>OY970268.1:0-2827934 GCA_963715735.1 uncultured Thermoleophilia bacterium
CCGCGGTATAGTTACAGGTAGATGACCCGAGCTGCCAGGGCACCCAGGCGATTGCTTCGCGCGCCATCCCAGGAGCCCGTTGGGACCGCGATCGAGCTGTTCGCGGGCGGCGGGGGACTTGCGCTCGGGCTCCATGAGGCAAAGTTTCGCCACCTCCTCGTCAACGAGCGGGATGGTCGTGCGTGCGACACGCTGCGGGCCAACCTGGCTGCGGATGTGTCGTTCCCCTCCTTGAATGGCACCCCGCCCTCGCGGTGGCCCCTCGCGGAGGCCGACGTGGCCAATCTGGAGCTTTCTCGGTTTGAAGGACAGGCCGATCTGCTTGCCGGTGGAGCGCCATGCCAGCCGTTCTCACTCGGCGGGTTGCATCGCGGCGACGAGGATGAGCGAAACCTGTTCCCTCAGGTTCTGCGCGCGGTCCGTGCCGTGCGGCCCAAGGCGATTCTCCTCGAGAACGTGCGAGGCATTACGCGCGAAGCCTTTGCTCCCTACTTCGAGTACATCCTCGACCAGCTTCGAGCTCCCCACCTCGCTCCGCGGCGCCGGGAGCTCTGGACTGAGCATAAGGCGCGGCTCTCTAAGCACCTCGAGCGGCGCGGGAGCCCAAGCGACCGGTACGAGGTTGCTTTCAGACTCGTCAACGCGGCGGACTACGGCGTACCCCAAACTCGGCATCGCGTCTTCATCGTCGCCTTCCGGCGAGACTTGGAGGCTGAGTGGAAATGGCCGGCGGCCGCCTACAGCGAGGACGCTCTGATTTGGGCGAAGCACAATGGTCGGTACTGGCGTGAGCACGGCCTCGACCCCAAGCCCGACTCCGAGGATCCAAAAATCACCGTGGCCCGTCTCAAGCGCTGGGAACGAGGCGACGTGAACCGGCGCGCGAAGCGCTGGCGCACGCTCCGCGATGAGCTTCGCGGATTGCCTGAGCCGATTGTCGGCGAGGAGTATTCGAAAATCGCGAACCACGTAGGCATTCCGGGCGCCCGCCTCTATCTAGGCCACAGCGGAAACCCGATCGACCGGCCGGCAAAGACGGTCAAGGCGGGTGTTCATGGCGTTCCGGGGGGCGAGCACGTGCTTGTGACTGGAGATGGAAAGTATCGTTACCTGACCGTGCGCGAGTGCGCGCGGGTCCAAGGTTTCCCTGACCGCTACGTCTTCGAGGGACCTCGAAGCGAGGCTATGCGCCAGATCGGTAACGCGGTCCCCGTGACGCTCGCCCGCATCATGGGCGAATCTATTGCCGAGCGGCTCGCCGGGAGCTAGGAGCGTGGCGGAGAGCCGTCGCCGCGATCCGAAAGTGACCTCCCGAATGATGGCTGCCGTCCGGGGGAAGGACTCCCGGGCGGAGATGCTCCTCCGGAGCGAGTTGCACCGCCGCGGCGTTCGCTATCGCCTCCACGCGAAAGACGTCATGGGGCGCCCTGACATCGTCGTGCGGTCTCGCCGGGTAGCGGTCTTTGTCGACGGGGATTTCTGGCACGGGAATGCGCATCGGCTCCGGGGCTTGGATCGAATGGAGGACTTATTCCCGAATAACCGCGAGTGGTGGATGAAGAAGCTGCGCCGGAACATGGAGCGCGATCGCGAAGTCACCGTCGCGCTCCAAGCCGACGGGTGGCGGGTAGTTCGCGTCTGGGAGAGCGAGATTTTGCATGGTCCCAAGACCGCAGCCGATGCCGTCGAGGCCGCACTGCGCAAGTCGTGAATCAACATTGGGCCTCAGTCCCGCCGCTTCCAGAGGTATGGAAGGTATCCGCCGGTGGGAGGCGGGAGCGGACCATAGAGCAGGATTCAGCAGCGGGGGGTAGGACGAGGCGAGCAGTCAAGCTCCCTGGTGGTGGCACAGCCACCGCTTCGATCCGCCTGAAGAAACTTCCAAAGAGTCGTCGCATATACGCCTACCTTCGCTATTCGCGCGAGGGGAAGACGATCACCAAATATGTGGGAGACGCGACGGCTGACACTAGGGAGGCGGCACTTCGACTCGCTTGGCGCACCGCCCATTCTAAGAATCTCCTCTAGGGCTATACGTCGCCTTCGTGGGTGGACAAACCGGAGATGGGCTCCTAGTTGACTCATCGCGCAAGCAGGCCGGCGCTGGAAACGCGGGAGGCGTAGGCCAGGTCGACGGGGCGCTCGAAGATCGCTTCGACAACGGCCGCCTCGGACAGCAAAAGTCGCTGCGGCGATGAGCAGGATTAGGCCGAAGAGGACTGTTGCCTTTTCGTTGGGGCCTTCCTCGAGGCGTTTCCGGCTGGCTGAGATCGACGACGGCGGGTTCAGGCCCCCGGAAGTGGGATAGGTGAGGATGGTTCAAGTTTCCCCCTAGAGAGCGAAGCCGCCCGTTTGCAGGGACCCTTCGTCGATGGAGCTAGGCGGATTCGAACCGCCGACCTCCTGGGTGCGATCCAGGCGCTCTGCCAGCTGAGCTATAGCCCCGAGGCGTGGCTGGGAAGTTGCTCCCATGGCCTCGCAAGGGCAAGGATAACCGCATAGTCTTTGACAGCCTGTCGCGGCGGTAGGTCATATGAGCATCCTCGACGACGCAATTCGAGAGCACCTGGAACTGAAGCGCGCCCATGGCGCGGACGAGTCCGAGGTCAAAAAGCTCGAGGACGAGGCCTTTGGGCCGCCGCAGCGGCCCGGGCAGGAGGACTCGTTCGCCGAGGCTCCGACGGAGTTTTTGACCGCGCCCGGGGCGGGAGAAGGGCAGGCCGCCGAAGGGGCGGAGGCGGAAGGGCGCCGCGCGCCCAACATCGCCGACCTGCAGGAGGCGCCGCCGATGCCGAGCGCGCCGGACCCCGACGAGGCCCCGGTCGACGAGGAGCTCACTTCCGAGCCGTCGGTCGAGGAGCAGCCCGCCGGCGAGCACCAGGTCGTCCCCGCGGAGGAGCCGCAGGCCGAGGGGCCCAATCCCGACGGCGTCCACAGCACCGAAGAGCGCGAGGCGATCGCCGACCAGCCGACCCAGATGTTCGACGTCCAGGCCGAGATGGAGGCCGGCGCCGAGGCGGAGAGCCCCTCCGACGACGAGCTGCTCGACGCCGGGATCGCCGAGCCCCGCCTGGCCCCGGTCGACCCGCTCTCCGGCATCGAGGCCTCCGCCGCCGACGTCGAGGAGTCCGACCTCGAGGACGAGGAGGACGACTTCTTCAGCGAGCAGCGGCTCTCCGAGGAGCTGAACAACGCCCTCGAGGCGCCGATCACCGAAGAGGAGCCGCTGCCGCCCGCGCCGCCGGAGCCAGCGGCCGCGGAGCCGCGCACCGAGGATCCGCTTCCCGCCTCCTTCAACGAGACCGAGGAAGGCACCGCGATCTTCGACGTCGAGGAGGAATACGAGGACGAGCCGGAGTCGGCTGAGCTCGAGACCGTGGAGCCGGAGTCGGCTGAGCACGAGACCGCCGAGCCACGCCCCGTCCCTGAGGCCCCCGAGTCGTCCGAGCCCACCGAGGCCAACCCCTACGACCCCGAAACCGGGTCGCACGAGGACGTGCTCGAGGACACCCCGGAGTTCCTCGAGGACGCGCCCGAGGACGAGAACCTCTGGTTTGAGCAGCGCCCCCCGAAAGACTTCGACTTCGACGACTGAGCCGGCGCCCAGCGCTCCCGTCACCGCTCGTCACCAATCAGTAGGTTGCGGGGCATCGCTGCCTCCGACCTCGCAATCGAAGCCGAGGGCCTGCGCAAGTCCTACAAGGACGTCGAGGCGCTCTGCGGAGTCGACCTCGGCGCCCCGACGGGCACCGTGCTCGCCCTGCTCGGCCCCAACGGGGCCGGCAAGACCACGGCTGTCCGCATCCTCACGACGTTGCTGCCGCCCGACGGAGGCAGCGCCCGGGTCGCCGGACTCGACGTCGTCGCCGAGGCCACCCAGCTGCGCAGCCAGATCGGCCTCGCCGGCCAGTACGCGGCGGTCGACGAAAACCTGACCGGGGCCGAGAACCTGGAGATGGTCGGCCGCCTCTACCACCTGCCGAAGGGCGAGCCGCGCGCCCGCGCCGCCGAGCTGCTCGAGAACTTCGACCTCAGCGACGCCGCCGACCGCCTCGTCCGCACCTTCTCGGGCGGGATGCGCCGCCGCCTCGACCTCGCCGCGGCGCTGGTCGCGCGGCCGCCGGTTCTCTTCCTCGACGAGCCGACCACGGGGCTCGACCCGCGCAGCCGCATCGGCCTCTGGGAGACGATCGAAGGCCGGGTCGCCGAAGGCACGACCGTGCTGCTCACCACCCAGTACCTCGACGAGGCCGACCGCCTGGCCGACACGATCTCGGTGATCGACCACGGCCGCGTCATCGCCGAGGGCAGCTCCGACGAGCTCAAGGACCAGGTCGGCGGCGAGCGCCTCGACATCACCCTGGAGTCGAAGGATGACGCCGAGGCGGCGATCGCGGCCCTCGAGCCGATCGCGGCGGAGCGCCCGGCCATGGCCGATGGCCTGCTGCGGATGCCGGTGCGGGAGAGCCAGGGAGCGATCGCCGAGGCGGTACGACGCCTGAACGACGCCGGTGTCGGGATCGACGACGTGGCGATGCGGCGGCCGACCCTCGACGACGTCTTCCTCACCCTCACCGGCCACGCGGCCGAGTCCGAGGACGACGACCAGGCCGAGGAGGAGCGATGAGCGGGCTGGGCAACGCCGCCTCCGACACCCTGGTGCTGGCCCAACGCAGCCTGATGCGGATCAAGCGCCAGCCCGACCTGCTGATCTCGTTCACGGTGCAGCCGATCATGTTCGTGCTGCTCTTCGCCTACGTCTTCGGCGGCGCGATCGAAACCCCGGGCTACGACTACATCGATTTCCTGATGCCGGGGATCATCGTCCAGACGATGTCCTTCGGCGGTTTCATCACCGCGGTCGGCCTCGCCGAGGACCTCAAAAAGGGACTGATCGACCGCTTCCGCTCGCTGCCGATGGCGCGCAGCGCGGTCCTCGGCGGCCGCACCTTGGCCGACATCGTCACCAACTCGATCTCGATGGCGACGATGATCGTCGTCGGCGTCATCGCCGGCTTCTCCTTCGACGCGCCGCTGACTCACATCGTCGCTGGCCTCTTCCTGCTGTTGCTCTTCGGCTACGCCTTCTCCTGGGTCTTCGCCTTCATCGGTCTCTCCTCGTCCTCGCCGGAGGCCTCGCAGTCGCTCGGCTTCATGGTCATCTTCCCGCTGACGTTCATCTCCTCCGCCTTCGTCCCGGTCGATTCGATGCCGGGGGCGCTGCAGGCATTCGCCGAAGTCAACCCCTTCACGATCGTCGTCGACGCGATGCGCGCCCTCTTCCTCGGCGCCCCCGCCGGCAACAGCATCTGGGGCGCCTTCGCCTGGTCGATCGGCATCGCCGTCGTCTTCGCCTTCCTCTCGGTGGCGAAATACAAGCGCGCCGTCGTGCGCTAGTTGTCACAGTCCTGCGCGCCACGTGTGCGCATTTGATCCCTAGCCTCGGGGTCGATGGCAGCTCTGAAGCAACTCGGTGATCTTGCCGAGCTGAAAGTTGCATGCGATCTGATCGAGCGGGGGTGCAAGCTTTCGATTCCATTCGGCGAGGACAGCGACTACGACCTGATCGCGGACTACGACGGAATCCTCCACCGCGTCCAGGTGAAGTTCACGAGGTCAAACGGACGACGCCTCTCAATCCGCTGCCGCTCGCACTCGCTGACCAAAGGAAAGGTTAGGCAGACGAAGTACTACACGGCCGAGATGGTTGACTGGATCGCTGTCTACGACGCTACGAGCGAGCGCTGTTACTACTGCCCGGCCAGCGAGCTGGGCTCCGGGCGAAGCGAGCTGAGCCTCCGCCTGGCGCCCGCGATGAACAACCAGCGCCTCGGGATTCGGGACGCTAGCGACTACACGGAGCCGAATCTTGCTGTCGATCCTAGAGTGGAGCCAGCCGGGATCGAACCGGCGACCTCGGCGTTGCAAACGCCGCGCTCTGCCAGCTGAGCTATGGCCCCTCTCCTGAATTGTAGGCCGAGTAAGTCCTCCGCTCAGTCCGATTCTCAACCTCGGGGGATCGGGTGCAGCCGCAGCTCAAACGAGGTGACGATGCCGGAGTTGGCGCTGCCGCCGCGCAGTGCCCGCAGCAGCCCACCCCGCAGGCGAAAGCGCAGCTCCTCCAGGTGAATATCGGCGGCGGGGCTCACCGATCTTCGCCTCAGGCGGCCCGGGTGCCGACCGCCAGCAGGTACTCCATCTCGAAGCGGGCGGCCGTGTCCTCGCCCAGGTTCCGCTCCTCGAAGAAGCCAGTCAAGGCCGCGTCGAGCTCCTCCGCCCGTCCCTCTTTCTCGGCGTTCGCCCGCACGGCGATCGTCGGCCCGTAGCGCTGCTTGAAGTGCTCGGCGAAGTCGCCGGGGCGTTCGAAGGCGGTCACCTCCAGGACCTCGCGGCGCGGCGCCTCGAACCCGACCCGAGCCCCGAACAGCTCCCGCAGGTGCTCCTCGCCGCCCCAGAGCGGCGGCGGCTGCGCGCCCGGGGGCGGCGTCGGCGCGAACGGCCCCATCAGTTTGAAGAGCCCCCCGATCATGCCCTCCGGGGTCCAGCTCAGCAGCCCGATCTCGCCGCCGGGCCGGCAGACTCGCACCAGCTCGTCCGCGACCTTCTGGTGGTAGGGGGCGAACATCGCCCCGATCGCGGAGATGACGACGTCGAAGGCGCCGTCCGCGAAGGGCAGGTGCTCGGCGTCGGCCTCCACCCACTCGAGCTCGACGCCCGCCGCCGCCGCCCGCTCCCGCCCCGCCTCGAACAGCTCGGGGGTAAGGTCGCTGGCGGTCACCGCGGCGCCCTTTTGGGCGGCCGGGATCGAGGCGTTGCCGGTGCCGGCGGCGACGTCGAGCACCCGCGTGCCCGGACCGATCTCGCAGGCATCGACCAGCCGCGGCCCGAGCGGCAGCAGGAAGGTCTCGACCATCGAGGGGTAGTCGCCGGACGCCCACATCTTGCGGTGGCGCGCCTTCAGTTCGTTGTCATCGGTCGTATTGGCGTTCATGGCTCGCTGTCTCCTTGCGTTGAGTTGTGGGCGGGGCGGCGACCTACCGCCGCCCCGCTGGTTTGTCGTCTAGACGGCTAGGCAGTTACCCAAGCGAACAGCGTGTTGCTGCCCGCGTCAACCATGCCTTCGACCACCCAGGTCGTGTTCGGGTCCGTCTCGCTCCGATCTTGGCGCTGGTCACCGCGTCGGCGGCAGCGTCGACCGCGCCCGCTTTGATCAGCGGGTTCGGGTAGGTGCCGGTGAGGTCGCCAGCGCCGAGGCCGCTGGCCGTGAACTACCCCGCGAGCCCGATCATCAACTGCGAGTGGTCGCTCGGGTCGACCTTGACTGGGACCTGGGCGCCGGGCTGGAGCTGGCCGATGATCGCGGGGGAGACGGCCTGGACGTGGGTGACGGTGGAGACGGAGCCGCCGACGTCGACGCTCATCTGGAACTGGAGCTGTGGCTGCATGTTGATCGTGGCGCCGGTGGCGACCATCGAGATGATCGTCGCGGTGCCGTCGACGCCGTCGTTGGCGAGGCGCTCGGCCAGCTCCTGGTCGGCCTGGACACCCTGGACCATCTCGTTGGCCTGGGCGAGACCGTCTTTCATCATCTTCAGGCTGCCGCCGCGGTCCTTCTTCATCTGCTTGCCGGCCTTGTTCAGATCCCTCATGTCCTTGAACATGCCCATTCTCGTCCGCTCCTTTTAGATCGCTGGTCGCCCGACACCGTTCGGGTTTCGTCGAACGCGAGCCTAACCTCCCCGCCCGACTCTGGGATAGATTCGACGGGTGTTCGTCGTCGGAGTCCTGATGATCGTGGCCGGTTTGGGAATGGCCGCCGCCGGGGTCGCGATCCCCACCGACGCAGCCCGTCCGGGGCTGATCGGCGGCGGCGTCGCCGTCGGCCTCAGCGGTCTCCTGCTCGCCTACCTCGATGCCCCCGCGCGGCGCGAGAAGCCGAGGCCGGGGATGGCCGGGGCGAAGGCGACGATCCTCGACGCCACCGTCCTGCCCGGCTCGGTCGGCGGCTACCAGATGGTCGAGCTGACGCTCGAAGTCCGGCCCCGGGACGGCATCCCGTTCCAGGTCAAGCGGAAGTTCTCCTCCGGCCGCCTCGGCCGCATCGAGCAGGGCCGCCAGATCGACGTCGTATACGACCCGATCGATCCCGACCGCGTCGAGCTGGCCTAGGCCAGCAAACTCTCCACCCGCTTGCCCTCCGGCAGGTTCTGGTCGGCGTGGTAGCTGGAGCGCACCAGCGGCCCCGCCGCGACCGACTCGAAGCCCAGCTCATAGGCCGCCCGCTCCAGCGCCTCGAACTCCTCCGGGTGCCAGTAGCGCACCACCGGCAGGTGGTTCTCAGTCGGGCGCAGGTACTGACCGACGGTCAGTACCTGGACCTTGTGCTCGCGCAGCAGGCCGAAGGTCTCGACCATCTCCTCAAAGCTCTCGCCGAGCCCGACCATCAGCCCCGACTTGGTGACGACCTCGGGCCCGCCCATCTCCTTGGCCATACGCAGTACCCGGGCCGAGCGCAGAAACCGCGAGCCGCGCCGCGCCATCGGGTAGAGCCTTGGCACCGTCTCGACGTTGTGGTTGAAGACGTCGGGGCGCTCGTGGACGACCTTGGCCAGCGGCATCTCCTGGCCGCGGAAGTCGGGGGTCAGGACCTCGACCTTGCAGCCGGGCGCCTGCATCCGGATCGAGCGGATCACGCCGACGAAGGCAGAAGCGCCGTAGTCGGGCAGATCGTCCCTATCCACCGAGGTGACGACGGCGTGGCGCAGGCCCATCCGCTTGACCTGGTTGGCGACCCGCGCCGGCTCCAGCGGGTCGTTCCAGGTCGGCTTGCCGGTCTGCACGTTGCAAAAGCCGCAGCGGCGGGTGCAGACGTCGCCCAAGATCATGAAGGTCGCGGTGCCGCGCTCCCAGCACTCGCCGACGTTGGGGCAGTTGGCCTCCTCGCAGACGGTGTGGAGGTTGTCGGAGCCGATCGTCGCCTTCAGGCGGCGGTAGTTGGGCCCGCCCGGCGCCGGCACCTTCAGCCACGGCGGCTTGCGGGCGCGCTTGAAGGGGACGGTGCCCTCGGCCGCGGCGGCGCTGCCGCCGGGCTTGGCGCGGGAGCGGGTTACGTGGAGGCGCTCGCTCGGCGGGGGGGAAGGGGTGGAGACGTCGCTCATCGGCTCGCCTCCAGCCTAGCTCCCGGCAGCTCCAGGCCGAGTTCGGCCGGCGCCGTGGCTCGTGGGGTGCGCTCGAAGACGTCGCCGAACCGCGTCGCCACGGTGGCGGCGAAGGCGTCGAGGTCCTGTTCGGCCCCGTGCTCGCGGGTCAGCGAGGTCACCTGGCAGCCCTCGATCCCACACGGGACCACCCACTCGAACGGCTGCAGGTCGTTGCTGACGTTGACGGCGAGGCCGTGCGTCGTCACTCCGCGGCTGACGTGGACGCCGATCGAGCCGATCTTGCGCTCGCCGACCCAGACGCCGGTCTTGCCCTCGATCAGCCCTGCCGCCACGCCGTGCTCGGCGAGGGCGCCGATCATCACCTGCTCGAGCCCGCGGACGAAGGTGTGGACGTCGTCGTCGTAGGGCGCGAGGCTGACGATCGGGTAGGCGACCAGCTGGCCCGGACCGTGGTAGGTGACCTGGCCGCCGCGGTTGGTGTCGCGGACCGCGATCCCCTGGCTTTCGTACCACTCGACCCCCATCGGCAGTTCGGCGTCGGTGACGCGGCGGCCGCGCGTGTAGACGGGAGTGTGCTCGAGCAGCAGCAGGACGTCGGCGATCTCGTCCCGCTGCCGCCGCCCCTCGAGGTAGCTCTGCACCTCGAGCCCGCGCTCGTAGGTGAGGGTGCCGCAGCGCACAACCGTGACCTCATCGCTCATCTCCCCAATTCTCGCAGGGTACGTCCGTATCCTTTGCAGTCCATATATGGACCAGTCCAAGGTTCTCCGTCCAGAATGGCTCCCCGCCGTCGCGCTCAGTTCCGCGCTCGCGCTGGCGATGCTGCTCTGGAGCCCCCCGGTCGGCGACCTCGCCGCCCAGGTTTTCCGCACCGAGCTCTTCCACAGGGCCGGCTTGGCGATCTGGAACGGCAGCTGGTACGGCGGCCACTACACCCTCACCTACAGCGTCCTCTTCCCGCCGCTGGCGGCGCTGCTGGGCCCGCAGGTCGTCGGGACGCTCTCGGTCGTCTCCTCCGCCTACCTCTTCGACCGCCTCGTTCGCGACCGCTGGGGCGTCGAGGCGCGCTGGGCGACGCTCTGGTTCGCGGTCGGTGTCGTCACCCTGCTCGCCGACGGCCAGCTCACCTTCGCCCTCGGCGTTGCCCTCGGGCTGGCTTCGCTGCGCTGCCTGCAGCTGCGCCGCAACGCGCTGGCCCTCCTGGCCGCGACCGGCTGCGCGCTGGCCAGCCCGGTCGCCGCCGTCTTCCTCGCCGGCGTCGTGCTGGCGGGGTCGTGGGAGGGCGGGAAGCGGCTCAGCCGCCCTGCGCTCGCCGTCGGCGGCCTCGCCCTGGCGCTGACGATCGTCCCCAACATCGCCTTCCCCGAGCCCGGCCAGTTCCCGTTCGCCTTCTCCTCCTACCTCGCGATCCCGGCCTGGTGCCTGGGCGCGCTGATCCTCACCCAGGGGGTGGCGAAGGAGGAGCGGCAGTTGCGCCAGGTGATCCTCGGCTACGCGCTCGTCGCGACGCTGATCTGGCTGGTGCCGAACGCTCTCGGCGGCAACGCCGCCCGGCTCGGCGCCCTCTTCGGCGGCCCGGTGCTGGCGGCGGCGCTGCTCTCGCGGCGGCCGCGGCCGACCGTGCCGAACTGGTTCTTCGTGGCGGTCCTGGCGGTCACCATGGTCGGCAGCCTCTACTGGCAGTTCACCGCCAGCGTCACCCAGATCGCCCGCAGCGTCGGCGACCCGGCGACCACCTCCGCCTACTTCCAGCCGCCGGCCCGCTGGCTGGCGGAGCACGGCGCCCAGAGCATGCGGATCGAGGTGCCGCCGACCGCCAACCACTGGGAGGCCGCCTACCTGGCGCCGAAGTTCGACCTCGCCCGCGGCTGGTTGCGCCAGCTCGACACCACCCGGGACGACGTCTTCTACGCCGACGGCGCGCTCACCCACCGCAGCTACGCCGCCTGGCTGCGCGACAACGCGATCTCCTTCGTCGCCCTGCCCGACGCCCCGCTCGACTACTCCTCGGCGGTGGAGGAGAAGCTGATCCTCAGCGACCCCGCCTACCTGACCCTGCGCCACCGCACCGAGCACTGGCGGATCTACGAGGTCGAGGATCCGAAGCCGCTGGTGGCGCCGCTGGGCCCCGGCCGCGCCGAGACCCTCTGGGTCGGCCGCCAGGGCTTCGCCCTCGACGTCACCGAGCCGGGCCGCTTTCTCGTCCGCCTCAACTTCACGCCCTACTGGTCGATCGAGCGCGGCAGCGGCTGCCTCCTGCGCCGCGGCAACTGGACCGTGGCGCGGACGGCGCACCCGGGCGTGCTGCGGGTGGCCGCCGACTTCTCCTTGGGACGAGCGTGGAACGCGGTAACCGGCGCCCGCAAGACCTGCTGAATCCGTGAGGTCGTAGTTGACCCCGCATACCGGGGTCAAGTGCGACCTCGCGAGACGCTAGAGGGCTAGGGAGAGGGGCTCTTCGAGCAGCGTCCGGACCCTGGCGAGGAACTCGGCGGCGGGGGCGCCGTAGAGGATGCGGTGATCGCAGGCGAGGGTGACGCCCATCAGGTGGGCGGTGGTGACCTCGCCGTCGCGGACCACGGGGCGCTCGACGATCGCGCCGACCGCGAGGATCGCTGCCTGAGGCGTGTTGATCACCGCCTGAAAGTTGGTGATCCCGAACATCCCCAGGTTGGAGACCGTAAAGGTCCCGCCCGAGAGCTCGGGCGGGGTGATCTTGCCCTCGCGGACGCGGCCGGCGAGGGCGCGGGTGTCGGTGGCGATCTCCCGCAACCCCTTCTTGTCGGCGTCGAAGATCGTCGGCACGACGAGCGCGTCGTCGGCGGCGACCGCGACCCCGACGTTGACCCGCGAGTAGAGCTCGAAGCGGCCGTCGCGATAGGCGCCGTTGGCCCGCGGGAACTCCCTCAGCGCCAGCGCGCACGCCTTCACGACCATGTCGTTGAAGGTCGGCACCACGTCGCCCTCGCCGGCGAGCTCCTTCACGTGCTTGCGGCCCTCGACCGCCGCGCTCATGTCGATCTCCGCCTGCAGGTAGAAGTGCGGCGCCGTCGCCTTCGACTCCGCCATGCGCCGGGCGACCACCTGCTGCAGCTTCGAGAGTTCCTCGTAGGTCACCTCGCCCTTCGCGGTCTCCGCCGACTCCTGTTTGGGCTCGGGAGAAGGAGCGGGCAAGGCAGCATCGGCCGCGTCTCCTCCCACCCCTACCTGCTGGGTAGGGGTGGGAGGAGCCGCGGCATCGGCCTTTGCCGCCTTCTTCACGTCCTTCTTCACGATCCGTCCGCCAGGCCCTGACCCATCGATCTGCGAGAGGTCGACCCCTTTCTCTTTCGCAAGTCTCTTGGCTACGGGGGAGGCCTTGATCCGCTCCGAACTCTCGGCCGCGGAGCTTTCGCCCTCGTCCGATCCCTTGTCGAGTGCTTCCGCCGCCTCATCCACGGGTGGCGCCGTAGGGGGGCCCGCCCCCGAGGAAGCTTTGGCTACCGGAGGGGGTGGGGGGTCCCCCGCGGCGACAGGACCCGTGGCTGCGGCGTCTGAGCCCTCGTCCTCAGCGCTCGAACCCTCATCCGGATCCCCGATGCGAGCGATCAGAGACCCGATCGGCAGCGTCTCCCCCTCCTCGGCCAGGATCTCGGTAAGGGTGCCCGCCACATCGGCCTCGTAGGCCATGTTCGCCTTGTCGGTCTCGATTTCGACCAGCTCGTCCCCGACCGCGATCTCGTCCCCGACCTGCCGCATCCAGGTCAGGATCGTCCCCTCCTCCATCGAGTCGGAGAGGCGTGGCATCACCACCTCGGCCATCAGAGCGAGCCCTCCAGGGTCGCCAGTGCGGCACTGACCACGTGCTCGGAGTGGGGGATCGCCGCCTGCTCGAGGCGCTTGGAGTAGGGCATGTGGACGTCGGCGCCGGTCACCCGCTGCACCGGCGCGTCGAGGTCGTCGAAGGCCTGCTCGGTGATCAGGGTCGAGAGGTTGGCGCCGACGCCGCCGTGCGGCCAGCCCTCCTCGACGATCACCGCCCGGTTGGTCTTGCGGACCGAGGCGAGGATCGTGTCGAGGTCGAGTGGGCGCAGGGTCCGTGGGTCGATCACCTCGGCCTGCACGCCATGCTCGTCGGCCAGTTTCCGCGCCGCTTCCTCGGCCACCTGCGCCATCTTCAGGAGGCCGATGATCGTCACGTCGGAACCCTGGCGCCGCACCGCCGCTTCGCCGAAGCGCAGCGGCTCGCCCTCGCCGTCGGGCACCTCGCCCTTGACCCCATAGAGGCTCTCGTGCTCGATGAAGACGACCGGGTTGTCGTCGCGGATCGCCGCCTTCAGCAGCGCCTTGCCGTCGGCCGGGGTCGAGGGGCAGGCGACCAGCAGGCCGGGGACCTGGAGGTAGAGGGCCTCGAAGCTGTGGGAGTGGGTCGGGCCGAGCTGGTGGCCACCGCCGCCCGGCATCCGGATCACCATCGGCACCCGGGTCTGGCCGTTGAACATGTAGGGGATCGCCGCCGCGTGGTTGACGATCTGGTCCAGCGCCAGCAGCGAGAAGTTCACCGTCATCAGCTCGACGATCGGCCGCAGCCCGTTCATCGCCGCGCCGACCCCGGCGCCGACGATCGTGTTCTCGGAGATCGGCGTGTCGCGCACCCGGCGCTCGCCGAACTCGTCGAGCAGCCCCTCGGTCACCTTGAAGGCACCCTGGAAGACGCCGACGTCCTCGCCCATCACGAAGACCGCCTCGTCACGCCGCATCTCCTCGGCCATCGCGTCCCGCAGCGCCTCGCGCATCCGCAGCTCCGCCATCAGGTCGCGTCCTCCGCCTCGGAGACCTCGTCAGGCTCCGCTGCGTCCGACTCGCCCTCCTCGGCGTTGACGGGCTCACCGCTGGCCCCGCCGCGGTGCGCGGATCCCTCCTGGGCGTCGCCCTGGATCGCCGGGTTCGGCCGCGAATCGCCATCGTCCTCGACCTCGGCGTAGGCGGCCCCGGCCTCCGCCAGCTCGCGCGCCCGCGCGGGCATTTCGCCCTCCTGCTCGCCGCGATGCGGCTCGGGGCTGCGCTCGTCGACCGCGTACCAACCGCCGGGGTCGGTCACGGCGTAGAGGTTTTCGTACATCGTGTCGAGCGCCGGCTCGGGCGAGTCGTCGGCGAACTCGACCGCCGCCTCGACCGCCTCGTCGGCCGCCTCGCGCGCCTGCTTGACCTCGCGCTCGCCCAGCACCCCGGCCTCGATGCAGCGCTTGGCGAAGGTCTCGATCGGATCCTTCTGGCGCCACTCGTCGACCTCCTCGCGCTCGCGGTAGACCTCGGGGTCGGCGGCGGAGTGGCCGCGGTAGCGATAGGTAAAGGACTCCAGCAGGGTCGGCCGTTCGTCTTCGCGCGCCGCCCGCAGCCCCTCCTCGACCGCCTCGCGGACGGCGATCACGTCCATCCCGTCGACCCGACGGCCGGGAATCCCGTAGCCCTCGGCCTTCTGCGAGAGGTCGGTCTGGGCCGAGTGGCGCTCGACCGCGGTCCCCATCCCGTAGAGGTTGTTCTCGACCAGGAAGAGGACCGGCAGCGTCCACAGCGCCGCCAGGTTCATCGTCTCGCCGAAGTTGCCGGTGTTGGAGGCGCCGTCGCCGAACATGCAGACGGTCACCGCCTCTTCGCCCTTGTACTGGGAGCCGAGGGCGAGCCCGGCGGCGATCGGCAGATTGCCGCCGACGATTCCGTAGCCGCCCATGAAGCGTTTCTCGGCGTCGAAGATGTGCATCGAGCCGCCGCGGCCGCCGCTGGTGCCGTCGACGCGGCCGAACAGCTCGGCCATCACCCGCCTCGGCTCGGTGCCGCGGGCGATCGCGTGGCCGTGCGTGCGGTAGGTCCCGATCAGGAAGTCTTCGGGGCGCATCACCGAGGTGGTGCCGACGATCGTTGCCTCCTCGCCGATCGCCAGGTGCAGGAAGCCGCCGGCTTTGGCCCGCTGGTACTGCCGCCCAGCCTCCTCCTCGAAGCGCCGGATCAGGGCCATCCGTGCCAGCAGCTCGTAACAGGTGGAAGCGTCAGGCAGATCGGCCATCGACCTCACCTTACCCAGACGAGGCCGCCGCTTCGACCGCTTCCTCGAGCCGGTCGTCGCCCCAGAAGACCCGCTCGCCGACGACGACCGCCGGCACGCCTTCGACCCCCAGCGCCGCCGCCTCGTCGGTGGCCTCGCGCAGGGCGCTCTTGACGATCTCGGTCTGGACCGCTTTCAGCAGTGCCCGCGGGTGCAGCTCGCAGGCGGCGCCGGCGATCATCACGTTGTCGGGATCGGTGAGGTCGCGGCCGGCGGCGAAGGCCTGGCGGAAGGCGGCGAGGGAGAAGGAGACGGTGCGGCCGGTCTGCTTGGCGAAGGTCGCGACCCGCATCGCCGTCAGCGTGTTGCCGGGCCAGGGGTCGGGCCAGGAGATCGGCGGCAGCCCGTAGGCGGAGGCGCGGCGCTCGACCTCGGCGATCCCCTCCGCTCGTCCTGGCCCCTTCGCCCAGGAGTCGCGGCCGAAGCGCTGGAAGAGGCCGCCGAGCAAGATCGGCCGCCACTCCGGCTGCTCCAGTCCCGCTTCGGTGAAGAGCCCGCTGATCCGCTCCGCGGAGAGGTAGGCGTAGGGCGAGCCGAGGTCGAAGTAGAAGGAAGCGCGAGGCATCTGAGTCCCTGGATCCTAGGGCGCGAAAACCAAGCAGATCGGGGGACGCAGGGAAGCGAGGCGAGGGGAGCGCACTACCGTGCGTGACCCGAGCTGAGCGACTGAGGATCCCGAGATGCGCCGGTTTGCAGCGTCCTAGGCGTGGATCGGCCAGCCGTCGACGGCACGGGCGGCATCGAGCACCGTCTCCGAGACCGTCGGGTGCGGGTGGACGATCCGCGAGAGCTCCTGGTAGCCGCCCTCCAGCGCCATCGTCGCGACCAGCTCGGCGATCATGTCGCAGGCGCGGTTGCCGACGATGTGGGCGCCGAGGATCTCGCCGTAGGAGGCGTCGACGACGAGCTTGACGATGCCCTCTTTGTCGTCGTAGACGGTGCCCGCGCCCTCGCCGGCGATTTTCTGTTTGCCGACCTTGACCTCGTGCCCGGCC
The DNA here is from genome assembly GCA_963715735.1 of uncultured Thermoleophilia bacterium. Lineage (GTDB taxonomy): Bacteria > Actinomycetota > Thermoleophilia > Solirubrobacterales > 70-9 > VAYN01. The sequence continues at coordinate 16,239 of OY970268.1, forward strand.
TCCTTGGCCTGGGCCTCCGTGAGGCCGACGCTGGCGACCTGCGGGTGGGTGAACGTGGCGCCGACCATCAGCTCCTGGTCGACCGGGTGGGTCTCGACGCCGGCCGCTTTCTCGACCGCGACTACGCCCTCCTCGGAGGCCTTGTGGGCGAGCGCCTTCTTGTTGACCAGGTCGCCGATCGCGAAGACCTTGGCATTGGTGGTCTGGCCGTAGGAGTCGACCTTGATCTTGCCGTGCTCCTCGAGCTCGACGCCGGCCTCTTTCAGGCCTAGGCCCTCGGTGTCCGGGGCGCGGCCGCCGGCGATCGCCAGGTAGTCGACCTCGGCGCTCTTGTCGCCGTAGGTGAACTTGACCGAGCTCTTGCCGGCCTCGACGTTTTCGACCGGGGCGCCGGTCGAGATCTCGATCCCCTGCTTCTTGAAGGAGCGTTCGACGATCTTGGCGATGTCCTTGTCCTCGGCGGGGAGGATCTGGTCGAGCATCTCCAGCAGGATCACCTCGGTGCCGAGGCGGGCATAGGCGGAGGCGATCTCCGAGCCGGAGGCGCCGGCGCCGACCACGGCGATCTTCTGCGGCTGCGCATCCAGCGACCAGGCGCCCCAGGTGTCCACGACGCGCTCGCCGAACTCGACGCCGGGGATCGGCAGCGCCACCGAGCCGGTGGCGAGGATCACGGCACCGGCCTCATACGTGGTATCGCCGACGACGACGTTGCCGTCCTTGTCGAGCGCGCCGTCGCCCTCGATGAAATCGATCTTGTTTTTCTTCCAGAGCCCTTCGACGCCACCGGTGAGCGTGGCCGAGACGTCGGCGCGGCGCTTCTGCAGCGCCTCCCAGTCGATCGCGATGTCGTTGGTGACGATGCCGAGATCGGCCCCGTTCTTGGTCTCGTAGTAGAGCTCGGCGCTGCGGAGGATCGTCTTCGCCGGGATGCAGGCGTAGTTGAGGCAGCGGCCGCCCGCTTTGTCGCGCTCGACGACGGCGGTCTTGCGGCCCAGCTGGGCGGAGCGGATGGCGGCGACATAGCCACCGGGGCCGCCGCCGATGACGATCGTCTCGTAGGTATCAGGCATGCGGCTGAGCCTATAGAAGGAAACCCGCCGGCTGGAGGGTCTTTCCGCGAACCCCCCGTTAGGGCTACAAGTCAGCCGCGCGGATGGCGCTCGGGCATCTGGATCCGCGCCATCGCCTTGACCATGAAGTAGAAGAACGTCCCGGCGACGGCGAGCAGCCCGATCGTCGCCGCGAACTGCGCCAGCGTGTTCGCCTGCACGGCGAGGCCGAAGACGGCGCTGAAGATCAAGAAGACGAGGATCAGCTGGAAGCCGAGCACCGCCCAATAGCGGGCGTGCCACATCCCCCAGGCCATCACCCCCATGATCAGCGCCGGCGCCAGCACCTGCGCCAGCTCCGGGCGCTTGCCGTCGACCTCGACCCCGGCCGCGTAGCCGACCACGATCGAGAGCAGGACCAGGGCGGCGACGATCGCGCCGACGGTGACCACGGTCGGCCGCTCGCCCTCGGCCAGCGGCTCCAGCGCTTCCCGCGCCTCCTGGTTGCGCTCCTCCGCTTTGGCGTAGCCGGCGGCCATCCGGTCGGCGGGCCGCTGCTTGCGCTTGGGCCGCTCCTCAGCCACCGGGCGCCACCCCGCGTCGGCCCTCGCTCGCGAAGGCTCGGCGCAGCGCTTCGGCGGCGACTTCGGGGTGGGGGGCATCGCGGATCGCCCGCACCACGCAGAGTCGCCGTGCGCCGGCCTGCACTACCTGCTCGGCGTTCAGCGGGCTGACGCCCCCGATCCCGAAGAAGGGGTGGGCGGAGTGCTCTGCCGCGTAGGAGATCGGCCCGAGGCCGATTGCCGGGCGCCCCGGTTTCGTCGGCGTCTCCCAGACTGGGCCGACCGCGATGTAGTCGAGCGCCAGCTCGGCGGTGGCGGCGACTTCCTCGTCGCCATGGGTAGAGAGGCCGACGATCGCGTCGGGGCCGAGGAACTCGCGGGCGGCGGCGACTTCGCCGGCCTTGCCGACGTGGACCCCGTCGGCGTCGCACGCGCGCGCCAGCTCGGGGTCGTCGTTGACGATGAAGAGGGCGCTGTAGGTGTCGCAGATGCGGCGGAAGGTCGCGGCGGAGCGCTCGATCTCGGCCCGGCTCAGCTCCTTCTCGCGCAGCTGGACGATGTCGACGCCGCCCCCGAGCGCCGCGCGCAGCAGCGCTTCGGGGCTCTCGTCACCCGGGCGTGCATCACAGACGAAGTAGAGCCGCGCGGTGCGCAGGCGCTCGCGGCGCAGCGGTCCCTGGGTCTCCGGCTGGGCAAGGCTCATGCTCCGATTATGACCGCCGGGGTGGGAGTGGCTCGCCGCCGTGCCGATGGGGGTAGCATCGGGGAGGCACGGGAGTCCGCGAGGGCTGAGAGGGTGGCATCGAGGCCGCCGACCGTTGAACCTGATCCGGGTAATGCCGGCGGAGGCAAATGGAGTGAACGAGAAGCAGAGTTTCGACGCGGTGTTCGTTGGCGGTGGTGTGATCGGGCTCAGCTGCGCCTGGCGCGCGGCCCAGCGCGGCGCCCGGGTGGCGGTGCTGGAGCGGGCCGAGCCGCCGGCCGGGGCGACCAACGTCGCCGCCGGGATGCTGGCGCCGGTCGGTGAGCTGACCTTCGGCGAGCCGGACCTGCTGGAGCTGACCCTGGCGGCAGCCAAGCTTTATCCCGACTTCGTCGCCGAGCTGGAGGCGGCGAGCGGCGAGGCGACCGGCTACGTGCCCCGCGGCGCCCTCCACGTCGCCCTCGACCGCGACGAGGCGGCGCAGTTGCGCCGCCGCCACGAGCTGCAGCGCTCCCTCGACCTCGAGGCCGAGTGGCTCTCGCCGCGCGCCTGCCGCGAGCTGGAGCCGGGGCTGACGCCGTCCTTCAACGGCGGCGTCCACGCGGCGGGCGAGGCGGCAATCGACCCGCGGGCGCTGGCCCGGGCGCTGGTGGTGGCGCTGCGCGCGGCGGGCGTCGAGGTGCGGACGGGATCCGAGGTGGTCGACGGGATCTTCGCCGGCGAGCGCCTGGCCGGGGTGCGGACCGCCGCCGGCGAGGAGCTGCGGGCCGAGGCGGTCGTGCTCGCCAACGGCGCCTGGTCGGGAACGACGCCGTGGCTGCCCGAGCTGGCGCGGCCGTCGGTGCGGCCGGTCAAGGGTGAGGTGGTCGAGCTAGGCAGCCGCGGCGAGGCGCCGCCCTGTGAGCGCATCCTCGCCTCCGAGCGGGTCTACCTGGTCCCCCGCGACGACGGTCGTCTCGTCGTCGGCGCCACGGTCGAGGAGCAGGGCTTCGATACCACCGTCACCGCCGGCGGCGTCCACGAGCTGCTGCGCGAGGCCTACCGGCTGCTTCCCGACGTCGCGGAGATGGAGCTGCTCGGTGCCCTCGCCGGCCTGCGACCGGGGACTCCCGACAACCTGCCACTGATCGGCCCCGGCGCGATCCCCGGCCTCGTCCTCGCCACCGGCCACCATCGCAACGGCATCCTCCTGGCGCCGCTTACCGCCGACGCAATCGCCGCCGAGCTCGCCGGCGAGCCAGCGCTCCTGTCCTTGTTCGCCCAGAGGGCGAAGAAAGACAGGAGCACGGAGGCGGTGGCGCGATGAAGGTTGAGCTGAACGGCGAGGTCCGGGAGCTGGCCGAGGGGGCGACGCTGGCCGAGGCGGCGCGGGAGGCTGGTGCCGGCGAAGGCGGACGCGGCGTCGCGATCGCGCTCGACGGCGAGGTCGTTCCGCACAGCGAGTGGGCGGCGACGGTCCTGCGCGAGGGTCAGGAGATCGAGGTCCTGGCGGCGATTCAGGGCGGCGCCCCCGCGGAGGGCGAGACCTGGGAGCTCGGCGGCCGCCAGTGGACCTCGCGGCTGATCGCCGGCACCGGCGGCTTCCGCTCGCTGGAGCAAATGGAGGCGGCGCTGGCCGCCTCGGGGACCGAGATCGTCACCGTCGCCCTGCGCCGGATCGACCCGACCGCCGGCGGCTCGGTGCTGGAAGTGATCGACAACCTCGGCCTCTTCGTCCTCCCCAACACCGCCGGTTGCTACACCGCCCGCGACGCGGTCCGCACCGCCAAGCTCGCCCGCGAGGCCTTCCAGACCGAGTGGATCAAGCTCGAGGTGATCGGCGACGACCGCACCCTCTTTCCCGACGCGGTCGAGCTGCTTGCCGCCGCCGAGCAGCTGGTCGCCGACGGCTTCACCGTCCTTCCCTACACCAACGACGACCCGATCCTCGCCCGCCGCCTCGAGGAGGCCGGCTGCGCCGCGGTGATGCCGCTGGGCTCGCCGATCGGCTCCGGGGCCGGGATCCGCAACCCGTACAACATCGCGATCATCGCCGAGCGCGCCGAGGTCCCGGTGGTTCTCGACGCCGGCATCGGCACCGCCTCCGACGCCGCTTTGGCGATGGAGCTCGGCTGCGACGCCATCCTCGCCGCCAGCGCGATCTTCGGCGCCGAGGATCCGAGCGGGATGGCCACCGCCCTGCGCGGCGCCGTCGCGGCCGGCCACGGCGCCCGCCGCGCCGGCCGGATTCCCCAGCGCACCCACGCCGAGGCTTCGACCGCCTACGAGGGAATCCCCAACTTCTCCTGAGCATCTACGATGGGCGATCTGCCCCTGTAGCTCAGTCGGTTAGAGCGGCGGCCTTTTAAGCCGCGCGTCGCGGGTTCGAATCCCGCCGGGGGCACTTTGGCAGGGATCGACAGGAGCAGGTGGGAGGCCCACGACGAGCACCTGCTGCGGGTGCCCGCCGACGCCGAGGGCCAGGACGACCTCCGCCTCGAGCGGATCAAAGCCGAGGTCGACGCCGGCTTCGACGCCCTCCGCGACATCGACAACGGCGTCTCCGTCTTCGGCTCCGCCCGCATCGCCGAAAACCATCCCTGGTACGAGCTCTGCCGTGAGACCGCGGCCTGCCTCGTCGAGCACGGCTTCAGCGTCATCACCGGCGGCGGCCCCGGCCTGATGGAGGCGGCCAACCGCGGTGCCGCCGAGGCAGGCGGCATCTCGATCGGCCTCAACATCGAGCTGCCGCACGAGCAGGCGCCGAACCCCTATGCCAACCGCAGCCTCGACTTCCACTACTTCTTCGCCCGCAAGCTGATGTTCGTCCGCTACGCCCGCGCCTTCGTCATCTTCCCCGGCGGCTTCGGCACCCTCGACGAGATGTTCGAGAGCCTGACCCTGATCCAGACCCACCGCATCAAGCACTTCCCGACGATCCTGGTCGGCAGCGACCACTGGCGGCCCCTGCTCGAGTGGATCGACCGTGGCCTCGAGGACAACGGCCTTATCTCCGCCGGCGACAAGGAGCTACTGGTCCTTGTCGACTCCGCCGGTGAGGTCTGCCGCCACGTCCGGAGAGCCAGGGAGCGGCAGGGGAATCTGGGTTGAGGCGGGCGCGCCCGACCCACCCAGCGCCGGCGCGCCGCCGCCTGCCGGTTCCTGGGCCGGCGTCTGGAACTGGTCAGCCGACGATTTCAGCATGTCCTGTGCCCAGCGCTCGTTGAACCCGGCGAGGAAGCCGACGCCGGCGTAGAAGCCCAGCTCCTGGCCGCTGGGCACGTCGATCGCGGGCAGCAGGCCACCGGCGAAAAGGGCGGTGATGGCGATGCCGAAGACGGCGCCGATGAAGGGGCGCACCGCCCCGAAGACCTCGAGGAGATCCCTGCTGGCGTCAATGTCGAGTACCAGCTTTCCCGAGCTCATCCGCTGCAGCAGGCTGACGATCGCCCCGAGCCCTCCGGCCGGGATCGCAATCGCGTAGGCGGCGCTGGCTCCCTCTGACCAGAAGATCCCGCCGATGACGGCGCAGATCACGGTCAGCAGGCAGACTCCGATCAGGGTGCCATGCCAGTAGCGACTCTGGGCGGTGCGCTGGGCCGCTTCCCGCAGCCGCTTCTGCGCGCCCGCCAGCTCGGCCCGGTAGTTGGCCAGATTTGCCTTGAAGGTGTCGGTGGGCTTGGGAGGGTTCTCGCTGGCCCCGAGCGGATGCCTGGCGTTCTCCTGCTGAATCGCTCCCATCAGCCAGGTCGCGAGGCCAAAGGCACGCACCGAATGTGGTTGCCGGACTACGGCGGAGCGGTCGGCACCGAACTCCAGGCTGAGGACCCGCCTGAATTTGGTGAACCAACCCTCCCCGGGATCCCGCTTCCGGGGTCGCCACCATTCTCTTGCTTCTTCTGCCAGCGCCTCGATCCGGAAGACGAGGGGCCAGGCTTCGGACCAGTCGAAGTGGATTTCAGCGCTGTTGAAGGTCCATTGGAACGCGCCGTCCCCGAGCAGGTATACGCCGCCGATCGGGGGGACAAGAAGGACTTTGGCGCCGTCGTGCTCGGATTTGAACATCTCCGTCGCGCGGAAACGGTATTGACCGGCCATCCGTTTCAAGGGCACGTTCTCGGCTGGGGTCTCCTCCTCAAATGCCGCGATCCCCAACAGCATCTCCCAACCGATGTCACCCTTCTCGAGCGCTTCCTCGATCACCCAGTTGGTCGGGGCCGCCTCCGGCTGGTCGGCTGCTTTCTCGGCCTGCTCGGTCAAGCAGGCGACAATACTTCAAGATTCCTCAACTACTGAACAGGGGTACCGGCTAGTGCCGGAAGTGTCGGTGCTTGGTGAAGACCATCGCGACGCCGTCGGCGTCGCAGGCCTCGATCACCTCGCCGTCGCGTTTGGAGCCGCCGGGTTGGATCACGGCGTTGGAGCCGGCTTGGATCGCCAGCTCGGGTCCGTCGGCGAAGGGGAAGAAGGCGTCGGAAGCGACAGCGGAGCCGGCTAGAAGGGCGTCGGCCTCCTCGCCGCGCGCGTCGCGGCACTTCTCGACCGCGAGGCGGACGGAGTCGACGCGGCTCATCTGGCCGGCGCCGATGCCGAGGGTGGCGCCGTTCCTGGCGATCACGATCGCATTGGAGCGGACCCGGCGGCTGACGGTCCAGGCGAAGAGCATGTCGTCCCACTGCTGCTCGCTCGGCTGGGTGTTCGTCACCACCTCCATGATCTCGCGCGGCTCGGGGTCGCCGTCGCGGTCCTGGATCAGCAGGCCGCCGAGCACCTTCTTGACGTCGCGTTCGTCCGCGGCTGGCTCGCGGCGCTCCTCCTCGCGGAGGATCCGGATCGACTCCTTCTGCTGCAGCACCTCGAGGGCGCCGTCCTCGAAGCCGGGCGCGTTCAGCACCTCGATGAAGTTCTCGTGCAGCTCCTCGGCCAGCTCGCGGTTGACCGGCCGGTTGAGCGCGATCACGCCGCCGTAGGCGGAGACCGGGTCGCAGGCAAGTGCCTTCAGGTAAGCCTCGAGCGCGTCGGCACCGATCGCCGCCCCGCAGGGGTTGTTGTGCTTGACGATCACGCAGGCGGGCGCCTCGAAGTCGTCGACCAGGCTGCGGGCGGAGTCGAGGTCGAGGACGTTGTTGAACGAGAGCGCCTTGCCGTGCAGCTTCGAGACCCGCGAGAGGACGTGGCTGCGCGCCCCGGCCTCCGAGTAGAGCGCCGCCCGCTGGTGCGGGTTCTCCCCGTAGGAGAGGTCGATGACCTTCTCGTAGGCGATCGCCAGGTGTTCGGGATAGTCCTCGTACTCGGCCGAGAACCAGCGGCTGATCGCGGCGTCGTAGCGGGCGGTCTGAGCAAAGGCCTCGTTGGCGAGCCAGTGCCGGGTGGTCGCGGAGATCGTGCCGCCGCTCTCCTCCAGCTCGGCGCAGACCGCGTCGTAGGACTCTGGCTTGACGATCACGGCGACGCCGTCGTGGTTCTTGGCGGCGGCGCGGATCATCGTCGGGCCGCCGATGTCGATGTTCTCGATCGCCACCTCCGGCGCCACCTCGTGTCCGGCGACGGTCTGCTCGAAGGGGTAGAGGTTGACGCAGACGACGTCGATCGGCTCGATCCCCTCGCGCTCCAGCGTCGCGATGTGCTCGGGGTCGCCCCGCCGCGCCAGCAGCGCCGCGTGCAGCCGCGGGTGCAGCGTCTTCACGCGGCCATCGAGGATCTCTTCCTGGCCGGTGAACTCGGAGACGTCGGTGACCTCGATCCCGGCCTCGCGCAGGGCGCTGGCGGTGCCGCCGGTGGAGAGGATCTCGACCCCGAGCGCGGCGAGCCCCTTGGCGAAGTCGGCGACGCCGGTCTTGTCGGAGACCGAGATCAGGGCCCGGCGCACGCGGATCGCGCCGTCCTGGGCGGTCTCGCTGCCGGTATCTGCCCTTGCCTCAGTCATCGATCACGACGACCCGAGAGTCGCCGCCGTCGATCCTAACCCGGCCCTCCGCAATCATGCGGATCGCCTCCGGGTAGAGCTGGTGCTCGACGTTGTGCACGGCGGCCTCCAGGACCTGGCGATCGCGGCTCGCCGGCACCGGCACTCGCCGCTGCGCGATCGTCGGCCCGGTGTCGACCCCCTCGTCGACGAAGTGGACGGTGACCCCGGTCTCCTGCACCCCCGCCGCCAGCGCCTGGCCGATCGCGTCGAGACCGGGGAAGGCGGGCAGCAGCGCCGGGTGGACGTTGACGACCCGGTTGCGGAAGCGGGTGATGAACGGTTCGCTGAGCAACTGCATGTAGCCGGCGAGGACGACGAGGTCCGCATGGCGGGCTTCGACCCAGTCGGCCATCGCCGCATCGCGGCCGATCCGGTCCTCGTAGGCGTCGGCGGGGAAGACGGCGGTCTCGATGCCGGCGCCGACGGCCCGCGCCAGTGCCCCGGCGCCGGGTTTGTCGGAGCCGACCCCGACCACCTCGATCGCGTCGCGCCCGTGCAGCTGGTCGAGGATCGCCTGCAGGTTGGTGCCGCTGCCAGAGGCGAGGACGACGATGCGAAAGGTGCTCACGGCGCCATCTTCGCGCAGTCCCGCCCCGCCCGGAGCGACGGTGTACGACCCACAGGGCTGGAGGTGCGATCTAGCATCAGCGAGGTGACGATCCTCGACCGCATCGGCGTTGCCACGCCGCTCGTCCAGGCCGGGATGGGCGGCGGCCTCAGCCGTCATGAGCTGGCCGCCGCCGTCTCCGAGGCCGGTGGTCTGGGGACGATCGCGGTCAACGGCGCCGTCGCCATCGAACGCGAGCTTGCCGCCGCCAGGCGTCTGACCGCGGCGCCGCTCGCGCTCAACCTGCTGCTGCCCTTCGCCCGGCGCAGCTGGTTCGAGGCGGCGGCGGGCGCCGACGTCGTCGTCACCTTCTGGGGCCGGCCGCGGCGGCGGATCCCGGGGATCTGGATCCACCAGTGCGGTTCGGTCGCGGAGGCGCGAGCGGCGCAGGTGGCGGGCGCCGACGCGGTGATCGTCCAGGGCGTCGAGGCGGGTGGCCATGTGCGGGGGACCATGCCCGCGTTGGAGCTGCACGAGCGGGTCAGGGCGGCGCTGGCGCCCGGCTTCCCGACCCTGCTCGCCGGCGGCATCGCCGAGCGCGCCGACGTCGCGCTGGCGCTGGAGGCGGGGGCCAGCGGGGCGGTGGCCGGAACCCGCTTCCTGCTCAGCGACGAGAGCCGCGCCCATCCGGGCTACAAGCAGCGAGCACTGGAGGCCACCGAGACGACCCTGACCGAGCTGTTCGGCGCTGGCTGGCCCGCGGCGCCCCACCGCGTCGTCGCGAACGCGGCGACTCGGCGCTGGCTCGGCGACGATCCTCGGGGCCCGCGATCAAGCCGCATGCTGAACCGTCTCTCGGCCCCGACGGCGCGCTTGGTGCCGGCGTCTATTCAGCTCCGCCTCGCCCGCGCCCAGCGTCCTGGCAGCCGCCTGCTGACTCCGATCGGCGCCACCGACGACGGGCCAGCCAACCTCGTCGATGCGGGGCCACTGTACGCGGGAGAGACCGTCGCCCGCATCGAGGACGTCCGCCCGGCGGCCGAGATCGTCGCCGCCCTGGCGCCCTAGCTAGGAGGGGCTAGCGAACCCCCGCCTTAGGAAGCGGGGACGATGGCGATGTCCTCGAGCGCGAACTTCCCGTTGGCGTCATCGGGATCGCCCAGGGGGTAGTGGCCGCTGAAGCAGGCGTCGCAGTGGTCCTCGGGGCCGCCGCCGACGGCCTCGTAGACCCCGTCCATCGAGAGGTAGGCGAGCGAATCGGCGTCGAGCTCGTCGGCGATCTCGTCGATCGTGCGGCCGTGGGCGATCATCTCCTCGCGGGTCGACATGTCGACCCCGTAGTGGCAAGGGTTGCGGATCGGCGGCGCCGAGATCCGCAGGTGCACCTCGGTAGCGCCGGCGTCGCGCAGCATGCCGACGATCTGCCGGGTCGTGTTGCCGCGGACGATCGAGTCGTCGACGACGACGATCCGCCGACCGGCGACGATCTCCGGCAGCGGGTTGAACTTCAGCCGCAAGCCGTGCTTGCGCAGCTCCTGGCCGGGCTGGATGAAGGTCCGCGCCACGTAGCGGTTCTTGATCAGACCGTCGTCGCGCGGCAGTCCCGAGGCCCGCGCGAATCCCGCCGCGGCCGGGTTGCCGGAGTCGGGAACGGCGATCACCAGGTCGGCCTCGACTGGCGACTCGCGCCAGAGGATCTCCCCCATCTTCCCGCGCACCTGCTGCAGCACTTTGCCCTCGAGGCGGCTGTCGGGGCGGGAGAAGTAGATGTGCTCGAAGACGCAGCTCGAGCGGCGCTCGGCCTTGACCACCTGCCGCGTCTCCAGCCCGCGCTCGCTCAGCGAGACCATCTCACCGGGGTGCACCTCGCGCATCAGTTCGGCGCCGATGATGTCGAAGGCGCAGCTCTCCGAGGCGACGACGAAGCGGCCGTCGAGGCGCCCGAGGCTGAGCGGCCGGATCCCGTGCGGATCGCGGAAGGCGACGATCGCGTGCTTGGTCATCACCACGGTCGAGTAAGCGCCCTCCAGCCGCGGCATCACCTCCTGGACCGCGTCCTCGATCAGGTTGCCGCCCTGGGAGGAGAGGAGGGCCGCGATGATCTCCGAGTCGGAGGTGCCGCGGAAGTCGATCCCGCGCTGCTTCAGCTCGCTCCAGAGCTCGACCGCGTTGGTCAGGTTGCCGTTGTGGGCGAGCGCCACCTCGCGGCCGTCGTCGCGCCAGACCGGCTGCGCGTTCTCCCAGGAGCCGCCGCCGGTGGTCGAGTAACGCACGTGGCCGATCGCCATGTCGCCCTCCAGCGCCTTCAGCTTCTCCTCGTCGAAGACCTGGGAGACGAGGCCGGCGTCGCGCATGGTGGTGATGTGGCCGCCCTCGCAGGTGGCGATCCCGGCCGACTCCTGGCCGCGGTGCTGCAGCGCGTAGAGGCTGAAGTAGGCGAGGCGGGCGACGTCGTGGCCCGGTGCGAATACGCCAAAGACGCCGCATTCATCGTGCGGCCCATCGCGGTCAAGGAGCCGCTCGTCGGAAGTCAAAAGCGCGTGGTTCCTCGCTGGTAAGAGAGACGGGACGCGCAGGCGGACTGCCTACTCGCGCAGGGTAGCAGCGGGGGTGGATCGCCCGGGCTCGCGGCTACAGCCCGAACGCTCTACTGATCGCTGGTGAGCCGATCGCCGCTCTCGGGGTCGAACAGGTGCAGCTTGGCGGTGTCGGCCCAGAGCTCGGTGCTCTCCCGGCGCTTCACCTTGCTGATCGGATCGAGCCGGGCTACGACCTGCTCCTGGCCCTCGCGCAGGCTGGCGGCGCCGGTTTCGCTGAGGCTGTCGCCGACGAGTTCGGCGAGCTGGTCGGACTGGACGCCCTCGGACTCGATGTGGAAGTAGGCGAAGAGGTCGGAGCCGAGCGACTCGACCAGGTCGATCTCCGCCTCGAAGGTAACGCCGCGCTCCTGCTTGAGGTCGCCGGCGACGTCGGCGTCCTCGAAGTTCTCGGGCCGCAGGCCGGCGATCACCGGTCCCTCGCCGCGACCGCCGCCGATCTCGCTGACGTCGACCTCGCCGATCGGCAGCTTCACCTTGCCGCCGCTCAGCTCCCCCGGCATGAAGTTCATCGCCGGCGAGCCGATGAAGCCGGCCACGAAGAGGTTCTTCGGGCCCTCGTAGAGTTCTTCCGGGGTGCCGACCTGCTGCAGCACGCCCGCCCGCATCACCGCCACCCGGTCTCCCAGGGTCATGGCCTCGGTCTGGTCGTGGGTGACGTAGACGGTGGTCGTCTCCAGTTTCGACTGCAGCCGCGCGACCTCGGTCCGCATCTGCACCCGCAGCTTCGCGTCGAGGTTGGAGAGCGGCTCGTCCATCAAGAACGCTTTCGGGTCGCGGACGATCGCCCGGCCCATCGCCACCCGCTGGCGCTGGCCGCCGGAGAGGTTGGCGGGCTTGCGGTCGAGGTGGTCCTCGAGGTCGAGGATCTGCGCGGCCTCCTCGACCTTCTTGTCGATCTCGGCCTTGTCCGTGCCGGCAAGCTTCAGCGCGAAGCCCATGTTCTCGCGCACCGTCATGTGCGGGTAGAGCGCGTAGTTCTGGAAGACCATGGCGATGTCGCGGTCCTTCGGCGAGCGCTCGTTGACCGTCTCGCCGCCGATCTTCAGATCGCCGCTGGAGATGTCCTCGAGGCCGGCGATCATCCGCAGCGCCGTCGACTTGCCGCAACCCGAGGGCCCGACCAGGATCATGAACTCGCCGTCCTCGATCGAGAGGTCCATCTCTTTTACGGCTTCGAAGCCGTCGGGGAAGACCTTGCTGACGTTGTCGAGGACTATCTCTGCCATTTGCGTTAGCTCCTTTATCCCTTGACGGCGCCGGCGGTGAGCCCGGCGACGATTCGGCGCTGGAAGAAGAGGACGAAGACGATGATCGGCACCGTCACCACCACGGCGGCGGCGGCGATCGACCCGGTCGGCTGGGTGAACGAGGACTCGCCGGTGAAGAAGGCGAGGGAGGCGGGAACGGTTCGCGAGGCGTCCGAGCTGGTCAGCGAGATCGCGAAGAGGAAGTCGTTCCAGGCGAAGATGAAGACGAGGATCGCGGCGGTGAAGACGCCCGGCGCCGCCAGCGGCACGATCACCTTGGTGAAGGCCTGAAACGGCGTCGCCCCGTCGACCGCCGCGGCCTGCTCGAGATCCCACGGAATCTCGCGGAAGAAGGCGACGAGGACGTAGATCGCCAAGGGCAGCGAGAAGGTCAGGTAGGGAATGATCAGTCCCGGCCAGGTGTCGTAGAGGCCGAGCGAGCGCCACATGTCGAACAGCGGCCCGACGGTCGAGATCGGCGGGAACATCGCGATCGCCAGCGCGCCGGCGAGAATCAGGCGCTTGCCGGGGAATTCGAGCCGGGCGATCGCGTAGGCGCAGAAGGAGGCCAGCACGATCGAGATCACGGTCGTGATCAGGGCGATCCCGATCGAGTTGATAAGCGGCTTGATGAACGGGCTGTCGTCGATCCCGCCTTCGAACAGGCTCTTGTAGTTGTCGAAGGAGATTTCCGAGGGGATGAAGCGCTGGTCGGTGATCGCGTCCGGCGGCTTCAGCGAGAGCGAGATCAGCCAGATCACTGGAACCAGGGCGAAGATCAGCACCACGACCAGGGCGATGCTCCAGTAGGCGTACTCGCGGCTGCTGTGCTTTTCCATCATCCCGGCCTGCCTTCATCCAGCTTGGCGCCGAAGCCTTTGACGAAGACGAAGGCGATCAGGAAGACGCAGAGGAAGATCAGCACCGAGACCGCCGAGCCGAGCCCGAGGTTGAGCCTGGATATCAGCTGGTTGTAGCCGAGGATCGAGACCGATTCGGTGTCCTGCGCACCGCGGGTCATGATGAAGATCGTGTCGAAGACGCGGAAGGCGTCGAGGGTGCGGAACAGCAGCGCGACCAGGATCGCCGGCTTCATCAGCGGCAGGGTGATCCGGGTGAAGCGCTGCCAGGCGCTGGCCCCGTCGACTCGCGCCGCCTCGTAGAGCTGGTTGTCGATCGTCACCAGCCCGGCCAGCAGCAGCAGCGCCATGAACGGCGTCGTCTTCCAGACCTCGGCCATGATGATCACCGCGAAGGAGCTGAAGCGGCCGCCGAACCAGTCCATGTCTTCGCTGATCAGCGGCAGGTGGTTGACGAAGCCGGTGTCGGGCGCGAAGGCGAACTGCCAGGCGAAAGCGGCGACGACGGTGATGATCCCGTAAGGGATCAGGACCGAGGTGCGGATGATGCCGCGGCCGAAGATCGCCCGGTGCATGACCAGGGCGATCGCCATCCCCAGCACCAGCTCGATCGCGACCGTGGTGAACATCACGAAGAGGGTGTTGAAGATGTCTTCCCACCACAGCTCCGAGCTCAGCACCGAGATGTAGTTGTCGAGGCCGACGAAGCCGGACTCGTCGGGGAAGCGGAGGTCGATCTGCTGGACCGAGAGCGCGATCGCGTAACCGATCGGGTAGGCGGTGACGGCCAGCATCGCCAGCACCGCCGGCGCGCACAGCATCCAGGCGAGTTTGCGCTCGGAGCGAGTGTGCTTGCTCACAGCAGGCCTTCCCGCTTGACCGCGTCTTCGAGGTTCGACTTCAGCTCTTCGTAGACCGAGCTGGCGTCATTGGGGTCGATCTTGTCGGGCGGGTGCAGGGTCCGTTGGACCGCCAGCGAGACGTCTTGGTAAGCCGGCGTGGTCGGCCGCGGCCCCGAATCCTCGATCGATTCTTTGACCAGGTTGGCGAAGCCCGGGTAGGCTTTTTGAACCTCTTTGGTCGCGTAGAGGTCCGAGCGCGAGGGCGGCAGGCCGTCGAGTTCGACCGCGGTCTTCTGACTCTGCTCGTTGGCCAGACAGGCCGCCGCTTCGAAAGCGACGTCCTTGTTTTCCGAGAAGGAGCTGACGGCGAGGTTGAAGCCGCCCAGGGGGGGTTTGCTCGGGGTCCCGGCGACCACCTCGGGGAAGCGGGCAAAGCCCATGTTCTTGCCGATTTCCGGCGCTTCTGACTGGGCGCTCGCGTAGGCGAAGGTGTAGTTGGTCATGAAGGCCGATTCGCCCGCCTCGAAGCCAAGCCGGGCGCTGTCCTCGTCGGAGGTCGAGAGGCTCGGCGGCGCCGCCGAGGAGTTGGCCAGGCGCCCCATCACCTCGAGCGCTTTTTCGGTCGGCTCCTGACCGAGGTCAACTTCTTCGGGGCCGGAGAGGATTTCGGTGCCGGCGCTCTCGATCAGCGCGTTGGCCCAGACCATGAAGCCCTCGTAGCGGTTCGCCTGGACCTGGATCGTGCCGGCTTCCTTGAGCTGTTCGGCCTGGTCGATCATCTCGTCCCAGGTAGTCGGCGGCCGCGGGACCAGGTCTTTGCGGTACCAGAGCAGCTGCGTGTTGGTGTTGAACGGGGCGGCGAACAGCTTGCCCTCGAAGGACGCGGTCTCGATCACGTTGGCGAAGACGTTTTCGGTCACCTGTTTCTTCAACGGCCCGGTCCACTCTTCGACCCAGCCGGCGTTGGCGAACTCGCCGGTCCAGATCACGTCCATGCCGACGATGTCGATCGAAGAGTCCTCGGCGCCGAGCCGCCGCACCAGCTGTTCGCGCTGCTGGCTGGCGTCGGTGGGGAGGAATTCCGGCGTGATCGTGTACTTGCCGTTCGATTCTTCCGAGCAGCGTTTCGAGGTTTCCTCGATCGTGCCGCCGGGCTGGATCGCGACGAAGAAGCTGAGCTCGCGCGGGCCCGAGCCCTCCGAGCTGCTGCCGCAGGCGCTGAGCACCCCGATCGCCAGGGCCGAGGCCGCAAGGCAGGCAAGCGCCTTCGTGGCAACGCGGGTGTTCATCTCTCCGTTCCCATGACGACACCCCCGGACCCGCGAGCAAGGTTTGCGGAGGCGCTCTTAAGTGATGCCCGGCGGCGGCGCTTCTAAACAGCGCGGCCCTGGCCGGCGGAGGCGAGCAGCCCGTCGAGCGCCTGCCCGAGGCCGGCGACGGCGGCGTCGAGCGGGGCCTGGTCGGCGGCTGCCCGGGCGCGGATCAGGGCACCCTCGATGGTGGAGACGACCAGGCCCGCGAAGGCGGCGGCCTCCTGGGCCGCGACGCCCTGGTCGTGCAGCGCGGCGGCGATCGGGTCTTCCCAGCTCTGGAAGGCGGCGGTCGCGGCGGCGGCCAGGGCGGGGTCCTCGGGGCGGGCCAGGGCCGCCGCGGCGACCGGGCAGCCGAGGTGCTCGGGCTTGTCCTTGACCCGGCGGCGGAAGATCTCGCCGAACATCGTCAGCGTCTGCGCCAGGCCGCGCTGCTCGAGCGAGCTTTCGATCAGGGCCTTGATCTCGGCCCCCTCCAGTTCCGCTGCCTCGGCCGCGAGCTGGCTCTTGCCGCCGGGGAAGTGGTGATAGATCGAGCCGCGCGGGGCCTTGCCGCGCTCGGCCACGTCGCGCAGCTCCATCCCCGCGTAGCCCTTCTCGGCCAGCAGCTTGCGGGCGCCGTTGAGGAGCCGTTCGCGCCCGTCGCGGCGGGTCCCGGCGGAAACCGCTTCGGAATCGGCAATTCGCGTTATGCCCATGGACATAGTATATTCGCCAGCGCCGATGTATGACCAGCGTCATAGAGGAGCCGTGGCGGTCGCCTGCGCGGGGGCCTTCGTCGCCTTCCTCGACACCACGATCGTCAACATCGCCTTCCCCGACATCGCCGCCTCCTTCCCGGAGGCGAGCCGCGGCCTCCTCTCCTGGGTACTCGACGGCTACTTCGTGGTGATCGCGGCGCTGCTGGTCCCGGCCGGTGGCCTCGCCGACCGCTTCGGCCACCGCCGCATCTTCATGCTCGGCGTCGCCGGCTTCACCGTCGCCAGCCTGCTCTGCGCGGTCGCCCCTTCGCTGCCGGCGCTGATCGGCTTCCGCGTCCTGCAGGGAGTGGGGGCGGCGCTGATCGCACCCGCTTCGCGGCGATCGTGCTCGACAGCTTCCCGGTCGAGCGGCGCTCGACCGGGGTCGGCCTCTGGGGGGCCGCCGCGGCCGCCGCGGCGGCGATCGGCCCGACCCTGGGCGGGGCGCTGGTCGAGCTCGCCGACTGGCGGCTCGTCTTCCTCGTCAACCTGCCGCTCGGCGCCGCGATCCTGCTCGCCGGCCGCAGTCGCCTGCCGCAGCCGAAGACGCTGGACAGCCGCCTGCCCGACCTGCCGGGAGCGGGCCTGCTGGCGCTCGGCCTTGCGACCCTGACCCTGGCGATCGTCGAGGGCAACGACTGGGGCTGGGCGTCGGCCGGGACCCTCGGCTGCTTCGCCGCCGCCGCGCTGCTGCTCGGGGCCGTGGTCGTCCGCAGCCGCACCCACCCGCGCCCGATCGTCGAACCGGCGCTCTTCGCCCACCGCTCGTTCCTGCTCGGCAATCTCGGCACGATCCTCTTCGCCGCCGCCTTCTTCTCGCTGATCCTCGGCAACGTCCTCTTCCTCACTCAGATCTGGGGCTACACCGTCCTGCAGGCCGGCGCCGCGACCCTGCCCGGGCCGGCGATGTCGACCGTGGTCGCCGGTCCCGCCGGCCGCCTCGCCGACCGCTTCGGCCACCGCGCCGTGATCGTCCCCGGCACGATCGTCTTCGCGCTCGGGGTCTGGGTCCTCGGCTCGGCCGGCGCCGAGCCCGACTGGCTCGGTCTCTGGCTGCCCGGCGCCCTGCTGACCGGGGTCGGGATCGGCCTCGCCTTCCCGACCCTCGGCGCCGCCGCCGTCCGCGACGTCCCGGTCGACCGCTTCGCCACCGCCAGCGCCGTCAACGCCGCCTTCCGCCAGATCGGAGCCGTGCTCGGCACCGCGATCCTGGTCGCGATCGTCGGCGATCCCGGCTCGCTGTCCGCAGCGCTCAGCGCCTCCGACGCGGGCTACCGATTCGCCTTGCTCGCCGCGCTCGCCTCGGGCGGGACGGCGCTGGCAATGCGCCGCTCAGGCGACGGCTTCGGCGCGCGCGTCGAGCGAGCGCCAGGCGCTCTCGGCGTCGCCAAGGCCGACGATCAGGCTGCGGTCGCCGGCGGCGATCTCGATCTTGGTGCCGCCGACCGCGCCGATCACGACCGCGCCGAGGGACTCCAGCGCGGCGCGGTTGCCGCTGAGTAGAAAGCCGCCGCTGCCCTCGCCGAACAGTGCCTCCTCGGGGGAGCAGCCGCGGTCGCGCAGCGGCTGCAGGTCGACCCGACAGCCGACGCCGCCGCCGATCGCCGACTCGGCCAGGGCGCAGGCGAGACCGCCGTCGCTGACGTCGTGGGCAGAGGAGACGTTGCCGGTGCGGACCGCGTCGCGGACGATCGCGCAGGCGGCGACCACGCCGGCGACGTCGGGTTGCGGCAAGCCCATTCCGAGCTCGCCCCGTTGCTTGGCCAGCTCCGAGCCGGCGAGCGTGGGGGCGAAGGGGCCGAGCAGGGCGATCGCGTCGCCGTCGCCGAGGAAGGAGCCGCCGGCGACCTGGGCGGCGTCGGGAAGCTCGCCGACCATCGCCACCACCGGCGTCGGGTAGATCGGCCCGTCGGGGCCCTCGTTGTAGAGGGAGACGTTGCCGCCGACGACCGGGACGCCGAGCGCCGTGCAGGCGTCGGCGAGGGCGCTGACGGCGCGGTCGAGCTGCCAGGCCGGCGTCGGCTTCTCGGGGTTGCCGAAGTTGAGGCAGTTGGTCAGCCCGAGCGGCTCGGCGCCGACGCAGGCGAGGTTCTGGGCGCACTCCAGCACCGCCTCGACGGTGCCCGCGTAGGGGTCGCAGGCGACACGGCGGCCGTTGCCGTCGATCGAGACGGCGATCGCGTTGTCGGACTCGGGCAGCGCCAGGACGGCGGCGTCGGCCGACTCGGGGCGGCGCACCGTGCGCGAGCCGACGATCGAGTCGTACTGCTCGAAGACCCAGCGCTTGGAGGCGATGCTGGGCGCGGAGAGCAGCGCCAGCAGCTCGTCTTCGGCGCTGACGCCGGGGGCGAGGGTGGCGCGGTTGCCGTAGATCCACCCGGCGGGCGCGGCCGGCTCGAGGTCATAGAGCGGGCAGCCGTCGACCAGCGCCTCGACCGGCATCTCGCCGACGACCTCCTCGCCGCGGAGGATGCGGACCTGGCCGGAGTCGGTGACGACGCCGATCTCAGCCGAGCCGGTCTGCCACTTCTCGCAGATCGCCCGCACCTCCGCGACCCGCGCCGGCTCGACCACCGCCAGCATCCGCTCCTGCGACTCCGAGACCATGATCTCGAAGGGCTCCATGTCGGCCTCGCGCAGCGGCACCTTGGCGACGTCGATGTCGATCCCGACCCCGCCGGCCGAGGCCATCTCGCCGGCCGAGGAGGTGAGCCCGGCGGCGCCGAGGTCCTGCAGGGAGACCAGCAGCCCCTTCGCCAGCAGCTCCAAGCAGCACTCCAGCACCTTCGACTCCTCGAACGGGTCGCCGACCTGGACCGTCGGCCGCTTCGCTTCGTCGCCCTCGCCGAGCTCGGCCGAGGCGAGAACGCTGGCGCCGCCGATCCCGTCGCGACCCGTCGTCGCGCCCATCAGGACGACCGCGTTGCCGACCCCGGCGGCGGCGGCGCGGACCATGTCCTCGGTCTTCGCCAACCCGATGCACATCGCATTGACCAGGCAGTTGTGCTCGTAGGGCGTCCTCGAAATAGACCTCGCCGCCGACGTTGGCCACGCCGATCGAGTTGCCGTAGTGGCCGATCCCGCGCACCGCGCCGTCGAGCAGGTGGCGCGAGCGCACCGAGTCGAGCTCGCCGAAGCGGAGGCTGTCGAGGATCGCGATCGGCCGGGCGCCGATCGCGAAGACGTCGCGGAGGATGCCGCCGACCCCCGTCGCCGCTCCCTGGAAGGGTTCGACCGCGCTCGGGTGGTTGTGGGACTCGACCTTGAAGGCGACGGCGTAGCCGTTGCCGACGTCGACGGCGCCGGCGTTCTCGCCCGGCCCCATCACCACTCGCTCGCCCTCGGTCGGCAACTTTCCCAGCAGCTTGCGCGAGTGCTTGTAGGCGCAATGCTCGGACCAGAGCAGGCTGAACATCGCCAGCTCGACATCGCCCGGCTCCCGTCCCAGCTTCTCGACGATCAGCTCGTACTCGCTGTCGGTCAATCCCAGCTCCCGGTATTTCGGCGTCGCCGTGGTCACCGCGCGAACTCCGCGAGCCGCTGGAAGACCTTGATCCCGTCTGTCGAGCCGGTCAGCGGGTCGACCGCGTGCTCGGGGTGCGGCATCAGGCCGAGCACGTTGCCGGCTTCGTTGCTGACCCCGGCGATGTCGCGCAGCGACCCGTTCGGGTTCTGTCCCGGCACGTAGCGGTAGGCGATCTGGCCGTTCGCCTCGATCCGGTCGAGCACCTCGTCGGGCGCGTAGTAGCGCCCTTCGCCGTGCTTGGCCGGGATCGAGAGACGATCGGTGTCTTTTCCCCCCTCGGCGGGGGTCAATCCACCGAGCGACTCCAGTTCGACCTGCCGGCAGACGAAGCGCAGGTTCTCGTTGCGCAGCAGCGCCCCGGGGAGCAGGCCCGCCTCGCAGAGGACCTGGAAGCCGTTGCAGATGCCCAGCACCGGCCCACCCGCCGCGGCCAGCTCTGCCACCGCCTCCATCGCCGGCGAGAAGCGAGCGAGCGCTCCGGCCCGCAGGTAGTCGCCGTAGGAGAAGCCGCCGGGGACGACGACCCCGTCGACGCCCCCGAGGTCGCGGTCTTCGTGCCAGATCATCCGCGCCTCGCCGCTGGCCAGGGTGCAGGCGTGCAGCGCGTCGCGCTCGTCACAGGAACCTGGGAACTGGACGACGCCCCAGATCACAGGGTCTGGATCTCGTAATCCTCGATCAGCGGGTTGGCGAGGAGCTTCTCGCAGAGCTCCGCCAGCCGCGCCGGATCCTCGGCTTCGAGCTCGACCATGCGGCCGACCCGGACGTGCTCGACGCCCTCGAAGCCGAGCGCCGGCAGCGCCCGCTCGACCGCCTTGCCCTGGGGGTCGAGGATGCCCTCCTTGGGACGGATCAGGACCCGAGCCTTCATCATCAGAAGGTGGTCTCGGTGATGCGCTCGAAGGCCTCGACGTATTTCCCGCGCGTCTGCTCGATCACGTCGGGCGGCAGCTCCGGCGCCGGCGGGGTTTTGTCCCAGCCTTGCTCGCTGGCCCAGTCGCGGACGAACTGCTTGTCGAAGGACGGAGGCGTGGCGCCCGGCCGGTAGCTGTCGGCGGGCCAGAAGCGCGAGGAGTCGGGGGTCAGGACCTCGTCGCCAAGGACGATCTCGGCGCCGGCGTGGCGGCCGAACTCGAACTTGGTGTCGGCGAGGATGATCCCGCGCGCGAGGGCGTGTTCGGCGCCGCGCTGGTAGACCTCGATCGAGACGCGGCGCAAGTCTTCCATCAGCGCCCGGTCGCCGACGATCTCGGCGGCGCGGTCGAAGTCGACGTTCTCGTCGTGGTCGCCGATCTCGGCCTTGGTCGCGGGCGTGAAGATCGGCTCCGGCAGCTTGTCGGACTCGACCAGCCCGGCAGGCAGCTCGATCCCGCAGACGGCGCCGGACTGCTGGTATTCCTTCCAGCCCGAGCCCGAGAGGTAACCGCGGACGACGCACTCGACCGGGTACATCTCCAGCCGCCGCACCCGCATCGCCCGTTCGGCGACGTCCTCCGGCACGTCCTCGGAGATGAAGTGGTTGGGAACGATGTCCTCGGTCAGCCCGAACCAGAACACCGACATCCGGTTCAGCACCTTGCCCTTGTCGGTGACCGGCGTCGGCATCACCACGTCGTAGATCGAGATCCGGTCGGAGGCGACCATCAGCAGGTCGTCGTCCCACTCGTAGATCTCGCGCACCTTCCCTGAGGAGTGGAGCTCGAGATCGGCGACGGAGGTCATTAAGTCGATGCTAACCATCCGGGAAGCGGGACCACGGTTACGCCGATCCCTGCCATCCTCGCAGTTGTGCCGCTTCCGCCTGAACCGAAAGGCAGCTCGCTCTCGCAGACCCTGCGCTGGGCCTTCAGGCCGCTCCCCTTCATGGAGGACTGTCGCCAGAAGTACGGCGATTCCTTCAGCGTCCGCTTCCTCGGCTTCGAGCGGCCGATGGTGCTGATCTCCGACCCGGCCGCGATCAAGGCTCTCTACAGGGAGCGCTCGCACGGGCTGCCGCCGGGGCGCAACATCCTCCTCGAGCCGATTCTCGGCTCGGGCTCGCTGCTGATCCAGGAAGGGGCCGAGCATCTCTCGCGGCGCAAAGTGATGCTGCCGCCTTTCCACGGCGAGCGGATGCGCTCCTACGAAGCCGTGGTCGAGGAGATCGTCAGCGCCGAGATCGACTCCTGGCCGCTGCAGCGCGAGTTCCCGATCCACTCGCGGATGCAGGCGGTGACGCTGGAGGTGATCCTGCGGGTCGTCTTCGGGGTCAGCGAAGGCCCCCGTCTGGAGCGTTTGCGCGGGATGCTCGCCAACGTCCTCCAGGAAACCGCCTCGCCGCGGGCGCAGATCGTCGGCCTGGCCACGCGCCGCTTTGGCGGTCGCGGTCCCTGGGCGAAATTCGAGGGAGCGCTGCGGGAAGTCGACGAGCTGCTCTACGCCGAGATCGCCGAGCACCGTTCCAAGCCCGACCTCGAGCAGCGCGACGACATCCTCTCGATGCTGATGCTCTCCGAGTTCGAGGACGGCGGCCAGATGGACGACAAGGAGCTGCGCGACCAGCTGATGACGCTGCTGCTGGCCGGTCACGAGACGACCGCGACGGCGCTGGCCTGGACCTTCGACCTGCTGCTGCGCCACCACGAGCCCATGCAGCGGCTGCGCGACTCGCTCGAGGCCGGCGAGGACGAGTACCTGCGGGCGACGATCTCGGAGTCGCTGCGCCTGCGGCCGGTGATTCCGCTGGCCGGCCGCCGCCTCGCCACCGAGCTGGTCGCCGACGGCCTCGAGCTGCCGGCCGGGACCGACGTGACGCCGGCGATCTGGCTCACCCACACCCGCGCCGACATCTATCCCGAGCCGTTCGCCTTCAAGCCCGGGCGCTTTCTCGAGAGCGCGCCGGAGACCTACGGCTGGATCCCCTTCGGCGGCGGCATCCGCCGCTGCATCGGCGCCTCCTTCGCCGAGTTCGAGATGCGGATCGTCCTGCGCGAGGTGCTGACCCGCTGCGAGCTGCGCAAGGCCAGTCCGGCGGCCGAGAAGACCGGCCGCCGCAACATCACTCTCTCGCCCAAGGACGGCACCCCGGTCGTGATCGAGGCCCGCAGCCCGCACAGAGATTTCGCTTTCAGCGCGTAACGCGTCGCAACTTTTTGTCTACAGTCGTGCCAACATGGAGGCGGTGAGGCAGAGCTGGAGCGACGACAGGCTGGACGACCTGAACCGCCGCGTCGACGACGGCTTCGCCCGGCTGGACAAGCGAATCGACGCGAGCATCCGTGATCTCCGCGCGGAGATGCACGCGGGGTTTGCCCAGCTCCGCGCCGAGATGCAGGCGGGCGACGCTCAGCTGCGCAGCGAAATGAAAGCGGGCTTCGACGCGCTGAACCGGACGATCATCCAGGTTGGCGGCGGCTTCATCGGTACCTTGATCGTCGCCTCTGCCGGGCTTGTCGCGACCCAGTTGTAGGGCGCTCGGCTCAGCCGGACTTGGCCGGCGAGTGCGGGTGCTCTGCCGCCCAGCGCGCGATCGCGCCGGAGCCGGAGATCACTTCGCCGTCGTCGAGGACGAGGATCGGCACCTCGTTGGTGCCGCTCAGCTTCTTGACCTCGGCCCGGTCGTCGCCGCGGCTGCCCCAGGTCCAGGGCATCAACCGGTAGCCGCCGACGGTCTTCAGCTCGTACTCGTAGCCGGCCGCGTCGAGCGCTTTGCCGGCTTTGGCGCAGGGATGGGCGAAGCCCGGCCCCATCTTCTTCGTCCCACAGGTGTAGAGAACCACGCGAGGACCTTACCTCCAAACGCGCGTTTCTAGGAATTCAGCGCTTCGACCCGCTCGAAGATCTCGGGCAGGTGGGTGAGGTAGGCGCCGTAGTCGAAGACGGCGTCGAAGTCGAGCGGCGGCGTCTCGGCCGCGGCGAGGAGGTCGCGGAACTCGGTGCGGGTGTCCCAGGCGCGCTGGGCGTTCTCCTGGACGACCCGGTAGGCGTCGTCGCGGCTCATGCCCGCCTCGACCAGCGCCGTCAGCGCTCGCTGGCTGAACAGGGCGCCGTGGGTGAGGCCGAGGTTCTCCCGCATCCGCTCGGCGTTGATCGTCATCCCGGCGGCGACCTTGGTCGCCAGATCCTGCATGTAGTCGAGCAGGATCGTCGCGTCGGGAAGGATCACCCGCTCGGCGCCGGAATGGGAGATGTCGCGCTCGTGCCAGAGGGCGACGTTCTCGACCCCCGTCTGCGCGTAGCCGCGCAGCACCCGCGCCAGCCCGGTGATCCGCTCGGTGCGGATCGGGTTGCGCTTGTGCGGCATCGCCGAGGAGCCCTTCTGGCCGGCGGCGAAGGGCTCTTCGACCTCGCGCAGCTCGGTTTTCTGCAGGTTGCGGATCTCCGTCGCGAAACGCTCCAGGCCGGCGCCGGCGATCGCGATCGCTGAGGTGAGGACGGCGTGGCGGTCGCGCGGGACGACCTGGGTGGCGACGTCCTCGCGGCCGAGGCCGAGCCGCTCCATCACCCGCGCCTCGACCGCGGGCGGGATCGAGGCGTAGGTCCCGACCGCTCCCGAAAGCTTGCCGAAGGCGAGCTGGGCGAAGGCGTCCTCGAGCCGGTCGACGTTGCGGTCGGCCTCGAAGGCGAACCCGGCCAGGCGCAGGCCGAAGGAGGTCGGCTCGGCGTGGACGCCATGGGTACGGCCGACGCAGAGGGTGTCGCGGTGCTCGAGCGCCCGCGTAACCAGGGCGTCGCGGTAGGCGCGGGCGCCGGCGACGACGATCTCCCCGGCCCTCCGCAGCTGCAGCGCCAGCGCCGTGTCGAGCACGTCGGAGGAGGTGAGGCCGTAGTGGATCCAGCGGCCGTGCTCACCCACCGAGGCGGCGACGACGTCGACGAAGGCGGCGACGTCGTGGTCGGTGACCCGCTCACGCTCGTCGACGGCCTCGACGGTGAAGGCGGCTTGAGCTCGAGCGGCCTCGGCTGCCGCGCGCGGCACCACGCCCTCCTCGGCCCAGGCCTCGGTCGCCGCCAGCTCGACTTCGAGCCAGGTCTCCATCTTCGCCTGGGGGGTCCAAACGCCCCCGATCTCAGGACGGGTGTAGCGAGGGATCACGCGTTGATTATCCGCGCGGCGAGGATGCCGGCGTTTTTGGCGCCGTCGATCGCGACGCAGGCGACCGGGATCCCCGGCGGCATCTGTACCGCCGAGAGCAGCGCGTCGAGCCCGCCGAGCGACTTGCCCAGGATCGGCACGCCGATCACCGGCAGGTCGGTGTGGGCGGCGGCGACGCCGGGCAGCGCCGCTGACATCCCGGCCCCGGCGATGATCACCTTCATGCCGCGCATCCGCGCGTTCATGCAGTAGTCGCGGACCAACTCCGGGTCGCGATGGGCGCTCATCACCCGCACCTCGCAGAGGATGCCGGCGTCCTGAAGCGCCTTCTCCGCCGGCAGCATCTTCTCCATGTCGTTCTTGGAGCCCATGATGATCCCGACCAGCGGCGTCTCGGCGTCGATCTCCTCGATCTGCTCGAGGGTCTCGCTGGCGGGCGCGGGAGCAAGGTCGGGCGGGGGCGTCGGAGTCGGGTCTGAGATCTCGGTCATCTTGCCTCTCTAGGTGGGCTGGCTGGCTGCATTGTCGACCGCGCGTGCGGCGATGTCGGTGCGGATCTGCATCCCGTCGAAGGAGATCCGGCTGGCCGCATCGTACGCACGATCGCGCGCCTCGGCAGGGCCGGGGCCGAGCGCGGTGACGTTGAGCACGCGGCCGCCGGCGGTGACGATCTCGCCGTCGCGCTTCGCGGTGCCGGCGTGGGTGATCTCGGCCAGCTCGGCTGCCTCGGCCAGCCCCTGGATCACGTCTCCCTTCGAGGAGCTCTCCGGGTAGCCGGCCGAGGCCAGCACCAGGGTCACCGCCCAGGCGGGATCGAAATCGGCGCTCATCCCCACCAGCCCGCCAGGCTCGCGGGCCGCGAGGAAGAGGTCGACGAGGTCGGAGCGCATGCGCGGCAGCACCGCCTGCGTCTCGGGGTCGCCGAAGCGGGTGTTGAACTCGAGCACCCTGGGGCCGTCGGCGCCGATCATCAGGCCGGCGTAGAGGACCCCGTGGAAGGGGCGGCCACGGCGGGCCATTGCGGCGACCACCGGCCGGTGGACGCTGTCGAGAATCGAATCGATCTGCTCCTGGCCGAACCCCGGCACCGGCGAGTAGCTGCCCATCCCGCCGGTGTTTGGCCCCTGGTCGCCGTCGAAGATTCGCTTGTAGTCCTGGGCCGGCGCCAGCGGCACCACGTTCTCGCCGTCGCAGAGCGCCAGCAGCGAGAGCTCCTCGCCCTCGAGGAACTCCTCCAGCACCACGGTCGTCGCGCCGAAGCGCTGCTCGGTGAAGAAAATGTCAATCGCTTCGCGTGCTTGGGCCTCGTCACCACACAGGATCACGCCCTTGCCCGCCGCCAGCCCGTCGGCCTTGAGCACGGTGGGGTAGGGGGTGACGGCGAGCTGCGTGACCGCTTCCTCGCGGCTGCGCAGGAGCACGTGGGAGGCGGTCGGGACCCCGGCCTCCCGCATCAGCTCCTTGGCGAATGCCTTCGAGCCCTCGAGCTCGGCGGCGGCGCGGTCGGGGCCGAAGGCAGGGATCCCCGCCTCCTCGAAGGCGTCGACGGCGCCGGCGACCAGCGCCAGCTCGGGCCCGATCACCGCTAGGTCGACGCGGTGCTCGCGAGCCGCCCCCACCAGCGCCTCGACGTCGTCGGCGGCGATCTCCAACAGGCATTCGGCGTCGGCGGCGATGCCGGCGTTACCGGGCGCGCAGAGCACCTCGGGAGCGTGGGCGGAGCGCCGCAGCGCCCGCACGATCGCGTGCTCGCGACCGCCGCCGCCGACTACCAGCGCCTTCAACGACCGGCCTTCAACGACCCGCCTTCAACGAATCACAGCGAGCCGGCCAGGTCCTCGGCCGGGATCGCGGTCAGGGTCTGCGAGGTCATCGTCCCGCGCGAGCCGAGCTCGACCGAGACCTTGGCCATCGTGCCGGCGTCGGGCGCCTCGACCACGGTGACGAAGTCGTATTGGCCCAGCGTCGCGTACTGGGCCACGACCCTGGCGCCGATCTGCTCGACCTCCTTGTTCACCTCGGCCACCCGGCTGGGGTTGTTCTTCAGCGTCCGCACGCCCTCGGCGGTCAGGTTGGTCAGCATCAGGTAAGTAGGCATCTCCCGCTCCTCTCGAAGGTAAGGAAACACGATACCCCGCGGGGCGCCGCCTCCGTTGTGCCTTTGGGCGCGCTATTCGCGGTTGAGGCCCAACGGAACTCAGTAGCCGGTCGGGTGGCGGACTTCGAAGCCTTCGGGGTAAGGGGGCTCGGTGTGCCAGCGGGGGCCGGTTTCGCCGCCGAAGTTGCCGACGGTGTCGTAGCGCAGGCCGGCGACTTCCATGTAGACGTGGGTCGCGTTGGCGTAGATCGTGATCCATTTGCCGGGGCCGGGCTCGCCGTAGCTGGCGAGCGCACCGGAGACCAGCGGCGTGTCGAGCAGACCGGCGCCGTGCAGGGCGTAGCTGACGGACCCAGAGCAGTCGTAGCCGTAGGAGTACCAGGATCCGTGGCCGCCGCCCCAGACGTAGGGCGTGTGGGTGATCGAGTTGGCCGCGGCGATCACAGCCTTCACCGCCTGCGGGGCGCTGCGCGGGGCGCTGGCGAGGTTGCCCATCAGCACCGACTGCTCGCCCGGGGTGAGGAAGCCGCTTTCTAGCGGCGCCAAGGCCCAATCGACGTAGCGAACCTTGCATTTGCCGCCCATCTCATCGGCCTGGGCGAGGACCTCCTGCACGTACCACTCGGCCTGGTTGTGGCTGAAGACGCCGGTCTCGATGCTGCCGCGCGACCAGATCAGCCGGGCAAGCGTTGCCGCCGAATCGACCGGGTCCTCGCGGCGGATCGCGCCGTCTTCGTCGCCGTCGACCGCGAACCGCGCCCACTCGCTGTCGTCGAGGCCGAGCGGGCCGGTTTCCTGCAACTGCACCTTCGTCATCCCTTTGCCGAAGTCGGACTCAAGGCGGGCGATCGCGGCCAGCACCCAGACGCCGCGCTTGCCGAGTTCGTAACGGGCGGCGGCGTCCTCGAAGGCGCGCAGGTAGGTCGGCGGTAGCTGCTCGCGCCAGTCCTCGGCGGGGGTGCACTTGAAGACCTGGATCTTCGGGCTGAGGCTGGAGGCGGTGATGCCGGGGCCGCCGACTTCCTGGGCGAAGCAGGCGGCGTTGGCGAGCACGTCGGCGACGTACCAGTCGGCGTGGTTGTAGGCGAAGATCGCGGCGTAGATGTCCTCCGGCATGCCCGAGGCGCTGAGGTAGGAGGCGGCGGCGAAGATCGCGTCTTCGGGATTGTTGGGATCGGCGACGCCGTCCTGATCGGCGTCGACCCCGTAGGCCTCCCAGGTCGCCGGCATGAACTGCATCCAGCCGACCGCGCCGGCGTAGGAGGGGCCGAGGTTCTGGCCGAAGCCGGTCTCGATCTCATTGATCCCGGCCAGCACCGCGGGACCCTGCGGACCAAGGCCATAGGCGGAGGCGGCGCGGCGGTAGATCGGGATCAGGACCGGCGGCACTCCGGTCGAGGCGCAGCTGGAGGTCGGCAGGGCGGGGATCGCGAAGGTGGCGCCGGGATCGGCCGCGGTGGCGCCGGTCGGGTTCTCGGCCGCTTCTTCTTCGCCTGCGTCGGGGTTGGGTTCTGGGGTCCCGTCGCCGGAGTTGACGCCGCCGTTTGCTCCCGCGGGCGTCTCCTCTGCCGGCGCCGGAGGTGCCAGCGTCGCCCCTTGCTCGAGCGGACCGGGGGAGACAGCGGCGCTTTCGGGCGCCTCCAACGCGGCGCCGGGGGTGGGCGCCGTCGTCTCCTCGGCGCGGGCGACGGCGATCGGCAGCGAGAGCGCCACCGTGGTGGCCGCGGCGGCGGCGAGCGTGCGGATCTTGCGAGCGCGTTCCATCGCGGGCCTCAGCCGAGCACGTTGGTGACGCGCCAGGTTTTCTTCAGCTTTTCCATGTCGAGTCGCAGCTCGCTGGTCAGGCCGACCCGCAGCAGCGAGACGCTGACCGTGTAGACGCCGCCGTGCGAGGGTCCGGCGACGACGTTGACGACCTTCGCCTTCGGGACCTCGACGTTGGCGGGCAGCCGCGGCGGGCGGCGCAGCAGCGACTTCGCGAGTTCGGGCGTCGCGGTCGCGGCGAAGGCCTTGCGCACCTTCGACTCCTCGCCCCCGGTCTCGTAGAGGACGAAAGCACCGGCAAAGTCCTCGGCGACGGCGATCGCCTCGGGCCCGGCCGGCGGTCCGTCGACGCCGATCGAGGACTGCGTGGAGGAGGCGGAAGCGGAGGAGGAGGCGGCGCCGGGTACCGAGCCGATCGTCGCGGTCGCCGGGTCGGAGCTCGTCGGCGCGGCCTCGGCCGATACTGCCGGCTTCGCCTTGGCGTCCTTCTCCTGCTTGGTGGGCTTGAAGACCGGGGTGGCACCCCGCAGGGTCGGCTCGGCCTCGGACTCCCTCGCGGCGGCCTTGGGGGGGACGACGGCGGGCGGCTCAGGAGTGACGGCCACCTGATTTGAGGTGGGCTCGCCGCCGCCGCCATCCGAGCTCGAGCCGAGCACGGCGCCGCCGCCGATCGCGATCACCAGCACCGCGGCGATCGCGGCGATTGCGGTACCGAGGTTGCCAGTGCGGTCCTGCAGCGGCCAGATCAGGCCGCGGCGAAGCGCCCAGGCGGCCCACTCGAAGGGACGGCGGATGCGCTCGAAGACGGCTCGCAGGATGTCGCCGCCGCGCCAGCGCACCCACTCCTCGAACCAGAGCGAGGCGCTTTCGGCCGCGACTGAGCGCCGGCTGCGCCGCTGCTCGCTGCGGTTGATCGGAGTTTCTTGACTATCCATTTACCGGGTGAAGAATGGCCTTGAAGCTTAAGGCGAAACTCAAGATTGGTCCCACGGATGTCTGTTTCGGCACAAACGCTCCCTTATATGAGCGTTGAAACCCCGTCTACGGGCCGATCTACCGCGTTAGGCCGAGGCGGCCGCGGGCTCGCCTCTGGGGGCACGCTCGAAGGTCAGATCGCCGTCGGCGACGTCGACCCGGACCGTGTCGCCCTCGCCGAACTCGCCCTCGAGCAGCTTCAGCGCCAGCTTGTCGACCAGTTGCTTCTGGATCACCCGCTTCAGCGGCCGGGCGCCGTAGATGGGGTCGTAGCCGAGGTTGCCGAGCAGGGTGCGGGCGCCCTCGCTCAGCTCGACCTCGAGCCCGCGCTCGCGCACGCGTGAAACGAGCTGTTCGACCTGGAGCTCGACGATGCGCCCGATGTCGGCCTTGGAAAGACGGTGGAAGATCACCGTGTCGTCGATGCGGTTGAGGAACTCGGGCTTGAAGGTCGAGGCCAGGACCTCTTCGATCTGCTCGCGGATCCGCTCGTCGACCTGCTCGCCGACGATCCGGTCCGAGCCGACGTTGGAGGTCATGATCAGGACCGTGTTGGTGAAGCTGACGGTGCGGCCCTGGCCGTCGGTGAGGCGCCCGTCATCCATGATCTGCAGCAGCGTGTTGAAGACGTCGGGGTGGGCCTTCTCGATCTCGTCGAGCAAGACCACCGCGTAGGGCCGGCGCCGCACCGCCTCGGTCAGCTGGCCGCCCTCCTCGTAGCCGACGTAGCCGGGGGGCGCCCCGACCAGCCGCGCGACCGTGTGCTTCTCCATGTACTCGGACATGTCGAGGCGGACGATCGCTTGCTCGGAGTCGAACATGAACTCGGCCAGCGCCTTCGCCAGCTCGGTCTTGCCGACCCCGGTCGGGCCGAGGAAGAGAAAGGAGCCGATCGGCCGGTTGGGGTCCGAGAGCCCGGCGCGTGAGCGCCGCAGGGCGTTGGAGACGGCGGAGATCGCCTCCTCTTGACCGATGACTCGGTCGTGCAGACGCTCCTCCATCGCGATCAGCTTCTCGATCTCGCCCTCCAGCAGGCGGCTGACCGGGATCCCGGTCCATTTGGCGACGACCTCGGCGACGTCCTCCTCGGTCACCTCATCGGCCAGCAGGGAGCCGCCGTCCGCGTGCAGCTCGGCGATCCGCGCCTCCTGCTCGGAGACCGTCTTTTCAAGCTCGGGGATGTCGCCGTAGCGGAGCTTGGCGGCGCGCTCCAGGTCCGCCTCGCGCTCTGCTTTCTCGGCTTCGCGCCCGGCCTCCTCGAGGTTCGCCTTCGCCTCGTTGATCGAGTCGATCGCCCCCTTCTCGTTCTGCCAGCGGGCGTTCATCTCGTTGAAGCTCTCGTTCAGCTCGGCGAGCTCGGCCTCGAGCGCGTCCAGTCGGGCCCGCGAGGCATCGTCGGTCTCTTTGCGCATCGCCGCGCGCTCGATCTCGAGCTGCTGGATCCGCCGTTTCACCTCGTCGATCTCGGTCGGCATCGAGTCGATCTCGATCTTCAGCCGCGAGGCGGCCTCGTCGATCAGGTCGATCGCCTTGTCGGGCAGGAAGCGGTCGGCGATGTAGCGCTCGGAGAGCGTCGCCGCGGCGACGATCGCGCCGTCGGTGATCCGCACGCCGTGGTGGTTCTCGTAGCGCTCCTTGAGCCCGCGCAGGATCGCGATCGTGTCGTTCATGTCGGGCTCGCCGACGAGGATCGGCTGGAAGCGCCGCTCCAGCGCCGCGTCTTTCTCGATGTGCTTGCGGTACTCGTCGAGCGTGGTGGCGCCGACCGCGCGCAACTCGCCGCGGGCCAGCATCGGCTTCAAGAGGTTGGCGGCGTCGACCGCGCCTTCGGCGGCGCCGGCGCCGACGATCGTGTGCAGCTCGTCGAGGAAGAGGACGATCTGGCCGGCGGCCTCCTGGACCTCGGTCAGCACCGCTTTCAGCCGCTCCTCGAACTCGCCGCGGTATTTCGACCCGGCCAGCAGCGAGCCGATGTCGAGCGCGATCACGCGGCGGTCGCGCAGGCTCTCGGGCACGTCGCCGTCGACGATCCGCTGCGCCAGCCCCTCGACGATCGCGGTCTTGCCGACGCCGGGGTCGCCGATCAGCACCGGGTTGTTCTTGGTGCGACGGGAGAGGACCTGGATCACGCGGCGGATCTCCTCGTCGCGGCCGATCACCGGGTCGAGCTTGCCGCCCCGCGCATCACTCGTTAAGTCGCGGCCAAATTTCTCCAACGCCTGGACGCTGTCCTCGGGGTTGGGTGAGGTGACCTTGTGCGGGCCGCGAACCTCGGCGATCGCCTGCTCAAGCGAGTTACGGTCGGGAAGGACGTCGGCGACGGCGGACTCGGACTTGGTCAGCGCCAGGAGCAGGTGCTCGGTCGAGATGTACTCGTCGCCGAGTTGCGCCATCTCCTGCTCGGCCTCGCGCAGCGTCTGCGCCAGCGAGGAGGCCATCCGCGGCTCGGCGCCGCCCTCGCTCAGGGTCGGCAGCGCGTCGACCAGCTCGTGGGCCTCGGCGCCGATCGCCGCGGTGTCGGCACCGAGCTTCTGCAGGATCGGCATCACCAGCCCGTCCTCCTGGACGAGCAGGGCGACGAGCAGGTGCGCCGGCGTGATCTCGGGATTGCGCCGCGCCGTCGCCAGTTGCTGCGCGGAGGCGACCGCTTCCTGTGACTTGATGGTGAATCGATCAGCCTGCATCAGTGCAGCTTTCCTTTCGTGGTCGCCTCCAGTTCTTCGACCCGCTTGCGGGCCCGCCCAAGCTCCCCGCTCAGCTTCGCCACCCGCTCTTCCAGTGCGAGCACCGTCTCGACGCCGACGAGGTTGAGCCCCTGCGCGGTCATTTCCTGGATCCGCCGCAGCCGCTCGACGTCGCGCTGGGAGTAGAGCCGGGTGTTCTTCGGCGAGCGCTTGGGGGCGATCAGCCCTCGCTGCTCGTACATCCGCAGCGTCTGTGGGTGCATCTCCGCCAGTTCGGCGGCGACCGAGATCATGAACACGCCCTGCTCCTCGTCGAAGGTCGCTTTGACCCGACGCCGGTAGGTCGCCATCAGCCAGCACCCGCCTTGCGCAGCAGCTCGGCCCGGGGATCGGCGCCGTTGAACGCCTCGGCCAGCTTCTCGGCCGCCTCGCTCTGCTCCTCGTTGAGCTCCTTGGGGACGTCGATCTCGAGTCGGTAGCGGATGTCGCCGTTGCCCCTGCCCTTCGGTTTCGGCGGCCCCTCCCCGCGCAGGCGCTGGATCGCCCCGTGCTTGGTGCCCGGCGCCACCTTGATCTTCTTCGTCCCGTTGAGGGTCGGGACCTCGATCGTGCCGCCGCGCAGCGCCTCGGGGATCGAGATCGGCACCGTCACCTCGAGGTTGCCATCGTCGAGCCGTTTGAAGACGGGAGATGCCGCCACCCTGGTGGTTACGTAGAGATCGCCCGGGGGACCGCCGCGCGGCCCCGCCTCGCCCTTGCCGGCGAGCCGGATCCTGGTTCCGTCTTTGACGCCGGCTGGGACGTTGACTTTGTAGCGCTTGGTCTGCTGGGTGAGGCCGGAGCCGCCGCAGGTCGGGCAGGGGTCCTCGATGATCTGACCAGCGCCGCCGCACTGCGGGCAGGGCTGGCTGATCGAGAAGAACCCCTGGCTTTGGGCGTCGATGCCGCGGCCTTCGCAACGCGGGCAGGTGACCGGGCTGGTTCCCGGTTTGGCACCGCTGCCGTGGCAGGTCCGGCACTGCTCGGCCTTGGCCACGGTGACGCTGATCTGGTCGCCGTTGACCGCCTGGTCGAAGCTCAGTTGCACTTCGGTCTCGAGGTCGCGGCCACGGACCGGCTCGGGCCTGGAGCGGCGGCCACCGCGGTTGAACATCGAGAAGATGTCGCCGAGGTCGGCGCCGAAGCCGCCCTGGGCACCGCCGCCGCCGAAGGGACTGCCACCGCCGCCCCCGAACTGGGCGAACTGGCCGCCCTGGTCGTACTCCTTGCGCTTCGCCGGGTCGGCAAGGACGTCGTGAGCGGCGGAGATCTCCTTGAACTTTTCCTCCGCGGCGGGATCGTCCGGGTTGCGATCGGGGTGGTACTGGCGCGCCAGTTTGCGGTACGCCTTCTTGATCTCCTCGTCGGAGGCGTTCTTGGAAACCCCAAGCGTCTTGTAGAGCTCGTCTGCCACTTCTCTCCTAGATGACGACCGGGTCACACGCGGATTTGGACCCGGTCGTCATGCGCTAACGACCACCCGGGCGGGGCGTATCAGCTGCTCCTCGAATCGGTAGCCCTTCTGCATCACCTCGACGACGATGCCGGGCTCGGTTCCCTCGACCGGCATCGTCGAGAGCGCCTCGTGCTGGTTGGGATCGAACTTCTCCCCCTGCGGATCGACCTGCTCGATCCCGTTCCGTTTCAGCGTCTCCCGGAGGCCGCGGAAGACGAGCAGGACGCCGTGCGCCAGTCCATCCTCGGAGTCGCCCTCAGGATCGAGCCCGGCGGCTTCGAGCGCCCGCTCGAGATCGTCGAGCACCGGCGCGACTTCGGCCGCGAGCTGCGCCTTGCTCCGCTGCGACGCGGCCTGTACCTCGGCCGCCATCCGCTTCCGAAAGTTCTCGAAGTCGGCCTGCGTCCTCTTGGCAAGTTCGAGGTACTCGTCGCGCTCCTTCTGGGCCTCGGCGACGAGGGCGTCGAGGTCCTGCTCGACCTCGACGCCGTCGGTCGGCTGCTCGGCGGTGACCTCCTGGGTCTCGTGATGCTCCTCGCTCATTTGCCGTCCTCGTCGACCACCTCAGCGTCGACGACTTCCTCGTCATCGCCCACGCTCTCCTCAGACCCGCCGTCGGCGGTCGCCTGCTCGGCGGACGCCGCCGCGTAGATCTGCTCCGACGCTTTGGTCATCGCCGTGTTCAGCGCCTCGGTCTTGGCGTTGATCTCCTCGAGGCTGCCGCTCTCGAGGACCTCACGCACGCCCTTGACCGCCGCCTCGACCTCGTCCTTGGTCGCCTGGTCGACTTTGTCGCCGGCGTCGGCGACCGCTTTCTCGGCCCCGTAGGCGGCGTTCTCGGCGAGGTTGCGGGCTTCCGCCAGCTCACGCTGCGCCTGGTCCTCTGCAGCATGCGACTCTGCGTCGGCAACCATGCCCTGGATCTCCTCGTCGGAGAGCCCGGAGCCGGATTTGATCTCGATCTTCTGCTCTTTGCCGGTGCCCTGGTCTTTGGCGGTGACGTGGATGATGCCGTTGGCGTCGATGTCGAAGGTGACCTCGATCTGCGGCATGCCGCGCGGCGCCGGCGGAATGCCGGTGAGCTGGAATTTGCCCAGGCTCTTGTTGCCGCTGGCCATTTCGCGCTCGCCTTGGAGGACGTGGATCTCGACCGACGGCTGGTTGTCGTCGGCGGTCGAGAAGGTCTCCGACTTCTTCGTCGGGATCGTCGTGTTGCGCTCGATCAGCTTCGTCATCACGCCGCCTTTGGTCTCGATCCCCAAGGTGAGGGGGGTGACGTCCAGCAGCAGCACGTCCTTGACGTCGCCGGCGAGCACCCCGGCCTGGATTCCGGCGCCGACCGCGACGACCTCATCGGGGTTGACCCCCTGGTGCGGGTCCTTGCCGGTCAGCTCCTTGACCCGCTCCCGCACCGCGGGCATCCGGGTCATGCCGCCGACCAGGACCACGTGGTCGATCGCGGCGTCGGCGTCGTCGAGCGCCCGTTTGACCGGACCGACGATCCGCTCCAGCAGCTCGGCGGTGAGCTCGTTCAGTTTCGAGCGGCTCAGCTTCAGGTCGAGGTGCTTGGGCTGACCCTCGACCGCGGTGATGAATGGCAGGTTGATCTGCGTCTCCTGGGTCGAGGAGAGCTCGATCTTCGCTTTCTCCGCCGCCTCGTAGAGGCGCTGCAGGGAGTTCTTGTCCTGGGCGAGGTCGACGCCCTGGTCGCGTTTGAACTCGGCGACCAGCCACTCGACGATCGCTTTGTCCCAGTTGTCGCCGCCGAGATGGTTGTCACCCGCGGTCGACTTCACCTCGAAGACGCCGTCGCCGATTTCCAGCACCGAGACGTCGAAGGTGCCGCCGCCGAGGTCGAAGACGAGGATCGTCTGGTCGGCTTTCTCTTTGTCGAGCCCGTAGGCGAGCGAGGCCGCGGTCGGCTCGTTGATGATCCGCTTGACGTCGAGGCCGGCGATCTTGCCGGCGTCCTTGGTCGCCTGGCGCTGGTCGTCGTTGAAGTAGGCGGGGACCGTGATCACGGCGCTGTCGACCGTTTCGCCGAGCTTCGCTTCGGCGTCGGTTTTCAGCTTCTGGAGGATCATCGCGCTGATCTCCGGCGGGCTGTATTGCTTGCCGCGCACGTCGACGCGAACGTCGCCGTTGGGGCCGGCCTCGACCTTGTACGGGACGATCGTCTCCTCCTCTTTGACTTCGGCCTCCTTACGGCCCATGAAGCGCTTGATCGAGAAGATCGTGTTCTCGGGGTTCATCACCGCCTGCCGTTTGGCGACGGTGCCGACCAGGCGCTCACCGCCCTCGGTGAAGGCGACGACGGACGGGGTGGTGCGGCCGCCCTCCGCGTTCTCCAGGACGGTCGGCTCGCCGCCCTCCATCACTGCCACGCACGAGTTGGTCGTGCCGAGATCGATCCCGATCGTCTTTGCCACTTTCTGCATACCTCCAGGGGTTTCGTTGTTGAAGCCTAAGAAATCTAAGTGGCAGTATGGCAGATTGTGCAGTGCGATTGCAAGCAAGAAAAAGGACGCCGCAGCGGGCGCCCTTTCCCAGCTTGCTATCGCCGCGAGTCAGCGCAGGATCAGCAGCGAGCTGAAGACCCCGGCGTGGTCGGAATCCCAGTAGCCGTTGGTCTTTTTCAGGCCGGTGACCGTCGAGGTCGCCAGCTTCACCTTTTTCGGGGTGTTGGTCAGCACGTGGTCGACCGTGTGGTCAAACTCGGCTTTGCCGCCGCCCGTTTTGAGGTCGTAGGAAGTGCTGAGGCAGCAGGTGTTCTGTTTGCGCGTCTGGCGCTCGCGGAAGCCGGCTTTGGTCAGCACCTGATAGGCCTGGCCGTCGCCTGGCTTGACTTCGGTCTTGACGTCTGAGTTGAAGTCGCCGACCAGGATCACCGGCAGTTTGCTCGCCGCCGGGCCACCCGGTGCGACCAGCTCGCCGGCCTGCTTGGCGCGAATGCTCGGGTATTCGGCCTCATTGTCGAATGCCTCGAGGTGGGTGTTGACGAAGTGGAACTTCTTGCTGCCGCGGACCTTGGCATCGACGCTGGTCCAGCCTCGGGTGACCGAGATTTCGGTGCCGCCGGCGACTTTGACGACGAGCGGGTTGACGAAGTTGGCGCTCTTCGGGTTCGAGGTGACGACGCCGGCGCCGACCCTGGCGAGGATCACGTCACGCATCGTCAGGCGGCCGTTGACCTCGGAGTTGGCGAGCAGGCCGGTGCCGCCGCCGGGTCCGTCGCCGGGCACGCCGTTGGCGTTGGCAGGAGCCTCGAAGTCGAACTCGTCCTGCACCACGACGGCCTTGTACGTGGTGCTTTTCTTGTTCAGCTGGTCGAGTAGCAGCTGCAGGAAGTCGTACTTGACCGTGGCCGCAGAGGGTTTGCCGGAAAGGATCGGGCCGACTGACGGGGGAGCTTCGCGCCACAACGCGACCTCCTGCAACCCGACCAGGTCGGGCCGCGCGCTGAGGATCTCCTTGGCGAGGCCCTTGGCGCGAACCGGGAAGTTGGTCGCTTCGACCTGGCGCACGATGCCGCCGTTGGCCTCGAAGAAGGCCGACTGCGAGGGCGATGCGAGCGCCGGCCCGAGGTCAGCCCCCAGGTAGAGGTTGCGGGTCATCACGTTGACGACCGTGCCTTTGCTTTTGGCGACCTTCGCCTCGGCGGCGCCGGCGCAGGCGACGCAGGCCAGCGCCGCGGCGAGCAGCAAGATCGCGACCCGACGGGTCGATGCAATTCGGTAGCTCAAGTTCGACTCCTCCTGGTGGGTTCGGTTTCCTGCCGGCCCCCTGGGAAACCGTAGCGCCTCAGTGAAGTTGCGGAGGAGACTCAGCCCGAGCCGGCGGTGGCGGCGACAAAGGCGGCAACTTCTTTCGCCTGCTCCTCGTTGAGGATGCCGCCAGGCATACGGCCCGGGGTGTCGCCGTTGACGCCGTTTTCGACGGCGTTGAGGACGCGGCCTTCGAGCCCTTTGATCGTGTCGGCGGCGGACTCGGGCGGCGGCGGGCCGCTGGGGGCGAGCAGTTCGTCGAGGTCGGGCCCGTAGTTGCCGTCGGTGCCGGCCGCGTAGAGCGTGTGGCAGTTGCCGCAGTTGATCTGGAACAGCTCCTGACCGCTCTCGAGGTTGGCGGGGACGTCCTGGGCTCCCGCGCCGGCATCGCCCTTGGAGCCGAAGACGAGCCAGGGGATGAGGACCGCGAGGACCAGGACGAGGCCGCCGAAGACGATGAAGGTGCGCTTGCTCATTTAGCGGCGGGGATACTAATGCCCGTCTCCCGGTTGGCGCGGTACCACGGGCACATTCGCCGCAGCTCGCACTCGCCGCAACGCGGCTTCGGGCGGCAGATGGCGCGGCCGTGGCGGATCAAGTTCATGTGCAGCTCGTAGGCGTCGGCGGGGTCGACGACGGCGAGCATCTCGTCGTGGGCGCGCTCGAAGGAGGCGTTCGGCGGGAAGAGGCCAAGTCGGCCGCCGACCCGGTGCACGTGGACGTCGACCGGGATCTCCGGGATGTCCCAGGTAAAGATCAGCACGCAGGCCGCGGTTTTGCGACCCACGCCGGGCAGCGAGAGCAGGAACTCGAGCGACTGCTCGCGCGGTGCCGTCCGCGTCCAGTCGAGGTTGGGCGCCTCGCCGAGTTGCCCGAGGATCGCCTGGATCCGCGGCGCCTTCTGTTTCGCGAGGCCGCCGGGTCGGATCGCGTCTTCGAGCTCGGCCAGCGGCGCGTCGCGTACCTCCTCCCAGGATGGGAAGCGCTCGCGCAGGGCGGCGAAGGAGCGGTCGCGGTTGCGGTCGTTGGTGTGCTGGGAGAGCACGGTCTTGATCAGCTCGGCGACCGGCTCCCCGTGCGGCTCGTTGATTGGCCGCCCGTACATCTCCCGCAGGCGGTCTCGGATCGCCCGCAGGCGGCGTTTGTCGGGGCGCTTCCAGCTCACCGTGGGGACGCTATACGGCGCTAGGGTGGGTTGATGGGGGCGGTTGAGGAGCGGGAGCTGACGGTCGACGGGGTGCGGGTCTTCTACCGCCGCGTCGAGGGCGAGGGGACCCCGGTCGTCTACTGCCACGGCAATCCGACCCACGGCGAGGACTGGTTGCCGTTCCTCGAGCGCGGGGGAGCGGCGATCGCGATCGACCTGCCCGGCTGGGGACGTTCCGACCGCCCCGACCCGGCCAGCTTCGATTACACGATGTACGGCCTCTCGGCCACCCTCGAGCGATGTCTCGAGGAGCTCGGTGTCGGCCCTCGCAAGCTCGTCGTCCACGACTGGGGCGGGCTGGCTTTGATCGGCGCCCAGCGACACCCTGACCTGGTCGAGCGATTGGTGGTCGTCAACACGGTGCCGTTGCTGCCCGGCTACCGCTGGCACTGGATCGCCCAACTCTGGCGCCGGCGCCCGATCGGCGAGCTCCTCAACGCGACGACGACGAAGGCTTCGGTCGCGCTGTTGATGCGCCAGGCGCGCGGCGATCGCAGCGCGATGCCGCCCGAGTTCGTGGAGATGGTCTGGCGCCACTGGGACAAGGGAACGCAGGCGGCGATCCTCGCGCTCTACCGCGACGCCGATCCCGACCGCCTCGCCGACGCCGGCCGCGGGCTAGCCACCCTCGCCTGCCCCTCGCTGGTCCTCTGGGGCGACCGCGACCCTTACCTGCCACTCCGCTTCGGCGCCGCCTACGCCCACGCCCTTCCCAACGCGAAGCTCGAGGTCGTCCGCGGCGCCGGCCACTGGCCCTGGATCGACGATCCAGCCTTGATCGACCGCGTGCTCGAGTTCGTCGCCTAGCGCGATTCGCGTCTCGCCCGTATTTGTGACGGGCGCCGCGCGGATTACAATTGTCTGTTCGTGTCGCGCGCCTTCTCCAGCGTTTCCGCCAGGCTGCCCAAAGGTTGGGGCGACCTCGGGCGCCAGATTCTGATCCTGGTCGGCGTCGACCTCGCCTACACGGCGGTGCGTGGGATCGCCGACGGGGAGAAATCGGTTGCGATGGCGCACGGCCGTCAGGTGATCGAATTCGAGCAGGGCCTGCACGGGCTCTTCGAGCCCGATCTGCAGGCCTTCTTCCTGCCCGCCCAATGGGTGATCGACCTCGCCAACCAGCTCTACCTCAACGCCCAGTTCTCGATCGCGCTCGGTTTCCTGGTCTGGCTCTACTTCTTCCGCAACGAGTCCTACAACTTCGTCCGCAACATGTTCGTCGTCTCGATGGGCCTGGCGCTGATCGGCTACACGCTCTACCCGACCGCACCGCCGCGGATGTTTCCCGAGTTCGGCTTCGTCGACACGATCAACGAATTCTCGGGCGTCAACCACGACTCGGGTCTGGCCAAGTCGTTCATCAACCCTTACGCGGCGATCCCGAGCATGCACTGCGCCTTCGCGGTGATGATCGGTGCCACCGGGGCCCTGGTCTGCCGCCACTGGTGGTCGCGCGCTTTCTGGGCCTCCTGGCCGGTCCTGATCCTCTGGGTCGTAATCGTCACCGGCAACCACTACTGGATCGACGCGGTGCTCGGCTGGATGGTCGCGATAGCGGCCGCCCTGGTTGCCCAGCGCCTGTTGGCCCGCGCCCGTCCCGAGGTCTGGTCCTTCCAGGCCCAGACCAAGCGCCGCCTGCCGCAAGAGGCCGAAGCCTAGATGTCCCCACAAGCCCCTCCGCGGGCACCGGGCGGTCGTCGCAACGGCCGCGGCGCCGGCGCCCGCAACGGCCAGGAGCTGCGTGCCTACGCCCGCGACCGCCTGATCGAGTCGCGGCTGACCCCGAACGCGATCTCGATGGTCGGCCTGATCGGCAACCTGGTCGCCGCGGCGCTGGTCACCCAGGACCTCTTCTTCCTCGCCGGCGTCGCCTTCATCCTCGGCTCGGTGATGGACACGCTCGACGGCCGCTACTCGCGGATGTCGGGCAAGGGGACCCTCTTCGGGGCTTTTCTCGACTCGACGCTCGACCGGATCGAGGAGGGGATCGTGCTCGCCGCGGTCGCCGGCTACTTCGCCGCGCAGGGAGAAGACTTTGCCGCGGCGATGTGCGTGGTCGCCGTGCTCGGCTCGCTGATGGTCTCCTACACCCGGGCTCGGGCCGAGGCGCTTGGGGTCGAGTGCAAGGTCGGTTTGGCGACGCGCCCGGTCAGGGTGGTGCTACTTTCGATCGGGTTGATCTTCGCCAAGGGCGCTGGGATCGGCGATTTCGAACTCCTGGCGCCGTCGATCTACGTGCTCGCGGCGCTGACCATCTTCACGGTCTTCCAGCGGGTATGGCATGTGAGGAACGAGCTTCGCGGTGCCGAAGTGGCCGTCGTCGGGCCCGACGACGGCGAGGAAGATCTGTAACCAGCAAGGCGGCTGGGTGTGTTCACCCACTCAGCGCGATCCCAGGAGGACACCAGATTTCATGAGTGAGACCAACGGAGCAAACGGCAGCACGAACGGCGTCGGCCGCACGGACGAGAAGGTCCGCGTCGCGATCGTCGGCGTCGGCAACTGCGCCAACTCCTTTATCCAGGGCGTCCAGTACTACAAGGACGCCGACCCCGCGGAGGAAGTCCCGGGGCTGATGCACGTCGAACTCGGCGGCTACCACATCCGCGACGTCGAATTCGTCGCCGCCTTCGACATCGACCAGGAGAAGGTCGGCAAGGACCTCTCCGAGGCGATCTGGTCGGGGCAGAACGACACGATCAAGTTCGCCGACGTCGAGCCGCTTGGCATCACCGTCCAGCGCGGGATGACCCACGACGGCCTCGGCAAGTACCTGAAAGAGAAGATCACCAAAGCGCCGGGCGAAACCGCCGACGTCGTCGGGATCCTCAAAGAGAGCAAGGCCGACGTCCTCGTCTGTTACCTGCCGGTCGGTTCGGAGGAGGCGACCAAGTGGTACGTCGAGCAGGCGCTCAAGGCCGGGGTCGGCTTCGTCAACTGCCTCCCGGTCTTCATCGCCCGCGAGGACTACTGGGACAAGCGCTTCGAAGAGGCCGGACTGCCGATCATCGGTGACGACATCAAGTCCCAGGTCGGAGCGACGATCGTCCACCGCCAGCTTGCCCGCCTTTTCCATGACCGCGGCGTGCGCTTGGAGCGGACCAGCCAGCTCAACGTCGGCGGCAACATGGACTTCTACAACATGCTCGAGCGCGAGCGGCTCGACTCGAAGAAGATCTCGAAGACCAACGCGGTCACCTCGATCATGGGCCACGAGCTCGACGCCGACAACGT
The DNA here is from genome assembly GCA_963715735.1 of uncultured Thermoleophilia bacterium. GTDB lineage: Bacteria > Actinomycetota > Thermoleophilia > Solirubrobacterales > 70-9 > VAYN01. The sequence continues at coordinate 58,471 of OY970268.1, forward strand.
CCACGTCGGTCCGTCGGACTACGTGCCGTGGCTGACCGACCGCAAGTGGGCGCACATCCGGCTCGAGGGCAAAGCCTTCGGCGACGTGCCGCTGACCGCCGAGCTGAAGCTCGAGGTCTGGGACTCGCCGAACTCGGCCGGCGTCGTCATCGATGCGGTGCGGCTGATCAAGCTGGCCCTCAACAACGGCATCTCCGGCCAGCTCGACGGCCCCTCCAGCTACCTGATGAAGTCGCCGCATTCGCAGCGGCCCGACGACGAGGCGCGCGAACAGACCGAGGAGTTCATCGCCGCCAACAAGCGCAGCAAGTCGGCGGCGGCCAAGCCGGCGCCCGACGCTCCGAGCACCACCCAGGCCTAGGGCGCCGGGAGCCCGCATACCGGCGGGCTCCCGGCTTGCTCCCCCGTCAGTCGCTGACCGTGCAGGTGCGGACCAGGGCGCCTGACAACCTCGTCTCGTCCGCGAAGACGATCGTCCCGCGGGACTGGAAACGTCCGTCAGCGCATTTGGCGAAGACGAAGCTGTAGCGGTCACCCTCGTAGGCGGCATGGCGGCTCGCGGTCAGCTCGAAATGGGTGATCGAGCCGCTGCCGCCCGCGATCGGCGGGATCGTGGCCTGGATCAGGAGTCCGTACGGGCCCTTGTCCTGCCTCGTCACCTTCCCCGTGACCACCACCGCGGTCGGGGCTGGAATCGCGATGTAGGTGTGCAGGTGGAACGTCGTGGCGCCGCCCTTCTCGCCGCCGTTGAAGAGCAGGACCGGCCCCACCGCCTCGAAGGGCTTCTGTTCTGGGAAGGCGACCTCGACGCTGCCGCTGCCGTGGCCGAGGATCGCCCCGGGGCAAGCGCGTTCAGCGCCCTTCGTGCTGCGTGCATCCAGTTGGCCCTTGCGGCAGACGGGGATGCCGCCGACGTCGACGACGAAGTCCTTGTCGACGTCGAACGACGCCTCCTGCAGGGCCGGCGGATGCGATCCGTCGATCGTGGCGAGGTCACCGCTGGCGTGAAATCCAATCGGAGCCAGCTCGTGTCTCGGCAGGTTCGTCGGCGTGATCCCGCCGTTGACGGTGAGGGCCAGGTTGCCCGCCCGTACGACGGTGGGTTGCTGAGCCGCGAGGACGGCGCCGGCGCAGATGACCGCGAGGGCCACCGCCGCGACGACGGACCAGATCAAGCGCTTCTTCATCACTCCCCCTTGCTCTGCCCGGCGGGTATTGCCACTCGGGCAATTTCGCGTTAGTCTCATTAACATGAAAGCACACGGCGCAACTCTGCGGGCACCTCGGGACGCTCGCCTGGAGCTCGGTTTTGCGCGCGCCCTCAACGCCGGCGATCTCGACGCAGCGGCCGGGTGCTTCACCAGGGATGCCTGCTTGATCACTCCAGATACCACTGCGATCCATGGCCGCGACAGCATCCGGCCGGTCCTCGCACAGCTGGTCGCGCGGGAGGTCGAGATCGAGGTGGAGGCAAGCGACGTGCTCGGCGGCGGCGGTGTCTTGCTCGCCTACGAGCGCTGGCGGCTGAGCTCCGGGGCAGCGGGAGACCGGCTTGCCCAGACTCTCTATCCGGTCCTCTTGTTGCGCCAGATCGAGGGGACCTGGAAGCTGGCGATCGCCGCGCCTTGGGGCTGGGCCGACCGGCACCGGTAAACCCACCGCAGAGGCTTCCTCAGCCGCGGTTACCTTTCCGCCATGGCCGATTCAGGACCGAGCGGCAAACGTCCCTACGAGATGAAGGCACGAGCCGCGGCCACGGAGGCAACGAGAATGCGGATTCTCGAGGCCTCCGAAGCAGCTTTCGACGAGCTCCAATTCGACGAGATCACGCTTGCGGCGGTCGCGCAGCGTGCGGATGTCTCGGTGCAGACTGTGATCCGCCACTTCGGCAGTAAGGAGGGGCTGTTCGTGGCAACCCTTCAACACCTTGCCATCAAGATGGGTCCGGACCGAGGGGCGCCAGTCGGGGGCGACCCGAAGGAGGTCGTCCGCGACCTGGTCGACCACTACGAGACGTTCGGTGACCGGCTTTTGAAGGCGCTTTCGCAGGAGGAGCGGGTGCCGGCCCTGGGCGTTTTGGTGGAGCTGGGTCGCCAGTTCCACGCGGTGTGGTGCAAACAGGCGTTCAAACCGTCGCTGGCGGGATTGCGTGGTGCCCGCAGGGAGCGGCGGACGGCGCAGCTGGTGGCGGTCACCGACATCTACACGTGGAAGATCCTGCGGCGTGACCGCGGGCTTTCCCCCGACCAGACCAAGGAGGCGATGCTCGAACTGGTCGAGGCGCTCGTCGAAGGGAAGCAGTGAGCCGAATCCTCGCCTATACGTCTCCTGCCCGCGGGCATCTCTTTCCCTGTCTGTCGGTTCTGGTCGAGCTGCGGCGGCGGGGTCACGAGGTTGCGCTGCGGACGCTCGCCGGCGAGATCGAGGGGCTGGGCGCGCTGGGGATCGATGCGGCGCCGATCGCGCCCGAGATCGAGGCCCTGGAGATGAACGATTGGCGCGCCCGCGGCAAACGCGGGAGGATGGAACGAGGAATGCAGGTCTTCTGCGCACGGGCGCCACACGACGCGCCCGACCTGCTGCGGGCGATCGAGACGGAGCGCCCCGATGCGCTGCTGGTCGACGTCCTCACCCTGGGCGCCCTCAGCGCCGCCGAGTCGTGGGGCGGGCCGTGGGCCAGCTTCTCGCCACTGCCCCTCCCGCTCGCTTCGCGCGCCGGCCCGCCGACGGGGCCGGGACTGAAGCCCGCCCGTGGGCCCTTGGGGCACGCCCGCGACAGGCTCCTGCAGGCGATCTTCCGCGCCGGGTTCGACCGGCTCGCCAGAGCCGATCTCAATCGCGTGCGTGCCGATCTCGGTCTGGCGCCGTTCGCCCATGTCGAAGACCTGTTCCTGGCGCCCCCGCTGTTGCTCTATATGACCGCGGAACCGTTCGAATACCCACGGCATGACTGGCCCGAGCGCATCGTCATGGTCGGGCCGTGCGCCTGGGAGCCGCCCGGCGAGCTTCCCCCGGCTCTGACCCAGGTCGAGGCGCCGCTGGTCCTGGTCTCCACGTCGACCGAGTTCCAAGACGACGGGCGTCTCGTCAACGTCGCGATCGAAGCCTTGGCCGAGGAGCCCGTGCACGTCGTCGCAACCCTACCCTCGGCACTTGCCGAGCCGGCTCGCGCCCGGAACGCCACCGTGCTCGGCTTCGCGCCCCACACTCCGGTGCTCGAAAGAGCTGCCTGCGCGATCACCCACGGCGGCATGGGCGCGACCCAGAAGGCGCTCGCGCACGGCGTCCCGGTCTGCGCGGTCCCCTTCGGCCGCGACCAGGCCGATGTCGCGCGCCGGGTCGAGGTTGCGGGCGCCGGCACTCGACTGCCCGCCTCTCGCCTGCGGCCCGAGCGCTTACGCGCAAAGGTTCGCGAGGCGATGGCCCGTAGAGCGGGGGCCGCAAGAATCGCCGCTGCGTTCACCGCGAGCGGTGGCGCTTTCGCCGCGGCGGACGCCTTCGAGCGGATGCTCGCCGGGCGGGGCGCTGAGGACGCCTAAACTGCCCCTCGTGGCGGCCGAGCACCTCTCCATCGCTCAGGTGGCGCCGAGCCGGCGCGGCGCCGCCCCTGGGGCGAGCGAGTTCGTCGACCGCGTCTCGGCAGAGCTGGTCGGCCGCGGCCACGAGGTCCTGCGGATCGGCACCGGCGACCCGGTGAAACGGCTGCTGGGCAAGAAAAGCGCGCGCTCGCTGGACATCGTCCACGTCCACGAGCCGTTCGCGCCGAGCATCTCCTCGGCGGCGCTGCGCCACTCCTACGCGCTCAACGTCGCCACCTTCCACGCGCCGCAGGAGCGGGTCCTTTCGACCCAGGTGGCGCGGCCGCTGGTGGAGATCTTCTTCGGCCGGATCGATGCCCGCACCGTTACGAGCACCGCCACCGCGGAGCTCTTGGAGGGCTACTTCCCCGCCCGCTACGAGCTCGTCGAGCCAGCCGCCGAGGGGCGCGACTGGGCCGCGGTGACCGACGAGCTGGAAGCGCTGTACCGACGTCTCATCGCCCGTCGTCATCCCGAGGGCGGCGACCCGGAGCTGCGCGAGCGGATCTCCTCGCGGCCGCTGATCGAGGTCGACCTGCACATGCACACCGACCACTCCGGCGACTGCGCGACGCCGGTCGACGTACTGCTGCAGACGGCCCGCGACCGCGGCCTCGGGGCGATCGCGATCACCGACCACAACGAGGTCTCCGGGGCGCTGGAGGCGCGGCGGATCGCCGCCGACTTCGACGACCTCGAGGTGATCGTCGCCGAGGAGGTGAAGACGAAGGAGCAGGGCGAGGTGATCGGGCTCTTTCTCGAGGAGAAGATCCCGAAGGGGCTGACGATGGCCGAAACGATCGCCGCGATCCGCGAGCAGGGCGGGCTGGTCTACGTGCCGCACCCCTTCGACCGCTTCCACTCGGTGCCCGATTACGAGCACCTGCTCGACATCGTCGAGGAGGTCGACATCCTCGAGGTCTTCAACCCGCGGGTGGCGGTGACCGCCTTCAACGAGGAGGCGGTGCGGTTTGCCAACAAGTACCGGATCGTCCCCGGCGCCGGCTCCGACAGCCACGTCGCTCAGGGGCTCGGCAGCGTGCGGGTGCGGATCCACGACTTCGACGGCCCGGCGGAGTTCCTCGAGGCGATGCGCGACGCCGACATCACCCGTAAGCACAAGAACCTGGTCTACGTGCAGACGCTGAAGCTGCTGCAGACGGCGGGTCGTCCGAAGGCGCCGAAAAGGCGCGTGCCTGACGCCAAACCGGCGCGCGGGGGCAAGCCCCGCAAACGGCGGCCGGCGAGCAAGAGCTGATGCAGGGGCCTGGCGGCAAAGGAGCGGCGCCCGGCCCGTCAAAGGAGTCTCGGCAGATGCGAGGCACCGACGACGAGATCCGCGAGAAGTACCTGGAGCGCGCGATCCGCGAGCTCAACCAGATGAGCCGCGAGATCCAGGAGTGCCAGCACTGCCCACGCGGCAAGCTGATGCCGGTACTCGGCTCCGGCCACCCGCAGGCGGACGTCTTCATGCTCAAGCAGGCGCCGATGACGGCGGAGATCGAGGAGGGCGTCGCCTTCTACGGGCGCGCCGGCAACGCCCTGATGAAAAGCTTCAAACGCCTCGGGATCGACCCTCTCGTCGTCTACGGGACTCTCTGCGTCAAGTGCCCGATCGCCGAGCCCGACCTAGCCCCACAGGAGTGCGTCGCGCGCCTCGCGGAGGAGCTGGCGATCGTGCAGCCGAAGATAGTCGTCATCATGGGCGAGCCGGCGCTACGCATCCTCAATGGCCTCCAGATCCCGCTCTCCCGACCGATCGAGCAGCGCGAGGGCGAGATCCAGGCCTTCACCCCCACCGTCGACGCTCTCTACGTCCCCGACATCGACGCCTCGCTCGACGAGGAGGGCGCCAAGCAGCGCTTCTGGCGCGCCTTCCGCATGCTCGGCAACTGGTACGAGGACCTACCGCCGTATTAGCGTGGCCGCTCGCGACATCGTGGCCCCTATAGGGGACCAAATGTCGCGAGGGGCGCGGCGCTAGGGGCCGCTGGCTTCGACCCGGGCGCGCTCGGCGGTGAGGTCGGCGGTGCTTTTGGGGGAGAGGAAGCGGTCGATCGCCGCCAGGGCAACGGCGGAGACGACGAAGGTGAGGTGGATCACCGTCTGCCAGAGCATCGTGTTGGAGGAGGTGTTGGCGGCGTTGATGAAGGTCTGCAGGAGGTGGATCGAGGAGATGCCGACGATCGCCATCGCCAGCTTCACCTTCAGCACGTTGGCGTTGACGTGGGAGAGCCACTCGGGCTGGTCGGGGTGGTTCTTGAGGTTGATCCGGGAGACGAAGGTCTCGTAGCCGCCGATGATCACCATGATCAGGAGGTTGGCGATCATCACCACGTCCACCAGGCCGAGGACCAGCAGCATCACGTCGTTCTCGCTGAGGTGGCCGACGTCGGAGACGAGGTGCCAGAGCTCCTGCATGAAGCGCCAGACGTAGACCCCCTGGGCGGCGATCAGGCCGAGGTAGAGCGGCGCCTGCAGCCAGCGGCTGAGGAAGATCGTGGTGCCGGCGTAGCGGGCCAGCGGGCGGTCAATGGGGGGATTGTCCGCGCTCATGCGCGGCGCATCCTAGCGGCTTGGCCTTAGGGATCCCTAAGTGGGTTGGGGCGCGGCGGCCTCGGCGACCGCGCTCATCGCCTCGCCCTTGGCGCTGGCGAGGCCGCGGACGACGATCGTGTCGAGCGCGGTGTAGGCGGCGAGCTGGCGCTGGGCGTCGGCCGCGTCGGCGGCGGCGACGCCGACCGTGCCCTCGGACTCGCCGAGGCGGTCGAAGTGGTCGCGGTAGCCCTTGTGGAGGTCGCGGTAGAAGGACTCCTCCTTGGCCAGGCGCTCGGCCGCGTCGTCACCGACGGCGGTGCGGACGTAGCCGAAGACCGGCGGCACCGGCACGCCCGCCTCGGCGCCGCCGGCCTCGACCTTGGCGCGGGCGCCGGCGGCGAACTCCGGCGTCATCCAGTTGAAGAAGGCGCCGTCGTAGGAGGCGCCCGCGAGTCCGCACATCTTCGGGCCCATCGCCGCCAGCACCAGGCGGACGCCGGGCAGCGCTTCGCGCAGCGCCGGCAGCGCTTCGCGCATCGCCGTCAGCGGCTTCTTCGAGAAGCCGGCGCCTACCCCGAGCCAGAGCCTCGGGGGGTCGATCCCGAACGCGGCGACGTCGGCGGCGATCTGCTCCGGCGGCGTGCGGTCGATCGCGATCACGCCGACCCCGAGCTCCAGGGCCGGCGCCGCGGCGGCGAACTCGGCCAGCGTCCCCAGCCCTTTGGCGCCGGGGTGGTCGTTGGACCAGACCGAGCCGTAGCCGAGCTCTTCGCAGCGAGCGGCGAGGGGGCGCGCCACCTCGGGGTCGAGGCCGGCGGCGACGCCGAAGGCACGGCCCATCAGGCGCCCGTTTTCTCGAACAGGGCCACGCACTCGATGTGCGGGGTCTGGGGGAACATGTCGACCGGCCTCACCCGGCTCAGCCTATAACCGGCCTCGACCAGCTGGGCCGCGTTCGGCGCCAGCGTCGTCGGGTTGCAGGAGACGTAGACGATCTTCTTCGCCTCGCACTCGAGCAGGCGGCGGACGATTTTCTGCGAGAGCCCGGCCCGCGGCGGGTCGATCACGACGACGTCGGCCTTGCCGGCCTGCACGAGCAGCGGTCGCACGCCGGTGCGGGCGTTGGCGGCGAGGAAGTGCGCGTTCCCGATCCCGTTGCGCTCGGCGTTGCGCTCGGCGTCCGCGATCGCCTCGGGGACGATCTCCAGCCCCCAGACCTCGCCGGCCTTGGCGGCCAGGGTCAGCCCGATCGTGCCGATCCCGCAGTAGAGGTCGAAGACCCGCTCGCTGCCGGTCAGTCCGGCGAACTCGGCGACGACTCCGTAGAGGCGCTCGGCCATCTCGGTGTTGGTCTGGAAGAAGGCCCCGTGGGACATCTCCAGCTTCAGGCCGCAGAGCTCCTCGCGCAGCCGCTCCTCGCCGAGCACGCCGGTCGGGCCGTCGGTGCCGCCCGAATCGCCCTCGATCGTCGTGTGGAGGTCGACCGGCGGTTTCGGAAAGCGGGAGGGGGTGGTCACCAGGCGGGTCTGGATCTGTTCGGTGCGCCGGCCCTCGCGGACAACCAGGTTGCGCAGGGTGCCTTTGCGAGCGCGGCCGTCGTAGGCCTTGATCGATTCCAGCTGGGCCCAGTCGCGGACCGCGTTGCGCGCCGCGTTGCCGGCGGCCGAGGCGAGGTGGCAGTCCTCGACGTCGACGATCAGGTCCCAGCGGCCGCGGGCGTGGAAGCCGAGCGTCGGCTGGTCGCCGTCTTCGCCGAAGGAGTACTCGAGCTTGTTGCGGTAGCGCCACTGTTCGGTGGCCGGGACGATCTCCTCCAGCTCGAAGCCCTCGAGCTCGCCGATCCGCCGCAGCGCCTCGCCGACCTGGTCGCTCTTGTGGGCGAGCTGGCGCTCGTAGGCGAGGCCCTGCCAGGGGGCGCCGGGACAGGGCTCGCCGCCGTGCACGCAGACGTCGGCGACCCGGTCGGGGCTCGGCGTCAGCAGCTCGACGGCGCGCGCCTCGGCGAAGCGCTTCTTCGCTTTCGTCACCTCGGCCCGGACCCGGTCGCCGGGCAGCGCCCCGCTGACGAAGACGACGAGGCCTTCGGTGCGGGCGACCCCACGGCCGCCGAAGGCGAGCGATTCGATCTCCACCTCGAGCAGCTCGCCGCGTTTTGGACGGCGGGCCGCCGCCTTGTGGCCGCTGGCCGCCTCCATCGCTTATCCCAGCTTTTTCCGCGCTCGTCGCGCCGCCTGCGTCGCCTGTTTGCGCACCGGCTCGGCGCGGCCGCCGACCTCTTTGCGCGCCTGTTTGACCAGCTTTTCGAGCTCACCGAGCAGGGCGTCGGTCTGTTTGCGACCGCGCTTGACCAGTTCGCCGAGCAGGTTCTCGGCGTCGCCGCGGGTGATCCGGCCGCGCTTGACGGCGTCGTCGACGATCTCCTGGATGCGCTCGCGGCTGAGCGTGACGCTCTGCTCGAGGCTCTCGCGGAACTGGGCGACGCTCTTGTCGAGGCCGGTGGTCGCTTTGCTGCTGCCCGCCGCTTTTTTCGACGAGGATTTCGAGGAAGATTTCGGCGCCGCTTTCTTCGCGCCGGCGCTGGACGATTTCTTCGTTGAAGTTTTCGGTTTCGCCGCTTTGGCTTTCGATTTGGGTTTGGCCGCAGCTTTAGCTTTGGCTTTCGGCTTGCCTTTGCCTTTGCTCTGGTTGCCCGCTGCTTTTTTCTCGGCCATCTCGACCTGCCTCCAGACTGGGTTGTTCCCGGGTGTGCCCCGACTATCTCAATTCCGGAGGGCCGGTGGCTCGGCGCCGCTGAAGCGCGCCTCGACCGGGGCGTGGTCGGAAAGCCGCAGGGCGCGGCCGCCGAGCGGCAGCTCGCGCCGCTCGGGCTCCCAGGCGACCGGCGGCTGCACCACCTCGAGACCGCGGCAGAGCAGGTGGTCGATCGCCTTCGGCCCGGTCGTTCCCGCCAGTCCGAACTCCTGCTCGAGCCGGGTGAAGATCGCGGTGTTCTTGGCCGGGCGCAGGTTGAGGTCGCCGCCGAAGATCAGCGGCGCCCCATCGGCCCACTCGTCGGCCGCCCGCGCCGCCCGCAGCACGTCCTCGACCGCCAGCTTCGGCACGTCGTTGGTCGCGTGCAGGTTGGCGATGCAGATGCCGGAGGCGGTGCGGGTGAAGGCCATCGCCCGTCGCTCCGGCTCGCCCTCGTGGATCGCCAGCTCGCGCCGCTCGGCGATGCCGCCGAGCTTGCCGGGCACCCGCACCAGGGTCAGGTTCGAGCCGCCCTCGCCGGAGGCGATCAGGTCCGGGTTCTGGCGCGCCAGCAGCGCTCGCAGCGCTCCGAACGAGTTGCGCGAGGTCAGCACTCGATGCGGCTCGGCCGTGCAGGCCCGGGCCAGCGGCGCCTCGAAGCGCGGCGGGCACTCCTGCAGCAGAGCCACGTCCCAGGCACTCGCGGCGAGCAGTGTCGCGAACTCCTTGCTGAGGTCGCGGTTGACCTGGATGTGGGTCTCGTTTCGCTCCTCGATCCGCAGCAGCCGCGAGCGCCAGCTGCGCAGGTTGAGGTCGGGCGGGAAGTCCCGTCCGTGAAAGAGGTTCCAGCTGATCGCCGTGAACTGCACGGCCCGTAGTATCCGCCGCTTGACTCGCAACTTCCTCACTGGCGAAGAGCTGGGCGCTTTCGAGCTGGGCAAGCTGCTCGACCGGGCCGCCGAGCTCAAAGCCGGCCGGCTCGAGGGCGTCGGCGCCAACTCGCTGGCCGGCCGCAGCGTCGCCCTGGTCTTCGAACGGCCCTCGACGCGGACGCGGATCTCCTTCGAGGTCGGGGTCGCCCAGCTCGGCGCCCACCCGGTCGTCCTCCGCGGCGACGAAATGCAGATCTCCCGCGGCGAGTCGATCGGCGACACCGCGCGGGTGCTCTCGCGCTTCGTCGACGCGATCGTGATCCGCTCCGGTTCCCACGAGGTCGTTGCCGAGCTGGCCGAGGCCGCCGACGTCCCCGTCGTCAACGGACTGACGCCGTTGCACCATCCCTGCCAGGCGCTGGCCGACCTGCTCACCCTGCGCGAGCGTTTCGGCGAGCTCGACGGGCTGCGCCTGGCCTACGTCGGCGACGGCAACAACGTCGCTCGCTCGCTGGCGATCCTCGGCGAGCTGACCGGGGTCGAAGTGGTCGTCGCCGCGCCCTCCGGCTACCAACTCGAGCAGGGCCACGGGGTCAAGCTCAGCGGCGACCCGCGCGCCGCCGCCGCCGGAGCCGACGCTCTATATACGGACGTCTGGATCAGCATGGGGGACGAGGCGGAGGCCGAGCGCCGCCGCGGCGACCTCGCCCCCTTCCGTCTCGACGCCGACCTGCTGGCCGCCGCCAAGGACGAGGCGATCGTCCTCCACTGCCTGCCGGCCCACCCCGGGGAAGAGATCACCGCCGACGTCCTCTACGGTGAGGCTTCGGCCGTCTGGGACCAGGCGGAGAACCGCTTGCACGCGCAGAAGGCGCTGCTGGAGGCGCTGCTCGTTCCGTAGCTTGGACCGCCCATGTATCCCGAGATCGAGATCGGCCCAATCACGGTGCAGACCTTTGGCCTGATGTTCGCGCTCGCCTTCCTCGCCGCCGGCGCCCTGGTCTGGAAGCGCTTCGAGGAGATCGGCAAGCCGGTCGACTGGGCGTATGAGATGGGCTTCGCGGCGCTGATCGGCGGCGTCGTCGGCTCGCGGCTCTACTTCATCGTCCAGAACTACGACAGCGTCAAGGACGACCTCCTCGGCAACCTCTTCTCCGGCGGCGGCTTGGTCTGGTACGGCGGCGCGATCGGCGGCGCGATCGCGGTTCTCCTCTGGGCCCGGTGGCGCGGCTTCCTCGGGCTCGCCCTGCTCGACGTCGCGGCGCCGGCGCTGGCGATCGGCTACGCGATCGGGCGCTGCGGCTGCCAGCTCTCCGGCGACGGCGACTACGGCAAGGCCTGGGACGGGCCCTGGGCGATGGCCTACCCCGACGGCACCGTGCCCACCGACCAGACCGTGCACCCGACGCCGGTCTACGAGACGCTGGCGATGGGGCTCTGCGCCTGGATCCTCTGGCAGCTGCGCGACCGGGTCCGCGCCGGGGTCCTCTTCGCCCTTTATCTGGTCTACGCGGGGGCGGAGCGCTTCCTGATCGAGTTCCTGCGCCGCAACGAGACCGAGGCGCTGGGATTGACCATGGCTCAATTCGAGAGCCTGACGATGATGCTCGGCGGAGTTATCTGGATCGCTATTGTGATCCGCCGCCACGGAGGCATCGGCAGGCCGGCAGCGAACGAAACGGTTCGGGCTGCGGCTTGAGAAGTGGCGAATCGCTGTTAATCTTGCGCAAAATCTTTGGAGCAATTAAAGGGAGAGGACTGCAGCAATGGCGGCAATAGACATTCAGAGTCAGGAAGGGCCCTCGGCCCGCACCGTCAGTGCTGTCCTCGACGACGCTGCCGAGCGGATCGCAGCGGCCGGAGTCGAGAACGCGCGCGCCGACGCCGAAACGCTGGTTGCCGACGCGATGGGCGTCACGACTGGCGAACTCTCGGTCGATAGCGCCGGCGAGATCGACGCCGAGGTGGCGGCGGCGATCGAGGAAGGGGTGGCGCGCCGGGTCGACCGCGAGCCGATGGCCTACATCCTCGGCCGCGCTCCCTTCCGCAACCTCGAGATCGCCGTCGACTCGCGCGTGCTCTGGCCGCGCCGTGAGACCGAGCTGTTGGTAGAGGTTGGCGCCAAACTGTCCGAGGGCGCGCGCGTCCACGAGGTCGGCACCGGCTCTGGCGCGATCGCGCTGGCGCTGATCTCCGAGCGGCCCGACCTCAAGGTCACCGCTTCGGACCTCTCGCCGGAGGCGGTCGAAGCCGCCCGTGAGAACGCCGAGCGACTGGGGCTCGACCTCGACGTCAGCGTCGGCATCGGCCTGCCCGACGACCTCGAGGGCGTCGACCTGGTGATCGCCAACCTTCCCTACGTCACCGACAGCACGATCTTCGAGCGCTCGCCCGAGATCCAGCGCGAGCCGCGGATCGCCGTCACCGGCGACTGCGGGGAGGATGGCCTCGGGGTGATCCGCGGCCTGATCGAGGAAACGCCCTCCGGCTGGCAGCTGGCGATGGAGCACGACACTCACCACGGTCCGGTGATGCGCGAAATGCTGCGCGACGCCACTACCCTTCAGGACTATGAAGGTGATGAGCGGGTGACTGTCGGCTTCGCTCCATGACGCTGAGCTTGAGGGCCAGTCGGGCCCTAGTCGATGACTGAGGAGGCGCCGCCGCGGGCGGAGCCGGTCGCGGACGCGACGGGCGATCGCTCCGCGGCCGCCAGCGAGGCGCAGCGGCGCGCCAAGGTCGAGCGCCTGCGCGAGGCGGGGATCAATCCCTACCCGCACAACTTCGACGGGCGCACGCACGTCGAGGAGATCGTCGCCGCCCACGACCCGGCCGAGCTGGGGGAGGGCGAGCACGAGGAGTTCAGCTACCGGGTGATGGGCCGGGTCACCGGCAAGCGCGGCCACGGCAAGGTCGTCTTCCTCGACGTCCGCGACATCACCGGCTCGATCCAGGCGGTCGCGCGCCGCGACGTGCTCGGCGAGGAGGCCTTCGAGCGGATCGAAGAACTCGACATCGGTGACCTGGTCGGCGTCGAGGGAGTCGTCTACGTGACCAAACGGGGACAGCTGGCGATCGGCGCGCGCGAGTGCACGCTGCTGGCGAAGGCGCTGCTCGACCCGCCCGACCTCTTCCACGGCATCAGCGACCCGGAGCTGCGCTACCGCCAGCGCGAACTCGACCTGATGGCGAACGAGGAGTCGCGGGAGATCTTCAAGAAGCGGGCGAAGCTGACCTTCGCGATCCGCAAGCACATGAACGAGCGCGGCTGGGTCGAGCTGGAAACGCCAGTCCTTCAGCGGCTCACCGGCGGCGCCGCCGCGCGGCCGTTCGTCACCCACCACAACGCGCTCGACCGCGACCTGTTCCTGCGCACGGCGACCGAGCTCTACCTGAAGCGGGCGATCGTCGGTGGCTTCGAGGACGTCTACGAGTTCGGCAAGTTCTTTCGCAACGAGGGCATGTCGCCCCAGCACAACCCCGAGTTCACGATGCTGGAGATGTTCGTCGGCAGCGCCGACTGGAATGGCGTCATGGAGTTCATCGAGGTTCTGGTCTCCAGCGTCGTGCAGGAGATCATGGGGACGACCGTGATCGAGCGCGACGGCCAGACGATCGACTTCGCCGCTCCCTGGCCGCGGGTCGTGCTGCGCGACGAGCTGCTGCAGGAGACCGGGGTCGATATCTACAAGGCGAGTCGCGACCAGCTGGCCGAGATCGCCGGCGACGACGCCGAGGAGAACGACGACTGGGCCGGTCTCGTCGACACCCTGCAGGGCAAGCTGATCGAGCCGAAGCTGATCCAGCCCACCTACATCACCGTGCTGCCGATCGACATCTGGCCGCTGGTCAAGGTCCACCCCGACGATCCCAAGGTCTGCGAGGCCTTCGACGGGATCGTCGCGGGGATGGAGATCGTCGGCGGTGGCACCGACGTCAACGATCCGGTCGAGCAGCGCGAGCGCTTCATCGGCCAGCGCGCACGCCAGGAGTCCGGGGCCGAGGAAGACCCCCATCCCCACGACGAAGAGTTCGTCAAAGCCCTCGAATACGGGATGCCGCCGGCGAGCGGCTGCGGGCTGGGAATCGACCGCCTGTTGATGATCATGACCGGCGCCAAGACGCTCCGAGACGTGATCATCTACCCGGCGATGCGGGAGCTGAAGTCAGACTCCGGAACTCCGTAGGACCAAGCGAGGGCGTGCCGGCGGCGAAGCGGCGGTGCTCTGCACGACGCGAAGCCGACGGTGCGGCCTCGCGCAGTGTCATACGGAGTTCAGCATGCCGCCGTCGATTGGGATCACGGTTCCGGTGACGTAGGCGGCGCGTTCGGAGCAGAGGAAGGCGACGAGGTCGCCGTACTCCTCGGGTTGGCCGAGCCGGCCGGCCGGGACTTCGGTGCGGGCGGCCGCTTCGGCCTGCTCGAGCGAGCCCATGTTGTCGGCGAGCCGTTCGGTGGCGAATTTGCCGGTGGCGACCGTGTTGACGGTGATCCCGTCGGCGGCGACCTCGCGCGAGAGCGTCTTCAGGTAGCCGACCGTCGCCATCCGGTGCGAGTTGGAGAGGGTGAGGTAGGGGATCGGCTCCCGCGTCGTGCTCGAGCCGACGTTGACGATCCGCCCCCAGCCGCGCTCGCGCATCCCCGGCAGGACCGCCTCGGCAAGGACTTTCGGAGAGAGCACGAGCGTCCGGTACGCCTCCTCCCACTCCTCGATCCCGTGGTCCTGGGCGCCACCCATCGGCGGCCCGCCGGTGTTGGCGACGAGGATCTCGACGGGCCCCAGCGCCGCCTCGACCTCGCCAGGCAGCGCGACGAGCCGCGCCAGGTCCCCGGCATCGGCGACGAACGGCGTAGCGCCCGGGCCGATCTCCGCCGCAGCTTCGTCCAGTTTCTCCGCCGAGCGACTGACAATCGCCACCTGCGCGCCCTCGCGCGCCAAAGCAAGAGCGATCCCCCGCCCGATCCCCCGACTGGCGCCCATCACCAGCGCCACCTTGCCCTCGATGCCCAGATCCATGCCCGCAGCCTAGCCCCAGCGGAAATGCTCAAAACCCGCTGCGCGGGTAGTCTTCTCCGCGAGCGCCCGTAGCTCAGTGGTCAACGGGTCCTTTCGGGGGCCCAAAGAGCGTCGGTCTTTCAAGCCGAAGGTCGCGGGTTCGACTCCCGTCGGGCGCATGGGGAGAGGTTCCTTGAGGTTCCGGGCTTTGCCTGGTGCAGAGCCGGATGTGCGGCTGCGGGCTGGATCGACGTTCCTCTCGCTGCCGTCCGATTCCGTGCCGTTCCGCGCGGTCGTGGTCACATCTAGGTCGCATCCGCGACCTCTGTGAGCCCGCCTATTCGTGCCGTTCGGCGCGCTTCGCCACGTCGGCCATCGTGGTGTCGAGTGCCGCTGCGATCCCCTTCACGGTTGCCCAGGTCGGGTTCGACAATCCGCGCTCGATCACGCCGAGCGTGGCCGTCGTGATGCCAGCGGCGTGTGCAGCCGCTTCCTGAGTCAGCCCGCGCTTCTCACGCAGCTCGCGGATCGCTTTGCCGAGGGCTGGCTGAGGCTGGTCGGAGGGCGCCATGAGGGCAAGTTCTCAGCTATCGACAGTCTGGTCTAGATAGTTAGCTAGTGGAGATATATCTTCGATCCTGCTAGCTTCGACGCAGACGAGAAAGCAGCCCCCGGCCGGCGGTGGAACGCCAACCGAGGGCCTAACCACAAGGAGACCTAGCTCCTCATGGCTAATCAGAACCCTACGGGGGATGGTGCTGATGGAGGTACCACGACCACCGCCTTGGATCTACGCGACCAAGGCGTCGTCCTCATCCATGTCCTCACGTTTAATCCCGCGCATCTGCGGCTCGCGGAGGTGGTCCGCGAGGTAACCGCCGGCTCGGCCGACTTCAAGGACGTAGATCGGTTCCAGCGAGCCGTCAGCGACCTAATCGGCGTCGGCCTCCTCTTCGAGAGCGCCGAACTGGTCCTGCCGACGCGAGCGGCGATCCGCTTCAACGAGATCACGGAGGTGGGGCTCTGATGGCCGACCAAGCTCAGGTCGACGCCCAGCGCGTGTTCGCCCAGCGCGTCGGCGAGAACCTGGTCCGCGCCCGCAAAGCCGCCGGCTTAAGCCAGGAAGCGCTCAGCTTCGAGGCCGGTCTCCATCGCACCGAGATCGGCATGCTGGAGCGCGGCATCCGCATTCCCCGCATCGACACCGCCCTGAAGCTCGCCCACACGCTCGGCATCTCGATTGACGATCTCACCGAGGGAATCGAGTGGCGGGCGGCGGTGCTCACTGGCGGACGCTGGTCCGCGGCGCCTCGGAACGAAGACTCGTCCACCGCTTAGACAGACCTCGATCTCCCGATGCGACCACTTCTCTCACCTACTGAGTCTCTTCCACAACCCCCGAGACCCGACCCTCCGCAGAGCAATACACAGGGTCTCCGCTCTCTGACCTGCGGCATCTCGACAGCAGTGGCTGCAGACCTCTCATGTAGCTCGCTCGGCCCTCCGCAGCCACCGACCTCGACAGCCCGACACACTACGCACCCTCCGGTGCCGTGCCTGGGCCGCTCTTTGTCGATCCAAAATGTCAGCAAGGGACGGAGGCGGGTCGGAGAGCCGCTGACGACCGCCCCTCCGGGCGGCCGATTTTGGCACGGCTTCGCCGTGCGACGGCCGCAGGTAGGAGGGGGCGGTTGGGGTCTGACCTTCGTTCGTTTCTGTGGCTCTTTCGCAATTCACCCGATGCAAAGAGGCGCGAAAACGTACTTAGAAGGCATGGCCCGGAAATCCACCGCTCCCTCGTTCTTCACCGAGCGCAGCCTTGCTTCCTATCTGGCCGTCTCCGACCGCACGATTCGCAACTGGATTCGTCGAGGCGAGCTCCCCAGCTACAGTTGGGCGCCTCGCGGCGAATCGACCCCGCGGATGTCGAGAGCTTCCTTGAGAGCCGTCGAGAGGAGGCGGCATGAGGCGCGAGTCGCCGATCAAACGCCGCAACCCCAGCGGAGCCATCGTCTGGATGGCGAGATACACCGGCCGCGACGGCAAGCGCCGTATGGCGAAGCCGACCTGGAACAGCGGCAAGGGCACGTTCAAACGAAAGGCCGACGCTCAACGCGCCATCGACGAGGCCTACGGACTGAGCGACCGCCCCGACACGCTCGGCGACTACTTCGAGACCTGGACCGAGCGCCACCCAAGGGCTGAGCGCACGAACGACACCTACAACCACCGGATCGGCCGCGTCGCCGACGTGGAGGTCGAGGGGATCGCCCTACGCGACTGGCCCCTCCGCGAGCTGCGCCGGCGCCACACCCTCGCCCTGGTTGACCACATGCTGACGAACGAAGGTCGAGCCACCACCGGGGCGGTCGGCATCCTCCGCGCCCTCTCGGCGATGGCCGAGGACGCGATCACGGATGAAGTGTGCGACCTCAACCCCTTCAAGGGCATCCGCATCCGCGCCAACGACCCAAGGGCCAAGAAGAAGCGCCGCCCCATCCGCGTCTTCAGCTTCGAGGAGATGCACCGCTTCGCCAAGGCGGCGGGTCGCTACGAGGCCTTGGTCCGTACCTTCACCGACACCGGCATGCGCCTAGGCGAGGTTCTCCCGCTTCGCCCCGAAGACTTCGACGGCGAGACCCTCCAAGTCCGCCGCACCGCCCACGAGGGCCGCATCCTCGAGGGCACCAAGACCGACCACGGAGAGGCGGACGCCGGCCGCGTAGTCCCCGTCCCCGCGACCCTCGCCTGGCTCCTCGAAGCCCAGATCAACCTCAACGGCCCCGACTGCAAGCTCCTCTTCCCAACCCCCCGCGGCCGCCTCTGGCGCGAGCGCACCTTCTACCGCGACGTTTGGAAGCCGACCCAGGAAGCCGCCAGCCTCGACATCCGCCCTCACGAGTGCCGCCATAGCTACGTAACTCATCTCCGCGCCGCTGGCGTCAATGACGCGGATCTGGCCGAGATCGCTGGGCACAGGATCGAGACGATGCTGGCGCGGTATACCCATCCTTTGGGCGAGGGTTTCGGGTCGATAAGACGCGCTATCGGGTAGGGACGGCGACATTTCAAGTACTCAGGCAGACCCAAAAGAGACCACTGCGCGCCATATGATTAAAACGTGCCGTCTAAATCGCTCGCGTTTGTCGCATTCGCACGGATTGGGCTCGTCGAGGGAATGCTGAGACCGTCGGATCTAGGGCCTGCGCTGGAGGAGGCGCTGACCCCTGGCAAGTCGGTGGTCAGGTACAACCGGCTCTGGCGCTTACCCCAGCACGAAAGTAGAGAGGGATGGATCACCGGCCGTGTTGGTTTCGAGCATCCGGGCACGGAGGCCGGGGTTTGGGACGAGCAGCGCAAGGACTACCGGGACGTCAATGCGGCGCAACTGACTCGGTACATGATCGACACCGGAACCGGCCGGGTGGCCTTCGAGTTGAAATCCAGCGTAATCAAGCCTTGGACGTTCCAGGGCAATTTTCAGGCGCTCCTGAATGCCGACAGCGGCTACCAATGGCGAGTCACGCTGGAGGGGATCGACCAGCCCCCTTGGGAGGAGTGGCGGGAGAGCGTCGACCGCATCACGAACCTTCGGATCAAGCTCGTCCCGCCCAACCCGCGCTACCGAGGAAAGGAGGTTGAAGAACTGATCGAGGGGGCGAAGTTGAGCGCCGCCACCATTGCTGTTCAGGGAGAGGACATTGACCCATCCGAGTCTGAGCTTCTTGAAGAGTCGATCCAGCACTACCAAGCCGGCTACGGCAGCCTGACCGCGAAGGCGGTGACGGGCTCTGATGACAAGAAGGTGGAGTGGCGCTCGGAGGAGGAGGGTAATGTCGCACGAGAGCGTGCTATGCGAGACCCGGAGACCCACGAAGTGCCACCGTCCGAGCTAGAGCGCCTCCTGAAAAAGCGTCGTGCTGACGAGCGACTGCGATGAAGGCCCTGCGGAAATCTCTGCGAGATTTCCCGAATACCCGCTGGGGCCTCATTCTCGTCTCTTATGACTTCGCTGGAGGCGCAGTCGTCGGCACCGCCGTAGGCGTCTCGGCCGCACTGGTGGACGAGCTTCAGAAACCTCAAATCTTCAACGTCACCACCGGCGTGAGTGTCGCCATTCTGGCCGTGGTGATCGCGGCCTTCGCAATTCTGGTGGCCTTCTTAACCAACGAGTACACGTTGGTAGTCAAAGAGGCGCTGGATAGTCCGCGCGCAGCATTCGAGCCCTACGCTGTCGTCGCCGCAGTCTCGGGTGCCGCGATCCTCGCCTCGGGCGCGGGCATCTTCCTATGGCCGGTCTGTCCTGACTGGCTCCGGGCGGCGCTGATGGGGATCGCTTCCGGATTCACGACGTGGAGCGTTCTCGGAACGGTTCAGCTCGTCGGAATCACCATCACCCACGGCCGGCACAAGGCGATGGTGCCTGAGATCCGCGCTAGTTATGAGAAGGCGAAGCGAGAGGCCGCGAAAAGCGACTAGGCCGCATCCTGTCGTTTCTCGATGTCGCATCTGGCTCGCATCGCCGCTGCGATCCCCGCTCCATTCTGCGGACGGCATCCATCCTTTCAATGAGGGTTGAAGGCCGGGGCCCGCGATCCGCGGACCCCGGCTCGACAGCTACTGGTACCGGTACCGGATGCGGAACAGCGGGTCGTTGTTCCACAGCCACCCGATCGCCGGCCGTCCGGCGAGTTCGCATTCGTTCTTTTCGATTGCCGTGCCTTCGTCTTCGGGGTTGTGCAGGCCGACCGCGCTCTGCACGCTGGTGCGCCGCGGCAGCGCCGCAAGCACGCTGATCGAGCCCCCAGCCTGAATCACGAACGACGGTAGCGGCCCGATGACCTGTAGCTCGAAGGTCCGTTCTTCTACGCGAGGTGCTGCGACCTCATAGAAGATCCGGAGCTGCCGTTGCCCAGGCTTCACCCGCACAACGGCGGCTGATAGGCCGTCCGCACAGCGCTCGAGTTGGGTGGCCACTTTTTTCTGCTCGTTTTTCGACGTGCCGTTGGCCAGGTCGCCAAGCCGATCGACCAGCTCTTCGTCGTAAACCGAGCGCTCGACGGGGTCGAAGTCGAAAACGACGCCGTCTTTGACGTGCTCGTCCGTATAGCGGACAATTGGTTTCTGTTGGGCGGCACTCGCCAGTGGCAGGAGCAGTAACGCCTCCTTTTCACCGTCGATGTCGCCGAGCAGTTCCAGGTTGCTGGTGACCATCACCTGGTCCGCATCCTGCTCGCCTGGGCCCTTCGGGACGACCTCGATGATGGTGTCGATCTGCTTGATAGGGACGTTAGTCAGTTCCTCAAACGCCATTTGGCGCCTCCTTGTGGATTTCTGGTTTCGTGGCTGACTCGGCGCCCGCTTTCAGTCAAGTCCGCGACCCTGGCTCGCGCCGCACCCCGCTTCAGGAGGCTCACCGCCTGCACGCAGGAGTCCTTGCCTGCGTAGACCTCGGAGCAGCAGAGCTGCTCCCCGTTTGGGGCAAGCGCCCGCCAGCGGAAGGTGCCCGGCCCAGTGCGAAGGATCTGGAACCTGATCGTTGTCGGTGATCGAGTCATTGAGGCGAGCCTAGATTGGGCTTTCGTTCCATCCCGAGACTTGGCACGTGCTTCGTATCGGCGGGCACAGAACGGCTTCGGCATGGGAAATGCGCCTTTCCCGTTACAAAAACTTGCCAAATTTGGTCCCGCCGCCAACCGCTCAGCTAGCTTCAGTGGATGAGCCTGGTTTTGCCCTCGATCCGCACCCGTGCGCTGGCGGCACCCGACAGCCGCAGTCGCCGGGGGTTTCACGCGGCGCTGGGCACGCTTGGCCACCCCGCAGACCGCGCCGATGTCGCGGTTGACTACGGCGCGGCGGTCCTCTCTGGCGAAGCGGGCGAATTCAGCCTGACCGAACTCGCCGCCCGCGCCGGCGGGGCAGGGTCGCGCGACCGCTTCCGCCACCTGTTGCAGCGCTCGTCCTGGTCAGCGACCTCAATCCGCCGTGCTCTGCTGCGCTCGGCGCTAGCCGAAGGCATTGCCGCCCTCTTGGTCGAGATCGAGCCGATGGTCCACATCGATGCTGAGGAGCCTGAGGACACAACTGGCCAGGATCTGATCTCCCTCTCCGCGCTCGGCAACGGGCCCCCGATCCCGCTCGGATGGGTCTGTGTCGAGCACCCCCCAGCCCCCGACCTCGACATCAGCGATGCCGACCGCGAGGGTGTTCTGGAGGTGCTTCAAGGCTTCGCGGAGGATTGGAGCGCGCTGGATCCAGAGCGCGAGTTACCAACCCTGCTCGCCCACGATTTCTATTTCGGCGAAGACGATCTGCTGAGGGCCGAGCTGCGGGCGCGCTTGTTCGAGTACGTCTTCCCGCTGACCGCCGATTACACCGCGGCCGCGTTTCTTATCCACCCCTACGAGGAGGTAACGCCCGCCCGAACTCTTGCCGAGCAGCTCGACCACGACGACCCTCAGCGTGTGATCCGAGAGCTGGCCGGCCCCGGCGGCCACCCCGAGTTCATCATTGCCGGCCCTGCTCACAGCTTCGCTGTCGTCGGCCCACAGATCGGTCTCGGCCCGGATGCGATCAGCGGCCATCGACCACGGAACCGTGCCCGCGAGATCTCTCCCATGCGCCCGCCTGTCGGCAGCCTTGCCCGCGAGTTGCGGGTTAGCGACCTTCGCGGCGTCGCCCCCGAGGCGCTCTGTCGCCACGCCTATCTGATCTCCGCCTTGACGCTGATCGCCGAAAAGCGATTCGTCGCAGTAAAGGAGGCCACCCAATGAAAACTCAGCCGATCCACGGACCCCGCGCCCGTCAGTGGCGCCATGAGCTGGAGGATCCATCCTCTCACCGCGCGGCGCGCGCCGCTCTGTACCTGGGGCGCTACCTGCTTAACCTCGACGAGGTCGAGGGCGTCGCACTACTCCGTCGCGCCGCCCGCGCCGACGACCCGACCACCGGCGCCCGCGCAGCCTGGGCGCTAGCCGAGTTTCACCGCGAGGCCGGCGCGCGGATCTGTGCGAAGGGGTATCTCTCGCACGCCGAGAATCTCAGTCAAATCCAGTTCGTACCTGACGTGTTACTTGCCCTCGCCTCCCGTTATGCCGCTTTAGGCGAGGTCGAGCAGGCGGTTGAGGTATACGAGCGCCTTCTCGCGGAAGGCTCGCAGGCTGACCGAGAGTTGACCGCGACCGCGGCCTTCCGGCTTGCCGACCTGCTCCTAGAGCGCCGCGCGCATGTCCGCGCGGTCGGCCTCCTGCGACGGGCGATCCGCGACGGTTCGCCCTCCCTGCGGGTCCATGCAATGAGCGAGCTTGGCGACTTCCTTTTCTCCTGCTGGCGTGGCGAGGTCTCGGCCGACATGCCGCCTGGATTGCCCACTGACCCAGACGGCTTGCGTGAGGCGGTCGAAACGCTCTATCGGCGCGTTGTCTTGAGTGACCATGCGGACCTTGCCCCCCGGGCGGCTTTCTATCTTGCGGATCTGCGGCGCGCCGCGGGTGACTGGATCGGCGCCGAGGCGGACTTGAGGATGGTTGTCGAGTCCGAGCACCCCGTCTATGCCCTACTGGCCGATGAGAAGTTGCAGGAGGCAGAACAGCGCACCCATTTTGAGCATGCTGTCGATCAGTTCCTCGACGATCTACTCGCCCCCTCCCAGCTATCCCTCTGTCAGTCGAAGGTCGATCTAACGAAGATTGGCATGGCTGACAGCCTCATCCCTCTCGTCGTTGGCGAGGGCAGTAAACCCTGGGTTCCATTCCACGACTGTGAACAGGGGTACACCACCTACATACTCATCATCTACTGGGTGAGGCCCCGAAAGGTGAGCTCCGACGCTTACGGCGATGACCCTCGTCGGTTTAGTGAGGTCCTAGATCGTCGCTTGGCGATCTTCCAGGCGCACTCCTCACGATGCTCCTTCCTTTCCCTGGGCGTATTGGCTCAGTCGATCGCGCCCTTTTCGCCAGCGTCCGTCTTTGGCGAGGAACGTGGTGTGTGCGGGAGGTCGGACCAAGCCCAGAGGGAAGTCCCCGCGCCGCTTGAGCGCTTGAGTTAGAGCGAGGGCGGTCATCTGCGCTTCGCGGCGGCTCTAAGTCACATCGCGGTCGCATCGTCGCCGCGGTCCCGCTCCACTCTGCGGACGGCATCCGTCCTTTCAATCGGAACTTAGGATCGTCTCCTGGTCAAGCGTCTGGCCGGGAAGTTCGAGCACTTGTGCGATCCAATCCACCAGACTGCGCGCTCGGCGGTCTGAGGACTGGTGAATCTCGGCCTCGTCGAGAAGCGATGCATATGCGCGGGCGATCCCAACCGGCGAGGGCTTGCTGTCGAGGCCAGCTATCTCCGCGGCCTCGTTGCGAGTCCACGCGGAAAGGCCTTTGGGAAGATCATCTGCCGGAAAGTTCTCTTCGAAACTCTCCTTAAGTTGGGTCAGGGCGCCGGTCTCCAGGCCCGCCATCTGGACGAGGTAATCCTTAACCGCCTCGAAGTACAGGCCGGGTCCTCCCAGCAGATGATCCTCTAGGGTCGTCCCGCTAGTTAGGACCTTGCTTGGAATCTCGCGGTCCTTGACTAGCTCGGCGATGGCCTTTAGTCGTCTCTTGCCGCCGTCATCCCCGTCAACCAGCGCTGCAAGGTGAGGGGTAGAGCCGCCTGGCTCCCCCTCGGTAAGTAGCCGAATCAGGATCGCGGCCGTCGCAGCGTCACCAGTCGCTATCGCCGCGAAGCCGTTTAGATCCACGCCGATCCATCCCTCTCCGATCATCTTTCTCAATAGTGCGGTGATGTAGACCGCGTCGGAGTCGCCCTCGACCAAGAGGACGCTTGGGGCGAAGAGGACGGTTCCCGCCAAGGAGAGGCCGAGCGCATCGAGCGCGGTTCGCCAGCGGCTGAGGAAAGGCTTCGAGTCAAGGACCGTGCCTTGATCGGCCCGCACCAACAGCCGGTGCCGCGTCGGGTAGTTCTGATTTACCAGAAAGATCGAGTGGGTGGTGTAGACGACCTGATTGCTTTCGCTAAGCGTCTCCATCACCTGCATTAGGTCGCGTTGGCCATCGGGATGCAGGTGGATGCCGGGCTCATCGAAGACCCAGATATAGCTGCTTTGCGGCGATTCGCTTTGCAGGGCATGGAGGATCGTCTTGAGTGCGAAGAAGTGCGTGAAGCCACTGGAACGCCGCGAGGGCTTCGTGAAGGTGCTCTGCACAGCTGGGTCCATGATTTCGAGCATGATCCGACTTCGCTTAGAGTCATGCTGAAGACGGAAGGTCAGCTCCCGGCCTTGAGACCAGCTAGCGCGGAGCGTTTCATTCAGCTTCTCCGATGCCCTCTGTAGCCGCATGCTGCTACGCGAATCTTGGACAAAGATCTCGTCCCACTCTCTTGGATCGAGTCCTGCGTATAGGAAGATCCCCCGCATAAAGGCACTCTTCTCATCTGCGAGTTGGTTCAAGGAGACGTCGTCGGGCAACTTGTCGACAGGTGAAACGAGGACGACCCGCGGGATCTCCGTCTCTAGAAAGCGGCGAATGGCAGCGGGGTCAACCCCCTCAGGTAGATCGAGCTCAAGGTCGCCTCTTAGACCGATGCGCACTGCCGTAATCCGCGACGGGACGGGTCGCCTCACAGTCAGGTCATTCACCGGCAGATCGACGGATTCGGCGGTTGGATCCCCTTCGACGCGCCGGGCCAATGCCTCAGCCGCGGCTCGTAGCCGTTGCGCCTCCGCCCCGCTTTCGTCTGCTTCGCCGGAAGCAGCACTTACCTCACTTCTTGAGATCTCGACAGCTCGCTCGGCCTGGTGGCGCGCCGCCTCCTCGGTCTCGTCCGGAAGCTCGTCAAGGGTGTTCTGAGTGCTCTTGAGCTTCGTCGTCACCTTTTTCAATGCGCGCGACTTTGCGTGGTGATCAGCCTCGGCGGCCAGAGCGCGCCTTTCGACTGCCGTAGTGACGTCGTTGCCCTGCCGGAGCGCTTCGGCTTCGATCCCTCGTGCATCGGCGATTGCCAATGCGAGACCCAGGGTGTTCACCCAATGGTCTTTTTCCTCGATTCCCTCCTGTGCGATGCGGCGCGCATCCTCAATCTCACGGACCCCTGCGGCTGCTTGCGTCGCTGCGGCACGCAGCTCCTCATTCTGTGGGTCGGCTTCACTTGCGGTCTGGGCCTCCTTAGCCCTGGCTGCTGCCTCTTCGAGAGGAGTCCCGTCCCCAATTGCCTCTTTTTGCTCTCGGAGCTCCGTCTGTAATTCGTCTAGTTCCTCGGCCCGCTCTGCTCGGACCTCTTGCGCGGCTGCGAGTAGGCGCTCTCCGGCATCGATCCGGCTCAACCTCTCTTTCTCCTCCTCGTTGAGGTCGAGCTCATAGCGGACCGCGGGCAATGTCTCTGCGCGATCGGCCATGTCCCAATTCAGGTCCTCGGCTTCGAACTGTGCGTCAGCGTTTAGATGCCTCAATGCTGCGAGGAAGTTCGTCTTGCCGTGGTCGTTGGCACCTAACAGGACCGTGACGCGCGGATCGAGCGTCATCTCCAAACGACCCCTAATTGACCTGTAGCCCTCGATTGCAACGTTCACCAACCGCATCCCGGACCCCCGTCAAAATTGGATTCGTATCCCCGAATGGACCTGGTCTCGCGTCCTCTGGTCCGCTCCACACCCTAATCGGGAACGGCTCAGTCTTGCTGCTCGGCGGCGCGGCGCGTGATCGCATGGGTGGGCGCCCTTGGATCTGATCGCGCGCCTAGCGATTTAGGTCGCAATTCGGTTGCATCGCGGCTGCCATCCCGCTCCTCAAGCCCCCGCCCGCCGTCCTTTCAAAATGCTGGAGAATGGCTTGTTGAAGCCAATCCCGGCTGATTCAGAGCTGTTGCGGAACTAGGGAGAAGCCGTGCTTGGCTGCTGCGTCTCGCAACTCCTTGTCCCAGCAGGCAAACTCGAGCTCTTCGCCGGCGGCGAAGGACAGGGCGCCGGCAAGGTGGACGGAGTCGTATGCACGAAGCGAGTGGGTCCGGGCGCTGTCGGCGGCTTGGTTTAGAAGTGCACCGCTGACGGAATGGACATAAATGCCCCGCCAGAGGGACTCCAGGTCCTCGAGGCCGCGGCGAAGTTGCGCGGGGGTGAGACGGCCACCTTTGCGCATCCGAGACAGAGCGGCCGTCGCCTCTACGAGGGCGATGGCGGTCGTGCGAACGTCGGTGGCGGCGCTGTAGGCGTCCTGAGCCTCGTCGGTCCCAGGCTCGTCGACCAGCAACTTCACCAGGGCGCTGGTATCGAGATAGAGACTCAGCGCCGACCCTCGGAGACGTAGTCAGCGGCGCTCTTGCCGGTCCCCCGCGCCTTAGTCGGCTTGGGTAAGTAGCGGGTGCCCTCGCTTGGTCGAACCGTGCCGTCCGCCACCAGTGTGGCGAGATGCGGTGGGGTCGAGGCGGACACGATGCGCGCTACGGGTCGGCCGCGTTTGGTCACCGTGATCGCCTCGCCGGCCTCGACGCGATCGATGATCGCACTGGCTTGATCCTTTAGCTCACGGATGCCGACGGGCTTTGCCATTGTGGCTACATACTAGCGCGGTGTGGCCATGTCTAGGATGACCACTTCAGGCGGAGCCTCCGCGGAGGGTCTTGAGCTCGCCGCCTACCGCGTCGCACACGCCTTCGAGCTGCGAGCGGCCGTTCAGGATCTTTCCTTCGAAGACGCTGTGCCGTGCACCGAGACGCTCATCGAGTAGATCAGCATCGGCTTCATGGACGCGTGATGCTATTGCTGGGGCGTGGCGGGCAAGGCATCGGAGCGGTTCGTCTGGGCGGTCGACACTTTGGAGGTGCGCCCGGCCGAGCGCCTGCTCGAGGTCGGCTGCGGCCACGGCGTCGCGGTCTCCCTGGTCTGCGAGAGGCTGACGACGGGAACGATCACCGCGATCGACCGCTCGCCCAAGATGGTCGAGATGGCCACGCGGAGGAACCGCGAGCACGTCGACGCGGGCAGGGCTGTGCTCGAGGCCATCGCGCTGGAAGACGCGGACCTCGGCAACCAGCGCTTCGACAAGGTCTTCGCCTTCAACGTCGCTCCCTTCCGGCTGCAGCCGAAGGCGGCGCTCGGTGCCGTCCGCGAGCACCTCGCCCGGGATGGGGCTGTCTATCTCTTCTGGGACGCGCGCCATTTCGCGCCCGAGCGAGCGCGGGACCTCGGGAACGAGCTGACCGACCGGCTCCGCGAGGGGGGATTCTCCGTCGACAGAGTGCTGGTCGAGAACCTGCGCCCGGTCCCCGCGGTCTGCGCGATCGGGCGGCCCTAGGGCGAGCTTCCTCAGCCGAGCGCGAACCCCAACGGTCGGGGTCACCGTGTTTTACTTTCGACGTGGGCTGGGGCAAGATGCATCGCGATCGTGACCATCGCGTTGGCGATTCTGGTCGCCGGATGTGGCGGCGGTGACGACGGCTCCGAGCGCGCCGTCGAGTGGGGGGGTCGACCGCCAGCTCGGCCCTAGGCAGATAACGCCCTTCCCCAGTGATCGAAACCTGCTCCCCCGAAATAGCGCGGCGCCGCTCTGACACATAACGGTACCCCAGCTAGCTCGCGACGGACCCCGGGCTACTTCGCCACAATTCGCCGATGTCCACCGACCAGACGGAGCGCAGGGGGGTCGAGGGGGTGCGCGCCCTCGTTGCCAATCTCGGTTGGTACGTACGAGAGCCAGTACGGCCGGACTATGGTGTCGATCTATTCGTTGAGACGGCAGAGGCCTCATCTGGTCGACCGACCGGACATCTATTAGCGCTTCAGGTCAAGTCAGGGAACAGCTACGTAGGAGAAGACCACACGCAGATCGCCATCCGCCCCAACCATCGGCAGCTCGATTATTGGAGCGGCCATGTCCTCCCGGTGGTGATCGCTGTCTTTGACCCAAGCTCCGGAGACGCGTTCTGGCAGGTCGTCAACGCCGAGACGGTTGAGTCTACGGGCGAGGGGTGGAAGGTCCGTGTACCGCGGGACCAGCGACTCGATGAGGGCTCCCGCGAGATCCTAGAAGAGATTGCCACTGGCTCAGGAGCGACGTCGCAAGAGGATGATGCTCTAGACCACCTGCGCTCGGATCTAACGTGGATGGAAGTACTCGACTCTGGCGGATCAGTGATTCTCGAGGCGCAAGAGTGGATCAACAAGACCTCGGGTAGGGGCGACATAACCCTGATCGCCGACCCCGCTGACAAGGAGAAGCCCATCTCACGTCAGTTCACTGTCTTCCCCGGTGTGATTCCTTACGCGGTCGCCCTTCCGGCCCTGTTTCCGTGGGCAGATCTAACGGTTGATGACGAGCTCATAGACCAAGCAGAGGAAGATCGGTGGGCGGACGAGACTGGCATCTGGGATGGTGAAGACAAGCGTTACATCGGACATACGGAATCTTTCGCCGATTGGCGGGCGGCACAGGGGTCTGAGGGCGAGTTGCGGCCCTACGGAGAAGAGGCGGGCGAGGTGGATCTCTGGCGACTCCGGCTAGAGCTGAATGATCTTGGGCGCGGCGTGCTAGCGCTTGAGAAGCACCTCCGAGACTCATAGTTGGTGGGGTCATTCCGACCTGATTCGAGTCGGATTCCGGTGGCACCCCCGCCGCCAAGCTCTCTACCCAAGGCAGCGAGGCGGAGTGTCAGCCGATGACCGTCGAAGCGGGCGAACTTTGGCGTTGGATCCCCCAGAGGTTCCGCTTGTTCGGCTCTGAAGCTGCAATTGGTCTCTTGAAACGGCGACTGGGACCGGCGACTCTCAGCGACAAATTGCTGCCCCTCGTGTCAGCCGATGGCAGCACACGCGTCCTCAATCCGGAACTCGGGACCACTGATCGACGGCCGCGCCCTGTGGGTCTTATCTCGGTCGCACCATCGCCGCAAACGCGGCCCTGTTGTCAGCGCCCTCCGTCCTTTCAAGCTGGTCTCGTCTGGAGCCCCTCCACTGCAGGTTGACCTCAGTAGTCCGGTTCACCCAAGGTGAGGCCGACACACGCGCCGACCTCTTGCACTAGTTTCTCGGCAGCCCCGTTGGGGCTTTCCTCAGGAATAAGGCGCCAGGAGGCGTTGAGGACATCGATGTCTCCGAATTTCAAGGGGGGAAGCGGGGGCCGGGGGTCGGGTCTGAAATCGACTAGGAGCGCGGTGTTGACGCCGGCGGCGGTGGCGAAGGCGACCAACTGGTAGAGGTCGCCTCGGTCCCAGGTGCCGTCACCGATCTTGTACTTGACATCGCCGATGGCGGAGGGGCCGCCGAAGGAGAGATCTGGGTTGGCTCGCATCGACACCCCGCCGATCGGAAAGGAGGACTTGCGTACCGGTACTGGGCGAAAGGCCTCCGAGAGGATTGCCCTGAGCCCTTCCTCGATGGGTATCGCAGTGCGGAAGAGGAAAGTCCAGGTCTTGGCGTCGGCTGCTGAGAGGGATCGTCCGGTGGCGGCGATCACCTCCTTAGCAAGGAGGATGCCCTCTGCATAGTTGGTGCTACCCCGGTCCACTTCCGCGGCCAGGTCCGAGGGAGTCATCAGGTTTACCTCCGGCAACTGTCTCGACACGCGCGTCGCCCGGCGGCGTAACGTGCCGGAGAGGAAGGGCGCTCCCGAGACGGTTCGCGCAGCCGCGAGCAGGATCCTGTTGAGGGGGTGGTCGTAGCCGAACTCGTCGAAGCGAGCGGCGACGGCCAGTCGGCCGCGATAGAAGAAGCGAGCGGTTGAGAGTGGCTCCAGGCGTCCCCGCACAGCTTTGATCTCGTCTCGGACTTCCCGATAGTCCTGAAGCAGCCCCTCCGCGACTATTCGTTCCAGAGCGCTCATGAACCATTGGCAGACGAGCTCGGCGAAGCCCACCCCTCGCTGCGCGGCTCCCGGCACGGCCGAGATCGCTGGCAACCGCCCTGATCGGGAGACGATCTCGAGGAAGTGGTCTTGGGGGATCTTTGGCACGACAGTCAGTTGTAGGCCTTCGATCGCGACAACCCCTACCGCGTCCAAGACCTTGACCCTGGCTTCCCCCTCGCCCACGCTCTCGACGCGAACCAACGACGCCTTCGGGTCCTCGAGCGGTTCCCCGTAGCGCCCCGTCCCCTTGGCGAGCGTGCGCCCCGCTCGGCGCAGCGCCTCGCACTGGGCCTCGCTCAGCGCCAGCGTCTTCCAGGTCGACTCGACGAGCAGCTCGTTGACGGTCTCAGTCGGCAGGCCAGTAGGTCTCCCGCTTGAACTGATCGACCAGGTCTTCTCGATCGAAGAAGTAGTCCTCGAGCAGCGGCTTGATCTGGCGGTCCCAGGCTCGCTGGAGGTGCGCTGAGGCGAAGAGATCCCGCATGAAGAACGAGTGCCCGATCGTGCGGTGTCGGTCGAGCTGCTCGGTGAGGTCCGCATTGAGATTCGCGAACCCCGGAATGAGGTCGGTGACGCTCGAGCTGTGGGATTCCTCCTCGTAATAAGCCTCAAGGATGTCGGCTCGGGGCGGGCACTCGAAGATCTCGAATCGTCTGCGCAGGGCCACGTCAATGCTTCTCGTGCTGCGGTCGGCCGTGTTCATCGTCGCGATCACCTTTAAGTTCTTGGGCAGGGAGAACCCGCGCGAGAACTGGAGGTCGATCGACTTGTCTCTGTACTCGAGCAGGAAGAGAAGCTCGCCGAAGACCCGAGGGATGTTGGCGCGGTTCAGCTCGTCGATGACCAGGACCCGGGTCTCGTCGGAATCTTCCATCTCTTCGGCCATCTCGAGGATCAGCCCGTTGACCCGTTCGAAGGAGATTGCGCCGTTGTCGTCGGCCACCGGCCGCAGCCCCTCCACGAACTCCTCGTAGCCGTAGCTGGGATGAAGTTGGACCGTACGGGTACGAAGGGGTTGGTCGTCGGTGAGGTAACGGGCGAGGTGGTCGGCGATCCAGGTCTTGCTGGTCCCCGGCGGGCCAGCCAGAATCACCTGTCCGCGCTCGTCCAGCGCTCCTAAGATCTCGTGAATCTCTCCCAGGCCCCAATGGGTGGTGGATGCGAGCCAGGCGATGTCCAGCGTTGGGGCTGGGACGGAGGTGCCTTTCGCGCTGCTCCAGAGCTCGAAGACGAAGAGGGGGGTCGTTTGGTTGCCCAGTGCTTTCGACATTTCGTCGGGAGAGAGGAGCGGTTCTCTCGCCAGGACCGTGTGGTCCAACAGCCACGTGGGCGGAAGATCCTCGAACGCCTCCAGACGCACAAAGAGGTTGCAGTCGGACTTCTCGTAGTAGCCAGGCAGCCGGTTTGCGTCGACCGCTTCGGGATCGGTGGTGATCTCAAGGAGGCGGGTCCTGACCAGTTCACCGCCGCCGTAGAGGAAGGCTGACGTCTCGATCCCCGCCTTCAACTGTTCGGTAATCGACTCGAGTCGCCTCTTGCCGATGCCGCTTTTGGAAGTGCCGAACTTGCCCCACCAGACTGACCCCTTCTCATCAGCGACCTTACGGTGCAGCGCTACCGTCTGGCTCTCGATATCGGCGGACCACTTGAACACAAGGTGCTGCGCCTCGAACTCGGCGTGTAGCAGCAAGCCTCGCTCGGAAGCGAGATCCACTGCGCTAAGGACTTCGTCGAGATCGTCGATGAGTGCCAGGTCCTCGGGGATCGCGCCAGCCTCGTACGCGATTGCGTAGGCGCTTGCCGCCTGGTACCTGGCAGGTCTTCCTTCATTCTTTCTAAGGTCTACCGGCTCGCCCCCAGAGTCCAATCCGGCCGCCGTTCGGAGATCGCGGGCGCGCTTGATCAACGGATTAAGGCCGCCGCGGACCTTCTCAGTTCCTTGGTTGACCGACAGATAGACGGCGGACCCGTCGGTTGCGAACAGGTAAACGGCGTAGATGCCTTCTTCGCCCTTCGCCGCGGAGCCCGCCGGATGAATTGCTACCCACGGTACGGCTGCGGGCGTGCCGACTCCGACGCCGTGACTGATAGGACGGTCAACTCCGACCGTCTTCTCAAGTGCCTGAGGTAACAGGTCGGCCACCGTTTCGTCGAGCCAGCTTTTTTCGTTGCCGTTTTGCAGGGCATGGAGAGCTTGGGCCAGCAAGCCGCACAGTTCCCCGCTGGTCTGACTAGGCCGTTGCGGAAGTGGTCTATTAGTCTCGAGGACATGCTCGATCTGATCAGCCGTCGCCGGCGTTGGCGAGATGGTGAGCGGCCGGTCCAGAGAGCTCTTGATCGGAGCAAGCAAGCCCTTCGGGACATCTCCTAACCATTCCGTCGCCCTAACGTGATGGGTGAGGTCGGAGAGGTCCGGACGGAATTCGTAGGGGCCGATTACCCGCCCTACCGCGACATTTCCGGGCCTGGTCTTCAAAGGCATAAGGACGATGTCCCCGAGCGAGATCGACCGGAAGTGCCTGATCTGCATCTTGTGGTTCCGGACCCGTCCGTGAGGCTCGTCGCCATAGACGACCTCTATCTCGCGATCGACCGCCTCGTCTCCCATGACCGAAAGATCCGGCAGGTCGGGCCAGCCGATGCCGCATAAGCCCTCCTCGATGCAAGCCTGCTCGGCCTCTCCCTTGCTGCCAGACCGGATCATCCAAACGGCGTTCGAGGGACTGGCGTCTGGCGACTTTCGGCCTATGGCTGACTGCTCGGTCATTGGCTCAGTAGTCAATCGCATCGCACCGGGCGACGACGGCACCCTGATAGGTAGGGTCGACCGTATTCTCGGTCTCATTCGGGTCGCATTGCCGCCGCAATCCCCCGCCCCAAGCGGACAACCCGCGTCCTTTCAATTTGGAGGAAGTCGGCATTGCAGCTCGGTTGGCGGCAGGCCCGCCGAGATGACCCCGATGCCCCGGTGGATTGACGGCGCCGCCGGGAGGTCTATCGAGGGTGTTTCCGCTTGGCCAGGTATTCGGCGTGCTCCAGTTTGTAGACGTCCCACAAGCAGGTCGCGGCAAAGACGCCGATAAAACCGAAGAACACCCACTTCGGGTCTATTGAGACCAGCAAAGCCAAGAGCACCAAAGCCGCCAACGGAATCAGGAAGCGCACGAACTCCCTTCGGGAACTGGAGTCGGTCAAGAGAAAGGCCAGCATCCCCACGATGGCCAGCAGTTGCAGGACCTTCTCCAGGGGCTCAGAGAGCGGCGCGAGGAGCGTGAGGATCAGAAGCCCGGCCGAGCCGGTTTGTAGCCACAACCGCCAATTGTTCAAGCGCTTTCCCATCGAGACGGAAGCCTACCTCCAGGATCCCAAGCCGGGGTGGCCTGTTCTCTTGCAGACAAAAGATTGCGCCGCCGGGAAGTCTATCGTCGCCGAGATGGGTGCCTACTACCGCCGGGTCCTCGATCATGCCCTTGGGGCTCTGCTGCGCGTGCAGTTCACGACGCAGGGAAGCGTCGTCCTCGACTACGCGGTGGTTCTGCTGCTCGAAACCGAGGATGGGTTGAAGACGGTTCGGGTCTTTGACGGCGCCCACGGACACAACGAGATGCATCGCTATACGCGGAGCGGGGGCAAGGAATCGGGCGCGGCCTTCCATGGCGGTACCCTTGGGGAAGGAATGCGCGCCGCGATCTCCGAGGTCGAGCGTGGTTACCGCGAGATGATCGAAGGATGGGAAAGGTAATGACCGCCGACAGCAATCGCTCTCCCGCCGCGAAGGTGATGGACGAAGCGATCGAGCTTGCCCTCGAGGGTCGCTCTCCTTTCCCCGAGCGCGCCGCGTTCATCGACGCTGACACCGCCTCGGCTGGTCATGACATCGAGCGCGCTGCCGACGAAGGGCTTTCGGTTGTCCTCGTCTCCGCCGACGGCAGTACCCGGGTGCTCAAGCCCGAACTCGCGACGCGCTAATCGTCACCCGCAAATGCTGGTCGCATTTCGGTCACATCGCCTTCGCGATGTGGCTCCCGATGCGAACGCCCTTCGTCCTTTCAAGCCGAAGGTCGCGGGTTCAACTCCCGTGGGACGCACCGGGGTGACGATCGAAGCAGGCCGTTCGAGTTGTCCAGCGCCAGCGGCCTGCATCGTGCGCAATCCGCGGGACGACGAGCTGTTGTTCAGCGCTTGCGGCCTTCCCGCAGCATGGCAATCGCTTTGACGACCCGCCGAGCGCGGGTGTCAGCTTTCTTCGCCTGGGAGATCGGCAGCACGTACCACTGCTTCTGGCTGTAGGAGAGCCCTTCGAAGAAGCGCTTGGCCTCGGCGTCCGCCGCGAACGCGTCGGCCAAGTCGGGGGGCACCGTGACCTCGCGCGGCTCGGTGTCGAGCTCGAGCTCGATCTCGACCTCGTCGCCGGCGGCAACGCCGGTCAGCTGACGGTTCTCTGCGCTGACGCCGACCAGGTAGCGGCCGCCGCGGGAGGCGATCGTGCTGCGGTAGGTCTTGCCGTTGATGGTCACGCGGACCGGTGGCTTCTTGCCGGCACCCAGACCTTCGACGATCTCGGGGGGAACTTCGAACCCGGTCGCGGTTTTCCCGGCGAGGGCGATCGTGGCGCGGAACTTCACCATCCGGACACTACAGTCAGGCGCCGCAGATCAGACCCACAGATTCCAGCCTGGCCCAGGTGGATTGCGCCCAGTTCACGCTTTGCCTTTTTCCGAACAAGGGCCGCGTCGGCGATGTAGTACTGGCCTAAAGCGCGAGCATCGCCGCCGCGACTTCACCGGCGGCCGCATCTGGGATCGCCGTTGCGGCCCGGTCGAGCACGAGCAGCCGCGCGTCCGGGATCTCGCGCGCGAGCGCTTCGCCGTTGCCGACAGGGAAGAACGGATCGCGGCGACCGTGCACCACCAGCGCCGGGATCGCGAGCTCGGACAGGCGCTCGCGCCAGCGCGGCTTGCAGTTGAGCTTGGCGAACACCATGCCCAGCTGGTTGGCCATCTGCACCGCGGGCTCCGTGCCCGGCGTGCGGTCCCACTTGCGCGCGGCGGTCGCGCGCGCGGCGGCGGCGTCGTCGCCGAGGATCTCTGCGCCTGCGGCCGCATGCTCCGCCACGGCAGCACGGTCGGACCAGTCGGGCATCGGGCGCGAGAACAGCCGCTCCATCGTCGCCGCGTCATGGTCAGGCAGGTCCTTGTCGACCCGGCCTGGAGCGACAGGTCGCGTCGCGGCGAGGGTGAGCGCCGAGAACGCGTCCGGGTGGTCGAGCGCGGCCACCTGGGCGACCATTCCGCCCACGCCGATGCCCGCCAGGTGCGCCGGCCGGTCGTCGAGTTCGCGGGCGAGCGCCGCGGCGTCGGCTGCGAGATCGCGCAGCGTGTACGCCGGCGCCTTGGGATCGAGGGTGGTCGACGCTCCGGAATCGCGCAGGTCGTACCGCACGACGTGGCGCCCGCCGCGCGCGAGCGCCTCGCAGAGCGCGTCGGGCCAGGAGAGCATGGTCGTGCCGCCCGCGAGCAGAACGAGCCGCGCCGCCGCGTCGCCGAAGTGCTCGACCCCGAGCGTGACGTCGTTCGTCTCAACCGTCGTCATCAGGTTCACTCGACGAACTGGTAGTCGGTCGCGATCCGGCCGTCGGCGGCGAGAATCACGAACTCGAGGCCGACGCCGAGCACCTCGCCATCCGGTGAGACCCCTTCCCAGCGCCAGGTGACCACGTCCCCAAGGCGTTTCGCTCCGTCCCGCACCTGAAATGACATCTGGCCGCTTGCGACGAAATCCTCGTAGGCCTTGGTCACCCTCGCCTCGAGTTCCTCGTGGCCGCGCACCTGCCAGGTCGGGTTGACGGCCCGCTCATCGGCGGCCTCGTAGACCTCCAGCGTGGGCTGGAGGATATGAATCGCATCCTCGCTCCAGACCTCGGCGATCGCCTTGACGCGGCGGTCGCGGTCCGGCTCCATCCAAACCGCGTTGTAGCGCTCGGCGAGCTGCTCTGCCTTCGTTTTCCGGGTCTCGAGTGGATCAACTGCTTCGCTCATCTCGACTGCCTCCTTTGGAATCGTTGCTCGTGGCGGTAACGATCCCCCAGGAACGACCGCGCGTCGATTACCTCCGATGTAAAAAAGGCCGTTCCCCGTTACATCCGAGGTAATGGAGCCGATCTGGAGCGGGCGCTACGGTTGCCCCCGTGGCCGTCCAGACCGAGAGGGAGCCGCAGACCGTCGGTGAGCTGATCCGCTTCTGGCGCACCCAGCGGCGGCTCACGCAGATGGAGTTGGCGCTGGACGCGAACCTCTCCACCAAGCACCTGAGCTTTGTCGAGACCGGCCGCTCACGCCCGAGCCGCCAGCTCCTCGTCCACCTCGCCCAGCAGCTCGACCTGCCGATCGCCGAGCGCAACCGCCTGCTGCTAGCGGGGGGCTTCGCTCCTCCCTATCTTGAGCAGCCCTACGACGGTGAGGTCATGCAGCCCCTGCGGGAGTCGCTGCGGAGGCTGCTGGAGGCCTACGAGCCGTACCCGGCATTGATCGTCGACGGGCTCTGGAACCTGATCGAGGCGAATCGCGCCGCGTCGCTCCTCTGGGACGGGGTCGACCCCGAGCTCCTCGAGCCCCCGATCAACATGCTCCGGCTCGGGGTCCATCCCGGCGGCCTGCCGAAGATCTCATCGATGACCGCGGCCTGCAACGGGCCGCTTGTTCAGAAGCTGAGGCGAAGGAGCCGCGAGGATGCCGATCCGGCCCTCGGCCGCCTGATCGAGGAGGTCGAGTCCTATCTTCCCGACGATCCGCCGGCCGGCCACGCGACCCAACCGGTGGTCTCACTGGAGCTGAGCACGCCCCTCGGCGAGGTCAGCCTCTTCACCGTCATCGCCACCATCGGGGCACCGCTGGAGGTAACGGCGGCAAGCCTCGCGATCGAGACCTTCGTGCCGATGGACGCGAGGAGCGCAGCGCGGCTTCGCGAGCTTGGTGGAAAATCGCGAGGGGCATGACGCGCCGCCACCATCAGAGGGAGGGGTAATGACGGACCATGCGGTCGTGATCGCCGGAGGCGGTCCCGCGGGGATGATGCTGGCGGCCGAGTTGGCGCTGGCGAAGGTCGACGTCGCCGTCGTCGAGCGGCGTCCGGATCAGGAGCTCATCGGTTCACGGGCCGGCGGGCTTCATCCGCGCACGATCGAGGTGCTGGATCAACGCGGGGTGGCCGATCGCTTCCTCTCCGAGGGACAGATGCACCAGGCCGCGCCGTTCGGCAACACGATGCTGGACATGGGCGACCTTCCGACGCGTCATCCATATTCGCTCGGGATCTTCCAGAACGAGATCGAGCGGATCATGGCCGGCTGGATCGCCGAGCTGCCGGTGAACGTCCTCTATGGACGGGAGGTCGCTGGCTTCGTGGAGGACGACTCTGGCGTCGCTGTCGAGCTGTCCGACGGCGAGGTGCTGCGAGCGCAGTATCTCGTCGGCTGCGACGGCGGACGCAGCCTGATCCGCAAGGCCGCCGGCATCGAGTTTCCCGGGTGGGATGCGACGAAGAGCAACCTGATCGCGGAGGTCGAGATGAGCGAGGAGCCGGAGCTGGGGCTCCGCCACGACGCCGCCGGCGTTCACGGCCTCCAACGGATGGACGACGGGAAGACGATCCGGCTGGTCGTGACCGAGCAGCAGCTGCAGTCCGGGAGCGAGCCCACGTTGGGGGAACTCAGCGAGGCGCTGATCGCCGTGTTCGGCACCGACTTCGGGGTCCACCGCCCGACCTGGATCTCCAGGTTCAGCGACATGACCCGGCAGGCCGCGACCTATCGCAAGGGACGCGTGCTGCTGGCGGGCGACGCGGCCCATGTGCACTACCCGGCCGGCGGGCAGGGCCTCAACCTGAGCGTGCAGGATGCGGTGAATCTGGGCTGGAAGCTGGGTCAGGTGGTGGCCGGGACCGCTCCGGAGGGCCTCCTGGAGACCTACCACGCCGAGCGCCATCCGGTCGCCGCCCGCACTCTCCAGCACACGATGGCGCTCGGCATTCTCCAGAGCCGCGGCGTGCGCATGGAGGCGCTCGCCGAGTTGGTGTCAGAGCTGGCGGGCATGGACGAATCTCGCAAACTGCTCGCCGGGATCGTCACCGGGCTGGACGTCCACTACGACCTCGGCGACGGGCACCCGCTGCTCGGACGCCGCATGCCCGACCTCGACCTGGTTGTCGCCGACGGTCCGCTCCGAGTCTTCGAGCTGCTTCACGACGCACGGCCGCTCCTGCTCGACTTTGGTCAGTCCGCCGATCTCGACATCACCCCATGGGCGGATCGAGTCCGGCTGATCGACGCGAGCCACGAAGGGGAGTGGGAGCTCCCGGTGCTCGGCGTGGTCAGCGCCCCCGCCGCTGTGCTGGTCCGACCGGACGGTCACGTCGCCTGGGTGGGTGAGGGCACCGACGCGGGGCTGACGGAGGCGCTCACCACCTGGTTCGGGCCGCCCGCTGCGGTGTAGCCGAACGCATCCGAGAGGGAGTCGGAGGAGGCGACTAAGGACGGTGACGGTTGGGGGACCGGTTCGGGAGCGCCGCCGCTCGGCGTCAAGGGCGACCCTGGACATGTCGATACGCCTGTCGATGGCGCCTCTTCGAACGGTTTGCTTACTGATCGGGTTCGTTTGCTTCATCGGCCTCGCCGGGTGCGGATCCTCGGACACCTACGCTCGAGATGTCGATGAGATCTGCATTGGGAGTTTTCAGCGTGGAATCGAAGGTGAGGAAGAGGCCGAAGGGATTGGCGAAGAGGTGGGTTGGAGCGGGGCAAAGATCGAGGCTGAGATCCGTTACGCGTGGGCCGACGCGCTTGTGGGCCAGTACCAGGAGATCGCTGCGCTCGGCCCTGCCCCGGAGCAGGCCGAGCTGACGGATCGTTGGTCGCGGACCTCGCTGGAGCGGTCTCGGCTGTACAGGCGGATCGGCGACGCCTGGCTGGAATCGAGCCCACGCAGGGCCGCTTTCGAAACCGACCTACGCGTCGCGAAGCTCATGGCGGACCATCTCGCGCAGCCGCTTCCCTTTCAGATTTGCGGAAAGCCCACCACCGGCACCGAGAACCCCGAGGATGTCGTTCCACCGGGGCAGCTGGTCGGCTTTGCACCCCTGCGATATACGGCTGAGTTCCCGCTGGATTCGTTGCCCGACCTTCGCAAGATCAGGGGCGTCTATTGGCACCATCGGATCGCCGGGCGTCTCGTGCGTCGTGTCCCAGGTTCGGAAACCGTGCTGGTCGAGATTCGCCTCGAGCCCGAGTTCTCGCGGAGCGTGATCGGCTCAGATCTTCGGCTTTTCCGCAGTCGCCGGGATCCCTCTGTGACCTGGATCGGGATCGTCCCCAGCCAGCGCCGATGATCTCGAAGCGTACTGAACGTACGGGTTTTCAATAGAGGTAAGTTGAACGAAGGTAGAAGAGTTGATTAGCTCCCTCCCTGTTTACCTAGCGGGGGGATGAGAGCGTGATCGCACAGGTGTTGAATCGACCGTTCCTGTTGGAGGCCGCGAGCCTCGTTCAGGATGAGTTCGCGCTGGAGCTGAAGCGACGTGGGGGAGGGCGCCGACGGGGGCTGGACGACCCGCTGTCCGAGGTCGAAGACCACGAGCTCGAGGAGCTGCGGGCGTCGCTCGCCGGTGTCAGAGAGTCTGAGTCCAATGAGGGGGACATCCCCGACTCGGAGGCGCCGCCGAAGGACGACGTCGCCTACATCCCCCGGGATCCGCTGCTCTCCCTCCTGCAAACCACGATCGAGGAGCACGCCGAGGAAAGCGACGAGATCGAGATCGACGACTCGCCCCTGCTCGTCGGCCGACGGGGAGATAGTGAGATCCCTGCCGTCACCGATCGGCGGATCGCGGAAATTCCGCTGCTGACGCCGGCGGGGAAGCGGCGCAGTTGGGGTGACATGGAGATCGCCGAGAACCTGCTGTTCAGCGACCCCGGCTGGCTGACCTCCGGCTTCGCGATGGCCGTGCGTGCGTTCCGCGGCAGGGCGAAGTGGGTCGACAAGCCGCCCACGATCTCGATCGGCGACCGGGCCCGGATCGTGCTCGTCGGCGACTGGGGATCCGGCTTGCCGCGAGCGAAGAGGGTCGCCGATCAAATCCGCCGCGTCCTCGCCGAGGACGACAACCTGGAACGGCACGTGATCCACCTGGGCGACGTCTACTACTCCGGCTCCAAGCGCGAGTACAACCGCAACTTCCTCAACCTCTGGCCGGTCGCCGAAGGCGAAGACGTCGGCTCCTTCTCCCTCTGCGGCAACCACGACATGTACTACGGCGGCCATGCCTACTACGGCACCTGCCTCGCCGACCCGCGCCTCGCGCCTCAGGCCGGCTGCAGCCACTTTGCGCTGAAGAGCCCGCACTGGACGCTGATCGCCCTCGACACCGGCTACGAGGACGGGGGCCTGAAGGGCGACCAAGCGGGTTGGGCGAGGAGTCTGATCGACGAAGCCCCGCCCGAGCAGAGCATCGCCCTGCTCAGCCACCACCAGCTCTTCAGCGCCCACGAGGACGGAGCCGAGAAGCTCGGCAAGAAGATCGCGCCGGTGCTCGAGACCGACCGGGTCGACGCCTGGTTCTGGGGCCACGAGCACCGCTGCATCCAGTACGAGGAATCGCGGCAGCGGGGACATCGCGTCGGCTTCGCCTCCTGTCTCGGCCACGGCGGCGTGCCCGAGCACCTCGTGATGAAGGAAGGCGAAAGCAAGCCGCCGCCCTGGGTCTACGAGTACCTGAAGCCTTATGCAGCGGACGAACCCTGGGAGCTGTTCGGCTTCGCCGTCCTCGATATCGACGGGCCGCGGATGAGCGTCCGTTACATCGACGAGAACGGCAATGAGCACCATCGGGTGCCGGAGGTGGTGAAGAGCAGATGAGCATGCGACGAATCGCCGGCAATGAGATCTTCGTGCTGAAGAAGGGGCGGTCTCCGGAGCGGATCTTCGAGCTCGACCGCGCCTACACCACTGTCGCTTACCAGCTCGGCGGGAGCTGGTACCTCCTCAGTCGACCTGAGCTCGGCGAGCTGCGCCAGGAGTGGACTTCAGGAGCCGACCTCGAGGGCCTGCTCGGTCGCCGCGCCGAGGTGGTCACCATTCGCGTCGGGACGCGGCCACAGCGCCCCGCTGTGGAGCTGAACGCCGCCGGCGAAGTATCGGGCGCCTGGCTCGGTCAGATGGCGCGAGGGCAAAGAGCAGGGCGGGCATTGCCAAAAAAACCGGCATCGCCGCCGCTACGCGGAGCCCCGCGGAAGCGCCGGAGCTCCGCTCTCGGTCGCGCCGTCGGAAAGATCGGGGACCTCAGCCTCGTCGTTCTCGGTGGCGGCGCCAAGGGCAGTCCCGCCGAAGACCCCCCGGCGACGGCCGCTCCGCCGGACGGGAACGGCTCGGCGGGGGAGACCACCGAGACGATAAGACGGACGCCCCACCTGGACGCGCCCGAGGATCTCGAGAAGACGCCCGGTACCGAATTCCCCGTCTCCGTCTTCGTCGACAGCAAGGAGCTGCGGTCTGGAGAGTCGGGGGAGGGAATCGACCTCGAGCTGCCCCCGGACGTGGACGCGGTCGACGTCGGGGTCCTGCTGCAGCTGACGGACCATTTCGAACTGGTCGGGGGCAGCGAGTTCGGGACGATCACCATCGCCCGTGACGAAGAGGAATCGGCGAAGCTCGAGTTCGAGCTACGCGTGGTCGCGGAGCCGCCGGGCGGCCAGGCCGCGATCAGCGCCCTCTTCACGTTGCGGGGGCGCTCCTGCGGCCATGTCGCGCGGGTCTGGGAGTGGGAGCAGGCCGACGCGGCCAAGGCCTCGCCCGTGCACCTCGATGCCAAAGCCCCGGTCAGCATGCCGCTGCACGTGAAGGGCGATCAGCCCGACCTCTCGATCTTCATCACCGCGCCGCTCAACGATGGAATCCACTACCAGTGCGCGGTCCAGGCGCCGGCGTTGGAGGGGTACAGGGAGCCGACCGAGTCGAAGGAATTCGCCGTTCCCCAGCAGGGGTACGCCTTCATGAAGACTCTTCTAAACGCTCTGACCGACGAAACGAAGACCCCCGAGGCACGCTTCCGCGCCCTGCTCGAGGTCGGTCACAAAGCCTGGGAAGCGGCTCCGGAAAACGCCAGGGAAGTGCTGTGGCAGATGGTCGAAGCGGGCGTGCCGCCGAAGACGATCAACGTAGCCTCGGTCGAGACGATCCTCCCCTGGGAGCTGATGATCCCGCGGCGCACCGTCGGCGGGAAGCTCGAGAGCCTCGGCCCACTCGGGGTCGAGTTCGCGGTTGGTCGCTGGACCCGCGGCGACGGCCAGGGCCCCCCGCCGAGTCTCAAGGTCAGCCAATCGTTCGTGGTCGCTCCGACCTACCCCGAGAAGCGGCAGCTCGCCTTCCAGGAGGAGCTGCAGCTGGTCGAAGAGGAGCTGAACGGGCAGCGCGTGCAGCCGGCCACGATCGACGATCTCGACCGCCGCTTCGGCGAGGAGCACGCCTCCCTGCTGCACTTCGTC
This sequence comes from uncultured Thermoleophilia bacterium, assembly GCA_963715735.1. Classification (GTDB taxonomy): domain Bacteria; phylum Actinomycetota; class Thermoleophilia; order Solirubrobacterales; family 70-9; genus VAYN01. The sequence continues at coordinate 100,549 of OY970268.1, forward strand.
TGCCATGGTGCGGCTGGGGTCGAGGACGATGACGCGATCGAACTCGAGGGTCCCGATCCGAAGCTGCGAGCCGCCGAAGTCGAGACGCTCGAAGGGTTCATACGTCTCTGTCAGGCTGCCCATCCGTTCGTCTTCCTCAACGCCTGCAGCACCGGGCAGATGGTCCCATCGCTGGCGGGAGGCGCCGGCTTCCCGCGTTCGTTCGCAACCATCGGCGCGAACGCGATCATCGCGCCGCTCTGGCCCGTCGACGACGGACTCGCGCGCGACGTGGCGCTGGAGCTCTACAAGGAGGCGCTGAAACCTGACGCGAAGCCGATCGCCGAGATCCTGCGAGAAATTCGCAGCCGTGGCTACCAGGAGAAAGACGCGGACACTTTCGCCGCCTACTGCTTCTTCGGCGATCCGCAGGCGCGGCTCGAATTCGTCAACGCTTCCGGGTGATGTTCGGCCATGGACATCGATAAGGGAACGCCGGACGGCTCCGGAGCGGCGGCTGGGGATCGCAGGATCTGGCCCGCCTGGAACGGCGGCCACGGACACGCCAGGCTCGCCGAATACGTCGCTTCGCCCGACGCTCTCGACGGTCTCCGGCTCGGCATTGAGATGGTCGAAGACGACGAGGATCTCAAGGATCCTCGCGACCGGGCTCGGGCGTTGTACGAGCTGTTGCGAGAGAAGGGGCTGACCTACCACTGGGAGAAGCGGTTCACGGCTCGCGTCACTCAGCAGGTCCGCGATCCCTGGGAACTGCTCGACGACGGCCATGGGACCTGCCTCGACCTTGCCGCCACCTACGCGACGATGTGCATGGCGTCCTTCGTCGACGTGCTGCTCGCTGTCCTCCCGGGCCACGCTTTCGTCGTGCTTACGCCAGGTCGAGATCAAGAGCGACTGACGGACCCATTCGAGCTGCCGGGCTTTACTCCCGACAAGGAGGAGGGAGTGCTCAAAGGTTCGGTCGCGGACCTCAACCGGGCGGCCGCGTCAGGCCTCGTCGTCCCGGTGAACGCGCAGTGGGCGGCGAAGCCAGACCGTGACTTCGAGGCGGCGTCGAGCTTCGATCCGGCAGCGGAGGGTTGGGAGCCCTCGACCGACGTCCTCCTGATCGACGCCCCGATGCTGCAGGCGCGGCAGATGGTGCTGCCCCTGCCGCGAACGCGGGCGCGGGCGATCCGCCGCTACCTCCCCAGCAGCGGCGTCGGCTTTCGCGAGTACGCGGGCGACCGGGAGTTGATCGCCGAGCTGAAGCGCGGCAGGAGCTCACCGGTCCTGTACGGCCCGCGAGGACAGGGCAAGAGCATGATCGCCCGCCATCTCGCCGAAGAGCAGCCCGCCGGGGCCGCCTGGTTCCTCGATGCCTCCGAGCCGCAGGCGCTGATCCACAGCCTCGCCTCCGCCTGGGCCGACGAAATGGGGGAAACCGATGAGCGGCTGGAGACGCCCGACCGCGAGGGCAACGCCCAGGCGGCGCTGTCCCGCCTGCGCGAAGCCGACGGCGGCTGGCTGGTGGTCATCGACAACGCCGACGGCGACCCGACCAAGCTTCGCAAACTGCTGCCGGTGCCCGAACCCGAGAAGGACCGCCGGGTGGTGGTGACGACGACGAATCCGGAATGGGAGGCGGTGCCCGGCTTCGAGTGGACGCCGCTGCCCGCCGTCGCGGCGGACGACCGGGCGACGCTGGGGCCGGAGCTGGCGGAGTTGGTCCGCGGCCGGCGGCTGATGCTGGAGGCGTTCAGAGCGCTGCTCGGGGCCACCGACACGAGCGGCTCGGAGATCGCCGGCCGGGCGCCGGCTGCCGGTGGCTCCGAGGAGGAGGAAGAGCTGCGCGGCCCGGTGGCCTTTTGGGAAGCGCTGCGGGAAAGCGAGGGGTTCGGCGAGTCCTGGTTGCGCCTCTGCGCGTTCGCTGCCCATCTGCCTCCCGATCGCCAGCCCGTGTCACTGCTGAGCGGGCTGACCGGCGAGGAGGCGAGCGCGCCTCTCGCCGCGCTCGAGGAGCGGGGCCTAATCGTTGGCGACGAGGAGAGCGCCAGTATCCGCATGCACCGCCTGTTCGGGGCGGCGATCCGGCGCTACCTGGAGCAGGAGCGCCCCGACCTGCGGGACGAAGTCGGGTACGAGATCGGCATCGACGAGAACGCGCTCGGCGTGCTCGACCGCTATGGCGACTTTGCCACGGTCTCGCGCCTCGACGACCTGCTGGCGCCGATCGACGCCGAGGCCGCGACGGTCGACGAGCGGCTCGGCTTCGCCGAGTACGGGATCGCCGGTCTTCTGGAGCGGTTTGGGCAGACGCCGCGCTCCGGCAAGGCTTTCGAGCGGGCGCAGCGGCACCTTGCCGAGCATCCGCGGAAGGTCGCCAACTGCCTGATTGGCCGGGCAAGGCCGATCAACCAGCACAAGAAGGACGAGCCCGACCTGCTGCGGCAGGCGGTCGGGTGGGCGCGCTCGGCGCGCCAGATGCTGATCGAAACCGAAGCGCAGGAGGCGACCGCCGAGCCCAGGGAGGAAGGCGCGAACCCCTTCCGCTGCCTGGCGATGGAGGGGCTGCTGACCCGGGCGCTCTCGCGGTTCCCCGCTGACGGGGAGACCCGTGCGGAGGTCCTGCGGCGGGCCTTGACGATGCTCGAAGAAGCGGACGAGGGACGCCGGGACGATCCCGACGTAACGCCGGTCGAGAAGGCGCGCAGCCGGTTCAACCTCGCCGGGACCTGGCTCGATCTCGCGCAGGAGGAGACGGAGCAGGCTGTAGCTCATCTCGACAGGTCGGAGGAGATCTACGGAGACGTTCTGACCCGCCGCCGGCAGCTCTACCCGGTCGACATCCACCCCCACGTCGCCGCCTGCGAGGCGGGCCTCGGCTTCGTCGGCTATTACCGGGCGATCCTGATCCCCGCCAGCGCGCAGCAGCGCAGCGGCTGGCTGCGGGAAGCCACGGACCACACCGTCGCCGCCCTCAAGCAGCGCGAGACCCTGGACGGTTCGGTCGACTCCAACGAAGCGCGCAAGACCAGCGCCTTCCTGGCCAAGGTCGCTCTCGCCCGCCTCGCCTCGCAGGAGGACCCCGAAGCGGCGCCGCGCCGCGCCTTCGAGGAGGCGATGCGCGAGCTAACATCGTCGCCTTCGTGACCGACCCTCTACCGCCCCTGCCCCCCGACGGCAGCGACGTGGCCGCGGCGATCGAGGCATGGACGCGCTCATCGGCGCTGGACGAGCTGGTCCAGCTCTCCGGGGGGGAGGTGCCGACGGGGCTCGAGCTATCGGAGCTGCTCGCCAGGTTGGAGGAGTTCTCCAAGGTCTGGGACTTTCGCGGCGGCAAGGAGCGAAACCTCTTCCAGGCGCGCTCGCTCGACGCGGATACCGAGCAGGCGATCAAAGACGCCGCCACCACCCTGGGACTGGTCAAGGGCGGCGCCACGCCGCAGGGGCGCTACGACCACGTACTGATCCTCGGCGGGCTCGCTCGCGCCTGCCTGGCGAGGCCGCTAGCGGCGGCCAGGCTGCTGGAGCAGGGTGGAGTCGAGGCCGGGTCGGTGACGGCGCTCGGCGGCTTCCGTGAGCTGAAGGGCAACGAGGTCGGCCTGGTCGAGCAGGTCGCCTTCGAGCAGGCCGGGACGGAGTCCGTCGGCGACGAGTTCGACGCGATGGACGCTGGGATCCGCCTCGCTTTCGGGCTCGACTCGCCCGACCGCGAGCGCGGCGAGCGCTCGGAGCTGGAGTTCGGCTCTTGGCGCGTGCGCGAGTACACGACCGCGGCCGGCCTGCCGGCCTTTGTCGTCGCCGCGCCCTCGAGCGAGCCGGAGCTGCGCCGGACCAACACCGGCGACTCCTACGAGTGGTTCGCGACCGAGCTGGCCGGCCTGCAGCCGGGGCAGCGGGTGCTGCTGGTCACCTCGGACATCTACGTCCCCTACCAGCACGCCGACGCGCTGCGGGTGCTCGGGCTGCCCCACCAGGTGCTCGTCGAGACCATGGGTATCCAGCCGGGCGACGTCGACCCCCGCCTCAGCCAGGTGTTCAGCGCCGATGCCTACCTGCAGGAGGTGCGGTCGACGATCATGGCCTACGGCCGGCTGTTGGCCGCGATCGGCGCTTGATCCGCGCTCAGGCGGAGAGGGCGCGGAAGCGCTCGCCGCGCTCTTCGAAGTTGCGGAAGCGGTCGTAGCTGGGGGCCGCCGGGGAGAGGAGGACGACGCTGCCGGGCGCGGCGAGCGCGCGGGCCGCGGCGACGGCGGACTCGAGGTCGGTGGCCTCGACCGCGCGCTCGGCGCCGACGCCGGCCCCGCGGGCGGCGGCGACCACCTCGGCCCCGGTCGTCGGCATCCCGACGACGGCGCCGCGGCGGGCGGCGAGCGCCGCCCCGAGCTCGGCGTAGTCCTGGTCGCGGTCGAAGCCGCCGGCGAGGAGAACGACGTCGCGGCCCGGGAAGGAGTCGAGCGCGACCAGGGTCGACTCGGGGGTGGTTGAGATGCTGTCGTCGACCCAGAGCAGGCCTCCGCCTTCGCCGACCACCTCGAGCCGGTGGGCGAGCGGTTCGAACCCTTCCAGTGCGTCGGGCAGCGGTGGGTCGATGCCGAACATCTCCAGCGCCGCGAGGGCGCCACAGAGATTCACGGCGTTGTGTTCCCCGGGAAGCGGGAGCTCTTCGGTGGCGAGCAGTTGGGTGCCGTGCCGCCCGATGCCCGACGGGTCGGCGTTCCAACCGTCCGCTACCCCGAAGACGACACTGGCCGCGGCCACCTCGGCGGCCGCGGCCAACTCGGGGAAGCGGCCGTTGACGACGGCGACCCTGACCCCGGGCAGCCCCAGCAGCTTCAGCTTGTCGGCCCGGTAGACGAGATCGGTCCCGTGCCAGTCGACGTGCTCGGGGAAGATGCTGGTGACGAGCGCCACCTCGGTCCCGATCTCGAGGTCGGCGATCTGGTAGCTGGAGAGCTCCAGCAGCACCAGCTCGGGTGGTTTCCGATCGAGGAGATCGAGCGCCGGCACACCGATGTTGCCGGCGAGCGCGGCGTCGACGCCGGCCGCGCGGGCCAGGTGGCAGGCGAGGGCGGCGGTGGTGCTCTTGCCCTTGGTCCCGGTGATGCCGATCACGCCGGCGGAGCCATGCTCCGAGAGCCAAAGCGAGGTCGCCGTGGTGACCGGCGTGCCACCCGCGAGCACCTCCCGCACCTCCGGCTTGTAGATCGACACACCCGGGGAGCGGACGACGACGTCGCAGCCGGCGAGTGCCGCTACCGCCTCGGAGCCGACCGCGACCCGCGCGTCGGGGACCCCGAGCGCGGCGAGCGCTTCGGGGTCGGGCTTGGCGTCGAAGGCGACGACGGTGATCTCCGCCCCGGGCAGGCGCCGGAGCTGGGCTGCCAGGGACCGCACCTCACGGCCGGCCCCCCAAACACCGATCGAGCGGCCTTTAAGCTGCGAGAAGCGCACGGACCGCGGGCATCAGCTCGGCCGGGACACTGTGTTCGTCGGACAGCGCCAACGCATCCTCGGGGGTTCCATCGTCCGCCTCAAACCGGGGCAGCACCTCGGCCCTCAGCCGTCGCACAACCTGGTGATCGCGCCAGCGAGGGTCGTCCGCCAGCATTCTCATCGCGGCTCGGCTCTCCTCCTCCTCACCGACGCACTCAAAGGGCTTGAGGCCTCCTGACGCGGTGAGCAGAGCAAAGCCGTCGAACTGGGAATCGTCGTCGAGCATGTCGTGCCCGAAGATCTCACGCAGGTGCTCTGGCTCGGAAAAGGGAGCCATGACCAGGAAGACGAAGCGGCACTTGGGGCAGTCACAGCACCACCTTCGAGAGGGAGCCAGCCCGTCGAGGCGAAAATTGGTGTTGCAGCTCGAGAATGCTTCGTGGTAATCGGTCATTCGCGAGAACGCTCGCGCGATCGCGAGCTCCGAGGCCGGACGCAGGATGGAGAAGTAATCCACGTCGGCTCCCAGCTCCTCCAGTGCGGTGCGCAGCAGTCCTTCCGCTCGCAGGCTCTTGCTGAACTGATGATTCACGTCGATCCCGTTCCAGCTCACATTTCCCGCCGATGCGGAGCGCTCGTTGGCCATCGCAACGGCGTCGAAGCCGTGCAGCGATGCGGTGAGAATCGCCACGCATGACACGATCGCGGTAATCGGAACGTGTCCATTCAGGGCACCGGCCTCGTTCAGCTCGCCGATCTGCGGATCGAGCTGCCTCCGCACAACGAGGTGAGGGACATCGGCAACCGCCGCGGTGCGTGCGATCGGTCCCGCATCACCGACCGAGAACAGCGAGAACTCTTTGCCCGACCTGCGTACCGCCTCCAGGGCAACGGCCGAGTCCTTGCCGCCGCCCACGGGAACGAGGATTCGCGTGGCTCGACGGCGCGGAGGTTGCGCGGACGGGGCTCCGGCAGGGAACTTGGGTCGGGGCAAAGCGGCCAGGCCGTTGGTGAACGCGAACTCGCCCAGGCCCTCCGAGTAGAGGGCCTCCAAGAGCTTCGCAACCCCAGGCGGGGTCGGATCGCATTCCACGGTGCTCGGGACAGCCGTCTTGTAATAGCTGACCCCGGCAATCCAATGCAGCAGAGCGAGTATTCCCTCGACCCTGTCCCGGTCCTCGCCAGACACCCGCGTACCCGGTGGCAGCTCAAACCTCTCGACGAATTCAATCGCGTCGTCGAGGGCGTAGCGCAGGGAGATCCTGCCCTCAGCGTCGATCTCCCTGCCCACGAATCGGAACGTCTGAAAAGCGGTCCGATCAAAGGTTCGGGGAAGGGGTCGTGCGCTTATCGCCATGGCTGAAGGTTAGAGGGAGGGCTCGACTGAGCCGGATATCCGGTGCATCGTGCTCGGCGGTGGCCTCCCGTCGAGGAGGAACGCCGAGGGCCCCCGGCCCGGCGAGGGGCGCCGGACCGGGGTGGGGGAGTGCCCTCGGCTACTCGTCGCCGAGCAGCAGGTGCCGGTACTCGCGCTCCAGCCCGGCTTTGGTGAGGATCCCTTTGCATGCCGTGATGGCCGCGCAGGCCCCTGCCGGATCGGTTTCCGGCAGGAGAGTGTTGTCTTTGTAGGTGACTTCGGGCCACGGCGGCGGGCACTCCCCCGCGTACGCCACGTTCTCGTTGTCCCAGAAGTTGCCCTCGTAGTTGACGATGATCGGGCAGTATCCGCCGGACGAGTACGTGGTCCGGTACGTGACGTTTTCGCGGATCGTCTCCCAGGTGGCGTAGAAGTCCGCGTAGATGCCCAGGTACGGAACGTCGTGGACCACGTTCCCACGGATCAGCGCGCCGTCCCCGTAGGTGGATCCCTGAGGTCCGGAGATGTAGATCCCACCTCCGTCGCTGAGCCGCTTCAGGGCGTCGAACACGTAGTTGTTCAGCACCTTCTGGCCGGTCGTGGCCGGGCCGGCGTTGTCGAGGTCCCCCGAGTGGGCGAGCACGATGCCCGAGTAGGGGACGTCGTTGACCTGGTTGTGGGCGATCACGGAGTCCTGGGTGCCCTGTAGCAGCAGGCCGGCGCTGCCTGGGAACTCCACGCCGATGTCGTGGACCCAGTTGTTTTCGATGCGGTTGCCCGGGTTGGGGCCGCCGGTCTCCGGCGCGCTGGGACCCATCCAGACGCCGCCGCCCGAGACGTCGGTGAAGACGCTGCCGACGACTGAGTTGTAACCGCTGTCGTGCGAGAACTCGACCGCGGCGGCACCGAGCTTGACGAACCGGTCGTCCTCGAAGTCGATCCGGTCGACCCCGTGGAAAGACAGGTTGCCCGGGACCGAGAGCAGGTCCTCGTTGGTCGGGAAGTCGCCCGTTGCCATGTTGACTTCGCCGCCGTTGTAGTAGGTGTGGGCCCAGTAGTGGACGAAGCCGGCCGGTTCGCTGGGGGCGAGCCAGGTCGCGTGCGCGAACGTCAGGCCGCGGAAGACGACGTCATGCAGGCGGTTGCCCGGTTTGCCCCTGCTCTCGACGAGGGTCTCGAGCGTCGGCGCGATCACGTTCGCCCGTCGCATGTCCTCGCCGGGCCGCGGTACGTACATCAGGACGTGCTGCCCCGGCTGCGAGCGGTCCAGGTAGAACTCCCCGGGATCGTTCAGGAAGCTGCTGCTGTTCTGGACGGCGGTCGGATCGATCAGCGGGTAGTAGGTGCCTTCCCATTCCGTCGCGAACATCTTCTGGGACCATTCGAAGCAGGGCTGATCCATCGTGATCGTGGTCGAGTTGGCGTCGCCGCTGATCTCGTCGATGCCACAACGGGGCTCAGACCAGGAGAACGCACCCGTGTAGACGAGCTCGATCTCGCCGGGGTTGTCCCAGCTCTGCGGGTCCGTGCTGTCGGTCACGTAGCCGGTTTTGGTGCCTTCCAGCGTGCCCGGCAAGCCCCCGCCCAGCGCGGACATCGAGGCGCGCTCGCCGTTGACGAACAGGTGTCGCGTCACCAGGTCTCCGACCGGCGCCCGCCAGACTCCGGGCTGTCCCGCCACCCGTTTCCAGCCGGTGATCCGGCGGCCGCCGCTGACGATGGCGTTCTCCTCGCGGCGGGTGCCATAGCCGTAGGCCTGGTAGACGACCTTGTTGCCGTGCCGCCCCGAGTCGCCTTTGGCGTCGGACAGACGCAGCGGCTGGTCGAGCACGTGCGTGCCGGCGCGCAGGTTGACGACGACGTCGGAGTGCATCCAGTGCGTCGCCTGACGCACGGCCTGTTGAGCGCGGCGCAGCGTCTCGAAGGGCCGCTGCTTGGTGCCGGGCCAGTTGTCGTGGCCGCTCGGCGAGACGTAGAACTTCGTGTCGGCCGTAGCGGCGCTTGCGCCGACCGCCATCGCCGCGAGCGCGACGATCAAGATGACTAGAGCCGATATCCCACGCGCCCGCCTAGGCGTTCGCGCACGGCCGGTGTTGCACCCTCCACCCATATCTCTTTACCTCCCGGGAGTGTCGATGGCAGATTTCCTGCCCCTCTCCACCGTATCCAGATGGTGATAACTCTGTCAAGGGGTGATAACTACTCAACCTCGTCGAGTGGATGCCGCGCCAGCGCGGTGACGCTGACGTCCATATACGGGTGCAGCGGGAGCGAGGAGATCGCCGCGTGCAGCTCGGTCGCGTCGGCCGCCTCCCAGATGCCGACGTTGCGCAGGCCGCCGGGGACTCGCCAGATCGCCGCGATCGTTCCTTGCTCGCGCAGCTCCTTGCCGCGCACGAGCTCGGCTTCCAGCAGTGCCCGGCGCCTTGCCTCGGGCAGGTCGGTCGGCAGGCTGATCGCTATCTCTATGAGGAACCGCATCGTCGGGGCCTCAGCTCACCAGCGCCAGGGGGGCCTCGAGCAGATCCCTCACCCGCGCGAGGAAGGCAGCGGCGTCGGCACCATAGAGGATGCGATGGTCGCAGGTGAGCGAGAGCGTCATCACGCTACCCGCCCGCAGCTCGCCATCGCGGAGAACCGGCAGATCGCGCACCGCGCCGACGGCGAGGATCGCCGCCTGGCCGGCGTTGAGGATCGCCGTGAACTCGGTCACGCCGAACATGCCCAGATTGGAGACGGTGAAGGTTCCGCCCGAGAGCGCGGGTGGAGTGATCGTGCCTGCGCGCACGCTCTCGCCCAGCCTCCGGGTCGTTCCCGCGATCGCGCGCAGGGGCAGCTGGTCGGCGTCCTTGACCACGGGCACGACGAGCGCGTCCTCCGCCGCCACCGCGATCCCGATGTTGATCTGCTCGTAGAGCTCGAAGCGCCCGTCCCGGTAGGCGCCGTTGACGCGGGGGTGATCGCGCAGGGCGAGCGCGCAGGCGCGTACGACCATGTCGTTCAGCGACGGGGCCGGCGCGGCGGCGGCAACCTCCTTCAGGCTGGCGCGCAGCTCCGCGGCCGCATCCATATCCACCTCGGTCGTGACCGTGAAGTCGGGGACCGTTGCCTTCGTCTCCGACATGCGCCGCGCGACGACCTGCTGCAGGCGCGAGAGCTCCTGCACGGTGGCGGCCCCCTTCGCGCCGACGGTGTCGGCGACCGCCGGCTCGTCCTGTCGGCTCGGCTCGGTCGCCGGCGTCGCGGCTGGAGCCCCAGTGCGCGCTTCGACGTCCGCCTTGACGACGCGCCCGCCGGGGCCGCTTCCCTCGATCGCGGCGAGGTCGACGCCGAGGTCGGCGGCCAGTCGCCGTGCGACCGGAGACGCCTTGATGCGGGTGCCGCGCGAGGGCCTTGCGGCGGCGCTGGTGGAGGGCGCGCTAGCGGGAGTCGCGCTCGCGCTCGGCGCGGCGCCGTTGGCGGCAGGCGCGCCCTCGCCGATGTGCGCGATCGGCGCTCCGATGGGCAGCGTCGCGCCTTCCTCGGCGAGGATCTCGAGCCGGCCGTTGGCGTCGGACTCGTGGACCACGTCGGCCTTATCGGTCTCGATCTCGACCAGCTCTTCGCCGCGGGCGACCTCGTCGCCCGTCTGCTTGAGCCAGCGGACGATGGTCCCCTCCTCCATGGAATCCGACAGGCGCGGCATCGAGATCTCGGGCATAAACGGTCCTCTCTCCTTCGAACGAAAAGAGCGGCCAGGATAACGCATACTCTGCATATAGTGATAATGTCGGCGCGAACAGATAAGTCCCGAATCCTCTGAGTCCGGGGCCATCCGACGAGCGCGAAGGGGAGCGAGATGCAGATCGCAGAGGGACGCAAAGCACTGGTCACCGGAGGCGCCTCCGGCTTCGGCCGCGAGATAGCCGCGCGACTCCACGCCGCCGGCGCCTCGGTCGCCGTGCTCGACGTTGACGAGGCCAAGGTCGACGCCACCGTCGCCGAGCTGGGCGAGCGGGCGCTCGGCCTGACCGCCGACGTGCAGTCGGTCGATCAGGTGCGCGCCGCCGCCGCCGAGGCAACCGAGCGCTTCAGGGGTCTCGACACGGTGGTGGTCTCGGCCGGTGTCTTCCACATGGGCCCGCTCGAGGAGATCACCGAGGCGGACTGGGACCGTGTGCTTGGAGTCAACCTAAAGGGCGCCTTCACGGTCGCCCAGGCGACGATGCCGGCGCTGCGCGAGAGCGGCCGCGGCCGGATGGTCACGATCGGCTCCGACGGCGGCCGCCGTGGCTACCCGTTGCAGCTTGCCTACACGGCCTCGAAGTTCGGGGTCGTCGGTCTCACCGAGTCGCTGGCCGCTGAGTTCGCCGCCGCCAACGTCACCGTCAACTGTGTCTGCCCGGTCGGGTGCCCGACGACGGGCATGGGCCAGAAGGTCCTGGAGCGCAAGCTCGAGGGCGGGGACCGCAGCGCCGAGGACGTGATCCGGGCGGCCGCGGCGACGAATCCGCTCGGTCGTAACGCGACCGAGGCCGACGTCGCCGATGCGACCCTCTTCTTCATCTCCGAGTCCGGCAGTTTCCTGACCGGGGTCGCGCTCGACGTCGACGGCGGTGCCTCGCTCGGCGCGGTCCCGGGGATCTAGTGATGGCGCAGCTCAGCGTCCATCACGTCGGCTTCACCGTCTCCGACCTGGACCGCTCGCTCGAGTGGTATTGCCGGTTCCTGGACGTGGAGCCCGTCGCGGTGCAGAGGAAATGGGATCCCCCTTATATGGGGGAGACGATCGGCTACGCCGGCTGTGAGATCGAGTGGGCCTACCTCAACCTCCCCGGCGGCGGCAGCCTCGAGCTCGTCAAGTACGTCCAGCCGCCGACGGGGCACGCCGACATGGAGACCTACAACGTCGGCAACGGCCACCTCTGCATCGTCGTCGACGACATCCACGCCGAGTACAAGCGCCTGGCGGACTGGGCTTCCTTCCAATCGCCGGCGCCGGTGGAGATCCCCGCTGGGCCGAACGCCGGCGGCTTCGGCGCCTACCTGCGCGATCCCGACGGGATCACGATCCAGCTGCTGCAGCCCGCCCCGGCGGCGGGGCCCTGAAGGCCCGCTCAGACCGGCTCTGCCACCGGCTCGGCCTCGTCTCCGGCTGTCGTAGCCGTGAGCTCTCGCAGCTTCGCGATGTAGCTCTCGCGGTTGGCGAGCATCCGGTCGCGCGGACCCGAGACAGCGAGGACGAACGGGGAGTAGCCGTGGTCGAAGGGCATGGCGATGCAGTACAGGCCCGCAGCGAACTCCTCGTCGTCAACCGAGTAGCCGCGCTCGCGGATCTCGCCGAGCTCCTTGTCCAGCGCCCGCCGCGTGGCGATCGTGTTCGGCGTCAGCTTGGTGAGCTTGTTCTGTTCCAGGTAGGCGTCTCGGGTGGCCTCGGTCGTGACCGCGAGCAGCAGCTTTCCGGAGGCGCGCGCGTGGGCGTCGCCGACGTGTCCCTGGGAGACCTCCGCCGCCTGCACGGGGTTGGTCCCGCGGGCGACCACGAGGGTCGTGATCTCTCCCGACCACCAACCGGAGGCGTAGGCGGTCTCACCGGTCTGCTGCGCCAGCTCCCGCACGATCGGCGCCAGGTGCTCGGATGGCACGAGCTGCCTGGCGAAGCCCTCGGCGAGGGTGCCGACGCGAAGCCCGAGTAGGTAGCGGTTGCGCTCGTCCCTGGTGACCATTCCCGCGCTGAGCAGCGTGTGAAGCAGGTGGTAGGTCGCCTGGCGGCCGATCTGGACGCGTTCGCTGATTTCTTTGGTCGTCAGGCCGTTCTCGCTCTGGGCGATCGCGAGCAGGATGCCGACCGCGCGAGCCGCCGACTGGACGCGCGGACGCTGCGGCGCACCATTCGCCTGCGATCCATCCGATCCCGCCAGCTTGGCCATCACATGCTCAACGATACTCGCCCGCTGGGCGGGTGGTTTGGTGGATTCGTAGACTCTCAGATCTTGACATCATCATCACTATTTGATACCTATGCGCGATGAAGAGTGGCGGAACAAGGGTTACGCCGCCATCCGGTCCGTCCCAATCCAAAGGGAGTCAGAGAGATGCATGAGAACGCAACGGAATCGCGACGTCGCAGCCGGGGAATGAAGACCCTTGCCGCGATCGCGGCGGCCCTGCTCGTCGGCCTGATGCTGGCGGCCTGTGGCAGCTCGGACAGCGGCGACTCGACCGCCTCCACCGCCGCCGAAAAGCCAGCCGCGGACGCCGAGGTCACCGGCACGCTCGAGTTCTGGGACGCGGGAACCGCGCCCGCCTTGGTCGACTGGTGGGATGAATTCAACGAGAAGTTCGAAGCCAAGTACCCCGGCGCCAAGGTCAACATGACGACCTTCTCGACCGAAGAGTTCCAGACGAAGTACCTGGCGGCCTTCTCCTCCGGCGGCGAGCCGGACGTCTACGAGACCGACACCGGCGAGCTGCTCGAGCGCTTCGTGCGTGCCGACAAGATCGCCGACGTCTCAGAACTTGTCGATCTCGACCGCTTCAACCCCGCCAGCCTCGCCCCGGTGAGCACCACCGACGGTGCCGTGCACGGTGTCCCGGACTACTGGTTCGTGATGAGCATGTGGGAGAACAAAGACTTGTTCGACCAGTACGAAGTGGAGCCGCCGAAAACCTGGGACGAACTGCTCACGGCGTGCAAGACGTTCTCGGACGCCGGCGTGACGCCAATCAGCCTCGGAAGCGGTGGCCAGGACCAGTGGACCGCGGTCCAGTGGTATGACGCGATCCTCTACCAGTACACCGGCGATGCCGTCGGCGTTGACGCGACGCTGGGCACCAACGGGGCGAAATGGACCGATCCGGAATTCGTCAAAGCCGCCGAAAGGTTCCGCGAACTGGTCGATGCCAACTGCTTCGCGGAGGGCTTCACCGGTCTCAACTACACGCAGATGTCGACCCAGTTCATCAGCGGCAAGGCCGCGATGAACTTCACCGGCTCCTGGTTCGCGGGTGAGATCGCCGCCGGCGAGCCGAACTTCGAGGTCGGCGTCTTCCCGTTGCCCGACGTGCCGGACGGCAAATACTCGACCGAGCAGCTGGACGGTGTGATGGGCGGCGTTTCGGTGATCGCCGCGACGAAGAAGGGCGTCGACGACAATCCGGCGCTCGTCTCCGCCTTCCTCGAAGAGTTCAGCAAGGTCGCCGACGACTACGCCAACGCCGGCGATCAGCTCAGCGTCGCCGTCAAACCGCACCCGACCGGCGGCCCGCTGCAGACCTCGCTCACCAACATGCTCAAGTCGGTCGGCGAGCTGGTGACCTTCACCGGCCTGGTCACGCACTCGTCGATGATCAACCCGACCTACGAAAAGACCTCCGCCCTGGTCCAGGGCGAAGCGACTCCCGAGGAGTTCGCCGAGGGAATGCAGGAAGTCTCCGAACGCGAACGGCCCAACTTCGCGTCCGAGGAATAGGACGGGCCACTGCGCCAGCCGGGTACACGGGCGCCGCACGATCCTCCCGATCAGGGATGGGGCGTGCGGCGCCCGCTCCCGTTCCCCCCGGAAATCCACGCCAGCTAAGAGAGAGAGCATTGAGCACACAAAGCACCACCGCAGGAGTTTGGATCGATGAGCGTCTGCGCTCGCAGCCCGATCGCCCCTGGCGCAAGCTGCACCTGGCCTTCGGGGGCGACCCCAGCGACGCCGACGTCGGCCGTGACTTCGATCCCGAGGAATTCGCGGCAACGCTGACGGGCGCACACGTCAACGCGATCGTCGTGCCGGCGAAGAACATCGACGGCTACTGCTTCTACCCGAGCAAGATCGGCCCCGTGCACCCGGGACTGGGCGAGCGCGACCTGCTCGGCCAGATCGTCGCAGCCTGCCGCGGCGCCGGAATCGCCATCTATCCCTACTACTCGTACTGCTGGGACGAGTACCTCGCCGACCGTCATCCCGAGTGGCTGGTCTGGAAACGCGACCGCAGCACCTACCTGGCGCCGTTCGAGGACGAACCCTTTCTGTCCGCCCTCTGCCTCACCCACGAGGGCCGGATGCAGCTCGCGCTCGAGCGCACGGCCGAGGTGCTGGAGCGCTACGAGGTGGACGGGATCTGGTTCGACGAGGTCTTCCCGTTCGGCGGCGAGTGCTTCTGCTGGAACTGCCGCGAGATCCTGACCCAGGCGGGCAAGGACCCCTTCGACCCCGCCGTCCAGCGCGAACACAAGCACCAGCTGCGCACCGACGTGATGCGCCGGCTGTCGAACCACGTCCACGGCCTCGCCGGCGGGATCCAGGTGGATTTCAATACCCAGGCCGTACTTGGCCTTCGCGACCGCATCGACGTGGTCGAGAACATCGACATCGAGGCCCTGCCGACGGGCGGCTGGGGCTACGGCTACTTCCCCCTCCACGCCCGCTTCGCACGCAGCTTCGGCGTGTCCGTGTACGGCATGACCGGGAAGTTCCACAAATCGTGGGGCGAGTACGGCGGGCTCAAGCACCCGATCCAGCTGCGCACCGAGCTGGCCGGCTTCGTCGCCCAGGGATCGCGCTGCGACATCGGCGAGCAGCCGGGCCCCCTGGGTCGCCTCGACGGGGCGACCTACGCGACGATCGGCCCGGCCTACGCCGAGATCGAGAGCCTCGAGCCGCACCTCGAGCGCGCCGTGCCTGTGACCGAGGCGGCGATCCTGGTCGGCGGCAATCCGCTTGCGCGGCTCGCTCCGGTGAGCATCACCGGTGAGCTGGTGCCGTCACAGCACGGGCCCAGCAGCGGCGGCATCGCCAAGCTCTTGACCGAGTGTCAGATCCAGTTCGACGTGATCGACAGCGAGGCCGAGCTCGAGCGCTACCGGTTGATCTGCCTGCCCGACACGCTCGAAGTGGACGCGGATTTGGCGGCGCGCCTGAACGCCTACCTCGATTCGGGCGGCAAGGTGATCGCCCCGCACCGCTCGGTTCGGCTCGGCGACTCGGAGGATCTCTGGCCCACGGCGCTGCGCGACGCCTATCGCGGCCCGGCTCCGTTCGAGCACGTCTACGCGCGTGTCGACGGCCTGCTCGCCGACCGCCCCGAGTACGCGGGCTTCGACTTCGCCGTCTTCGGTGCGGCCGATCGTTGGCAGCTCCCCGCCGGGAGCAACACGCGGCTGGCGCAGCTGGTCGAGCCCTCTCCGAGCGTTCAGGAGCGGAAGAACGTCTGGAAGAGCGCTCCGCCCGAAAACGTCACCGAGTACGCGGCCGTGGTCGCCGCCGGCGGTCTCGGCGCGATCTCGTGGGACATCGGCACGAGCTATTTCGAGCACGGCTACTGGTTCCACCGCGCGGCGTTCGCCGACCTCCTGGACCGGTTGCTGCCCGAGCCGGTGGTGCGCACGAACGCCCCGATCAGCGCCGAAGTGACGGTGACCCACCAGCAGGCCGAGGACGGCCACGGCGCCCGCTGGATCGTGCACGTCGTCAACTACTCGCCGGTGCGCAGCAGCCCCAACGCGATCGAGTTCATGGAGGACCCGATCGCGCTGCGCGACGTCGAGGTGGCCATCGCCGTCGACGGCGAGATCTCTCGCGCCTACGACGCGCGCAGCGGGGATTCCCTCACGCCCTCACGGGTCGACGGGCGCTGGACCGTGACCGTGCCGTCGATCGCGATCGCCGCGATGGTCGTCTTCGAAGAGGGTGCGACGGTCTAGAAGGAACCTGCGAAGGCCGGCGAGAGGCCGGCCTTCGCTACGCGTTCTCGAGAATCAGGTCCCGGAGCGAGGCGGTCTCGCCGATGCAGTCGACGCGGTTGAAGTCCATCGCCCGCTCCCACTGGTACTCGATCGCCAGGTAGCCGTCGTAGCCCGCATCGTCGAGGCTGCGCAGGAAGCGGACGAGATCGATCGACCCCTCGTGCACGGGTGCCTGGATGATCCCTTCGGCCGCCTGTCGCAGGTGGACGTGCCGCGTACGCGGCATCAGGGCATCGAGCTCGTCCTGGGGGATGCCGAGAAAGATGAAGTGGGTGGGATCCAGGGTCACCGCGACATCGGGTGCCTGCTCGAGCAGCTCCAAGGTCGCCCGCGGGGTTGGCACGACCGAGCCGACGTGCGGCTCGAAGGCGACGCCGATGCCCGCCTCGCCGGCCAGTTCGGCACGAAGCTGCAGCTCAGCGGCCGCGAGCTCGAGGCTCTGGCTCTCGTCGACGCCGTCGAAGTGGGCTCCCGGCAGCAGCGTGACGTCGCTGGCCCCGATCCCGGCCGCGAACTCGAGCAGCTGGCGGAAGTGGCGCATCGACTCCTCTCGGGCGGCGGCATCCGGGTGGTTGACGGCGAGGGCGTCGTAGGGCTCGCTGAGGATCGCGAAGACGTCGGCGACCGTGAGCCCGTGGCGGCCGAGGCGCTCACGCACGCGCTCGGCGGCGCCTTTCGGGTCGGCGACCACGGCGCTCGGCGGGGTGTGCTGGTAGCCCTCGAAGACGCCGATGTCGACCGCTCCGATGCCGAGGTCGGTGATCACCGCCATCGCCGCGTCGTGGGACAGTCGCGGGAACGCGGAGTCCGTGCACGAGATCCGCTCGGCGATGCTCGGCGGGCCCTCGTTGATCGTGGCGTCCATCTCGTCCTTTCTGGTGTGTTTTGCGGGATCCGCGCCGACGAGCGCCCCGCCGCTAGCCGGACGCGCCGGTCGCGGCGTCGAAGTCGAAGTCGTAGGTGACGGTGAGGCCGCCGTCGACGACGATCGACGCGCCGACGAGCCCGGAGGCCTCGCGGCTGACGAGAAAGCGCAGCGTCTGCGCCACCTCCTCGGCGGAGATCAGCTTCCCGGTCGGCGTGCGCTGCTCGAGCTCGCGGCGGTAGCGGTCCGGATCGCCGGTCGCGGCGAGGTGCTTGCGCAGTAGGGGAGTGTCGACGCAGCCGGGGCAGACGGCGTTGATGCGAAGGCCGGTCGGGGCGAGCTCGACCGCCGCCGAGCGGACCGCGTGCAGCAGGGCGGCCTTGGAGCTCGAGTATCCGGCGACGCCCGCCTCGGTGACGAACGAGTTGACGCTGCAAACGACGGCGATCGCGCCCTCGCCGCGTGCCTTCATCGCCGGGATCACGGTGTGCATCGCGCGCACGACGCCGAGCAGGTTGATGTCGAGCAGGCGTTTCCACTCGTCGACCGGCATCTCCATGAACGGGGCGACGGCGACGTCCCCCGCGCAACAGACCAGGGAGTCGGCGCCGCGCGGGTCGAGCTGCTCGATGCGGGCGCCGGCCTCGGCCCAGACGGAGTCGTCGGAGACGTCCCCCCGAACCCACTCGACGGCGGCGTTCGCCAGCTCGTCTGGACGGGGGGCGAGGTCGACGCCGAGCACGTTCATGCCGGCGTCGACGAGCAGCCGCGCGGTCGACAAGCCGACGCCGGACGCGGCTCCGGTGACGACGGCCAGACGAGGTTTGGTTGCCGCGCTCTCCTGAGGAGGCTCCATCCCCTCGACGTTATCACCATAGGACGTTGATCTCAATTGATGACGACCTACCGATCGTCGGGAGCTGCTGCGTCCAGCAAGCGGCGCATCGTCTCGAGGTACTGGTCCCAGCCGTCCCGGAAGCGGTCGAGCGGGGCGGAGAGGGTCAGCACGAAGGGCGAGAGACCACTGTCGATCGGCAGCGACAGGCAGCAGAGCCCGGCGGCGAACTCCTCCTCGTCGCTCGCGTAGCCCTGCTTGCGGATGCGGGCGAGCTCACGGTCGAACTCGCGCCGGGAGTCCGCGTCGGGGTCGAGCGGATGGGCGTCGAGGTAGGCGGCGAGCACGTCGTCGTCGGCGAAGGCGAGCAGCAGCTTTCCCGAAGCGCGCGCGTGCGCGTTGCCGACATACCCCTGCGGCACCTCGGCCGCCTGCACGGGATTGCTGCCGCGGGCCACAACCAGCGTCATGATCTCGCCCGACCACCAGCCTGAGGCGTAGGCGGTCTCACCCGTCTCGCCGGCGAGCGCGCGCACGATCCGGCCGAGGTGCTCGGACTGGGGGAGCTGGCGCTTGAAGCTTTCGGCGAGCGTGCCCACCCGCAGCCCCAGGAGGTAGCGGTTGCGGTCGTCGCGGGTGAGCACGCCGGAGCCGACCAGCGTGTGCAGCAGGTGGTAGACGGCCTGGCGCTCGATGCCGAGCTGGTCGCTGATCTCCTTGGTCGTCAGCCCCGTCGTGCTCTGCGAGACCGCCAGCAGGATCTCCATGGCCCGCGCCGCCGACTGCACCCGGGGGCGCTTCCGCGCGACCTCCGCGGAGCCCTCCGGTTGATTGGTCACGGCGCTGCTCCCGATCGTGCCGGTTAGACCGCCGCGCCGGTCAGCTCGTCGCAGCGCTGCAGGATGTCGTCGACCCCGGGGATCAGGGCCCGCTGGAGCGCGGGCGCGGCGGGAATGCGCGTGTCCGGCGCGCCCAGACGGGCAACCGGAGCGTCGAGCTCGTCGAAATGGAGCTCGTGGATGCGGGCGCTCAGCTCGGCTCCGAAGCCGGCGGTCAGGTTGGCCTCGTGGACGACGAGCACCCGGCCGCTGGCGGCAACGGCCGCGGCGATCGCGTCCTGGTCGAGCGGGCACAGCCAGCGCAGGTCGAGGACGGTCGCCGCGATCCCTCGCTCGGCGAGCCGGTCGGCGGCGGCCAGCACGGGTGCGACCATCGTGCCCCAGGTGATGATCGAGACGTCGTCTCCGCTGCGGCGCAGCCGCGATCCCATCGCGGCCTCCGGTGGCCCGTCGAGGTCGACGAGGCCCTTCTCCTGGTACAGCGAGCGGGCCTCGAAGAGCAGGCAAGGGTCGGGGTCGGCGATCGCGGCGCGCAGCATCGCGTAGGCGTCCTGGGCCGTCGCGGGCAGGCCGACCTTGAGACCGGGCACGTGGGCGATTAGGGCCTCGAGGCTCTGCGAGTGCTGGGCGCAGGAGCCGGACGTCATGCCCTGCTGGGTCCGTACCACCATCGGCGCCTGCAGCTCGCCGCGACTCACGTAGCGCACGTTTGCCGCCTGGTTGATCAGCTGGTCGAGGGCGACGAGCAGGAAATCACCCCACATGATCTCGACCACGGGCCGCATCCCCGCCATCGCCGCTCCCACGGCCGACCCGAGAATCGCGCTCTCGGCGATTGGCGTGTCGAAGACGCGCGCGGCGCCGAACTCGTCCTGCAGGCCGCGGCTGACGCCGAAGATTCCGCCCGCGTTGCCGACGTCCTCGCCGTAGACGAGCAGCTCGGACCGTGCGGCGAGCTCCGCCCGCAGGGCCGCGTTGACCGCCTTCTGGTAGGTCATCTCGTCGCCGGCGCGCTCTTCGCCCTCGATGCTCGCGGCCGTCGCCGTCGGGGCGGCGAAGAGGTGCTCGCGCGCCGTGGCCGGGTCCGGCTCGGGCATCGCGCGCACGGCCTCGGCGGCGACGTCGACGGCCGCCGCCGCCTCCGCGTCGATCGCGTCGAGCTGCTCCGCCGTCGCCTCGCCGCTCGCGCCGAGGCTCGCTCGCGCGCGGACGAGCGGCTCCCGCTCGGCTGCCTCGGCGCGGTCCTCCTTCGGCCGGTAGTGCTCGATGTCGCGGTTGTAGTGACCGAGCAGCCGCACCGTGCGGCACTCGAGGAGGACCGGGCCCTCGCCCCGACGGGCTACGGCTGCCGCCTCGGCGACCGCCTCGGCGACCACAGCCGGGTCGCCGCCGTCGACCGCGCGGGCGTCGATGCCGTACCCTGCGCCGCGCTCCGCGATCGTGCCGCGCATCATCTCCGCGGTCGGCGTCAGCTCGGACCAGCCGTTGCTCTCGCAGATGACTACGAGCGGCAACCGCCGGGCGGCGGCGAAGGCGAGCCCCTCGTGGGTGGCCCCCTGGTTGATCGCTCCGTCGCCGATCGAGACGAGCGCGATCGCCTGCTCCTCGCGCGCGCTGGCGGCCATTGCCAGCCCGGCCGCGATCGGCACCCCGGCGCCGACGATCGAGTTCTCACCGAAGAGCCGGTAGCGCGGCGCGGCGAGATGCGCGGAACCGCCGCGACCGCCGTTGATCCCGTCCGCCCGCTGGCAGATCTCGGCCAACAGGTCGACGAGTGGAACGCCGCAGGCGAGGGCCCAGCCGTGGCCGCGATAGGTGGCGATGACCCTGTCGCGCTCACCCAGTACCGACATCGCACCGACTGGAATCGCCTCCTGCCCGCAGCAGACGTGCACGGAGCCGGCGATCAGCCCCTCCGTGCCGAGCTCGAGGCAGCGCTCCTCGAACGCCCTGATCGTGGCCATCTGGCGATATGCGTCGATCGTGCTCGACTCGGTCGTGGTCAAAGCGTCCTCCCGTCAGTGTGTTCAACGGCCGAGCCAGCGTTCCCGCAGTCGGTCAGAACCTGGCCTTACAGTCAGAAATAGATACTAAAGGTTCCTTAGTAGAGTGTCAATATACGATAAGCTCAACACATCGTGATCTTCGTTGGGAAGGGAGAAACTTGACGCAGCCCCCTGTGGTCCAGGATCTGGACGGGCGTGTAGTGCTGGTGACCGGAGCCGCTTCGGGGCTCGGCCGGGCCTGTGCGGAAGAGGCCCACGCGCGCGGAGCACACGTCGTCCTCGCCGATCGCTCTGAGCAGGTCCACGAGCTGCAGGGCTCCTTCGCGGGTCGCGCCAGCGCCGAGGTCGCCGATGTCGCCGACGTCGAGGCGAGCCCGGCGTTGATCGCCCGCATCGAGGCCGACCTCGGTCGCCTCGACGGTCTCGTCAACGCGGCCGGGGTGATGGGCACGCGGCCGCTGCTCGAGGTCGAGCCGGAGGACTTCGACCGGGTCTTCGCGGTCAACGTCCGCGGCGCCTACTTCATGATGCAGGCCGCCGCCCTCGGGATGCAGCGCAGCGGCGGCGGGAGCATCGTCAACTTCGCCTCGACCTCGGGCCGGGTCGGGCGGCTGCTCTCCTCGCACTACGCCGCCTCGAAGGCCGCGGTGATCTCGTTCACCCGC
Source organism: uncultured Thermoleophilia bacterium (assembly GCA_963715735.1). Lineage (GTDB taxonomy): Bacteria > Actinomycetota > Thermoleophilia > Solirubrobacterales > 70-9 > VAYN01. The sequence goes on from OY970268.1 coordinate 122,249, forward strand.
TCGGCCGCGATCGCGCTGGCGCCGGCGATCCGGGTCAACTCCGTCGCCCCGGGCATGATCGAGACGCCGATGATCGCCGGGATCAGGGAGGATCGCGCGCAGATCCTCGACAGCGCCCCGGAGGCGATTCAGGAGCACTGGAACGAGGCGGTGCCGCTCGGCCGGCTCGGCCACCCGCGCGAGGTCGCCACGGTGGTCGCGTTTCTGCTTTCCGACGGCGCCTCCTACGTCACCGGCGAGGACTACGGGATCCACGGCGGGACGAACGGGACCTGACGCTGCGGGCCCGGCTCAGGAGCGCAGCCCGAGCTCGCGCAGTCGCGCGTCCGAAGGCTGCAGCAGCTCGAGGGTTATGCCGTCCGGGTCGTGCAGGTAGCAGGACCAGCCGCCCTTGTTCGCGCCCTCCTCGATCTGCACGGGGGGATTGCGAAAGGCGACGCCCTGCTCGACCATGCGGGCGTGGCGCTCGTGCACGTCGTCGACCATCAGCGCCAGGTGGGCAACTCCGACGGTCGTGGTCGGTAGGTCGATCACCGCGCCCTCGGGATGCTCGTAGGCGACCAGCTCGAGCATGTGGGTCGAGCGCAGCGGCGGCACCCCTGGGATGCGCAGCTGGCTGATCTCCAGGACAGCGTCGGGAATGCCGACCAGCTTGCGCGTGTAGTCGTTGTCCTGGCGCTGCCGGTGGACCAGCTCGAGGCCGAACACCTCGGTGTACCAGCGCGTCGAGCGCTCGATGTCCGAGACGGTGAAGGAGAAGTGCAGGACGTCGGCGATCACGGGTTCAGGGGTCCGGAAGTGGAGAGACAGCGTATCAGACCTTGATGGAACTGTCAGGTTGTGATAGGTTCCTCGGGTTCGCCTGGCGTCTAAGGGAAGACGGGTCGGCGGCACTGACAAGAGGAGAACCACGTGAGGAGAATGAGGATGCGAGCGCACCGATCGCTGCCTGTTGCGTTGCTGCTGGTGTTTGCCCTGTTTGTCGTCGCCGGGTGTGGCGGTGGATCGTCTGACGGATCGTCGTCCGACGCCACCACGGACGTGGCTGCTGGTAATGAAAAAGCGGAAGGCACGCTCAGCTTCTGGTATGTGCCCACGGATCCGAGCGTGGGTGAATGGTGGGACGGCTTCGTCGCCGACTTCGAAGCCGACAACCCCGGCGTCACGGTCGAGGTGACGCGCAACTCGGTTGACAACTTCCAGGCCAAGACGCTCTCGGCCTTCGCGTCCGGGGATCAGCCGGACATCATCGCGATGGACACGGGCGAGTACCTGCAGAAGTTCGTCCGCGGCGGCTTCATCGGCGACATCTCCGATCTCGCCGACTTCAGCTACTACAACCCCGCCGCCGTCGAGGTGCTGACCGCGCCCGGGGGCGAGATCTGGGGGGTGCCCGAGTACTCCTTCGTGATCACCATGTGGCGCAACGCTGGGCTGTTCGAGAAATACGGCGTGAAAGTGCCGAAAGACTGGGACGAACTGCTCACCGCCTGCAAGACGTTCAGCGATGCCGGCGTGATTCCGATCGCCTTCGGTGACGGCGGTCAGGACCAGTGGACCGCCGGGCACTTCTTCAGCACGCTGCTCTACCAGTACGCCGGAGTCGGCAAGGACGTCGCCGCCACCTACGGGGACGAAGGCGCGAGCTGGTCTGACCCGGAGTTCGTCGAAGCCGCAACGCGCCTACGCGAACTTGCCGATTCGGGCTGCTTCCCTGACGGCTTCACCGGGCTCAACTACACGCAGATGTCGTCGCTGTTCCAGCGCAGCGAGGCGGCGATGATCTTCACCGGATCCTGGTTCGGTGCTGAGGTCGCCGCCGCCAAAGACGTCAAGGTCGACGTCATCCCGGCGCCCGACGGCACCGGCGCGGCGCACTCGACCGCCAATCTGGAGGGGGCCATCGCGGGTGTCTCGGCAATCGTCGCCTCGAGCGACGCCGTCGAGAACAACCCGGCCCTGGTCAAGGCGTTCCTCGACGCCTTCGGCGCGGCGGCGGACGAATACGCGAACGAAAACAACCTGCTCAGCGTGGCCGCGAGCCCGAAACCAAGCGGTGGCCCTGTGCAGGCGGCTCAGACCGAGCAGCTGCGCTCGGCCGATGAGCTCGTGACCGTGACCGACGTCGCGGTCCCGGCCGGGATCCTCGACGAGTACTACGAAAACCTCCAGGCGATGCTCGCGGGCGAGAAGTCCCCCGAGGAATTCGGTGAAGCGATGGCGGAAGCGGCGGAGCGCGAACGGCCGACCCTGCCCGCCCGCGAAGGCGGTGGTTGATCGGCGCCGTTCCGGAAAGGGGGCCCGGGCGCAACCCGCCCGGGCCCCCGCCACACCGCCGACAAGCAGCCAATGGAACCCAAGGAGCATCACGACCGATGAGCAGCACCGAGGAGATCGCCCGCGCATATTGGAAGGCCGAGGAGTCGCGCGACCTCGACCGCATCATGGAGTTCTTCGCCGCCGACGCCGAGTGGCGCGGCCCTGGAGTCGACCTCCGCGGACACGAGCAGATCCGTGGCTTCTACGCCGAGAGCGCCCGTCAGTTCCCCGGCCTCGAGGTAATCGTCGAGCGGGTCATGCCCGGTCGCTCCGACGTCTCCGGCGAGGAGACCGCGCTCGAGTGGAGCGCCGTCTTCCGTGATCCCGCCGGGGCCGTTCACAACCTCAGCGGCGTCAACATCATCCGGACCGAGAGCGGCCTGATCACCTCGCTCACGACCTACAACGACCCGTCGTCGCTGGCCGGCCCCGCGCCCGCCGGCTCCCGCTTCGAGGGGCGCCGGGTGCTGGTCACCGGCGCCGGCGCACCGCGCGGGATCGGCGCCGCTACCGCCAGGCGCTTCGCCGCCGAGGGCGCTCACGTCACCGGGATCGACGTCGACGGCGATGGCCTGGCCGAGGTCGCCGCCGAGCTCGGCGCGGCCTTCACGCCGGTCGAAGCCGACGTCGCCGAGCGAGCCGGTCTCGCCGACCTGGTCGAGCGGGCAAGCGGTGAGGACGGCGCGCTCGACGTGCTGGTCAACAACGCCGCCGTCTTCCTGCTCGCCGGTCTCGACGCCGACGAAGAGCAGTGGCGCAGGACGCTCGAAGTGAACCTGATGGCGCCAGCCCAGCTGGTCGCCGCCGCCGCCGACGCGCTCGGGCGCTCCGACAGCGCGGCCGTGGTCAACATCGCCAGCATCTCCGCCCACGTCGCCCAGGCCAACCGCTGGACCTACAACGCGAGCAAGGGCGGCGTGCTCGAGCTGACTCGCTGCCAGGCGCTCGACCTGGCGCCGCGCGGCGTGCGCGTGAACAGCGTCAGCCCCGGGTTCATCTGGACCGACGTGCTCGACCGCGGCGCCGAGGGCGATCGCGAGCGCTGGGAGGAGGTGTGGGGATCGTTCGCGCTGGCGCACCGCTGCGCCGAACCGTCCGAGGTCGCGGCGGTAATCGCCTTCCTCGCCTCCGACGACGCCTCGTTCGTGACCGGCACCGACCTCGCGGTCGACGGCGGCCTGCTGGCGACGAGCGCCGAGGGGACCGCGGCCTTCGAGTTCTCCTCGCAGTGATGGCGACCGTGGCCGGAAAGGCGAAGCGGGGGCGCCGGGCGGACGCCTGGGAGCCCGAGGAGACGGCGCGTTGCCTCGAGATGTTCCGGGCGATGGTGCGGATCCGTCGTTTCGAGGAGCGCATCCAGGCGCTGTTCCTCAAGGACGAGGTGTACGGCACGACCCATCTCTACAACGGGCAGGAGGCGGTTGCCGTCGGCGTCTCGAGCGTGCTCCGGGACGGCGATCGCGTCGCCGGGACCTACCGCGGTCACGGCCACGCCCTCGCGCTGGGCATCGGCGTCCAGGAGATGATCGACGAGATGCTCGGGCGTGCCACCGGCATCAACGGCGGCCGCGCGGGCTCGATGAACGTGACCTCGCTCGCCCACGGCTACCTCGGCAGCTACGGCATCGTCGGCGGCTCGATCGCCGCCGCGACCGGGGCGGCGATGGCACTGCGCGGAACCGGTGGGGTGGCGGTCGCCTACTTCGGCGACGGCGCCACCAACCAGGCCTATTTCTTCGAGTGCCTGAACTTCGCCCACGTCTTCGCGCTGCCCGTGCTGTTCGTCTGCGAGAACAACGTCTACATGGAGTACACGCGCACCGCCGACCTCAGCGGTGGTGACATCGTCAGCCGCGCCGAGTCGCTCGGCGTGCCGGCCGAGGCGGTCGACGGGATGCGCGTGTGGAGTGTCCGCGAGGCGGCCGAGCGCGCGGTCGAAGCGGCGCGGCAGGGCGGTGGCCCAAGGCTGCTCGAAGCGCAGACGTACCGCTTCGTCGGTCACTCGCGCAGCGATCCGGGCCGCTATCGCCCCGAGGGCGAGCTCGAGGAGTGGATGGCGCGCGACCCGCTGCTGCTCGCCCGCGAGCGTCTGCAAGAGGAGGGCGTCGAAGCCGAAGCCCTGGACGCGATCGATGCCGAGGAGTCAGGGCTGGTGCTCGAGGCCGAGGCGGCGGGGCTCGCCGCACCGTGGCCCGACCCGGCCGACCTGCCGGGGGAGTTCGCCGAATGAGCGAGCTCGAGTTCCGCACCGCGATCCGCGAGGCCCTCGACCTCGAACTCGAGCGCGACGAGAGCGTCGTGCTCTTCGGCGAGGACGTCGCGGTCGCCGGCGGGGTCTTCGCGGTGACCACCGGGCTGCACGAGCGGCACGGCTCCGAGCGCGTGATCGACACGCCCATCTCCGAGCTGGCGATGAGCGGCGCGGCCTACGGCGCGGCGATCTGCGGCCTGCGTCCGGTGCTGGAGATCATGTTCGGCGACTTCCTGCCGCTGGCCATGGACAGCATCCTCAACCAGGCGGCGAAGTTCCACTTCCTCGACGGCGAGCGCGGCGTGCCGATGGTGGTGCGCTGCGTCGTCGGCGCCGGGGGGCGGTTCGGCGCGATCCACTCGCAGACGCCGATCCCGTGGCTGCAGGGCGTGACCGGGATCAAGCTCGTCGCGCCCTCGACCCCGGCCGACGCGAAGGGACTTCTGCGCGCCGCGATCCAGGACGAGAACCCGGTGCTCTTCTTCGAGCACAAGCGCCTCTACTCGGTCAAGGGCCCGCCGGGGGACGGCGAGCCGATCGCACTCGGCCGGGCCGCGGTCGTGCGCGAGGGCTCCGACGTCACGGTCGTCAGCGCGATGAAGGGCGTGCACGACGCGCTCGAGGCCGCGGAGCGTCTCTCGGGCCAGGGCATCGAGGCCGAGGTGATCGACCTGCGCACGATCAGGCCGCTCGACGTCGAGACGGTGACCGGCTCGCTCGCCAAGACGAACCGCCTCGCCGTCGTCGAGGAGGGGCCGTTGACGGGCGGCTGGGCCGGCGAGGTCCTCGCCCGTGCGGTCGAGGAGGCGCTCGGCGATCTCGACGACGTCTGGCGGATCGCCACGGCGGATGCCCCCGTGCCCTACAGCCCGCCGCTGGAGGACGCGTTCCTGCCGGGCCCGGACCGGATCGTCGCCGAGATCGGGGGGCGCGCGTGAGCGGCGCGCGCTTCGAGGGACGGGTGGCGCTCGTCACCGGCGCGACCAGCGGGATCGGTGAAGCGGCGGCGCTCGCGCTTGCCGCCGAGGGGGCGGCCGTCGGCGTCCTGGGGCGCAACTCTTCGGCGCTGGAGCGGATGGTCGCGGAGGTCGAGCGTCAAGGCCACGAAGCGCATGCCGTCGAGACCGACGTTCGCGTCGACGCCGACCTTGCCGCCGCGGTCGGGCAGGTCGAGGCGCGCTTCGGTGGCATCGACCTGGTCGCTCACGCGGCGGGGGTGTATCTGGGGGGCGAGCTGGCCGGGATGTCCGAGGAGGACTGGGACACCGTTCTCGACACCAACCTGAAGAGCTGCTTCCTGCTCGCGCGGCACGCGATTCCCGCCCTGCGTCGTCGCGGTGGCGGCGCGGTCGTGCACGTCTCTTCGGTCGCGGGCCAGGGCGGCGACGCCGGCGCGGCTGCGTACGGCGCGTCGAAGGCGGGCGTCGACGCGCTGACCCGGGTGATGGCACTCGACCACGCCGGCGAGGGCATCCGCGTCAACGGGGTGGCCCCGGGCAACGTCCTCACCCCGATGGTCACCTCCTACGCGGAGGAGCACTACCCGGACGACCCCAACTCGATGCTCGTCGCGGCTGGCCAGCGCCACCCGATCGGTCGCCTGATCGAGCCACAGGAGGTGGCTGACCTGATGCTCTACCTGCTCAGCGACTCCGCCGCCAGCATCACCGGCGCGACCTACCCGATCGACGGCGGCTGGCTCGGCCAGCTCGGGGGTCTCTAGCGTGGCGCGGCCGATCTCGGCGATGGACCTGTGGTTCTACACGTCGGCTGGCACCTACGATTTCGACGTTCGCTGCGAGATGCTCGCCGAGCTCGGCTACGACGGCATCTACGCGACCCTCTGGAGCGACGAGGCCTGGGAGGTCGTTCCGCGGCTCGGCGACGTGCGCGAGCGCTTCGGCATCGAAGTGACCGGTGCGTTCGCCTATCTGGAGGGCCCCGAGGACGCGGTTGGCATCGAGCGGATCGAGCGCTTCCTGGCCGAGGCCGAGGGCTGCCGCCGGCTCGAGCTGGCGGTCCTCTCGGCCGGTGAGGGGCTGCCCGCCTCGGACCCGCGCGGCGACGCGGCCGTGCTGAAGGCCCTGGAGCCGCTGCTCGACGCGGCCGCGCGAGGCTCGGCGACGATCAGCCTCTACCCGCATCAGTCGTGGTGGCTACAGACGAGCACCGACGCCCTCCGCCTGGCCGGTCAGCTCCAGCACCCCGCTCTGCGCGCGGTTTTCTCCGGGTACCACTGGTACGCCGCCGACGGCCGCGAGCTGGGCGCGCGTATCGAGGCGGTCGCGTCGCTACTCGACTCGGTCAACGTGTCGGGAGCGCGGCGCTCCGAGCGCCCGCCGACCGTCGAGGAGCTCGGCAAGGGTGAGCTAGACAACTTCACCCTGCTGGGCAAGCTGCGCCGGGTCGGCTACGAGGGGCCGGTGCACCTGTTCGGCTACGGCGTGGGGGGCGACGTCTACGCCGCGCTGCGGCGCTCGCTGGCGACGTTCCGGGAGATCGAGCAGCGGCTCGACGCCCATCCCGGCTGGAGCGCCGCGGGGACCGAGGTCTTCCCTTACCTGCCCGCGGTGATGGAGCTCGAAGAGCAAGAGGAGGAACTACACAAGTGAGCACTCGACCCGGAGTTTGGATCGACGAGCGCCAGCGTGGCCTCGCCGGGCCGTGGCGCAAGGTCCACTACGACTTCCAGATGGACAAGCCCACCGCCCGCGTCGGCGAGGGCTTCGACGCCGACGAGTTCGTCGACACCCTGCAGCGCGCGCACGTCGACTCGGTCACGGTCTTCGCCAAGAACACCTACGGGTACTGCTTCTTCCCCAGCGCTACCGGCCCCGTGCACCCCGACCTCGCCGAGCCGGATCTGCTCGGCAAGCAGGTGGCCGCGTGCCGCGCGGCGGGGATCAAGGTCTACGCCTACCTGGCCTACGGCTGGGACGAGCTGCTCGCCGCACAGCGCGCCGACCTGCTGGCCGTGAAGGCGGACCGTTCGAGCTTCCTGCCGCCGGTCGGCGAGCAGCCGATGTGGTCGGCGCTGTGCCTCTCGCACCCGGAGCCATTGGAGCGCGCCACACGCCACGTCGACGAGGTGCTCGACCACTGCGAGCCGGACGGGATCTGGTTCGACATGGTCTCCCCGATCCGCTGCGAGTGCTACTGCTGGCGCTGCCTCGAGGAACTGCGCGAGGCCGGTCTCGACCCGCTCGACCCGGACGTCCAGCGGCGCCATAAGAACGAGCTGCACAACAAGCTCGTCGGGGCGCTCTCCGAACACGTCAAAGCCCGCCGCCCCGACGCGCAGGTGGACTTCAACACGCAGGCGACGCTTGGCCTGGGCGAACGGGTCGAGTACATCGACAACATCGACATCGAGTCGCTGCCAACCGGCGGCTGGGGCTACTGGTACTTCCCGATCCACGCCCGCTACGCGCGAACCTTCGGCGTGACCGTGTACGGGATGAGCGGCCGCTTCCACAGGGCCTGGGGCGACTACGGCGGCCTCAAGCACCCCAACCAGCTGCGCGCGGAGATCGCCGGCATCGTCGCCCAGGGCGTGCGTTGCGACATCGGCGACCAGGCGCTGCCGACGGCGCGTCCCGACCGCGCCACCTACGAGACGATCGGCGAAGCCTACGCGGACGTGGCGCGGGTGCAGGAGTACCTCGAGGGAGCGGTGCCCGCGGTCGAGGCGGCGATCCTCGTCGACGGCCCGCCGCTCTCCCACCTGGCCGCGCTGAGCGCGCCGCCCGAGGTCTTCCCGTCGGTCCACGCCGCGGGGATCGGCGGCATGGCGAAGCTGCTGAGCGAGTGCCAGGTCCAGTTCGACGTCGTCGATCTCGACGCCGAGCTCGAGCGCTACCACCTGCTCGTCCTGCCTGACACCCTCGAGGTCGGCCCGGCGCTGGCGCAACGGCTGAACGCTCACATCGCGGCCGGCGGCGCGATCATCGCCGGCCACGCGGCGCTGCGCGACGCCGAGGGCGACGGCCTCTGGCCGGAGGCGTTGAGCGGGACGACGTTGGAGCCCTCGCCCTTCCAGCCCTCGTTCACCCGGGCCGACGGCGACCTGCTCGCCGAGATGCCCCGCTACTCCGACTACGAGTTCGCCATCTACGGCGAGGCGGACCGTTGGCAGCTTCCCGACGGGAGTCCGGTCGAGGTCCACGGCCGGCTCAGCGAGGCGACCTTCCAGCGCTGGCAGGAAGGCTGGCAGTCGGCACCGCCGGTGCGCCGCACCGACCACCCGACGGTCGTCACGGCCGCCGGGCTGGGCGCCTTCTGCTTCCCGATCGCCGCGTGCTACTTCGAGCACGGCTACTGGTACTACCGCGAGCTGTTCCGGCGCGTGCTCGCCAAGCTGGCGCCGCGGCCTCTGGTGCGCTCGTCCGCGCCGGCCAGCGCCGACGTCACCGTGACCCACCAGGCCGCGACCGCAGACCGTGGCGCGCGCTGGATCGTGCACGTCGTCAACTACTCGCCGCTGCGCCGCACGGCGAGCCCGCGGCCGGGCGGGCCGGCCTCGATCGAGTACCTGGAGGACCCGATCCCGCTGCACGACGTCGAGGTGGCGCTGGCCGTCGAGGGGCCGCTGGCGGCGGTGCGCGAGGCCCACACGGGCGCCGAGCTGGAGTCCCGGCGCGACGGCGATCGCTGGAGCGTGACCGTGCCCGAGGTCGCCCTGTCCGCCGTCGTCGTCTTCGAGGAGGAGCGGTGAGCGGCGCGATTCCGGCGTTCGTCGACACCCACGTTCACCTCTGGGACCTCGAGCACCTCTCCTATCCCTGGCTGGAGGACCCGGCCTTCGCCGCTCTCCGCCAGAACTACCTCGCGGATGACTGGCGCGCCGACGCCGGCGAACTCGAGCTGGCCGGCCTGGTTCACGTCCAGGCCGAGGTCGACCACGCCGTCGACCCGGTCGAGGAGACCGCCTGGCTGCGCTCGCTCGAGTTCGGCGCTGGCGCGCCGCCGCTCGTCTACGTCGCCTACGCCGACCTGCGGGCGCCGGACCTCGACGACGTGCTCGCTCGCCACGCCGAGGCCGGGCCGGTCTGCGGGATCCGCCAGGAGGCGTGGTTCGACCCCGAGTCGACCCGCGCCGACATTCCGCGCTTCAACCTGCTGGACGATCCCGCCTGGCGGTCAGGCCTGGCGCGACTCCCGGGCCACAACCTCTCCTTCGACCTGTTGGTCTGGCCGCACCAGCTCGAGCAGGCCGCCCGGCTGTTCAGTGGCCTCGAAGAGCTCGCCGTCGTCCTCGAGCACACGGGGCTGCCGTCGCCGGGCGACGCTGAGGAGATGGAGCTCTGGCGCGCCGGGATGCGTGGGTTCGCGCGCGCCGTCCCGGCCTCGATGCTGAAGATCTCCGCGATGGCGTTCATCTCGGGCGGCTGGACCGTCGAGGAGATCAAGCCGGTCGTGCTCGAGGCGATCGAGATCTTCGGTCCGGGCCGCTGCATGCTCGGCAGCAACTTCCCGGTCGACCGCGGCGCCGCGACCTACGAGCAGATCTGGGCGGGCTACGCGGAGATGCTCGCCGATCTCTCAGCCGACGAGCAGGACGGACTCTTCCGCTGCAACGCGGTGCGAATGTACCGCTTGCCATACATCAGTACTTGACAGTAACATCACAATATGATAGACACCCTCTCTAGGGATCAGGTGGATTACTAGTGGCGGCGAGACCGGAAAAACTCAATCTTCAGCGCCCTCGAAGTGGGCGGCTCAGGTTGCCGCGCTCGGCGAGCGTGGCGAAGGTCGTGATGGTTGCGCCGGCGCTGGCGCTGTTCCTCGTCTTCTACGTGACCCCGGTCGTCGCCGGAATGGTGATCAGCCTGTTCCGCTGGAACGGCCTCGAAGACCCGATGTACATCGGGTTCGCCAACTACGAGCGGCTGCTCGAAGACCCGGTCTTCCTCGACAACGTGCGCGTCACGCTGGTCGTCGTCGGCGTCTCACTGGCGGTGATCCTGCCGCTCGCCCTGCTGCTCGCGGTCTGCCTGTCCGGCAAGGGGCGGCTGCTGCCGCTGTTTCGCTGGATCCTCTTCGTGCCCGTCGTCATGCCCCTCGCCGCGGTCGCGTTGCTCTGGGCGGAGATCTTCAACCCGATCGACGGGCTGGCCAACGCGGTGATCGGGACCTTCGGGATCGATCCGGTCGCCTGGCTGGGCGACCCCAGCACGGCGCTCTGGGCGTTGATCCTGGTCAGCATCTGGGGCTTCGTCGGCCTGCACGTCGTGATCCAGCTCTCGGCCCTCTCGGCGATCCCGACCGAGCTCAAAGAGGCAGCCCGCCTCGAGACTCCGTCGACGTTCAAGGTCTTTCGTTACGTCGTCCTGCCGCTCTTGCGCGGCAGCCTGACCGTGTCGGCGGTGCTGACGATCACGGGCACTTTCGTCTACTTCACGAGCCTCAGCTTCGTGATGACCAAGGGCGGCCCGGTGCACGCTACCGAGGTGCTTGGGCTGCGCGCCTACCTGGAGGGATTCGCGGCGCTCGACTTCGGCCTCGCCAGCGCGATCACGACGGTAACGATGCTGCTGACGATCGTCCTGGTCGGCGGCACGATGCTGATCGGTGCGCGCACCAGGGTGGAGTACTAGGTGGCGCGCGAGGCGTCAGCGGACCTGGCCGCGGGCACCGCTCCGGCCGCAGCCGAGCACCGGGTCAGCTCCAGCGCCCGCGGGCGGATCGGGCGCGAGCTGGCGCGCTACTCGATCCTCGTCGTCGCCAGCGCGATCGCGCTCTACCCCGTGCTCTGGCTGGTGTCCGCGTCGCTGAAGACCCAGGCGGAGTACGTCAAGGACCCGATGGCACTGCCGACTTCGATCAACTTCGACAACTTCACCTCGGTCCTCGGCGACGACCAGATCCTCGGCTACCTGCTCAACAGCCTGATCGTCGTCGGCGTCGCCGTCCCGGTCGTCACCTTCACCTCGGTGCTGGCCGGCTACGCGATCGCTCGCCTCTGGGGCAAGGCAGGGCTCGCGATCCTCTTCGTCTTCCTCTTCAGCGAGCTCGTGCCGCTGGCGATCGTGGCGATCCCGCTGCTCCTCACCGTCAAAGAAATCGGCCTGGAGAGCGGCCTGATGCGCGTGATCTTCGTCTACTCGGTAATGATGATGGGCTTCGCGGTGCTCCTCTCGTGGGCGTTCTTCCGCTCGGTCCCCGAGGAGCTGCGCGAGGCCGCCCGGCTCGACGGCTGCGGTGAGTTCGGCGTCTTCCGCCGGATCATGCTGCCGCTGGCACGCTCGCCGATCACGCTGATCGCGGTGATCTCGTTCATCGTCCTCTGGAACGAGCTGTTCCTCGCGGTCGTGCTGCTCGACAGCGCCGCCGACCGCACCCTGCCGGTCGGGCTGACCGAGCTGCGCGGCCGCTACGTGACCAACTGGCCCAACCTCGCCGCGGCGCTGCTGCTGAGCGCGATCCCCACGCTCATCCTCTACGGGCTTTTCCAGGGCAAGATCGCCAACCAGTTCTCGCGCAGCACGACTCGGGAGTGATGGGGCGATGCACCGAGACAGGCGTCACAAGGCGAAGGCCCTCTAGATCCCCAGGAGACAGCAATGGCATCGATCAGGTTCGAGAACATCACGAAGCGCTTCGACGACGGCACGGTCGCGGTCCACAATCTGTGCCTCGACGTGCCGGACGGCGAGTTCATGATTCTCGTCGGGCCGTCCGGCTGCGGTAAGACGACGGCGCTGCGCATGGTCGCTGGCCTCGAGGACGTCACCGAGGGCGACGTGGTGCTCGGCGATCAGATCGTCAACGACGTCGATCCCGGCCGGCGCGACATCGCCATGGTCTTCCAGAACTACGCGCTCTTCCCGCACATGTCGGTGCGCGACAACATGTCGTTCCCGCTCAAGATGCGCGGCAAATCCAAGCGCGAGATCGCCACCGCCGTCGACGAGGTAGGGCGCCTGCTCGGCCTCAGCGAGCTGCTCTCGCGCAAGCCCAACCAGCTCTCCGGCGGACAGCGCCAGCGCGTGGCGATGGGGCGGGCAATCATCCGCCACCCGGAGGCGTTCCTGATGGACGAGCCGCTCTCGAACCTCGACGCGAAGCTGCGCGCGCAGATGCGCGGCGAGCTGGCGCGGATGCACCAGCGCCTCGGGGTGACGACGCTGTACGTGACCCACGATCAGACCGAGGCGATGACCCTGGGCTCGCGGGTCGCGGTGATGCGCGAAGGCCTCGTTCAGCAGGTGGGCACCCCGCAGGCGCTCTACCGGGAACCGGAGAACGCCTTCGTCGCCCGCTTCATCGGCTCGCCGCCGATGAACCTCCTGCGCGGGACGTTGAGCGAGGGCCGCTTGCGGATCGAGGGGGAGCCCGACGGCGTCGACGTCTCGCAGCGCTGGGAGCGGGCCGCCGGTGAGGTGCTGGTCGGCGTCAGGCCGGAGGCCTGCGAGCTCGCCGGCGACAGCGTCCCGGGCACGCTGACGGTCCCCGGCGAGGTCGAAGTGGTCGAGGACCTGGGCGCCGAGACGATCGTGTACTTCCGTCCCGCCGCGGAGGTCGCGGGCGTCGAGTCCGACGAGGAGCACGTGGTGACGGGAGCGTTCGCCGCCCGTCTCGCCGGACCGCAGCAGATCTCACCTGGGGAGCGGATCCGGTTCCGCGTCGCGCTCGCGGACGTCCACCTCTTCGACGTCGCCAGCGGCGACGCCCTGGCCCCAAAGGACCCCACCCCGCGGTCGCAGGCGGTCGCCGCCGCCGGGGACGGATCGCAGTGAGCGCCGCCGGACCGGTCGATCGCAGCGGCATCCGCGCATCCTCCGCCGAGCACGTCGCCCGCTACATCGCCACCGACGGCGAGGACGGCTACATGGTCGAAAACTGGCCGACCCTGATCCTCACCACCCGCGGACGCCGCAGTGGCGAGCCGCGACAGACGCCGCTGATCTTCGGCGAGGACGAGGGCCGCTACGTGCTGGTCGGCTCCTTTGGCGGCTCGCCGACGCCGCCTGCCTGGTACCTCAACCTCAGCGCCGAACCCGAGGTCCAGGTTCAGGTCAAAGCCGACCGCTTCGCCGCCCGGGCACGGGTCAGCGAGGGCGAGGAGCGCGAACGGCTCTGGGCGCTGATGGCGGCGCTCTTCCCCTACTACAAGGGCTACCAGGAGAGCACCGAGCGCGAGCTGCCGGTCGTCGTGCTGGAGCGAATCTGATCGCCGGGTGCGACCAGTTTGGCCTGCAGTACCTATCGCAATTTGACAATCATGTGAAAACGTGACAGGCTCGGCTGGAGCCTGGGGGCTCCGGTGAACATCCCGAATGGATGGAGGGCGAGATGGCGAGTCGGGTAAGAATCAGTCGGCCACTGGGCGCTGTCGCGGCGTGCATGGTCGTGTTTGCGCTGGCGCTCGTCGGGGCCGGCTGCGGTGGCGACGGCGATCAAACCGGCGACTCCGGTACGACGCCGGCGGGGAAGTTCGAACCGCAGCAGGCCAAGAACATCAAAGGCAACCTGCCCGCCGCCGACCGCAAGCTCTGGAAATACGACTCCAGCAACGGCCGCTACGAAGTCGTCCCCGGCGACGCATCCAGCTTCACGGTCAAGCTCGACCCGCCGGCCGAGCCGTTCACGCTCGCCTACATGGATCCGTGGGGGGAAAACACCTTCGCGATCCCGATCCGCGACGGGGTCGAACGCTACGCGGACGAACTCGGCCTCGAGCTGATCTATTGCGACGCCGCCTTCAAAGCCCCGAAAGCGATCGAGTGCGCCGAACTGCTGGCCCGCCAGAAGCCGGACTTCGCAATCGCCGGCAACTGGCAGGCGGGGGCGTCCAACACCGTGATGAGCATCTTTGACGAAGCGCGGATCCCAACCGCATCGATCGACGTCTGGCAGCCCAACTCGATCTTCTTCGGCGCCGACAACTACACCTCGGGCGTGATCGGCGGCAAAGCGGCCGGCGAATTCGCCAAAGAGGAATGGGACTGCGAGGATGTCTGGGTCTTCCTCGGCGAGAACAAGGAAGAGGGTGAAGCGGCCGACCAGCGGCTGGTCGGCTTTGCCGACGGCGTCCAGGAAGTGTGCGGGGCGCTTCCCGAGGATCAGATCCAGCGCCAGCGCATGTCCGCGGCGACCGGTGACCAGGCGCAGACCGTGACGACCGACTGGCTGACCGCCAACCCGCAGGCCACCCACGTGCTCGGGGAGTCCCTCGACGATCCGCGCGCGACCGGTATTGCCAAAGCCTTTGCCGCCAGCGGCCGCGATGCCTTCGCCGCCGGGATGACCTGCGACACGGTCGGGGTCGAAACGGTCAAGCAGGCGCCGCCCGAGCAGAATCACTTCCTCGGCTGCGTGGCCTTCCTGCCGGAGAAATACGCCGACTACCTCGTCTCGATCGCGCTCGAGGTGGCCGCCGGCGAACCGGTTCCGGAGGAGGTACACGTCGAACACAAGTTCATCGACAACGAAAACGTTGATCAGTTCTATCCATGAGCGCCGACCGGCCACTGCTGGAGCTGCGCGGGGTCACCAAGAGGTTCGGCGGCACTGAGGTCCTGCGCGGGATCGACATGGAGATCTCGGCGGGCGAGGCCGTCGGGCTGATCGGCGACAACGGGGCGGGCAAGTCGACGCTGGCGAAGATCCTTTCCGGCGTCTACGGCCCCTCCGGCGGCACGATCACCTTCGACGGCCGCGAGACCCGGTTCTCGAATCCGCTCCAGGCACGGGCCCAGGGGATCGAGGTGATCTATCAGGACCTCGCCCTCTGCGAGGACCTCGACGCGACCGCCAACATCTTCCTCGGGCGCGAGCCGCACCGTCGGGTCGGCCCGTTCAACTGGCTGGATCGGGGCCGCATGCGCTCGGAGGCCGGGCGCAGCCTGGCCGGGCTCGGCGCCGACGTTGCCGTCGACCAGCTGGTCGGCTCGATGTCGGGCGGCGAGCGCCAGCTCGTCGCCGTCGCCCGCGCGCTCGAGTTCGAGCCGCGGCTGCTGCTGATGGACGAGCCCACCGCGGCGCTCTCGAACACCAAGATCCACGCGCTCCTGAACGTGGTCGGCCAGCTCGAGCAGCGCGGCGTCGCGGTCCTGCTGATCAGCCACCGCTTCACGGACCTGATCGAGGTCTGCGACCGGGTGCTCGCCCTGCGCGACGGCCTGATCGCGGCGGAGATCCGGCCGCGCGGCCGCGACACCGCCGAGTTGATGGCCGAGATGCAGCTCGCGCTGACCGGCGAGGAGCTCGGGAGCGCGGCGTGACCGGCGTGGCCGAGCCGCAGAGCGGGCCGGCCGCCAGGAGCGTCTGGCGCAGCCGCTCCGAAGCGGGGCTGCGAGCGGCGACGGAGAAGATCGGGGCGGTCGGCCTGGCGCTGATCGGCGTGCTGATCGTCGAGATGATCGTCTTCTCGGCGCTCTCGCCCTACTTCTTCGACCTCGAGAACTTCAACAGCATCGGCCGGGCGATGACGATCGTCGGGATCGCGGCGATCGGGCAGACGATCGTGATCATCGCGGGCGGGTTCGATCTCTCGGTCGGGTCGGTGATGGCGGCGGCCGGCATGGTCGCCGCGTTCCTCGTCAACGCCGGCACCTCGCCGGTGATCGGGATCCTCGCCGCACTGGTCCTCGGAGCGGCGGTCGGGGTGCTCAACGGGGCCCTTTCCGGCTACCTCCGGATCAACCCGCTGATCACGACCCTGGCGACCCTGGCGATCGTGCGCGGCCTGGCCTTCGTGGTCAGCAACGGCGAGGCCGAGGTCGTCTCCGACGCGACCATCCTCGACATCGGGACCGACGAGCTGTTCGGCGTCCCGGTCATGGTCGTGCTGATGGTGGCCCTCTTCCTGGTCGTCGGCTTCTTGCTGCCGCGCACCCGTTTCGGCCGCTACACCTACGCGATCGGGTCGAGCGCCCGCGCCTCGCGGCTCGCCGGAGTCGCGGTGAACCGTTGGCGACTGCTGTTCTACGGGATGGCGGGGACCTTCGCGGCGGTTGCCGGCTGCGTCACGGTCGCCCGCACCGGCCAGGCGGAACCGAGCGCGAACATCGGCGCCGAGCTGGACGTGATCACGGCGGTGATCCTCGGCGGGACCAGCCTCAACGGCGGCCGCGGGCGCCTGTTCGGGACCTTCCTTGGCCTCGCGGTGCTGGCGATTCTCAACAACGGCTTGATTCTCGCCGGCGTCGCTTCCTACTGGCAGCAGGTCGTCAAAGGCGTCGTACTGCTGCTCGCGGTGGTTTGGGGCGAGTTGCGCAGCGGCCGTCGCGACGACATCTAGCGTGGAACACGACCGCCGCGTCACCAGGGCGACGCGGCGGCCCGGTCCGGTCAGTCGGACAGCAGGTGCTGCCAGCGGGGCTCGAGGCCAGCCCTGCGCTGGACCGCGGCACAGCCGGCGATCGCGGCGCAGGCCTGCTCGCCGTCGCCGGTCAGCTCCGTGTTGCCCTCGTAGACGACGTGGACGCCGCCGCGCTCGCACCAGAACGTCGGCTCGACGAAGTCGAGGTAGTTCTGCGTGACGACGTTGTTGAGCGGACAGCCCGAGACGGCGCCACGGTCGCCCATCCGGTAGACGGCGTTGCCCTGCCACACGTTGAAGTTCGCGTCGTCGTCGAGGTAGAAGGCGACGCCGTGATTGGTCAGGTCGTGGATCAAGTTGCCCCGCACGAGCGTTCCGTTCGCGTACGAGGTCCCCTGGTGAGCCGAGGTGAAGATGCCAGCGCCGTCGCGGGCTACCTTCATGTAGTCGAACACATGGTTGCCGAGGATGCGGTTGCCGAAGGCGACCGTCTCGCCCACCGGGTGGTGGGTCCAGTACTCGCCGAACGAGATGCCCGTGTAGGGCAGGTCATCGAGCTGGTTGTGCGCAATCCGCGCCCGCTGGATCAGCTCGGCGTAGATGCCGATGCTCCCCGTGTACTCGAGCCCTACTTGCCGCACGAGGTTGTTCTCAACCACGTTGTCAGGGTTGGACTGGATCAGCGCCAGGTCTGGACCGGGCCGCCGGGTGGCGATCTGGATGCCGCCGCCGGAGATGTCCTCAACGCGATTGCCACGTACGACGCTCTCGGCCGTCCCGGCCGCGAGCTCGATCGCCTCGCCGCCGAGCCGCTGGAAGCGGTTGTTCTCGAGCACGATCCGTCGCGCCGTCAGGAAGCGCACGGCGCCGGGCACCTGCAGCGCTTCATCGCTGACGTCCCACGGGTCTTCCGGGTCCTCACCCGCGTCGCCGCCCTCGTACATCGAGCCGTAGCTCTGCACGAAGCCGGTCGACCTGCTCGGGCCCATCCAGGTCGCATAGGTGAAAGTCAGCCCACGGAAGGTGACGTCGTGCAGCCGGTCGCCGGGCGTGCCGACGCCCTCCACCAGCGTCTCGAGGACCGGCGCGATCACCTCGCTCGATTTGAGGTTCTCTCCCGCGCGCGGGATGTAGAACAGCGTGTGTTTGCCGGGGTTTGAACGGTCGAGGTAGAAGGTCCCTGGCTCGGTCAGAAAGCTCTTGCTGTTCTCAGCGTGGGTGGGTGGTTTCGGTTTGTAAACCGCGTCTTCGCCGGTCCCGCGTCCATCCTCCTCGTTGCCCCACACGCCGGCGTGGTTGCGTACGTACCAGCGGTGACACGGCTGCTCCATCGTGATCGTCGTCGACGTCGCGTTGCCCGAGATCGCAGCGACCCCGCACCGGGGGTCGCTGAACCCGTTGCCGGCGAGAACCAGTTCGATGTCTCCCGGGTTCGACCACGACTGCGGCTCGATGCTCGTCGTCACGTAGCCGGCGTCGGTCAGGGTCAGCGTGCCGGGCAGGCCGACTGCGGCGCCGGCCGCGTTGCGCGCGCGCGTCGCACGCACGCCATTCACGTAGAGCTGGCGCGTGTCGAGCGAGCCAACCTGAGCGCGCCAGATGTTTTTAACGGCGTCGTCGAGCTGCCAGCCGACGACTCTGCGCCCGCCGCTGAGGATCACCGGCCACTGCTTGTGGCTGCCGTATCCGTCGGCCTGCCAGATGACGCTGTGACCGTTGCGGCCCGAGTCGCCGGCAGAACCGCGAAGCTGTAGGGGAGCGCTCAGGGCGTAGGTCCCGGGGTGGATGTTGACGACGATGTCCGATCGCATCCCGGGGGTGCGGGAGCGCACGCTCTCCTGGGCACGCTGGAGCGTCGCGAACGGCCGGTCGGCAGTGCCGTTCCAGGAATCCTTCCCCCAGGTCGCGACGTGGAGTTTTTTGGCAGGGGTGCTCGCTCCGCCTGCCGGAGCGAAGAAGGCCAGCCCTGCCAAGGTCAAGAGGATGGCGAGCAAGGCAGCGGTGTGCCGGCGTCGAGGCACGGCCCTGAGTCGGAATGCCATCGTCATCGGTATCTCCTAGTTTCGTAATATGAAAGGAATACAAGATAGTGGGATCATGAGCCGTACCATCCCGCTGCGCCCGCGTCAAGGTCCCAGCCAGGACGTCTCCCGTTCAGAGCCCCGTCAGAGGGCCTGTTGGCTTCAGGGGTTGGGAACGGCTCGCTTGACAGTGCCGAGCCGCTTCTGATAGAAATTTCATACTCTGTTAAGTCATTTCAAATTATGAAACAGCTATCAACATGCCAGGTGACCTCGTGAGCGCAGCTCCCTCCAGCGGCGCCCGCGAGCTCACGAAGTTGCTCGGCCCGATGATCGAGATCCGCCTCTTCGAGGAGGAGATCCAGCGCCTGTTCACCGAAAACCTCGTCCGCGGCTCGACCCACCTGTGCTCCGGCCAGGAGGCGGCGGAGGTTGGCGCCTGTGCCGCTCTGCGCAAGGGCGACTCGATGGTCTGCACCTATCGCGGCCACGGCGCCGTCCTGGCGATGGGCGCTCCGCTCGACCGCACCTTCGGCGAGATCCTCGGCAAGGACGGGGGGCTCTGCCGGGGCAAGGGCGGCTCAATGCACCTGACCGACGTCGAGGTCGGCGCCTACGGCTCGTTCGCGATCGTCGGCGCTCATCTGCCGATCGCCACCGGCCTCGCCTTCGCCTCCAAATACGAGGGGACCGGCGACGTCTGCCTCTGCTTCTTCGGTGACGGCTCGGTCAACATCGGGGCCTTCCACGAGGCGATGAACCTCGCCTCGATCTGGAAGCTGCCGGTCATCTTCCTCTGTGAGAACAACCTCTACGGCGAGTACTCGCCGCTGGCGAGCACGACCCCGATCGAGCACCTGAGCGAGCGGTCCAAGGCCTACGGCATGCTCGGTGAGCGGGTCGACGGCAACGACGTCGCAGCCGTCCAGGCTGTGGTCGGCGAAGCGGTCGAGCGCGCCCGCTCCGGCGCCGGCCCGACCATGATCGAGGCGCTCACCTACCGTCACAAAGGGCACTCTCGCACCGACCCGGGTACCTATCGGCCGAAGGAGGAGGTCGAAGAGTGGCTCGCCCGCGATCCAATCCTCCTGCTCGAAGCCAAGCTGGCCGAGCTCGGGGTCCCACAGGACGAGCTCGACACGATTCGCGCCGACGCCGAGACGAAGGTGGGGGAGGCGCTCGATCGGGCCCGGGCATGGCCCGCCCCTTCGCTCGAGGCCCGCTTCGAGGATGTCTACGCATGAGTGAGGTCACCTACAAGGAGGCGATCAAGCGCGGCATCGCCGACGCCTTGACCGAGGACGAGCGCGTCTTCATGCTCGGCGAGGACATCGGTGCGGCCGGCGGCGCCTTCAAGACGACCGAGGGCCTGGTCGACGAATTCGGCGAGGGCCGGGTGCTCGACACGCCGATCTCCGAGCAGGCGATCATCGGCACCGCGATCGGTGCTGCGATCAAAGGCCTGCGGCCGATCGCCGAGCTGATGTTCGCCGACTTCGCCGGGGTCTGCTTCGACCAGCTCGCCAACCAGCTCGCCAAGTACCGCTACATGACCGGCGGCCAGGTCGACGTCCCGGTCACGGTGCGGCTGGCGAACGGCGCCGGCGGCGGCTTCGCCTCGCAGCACTCCCAGACCGTCGAGAACTGGTTCCTCAACTGCCCCGGCCTGAAGATCGCGGTCCCGGGCTCACCGGCCGACGCCTACGCGCTGATGCGGGCGGCGGTCCGCGACGACGACCCGGTGCTCTACTTCGAACACAAGGCGATGCTGAACGCGAAGGGAGAGGTCGACCAGGGGGCCGCTCCGATCGTGCTCGGCGAGGCCCTGACCGTGAGGGAGGGCAGCGACGTAACGGTGGTCGCCACCCAGCTGATGCGCGCCCGCGCCGAGGCCGCCGCTGCTTCCCTGGCCGACGCCGGGGTCGAGGTGGAGCTGATCGATCCGCGCACCCTCGTCCCGTTCGACCTCGAGCATGTCCGCGCCAGCGTCGACAGGACCAATCGCCTGCTCGTCGTCCAGGAGTCGCCCGCGCCCGGAAGCTGGGGCACGACGCTGATCGCCGAGATGGTGCGGGACCGGTTCGAGTCCTTCGACGCTGCGCCGGCACTGCTCAGCGGCGACAACACGCCGGTTCCCTATGCCGGCCCGCTGGAGGAAGCTTGGCTTCCAGACGCGGAGCGAATCGAGAAAGCCGTCCGCGCGCTGCTGGACGCATAGCTTGGAGATCGGGTGGAATTTCTCGTTCAGATCGACGTCGAGTTGCCGCCGGAGATGCCCGCCGATCAGCGCCGGGCGGTCCTCGCGGCCGAGCTCGTCCGCGGCAGGGAGCTGGTCGCCGCCGGCCAGATCAAGTCGATCTGGCGCCTGCCCGGCGGCCGGCGCAACGTCGGCGTCTGGGAGGCCGCCGACGCGACCGAGCTGCACCGCCTGATCGAGTCGCTGCCTCTTTACCCGTGGCTGGTGGCAGAGGTGACGGCGCTCGCCGAACATCCACTCTCGGGCCCGGAACCGACCCAATGAGCGCTCCCACGTCCCAGCAGGCGGTGATCGTCGCAATGCCGCGCCTCTCCGACTCGATGGAGGAGGGGACGATCGTCAATTGGCTGGTGGAGGACGGCCAGGTGGTCGAGCGCGGGCAGGAGATCGTCGAGATCGAGACCGACAAGGCGACGATGGTCTACGAAGCCCCCGCCAGCGGGCCGCTCTGGATCCTCGCCGGCAGCGAGGAGACCGTCGTGGTGGGAGATCCGATCGCGAGCATCGGCGCCGAGCGAGGCGCAACCGCCGAGCAGCCGGCCACGCCAGCTCCCGAGGCCGCCGTCGCGGAGCCCGAAGAGGCGGCGCCGGCGGGCCCCGCTGACGGCGTTCGCGTCTCCCCCGTCGCGCGCCGCCTCGCCGCCGAGCGTGGTGTGGACCTGGCCGCTCTCGTGGGCAGCGGTCCGGGCGGCAGGATCCTCAAGCAGGACGTCCTCGATGCCCCCGCGGCGCCCTCGGCAGCCGCCGACGGCGCCGCTGGCGGCGCTCGCGGCAGCAGCCGTCGGGAGGAGCCGACCCGCACCCAGGCGATCGTCGCCAGGCGCATGTCGGAGGCGCGCGCCACGGTTCCCGACTTTCCCACCTGCATCGAGATCCGGATCAGCGCCGCGCTCGCCCTGCGCGAGCAGCTCGCGGGCGTGCTCGATCCGGTTCCGACCATGAATGACTTCCTCGTCGCCGCGGTCGCCCGCACGCTGACCGCCCATCCGCGCTTGAACGCTTCGTTCGCCGACGGCGGCTTCGTCTATTTCGACGAGGTCAACGTTGGGATCGCGGTGGCCGTCGGGGACGAGCTGCTCGTCCCCGTCATCGCCGGCGCTGAGAGCTTGCCGCTGGCCTCGATTGCTGCCGAGAGCAGGCGCCTGGTGGAGCGGACGCGCAGCGGCGCCGTCACCCCACCCGACCTCGCGGGCGGGACCTTCACGATCAGCAACCTCGGCATGTTCGGGATCTCCTCCTTCCAGCCGATCATCAACTCGCCGCAGGCCGCGATTCTCGGGGTGGGCGGCATCTCGCCGGCTTCGGATGGGCGACCGGCGGCGATGACCCTGACCCTGGTCAGCGACCATCGGATCGTCTACGGAGCCCACGCGGCGAAGTTCCTCGCCGACCTCCGCGACCTGCTCGAGAGCCCGTTGGCGCTGGTTGCCGCATGAGCGGGCCCGGGGTCGACTTCGAGCCATCGGCCTGGCGCACGATGCTGTTCGCTCCCGCCGATCGCCCGGAGTTGCTGACCAAGGCACTGGCCGCTGGGGCCGACGCCGTGATCGCCGACCTCGAGGACTCGGTTGCGCCCAAGGGCAAGGACGCAGCCCGGCGCGAGGCATGCGAGTTCGCCCGGGTTGCTCCAGGGGCTGCTCGCGTGATCCGGGTCAACGACCCCGGCACCCCGGCGGGCGTGCTCGACCTGGAAGCGATCGCGGCGGCGGATCCGTACGCGGTGATGATCCCCAAGGCCAGCGCCGAATCGGTCGCCGCCGCACGCGAGGTGGCGCCGCGTGTGATCGCCCTGGTCGAGTCGGCGGCGGGCCTGCGCGCCGCGGCGAAGATCGCCGCGATTGAGGGCGTCGTTGCCGTCGCACTCGGCACCGTCGACCTCGCTGCCGAGATCGGGTTGCGACCGCTCGCCGACGGGGCGGAGCTGCTGTTCGCGCGGGCCAGCCTGGTCGTCGACTGCGCCGCCGCCGGGTTGCCGGCCTTCGACGGCGTATTCCTCGACCCCGCCGACGACGCGGGCCTCACTTCAGAGGCGGTGCGCGCCCGCTCACTCGGCTTCCAGGGCAAGCTCTGCATCCATCCCCGCCAGCTCGAGCCGGTTCGAAACGCCTTCGCCCCATCCCGCGAGGAAGTCGAGCGAGCGACCCGCGTCGTCGCGGCCTACGAGGACGAGCAGGGCGCTCGCGGCGCGATCCTGGCGGACGGCCAGATGGTCGACGTGGCCGTGGTCCGGGCCGCGCGACAGGTGCTGGATCAGGTCGAGGCGGGGGCGCGATGAGCGCGCCGAAGCGGCGGGCTCCCAAGCGCTTCGAGGACTTCGAGGTCGGTGAAATCCTTCGCAGCCCGCACGGCAGGACCTTGACAGAGACCGACAACATCTGGTTCACCTGCCTGACGCTGAACGCCAACCAGTCCCACTTCAACGTCGCCTATGCCGAGCAGACGCGATTCGGGCAGCCGCTGGTCAACAGCTGCTTGACGCTCGCGCTCGTCACCGGGCTCTCGGTGGTCGGAACCAGCGAGCATGCCGTGGCCAATCTCGGCTGGGACGAGGTCCGCCTGCCGAAGCCAGTCTTCGTCGGCGACACGATCTGGGCCGAGACGGAGGTGACTGCGTGCCGCCACTCGGCATCCAACCCGGAGGTGGGCATCGTCTCCATCTGCACGCGCGGGGTCAACCAGCGTCGCGAGGTGGTGATCCAGTTCGACCGCACCTTCATGGTGCCCGGCCGCGCAGCCGAGATCGTGGACGACTTCCCGCAGACCGAGGAGCCCTGGCGGTGAGCTCCACGGCGACGGAGCGCTTCGCCGACTTCTCGCTCGCCCTCGACCGCGCGGCCGTCCCGGCCGCGGTCGAGGAGGCCGTGGGACTGCATCTGCTGGACACCCTCGGCTGCGGTCTGGCCGCGGTCGGGACCGGCGCCGCCCCCTACGCCGCGGCGCTGGCAGAGGGTTCGGGATCGGCCACCGGGATCGGGATCGGCCGGCCTCTGCCGCCGGCGACGGCGGCGCTCGTCAACGGCATCTACTGCCATGCCCTCGATTTCGACGACACCCACCCGAGCTCGATCGCCCACGTCAGCGCGGCGGTCGTTCCCGCTGCGCTGGCCGCGGCTCAAACGCGAGAAGCCAGCGGCAGCGAGCTGATGCTCGCCCTGCTGGTCGGCAGCGAGGTGACCTGTCGGGTGGGTCGTCCAGCCGGCGACGGCTTTCACCTGCGCGGCTTCCACCCCAGCGCAATCTGCGGCGCCTTCGGGGCAACGGCAGCCACCGCACGGCTGAAGGGCCTCAATCGCGACACCACCGTCCAGGCCCTCGGGATTGCCGGCAGCATGGCGGCTGGGCTGATGGCGTACCTGAGCGACGGCTCGGCGACCAAGCCGATCCACCTCGGCTGGATGGCGCACGCCGCCCATGCGGCGGTCAGGCTCGCCGGTGCCGGCGCCAGTGGCCCCGCCGCCGTCCTGGAAGGGCCGAACGGTGTCTACGAGGCCTTCCTCGGGAAGAGCGACGTCGATCCGGACGAGCTGGCGGGAGACCTGGGCTCGGCCTGGGAGACGCTGGCGATCGCGTTCAAGCCCTACGCCGGCTGCCATTTCCTGCACGCCCCCCTTGACGCCCTTTCTGCCCTGCGTGCCGAGCACGGCTTCGAGGTGGGGGAGATCACCCGGCTGACGGTCCTCTCGCCCGCCGCCGGAATCGGCCTGGTTGCCGACCCGCTCGATCGCAAGTGCCGCCCCGCTACCGCTTACGAGGCGAAGTTCAGCGCCCCGTTCGCCCTCGCGGCGGCGCTGGTCTTGGACCGCACCGACCCCGGGATCTTCAGCGACGCGCTGATCCACGACCCCGACCTGCTGGCCGTCGCCGCCCTGGCCGACTACGAAGAGCGGGACTACGACACCTTTCCCGAGTCGCTGCCCGGGGGCCTGCGGATCGAGCTGCGCGACGGACGGGTGCTGGAGCACGAGCTGCTCCAGCAGCGCGGCGGAGCCGCCAATCCGATGCAGGCCAGCGCGATCGTCGCCAAGTTCCGCGAGAACGCGGCGTCGGCGCTCCCGGCGCCGGCCGTCGATTCGATCCAGGGGGCCGCGCTCTCACCATGCTCCTCGCCGGACCTCGCTCCCTTCGTGCAGCTGGCGCGCGCCCGGGGGGCAGGGTCGTGAACTTCGTGAGGGACGTCGTCGGCCGGCGCGATACGCGGCGGCGCGCGCTGGTCGAGCTGGCCGCCGACGGCTCGAGGCGGGAGTGGAGCTTCGGCGAGGCGATGGAGCGGGCCGAGCGGCTGGCCGCCACGCTTACCGCTCGCGGCGTCGGGCGAGGAGACGTGGTCATGACCCTGATCGGCAGCCGCCCGGAGTGGGTGTTCAGCCTCCTGGCCTGCTGGCGGATTGGCGCGGTCGCGCTGCCCTGCACCGAGCAGCTGCGTCCAAAGGACATCCGCGCCCGGCTCGAGGCAACCCGGCCGGTGCTGATCGTCGCCGACGAACGCAACCGGTCCGAGCTGGAGGCCGCCCTGCAGGGCTGGCGGGGCACCGAGGTGCTGGCGTTCCCCGGCGACGATCTGTTCGCTGACCGAGGAGAAGCGCCCTTCGCGGAGCTCGAGCCCCAGGACCCGTGCCTGATCACCTTCACCAGCGGCACCTCGGGCGAGCCGAAGCCGGTTCTGCACGGCCAGCGCTACCTGGTTGGGCAGCGGCTCCAGGCCGAGCACTGGCTGGCGCCGGCGCCGGGCGAGCTGGTTTGGTGCACGGCTGCGTCGGGTTGGTCCAAGAGTGCTCGCAACGCGTTCCTCGCCCCCTGGCTCCGCGACGCCGCGGCGCTCCTCCAGGACGCCCGCTTCGACCCTGAGGAGCGGCTGCAGACGATCGAGCGCGAGCGGGTCAACGTGCTCTGCATGGCGCCGACCGAGTACCGGGTCATCGCCAGGCGAACCCAGCTGCGCGAGCTTCGGTCGCTGTCGGGGTGCGTGGCCGCCGGCGAGGCGCTGAACCCGGAGGTGATGGGCGCCTGGAAGGCCGCCACCGGGCACGACATCCGAGACGGTTACGGCCAGACGGAGACCGGGCAGCTCACTGCGAATCCCCCCGGCCGGCCGGCCCGCCCCGGTTCGATGGGGCTGCCGCTGCCGGGGGTCCGGCTCTGGATCGACGCCGGTGAGCTGGTCGCGGACGTCGCGTCGATTCCCACCTTCTTCCTCGGCTACGGGTCCGCTCGTTCCCGGGAGGAGACGGTCTACCGGACCGGCGACCGCGCCCGGGTCGACGACGACGGCTACCTGTACTTCGAGGGCCGCGGCGACGACGTAATCATCTCCTCCGGGTACCGGATCGGCCCCTTCGAGGTCGAGAGCGCCCTTCTCGTCCACCCCGACGTCGCCGAGGCAGCGGTCGTGGCGGCTCCCGACGAAGAGCGCGGAAGCGTCGTCAGGGCGGTGGTCGTGTTGAGGGAGGGCGCGGTCGGAGACGAGGCGATGGCGCGCTCGCTCCAGGACCACGTGAAGGCGGTCACGGCGCCCTACAAGTACCCCCGGATCGTCGAGTTCGCGAGCTCGCTGCCGCGGACGAGCAGCGGCAAGGTCCGTCGCGCTCTGCTGCGCGAAACCGGATCCGCCTGACTGCCGGCCGGCTGCAGTTGCAACCAGCCGGCATCCTCGCAGCGGTTGACTCGCCCCACCGCGCGTGGTACTTACTCTCTTCATAGTATGAAGTTAATTTCATTTTATGAAATAGCTGAAAAGGAGAACAGGGTGAGAGAGAGAACGACTAAGTGGACCGGAGCGCTTTGGGTCCTGGCTGCCTTGGCGTTGCTGGGCGCGGCCACCGCGACCAGCGCCGCCGCGCAGCAGTTCCACGTCGCCGTCTGGGGCAAGGACTCCTGGCCAGGGACGCAGGCAAAACCGTTCAAGACGCCCCACCGGGCTCAGCAGCAGGTGCGGCTCAACACTGCCGGGATGACTTCGAACATCGTCGTCAACCTCCACAAAGGGACGTATCGCCTGGCGCAGCCACTGCAACTGTCCGACGCGGCTGGCGATTCTGGCGAGAACGGCCACCGCGTCGTCTACAGGGCCTATGGCGCCGGTACGGAATCGGCCGACCACGTCGTGATCAGCGGCGGCCGCAAGGTCAACGGCTGGACCCTCGACGATGCCGGCAAAGACATTTGGCGGGCGGACGTCGGCAACCTCGAGACCCGCCAGCTCTACGTCGGCGGTGAGCTCGCCAGGCGAGCTGAACTGGGGGAACCAATCCCCGGGACGATCACCCTGACCGAAGACGGCTACGAAACCGACGGCACCGCCCCGCAGTCATGGGCAAATCCGGAGGACATCGAGATCGCGATGAAGTGGTTCTGGTACAACGAGCCACACTGCGGTGTCGCCGGCGTCAGCGGTGACGAAACCTCGACGACGATCACGATGGACCAGCCCTGCTTCCACTGGGCCAAGGACCTCTTCTCCGGGCAGTTCGCGGAATACCCACCGCTCGACCTGACGTTCCTCTCGCCGTTCCCGGAAAACAGCAAGACGTTCCTGACCGAGCCGGGCACCTACTACCTCGATCGCTCCCAGCCCGGCGAACACGTCCTCTACTACATCCCCCGCAGCGGCGAGGAGATGGGCACCACGCCGGTCGTCGCGCCGGTGCTCGAGAAGCTCGTCGCCGGGGAGGGAACCAGTGCAGCTCCGCTGCACGACGTGACCTTCCGCGGTCTCACGTTCGCCGAGGCGACCTGGCTGGAGCCGAGCACCGATACGGGCTTCGTCCAGGTCTTCGCCGGCCTCTACGAGCACGGCGACCCGCCGCTCGACGAAGATCCGTTCAACATCAGCGGCGACGCCAGGACCATGCCCGGCAACGTCTCCTTCCACGAGTCGAGCGGGATCGTGCTGCGGGACAACCGCTTCACCCGCCTCGGCGCCAACGGGATCGAGCTTTCGCTCGGCACCTCCGACAGCGTCGTCAAGGGCAACGTGATTGCGGATGTCTCCGGCGGTGGCATCGAGATCGGCAACCGCTATCCCGACACGACCCGCGACGAGTTCAACGGCGACAACCTGATCGCCAACAATTGGGTGCATGACGTCGGCATCGAGTACCCGGGCAGCGCCGGTATCTACGCCGAGATGGTCCAGGACGTGCGGATCGCCCACAACCAGGTGAACGGGACGTCCTACTCCGGCATCGTTCTCGGCCAGTACTGGCTGCCGGGGGCAACCGCCGTCAACAGCGGTGCCCGGATAGTCGAAAACAAGGTGTTCGACACGTTGAACGCGATGGCCGACGGCGGCGGTATCTACACCGTCGCAGCCCAGGGCACGTCGTGGGCAACCGGCGCCGTGGTCCGGGGCAATCTCACCTACGACAACTACGGGGTGCCGCTGTTCGGCGGGGAAAACGGCGGAATTGGCCTCTACACCGACGACGAATCCGACTACGTCGCCCTGCGTGACAATTTCACCTACGGCAACGGCTTCAACGCTTTCGGCGGCTGTCTGCCAACCGGTCATCTGCGGTTGACGGACAACTTCTGGGACAACCCCGAACCCGGCTGGGCCTGCTCGGAAGTCGCGGAAACGGTGGTCGTCAAAGACAACACCCTGGTCTCCGAAGCAGAACCGGAGGAGGCCTGTGCGGGAATCCCCGCCTGCGCGTCGATCATGGAAAACGCCGGTCTGGTGCCGGCCTACCAGCACCTGCTCTCAGAATGAGCTAACAGCTCAAATTTCCTTCCGCATCGACAGGGTCGCCACAGGGGCGGCCCTGTCTGTATTTGCTGACTATAAGCCGTTTTGCGGGCTTGACAGGACCCCGGACTTCGGTTACCTTCAGATTTCGGAGTTTGGGTTACCGTTTCACGATATTTAATTCGCAGAACAATCCGGGAGGATCCGAGTGCGTAATTCAATGATTTCCATAGCGCTGGTATGTGGCGCGGTGGCCCTGCTCGCGGCCTGTGGCAGCGACAGCGATTCCGGGGGCGATTCTGGTGGCAGCTCGACCGGGACCTACGGCACCGGGCTCGAGCTCGGGACCGAAGTGCTGAAATCGACGCCGGTCGGGCGATCGGTCGAACCGTGGCTGCGTTGGAACAACGAGACCTGCAGCTTCGAGGAGGCCAAAGACCACCCCGCCGCCTACAAGGCTGACGTCCGTAACGTCGTCGGCGGGGACGCCAAGGTCGGCTACATGCATTACGGGAACACCGACACCTTCGGCGTCGCCAACAGCAAGAACGTCGAAGAAGTCGCCGAGCTCGCCGACATGCCGCTCGACGTCTACAACCTCAAGTTTCCCTCGCGGACCGAACCGCTGGCCAACGCGCGGACCGCGATCACCAAGGGCGACCAGGGGGTCATGCAGGCCAACCTGGACACCACCGTGCTGCCGGGCTATTACAAGATCCTCGAGGAGGAAGGCTGCATCCCGTCGGTCCAGATGTACATCCCGATCGAGGGTCGTCCGGCGATGGGTGCCAGCTGGCCCGAAGTCGGCACCGAGATCGGTGCCTTCCTGGCCAAAACGGCGCTGGAACGTAAATGGGATCCGAGCGAAACCGCTCTGGTCCAGTGCACTGATCCCGACAACGGCCCGACGGTCAACATCATGTTCGAGACGATCAAGGAACAGGTCGTCGCCGATGGGTTCGAGATCCCCAGCGACAACATGTACGACCTCGTCTGCAAGTTGTCGGAATCCCAGTCCGGAGACAAACGCGTCACCGACTGGTTCACCGCCAACCCGGACTATAAGAACGTGATGATCACCTCCGGCGACTCGCCACGGATGCAGAGCATCATCAAGGCGGTCGAACGGGAGGGCCGCTCGAAAGAGGCGACGCTGCTCGTCGACGGCACCCTCGACGACGCCGACGCCGATGCCCTGCGCAGAGACAAGCAGGACATGTCGGTCGCCTTCTATCCCGAGAAATACGGCGACTGGCTGATTCCGATGATCCAGGACCTGATGGCCGGAAACCCGGTGCCGAGCTTCGTCGGTTCGAAGCTCGTGCAGGGCACGCCGGAGAACGTCGACGAACTGTACCCCGAAGAATAGGAGCCTGTAAGTGTTGGCGAAGTCGAACGAGAGCGACAGTGTCGTAGCCACCGAGGGACCGCCCGGGTCAGGCTCGGGCGGCAGGTCGCGGGGGGAGGGATCGGCAGGCGCCTGCGGTCCCTCGCCCTCGAGCCCCAGTACGCCCTGCCGATGGTGCTGCTGTTGCTTGCCGTCTACCTCAGCTTCGCCAGTCCTTACTTCCTGACCTCGAGCAACCTGCTCAACATCACGCAGGCCGCCGCGATCGTGGGGATCGCGGCGGCCTTCGCGACCCTCGTCGTGATCGGCGGCGGCCTCGACCTCTCGCCGGTGGTGATCTTCGTCATGGCTGGCATCGTCAGTCACTGGGCGCTCGACGCCGGCGCCAGCGCCAGCGTGGCGATCCTCGCCGGGGTCGGCGCGGGCGGTGCGGTTGGCCTCCTCAACGGGTTGCTGATCGGGATCGGCAACCTCAACCCGTTCATCGTCACCCTGGGGACGAACTTCGTCTTCGGCGGGCTCGCGTTCGTGTTGACCGAAGGAGAAGCGCTGCTGATAAACGACGGCGGCTTCGAAAGCATCGGCAACTCGAACCTGATCGGTGACATCCCCACCGTCACCGTGATCATGGCCGTCGCCTTCCTGCTTGCCGGCCTGCTGCTGCGGATGACGCGCTTCGGCGTCCACATCTTCGCGATCGGCGGCGACGTCGACGCCGCTCGGCTCTCCGGCGTCCCCGTCGTGCGGGTCAAGATCCTCCTCTACACCGTCGCCGGCTTGGCGGCCGGCGTGGCCGGCGTCGTCCTCGCCGCCGCCTCCGGGTCGGTCGCGCCCTTCCAGGCGACCGGTCAGAACGACCTGCTGACGATCCTGGCGGCGGTCATCCTCGGCGGCACCGCGCTGGAGGGAGGTCGCGGCACGGTGGTCGGAACCCTGGTCGGGATCCTCCTCCTCGGGGTGATCTCCAACGGCCTCGTGCTGGAGGACATCTCGAGCTTCTGGCAACCGGTCATCACCGGCACCTTCCTGCTGCTGGCGATCGTCCTCGACGAGGTGCGGCGACGCGCCTCCCTAAAGGTGGCTTCATGACGTCAGCACCCAGCAGACCCCCGCTGATCCAGGCGCGTGGCCTGACCAAACGCTACGGAGGGATCGTCGCCGCCGACAACGTCGACATCGACATCGGCCACGGCGAAATCATCGCGATCGTCGGCGACAACGGCGCCGGCAAGTCGACCCTGATCAAGATGATCTCGGGGGCGGTGGTCGCCGACGAGGGCGAGATCCGCGTCGACGGCGAGGTCGCGCAGATCCGCTCGCCGATCGAGGCGCGCGGCTACGGGATCGAGACGATCTACCAAGACCTCGCGATGCCGGCCAACCTCGATGTGATCACGAACATCTACCTGGGCCGTGAGAAGACCCGGCGCGGACCACTCGGACTGCTCGGCGTGCTGGATCGCGGAGCGATGCGAGAGGAGGCAAAGGGGCATCTCGGAGATCTGCGGATCAACATCCCGCGGCTCACCGGCTCGCCGATCGAGTCCCTCTCGGGCGGTCAGCGCCAGAGCGTCGCGATCGCGCGCGCGATGGTCTGGGCATCGAAGCTGGTGATCATGGACGAGCCGACCGCGGCGCTTGGCGTCGCCCAGTCGCGGGCAGTGCTGGACATCATCAAGGAGGTTCGCGCCCGCGGCATCTCCGTGGCGATCATCAGCCACATCCTCCCGCACATCCTCGAGATCGCCGACCGGGTTGTGGTCATGCGTCATGGCCACAAGGTTGGCGACATGTCAGCCGCCGAGCTCGACGAGCACAAACTGATCGAACAGATCGTCGGCATCCGCGCCAGCGCCGACTGAGGCGGATGGAGCGGATCGCACAGAGCTGGCGGGCGAAGCCCGGAATGGCCGAGCGGTACCGGCGCGACCACGCGACCGTTTGGCCCGAGCTCGAGCAGCTCTTCCGCGATGCGGGGGTGAGGCGGTACGAGATCTACATCCAGGGCGACATGATCTTCAGCTTCATGGAAGTCGAGGACTACCGGGCCTTCATCGACCGGGTCCAGGACGACCCGGTCGCGACGCGATGGGACGAGGAGATGGCGGAGTTGATCGATTACGAAGTCGATCCCGCCACCGGCTGGCCGCCGACGGCGGACCTGGTCTGGGCGCAGCCCGACGGCTAAAAGCCCGCGGGTCACCGTCATCGAAGCGTGTAATGTACGAATTAAGATTGAGAAATCGCATTTCACGCTATGTCATCTAACCTCGACACTCCCAAAGCTCCGGCCGCGAAAACGGCGAAACCGTCACGCATCCAATCCGTCTCGCGGGCGACGACGCTGCTGACCCTGGTGGCAACGAAAGCCACGAACGGAACGGGAAAGGAGCTCGCCGAGGCGGCGGGGCTGGCGGTCCCGACCGCGCATCATCTCCTGGCGACGCTCGTGGCGGACGGTTTCCTGGCCCAGGACGAGCGCGCTCGCTACCTCTTGGGGCCGAAGATCTCGGTTTTGGCCAACGCGCTGCAGCGCGACCTGACGCCACCCAGCTATCTGCTCGCCGCACTCCACGAAATCGTCAAGACCACCGGAGAGACGACTTACCTCGCAACCTGGCGCCGTGGGGACATTCACCTGCTCAGCGTCGTCGAAGGGCAGAAGCCGGTGCGGGTTTCGGTGCCTTTGGGGGCCTATAGCGACGCGCATGCGCGGGCCTCGGGGAAGCTGTTCCTCGCCTACCTCCACGAGGACGAGCGCGACGGCTACCTGAGCAACCACCCCCTTCGAAAAGTCACCGCGACGACGATCACCTCTCGCAAGCGATTGCTGGCGGCGCTGGAGGAAACGCGCCAACGCGGCTGCGCGATCGACGAAGAGGAGTTCCATGATGGCGTCTGCTGCATCTCGGTGCCCGTTTTCGAGGACGACGTGATCGTCGCCGCCTATTCGCTGTCGATCCCGGCGCAGCGCTTTCACGCGCACAAACAGGAGCTGATCGACGCTGCCCTGGCTGCTGTCTCGTCGATCAGCATGCCGGCCCCCGCGGCCTGACGGGGCTCCGCTTCACGGGCGAAGAAATGGCTTGACATGGCCGCGCGGTCATCTGTAGCCTGGATGCTACAGATGAGTAAATCGGCTTTCGTAATCTGAAATGAGTGCCAACGCGATAACCGTCCTTCGCGAGGTTGCCATGCCGATGTCGGACGGCATGATCCTGCGCGC
This sequence comes from uncultured Thermoleophilia bacterium, assembly GCA_963715735.1. Classification (GTDB taxonomy): domain Bacteria; phylum Actinomycetota; class Thermoleophilia; order Solirubrobacterales; family 70-9; genus VAYN01. The sequence goes on from OY970268.1 coordinate 155,623, forward strand.
CGAGATCTGGCTGCCGGAGGTGCAGGGCCCGTGGCCGGCGGTACTGGTGCGGACGCCATACGCGAAGGAGGGTCCGACTACCACGGCGCCGCAATTCGACGCGCGTCTCGCCACCAGCCGTGGTTACGCGGTCGTTCTCCAGGACGTACGCGGAACCGGGACCTCGGACGGAACCTTCACGCCGTTCGTCGACGAGGAGGCCGACGGTGCCGACAGCGTCGCCTGGGTCGCCGGACAGGAATGGTGCAACGGCGACGTCGTGATGGCCGGCGTCAGCTATGTCGGGGCGACTCAGTGGTTGGCAGCTGCCGCGCGCCCGCCGGCGCTGAAGGCAATCGCCCCCGGGATCAGCTCCGACGAGTACGGCGAGGGCTGGTCGTTGACCGCGGGCGTGCCAGAGCACGGCTTTATGTCGACTTTGTCGGTCACCATGTTCGTCGCGCTCGAGGACAGGATGTTCGACGCACCGGAGGGAGCCCTGGACGACGTCGAGCACCTGAACCAGATTGCGCCTTGGACCGAGGACTGGTACTCCGCTCCCCCGGAGTCTCCGGTTTGGACCCGCATCTCCGCCGCGCAGCGGCGCGCGGAGATCGAGGTGCCGGCGCTGATCTCGAGCGGCTGGTACGACATCTTTCTCGCGGGAACGATTGGCAGTTGGGAGCGCTCCTGCAATCCGCTCGACCAGCTCGTGATCGGCCCGTGGGGCCACGATCCGTATCTCTCCTACCTGGTGGGTGACATCAACACCGGCATCGCGGGCGCGGGCGCGGTGCTCTTCCCCTGGGTGGTCGACTTCTACGACGCGATCCTCTCCGAGCGCGAGCCCGACAGCCCCCGTGCGCGCGCCTACGCCCTCAACGCGCGCCGCTGGCTCGGCTTCGACGCGTGGCCGCCACCCAGCGCGACCGCGACCGCGATCCCGCTCGAGGAGGCCGCTGCCTTTGCCGTCGATCCTGATGATCCGGTTCCGAGCCGAGGCGGGCGTGGACTGCTCGTCGGCACGCCTGACGCGGGCTGGGGGGTTCGCGACCAGCGACCCAATCTCGACCGGGACGACGTTGTCATCGCCGGGGGCGCGACGTTGGAGGCGGCGACGCTGCTCGCTGGCCCGGTCACTGCCGTGCTCAACACCGGTGCAGACGGTGATGGCGATTGCCTTTGGGTCGCAACCCTCTGCGTCGAGCAGGACGATGGCCCGCTGCACAACATCTGCGACGGGGTTGCGAGCGCGCCCCCCGGGTCGACGCGCGTCGACGTCTCGCTCGGCCACGCGTGTATCGAGCTGCCCGCGGGCTCGCGGCTGTTTCTCCTGGTCGCCGGCAGCTCGTTTCCGCGTTGGCCACGCCCGGGGAGTGCTCACACGCAGTCGTTGGACTCCGGCGGAGAGCTGAGGCTGACTGTCGCGCCGCACGAGGCTCTGGACGCCAACGCGCTCGCGTGACGTCTGGCGTGTTGTCGTCGACGGCAGGCTCACGACGACGTACGATTTCGACTCGTCTCGCCGGCTGGCTGAGGTCTAGGAGGTCAGCGAGATCGAGCGCCGCTCATCCTGCGAGCGGTGCATCGCGGCCAGCAGCTCGACGACGTGGGCGCCGAGCGGGCCGGGGACGCGGCTCCTCGTCGCTCCCTCGGTGGCGGCGACGAGGTCGCCAACCGGGCCCGCGGTCGGATAGCGCTCTGCCTCGGGCAGCGGCTCGAGCAGCTCGACGCCGGCTGAGTCATGGATCGAGGCGGTGCCCCCGCCGACGTCGAGCAGGACGTGCCCCTCGCTGCCGAGCAGGCGGTACTCGAGCAGCTCCTGGTGGTGCGCCAGCACGTTGCCGGCGCTGGCGAGCGATCCGAGGGCGCCCGAGCCGAAGCGGATGGCGACGGAGTCGGCCAGGTCGACGTCGAGCTCGAAGTTCGCGGTGAAGGCGCTCACCTCGCTCACCTCGAGCCCCGTCAGCCAGAGCATCAGCGCCGCTGCGTGGGTCAGCTGCGAGGCGCCTTGGCCTCCCGCCCGCTGGTCGTTGTAGGTGTCGGCGCCCGGGATCATGTGGGTGTAGCCGAGCGTGCGCGCGTAGCTCTCGGGGCGACCGTGGTACAGCTCGCGGGCGACGGAGGCAAAGGTGCTGCTGACCAGCTCCAGCTCGCCGATCCGCCCGGACTCGACCTCGGCGCGGACCGAGGCGACGTGCGCGTTGTAGTGCCAGGGGTAGCCGACCAGCAGCTGGACGCCCTGTCGCTCGGCTCGCGCCACGAGGTCGTGGGCTTCGCCGGGATTTACCGTCATCGGCTTCTCGACAAGGGTGTGGATTCCCGCGTCGAGCAGGCGCCCCGCGAGGGGGTGGTGGAGCCGCGGCGCGGTGCCGACGATCGCTCCGTCGAGTTCGACCGCGTCGAGCAGCTCGTCCAGGCCGGCGAAGGCATGGGCGACGCCGAACCGCTCGACGGCGATCTCCCGGCGCCGTGGGTCCGGCTCGACGACCGCGATCGCTTCTGCCCGCGGGTGCGCCGCGAGGGCAGGGAGGTGAGCCTCGGTCGACCACCAACCGCAACCGACGACGGCGATTCGTGCCGCGGTCATCTAGGGGAGGCGGAAGATGCGGTTCGCGTTCTCGTTGAACAGCGCCCGCTGCTCGCCGCCGGAGAAGTCGGAGATGATCTCCGCGTAGGCGTCGAGCAGGTCGCCGAACGAGCTGTAGAGGCGGTCGACCGGCCAGTTCGTGCCGAAGAAGGAGCGCTCTACTCCGAACGCCTCGATGCACTCCAGCACCCAGGGACGCAGCGACTCGGTCGTCCAGCGGTGGTCGCACATCCCGAGGCCGGAGATCTTGACGACCGTCGTCGGCACCGCGGCGAGGTCGTGGATCGCGGCCTTCCATCCGCCGAAGTAGTCGGGGTCGCGCCGGCGTGGGAAGAGGGCGTGGTCGACGCAGAAGGTCGTGCCGGGATTGCGCTGGGCCACGCCGACCGCGGCCGGGACGTGCTCGAGCAGCGGGTCGTCGCAGAGGATCAGGCCGAGCTCCCCCAAGCGGGCGAAGCCCGCCTCCCACTCGGGTTCTGAGAGGTAGTCGTCATAGCGGAGATCGCGAATGCCGCGAAAGATCGGCGAGGCGTCGATGTGCCGCTGCAGGGTCTCAACCGCGTCGGGGGCGGAGAGATCGGCGTAGCCAACGATCCCGTGGGGGATACCGAGGCGCTCGTGGAACGCCTGCAGCCAGCGCGTCTCCTCGACCGGATCGTCGATTCCCGTCGCCGCCTGTACGTGAATGACGCGGTCGACGTTCTGGAAGCGGGTCTCGGCGATGAAGTCATCGGCCCAGTAGCGCTCCGAGCGGATCGCGCTGTAGTCGCCCATGTCCGGGTCCTCGGGAACGTCCGGCAACAGCCAGGAGTAGTGCAGGTTCGGGTCGCGGAGATCGTGGAAGTGAACGTGGCTGTCGGTGAATGGCAAACGGCTCATCGGACTCTCCTAAGCGATTTCACATTAAAAAATTCAATACAAGAGGATGAAGTCAGTGATATCATGCCGCAAGCGCTGGGGTCAATGACTACTGGAGGAGAGAGCAGTGAATATCGCACCCGATCGAAAGGCTCTTGTGACCGGCGGTGCCGCCGGCTTTGGCTTGGAGGTTGCCCGGGACCTGCAGGCCGCGGGGGCACGCGTCGCCATTCTCGACGTCAACGAGGAACGGCTCGACGAAGCAGTCGCCGAGCTCGAAGACGGGACGCTGGCGCTCCGGGTCGACGTTCGCAAGCCGGCTGAGGTACAGGCGGCGGTGGCGCGCGCGGCGGAGGAGCTAGGGGGCCTCGACACGGTCGTCAACTCGGCCGGGGTCATCCACCTCAAACCGCTGGCGGAGGTGACTGAGGACGACTGGGATCTGACGCTCGACGTCAATCTCAAGGGGATGTTCCTGATCTGCCAGGCTGCTGCGCCGCACCTGGTCGAGAGCGGCCGCGGCCGTATCGTCTCGCTTTCCTCCGACGCCGGCAAGCGCGGCTTCGAGTGGATCCAGGCCTACACGGCTTCCAAGTTCGGCGTCGTCGGACTCACCGAGTCGCTGGCCGTCGAGCTTGCCCGTCATCAGGTCACCGTCAACTGCGTCTGCCCCGTGGGGTGTCCGACCACCGACATGGGCACCGGCATCCTCGACTGGAAGAAGGAGCAGAGCGGCAAGTCCGCCGACCAGATCAAAGCCGACGCGGCGACGACCAACCTGCTGGGCCGAAACGCGACCGAGCACGACATCTCGGCCGCGATCATGTACTTGATCTCCGACGACGCCTCGTTCCTGACGGGGGTCGCACTCGACATCGACGGCGGCGCCCGCCTCGGGTTCATCCCCGGCGTCTGAAGGAGGAGCAATGCAATTCACCGGACTCGACCACGTGGGCTTCGCTGTTTCCGACCTCGACCGATCGGTCGAGTGGTACTCGACGTTCTTCGACGAGCCGCCGTCGCTGCGCAAAGTGTGGGACGTCGAGTACGTCGGGCGCATCCTCGGTTACCCGGAGGTGAAGATGGACTGCGCCTTCTGGACCTTCCCGGGCGGGACCTTCCTGGAGCTGATGGAGTACCTCACTCCCGCCCCCGGCGTCGTCGACATGGAGACCTACAACGTCGGCAACGGCCACCTCTGCCTCAAGGTCGACAGCCTCGACGAGGAATTCGCGCGCCTGCGCGGGAAGGTCGACTTCCGCTCCGAGGACCCGATCGAGATCCCCTGGGGTCCATATAAGGGGGGCAAGGTCTGCTACCTGCGCGATCCGGACGAAATCTCGGTCGAGCTGATGCAGTTGCCGCCCGGCGGGCCGGTGCTCGAGGACTGAATCCCGCGCTCAGTAGGAGCGCGGCATGTCGAGCACGTGCTGACCCAGAAAGGCGAGAACCAGGTTGTTGGAGACCGGGGCGGTCTGGTAGAGCCTGGTCTCGCGGAACTTGCGCTCGACGTCGTACTCGGCCGCGAAACCGAAGCCGCCGTGGGCGTCGAGGCAGGCGTTGGCCGCCTGCCACGACGCCTCCGAGGCGAGCAGCTTTGCCATGTTCGCCTCGGCTGCGCACTTGAGCCCGCGCTCGTACATCCAGGCGGCCTTCAGCCGCACAAGGTTTGCCGCTTCGATCGCGGCATGGGCGCGTGCCAGCGGGAACTGGACGCCCTGGTTGGCGCCGATCGCGCGACCGAAGACCTTGCGCTCGGAGGCGTACCGGGAGCCGGTCTCGACGAACCAGCGGCCGTCGCCGACGCACTCCGAGGCGATCAGGATCCGCTCTGCGTTCATGCCGTCGAGGATGTAGCGGAAGCCGGCGCCCTCCTCGCCGACCAGCCCCTCCTCGGGGACGAACAGTTCGTCGATGAAAACCTCGGTCGTGGCGTGGTTCATCATCGTCTCGATCGGCGTGATCGTCAGCGAGTCGCCGGCGGTGCGCAGGTCGACGAGGAAGACGGAGATGCCGTCGGTCTTGCGATCGACCTCGGCGCGCGGCGTCGTTCGCGCCAGCAGCAGCATCAGGTCGGAATGCTCGGCGCGCGAGGTCCAGACCTTCTGCCCATTGATCAGATAGCCGCCCGCGGTCGGGCGGGCACGGGTGGTGATGCTCGTCGTGTCCGAGCCGGCGCCAGGCTCGGTGACCCCGAACGCCTGCAGGCGCAACCGTCCAGCGGCGATCTCGGGGAGGTAGGCGCGCTTCTGCTCTTCGCTGCCGTGACGCAGCAGCGTGCCCATGATGTACATCTGCGCGTGACAGGCACCGGGGTTGCCACCGGAGGCGGCAACCTCCTCGAGGATCACGCTTGCGCTGAGCAGGCCGAGGCCCGCGCCCCCGTACTCCTCCGGGATCAGCGCCGCCAGCCAGCCGTGCTCAGTCAGGGCCGCGACGAACTCCTCCGGATACCGGTTCGGCTCCAAGCCACGCCAGTAGCTGTTCGGGAAGGCGCCGCAGAGTTCGCGAACGGCGGCGCGGATCTCACCGACCTCTTCGGGCAGCTCGAAGCCATAGTGATTGCTCGTCTCGGTGGAAAGTGGCTCAACCATCGTCGCTCGATTCTTCGGTTCGGGTGCTTTAGACAAATTTGTACAATATCGACCTGATGGCCAGCCTGCCCCCAACCCCACCCGCTGGCGAGGATCCCCCCGCCCCGCTCGCCGACATCAGCGTGATCGCGATCGAGCAGTACGGCGCAGGTCCGTTCGGGAGCATGCAACTCGCCGACCTCGGGGCCGACGTGATCAAGGTCGAGGACCCCGCCACGGGCGGTGACGTCGGCCGTTACGTGCCGCCGTTTCAAGCGGGTGAGGACTCGCTCTTCTTCGAGAGCTTCAACCGCAACAAGCGCAGCATCACGCTCGACCTGCGCTCGGACGCCGGGCGCGAGGCCTTGCGACGACTTGCGGCGGGCGTCGACGCCGTCTACAGCAACCTGCGTGGAGACCTTCCCGGCCGGCTCGGACTCACCTACGAGCAGCTGCGCGACGTCAACCCCAGGATCGTCTGCTGCTCGCTGTCGGGCTACGGGATGACCGGTCCTCGCGCCGGGACCGGGGCCTACGACTACGTCATCCAGGGGATCGCGGGGTGGATGTCGCTGACCGGCGACCCCGACGGCCCGCCCGCCAAGTCCGGCCTCTCGCTCGTCGACTTCGCCGGCGGCTACGTGGCGGGGCTGGCGCTGCTGGGAGCGCTCTGGCGCGCCCGCCGCGACGGGGTCGGGTGCGACTGCGACATTTCGCTGCAGGAGACGGCGCTCTCGCTCCTCACCTACCTCGCCACCTGGACCGCGAGCGCCGGCTACGAGGCGACGCGACTGGCGGAATCGGCGCATCCGTCCGTCGTCCCCTTCCAGGCCTTCGCGGCCCGGGACGGCTGGGTCGTCGTCGCCTGCGCCAAGGACAAGTTCTGGCGGGCGCTCTGCAGCGCGCTGGGTTGTGAGGAGCTGGCGGTCGAGGCCCGTTTCGCGACTATGGCGGCTCGCCTGGAGCACCGGGCCGAGCTGCTGGCGGAGCTGCGCCCCCGCTTCGCGGCAGCCCCCGTCGACGAGCTCCTCGTGAGGCTGGGCGCCGCGGGCGTTCCCTGCGCGCCCGTCAACGACGTCGGCGAGGCGCTCGCCGACGAGCAAGCTGTCGCTCGCGAAGCCATCCTCGAGTTCGAGCACCCGCGCCTGGGCCCGGTGCGCCAGGTCGCGAGCCCACTACGCGTCGACGAGCGCTGGCGCGAGGCGAGCCCCGCACCGGCGCGGGGCGAGCACACCGTCGAGGTGCTGCGCGAGCTCGGCGGCTACGACGAGCGCGAGATCGCCGAGCTTGGCGCCGCCGGAGCGTTCGGCTCCAGCGCCGCCGAGTAGCGCTCGCTGCGGCGTACCATCGAGCCGATGAGCAACGCTTCGGACGCGACCAACAAAACGCTGCGGCTGCTCTGGCGACACGCGCTGGGGGAGCCGGTCGGGTCGCGGGGGCCGAAGCAGCGCACCAGTGTCAGCGACGTCGTTCGCGAAGCGATCACGCTCGCCGACGAGGAGGGGATCGCGGCGTTGACGATACGGCGCCTTGCCGAGCGCCTCGGTCTGCACAGCATGTCCCTCTACACCTACGTTCCCGGCCGCGACGAGCTGATCGGTCTGATGATCGACGAGGTGGGAGGCGAGGCGATCTTGCCGCCGCAGGAGGGTGACTTGCGGACCCGGCTGGAGCGCGTCGCGCGGCTGCAGTGGGATGAATACCAGCGCCACCCGTGGCTGCTGGACGTCGAGGCCCATCGCCCCTGGATTGGCCCCAATGCGTGCGAGCGCTACGAGTGGCAGTTGGCTGCCGTTGAGGGGATCGGACTCGACGACCTCGAGATGGACCTCGTCGTCACCCTGGTCCTCGGCATCGTCGGTTCCGCCGCCCGTGCCGCGCTGCTCGCCGCCCGCGCTCAATCCTCGTCCGGCATGACCGATGCGGACTGGTGGGCGATCAACGCCCCGATCCTCGAACAGGTGATGGAGCCCGGCCGCTACCCGATCTCCCGGCGCGTCGGAACCAGCACCGGGGAGGAGTACGAGGCGCTGTCCGATCCCGCTCGAGCATTCGAGTTCGGCCTCGCTCGGGTACTGGACGGGGTCGAGCGACACGTGCGGGAACGGCAAGAGCAAGGCAGCGCCGCCGCTCCCTGACCTCACCGAGCTGCGTCGGACTCTCCCTCGCCACTTGACAGGCAGGACACGACTTCTATACCCTCAATACAGTCATTTGTATGTCAATTTCATATCGTTGAAGGAGTCGTTGTGACGTTTGAGCCGAAGCAACAGTTCCACGTTGCTCCAGATGGTGACGATTCGTCGCCGGGCACCGTTGGGCTCCCGTTTGCGAGCCTGCAGCGGGCGCAGGAGGCGGTACGAGCGCACACGGCGGCGATGAACAAGGACATCGTCGTCAACCTGCACTCGGGAACCCATGTGCTGGACGAGCCCTTGCGGCTGTCGAGCGCCGAGGGCGACTCCGGGGAGAACGGCTTCCGCGTCATCTACCAGGCCTATGGCTGGGGCACGCCGGAGCAGGCGTCGGTCGTGGTCAGCGGTGGGCGATCGATCGCTGGCTGGTCGCCGGCAGATCAGGACGACCCCGACCAGGATCCCGATGGCGAGGACAACGAAGGCGACGACGAGGAGGCGCGACCCCAGGTTTGGCGAGCCGCCGTCGGGGATCTCGACACTCGGCAGCTGTACGTCGACGGAATGCGGGCTCGCCGGGCGCGGTTGGCGCTGGGCAGGTTCGGAGGGCTTCCCGGCAAGGTCGTCGAGACCGAGGAGGGCTATCTGACCGACAGCGCCGAGCCGCTCTCGTGGGAGCGCCCCGAGGACATCGAGCTGGTCTACCTCGCCCAGCCGGGCACCTGGTATTTCTACAGCGAGGTGCGCTGTGGAGTCGCCGCCATCACCAAGGAAGGCGACGCGACGAAGATCACGATGGATCAGCCCTGCTACCGCTGGTTCCGCCAAAACCACCAGGGCAGGTTCAAGCCCGAGGTGCTCCACCCGGGCCCGCCCACGCACGTCGAGAACAGCAGGAGCTTCCTGACCGACCCCGGAACCTTCTACCTCGACCGTTCCAACCCCGGCGACCACGTCCTCTACTACATCCCCCGGCCCGGGGAGGACATGGCCAGGGCCGAGGTAATCGCGCCGGCGCTGGAGCAGCTCGTCGACGGACAGGGTGAGCCAGATTCCCCGCTCCACGACGTCACCTTCCGCGGCCTGACCTTCTCCCATGCGACCTGGATGGGGCCCAGCGAACCGACCGGATTCTGTCACCTGTTCGGGCCGATCTACGAGGGCGGCGACACCCCGCACTTCGACGATCCGTATGACGTCAGCGAGTCGGCGCGAACCATGCCCGGCAATATCCGCTTCCACCACTCCGCCAAGATCGTGCTGGAGGACAATCGCTTTACGCGCCTGGGCTCCCAGGCGCTCGAGCTCTCGCTCGGTAGCTCCGAGGCGATCGTCCGCGGCAACGTCTTCACCGACGTCTCCGGCGGCGGCATCCAGGTGGGCAACCGGCAACCCGATACGGACCTCGACCGGGAGAATCGCGACGACGTGATCGAGAACAACCTGGTCCACGACATCGGGGTCGAGTACAAGGGCAGCGTTGCGATCTATCTCGAGATGACGCAGCGGGCGAAGGTTGCACACAACCAGCTCAACAGCCTCCCGTACATAGGCATCGTGCTCGGCGAGTTCTGGAAACGCTACGACGTCGGCGAGACCACCGCCTACGGCAACGAGATCCTCAACAACAAGGTGTTCGACGCGATGAACGCCCTCTGGGACGGGGGCGGGATCTGGACCTCGGCGGCGCAGGGCACGTCCTTCGAGGACGCCTCCACCGTCAGCGGCAACCTCGTCTACGAAACCGCGCCACCGGAGCCGGGCCCGCCTTTCCCGCCGGGAGAGGAGCTCGGGTTCAAGCTCGGGTACGGGCTGATGATCGACGACTTCTCGCACTACATCGTCTGGCGTGAGAACGTTGCCTACCGGACCGGTGCCGCGGCTATCTCGTGCGGGCCGGAGCTCCACCAGGTCGTCACCGGGAACTTCGTCGACAACTACGCGACGTTTGCTGATTTCGGCTGCCTCGATCCGGGCAGCGTCTTCGGGGCCAAGGACAACACGCTGTTGCGCGGGGACCCGGCCGAGGCGTGTGCCGAGAACCCGGCGAGCGCAGCCATCGTGGCCAATGCCGGCCTCGAGCCGCGCTACCGGCACCTGTTGTCAGAGACGATCGGATGATGGTCCCGGCGATCTCCTAGCCGTTTCGGCCTTCACCGGCACGACCTACCGGTCGACGCTTCGTGGTACCGCTTCCGGTACGCCGACGTCGAGGTGCCGAATTATGTGGAGGTCAATTCCGCCTGGCGCGAATAGGTCCGACGAGCGCAACACGACGGCACCCCTCCGGTCGTGCATCGTTTCCTTGAGCTCGAGCATCGAGGTCGGGCCTTCAACCCCGAGGGCGCGGCCGCTCTCGTCGTCAGGGCCGATCATCAGGGCGCGGATCCGGGTCCTCGAAAATGCGATCTGAATGCCCGCGTCGAGGAGGACGTCGAGCACCATCTGACCCCGCTGAAGTTGCCGGCAGAGCTCTGGCGCGGAGGGCAGGCTGACGGCGGGGTGCAAAACGTCCAGCATGAACGCCGTCGGCGTTCCTTCTGCCAGGAGCACCCGCGAGCAGGAGGTCGCTCGGTCGCCCCGGTCGACCTCGAACAGAATCGCGAGATCGTCGTCGAGGGCGATCTCCTCGACTGTCACGGCGCGCCCACGTAGTGACACGCCATGCAGGCGGGCAAGGCGGGAGTAGGGGGAGAGCCGCTCGAGTCCCTCCGAAAAGGGCCTGAGCCCACCGATGTCTCCGACGAAGGTGCCGCTTCCCTGGCGACGGACAACCTCGCCGGTTCGCTCCAGTCGTTGCAGGGCGGTCCGCAACGTTCCCCGGGAGACGGCAAGCTGAGCCGCCAGGTCGTGCTCGGGTGGGAGCCGGTCGCCGCGACGAAGGTGTCCGGCCGCGAGCCAGTCCCGCAGGGTGCGCTCTGCCTGGTCGACCAGAGTGGGGCGGCGGCTGGCGATTTGATCGGGTTTTGCGCTTGCGGTCATGCGGTTCCCGAGGCAACATAGTTCCGCGGGCCACCGATATACAAATAGGTCCGGTCACCTCTACTGAGCCCTGGGGACTGCGCCAACGCTGGCCAGCTTCACCGCCAGTTGAAGGGCCAGCATGTCCTCCTCGGCGAAGACGATGCCGGTCAGCGTTTCGATCCGCTCGAGCCGTTGGCGCAGCGTGTTGACGTGGATCCAGAGCTTGCGAGCGGCGGCGGTGATACTGCGGCCCTCGGTCAGGTAGGTATCGAGGGTGAGCAGCAGTTCGGAGTTGCGCTCGTCGTCGTAGGTGCGGAGCACCTCGGTCATCTCGCGTAGGTGATCGCTGGGCCCGCCTGAATCGAGCAGGTCGATCAGGTAGCGGTAGGCACCGCTGTCGCGGTAGAGCATGGTGCCGCCGTGGGCGAGCAGAGCACAGCCGATCCGGGCCGCGTCTCGGGCTTCCTCGAGGCCTCGGCGGATCCCGTCGCCGCCGCCGCGAGACTCGCCGAAGCCGAGGGTGAGATCTTGCTCGGTCGCCGCTTGCGCAAGCGCCGCGGCCGAACGGCGGGCGACCTCGATGCCTTCCGCCTGGGTTGGCAACAGTGCTCGAAAGGCGGCGGAGCCGAGGTCGCAGACGGCACCGGGGTGAAGCCGCCGAACCGCTCGCTCGATCGATTCCAAGCGGTGATTCCAGGTCGAGTCGGCCTCGGTCCGCGACAGCGCGACCGCGACCAGATGTGGGCTGTTGAGCTCGATCCCGGCGAACGCCGCTTTGCGCGAAGCCAGCTCTGTCTCGTCGCCGGCGAGCGCGTCGAAGAGGTCGCGGGCGACGTTCTCCTCGGTCAGGCGCTCGATCAGGCTGACCTTCTCGAGTGCCAGCCCGACCTGGCGGGCGGCGGTTCGCAGTAGTCCGGGAGTCGAGCTCGGCCACGGGGTGGACGCGGTGATCAGAATCGCCCCGATCGGTTCTGGCCCTGAGTCGAGCGGGACGACGAGAACGCTCGCGGGTGATGAGGTGAGCCCCAGCGTCGCGGCGGCATGGTCGGGGAGGGGACCCTGGGCCAGGAGCGTGCGGACCAGCTCGCCCTCGTCATGGCGTTCGGTTCCGCCAACGGGGTCCGCGGCCACCCGCCGCGGTCCGAGCTCCGGGTCCGTTTCGTAGACGCGGCAGACGTCGGCGTCGATCAGCTCGCGGATCCCCCGCGCGGCGACTGCCAGCAGCGAGCGGCGATCGGAGACCGCGGCGATCTCGCGGGCCAGCGTCGAGAGTCGGGTCAGCTCCTCCACTCGCTCCCTGGCGTCCTCGTAGAGGCGGGCGTTCTCGATCGCCCCGGAGACCAGCGAGGCCGCGCGCGAGAGCACGTTGATGATGCCCTCGTCGAACTCGCGCGGGGCGACGGTATGGAGGACGATCGCGCCAATCGAGAGCCCGCTGCGGGAGGCGATCGGGACCGCGAGCATCGACTGGAAGCGCTCCTCTTCGAGCTCGGAAACGTAGACGGTGCGGGGGTCGTCGATCGCCCCTTCGCGGATGAATTCGGCCTGCCCGCGTTTCATCACCCAGCCGGCCAGGCCCTGGTCGGCGCCGAAGCTGATGCGGCCGACCAGGTGCGAGTAGACCGGCGAGGCGGCCCGCAGCTCGAGGCTCCCCCCCGAGCGGAGATAGACGAAGCAGGCGTGGGAGCTGGTCGCTCCGGTCAGCAGGTCGACGACGCGATCGAGGATGTGGGCGAGGTCGGGCCCGGAGGTGACCACCCCGACCACGCCGGAGAGCGTCTCGTTCTCGAGCCGGAGGCGCTCCAGCTCGCCCGGCTCGGCGTCTTTTGGCCGGCCGGTCATCGTCAGGGTGACCTCTTAGAACAGCTGCAGGTAACGCTCGACCTCCCACTCGGTGACCTGTGAGTGAGCGCGATCCCATTCGCTGCGCTTGATCCGGGCGAAGTAGTCGATGTAGTCCTCGTTCGCGCAGCTGCCCAGCGCCGCGCGCAAGACGTCGTCGTCCTGCAGCGCGGTCGTGGCCTCGAGCAGGTTGGCGGGGAGCATCTCGATGCCCAGCTCGCGCAGCTCGGCCTCGGGCAGTTCGTGCAGGTTGACGCCGGAGGTCGGCTCGCCCGGGTCGGTGCCGTTCTCGATCCCGTCGAGCCCGGCCGCGAGGATCGCCGTCGCGCCCAGGTAGGGGTTGCAGGAGCCGTCCACGGTGCGGTCCTCGATTCGCCCGGCGTCGGGGATGCGCAGCATCTGGGTGCGGTTGTTGGAGCCGTAGCTGATGTGAACGGGGGCCCAGGCGGAGCCGCTCTGGGAGCCGACGACCAGACGTTTGTAGGAATTGACGGAGGGCGCGGTGAGGGCGATGTAGGCGCCCGCGTGCGCCTTCAGCCCGCCGATGAAGTCGTAGGCGGCGGGGGAGAGGCCGAGCCCGTTGGCGTCGCTGCCGTCGCTGTCGGCGAAGACGTTCTCGCCGTCCTTCCAGAGGCTCATGTGGAAATGGCAGCCGTTTCCGGTCAGGTGCGAGAACGGCTTCGGCATGAAGGTCGCGATCAGCCCGCGCTGCTCGGCGACGCTCTCGACCATGTAGCGGAAGAAGATCGCCCGGTCGGCGGTCGTGAGGGCGTCGGCGTAGGAGAAGTTCTGCTCGAACTGCCCGTTGGCGTCCTCGTGGTCGGTCGCGTAGTTGTCCCAGCCGAGCGCGTCGAGGTGATCGGCGATCTCGGTCACGAAGTCGAGACTGCGGGTCAGCGCCCGCATGTCGTAGCAGGGCTGGCTCAACACGTCGAGCTCGTCCGCCACGGCCAGCGAGCCGTCCTCGCGGCGGCGCAGGAGGAAGTACTCGAGCTCGGCGCCGATCTTGAACTCGAAGCCGAGCTCGGCGGCACGGGCGATCTGGTTGCGCAGGATCGTCCGCGGGCAGTACGGCCACGGCTCCCCCTCGACGGTGATGTCGCAGGCCAGCCGCGCGATCTCGGGCCGCCACGGGAGTTGCACGTAGCTGGCGGGATCGGGCATCGCGATGATGTCCGGGTCGTTGGGGCGCTGGCCGATATCGCCGGCCGCGAAGCCGGCGAAGCCGGCGCCGCCCGCGAGCAGGTCGTCGATGTGCGAGACCGGGATCAGCTTCGCGTTCGGCTTGCCGTGCATGTCGACGAACTGGGCGAAGAGGTACTTGACGCCCTGCTCGTGGGCCAGATCCTTCACGTCACCTGCGGTTGCTGGGTTCATTTTTGTCCTTGTGTCGTCATCAGGGCTCCCAGCTAATCCAATGGTATTAGAGGTTTAACAACAATGTCGGGAACGGCCCGTCTGAGCCCTCCGCCATGTGTAGGAAAGCCACACACCTCGCGCCCAAATCGTGAGCTTCACGGCCATGGGAGCGGATCGATCGCACTCCTACGCTGCCTCCATGTGCGGCATCGCGGGCATCTACTCCAAGTCCGAGAGGACCTCGTCCGGGCTCGGTGGTCTTGCCGCGGCGATGCTTCTGCAGCTCGCCGATCGCGGTCCCGACAGCGCCGGCATGGCGGTCTACCGCGACCCGGTCGCGGCGGGACACGCGAAGATCTCGCTCCGCTCCCTCGGCGTGGAGCCCGAATGGGAGGAAGTGGCCACCGCGCTCGAAGATGGTCTCGGGCTCGACTGCCTCACTCCGATTGGCTCTGCTTACGCCCTGGCCCAGGTGGCCACCGAGCCGAGCGACGCGGCAGGGTGGGTTGCCGCGGAGCTACCCGAGCTGCAGATCCTTGGCGCCGGAACCGCGATCGAGGTCTACAAGGACGCGATATCCCCGGCTGAGTTCCTCGAGCGCTTCGAGATCGGCTCGATGGCCGGCAGCCACGCTCTTGGCCACACCCGGATGGCGACCGAGAGCAAGGTCACTCCGGCCGGCTCGCATCCGTTCTCCACCGGTCGCGATCTCTGCCTCGTCCACAACGGCTCTCTCTCCAACCACAATCGGCTGCGGGCCGAGCTCGAGCGCGAGGGCGAGGTGTTTAGCACCGAGAACGACTCCGAGGTTGCCGCCGGCTACCTCACCTGGCGGCTCGGAAAGGGCGACTCGCTCGAGGAAGCGCTCGAGGGCTGCCTCGATGATCTCGACGGCTTCTACACCTTCGCCGTCGCCACCCTCGATGGATTCGCCGTCCTTCGCGACCCAATCGCCTGCAAGCCCGCCGTGATGGCCGAGACCGATGACTGGGTGGCGATGGCCTCCGAGTACCGGGCGCTGGCGACGCTCCCGGGAGCGGCGGAGGCAGAGGTTTGGGAGCCCGAGCCGGGGGTCGTCTACAGCTGGGGCCGGGCGGTCGCGTGAGCGCCGAGTCGGCCACGGTTCGCTCGCGCAGCTTCGACCTCTCCCAGGGCGGGGTGCGCGAGTTGAACGCCGCTCTGCACGCGGACGAGGCCGACGAGTACCGCGTGCTCGAGCCCGGCGGCCGCCACTCGATCGCGGCCGGGGCGATCGCCGATGGCAGGGTCACGATCGAGGGTCACGTCGGCTACTACTGCGCCGGCATGAACCGGCGGGCGACCGTCCGCGTCCGCGGCAACTGTGGCGTTGGCGTCGCCGAGAACATGATGTCGGGCAGCGTCTTCGTCGAGGGCGACGCCAGCCAGGCGGCGGGAGCGACCGCCCACGGCGGTCTCCTGGCGATCGCGGGCAACGCCTCGGCCCGCTGCGCGATCTCACTGAAGGGGGCGGACGTGGTTGTCAGCGGCTCCGTTGGCCACATGAGCGGCTTCATGGCCCAGTCGGGTCGGCTGGTCGTCTGCGGCGACGCCGGCGAGGCGCTGGGCGACTCGCTCTACGAGGCGCGGATCTACGTCGCTGGAGCGGTTGCGAGCCTCGGCGCCGACTGCGTCGAGAAGGAGATGGGCGCTGAGCACCGCGCCGAGCTGGCCGAGCTGCTCTCGCGGGCGGCCATCGGGTCGGTCGACCTCGACCGGTTCCGCCGCTACGGCTCCGCTCGCGAGCTCTACAACTTCGACGTCGACAACGCCGGGAGCTACTGAGATGACGGCGGAAGACGCCCGGCGCCCGGCAGGGCCCGACGGGCTCCGCGAGTCGGCGACCTTCGACCGGACGACGATCCACGAGATCCAGCGCGCCGCTCGCGAGGGCATCTACGCGATTCGCGGCGGTGGGGCCAAGCGCCGCGTGCCGAACTTCGACGATCTGTTGCTGCTCGGCGCCAGCGTCTCGCGCTACCCGCTCGAGGGCTACCGCGAGCGCTGCGAGACCGCGGTCGTCCTGGGCACCCGCTTCGCCAAGTGCCCGCTGGAGCTGGAGATCCCAATCACGATCGCCGGGATGAGCTTCGGCGCGCTCTCGGCCCCGGCCAAGGAGGCGCTCGGGCGCGGCGCCACCGCGCTCGGCACGGCGACCACCACCGGCGACGGCGGCATGACCCCCGAGGAGCGAGAGCACTCGCGCACGCTCGTGTACCAGCTGCTGCCCTCACGCTACGGGATGAACCCGGAGGACCTGCGCCGCGCCGACGCGATCGAGATCGTCATCGGCCAGGGCGCCAAGCCGGGCGGCGGCGGCATGTTGCTGGGGCAGAAGATCTCCGACCGAGTCGCTGAGATGCGCAACCTGCCCCCCGGGATCGACCAGCGCAGCGCCTGTCGCCATCCCGACTGGACCGGCCCCGACGACCTCGAGATCAAGATCGAAGAGCTGCGCGAGATCACCGACTGGGAGAAGCCGGTCTTCATCAAGGTCGGCGCCACGCGGACCTACTACGACGTCGCCCTGGCGGTCAAGGCCGGCGCCGACGTCGTCGTCCTCGACGGCATGCAGGGGGGGACCGCGGCGACCCAGGACGTCTTCATCGAGCACGTCGGCATTCCCACGCTGGCCGCCGTCCCGCAGGCGGTCCAGGCGCTGACCGAGCTCGGCATGCACCGCAAGGTCCAGCTGGTCGTCTCGGGCGGCATCCGCTCCGGCGCCGATGTCGCCAAGGCGCTGGCGCTGGGCGCGGACGCGGTCTCGATCGGCTCCGCGGCGCTGATCGCGATCGGCGACAACGCCCCCGAACTCGACCGCGAGTACGCCGCAATCGGCTCGGCGGCAGGCTTCTACGACGCCTGGCACGAGGGCAGGGACCCGGCCGGGATCTCCACCCAGGACCCCGAGCTGGCGGCTCGACTGGACCCCGAGCTGGGCGGCCGCAGGCTCGCCAACTACTTGCGCACGCTGGTCCAGGAGACGCAGACGCTGGCCCGCGCCTGCGGCAAGTCGCGGGTCCACAACCTCGAGCCCGAGGATCTGGTCGCGCTCACCGTCGAGGCGGCGGCGATGGCGCGGGTGCCGCTGGCCGGGACCAGCTGGATCCCCGGGATGGAGGCTCGCTGATGTCGTTCGTGCTCGAGTGCCCGAACTGTGGGCCGCGCGAGGTCACGGATTTCGGCTTTGGCGGCGAAGTCAGCACGCGCCCGGTCGCGAAACCGTCCTTGCGCGAGCTCAACGAGTACATCTACTTCCGCCGCAACGTCGCCGGCGTGCAACGCGAGTGGTGGGTGCACCGCTCCGGCTGCCGGCAGTGGTTCCTGGCCGAGCGCGACACCCGCAACAACGAGGTGCGCTGGACGGCGCTGCCGGAGGAGGCTCCGCGGTGAGTCGCCTGCCCGCCCACGACGGTCAGCGGATCGACCGCGGCTCGACGCTGCGGTTCAGCTTCGACGGCTCCGAGCGCAGCGGCTACGTCGGCGACACGATCGCCTCGGCGCTTTACGCCTCCGGGCAGCGGGTCTTCTCGCGCAGCTTCAAGTACCACCGCAAGCGCGGCGAGCTCTGCGGCTGCGGGCGCTGCGCCAACTCGCTGATGACGGTCGACGGAGCGCCCGGGATCCGCGCCTGCAGCGAGCCGCTGCGGGAGGGGATGACCGTCACCCACCAGAACGCCTGGCCCTCGCTCGGCTTTGACGTGATGCGCGCGACGGACCTCTTCGGCGGCCCCTTCACCCCGCCGGGCTTCTACTACAAGACCTTCATCCGCCCACGCCGGCTGTGGCCGCTCTACGAGAAGGTCCTGCGCCGTGCAGCGGGCCTCGGTCGCCTCCCCGCCCGGCAGGAGGACCGCGAGTGGCGGACCGAGTACCGCCGGCGCCACTGCGACGTGCTCGTCGTCGGGGCCGGCATCGCGGGCCTCAACGCGGCGCTGCGCGCGGCCGAGATGGGCGCCGACGTCGTGCTCTGCGACGAGGACGTGGAGCCCGGTGGCGAGCTGCTCGCCGAAGGCGGCCACGAGGACGCCCGCGCTCTCGCCGCGCGCTGCGCCGAGGCCGGGGTCGAGGTCCTCTCCCGCGCGCCCGCGCTGGGCTACTTCGACGGCCTGGTCCCGGTCTGGCAGGGCGACACCCTGCATCAGATTCGCGCCGCCCACCACATCGCCGCCACCGGCACGATCGAGCAGCCCGCCGTCTTCGCCGAAAACGACCTGCCCGGGGTGATGCTCGCCAGCGGCGCCCAGCGCCTCGCCGCCCTCTACGCGGTTCGCCCGGGCGAGCGCTGCGTGATCGCCGCCGGCGACGACCGCGGCCTGCGCGCCGCGCTGGCCCTGAGCGGGCTCGGCGTTGAGGTGGCTGCCGTCGCCGACCTGCGGGCGGATCTCGACGGCGAGCTCGCGGCGGCGGTCGAGGCCGCCGGGATCGAGCTGCTGCGTGGGGTCACGCCGGTTCGGGCGGAGGGCCGCGGTGCCGTGCGGGCGGTCGAGCTCGGCCGCTTCGAAAGCGGCCGGGTGGGCTTGTCCTCGGGCCGGCTCGAGTGCGATCTTCTCGCCGTCTCCGCGGGCGTCTCCCCGGCGTCGTCGCTGCTCTTGCAGTCGGGCGCCAGGGCTCGTTACGACGCTGGCACCCATCGCTTCGTCCCCGACGAGCTGCCCGAGGGGCTGTGGGCCGCGGGGTCGGTGTGCGGCGAGGAAAGCCGCGAGCAAGCCGAGCTCTCCGGCCGTCTCGCCGGTGCCGAGGCGGCGCTGGCGCTCGGGCTCGGAGGCGAGGACGACCGCGTCGCGGCGCGTGATGCGCGCCTTCGGCTGGAGGACATCGGCGCCGGCGGCCAGGCCCCTCTCGCACCTCCCCCCGCGGCCGGCAAGGGAAAAGCCTTCGTCGACCTCGACGAGGACATCACCGTCAAGGACGTCGGCTACGCGGCGGCCGAGGGCTACGACTCGATTGAGCTTTCCAAGCGCTACACGACGGTTACCATGGGACCGTCGCAGGGCCGCTTCTCGCTGCTCGCTTCGATCCGCGCCCTGGCCGACGCGACCGGCGTCCCGGCGGAGCGGATCGGGACGACCACCGCGCGGCCGCCCTGGTCGACGGTGCCGCTCGGTGCCCTCGCCGGGAGGCCGATCGAGGCCGCGAAGCGCTCGGCGCTTCATGGCCGCCACCGCGAACTCGGGGCAACCGTGAAATGGGCCGGGGACTGGCGCCGCGCCTACGACTATGGCGACGTCGAGGGGGAGACGTTGTCGGTGCAGGAGAGCGCCGGGCTGATCGACGTCTCGACCCTGGGCAAGCTGATCGTCCGCGGGGCTGACGCCGGTGAGCTGCTCGACCGGCTCTATCCGAACCGGATGTCGACCCTGAAGCCGGGCCGGATCCGTTACGGCGTGCTGACCTCGGAGGCGGGGCGGATCAGCGACGACGGCACCGTCGGCCGGATCGACGAGGAGACCTTCTACGTGACCACGACCTCCAGCGGCGCCGCCGCCGTCGAGCAGTGGTTTTCCTGGTGGATGGCCGACTGGGACGAGCTCGACGCGACCCTCACCGACGTCAGTCAGGGCGTCGCGGCGCTCAACCTTGCCGGGCCGAAGGCGCGCGAAATCCTCTCCAGCCTTACCGACGCCGACGTGTCCAACGAGGCCTTCCCCTACCTCGACGCCCAGGAGCTGCGCGTCGCTGGGATTGAGTGCCTGGCGCTGCGGATCGGCTTCGTCGGCGAGCTCGGCTACGAGCTCCACTGCTCGGCCCCGCACGGGGCGGCGCTGTGGGACGCGCTGACCGCTGGCGGTGCGCGACCCTTCGGGCTCGAGCCGCAGCGGATCCTGCGCCTGCAGAAGATGCACATCCTGGTCGGCCAGGACACCGACTCGGAGATGACGCCATACGGCGCGGCAATGGGCTGGGCGGTGAAACTCGACAAGGAGCAGGACTTCATCGGCCGCTGGGCGCTGGAACGTCAGTCCGAGCAGGCTCCGGCGCTCTGCCTGGTTGGCTTCACGGTCCCCGGCGGCGCGGTCCCGACCGAGGGGGCAGCGGTGATCGACGGCGATGGTGTGCCGGTCGGCCAGGTGACCAGCGCCCGGCGCTCACCCAAGCTGGAGGAATCGATCGGGCTGGCGATGGTTCCCGGGGACGCGGCCGCCGACGGCAGCCGGATCGAGATCTCCGACGCCGGCCGCCGCTACCCAGCCGTGGTTACGACCTCCCCCTTCTACGACCCCGAGGGAGTTGCGCTGCGCTCATGAGCCTCGGCTTCCTCACCCCGGCGACCGCTGCCGCCTCGCCGCCCTCCCGCGGCCCGATCGTCGACGCCGCGCTCGCCGACCATCCCGGTGCCAGCGTGGATACGCGCCGGGGCTGGGACGTGATCACCTCCTTCGGCGACGCCGCGGCCGAGGTTCGCGCCTGCGCCGAGACGGTTGGCTTCGCCGATCTCTCCCATCTGACCAAGATCGAGGTGTCCTCGAACGGGCTCTCCGGTTCGCGCTCGGGACTCGCCGCCATGTCGTCCGGCTGGTGGGTCTGTCCGGTCAGGCCGGACCTGCAGCTGGTCGTCGGTGGCGTGGACGGCCAGCCGCAGGCGCTGCTGCCCGCCGGGGCCCGCACCGTCGACCTCACCGGGTCGCTGGCGGCGATCGCGATCGCGGGCCCGATGGCCCGCGAGACGATTGCTCGCTTCTGTGCCCTCGATACCCGCGAGCAGTCGCTGCCGGTCGCGGGCTTTCGGCCCGGCTCGATCGCCCGCACGGCCGGTTATCTGCTGCGCGAGGACAGCGACCGGTTCCTGCTGCTCTTCGGCGCCGCCTACGGGATCTACATGTGGGAGGTCGTCGCCGACGCCGCCGAACGTCTCGGCGGTCGCCCGGTGGGGATCGACTCCCTGACTCCTCCGACCGAAGGGAAGCGAGATGCGTGACATCTTCCGCAAGCGCCGAATGTGGAGGCCCGGCAGCGAGCTGAAGTCCCGCTACGACGTGGTCATTATCGGCGGCGGGGCCCACGGCCTCGCCACCGCCCACTACCTGCGCGAGCACGGGATCACCGACGTGGCCATCCTCGAGAAGAGCTACATCGGCTCCGGCGCGGCCGGGCGCAACACGACGATCCTGCGCTCGAACTACAAGACGCCGGAGGGGGCCCGCTTCTATGACGCCTCGGTCAAGCTCTACGAGGGCCTCGGCGCCGAGCTCGATTTCAACCTGCTGTTCAGCCAGTGCGGCCACCTCACCCTCGCCCACTCCGACCGGGCGATGTTCGTGATGGCCAACCGGGCCGAGGTGAACCGCCTCGAAGGCATCGACTCGCAGCTGATCGGCCCGGATCGGGTCCAGGAGCTGGCGCCCTCGATGTACGTCGGGCCGGACACGACCTACCCGATCATGGGAGCGCTGTACCACCCGCCGGGAGGGATCATTCGCCACGACGCCGTCGTCTGGGGGCTCGCCCGGTCCGCCGACCGCGGTGGAGCGGAGATCCATCCGTACACCGAGGTCACCGGCCTGCGCCGCTCCGGCGATCGCCTCGCCGCCGTCGAGACCAATCGCGGCAAGGTCGAGGCGGGCGTCGTGCTCAACTGCACCGCTGGGTGGTCTTCGCTGATCGCGGCGATGGCGGGGGTCGAGCTGCCAATTACCACCCACATCCTCCAGGCGTGCGTGACGGAGCCGGTCAAACCCTTCCTGGACGTCGTCGTGGTCTCCTCGCAGATGCACGTCTACATCAGCCAGTCCGACCGCGGCGAGTTCGTGATGGGCTCGGAGATCGAGCCGTGGACCACCTACCGGATGCAGAACACGCTCAACTTCCTCCAGGATCTGTCGCGCCACACCTTGGAGCTGTTCCCCCAGCTCGAGCGGGCGCGACTGCTGCGCGCCTGGGCGGGGCTCTGCGACCTCTCGCCCGACTACAGCCCGATCCTCGGCAAGACCGAGGTCGAGAACTTCCACGTCTCCGCCGGCTGGGGGACCTATGGCTTCAAGGCGGCGCCGATCGTCGGCAAGACGCTGGCCGCGCTGGTCGCGACCGGCCGCACCCCCGAGCTGATCGCGCCCTTCGAGCTGGAGCGCTTCTACACCGACGAACTGGTCTCCGAGCTGGCCGCGGCGGCGGTGAGTCACTGATGGCCACCGACGCCCCAACCGTACGTCTGGTGGTCGCCTGCCCGGACAAGCCCGGAATCGTCGCCTCGATCTCCGGATTCCTCAGTCAGGCCGGGGCCAACATCGTCAGCTCCGATCAGTACTCGACCGGCCTGGACGAAGGGCGGTTCTTCCTGAGGATGCAGTTCACGCTGCCCGAAAATCGCGATCAGGGGGAGCTCGTAGAGGCCTTCGGGCGGGACATCGGCGCGCAGTTCGAGATGGCCTGGCAGATGTGGTCGGCCGAGCGACCAAAGCGGGTCGCGCTGCTCGTCTCCCGCTATGACCACTGCCTGCTCGACCTGCTCTGGCGCTGGCGGCGCGGTGAGCTCGACGCCGAGGTCGGCCTCGTCGCCTCCAACCACGACGACCTCAGAGGTGAAGTCGAGCGCTTCGGCCTGCCCTTCCACCACGTCCCGGTCGAGAAAGGGCGCAAGCCCGAGGCCGAGGCCGCCCTGCTCGAGCTGCTGGAGGGCGAGTTCGACCTCGTGGTCCTCGCCCGCTATATGCAGATCCTCAGTGGCGACTTCCTCGAGCGCCTGGCGGTGCCGGTGATCAACATCCACCACAGCTTCCTGCCGGCCTTCGCCGGGGCCGGGCCCTACGAGCGGGCGAAGGAGCGCGGGGTCAAGTTGATCGGCGCGACCAGCCACTACGTCACCGAGGAGCTCGACGCAGGCCCGATCATCGAGCAGGACGTGATCCGCGTCGCCCACGCCGACTCGGCCACCGACCTCGTCCGGCTCGGCGGAGACGTCGAGCGCGCGGTTCTCGCCCGGGCCGTCAAATGGCACTGCGAAGACCGGGTCCTGGTCGACGACTCGACAACGATCGTCTTCTGAGCGCGGCAATGGGATTCAGCAACGTTTACGGCGTGCCCGGCTTCACCTCGACCGAGAGGAGGCGGGCCCAGATCCTCGACGGCAAGGCGGTCGCGACCGAGTTGCGGGCGCAGGTCGCCGCCGAGGTCGAGGGGAGGGTGGCCGCGGGGCTGCGGGCACCGGGCCTGGCCACGATCCTGGTCGGCGAGGACCCAGCGTCCGCCGTGTACGTCGGCGCCAAGCACCGCGCCTGCGCCGAGGCCGGGATCGAGTCGATCGACCACCGGCTGGCGGCCGACGCCTCGCCGCAGCAGCTGCTCGAGCTGATTCACGCTTGCAACGAGGATGCGGCCGTCAGCGGCATCCTCCTCCAGCTGCCCCTCCCCGACGGGTTCGACGCGGCGCCGTTCGTCGAGGCGATCGATCCTCGCAAGGACGTCGACGGCCTCTCGGGGGCCAGCGTCGGCGCCCTCTGGCGCTCGCGGCCGGGCCTCGAACCTTGCACGCCGAGCGGGGTCATGGAGCTGCTGCGGCACAGTGGCGTTGAGCTTCGGGGTGCCGAGGCGACGATCGTCGGCCGCTCGGAGCTGGTCGGCAAGCCGCTCGCCGCGATGCTGCTCGCGGCCGACGCCACGGTGACGATCTGCCACAGCAAGACGCGAAACCTCGAGGCTCAATGCGCGCGAGCTGATGTCCTCATAGCCGCGCTCGGCAGGCCGAAGACGATCGGCCGCGCCCACATCAAGCCCGGCGCGGTCGTGATCGACGTCGGCATCAACCGCACCGACGATGGGCTGGTCGGCGACGTGGACTTCGACAAGGCGGTCGCCGTAGCGGGGGCAATTACCCCGGTGCCGGGGGGCGTCGGGCCGATGACGATTGCCTGCCTGATGAGAAATACGCTCGATGCCGCCACCGCGGCGGAGAGTCGACCGGCCTAGCGGCCGAAGACGAAGTGGAGGAATGAGAATGGCCAAGGTCCTATGCGTGCTCTACGACGACCCGATCGACGCTCACCCGTCGAGCTACGCCCGCGACGACGTCCCCACGATCGAGCGCTACCCCGACGGCCAGAGCGCGCCGAGCCCCGAGGCGATCGACTTCACCCCGGGCGAGCTGCTCGGCTCGGTCTCCGGTGAGCTCGGCCTGCGCTCCTACCTGGAGAGCCAGGGCCACGAGCTGGTCGTGACCGCGGACAAGGAC
Source organism: uncultured Thermoleophilia bacterium (assembly GCA_963715735.1). Classification (GTDB taxonomy): domain Bacteria; phylum Actinomycetota; class Thermoleophilia; order Solirubrobacterales; family 70-9; genus VAYN01. The sequence continues at coordinate 180,106 of OY970268.1, forward strand.
GGCCCCGACTCCGAGTTCGAGCGCCACCTCGCCGACGCCGAGGTGGTCATCTCCCAGCCCTTCTGGCCCGCCTACCTGACGGCGGAGCGGATCGCCAAGGCGCCGAACCTGAAGATCGCGATCACCGCCGGGATCGGCTCTGACCACGTCGACCTGCAGGCGGCGATGGAGGCCAACGTCACCGTCGCCGAGGTCACCTACTGCAACTCGATCTCGGTCGCCGAGCACGTGGTGATGATGATCTTGGGCCTGGTCCGCAACTACATCCCCTCCCACCAGATCGTCCTCGACGGCGGCTGGAACATCGCCGACGCGGTCGCCCGCTCCTATGACGTGGAGGGCATGCAGGTCGGCACCGTCGCCGCCGGGCGGATCGGGACCGCCGTCCTGCGCCGCATGGCGCCCTTTGACGTCGGCCTCCATTACATGGACCGCCACCCGCTGCCCCCAGAGGTGGAGGCCGAACTGGGCGCGACCCACCACGAGACGGTCGAGAGCCTGGTCTCCGTCTGCGACGTGGTCACGATCAACTGCCCGCTGCACCCCGAGACCGAAGGCCTCTTCGACCGCGAGATGATCGCGAAGATGAAGCGCGGCGCCTACCTGATCAACACCGCCCGCGGCAAGATCTGCGACACGGGCGCGGTCGTCAGCGCCCTGGAGTCCGGTCAGCTGGCCGGCTACGCGGGCGACGTCTGGTTCCCCCAGCCGGCGCCCCAGGAGCACCCCTGGCGGACGATGCCCCACCACGGGATGACCCCGCACATCTCCGGCTCCAGCCTCTCGGCGCAGGCGCGCTACGCGGCCGGGACCAGGGAGATCCTCGAGAGCTACTTCGCCGGCCGCCCCCAGCGCGAGGAATACCTGATCGTCGACGGCGGCGCTCTGGCCGGAGCGGGGGCCCACTCCTACTCGGCCGGCAACGCCACCGGGGGCTCGGAGGAGGCGGCGAAGTTCAGGGCCTGAGCCAATAACATCGCCTTCTGTGTCTGAGCAGACGCCAGCGAGGCTGCGACACAGCATGCTCACCCCGCTTCGTTCCCAGGATCGCGCGGTCGAGATCGAGCAGCGCCTCGTCGCGGCAATCGAAATGGGGGCGTTCGGCGACGGCGAGCAACTGCCCAGCGAGGCGGCGCTGGCCGCGCAGCTGGGTGTCGCCCCGGTCACCCTGCGAGAAGCGCTGGCCGGCCTGCGAGACGCCGGGTTTCTCGAGACCCGGCGCGGCCGCGCCGGCGGCAGCTTCGTTCGCAACCCTGAGTCCGAGCGTCGCCAGAGGCTGCTTGCGCGTCTGGCCGAGCACGGGCCGGACGATCTGCGCGACGGCGGCGACATCCACGCGGCGGTCGCGTCGGCGGGCGCACGGTACGCCGCCGAACGCGCGACGCCGGCAGATCACCGCAGGTTGCAGCTGCGGGTCGAGCTGCTGGCCGAGGCGGCGACCCCCACCCTCGGCCTGCTGGCCGACCGGCGCTTCCACCTCGAGCTCTCGACCGCCTCCGGGTCGCTGACGATCGCCCGCGAGGAGGCGCGTCTGCAGGCCGAGCTGAGCGCCCTGACCTGGCTGCTGTTCACGCCCGACCGGATCGCCGCGGCCGCCGAGGAGCACGGCGCGATTCTCGACGCGGTCGTGCGGGGGCGAGGCGGCGAGGCGGCTGACCTGATGCGCGCGCACCTCGGCCGGGAGACGGAGGAACTGGTCACGCGACGGCTGGCGTTGGTCTCTCCGCCCACAGGGGATCCCGGGACGCGATCGGCGGAGGAGCGGGGCCAGGCGGTGCTGGATGCGGTCGACGCGGCAGCCGCCGAGATCTTCTCGACGCTCGGTCGTGTCCGCGAGCTGCTCGCGGACACGCTTGCGACGACGGTCCACGCAGCGCGCGCCCTGGCGCCCGAGGACCTCGCGGGCTTCGAGCGGCTGGTGCGCGTGGAGCTGGGGAAGCATCCCGGTCTCACCGGCATGGGTATGGCGCTCGACCCCGTGCAAGGGGCGCTGACCTGGGCCTGGTGGCAGCCCTCAGAGGACGGCCCGGCGCCGCTCCTCGTCAACCTGGACCGCGACAACCCCGAGTATTACGACTACGCGATCGCCGACTGGTACGCCAGGCCGCGCAACGCGAACACGGCCTGGCTGGCGGGGCCGTTCGTCGACTTCGGCGGTGCCGACGACCACATCCTTACCTTCACCCTGCCGGTCCGCGTCGGCGGTGCCGCCGAGCCAGTCGGAGTCGTCGGCGCCGACGTCGCCGTTCGTGAGGTCGAGCAGATCACGGCGGCGCCGCTGGCCGCGATCGATACTCCCGCCGTGCTCGTCAACCGGGAGGGAGTGGTGATCGCCACGAACACCGGCACCCACCTCCCCGGCACCACATTGAGCGGGTGGACGAGCGAGGACGCGCTGACGAGCGCAACCGGGCTCGGTCTTCGCGTCGTCAGCCTGGGCTGACGACGCGATGCACTCAGCCCTTGGCGGTGCGCTTCAGCTTCTCGGGATCGTCGAACGGGAGGGTGTGCGCGATCGCGCCGACGCCGACGCTGCCGCGGACCTCGAGCCGCGAGCCGTGAACCGCCTGCGCGGGGTCGAGGCGGGCGATCGCCATCGACCGGTCGGTGAGCCGCGAGTACATGGCCACCGTGATCACGCCGACCTGGCGTCCGTCCAGCCAGAGGGTGTCGCCTTCGGCCGCCGCGTCCTCGCCCTCGAGCAGGACCCCGAAGATCTTGAAGCGCTCCTTGCCCTCGAGGCGTTTGTGCTCCTGCGCCCCGCGGAACCCCTCCTTGCCGGGCGAGACCGTGAAATCCAGGCCGAGCTCCCAGAGCGTGTCGCCAGGGGCTTCGTTGGCGAACGGGTACATCTGCGAGTTGTCGTAGGGATAGAAGAGCAGGTAGCTCTCGACCCGCAACCAGTCCAGTGCAGTGAACGCGCAGGGGACGATCCCCAACTCTGCACCCGACTCGAGGATCGTGTCCCAGATTGCCGGTGCGTCTTTCCTCTTGCAGAAGATCTCGTAGCCCCGCTCGCCGGTGTAGCCGGTGCGCGAGATCATCACCGGACGGTCGAACAACGTCGTGTTGACGAAGTGGAAGTAGCGGAGATCGCGGATGCCGGGCACGTGCTCGGCCAGGAAGTCGACGGCGGTCGGGCCCTGCAGGGAGAGGTCGTGGAGATCGTCGTCGAAGAGCATCGCGACGTCCCGTCCCGCGGTCGATCGCGCCAGCAGCTCGTGCCCGGTGCCGGCTCCATGGACGACGAAGAAGGCATTTGGACCGGTGCGATAGACGATGCAGTCGTCGGCGAAGGTGCCGCGCTCGTCGAGCATCGCCGAGTAGACGGCCTTGCCCGGGTAGAGCTTGGCGACATCGCGGGTCACCGCCTCCTGCAGCAGCGCCTCGGCGTGGGGGCCGACGTAGTGGACCTTCTTCAGGCCCGAGACGTCCATCAGCCCGGCCTTGGTCCGGATCGCCTCGTGGGCGTCGGCGAGGTCGGACGCATAGGTCCAGGGGGTTCCCATCCCGTTCCAGTCCTCCAGCTCGGACCCCAGCTCGAGGTGTCGATCGGCGATGGCGGAGATACGCCAAGAGTCAGTCAATTTTCATCCTTCTCGGTTGCGCTCGGACAGCCACGAGACCGTCATCTCGCGGTAACGGGTGAGGCCCTTGTAGTCGACGAGGTCCTGAGGGAGCTCGCCGAGGACCAGCTCCAGGCGCCGGCTCCATGCCGGGACGTTGCAGAGCTCGTCAAGGGGGACCAGGTAAGTGTGGATCGGAAACATCACCGCGTTCGACCGCGGCAGTCGGACGAAGTGCTGGACCTCGACGCGAAGGTGAAGCCTCTGGCCGATCTCGTCCCAGCTCAGCTCCTCGCGGGCGGGACCCCAGTCGGGGTAGGTCTCGGTGCACGTGTCAAGGCGGCGGTCGACGGTCATCGTCCAGTTGGTGCGCCGGAAGACTCGCTCCGGGGTGAGTCGCAGCAGGAACTGGTGGGCGCGGGGGATCACGCCCATCTCGTGCACCCGGGGGACGGGGCCGTGGATTTCCAGGAAGCTCATGCCGAGGTCGAAGTCGAGCGACCAGTCGGCGCCGAAGGTGAGGATGCCGGCATCGAGGAAGAGCTCATCGCCGCGCTGATCGAGCAGCTGGATGTCCTCCTGCAGCTGCCGGGAGATCCACTCGAACGGCTCGGCCGGAAGGCTGTCGTCGTCGCCGGGGACGTAGCGCTGCTCGATCCCCAGCGCGTGGTTGACCCAAACGCGCGCCTCGCCCTCGCGTCGCAGTTGGAACTGATCCGGGAAGTCGCGGCTCAGCCGCATGGTCGCGTCCTCGAGGACGTCCCAGGCCGCCAGCCGCATGTGCGGCAGAACCTGGCAGCGCGCCGGGTCGCGATCCAGGATCGCGCGCCGCTCGTCGATCTCGGCGCGGTAGTGATCGTCGACGACCCACACCTCGCTGCCCCAGGTGCCGACGCCGTTGGCTTTCGGCACCTCCGCCTGTTCGACGTTGGTCGAGTACATGTAGGTGTCGGTGTCGAACGGGAAGGGGAACCGCTCGAGGGCCGAGAACATCGGCCTGGTGGAGTGGGTCTCGGTCATGGCAGGTCCAGCACCAGCTCGCCGTCCTTGGCGCATCGGGACATGCAGGGCATGATCTTTTGTCCGGCCGCATGCTCCTCGGGGCTGAGGAAGATGTCGCGGTGGTCGGGGGTGCCGCCGAGGACGCCGGTGACGCACTGACCGCAGATTCCCTGGCGGCACTGATACGGGATCTTTAGGCCGGACCTCTCGAGCGCCTCCAAAAGGGTCTCCTCGGCGGAGACTGGGAGGCGCCGGCCGTCGCGGCCGAGAACCGCGTCGAACGGCTCCATCACGCCGCGCTCGGCGACGAAGCGCTCGAGGTGCACACGCTCGGGCGGCCACCCGTGTTGGTGGGCGGCCTCGACGACGGCGTCCATCATCGGGCCCGGCCCGCAGGCGGCGAGCTGGGTCCCCAGCGGCTGCCGGTCCAGGGCTTGCTCGAGCGCGGCCATCAGCTCGGCCCGGTTGCCGCAATGGCGAACGGCATGCGGCGCCAGCGCTCGCAGCTCGGCGAGGATCCCGGTGGCGTCTTCCGGCCGGCCGGCGTAGAGCAGCTCGAACGGGGTTCCATCGCGCTCCAGCTGGTGCAGCCACGAGACGAACGGGGTGATCCCGATCCCGCCCGCGACGAGCAGGTGACGCCTCGCCGCGACCTGCAGGGAAAAGAGGTTGCGGGGCGGCTCGATGCGGATCCGGTCTCCCTCTGCGACCTTCTCGTGCAGCCGGCGCGAGCCACCGCGACCGTCGTTCACCAAGCGCACGGCGATGCGGTAGCTGCTCGTCTCCCAAGGAGCGCCAGCGAGCGAATAGGCGTTCCGGACGGCCGGCTCCCCGGGCAGGTGGACGATCACGTGACTGCCGGGGGAGTAGGGAGGAAGCGAATCGCTTCCGACCGGCACGAAGGTGAGTTCGCGCACTCCGGCGGACCTCTCGCGAATCGCCTGGACCCGGACCTCAATCGTGCTCACGTCCACGGCAGGCTCGCCTCTCGCTCGGGCAGCTGGCCGGGCAGCTCGGCGTCCGCCTGGAACCCCATGTAAGCGCCATGGCGCTTGGAGAAGTGGTGATAGACCGTGAGCTGACGCCCACAGCCGCGGCACTCGGCGAGATTGCAGGCGGAGGTCTGAGTGACGGCCTTGCAGTGGGTGCACCAAACGCGGACCTCGCCGGTCAGGGTCTTCGCCTGGATCTCGCTCGACAACAGGCCGGCCGCGAGGGCCAGCGATTCGAGACGGCAGATGAACGCTTCGCTGCCGATCAGGTAGAGGCGAACGCCGACGTGCGCTTGATCCAGGCGCCGCTTCAGCAGCTGTTCGCAGGCTTCGAAGCCGTTGCCCCAGAGCATCTCGCAGACGGCGGTGCTGATCATCGGGCTCAGCTCCGGGGGATTCGATCCCGGTTCCTCGACGACGACCAGGTGGCTGGTCCCGGACCAGTCTGGCGCGAGCGGCCTTCGCTTGGGAACCGAGGTGTGAGCGGTGCTGACTCCCGTTGCTGGCTCTGCCATTCAGAGACAATAACATATGAAATCATATGTTTAGAGTGCGGGGCAGCTCGAGAAGGAGCTACTCATTTGTCAGATGATGATAGATCTATCATTATCTGTTACTCTCTCGGTCTTATTTCCGGGCACCCGTGGGTGGGTGCGATCAAGGAGGAGAGAAATGGAATCAACTCGTCGTCAACCCCTGAGGGGGTGGCTGATAGCCGCAGCGCTTGTGGTCGCTGTGGGACTGACTACCGCGCCGCTTGCCGGCGCCGCACCGTCACCGACGCAGCTACACGTGGCCACCTGGGGGAAGGACAGCTGGCCGGGCACGAAGTCGCGCCCATTTGCCTCGGTTGAGCGTGCGCAGCGGGCTGTGCGCGCAAGCACCGCTGGAATGAACGCGGACATCATCGTCAACCTGCACGACGGGGTCTACACGCTTGGCTCGCCGTTGGCGCTTTCCTCCAGCAAAGGAGACTCGGGCCGCAACGGACACCAAGTCGTCTACCGCGCCTACGGCTATGGCACGGGCATGCAGGAGGACGTCACGATCAGCGGTGGCCGCGAGATCACGGGTTGGAAGCTCGTCGATCCGAGCAAGAACATCTGGCGGGCCAACGTCGGTGACCTCGAGACGCGTCAGCTGTACGTCGACGCGAAGCGGCGCACGCGAGCCTCGCTCGGCCGGGTCGCCACGCGCCAGCAGCTGGGGGACGGCATTCCAGGAACCCTGACGAAGACCGCAACCGGGTACACGACCGACAGCGTGATCCCGCAGTCCTGGCACAATCCGGCGGACATCGAGTTCGTCTACAAGGGCGCGTTCCGCTGGTCGGAGCCACGTTGTGGCGTCGCCAGCATCACCGGAGACGCCCAGGGATCGACGATCACGATGGATCAGCCCTGCTTCCGCTGGGTGCGCAACATGCGCCTGGCGACCGGCCGCGAGCTGGTCGCTCCGTCGTCGGTCGAGAACAGTCTCAGCTTTCTGCGTCAGCCGGGGACGTTTTACCTCGAGCGCGCGCAGTCCAGCGAGCCTTCGTTGGGCCGCAAGGCGACGAAGCGGCAGGGGTGGAATCAGCGCTCGAACTACCTGTACTACATCCCGCTTCCGGGCGAGAACCCGAGCCGCGACTCGGTCGTTGCTCCTGTGCTCGAGCAGCTGGTGTCCGGCGACGGCACCGACGCGTCCCCTCTGCACGACGTTTCCTTCCAGGGGCTGAGGTTCGCCTACGCGACCTGGCTAGCCCCGAACGAACCGACGGGCTTCGCCCACTTCATCTCGAGCTTCTTCGAGTATGGAGACGCGCCGCCCGGGCCGTGGATGTTCAGCAAAGAGGCACGCAACGTGCCGGCGAACGTCACCTTCCACCACTCGAACAACATCCTGCTCGAGGGCAACCGCTTCACGCACCTCGGGGCGGTTGGGATCGAGTTCTCCCACAGCAGCTCGAACAATGTAATCCGCGGCAATGTTTTGACCGACATCTCCAGCACCGGGATCACGATGGGCGTTCTGCAGCCGGAGACGACCGGGATCAACCGCAACAACCTGGTCGAGAACAACTGGATCCACGACACCGGTGCCGAGTACCACGGCGGCTCGGGCCTCTTCCTGCAGAAAACGCAGGACACGACCGTTCGGCACAACCAGGTAAACGACACCGCCTACACGGGAATCCTCTTCGGGCAGGACGATTGTCTTGGCGACTGCCCGGAACTGGTCTCTCGCAACACGCGGATCATGGACAACCTCGTCTTCGACACGCTGCAGGTACTGAGCGACGGCGGCGGCATCTACAGCTCCGGCCCGCAGGGCTCCACCTACGAGAACGGGGCGTTCGTCGAAGGCAACGTCGTCTACAACTCGGGCTACATCGGCCTCTACACCGACCAGTCGAACAGGTATGTCACGGTCAAAGGAAACCTGACCTACGACAACTGGAAGGCCTTTGGAGGCTGCTCAGAACCGATCATCGACCACCTCCGCATTACGGGGAACTACTGGGACGATGACGAACCCATCTGGGCATGTGGTCCACTCGGCTCCGACATCACGGTTACCGACAACACGAAATTGGTCGGCACCGCCGGATTTACCGTGAACATCGAGGAGGCGTGTAACGCGAAACCCGAGTGTGCGGCGATCGTCCGAAACGCCGGCCTCGAGGATCAGTATCGCTACCTGCTGGTGCCAGGAAGCTGACGGGTCCAGCTCCGGGAGGGCTGCCTGGCGCAGCCCTCCCGGAGCAGTCGCTATCCCCGCGGGCCACTTCTTGCTGTGCATCCAGGATCAAGCGGTGCCGAGCATCCAGAGCGCATCCCCCAGCGGGATTCGCCGGTACGTCTCGCGGACGGTTCCGTCGGTGCCGCGCAGCGCCGCTCGATTCGCGACCGCGTGGGGGAGCCCCTCTCGCCCCTCGTTGGCGCGAGCTCTGGCGACGGAGTCGAAGTCGCGCTTGCGCAGCTCGGGGTGGTCGCTGATCTGCAGTTTGCCTTTGGCCGACGCGGTCAGGTCGTCCAGGGATCGCACGGTCGCGTCGGGGTCGAGGACCTTGCGCGGGTTGAACTCGGTCCGCTTGTCCAGGCCCGCGATCTCGACGTCGGCGTCGGCGGTGCGGCCGCTCGGGCTGTAGGCGAAAGCCCCTCGCAGGCGGTCGTAGCCCTCAGCTGGGTCCTTGGCGAAGTGCTCGACCGGGATGGGTGCGGTGTCGGGAACCGCGAGCCAGGTGATGGCGCGGTCGAGCAGGGCGTCGAGCAGGTCGCGGGGGTCCTCGCCCACCATCACCTCCTTCCTCGACGGCCAGATGTCGAACCAGCCGTGGTTGCCCCAGGGACCGCCGACGTGGAAGAGGTAGATGTCGGCGTACTGGGCGAGCGGCTCGCCGTGCGGACCGGTGCGGGAAGTGTCGCGGCGGCTGGGGCGGATGTCGTAGAAGAGGGTGGTTGCGAGCTGTATCAAGTGGCTCGCGCCGACCGCCCCGAAGGGCTCGCGGACGACGACGCCGAGCCGGTCGCGCGCCCCCCAGCCGGGGAAGAGGTCATCGACCTCGCTGGGCGTCCCTTCGATGCGAACCGAGAACTGGGAGCGCTCGAGCATCGTCGCCGTGTGCATCGCTCCTCCTCTCAGGCGGCCATCGCGCGCGCGATCACCAGGCGCTGGATCTCGTTCGTGCCCTCGTAGATCTGGGTGATCTTGGCGTCGCGCATCATCCGCTCGACCGGGTACTCGTTGACGTAGCCGTAGCCGCCGAGCACCTGGATCGCCTCGACCGTGACCTTCATCGCGTTGTCGGAGGCGACCAGCTTCGCCATCGAGGTCCACTTGCCGAGGTCCGCGGGCCGCGTCGGCCGGTCGGCCATCGAGCAGGCTTTGTAGAGGAGCTCGCGTGCGGCGGCGGTGCCCGCCTCCATGTCGGCGAGCTTGAACTGGATCCCCTGCAGCTCGTTGATCGGCTTGCCGAAAGCGACCCGCTCCTTCGAGTAGGCGTTGGCGAAGTCGGTCGCCCCCTGGGCGATCCCAACCGCCTGGGCGGCGGCGCCGAGCCGGGTGCGCTCGAGGGTCCCGAGCGCGACCGCGAGCCCCCGGCCCTCTTCGCCGACCAGGTTCTCGTGGGGGATGCGGACGTCGGCGAAGGAAGGCGACCCGGTCGGCGACCCCTTGATCCCGAGCTTGTGCTCGAGCTGGCCGGGATCGAAGCCCTCGCGCTCCTTCTCCACCACGAAGGCGCTGGTGCGCCGGCTCTCGCGATCGGTCATCGCGAAGACGACGTAGAAATCGGCGACACCGGCGTTGGTGATCCAGCTCTTCTGCCCGTTGAGCACCCACTCCTCGCCATCGCGAACGGCGGTCGTGCGCATCGAGGCGGGGTCCGATCCGGCCTCGGGCTCGGAGAGCGCGAAGGCCGGCGACCACTCGCCGCTCGCGCATTTGGGCAGGAAGCGCTCTTTCAGCTGCTCGGAGCCGAACAGCTGGATCGGCAGTGTGCCGAGCTCCTGGATCATCAGGATCAGGGCGCTGGAGGCGCAGGCCTTGGCGATCTCCTCGACCCCGATCTGCAGCATCAGGGTGCCGGTGCCGGTGCCCCCGTAGCGCTCGTCGAAGGGCAGGCCGAGGATGTCCTGCTCGGCGAGCAGCGCGCGCAGATCCCAGGGGTATTCGCTTTTGCGGTCGATCTCGCCGGCCCGTGGGGCGATCCGCTCGACCGCGATCTGGCGGATCGTTTCGCGGAAGTCGATCATCTCCTCGGGGATCGAGTAGGTCCCCTCGCTGGTGCTGGAATCCGTCACGCCCTCACCTCCTCGCGCTCCCGCCCATAGTCATAGAAGCCCCGCCCCGCCTTGCGCCCGATTCGTCCCGAGGCGACCATCCGCTTCAGCAGCGGCGGCGGCGCGTACTCGGTGCGCTTGAACTCCTCGTAGAGGGAGTCGCCGATCGCGTAGAGGACGTCGAGGCCGATGAAGTCCGAGAGGGTGAGCGGGCCCATCGGGTGCCCGCAGCCGAGCTTCATCCCCTCGTCGATCGACTCCCTGGTGGCAAAGCTCTCTTCGTACATCCGTACCGCCGCCATCAGATAGGGGACCAGCAGCATGTTGACGATGAAGCCCGAGCGGTCCTTGGTCTCGATCGCCGTCTTGGAGATCCGTTTGGCGAACGCGGTCGCGGCGGCGACCGTCTGCTCGGAGGTATCGAGGGCGACGACGATCTCGACCAGCCCCATCACCGGTACCGGGCTGAAGAAATGGAGGCCGAGGACGCGCTCGGGGCGGGGGACGCCGGCGGCCAGCTGCGCGATCGGGATCGACGAGGTGTTGGAGGCGATCAGAGCGTCCTCGGAGACGACGCTGGCGACCTGGGCCAAGATGCGCGCCTTGAGCTCGGCGTTCTCGGGGACCGCCTCGACCACGAGGTCCGCTTCGGCGAGATCGTCGAGGTCGGTCGTCAGCCGGATCCGCTGACGCACCTCCTCCGCCTCGGCGGCCTCGAGCTTGCCTCCCGATACGGCGCGGTCGAAGGAGGAGGCCAGGCGCATCCCGACGCCCGCCACGGCGGCGGCGTCGACGTCGCGGACGGTGACCTGCAGGCCGGCGCGGGCGACCGACTCGGCGATGCCCGAGCCCATCAGACCGCCACCGAGGATCGCCACTTTGTCGATTTCCACTTGCTCAACCTCCTTTGCTTGCACTCTGCTCTGCCAGCTGGTAAATGTACGCTCATACATTAGCTGAACCGAGACCCGCATGGAAACGGGCTCGGGTGAGGAGCGATTGATGCGCAGACGGCTGACGCTTTTGGTTTCGACGATGGCGATCGCGGCGGCAGTGCTGGTTGCCGGGTGCGGTTCCAGCGGCTCCGATTCGGGGACGCCGATCGAAGACGGCACCTTCAACTACGGGATCAACTACGACCCCGGGGCGGACTTCAACCCCTACACGAACCTGAAAACCCTGGCGATCGCCTCGCTCGCCTACGACAGCCTTCTGCACACGTCCCCCGACGGCAAAGTCGTCGCCGGGCTCGCGGAAGACTGGAGCTCGACCGCCGACTCAGCCACCTACACGATCAGGGAGGGCGTCACCTGCGCCGACGGGACGCCGCTCGACGCCGCCAACGTCGCCAAGGCGATCAACTTCGTCGCCGACCCCGGCAACGGCGTCGCGATCGTCGGCCTCACCCTGCCGCTCACCACCTTCCACGCAACCGCCGACGAGGCGAAGCGGAGCGTCACCGTGAAGCTCGCCGAACCCTTCAGCTTCACGGTCGAGGCCTTCGGGCGGATGTCGATCGTCTGCCCGAAGGGGCTGGAAGACCCCGCGCGGCTGACCGAGGAATCGGTCGGGTCCGGTCCCTACGTCCTCACCGGCATCACCCCCGGCGACCAGCTCACCTTCGAGCGCCGGGAAGGCTACGCGTGGGGGCCCCGGGGTACCAAGAGCTCGAAGGAGATGCCGAAACGGATCAACGTGAAGATCGGCGCCAACGACACGACCGCGGCCAACCTGCTGCAGTCGGGCGACCTCAACGCCGCCTCCGTCGCCGGCGCCGACGCGCAGCGCCTGCAGGCGCAGGACTTCTTCGAACAGCCGGTGCGCGAGCAGTACGGGATGCTCGCCTTCAACCAGCGCGAAGGCCGCGTCCTGCGCGACGAAGCGCTGCGCGCGGCGCTCGTCACCGGGGTCGACCTCGACCAGCTGGAGCGGGTCGCGACCGGCGGCATCGGCAGCCGGGCAACCTCCTTCATGCCCGCCGAGCCGAACGTCTGCAACGACGAAAGCATTCCCGGCAACCTGCCCGAGTTCGACCCCGCGGCGGCGAAGAAGATGCTCGCCGAAGCCGGTTGGGTGCCCGGCCCCAACGGAATCCTGGAGCGGGACGGCGAAGAGCTGAACCTGGCGATCCACTACGAGAGCTACGGCTCGCTCGGGACCACGGTCACCTCGGTGATGGAATTGCTGCAGCAGCAGCTCCGGGACCTCGGCATCGCCTCGACCCTGACCGGGGACGATCTCAACTCCTCGCTCAACGTCCTCTTCACGACCGGCAACTGGGATCTCTACTGGGGCCAGCAGCAGTTCCAGTACCCCTCCGACCTCCTGCTCAGCTACTCGGGCAACCCGCCGCCCACCGGGCTGAACTTCACCGGCGTCGACAACCCCGAAGTCGAAGAACTGGCCCCACAGGCGCTGGCAAAGCCAGCCGAGCAGAGCTGCCCGGTCTGGCTGGAGATCGAAGAATCGATGCTGCGGCACCTCAACCTCGTCCCGGTGGCGATCGCGGTGGTGCCGGTGTTCGGGCAGGACGCGACGTTCGATGTGGTGGGTGGAATCCTCGAGCCGACGACGATCCGGATGTTCGAGTAGTCACGTGGCCGTTTCCCACCCACGACTCCGGTTCCTCGCCCGCGAGGCGATGCGGTTGCTGATCTCCGGAGCCGTGCTGGTCACGGTCTCGTTCATGGTCATGCACCTGGTGCCGGGCGATCCGGTCAGGAACGCCCTCGGCGCCAAAGCGCCGAACGAGCTGGTCGAGGCCAAGCGACACGAGCTGGGCCTCGACCAGCCGCTGATCGAGCAGTACGGCAACTACTGGGCGGACCTGGCCCAGGGCGACCTGGGCAGCTCGATCGCGACCGAAGAACCGGTCGAGCAGACGATCTCCAACCGCCTGCCGGCGACCTTGGAGCTGGCCGGGCTGGCGTTCGTGCTGATCCTCGTCCTCGCCTTCCCGATCGGCCTGGCGATGGCCGCGCTGACGCGCGACGGCCGCCACCGGGGCGCCGACCTGGGGTTCACGGGTACCACCGGGCTGCTCAACACGATCCCCGACTTCGTGCTCGGCACGGCGCTGGTGGCCCTCTTCGCGGTCGGGCTCGAAGCCCTGCCGGTCGCCGGCCGCGACGGCCCCGACTCCTACGTCCTGCCGGTGATCGCGCTCAGCCTCGGCGGCGCGGCGACGCTGGCCCGCGTCGTCCGCATCGAGAGCAGCAGGGTCCTCGCCGAGGACTATGTCCGCACCGCCCGCAGCAAGGGATTGCCGGCCTGGCGGATCTACCTGGTCCACACGCTTCCCAACGCGGTCACCGGCTCGCTGACGATCGGTGGCCTCGTCCTCTGCGCGCTGGTCGGCGGCACCGTGCTGGTCGAAAACGTCTTCTCCTGGCCCGGACTCGGCAACACGATCGTCCAGGCCGTTCTGACCAAGGACTACCCGCTCGTGCAGGGGATCGTGCTGGTGCTCGGCGGCGCCGTCCTGCTGATCAACACCGCGGTCGACGTCGCCCTCGCCCTGCTCGACCCGCGCTCCGAGCTGCACACGGCATGAAGGCTCGGCTGCAGAAGCTGCGGCGGCACTCGTGGACGCCGCTCGAGCTGGCCGCGCTGGTCGCTTTCCTCGTGCTCGTCTCGCTGATGATCTTCGCGCCGATCATCTGGGGGCCGGAGGCGCGGCAGGTCGAAACCGCCGACCTCCTGCAGGACCCCTCCTCGGCGCACCCGCTGGGGACCGACAGCCTCGGCCGGGACATCCTCAGCCGGGTCCTCGTCGCCACCCGGCTCTCGATCCTGCTCGCCGTGGCCTCGATCCTGGTTGCCCTGGCGATCGGGGTCCCAGCCGGCTGCGCGCGGGCGGTGCTCGGCCAGCGTGGCTCGCGCTGGCTCTCCAACACGGTCAACCTTCTCTTCGCCTTCCCGGCGGTGCTGGTCGCGATCGTCCTCGCGGCGATGTTCGGCGTCGGCTCCGGCGGCGCCGTGCTGGCGATCGGCTGCGCCTCGGCGCCGGCGATCGCGCGCCTGACGATCAACCTCACCGAGTCGGTCGTCTCCAGCGAGTACTTCGACGCCGCCCGCATCCTCGGGGTCGGCCGCCTGCGCCTGATCCTGCGCCATGTGCTGCCGAACATCGGCGAGCCGCTGGTCGTCTTCGCGACGATCGCGATCGGTCAGGCGCTGCTCGTCTTCTCCGGTCTCAGCTTCCTCGGGCTCGGCGTCCAGCCCCCCGCTTACGACTGGGGCCGCTTGCTGAACGAAGGCCTCAGCCGGATCTACATCTCGCCGTTGCCGGCGCTCGGCCCGGGGGTCGCGATCGTCCTCGCCGGGCTCACCTTCAACCTGATGGGCGAGGCGGCGGCGCAGGCGCTGGGACAGACCGGGCGAGGGAAGCCGCGGCCCCGTCGGGATCGGAAGCGGCGCGCTGGCGACCCCAGCCCGGCGCCAGCCGCGCCCGCCGTCGGGGCGGGCGGCGACAAGGTGCTCGAAGTCGAGCGCCTGCGGGTTCGCTTCGAGCTCGAAGGCCAGACGCTGGAACCGGTGCGGGACCTCAGCTTCACGGTCGGCCGCGGTGAGATCGTCGGGATCGTCGGCGAGTCCGGCTCGGGCAAGAGCCTGACCGCGCTCGCCTTGGCCCAGCTCTCGCCCCCCGCGGCCGAGGTCAGCGCCGACGGTCTGCGGCTGCTCCAGCGCGAGCTGGGGGGAGGGGCTGGGGACGGCGCCACCCGTGCCTGGCTCGGGACCTCGCTGGCGATGGTCTTCCAGGACCCGGGGACGGCGCTCAACCCGGCGCTGCGGGTCGGCCGCCAGATGGTCGAGACCTCGGTCATCCACCAGGGCGCCTCGCGCCGGGAGGCCCACGAGCGCGGCGTCGCCAAGCTCCGCAGCCTCGCCTTCAAGGACCCCGAGCGCGGAATGCGGCAGTTCCCCCACCAGCTTTCGGGCGGAATGCGGCAGCGCGCGGTGATGGGGATGGCGCTGATGCCGGACCCGGCGCTGATCATCGCCGACGAGCCGACGACTGCCCTCGACGCGACCGTGCAGAAACAGGTCCTCGACCTGCTCGCCCGCGTCAACGCCGAGACCGGGGCCTCGATCCTCTTCATCTCCCACGACATCGGCGCGGTCGCCCAGATCTGCTCTCGCGTCCTCGTCATGTACTGCGGGCGGATCGTCGAGGAGCTCCCCGCCGGCCGCATCCACGAGGCGTCGCATCCGTACACCCGCGCCCTGATCGACTCGCTGCCGACGATGAGCAGCGACCGCTCGGCTCCGCTCGGGAGCATCCCCGGTCGCCCGCCGGAGCCGCTGCAGGGAGTGGTCGGCTGCCCGTTCGCGCCGCGCTGCCCCAACGTCACCGATCGCTGCCGGACCGAGAACCCGCCCCTGGTGCGAACCGAGCCGGGGCACGCGGTCGCCTGCTGGAACCCGGTTCTGCGCCGGCGCGACGGCCAGCCCCTCTCCCATGAGGCCGGCCGATGAGCGTGCTCGAGGTCGAGCAGCTGGTCGTTCGCTACGGCGGCGGCGGATCCAAGTTCACCGCCGTCGACGGGGTCAGCCTGGCGATCGATCCGGGTGAGACCCTTGGCATCGTCGGCGAGTCCGGCTCGGGCAAGTCGACCGTGGCGCGGGCGATCGTCGGGATCGCGCCGATCGCGGCCGGGCGCGTGGTCGTCGACGGGATCGACATCCGCCGCGCCGGCCGCCGCCAGCGCCGCCAGGTCCACCGCACCGCGCAGATGGTCTTCCAGGACCCGTCCTCCTGCCTCGATCCGCGGATGACGGTCGGCCAGAGCATCTCCGAGGCGCTGGCGATCCACGGTCGCCGCCCGCGTCCCGCACGCGAGCGGCGCGTCGCCGAGATGCTCGACCTGGTCGGGCTCGAGGCCCGCTACGCGCAGCTCCTGCCTCGCTTCCTCTCCGGCGGCCAGCGTCAGCGGGTCGCGATCGCGCGGGCGCTGGCGGTCGAACCGAAGATCCTGATCGCCGACGAGATCACCTCGGCCCTGGACGTCTCCGTCCAGGGGGCGATCCTCAACCTCCTGAAACGGTTGCAGGCCGAGCTCGGCATCGCCCTCGTCTTCATCAGCCACGACCTCGCCGTCGTCCGCTACCTCTGCGACCGGATCGTGGTCATGCAGGCCGGTCGCATCATCGAGGAAGGGGGGACGATCGAGCTCCTCGCCAACCCCTCCGATCCGTTCACCCGCGCGCTGCTGGGCGCGGTGGCGGAGCTGCCGCGCTGAGCGCGCGGCGCGGCCGAGTTGACAGCCTCACCTCGTTTGCTAGCATTGCATCAATGAACGTTTACTCACGGGAGGGTTCATGAGCGGCATACTTGCGTGCGGGGCCTACCTGCCCCGTCATCGGCTCGACCGTGCGGCGATCGCCGCGGCGCTCGGGAAGGGAAAAGGGCGCGGCACGCGAGCGGTCGCCTGCTTCGACGAGGACACGACCACCCTTGGCGTGGAAGCGGCGCGGAACGCGCTCGCCGGCGCTCCGGCGGACCTCGCGCCCGACGTCCTCTACTTCGCCACCGCGGCGCCCGCCTATCTCGAGAAGACCAACGCGACCGCGATCCACGCCGCGCTCGACCTCGACCGCTCGGTAAGCGCCTACGACGCGGTCGGCTCCGTCCACTCCGGCGCCGGCGCCCTGCGCAGCGGCCTGCAGTCGCCCGCGCCGGCGCTGGTCGTGCTGGCCGACGTCAGGACCGGCCTCGCCGGCGGTGCCGACGAGCGCGAAGGCGGCGACGCCGGCGCGGCGCTCCTCGTCTCCGCCGGAGACGGGCCGTTCATCGCCGAGCTGATCGGGCAGGCCGCCGCCACCCATGAGTACCTGGATCGGTGGCGCGCCCCGGGTGGGCGCAGCGCCCATCGCTGGGAGGAACATTTCGGCGCCAAGATCCAGCACGAGCTCGGCGCCGAGGCGCTCGCGCGGGCGCTCGCCGACGCGGGCATCGAGCCCGCCGCCGTCGATCGCCTGCTCGTCACCGGCACCAACGCGCGGGCGGTGAAGGGGGTCGCCCGCTCGGCCGGCGTCGCCGCCGAGGCGGCCGCCGACGACCTCGCCGACACGGTCGGCAACACGGCGACCGCTCACGCCGGTTTGCTGCTCAGCGCCGCCCTCGAGCAGGCCGCGGCGGCAGAGACGATCGCCCTGGTCGTGCTCGGCGACGGGGCCGAGGCGTTCGTCTTTCGGACCACGCCGGAGATCGAGAACTGGAAGAGCCCGGCGCCGGTCGCCGAGCAGCTTGCCGCCGGCGCCGCCGAGGTGAGCTACGCCGACTTCCTCAACTGGCGCGGCATGCTCGACGTCGAACCGACCAGGAGGCCGGCCCCGGCGCCCCCGGCGGCGCCGGCGAGCTATCGCAGCGAGGGCTGGAAGTTCGCCTTCCACGGCAGTCGCTGCACCAACTGCGACACCGTCCAGGTGCCCCCGCAGCGGGTCTGCGTGTCCTGCGCCACGACCGGCCCGATGGAGAGCATCCGACTCGCCGACCAACCGGGGACGGTGGTGACGATGACGGTGGACCGGCTCGCCTGGACCCTGAGCCCGCCGGCGACCTTCGCGATCGTCGACCTCGACGGCGGCGGTCGCGTCCAGCTCGAGGTGACCGACATCGGGGCCGGCGAGCTCGTGCCCGGCCAGCGCGTCGACCTCACCTTCCGCCGCGTCTCCACCCTCAACGACGTTCACAACTACATCTGGAAGGCACGCCCGCTTGCAGAAAGGGAGGGGACCTGATGGCCTCCAACGGAATCAGCGATCGCATCGCGATCATCGGAATGGGGTGCACCCGGTTCGGCGACGACCCCGAAAAAGGCGCCGAAGACCTGCTGGTCGAGTCCTACACCGAAGCGGTTGCCTCGGCCGGGATCGACCGCGACGAGATCGACGCCTACTGGCTCGGGACCTTCAACTCCGGCCACGCCGGAGTGACGCTGTCGCGGCCGCTCAAGCTCGAGAACAAGCCGGTCAGCCGCAACGAGAACTTCTGCGCGACCGGGTCGGACTCGTTCCGCAACGCCTGCTTCGCCGTCGCCTCCGGCGCCTACGACGTGGCGATGGCGATCGGCGTCGAGAAGGTCAGCGACGCCGGGATCACCGGCATCCCCTTCTCGCCGCCGCCCAACGACGGCACCGTCCTCGACATCACCCCGCCGGGCAGCTACAGCTACCTGTTCTCCGCCTACTGCGAGAAGTACGGGATCGACGACGAGGAGCTGAAGTCGGCGATGACGCACGTCGCCTGGAAGAACCACGCGAACGGCGCCCGTAACGAACGCGCGAGCTTTCGCCGCGAGATCCCGAAGGAGCAGATCGCCTGCCAGCCGGACCTCGCCGGCAACCTCAGCCTGCTCGACTGCGGCGGGCTGACGGACGGCTCGGCGGCGGTGATTCTCTGCCGGGCGGAGGATGCGAAGCGCTACACCGACAATCCCGTCTATGTAAAGGCGCTCGCGCTCACGGTCGGGCCGGGCAGCGGCCAGATCGGGCGCGACTACGATTTCACCACGTTTCCTGAGGTCGCCGCCGCGGCTCGCGAGGCCTACGCCCAGGCCGGCATCACCTCGCCGCGCGAGCAGATCGCGATGGCCGAGGTGCACGACTGCTTCACGGTGACCGAGGTCGTGCTGATGGAGGACCTGCAGTTCTCCGAGCGCGGATCGGCCTGGCGCGACATCCTCGACGGCACCTTCGACCTCGACGGAGCGCTGCCGATCAATCCCGACGGCGGCCTGAAGTCGTTCGGCCACCCGCTCGGCGCCTCGGGAATCCGGATGCTGTTCGAGGCGTGGCTGCAGCTTCGCGGCGAGGCGGGCGAGCGCCAGCTCGAGATGGGCGACCGCTACGCGATGACGCAGAACCTCGGTGGCTGGCCCGGCGAGTGCCTCTCGTTCGTCTCGATCCTCTCCGACCGCTTGGGCGAATGAGCGCGGCGCCCGCAGACACGAGCGGGGCCGCGCGTGTGATCGACGTCTGCGGCTCGGGACTCGGCGCCGCGGGCTGGCTGGCGAGCCTGCAGGGGTTCCTCGCCGACGCCCCTGATTTCATCGCATCCTTCGGGCAAGGGTTGGCGCGTGCGGCGGGGCTGGATCCCCGTCGCGCTGCCATGCTGCTGGCCAGCGAACCGAGCGGTGCGGTGCGGGAGGTGGCGGCGGGCCTCGGCGTCGATGCCGAGGCCAACGCCGCCGGCCTGCGAGCGGACGGATTCCGCCTCCAGGTCCTGCACGGTGGTTGGCAGGAGCTGGACGGCGGTGGCAACCTCAACGACCACGTGATCGCGCGCGCCGCGCGCGATCCCGACCTGATCCAGGCCTGGTGCGGGCTCGATCCGCGCGACCCCGCGGCGGCGATCGCCGAGCTCGAGCGTTGCGTCGCGGCAGGCGCCCGCGGCGTCACCGTCCTACCCTTCCTCACCGGCACCGATCCCGAGTCCCGCGGCTGCCAGGACATCTACGGGGCCGCCGCGGCGGCGAAGCTGCCGCTCTGGTTGCACAGCGGCCTCAACGTCGCCCGGGGAGCGACGATGACGACTCCGCTCCAGCTCGACCGGATCGCCGGCCGTCATCCCGAGCTGAAGCTGGTGGCCGGGCACGGGGGGTGGCCGTGGATCGGCGAGATGGTCGCGGTGATGATGCGCCAGCCGAACCTCTACCTGGACACCTCGGCGCACAACCCGGCGATGATGCCGGCGCCGGGTTCCGGTTGGGAGCCGATGCTGCTCAACCTGCGCGGCCCGCTGCGCAAGAGGGTGGTCTTCGGCAGCGCTTCGGTGATCCACGGCATCTCGGCGCGACGCTTCGCCGACGGCGTCTCCAGGCTCGGTCTGCCGGAGCCGGTCGCCGCCGCCTGGCTGCACGACAACGCCGCCGCGCTGCTTGGTCTTGACAACGAGGGAAGCGAGCGAAAGGTGGAGCATGGGGCTGCGAGGGCTTGAGGGACGACGGGCGCTGGTAACGGGTGCGGGCCGGGGGATCGGCGCCGGGATCGCCCGCCGCCTGGCCGAGGAAGGCGTCGCCGTCGCCGCCAACGACGTCGATGCCGACTCGGCCCGGGCGATCGCCGTGGAACTCGGCGGCGGTGCCGTCGCCGTGCCGGGGGACATCAGCGGCGTGGAGACCGCACCGGCGATCGTCGAGGCGGCGGTCGAGGGCCTCGGGGGGCTCGACATCCTCGTCAACAACGCCGGCATCGGAGTGCGCAAGCCGATCGTCGAGCACACCGACGAGGACTGGCGCACCGTGCTCGGCGTCAACCTCGACGGCCCCTTCCGGCTCGCCCGCAGCGCGATCCCGCACCTGGAGAAGTCCGAGGGGCCGGCGATCGTCAACATCGCCTCGGTCGCCGTGATCGGCTTCTTCGGCCAGATCGCCTACGACTCTTCGAAGGGCGGTCTGCTCTCGATGACGCGGGCGCTCGCCTGCGAGCTGGGGCGCAAGCGGATTCGCGCCAACTCGGTCTGCCCGGGCTTCATCGACACCGAGCTCGCGCACGCCGACGAGAACCTGGAGGGGATCGGCGAGAAGATGATCAAGACCCTGCCGATCGCCCGCTGGGGGAAGCCCGCCGACATCGCCGCCGCGGTCGCCTGGCTCGCCTCCGACGACGCCGCCTACGTGACCGGGCAGAACATCATGGTCGACGGGGGTTGGGTTCGTGCCTGAGGCGGTCTCCCCGGCATCGAATCCCGAGCTGCGCGTCAGCCCGGAGGAATGCGTCCTGCCACGGGTCCTGCAGCGGCGGGCGGGGGAGCACCCCGACCGTATCTACGCCGTCTTCGAGGGCGGCGAGACCTGGACCTACGCGCAGGCCTGGCAGGAAACCGCGCGCGCGGCCTCGACCCTGCGCGGGCACGGCGTCGGCCCCGGTGATGCCGTGCTTTCGTGGCAGCCGAACGGCGCCAATGCGGTTCGGACCTGGCTCGGCACCAACCAGCTCGGCGCCGTCTACGTGCCGGTCAACACCGCCTACCGGGGCATGCTGCTCGAACACGTGGTCGAGAACTCCGGCGCGCGGGTGATCGTCCTGCACCCGCAGCTCCTCGATCTGCTCGACGAGATCGATCCGGCCGCGCTCGAGATCGCCCTGACCACGGCTCCGGTTCCCGAGTGGAAGGGCGGGGCGGTGGCCGTCGAGACCCTGGAGCTGGCCGCCGACGGCGCCGACGCCGAAGATCCCTGCCCCGCGCAGCCGTGGGATCCCTACGCGATCGTCTACACCTCCGGCACGACCGGACCGAGCAAGGGAGTGGTCTCCTCCTACGCCCATCTCTGGGCCAGCGCGATCTCGGCCTCGGCGGGCGTCTTCGACGAGAGCGATCGCTACCTCGTGCACCTGCCGCTCTTCCACGGCGGCGGCACGATCGGCATCGCCCTGCCCCTCTACGTCGGCGGCTCGGCCGCGGTCGTCGACAGCTTCCGCACCTCGCTCTTCTGGGACCTGGTCCGCGAGACCGGGGCGACCTCGGTGACGCTGCTGGGGGCGATGACCTCCTTCCTCGAGAGCCAGCCCGCTTCCGCTCAGGACGCCGACAACCCCCTGAAATCGGTCTTCATGATCCCGCTCAACGAGGACCCCGCGGCCTTCGCCGAGCGCTTCGGCGTCGGCGTCTACACGCTCTACAACATGACCGAGACGAGCTGTCCGATCGTCGCCGCCGAGAGCCCGCCGCCACCTGGCATCTGCGGCAAGCCGCGCGCCGGGGTGGAGGTGCGGCTGGTCGACCGGCACGATTACGAGGTCGAGCCCGGAGTCGTCGGCGAGCTGATCGTCCGCACCGGGCAGCCGTGGATGATGATGCACGGCTACCACCGGATGCCGGAGGCCAGCGCGGCCGCCTGGCGCAACGGTTGGCTGCACACCGGCGATGCCTTCCGCCGCGACGAGGAGGGCAACTTCTTCTTCGTCGACCGGCTCAAGGACGCGATTCGGCGTCGCGGCGAGAACATCTCCTCGTTCGAGGTCGAGGCGGGCGCGCTCGCCCATCCCCACGTTCAGGAGGCCGCGGCGGTCGCGGTCGCGAGCGAGCTGAGCGAGGACGAGGTGCTGCTGGTCGTCGCCCCCTCGCCGAGCGCGACGATCGAGCCGCGGGAGCTGCACGCGCACTGCGTCGAGGTGATGCCCCATTTCATGGTGCCGCGCTACATCCGCGTGCTCGACGAGCTGCCGAAGACCCCGACGAGCAAGGTGGAAAAGCAGAGCCTGCGCCACGAGGGCATCACCGAGGAGACCTGGGACCGCGAGGCGCACGGCATCACCGCCAAGCGCAGGAGGCTTGAACCATGACCACCCCGATCATCGACGTAGCCGGCGTCCTACTCGACGCCGAGTGCTGGGAGCTCTACCTGGACGGCTTCGCGCACAAGGCCCCCAACTACCTGCGCGTGTTCGAACGCCGGTTCATCGAGATGTCCGGCGTCGAGCGTGCCGAGTACCGGGAGGCGGCGAAGCGCGGCCCCGAGGCCGTCGTCGCCCTGATGACCGAGAGCGGCGCCTTCGACGTCGACGTCGACGCCCTCGCCACCTCCCTGCGCGAGCAGGGAGTGAGGCGTCAGGTCCTGCTCGGCAACGGCCCCGGCCTGGTCAACGATCGCACCGCGGAATTCGCCGCGCACGACCCCGAGCTGTGGGAGGCCTGGGCGGGACTGGAGATGGACGATGGCGAGGCGGCGGTGACCGAGCTGCGGCGCTGCGTCGAGGAGCGCGGCATGACCGGCGTCGGCTGCGTCCACTTCCTCGACGGCTCCGACCCCCTGTCCGCCGACAGCCACCTCGTCTACGCGGAGGCCGAGCGACTCGGGCTCCCCTTCTGGATCCACACCGGCCACAACCTCTCTGGGACGAAGCCGGTCGACGTCTGCACCTGGCGCCACCTGGACGCGATCGCCCGCGCCCACCCGGACCTGGTGATCATCGCCGGCCACGGCGGCTGGCCGTGGATCCTGGAGATGGTGGCGATCTGCCAGCGCCACCCCAACGTCTACCTCGAGATCTCGACCCACCGGGCGCCGCACATGGCGGTGCGGGGCTCAGGCTGGGACCCGCTCCTGGCCCACGGGCAGGCGACGATCCGCAACAAGGTCCTCTTCGGCAGCGTCGAATGGGCACACGGGATGACCCCGCGCGAACTTGCCGACGAGTTCGACGAGCTCGACCTCGCGCCGGGAGTCGCCCAGGCCTGGCTGCACGACAATGCAGCCCGGGTTCTGAAGTTGAAGGAGACCGCCGGGGCGGGCGTTGACACGCCTTCGAGCGCCGGGTACGGTGGCGTCCATGAGTAAACGTTCGTTAATGGAGCGGCGGATGCAGGGTCGCGTCTTCCTGATCACCGGCGGTGCCGGCGGCATCGGTGCCGCCGCCGCCGAGCGACTCGGCGCCGAAGGGGCCACGGTCGTGCTCGCGGATCTCGACTTCGCCGGGGCGGAAGCGGTCGCCGGACGCCTGCGGGCGAAGGGGGTCGAGGCGGTGGCGATCGCCTGTGACCAGACCGACGCCGATCAGGTCAGGGCGCTGTTCGAGAGCTCCGAGCTGAGCGCCCTCGGGCGCCTCGACGGCTGCTTCGCGAACGCCGGCTTCGGCCGGGTCGACGCCCTCGTCGACCTCCCCGTCGACGTCTGGCGGCAGGGCATGGAGATCAACCTCACCGGCACCTTCCTGATCTGCCAGGGCGCGGCGCGGCGGATGATCGCCGCCGGCGAGGGTGGCTCGATCGTCGTCACCTCCTCGACCGGGGCGATCCGCCCGGCGGCGAAGTTCGGCGCCTACTGCACCGCCAAGGCGGCGCTCAACATGCTGGTCCAGGTGCTGGCCTACGAGCTCGGCGCCCACGACATCCGGGTCAACTCGGTGATGCCGGGGGTGACGGAGACGGCGATGACCAAGGCCATCCTCGATTCCGGCGCCCGCGAGCAGGTCGCCGCCGAGACGCCGCTCGGCCGCACCGGCCGCCCCGAGGACATCGCCGCCACGGTCGCCTACCTGCTCGGCGACGACAGCTCCTACGTCACCGGCACCGGGGTGCTCGTCGACGGCGGCGGCACGCTCGGCTCCGCCTGGTTCGCGACCGACTACCGCGACCGTGGCGAGTCCGAGTGGCAGCTGCGGCACCTGCGCTGGCCGGTGCCCCCGGCCGAGAGAGAGGAGGCGAGCGCCGATGCCGCCGGCTGAGTCGGCCGACCCGCGCTTTCCCAAGCGCGAGGACTGCACCGTCCCCGGGCTGCTCGAGCGCCGCGCCGGCGAGCACCCCGACCGCCCCTACGCGATCTTCGACGACCTCGGCCTGACCTGGACCTACGGCGACACCTGGGACCGCGCCCGCGAGACCGCCGCCGCCCTCGCCGCCCTCGGCGTCGAGCGCGGGGACCGGGTCCTCGTCTGGCTCCCCAACGGGCCCGACATCCTGCGCGTCTGGTTCGGCGCCAACCTCCTCGGAGCCGCCTACGTCCCGATCAACGTCTCCTATCGGGGCGGCATCCTCGAGCGCGTGATCGCCAACTCGGGGGCGCGGACGATCGTCGTCGACGCTTCGCTCGCCCCAAGGCTGGACGAGGTCGACACCGGCCAGCTCGAGCGGGCGGTCGTGATCGGCGGCGGCGCGCCGCCGCAGGTGGGCTCCCTGAGCATGCTCGGGTCGGAGGCGCTCGACGGCGACGCGGCGGCGTTCCGGGCTCCGGTCGAGCCGGTCGAGCCGTGGGACACCCAGTGCATCATCTACACCAGCGGCACCACCGGCCCCTCCAAGGGCGTCCTCTGCTCGCACCTGCACCAGTACGAGACCGTCTGGTCGGTGGTCGGTCAGTTCAGCCACGAGGATCGCTCGCTGGTGGCGCTGCCGCTGTTTCACGCCGCCGCCACGCAGGACGCCCTCGGCACGCTCACGATCGGTGCCTCGTTCGCGGTCGTGCCGCGCTTTCGCACCGAGGATTTCTGGGAGGTCGTCGGCCGGCTCGGCGTCACCACCTGCACCGTGCTCGGGGTGATGGCGAGCTTCCTGCTCAGCGCCCCGCGCCGGCCCGGCGACGCCGTCAACCCCCTGAAATCGGTCTTCATGGTCCCGCTCACCGAGGACGCGAAGCCGTTCGCCGAGCGCTTCGGGGTCGACGTCTACACCGTCTTCAACATGACCGAGATCTCCGCGCCGCTGGTTTCGGAGGCGAACCCGGACGCGGTCGGCAGCTGCGGCGTGCCGCGGCCCGGCGTCGAGGTGCGGATCGTCGACGAGGTCGACCGTGAGGTGTCGGTCGGCGAGGTCGGCGAGATGATCGTCCGCACCGACGTGCCGTGGGCGATGATGCACGGCTACAACGAGATGCCCGCGGCGACCGCCCGCGCCTGGCGCAACGGCTGGTTCCACACCGGCGACGCCTTCCGCCGCGACGCCGAGGGGAACTACTTCTTCGTCGATCGGATGAAGGACGCGATCCGCCGCCGCGGCGAGAACGTCTCCTCCTTCGAGGTCGAGGCCGAGCTGCTCGCCCATCCCGCGGTGAAGGAGGCCGCGGTGGTCGCCGCGGCGAGCGAGGTCAGCGAGGACGACGTGCTGGCGATCGTCGCCCCGGTCGATGGGGCCGAGATCGATCCGCTCGAGCTGACCGAGTTCCTGATCCCGCGGATGGCGCACTTCATGGTGCCGCGCTACGTCCGGGTGCTGCCGGAGCTGCCGAAGACGCTGACCGAAAAGGTCGAGAAGTACCGGCTGCGCGACGAAGGCGTGACCGCGGACACCTGGGACCGCGAGGCCGCCGGCGTCGAGGTGAAGCAGACGGGGGTGGGTCGTTGAGCCGGTCGGGCGGCGAGGCGGTCGAGTCCGTCGACGTGGCCGTGATCGGCGCCGGCCTGTCGGGCCTGACCGCGGCCCACCGGCTGAGTCAGCGCGGCGCCTCGGTGCTGGTCCTGGAGGCGAAGGAGCGCGTCGGCGGCCGCGCCTGGCGCAAGCGGCTGCAGGGCGGTGGCGTGATCGACGCCGGGGCGATGTACGTGGTCGACGACCAGAAGGAGATCCTCGGCCTGATCGACGAGCTGGGCCCCGAGGTGTACGAGGCTTACCAGGAGGGTTCGATGGTCGCCCACCTCGACGGCCGGCGAATGGTCTTCGACGGCGGCCTGCCGTCGATCGACGCCGAGGCCATGGAGCAGTTCGGCGCGGCTCTGAAGGAGCTCGGCGAGCTCGCCGACAGCGTCGATCCGGCGGCCCCCTGGGCTCACCCCGACGCGGCCGCCCTCGATGCGCAGAGCCTCGCTTCCTGGCGTGACGCGGCGCTTGCCGACCCCGCCGCCCGCCGCCTCTTCGACCACACGATCTGCGGCTGGCACGCCACCCCGCCGGCGCGCGTGTCGCTCCTCTACGGTCTCTTCCAGCTCGCCACGTCCGGGGGCCTGCGCCGCCTGCTCGGCGAACAGCGCCGCACGCTGCGCTTTGCCGACAGCGCCCAGACCCTGGCCGAGCGACTGGCCGAGCGGCTCGGCGAGGCGGTCCGCTGCGGCTTGCCGGTGGTCGAGATCGAGGCCGAGGCGGACGGTTGCGCGCGGGTCCGCACGCTTGGGCTTACCGTCGAGGCGCAGCGGGTGATCGTTGCCCTCAACGCCGCCGGCACGCGCGACATCCACTTCCCCACGCCGCTGCCCGCCGGCCGCCAGCTGATGCGCGAGGTCTGGGACCCGGGCCCGTTGATCAAGACCAACGTCGTCTACGAGCGCCCGTTCTGGCGCGAGGACGGGCTCTCCGGCGGCGGTTTCACCGACTTCGGTGCCGCCTACGGCTTCCTCGACGGGACGCCTCCCGACGTCTCCACCGGCGTCCTCACCGCGATCAGCATGGCCTACCCCGAGGGCGAGGAGGGCGGCAACCCAGCTGCCTACTACGCGGATCCCGCGGCCAGGCGGCAGGCGACGCTGGAGGCTTTGGAGGCCTGCTTCGGGCCGCAGGCGCGGGAGCCGCTCGAGTACCTCGAGACCAACTGGCTGCAGCAGCCCTACTACCACGGCTGCCAGGGCGCGGTGCCGCCGGGGGCACTGGTGGCGATCGGCGCGGACTGGCGCGCCCCGGCCGGCCGGCTTCACTGGGCGGGGACCGAGACCGCGCATCGCTGGATGGGCTGGATGTGCGGGGCCGTGGAGGCGGGTGAGCGGGTGGCCGACGAGGTCGCCGCCGCGCTCGCCCCTTGATCGATGCGCCACCTTTCTGTATAAAGGTTCATTCATGAACTCGCCGGATCCGAACGAGGGGAACGAGAAGCAGAAGGGCCGGCGACGCACCGCCTGGGGGGCGCTGGCGACGCTCCAGCGGGACTTCTTCCATGTCCTCTTCCGGCGGCGCAAGGACGTCGACCTGGAGAGCGCCGACGGCGATACCCGGCGCCGCGAGCTGACCAGGGCGGCGATGCGCCAGAGCGCCGGCCTCGGCCGGGCCCGCGTTGCCTCCCTCTTCGTCG
This sequence comes from uncultured Thermoleophilia bacterium, assembly GCA_963715735.1. Taxonomy (GTDB): domain Bacteria; phylum Actinomycetota; class Thermoleophilia; order Solirubrobacterales; family 70-9; genus VAYN01. Next base: position 207,864 of record OY970268.1, read on the forward strand.
GCAAGTCGCGAGGCCAGAAGATGCGCGAGGAGGCCGCCGCCCGCGCCGCCTCCGAGCTGGCGCTGACGATGGGGCAGATGAAGGGGCTGGCGATGAAGTTCGGCCAGTTCTACTCCTTCGCCGGCGGCCTCTCCAAGCAGGCGGGAAAGAACCTCGAGCACCTGCAGTCGGCGGCGCCGCCGATGGACTTCGAGATCGTCAGGGCGGTCCTGGAGGCCGAGCTCGGGGCGCGCGCGATGAGGCAGTTCGCGAGCTTCGACGAGGAGCCGCTGGCGGCCGCTTCGGTCGGCCAGGTCCATCGGGCGGTGCTCCCGGACGGGCGCGCGGTCGTCGTCAAGGTCCAGTACCCGGGGATCGAAGAGGCGATCCTCAACGACTTCGACAGCATCGCGACGCTGACCCGGGCCTTCGGGGTCGCCCGGGTCGACTTCGACATGGAGGCGATTCTCGACGACCTGCTGCAGATGATGAAGGAGGAGTTCGACTACGAGAAGGAGGCCGCCAACCAGACCTATTTCGCCGAGCGTTTCGCCCAGCACCCCTACGTGAAGATCGCCGAGGTCGTGCCGGAGCTGAGCACGCAGCGGGTCCTGACCTCCGAATGGATCGAGGGCCGACCGCTCTCGGCGATCCTCGAGACCGAGGACGAGCAGGCGCGGGACGGCTTCGCCGAGATCGTCTACCGCTTCGCCTTCGACTCGCTGCGCGCCGGTGTCTTCACCACCGATCCGCACCCCGGCAACTACCTCTTCCTCGAGGACGGGCGGGTCTGCTTCCTCGACTTCGGTTTCGTCAAGCGGCTCGACGACGCGGCGGAGGCCGAACGGGTCCTGGCGCCGATCCTGGCGACGCTCGCCGGCGACGGGGAGGCGCTCGCCGCCTCGCTGCGCGGGCTCGGCCTCGTGCCGGACGGCCGCGCGGCCCGCCCGGAGCGCTTGTGGGCCGAGTTGCAGCCGCTCTACTGTGGCCCGATTGACCGCGACGAGGCCGTGCGCCTCGACCGCGACGAATTCGACAAAGCCGTGCGCCTGGCGCAGCGGCCGACGGCGGAGTTCTACCGCTGTCGCAAGGCCTCCAACCAGCCCACCTACGTGAGCATGCTGCTGCGCTACACGATGGGCATCCAGGCGGTGCTGGCGCTGCTCGGCGCGAGCGCGAACTGGCGCCGGCTGGTGCGGGAGTTGCTCCTGGACGAGCCGCCGCAGACCGAGATCGGGCGCCGCTGGGGCGAGCGCCGGCAGGCCAACGGCGGCGTCGCCGCCACCGGAGGTGTGAGCTGATGCGCCCGCAGGTGCTGATCGAACGCGACGTCGAGATGCCGATGCGCGACGGCGTGGTCCTCCGGGGCGACGTCTGGCGCCCTGACGTCGAGGAGCCGGTCGCGGCAATCCTGATGCGGACGCCGTACGACCGCAACGGCACCAACAGCGACGTCCTGCGTCCCTTCGAGTGCGTCGGCGCCGGCTTCGCCTGCGTGGTCCAGGACACGCGCGGTCGTTTCGGCTCCGACGGAGACTGGGACATCATCATGTGGGACCAGGAAGGGCTGGACACCCACGACACCGTCGAGTGGGTCGCCGAGCAGCCCTGGTGCGACGGCGCGGTCGGGATGTCCGGGGCCTCCTACGTGGGAATCGTGCAGTGGGTCGGCGCCGCCGAGCGGCCGCCGCACCTGAAGGCCTTCGCGCCGGCGATGACGACGAGCGGCGAGCTCGATCGGCTCGACACCGGCGGCGCGGTCCGGCTCACGCAGGCCGTCTGCTGGCTCGCCTACATGGCCCTGGACTGGGTGATGCGCGAGATGGCGGCGGGTCGCGAGGTCGACCAGGCCAAGGCGGCGAAGCTGCTCGAGCTGGTCGGCGAACCGCGGCAGACGCTGGAGCGGCTGCCGCTCGACTCGATCGACGACTTCGAGTTCGAGGGCTTCCCGCTGACCCTGCCCGAGATGCTGGACAAGGGGATGGACGCGGTGACCTCCTTCCGCTATGCGGAGATCGAGGCGCCGACGCTGACCCTGGTCGGCTGGTTCGACTTCCTCGCCTCCGGCTCGATCGAGAGCTTCATGCGGATGCGCGCGGAAGGGGGCGGGGGCGATGCCCGCCGTGCCGACCACCGTCTGATCGTCGGTCCCTGGGCCCACGCCGGCACCCTGCCGGGGAGCCAGGGCGAGGTCAACTTCGGCGTCGGCGACGGCCCCTTTGCCGGCGTCTCGAAAAAGCACCTCGCCTTCTTCGACCGGCATCTGCGCGGGGCCGAGGAGGACATGCCCGTCGTCCAGTACTTCCTGATGGGGGCGGGGGAGTGGCGCAGCGCCGAGGACTGGCCGCCGCCCGAAGCCCGCGAGGAGGTCTGGCCGCTCTCCAGCGGCGGCACCGCGAACACCGGCGGCGGCGACGGCCTGCTGGCCCGCACCCGCCCCGACTCCTCCAGCCCCTCGGACCGCTTCGTCTACGACCCGGTCAACCCGGTCCCGACCCACGGCGGCCGGGTGATCCCGATGGGCGAGCTCGTCGCCGGCCCGTTCGACCAGGGCCGGATCGAAAAGCGCGCCGACGTCCTCTGTTACACGACCGAGACCTTCGCTGAGCCGCTTGACATCGTCGGCCCGGCCTCGATCCGCCTCTTCGCCTCGACCAGCGGCCCCGACACCGACTGGGTCGGGCGGCTGGTCGACATCGGCCCCGACGGGCGGGCGATCGCCTTCGCCGAGGGCATCCTGCGGGCGCGCTTCCGCAACGGGACCGAGCGGGAGCTGGTCGAGCCCGGCGAGGTGGTCGAGTACCGCGTCCCGCTCGGCCACACCGCCTGGCGGGTCCAGCCCGGCCACAACCTGCGGCTGCAGGTGACCAGCAGCAACTTCCCCGCCTTCGACCGCAACATGAACACCGGCGCGCCGATCGGCAGCGACGCGGAAGGCGTGCCCGCCGAACAGACCGTCTTCCACACGCCCGAGCACCGCTCGGCGCTGGAGCTGACGACGTTGCCACCGCAGACGTCCTGAGCCTGAACCCTCCGAACCCCCTGGGAAGGATTGACATGACCGAGATCCACGGCACCTGCAAGCCCGAGTTCGAGCCGGTGCGCGAGGTGTTCGCCGCCAACTTCGAGGAGCGCGAAGAGGTCGGCGCGGCGCTCTGCATCTACCAGCACGGCGAGCCTGTCCTGGACGTCTGGGGTGGCCTCGCCCGCCTCGACGAGGAGCTGCCCTGGCAGGAGGACACGGTCTGCGTGATGGACTCGACGACGAAGTCGATCACGGCGATCTGCGCCTTCACCCTGATCGAAGCCGGCGAACTCGATCTCGACAAGCCGGTTGCCCACTACTGGCCCGAGTTCGCGGCGGAGGGCAAGGGCGAGATCCCAGTGCGCCTGTTGTTCACCCATCAGGTCGGTCTGCCGGCGATCGACCAGTGGATCACGCTCGACGACTGCGAAGCTTGGACCCCGATCGTCGACGCGATCGCCCGCCAGAAGCCCTTCTGGGAGCCCGGCTCCGCCCACGGCTACCACGGCCTGACGATCGGCTGGCTGCTGGGCGAGCTGATCCGGCGCATCTCCGGCCTCACCCCGGGCCAGTACGTGCGTGAGCGGCTGGCGCCGCGTCTTGGCGGGCTCGAGATGTGGATCGGGTTGCCCGAGGAGATCGAGCCGCGGCTCGCGCACAACGTGCGGCCGGACTGGGGCGAGTCGATGTTCTCGGTCAACACCGGCAGCGAGAAGTACGACGAGTTCCTGCGCGAGATCACCGGGCTGTACACGGACCCGGAGTTCGTCGCCGGCTACGCCGACCCCTCGAAACGCAGCGACGACATCTTCAAGCCGGACTCCGATATGTCCATCGCCCGCCGTGCCTTCGGGCCGGTCGAGATCGGGATGGAGGAGACCCGCCGCGACCACGCGGTCGAGCTGCCGGCGGCGAACGGCGTGTCCGACGCCCGCTCGCTCGCCCGCGTCTACGCCTCGCTGATGGACGAGGTCAACGGTGAGCGGCTGGTCGGCGAGGAGCTGCTCGACGAGGCGACCCATCCCTATGCGGACGGCCCCGACGAACTGCTGAAGATCCGCACCGTCTGGGGGCTCGCCTTCATCCTCCCCGGCAGCGAATTCTTCTCCCCGAAGATGCCGCCGCGCTCCTTCGGCCACGCGGGCGCCAACGGCTCGCTCGCCTACGGCGATCGCGACACCCACCTCGCAATCGGCTACCTCCGCAACCACCAGGTGACCGCCTTCCCGGACCCGCACACCGAGCCCCTGGTCGAGGCGATCAACGGCTGTGTCAGGGCCAGTGCCTGAGCGTTCCCCGGCCGGCGCCTGGGAGGTCCCCGACGACCCCCGGGGCGCCGCCGAAGCCGCGCCGGGGGTGTGGATGTCGGTGCCGTTCGAGACCGTCGCGGAGACCGGCCTGGGCGGCGGCTACATGCGCTTCGACGCCGACGCCGACCTCGGCGCCTGGCGCCTCACCTACGACGAGGTGCTGCACGTCAGCAGCGGCGAGATGACGATCGAGCCGCTCGACCCGGCGGGCACGCCGCTGAGGATCGCGGCCGGCTCCAGCGCCCTGCTCGCCCGCGGCGCCACCGTCCGATACGCCGGCGTCGCCGGCACCCAGGCGGTCTTCGTGACCAGCCCGCGCGGGGCTCGGCCGGTCGCGGCGGATGCCTGAGGGTACCTAGGTTTTCCCGGGGCGCTGCAGCATCGCCACCGCCAGTTCGGCGTGGAAGTCGGCGATCGTGTTCTCGCTCAGCGTCTGCGTCGGTCCGAAGATGTCGCTGGCGCGAACCGCCAGGTTGGCGATCGCGGTGGCCGCCAGCTTCACCTTGTTGCGGCCGCCGCGCTCGGGCAGGGTGAGGACGCCGGCCTCGACGCCTTCTTCGATGATCAGCTCGAGCCAGAGGCGCAGCTCGCGGCGCTTGGCGACGATCCGCGCCCGCGACTCCTCCGGCAGGTGGACATACTCGAAGGTGGCGACGAGGATCGCCGGGCGGTGGCGCGTGTTGTAGAGGGTCGAGGCGCGGGCAGCCACGTAGAGGCGGTCGAGCGGTTCCTTGCCGGCCTTCTCGAGCTCTTCCTGGATGAACGCCTGTCCCTCGTCGGTGGTGCGGATGATCAGCGTCTCGAGCAGGTCCTCCTTCGAGGAGAAGTGGTTGTAGAGAGCGCCCGGCGTCAGCCCGCAGGCGAGCATGATCTCCCGCACGGAGGTGCCGCGAAAGCCCTGCCGGAAGAAGAGATCGAGCGCGGCTTCGAGGATCTGCTCACGCATGTGGGCGCTCTGAGGCTCGAGCTGGGGGGTCTGGGTTTTCTCGCCGGCGGCCATGATCAAGAACGGTTCAGTGGTCTGCGCGGGCATCCTAGCGCTTATGAGCGCTCATTTCCCTTTCGCGTCTGGTATATGTACGTTCACTTATGTCCAGCGATGCCTACGTCGTCGATCTCGTACGCACTCCCTTCACCCGCGGCAAGCCCGGGGGCGCGCTTTCGGGCGTGCACCCGGTCAGCCTGCTGGCCGAGACCTTCAGGGTGCTCGTCGAGCGCACCGGCGTGGACGCCACCGCCCTCGAGGACGCCTACGTCGGCTGTGTCTCCCAGGTCGGAGAGCAGTCGCTGAACATCGGCCGCAACGCCGTGCTCGCCGCTGCGCTGCCGGAGGGGCTGCCGGCGACGACGATCGACCGCCAGTGCGGATCCAGCATGCAGACGGTCGCCTTCGCCGCCAACGCGGTCGCCGCCGGCACCGCCGACCTCGTGCTCGTGGGCGGCGTCGAGTCGATGAGCCGGATCCCGCTCTGGTCCTCGGTCGCCGGCGCCGATCCCTACGGCGCGGAGATCGCCGAGCGCTACCCCGGGGGCCTGATCCAGCAGGGGATCGCCGCCGAGCTGGTGGCCGCCCGCTGGGGTCTCCAGCGCGAGCAGCTCGATGCCTACGCGGTCGAGTCGCACGCGCGGGCACGCCGGGCACGGGGGGACGGCGTTCTCTCCTCCCAGATCGTGCCCGTGACCACGCCGGAGGGCGTGGTCGACGCCGACGAGACGATCCGCGAGGCGGAGGCGCTGGCGACGATCGGCGAGCTGCGGCCCGCCTTCGCCGACGAGGCGGCCGCCGAGCGCTTCCCGGAGATCGAGTCCTGGCGGGTCACCGCCGGCAACTCCTCGCCGCTGACCGACGGCGCGGCGGCGACGCTGATCGCGAACGAGGCGGCGCTGGAGCGGCACGGCTTGACCCCCCTGGCTCGGCTGCGGGCCCAGAGCGTCAGCGCCGAAGACCCGATTCAGATGCTGACGGCGGTGATCCCCGCCACCCGCGCCGTGCTCGACCGGGCCGGGATGGCGGTCGAGGACGTCGCCGTCTTCGAGGTCAACGAGGCGTTCGCCTGCGTCCCGCTCGCCTGGCAGCGCGAGCTCGGGGTCGATCCCGAGCAGCTCAACCCGCTCGGCGGGGCGATCGCCCTCGGCCATCCGCTCGGCGCCTCCGGTCTCCGGCTTCTCGGTTCGACGATCGCCGCGCTCGCCGAGCGGGGCGAGCGCTTCGGCCTGCAGACGATGTGCGAGGCCGGCGGCATGGCGAACGCCTTCGTGATCGAGCGCTGCTGAAGCAACGACGAGAGGAGCGGTATGAGGTTGGAGGGTGTGGGCGCACTGGTGACCGGTGCGGCGAGTGGACTCGGGCGCGCGAGCGCGCTGGCGCTGGCGGAGGCCGGGGCGGAGGTGGTCGCCGCCGACCTGCCGCGGGCCCTCGAGAAAGCCGATCTGCCGGCGACGATTGGCCGCGTGGCGACCGACGTCACCGATTTCGAGGCGGTGAAGGCGGCCGCCGCGACGGCCACGGAGCGGGCGCCGTTGCGGATCGCGGTCAGCTGCGCCGGGGTCGGGCTGCCGGGCCGGATGCTCCCGCGCGGGCGTGAGGCGAACCTGGAGGCGATGCATCGCGAGGTGCAGGTCAACCTGCTGGGGACGATGCACCTGCTGCTGGCGGCGGGGAGGACGATCAGCGAGCAGGAGCCGGTCGGCGAGGAGCGGGGACTGATCGTCACCACGGCCTCCGCCGCGGCCTTCGAGGGGCAGATCGGGCAGCTCGGGTACAGCGCCTCCAAGGGCGGCGTCGCCGCGATCACGCTGCCCGCTGCCCGTGAGCTCGCGGGCCACGCGATCCGCGTCGTCTCGATCGCGCCCGGGCTCTTCGACACGCCGATGCTGGGCACGCTCCCCGACGAGGTGCGGCAGGACCTGGCGGCGTCGGTTCCTCACCCCGCCCGCCTGGGGCGACCGGAGGAGTTCGCGGAGGTCGTCGTCGACGTCGCCGAGGCGCCGCTGCTGAACGGCGTCGTCATCCGTCTCGACGGCGCTCTGCGCATGGCGCCGAGCTGAGCGCGCCCCACCGCGGGGCCCCCCGGCTTCACCGCCCATTGACATCGACGCCTCGATGAGGTAAATGTACGCTTATAGAGTAAATGTACGCTCATACAGGAGGAGAAAGTTGAAGCTCAAGCCAAAGCTGCTTATCGGGATGGCGTTGATCTCTCTGCTGGTCGCGGGGCTGCTGGTTCCACAGGCCGGCGCCGCCAAGCGGGCGACGATCAAGGTGACCTGGAACGTGACCGGCCGGGCGACCGGACCCGACACCGGCGCGGGAAAGATCACCAGCAAGCAGATGGGTAACGCCACCTTCACGATCAAATACAAGAACGGCTTCGAATTCGGCTCCGCCACCTTCAAGGGCGGCAAGCTGAACTGGAAAGGGAAATCGCACTACGAGGGCGATGAATCCGTCGGCAAGTGGACCGTGACCGGCGGCACCGGCAAATACAAGGGCGCCTCCGGTGGCGGCACCGGCAGGGGTCCCCTGCGCGGTCCCTGGACTTACAAGGGAAAGATCACCTACTGATCTGATCCCCACCTCGAATAATCACCCCTCCCAGCGGGCCGGGCGCATGCGCGCCCGGCCCGCAGCTTCCGGGAGAGGGCTTTTCGATGATCGACTTCAGCCTCTCCAGCGAGACCTCTGAGCTGCTCGAGCGCGTGCGCGCGTTCGTGGTCGAGGACGTGATGCCCGTCGAGGCGCAGGTCGAGGACCTCACCGACCTGCTCGGCTCCTGGCACCTGGTCGAGGAGGTCCGTGCCAGCGCTCGCGCCCGCGGGCTCTACCTGCCGCAGCTGCCCGCCGAGTACGGCGGCCTCGGCCTCGGCATGGTCGAGATGGCGCTGATCCAGCAGGAGTGCGGCGCCTCGGCGCTGGCGCCGCTGGCGCTGAACGCGATGGCCCCCGACGAGGGGAACATGCACACCCTGCTGCGCGCCGGCAGCGAGGAGCAGAAGGAGCGTTGGCTGCGGCCGCTCGCCGCCGGCGAGATCCGCTCCTGCTTCGCGATGACCGAGCCCGACGTCGCTTCCAGCGACCCGCTCAACCTCCGCACGACCGCCCGGCGGGACGGCGAGGAGTGGGTGCTGGACGGGCGTAAGTGGTTCGCCACCGGGGCGATCGGCGCCGAGCTGGCGATCGTCGTCGCCCGCAGCGGCGAGCCGGAGCTGGGCCACCGTGCTTACTCGCTGTTCCTGGTTCCGTGCGACGCCCCCGGCTGGCGGATCGTCCGCGACCCCGGCCTGATCGGCGCCCACTTCCCGGGGGGGCACCCGGAGATCGAGCTGCGCGAGGTGCGGGTGCCCGCCGAGGCCCTGCTCGGCGGGGAGGGGGAGGGGTTCGCGATCGCCCAGCACCGGCTCGCGGGCGGCCGCCTCGCACACGCGATGCGCTGGATCGGCATCGCCCAGAAGGCCCTCGACCTGAGCGCGGCACGGTTGCCTAAGCGCGAGGCGTTCGGCAAGCCCCTGGCCGAGCAGCAGGCGCTGCAGTTCTTCCTCGCCGACAGCGCCATCGATCTCTACGCGTCGCGGATGATGGTCCTGCACGCGGCCTGGAAGGTGGAGCGCCAGCTGCCGCACAGGCAGGAGATCGCGATGGTGAAGACCTTCGTCTCCGAGGCGCTCGGCCGGGTTCTCGACCGGGCCGTCCAGGTCTTCGGCTCGCACGGCATCGCCACCGACGATCCGATCGGCGCCTGGTATGCCGACGCGCGCGCGGCCCGCATCTACGACGGCGCCTCCGAGGTCCACCGGATGGTCATCGCCCGCACGCTGCTGCGCCAGGCCGGCAAGGGCGAATCGACTCGCGACGGTTGCGGATACCTGGCGTGAGCGGGGTCGAAGCGGCAACCGCCGACGTCGTCCGCACCCACGAGGAGGCGGCGTCGTGCCGCCGCCCGCCACTGCTGATCACCGAGCCGCTGGAGGCCTTCCTCGACCTCAATTCCCTCGGCGCCGGACCGTTGGAGGCGTTCGCGATCGGCGAGGGTCATTCCAACGTCACCTACCTGATTCGCCGTGAAGGAGCGGAGCTGGTGCTGCGGCGCCCGCCGCGCCCGCCGCTGCCGCCCTCCGCCCACGACATGATCAGGGAGGCCGCCCTGCTGCGTGCCCTGGAGCCGACCCCGGCGCGGGTTCCGAGGGTGCTCGCCGTCTGCCACGACCTCGGCGTGATCGGCGTGCCCTTCTTCGTCATGGAGCGGATCCACGGCGACGTCGTCACCGCGGTCCTGCCACCGTCGCTGAGCGCCGCCGAGGCTCGGCGCCGCGCCGCCGAGGAGGTCGTCGACGCCCTGGTGGAGGTCCACGCGGTCGACTTGAACTCGGCCAACCTGCACTGGCTGGGTCGCGAGCAGGGCTACCTCGAGCGCCAGTGCCGTCGCTTCGGCGCGCTCTGGAAGGAGCACCAGACTCGGGAGCTGCCGGCACTGGATCGGGTCGCCTGCTGGCTGACGTGGAACATGCCGACCTCCGGCCCGGCGACCGTCGTCCACGGCGACTACCGGCTGGGCAACCTGATGCTGGCGCCGCATCAGCCGATCCGGGTGGCGGCGATCTTCGACTGGGAGATGTCGACGATCGGCGATCCCCTGGCGGACCTCGGCTACCTCTGCGCGACCTGGAGCGAGCCCGGCGATCCGCTTGGCAGGCGGTTCGACCTCAGCCCTGTCACCAGGGAGCCCGGCTTCCTCGATCGCCGCGAGTTGCTCGCCCGTTACGAAGAGCGTTCCGGTCGCCGGTTGGCGAACACCTTCTGGTACGAAGCGCTGGCGCTCTGGAAGGCGGCGATCTTCATGGAGGGGAACTACAAGCGCGCGCTCGCCGGGGCCACCGACGACCCGTTTCTGGCAACCGCCGGCGAGTGCGTGGAGGAGCTGGCGGAGCGGGCTGAGCAGATTGCGCTCGGGGGAGAGCGCTCGTAAGCCCGGGGCGGCTCAGCGACCGTGCCAGACGGGCTGGCGCTTCTCGGCGAAGGCGAGCGCACCCTCGCGAGCATCCTCGGAGGCGAGGACTGGATCGGTCAGTTCCTTCTGCCGTGCCCAGGTCTCGTCCCGCGGCCAGTTCTCGGATTCGACCAGGATCCGCTTCGACGCGGTCGTCGCGAGCGGACCGTTGGCGGCGATCTCGGCTGCCAGCCGCAGCGCCTCCTCGACCGCCGTGCCGGGCTCGGCGAGGCGGTTGACCAGGCCGATCTCAGCGCCGCGCTCGGCCGCGATCGGCTCCCCGGTGAGCGCCAGCTCCATCGCCAGCTGGAACGGCACGCGCTGGGGCAGCCGCAGAAGTCCTCCGGCTGCGGCGACGAGCCCGCGCTTCGCCTCCGGGATCCCGAGCTTGGCCCCCCGGGCCGCGACGATCATGTCGCACGCGAGTGCGATCTCGAACCCGCCGGCGAGCGCGAAACCCTCGATCGCCGCGATCACCGGCTTCTGCGGCGGTCGCTCGACGATCCCGGCGAAACCGCGGCGCGTGCCCGCTCTGTCGCCCTGGACGAATGCCTTCAGGTCCATTCCCGCACAGAAGCCCTTGCCGGCCCCGGTCAGGACCCCGACGCGCAAGTCCGGCGAGTCGTCGAGGGTGTCCAGCGCCGCCGCCACTCCTTCGGCGAGCTCGTTGTTCACGGCGTTTCGCTGCTCCGGCCGGTTCAGGGTGACCAGCAGCACCTCGCCACGGGGTTCGGTGAGAACGCTCGGATCCATCATCTGGCGATCATATCTGTATGAGCGTACATTTACAGATGCCCGACTGAAATCTGACCGGGCCGACGAGCTGCGCCGACCCGGCCCACCGCACCTACTTAGAGCGCCGCCTTCTTCAACTCCGCTCCGGCGCTGAACTTGGGCACCGATTTGGCAGCGATCTGCATCGTCTCTCCGGTCCGCGGATTGCGGCCCTGGCGCGCCGAGCGCTGGGAGACCGAGAACTTGCCAAAGCCGGTCAGCCGCACCTCGTTGCCCTCGCCGATCTGCTCTTCGATCGCCGTCAGCGTCGCCTCCACGGCGCGCTTTGCCTGACCGACCTCAAGGCCGCTCTTGGCGGCGACGTCGCGGGCCAATTCGTCCTTGTTGACGATTCCCATATCTACCTCCGAACCCGTTCGCTGATCCGCCGGGGGCGGACTTGAGCCAAGGACGCTAGCGGCCGCCAAGGTCGGCACTTCTGCCCGCCTCAGCGAGAGTTGCCGATGCGGATGGACTGCGCGCCGCAGGCTGATTCGTAGGGCCTGTTGCGGGGGTCGCCGGAGTAGCCGACCTCGAGCCGGTAGATGCCCGGCTTGGTCGCGAGGTACTCGGCCAGAGAGAAGGTTCCGTTGGACTCGACGGTGCGGCCGCCCCGGAAGGCGGGCTTGCCTTTGCAGAGGGTGTCACCCGGTCGGTAGAGGCGGAAGTTGATTACGCCGGTGGGAGTGGTTCCGCCCCCGAGGTGGGCGCGGATCGAGATTCGTTTCCGGCCCAGGAGGACCGCGCGGGGCATTACTTTCGGCGCTCGCTTCCGTACTCGGGCCACCTGGGCGGGAGAGTCGCAGGGTTCGCTCGCCGTCTGGTTTCTGGCGTCACCCGAGTAGCTGGCCACGAAGCTGTAGCGGCCGGGGCGCTTGGCGACGAAGGGATCCGAGCTGATCGTGCCGTTGCCGCTGACCGCAACGGTGTTGATGAACGCCGGCTGCGAACAGCCGGCTGCGACCGGGCCGTAGATCCGGAACGTGATCGTGCCGGTGGGCGCGTAGGCCCCGGCGAGAGTCGCCGTGTCCCGGAACCGGGCGCCCACCGTCAGTCGCCGACTGACCTTGCCGACGATCGCGGGCTTGGCCTGGGAGATGCTCGAGGCCGCCGTGCCGCAGCCGGCTACGGCCGCGGCATGGTTGACGTCGCCCGAGTAGGCGACGGTCCAGCGGAAGGTGCCGACCCGAGCTGGCGCGAAGGCCGCCGAGCGGTAGGAGCCGTTCCCCGCGACCGCGACCGTCGAGCTGAAAACCGGGGCGGCGGAGCAATTCGCGTCGGCGGGCGGGAAGGCTTTGAAGGTGATCTGTCCGCCTGGGATCGCGCCGTTTCGAATCGTCGCCGTGGCGCTCACCGGGCTCCCGACCGTGCCGCCGGTGGCGCTTGCCGTCAGGGTCACGGGAACCGTTCCGACGGCGGAGGCCTGTTTGGCGGAGCCGCAGGGCAGGCTGACCGATTCGTTGTTCGGGTCGCCTCCGTACTCGGCGGTCCATTGATACACCCCCGGCGGCGGGGCGAAACCGGGCGGCGAGTAGGAGCCGCTGCCGCTGACGGCGACGGCCTCTTCGTATTTGGCGGCGGTCGCGCAGGTCTGGTCGTCCGGGCCGTAGGCGCGGAAGACGATCTGGCCGCTTGCCCCAAAGCCTCCCGCGAGGGTGACGCTGTCGGTGATCGGCAGGCCGACGGTAGCGGCGGAGGTCGCTTCCCCGTTGAGGGCTGGCGCGGCTTTGCCGACGACCGAGGTTTGGTTTGCGGCGCCGCAGGCCAGGTCGACCGGTTCGTTGTTCGCGTCGCCGAGGTACGCCGCCGTCCAGCGGAACCCGCCGGGCTGCTGGGGCGCGAAGTCCGCGGAGGTGGCGCCGGCGCCCACGACCGGCTTGGTGGCCGTCGCCAGCGGCGTCACGCAGGCGACATCGGCCGGGGCAAAGATCGAGAAGGTCACTTCCCCGGTCGCCGAGAAGGCCCCGGTCAGGGTCGCTTCGTCGCGGACCACGGTCCCCACCGTGGCGGAGCTGGCGCTGCCCGTCAATCCGGGACTCGCCTTGCCGACGGTCGAGACCGCGGAGCAGGTGGAGTCGGCAGGGGGGTTTTCGCCATCGCCGGAGTAGTGGGCACTCCAGTAATAGGCCCCGGCGGCGGGCGGGGTGAACTCGCCGGAGACGTATTGGCCTTCGCCGGCGACCGCCGCGGCGGCCGGGGCGATACCGGCTCCCGCGCAGGTGGAGTCGCCGGGACCGAAGACCCGGAAGCTGATTTCCCCGCTTGCGTTCGGACTTTCGGATAGCTGTGCCGTTGCATGAACCGTCTGCCCGACGACCGTGTCGGTGGCGGCCAAGCTCAGGCTCGGCGGGGCGGCGGGCGCGGTGACGGCAAGCAAAAGGCAAAGGGCCGCTGCCGAGCCGGCCAAGGCGGCAGCGCGCTCGATACTCCATTTTTTCAAGACTCTCGCGCTCCTAGCGGCCTTTGGTTCGCAACGTTACGACGCCCAAACTAGAATATCCGTCCAACTTGGGATCTATGACTGAAAACGCCGCCAGATGAGGAAGTTGCGTCGCTCCGGGTGCCTTGGCCTTGCCGCGGTTGCGGCAGCGCTGGCGCTGGTCGCCGCGGTACCCGGGGGCGCGCTGGCGGCCGGCGAAGGCGTCGTCGCCGAAGCTCCGAGCGGCTCGGCGGAACCAGCCACCCCTGAAGCGAGCACCCCGGCCGCTGCGCCGCCGACGGGATGGGTCCCCCAGGGTTCCGGCACGGAAGCCTCCAGCGACGGGGTCGCGCCGACCAGACGCGGAAGCTCACTGGGCAGCGGCGGCGGTTCCAGCCAGAGCGAGCCGACCAGCGTGGAACCCGCGAGCAGCACGGGGTCGAGCGGCTACTACGAACCCAGCGAACCGGCATCGTCGACCCCGCCGACGTTCGAAGAAAGCGCCGAACCCACGCCCCAAGCGGTGAGCGGGAGCGGTTCGGCGGAGCCGGCTGCCGCTGCTCCCACCAGCAAGTCCGCCGCTACCCCCGTCGGGGGCACCACCGCGGCGATCGTGCCCGAGCCGCCCCAGACGAGCGACGGCGCCGCGCCCGCGCCCGCTGCGATTGCGCCGCACGATCAGGCCGATTCGGGATTCGACCCGTTGACCCTGGCAGTCGTGATCGTGTGCTGTCTCATCCTCGCCTTCATCGGCGGGCGAGTCGCCCGCCGCCGCTGGCGCCATCGGCAGCGACTGCGGCTGGAAGCCGCCGAGTGGCAGGCGGCCGTCAGCCGGATCGACCTGCAGCGGGCGGCGGCCTCGAAGCCGACGCGCAGGAAACGACTGCAGCGGGTGGAGATCGAAGCGGCCCACCAAGGACCTTCGCGCAGGCGCCAAATAGGGGCGAGGTAACCTCTGAGCCATGGCTCGATTGCCCAGTTCGAGTGCTGCGGCGCCGGGTAACGACGAGGCCGTGCGGGCTTGGGACACGGTCCTCTACGAGCGGTGGAAGAAGAACCGCGAGGTGTTCGTGGGCGCCTTGGGCGAGGTCACCGAGGAGGTCTTCGAGCGCTTCCCGCCACCGCGGGGTGGAAGCTGCATCGACATCGGCTGCGGGTTCGGCGATACGACCCAGCGACTGGCCGCGCTCGTCGGCCCCGCGGGCTTCGCGCTCGGCACCGACTCCTCCCCCCGGTTCATCGAGGACGCCCGGCGCGAGGCGGCTGAAGCCGGTGCCGAGAACGTCGAGTTCGAGGTGGTCGACGCCCAGGCGGCGGCATGGGATCAGGTCTACGACTACGCCTTCTCGCGCATGGGGACGCAATTCTTCGCCGCACCCGTTCCGGCGATGCGCGCGATCCGCGCGGCCCTGAAGCCCGGCGGCGGGCTGCGCAAGATCTGCTGGCGTCGCAAGGCCGAGAGCCCGTTCTGGGCGGAGACGGAGCAGGTGGTCCTGCGTTTCCTCTCGCGGCCCGAGGAGTACGAGGCCGACACCTGCGGCCCCGGTCCGTTCTCCCTCGGCAACCCGGAGACCAACCGCGGGATACTCGAGGCGGCCGGGTTCGAGGAGGTCGAGCTGCACCGGCGTGACTTCGACTACTTCATGGGCAGGGACATGGACGAGGCGGTCGAATCCCTGCTCGCGATCGGCCCCGGAGCCGAGCTGATTCGCCTCAACGGAGATTACGGCGAGAGTCGCCGCTCGGAGATCGCCACGGCCCTCGCCGAGCACTACCTCGACTGGCAGCAGCCCGACGGCTCCATCGTCGGCCGCGGGTCCGTCTGGCTCGTCGCGGCGACCAATCCCGGCTAGCCGCTGGGACCTGCCGCTTCCAGCGCGCGCTCGAGGTTGTCGAAGGCCGCGTTCCAACCGCCTTCGTGGGAGCGGAGCGACTCTTCGTCGCGGAGGCCGCTGTGGGTGAAGCGCACCTTGGTGGCGCCCTCGACCTCCTGGAACTCGATCTCGATCAGCGTTTGCCTCTCGTTTTCGTCGTCCCAGGTCCAGGTGAACGCCAGGCGGGTCGGGGGGTCGACCTCGGTGTAGTGGCCGCCGCCGCCGTACTCGGCGCCCTCGACGGGGTCGCGCATGACCACGCGCACGGCACCGCCGACGCGCAGGTCCACCTGGGCCTCGGGGGTCTCCCAGTCGTGCTGTCCGTGGAACCAGCGGCGCATCACCTCCTCGCTGGTCCAGGCGTCGAAGACCGCCTGGACGGGGGCCTGGAAAGTGCGCTCGAGAAGCAGCGTCTCGCCGCTCATCGATCCCGATCCTGGCGGCGCAGGTGGACGGCGAGCCAGGCGCGGGCGACCAGCAGACTGGTGCCCGCTCCGACGAGGCCCGGCAGGAGCTCCTCCAGCGGCACGCCGCCGACGTGTCCGAGCGCGATCACGGCTGCTCGTCGTACTCGTCGTGGAGGTTCCACCACACGTAGGGCTCGGTCTGGGGGTAGCCCTCGGGCGAGTCCTCCCACTTCTCCTGGCGACCGAGCGCGGTGATGTCGAGGTAGGACCAGGGGGTGCCGAGCTGCTCGTCGCCGCGCGCGTCGACGAAGTAGGTGCGGGAAATCCGATCCTCGGCGTCGCGGTAGAAGGCGTTGGTGCCGTGCCATTCGTCGACGCCGAAGTCGGCATCGAACTCGTCGGTGATCGTGTACCAGGGCATCTCCCAGCCCATCCGCTCCTTGAGGCGCTCGATCTCGGCTTGGGGCGCGCGCGAGACATTGACGAAGGTAGTGTCGCGGGCGTTCAGGTGGGCGAGGTGGCCGACCTGGTCGGCCATGAAAGAGCAGCCGCGGCAGCCGCTCTCGGGCCAGTTGCCGACGCCGGGCTCGAAGAAGAAGCGGTATACGACCAGCTGGCGGCGGCCCTCGAAGAGGTCGAGCAGACTCGCCGGCCCGTTCGGGCCCTCGAAGCGGTAGTCCTTCTCGACGGCCATCCGCGGCATCCGCCGTCGTTCGGTGGCCAGCGCATCGCGGGCGCGGGTCAGCTCCTTCTCCTTGACCAGGAGCTCCTCGCGAGCGGACTCCCACTCCTGTGGCGAGACGGTCGGTGGCATCTTCATTTCGACTCCTCCTTCAGGTACTCGTCGACGACATCGAACAGGCGCTCCCAGAGGGCGCGCTGGCGATCCATCCAGTCGGCCGCCTCGCCGAGCGCTTTCGGCTCGAGCGAGAGCCGGTGCGTCCGCCCTTCGATCACGCGGGTGACGACGCCCGTCTCCTCCAGGACCTTCAGGTGCTTGGAGATCGCGGGCTTGGACACGCCGAAACCGCGCGTGACTTCGCCGACGGTCGCCGGGCCGACCGCGAGGCGTTCGACGATCCCGCGGCGGATCGGATGCGAGAGGGCTTTGAACGAATCGTTAACCATTTTGTTAACTGTAGCAAGCCGGCTTGCAGGCTGGCTGGGTTATGTCCACCCGCCGACCATTCGGCCAGGTTTGGCCTGACCGCTAAGGCGCTTTATGGGGGCGGTCGATTCGGGGTCGAAGCGCCGTGCAGAGCCAATCCGCTCCCCGCACCCCGACAACTCAGAACTTTCCTTGCTCCAAACTGTCTAAGGGCCTCCGGTGTTTATGGCCTCGTCAGTGCTCAAGCGCCTGGCCTGGGTCGCCGATGGGCAGGGGCAGCCGAGCGTCAGTGACTCGGCCGAATCAAGGAGACAGGATGAATTCGCTCTTCAACAAGCGGGTGCTGACGGCGCTCGCGGGGGTTGGTGTCCTGGCGATCGCCGCCGGCGCCTACGCTTACTTCACCAGCAGCGGCTCGGGCACGGCGACCGCGACGGTCGGCAGCGGCTCGGCGGTGACGCTCAAAGGGACCGTGACCGGAAGTCTCTACCCGGGCTCCAGCTCGCCGGTCACCCTGACCGTCGACAACCCCTCGCCGGCGAAACAGCGGGTCGGCACGATCTCGCTGGAAAAAATCACCGCTGACGCGGGGCACGCGAGCTGCAGCGTCGTGGTCGGCGGCGGCACCCCCGACTTCACGATGGTCGACGTCGTCGTCAACAAAACGTATGCGACGGGCAACAACCAGGCGGTAACGCCGAACGGAACGCTGGCGATGAACGACACCGGGGTCAGCCAGGACGCCTGCCAGGGCGCGACGCTGACGCTGACGCTGAAAAACAACTAGCGAGCAGTAAGCGGATCCATGTCTCCTCGCCGCATCGCGGCAAGTCGGGCCCGCCTGGTCAGGGCGATTCTCGCCCTGACCGGCGTCTCGGCCTGCCTCGGGGCGGCCGCCTACGCCGCCAACCGGTCCGATGGCCGCGAGGCGGGCCTGGGGGAGAGCAAGCCGGTCGGCGTCGCGCCGCAGCAGGGCGCCGACGCCCCAAAGGCAGAACAGCGTCTGCCGCGAGCGGCGTTCATCGAACGCCCCGATTCGACTTCGACCGCGGCCGAACCGCAGTTCAGGTTCCACGTTCCGCCGCGATCGCAGGAGGTTCGCCGCCTCCCCGCGGCCGGACCGGCGGGCGAGCCGGCGCCCCCGCGGCGTTTCCAGTGCAGGCTCGACGGCGAGGACTGGGAGGCGTGCAGCTCCCCCCTTCGCCTGCGCGATCTCGCGCCTGGCGACCATAGATTCGCGATCCGCGCCTTCGACCGCTCCGGTCGGCCCGGCCCCGCCGCCAGCTACTCCTGGCAGCAGGTCGAGGCAATCGCCGAGCAGCGGCAGGTGGAACCGCAGCCGTTCTCGATCGAGTTGCGGAGCGAGCTGGAAGCCCTCCTTCCTGGTGATCCGGCGCAGCCGCTCGCACTCACGATCGACAACCCGAACACGGTCGCGATCGAAGTAACCAGCCTGACCGCGTCGATCTTCGGCGCGCCCAACTGCCCGGCCGAGAACTTCGAGTTGACTCCCTCCAGCGCCTCGACGGCCTCGCCGCTGAACGTGCCCGCCGCCGGCGCGGTCGACCTGCCGACGGCGGCGGTGACGGCGCCGGCGATCGCGATGCTGAACCTTCCCCTGAACCAGGACGCGTGCAGAGGCGCCTCGCTCCACCTCGAC
This sequence comes from uncultured Thermoleophilia bacterium, assembly GCA_963715735.1. Taxonomy (GTDB): domain Bacteria; phylum Actinomycetota; class Thermoleophilia; order Solirubrobacterales; family 70-9; genus VAYN01. The sequence goes on from OY970268.1 coordinate 226,404, forward strand.
TTCCGCGGGGAGGCGCGGGGATGAGGCGCCTGTTGGCGGCCGCGACGCTGCTCGCGCTGATGACGGCCTACGTGGTCGTCGGCGGCAGCGCCTTCGCCTTCTTCTCGGCCAGCGGCAGCGGCAGCGCCTCGGCCGCGGTCACGAAACTGACGGCGCCGACGATCAGCACCGCGACCCCCAGCGGCGGGGCGGTGACGCTGACCTGGGGCGCGGTAACCCCGCCCGGCGCCGGCTCCGTCGCCTACTACGTGACCCGCGACGGCGGCGTCCCCGCCGGCACCTGCCCGACCGCGGCGGCGCCGACGACGGTCCTCACCTGCAAAGACAGCGGCGTCGCCAATGGGGAACACGTCTACAGGGTGACGGCGGTGTGGGAGACCTGGACGGCGGCCAGCGGCACCAAAACGGCGACCGTGGCGACCGGGGAAGCGACCAAATTCACGATCTCGGCCAACACCACGACGCCGGTCGTGAGCGGCCCGGTCAACCTCACGATCACCGCCAAAGACGCCAGCAACGCCACCGTCACGAGCTACACCGGCTCGCACTCGCTGGTCTTCTCCGGCGCCTCCGCCAGCCCCGCGGGAAACCAGCCCACCGTCGTCAACACCTCCGGCACCGCGATCAACTTCGGCAGCGCCACCGCCCTCACCTTCACCAACGGCGTCGCCGCCGTCGGCTCGAGCAAAAACGGCCTGCTGAAAATCTTCAAAGCGGGGGCGGCCAACATCGTCGCGACCGAGGGGTCGCTGACCACGCCGACGCCGCTGGCGCTGACCGTCAGCTCTGGCGCCCAAACGAAATTCGTCCTCGCCGCCGCGGCCGCGACTCCGACCGCGGGCGACACCGACAATCTCACGATCACCGCCCAGGACACCTACGGCAACCCGGCCTCCGCATACACCGGCGAGCACTCGTTGGTCTTTTCAACCGCTGTGGCCAGCCCGGGGGCGACGGCGACCAACTCGAGCGGCGAAGCGATCCCCTTCGGCACCGCGACCGTGGTCGAGTTCAGCGCCGGGGTGGCAAGCGCCGCCGCGGGCGACGGTGGGGCGATGATCCTCTACAAAAGCGGCTCGACCAGCGTCAAAGCGACCGAGGGAACGCTGTTGACGCCGACGGCCGTGGTGGTGACCGTGGCGCCGGCGCCGGCGTCGAAACTGGTGCTCACCTCCTCGACGGCGACGCCGGCCGCGGCCGCGACCTTCAACATCACCACCACCGCGCGCGACGCTTACGAAAACACCGCGACCAGCTACGCGGGCTCGAAGAACATCACCTTCGCGGGCGCCACGGCCAGCCCCAGCGGCGTTCTGCCAACCGTGGTCGCCGCCGCCGGGGGGACGCCGGTCCCCTTCGGCACCCCCACCATCCTGACCTTCACTGCCGGCGTCGCCGCGGTCGGCTCCGCCAAAAACGGGCTGGCGAAAATAAGCAAGGCCGGTCCCGCCAGCCTGACCGCGACCGACGGCACCCTGACCACGCCGACGCCGCTGCCCCTGACCGTTGCCGCCGGAACCGCCTCGCGAGTGGCCCTGCTCGAGGTCACCGCCAGCGCCGGCACGGTCGCCTCGACCTGCCTCTTCACGTGCCCGATCACCCTGCTTGGCAACTCCGGCACGGTCAAAGCCGACGTCGCCATCACCGACGCCTCCGGCAACACCGTCTCCGGCCTCACCGCCAAAACCGCCACGGTCACCGTCAGCGCCGGCGGCACGATCGCCGGCTCGCCGCTGGCGATTCCGGAAGGCGGCCCCGCCGTTTCCAGCACCGAATTCACCTACACCGCCCCCGCCAGTGGCGCTTTCACCCACACGATCACCGCCGCGTCGACCGGCTACACCAGCGCCACCGCGACCGCCAGCAAATAGTCCGAGGGGCCTTGCGCCCTCAGTTACACTGGACGGGTAATGACGACCGCCCACGCGCAGAACGCAGTTTCCTCGCTGCTCGTCGGTGGCAAAACCGGTACCGCGATCGTTATCGCGGTAGTCGTCTGAGCACCCAAGAACGCCCGCCGACCAAGGACACAACTGACAGGGACGCGGCGGAGGCGTTGGCACCGCGCAGAGTCCCCTCGAAGAACTGGCAGGAAGCGCTCGAATCGCAGGCCGTGCGCCGCTTCGCGCGGACATCCCATTGGGGCGGGGAGCGCTACCGTGGTGATGATGAGCGGCGATAGTCCACTGGTTCCTTACGAGGACTGGCGCGAGACCTGCGACACGCTCCACGCCCACACCCAGGTGCTCGGCAAGCTGGCCGCCACCCTGGCGCCGCCGGAGCCGCAGTTACAGCACGCGGCGCTGCGGCTGACCGCCCGCGGTTGGGAGACGGCGCCGCTGCCGGCGCCGAACGGGTCCGGCGCCTTTGTCGTAGCCCTCGACCTGCACCGCCACGAGGCGATCGTCGAATCCAGCGACGGCGGGAGCAGGGCGGTCTCGCTGACTCCGCACCGCGCGGTCGGCGAGGTGACCCGCGAGGTGCTCGCGGCGGTCGGCGAGGTCGCCGGCCCGGCCGAGATCGACCCCGAGCCGCAGGAGGTGCCTTGGACCGTGCCGCTCGACGAGGACACCGAGCACGCGCGCTATGAAACGGACCAGGTGGGCGCTTACTTCGGGGCGGCGACCCGGGCGGCGCTGGTGCTGGCCGCCTTCCGTGCTCCCTACCGGGGGCGCTCGACTCCCGTCCACGCCTGGTGGGGCTCCTTCGACCTCGCCGTCAACCTCTTCTCCGGCGACCCGGCGGAGCCGCCGTCGGACGATTTCATCATGCGCAACTCGATGGACTCCCAGGAGGTCGCCGTCGGCTGGTGGCCCGGCGACCAGCGCTACGGCAAGCCGGCCTTCTACGCCTACGCCCATCCCGCGCCCGACAGCTTCGCCGGCGGCAGGCTCGCGGTGTCCGCGGCGCGCTGGGACGACGCGCTCGGCGAGTACCTGCTCGACTGGGACGACGTGATCGCGGCCGAGGATCCCCGGGAACTGGCACTCCAGTTCGCCCGCTCCGCCTTCCAGCACGCCTGCCTCACCTGCGGCTGGGATCCCGAGCTGGCCGCCAGCGCCGAGGGCTCGCCACCGCCGGTCATCTGAGGCGTTGCCGTCCCAGGGGGCGCCGGTAGGAATCAGCGCGTTGCGCGCACGCGGGCGATGCGCCCGCCTGCCTGGGCCGGCTTGCAGGCTCGGGGGCTGACGGCCGGACCGTCGCCGCCGCCCGGCGTGAAGCTCGGAGTCGCAGCCGCGATCGCGTGCACGAGGATGCGGAGGACGGCGCGATTTTGGCTGAGCCCCCAGCCGCCTTCGAGTTCGGCGCCCTGGCAAGGGGCGGCGCGGACCGGGCGCCTGGGCTTGACCCGGGGGGGCGCGGTCGCGATCGGCGCCGCCACTCGGGTTGCGGGCGAGGAGGCGGCGCCACCCGAGGCGGATTCCGGCAGCACGACCGCCTTCGCCTGGCTGACCGAGACCGCTTTCGGGGCTGGCTCGAGGTCCGCGGCGGGTCCCTCACCCTGCTCTTCTTCGCCGGGGGTCGGTTCGACCGGCGGGACCGGCGCGGGTTCGGGCGCGGGCACCGGGGCAGGCGGTTCGGCGCTCGGCGGCGGTTCGGGGGTCGGTTCGGGCTGCGGCTCCGGTTCGGGCTGGGGCTGCGGCGGCGGTTCCGGTCCTGGTTCGGGTTCGGGGGCCGGCCCAGGCCCTCCGCTGCCCGGCACCAGACGCACTACCGTCACCCGCTCGGAGAGGTCGAGCTCGAGGCTGGAGGGGTTGGCGCTGGTCGCCACCGGGCTGGCGGAGACGTTCGGTTCGTAGACCGCGGCGCTGGCGATCGGCTGTCCGAGCCCGAGGGTGACTGGGACGTCCGGCGGATCGACGTCGGTGCGGTTGCCGGTGTTCCAGGCGCTCACCCGGTTCCACAGCACCAGGTAGAAGCTGCCGTCGCGCTTCTGCAGCAGTAGCTGCTGCGCGGTGGAGGGCGCCCCGCTGAGGCCGTACTCGAGGCTCTGGGGGGTGAAGTGTGCTCCGCGGTCGGACAGCAGCCCGATCAGCCGTTCGACCGCGACCGCCGCCGGCTTCTTCGAGAAGTCGTTGCGCAGCAGGCCGAAGGCCGCCTCGATGTCGGTCTTCGAGGGGTCGTCGCGCTGGTCGAGCAGCTCGTAGGTATAGCTGCGGGCGATCCCACGGCGGAAGTTTTCGAGGAAGAGCCGCGGCATGTAGATGCCGGCGGCCCGCTCGGAGGTGGGCTGGTGGCCGACGGTTCCGTTGATCCCGTTGTGGTATCCGGTCTCGGTCGTCTGCAGCGGCTTGGAGCCGGAGTTCCTGGCCGCGGCGCCGAGTTCCCCGCTCCAGATTGAGTCGCGCTCGGGGATGTCGCCGGAGAGGTAGGTGTGGGTGTTGCCGTAGTCGATCCAGGGGGTGAGATCGCCGGCCTCGGCCATGTTCTCCCGCAGCACGATCGAGGGTCCGACGACGGGGATCGAGGCCAGGCTCGGGTGCGCCTTCACCCCTTCCCAGAGCTGCTGGGTGTAGGTCCGCAGCACCGGGACCCAGTTGGAGTCGCCCTGCAGGTCGTACTCGTTGGGCCCCTCGATCGAGGCGAGCGTCCCCGCCAGCTCGGCTTCGATCATGTCGAGCTGTTGGTCGATCGTGCCGAAGTTCCAGCGCTGCATCGGGTCGCCGGCGATCGCGTCGAGGCGGATGCCGTCGCCGGCCAGGGTGCGAACCCGCGAGTAGATCTCGGGGCGGCCGAGGCCGAAGCCGTCGCGGATGTAGCGGATGCCGAGTTCGCGCAGGCGCTGCCTGATCGTGTCGAAGTTGTCGTAGGGGGTGTCGTTGTAGCCGAGGTGGGTGTTGACCCCGATCGACTCGACCACCGAGTCGGCCTCGCGGGCCTGGGTTGCCGCGCCCGCGGCGGTGGGCAGGATGAAGAGGACGGCGGCGACCGCCACGGTTAGGCGTGAGAGAAGAGTCAAAGAGCCTTTGTTTTTATTGACTGGACGAATGTATGAGTAGTACCCGCTGGCGTGAGTATTACCCGCTCAGCGCGACTCGCGCGTTAAGGAGCTGGAATCCGGGCGCCAGCCGACGCCCCGACGGGTCAGGCCGGTGCCTGCGCCCACGGCAGGCGCGCGCACCAGATGGCGAACAGCCCGACGGCGACGATCGCTCCGAGCCAGTGCAGACCGACGAGAACCGCCAGCAGGCTGGGCAGGCCAGCGAGGACGGCGCCGAGCAGGATCGGCCCCAGCGGCAGGCCGAGAACGCGGGCCGTGATCGCCGCGCAGACCATCCAGGAGCCTGGGCCGGCAAGCCAGCCGTAGTCCTCGAAGAAGCTGTGGGGGAGGGCCAGGCCGAGGGCGAGGGAGAGGACGGCGACGGCGACCAGCTGCAGTAGGGCGGCGCGCCAGAGGATCCCGGTGTCCATGCCCGGGCGAGGCTACTGGACGACGATCTTGCCCTTCATGAAGGAGTGGATCTTGCAGTGGTAGGCGAAGCTGCCGCGCTGCTGGAAGCGGACCGAGAATGATTTGCCGGGGGCGAGTCGTTTGTCGAAGCCGCCGCCGTTGCGGGTCGCGGTGTGGGCGGTGCTGCCGTCGTTCTCGAACTCGACCTTGCTTCCTCTGGCGATCGTCAGCGTGCCCGGCTTGAAGGCGAAGTCGACGATGGCGACGTTCTTGGTCGCGCTGACCTGGGCGGTGTCGGCGGCCGCGGCCTGGGTTGCGAACAGCGAGCCGAGGGCGAGGGCGAAGATCGAGATCTTTCTCATGCCCCTTATACGGAGGGGCGGGCAGCCAGGTTCAACAGAAGAAGTCGAGCTCGGAGCAGAGTTCCGAGGTGACGCCGCCGAGGCCGGCTACTTCTTCTTCGAGCTCTTCCAGCCGACCTTCGAGCTCGCCGACGTCGCCGCTTTCTTCGACTTCGCCGCGCAGTTCGCCGACTTCGGCTTCGAGGCCTTCGACCTCGGCGGCGCCCGATGGGCCTTCCGGCCCCTGCGGCCCGCGCGGTCCTGCCTGCCCCTGCTTACCCGTCGCCCCCGCCGGCCCGGTCTGGGCGAGCAGCGCCAGCCCCGAGCCGATCGCGGCGCTGAGCACACAGACGCCGACGACCAGGGCGATGAACTGGTTTCGGGGCAGGGAGACCATCGGCGCCCGGCATCATCGCAGTCGCTCGCGCGGCGCTACCCTCCATTGACCCCGGGCGGTTAGCTCAGTTGGGAGAGCACATCCCTTACAAGGATGGGGTCACTGGTTCGAGCCCAGTACCGCCCACTTAGTGCCAGCGCCCGCGACGGAGAGCGTTCTGGACCGGCTCGCCGTCTTGTGGGCGGCCTACCTACTGGAGGGCGAAGATGACGCTGACGGTGGCGGTCACCGTCGAGGTGCCGGGCTTGGTCGGTGGCGAAGCGGCGCAGCGCTTGACCGGCTGGGAGGAGACCCCTTCCCCGCAGGCGCCCGCGCCCTTGAATTCCGGTGCCGAGTCAGGGGCGATTTCGACGTCGCCGCCCTCCGCGATGCTGAGCGCCGGCCCGAGCACGGCGCCAGCCTGCGCGGCGAGCACGGCCGCCTTCGCTTTCGCCTTGTCGAAAGCGGCGACGAGGGCGCTCGCGTATGCCGCTTCGGTGTCGCCGACGAAGAACCTGGGACCGCTGACGCCGCTGGCGCCGGCGCCGATCGCGGCGGCGATCAGATCCCCGGCCCGGTCGGGCTCGTTCAGGGTGACGCCGATGCCCGCGGCGGCGCGGTAGACGGGGCGCTCGCCGCGAAAGCTCTTGCGGACCGAGACGCGGCCGGTCTTGACGTCGCCGGCGCCGACTCCGGGGATCGCCTGGACCGCGGCGATGACGCCGCGCAGGCGTTTGGCGACCGCGCTCAGCGCCGCCCCCCTGGTGCGCCGTTCGGCGCTCGCGGAGAGGCCGACGGTGGCGCTGTCGTTGGGCACCTTCAGCGTCGCCTTGGCGGTGACGGAGACGGTCCGTTCGACCGCGGCGGCGCTGGCGGGAAGGAGGAGAAGCGCGACGATCAACAGCAGCGGGACCGCGAGAAGCCGGATATCTCTGCGCGCCGCCATCCCAATGGACCCTACCCGAGCCCCCGCGACCGCAATCCGCGCTAGGCGGCGGCGCGTGGCTCGACCAGCAGCGCTTCGCCCAGTGCCAGCAGCTCGCCGTCGGCGCTGAGGACGGCGGCAGCGGCCGAGCGCTTGCGACCCTCCGCCGCCAACGGCCAGGAGATCACCACGTGCTCGACCCCCGCCGCGACCGGCGCCCGCAGCTGGACGCTCTGGCGGACCAGGAAGGCCATCACCATCTCGCCGCCGTAAGCGGCGAAGTAGGTCGGGCAGTCGAGCGCGGCCCAGACGAACTCCGGCTTGACCGCGCCGCCGGCGTCGGCGCTCCAGTCCGGCGGCGTCCAGGGCGTCGCGACCAGCTCGCGCCCGGCGACCGGGCCGGCGAAGACCCCGAAGCTGTCTTCGCGGGCCGGGCCGCAGACGAAGCAGCGGCTGAACGGGCTGTCGTGGGAATGGGGGTATTGCTCCGCCGCCCGCCGCGCCTCCTCGACGGAGACCGGCGCCGGGACCTCGAGGTCGAGCGGCGCCGTCGGCTCCGCCTCGGCGACCAGCGTCTCGCCGTCGAACGCCCGCACTCGCCCGCCCTCGCCGACGAGCTCGAGCGGGGCATCGAGCGGCACCGGGCTGCGCAGCGAGACCGCCGCCGTGCCCTCGACCCCGGCCGCGAGCAGGCCGGCGGTGTAGCCGCCGTTGCCGCTCCCGTCCGGGCCGTTGAAGCGGCGCGCGACGGTCAGCGTCGCCGTCAAGCGAGCACCGCCCGCCCGCGCACCAGCGGCCTCACCACAGGCGACATGCCAAGCCAACGTTCACGGTTGACCGAGGCCACGCGCATCCGCGAGCCGATCGTCTCCAGGGTGCGGCGGTCGCAGCGACAGCCCTCGGCGAAGGCCGCCCACGGCGTCGCCAGCAGGTTCTGAGCGCGGCGCAGCAGTCCGGAGTCCGCTTCGACGTGCTCGCAGAAGAGCAGGCTGCCGCCGGGGCGCAGCACCCGCACGATCTCGTCGAGGGATCGCTCGGGGTCGGTGACCGTGCAGAGGACCATCGTCGAGACGACCGTATCGAATGATTCGTCGGCGAAGGGCAGGGTCTCGGCCGGAGTGAGGACGACGCTGACCGGGGCGGTGCCGGCGAAGTCGGAGCGGTCGATCTTCGCCGCCATCGCCGCGGCCGGCTCGGCCAGGACCAGCTCCTCGACGTGGGTCGGGTAGTGCCGCAGGTTGAGGCCGGTGCCGGCGCCGATCTCGAGCACGCGGCCGCCGACGCCGGCCAGCAGACGCCGCCGCCGCTCGGCCATCCCCCGCTTCTCGCCGAGCCAGAGGAAGGGCTCGTAGATGGCGGCGCTGAAGCGGCTGTCGGGGACCTCGACCTGCCTGTGGAGCGGGGGGAAGGCCGGGGTCGGGATCGACGGGTCGGGCTTGGATTTCAGGGAGGTGGGCATCGCGTTTCCTTTGTCTCGGTTTGTGCTCCCATTCGAGCACCGGGGCGCCGCTGTGACTTCGCCCAGATCGGCCAACCTGGGCTGGCCGGAAGCGGCCATCCGGCGATAGCCTGCCGCGATGGCCGAGCAGTCGATCCAGTTCACGACGATCGACGGTCGCCAGGTCGGCTGGTCGACCGTGGGGGAGGGGCCGCCGCTGGTCCTCGGCGGCTGGTGGATGAGCCACCTGGAGATGAACTGGCGCGACCCCGCCTTTCGCGCCTTCGCGGAAGCGATCGGCCGCCACCGCACCGTGGTCCGCTACGACTCGCCCGGCACCGGCCTCTCCGACCGCTCGCAGCCGCCGTCGACCAGCCTCGACGACCAGGTCGCGGTGCTGGCCGGGGTGATCGACGCGGTCGGAGCCGAGTCGGTCGACCTCTTCGCCGCCTCCTCGGGCGGTCCGGTCACCACCGCCTACGCGGTCGCCAATCCCCGGCGGGTGCGGCGGCTGATCGAGTACGGCACCTACGCGAGCGGGCCGGAGATCGCCGACGAGGACGCCCGCGAGTCGATCATCGGCATCGTCCGCCGCCACTGGGGCGTTGGCTCCCGCGTCCTTGCCGACGTCTTCATGCCCGACGCGACGGCGGCTGAGCGGAAAGCCTTTGTCGAATTCCAGCGCCAGTCGGCTTCGGCGGAGCTGGCGGCGCGGGCGCTCGAATGCATCTACGCCTTCGACGTCTCCGACCGCCTCGGGCGGGTCGAGGCGCCGGTGCTGGTCCTCCACCGTCGCGGCGACCGCGCGATCCCCTACCGCCTCGGCCAGGACCTCGCGACCCGGATTCCCGGCGCCAGCTTCGTCGCGCTCGAGGGCTCCGACCACTTCCCCTGGCTCGGCCGCACGGGCGAAGCGGTTCGCGCCGCGCTCGAGGGGCTCGGCGTCGATCCGGCCGAGATCGAGGTCGAGCCCGACCTCGACGTTCCGGCGAACGATCACGCGGGCGTCGCCGAGACCGACCTCTCCGAACGCGAGCTCGAGGTCCTGCGCCTGGTCGCGCTCGGCCTCAGCGACCGCGAGATCGCCGACCAGCTCGTGCTCAGCCCCCACACCGTGCACCGCCACGTCGCCAACATCCGCACCAAGCTACGGCTGCCCTCGCGCGCCGCGGCGGTGGCGCAGGCTGCCCGGCTCGGTCTGATCTAGGCGGGACTAGGCGGGCAGCTGCGGCGTCGCGGTGCCGCCGCGTAGGTGCTCGCCCTTGCTGACGACGTCGAAGAAGACGTCGTTGCGGCCGCGGCGGACCCGGCGCGGGAAGGCCGGGCGGGCGCGGCGATGGGCGGCGGTGATCGAGCGGTAGGCGGCCTCGTGGGCGCCGCTCCAGCGGATCCCGAAGATCTCCCGCACCCGCGGCGGCAGCGTTCCCTTGATGATCAGGTTCTGGGTGGCGAGGTTGGCGCGGGCGGCCCGCGGGACCGGCTGCTCGAAGGCGACCAGCGGTGCCATCTCCAGCGCGTGCGGGGTGGCGTGCAGGTCGGGGGAGGCCAGTCGCCCGTCGAACCAGGCGCGGAACTCCGCGTAGCTGCCGGGGACATCGCTCGCCGGCAGCCGGAAGAGCTCGCCGAAGCGGACGTAGTCCTGCCAGAGTTCCTCGCGCTCGGCTCCGCTCAGGGGCCGCACCATCGCTTCGTACATCGCCCGGCCCGAGTCGGCGATCACCGCCAGCGTCCACAGCATCAGCTTCGGGTCGAAGGCCGAGTAGGCGGCGCCGGCGGGGTGAGCGCCGGCGGCCTCGGCCAGCGAGCCGTTGATCTGCTCGTGCAGGCGGTGAACGGCGGCGAGGGCTTTGTCGGCCTCCTCGCGGCTGCCGAGGAACACCGTCTCCTGGATCTTGGCGGTGCGGGCGAGGCGGGTGAACGGCCAGTCGCCCGACTTCGTGCTCAGCATCGTGCCGGTGTAGGTGAGCGGTTCGAGGGCGCCGATCAGCAGCGCCCGCTGGCCGTAGAGGAGCCCCACCGAACGCTCGCCGTGGACGCGGCGGGCCATCGATTGGCCGGGCGGGAAGTAGTAGCTGCCGTCGCTCACTGGCTGTCTAGCCAGGAACCTTACCCGGGCGCCTATTTGCCGGGTGGACGCGGCGGCCGCGCCATCGCCACCAGGGCGGCGCCGGAGCCGCGCGACTCGGCCAAGGTGTGGAGCTCGTGGGAGGCGAAGATCTCGTCGAGTTCCTCGCGGGTCAGCGTCTCGCGCTCGAGCGCGCAGGCGGCGAGATCGTCGAGGCACTCGCGGTTGGCGGCGAGTAGCGCCCGCGCCCGCCGGTAGGCCTCGCGGGCGAGGGTCATCGCGGCGAGGTCGACGTCGCGGCGGGTCGCGTCGGAGACCGCGTAGTCGCCGGTCGGCAGCGCGATCGGCGGCGGCCCGTCGTGGTCGAGCGCGACCCCCATCCCGAATTCGGAGACCATCTGCTTGCAGACCAGGTGCACGCGGTTGAGGTCGTCGACGGCGCCCGAGTAGGACTCGCCGAGCACGACCTCCTCGGCGGCGCGGCCGCCCAGCAGGGTGACCACCTCGTCGAGCAGTTCGTCGCGGGACTTCAGGTAGGTGTCCTCCTGCGGCGAGTGGCCGACGAAGCCGAGCGCGGGCCCGCGCGGGACGATGCTGAGGATCTCCGGCGGGTCGAGGCCGAGCAGGCTGCGGCAGAGTGCGTGGCCGGCCTCGTGGAAGGCGACGATCCGCCGCTCCTTGGTGCTCAGGCGGCGCGCCTGCTGGGAGCCGACCGACTGCCGCAGCAGCGCCTCGTCGAGGTCTTCGCGGGCGACCGCAGGGCGGCCGGCGCGGCCGGCGATGATCGCCGCCTCGTTGAGCGAGTTGGCGAGCTGGGCACCGGTCATCCCGGTCGTCTTGCGGGCGACGTCGGTGAGGTCGAGGTCGTCGGCGAGCGGCTTGCCCTTCGCGTGCGAGCGCAGGATCGCCTCGCGGCCATGGCGGTCGGGCGGCGCCACCAGCACCTGGCGGTCGAAGCGGCCGGGGCGCAGCAGCGCCTTGTCGAGCTTGTCGACGTAGTTGGAGGCGGCGATCACGATCACCGTGCCGGGGTCCTTCTCGAAGCCGTCGAGCTCGACCAGCAGCTGGTTCAGCGCCTGCTCGCGCTCGCTGGTGCCGCCGTCGCCGCCACCGCCGCTGCGGTGGCCGCCAACGGCGTCGAGCTCGTCGATGAAGATCACCGCGCGGCCCGACTTGCGTGCCTCCTTGAAGAGGCGGCGGATGCGGGCGGCGCCGCGGCCGACGAACATCTCGACGAAGCTGGAGCCGGAGGCGGCGAAGAAGTCGACGCCGGCCTGGGCGGCGACGGCGCGGGCGAGCATCGTCTTGCCGGTGCCGGGCGGTCCGAAGAGGAGCACGCCGCGGGGGGGCTGGGCGCCGAGGGCGGCGAAGCGGTCGGGGTCGCGCAGCCACTCGGCGACGTCCATCAGCTCGTCTTTGGCGGCGTCGACGCCCTGCACTTCCTCCCAGAGCACCGGCTCGGTGCGGCTGGCCTTGACCGTCTCCGGCTTGGTCGAGCCCATCGTGCTGCGCAGCAGTTTCAAGAAGACGAGCAGCAGGCAGGCCATGAAGATGACCCCGAAGACGGGATACCAGTCGAAGAAGAAGCTTTGAATTTCGGTCGCCATGGGATGCAGTCTGGAGGTATCGCGTCCAAATCACCAATCGCACATCCGTCCAGATCGGTCTCCAGAGCTAAAGAACGATGGACTTTTCCGGTGTGTGCCTGGCTGCGGGGGGCCGCTTGGACTCCTAGGATCAGCGGCAATGGACGGACGTCGCGTGGCCAGCGCACCCGAGTTGAAGGCGCAGATCGAAGCCGAACGGGCGGGGCGGCCCTTTTTCGTCTACCGCAACGGCGATGACCAGCAGGCGATCCTCGCGGTCGGCGAGGGCGCCAGCGAGCTCTGGGTGGGGCGCGCGGAGTCGGCCGACGTGCAGCTGGCGTGGGACGAGGAGGTCTCCGCCCTGCACGCCCAGATCGAGGTCGTGCGCGACGAGTGCACGCTGGTCGACGACGGCCTCTCCCGCAATGGCTCCTACGTCAACGGCGAACGCGTCCACGGCCGCCGGCACCTGCGCGACGGCGACGTGATCCGCTTCGGCCGCACCGAGGTCCTCTACCGGCGCCCGGGCGAGGACGCGCCGGAAGCGACGGCGATCGCCAGCGAGACCCCGGCGGCGGCGACGGTCTCCCCGGCCCAGCGCAAAGTCCTCGTCGCTCTCTGCCGTCCATATAAGGACGGCGGCAAGTTCGCGACGCCGGCGACCAACCAGGAGATCGGTGCCGAGCTGCACCTCAGCGTCGACGCGGTCAAGACCCACATGCGCGCCCTGTTCGAGAAGCTCGGGGTCGGCGACCTGCCGCAGAACCAGAAGCGGGTGGCGCTGGTCGAGCGGGCGCTGAACGCCGGCGCGGTAACGCAGCGCGACCTCTAAGGGCGCTAACCAGCGCCGTTCGCGACATCTGGTCCCCCAGGGGGGCCCAAATGTCGCGAGGGGTGAGCGGGTTCACCCCTGGGGTCCCTGGGAGCGGGGCTCGGGCCGGGCGAAGGTTGGTCCACGGCGCAAACGCCAACCAACTCGAACCAAGGAGAACCCAATGACCCGCACCAACCTCACCACCAAGCTCGCCCGCCGGATCGGCTTCATCGCTGCCTTCGCCGCCCTGATCGCGGTTATGGCCGTCCCGGCCACCGGCATGGCCGCGGCCCCGGTCAAGTTCGGCGCCAAGCTGAACCCGACCGTGCAGCCGTCCAATGGCTCGCCCGGCCTCAGGTGCAGCCAGGAAACCCCCGCGACCGCCTGCACGATGGTCCAGAACGAAGCCTACGGCCGCCCCGACGGCGGCGAGCTGGCGCCGAAGACCGGCACGATCAAGAAGATCCGGATCATCGCCGCCGACGCCGGCAGCTTCCGCCCGCAGATCGCCAAGGTCAAGCGCTCGACCCTGTCCGGGACCAACGAGGCGAAGGTCCTCTACACCGGCCCCAGGCTCTCCTACGCGGGCCAGACCGAAGCCAATGAGGAAAGCGGCGCCTACAAGGTCGAGACGTTCGCCGTGAACATCCCGGTCAAGAAGGGCCAGCAGCTCGCCCTCCGCGGCAACATCAGCTCGATGGTCCGCTGCTCCTCGGGCGGCGACAACACCCTGCTCTACACCCCGCCGCTGCTCGCCGGCAAGCCGTTCAAGGCGGCGAGCGAGACCGACGGTTGCTGGATCCTGATGGAGGCCGTCATTCGCTAACCCCGCCCCGTCTCTCCCGCACCCCCACGAGGCCCCGCTGCGGCGGGGCCTCGTCTCGTTCGGGGCTAGGCGGGGTCCCGCACGACCTGGGAGCCGCCGACGATCGCCTCCTCGCCGGAGTCGCCGAAGACGATCCAGGCCTTGTTGCCGCCGTCGTAGTCGGGTGCCCACAGCTTCAGCGTGGCGGGCCGGCCCCAGACCGTGACCTCCTCCTCGCCGGTCGAGTCGATCCCGCGCCAGATCCGCACGAAGGGGTTCTCGGCGAGCTCGTCGCCGATCGTCGTCGGCTCTTTGTGGCCGGGATGGACGCGGGTCTCCGGCGGCAGCTCCAGCAGCCGCATGACCGAGGCCTGGAGGTCGTCGATGCCGCTGGCGCCGGGCGCCATCGTGCCGCCGACCGTGCCCTTGAAGAGGACGTCGGCGGTGAAGACGTCGTCGCCGCCGACGAGGTAGGCGAGGTGGCCGGCGGCGTGGCCGGGGGTGTAAATCGCCTCGATCTCGATCCCGTTGGCGTCGAGCTTCTCGCCGTCGCCGAGGACGATCTCGACCTCGTCGTCGAGCTCGGCCGCCGTCTCCGCGTGGGCGACCAGCGGCGGGTTGCCGAGCTTCGCCCGCGCCTCGGGCAGTCCGGCGATGTGGTCGGCGTGCGGGTGGGTGACGAGGATGTGGCTGATCTCGATGCCCTCGCGCTCGGCCTTTTCGAGCAGCGGCTCGAGGTCGTCGTTGCCGTCGATCAGGACGCCGGTGCCGCGCTCGCGGTCGGCGACGAGGTAGGCGTTCGACAGCCACATCGGGTTCTCGGTTCTCTCGACGATCAAAGTTGCCTCTCCTTGGTTCGACTTCCTTCCAGCAGCGTATTGGCGATCAGCTCCGGGTCGTCCCAGGTGGGGGTGTGGCCGACGCCGGGGAGGACGAGGAAGCGGGCGCCGGCGGGCCGGCGCTCCGGTTTCGGCGGCGCGACGAGGCGATCGTGCTCGCCCCAGGCGATCGTCACCGGCACCTCCTCCGGGTAGCCGGCCGGATCGAAGACGTGCGAGCGCATCGCCCGGTTGGCGCCCTCGTAGCCGTTGGAGTCGATCCAGCCGAGGACCAGCTGGCGACCGGCGGCGAGGGGGATCCGCTCCGGGAGGGCGGCGAAGGTCGCCAGCATCCGCCGGCGCAGGGGCGGGACCCAGAGGCCGAGGGAGACGAGCGGGCGCAGGCGGCGGGCCCAGCGGCGGGTGTCGCCCTTGCGTTCGCCGAGCGGCCCGCGCCAGAGCCCGGCGGGGGAGAGGGCGGTGACCGAGGCGGCCCAACCGGCGCGGCCCATTTCCAGCGCCACCCAGGCGCCGAGCGAGTTGCCGGCGACGTGGGGCCGCTCCCAGCCTCGCTCCGCGCAACGAGTGTGGACGGCGGCGGCGAGGTTCGCCGCGGTCGGCTCGACCCCCTCCGGCAGCGGCGGCTCGGCGCCGAAGCCGGGCATGTCGATCGCGGCCACTTCGCGCTCTGCTTCGAGCAGCGGAATCACCGGCTCCCAGACCCCGCGGGTGCCGCCGAGGCCGTGGATGAGGACGAGCGGCTCGCGCCCGCCCGCCCCGCTCAGCGCCACTTCGGCTTCGCGAAGAGCGCCTGCACGTCGCCGATCCGCCGCTCGCGGAAGCCGGCCTCCGAGGAGCTCAGGTAGAAGTCCCAGAGGCGCCGGAAGCGCTCGTCGTAACCGTGTCCGCGCAGCTTGTCCCAGGCGTCGAAGAAGCGCTCGCGCCAGCTCGCCAGGGTCGGCGGGTAGTGGGCGGTGATGTCGTCGATCCAGACCTGGCGCATGCTGGTCACACGGGCGAGGCTATTGGTGATCAGGCCCTGGGAGGGCAGACAGCCGCCGGGGAAGACGTGGGTGTTGGCGAAGCTCTTGGCCGCCTTCTCGACCTCGTAGATGCGGTCGTCGATCGTGATCGCCTGCAACAGCATCGCGCCGTCGTCGCTGAGCAGCTCGTCGCAACGGCGGAAGTATTCGTCGAAGTACTGCCAGCCGACCGCCTCGATCATCTCCACCGAGACCAGACGGTCGTAGCGGCCCTCGAGGTCGCGGTAGTCCTCGAGCAACACCGTCACCTGATCCTCGAGCCCGGCCTCGCGGACCCGCTCGCTCGCCAGCTCGTGCTGGGCGCGGGAGATCGTCGTCGTCGTCACCCGGCAGCCATAGCGCCGGGCGGCGTGGATCGCCAGCCCTCCCCAGCCGGTGCCGATCTCCAGCAGATGGTTGTCGGGGCCGAGCTCGAGCCGGTCGCAGATGCGGTCGAGCTTGGCGACCTGGGCCTGCTCCAGGGTCGCGCCGTCGTCGGGAAAGTAGGCGCAGCTGTACATCATCCGCTCGTCGAGGAAGGCGGCGAAGAGGTCGTTGCCGAGGTCGTAGTGGGCGGAGATGTTCTCGCGGGCGCCCTTGCGGGTGTTCTCGGGGACGAGCCCACGCAGCCGGTGCAGGGCGGCGCGGGGGCGGGCGACGGCGCCGCGGATGCCGTCGAGCTCGCGCAGCTCGCGGGCGGCGATCTGGATCAGGGCGACGAGGTCGTCGGTCTCCCAGAGCCCGTCGACGTAGGTCTCGCCGAGCCCGACCGAGCCGCGCAGCGGCCCGCGCCAGGCGGCCGGGTCGTGGATCGTCACGGTCGCCCGCAGCTCGGACTCTTCGGGGCCGAAGCAGCGGCTGCGGCCCCCTTCGATCACCTCGATCTGGCCAGCGCTGACCCGACCGAGGACGCCGCCGACCGCGGCCCGCGAGAGTACGGCCCTCATGGCGAGATGAACCCCTTCGGGCGGCTTCCCCGCGGGTGCGGGAAGTAGCGCGCCCCCTTCAGCTTCAAGCGCAGTGATTGCGCGTAGATCTTCGCCACCACCTGCAGCGACATCGCCGGATAGCGAGCGAGCAGGCCGCCCAGCAGCGGCCGCGAGAGCTCGCGGCGGCGCAGGTTGAGGGTGGCGTCGAAGGACTTGCCGCCGGCGCCGCGGGGGCGCGACTCGATGTGGACGGCGAGGCGCTCGCCGGGCTCGGTCGCGCGGAAGGCGTAGGTCTGATTCATGCCCATCAGGGGAGAGACGTGAAGCGTCTTGTCGAACTCGTCCGACAACACCGTACCGTCGCTTTCGCCGCGTGCAAGTACGTAGGCGTGGCGCTCGCCCCAGGGGATGTTCTCGACGTCGGCGACGACCGCCTCGACGCGCTCCCCGGCGCGGTCGAAGCAGTAGTAGAAGCTGACCGGGTTGAAGGAGTGGCCGAGGTAGCGCAGGCCGGCGAGCAGGCGGACCGGGCCGGTGGGGCGCCGGCCGGTTGCGGCCTCGACCGCGTCGCGGGCGCAGGCGCCGAGCGGGCGCTCCGGGTCGCCCATGAAGTCGGCACGGCGGAAGCGAGCCGGGGCGGGCCGGCGGGCCGACCAACCCGGAAAGGGATCGAGCACCGTTGGCAGCTCCGCCAGGTCGAGGTACATGAGGAAGAAGGGGTACTCGAACTCGTGCTCGACCGGCTCGAAGCGCCGGTGCCGAATCGTCCCCTCGTAGACGGCCGAGGCGATCGGCGCGCTCCTGTCTTTATTCGCCCTCTGGGCTAACAAAGGCAGGAGCGCCGGCTTGGCGGCGGTCGGGCTCACGCGGCCAGCGCCTCCTCCTCGGATGCGATCGCGAGGTCGGGAACGCGGGCGGGCCGGGTACCGCCGGCGATCGCGTCGGCGACGCGGAGGCCGCTGACGACGCCGTCCTCGTGGAAGCCCCAGCCCCAGTAGGCGCCGCAGTAGTGGGTGCGGCGCACGCCGCTGACCTCGGCGTGGCGGGCCTGGGCGACGATGCCCTCCCGCGTGTAGATCGGGTGGTCGTACTCGAAGCGGCGGATCACCGCCGTCGGGTCGATTTCCTCGCCGCGGTTGAGGGTGACGAAGTAGTCGCGCTTGGTCCCGAGCCTCTGCAAATTGTTCATCCAATAGGTGACGGTGCTGCCGCGCGGCGGCCCCTCGGCGAGGTGGAAGTTCCAGCTCGACCAGACCGGGCGCCGGCGCGGCATCAGCGAAGCGTCGGTGTGGAGGACGGCCTCGTTGCGCTGGTAGGGGATCGCGCCGAGCACCTGGCGCTCGGCCGCGCTCGGGTCGGCCAGCATCGTCAGCGCTTGGTCGGAGTGGGTCGCGATCACGACCTCGTCGAAGCGCTGGCTCTCGCAGCCGTCGGCCTCGACCAGGACGCCGGCTGCGGCGCGCTCAATGCGCCGTACCGGGGCGTTCAGCCGCACCCGGTCGCGCCAGGGCACCGAGATCGCCTCGACGTAGCGGTGCGAGCCGCCGGCGATGGTCCGCCACCTGGGTCGGTCGCGGAGGCTGTACATGCCGTGGTTCTCGAAGAACTCGGCCATGAAGCTGGCCGGGAAGCTCCACATCTGCTCCGGGTCGGCGGACCAGACGGCGGACGCCTGGGGGACGATCAGGCGCTGGATGAAGTGCTGGGAGTAGCCGCGCTGCTCGAGCCAGGCGCCGAGCGAGGGCGCGGTCCCGTTCATGCCGATCAGCGTCCGCGCCTCGCGGTTGAAGCGGCGCCAGTCGCGCAGCATCCGGAGGAAGCTTGGGCTGAGCAGATGGGAGGGACGGGCGAAGAGGCCCCAGGGGGTGCCGGAGTACTCGAAGCGACCCTTGCCGTCGGCGACCGAGAACCCCATGTGGGAGGGCTGGGCGGCGACCCCGAGCTCCTCGAGCAGCGCTTCGAAGTTGGGGTAGTTGCGGTCATTGAAGACGATGAAGCCGGTGTCGATCCAGAGGTCGGAGCGGTCCTCGCCCTCGACCCGGACCGTGTTCGTGTGGCCGCCGAGCCGATCCCCCGCCTCGTAGACGGTGATTTCGTGCTCGCGGTGCAGCCGGTGGGCGGCCACCAGGCCGGAGATGCCGGTTCCCACGATCGCGATTCTCATCGGTCCTTCCTTACGCAGCCGAGCGCCAATCGGTTGCATCGGGACCCCTGACCGGGTCCTCCTGTCTTTCTTCGCCCTGTGGGCGATTAAGGACAGGAGGAGCGCATGGGATCTTGCGGGCATCGCCCAGCTCCGTCCCCGCAGCCCTCGGCCCGCGAACGTGTTCGAACTCGAAGTGACGCACCGACGCATTCAGAGGCGACGCCGGACCCCGGCCCTACTCGGGGTCCTCCTTGCGCTGGCCGTCTTCGCGGCGGCGCCCGCCTCCGCCGCGCCGACGACCGGCGGCGCCGGCGGCGAAGTCGAAGCTGCGCCGGCGCTCGGCAACACGCCGTTCGACCGCCACGGGATGTGGGTTTGGTACGTGTCGCGCTCGGAGGGTGGCAGCGTGCCGGCGATCGTCGCCCGCGCCAAGCGCGCCGGGATTGGCACCGTCTACGTCAAGTCGGCCGACGGCGGCGACGTTTGGTCGCAGTTCAACCGGCAGCTGGTCCAGCGCCTCCACGCCGGCGGTCTCGACGTCTGCGCCTGGCAGTTCGTCTACGGCGACCGGCCCGCCGCCGAGGCCCAGGCGGCGGCGATCTCGGTCGCCCGCGGCGCCGACTGCTTCGTGATCGACGCCGAGGGCGATTACGAGGGCAAGTACGCGGCCGCCGACCTCTACATGCACAAGCTCCGCGCCGCCGCCGGCGAGACCTACCCGATCTCCCTCGCCGGCTTCCCTTATGTGGACTACCACCCGTCCTACCCCTACTCGGTCTTCTTCGGCCCCGGCGGCGCCACCTACAGCCAGCCGCAGATGTACTGGAAGACGATCGGCACCTCGGTCCGCGCCGTGTTCGAGCACACCTATCTCTACAACCGCATCTGGGGCCACCCGATCTACCCCATCGGCCAGACCTACGAAGCGCCCGGCAACGCCCAGTTGAAGCTGTTCCGCCGCTTCTGCGCCAGTTTCGGCGGCCTGGCGCCGAGCTGGTGGGACTGGCAGGAGACCGACAACAGAGAGTGGGCGGCGCTTGGCGCCACCAGCGCCCTGAAGCCCTTGACTGGCTACCGCCCCAGCACCGAGCACCCGCTGCTGAAGAAAGGCAGCAAGGGCGACATGGTCGTCTGGGCCCAGGAGCACCTGATCACCGCCGGCCACGAAGTACCGGTGACGGGGATCTTCGGCAAGATGACCGGCGCCGCCGTGCGCGCCTTCCAGGAAGAGAAGGCGCTGCCGCTCGACGGGCAGATCGGCACCGACACCTGGCGGGCGCTGCTCGCCTACGCGCCGTATGAGGTGCGCTGGTCCGCGGCCCGCGCCAGCGCCTCCGCCAACGGTCGCGCAAGGCTGGAGAGTCGCCCGCTCTCGGCCTCGCTGCCGGCCAAGGGCTACGAGATCGGCCCGGGCTCGGCGCCCTAGGAGGGCGGGCGCAGGGCGGGCGCGCGAACTCGCCGCGGCCGGGGCGCCTAGGCGGCGATCGTCGTCTCGAGCCGGCCCAGCGTCGGTGACTCGATCACGACCTCGTCGTCGGCGGCGAGCCAGACCCGCGGCTCGCGGCTGCTGCCGACGCCGGACGGGGTGCCGGTGGAAACGATGTCGCCGGGCTCCAGCGTCATCAGCCCGGAGAGGTGGGAGAGCAGCTGGGCGACGCCGAAGATCAGGTCCGCGGTCGAGGTGGCCTGCATCTGCTCGCCGTTCAGCGTCAGCGCGATCTCGATCGCGTCCGCCGACCCCGCCTCGTCGGGGGTGACGAGCCACGGTCCGCAGGGGGCGGAGCCGTCGAAGACCTTGCCAGCCATCCACTGCTGGGTCTGGAACTGGAGGTCGCGGGCGGAGAGGTCGTTGAGCAGCGTGTAGCCGGCGACGTGGTCGAGCGCGTCGGCCTCGGCCACGTCCTTGGCGCGGCGGCCGACGACGAAGGCGACCTCGGCCTCGTAGTCGACCTTCTCGCTGTTGGCCGGCAGCGCCACCGTCGCCCCGGGCCCGACCAGCGCGTTGCGGTACTTGCCGAAGATCGTCGGCGCGGCTGGCAGCTCGAGGTCGAACTCTTCCGCGTGGCTGCGGTAGTTGAGGCCGATGCAGACGATCTTGTCGGGATCGGGGATCGGCGCCAGCAGCTCCACCGCCGCAAGCGGGTGCGACGGGGCGCCGGTGTCGCCGAGCCGCCCGCGCAGGTCGTCGACCCGCTCGTGGGCGAGCAGCTCCCGCAGCCCGCCCCGGTGCGGCTCGCCGAGCAGCGCCCAGGCGTCGACGACGCGGTCGTCCTCCAGCACCCCGGCGCGAGCGCCGTCGCCGGCGTCGTAGCTGACCAGTCTCACCGCGGGGAGACTAGATCAGCCAGGGACGCCGGCGACCGGCTCAGGCGCGGGCCGGCTCCGGCTCGGGCTCGAGGGCCGCGCCGGCCTCGTCCTCGAACTCGGTCCCGACCAGCGTCTCGCGCTCGATGTCCCGCTCGCGGACCAGCCACAGCGAGAGCGCCGCGCCGGCGAAGGAGAGGATCGCGCCGATCAGAAGGATCTCGTTGAGGCCGGAGATGAAGCCCTGCTGGGCTGCGTTCGCCGCCGTCCCCTGCAGTTGCTCCGGCAGCGTCGCCACCGCCTGCGGCAGGGTTCCGGATGAGGTCGCCTCGACCAGGTCGTGCGCCTGCCCGTTGCTGAGCCCGGCGCCCGCCACCTCCTGCGTCTTCGAGGCGCCGACGCCGAGGAAGATCGCTCCCCAGGCGGCGATCCCGACCGCGATCCCGACCTGGCGGAAGGTGTCGTTGATCCCGGCCGCCATCCCGCTCTGCTCTTTGGGAACGACGCTGAGGGCGACGTCGGCTATCACCGGGTTGACGAGGCCGATGCCGACGCCGCCGACGATGAAGCCGACCAGCAGCGCGGTCCACTCCGAGTCGACGCCGAGGCCGGTCATCAGCGCCAAGCCGACGCCGACGAGGGCGAGGCCGGCGCTCAGCAGGTAGCGCGCCTGGACCTTGGCCAGCGCCATCCCCGCGAAGGGGGCGACGACGAAGGAGGCGAGGGTGATCGGCAGGTAGCGCACGCCCGCCTCGACCGGCGAGAGGCCGAGGAAGCTCTGCAGGTAGAGGGTCAGGTAGAGGAACAGCGCGAACATCGAGCCGGAGACCGCGAAGGCGGCCATCTGCACGCCGGTGAAGGCGCGGTTGCGGAACAGGCCCAGCGGCAGCATCGGCTGGGCGACCCGGCGCTCGATCGCCACGAAGGCGACCATCAGCACCGCGGCGGCGGCGAACAGGGAGACGATCGTCGGGCTGCCCCAGCCCTGGTCGTTGCCGCGGACCAGCGCCAGCACCAGCAGGAAGAGCGCCGAGGAGAAGGTGAGGAGGCCGCCCCAGTCGATCCGCGTCGCGTTGGGGTCGCGGGACTCGGCCAGCTTCCAGTAGGTGACGGCGATCGCCGCCAGCCCGATCGGCACGTTGATCAGGAACACCGACTCCCAGCCGAAGCCGTCGGTCAGGAGGCCCCCGACCAGCGGCCCGACCGCGACCGCGATCCCGATCGTGGCGCCGTAGATGCCCATCGCCATCCCGCGCTCAGCGCCGCTGGGGAACTCCTGGGCGACGAGGGCGAGGGAGACCGCGAACATCACCGCGCCGCCGATGCCCTGCAGGCCGCGGGCGAGGTTGAGGAAGGTCGGATCGGGGGCGAGCGCGCAGAGCAGCGAGGCGATCGAGAAGATCGCCAGGCCGATCGCGAAGACGCGCCGACGGCCGAGGCGGTCGGCCAGCGAGCCGGCGGTGAGGACCAGCGCGGCGAGCGAGAGCGCGTAGGCGTCGATCACCCATTGCAGGTCGGTGAAGCTGCCGCCGAGGTCGGACTGGATCGCCGGCAGCGCCGTGTTGACCACGGTGATGTCGAGCAGCAGCATGAAGGTGGCGACGCAGACCGCGCCGAGCGTCCACCACTTGCGGTTGATCTGGGAACTGACTTCCGAAGGCATAAGGAGCTCCTGGGGATCGAGTACAATTCGTAAGGAAGCCTTGTCAGACTACCTGATCAAGCGACCTTATCAGGCTTCCTTACCAAATGACGGCCCCCCCAAACACCCCGCTGCACCAAGTCCCGCTCCCGGGCCTGCTCGAGATGGCTTCGGAGGCGGAGTTCGCCGCCTTCCGCCGCGACCTCGTCGAGGCCGGCTACGGCGACATCCGCCCGACCCACGGCTGCGTCTTCCGCTTCGTCCACGAAGACGGCATGCGCCTGACGGAACTGGCCAACCTCGCCGGCATGACCAAGCAATCGATCGGCGAGATCGTCGACGACCTCGCCGAGCGCGGCTACGTCGAGCGGATCCCCGACCCGGCCGACCGCCGCGCCAAGCTGATCCGCCTCACCGACCAGGGCGAAAAGGCCCAGGGCGTCGGCCTCGAGCTCTTCGCGGGGCTGGAAAAGCGCCTGGCCGAGAGCTACGGCGCCGACCGCGTCGCCGACCTCCGCGCCCTGCTCGAAGAGATCGTCGCCACCGAGGGACCCCAACTCGCCCCCGAGCTCTCCCGCCCAGAGCCCGCGCCCGCCTAGAGAGGCACCGACCCGCTAGATTTCGCCCCGGGCCGCTCCCCGCTGGCCCGTTCGATCACTCTCGGGGGCGTAGCTCAGCTGGTTAGAGCGCCGGCCTGTCACGCCGGAGGTCGCGGGTTCGAGTCCCGTCGCTCCCGTTTCGGCGGCAGCCGCATTGGCATCGCGCAACGCTGCCGCCCCTGGCTCTGGTTCCTGAGGCGGAGATGGTCGGCGAAGGTCAGCTGAGGCCCTGCTTTCGATCCCCTCGTTCCTTAGAGAGACGCCGCTTCGCCGCAACGACCCCCGCGAGGTGGTTGGGATGTGGTCTTCAGTACGGATCGGTCTATGTATTCCATTGTCAGTTCAGGTGAGGCAAGACGTTGTGAGCACGTCCTGCTCGAAAGAGTTCGTTCTTCTTGAGTAATAGTTCGATTTTTCGGTATGGAAGGTGGTTCCAAAGCAACTAGTGTCAGTGTCGTTCCGAGTAGAAGTAGTGGGTTTCGAAAGGCGGGGGTCTTTCCGATGGTTCCAGGGACACGCGGCAAGGCAGCGTTGCTCTTCGTTGTTCTGCTGCTCTGCTGTACGTCGGTCCCGGTGCTGGCCGCCGAACCTCACTCCGAAGACACGGAAGTGCGGGCCGTGTTTTTGGAGGAAACGAAATCCGCGCCTGATGCCGAGGACATCCAGGAGGCGACGGAGGGCGCTGAGCGCCGAGAGGCCGAGCGCCTAGCCTGGCTCGCGAGCCCCGAGGCTTCTCGCCAGCGGGAGGATTCGCGATTTGCCTTCACCGGAATCGGCGCCAGCGATGCGCAGCGCTTGCTCTCCGATGTCTTCTCCCTCGAGCTGGCTCGGCTCGACGCCGATCCCGCTCGTCAGCTCTCCGACGCGAAACTCGTGGGCACGGCCGGGGATACCGTTGCGACGATCCGCGAAGGTGGCAACACCTTTCTTCTCGACGCAAGCATTCCCGTACGCGCCGAGAACGAGGAAGGCGATCTGCGGAAAGTCGACCTGAGCCTCGAAGCAACGCCTGAGGGCTTCGAGCCCGCGAACCCCTTGGTGCCGAAGCTGATCGTGCCCGACTCGGCCGAGAAGCCGATCGAGTTGGGGGACGAAGGGCTCTCGATCAGCCCTCTTGGCGTCGCCGAGCGCGAGGCGCACCGTTTGGACGACGAGAGCATCTATTTCAACTCGGTGCTGCCGGACGTGGGCTACCTAGTCGCCCCGATCTCTGGCGGCGTTGAGATCTTCAACGCCCTCTACACCGCAGACAGCGCCGAGGTGCTGCACTACAAGCTCGAGCTGCCCGAGGGCGCCGAGCTAAAGCCGGATGGCCTGGGCGGCGCCGAGATCGTCCGGGACAAGGAAACGCTCGCCTATATCCCCTTCCCGACCGCGGTCGATGCGCAGGGCACCCGCGTTCCCGTCCAAATGGAGATCGACGGCAGCACGCTCTCGCTCCAGGTTTCCCATCGTGCCGGCGACTACGCCTATCCGATCCTGGTCGACCCGGCGATCCACGAAAACTACGAAGCGAGCTGGTATTGGGGCTCTGACCTCTCCGCCTTGACGCCGTTCCCCGGCGTTTGGAACTACAGCACCAACGACCCGACGGAAGCCTGGTTTCTCAAGGACACGAAATGTCTGACCGGGGATCTCTGCTCCCCATCGACCCGCGGGCTGTTCATGTTCAGCTACCCGAAGAACTTTCCGGCCAATGTCTACGGCCACTTCTGGTATTGGGCGCCCGGTGCAACCACCTATATCCCCTCGATCTACCCAGAGCCGAGCGCGGCGATCAACCCGTTTTGGCGCAACAACCATGGTTGTAGTTGGAACCAATACCCGCGTCCCTTCGACTACAACGGGTCCTTCGACGTCAACGGCAACTGGCTCTGGTACGAGACCGATCGCGCCCAGTGGTACGGCAACGCGACGATGTTCACGAAAGCGAAGGGGATCGGCTTCGGGATGAGTACCGGATCCGGCGGTTGGACCCCGTGCTATCGCAGCATCATGGTCGGCGGCGTCGCGGTGCGCCTCGACGACGAAGACGCGCCGGTCATGAGCTCGGCCACCGTGCCGAGCGGCTGGGTGAGCGACCTCGCCAACTTCACCGCCACGGCCAACGCCAGCGACGGCAGCCTCGGCGTCCAGCGGATCAGGATCACCCCTGACGGGCGCGGGCCTTTTGAGCACTCGCTGGGCTGTCTGGGGACCGCCGTCAATCGCTGCCCGAATTCGCAAAACGTCTCGATGAGCCTCAGCGCCGACAAATTCAACGAGGGCGAACGGACGGTGCAGTTCGCGGCGCTCGATCCGACCAGCGAACCGGTCTCGAACACGGTCACGAAAACGATCAAGGTCGACACGACGCCGCCCGACATCACCCTGAGCGGCCAGCTCGCCAAAGAGACCGACGAGGTTGGCAAAGAAGAGAAACCGGCTGGCAGCGGTGACCAGCTCAGCCTCCCCGTCTACAACCTGACGATCAAAGCCGAAGACGGCCCCACGGCGCCCAATCCCGACCCCAAAACCAAGCGCTCGGGCGTCAAAGACATCGAGGTCTTCCTCGATGGCGTCGAGCAGCTGGTTCCCTGGGAACCGCAGCCGTGCTCATTGAGCAGCTGCCCGATGACGCAGACCTACAAGCTGATCCTCAGCAAGCTCACGGTTGCCGGCAAACACACTCTCGAAGTCGTGGCCGTGGATCAGGTTGGAAAGAAGCTCAAACGGACGATCGAGTTCGAATACTTCCCCGCGACCGGGATGAAAGACGAGTACGTGATGCACTACTTCCCGCTGCCCGACGGGCAGGGGAACGAAGCCGCAGAAGAGCATCCCGACCGTCCCGAACTCGCGGTCAACGTGATGAACGGCAACCTCGTCTACCGCGAGCAAGACATCGACCTCGAGGGCTCCGCCGTCGACCTCGAAATCGAGCGCTATTACAACTCGATGCTGCCCGAGGCCGAGGACACCGAGTGGGGGGACGGCTGGACCCTGGCCCAGACGCCCGATCTCGACCCGATCAAAGCGGGCGGCTCGCCGGTTCCAAACGAAGCCGAGATCCTCGACTCCAGCGGTGCGATGGAAGAGGGCGTAGCGCTGCCGACCGAAACGGGCGGTCAGAAATTCGATCCGACCCTGCGGGCGACGCTGACCAAGAAGGCGAGCGGAGGCTATGAGCTGAACGACGAAACCGGCGAAGCGGCTACCTCCGTCGCCTTCGACGCGACCGGTCAGACGGAGGCGCTCGTGACCGAGGGCCTTGCCAAGGTCGACTACGACTACGAAGGCGGTGAGCTGTCCGAGATCGAAGTCAGCGACCCCGCCACCTTCGCCGCCGATTCGACCGAACTCGAGATCCCCGAGCCGCAGCTGCTCACCGCACCGACCTATGCGAGCTCCTTCGGCTCAACCGGGTCGGGCAATGGACAGTTCAGCTCGCCGGCAGACGTGGCGGTCGATCCCCAGGGAAACCTCTGGGTCGTCGACAGATGGAACAACCGCATCGAGAAATTCGACTCGAGCGGCAAATTCCTTTTGAAATTCGGCTCCAAAGGCTCGGGCGACGGGCAGTTCAACCGACCCACCGCGATCGCGATCGCCCCCAACGGCGATCTGCTCGTCACCGACGCGCTCAACTATCGGATTCAGCGCTTCAGCTCGGCCGGCACCTACCTCTCGAAATTCGGCTCGAACGGGACCGGTAACGGACAGTTCGCCGGCGAAGGACTCGAAGGGATCGCCGTCGACCAAGCGGGCTACGTCTGGGTAGCGGATACCTTCTTGGGAAGGATCCAGAAATTCAGCGCCGCCGGCGCATTCCTGCAGTCGATCGGCTCCAAAGGCTCAGGCGCCGGCCAACTGGGGGAACCGACGGGCATCGATATCGCGCCCAACGGCGACGTCTGGGTTGCCGACCGGCAGAACAGTCGCGTCTCGGTCTTCAGCTTCACGGGAGCATTCGTGACCCAGTTCGGCTCCAAAGGATCGGGCAACGGCCAGTTCGACTACCTCCAAGAGATCGACGTCGACAAAATAGGCAACGTCTGGGTCGGAGATTCAGGCAACAACCGCGTCCAGCAGTTCGACCTCACGGGCCAATTCAAAGGAAAGATCGGCTCCGAAGGCTCGGGCCCCGGGCAGTTTCACCTGGGCAACCCGATGGGAATCGCCGCCGACTCCAAAGGCACTCTCTGGGTCACTGACGACAATAACCGCGTCCAACGCTGGTCGGTGCCAATCGAACTGCCGGGCTACGCGAGCAGCTTCGGCTCACAGGGCACGGGCGATGGGCAGCTGCAGGCCCCCGGCGACGTCGCGGTCGGCATCGAAGGAAATCTCTGGGTCGTCGACAAGACCAACAACCGCATCCAGAAATTCGATCCGACCGGCAAATTCCTCGCCAAGTTTGGTGCCAAAGGCACGGGCGACGGGCAGTTCACCCGCCCGACGGCGATTGCGGTCAATCGTGACGGCGACCTGCTCGTCACCGACTCCACCAACAACCGCGTTCAGAAGTTCAGCCCCGACGGGCAGTTCATCTCCAAATTTGGCTCAGGGGGAGCGGGCAACGGCCAGTTCTCAGACCCAGAGGGGATAACCACCGACTTCGACGGCAATATCTGGGTTGCCGATGCGTATAACAGCCGCATCCAGAAGTTCGACGAGGACGGAAAATTCCTCGCCAAGTTCGGGACGGCGGGGATGGGGGTCGGTCAGCTCGCCATGCCGGTGGGAATCGACATCGATCCCGACGGCAACGTCTGGGTCTCGGATTTTGAAAGCAACCGCGTCTCGATCTATGAGGCCGACGGTGATTTCCTCACCCAGGTAGGCAGCCCCGGCGCCGGCCCAGGGCAGTTCAATCGCCCCAGCGCGATCGAGATCGATGCCGATGGCAACGTCTGGGTCGCCGATCAGACCAACGGCCGCGTGCAGCGCTTCGATCTCGACGGGAAATACGTCGGCCAATTCGGCAGCAAAGGCACTGGTGAAGGCCAGTTCTCCTTCGGGGCGAATCCGCCCGCCGGCATCACCACCGATCGGGTCGGCCGCATCTGGGTGACCGACATCACCAAACACCGCATCCAGCAATGGCTTCTTGGCAACTATCAGGCTGCCGCTCCCGTAGCGCTTGACCTCAACGACGGCGATCCCAAGGTCGAGGTCGAGAGCAGCGGCGATCTCGTCACCAGCGTCAGCGGAAGCGCTGCCGGGACCCACACCTACGTGCACTCAGGGGACTTCCTCGTCTCCCACGACGGGCCCCAAGGGAAAACCAAATACGCGAAAGACAGCACGGGGCGGCTGAGCAAAGTCACGTTGGCCAACGGCACCTGGGCCTCGATCGCCTACTTCACCGATAACCGCGTCCAATCGGTGACCGTATCTGTCGGAGGCTCTGAATCGAAAACCCAGTTCGAGTACTCCGACGCGACGGGGCCTGAAGAAGCCCGGAGCACGAAAGTCATCCCGCCGGGAGCTCCGCACGTCACCTACGACATCGGCGCGGACGGTTCCGTGTTCAAGTGGTGGCACGTTCCGCAGCCGCCGCAGTTCCTCGACATCAGCGGCAGCCTCTGGGCAGACAAGGGGAAACTGCTCGAAAACGGCGACCATCTCCTCAAAATCGTGGCCGATTCGCCGGAGGGGATTGCGTCGATCCAGATCATCGCCAACGGGAGCACCGTCGTCAGCGAAAAGACGTGCGCGCAGGACCCCGAAAAATTCGGGATCGAGTGCGTGAAAGAAGAAGATGAGTGGGTCGTCGGCACCTATGACCTCGCTCCCGGCATCCTGAATCTCGAAGCAATCGTCAGAGATCGAAATGGCGAAGTCGAAAGCGAACGTTTCTGGGTTGAGATCCCATATACCCCTCCCCCAGCGCCAGGCGAAGAACCTCGGCCGCGCTTCAAAGACATTCTGCAGTTCCGAGCGGAACACGGTCTCGAGGCCGTCTTCCCGGTCCCCAACGAGAGCGAGTTGAACGAGCGGATCTTCAACTTGATCGGCGCGTGGGGCAATCCCACTACGCCTGCGGGGCAGGTCGCTCGCGCCTCGATGGAACGTTGGGGCGTGCCTCTGCGCGCAGAGGATGTTGCGGAGCTCGAATACCGCGACGCCTACGTTCCCCACGATACGGCGACGATTCAGAGCTGGGGAGATGCCCAGGGCCCTCAGCAGTATGCGGGTTACTACGTCGACCACCGTGCGGGCGGGATCATCTATGTCTCCTTGCTCGGCAGCCCAGAACAGCAGGCGAGCGCTCTGGCCTCGATCGGGGGGCTTTGGGCGCCCACTCGCGTCAAAGTCGCCCCTGGCTCACCGATACGGACCAGCTCACAACTCGAGGCGATTCGCCAGGGCGCGATGGGCCAGGCGATCGGAAACCCACAGTTGGCGGGCGACATTGGCGACGTCTGGGTCGATGTGCCCACCAACAAGGTAGTCGTCTCGGCCACCAACCCCGCTCTTGCGGAAAGCGTTCTTGCCTCCCAGTTCGGCAGCGGCATAGCCGCCGTGCCCGGACAGGGGCCGATGCCGAAGCCCGCCAAGTTCAGCCGCTACAACTCCGAAGGCCCGGTGCAGGCTGGCGACTACCTCTCCGGAAACGTGCGCGCTTGTACTGCTGGGTTCGGGGCATGGGCTACGAATGGGAAACTCAAAGAGAACGGACAAGCGGAAACTCTTCCACTGCAATTGACTGCAGGGCACTGTTTTGCGAAAGGCGAGAAAGTATCCCGTGGCTATCCAGACGAAAACGAGCTCGGCAAAGTTACGCGCAATAACTACGTCGAAGACCCAAATCAGGTCCCGTTAGATGGAGAGACGATCAAGAGCAGCTGGCCAGACATCGCCCGCTCGATCCTCATTCACGACAACCTCGAGAAAGCTGTCACGGGTTATGGAACGCCCATGAAAGATCAGTGGGTATGCGTATCTGGCGCTACTACGGATCAACGTGCGTGTGGCCCAGTCCTCGATGAACCCAAGGTCGCTCTCTCCACGGCCCAGGGCGGGGCTATCACGATCCGATCGATCGAAATCCTCATTGGTGCGCGGGTCAGCGGCGGCGACAGCGGCGGGCCAGCGTGGGTAATGGGTACGGGTACCGCCGCGGGCCTCATCACTGGTGCACACGGAGGTGTCTATGGCTATCCCGATTGCACGGATTTGCAGGGCGGACACTACGATCAAGGAATCGATCAGAACTACATCTGTCCTGTGGTTGGAATCACCACCATCCAGCAGATCGTTACCGGTGCCGCAACGCTCTACAATTCCTCGAAACTCGCGAGCGAAGGAGTGCCGTTCGCAGAACCGCTTTACATAGGCGGGGTTACGGTCGCTAAGTAAGGGTGAAGCCGACAGTGGGAGAACAGCGAGTCAGTTGGGCAGGGCACCTAGGCGTTGTTCTGTCGGCGCTCCTTTTTGTCGTCGGGTCCCATGCACCCGCGGCGAGAAGCGCCATGCCCGCCTCTGTGACCATCCAAGCAGAACGCAGCGGGGCGAGTGGTGGAGGCGAACTGGTCTATCGCATCAGCACGCAAGCAGGCGCGGAGGGAGCCGCGTTCGGCTTTGAATATGGACTACCGAACTGGTCCACCCCAGGAGTGGTGGGCTCCCCGCTGCTGATTTCGGCCGTAAACCTGAATGGACCCGGATCCCTTCGTCCCGCGAAATCCCCACCCGTTCCGAAGCCGGCACTCAAGAAGGAAGAGGTGTGCCTCAGGGAAAAACCCTCGCCTTTCGCAACGGCGTACTGGCTAGAAGTACCCCCTGGAGCAAGCACGAATGTCGAGCTGCACGGACGGAGTTCATATCCGAGTTGGCCAAGTGCCCGCTTCGACCTCGCTTTCGCCACCTTTGACGCCGATTCACCGCTCGCGGTGCGCTCGCCTCTCCCCGTGAGCTCCGAAGGGCCTCTGGCCCTTGGACCGAAGGGCGTCCGCCTGAGCATCGATGTCGTAGAGGGGGCACAAGGCTCAAACGCTCGTCGGATGACGCCTCGAATTTCTGGGCGAACCGCTCCGGTCCTGAGGAACGCTCGCATCTGGCTTCGCGCGATCCTTCCCTCGCCTGGCGGCGCAGTGAGCATTAGCGACTGGTCGAAAGCCTCGCCCGCGTCGGTTCGGGTCGGAACGGTCCGAACCGACGCGCAGGGGCGGTTCCGTCTGCTTCCTCGTCCGTTTCCGTTTGCTGGCCGATATGCGCTAATCGCTCGGTCGCAGGCAAA
The DNA here is from genome assembly GCA_963715735.1 of uncultured Thermoleophilia bacterium. Taxonomy (GTDB): domain Bacteria; phylum Actinomycetota; class Thermoleophilia; order Solirubrobacterales; family 70-9; genus VAYN01. Next base: position 257,830 of record OY970268.1, read on the forward strand.
GGGCGGTTTGGTCGCCGACTGGAACTGCGGGCCATTTTTCTGATTCGCTTCCGCGTGCCTTGTATCGGACCCCTGCAGCTCGTCGGCGCTTTGGGTACCGAGGCCGACGAATCTGGGCCGACCTAGACTGCTTTTCCTGAACTCGACACGACTCGCCCGGACGGCAGGCCCACCGCCGGCCTGTCACGCCGGAGGTCGCGGGTTCGAGTCCCGTCGCTCCCGCTACCGAGAGGAGACCGTGTCGGAGGATCTGTTCAGACCGCAGCTGGGCGAGCCGCACCACCACGCCTACGTCGTCGAGGACATCGAGGCGACCGTGAATCGCCTGGTCGGCCAACTCGGCGCCGGGCCGTTCTTCCTGATCGAGAACGTGCCGCTCGAAAACCTCCTCTCGGGCGGTGAACCGGCGGAGTTCGTTCACAATTCCGCTTTCGGCCGCTGCGGCGACGGCACGATCGAGCTGATCGAAACCGTCAGCCTGGCGCCCGAGCGGGTCGAGGAGCGCTTTTCAGGTCCCCGGCCGGGAATTCACCACATCGGCTATGCCGTGCCGGCGACGGAGGTGGCCGATTTGCGGAGTTCGCTCGATCAGCGCGGTCTGCCGCAGTACCTGAGTGCTCAGCTCGGCGAAACCGACAACAGCTTCCACGACGCCTCCGCCTCGCTGGGGCACGATATCGAGGTCCATGTCGACTGCCAGGGGCTGCGCGATTTCTTCGAGTTGGTCCGCGGCGGCGCCGAGGGCTGGGACGGCTCGGAACCGTTGCGCCCGGTTCCCAGCTGATCGCTGCTAGGACAACACCCGGGCGGCGACCCCAGTCCGATTCCCCAGTTTGCGAAATCGTCGCGGCGCGACCCCTTGCGCCGTGCCGGATCGGCGCTTAGGTTGCCGCCTGCGACCGGGAGAGACCGGGCCCCGTGGAAGCCAATCGGGTAGCGGTCTCGAAGGTGGCGCAAACGAGCTTCTGAGCGCGAAGGCTACGCGCACGGCAGGCAAACGAGCGCCATCGCCGGTCGTTTTTTCGTGGCCTGGGAGCCGGCGGATCGCACGCCTCGCGATGGATCGCACACCTCGCGATAGGGTCGCGCGATGGAGCTCTCCCTGCGTGGACGGGTCTGCGTCGTCACCGGTGGCAGCAGTGGAATCGGGCTCGCGTGCGCGCAGATCCTGGTCGCGGAGGGAGCGGATGTGCTGCTCGTGGGCAGGGATCGAGATCGGCTCGCGGAGGCGATCGGCCGCTGTGGGCAGGGCCCGGGTCGGGTCGCCTCGCTGTCAATCGACGTCACCTCGCCGGATGCAGGCGCGGCAGTGCTGCGCCGCGCCGAGGACGAGCTCGGGCCGATCCAGGTCTTGATCAACAGCGCCGGCACCAGCGGGGTGCGGGCGTTGGAGGAGATCACGGACGCCGAATGGGACGAGCAGTGGGAGCTAAACGTGATGGCTCCAAAGCGCCTCATGGACGCGGTCGCACCGGCAATGATGGCGGCCGGTGCCGGCGCGATCGTCAACGTCTGCAGCTCAGCCGGCCGCCGCCCGTCGGCGCGGGACGCGGCCTACTCGGTTTCGAAGCGGGCCGAGCTGGCGCTGACGCAGGTCTACGCGCAGCGCCTCCGCCCGTCGGGTGTGCGAGTCAACGCGGTCGCCCCGGGCCCGACCGAAACGTCCCTCTGGCTCGAGCCCGGCGGGCTGTTGGACCGGGGCAGCGGCGAGGGCGAGGATCGAGAGGAGGCGCTGCGGCGCATCGGCGAGGGCCTTCCGCTCGGCCGCCTCGCATCCGCGGAGGAGGTGGCCGCGGTGATCGTCTTCCTGATCTCCTCGGGCGGCAGCCCGGACGGCTCGCCCTGGTCGGTCGACGGCGGCCACGTTCCCGACGTCCACGTCTGAGCGCGGATCGGCGACAGAGCACCAAGGGAAATCCGCCTGCCCGGCGAATTCGAGGGCGTGAAGCTTTCCAAGGAACTGCGGCTGCAGGGGATCGTGGAGGCGCTCGTGCGCCTCTTCTACTGCCTGATGGCGGGCGCCCTCTTCATCGCCGTGTTCGGATCCGCCGGCTTCGCCCTCTTCCTGCTGATTCTCGGCGGCGGCGTGCACGTCGCCCGCGTCGGCGCCGAAGAACTGCTGGTGGGGCGGCCGAAGCGGCGTCCCGTCAGTCCAGCTTCTCGCTGAGCTCCCGCAGCCGCCGCGCCTCGCGGATCGGCGCCCGTTCCTCGTGTTCGCGAGCGTCGCGCGAGGCCGACCGCCGGTCGAGGCGCTCGCGCCCGATCCAGCCGCAGGAACACATTGCCAGGAAGCCGTCGGCGCGGCGATACGCCAGGGCTTCGTGGGTGGGGCGGTAGTCGCTCACGCCGGTTCAAACGTAGCGCGATCGCCGCCCAGCGTCGCTGACAGGACTCCCGCACCGCTCAAGTAGGCACTCGAGGATGCCGATCCGTGTTCGACGTGATGCGCCGGACCGCAGTTTTCGGGCTTCTCATCGCCTCGCTCGCACTTGGCCTGGCTGCCGCTGGCTGCGGCGGCTCGTCCTCGACGGCGAGCGGCGACGAAGGCGGCACGCTGAAAGCGACCTTCTCGGCCTTTCCCGACTACATGGACCCCGCGCTCTCGCACACCGGCGAAGGCTGGACGGCGATGTGGGACACCTACATCCCCCTGCTCACCTACGCCCACGAGAGCGGCAAGGCCGGCAGCCAGGTGATCCCCGGGCTGGCGCAGGCGATGCCGCAGATCAGCAACGGCGGCAAGCGCTACACGCTCACTCTCCGCAAGGGGCTCAAGTACTCCGACGGCACCCCGGTCAAGGCCTCCGACTTCCCCTACTCGGTCGAACGCGTGTTCAAGCTCAACTCGAGCGGATCCCCCTATTACACGGGGATCGTCGGGGCCGAAGCGTTCGCGAAGACCAAGCAGGGCGGGATTGCCGGCATCAGCGCCGACGACGCCAGCGGCAAGATCGTCATCGACCTGGTCGAACCGAGCGGAACCTTCACCAACGAGCTGGCGCTGCCGTTCGTCGCCCTCGTCCCCGCCGGTACGCCGAACGAGGACCTCTCGGCCAACCCGCCACCCGCCACCGGTCCCTACGAGATCGTCAAATCGCAGCCGGGCAAAGGTTGGGAGTACGCGCGCAATCCCCAGTGGGCGAAAGCCAACGGCGAGCTGATCCCGGACCTGCCGGACGGCCACATGGACAAGATCGAGGTGACCGTGATCCGCAACCCCTCGGCCCAGGTCGACGACATCGAACAGGGGACCTACGACTGGATGGGCAACCCGCCGCCGGCCGACCGCTACGCCGCGGTCAAGAGCGAGTTCGAGGGCACCCAGTTCCGGGTCGAGGAGACCGCGAGCACCTTCTTCTTCTGGATGAACACGACCGCGGCGCCGTTCGACGATCCGCAGGTTCGCCAGGCGGTCAACTACGCGGTCAACTCGGAAGCGCTCGAACGTATCTACGCCGGGCAGCTGGCCGGCGGGCAGCAGGTTCTGCCGCCCGGGATGCCGGGCTACGAAGAGCTCGACCTTTACCCGACCGACGTCGCCAAGGCGAAGCAGATGATCCGCGCAGCGAACCCGGCCGACCTGGCGGTGACCGTCTGGACCGACACCGAAAGCCCCAACAACGAAGCGGGCGAATACTTCGAGGGCGTGCTCGACGAAATCGGCTTCGACGCGACCCTGAAGATCCTCAACGCCGACAACTACTTCACGGTGATCGGCAACGCCTCGACCCCCGACCTCGACGCCGGCTGGGCCAACTGGTTCCAGGACTATCCGCACCCGAACACCTTCTTCGACCCGATGTTCTCCGAAGCGGCGATCGCGCCGACCAACACCACCAACCTGGCCCGCTTCGCCGACCCGGCGATCTCGGCCAAGATCGAAGAGCTCGCGGCGGAGCCGCTCGACCCCGACGTCGAAGCCGCCTACGCGGACCTCGACCGCGAAGTCATGGAAGCTGCCCCCTGGGCCCCCTACGGCACGGCGACGATCCCGACCTTCGTCTCCAGCGCGATCGACCTCGACGAGGTCGTCTTCAACCCGACCTTCAGCCAGGACCTGGCCAGCTTCCAGTTCAAGTAGGCGCCGCTCGCGGCGACGGCGTCGAGGGAAGACGAATAGCGTGGTCGCGTGGCCGACCCCGACTACAAGGCGGGAATGCCGGCCGCCGGAAGCCCGGTCGACCGCATCGCCAACCTCGCGGTCACGATCGTCCCGCTGGTCCTGATCGCGGTCGCGATCCAGCAGTCCTGGGGCGGCCTGCTGGTCTGGCAGGACATCCTCATCTTCTTCGCGACGCTGATCCCCTTCGGGTTCGGGGTCACGGTCGGCTTCCATCGCCTCTTCACCCACCGCGCCTTCAAAACGAGTGCGCCGATGCGGTTCCTCTGGGCGGTGCTGGGCTCGATGGCGCTGGAGGGACCGGTGATCGAGTGGGTCGCCTACCACCGCCGCCATCACCAGTTCTCCGACGAAGAGGGCGACCCCCACAGCCCCCACCACGGCCACGGCCACGGCTTCATGGGCGCCCTGCGCGGCCTCTTCCACGCCCACGTCGGCTGGGTCCTGTTCAGCGACGAGCCGGCCGAAGAGGAGCGCTACGCCCCCGACCTGATGGCCGACCCGGTGGTCCGCTTCGTCGACCGCACCTTCGTCCTCTGGGCGGTGCTGGGGCTGGCGATCCCGTTCGGGCTCGGGTACGCCTTCACCGGCACCCTGGTCGGCGGCCTCCTCGGCCTGCTCTGGGGCGGCGCGGTGCGGATCTTCTTCCTCCACCACATCACCTTCTGCGTCAACTCCCTCTGCCACTTCTTCGGCAGCCGCGCCTACGAGACCGGCGACGAGTCCCGCAACCTCGCCTGGCTGGCGCCCTTCACCTTCGGCGAGGCCTGGCACAACAACCACCACGCCTTCCCGACCTCCGCCCGCCACGGGCTGGGCCCGGCCGAGCTCGACCCCTCGGCGGCGTTGATCACGCTGATGGAGAAGACAGGACTGGCCTGGGACGTGGTCCGGATCGGCCCCGAGCGGCTGGCTTCGAAGGCGGCCGCCTAGCTAGCCCGGCTTGGCGCTACTCCCCGAGCGCGTCCCAGAGCCGCTGCTCGGCGGCGGCGACCCGCTCGGCCGCCACGCCGACTGCGCCCCACGGCGCCGCCGCCGGCCGCTCGCTCTCGCTCGCCGCTCGGAATGCTTCGGCCAGCTCGGTCCAGCCCGCCGCCGCCGCGGCCGCCAGCGGCGCCTCCGCGTCCCGTCGCGCTTCCTGCAGGAAGCGCGAGTACATCAGCCGGAAGCAGCCGCCGCCGGTGCCGCGGCGCTCGATCACCTGGTAGGCGAAGCGCGCGCACCACTGCCAGTCCTCGACCGCCTCGGGCCAGGAACCGGCCTCGGCGGCGAGGCGGTCGATCGCCGGCAGGCCGCCGAACTCGCCGAACGGCGGCTCCAGCATTTCCGCCGCCGCCCGCGCGATCGCCGCCGGCACGGCAGCTTCCAGCCGCTCGCGGTCGACCCCATCGGCGAGGGTGAACATGTGGCCGTCGAGGGCGAAGGCGGGGTGGCTGGAATGACGGGCGCGGGCGAGGTTCTCGAGCCGAGTCTGCTGCAGTTCCCCGAAACCGGTGTCGGAGAGGTGGGCGACCTCCTCGTCGTAGCCGGCGAGCACTACCGCGTGCCCAGGGAAATGGGCTGAGTTGCCGTAATGGTCGAGGTAGAAGATGTCGGTGAGGAGCAGCGCCGGCTTGCCGGCGTCGACCTCTGCCGCTGCCGCCGTCCAGGCGGCATCGTCGTCCTTGCCGAAGGTCAGCATCCGCAGCGTCGCGCCGGTCAACTCGTTGAAGGTTTCCTCCAGCCGCGCGGTGCGGCCGTTGAACCAGCGGCTCGGCGAGGAGTCCTCCATCGTCAAGTAGTAGAAGCCGGCTCCGGCGCCGAGACCGAAGGCCATCTCCTCGCTGATCGCGATCCCGTGGAAGCCGAGCAGGTTGCGCAGCGCGGTCGAGCCGCAGTGGTTGCCGGGGGTGTGGACGTAGCCGGGGACGGAGGGCATGGGGGGATTCTGACCCGGCTCCACGTATCCTGCGGCGCCGATGCCCGAGCCCGAACTGAAAGAGCCCGACGAGGTGAGCGAGAGCCTCGACCTGCGCCTGATGCGCGCGATGCGGACCCGCGGGCACACCCCCGGGGTCGAGTCGATCGCCAAAGCGCTCGGCAAGGCCGGCAACAACGGCGCGGTCTGGGTCGTGCTCGGCCTCGCGCTCGCCCTGCTCGACCCCGACCGGCGCGAATCCTGGCTGATCTGCGCGGCGCTGGGGCCGATCGCGATCGTCCTCAACTACGGGATCAAGCTGGTGGTGAAACGGCCGCGGCCGGTGCTCGAGGGCCTGCCGCCGCTGGGCGGCGCCCCCTCCTCGCTCAGCTTCCCCTCCGCCCACGCGCTCTCCTCGTTCGCGGTGGCGACGGCGATGGTCCGCGTCGACCCCGCCACCGCCGGCGCCCTCGTCGTCGCCCTCGCGATCTCGCTCTGCCGCCCCTACCTGGGGATGCACTACCCGTCCGACGTCCTCGCCGGCGCCCTGCTCGGCGTCCTCCTCGGCCTGATCGTGCCGCTCTCGATATGAGCCGTGCTCTACGTATAGGAGGCAGCGCGTGAAGGTCGGGATCGTCGGGCTGCCGAACGCCGGCAAGTCGACCCTCTTCAACGCCCTGACCAAGGGAGGCGCCCAGACCGGCGACTACCCGTTCACCACGATCGAGCCCAACGTCGCCGTCGCCCAGGTCCCCGACGCGCGCCTCGAGGCGGTGGCCAAGACCGTGCGCAGCAGCGAACTGGAACCGGCGACGATCGACTTCCACGACATCGCCGGCCTCGTCAAAGGCGCCTCGGAGGGGGAGGGACTCGGCAACCAGTTCCTCGCCTCGATCCGCGAGACCGACGCGATCTGCCACGTCGTCCGCTGTCACGAGGACTCCGGCGTCCCACACCCCGACGGCCGCGTCGACCCGCTCGCCGACATCGAGACGATCGAGACCGAGCTGGTCCTGGCCGACTACGAGCAGGTCGAGCGCCGCCTCGGCCGGGTCGGCAAGCAGGCGAAGACGGGCGACAAGGAGGCGATCGCCGAGCTGGGCTGGCTGCAGGCGGTCCACGAGGCTCTCGCCGCCGGCCGGCCGGCGCGGACGATCCCGCTGCCCGACGCCGCCCCCGACGCCGCCCGCAACCTGCAGGCGCTGACCACCAAGCCGATCCTCTACGTCGCCAACGTCGACGAGGGGGACGCCGAGCCGCCGCAAGCGGTCGCCTCCCACGCCGCCGCCAACAACGCCGGCGTGGTCGCCGTCAGCGCCCGGATCGAGGGCGAGCTGGCCGAGCTCGACCCCGCTGAAGCCGAGGAAATGCGCGGGTCCTACGGAGTCGAGGGCTCCGGCCTGGCCCGCCTCGTCCGCGCCGCCTACGACCTCCTGGAGCTGATCACCTTCTTTACCGCCGGCGAGGACAAGGAGGCGGTGGCGCGACCGCTGCGCCGCGGCGCCACCGCGCTGGAGGCGGCGGGCACGATCCACACCGAGATCATGGAAGCCTTCGTCAAAGCCGAAGCGATCGGCTGGAAGGAGCTCGTCGATTGCGGCGGCTATGTGGCCGCCCGCGACAAGGGCCTGCTCCGCATCGAGGGCCGCGACTACGTCGTCCAGGACGGCGACGTCATAACCATCAAGGTCTGAGCACCGATAACCAGCGCTTAGACGTCGCCCAGCTCGCGCTCGACCTGCTCGAGCCACTGGCGGTGCGCCTGCACCAGGGCGCGGCCGAAGCCGTGGACCAGCAGCAGGTAGCGGGTCCGGTGCGGGATCTCGGTTGAGGTCGTTTCGGCCTCGTCGAGGCTGGCCTCGATCTCGTCCAGCTCGCCGCGCAGCGCCGCGAGGCTGTGAGCAGCGCCGCATCGTCTTCGACGATGTCGCCGGCGAGGACACGGACGACCGCCTCCGACTGGATCCGCGGGAACGGCGTCGGTTCGCGCGCCCACTCGCGCAGAGCCTCGCGACCGCGGTCGGTCAGCGTGTAGTGCGTGCGCCGCCGGGTGCGGCCCGGTCCCTCCTCCGCCTCCAGGTAGCCGAGCTTGGCCAGGCGTTTCGGCTCAGCTCGCCTGCGTGCGTCTCGACGGGACCGAAAGCGACGGCACGCTCGACGTCGTCGAGCTGACCGGAACCAGGGGAGAGATGCCGCCGCTGCACGTTCACCACCGCGAGGACGAGCACTTCATCGTGCTTGAGGGCGAGCTCACCCTGTACACGCCCGAGGGCTCGCGCAGGGTCAGCGCCGGCGAAGCGGCGTTCGCGCCGAAGGGCGTCCCTCACGCCTACCGGGTCGCGTCCGAGCGAGCGCGCTGGCTGGGGCTCACCACCCCGTCCGGCTTCGCCGAGTTCGTGCTTGCCGCCTCCGACCCGCCGAGGTCGAGGAGCTGCCGCCGCCGGACCGGCCGGTCGACACCGAGCGACTCACGGCCGCGGCGAAGGAGCACGGGATCGAGATCATTGGTCCGCCGGGGACCACGCCCTAGCGCCCCTTGGGCGCTGCCGTGTCGAGTTTGTTCGATCTGTCCGAACAAACTCGACACGCCCCTCTAGGGTTTCTCCCATGGAGGATGGGGCGCGGTTCACGCAGGTCGGCCGGAAGGCCGGCCACTACGAGAGCTTTTACGTCAAGGCCTGCGAGCCGGGCGGCGGGCGCGGGATCTGGATCCGCCACACGGTCCACAAGCGGCCTGGGGCCGAGCCCAACGCCTCGATCTGGTTCGTCTTCTTCGATCGCAAGGCCGAGGGGCCGCGGGCGACGAAGGTGACGGTGCCGGCGTCGCAGCTGTCGACGCCCCCCGGCTCCTGGATCCGCGTCGGCGACGCCGAGATCGCCCCTGGCCGCGCCGAGGGCTCGGTCGACACCGAGGCGCTCAGCGCCGGTTGGTCGCTGACCTTCGAAGGCGACGACCGTCCCTGCAAGTACCTGCCGGCCGATTGGCTCTACGAGGCGCCGTTGCCGCGGACCAAGTTCGTCGCCCCCTGGCCCGACGCCCGCTTCGAGGGCCGGCTCGAGATCGACGACGTCTCGATTGAGCTCAGTGGCTGGCCCGGGATGATCGGCCACAACTGGGGCTCCGAGCACGCCGAGCGCTGGGTCTGGCTGGAGGGGACGGGATTTGCCGACGCGCCCGGCACCTACTTCGATGCCGGCGCCGCCCGCGTCAAGCTCGGCCCCCGCACCAGCCCCTGGATCCCCTCCGGGATGCTGATGCTCGAAGGCGAGGCGCACCGGCTCGGCGGCCTCGGCGCGATTCGTTCCGCCCGCATCGAGGAGACCCCCAGCGGCTGCGAGTTCCGCCTCCCCGGCAAGGACGTCGTCGTCCGCGGCAGCGTCTCCGCCCCCGCCAAGGACTTCGTCGGCTGGGTCTACGCCGACCCCAAGGGACCGGTGCACAACACCGTCAACTGCTCGGTCTCCGACCTCGAGCTGACCGTCGAGCGCCCCGGCCGGCCCCCCCGCCAACTCAGCCTCGCCGCCGGCGCCGCCTACGAGCTCGGCATGCGCGAGACCGGCCACGGCGTACCGATCCAGCCCTTTCCTGACGGCTGAGTTTCTTTAGTGCTCTAGGTTTCTCCGCCTAAAACTCGAGGGGGGAGACCATGAGCACCTTGCTATACGGGGCAGTGACCGCTCAGCGTCGGGCGACGGAGTCGGGGGAAAGCAAGAACGAGAAGGCTCCGGGCCTCGGCACCTACGTCGACACGGTTGCGGCGCTGGTGCCGGCGGAGATCCTTGCCGCCAACGCCGCTCTGCTGCCGATCATGTCGAGTACCGCCGAGGTCAACGGCGAGCCGGTGACGACGATCACCGATCCGGGCACGTTGAAGGTCGTTTTCTGGCTGTCGATCGTCTTCAGCATCTTTCTCTTCGTCGTCGCGGATCGCAGCAGGGCCAAGAAGGCGGCGGCCAAGGACGGCAAACCGGTCGCCGGCTGGAGCCGCTGGGACTGCCTGCGGGCGCTGATCCCCGCCGGCTCCTACGTGGCCTGGGTGATGCTGCAGCCGTCGACCTCGTTCGACGCCATCGCCCCCAGCATGGAGGAGGCGCTGCGGCTGACGCTCGCCGTCTTCGGGGCCATCGCCCTCGGTGTGATTGCCAAGGGGCTGGGCGACAAAGCCGACAACGCCGATCCACCCGCCTGAGCGGCTAGCCGACGACCTTCTCGAAGGTCATCCAGCTGTCATAGCCGCCCAGCGCCACCTCGAGCTCGGAGCCGCTGACGGTGGTGGTGCCACCGGTGCCGACCAGCTTGGCCTCGATGATCCGCGGCGAGACGCCGCGCTTGGTGACGATCACCTTGCGCAGCCTGCCGTCGAGGTAGCCGCTCAGCCGCGAGCTGATTTCCGGGCCGCTGAATTTCAGCGTCCAGGTGTGCAGCGGGCAGTAGTAGTCGTAGGGATCGGGAACGCCGACGAGGTACGGGACGGAGCCACCGAAGACGTTGACGGAGCTCTCGGTGTGCCCGCCTGAGCAGGCCGAGTAGAGCGTCTGGGCGACCTCGCCTTGATAGACGACGACCTGGCCCCTGGTCGCATCGGTCGCTGCGTTGGTCTGCGCGGACTCGCTTTCGAGGCCTCCGTAAACCTGGCTGCGGGTGTCGTTGTAGAGGTCGAAGCCGTTGCCGCCGACGTCCCCGGTGAGGGCGATCGAGCGCACCGCCACCGACTGCGCTTTCAGCTCCTCGTTCGGCCAGGAGGGCGGCACCTCGTTCGGCATCACCCCTTTCACGTACTGCTCGAGGGCGAGCGCGTTGACGACGTTGAGCGAGCCGCCGGCGCTTTCGGTGGGCACCGTCTCCAGCGCCCCGCGGTAGGTGCCGTAACCGGCGATCGCGATCGTGCCGGCGCCGGCGGCGCGCAGGGTGGCGCCGCATTTGGCCAGCGGTTTGCCGCCGGAGCTGCGCAGCCGCACGCTGTTGCCGATCCGGTGCGCCTCGTAGCTGCGTTTGGGATCGAGCTTGATTCGGCAGGCGCTGGTGGCGCCGCTGAATTCGACGTCGCCAGCTTCGATCCCCAGCAGCACCCGGACGACCTTCGATTTGTCGGTGGTCCCGATCGTGGTCCCCGTGTAGTAGTGGCCGAGGATGAAGCGGTAGCTCTTGCCGTGCTTGGCGAAGCCGTAGGCGCCGTAGGCGCTCATCCCGACTCCGTGGCCGAAGCCGCGGCCGTGCACGATCCAGCTGACGCTGGCGGAGGCGCTCGCCGCCAGCGCCATCGAGGCGAGGACGGCGAGCGTTAGGGGTATGGCTAGCAAGCGGGAGCGCATATTCACGTCGAAACAGATTCGCGGTGCCCGAGTAGCGCCCTGCACTAGTCTGAAAACGAAAGCTTCGAGAGGAGGTCGGATATGTCTTCGCAGACGGTCAAAGCGGTCGATCACAAGCTCCTCGCCGCCGGCGAGTGGCTCGAGACGGGAGAGTGGGCCGAGGTCAAGAGCCCCTACGACGGCAGCCCCGTCGGCCGCGTCGCCCAGGGCGACGAGGCGCTGGTCGAGCGCGCGATCGCCGCCGCCCATCAGGCCTTCGCGAGCGCCGAGTTCCCCCAGCACCAGCGCGCCGCCGTCCTCGACCGCGCCGCCGAGCTGGTCCGCGAGCGAGTCGAGGACCTGGCGCAGACGATCGCCGCCGAGGCCGGCAAGCCGATCAAGACGGCCACGGTCGAGGCCCAGCGCGCCGTCGACACCCTCACCTTCTCGGCCACCGAGGCCCGCAAACTGACCGGCGGCACGGTGCCGATGGAGGCCTCGCCGGCGGGCGTGGGCAAGCTCGGGGTGATGCTGCGCGTCCCCTACGGCGTCGTCGGCGCGATCAGCCCCTTCAACTTCCCCCTCAACCTGGTCGCCCACAAGCTCGGCCCGGCGATCGCCGCCGGCAACGCGATCGTCTTGAAGCCCGCCGGGCAAACGCCGATCTCGGCCCTGAAGCTGGCGGCGATCCTCGACGAGGCGGGTCTGCCGGAGGGTTGGCTCTCGGTGATTCCCGGTCCCGGCTCCAAGGTCGGCAACGCGATCGTCGAGCACCCCCTGACCAAGGCGATCACCTTCACCGGCTCGGCCGGGGTCGGCTGGGACATCCGCTCCCGCGTCCCCCACAAGAAGGTCAACCTCGAGCTCGGCTCCAATGCCCCCCTGATCGTCAACTCAGACGGCGACTGGGAAGCCGCCGCCGACAAAGCCCAGATCCACGCCTTCTCCCACGCCGGGCAAAGCTGCATCTCGATCCAGCGGATCCTCGTCCACGAAGACGTCGCCGAACAGTTCACCCAGCGACTCGTCACCAACGTCGAGAAACTCACCGTCGGCGATCCGCTCGACCCCGAGACCGACGTCGGTCCGCTGATCACCCCCGACGATCGCGACCGGGTCAAGGACTGGATCGAGCAGGCGGTCGCATCCGGGGCCGAGCTGCTGAGCGGCGGCGAGCTGGTCGACGAGGGCCGCTGCCTGGCCCCGACCCTGCTCGCCCACCCGGCCAAAGAGGCGAAGGTCTGGTGCGAGGAGATCTTCGGCCCGGTCGCCACGCTCGACACCTTCTCTGACTTCGAGGAGGCCCTGGCGATGGCCAACGACTCCAAGTTCGGCCTCCAAGCCGGCGTCTTCACCCGCGACATCGGCCGCGGCCTCGAGGCGGCGCAGACCCTGGAGTTCGGTGGCGTCCTGATCAACGAGGTGCCGACCTTCCGCGCCGACCAGATGCCCTACGGCGGCGTCAAGGACTCCGGCAACACCCGCGAGGGCCCGGCCTACGCGGTCTACGAGCTGACCGAGGAGCGGTTCGTGACGTTGCAGGGGTAGCCGCTCGCCGCCCCTAGTTACAAGCTCGTCACCTCGTAGTCACGGGCTGGTCACAACCCTCCTGCGGCGCCGCGAAAGGCTGCCGGCGTCCACTCGTCCAGGAGGAACCAGGTGCTCCCAGCTCGCCGTGCCGTCGTTGCCCTCGCATCCCTTGTCGTCCTGATCGCAGCCGCCATCGCCGCCCCCGCGGCGAGCGCCGAGACCGCGTTCGAAATCCGACCCGGCTTCGCGCCGTCGGTCGCCGGCAGCGTCCCGGAGATCCTCGACGTGACGCCGAACGGCAACCTCCTGATCTCCACCAACAACGACCTCGGCGGCGAAGCCAACGGCCGCCTCGCTGTCTTCGACATCACCAACGTCGACGCCCCGGTGCAGAAAGCGACCGTCGTCCTCGGCGCCGCCAACGAGACCACGACCTCGGTCGCCGCCGTCAGCAACCGTTACGTCCTGGTCGGCTTCCAGACCGCCGCCACGAGCGGCGACGAGATCCGCGTCTACGACCTGCTCGACCCGGCCAACCCGGTACTCGTGCACGCGATCGCGGTCGGGGACGGGATCGACTCGGTCGCCGTTGCACCCAGTGGCACCCGCGGCGCCGCGGCCATCGAGAACGAGAAAGACCCGCTCACCGACGGCCGCATCGAGGTCCTGGACCTCTCCAACGCCGACCCGACGCTGTGGACCGCGACCCCGGTCGCGATCCCGCCGCTGGATCCGGGCGAATACGACGAGGCCGAAGACCCCCAGCCCGAGTTCGTCGACATCAACGCCGCCAACCGCGCCGCGGTGACGCTGCAGGAGCAGGACGCCGTCGTCATCGTCGACCTGCCGAGCGCCAGCGTCGTCGACTTCTGGTCTACCGGCACCCAGACCTTCGACGCCGACCCGTTCAACGACAACTTGCTCCGCTTCAATCAGCTCGTCACCCGCGAGCGCGAGCCCGACGGGATCAAGTGGACCGGCGACGGCCAGGCGCTGGTCACCGCCAACGAGGATGAGAACGACGACCTCGACGGCTCGACCAAAAACGGCACCCGTGACTTCACGATCTGGACCCCGGCGGGCACCGTGCTCGCCAACGGCGGTCCCGCCTACGACCGCCGCCTCGCCGACTACGGCCTGATCGCCGAGAACCGCAACGACGATGCCGGCTCGGAGCCCGAGGGCGTCGAGGTCGCGATCGTCGACGGCCGCGAGACGCTTTTCGTGACCAACGAGCGCGCCCGCTCGACTTCGGTCTACGACATCTCCGATAAGCAGGCGCCGCGCTTCCTGGCGGTGCTGCCGGGTGGCCACCGACCCGAGAGCGCGGTCGCGCTACCGGCCCGCAAGCGGATCATCACCGCCGACGAGGAGGGCGCCTTCAGCGTCTTCCGGATCACCACCACCGACAAACTGCCGACCGACCGGCCGTTGATCCGCAGCGTCGACGAGCCCTGGGCCGACGTCCGCGGGCTCGGCACGATTGGCGCCGGCAAGCTCGCGATGGTCCCCCGCTACAGCGGCGACCGCGCCCTCTTCGAGGTCACGGTTGGGGCCCCTGGGTTCGCGGCGGCCCGCGAGCTGTTCGACATCACCGGGCTGCCCGCGGCCGCGGTCGTCCAGGACGTCGCCGCCCGCCCCGGCGGTGGCTGGTGGCTGGCGGTCAGCGGCGGCGGCAGCGTCGACGTCGCCCGCCTCGACGCCGACGGCACCGTGGTCGAGACGATCGACCTGGCCGCTGTCAACAACGCCTCCGGCATCGCGGTCAGCGCCGACGGCACCCGCGTCTATGCCTCGACCGACGTCGCCCCGACCGCCGGCAACGTGCCGCTTTTCCGGATCACCCCGGCGGCGCCCTCCACGGTCGACCAGGTGCTGATCCCGGTCTCCAGCGAACGGCGACTGCGCGACCTGGCGCTGGCCTACAACGGCGACCTGCTCGCGATCGAATCGGCTGGGACCGGCGCCAGCGCCCGCGGCGACGCCTCGATCGTCCGCGCCCCCGTGGCGACCCTCGCCGCCGGTGCCACGGCGAGCAAGGCGACCCTGAGCACGATCCCGCTCGCCGATCAGCGCGGCAGCGGCAACATGACCTCGCTGGCGATCCTCGGCGGCCGCGCCTGGGTCGCCGACGGCAGCGACAACGCCGGCGACGCCGATCTGCGCACCGTCAGCGGCGTCCTCGGTGACGTCCCGGCCAACTCGGTACCGCCGCTGCTCTCCGGGAGCCCGGTGGTCGGCCAGAACCTGGCCTGCTCGCTCGGCACCTGGTCCGGCACCCCGGCGCTGGCGCGCCGCTGGCTGCGCAACGAGACCCAGGTCGGCAGCGGCGAAAACTACGTCGTGACCGCGGCCGACGTGGGAACGCGGGTCAGCTGCGAGGTCAGCGCGACCGGCGCCGACGGCCAGACGGTGGCCAGCTCCGCCACGGTCGTCCCGGTCCCAGCCGGCGTCGCTGGACCGGCGGGACCGATCGGACCGCAGGGGCCGACGGGGCCGGCCGGTCCCCAGGGCCCGACCGGCGCGGCCGGCAGCGACGGCGCCCAGGGACCGAAAGGCCCGAAAGGCGACCGCGGCCCGCGCGGCCAGGATGGCCAGAACGGCAAGAACTGCTCCGCCAAAACGAGCAAATGCAAGAAAGCCAAGGCCAAGAAGCAGAAGAAGGGCAAGCGTCACCAGCGCCCCAGCCGTACCTAAAAGCACCCACTCGCCGCGCGGGTGATGTAGCCTCTACTGAGTTTTTGGCGGGAGAATCGTTGAGTAAGGAGGCGGGATGCGGCTCAGGGGTGTAGTTGCGAGGTTTGGCGTCGCCGTGGCGGCGGCAGGTGCGATCGGCGTCGGCGCGGCGGCCGCGAGCGCGGCGGTCTCCGACACGGAAGGCCAGAGCAGCGTCGAACAGCGCCTGGTCCCGACCGGGGCGCCACCGTTCCGCTTCCTCCAGCTCGGCGCCGGCGAGCCCTACACGGTCCGCCAGGACCTGGCGAGCGCCGGGTCCAGCCGGGTCACCGAACGCACCTCGCTCGTCTACTTCGGCCAGCTCTCCGACTTCCAGCTCGCCGACGAGGAGTCGCCGGCTCGGCTCGAGGTCATCGACCCGCTCTCGACCCCGCTGAGCCTTCCCTTCGGCGCCGCCTGGCGTCCCTGGGAGGCGCTGGAGCCGCAGGTCGACGAGGCGATGATTCGCCAGCTCAACCTGTTCACGGCGGCGAGCCCGGTGGCCGATGGCGCCGGCGCCAACCGCGCGATGGACCTGACGATCGACACCGGCGACTCCGCCGACAGCCAGCAGCTGAACGAGACGCTGTGGGTGCGGACGCTGCTGGAGGGCGGCTCGCTGAACCCGAACAGCGGCGTCAACAAAGCGACCTACTCGCATCCGCTCTGCCCCAACCTGTTCGTGCCCGGAGCCGCCGAGGCCGCCCGTTACACCGGCGTCCAGGATTACCAGGACTACATAGAGGGCCCCTACCCCGAGTTCTACGACCCCAACGACCCGCAGGGGCCGCACGCGGCCTGGCCCAAATATCCCGGTCTGATGGACCGTGCCCAGCAGGCGTTCACGGCGAGCGGCGTGAGCGTCCCGTCCTACGTCGCCTTCGGCAACCACGACGCGCTCGTGCAGGGCAACGCGGCAGCGAACGCCGCCTTCGAGCTGGTCGCGACCGGCTGCCTGAAGCCGGTCGGGCCGATCGCCAACCCCGAAAACGCCGCCGGTCTGCTCGCCAGCCTGTTCAACCCGACCAGGTTGCTCTCGAGCCTGCTGACGAGCCCGCAGAACACCGTGCTCGTCCCCGGGGATCCGAAACGGCAGTTCGTCTCCAAGAAGCAGTACAAGGACATCTTCAAGGCCGGCTCCCAGGCGGACGGTCACGGCTTCGACTTCGTCGACGCGGCCCAGGAGACGGCTTCCAAAGGCGCCGCCGGCTACTACTCGTGGAGCCCGACGCCGGGGATGCGCTTCGTCGCCGTCGACACCGTCGCCGAGGCGGGGACGATCCTGACGCCGACCGGCAAATCGACCTCGGACGGCAACATCGACGACCCCCAGTTCAAATGGCTGCGCGGGCAGCTGGAAGCGGCGACCGCCGCCGACGAGCTGGTGGTGCTGTTCAGCCACCACGCTCCGGAGAGCCTCGTCGCCGACGCTCCCGACGAGCTGGCGCCGCTCTGCCTGCTCCCCGACGCGCACGGGCACGACCTCAACCCCGGCTGCGACCTCGACCCCCGCAACTCGCAGCCGATCCACCTGCAGGCCGACGCGGTCAACCTCCTGCACGAATTCCCGAACGCGATCGCCTGGGTCGCCGGCCACTCGCACGACAACCTGATCAACGCCTTCCCCAACCCGAGCGGTCCCGGCGGCTTCTGGAGCATCCGCGTCGCCGCGGAGGCGGATTGGCCGCAGCAGAGCCGCCTGCTCGAGGTCTTCGACAACCACGACGGCACGCTCTCGATCTTCGGGACGATCCTCGACCACGTCGGCCAGGCGGCGGCGCCGGCTCCCGGCACGCCGGCCTCGGCGATGGACTTCAACGACCTCGCTTCGGCGGCGCGGACGATGTCCCTCAACGACCTCCAGTCCGGCGCCCCGCTGGGCGAAGGCGAAGCCGACGACCGCAACGTCGAGCTGCTGATCGACGACCCGCGCTGAGCTGGTAGGGACCAGCGACCCCTCGCTCCGCGGCGCCCCGGCGCCGGATAGGTTGGCGCCCGTGCGCGTCCACGAGCTCAGCGGCCTTCCGGTTTTCTGCTCGTGGAGCGGCGGCAAGGACTCGGCGTTCGCGCTGCACGAGGCGGCGGCCGCCGGAGCGCTGCCGCGGCTGCTGGTCTCGATGATGATCGAGAGCGGTGAGCGCTCGCGCTCGCACGGCTTGACCCGCGAGGTGCTGGCCGCGCAGGCCGACGCGCTCGGAGTGCCGGTCCGCTTCGGCGCCGCCAGCTGGGCGGGCTACGAGGCCGAGTTCCGACGGGTCGTCGCCGCGGGGACCCGCGAGGCGGGGACCTCGGTCGGGATCTTCGGCGACATCGACATGGAGGACCACCGCGAGTGGGTCGAGCGGGTTTGCGGTGAGGTGGGCGCGCGCGCCTGCCTGCCGCTGTGGCAGCGAGATCGGCGCCAGCTGATGGGCGAAGTGCTCGACACCGGCCTGGAGGCGGTCATCGTCGCCGTCCGCGACGGCGTCCTCGCGCCGGACCTGCTCGGTCGCACGATCGACGCCGAGCTGATCGGGGAGGTCGAGCGGGCCGGCTCCGACGCGGCCGGCGAGAACGGCGAGTACCACAGCCTCGTCGTCGACGGCCCGCTGTTCGGCCGCCGGCTCGAGATCGAGCTCGGCGAGCGCAGCCTCCGTGACGGCGTCTGGTTCGTCGACGTGGAGGCCGCGGGTTGAGGTTGCGCGGCTGAGCTCCTACTCGTGCGGCCGGGCCATCTTGCGGTGGTCGAGCGCCTCGTCGAGGGTCGCTTCGTCGACCCCTTTCTCCAGCGCGACCTCGCGCAGGAGGCGGCCGGAGTCCGCCGCGGTTTTGACGATCTCGGCGGCGCGGTCGTAGCCGATGTGGGGGTTGAGCGCGGTCGCCGTGGCCAGGGTCGACTCGGCGTGGCGCTCGGTCATCTCCTCGTTGGCCTCAAGCCCGGCGACGCATTTTTCGTTCAGCAGGCGCGAGGACGAGGCCAGCAGCTTGATCGAGTCGAGCAGGTTGCGGGCGATCAGCGGCACCCGCACGTTGAGCTCGAACTGGCCCTGGGAGCCGGCGACCGTGATCGCGGCGTCGTTGCCGATCACCTGGGCGGCGACCTGGATCACCACCTCCGGGATCACCGGGTTGACCTTGCCGGGCATGATCGAAGAGCCCTTCTGCAGCTCCGGCAGGCGCAGCTCGGCGAGCCCGGCGCGCGGGCCCGAGCCCATCAGCGCTAGGTCGTTGGCGATCTTGTTCAGCGAGACGGCGTAGACCTTGAGCGCCCCCGAAAGCTCGACCAGGGCGTCGCGGTTGCCCTGCGCCTCGAAGGGGTCGAGCGGCTCGGAGATCGCCAGGCCGGTGTCGGCGGCGAGCCGCTCGCGCACTTTGGCGGCGAACTCGGGGTGGGTGTTGAGGCCGGTGCCGGTGGCGGTGCCGCCGAGCGGGATCTGGCCGACCCGCCGCAGCGTCCCCTCGATCCGCTGGATCCCAAGCCGGACCTGGGCCGCGTAGCCGCCGAACTCCTGACCGAGGGTGACCGGGACCGCGTCCATCAGGTGGGTGCGGCCGGCCTTGACGACGTCGGCGAACGCGGTCGCCTTCGCCTCCAGCGCCGACTGCAGCGCTCCCATCGCCGGCAGCAGGTCGCGGCTGACCTCATCCAGCGCCGCCAGGTGCACGGCGGAGGGGAAGACGTCGTTGGAGGACTGACCCATGTTGACGTGGTCGTTGGCGTGGGCACCGTCGCCGGCGAGGTTGGCGATCACCTCGTTGGCGTTCATGTTGGAGGAGGTGCCGGAGCCGGTCTGGAAGACGTCGATCGGGAACTGGTCGTCGTGCTCGCCCTCGCCGATCGCCTTGCCGGCCTCGGCGATCCGCTCGGCGAGGTCGGCGTCGAGCTTGCCGAGGGCGCCGTTGGCCTCCGCGGCCGCGCCCTTGATCCGGCCCAGCCAGCGCACGACCGGAACCGGCACGCGCTCGCCGGAAACGGGGAAGTTGTCGACTGCCTTGGTGGTCTCGCCACCCCACAGCTGCTCGCTCAAAGTGATGCCTCCATGAAGATCGGTTGGGGGTCCAGAGGGTATTCCCCTGGCACTGTGGGTCGCCTTCCGCCGCCTCGCGCGGTGCTATTAGGCATCCCTAATCAAAATGTATTAGGGTCACCTAATGGGACGTTACATCGGACCCGTGGAGAAGCTCGAGCGACGCGAGGGCGTCTCGCTCGATCTCAAGGGCAAACGGCAGCTGCGCGGCAAGACCGCGCTGGAGCGGCGCGGCCCGCAGCCCCCCGGCCAGCACGGCGCCGCCCGGCGGCGGGCGCCGAGCGTCTACGGCCAGCAGCTGCGCGAGGCCCAGAAACTGAAGATCGCCTACGGGATTCGCGAGAAGCAGATGCGGCGGCTGGTCGACCGCGCTCGCCGCAATCGGGAGACGACCGCCGGCGAGGCGCTCCTGCAGATGCTGGAGCGCCGGCTCGACAACGTCGTCTTCCGCCTGGGGCTGGCGGCGACTCGGCGCCAGGCGCGCCAGTTCGTCGTCCACGGCCACGTCCAGATCGACGAGCGCCGGCTCGACATCCCCTCGGCCGCGGTCGCCGACGGGTCCTGGATCCGGATCGGACCGGGGTCGCCGGTGCAGACCGCGGCCCGGGAAGCCGCCGAGGACGTCGGGCTGATCCCGGCCTGGCTGGTTGCCGACCACGAGGCGCTGGCGGGCAAGGTGCTGCGGGCACCGGAGCGCTCGGAGATCGCGATGCCGGTCTCCGAGCAGCTGGTGATCGAACGCTACGCGAGACGGTGAGGGCGCTGGATATGGATTTCACGGCCAGGCAGAACCACAGGAGGACACGATGAAGCAGGACGATCCAGTCAGTCAGGGCGCCGCGAGAGCGATCGCGCACCTGAACGAAGACCACGCCGACGCGCTCTTGGAGATGGCGCAGGCGCTCGGCGGCTGTCCGCAGGCGAGCGCGGTGCGCTGCCTCGACGCCGACCGCGGCGGGCTCGACCTCGTGGCCGCGACGCCGGCGGGGGAAGTTGCCGTGCGGGTCGAGTACGAGGAGCCGATCGCGGCCCCCGAGGAGCTGCGCAAGGCGACCGTCAAGCTCGCCCAGAAGGCTCGCGCCGAGCTCGGCGGGCAGCCGCGGCCGGTCTCCCCCTAGGGGCGGGCGGGCGATGAGCGCAAAGCTGAGGGAGAGCTCCGCGGCACGGCTGCTCGGCACGCCGGGCCTGCAGCACGACCAGGCGCAGGCGGCGCTGGCGGCGAGCTTCTCGGTGACGGCGATGGCGGCGCCCGGGGCGCTGCTCGACGAGGCTTCGCTGCCGCTGTTCGGCGCCGGCGAGCTCGACGTCGCCGAGCAGGCGCACGCGCTCGCCGACCAGCTGACCAACGGGCTCTGCCTCAGCCCCGACCGCAGCCACCACCGGGCGCTGCTGATCGACCACGCGCTCACCCACCGCAGCGCCCACCCGTTGCAGATCGCCGTGATCGGCCACGAGCTGGCCCGCCGCGCCGGCATCCCCAGCTTCGTCGGGGTCTGCGAGGACGAGCCCTGGATCGTCGTCCGCGGCGAGGATCGGATGGCGCTGGTCGGCCCGGCCGAGATCGCCGGACGCCCGAACGCGCAGACCGTGCGGCCCCGTTGCGCGCACCAGGTCGCCCGCGCGGTCCTCACCGAGATCCAGGCGAGCGCGCCGCCCGACTCGGTGCGCCGGGCCGAGCGCCTGCTGCGGGTCCTGCCGAGCGGTCGCTGTCGCCGCCGCTCCTGAGCGCCTCGCGCGCGGCAGGATCAGGAGTCGACCAGCCAGCCGCCTTCGCGCCCGGCGTCGAACCCTTCCCTGTAGGTGGCCATGAAGGCAGGGGAGAGGGGTTCGTCGCCGGGCGCAAAACGGGCGGCGACGACGAGCCGGCGGATCAGGTCGGAGTGGATGCCTTCGGTCTCCTCGGCCCCGCGCTTGGCGGCGCCGATCAGGTAGCCGAGTTCCAGCGTCGCCTGGCCGCCCGGGTCTTCGCGGGCCTCGGCGTTGAGTTCGGTCGCGGCGCCGATCATCGCTTCGCCAACGCCGGCCAGGTCGCCGGCCTCCTGGTTCTCCGCCAGGCAGTCGCTGATCGGCGTCTCGTCCCCGACCAGCACCTTGCCGGGCGCGTTGGCGAGGGCGCGGACGTAGGCCGCAGACCCTTCGAGGCAGGCGACCGGGGTCTCGGCATCGTCGCCGCGGCCACCGCCGCAGCCGGCACCAACGAGGGCCGCCCCGACAGAGGCGACCGCGATCAGTCTCCGAGTGCGCATCCCCACCCATCCTAGGGACGTGTCTGAGCTGGAACCCTTAGCTCGGACACCTCGGGGCGGGGCGGCTCAGTCGCCGGTGCCGCGGGGGGAGAGGCCGCCGGTGGGGGCCTGGGAGATGCCACCGCTGGGGCCGCGGGGTGCTTTCGGGACCTTTTTCGTCCGCGTCTTCTTGCCCGATTCGAGCCCGGGGACCGGGAAGATTTCGACCCATTCGGCGAGCTGGTAGCGGCCCGCCGGGGCGTGGTTCCAGGAGAGATGGAGATGGTGCCCGCAGCCGTGGCCGACGTCACCGTCGTAGCCGATCCAGCGGAAGGGCAGGACGGGGCGGTTCTGGATCGGCTCGGCCCAGCGGGCGAGGCGGGTGATCCCGGTCCATTTGGCGTCGCAGCTCGAGCTCGGGATCAGCGGCACGATGTCGACGGCGAGCCCGTTGTAGTGATCGGAGCCCTTGACGTGGCAGCCGTGGCAGCCGGCCCATTCGCCATTGGGCAGCGGCCCGGAGTAGCCGTCGGTGACGTAGATCGGGTAGCGCTCGGCGATCCAGCGCAGGTCGGGCAGGATCCGTTTGTCAACCATGTCGCCTTCTTCGTGCGGGATCGAGGCGGGGAGCGGGACGATCGCGCTGGTTCCGTAGGCGTACCGGGTTTCGCTCGGGGGCGGTTCGGCGGCAGCGGCGCCGGCGGTGGCGCCGGCCAGGCAGAGGGCCGCGGCGCAGAGGATGGATACGTACCGAATCACCCTGCCCGTATCGACACGACCCCCGGGATGCCTTGAATCGAGGGTAGGCTGCTGCGGATGCCTGCAGTGAGAGATGCAACCTTCGACCTCTTCCGCGCCCACGGAATGACGACGATCTTCGGCAACCCGGGCTCGACCGAGCTGCCGATGCTGGCCGACTACCCGGCCGACTTCAGCTACGTGCTCGGCCTGCAGGAGGCGGTTGTGGTCGGGATGGCAGACGGCTTCGCCCAGGCCTCCGGCAAGACCACCGTCGCCAACCTGCACACGGCGCCGGGGGTCGGCAACGCGATGGGGGCGATTTTCAACGCCCAGGCCAACCACTCGCCGCTGCTGGTCACCGCCGGCCAGCAGGCACGCGCCCAGATCACCCTGCAGGCCAACCTCACCAACCGCGACGCGACGCGGATGCCGCACCCACTGGTCAAGTGGTCCTTCGAGCCGCCGCGAGCCCAGGACGTGCCGCTCGCCCTCGCCCACGGGGCCCACCTGGCGGGGCTGGCGCCGCGCGGCCCCGTCTTCGTCTCGATCCCGATGGACGACTGGGACGCCGAGGTCGACGAGGCCGACGCCCGCGCCGCGATCGAGCGTCGGGTGACCGCCCGCGCCGTCGCCGACCCCGAGGCGGTGCGCGCCCTCGCCGCGCAGCTCGACGCCGCCGCCAACCCGGTCCTGATCGCTGGCCCCGACATCGACACCAGCGGTGCCTGGGACGTCGCGATCGGCCTCGCCGAGCGCCAGCGCCTGCCGGTCTGGGCCTCGCCCGCCACCGGCGGCGTCCGCCTCGGCTTCCCGGAGGACCACCCGAACTTCCGCGGCGTGCTGCCACCGGCGATCGGCCCGGTCGGGCAGACCCTCGAGGGCCATGACCTGATCCTCGTCGTCGGCAGCTCCGTCTTCCCCTACTACCCGCACATCCCCGGGCCGCTGCTGCCCGCGGGCGCGAAGCTGGTCGCGATCACCAGCGACCCGGATGAGGCGGTGCGGGCGCCGATGGGCGACGCGATCGTCGCCGACGTCGGGCTCACCCTGGAGGCGCTGCTGGCGGCCGTCCCGGAGTCGGGACGGCCAGCGCCGGAGCCGAACCCGGGGCCGGGCGATCTCCCGGTCACCGACCCGCTCAATTCCTCGACCGTCCACAGCGCCCTGCGCGAGGTTCTGCCGGAGGACGCGATCGTCGTCCTCGAGTCCCCCTCCAGCACCCTGGCGCTGCGCAACCAGCTGCGGCTCTCGCGGCCCGGCAGCTACTACTTCAGCGCCGGCGGCGGTCTCGGCTTCGGCCTCGCCGCGTCGGTCGGCGTGCAGCTCGCCCAGCCCGACCGCCCGGTCGTCTGCGTGCTCGGCGAGGGCTCGGCCCAGTACGCGATCACCGCCTTCTGGAGCGCCGTGGCCTACGACGTCCCGGTCACCTTCCTGGTCCTGCGCAACTCCGAGTACGCGATCCTCAAGTGGTTCGCCGAGGTCGAGCAGGTGACCGGCGCCCCCGGCCTCGACCTGCCCGAGCTCAATGTGGCCGCGGTCGCCGAGGGCTACGGCGTCAGCGCCCAGCGCGCCCGCGACCGCGACGAAGTCAGCGCCGCCCTCGCCACCGCCCTTGCCTCCTCCCGCCCCGAGCTGGTCGAAGTCCCGGTCGAGCCAGGCATGTCCTTGTTCTGATGGAGGCCCTGGCGCCTGCCCCCGATCGCGCGCCGGACGAGCTCGCGGCAGGGGTCGCGCAGCCGCTGCGCGGCGAGCTCGAAGAGCTGCTCGGCGCCGACCGACTGCTGGCCCGCCCCGGCGACCTCGTCCGCTACGCCTCCGACGCCAGCCCCTACCGGCTCTTCCCGCGGGCGGTGGTGATGGCCCGCGACGCCGCCGACGTCGCCAAGGTCCTCACCTTCGGCCGCGCGCAGGGGATCCCGGTCACTTTCCGCGCTGGCGGCACCAGCCTCAACGGCCAGGGTCAGAGCGACGGCATCCTCGTCGACGTGCGCCGCCACTTCGGCGGGGTCGCGGTCGAGGCGGACGCCGCCCGCGCCCGGGTCAAGCCGGGGACGATCCTCGGCCACGCCAACCGCGTCCTCGCCCCGCACGGCCGCAAGCTCGGTCCCGACCCGGCCAGCACCGACGTCGCCACCGTCGGCGGCGTCATCGCCAACAACTCGGGCGGGATGCGCTGCGGCGTCACCAGGGACTCCTACTCGACCGTGCGCTCGCTGACCTTCGTCCTCCCGTCGGGGACGATGATCGACAGCGCCGCCCCCGGTGCCGCCGAGGCCTTCGCCGCGGCGGAGCCGGAGCTGGCCGCGGGCCTGGAAGCGATCCGCGACGAGATCCGCGCCGACTCCGAGCTCAGCGAGCGGATCCGCCGCAAGTTCGCGATCAAGAACACGACCGGCTACCGCCTCTGCGCCTTCCTCGACGCCGAGGAGCCGCTGGAGATCTTCCGCCGCCTGCTGGTCGGCTCGGAGGGCACGCTCGGCTTCGTCGCCGAGGCGGTCTTCGAGACCGTGCCGCTGCCGGCCGTGACGACCACCGCCTGGATCCACTTCCCCAGCATCGATGCCGCGATCGCGCCGGTCCGCGACCTCGTCGACTGCGGCGCCACCGCGGTCGAGCTGATGGTCGCGCCGGCCTTAATCACCGCCGCCTGGAACATGGTCGGGGCTCCGCAGGAGTGGAAAGAGCTGCCGCCCGACTCGGCGGTGCTGCTGGTCGAGTTCGGCGGCGCCGAAGGGTCGGAGCTGGCCGACTATGTGGCCGCAGCCGAGGCGATCCTCGCTGTCCACGAGACGATCCGCCCACTCGAGTTCTCCCGCGAGCTGGAGGAGATCGAGCTGAGCTGGCGCGTGCGCGAGGGCCTGCACGGGCTGATCGGCAAGCTGCGGCTGGAGGGCACGGCACTGATCGTCGAGGACGTCTGCGTGCCGCCCGAGCGGATCGCCGAGGGCGCCCGCGACCTGCAGGCGCTGCTCGGCGAGCACGGCTTCCTACCCGGCGTCGCCGGCCACGCCTCCGCCGGCAACCTCCACTTCATGCTCACCCCCGACTTCGCCAAGCAGGAGGACCTCGACCGCTACGAGGCCTTCATGGGCAAGCTGGTCGAGCTGATCGTCGGCAAGTACGACGGCTCGCTGAAGGCCGAGCACGGGACCGGGATCAACATGGCCCCTTATGTAGAGCGGGAGTGGGGCGAGCGGGCGACCGAGCTGATGTGGCGGGTGAAGAAGTTGGCCGACCCCGACGGCGTGCTCTCGCCGGGGGTCATCCTCAACCGCGACCCCGGCGCGCACCTGCGCAACCTGAAGACGACTCCCGCAATCGAGGAGTCGGCGAGCTCCTGCGTCGAGTGCGGCTTCTGCGAGCCGGTCTGCCCGAGCCGCGATCTGACGACGACGCCGCGACAGCGGATCGTCCTGCGCCGCGAGATCGCCCGCCAGCCAGCCGATTCGCCGGTTCGCATTGCCCTCGAAAAGGAATACGAGTACGAGGCGCTGGAGACCTGCGCCGCCGACGGCTCCTGTCAGATCGCCTGCCCGGTGGGGATCGATACCGGCAGCCTGGTCAAGCAGCTGCGTAACGAGGGTCACCCGCCGGGCGCCGAACGGCTGGAGATGGCGAAAGCGCAGCGGTGGGACCTGGTCGAGGGCGCCTCGCGGCTCGGTCTCCGCGTCGGGGGGCCGCTGGCGCGGCGGACCAGGCGCGGCCGGGCGCTGCCGGGGGCGGCCGCGAGCAAGCTGCCGGTGACGATCCATTCCGGCGCTGCCGCCGTCTACGTCCCCTCCTGCACCAACCGCATCTTCGCCGGATCGCCTGCCGCGGCCCTGGTTGCGGTCTCCGACCGCGCTGGGCTGCCGGTCTGGATCCCACCCGACGTGGTCGGCAGCTGCTGCGGGCTGCCCTGGAGCTCGAAGGGCTTCGGCGAGGCGCACCGCTTCAAGGCCAACGAAATGGTCGAGCGCCTCTGGGCCTGGAGTGGCGAGGGGGCGCTGCCGGTCGTGATCGACGCCGCCTCCTGCACCAACGCGACGGTCGAACCCGGGGCCGGCGTCCTCGACGAGGCCAACGGCGAGCGCCTCGCAAAGCTGGAAATCGTCGACTCGGTCGCCTGGGCGCACGATCGCCTGCTGCCCTGGCTCGAGGTCGCCGAGAAGATCGGCTCCGCCACCGTCCACCCGACCTGTGCCACCCGCCGCCTCGGCCTGACCCCGAAGATCCGCGCCCTCGCCGAGACCCTCGCCGACGACGTCTACGTCGCCCCCTCGGCGACCTGCTGCGGGTTCGCCGGCGACCGCGGCATCTCCCACCCGGAGCTGACCGCGGCCGCCACCCGCCCCCAGGCCGAAGAGCTCGCGGGGCGCCATTTCGACGCCCATCTCTCCAGCAACCGCACCTGCGAGATCGGCCTCGAGCGCGCCACCGGCGAGCCCTACGAGTCGGTCTTGATCCTGCTCGAGCGGCTAACGCGTAACCGCTGAGACCGCGGCGGCGCCCTGCTCGTCGGCGGCCGCCTCGATCTCGCGCACGGTCTCGATCATGTTCTCGTCGGTGTCGAAGCGGCGGTCGAGCAACGGGTTGATCAGGCCGCGCATCGCGGAGACGTAGCGCCACCACTTCGGGGCGAAGATGCGGGGCGCGCGTTCTTCGATCCCCCGCACCACCGCGGCGCCGGCCTCGTCGGGCTGGATCCTCTTCATCAGCCAGTCCGGCGAGTTGGCGAGCACGCGCTCGGAGTGGGGGCGGGCGAAGCCGTCCTGGACGAGCTTGGTGTCGACCCAGCCGAAGTAGGCGACGCTGGCGCTGGCGCCGAGTGGCACCAGCTCCGCCCGCAGCGAGCGGCCGAGCGCCTCGACGCCGGCCTTGGCGACCGCGTAGGGGCTGTTGAAGACGCCATTGGCGAAGGAGTAGACGGAGCCGACGACGACGATGTGGCCCTGGCGCTCGACGATCTGCGGCAGCACCGCCCGCACGGTCCGCCAGACGCCGAGCAGGTCGACCTCGAAGACGCGCTCCCACTCCTCGGTGCCGATCCCGCGCACGGTCGCCACCGTGGACTGGGCGATGCCGGCGTTGGCCATCGCCACGTCGAGCCCACCGAAGCGCTCGACGACCGCGGCGACGGCGGCCTGCATGGCGCCGTGGTCGGTGACGTCGGCGCCGATCCCGAAAGCGCGCGGTCCGATCCGCTCCGCCGCCTCGGCGGCGTTGGTCGCGTCGAGGTCGAGTACCGCGACCGAGGCGCCGCGCATGTGCAACTGGCGCGCGGTCTCGTAGCCGATGCCGCGGGCGGCGCCGGTGACGAGGGCAACTTTGTTGTTGAGGTCGTAGGTAGGCATCGCGCAAGCATATGCTGCACCGAATCGTGGCCGATGCCGACACGACCTACGCAGCTTTCGCCGCCGAGCGCGGCCTCACGCCGGTGCCGGCCCTGGGTCTGGGCCCGCTGACGCCGCTGCTGGTCGAGTCCAAGCACTGCCAGGTCGCCCCCGCCGCCCGCGGGCGCCTCGGCGGCGAGGTCGACGGGATCGTCGGCCACCTCGCCTACAAGCGCAACAAGACCTTCCGCTTCAACGTCGCCCTGGCCGAGGTCCCTGGGGCGACGCCCTACGCGCCGCGGGTCTTCTGCGTCCGCAACGGCCGCAGCACCCGCGACGACGAGTTCTACGGCTTCGGCGCCCGCCACTCGAAGCTCTGGACCGAGAGCACGGTGCTGAACGAGCGCTACACGGTCAGCACCAGCCCCTACCAGGACCCCAACTGGATGCGCCAGCTGTTCTCGCCGGCGCTGGTCGACTACCTGGCCACCGAGCCGCCCGCGGACTTCTCCTTCGAGCTCGCCTACGGGGCCCTGCTCGGCAGCGTCGAGGAGGACGACCCGGACGCCGCCGGCCTGGCCGCGCTCTGCGCGGCGACCGCCCACGTCGCCGAGCGCATCGCCCGGGAGTGCGGGGAGTAGCGATGCAGGTCAACCGCGTCGGCATCGGGTTGATCGGCCTCTTCGGGGTGCTGGGGCTGGCGATGTGCATCGGTCCGGCCCTGCTCGGCGCCGACGTCGAGACGGCGCTGATCCTCGCCTCGACCGGTGCGATCTTTGTCCTCGTCGCCGCCGGCTTGGCCTGGTACGCGCGCCACGCCCAGCGCAGGGCCGCCCACCAGGACTGGATCTTCCAGAACGGGCTCAAGGGCACCGCCACCATCGTCGAGGTCGGCAACTCGCACACGACCGTCAACGAGATGCCGCTGATGAAGCTGGTTCTCGACCTCGACATTCCCGGCCTCGACCGCGCCGAGGTGAGCCGCCGCGAAGTGATGCCGGTCTTCACCGCAAACCGGATGCAGCAGGGCCTGGTCCTGCCCGCCTACGCGAATCCGAAAGATCCGGGCGACTTCATCCTCGTCTGGTGAGGTGCGGCTGCCGCTGAGCCCTCGCTCCTAGAATCCGGGGTTCGTGCCTGGATTCAACCCCGTCGATCCGAAGCAGTCCTTCCCCGCGCTCGAGCAGCGGGTCCTGGCTCGCTGGCGCGAGTCCGACGTATTCGAGCGCTCGCTCGCCAACCGCGAGGGCGCCGAGGTCTGGAGCTTCTACGAGGGACCGCCGACCGCCAACGGCCGCCCTGGCTCCCACCACGTGCTCGCCCGCGTCTTCAAGGACATCTACCCGCGCTATCGCACGATGTGCGGCTACCGGGTGCCGCGCAAGGGGGGCTGGGACTGCCACGGGCTGCCGGTCGAGCTCGAGGTCGAAAAGCAGCTGGGGATCTCCTCCAAGCAGGAAATCGAGGAGTTCGGGATCGCCGAGTTCAACCAGCGCTGCCGCGAATCGGTCTTCGAGTACGTCGAGGACTGGAACAAGCTGACCGAGCGGATCGGCTTCTGGGTCGACCTCGACGACCCCTACGTCACCCTCGAGGACGACTACATCGAGTCGGTCTGGTGGTCGCTGAAGAGGCTCTGGGACGACGGTCGCCTTTATGAGGGCCACAAGGTCGTCCCCTACTGCCCGCGCGACGGCACGCCGCTTTCCTCGCACGAGGTCGCGCAGGGCTACAAAGACGTCGAGGACCCCTCCGTGTACGTGCGCTTCCCCTTGCTGGGGGAGGACGGCGCCGAGAGCGGTGAATCGCTGCTGGTCTGGACCACGACCCCGTGGACCCTGCCCGGCAACGTCGCCGTCGCCGTCGCCCCCGAGGTGACCTACGCCCGCGCCGAGGTCGGGGGGGAGATTGTGATCCTCGCCGAGCCGCTGCTGGAGAAGGTGCTCGGCGAAGGTGCGAAGGTCGTCGGCACGCTCAGCGGCCAGGCGCTCAGCGAGCGCCGCTACCGCGGCCCGATCTTCCCCGGCGACCGCGAGCCGGGCCCCTTCCCGATCGTCGCCGGCGACTTCGTCACCACCGACGACGGCACCGGCCTCGTCCACATCGCCCCCGCCTTCGGCGAAGACGACTTCGAGGTCGCGATCGCCAACGGCATCTTCAATCCCGACGACGGGGTCCAGTCCCTCTACAACCCGGTCAAGCCCGACGGCACCTTCGACGGCCGCGTGCAGGGCTTCGAGGGGCGCTTCGTCAAGGACCCGCAGCTGACCCGCGAGCTGATCGCCTTCCTCGAGGAGAACGGCTACCTCTTCCGCGAGCAGACCTACGAGCACTCCTACCCGCACTGTTGGCGCTGCGGCACGCCGCTCATCTATTACGCGACGACGAGTTGGTACGTGCGCACCTCCGCCGTCAAGGAGCAGATGCTCGCCAACAACGAGACGATCGGTTGGCACCCCGAGCACGTCAAGCACGGCCGTTTCGGCAAATGGCTGGAGAACAACGTCGACTGGGCGCTCTCCCGCGACCGCTACTGGGGGACGCCGCTGCCCGTCTGGCGCTGCACCGACCGCGTTTGTGGCGAGGTCGAGTGCATCGGCTCGGTCGCCGAGCTGCGCGAGCGCTCCGGCGCCGAGATCCCCGAGGACCTGCACCGCCCCTATATCGACGAGGTCCTCATCCCCTGCCGCAGGTGTGGCGGCGAGACGCGCCGGGTCGAATCGGTGATCGACACCTGGTACGACAGCGGCGCGATGCCGTTCGCGCAGTTCCACTACCCGTTCGAGAATCAGGAGCTCTTTGCCGAGCGCTTCCCGGCCGACTACATCTGCGAGGGCCAGGACCAGACCCGCGGCTGGTTCTACACCCTGCTCGCCGAGTCGACGCTGCTGTTCGGCGAGTCGAGTTTCCGCAACTGCGTCTGCCTCGGCCTGATCCTCGACCCCGAGGGCCAGAAGATGTCGAAGAGCCGCGGCAACGTCGTCGACCCCTGGGACGTGCTCGGCGCCCACGGCGCCGACGCCCTGCGCTGGTACTACCTGGCGACCCAGCAGCCGTGGGCCGGCTACCGCTTCTCGGTCGAGACCGTCGGGGAGTCGGTGCGCCAGTTCCAGCTGACGCTCTGGAACACCTACTCCTTCTGGGTCCTCTACGCCAACGCCGAGAACCTTGGCCCGCTCGACTTCAACGTTACCCCCGAGCCCGAGAACGACCTCGATCGCTGGGCGCTGTCCAGGTTGCAGGCGACGGTCGCGACCGTGCGCGAGCGGATGGACGACTTCGACTGCACCAGCGCCGGCAAGGCGATCTCCGAGTACGTCGAGGAGCTCTCCAACTGGTACGTGCGGCTCTCGCGGCGGCGCTTCTGGGACGGCGACCGCGCCGCCTTCGCGACCCTGCGCCACTGCCTGTTGGAGACGGTCGCGTTGCTGGCGCCCTTCACCCCGTTCCTCGCCGACGAGATCCACCTCAACCTTGCCGCGGGCGCCCTGGGCGAGGCAGGCGAGGCCCAGGACTCGGTTCACCTGCGCGATTTCCCGGTCGTCGACCCAGCCCTCGCCGACCCCGACCTGGAAGCCGGGATGGAGGCGGTGCGGCTGACCGTCGAACTCGGCCGGGCGGCGCGGGCGCAGGCGAAGGCGAAAGTGCGGCAGCCGCTGCGCCGCGCCGTGATCGTCGCCAACGAGGCCGAGCGAGCGGCGATCGAAGCCCGCGCGGACCTCGTCACCGCTGAGCTCAACGTGAAGGAGCTCGACTTCGTCAGCGACGAGGGCGAGCTGGTCAGCTACACGGCGAAGCCCAACTACCGGACGCTGGGGCCCCGCTTCGGCAAGAGCATGCCGCAGGTGGCGGCCGCGGTGGCGGCGCTCGACGCCGCCCACGTCGCCGCGGTCCTCGCCGAGGGAGGCGAGGTCGGGATCTCGATCGACGGCGGCGACCACACGCTCGGCCCCGACGACGTCACCCTGGCCCTGCAACCGCTCGACGGCTACGAGGTCGAGGCCGAGGCCGGCCACGCCGTCGCGCTCGCGCTCGAGCTCGACGAGGAGCTGCGCCGCGAGGGCCTCGCCCGCGAGATCGTCCACGCGGTCCAGAACGCCCGCAAGGAGGCGGGGCTGGAGATCACCGATCGGATCGAGCTCGGGCTCGGCGGCGACGAGGCGCTGCTGGCGGCCGCCCGCGAGCACGAGGCCTACGTCGCCGGCGAGGTGCTTGCCACCGCGGTCTCCTACGGAGCCGAGAACGGCGCGGCGGTGAAGATCGACGGCATGAACCTGGCGATCGCGGTAGCGCGGACTTGACAGCCCGCGCCCGACCCGCGACTCCAGGCGCCGGCCCGGGTTGTGGCGATATCCGCCGCACCCAGTCCACCCACCGCGCCGGCGCCACGCTGGCGTTGCTTGCCGCCCTGCTGCTCGCCCTCATCGCCACCCCTGGGGCGATCGCGGCGCCGCCGGAGAAACCGGCGAAATCGAAATACGACGACTACCCGGCCCCCGAAGTCGGCCCCGGCCGCCAGGCTGGGCCGAAGCCGCACCTGATGCTGCTCCACGGCGGCTCCTTCCTCTACGACGACGAAGAATTCGAAGCGACCACGCGGGAAGCGGCGGTCAAGGCGGGCTTCATCCCCCACTACACGAGCTACCCGCTGGGCAACATGCCCGCCGCGGTGCTGGCGGTGCGGGCGGAAGCGAAACGGCTGCGGCTGAAGTTCGGCGCCGACATGGTCTACGCCTACGGCTCCTCGGCGGGGGGGACGCTGGCGGCGCTGCTCTCCGGCGACGGCCTCGTCGGCGCCGCCGCCGCCAAGGCGCCGGTTTCGAACCTGGTCAGCTGGGAATGGCCGCTGGAACAGTACGGGCCCCTCTATTACGAACGGGTCGGCCTCGACATCTCCGCCCGCTACCGACTGTCGCCGCTGCGGCGGCAGGAGAAACAGCCGCTGCTGCTGGTCCACGGAATCGACGACCAGGTCGTGCCCGTCTCCCAGAGCGAGGCCTACGCGAGCAAGTTCCCGCGGGTCCACCTCTGGGAGGTTCTCGGCGGTCACCACGCGGAGCGCTCGCAGCCCGAAGTGCTGCAAAGGAGCCTGATCTGGCTGGCTGAAATAGCCGAACGCCAGGCCCAGGGCACCGTCCCGCGCTAGCGGCGCCCTACCATCCCTCGCGTGCCATCGGCAAGACAAGAGAAGGCGAGCACCGGCTTTCGGCCCGATATCGAAGGCCTGCGCGCGATCGCGATTGGCGCGGTGCTGCTCTGCCACGCCGGCATCCCCTTCGCCGCCGGCGGCTATGTCGGCGTCGACGTCTTCTTCGTCATCTCCGGCTTTCTGATCACCCGGCTGCTGCTGAACGAGGTCGGCGCCACCAACAAGATCTCGATCCGCGGCTTCTACGCGCGCCGGATCAAGCGCCTGCTGCCGCTCTCGGCGGTGCTGCTGGTCAGCGTCGCGATCCTCAGCCTGATCATCTTCTCGCCGGTGCGGATCGCCGAAGTCTCCGGCGACATCATCAGCTCCGCCTTCTACGTCGCCAACTGGCACTTCGCCGCGCAGTCGGTCGACTACTTCGCCCAGGAGGCGGAACCGAGCCCGGTCCAGCACCTCTGGTCGCTGGCGATCGAGGAGCAGTTCTACCTCGTCTGGCCGACCCTGATCCTGGCGGTGACCTGGTTCTGGCGGCGCCAGGGCAAGTCGGTCCGGCCGGCGCTCTGGGTCACCCTCGGCGTCGTCTTCGCCGCCTCGCTCGCCTTCGGCATTTACTACACCGACCAGCAGCCCAACGCCGCCTACTTCTCGACCTTCGGCCGTGCCTGGGAGCTGGCGCTGGGCGCGATCCTGGCGCTGCTTGGGGTGGTGGCGCTGCGGCGTCGGATCGCGGTCGCGCTGGGCTGGGCCGGGCTGGCGGCGATCGTCTACGCGGTTCTCGCCTTCGACGAGTCGACGCCGTTCCCCGGCGCGGCGGCGCTGATCCCGACCCTCGGCACCGCCGCCCTGATCCTCGCCGGCGGCGCCCTGCAGTCGCGCAACCGGGCGACCCCGACCGGCCTGCTCTCGACCGGACCGGCCCGCTACGTCGGCGGCATCTCCTACTCGTGGTACCTCTGGCACTGGCCCCTGCTGGTCTTCGCCGCGGCGCTCTGGGGCCCACTCTCGGTCGCCGCTGGCATCGCCGTCGTCGCCTTCTCCTGGATCCCGACCGCGATCACCCACTACGTGATCGAGGAACCGTTCCGCCGCTCGAAGAAGCTGGTGGCGATGCCGAGCCGCGCCTTCGCGCTCGGCGCCGCCTGCATGGCGCTGATGGTTGGTGGGGCGCTGCTGCTCGACGATGCGCAGCCGACGCTGGAGACGGCGCCGCTCTCCGACGTCCAGGGCGCCGCGGCCCTTGAAACCGAGGTCGAGCCCCAGGACACCGCCGTGGCGCTGCGCCCGAATCCGCTGCGGGCAAAGGAGGATCGCTCGCGCGCCTTCTACGACGGTTGCCTGGTCGGGATCGACGGGACCAACTCCAACCGCTGCCTCTACGGCGATCCGGAGGGGACGAAGACGCTGATCCTGTTCGGCGACTCGCACGCGCTGCAGTACTTCTCACCGCTGGAAAAACTGGCGAACGAAAACGACTGGCGGCTGATCGTCCTGACCAAGGCCGAATGCACGCCGGGCGAAGTGAAGATCCGCAGCATGATCGCCGACCGCGAGTACTCGCAGTGCGACGCCTGGCGCGAGGAGACGCTGAAGCGGATCGAAATGAGCGGCTCGCGGGCGATGGTGGTGATGAGCGGCGACACGGCCTACACGCCCTTCGACGAAGAGGGCAACGAACTGCCCGGCGAGGAAGGCGCCGAAGCGCTCGAGGCGGGCTACCGCAAGACGCTCGACCGCATCCACCGCGCCGGCCTGGAGGTGACGGTGATTCGCGACACCCCCGCCTCCGCCAGCGACGTCCCGAGCTGCGTCTCCGAAGACCTCCAGAACCTCGACAAGTGCGCCTTCGAGCGGGTTCACGACTGGAACCTGGAATTCGACGTCCGCGCCGCCAAAGCCGCGCCCTACGCCCACCTGATCGACATCACCCAGGAGATCTGCCCCAGCGACCTCTGCCGCGCCGTGATCGGCAACGCCCTGGTCTACCGCGATAAATCGCACCTCACCGCCACCTTCGCCCGCACCTTGAGCCCCTGGATCGGCACGGGCCTCGAAGAAGCCGACCTGTTCTAGGAGCTAGGGAGGGCCAGGGGCCGGCCAGGCCCGGCAGCTAGCTCTGGGTCAGCGTCGCGATCGCTTCCAGCAGCCGGTCGAAGTCGATCGGCTTGGTCACGTAGCCGCTTATCTCGACGTCTGAGGCGGCGTCGGCGTCACCGGGGTTCTGGTGGGCGCTGACGATCAGCGCGGGCGTCTCCACGCCCGCCGCCCGCAACTCACGCAGGGCGTCGATCCCGGACTTGCGTGGCATCATCGCGTCGAGCAGGAAGAGGTCAGGCAGGGCCTCGGCGCCGTCGGCGACCATCTCGGTCACCTCCTGGCCGTCGGCAGCGGTCTCGACCTCGTGGCCGGCCAGCTCCAGGCGCGTCCGCATCAGCAGCAGGATCGTCTCCGAGTCGTCGGCGACGAGGACGCGCGCCATCAGCCCTGCTCCGCGGTCGCGCGGTTCGGCTCGGCGGCCGTGGCCGCGCCGGCGGCCGGAAGCCGGAAGCGGAAGCTGGAGCCCTTGCCAAGCGTGGATTCGGCCGCGATCGTGCCGCCGTGCAGCTCGACCAGCGATTTCGAGATCGCCAGGCCGAGCCCGGTGCCGCCGACGCGCTGGGTCAGGCCCGCGTCGCCGCGGGTGAAGCGCTCGAAGATCTGCTCCAGCTGGTCTTCCGGTATTCCCGGTCCGTTGTCGGTCACCGCAATCTCCACACTGGTTCCGACTACTCGTGCGGATACCTCCACGGACGCCCGTTCGGGGGAGTACTCGTGGGCGTTGGTAACCAGGTTCACCAATATTTGCCGGATTCGGTCGGGCTCGACCTCGATCAGCGGCAGATTCGGCTCCAGTCGCTCGGTCAGCGACTGGTTGGCGCTGTCGGTCTGCGCCCGCATCGTCCGCACGACGTCCTCGATCAGCGGCGCCACCTCGGTCGGCTCCCGACGCAGGGCGAGGCGGCCGGCGTCGGAGCGGGTGAGGTCGAGCAGGTCGTTCAGCAGGCGGCCGAGGTGGCGGCAGTTGTCGAGGATGATCTCGACCGTCTCGACCTGCTTAGGCGCCAGTTTGTCGCGTTCGAGCATCAGCAGCTCGGCGAAGCCCTGGACCGAGGTCAGGGGGCTGCGCAGCTCGTGCGAGGCGGTCAGCACGAACTCGTCTTTGAGCCGGTTGAGCTGTTCGCGCTCGCCGGCCTCGACCTCGAGCTGGCCCGCCATCTCATTGAAGGCGGCGCCGAGCGTCGCCGTCTCGGAGAGGCCGCCGACCTCGACCCGGGTGCTGAGGTCGCCGGCGGCGAGGCGCCCGGCGGCGTCGACGAGATCCTCGAGCGGCCGTCGCAGCGAGGAGATCAAGCCGCTGAACAGCAGCAGCGCTCCGGTCAGGCCGGCGATCAGCCCGGCGGCGACGAGGAGCGCGGTGTCGCGGGTGTCGCCGGAGATCTGGTCCTGGAGCTCGGCGCGGCGACTGGCCTGGGAGGCGACCGTTGCCCGCGCGGCCTGCGGGTCTTTGCCTTCGGCGACCTCGACCCGCGCCGCCATCTCGACCTGGTAGGAGCGGGCGACCTGGTCCTCGAAGTCCTGGCGCTGCTGGATGAAGCGACCGACGCCGATCACCGCCATCGCGGTGAGCACGGCGAAGCCGATCGCGAAGCCGATTCGCAGCCTGTTGGCGAGCGACGGGCTGAGCCGTCGCGGGGGTCGGGAATATGCTTGAGCGCTGATGGGGGACGAGGCTACAGGCCAGGGCGACGGCTCCACCACGGCCGTGGACGGCATCGACGCGGCCGCCGTGGGGGCGTGGT
Organism: uncultured Thermoleophilia bacterium; assembly: GCA_963715735.1. Classification (GTDB taxonomy): domain Bacteria; phylum Actinomycetota; class Thermoleophilia; order Solirubrobacterales; family 70-9; genus VAYN01. The sequence continues at coordinate 294,654 of OY970268.1, forward strand.
TCGCGGCCCACGCCGGGGACGTGGCGCCGCCGCTGCGCTTCGAGCGCATCGCCGGCGGGCACTCGAACCTGACCTACCGCGTCAGCGACGCCGCCGGCAAGAGCTGGGCGCTGCGGCGACCGCCGCTCGGCAAGCGACTCGGCTCCGCCCACGACATGGTCCGGGAGCACCGGGTGGTATCCGCGCTCGGCCCGACCGCGGTCCCGGTCGCCCCGGTCGTCGGGCTCTGCGAGGACGAGGCGGTAAACGGCGCCCCCTTCTACGTGATGGATTTCGTCGAGGGGCCGATCCTGCGCGGGCTCGCCGAGGCCGAGCTCTTCCCCGCCGAGGCGGATCGGTGGGCGATCGGCGAGCGCGTCGCCGACACCCTGGTCGCGATCCACGCCGTCGATCCCGACGCCGTCGGGCTCGGCGAGCTCGGGCGCAAGGAGGATTACGTCGCCCGCCAGCTGCACCGCTGGCAGGGTCAGTGGGAGAGCTCGAAGACGCGCGAGCTGGCGGCGGTGGACCGCGTCCACGAGCGCTTGGCGGCGCGGATCCCAGCGCAGGGGCCGGCGACGATCGTCCACGGCGACTACCGCCTCGACAACATGATCCTGACCGACTCCGGCGCGGTCGCCGCCGTCGTCGACTGGGAGCTCTGCACCCTCGGTGACCCGCTCGCCGACGTCGGTCTGCTGATGGTCTATTGGCCAGAGCGCGGGGACGATCCGGTCGGGCTCGGGCAGCCGGCGACCTTGGCGGCGGGCTTCCCGACCAGGGACGAGCTGGCGGCCCGCTACGCCGAGCGCTCCGGCCGCGACCTCTCCGAGCTCGACTTCTACCTCGCGCTCGGCTACTGGAAGCTGGCGGTGATCATCGAGGGTGTCTACGCCCGCTACGTCGCCGGCGGCTACGGCGAGGTCGACGACGGCGTCGAGTACTTCGCGAGGCTGGTCGAGCGGCTCGCCGCCGAGGCTGAGACGGTCGCTGCCCGATAGTGGGCGCCGTTTCGTCTGCCCTTCTTGACACCCTTTGGAGCGCCTGAAAGGGTCAATCGAGAAAGAGTAAGTACGGCTGTCTCGTCCCGAGGCGTCCGATAAGGGTTCAATGTAAGGAGAACTTTCGTGAAGCAGATTCGCAAGCGACTCACGTATGCGAACGTGATGTCCTCGCTCGCCGTATTTCTGGTCATCGGCGGCGCGACCGCATTCGCCGCTACCGAACTGGGCAAGAACACCGTTGGCAGCAAACAGCTGAAGCAGAACGCCGTCACCACCGGGAAGATCAAGAAGGAAGCCGTCGCCGGCGGCAAGATCAAGAACGGCGCCGTGGGCAACTCCAAGCTGGGCGGTGCCTCGGTTTCCAGCGAAAAACTGGCCGACGCGGCCGTTACCGGCGGCAAGATCGCAACTGCCGCCGTCAACGGCGACAAGATTGCCGCCTCTGCCGTCAACAGCGCCAAAGTGCAGGACGGCTCTCTGACCGGAACCGACATCAACCAGGGAACCCTGAACGGGGTGAAGGCCGCGAATGTCTACGGCGTGATGTTCCAAGAGGTCGGCGGACCCAAAGTCATCAGCGCCACCGATCCCGGCATCGTTTCAGGCGGTTGCTTCCTCGCCTGCTCGGTCGAATACCCGCGGGACATATCCAATTGCACCTACACGGTGAGCTCGATCGACCAGAGCAGCGGCAGCGGCGAACCGGCGATGTTCGAAGCCTTCCAGGGCTCCGGCAACAACACGATTCTCGTAGTTGCCTGGAACGACGAAGGCAACCTCACTGCTCATGACTTCGGGATGACCGTCGTCTGCCCGACCGCGACCTAACGGGAGCGACGGACTCGAGCATGACCCGAAAGGGCCGGGCTTTGCCCGGCCCTTTCGATTTCTTCGACGGCTAGACCATGCGCGGCGCGTGCCGGGGCTCGAGCTCCCCGGCGCGCGCCGCTTCGTCGCGCTTGGCCCAGCGGTTCAGCTCGCGGCGGGCGAGGACCATCTTGTGGACCTCGTCGGGCCCGTCGGCGAGGCGCAGCATGCGGCTGAAGCGCCAGAGCGCCGCCAGCGGGGTGTCGTCGGTCATGCCGAGGCTGCCGTGGATCTGGATCGCCCGGTCGAGCACCTCCATCACCATGTTGGCGGCGACGATCTTGATCGCGGAGATCGACTGGCGGGCGGCGCGCTTGCCCTCGGTATCCATCTTCCAGGCGGCGTAGAGGGTCAGCAGCCTCGCCTGGTCGATTTCCATCCGCGAGGTCGCGATCGCCTCCTGGACGAACTGCTTGTCGGCCAGCGGGCCGCCGAAGGCGACGCGCTCGTTGGCGCGGCGGCACATCATCTCGTGCGCGCGCTCGGCCGTCCCAATCGCCCGCATGCAGTGGTGGATGCGCCCGGGACCGAGCCGGTCCTGGGCGATCGCGAAGCCGGCGCCACGTTCGCCGAGCAGGTTGGCGGCCGGGACCCGGCAGTTCTCGTAGCGGATCTCGCAGTGGCCGGGACCGCGGGTGTGGCCCATCACCGGGATCGGGCGGACCAGCTCGAAGCCGGGGGTCTCGACCGGCACGCAGATCATCGAGGCGCGGGCGTGGGGAGGGGCGTCGGGGTCGGTGACGACCATCGCGATCGCCAGCTCGGCCCCCATCGCGCCGCTGGTGAACCACTTGTGGCCGTCGATCACCCACTCGTCGCCATCGAGCACCCCGCGCGCCTGCAGCAGGGTCGGATCGGAGCCGGAGACCTCGGGCTCGGTCATCGAGAAGCAGGAGCGGATCCTGCCCTCGAGCAGCGGCTCCAGCCACCGTTCCACCTGCTGGTCGGTCCCGTGCTCGGCGAGGATCTCCATGTTGCCGGTGTCCGGCGCCGAGCAGTTGAAGGCCATCGCCGCGGCCAGCGGGCTGCGGCCCATCTCCTCGCACAGGAGCCCGTATTCCCAGTTGCTGAGACCCGGCCCGTAGCGCTTGTCGGGCATGAAGAGGTTCCAGAGACCCTCCGCCTTGGCCCTCTCGCGGACCGCGACCAGATTGGCGGAGTAGGGCACCCCCGGCGCCACCTCCGCGTCCATCGCCTCCATGATCTCCCGCTCCTGCGGGTAGACGTGCTCGTCCATGAAGTCGAGGACGCGCTCGCGCAGCGTCTCTACCTCGGGGCTGGGGTTGAAGTCCATCGGGCGTCTCCTCCTAGTCGCTCGGCCCGGCAACGCTAGAGGATCGATGTCCTAATCAGGATGCCGGTAGCGGGCGAAGAGCTCGCCGTCGGCCTCGAGCAGCCAGGCCAGGTCCAGCTCGGCCACCTCGGGGAGGGCGCCCTCGACGATCGAGGGGCCGGCGCCGGTCAGTTTCGGCGCCACGGTCAGGAACAGCTCGTCGACGAGGCCGGCGGCCAGCAGCTGGGAGTGCAAGCGGGGACCGCCCTCGCAGATCAGCGCCCGGACCCCGTGCTCGCCGCGCAGGTGAGCCAGCGCCGCGCCGAGGTCGACCTGACCCTCGTGGCGGACGACCTGCAGCGGGGTAGTCGTCGTCGGCGGCGCCTCCTCGGAGGCGGTGAAGACCAGGACCCGACCGCCGCCGCCGGTGAACAGCGGCGCGTCCCAGGGCAGATCGAGGCGGCCGCTGACGATCACCATCAGGGGATCGCGGGGAAGCCCGAGTTGCTCGCGGCGCTGGCGCTGCTCGCGATCGGCGACGACGCGGCCGTAACGCTCGGCCCGCATCGTGCCGGCGCCGATCATCACCGCGTCGAAGCGGGTCCGCAGCCGCGCCAGCATTTCCGTGTCGGTCCCCGAGCCGATCGGGCCGGAGCGGCCGCCGATCGTCGCCCGTCCGTCGACGGTGGCGACGAAGTTCATCGCCACCAGCGGCCGCTCCGCCCGCGGCTCCTCCCAAGGCCGGTAACCGTCCAGCTGCTGCTCGACCGTGGTCGGCCCCGGGTCTGGCAACAGCCGCCGCATCGGCTTCGGCTACCCGCCGGACTCAGCTGTAGTCGTGCCAGCCGGCGAACTCGCGGCCGGCGAACTTCTGCAGCGCCGCCACGTCCTCGCCGAAGTGGCCGCGGATCGTCTCGAAGAGGTCGTCGGGCAGCACCGGCTTCTCCGCCGGCGGCTTGTCGGGGTCGTGGACGACCTTCTCGACGATCCAGCGCATCGACTCCGGCAAGCGGTCGAAGTTGCGGTCGAAGGAGCGGAACCCCGGCAGCTTGATCAGCTTCTCCATGAACTGGTATTTGTCGCCCTGCTTGGCGCTCGACTTCTCCCACTCGCGGTCGAACTGCTCGGAGACGAAGGTCTCGTCGACGCCGGCGAAGCCGAAGGCCTTGCGCATCGTCGCCTCGCGTTCGGACTGCAGCTCCTCCTGGGTGATGATCTCGATCTGCTCGCGATCGAAGTGCTCGAGGTAGGGCTGCAGCTGCAGCCAGTACTTGGAGCGGTTGATGTACTGCGTGCTCGGCAGCGAGAGGGTCGGGATGAACTCGCGGGTCTCGTAGCCGGCGCCGGTCGCGTGCACCCAGTGGGAGAGGATCCGCTTGATCGGGTCGCGCACCATGTAGAGCAGGCGCGCGTCCGGGCAGTGCTCGCGGATGCGCTCGGCGACGCCCTCGAAGCGGGGCAGGTTCGTGTAGTGCGGCGATGACTCGCCGCGGACCTTGAAGCGGTCGTCGAAGCGGCTCGCGTACCAGTCGAGGCCGAGGTCCCAGTTCATCTCCTCGACGAAGAAGTTGAGCTCCTTCGGCTTCGACATCTGAATCTCGGGATGCAGGCCGAGGTAGTGGTGGATGCTCGTGGTCCCGCACTTGAGGCCGCCGATGATGATCAGGTTCGGCAGCTGCGCGTGGCGTTTGCGGCGGCGCCGGAAGCGGCTCTTGCGGTCGGCCGTGTAGCGCTCGCGAGCGCGTGCGCACATCGCCTCGTCGGTGGGATGGGGGGTGGCCTGGCGGGGCAAGGTGTGCGTGTCGGTGTCCGGCACGAGCGGGCTAGTGTAGCTGCGATGCCGACCGCCGATCTCGGATCCAGCTTTCGGTTCTTCTTCGACCGGTCGGCGGAATTCTTCCGCAACCTCTCGGAAATCCACTGGAGCTCGTTTGCCCTCGCGCTACTCTGCCTGCTGGCGATGCAGCTGGCGCGGGCCTGGGCCTGGCGCAACGTCCTCCGCGCCGCCTACCCGGCGCAGCGGATTCCCTACCTGCCGCTGGCCGCCGCCTATCTCGCCGGCGCCGGGATCAACGCCGTCGTCCCCGCCCACGCCGGCGACGTCACCAAGGTCTTTCTGGTCAAGCGCCAGATCCCCGATTCCTCCTATCCGGCGGTGACCTCGTCCTTCCTGGTGCAGACGGTCTTCGACACCAGCGTCGGCGTGCTCGTCCTCCTCTACGCGATCAGCCAGGGCCTGCTGCCGCCGCTGCCGCAGATCCCCAAACTGCCGGCCTTCGAGATCTCCTTCTGGGTCGAGAACCCGAAGATCCTCGCGGCCACCGTCGCCGCGCTGCTGATCGCGACCGCGGCCGGCATCTACTACCTCGCCCACCGGGTTCGCCGCTTCTGGGACCGGGTCAAACAGGGTCTGGTCATCCTCACCGAGCCGCGCCGCTACATGCGCGAGGTCTTCGCCTGGCAGGGGATCGGCTGGCTCTTCCGCTTCGCCGCCTTCTGGTTCTTCCTCGAGGCCTTCGGGATCGGCGGCTCGGTCGGCAAGGTGATGCTGGTGATGAGCGTGCAGGCGATCGCCAACATCGTCCCCTTCACCCCCGGTGGCGCCGGCGCCCAGCAGGCGCTTCTGGTCGCCACCCTGCAGGGGCCAACGCGGACCGCGGTCCTCTCCTTCTCGGTCGGGACCCAGATCGCGATGGCGGCCTGGTCGATCTTCCTCGGCTTCGCCGCGATCCTCCTGGTCTTCCGCACCACGGACTGGCGCGGGTTGATCAAACAAGCGCAGGACGAAAAGGACCAGGAAGACGAGCGCGCCGAGGAGGCCAAGGCGCCGGCCGCTGGCGCCGGCTAGGCCGTGTCGAGTTGCTCTCCCACGTGCGGGAGTAACTCGCCAATGCCTAGGTCGCTAGCGCAAAGGGGCTGCCCTCGGAGTCGCGGCAGACCGACCAGCGCTCGCCCGGGTGGATGACGGCGCCGCCAAGCTCGCGGACCCGCTCCAGCGTCGCCTCCATGTCGGCGACCGTGAAGTAGGGGAGGGAGCCGGTGTCGCCGGGCCCAGCGCCGCGCTCGTGGACCCCGAGCCGCAATCCGTCGGCGTCGCTTTCCCAACCCTGACCGGCCCGCTCGGCCCGTGGCGCCAACTCGACCCCGAGCACGCCGCCCCAAAAGCGCAGCGCCCGCTCCGAATCGTCGGCCGGAAACTCGATCAGCGGCTTCGGCATCGAGCGATTATCGCCGAGACCTGCATTGACCCCGCATTACGTGGTGAATGCAGGTCTCGACTGGCGGCGCTAGCTCGACCAGCCCGGGTAGCGGGGGCCGACGTGCCATTGCCAGGGCGGGCGCTCGCTGGCGGGGAAGTTGTAGTGGTTGCGGCCGGGGAGAGTCTCGAGCGGGACCAGGGCGGGGTCGTCGCTGGCGAGGACCTTGGTTCCCGACGCGGCGTCGACCTCGGCGTCGGTGGCGCGGCGGACCAGTCGCTCCCAACCGAGCGCCGGCCGGTAGAGCCAGTAGACGACTTCGACCCAGCCGAGCGAGCCGCGCCGGTCGATCACTTCGGTGAAGGCGGTGGTGCGGCGGTTGGAGACGGTCAGGTGGGGACCGGCGGCGACCGCGCAGCTCTCGCGCCGGCAGCGGCGGAAATCGACCGGGACCAGGGGCAGCCCGGATCGGCCGGGCCGGGCGAGCGGGGGAGGGACGAGCGCCCGTACCAGCCGGGCCAGCGGCCAGCCGTACGCCGGGACCAGCGGGTGATGACTGCAGGCGTCGGGCAGCCGTGGACCACATGCGAGCCGCTTCCCGATCGTTCCGGCGAAGTCTCGTCCCGCTTTGATCTCGCCGCCAGCGACCACGGCGGCCACCACCCCTACGAGCAACAGCGCCACGAGCGCCACCAGCCCCACGTGCTCCACGCTCACGGCCCCACGCTCACCCTCGTGCCCAGCCGCGACGGCAACGCCCGCCCGCCCGCCTTCTCCCCACCCAGCCAGTCCCATCGCCAATCCGCCTTCCCTTGCCTAGTCCCACGCCGACCGCCCCGAACCTAGGTCGTCCCGCCGCACCGATTGCGCGTTCAATGTTGAAAGTTCGCCTCCCCAACGTGCCGGGTTTGCTTTGATTGGGGCATGGAGGGCAGCCCCTTCAACCTGTTCGGCGACCCCGACGAGTTCCGCCAGCGCATGGAGGAGCTCTCGGAGCAGATGCAGTCTTCCCAGCGAGTCGCCTGGGCCGACAACGCGATCAAGCTCGCGGTGGAGATGACCGTCGCCTCGATCGGCCGGCTCGAGCTGACCGGCAGCGCCGACGAGCAGGCATCGCAGGTCCGCGACGCGATCCGCGTCCTCTTTCCCGAGGCCGTGACCCTCGTGCGCGAGGCCCGCGAAGGCCTCAGCTAGGGCGGGCTCAGGCAGCCCGTTTTGCGGCCTGCCGTTCTCCGGTCGCCAGTCCCTCGTGAGCGAAGGCGCGCGCCCGTTTCACGAACAGTTCGTGCAGGTCGCGAACCGGCTCCGGAGTCGACCCGGCCCGGAGCCGGTGCAGGACCAGCAGGATCTCGGTTTCCTCGCCGTCGATTCCGCGATAGGCGATGTCGCCGCGCTCCGCCAACGGGTCACCGATCACGCTGTAGTCGGGTAGCACCGCGACGCCGAAGCCGGCGGCGACCATCAGCTTGCCCATCTCGGCACCATCGGCGGAGAAGGAGAAGCCGGGTTCAGCGTCGCCGAGCAGCCGATGTAGGTAGCGGTGCATCGCGCAGCCCGATCGCATCGCCACCAGCGATTGCGAGAGCAGGTCCTCAGGGCTGATCCGCGTCTTCGCGGCGAGCGGGTCGTCGGGACGGATGCAGACGACCGGCCGGCCCCGCAGCAGCTCGGTCGACTCGAACTCGGGTGGCATCTCCTCGCCGGCCAGATAGTTGACGAGGCCGAGGTCCATGCCGCCCTCGAGCAGGGCTTGGTGGATCTGCTCCTGCTGGGCGGTGACGATCTCGACCGGGGTCGAGGGGTGGGAGCCGCGGAAGGCGTGGATCGTCGGCGTCATCAGCGGGACGGTCGCCGCCGTAACCGTGCCGAGCCGGACCAGGCGGTTGTTGCGATGCCGGGTGCTCGCGACCCGGCGCAGGCGGTCGACCGCCTCGATCGCGATCTGCATGTCGGGGATGAGCTCGCGACCCTCGGCGCTGATCGTTGCTCCCGAGCAGCGGCGATCGAGAATGTCGACGCCGAGCTTGAGCTCGAGCTTGCGAACGGTCTCGCTCAGCGCCGGCTGGGAGATGTGCAGCTCCTCCGCCGCCCGCTGCAAGGAGCCGAAGCGGGCAATCGAGGTGACGTATTCGAGCTGCTCGAGCCGCATTCCAAGCCAATATATAGCTTCTTGATCAACTAACTAAGGAAAGCTACGAGGCCAGCTCGGTTTCAGCGTCGGCAAGACGCCTCGCCTAGAGCAGTTGCGGGCGCAGGCGGAGGACGGCGCCGCGGCGAAAGACGCCGCCGGCGAGCTCGACCGGCAAGGCGATGATCAGCGCCGGGATCGCCAGGACGACGCTGGCCAGGGCGTCGATCCGCCGTTGCCATGCTTTTGCCGCCGGTATCGCTACGGCGCCGCCGCCGAGCGCGGCGAGGGCGACGTTGTGCCCGAAGGTGACGCTGTTGAGCATCGTCTGCCAGGTCGCGGCGAGCCCGGCGCCCGGCAGCCAGCGGCTGGAGGCGACGACCTGGTCGCGGCGGGCGATCAGCCGCCGCACCGACTCGACCGTGAACAGGTAGCGGGCGGCGGGCACGAGCCCCGACCAACCGGCGCTGCCGAGTGATCCGGCGAAGCTGTCGCGGTTGACGATTCGGATCCACTCGCCGTCGCGGAGGCGGTCCAGCTCGTGCAGCGCCTCCTCCGGGTCGGCGCCGGCTCCGACGACGCCGAGCCCGCAGCTCTCGCAGCGGCTGACCGGTCCGATCAGGCCGGTCGGCGGGGCCAGCCAGCCGAAGAGCGGCTCGCCGCAAGCGGGGCAGGGAGGGTTCTCGGGACCGGCACCGGCCTCGAGCGGGACGACGGGGGTGCGCTGTGCATCGCTCATGCCCGATAGCGTACGGCCCGTGGACACGTCGGAGATTCTGTCGCGGGAGCGACATTGGTCCACCCGCGTTGGGGTCGCCGCCGTCCTCGGGGGCCTGCTCGCGCTGCTCGGCTTCATCCTCCTGCAGAGCTCGCTCGGCGGCGATGCCAACTTCGAAAGCCTCGAAGAAGCGCACCAGAACGCTTCCACCGTCTGGCTCGCCGGGATCGCGACCTGCGTCGGCTACCTGCTGCTGACGGCCCCGCTCTTCTTTCTCTTCCGCGCCGCCCAGGTCCGCAGCCCACGGGTCAAGAACCAGATGGTCGGCCTGGTCGTGCTCGGGCCGCTGCTGCTGGGCATCTCGGCGCCGTTGATCTCCGGCGGCACCCAGGAAGCGGCCGACAGCTATCGCAGCGGCAGCGCCGAGCTGACCCTGACTCCGGCCGAAGCCAAAGACGAATGCGACGAGGACAAACAGGACACGAGCGCCGAGGAGTTCGCCGAAGACTTCGAACCGCGCGCCGGCCAGACGCCGCTCGCCGCCTGCGAGGACAAGAAGGCCGAGGAAGACAAGGCTTCGAACGCGATCCAGGACTCCTCGCTGCTCACGGCCGGGCAGTTCGCCGGTCTCGCCGGCGGCCTCTCGCTTGTGATCGGCCTCCTCTACACCGGTCTGTGGGCGATGCGAACCGGGCTGCTGACGCGATTCTGGGGCTCGCTCGGAATGGCGGTCGGCTTCGCCTCGCTGATCGGCTTCTCGCCGCTCACCTTCCTCTGGTTCATCTACATCGGGGTCCTCTTCCTCGGCATCCTCCCCAGCGCCAAACCGCCGGCTTGGGATGCGGGCGAAGCCGTCGCCTGGCCGACCCCGGGCGAAAAAGCCGCGGCGGCGATGGAACCCGAGGACCCCGACGCGATCGACGTCGACTCCGAGGAGATCGGCTCCAGCGATCCCCCCGAACCTCCGTACGGCAACGGCAGCGGCGAACCGCCGCGCAAGCGCAAGCGCCGCGACTAGGAGCGACTAGGGGCTATGAGTCCGGGGTCGAAGGCGCCTTGCCGCTGAGCCCGGGGTGGACCCCCCTGCCGATCGTCTGCCGATCGACGACCTGCTGCAGCAGCTTGGTCAGCACCTCGCGGTCGCCCGCCGGCATGCCCTTCGTCAGCTCGCGCTCGTGGGCTGTGGCGATCTCCCGCCCGCGGGCGAGCGTCTTGCGCCCCTTCGCGGTCAGGTAGAGCGCGCGGACGCGGCGGTCGGCCGGATCGGCGCGGCGCTCCACGAGGCCCCGCTGCTCGAGCTCGTCCACCAAGGCGACCATCCGGCTCGCCGGCACCTCGATCGCCTCGCCGATCACCTGTTGAGACCGGCCCTCGGAGGCATCGATCAGGTTGAGGATCCGGAAGAGGGGCGGCTGCAGATCGATCTCGGCCATCCGTTCGGAGAAACGGCGGGCGGCGTGGATCCCCACCTGAGAGAGGAGGAAGGCCAGGGTCGAGGGGGCCCTGTCGCCGCGGATCGGTTCGCCGTTCACAAGGTGGGAAAGTCTATCCGACTTACTTTGTGCTATGAATCGTTTCATCCCAGAACCTTTCTGTCATGAAACGATGTAGAGCGGAAGGAACCGCCGAATGACCCGCATGCTCGTCCGCCTCGCAGATCTCTCCTACCGCCGCCGCGGTCGCATGGTCCTCGCCTGGATCGTCGCGACGATCGTCGTGATCGGGCTCGGCTCCTCGCTCGCCGGCGAGTACGAAGCCGACTACGACACGCCCGGCTCGGAGTCGAAGGCGGCGAGCGACCTCACCGAACGCGCTTTCGACGGTTACTCGGGGCAGGAAATCTACGTCGTCTGGAAGGACCCGGACGGGGTCGATTCGGCAGCGACGAAAACCCGGATGAACGATTTCTTCAGCGAAGCGGAAGCGGTCGAGCACATCGAAAAGGCGGCCCCGATCCGTGTCTCCGACGACGGCACGATCGCGACCACGACGCTGCCGCTCAACGTGCCCGGCTGGGAGGTCGAGAAAGAGCAGGGCGAAGAACTGATCGACGCTGCCGAAGCGAACAGCGGCGGCGGCCTCGAGATCAAACTCGGCGGCGATCCGATCTACGCCGCGCAGGGTTCGACCAGCCCGGAGGGAGCCGGCTTCCTCGGGGCGGCGATCGTGTTGCTGATCGCCTTCGGCTCGCTCGTCGCCGCGGGCCTGCCGCTGGTCATCGCCCTGGTCGGCCTCGGCATCTCCTCCGGCGGCCTGATCGTCCTGCTGGCCAACGTGATCGACGTCCCCGACTGGACCACCGCCGTCTCCGGTCTGATCGGGATCGGCGTCGGGATCGACTACGCGCTGCTGGTGCTGACCCGATTCCGGGCGGCGCTGAAGGAAGGCAAGGACCGCCACGACGCCGTGGTCGAGGCGGTCAGCACCGCGGGCCGCAGCGTGATCATCGCCGGCTGCACCGTCGTCATCGCGGTCCTCGGTCTTTTCCTGACCGGGCTGCCCTACATGTACGGGGTGGCGATCTCGGCCTCGCTGGCGGTGCTGGTGGTGATGTTCGCCTCGGTGACGCTGTTGCCGGCGCTGCTCTCCTACCTCGGCCCGCGGGTCGACCGCCTGCGGATTCCCATCCTCGGCCGCCGGCTCGACCGCGTGGAAGGCGACGGCGATTCGCTCGCCGCCCGCTGGAGCCACTGGATCCAGCGCCGGCCCTGGCAAGCCGCGATCGTGGCGACGGCGATCCTGCTCGCCCTCGCCGCCCCCGCGCTGGGCATGCGCCTCGGCTTCCCCGATGCCGGCAACGACCCCAAGGACAAGATGACCCGGCAGGCCTACGATCTGATCAGCGAGGGCTTTGGCCCGGGGGCGAACGGGCCGTTGATCATCGCCGCGGAACTGCCCGATTCCGGCGCTACGGAAACGATCGAAACCCTCGCGGGCGAGCTGCGAAACGAGAGCGGCATCGCCTACGTTCCGCCACCCCGCTTCAACGGCGACGACACGGCGGCGATCGTGACCGTGATCCCGACCACCTCGCCCCAGGACGCGGCGACCTCAGACCTGGTCCACCACCTGCGCGACACCGTGCTGCCGGGGACGCTCGACGGCACCGGCGTCGAAGCCGACATCGGCGGCGTCACCCCCGCCCTGGAGGATCAGAGTGAATTCATCACCGGCCGCATGCCGGTGTTCATCGCCGCCGTCGTCGGGCTTTCCTTCCTGCTTTTGCTCGTCGCCTTCCACTCGCCGCTGATCTCGCTCAAGGCCGGGGTGATGAACCTGCTCTCGGTCGGCGCGGCCTACGGTGTGATGACCCTCGTCGCTCAGGGAGGCGCCGTCGGCGAACTGATCGGGATCGACCACGAGGTGCCGATCGCCCCGTTCATGCCGGTGATGATGTTCGCGATCCTCTTCGGCCTCTCGATGGACTACGAGGTGTTCCTGGTCTCGCGGATCCGCGAGGAGTACTTGAAGGACGGGGACACGAGGCGCGCGGTTGCCGACGGCCTGGCCAAGACGGCCCGGGTGATCACCGCTGCGGCGGCGATCATGGTCGTCGTCTTCCTCGCTTTCGTCTTCTCGCCCGAAGTGTTCTTGAAGCTGTTCGGGATCGGCCTGGCCGCGGCGATCTTCCTCGACGCGACGATCGTGCGAATGGTCTTGGTGCCGGCCGTGATGCAGCTGCTTGGCAGCAAAAATTGGTGGATCCCGGACTGGCTCGAGCGGAAGCTGCCGCGGCTCGACGTCGAGCCGGGGGTTGTCGAGCCGGCTGAGAGTCGGCCCTGAATCGAAGAGGTTTTGCGTGAGGGGGTGGGGTGCCTCTCTACTCTCGCTGGGCTATTCGCCTGGAGAGATGAAGGGCAATCCTAGGGCGAGCGGCGGGGCGAATAGCTAACGCCGCTTGACGAGAGGCACCCCACCCCCTCCACTCAAGGCCGCCCCGGAGGTCCGCCAGCGAGGGGGCGCCTGAGGTTGGCTGTGCCCCTTCGCCAGCCGCTACTCGGAGGGGCTGGCGGCGATCTGTTTGCGGTGGGTGCGGATCTCGCTCATGATTCGCTCGAGGCGCGGCTCGGCGGAGGTGTCGACGTGAGTCATCGCGTCGGCGACTCCTGGATGGACGGCGGCGATGCGGTCGTGCATCGCGTGGGCTACCGCGCGGTAGGTCGGGTGGCCCTCGCGGCCGGAGCGGATCTCGATCAGGTGCATCGCCTCACGGGCGTTGAGGTCGAGGACGTAGCGAATGCGAAAGGCGAGGCTCAAGGCGTAGGGCGCGAGCTCGGGGAGCCCGGCGTCGACGAGCCGCTCGTACTCCCCCCGTGAACGCTCCAGGCCCCGCTCGAACTCGCCGCCGACGCCCGCTTCGACGACCTCCTCGGGGATGCCGGCGCCGAGGTCGGGCCCGAGTCGCTGCCACTGGCAGGTCAGCATCCGGTGGCGCTGCAGGTCGCGGAAGGCGCCGTAGTCGGAGACGATCTCAAAGCGGTAGCGGAGCGCCTCGAAGCCGCGACCGGGGCGGTGGCGGCGGTTGCCACGATCGCCGGCCAGCGCCGCCAGCAGCTCGCCGCGCTCGTCCCTGTCGAGGACGTCGATGCGGGCGAGGACGTCGGGCTCGGGAACGCTCGCCGCCTCGAATAGACAGGCGGCGAGCAGGTCCTCTTCGCTGCCGTCGACGTGGACGAGCTCGACCGACGGTGCCGCCTCGGCCCCGTCGCGGCGATCGAGGCCGAGCCGGGCGACCCAGCCCTCGGTCCGCTCACGGCGCTGCTGCAGGTAGGAGATCCACTCGCCACCGCGGTCGGGTCGCTCGACCCGGGAGACGAAGCTCGGCATCACCCGTTGCAGCTCGGTGAGGATCATGCCGCCGTACTCGCGCGCCTCCGGCAGCGGCGAGGCCATCAGCCGCAGGATCAGCTGCTCGTAGGCCTGGCCGGAGGCGTAGATGCCGACGTGGCTGAGCGTCGCGGCCGGCAGCAGCCCGCGCAGCAGGTCGAGCGCCTTGGCCCGAATCGAGCGCGCCCAGGGGCCCTCGGGTTCGCCCTCCTCGCGTGGCCAGCGCTCCGCGGCCCACTTCTCGACCGCGGTCAGCGAGCGCGAGTAGATCCCGAACAGCTCGTCCATCGCGCCGGCGAACTCCGGCCCGAGCCGCTCGTCGGAGTAGAAGCGGTAGCCGCCGCCCGGCAGCGGCTCGTCATAGGGGATGTAGCGGGTCGACTGCTCCAGGTAGGCGCCCAGGCGACCGCGCTGCAGCAGCTTGGTGAGGATGTTGGAGACCCACTCGCAGGCGACGTGGGCGCCGCCGACCTGGGCGATCGAGTCGTCCCCGTAGCCGACGAAGACGCGCTCGTACAGCTGCGCCGCCCGCGCTCCCTCCTCGGCGTCGAAGGGACGGCCGCCGCTCGGCGCATCGGCGGCGAACTCTTCCAGGTAGAGGCGCCTGACGGTCCCCGAATACCGCGAATAGCGGGCAAAAAGCGCCCCTTTCACCGTCTCCGGCAGATTCACCAGGGCGAAAACGGGCCGGTCGAGGTTGGTGAAGTGGGGAGCGAGAACCGCTCTCTCCTCGGGACTGAACTGTTCAACCGGATAGCGCACCGGCGCATCGTAGTGGCGCCGGGAGACGCGGCCGACCGAGCCTCATATCCTGCGAGTATGCGGAGCTCTTCTACTTAAAATTAACGATGGCCCGACCCGATCCCGAAAACCAGAATTCGCGCACCCAGGTACCTCTCGGCCCCGGCCTGCTCGTCGCCGGCCTCGCGGTGATCGTGCTGGGGTTGCTGATGCCGCTGCTGCTCGGCTCCTTCTCCGATCGCCAAGCGCTGGTGCTGGCGATCGCCGAGGCCGCCTGCCTGATCGTCATCGCGGTCGGGGTGGTGGTGATGGCGCGGCGTCTGCGGGCCAGCCACCGTGCCCTCTGGGAGCTGGCTCGGCGCGACGAGCTGACCGGGGTCGGCAACTACCGCAGCCTGCATGAGCGGCTGGCCGAGGAGATCGCCCGCCACGGGCGCCACGACCGGCAGTTCGCGCTGATCCTGCTCGACCTCGACGGCTTCAAGCAGGTCAACGAGCTCTACGGGCATCTCGAAGGGGACCGGTTGCTGACCGAGGTCGGCGCGGCTCTGCGCGACGAGGTTCGGGGCGAGGACGCGGTTTTCCGCCAGGGCGGCGACGAGTTCGCCGTGATCGTCGAGGAGACCGACACCGAGGAGGCCGGCGAAGTCGCGGCTCGGATTCGTGCTCGGATCGCCCGCCGCGGCTTCGGCAGCGACGCGGACCTACCGCTTTCGGGCGCTACCGGCTTTGCGATCTTCCCGGCCGACGGGGCCAGCGTCGAGGCGCTGCTCGGCTTCGCCGATCTCGACCTGCTCGCCGCCAAGCGCGGCGAGACGGGTCAGCGCCTGGGACGCTAAATCGCGCCGCCGCCGGCGCCCAGGTAGCTGAACCGGACCGCCAGCGCCACCGCCTCGGTGCGGGTGTCGACCTCGAGCTTGGCGATCGCGTTGCGGACGTGGGTGTGGACCGTGGCCGGGCTCAGCGCCAACCGCTCGGCAATCTCTTTGACCCGCAGGCCCTCGGCCAGCAGCTCGAGGATCTGCCGCTCGCGCGGGGAGAGGTCGAGCAGCTTCTCCACCTCGGAGGGCTTGCCGCCGGCGAAGTCGCCGCCGAGGAAGGTTCCACCGCCGGTCACCGCTTTGACGGCGCGGCCGATGTCCTCGGCGGGAGCGGACTTGAGCACGTAGCCGGAGGCGCCGGCCCGCAGCGCCAACGCCAGCAGGTCGGGCTGGGCGTGGGCGGTGAAGATGATGACTTTGGTCCGCGGCCGCACCTTCAGCACCTCCTTGGTGGCCTCGATGCCGTCGCGCTTGGGCAACTCGACGTCGATGATCAGGACGTCGGGCTCCAACTCCTTGACGACGTCGACGACATCGCGGCCGTTCCCGGCCTCGCCGACGATCTCGACGATGTTCGAGTTGGCCATACGTGCCTTGATCGCTTCGCGGACAATCTCGTGGTCGTCGCACAGGACCACGCGCTTGGCCTCGCGCACACTGGAGTTCATAGGGGCGCGATTGTGTCAGGGCTGCCGAAATCCTGCAAAGAATTAGGTAGAGAGAATCCCCCGTCCCGCTCCTGGCGGTTCTCGATCAGGGCGATGATCGTCCTCCCGACGGCGCAGGCGGTGCCGTTCAGGGTGTGGACCGCGACCGGCGCCTCGCCCTCGGAAGGGCGGTAGCGGCAGCCCAGGCGGCGGGCCTGGTAATCGGTCGTGTTCGAGCACGAGGTGAGCTCGCGATAGCGCTCCTGGCTTGGGATCCAGGCCTCGCAGTCGTACTTCTTCGCGGCCGGGGCGCCGAGGTCTCCGACGGCGACGTTGACGACGCGGTAGGGGATCTCGAGCGCGGCGAGGATGCGCTCCTCGATCGCCAGCAGCCGTTCGTGCTCGGCCGCCGACTCGGAGGGCTCGACGAACGAGAACATCTCGACCTTGTCGAACTGGTGGACGCGGAAGATGCCGCGGGTGTCGCGGCCGGCGGCGCCGGCCTCGCGCCGGAAGCAGGTCGAGAAGCCGCTGTAGCGCAGCGGCAATGCCCCGGCCTCGAGGATCTCGTCGGCGTGCAGGCCGGCGAGGGCGACCTCGGAGGTGCCGGTCAGAAACAGCTCGTCCTTGGGGATCTCGTAGATCTGATCGCGGTCGCCGGGCAGGAAGCCGGTTCCCTCCAGCGCCTCTTCGCGGACCAGGACCGGCGGCACCACCGGTTCGTGGCCCTCACCGCGCGCCGTCTCCAGGGCGAAGCGAACCAGGGCCAGCTCCAGCATCACCAGGTCGCCCTTCAGGTAGGCGAAGCGCGAGCCCGAGAGGCGGGCGGCGGCCTCCATGTCGATCAGACCCAGCTTGGTGCCGATCTCGAGGTGGTCGCGGACCGGAAAATCGAACCGGGGCCGCTCGCCGACCTCGCGCAGGACAACCGCGTCGTCCTCGGTCATCCCGTCCGGGGCGTCGGGATCGGGCAGGTTGGGGAGGGCGGCGGCGATCCGGCCGAGCTCGACCTCGACCGTCTCCAACTCGGCCCTGCCGGCCTCGATCCGCTCCTTCAGCCCCTGCACGCTCGCCATCAGCTCCTCGGCGCTCTCGCCCGCCTGCTTGCGCTCGCCGATCTGCTTGGAGAGCGTCTTGCGCTCGGCCTGGGCGTTCTCGACCTCGGGCAGCAGCTGGCGGCGGCGGGCGTCCAGCGCCAACAGCTCGTCGACCTGCTCGGCGGCGCCGCGGCGGGCCAGCGCGGTCTTGATCCGCTCAGGGTCGGAGCGGATCGCTTTCAGGTCGAGCATGTCGCTCCCGGACTAAGGGTTCTGGCCGGGTCGGGGCGGTTCGCCCGCTTCGTTCCCGGCGTACTCGGCGACGAACTTGGCGATCGCTTCCGCCTCTTTGCCGACGACGATGTTCTGCGGCATGATCGCGCCGGAGAAGCCACCGTTCTCGATCGCGAACAGGGCGTCCTCGTAGGTCTCGGTCCGCTGGTTGAGGTTCGGCCCCTGGGTCCGCTCGCCGCGGTTGCCGCTGCCCTGGGTGCCGGCGGCGCTGAGCGTGTGGCAACCGGCGCAATGGCTGGCGAAGAGCACGGCCCCTTCGTGGTTGGGGTCGTCCTTGGAGACCGAGATCCCTTCCTCGCCGAAACCGCAGGCCGCCAGCCCGAGAGCGGCGGCGGCGATCATCGCTATGACCAGTACTGGACGCACGCGGCGCGCATCATATTGGTATGGGAGGCCGCGGCGAGCCGCGGCGCTAACCCGTGTGGCAGACGGCCTCGAGGTTGTTGCCGTCGGGATCCAGCACGAAGGCGCCGTAGTAGCGCGGGTGGTAGATCGGTCGCGGCCCGGGGCCGCCGTTGTCGCTGCCGCCAGCGGCCAGCGCCGCGGCGTGGAAGGCGTCGACGGTCTCGCGGTCGGCGGCGGCGAAGGCGAGGTGGGCGCCGCGGACGACGTCGCGGCCGCGCGAGTGGATCCAGAAGTAGGGCTTGGGGCCGTGCTCGGTCTCGCTACCGAAGCCGGCCGCGGACTCGGCGAACTCCATCAATAGCTCGACCCCGAGTGGCGCCAGCGCGGCTTCGTAGAAGGCCTTGCTGCGTGGGTAGTCGCTGACCTCGAAGCCGACGTGATCGAGCATGGGTCGGAGCCTAGACGCCGGGCCGGTTGCCGGGGGGTGGATGCCGGGCCGCCAGCCGGACTACTGGCAGGTATGTCCGGCTGGCGGCCCGGCTCGCGCTGGGTGAGACAATCGAGAGATTACGACCGGCAACCCGCACTTCAAGAAGCCCGGGTGGTTCACGAAGCACGTCTTCAACCGGGGCGTTGCGCTGGCCACGCGGCTCGGGCTCAGCGTCGCCGGCTCGCGGGTGCTGGAAGTGAAGGGCCGCAAGAGCGGCGAGTGGCGGCAGACGCCCGTCAACCTCCTGGTCTTCCAGGGCGAGCGCTACCTGGTCGCCCCGCGCGGCCACACCCAGTGGGTGCGCAACATGCGCGTCGCCTCCGCCGGCCGCCTCGTGGTCGGCCGGCGGACCGAGGAGTTCAAGGCGACCGAGGTGCCGGAGGCCGAGCGGCCGCCGCTACTGCGCGCCTACCTGGAGAAGTGGAAGTGGGAGGTCGGCGCCTTCTTCGACGGCGTCGGCCCCGACTCATCCGACGCCGAGCTCCTGCGCATCGCCCCCGACCACCCCGCCTTCAAGCTCGACTGACCAGCTGAGGAGTGATTGGCACCCGATATGGGTGGCCGATGTACTCCTCGATAGCCTCGGGCGACATGGAGGCCGCCGCAGTACCCAAATCGGAGTGGACGTTTGCCCAGAAGGGGATCGTGGTCTTGGCCGCGATCCAGCTGCTCTGGGCGCTGGCCGGGTTCATCGCCGAACCGAACTTCTCGCTCGGCGACGATGCGCCGACCGAGCGGGTGCTCGGCGTCGACTTCAACGGCTACCACGCGCTGGCGGGTCTGCTGTTGTTCGGCCCGGCCTTCGTCTTCGCCCTGCGTCCCAACTGGGCGCTGTTCTACGCGATCTACGCCGCCGCCGCCCTCTACGTGACCGGCATCTGGGCCTTCGTCAGCACCCAGCCGGCCTGGGTCTTCACCTTTCCCAACAACTCCAGCGACGCGATCTTCCACGTCGCCACCGGCACCCTCTTCGCGCTCGTCGCCGCGATCCAGATCGGCATCGATCGCCAGACGCGATCGAGCTCGAAACCTGCATTGACCACGTAATACGGGGCGAATGCAGGTCTCGGCCGGCCGGCCCTAGAGCCCGCTGGTGAAGGCGGCGCGCAGGGCGACGAAGAAGATGACGCCGGCGCTGACGGCCATGATCCCCATCTCGCGGCGGACGATCGCCAGCGCGGTCGTCTGTTGGACGTCGGGGTCGAGCGATTCGAAGTCGGTCTCGCCGAGCTCGCGTTGGGCGGCGCCGGCGCGGGCGCCCTCGGCGACGAAGGAGATGAAGAGCGGCAGGATCCCGTAGAGATAGTGGAGGTCGTCGTTGGGCTCGTGGTTGGTGATCACGAGCAGGCCGCCGAGCAGCGCCTGCAGAAAGACCGATACCTGGGCCGCCCGCAGCAGGTACCAAAACGGGACCGACGGCCGGTCGCGATACCAGGCAAGGCCGCCGACGGCTCCGGCAGCCAAGTTGAGGACGATCACCGAGAAGCCGACGGCGATGTGGACGGCGACCATCCCCCTAAATCCTCTCAGGACGGTCGGGATTCCGCTTGCAGATGCGGAAAATCACTATGTAGCAAGTTGTCACAAGCTGGGTGTATAACAGCGGCTACGGGTGTCCAAGCTCGGCTGACGTAGCCGGGCGCCGACTTGCCCGAAACCCACCTCCCCCAGTGCTCAAGACCTACCTCCCGATTCTCGTCTTTGGATTTCTCGGCCTCTCCGTGGGGAGCGTCTTCATGGTCCTGAACCACTTCATCGGGCCGAAGAAGCCGCGCGTGCCGACCGCGGCGAGCCGGCGCCAGGGCGAGCCATATGAGTCCGGGATCCCGGTCGAGGCGATGAAGGGGATCAAATTCGGGGTCAGCTTCTACCTGCTGGCGATGCTCTTCATCCTCTTCGACATCGAGGTCGTCTTCCTCTACCCGGTCGGGGTGATGCTGAAGGGGGCCGACAGCGTCCTCGTCCTCGGCGAGCTGATCACCTTCGTCGTCCTCCTGCTCGTCGCCTTCGTCTACGTCTGGCGCAAGGGGGCCCTGGATTGGAGGTAGAGCGCCGCAGCTTCGAGGCCCGTCAGGCCTCCGCCCGACAGATGCTGCGTGGCGACCTCGAGGGCGATGACCTCGAGCGCTACGTGGAAGAGAAAGTCGTGACGACCACCTTCGAGAAAATGATCAACCTGGCGCGGGCCAACTCGATCTTCCCGCTCACCTTCGGGCTCGCCTGCTGCGCGATCGAGGCGCCGATCTCGATCGTCACCGCCCGCTACGATCTCGCCCGCTTCGGTGCCGAGGCCCTGCGCGCCTCGCCGCGCCAGGCCGACCTGATCATCCTCTCCGGCCGCGTCTCGATCAAAATGGCGCCGGTCGTCCGTCGTCTCTACGACCAGATGCTGGAGCCGAAGTGGGCGATCTCGATGGGCGCCTGCTCGTCCTCGGGGGGGATGTTCTCCAACTATGCCGTCGTCCAGGGCGCCGACAAGTTCATGCCGATCGACATGCACATCCCCGGCTGCCCACCGCGGCCGGAGGCGGTCATGTACGGCTTCAACAAGCTGCAGCGCAAGATCATCGGCAGCCCCGACCAGGGCTGGCGAGCGCGCTACAACGCCGCCGGCACCGAGGAGTGGGCGCGCGGCGGCCCCGCCAGCTTGCCGAGCGCCGCGGCCGCGGCCGCCTACGAAGAAGCCCGGGAGCTCGCTCGTGCCTGACGCTCCGGGACTGGAGCTGCTGCGGGGTGAAATCGAGCGCGACCGCCCCGGCGCGGTCCTCGCCACCTCGTTCGAGCGCGGTCAGGCGGCGCTGCTGGCCGCCCCCGAGCAGATCCTCGCCGTGCTCGCCTGGCTGCGCGAGGAGCCCGGCCAGCGCTACCGCTTCCTTTCCAGCCTCCACGTCGCGGACTACCTGCCGGCGGAGCCGCGCTTCGGCGTCCACTACGAGCTGCTCAATCGCGACCGGGTCGAGCGGATCCGGGTCAAAGCGATGCTCGCGGATCCAGGCGACGGTTCTCTTCCCGCCATCGACTCCTGCGTCGAGCTGTTCCCAACCGCCAACTTCCAGGAGCGCGAAGCCTTCGACTTCTTCGGGATCGAGTTCCGCGGCCACCCCGACCTGACCCGAATCCTGCTCCCGGACGACTACGTCGGTTGGCCGCAGCGGCGCGACTTCCCGGTCGGCGGCGAGCCCGTCACCTTCACCTACAACGAGCGCAACTATGGCTGAGCTGCCGACCGCCCTCACCGCCCGGCGCGACACGGAGATCATGACCGTGAACATCGGTCCCCACCATCCCGCCACGCACGGGGTGCTGCGACTCGTGGTCGACCTCGAAGGCGAGATCGTGCGCGACCTGCGGCCGATCATCGGCTACGTCCACACCGGGATCGAAAAGTCCTGCGAGGACAAGAGCTACTGGAAGGTCATCCCCTTCGTCGAGCGGATGGACTACGTCTCCTACTTCTTCCAGATGCAGGCCTACTGCGGCGCCGTCGAGCATCTGGTCGGGCTCGAGATCCCGCCCCGCGCCAAATACCTGCGCACCCTCTTCCTCGAGCTCAACCGGATCCACTCGCACCTGGTCTGGCTGGGGACGACGGCGCTCGACCTCGGCGCGATCTCGATGCTCTGGTACTGCTTCCGCGAGCGCGACCGCATCCTCGACCTGTTCGAAATGGCGACCGGCCAGCGGATGCACACGCGCTACTTCCAGGTCGGCGGCGTGATCGAGGACATCCCCCGCGGCTTCGAGGAGAAGTGCCGCTCCTTCGCCGAGGACATGCCGGTCCGGGTCGGCCAGTACGAAGCGCTGCTGGACCGCAACGAGGTCTTCCTGCAGCGGACCAAAGGCGTCGGCATCGTCGAGCGCGAGCGGCTGCTGGAGCTGGGCGTGACCGGACCGCTGCTGCGCGCCGCCGGCGAGCCCTGGGACCTGCGCAAAGCCTCCCCCTACCTCGCCTACCCGGAGATGGACTTCAAGATCCCGGTCGGAACCGTCGGCGACAACTACGACCGCTACCGGGTCCGGGTCGCGGAGATGGTCGAGTCGGCCCGCATCGTCGCCCAGTGCCTCGACGCGCTCCCCGAGGGCCCGTTCATCGCCGACGACCGCAAGTACGTGCTGCCGCCGCGCTCGGAGCTCTCGACCTCGATGGAGTCGCTGATCCACCACTTCAAGCTCGTCACCGAGGGCTTCCGGGTCGAGCCCGGCGAGGTCTACTACCCGATCGAGAGCCCGCGCGGGGAGCTCGGTTGCTACGTCCTCGCCGACGGTTCCTCGAAGCCGTCCCGGGTCCACTTCCGCGACCCCTCCTTCGTCAACCTGCAGGCCTTCCGCGACATGGCGCTCGACACCTACGTCGCCGACATGATCTGCAGCCTCGGGATGCTCGACCCGATCCTCGGAGGCGTCGACCGATGAGCCCCGTCGACGGTGCCGGCGCCACCAACCCGAACCTGCCGGTCGACGTCGCGGTCACTGAGGGACGGGTCCCCGACCGCCGCGAGGAGCAGATCCCGGAGCTGCACGAAGTCGACTGCCCGCCGCAGCTGCAGGAAAAAATCGAAGCGCTGATGGCCCGCTACCCCGACCGCCGCTCGGCCTCGATCCCCGCTCTCTGGGCAGTGCAGGAGCGCTACGGCTGGTGTACCCCGGAGGGGATTCGCCAGGCGGCGGCAGTGATGCGTTTCACGCCGGCCGACTTGGAGTCGGTCGCCAGCTTCTACGACCTCCTCCACACCGACCCGGTCGGGACCCACCGGATCGAGGTCTGCACCAACATCAGCTGCTGGATGCGCGGCGGCGACGAGCTGCTCGACGCCTTCGAGGCCGCCGCCGGCGACGCCGACGTCCACGTCACCGGCTTCGAGTGCCTGGGCGCCTGCGACATCGCCCCGATGGCCTCAATCGACCAGCGCTACTACGGCCCGCTGGAGGCGGCCGAGGCGGCGACCGCGATCGAGCAGCTGCAGGCCGGCGCCGAGGTGTTGCCCGACAAAGAGCTGATCAAGCGCCCGCTCGCCGGCGATACCGCCGACCCTGGGGGTTCCGGTGCCTGACCCGCGCGAGACCCGAATCCTGCTCGAGCACGCCGAGGACCCGGCGTTGCGGACCCTTGACGGCTACAAGCGGCTGGCCGACGGCTACGCCACGCAGGAGAAGGCCTATCGGGAGATGGAGCAGGACGAGGTCCTCTCCGAGCTCGAAGACTCAGGCTTGCGCGGCCGCGGAGGCGCCGGCTTCTCGATGGGCAAAAAGGCCTCCTTCCTGCCGCGCGGGGAGATGGCCAAGTACCTCTGCTGCAACGCCGACGAGTCCGAGCCCGGCGCCTTCAAGGATCGCGAGCTGATGCAGCGCAACCCGCACCAGCTGATCGAGGGGATCGCGATCGCGGCGCTGGCGGCCGACGCCGGCCACGCTTTCATCTTCATCCGCGGCGAGTACGCCGAGCAGGCAGACATCCTCGACGCCGCGGTCGCCGAAGCCTACGAGGCGGGATACCTCGGGAAAGACATCCTCGGCTGCCGCCGCGACCTCGAGCTGGTCGTCCACCGCGGCGCCGGCGCCTACATCTGCGGCGAGGAGACGGCGCTGTTGGACGCGCTCGAGGGCAAGCGCGGCAACCCGCGCCTGAAGCCGCCGTTCCCGGCGGTCCAGGGCCTCTACGGCGGGCCGACGCTGATCAACAACGTGGAGACGCTCTCCAACGTTCCGAAGATCGTCGCCAACGGCGCCGAGTGGTTCAAGGGCTTCGGCACCGAGCAGTCGCCGGGGACCAAGGTCGTCTCGGTCTCCGGCGGCGTTCGCCGCCCCGGTAACTACGAGGTCGAGCTCGGGATCCCCACGCGGGAGCTGATCTACGGCCTCGCCGGCGGCCCCGAGGAAGGCCACGAGGTCAAGGCCTTCTACCCCGGCGGCTCCTCCTCGCCCGTCCTCACCCCGGCCGAGCTCGACCTGCCCTACAGCTTCGAGGCGATGGCCGAGGCGGGCTCGATGCTCGGCTCGGGCTCGATCATCGTCGCCGACGACCGCGTCTCGATCCCGCACATGGCGCTGCGCACCGCGCGCTTCTACCACCACGAGTCCTGCGGCAAGTGCGCTCCCTGCCGCGAGGGCACCAACTGGACCGTGAAGATGCTCGAGCGCGTGGTCCGCGGCGAGGCGACGCCGATGGACCTCGACATCATCAGCTCGGTCCAGCAGAACATCATGGGCCACTGCCTCTGCGTGCTCGGCGACTCGATGGCGATGCCGGTCTCGGCGATGGTCAACAAGTTCCGCGACGAGTTCGAGCGCGTGATCGCCGAGGCGGGCCAAGAGGCGGTCCTCGTATGAGCGCCAAAGAGGTGACGATCGTCGTCGACGGGCGCGAGGTGAGCGCGCTCGAGGGCGAGATGCTCCACGACGCCGCCCGCAAGGGCGACGTCGAGATCCCGGTCTTCTGTTACGAACCGAAACTCGGCGAGCCGGTCGGCGCCTGCCGCATGTGCCTGGTCGAGATCGAGGGGATCCCGAAACTGCAGACCTCCTGCTCGACCCCGGTCCGCGACGGGATGGTCGTCCACACCCGCACCGAGCAGGTCAAGCACGCCCAGAACGCGGTGGTCGAGTTCCTGCTCGTCAACCACCCGCTCGACTGCCCCGTCTGCGACAAAGGCGGCGAGTGCCCCCTGCAGGACATCACGATGGGTTGGGGCCCGGGCAAGAGCCGGGTGATCGACGAAAAGCGCCACTTCCAGAAGCCGATCGAACTCTCGCCGCTGGTCGCGATCGACCGCGAGCGCTGCATCCTCTGTTACCGCTGCGTGCGCTTCAGCCAGGAGGTCTCCGAGGACTCGCAGCTGCAGCTGCTCGAGCGCGGCGACCGCACCTTCGTCGGCACCTTTGACGACCGCCCCTACGTCGCTCCCTTCCACGGCAACATCACCGACATCTGCCCGGTCGGGGCGCTGACCAGCTACACGTACCGCTTCCGCGCCCGTCCCTGGGACATCGAGCAGGCGGGTTCGGTCTGCACCCTCTGTCCGAGCCAGTGCAACGTCAGCTTCACGATTCGCGACGAGAAGGTGAAACGGGTGATCACCCGCGACAACCACGACGTCGACGACGGCTGGCTCTGCGACCGCGGTCGCTACGGCTTCGAGATGTTCGCCGCCGAGGAGCGGATCGGCGCGCCGATGCTGAAAGGCGGGGCGGAGGTCGAGTGGGAGACGGCGATTGCCGCCGCTGCCGAGCGGCTGCGCGCGGCCGGGGGGGAGGTCGCGGCGATCGTCGGCGACGCCTCCAACGAGGAGGGCTACCTGGTCGGGCGCCTGCTGCGCGAGGGTCTCGGTTCCAACGACGTCGACTCGCGCCAGTCACGTGGGTTCTCGCGTCAGTCGCTGGTCCGCCTCGCCCAGCCCGAGCTCGCGGTCAGGGTGAAGGAGATCGACGAGGCCGACGTGATCCTCGTCGCCGGCACCGACCCCCTGCACAGCTCGCCGATCCTCGACCTGCGCGTACGCAAGGCGATCCGTCGCAACGGCGCCCGCCTGGTCGTCGCCACCGAGCGGCCGACCGCGCTCGACGGCGGTGCCGAGGCGATCGCCCGCTACGCACCCGGCGGCGCCACCCACTTCCTCTCCGAGCTCGCCGCGGCGGTTGGCGGCGCCGAGAACGTCGCCACGCCGCTGGCCGCGAGCCTGCGCGGGGCCGGCAAGGTCGTCGTCATCTGGGGCGAGCGGATCGCCCGCGAGGGTGACGCCGCCGCCAGCGCCCTGCTCGACCTCGCCGCGGCCTGCGGCATCGCCGCCGCCGAGGGCGCCGGCCTGCTCGAAGTCCCCGACGCCGCCAACGCCCGCGGCCTGCGCGAGGCGGGTTGCCTGCCCGACGCCGGCCCGGGCCTGAGCGACGCCGCGGTTGGCCGCGGTACGGAGGAGATCCGCGCCGCCCTGATCTCCGGCGAGGTCAAGTCCCTCATCCTCTTCGGCGCCGACCCG
The DNA here is from genome assembly GCA_963715735.1 of uncultured Thermoleophilia bacterium. Classification (GTDB taxonomy): domain Bacteria; phylum Actinomycetota; class Thermoleophilia; order Solirubrobacterales; family 70-9; genus VAYN01. The sequence continues at coordinate 320,992 of OY970268.1, forward strand.
CTGCGCGACTTCCCCGACACCCCCGCCTGGGAAGAGGCCCTCACCGCAGCCGACCACGTCATCGCTTTCTCCATGCACGAGAACGCCACCACCGCCAAGGCCGACGTCGTCTTTCCGCTCGAGACCCACGCCGAGAAAGACGGCACCGTCACGCACCCCGACGGCCGCCTCCAACGCGTCCGTCCCTCCGCCTCGCGCCCCGGCACCGCTCAGTCCAACATCCTCGTCCTCTCCCTCCTCGCCGAGGCCCTCGACCTTGACACCGGCATCGACTCCCAGCCCACCGCTTTCGCAGCATTGACCGAGGCGGTGCCCTTCTACTCGAGCATCACCGAGTCGGAGATCGGCGGCCAAGGTATCCGCTGGCAGGAAACCCCCTCCGCGTCTGCCAGCCCGAGCGTCACGGAGGGAGCCGGGGCACCCTCCGAACGTTTTCCGCGGGAGGAGGGCGACGCAAGCGGCGACAGCATCAATCCTCCCCAGCGACGAGTTGCGAGTGAGGAGGGTGCCCCGGGCCCCTCCGGAACCCTTGCGCTAGGCACCTACAAGGATCTCTGGGCCGGCCCAATCACCGAGCTCAACCCTCCGCTGCAGTTCCTCACTCCCCATCAGCGCCTTGAGATCGCTCCCGCGGACGCCGAGCGCCTGGGCCTCCAGCAGGGCGACATCGTCCGCGTCGGCCAGAACGGCAGCGGCGTCGAGGCCCACGTCCTGATCAAGGAACGGATGGCCGAGGGCACCGTGTTCCTCGCCGAGGGCGTCCAGGGCGGCAACGCCAACTCGCTTCTCAACGGCGGCCCGGTCTGGGTCGAGATCCAGAAGCTGAGCGGGGTCGACGCCTAGTGCTGCCGCTCGCCGAGGTCGGCTTCGCCGAAGCGACCTGGATCATGGTCGTCAAGTCGCTGGTGATCTTCGGGATCATCTTCGGCATCCTGCCGATCCTGACCGTGGTCGAGCGCAAACTGATCGGCCGCTTCCAGCACCGCTACGGCCCCAACCGCGTCGGTCCCTTCGGGATCTTGCAGCCGCTCGCCGACGTCGGCAAGCTCATTTCCAAGGAGTCCTTCCGGCCCGCCAACGCGGTCTCGACCCTGTTCATCCTCGGGCCGCTGCTGCCGGTCCTCTCCGGCGTCCTGGCGCTGGCGATCATCCCCTGGGGCGACGTCCAGGACGGTGTCGGCTTCTACGGAATCGACGTCCCGATCGGGATCCTCTACTTCTTCGCGGTCGGCTCGATCGCCTTCTACGGCCTCGTCCTCGGCGGTTGGTCCTCGGGCTCGAAATACAGCCTGCTCGGCGCCATGCGCTCGGCCGCGCAGCTGATCTCCTACGAGGTCTCGATGGGCCTGGCGCTGCTCGGCGTGGTGATGATGGCCGGCTCGCTCTCGCTGGTCGACGCCGTCCACGCGCAGGGCCAGGTCTGGTACATCGTGCCCCAGTTCGTCGGCTTCCTGATCTTCATGCTGGCCGGCTTCGCCGAGACCAACCGCACCCCCTTCGACATGCCCGAGGCCGACGCCGAGCTGGTCCAGGGCTTCATGACCGAGTACGGCGGCATGCGCTTCGGCTCCTTCCTGCTGGTCGAATACATGGAGATCCTGGTCGTCTCCGGGATCGCCGCGGCGATGTTCCTCGGCGGCTGGATGGGCCCCGGCCCGAGCTTCCTCGACCCGGTCTGGATGCTGGTGAAGATGTTCGCCCTCGTCTTCGTCTTCATCTGGGTGCGGGCGACGCTGCCGCGGCTGCGCTACGACCAGCTGATGAGCCTCGGCTGGAAGATCCTGCTGCCGCTGGCGACCCTCAACGTCCTCGTCACCGCGATCCTGGTGGTGGTCACGTGAGCGACGGCAACGGCTTCGACCCCAAGTCCGCCTCCTACCTCGACTCGATCGAGGTGATCGAGGTCCAGCGCGGCCCCGAACCCGGCGGCGTCGGCGGCGCCTACCGCGCCTTCGGCGAGACCCTGCGGGGCCTGAAGACGACGATGGCGAGGCTGATCGAGGGACCGTTGACGATCGAGTACCCGGAGGAGAAGACCCCCGTCTACCCGCGCTTTCGTGGCCGCCACAAACTGCACAAATTCGAGGACACCGGCCTCGAGAAATGCGTCGGCTGCTCGCTCTGCGCCGCCGCCTGCCCGGCCGACTGCATCCGCGTCGTCGCGGCGGAGAACATCCCCGGCGACCGCGTCTCCGCCGGCGAGCGCTACGCCGCCGTCTATGAGATCAACCTCTCCCGCTGCATTTTCTGCGGCTACTGCGAGATCGCCTGCCCCTTCGACGCGATCACGATGGGCCACGACTACGAGATGGCCGACTACGACCGCGGCGACCTGATCTTCACCAAGGAGATGCTGCTCGCCGAGCCGATCGAGCGCACGCCCCTCAAAAGCGAGGACGAATAGGCGATGGAAGAGGTCCTGTTCTTCCTCTCCGCGGTCGGAGCGCTCGGCGGCGCGATCGGCGTCGTCGCGATGCGCAACCCGTTCTTCAGCGTGCTGGCGCTGATCGTCCACCTCTTCTCGCTGGCGGCGCTGTTCCTGCTGCTGGCCTCGGCCTTCGTGGCCGCCGCCCAGGTGGTCGTCTACGCCGGCGCGGTAATGGTCCTCTACGTCTTCGTGGTCGCCTACGTCGGCGGCGACGGCGAGTCGGCCTGGGAGCCGATCCCCGGCCAGCGCTTCCTGGCGCCGGCGCTGGCGATCGCCCTCTTCGTCGAGCTCTCGATCGCGATCCTCTCCTCGGCGCTGCTGGCGCTCGGCACCAAGGGCCCCGAGGTCGGACCCGGCTTCGGCAACCCCGAAGCGATCGGCAAGCTGTTGCTGGAAAAGTTCCTCGTCCCCTTCGAGGCTTCCTCGATCCTCCTTCTCCTCGCCGCCATCGGCGCCATCGTCCTCGCCGGCCGTAAACGCGAGGAGACCGCATGAACATCGAGTGGTACATCGTTCTCTCGGCGCTGCTCTTCACCACCGGCGCGGTGGGGATCCTCGTTCGCCGCAGCCCGATGGTGATTCTGCTCTGCCTGGAGCTGATGCTCAACGCCGGCAACCTGGCGCTGGTCGCCTTCAGCCGCATGGTCGGCAACCAGGAGGGTCAGGTCTTCGCGATCGTCGTCATGGTTGTCGCCGCCTGCGAGGTCGTGATCGGGCTCGGCCTGATCGTCGCGATCTTCCGCCGCAAGCTGCCGCTCAACGTCGATGACCTGAGGGAGCTGCGCGGGTGACGGCGACCAGTTGGGCCTGGCTGGTCCTGCTCTTCCCGCTGCTGGGCTCGATCGTGATCGGGCTCGGCTTCAAGCTGCTGCCGGCGAAGGTCGCCGGGGTGATCGGCACGGTCGCGATCGCGCTCGCCTTCGCCTGCGGAATCGGCGCCCTGCTCTGCCTGCTCGGCGAAGACCCCGAGGCGCGCCATCACGCCTCCTCGCTCTGGGACTACGCCAGCGTCGCCGGCCTCGATATCAAGCTCGGCATCTACGTCGACGCGCTGTCGGTCTTCATGGTCCTGGTCGTAACCGGCGTCTCGACGCTGATCCACCTCTACTCCTACGGCTACATGCAGTCCGACAAGGGCTACCGACGCTTCTTCAGCTACCTCAACTTCTTCGTCTTCTCGATGCTGCTGCTGGTCCTCGCCGGCAACTTCGTCCTGCTGATCGTCGGCTGGGCCTTCGTCGGCTTCGCCTCCTACGCGCTGATCAGCTTCTGGTACCGGCGTAAGACCGCTACGCGGGCGGGGATGAAGGCGTTCGTGATCAACGTCGTCGGCGACATCGGCCTCACCCTCGCCGCCTTCCTGATCTTCCGCGAGCTCGGCACCTTCGACTACGGCCCCGCCTTCGAGAGGGCGCCCGAGGTCTTCACCACCAACGAGTGGACGATCACGGCGATCTGCCTGCTGCTGCTGGTCGGCGCCTTCGCCAAGTCGGCGCAGCTGCCGTTCCACACCTGGCTGCCGGACGCGATGGAGGGCCCGACTCCGGTCTCCTCGCTGATCCACGCGGCGACGATGGTGACCGCCGGCGTCTACCTGATCGCACGCACGCACGTCTTCTTCGAGCTCGCCCCGACCGCCGCCGACATCTCCGCCTTCGTCGGCCTGGCGACGTTGCTGGTCGCCGGCACGATCGCCCTGGTGATGACCGACTTGAAGCGCGCGATCGCCTACTCGACGATGAGCCAGATCGGCTACATGATCATGGGCGTCTCGATCGGCGCCTACAGCGCCGGCCTCTTCCATCTGATGACCCACGCTTTCTTCAAGGCGCTGCTGTTCATGGCGGCCGGCTCGATCATCGCCGGCATGGCCAACAACCAGAACATCGACAAGATGTCGGGCTTCGGGAAGGCGATGAAGTTCACCTCGATCGCCTTCCTCTGTGGCGCCCTGGCGCTGGCCGCCTTCCCCGGCACCTCCGGCTTCTTCTCCAAGGACGAGATCCTCGCCTACGCCGAGGCGCGCGGCGGCATGTACCTGATCTTCACGGTCCTCGGTTACGTCGGCGCCCTGCTCACCGCGGTCTACACCTTCCGGCTCGTCTTTCGGGTCCTGCCCGGGGTCCCCTGCAAGGAGGCCCAGGAGCTGATCGACAGCGGCCACGTCGCCCACGAGGAGCCGCGCAACCCGGCCACCGGCGAGCTCGAGGACACCGACGTCGGCTTCCCCGGCTCCGAGCACCACATCGCCGATCAGAACTGGCCGATGAAAGCGGCGATGGGCGTGCTCTCGGTGCTGGCGCTGGTCGGCGGCCTGATTCAGATCCCCGGCGTCGACGACGTGCTGAGCAAGTGGCTGGACCCGGTCTTCGAGAACTCGCCGCTGGTCCACATCCACCCGAGCCTCAGCGCCGACTACATCGGGCTGACGATCGGCGGTGTGATCTCGATCGCCGGCATCTGGATCGCCCACTTCTTCTACGTCCAGCAGCCGACCACGCCGGCCTATCTGATCGAGCGCTTGCGCCCGCTCTACACCCTCTTCGTCAACAAGTGGTACTTCGACGAGCTGATCGACCTCCTGATCGTGCGCCCGGCGCTGGCGATCGGCCGCTTCGCCAACCGCGTCTTCGAGCGAATCGTCGTCGACGGCCTGATCACCGGCACCGAGGGGACCGTGCGCGGTGCCAGCGGCGTCGTCCGCGCGGTCCAGAACGGGTTCGTCCGCAGCTACGCGCTGCTGCTGGTCGCCGGCTTCGCCGGTCTCGCCCTCTACTTCTTGCTCCAGAGCTGATGATCAACGCGCTGCTCTGGGCACCCCTCGCGTTCGGCCTCGTCGGCCTCTTCCTGCCGAAGCGGGCGAGCGGCTGGTGGGCGACGCTGGGCGCGCTGGCGGCCCTGGTGATCGCCGTGATCATGGTCTTCGACTTCGACAGCGGCTCCTCCGGACTCCAGCACACCGTCGACGTCGCCTGGATCTCCGGGCTCGGCGTCGACTACAGCCTCGGCATCGACGGCCTCAACCTCTTCCTGATCGTCCTCACCGCGGTGCTCTGGGTCGGCGGCACCGCCTTCGCCGCCTTCCGCGAGTGGGAGCGCCCGCAGCTCTTCTTCTTCCTGATGCTGCTCGCCGAGACCGCGACCCTGGGCTCGTTCCTCGCTCAGGACCTACTGCTCTTCGTCCTCTTCTTCGACTTCATGCTGGTCCCGTTCTACTTCCTCTTCGGCGCCTGGGGCAGCGACCGCGAGGGTGGCCCCACCGCCGCGGCGGCCACCTTGAAGATGATGATCTACACCCTGATCGGCTCGCTGCTGATGCTGGTCGGGGCGATCGCCGCGGCGATCATCTCCGCCGACGGCGGCCACCTCACCTTCTCGATCGCGGCGATCCAGCAGCAGGGGATCGACGTCGATTCCCAGCGCTGGATCTTCTGGTTCTTCGCCGCCGCCTTTCTGGTCAAGATGCCCGCCTTCCTGCTCCACGGCTGGATGCCCGACGCCTACCGGGCGGCGCCGTTGCCGGTCCTCGTCGTCTTCTCGGGCGTGCTGGCCAAGGTCGGCGCCTACGGCTTCCTGCGGGTGGTGCTGCCGCTCTTCCCCGACGCCACGATCGAGTTCCAGGAGGTGATCCTGGTGGTCGCCCTGGCCTCGATCCTCTACGGGTCGGTGATGGCCTTCACCCAGACCAACGTGCGGCTGATCGCCGGCTACTCCTCGGTCGCCCAACTCGGCTTCATCACCGCCGGCGTCTTCGCCCTGCGCCCCGACGGCGCCGACGGGGCGATCCTGCAGATGGTCAACCACGGCCTCGTCGTCGCGCCGATCTTCGTCATCGTCGCGATCCTGGTCGAGCGCACCGGCACCGAGGACATCCGCGAGATGGGCGGGATGGCGCTGCGCGCCCCGGTCCTGGCCGCCCTCTTCCTGATCATCGCCCTGGCCACCCTGGCGATGCCCGGATCGGCCAACTTCATCGGTGAGTTCTACATCCTCAACGGGCTCTTCCAGGAGAAGGTCGTGTTCGCCTGCATCGCGATCAGCGGAGTGGCGATGTCGGCCTACTACGCGCTGCGGCTCTACCAGCACGCGATGCACAACCGCAGGCCCGACGGGATCGCCTCGCGGGAGATCGGGCTGCGCGACGCGGTCGTGCTGGCGCCGCTGGTGCTCTGCATCCTCGGCTTGGCGCTCTACCCGCAGTTGATCCTCCAGCGCACGGCGCCGACCGTGCAGCAGACCGTCGCCGGTGTCACCAACGGCGACGCCCCTGAAGCGGAGCTGGCGCACAAGTGAACTTCCACGAGCCGACCATCGACTACGCCGGCATCTCGCCGATCATCGCTCTCACGGTCGGCCTCTGCGTCGTCCTGCTCAGCGCCGTCTTCAGGCCGGTGCGGCGGTGGGGCCCCGGACTGACCCTGATCGTCCTGGCGAGCGCCGCGGGCCTGCTGATCTGGCAGTGGGGCGATCCCAAGGACCTCGTCTCCGGCGCTCTGCGGATCGACGACCTCTCGATCGCGATCTCCTTGATCGCGATCCTCACCGCCGGCGCCTGCGTCCTGCTCTCGATCCGCGAGCCGGCCACCGAGCAAGCCGGGGTGGGGGAGTACCACGCGCTGCTGCTGGGCTCGGTGCTGGGGATGGTGCTGTTGGCCGAGGCCCAGAACCTGGTCAGCTTCTTTGTCGCGATCGAGACCCTCTCGATCCCGCTCTACATCCTCTGTGCCGCCAACCTGCGCCGCGAGGGGTCGCTCGAGTCGGGCCTCAAGTACCTGATCGTCGGCTCGCTCGGCTCGGCCACGCTGCTCTACGGAATGGCCTTCCTCTACGGCGGCACCGCCTCCACGGACTTCAGCGGGATCGCGCTCGGGATCGCCCACAAAGGGATGCTCGACGACCCGCTGATCCTCGTCGGGATCGCGATGTGCGCGGTCGGGCTCGCCTTCAAGACCTCGATCGCGCCCTTCCACCAGTGGACTCCCGACGTCTACCAGGGCGCCCCGACGCCGATCACCAGCTTCATGGCGGTGGCGACCAAGGCGGCGGCCTTCGCCGTCTTCGTGCGCTTCTTCGACGTCGCCCTCGGCCCCCAGGTCGACGAGTGGCAGCCGGCGCTGGCGGTGCTGGCGGCGATCTCGATCGTAGTCGGCAACGTTGGCGCGCTCGGCCAGGACTCACTGAAGCGGTTGCTCGGCTACTCCGGGATCGCCCAGGCTGGTTACATGCTGGGCGGGATCGTCGTCGCCTCCGAGTCCGGGGTCAGCGCCCTCGTCTTCTACCTCGCCGCCTACGCCTTCATGAACCTCGCCGCCTTCGCGGTGGTGATCGCCCGTGAGCGTGAAACCTCGTTCGGCGACGACATCCGCGCGATGCGCGGACTCGGCGCCGAGCGGCCACTGCTCGCCTGGCCGCTGACGATCGCGATGCTGGCGCTGGCGGGGCTGCCGGCGACCGCTGGCTTCATCGGCAAGCTCTACCTGATCGAGGCTCTGGTCGAAGGCGACTACACGTGGCTCGGCGTCTTCATCGCGATCGGGACGATGATCTCGCTCGCTTACTACCTGCGGGTGGTGGCGACGATGTGGATGCGGCCCGAGGGTGAGGCCGCGACGGGGTCGCCGGCGATCGCCGGCGCCGCGCCCGAGGCCGACCCGACCGACCCCGAGGCGGGCAAGCGCTGGTACCTGGTCGGACCGGCCCTGCTCGCCGCCGCGGCGACCGTCTTCTTCGGCGTGATCCCGCAGCCGCTGGTCGAGTTCGCCGAGCGCGCGGGCTCGTCGCTCTTCTAGGCGGAAAGGAGTACGACAATCGGCGTCCTGCTGATCGCCGCTGCGATTGTCCTCTCCGTCGGCGTAGGCATCGGGGCGGAGCGCCGCTGGCCGAAGGGCGCCGCGGAAGCTGCCCGCAGGGCGCTGACGATCCTGCTCTACGTGCTGCTGCCGCCGATTGTCTTCTTCAACCTGGCGGTGGCCTCGATCGACCTCGATCACGGGGTCGGACTGGGGCTGGCGGTCGTCGCGCTCGCGGCCGGCTCGATCGGGGTCTGGTGGCTCTCCAGCCGCGTCCTGCGGCTGCCGCGCCATCAGGTGGGGGCGGTGATCTGCTGCGTCCTCGTCGCCAACACGACCAACCTCGGATACCCGATGGTCGTGGCGCTGCAGGGCCACGACCAGCTCTCGACCGCGGTGCTGTTCGACGTCGTCGTCAACCAGTTCGCCTTGTTGCTGGGCGCGTTCGCGGTCGGCGCGGCCTTCGGAACCAAGGCCGGAGAGACGCCGCGGCAGCGTTTGGGGGCGTTTCTGACCCGCAACCCGCCGCTCTACGCGGCGATCGCAGGGCTGCTCGCGCCGCGGGCATTGGCGCCCGACCTCCTGGTCGACATCTCGCAGGCACTCGCCGTCGTGGTCCTGCCGGTGGGCTTCTTCGCCGTCGGCGCCACTCTCGCCGAGGGCGCCCTGAAGGGGGAGCTGCGGCTGCCGCCGCCGCTGACGCGCCCGGTCGCGCTCGCCGTCCTCACCCGCCTGGCAGTGGTCCCGGCGCTGCTCCTGCTGATGGCCGCGCCGTTGATCGACCTGCCAGGCACCTATCTGCTGCTTGCGGCGATGCCCTGCGGCCTCAACTCGATGATCGTCTCCCACGCCTACGGCCTCGACAACCAGATCGTCGCCGAGGCAGTCACCTGGTCGACCGCGATCGTCGTCTTCGCCGCCCTGGTCTCGCTGGTGTTCTAGAGCTGGGCGATCACAATGACCAGGGCGGCCAGTGCTCCCAGGAGGCCGACACTGAGCGCGACCAACGCCTGAAAGAGCAGATGATGGAGGCCATCCAAGCGATCGTTCAGACGCGCGAAGCCGTCTTCCATGCGTTTGTCGACCGTGTCGAATCGCTTGTCGACCTTGTCGAAGCGGCGGTCGACCTCGTCGAAGCGACGATCCACGTTCTCGCGGAAGTCATCGAGCCGCGCGTCGGTCCAGCTCTCTCTCATCGCCTCCATGATGGCACCGTAGCGGACAAAACGTTACATACGGGTCACCGATGTGCCATCTCTGCAAATCTTGGCGACGGTGATTCACCACGTCGGAATCGAGGTCGCACCGGAGGACATCGACCGCGCCGCCGAGCTCTTCGAGCTGCTCGGGTTCGCGCGGGTGCAGCCGCCGCCGACCCTGGCCGAGTTCACCTGGCTCGAACGCGAGAAGACCCAGGTCCACCTGATGCCGGAGCGCAACCCGGTGGCGCCGCCGCGCGGTCACCTCGCGGTGGTCGTCCCCGGGTTCGAGGCGACGCTGGCGACCCTGCGCGAGCGCGGCTTCGAGGTCGAAGCCGCGCGCGAGCACTGGGGCGCGGCGCGGGCCCGGGTGCTGGCGCCCGCCGGGCATCGGATCGAGCTGATGGCGGCGCCGCCCCCCGGCGGCTGACCGCTACTTCGCGTCGAAGGTCAGCGCGCAGCCGTTGATGCAGTAGCGCTGGCCGCTCTCGCCGGGGCCGTCGTCGAAGACGTGGCCGAGGTGGGCGTCGCAGGTCTTGCAGATGACCTCGGTGCGCTTCATGAAGTGGCTGTTGTCGTCGCGCAGTTCGACGTGCTCGAGGTTTGCCGGGTCGGTGAAGCTGGGCCAGCCGGTACCGGAGTCGAACTTGGTGTCGGAGGCGAACAGCTCGGTGCCGCAACCGACACAGCGGAACATGCCGTCGCGCTTCTCCTCGAGGTGGGGACCGGTGAAGGCGCGCTCGGTGCCCGCCCTGCGGGTCACCTCGTACTGCTCGGGGGTCAGCTGCTCGCGCCACTCCTGCTCGGACTTCTGGACCTTCTCCGTCATCTGAATTCTCCTTTCGTCTCTGTGTCCAGACTACGCCCTCTCCACTACGGGTTTGTGACGTGCGGGCCGAGGCTGGGTAGATGCCCCAAATGCGCGCACCGCTCTGCCTGCTCATGGGCTCCGCCGTCCTCACCCTCGCAGCGCTGGCTGCTCCAGCATCAGCCCAGCAGGGCCTGATCGCGCCGCCCTCCGCCTGCCCGAACCAGAGCAATCCTGGCGCGCCCGCCGCCGTCCAGGCGAAGGCGATGCGCTGCATGACCAACTTCGCCCGCGCCCGCAGCGGCAAGCCGCCGCTGGTCGCCCTGCCGGCGCTCGATCGCGCCGCCCGCGGCAAGTCGGGGGACATCCTCCGTTGCGACCAGTTCGACCACGGAGCCTGCGGGCGTCCCTTTACCCACTGGTTCGAGCAGGTCGGCTACGGCGGCCGCTGCGCGGCCCTCGGCGAGAACATCGCCTGGGGGACGGGGTCGCTGGGCTCGGTGCGGAAGATCTTCGCCGCCTGGATCGGCTCCCCCGGCCATCGCGCCAACATTCTCGGTTCCTTCGCCGAGATCGGCATCGGCCTTCGCGTCGGCAACCTCGAAGGCCATCCCGGCGCCCACGTCTGGACCCAGGAGTTCGGCTCCCGCCAGTGCTGACCCCGACGTGCTGTGGGTTCGGACCTCCAATGGGGCCGCAGCTCAGACACCCCCAGCGCGCCTAGGATTGCGGCGTGCCCGACGCCTTTTACGAGCCCGACGGCGAGCTGCAAATCGCGACCGAACTGACGCGGGGGCCCTGGGACCCCGGTGCCCAGCACGCTGGGCCTCCCGCCGCCCTGCTCGGCCGGGCGATCGAGCGGCTGCCCGACGGCGAGGGGTTCCAGGTCGGCCGTATCACCTTCGAGATCCTGCGCTCGGTGCCGATCGCGCCGGTGCGGGTCAGCGCCGAGGTGTTGCGCCCAGGCCGCCGGGTGCAGATGGTCGCCGCCGAGCTCAGCGTCGACGGCGAGGTGCTGATGCGGGCCCGGGGCTGGCGGCTGCGGACCGCGAGCCTGGAGATCCCGCCCGACGTCGTCTCGACGCCGCCGCCACCGCCCTTCCCCGCTGGCGCGGGGGACTTCGAGTTCTTCCCCACCGGCCACGAGCTCGGCTACCACTCGGCAATGGAGCTGCGCTTCGAGTCCGGCGGCTTCATGGAGCTGGGGCCGGCGGCGGCCTGGCTGCGGATGCGCCATCCGCTCGTCCTCGGCGAGGCGCCGACGCCGCTGCAGCGGACGCTGATCGCCGCCGACGTCGGCAACGGGATCAGCGCCGCCCTCGACTTCCGCAGGTTCGTCTTCGTCAACGTCGACCTCACGGTGCACCTGGAGCGGATGCCGGTGGGGGAGTGGATCTGCGTCGACGCGGTGACGCTGCCCCAACCGACCGGCATCGGCAGCGCCGAGTCGGTGCTCAGCGACGCCGAGGGGCGAATCGGCCGCGCCATGCAGACGCTGCTGATCAGCCCGCGCTAGAGCCTCCTAGGAGGCTCTAGCGAAACCCCGGTCCACGCCTGGCGGCGGCGGACACGGCGCGGGGCGGCGTCCTCAGTCGGCCAAAGAGCGCTGCTATTCGGCCTCCCTGCGTCCTCGCCCCGCTAGGTCCGGCACTCGCCAGTCGCAGACGCAGTTCGCTAGTCCCTCCTCCTAGGAGGCTTCGGGGGCTTTGGTCGGGCGGGGATCGAACCCCGACCGCAGCATCGTCAGGCTCAGCAGCGTCGAGCCGACGGCGATCGCCGCGGCGAGGACGAAAGCGCCCTGGTAGTCGGTCAGCGCCGCCGCCAGACCGGCCAGCGGCGCGCCAAAGCCGACCCCGGCGTCGAAGAACGCGGTGTAGGTGCCCATCGCCGCGCCGCGGGCGCTTTCGCCGACCCGCCCTAGCGCGATCAGCATCAGCGACGGGTTCAACAGCGAGAAGGCCGCCCCCATCGCGCAACCGCCGACCAGGGCGACCGGGAGGCTGTGGGCGAAGCCGATGGTCAGCAGCCCGGCCGCCTCGACCAGCGTCGCCACGATCGCCACCCGCAGGGCGCCGACCCGGTCGGGGAGGTCGCCGGCGACGAGGCGGGTCAACACGATCATCGCCGCGAAGGCGCCGAACACCACCACCCCGTGGCCGACGCCGCGGTCTTCGAGGTGCAGCACGACGAAGGCCGCGACCGCCGCGTAGCCGACCGAGGCCAGCGCGATCGCCAGCCCGGGCCGCACCGCCTCGGGGGCGATCAGCGGGTGGGGCTCGCTGTGGGACAGGGGCACGAAGGGGTCGGGGACGCGAGTGGCGATCAGGGCGCCGAGCAGCGGCATGGCCGCCGCGAAGATCCAGACCGCCGTGTAGCCGCCGGCGTCGAGCAGCAGCTCTCCGGCCAGCGGGCCGACGCTGAGCGCGCCCCAGACCGCCAGCCCGTAGAGCCCGAGCACCCGGCCGCGCCGGGCCGGCGGGGCGATGTCGACGATCCAAGCGGAGCCGGCCGTGTAGAGAGCGCCCTCGCCGGCGCCGAGCGCGAGGCGGGCGACGATCAGCCCGGCGAGCCCGAGGCTCGGCAAGTAGAGGAGCCCGCTCGCGCAAAGCACCAGGGCGCCGAGCAGGACCGTCGGCTTGCGTCCCCGCCGGTCCGCCAGCCGCCCGGCGAATGGGCGCAGCAGCAGGCCGGTGATCGCGTAGGCACCGATCACCACCCCGACCGCGACGTCGCCCGAGTCGAGCGGCCCGTGCACATAGCGGGGCAGGACCGGCAGCACGGCGCCAACCGCCAGCAGCCCGCAGAAGGTGACGCCGAAGAGGGCGGCGAAGCTGTGGCCGATCGAGGGGCTGGCAGCCCGTGCTTCGGCGCTCACCGCAGCAGCGCGGCGAGGTCCGCGACCACGTGGTCGGGTCGGGGGGCGTCCACGCCGGCGTCCTCGCTGTCGGTGCCGCTGCGGACCAGGATCGTGGTCAGGCCGGCGTTGTTCCCGCCGGCGATGTCGGAGGAGAGCCGGTCGCCGACCATCGCCACCCGCTCGGCCCCGCCGAGCGCCGCCAGGGCCAGCTCGAAGAGGTGACGCTCGGGCTTGCCGCCGATCTCGGCCCGGCGCCCCGAGGCGGTCTCCACCGCGGCCAGGATCGAGCCGGTTCCGGGCCACTCGCCGCCCGGCATCGGCAGGGTTGGGTCGCGACTGGTCGCGACCAGCGCGGCGCCCGCGTCGAGGGCGAGCTTCGCGGTCAGCAGCTCCTCGTAGTCGAAGTCGCGGTGCCCGGAGACGACGACCACCGCGGCCGTGTGCGCCGGCTCGCCGACCACCAGCTCGGCACCCGCCGCCGCGACCATCTCCTGCAGCGGCTCGGCCCCGATCACGAAGGCGCTGCCGCCGTCCGCGGCCTCGCCGGCCAGCCGCGCCGTCACCATCCCCGCGGTGACGATTCGCTCCGACTCGACCTCGACGCCCATCCGCTCCAGCCGCTCGGCGTAGGCGGCTGGCGGCTTCCCGGGGTTGTTCGTGACGAAGGCGAGTTGCTTGCCGGCTGCAAGCAGCGCCACCAGCGTCTCGGCCGATCCTGGCACCGGCTCGCGGCCGATCCAGACAACCCCGTCGAGGTCGATCAGAAGTCCATCGAACTGGTCTGCGAGAGCCACGTCACTGAGGCTATTCACTCATCTCGATACGGTGTCGGCAGTGAGTGCGAACGGACAGGTTGTGGTCGCGAACGACCTGACCCGCCGCTACGGCGAGGGCGACGCCGCCGTCGATGCGTTGGCAGGGGTCAGCACCGGCTTCGACCGCGGCCGTTTCACCGCGATCATGGGCCCATCGGGCTCGGGCAAGTCGACCCTGATGCACATCCTCGCCGGCCTCGACAAGCCGACCAGCGGCACGGTCGAGCTCGACGGGGTCGAGATCTCCGGCCTCGACGACGGCGAGCTGACCAAGCTCCGTCGCGACAAGCTCGGCTTCGTCTTCCAGTTCTTCAACCTGCTGCCGGTCCTCACCGCCGAGGAGAACATGCTGCTGCCGCTCTCGATCGCCGGCCGCAAACCCGACCCCGAGTGGCTCGAGCGCCTGGTCGACACGGTCGGCCTCGCCGACCGCCGCACCCACCGCCCGGCCGAGCTCTCCGGCGGCCAGCAGCAGCGGGTCGCGGTCGCGCGGGCGCTGCTCTCCAAACCGGCGGTCGTCTTCGCCGACGAGCCGACCGGCAATCTCGACTCGAAGGCGAGCGAGGACGTCCTGCAGCTGCTGCGCCAAGCGGTCGACGAGTTCGGCCAGACGGTGGTGATGGTCACCCACGATCCGGCCGCGGCCGCCCACGCCGACCGGCTGATCACCCTTCACGACGGCAAGGTCGTCCACGACGCGGCGCCGGGCTCGGCCGACGACGTGATCGAGTTGATGAAGACGATTGACTAGCCTCGCGCTCAAGAGCCTCTGGGCTCGCAAGGTGCGCGCCCTCACCACCACCTTCGCGGTGGTCCTCGGAGTCGCCTTCATGGCCGGCTCCTACGTCTTCACCGACACGATCTTTGCCGCCTTCGACGAAATCTTCGACGAGTCGCTGAAGGGAACCAGCGTCGTCGTCAGCTCCGAGAACCTGGTCAAACAGCAGAGCGGCGAAGTGCCGACGATCAGCGCCGACCTGTTGCCTCGGATCGAGAAGACGCCGGGCGTCCGCGTCGCCTCGGGCGCGATCTTCACCCCGGGTGGCTTCTTCGACCAAGAAGGCGACGCGATCGGGGCCAAATTCTCGCCCAAGTTCATCTCCTCGACCCTCCCCGAGGGCCTCGAGTCTTTGACCTACGTCGACGGCCACATACCGCGGGGTCCCGGCGAAGCCTCGCTCGACGAAGCGGCCGCCGAGGAATTCGATCTCGGGATCGGCGACACGATCTCGATCGTCGGCCGCATCCCCGCCCAAAAGTTCGAGCTGGTGGGGATCACCAGGCTCGGCAACGCCTCATTCGGCGGCGCCAGCATCGCCCAGGTGACGCTCCCGGAAGCGCAGCGCCTGACCGACAAGAAGGGCGAATTCGACCAGATCTCGGTTGCCGCCGAGGACGGGGTGACCCCGCTTGTCCTCAAGGAACGGATCGCCAAGGTGATGCCGGAATCGGTGCGGGTCGAGACCGGCGAAGAAAACGCCGAACGCTCCTCCAGCGAAATCCGCGACAGCCTCGGGTTCCTGACCACGATCCTGCTCGTCTTCGCCTTTGTCGCCCTCTTCGTCGGCGCCTTCCTGATCTTCAACACCTTCTCGATCACGGTCGCCCAGCGGATCGCCGAGTTCGGCATGCTGCGCACGCTCGGCGCCTCGCGCGGGCAGATCCTGCGCTCGGTGATCGGCGAATCGTTCGTGATCGGCCTGCTCGGCTCGCTGATCGGGATCGCCTTCGGGTTCCTGATCGCGGTGGCGCTGAAAGCGCTGTTCGAAGCGGTTGGCGCCAACCTGCCGACCACCGGCCTGATCCTCAAGAGTCGCACCGTGATCGTCTCGATCGCGGTCGGGCTGGGCGTGACCCTGGTCTCTTCCCTGATCCCGGCCCTGCGCTCCACGCGGGTTCCGCCAATCGCTGCCCTGCACTCCGAGGTGATGCCGCCCAGCCGTCGCCGCCGGGTCATCAACGCGGTGGCCGCCGCACTGCTGGGCGTGGTCGGCCTGGCGATGCTGCTGATCGGGCTCTTCGGCGGCGCCGACGGCGACGCCGCTGCCGGGCTGATGGGCGCCGGCGCGGTCCTCTTCGTCCTCGCCGTCTCCCTCTTCAGCCCGGTCCTGGTGCAGCCGCTGGCGGCGTTGGCCGGCTGGCCGCTGGAGCGAGCGCGCCGCCTCACCGGCCGCCTCGCTCGCGAGAACGCCCAGCGCAACCCCGGCCGCACCGCGATCACCGCGGCGGCGCTGATGATCGGCCTCGCCCTGGTCGCCTTCGTCACCATCTTCGCCGCCGGCGCCAAGGACTCGATCGCCTCGGCCGTCGACGACACCTTCCAGGGCGACCTCGTGGTCCAGAACAGCGACGGCTTCTCGCCGATCCCGCCCGGGGCCGCCGACGCAGCCCGCAAGGTGCCGGGGGTCGAGCTGGTGGCGACGATGCGGGGTGCCGAAGCGAAACTCCTCGGCAGCGGTTCGAAGCCACGGATCAACGGGATCTCACGCGACGCCGGCGAGGTCTTCAAGCTCGAATGGAAGCAGGGTGGACCGGAGACCCTGCGTGACCTCAAGGACGACCAGGCGATCCTCAAGGAGTCCTACGCCGATTCGCAGAACCTCGAAGTCGGCGACAGCTTCCAGCTGCTGAGCCAGTCCGGCAACAAACCCAGCTTCGAAGTCGTCGGTACCTACGACACCCAGGTCGGCCTGATCGGCAACGCGATCGTGACCCAGGAGGTACTGGCCCGTGACTTCGGTCAGACCCAGGACACGATCGACTTCATCCGCACCGCCGAGGGGGTCGATGCCGACGAGGTGCAGAAACGGCTCGAAGGCGTGATGGAAGCATCGTTCCCGACGGCCGAGGTGGTCAACCAGCAGGAACTGAAAGAGAAACAGGAAGAAGGGGTCAACTCGCTGTTGGTCCTGATCTACGCGCTGCTGGCGCTGGCGATCGTGATCTCGATCTTCGGGATCGCCAACACGCTCGCCCTCTCGATCCACGAGCGCACCCGCGAGCTGGGGATGCTGCGGGCGATCGGGATGTCACGGCGCCAGGTGCGGACGCTGATCCGCTACGAGGCGGTGATCACGGCGCTGATCGGGGCGATACTGGGGATGGCCCTCGGGTTGATCTTCGCGGCCCTGATCGCGCAGCCGCTGAAGGACGAAGGCTTCACGCTCAGCTACCCCGTCGGCCAGTTGATCCTGCTGCTGGTCTTCGCGGCGCTGATCGGCGTCATCGCCGCGATCGTGCCGGCTCGCCGCGCCTCCCGGCTCGACGTGTTGCAGTCCCTGCAGTACGAGTAGGGCCCCTCGCCGGTTGGCGTATTCAGGCGGCGCCGGGCGCGAGGCCCATCCGCAGGGCGCCGGCGACCTCGAACATCGCCGCCCGCGAGGAGCGGCTGACCGCCGCGTGGTTGGCGAAACCGTGGATCAGCCCCGGATAGCGGCGCAGCGCCACCTCCACGCCCGCCTCGCGCATCCGCAGCGCGTAGGCCTCCCCCTCGTCGCGCAGCGGGTCGAAGCCGGCGGTGGCGACGTAGGCGCGGGGCAGACCGGTGAGGTCGGGAGCCTTGAAGATCGAGACCCGCGGGTCGTTGGCGTCGGCGGCGTTGGGGAGGTAGAAGCTCTCGAAGTGGTCCATGTCCCCCTTGGTCAGCAGGAAGCCGTCGGCGAAGAGCTCGCGTGAGCGCGGGTCGTCGGCCGAGTCGGTGACCGGGTAGAGCAGCAGCTGCATCGCCGGCATCGGCGCACCCTCCTCGCGGGCCCGAATCGAGACGCCGCCGGCCAGGTTCCCGCCGGCACTGTCGCCGCCGACCGCGATCCGGGACGGGTCGACGCCGAGCGCGCGGGCGTTCACGGCCGCCCAGGAGAGCGCGTCCCAGGCGTCTTCGATCGCCGCCGGAAAGGGGTGCTCGGGAGCGAGCCGGTAGTCGACCGAGAGGACCGCGAGCCCGGCCGCGGCGGCGAGGAAGCGGCAGACGCCGTCGTGGGTGTCGAGGTCGCCGATCACCCAGCCGCCGCCGTGGTAGTAGACGAGCAGGGGCGGCGCCGTGCCGCCGGGCAGGTTCGGTGGCAGGTAGAAGCGAGCGCCCATTGGCCCGGCCGCGGTGGGGATCTCATGGCTCTCGACCCGAGCCATCGGGATCGGCCGGGGAGGGGTGCTCGCCGCGGCACCGAGGCGGTTGAAGGCGCGCGCCTCCTCGGGCGGGAGGCCGTTCGTGTACGACTTCGCCCCCGAGAGGCGGGCCATCTCGACCAGGACGTGGACGTCGGTCGCCAGAACCCGTCCGTCGATCTCCGGCGGTCTGCCGAACAGTCGCCGCTGCAGCCGCGACGGCAGCCCGCAGGCAAGGCGCAGGAGCTGGAACTCGATGTTCGGCGGCAAGCGCGGCACGTCCACGGCCGCGCCAGGCTACTTGACGGCACGGGGGGATCGGACGAACGTCACACAGTTTCGTGTAGCGAGCGGAGTAGGTTGAGACGAGGACGATGGAGACGACGGTAGAAGAGACGGCTCCGATCGAGGCCCAACCGCGCCCCCTCAAACGCGGTCTGCCTCCCGGTCCGCGGATGCCGCGGGCGCTGCAGACGGCGATCTGGTCGCGGCAGGCGCAGTGGATGCTCGAGCAGTCGCGGGCCCGCTTCGGCGACATGTTCACGATTCGGATCGCCCACGAAGGGACTTGGGTGATGGTCACCGAGCCGGCGGCGGTCAAGCAGGTCTTCACCGGCGACCCGAAGGTCTTCCATGCTGGCGAGGGGAACGAGATCCTTCGCCACTTCCTCGGCGACAACTCGGTGCTGGTCCTCGACGAGAAGGCCCACATGAGCCAGCGCCGGTTGCTGTTGCCGCCCTTCCACGGCGAGCGGATGCAGGGGTACGAGCTCAAGATGAGCGAAATCGCGGCCCGCGAGATCGAGGCCTGGCCGACCGGCTCCCCTTACAAGCTGCGGCCGCGAATGCAGGCGATCACGCTGGAGATCATCCTCGAGACGGTCTTCGGCGTCCACGAGGGGCAGCGGCTGGAGGAGCTGCGGTCGGCCCTCCGCGAATTCCTCGACCTCACCACCGACCCGAGGCTGATCCTGCCGGTGGTTCTCGTCGGGCCAAGCCGGATCAAGAACTTCCCGCCGTTTCGCCGCCGCGTCGACGGCGTCGACGCGCTGATCTACCGCGAGATCGCCGAGCGTCGCCAGGCCGAGGACCTCGCCGAACGCGACGACATCCTCTCGATGCTGGTCGCCGCCCGCCACGAGGACGGTAGCCCGATGAGCGACGCCGAGATCCGCGACGAGCTCCTCACCCTGCTCGTCGCCGGCCACGAGACGACGGCGACCGCCCTCTCCTGGGCCGTCGAGCGCCTGGTCCGCCACCCGGACAAACTGGAGCGGCTGCGCACCGAGGTCCTCGCCGGCGAGGACGCTTATTTGACGGCGACGATCCAGGAGACGCTGCGGCTCCGTCCGGTGATCGTCATCGTCATCCGCCGCCTCACCGAGCCGGTTGAGATCGGCGGCTACGAGTTGCCGGCGGGGGCGAACGTCACCCCCTGCATCCACCTGATCCACCGCGACCCGGCGATCTACCCCGACCCCCACAGCTTCGTTCCCGAGCGCTTCCTCGACAACCCACCCGGCACCTACACCTGGATCCCCTTCGGCGGCGGCGTCCGCCGCTGCCTCGGCGCCGCCTTCGCCCAGTTCGAGATGGCCGTCGTCCTCCGCGAGCTCGTCAAGGCCCACCAGATCCGCCCCGCGCGTCCCGAGTCCGAGCGCCCGTTCCGCCGAGCGATCACCGAGACGCCGCGCCACGATGCCGAAGTCGTCCTCGGCTGAGTCCGGATGACCGGCGCCGGGAAGCACCCGCGGCTACGCGTCGTGCAGAGCACTGCCGCTTCGCCGCGTGCACTCCCCGACTTGGTTCTACGGCCTCAGCCAGTGACGAGTGCTTGCAATCGAATCGGCGCCACCGGATCCGTCGATTGATCGTCTGTCTATAAAAGGTGTCGCTGACTAGCGGCTGCTGAAGCGGGGGCAGTTTGATCCGACGGGATCCAGGTCTCAGCGACGCCGGGATCACCGGCATCCCCTTCTCGCCGCCGCCCTACGAACAGCTCGCTACCGGCTTCACGATTGATGAGGCGATTGTCGATGACCTGCTCGGCTAGATGTACGTGCTGAATGTCGACCTCATGTCCGAACTCACGAGAAGTCATGGGTGGATGGTTCGGCATGTGCTCTTCGATGCGGGCTACTACTGCTTCTTGCTCCTTTGCTCCGGCCGAGAACGAATTGCGATGGACTGCCGATCTGATCATGCAGCCCCCGCTATAGAGCTCGGTCATCAGCCGCAGCCGGTGTTGTTACCGCACGAACTGCACGTGTAACAGGACCCGGTCCGCTGCATCATGCCGCCGCACTGCTCGCAGGCCGGGCCGAGGTCGAGCCCCTGCATCTTCGCCGGCACCACCGGGGGGCTGTCGGTCATCGCCGAGGCTGCCGCCACCGTGGTCCCGGGCTTGATCGTCGCGCCGCCGTTGCCGCCTTTGGCGTGACCGTTGCCGCCAC
Organism: uncultured Thermoleophilia bacterium; assembly: GCA_963715735.1. Lineage (GTDB taxonomy): Bacteria > Actinomycetota > Thermoleophilia > Solirubrobacterales > 70-9 > VAYN01. The sequence continues at coordinate 341,445 of OY970268.1, forward strand.
TGTTGGCGGGGCCGGCCGTGTCGGTCGGAATGCCGAGGCCGAGCTGTGAGGTCTCGGCATCCTGTTTGTTGCGGACCTCCCGGGTCATGATCCCCAGGTCCTCGAGCACTTCGGTGTCGTCGATGAAGCGGCTGCCGAGCCAGCGCATGATGTAGTCGGGCATCGATTTGGCGAAGGGGATCTCCGGGTTGCCGGTGATGCCCTCCGGCTCGAAGCGCATGTAGCTGAACTTGCGCACGAAGGTCTCCAGCGGCACGCCGTACTGAAGGCCGAGCGAGATCGACGTCGCGAAGGCGTTGAGCAGGCCTCGCATCGTCGAGCCCTCCTTGCCGATGTCGGTGAGGAAGATCTCGCCAACCGAGCCGTCTTCGTACTTGCCGGCGGTGATGTAGCCCTCGTGGCCGCCGATCGAGAACTTGTGGGTGATCGATTCGCGCTCGCGCGGCATCTTCTTGCGCACCGGCGTGGCCATCACGACCTCGGCCTCGGCCGTCTTCTCATCCTGGGCGTCGGTCCGCAGCGCCTGCGCCGTCTTCGAGCCGTCGCGGTAGATCGCCAGCGCCTTGAGGCCGCCGTTCCACCCGCGCGTGTAGGCGTCGGCGATGTCCTCGACCGTCGCCGTCTGCGGCAGGTTGACCGTCTTCGAGATCGCCCCGGAGATGAACGGCTGGGTCGCCGCCATCATGTCGATGTGGCCGGTGTGGGAGATCGCCCGCTCACCGACCGCGACGTCGAACACAGGCAGGTGCTCGTCCTTGAGGCCAGGCGCGCCGACGATCGTGTTCTTCTCGGTGATGTAGGCGTTGATCTGGTCGATCGCGGCCTCCGAGTAGCCCATCGCCTGCAGCGCCAGCGGCACCGAGCGGTTGGGGATCGTCATCGAGCCGCCGCCGACCAGCTCCTTGAACTTGACCAGCGAGAAGTCGGGCTCGATCCCGGTCGTGTCGCAGTCCATCAGGAAGCTGATCGTCCCGGTCGGCGCCAGCACCGTCGCCTGCGCGTTGCGGTAGCCGTGCTCGTCGCCGAGCTCGACCGCTTCGTCCCAGGCCCGCTGCGCGGACGCGAGCAGCTCGCCCTTGATCCCGGTCGGGTCGACGTCGTAGGCGGCGTCGCGGTGCATCCGCATGACGCCGTTGTGCGGCTCGCGGTTCTTTGCGTACTCGTCGTAGGGCCCGGTCGCGCCGGCGGCGATCAGCGCCGACTGGCGGTAGGCGCGGCCGGTCATCAGCGCCGTGATCGCGGCGGCGACGTTGCGGCCGGCGTCGGAGTCGTACGGAAGCCCATCGGACATCAGCAGGGCGCCGAGGTTGGCGTAGCCGAGGCCGAGCTGGCGGAAGGCGAAAGCGTTGGCGGTGATCTCCTCGGTCGGGTAGCTGGAGAAGCCGACGACGATCTCCTGGGCGAGGAAGACGACGTCGACCGCGTGCTCGAAGTCCTCCGTGTCGAAGCTGCCGTCCGCGCGGCGGAATTTCATCAAGTTCAGCGAGGCCAGGTTGCAGGCCGAGTCGTCGACGTGCATGTACTCGCTACAGGGGTTGGAGGCGTTGATACGACCCGACTCCGGGCAGGTGTGCCAGCGGTTGATGATCGTGTCGTACTGGACGCCGGGGTCGGCGCAGCGCCAGGCGGCGTCGGCGATCTGGTTCATCAGCTCGCGGGCGTCCAGCGTTTTCGTCGTGCGGCCGTCGGTGCGCGCCTTCAGCTCCCAGTCCTCGCCGGCCTCGACCGCCTCCATGAACTCGTCGCTGACCCGCACCGAGTTGTTGGCGTTTTGGTACTGGATCGAGGTGAAGCCCTCGCCGTCGATCGACATGTCGAAGCCTGCCTCGCGCAGCGCTTCGGCCTTCTTCTCCTCGTCGGCCTTGCACCAGATGAAGTGCTCGATATCCGGGTGATCGACGTCCAGCACGACCATCTTCGCCGCCCGCCGCGTCTTGCCGCCGGACTTGATCGTCCCGGCCCAGGCATCGGCGCCGCGCATGAAGCTGACCGGCCCGCTGGCGGTGCCGCCCTTCTGCAGCTGCTCCATCGAGCCGCGGATGTTGGAGAGGTTGATCCCGGAGCCGGAGCCGCCGCGGAAGATCTTGCCCTCTTTGGTGTTCCAATCGAGGATCGACTCCATCGTGTCCTCGACGCTGAGGATGAAGCAGGCCGAGCACTGCGGCGTCTCCTCGAAGCCGACGTTGAACCAGACCGGCGAGTTGAAGGCCGCCTTCTGGTTGAGCAGGATCGAGGTCAGCTCCATCTCGAAGGCGTCGGCGTCCTCATCGGAGGCGAAGTAGCCGCCCTCGCGGCCCCAGTTGGAGATCGTGCCGGCCACGCGGCCGATCATCTGTTTGACCGAGCTCTCGCGCTCGGGACTGCCCAGCTGGCCGCGGAAGTACTTCTGGGCGACGATGTTGGTCGCGTTCTGGGACCAGCTCTTCGGGAACTCGACGCCGCGCTGCTCGAAGGCCGGATTCTCCGGATTTCCGATCACCGCATCGCGGATCTCCCACTCGATCTGGTCGAAAGGATGCACCCCGGCAGCCGAAAACCGCCGCTCTATCGAGAGGCCCCGCAGACCGTTTTTGGGACTGGCAGTGGCGGTCTTAGACATCGAACTACTCCTCTCGCAGCGACTTTTAGGGTGAACTACGCAGGATCGCTCACCGGCCGGCGGGAAAAGTGTCCAAAGGCGCAAATAACGCGCTCCGGATCGGTGCAGTCGCTTCCCACAGTTTGACAACTTCGCTATCTCGGCATTCCTCTCTGCCGCTAGTCTGGGTCGATGGTCGAAGACCTACGCAAAGGCGCGGAGCGGATGGGCGATCGTGCGAGCGCCGCGCGCGATGCGGTGGGCGATCGCGCCAGCGCCGCAAAAGAGGCTGTCGGCGAGAAGGCGACCGCGGCCAAAGAGGCGACCGCCGAGGCGATCGCCCTAGTCAAGCCGAAACTGCGCGGCAGTTCCCACAAATGGGCCTTCTTCGTCTCACTCGTGCTCGGCGTCGGCCTGATCCTGATCGCGAAGACCCCGAAAGCGACCCTGGCGGTCGGGATCTACGCCGTCAGCCTCTCGGCCCTGTTCGGCACCTCGGCGCTCTACCACGGCGTCAACTGGACCCGGCCCGAAGTGCGCATGTGGATGCGCCGGCTGGACCACTCGATGATCTTCTTCCTCATCGCCGGCACGTACACGCCGTTCGCGCTGCTGGTCCTGAACGGTGCGCTCTCGACGGCGATCCTCGTCGTCGTCTGGGTCGGGGCGATCGCCGGCGCGATCGTCGAGACGATCTGGATCGACCACCCGAAATGGGTCTCGGCGCTGATCTACCTCTCCCTGGGCTGGGTCGCGGTAGTCGCCTTCCCGGACCTCTGGTCGTCGATGGGGGTGGCGGGCGCGGCGTTGGTCATCGCCGGCGGCGCTCTCTACACGGCTGGCGCCGTCGTCTACGCCACGCAGCGCCCCAATCCCAGTCCGGCGGTCTTCGGCTACCACGAGGTCTTTCACCTGCTGGTGATCGCGGCCGCGGTCGCCCACTTCTCCGCGGTAGCGTTCTTCGCCCTGCCCAACGCCTGAAGGAGTCAGATGCGCTCGTTCGTCCTCCGACGCTCTGGCGTCGTGCTCGTCGTCCTCGCCCTGCTGTTCGCCGCTCCCGCCGTCGCCTCGGCTTCGTGGGGATCGATCGCGATCAACCCGGAAACGGGGAAGGTGGGAATTGCCAGCGGCAAGGGAACCGCTCAGGTCGCCAAGGAAGCGGCCAAAAACCGCTGCGGCGATCCTCACTGCAAGTCGGCGCTCTGGGTCTTCAACGGCTGGGGTGCGGTCGTCCAGAAAAAGAACGGCGTCTACATCTCCGCCCTCGGCAAGACCAAGGCGAAGGCCTTCGCCAACGCCCGCGACCGGGCCAACGAAAACAGCGCCCGCAGCGTCGCCTCGGTCTTCAGCGGCCTCAGCTGAGGCCGTGTCGACTTTGTTCGACCTGTCCGAACAAACTCGACACGCCGACAGCCGTTAGGCCGCGACCGCCAGCTCCTCGACTTCGGAGATCAGCTCGGCGAGGATCTCGGTCAGTCCCTCCGATTGCTCAGGGTCAAGCTCTAGCTCCCCGTGCTCGTACTGGCTGGCGGCGCGGGAGATTGGCAGCTCCGTCTCGATCACACGACCACCCAGAGCGCTCAGGACCTTGCGTGCCTCGGCCTGCGCCCAGACCGCTCCGAACATCCCGGTCGAGGCGCCGATCGCCGCCGCCGGCTTGCCGCTGAGGGCGCTCTCGCCGGCCGGTCGCGAGATCCAGTCGAGCGCGTTCTTGAGCTGGCCCGGCAGCGAGTGGTTGTACTCCGGGGTCGCGATCAGGACCGCGTCGGCGGCCCGCACCGCCTCGCGCAGCTCCTCGACCACCGCGGGGGTGCCCTCCTCTTCGACGTCGGCGTCGTAGGGCGGGATCTCCCGCAGCCGCTCGTACTCGATCAGCTCCGTCCCGGCGGGCAGCCGCTCGGCGGCCGCCCGCAGCAGAGCGCTGTTGAGCGAGTCCCGGCGCAGGCTTCCGGATATGCCCAGGACCCGCATCGCTACTCGGCCTCCGCCGCTACGAACTCGAGCTCGACGTTGATCGCGACGTCGTACTCGAGCGCCTGGCCGCCGCTGGGGAGGTCGGCGTTCCAGTCGAGCCCGAACTCGCGCCGGTCGATCCCGGTCTCGACCGAGATGCCGATCCGCTCCTTGCCATCGAGGTAGGCGCCGACCCTGGCGAAGCGCCCCACCGCGTTGACCTCGTGCGTCTGGCCGCGGATCTCGAGCTCGCCGGCGAGCCGGGCCTGGCCCTCGTCGTCGACGCTGAGCTCGGTCGAGCTGAACGCCAGCCGCGGGTGCTTGTCCGCGTCGAAGAACTCGGGGCTGAGGAGGTGGCCCTTGAGCTGCTCCTCCTCGATGTCGATGCTGGCGACCTCGACGGAGCCAGTGAGCTGCGGGGTCTCGCCGCCGGTCAGGGTGGCCTCGTACTCCTTGAAGCCGCTGCGGAAGGTGGCGACCTCGCTGTGCGTGATCGCGAAGTGGATCGTCGAGTGGACGGGGTCCACGGCCCAGGTCCCCGCTGGAATCTGTTGGTTGACGGTCTCGGTGCTCATCTCTGCCTTTCGTTTGGAAGTTGTCGCTGAGGAAGGTTGCTGCTGAAATGATTGAGGCAGAAACAATCGTATCAGAAATGATTGCCAATTCAACTATTGTCCCGACAACGTTCATCTGCGATGATTGGGAGGCGATGAGTGATCAGGCGACCGCAAGCACGACCGCGGCCCCGCACGGGGAATGCCCCGCGAACACCCCCCACGGCGAGGCCTGGGGATCGCTCTCGCGTACCCACGCCGCGATCTCGCAGCGGCTCGGAGAGGCGCTGGCGCAGGGTGACTTCCCTCCCCTGCCCTGGTACGAGGTGCTCGCCGCCGTCGCTGAAGCCCCTGAACAGCGGATGCGGATGGGGGACCTCGCCGAGGCGCTGGTGATCACCCGCGGGGGCCTGACCAAGCTCGTCGACCGCCTGGTAAAGGCCGGCCTGCTGGAGCGGACCTTCCAGGCGACGGATCGCCGCGTCAGCTACGCCACGCTGCTTCCCGCCGGGATCTCCCTGCTGACCGAAATGCGGCCGGTGATCGTCGGCGAGCTCGACGTCGCCTTCTCCGCCAGCCTCAGTGTTGCCCAGGCCAACGAGCTGCGCGGGACCCTGGACAGCATCCGCGGCGACGCCTGCAGCGGCGTCAACTAGCGGCGGCCGCGGGGACGCTTCCTCAGGGTTCAGGGCGCGGCGTGGAGGGTCGGGGGGCCGTCTACCTTCGCTGGCTTTTTCGCCCCGAACAACCGCGACTCTCAGGAACGGACGAGCGAAAATTAACGCCGCTCCTACGACGGCCCCCCGACCCTCCCCCTCGGTCCTGCTCCCTGGATCAGGGTTGGGAAGGCGGAGCCGAGCTCTAGCTCAAGAGATGCCAGCAGTCCTAGATGGAGCTTTGTCTCAGGAGCTTTCAGCAGTTCTAGAAAGCTCTCGTCCCTCGGGATCTCTCAATTATCTCGGGATCTCTCAGCTTCAAAGGAAGCTGCCTACCTCGAGCGGGGAGGCGGCTCGAGGGGAGGGGTTGGGGGTCTCTCGCGCACCGCGGCGTCAATTTTTCGCTTGTCCGTATTCGAGAGTCGCCGTTAGTTCGGGGCGAAAAATCCAGCAAGCACGAGAGACCCCCAACCCCTCACGCCAAACCCCGTTCAACCGCGAACAAGCGCCGCCGCAGCTCGCTCCTTAGCCCCCTCGATGATCGCCAGCACCGCACTCTCGTCGCCGGCCCGGATCAGCTCGATCGGGTCGGGGTCGCCGTTGACGATTCCCTCGAAGAAGTCCTTGCGGTCGTTGTAGGTCGGCAGCGTTCCCTTCGCCCAACCGCGGGCGTCGTTGAGCATCACCGCCAAGCGCGCGTACTCGTCGCCGAAGAGCGCGGAGATCTCCCGCTTCATCCGCTTCGCCAGCGCCGGCGAGGCGCCCGCCGTGGAGATCGCGATCGCCAGCGGCCCGGTGCGCACGATCGCCGGCAGGATGAAGTTGCAAAGCGGCGGCACGTCGACGATGTTGACCAGCATCGCCCGCTTCTCGGCATCGTCGAATACCTTGATGTTGACCTCGCTGTCGTCGGTCGCGGCGATCACCATGAAGGCACGCTCGAGGTCGTTGGCACCGCCGTATGGGCGCCGCTCCCAGGCGATCGAGCCCTCCGCCGCCAGCGCTTCCAGCTCGGGATGCGCGGTCGGCGCGATCAGCGTTACATCGCCGCCGCAGGCGAGCAGGCCCTCGACCTTCTCGAGGCCGATGTCGCCGCCGCCGATCACCAGGCAGCGCCGCCCGGTCAGCTTCAGGCAGGCGATGTAGAAGGGCGTCTCCAGCATGTCGCGGACGCAGGTCTGGTCGCAGATCCCTTTGCGGTACTGGCAGACGCACTCCTTGCCGGCATAGGCCTGGGCGGGCATGCAGAGAAGGTTAGTGAACCGGGGGTTGGTGGCCCGGGCTCAGATCGAGTCGAGCGTTAGCCGCAGGCCGTCTTCGAGGCTGGTCTGCGGCTGCCAGCCGAGCTCGCGCTCGGCGCGGCTGGAGTCGAGGGAGATCCGCTGCACCTCGCCGGGGCGGGGCGGGGCAAACTCGGGTTCGAAGCCCGCGGTGCCGCCGAGGCGGCCGAGGGTCTCGACCAGCTCGAGGACGCTGGCCTCGCGGCCGGTGCCGAGGTTGACGGCGCCGCTCACGTGCGACTCAGAGGCGGCCAGGGCCGCCTCGACGACGTCGCCGACATACAGGTAGTCGCGGGTCTGGGTGCCGTCGCCGTAGACGGTCGGGCGTCCACCGGAGCGGATCAGGCCGCAGAAGATCGCGACCACGCCTGCCTCTCCGAGCGGGTCCTGGCGGGGGCCGTAGATGTTGCCAAGCCGCAGCGCCATGCTTGAGAGGCCGTGGAGGCGCTCGTAGAGGGCGAGGTATCCCTCGGCCGCGAACTTGCTCTGACCGTAGGCGGAGAACGGCGCGATCGCGGTGCTCTCGTCGAGCGGCAGCTCCTGTCCCTCGCCCTCGCCGTAGATCGCGCCGCCGGTGGAGAAGAAGACGACCCGTCCCGCCTCGGCCCGGCGCGCTGCGTCGAGCACGTTGGCGGTGCCACCGATGTTGACGGCGGCGTCGAAGGCCGGGTCCTCGAGCGACTTGCGGACGTCGATCTGGGCGGCCAGGTGGAAGACCGTCTCGGGCCGGCGCTCGGCCGCCAGCACCGCCAGCGCCTCGCGGTCGCGGATGTCGAGCTCGACCAGCTCGGCGCCGGCGCCGAGCGCCCCGTCGAGGTTGGAGAGGCGACCGCTGGAGAGGTTGTCGACGACCGTCACCTCGTCGCCGCGCGCGAGCAGGCCGTCGACCAGATTCGAGCCGATAAACCCCGCGCCGCCGGTGACCATGCACTTCATCAGGGGGGCGATCCTAAGGGGATCGGCCGGGTGCGGGCGCCAGATCGGCTGAGATCGGGCTGAGGGGGGCAGCCGAACGTCCCTGCTACCTTGCCGCCCCATGAGATTGATCGTCACCGAGAAGAACAACAGCGCCAAGAAGATCGCCGAGATCCTCGGCGCCGGCAACGGCGGGCCGAGCACCGACAAAACTTTCAAAGTCCCGTACTACACGTGGAGCGACGCCGACGGCGACCACATGACGATCGGGCTCAAGGGCCACGTGCTCGGTCCCGCCTTCCCTGAGGGCTACTCGAACTGGCAGAAGACCGACCTGCACGACCTGATCGACGCCGAGTTGATCAAGGAACCGACCGACAAAAACGTCGTCAAAGCGATCAAAAAGGTCGCAAAAGAGGCTGACGAGCTCGTGATCGCGACCGACTTCGACCGCGAGGGCGAGCTGATCGGCCTCGAGGCGCTGGAGGAGATGCTCGACGCGAATCCGGACCTGGGGTCGCGCGAGGGAACCGCCGACGGCACCCTGGAGATCAAGCGGGCCCGCTATTCGGCGCTGACCAAGGAGGAGATCGAGCGCGCCTTCGGCGACCTCGACACCCTCTCCTATCCGCTCGCCAACGCCGGCGCCGCCCGCCAGGACATCGACCTGCTCTGGGGCGCGACCCTGACCCGCGCGGTCTCGCTCGCCAGCCGCCGCTTCGGCTCCAACTTCCTCTCGGTCGGCCGCGTCCAGAGCCCGACCCTGGGTCTGATCGTCGAGCGCGAGATGGAACGGCGCGCCCACGTCGCGAAACCGTTCTCGGAACTGTTCGCGAAATTCGAGCACCCCGACGGCACCTTCGAGACCCACCACAGCGTCGACAAATTCTGGGAGCGCTCGGAAGCCGAGGCCGCCCTCGCGGGGACCAAGGCTCCCGGAGTCGTCAAAGCGGTGACCGCGCGCAAGAACACCCGCAAGCCGCCTACGCCCTACAACACCACCGCCTTCAGCACCGACGCTTCCAGCCGCCTCGGCATCACCCCCGCCAGCGCGATGCGGATCGCCGAGGACCTCTACATGGACGGCTTCATCTCCTACCCGCGTACCGACAACACGGTCTATCCGTCCTCGCTGCCGGTGCGCGAGCTGGTCGCCTCGCTGGTCCGGGTCAAAGAGTTCTCCGCGGCGTCCGGCCTGCTCGACGGTGAGCTGAAGGCGACCCGCGGCAAAAAAGAGACGACCGACCACCCGCCGATCTACCCGACCCAGGCGATCCAACCGGGCGCCCTCGAGGGGCCGAAGAAACGCGTCTACGAACTCGTCGTGCGCCGCTTCCTCGCCACCTTCAGCCCGCCGATGATCACCGAGTCCACCCGGGCCGACATCGAGGCCGGCTCGGAGACCTACTTCGTCCGTGGCTCGGTCGTCGTCGACCCCGGCTATGCCGGCATCTACACCTACGCCCGCTCCGCCGACGAGGAGATTCCCGCTCTGCAGGAGGGTCAGGAACTGGCGCTCGACGGCGAGCCCTGGATCGTCGACAAGGAGACGCAGCCGCCGGGACGGATCTCGCAGGCGAAACTGATCGAGATGATGGAGGAGCGCGGCCTCGGCACCAAAGCGACCCGCGCCGACATCATCCAGAAGCTCTTCGACCGCGGCTACGTCTTCGGCAACCCGCCTGTCCCTTCGGAGACCGGGATCGCCCTCTACGAGGCCTTCAAGAACTACGTCCCGGCGATGGCGACGCCGGAGATGACCGCCCAGCTCGAGGCCGAGATGGACCGGATCGCCGCTGGCGAGATGACCAAGGGCGCGGTCGTCGGCGAGAGCCGCGACCTCCTGCACAAGACCTGGACCGAAATCGACGGCAGCCGCGAGGACCTGGCCAAAGTCATCTGGAAAGGGATGGATGAAGACCGCATCCTCGGCCCCTGCAAGGTCTGCGAAGAAGCCGGCCGCAAAAAGGAGGACGGCTCGCCGCACATGCTGCGGATCATCCGCGCGAAAAAATCGGGCAAACGCTTCGTCGGCTGCAGCGGCTGGACCCTCGACGACCCGGACTCGTGCGACCAGACCTTCCCGCTGCCCCAGCGCGGCGACGTCTTCAAGCTCGAAGACCGCTGCTCGATCTGCGACCAGACGCCGCGGCTGAAAGTCGTCCCCTTCCGCGGCCGCGCCTGGAACCTCTGCCTCAACGACGACTGCGAGTCGATGCAGGAGATGAAGAAACGGCGGGCCGAGCGCGAAGCGGCGAAAGCGGCGAAAGCGGCGATGGACAAGAAACCGCCGGTAAAAGGCGACGAGGACGCTCCCGCCAAACCGAAAAAAGCGAAAGTCAAAGCGTCCAAAGCCGACACCGCCACGCGGGGGCGCAAACGCGCCAAAGCCGCGGCCAAAGGCTGAGATGCCCGCGGCCAGGACAGCGCACACCTGGATGACCGACGTGGCACTGCGCATCTCTTCGTCCTCGGACTTGCCTTTGGCACCGCCAAAGGCTTCGCCCTGTGTCCTCGACCTGCTTGGCCACGCCGGCCCCCAGGCGCACGCTGTCCTGGCCGCGGGCATCTGAGGCCCTAGGCAGTTGTTCATCTCGCTCGAGGGCATCGACGGCTCGGGCAAGAGCACCCAGGCGAAGCTGCTCGTCGAGGCGCTCGGGCCGGAGACGGTGGCGATCCGCGAGCCCGGCGGCACCAGCGCCGCCGAGCGGATCCGCGACCTGCTCGCCGACCCTAGCCTCGACATCGACCCCTTCGCCGAGCTGCTGCTGTTCTCCGCCGCCCGCGCCGATCTGGTCAGCCGCGTGATCCGGCCGGCGCTGGAGGCGGGCAAGGTGGTCGTCGCCGACCGCTTCGCCGACTCCAGCGTCGCCTACCAGGGCGGTGCTCGCGGGCTCGGCACCAGCCACGTGCTCTCGCTCACCGACACCGTGATCGACGGCCTCTGGCCGGACCTCACCCTGCTGCTGAAGGTCGAGCCCGAGGTCGGACTGGGTCGTGCCGAGAGCGACGACCGCTTCGAGGCCGAGGGCCTCGCCCTGCAGCGAGCCGTGGCCGAGGCCTACGAGGAGATCGCGATCATCGCCTCCGACCGGGTGGTCGTGCTCGACGCCGTCGGTTCGGTCGAGGAGGTCCACCAGCGGGTGATGGAGGCAATCAATGCCCACCGCGCTGCTTGAGGCCACCGAGCATCAGGCGCGCGCCCGCGTCGCCCTGACCGCGGCCCTCGCCGCCGGGCCCTCGCACGCCTACCTCTTCCGCGGCCCGCGGGGGGCCGGCAAGCGCGCTGCCGCCCGCGCCCTCGCGGCCGAGATCCTGGCCACCGGCGCCGCCGACCCCGACGACGCCCGCCGCCGCGCGCTGCTCGACCCCTCGCCCCACCCCGACCTCGTCTGGTTGGCGCCGCGGGGCGCCCAGCACCTGGTCGAGGAGGTGCGCGAGCGGGTGATTCGCGCCGCCGCCTACCGGCCCTTCGAAGGCGGCAAGCGGGTCTTCGTCGTCGAGGCGGCGGAGGCGATGCGCGACGAGAGCCAGAACGCGCTGCTGAAGACGCTCGAGGAGCCCCCCGAGTTCGTCCACCTGATCTTGATCAGCTCCGAGCCCGAGGGCCTGCTGGAGACGATCGCCTCCCGCTGCCAACCGGTCGATTTCGCACCGCTGCCGGCCGAGGTCCTCGAAGCCGAGCTGGGCGCCGGCTCGGAGGCAGCGGCCCGTCTGGCCGCCGGTGACCTCGAGCGCGGCCAACTGCTGCTCTCCCCGCGCGGGCGTGAGTTGCGCGGCGAGGCGGAGCGCTGCCTCGCCGCGGCGTTCGCCGGCGAGGTCGCCACCGCTCCCTGGCGCCGGCTGCTCGAGGGCGCCGAGGCGGCTGGGGCCGACGTCGAAGAGGAGACCCGGGCGCTGCTCGAGGAGGAAGCCAAGTCCGGGCTGAAGCGGACCGCCCGCGACGTCGCCGACGAGTCCAAACGGGCCGGCCGCCGGCGTCGGACCGCGATCCTCGACCTCGGCCTCGAGCTCTGCGCGCTCTGGCTGCGCGACCTGGCGGCACTTGCGGCCGGCGCCGAGGACGTCGTCTTCAACCGCGACCGCCTCGACGTCCTCCGCGCTCAGGCCGCCGGCCTCGACCCCGGCCGGGCCCGCGCCGGAGCCGAGCTCGTCCAGGAGACCCGCCGCGGCCTCGACCTGAACGTCTCGGAGGAGCTGGCCCTAGAGGCGCTCTTCTTCCGCCTTGAGAGATCTCTCTCCTGAGCGGGCGGACGCAGAGGTCGTTATGCGACGTCCTCGGTCGCCGAAGTAGCGCCGCTACTCCGGCTCCCTGCGTCCTTGTCTAACGATCTCTGCACCTCGCCTTGACGTGCTCCCTCCAAGGCTCTTTCCTGCGCGAGCCGGGTGATCTGGGCCGCCTGGCGGGACATGATCACGCTGAAGTTGAGCGCCAGGCCGAGCAGGAAGAAGAGGACGATCGAGAACAGGGCGACGTTGGTGTCGCGGACGCCCATCGCGTCGGCGACCAGCTCCAGCAGCCCGGGGAAAGCAGCGCCGGCGAGCATTCCCAGGCCGGCGACGAACCAGATCACGCTGTAGCGCTCCTGCAGTTTGTCGCGGCGGATCAGCTCGAGGATCGCGAACATGAAGGCGATCGCCAGGATCGCCGCGAGGATCCGGGTCCGCGAGGTGAGGTGCACCGTGGTCGGGTCGCTCGCCGCGACCAGCAGCCGGTGCATCAGTCCGCCTCTACCCGCCGCGGCCGGAACTGGCCGACCAGGAGGACGACGACGCCCTTGAAGATGAAGAAGGCCGAGCGCAGCGGCGTCAGGAAGGAACTGCCGCCGGCCCGCTCCAGCATTCGCACCGGCACCTCCTCGACCCGCAGTCCCTCCCGCACCGCCAGCTGCAGCGACTCGATCTCGGCGAAGTCCGGCGAGTAGTGCTTGCTGAAGAGCGACATGACGCGGCGGTTGGCCGCTCGCATGCCGCTGGTCGTGTCGGTGAAGCGCTGGCGGGTGGCCAGGGTGAGGAAGAAGCGGAAGACGCTGGTCCCGATCCGCCGCGAGAAGGTCGGCTGGTAGTCGTCGACACCCGCCTCGGCGGCGGGGTCGCTGTAGCGGGAACCGATCACGAGATCGGCGTGATCGGCTTCGACCTCGGCCAGCAGCCGCGCAACCTCCGGCGCCGGGTGCTGGCCGTCGGCGTCGAGGTGGGCGCAGAAGTCATAGCCCTCGCGCAGGGCGTGCAGGTAACCGGTCTGAAGTGCCGCTCCGAGGCCCTGGTTGAAGGGCAGGGTGGCGACGAGGACGCCGTTCTCGCGCGCTGTTCGCGTCGTCGCGTCGGCCGAGCCGTCGTCGACGACGAGGATGTCCGCCTCGGGCAACGCCTTGCGGACGTCGGCGATTACCTCTGAGATCGAGGACTCCTCGTTCCAAGCGGGGATGAAGACGAGCGTGCGCATCATGTTTCGATTCTCCCACGAAGCCGACCATTGACCCCCGGCTTCCTCGCGGCGAGCAATGGATTGTGTTAGTAAACCTTCATCAGAAGCTCGAACTTCTCATCGGTCGGGTCGCGGCCCCGCGCACCGAGGATCGGGATGCGGCTCTGGCTGACCGGCGCCTTCGGCTCGGTCAGCTTGATCACCGCCGCCGCCGTCTACCTCTTCGGCGACAACGTTCAGGCGCTGATCGCCGCGGTGATGATCGGCATCCTCGCCGGCTTTCTGATCGCCGTCGCGATCTCCCACCGCGTCGTTCGCCTCGCCCGCGCTGCCAAAGAGATGGCCGGGGGTTCCTTCGACGCGCCCCTGAACGTCTCCGGCCCCGACGAGATCGGCGATCTCGCTCGCGCCCTCGACTCAATGCGGGCCTCGTTGAAGGAGAGCTTCGGCGTCCTCACCGCCGATCGCAACAAGCTGGCGGCGATCTTCGACGGCCTCACCGACGTGGTCATGGTCGTCGACTTCGAAGGCCCGATCCGCTTCTCCAACAAAGCCGCCTCGCGCTTGCTCGACACTGCCGGTCGCCCGCCCGAGGTGGTTCTGCCGCAGCTGCACCGGGCCTCGGAGGTCGGCTTCGCCGCCCACCCGGCGCTGCGGATCGGCGACCACGCTTACGCGATGACCGCCCGCTCGCTGCCGGACGAGCGTGCCGTGCTGGCGGTGCTGCGCGACCGCACCGACGAGCTCCGCCGCGAGCTCGCCGAAGCGGACTTCGTCTCCAACGCGGCGCACGAGCTGAGGAACCCCCTGGCCGGGATCTCGGGAGCGATCGAGGTGTTGCAAAGCGGCGCCAAGAACGACCCGCTCGACCGCGATCACTTCCTCTCCCGCCTCGCCGACGACGCCGAGCGGATGAACCGGCTGACCCAGTCGCTGCTGACCCTGGCGCGGGTCGAGTCCCGCGGCGCCGCCGAGAGCGAGGTGGTCGACGTGCCCGCGGCGATCCGCGACGTGGTCGCCGCTGTCGAACCGCCCCCGCACGTCGCCCTTGGGGTCGAGGTCGAGGACGAGCTGGCCGCCACCGGGGACCCGACTCTGCTGCGCCAGGTGATGATCGGGCTGCTCACCAACGCCTTCAAGAACACGCCGCCGCCCGGCAGCGTTACCGTTCGCGGCCGGCATGAAGGCGAGTCAGAGGTCATCTTGGAGGTAGTCGACACCGGGACCGGGATCCCGGCGGCGGAGATCGAGCGCGTCTTCGAGCGCTTCTACCGCCGCAGCGAGTCGCGCAAGCAGGAGGGCTTCGGCCTCGGCCTGGCGATCGCCCGTCGCATGGTCGACGTGATGGGGGGCCAGATCGGCGCCGATTCCGTGCCCGGCGAGGGCAGCACCTTCTGGGTCCGCCTGCCGGTCGCCCAGCCGAGCCCGACGCCGGTCGCATGAGCGGAAAACGAACATGAGCACCGGCCGGATCCTGATCGCCGACGACGAGCCCTCGGTCCGCGACTCGGTCGGCTACGCGCTCGCCCAGGAGGGCTTCGAGGTCACGGCCGCCGCCGACGGCGACGAGGCGACCGAGCTGCTCGGCAACGGCATTCCCTACGACCTGCTGATCCTCGACATCATGATGCCGGGGCCGAGCGGCCTCGACATCTGCCGCGACGTGCGTTCCCGCAGCGCCGTCCCGATCATCGTCCTCACCGCCAAGGACGCCGAGGTCGACAAGGTGGTCGGGCTCGAGGTCGGCGCCGACGACTACGTGACCAAGCCCTTCTCCGTGCGCGAGTTGCTCGGCCGCGTCCGCGCCCAGCTGCGCCGCCGCGAACTCGACCGCTCGCCCCTCGCCCAGGCGGTCAAGATCGAGGCCGGCCCGGTCTCGATCGACCTCGTCCGCCACGTCGCCACCGTGCGCGGCCTGCCGGTCAACCTGACCCGCTCGGAGTTCCAGCTGCTGCGGCTCCTGGTCGGTCGCCCCGGTGAGGTCTTCGCCCGCGCCCAGATCATGGAGGAGCTCTGGCAGACCGAGTTCGACGGCGACGAGCGCGCCTGCGACGTCCACATCTCCAACCTGCGCCAGAAGGTCGAGCGCGACCCCCAGCGACCCGAGTTGGTCCTGACCGTGCGCGGCGTCGGCTACAAGTTCAATGCCGAGGGGTCCTGAGCGGGCGGAGCCGGCGCTCCGACCTGGGTAGGGTCAAGGCTGTAAGCGTCAACTAGTCCGCGACAGGGGAGGCCCAATTGCCACTGGTACCGATGGTCGTCGAGCAGACCGCTCGCGGCGAGCGTTCCTTCGACATCTACAGCCGCCTGCTTGCCCAGCGGATCGTCTTCCTGGGAGAGCAGGTCACCGATGACCTCGCCAACCTGATCATCGCCCAGCTGCTGCACCTCGAGTCCGACGATCCCGACAAGGACGTCAGCCTCTACATCAACTCACCCGGCGGAAACGCTTACGCGGGCCTGGCGATCTACGACACGATGCAGTTCATCAAGCCGGACGTGCAGACGATTTGTTACGGGATCGCGATGTCAGCCGGCTCGCTGATCCTCACCGGTGGCGCCAAAGGCAAGCGGATGGCGCTGCCCAACAGCCGCATCCTCATCCATCAGCCCAGCGGCGGTTTCGAAGGACAGTCCTCGGACATCGAGATCCACGCCAAAGAGATCCTCTCGTTGCGCGCGCGCCTTGACGACATCTACGCCACCCACACCGGGCAGTCGAAGGAGCAGATCAAGGAAGACATGGAACGCGACAAATTCTTCCAGCCCCAGGAGGCGGTCTCCTACGGCCTGATCGACCGGGTGATCGAGTCGCACGAATACAGCGAGACCGGCAACGGCGTCGCCATGGGCGGGGTCTAGAGGCGGCGCCAGGCCCAGAAGCCGGCGCCCGCGGCGGCGCCGGCGGAGAGGGCGCCACCGACGCTGGCTCGGCGTAGCTGCGGATCGCGCAGAGCAAGCGCGAAGGCAACGGTGTCGGCGGCGTCGAGCGCGGCGGCGGCGAGGGTCACGGTTCGCAACGCCGCCCGATCGTCACGGCTGATCACGGTCAGCGCGGCTATCGCGAGGTCGCGGGCGCCGAGCATTCTTGCCAGCGCCCGTCCGGAAGCGTCGCTCTCGCCGAAGCCGAGCGCGCGCAGCGCCGGCCGGGTGGCGAAGGAGGCGCCGGTGCCGACCGCGAGGCGGCCCGCCGCGAGTTGCAGGGTCATCGCTCGTCCAAGTCGGTCGATCTTCATGATTGGAGAGTGGCAGAGGGCGACACGATCCTGCGTCTGGCGCGGCGGCTTGATTCGGCCCTCGCCGGCGAGGAGCTGGCGGTCAGCGCACCCAATCCACGCGGCAGAGCGGCCGCCGTCGAACGTCTCGACGGGCGCTGTCTGGAGGGCGCAGAGGCCCGTGGCAAGCACCTGCTGCTTCACTTCGGCGAGCTCGTCCTCCACAGCCACCTCGGGATGAGCGGCGGCTGGCATCTCTATCCGCGCGGCGGCGCCTGGCGGCGGCCGCGTTCATCGGCCTGGGCCGTGCTCTGCGGCCGCGACCAGGAGGCGGTCCAGTTCGGCGGGCCCACCCTGAGGGTGTTGAGCGCCGAGCGAGCTCGACGCGATCCCCAGCTCGCCCGCCTTGGCCCCGACGTGCTCGCCCGCGACTTCGACCCCGAGGCCGTCGCCAGGGCGCTGCGGGCCGAGCCGAGCCGCACCGTCGGCGACGCTTTGCTGGACCAGCGGCTGCTCGCCGGGGTCGGCAACATCTTCAAGAGCGAGGCCTGCTTTGCCGCCCGCATCGATCCCTGGCGACCGATTGGCGAGCTCTCCGACGGCCAGCTGATCGAACTCCTCCTCGCCGCCCGGCAGGAGATGCAGGACGCGGTCGAGAGCGGCCGCAAGACCTTCGCGATCTACCGGCGCCGCGGTCCCTGCCCCGTTTGCGGAGGCCCGGTCTCCTCGCGCGGCCAGGGAGACGCCAACCGCACCACCTATTGGTGCCCCCGCTGCCAGCGCTAGGAGATCGAGGAGAGCACCGCCGCGACGGCGAAGCCGAGCGCGGTGATCAAGCCGGCCGGCCGGCCGGCGTCGCGTGCCGCGGCGGGGATCATCGAGTCGATCAACATCACCAGCAGCGCTCCCGCGGCGAAGCCGTTGAGGGCGGCGTGAAATCCTCCCGAGGCGGCGTCGGCGATCAGGTAGCCGGCTCCCGTGGCCAGGGCGCAGGCGATCGCCACGGCTACCCAGAGGAGCAGCACCGACCGGCGCGAATTCCCGCTCGCCGCCATCCCGGTCGCCGAGCCGATCGCCTCGGGCAGGTTGGAGGCGAAGATCGCGACCAGCAGCGCGACGCTGACCGGACCGCCGCCCGCGAGTCCGATCCCGAGCACGAGCTGCTCCGGAATCCCATCGAGGAAAGCGCCAAGCGCCAGCGCCGTCCCGGTGTTGGGCTCGCCTCCCTTGGCGGAGCGCCGGTCGAGCGCGGAGTCGCAGGCGAAGTAGGTCAGTGCGCCCAGGGCCAGGCCCAACCCGGTCCAGCCGAGGCCGCCGATCTGGAAGCCCTCCTCCCAGAGCTCGAAGCTGACCGCGCTGATCAACGCCCCGGCGCCGAAAGCGAGGACGGCGCCGAGCTGTCGTCGGCTCCATCGGCGGCCGAACGCGAGCAGCGCCCCGAGAACAAGCGAGGAGGCGGCGAGACTGCCCCAGCCAAGCGCGGCGAGCATCGATCAAACTTACGGCGCGTGCGGGTCGCCAGCTACTACCTCGTCGCCGGAATCCCGCTCGACCGGGAGATGGATCGCCTGCGGGCGCTGTCGGTCTTCGCCGCCGGCCCGCTCGCCGAGCGCCGCCCCGACCTCCGCATCCGCCGCGCCCGCAAGCGCCCCAACCGCCTCGGCTTCGCTGTCCCGACCCAGTTCCGCCTCTCGGTCACCGCCTACCCCGGCGTCGGTCCCGGCGACATCCTCGAGACCCTCCTCCACGAGCTCGTCCACCTCCATGTCGGCCGCGCCCGCGAAGCCCACGCCTGGCACGGTCCGACCTTCAAGCGCACGCTCGCCGCAGCCATGCGCGAGGCCTACGCGGTCGAGATCGCGATTCCCCGCGGCACCCTGCACGGCGCCTACGCGGCGGCGATCGCCGACCGGCGATTGCTGGAACACACGTGAGTATTCGGTTATAAGTCCGCTCGGCGGCAATGAAGACGGGGGAGGGCGGGACGGTGCCAGAAAGCATCGAGCGACTCGAGGCGGCCCATGTAAAGCTGGTCCGCGCCTACTCGGCGGTTCACGGAGAGGCGCGGAGGAAGCTTGCCCTCGGCACCCTGGTCGACTCACACGCACGGCGCGGCCTGCGCACGCTCGGGAAGGAATGCACGCACCTCGCGATCGGCGCACCGGACTCCCCGGAGCAGGCGGCGTGGCTGAAGGAGGAGTCGAAACGGCTCGGTGAGTACGCGACGACCTTCGACCGGCGCTGGCTGCCGAAGTTCGTCTCTTCCAGACTGTTCTCGGTCTGGCCGGGGATCGAAATCCTCTTCGCGATCGTCGGCCTCTCGGGGATCTCTGGACTCGGGGTCGTGCTCTCGGGCACCTGTCTCTGCCAGCTCCTGGTCTGGATTCCCCTGGGCCTCACCCTCGTTACCTTCGCGGTGGCGCTCTTCTTCTTCGACACGAAGCGCGAGCTCTTCGTCGCAGCCGGGGTCTACGAGGCTGAGGACGACATCTACCGAGCCCTTGGGGTGGAAAAGCACCGCGAACCCTCGCTCTGGGGTTGGGCGCTGGCGATGCTCGCCGCGATCTGGCTGCTGGCAGCCGTGCTCGAGGTCGTCGGCGAACAAAACCAGCTCTTCGAAAACTCCGGGGCCCGTTGGTACTGGATCTACGTCGCCCTCTTGAGCCTCGGCTCGGTCGCGGCTTTCGCCCACGCCCGCAAGCGCGATCCCGCCTAGAGCCGACGACCGGACTTGAACCGGTGACCCCTTCATTACGAAGGCGATATTTGAGCCGAATCTGGGCCGATTAGGCACGATTCTGTCCAAAGAGTTCGGCTGAGTTCGATGCAGAATTGCCGAGTCGGGGACATATTTCGGGACGCCTATCTCGTGACGTGAGTTCGGCTGAGTCCTGGTTGGAGGGATGTCCAGGAATCAAAGTCAAGGCTTGCAAAGTATTAGGGGAATCTCAGTCAGTCGCCCCACGAATCGGTCTCGCTGCGATACAAGACCACCTCCGTACCGAGAGCTTTTGGGAATTCGGGCGGAGCCATCTAGGGCGAAGCACGCCCACAACGAACGTGCAGGGGGATCGGTGTCTCGAAAAAACGAGAGTCTTGGCAGTAAGGATGCGATGCGGTCGGGGACCTTGAGCCTCCTTCTCGCGGGCGCCTTGCTGCTCATTGCGATCGTCGCCGGGGTGGCCCTCGCGGAGGAGCCTGAACAGGCGAAACAGAGCGCCGAGTCGTTCGTTCCGGGCTGGACGTTGGAGGAGGCGCCTCCGGCAAACGGAAGTGGGGCCGACCTCTTGGGAGTAACCACCGACCTCGAAGCTGCTGAATCAATGCCCCACAACGACCTCGACCGACCTGAGGCCGTGGAACTTGCGGACGCGGTCTTCGGGGACGTGATCGAGAGCGCAGCGGGAATCTACGACGGACTTGAAGTAGAGCGCTTTCATTCGGACTACGTTGCCGTCGTCCCGGGGGACACCCCTGGTGCAACGGGTGAGTCTCAGTCCGGTCTGCTGAGTTCCACCTTGCCGCTCCGCACCCCCGACTCAGACGGCGTGAAATCCCTTGTAGACCTTGACCTCCAACAGCAGGGTGACGTGCTTGAACCCGACAACCCTCTGGTCGCAGTGGAGATCCCCACTGAGTTGGGTGAGGGGTTCGCGCTCCCTGAACTGGATATCACGATCAAGCTCGATGCCGCGCCAGCAGAGCGGACTCCATCTACCGTTGGAGAGGGAGCGGCGTTTTATCCGAACGTTGCCGCCGATAGCGACCTAGCAATCGCGCCGACGGCCACCGGAGTCGAGACTTCCACCATCCTGCGCACCCCCGACGCGCCACAGATTCAGACCTATCGATTCGCGATGCCAGCAGGGGCACATCTTGAGCCCACCGATAACGGCGGCGCGATCGTCATGAAGGCAGGAGATCCGCTGCTGACGATCCTGAGGCCGACCGCGATCGACGCAGCCGGCGAGGGGGTGCCTGCCACCTTGGCCGTTGCCGGCGACGCGCTCGAGATCGAGGTCGAGCCGACGCCTGACACCGCCTATCCGGTCCTGGTCGACCCGATTTTCGAAAGCTACTACTGGGATCAATACCCGGCGGCTGCTAGCCCTGAGTGGGTCCTTGCCGCCGGGCCGGGACCCAGATTTGAAGCGAGGTGGTACGCGGGGCCGGAAATCTATGTTCCTGGGATTCACCTGGCCTCCTATACCGGGGCGACGACCCCGGGAACCCAGGCGATGGCGAACTACTACGTCCCTCGGTTCTTCACGGACTTCAATGACCCACTTGTCAAAGAACGTCCCAGCTCATACATCAAGAACATGACGATGACGCATGTCGGGTTCACGGTGTGGAACTACGCGGAACAGCCCTACCCGGCTATGCAGCTCGGCATTTGGTCGGAAAGCAAAGGCCAATGGGTGTCGCACGGGACGATGAATAGCCTCGAAGCCAAAAATCTGTATCCCGCCTACGTCTTCAACATGCCGAACCCCAGCGAAGTCACCGATGCAAAGAATGCCGGGATCTCGCTGTTCACTGGCGGGAGCACGAGCTATACGCGAACCATCGACGTAGGTCAGGCGACGGTCGAAATCAGCGACAAAGACTTCCCCGGATTCGGCCTTCTCGGAAGTGCGAGCGGCTGGGTCAATGCCCAGCCGGGTTCACCGATCAACTACACGGTCAGCGATCCGGGCCTCGGCATCTACGCGCTCCAGGTCCAGCAGCCAAGTGCGGCAGGGGGGTCCACCCAGACGACCATCTCTGCCAACTGCCTCGGCAGTGCACGGGGGCCTTGTCCGCGAACGCTAAAAGCAGCGACCCATCCGCTCACGTATGACCCAAGCACGATGCCGCAGGGAGAAAACTGGCTGAAGGTCACGGCCACCGACCCAATCGGGCAGAAATCTTCGGTGAGCGAAGCCAGGGTAAAGGTCGACCACACGAAACCGTCCGTCACGTTCTCCGGCACGCTGACTGAACAGGGCACCCTCGGCACCAAACTCCCGAAATACACCCTCAACTACAGCGCCGCCGACGGGGATGAGGCGCCCGCTGAAGCGCTGCCCTCCTTCGGAGGATCGGGCACGGCTCCTGGCAAAACCGAGCTGCCGATGGGGACGGCGGTCGAGGCCAACGGAAACGTCTTGGTCGTCGATCGAGCAAACAAACGGGTGACGCGCTTCGACAAGAACGGAGTCTTCCTCAACCAGTTCGGCACGGCTGGCACCGGCGACGGACAGATCAACGATCCGGTGAGCATCGCCGTGAGCGCATCGGGAAAGATCTGGGTCGCGGAAATGGCCAACGCCCGCGTGCAGTTGTTCAACTCCACCGGCACCTTCGTCCGCAAGATCACCTGCGCCTGTTTCTCGCAGCCCTACGCGGTGGCCACCGGTCCCAACGAAGCCGTCTGGATATCCGACATCGGCAACGACAAGCTCTTTAAGTACCGCGAAAAAGATGGGGTCCAGCTCGTTGTTGCTCATGGCAATCAGGCCAACCCCGCTGGCACTGCCACCGACATGACCAACGTGACCGGCCTAGCGACTGACGCGAACGGCAACGTCTGGGCGGCCGAGTTCATCATGAACAAGCTGATCAGCTTCGATGCAAACGGCAATTTCACTTCCCAGTTCGGCACCCTCGGCTCAGGCGATGGCCAGGTCACGAACCCAGCCTTCGTCACCGTCGCGCCCTCGGGCAACCTGATGGTCGTGGACTACAACAACAACCGCCTCCAGGAGTTCAGGACGGACGGGACCTACCTGCGCAAATTCGGCAGCGGGGGAGCCGGCCTTGGCCAGATGAGCATGCCGCAAGGGATCGACTTCGGTCCCAACGGCGTTCTTTACGCAGCTGACTACGCCAACCACCGGATCAACCGCTGGGCGCACGCCGATCTGGATCCGCAGTCGGGAGCGGTCAGCGCCGAAATCAAAGTCGACAACCAGCTCGTTAAATCGGAATCGCCGGGCTGCTCGACCAAAAACTGCCCGATCACCAACGAATGGACGATCAATGCCGATGACTATCCCGTCGGCGAACACTCGGTCAAAGTGACCGCCACGGACGGCGTCGGCCTGATCGGATCCAAAACGATCTGGATCGTGACGCAAGGGGATCGCAAAGACCCGACCGTCGCGCTCTCGGGCTCGATGACCGAACAGACGTCGCTCGGGACCACCCTGCCGGCCTACACGCTCAAAGTCGACGCCACCGATCCGGGCGCCGCGGAAGAACGGAAATCTGGCGTCGCCAGCGTGACGATCAAAGTCGACGGCGTGGTCAAAGACTCAACCTCGCCCGGCTGTCCGGCCGGTGGCTGCTCGCTCTCGAGGGAATGGACCCTCGATGCCAGCAAATACTCAGCGGGACCGCATTCGGCCCTGGTGACTGCGACCGATGCGGCTGGGCGATCAGCAACGAAAACGCTGAACTTCGACGTCGCCAAAGACACGACCGCGCCGACGATCACCGCCGCTAATGCTTTCTACAACGCGCCTGAGGGCTGGGTCGAACAGAAAAGCTATGCCAACAACGCAACTGGCTTTGACGCTGGGGGTTACGGCATTACTTCTATTGCCCTGAAAATCGATGGCCAGATCGTGAAAAGCCAAACGCAGACGTGTCCGGCTGGCGGGTGCAGCTTGGGGCTCGGAGCTGGATCGACCATCGATATGAGCGCTTACGACGGTGGGGCGCACCCTGCAGAACTTGTCGCAACCGACGGGGCCGGCAACACGGCGAAAAAAAGCTGGACGATCAACGTGGTTCCGAATGGCGAAGTTGAAAACGGAGAGGCTGAAAATACCCTTGATGCATTCGACAGTACCGCGCCAATGAACATTGTTGGTCCACCCAAAGCCGAACTAGACTTTGAAGGAACCGCTGACGACCTTGAGTTTGCAATTGAGGCGGAATCGATCGTCGCACCTGGCGCCGTCACGCCGGTTGAAGTTGAGCCCGAAGCGGGGGGCTCGGTGGCTGTGACGATTCCGGCCCAATCCTCCCTGGAAGAACCATGCGAGGCTGAGCCGGCCAGCGAACCCGACGAAGAACTAAGCGGAGAGGAAGAAGAAGACCTACTCGCAGAACAGCCTTCGTGTTCCTTCCTTCCGGTAGATACCGAGCCCGTTCCTGTCGAAATCACTCCCCTATCTGGGGATTTGGGGGCGGATGATCCAGAGCTTACGCCGACCGGAGTAGTCCTCCTCACTGACGCATATCCCAATGTCGATTCTGTCATCCGCCCGCTGTATGACGGGGCAATGATCTTTTCCGCGATCCGGGATTCAAGTGGACCCGAAGCCTTCTCATGGTCAGTCCATCTGGAGGACGATCAGAGCATCGTGTCGATAGACAACCAACACGCAGTCGTTATGTGGTCAGATGGGATTCATAGCGCCTTCGGAATCCATGCGACTCCAGCCCATGATGCCGATGGAACGAGCGTCTCAACTGAATTAATCGTTGAAGATGATCAGGTGATTACCTTGAAGGTCAAACATCGCCAGGGTGGGCCGGGCGGAGAACCGTTCTCGTACCCGGTAACGGCTGGCGTCGGCTGGGAGGGTGGATTTCAGACTGTCCAAGTTGCGATGCCTCCCCCGAAAGCCGATGAAGAAATTGAAATGGCCCAGTCTGAATCCATGGGCAAAAACACCTTCAGGGCAACCACGGCGACCCTTGGAGCCCCAGTCGCGCAGGCAAGCACTGCTGGCAGGGTGACGATTGTTCGGGCTTTCAATTTCCGCGAATGCCATTGGACGGATCCAAACCCATACTTCAACCTCTCAGATCCGCCCGATCCTCCTCCGGGCTGTCATGGTCCGAAACAGACGTATGAGGGGACGTCGTACCCGATATGGGCTTTCTCAATGTCTGGGCGCTACTACTACAAGTACGGTGAAGAAGTGTGGGTCTCCGACCCGGATGGGAGACCAAATTGCAGTAGGCCGTGGGGCAAAAGTCCCGACAGGTACCCGCACCTCGTTCACTGCTTCTATCGCAAACCGCTGAGATCGACCATCGCGGTGGAGCCAATTGCACATTTGCGATTCGCTCCTGGCGGCGGTGATGAGGCTTTCACGCCAGGACGCGCAACCTGCGCGCACTATGAAGGGATCCTGTCCACCGTCCCTCCCTCAAGGATGAGCGAAAGTGACCCCTGGGTGGTAAACTTTCCAGAGCATTTCCTTTGGGTGCCAGTCTGGAGCGACCATCCGTGTCCATGGGGTAATTTTCAATACCCGAACGGTTACTAGATAGCTGATGAGACAAAATGTAACGCGCAGTTGGGTAGCGGGAGCGACGGTCCGGGGCATCGCAATCGGGCTTGTGGCAGGCTTAGTCGGCGCTGTCGTATTGAGCGGTGGGAAGATTGACGAAAGTCGTGCTCAACAACAGGAGCGCGTTGGCCCAGCCGCTTCTGGTCTCTGGCGTGACGTTCCTTCAACTGCGTTTGCAATTTTGGCCGAAGGCAAGATCCATGGCACCCAGTGGGGTGTCTACGTCTTTCGGCCGCCGAACGGGGGTGCCCCGGGAATGCCTTGCCTGATGGTGGCGAGCCGTAGTCGCCCCGTCGGCTCTGTTGACACCACCGCCTGTGGTAAGCCAGCGCCTGTTCGGAGCATTCATGAGACGCCGGTGTTTCCGGCCCGCGGTGAAAGTCGTCGCGCAGGGCCTGGTGCAGCGGTCATAGGAGAGTGGTTTGGTGCAATGTCTCTAAGCGCCTCAGTAATGAAGATTCAGGTAGATTTTGGTCCCGGCGGGACCATTACGCGACGAACCTCCTACTTGAGTGCGAATCAGGGACGGAAGGCTCGGGTGGAGCGGTTTCGGTACGTTACCTTTGCCATGGGGCGCGATGTGTGTGTCAACGAGATCCGCGGTTACGATAATGCGGGGGATATTGTGCTGGAGTCCTCGCCGAGGGAATGTGAACGAACTAAAGATGCCTAGGTCCGATCTACGCCTAGAAGGATCGCCGCGATTGATTTGGGCCTTCGGCCTGCTTTTGAGCGCCCCGCAACACTGAAGGTGCTAGCGGTTGGGCAGCGGAGCGCTGCGCCGCGATCAGTATCGTGGCCAAGCAGTAACCTCCGCACCGTCCGGTCCAAGTCTGCTGCTTGCTCGGATCGCCGGAACCCACCCCGTTCAGGGGCGAGGTCTCGGAACGCGAGTCTAGGACCCTGCCGATTTGCTCCCCGGGTTCGTACGGCGTGCGCTACTCGAGGAGCTTCCCTGGTGCGACCTCAACGGCTTTAGCGAGGCGCAGGAGCGTTGAGACTTTCGGGTCTCGTTTGCCCGACTCGATCCTGCTGACCTCGGTTGCGTGAACCCCGCTGCGCTCGGCGACCTGCTCTTGCGTCAGGGGAACTTGCTTGCGGGCCTTCCGCAGGTTGGATCCGAGGTCGCCCACCCGCTGATCGTCGGGCTTTGAGGATCAGACTGCCATAGGGTACTTCACAAGTTTTGGAGTATTGTGCATGCCCTTGATGCGACGACAGGCTGCCGGCCAATCTCGGTGGAGGGGACGACAAGGGGCCGATCCAGTGCCGGCTCGAACCGGCTGGACCGGCCCCATGGGATGCCGTGCTAGGCGGTCTTCATGACCATGATCGACGGACAAACAGGGCTGCTTTTCCGCATCTTCATCGGCTCTCACCCCCTCCCACTGTCTCTCCCGGACGTGTCCGTCAGGGAGAGAAAAAATGCTAGAGAGAATTCCAGCATCCGGCAGATGCTGAGCGGGGGGTATTTGCCGCAAACAGGAGACCTTATGCTCGGTAATGGCTGAGTACGGGGCGAAAATCAAGCGAAGGGAGGCATCGTGAGCAAAACGACGGCTAGATCTGGACAACGCGGCAAGAGCATCGAGGAAGTGGTCTCTTATGCACTAGGCCATCGGATCCGGGTCCAAGCGCTGACGATCCTCGCCGAAGGCGTTTTCAGCGTCGATCAGGTCGCTGCAATCATCGATGAGCCCACCAACAAGGTCGCCCATCACGTAAGCGAACTCTATGACGCGGGCTCCATCGAACTTGCGAAAACCGAACCGGTCGGGGGCAAAAACGTCATCCAGCACTTTTACCGAGCGGTCGAAATGCCGTACTACTCGGAGGAGGAGATCGCGGCGATGACTCCCCAGCAACGGCAGGTAACCGCCGGATTAGTCCTGCAGACCGTCATGTCTGAGGCGATGGCTGCATTCTGGGCGGGGAACATGGTCAACGATCCACGCGTTTGGCTAGCCTCGAAATGGTTCAACGTTGACCAGGAGGGACGCGAGGAGATCGCCGACGAGCAGGAGCGGTCCTGGGAGCGCATGTGCGAGATCGAGGAGAAGGCGATTAACCGCGTCGCTGCATCGGGCGGGCGTTCCCGCTCTGTGATGGTCGCCCAACTCGGCTATTTCCGGGAGCGCAAAGGGCCAACGATGCCTCCCAACAGCAAACGCTGACCGAGACGCGAAGCTTTGTTGACGCCTCAGTTTCAATCTGGAACGGTGGAGTAGTCAACCGACATAGACCGTCTGAACCTCTGTCCTGACGGTTCCTGGCACTAAAGCACCAGGACGGCGGCGCCTCTCCCAAAGGAATTCTCACCCGCCGTCGTCCTGGTGGCCGGGGTCGGTTGGCGAATGCCGTCATGAAATGCACTTCCTCCGACAACACCCCACTGGCCTGTCCCCCGATGCCGGCCGAGCGGGGGACATAGACGATGGAGGGGGACGGCCCATTCGATTGGAACGTGGTCGTCCCCCACGTCATGCATCCGTTGCAGGTGGCGGTGGTCGAAGCAATGGTATGGATAGACGTTCCGCTCTCGCCTTCGGACCTGACGCAGATCTTCATGGAGCAGCTCCCCCTTGAAGACGTCGCCTACCACGTCAGGCGACTCACCGACATCGAGGTGTTGGTCCAAGTCGAAGCGCGAGCGAACCGGGGTTGGCAGCGCAAGTGGTTCTTCCTCGCGGGCCGGGAGTGGGAACCGGGCAGCGCCCCCTATGAAGATGCCGCGTGACGATCGTCATTACTGGCAAGCAGCGGGACGCGCTCTATGAGCAGCTGGTGATCCGACTCAGCGGGATCGGCGACGAGTTGCTGGCTGCGCTTGGGGCCGACTACCAGGCGGCTGACCGTCTCGGCCGCGAGTACAGCGAGGACCTGCGGCTGATCTTGGACGACCTTGGCTGGGGAGAGGGACGAAGAGGCGAGGTCCCGCTGACCACGCCTCCGGAGATCCTGCGGCGGGTGCTCGGCCGAATACGGAACGTCGCCATCGTCGCCGGCAACCAGGCAGGTGAGGAGCAGGCCGAAGCGGAGAAGCGCGAGCGGCACCATGCGTTCGTCCGGCAGACGTGCGAGGACGTTCTGGCGCGGCTTGGTGCCAGGAGATAGCGGATGCTGCCTTGGGGGCGTCGGGTCGTCATTCGCCAATCCCACACGGCCACGGCTCTACCGCCATCTAGACCGCCTCTCCTACATCCGCATTACCACCACATCAGGACCCCGCACATCTGCCCTCCGACGATTCCCTCAGAGCCCCCAGCAGACCCCCTGAGCCCGCATCAGTAGGCACCCGAGCAGCAGTCCTCAGCCCCACTCCCACAGCAACAGCACCACCCCTCACGCAGTATCACCCTCGGTGATTCCACGCCTTCTCGATAGCGGTAGCTTTGGCGTCCAGCCACCCGGCCTGGCGTGCTCTCGGGACGCTGCCGGAGCCCTCGCATCCGATCATGCCTCCCGCCTTAAGATCGGCACCGATGGATACCGCGCTCGACTACGCGCCGCTCGACGGGAACCGGCATCGACACGGAAGCAGGGTCCACGCCCACCCGCACAGCGGCCCCCACATCCACCACGACCACGGCGGCGGGCACGGTCACAGCCACGGCCTGATCGACCCGAGCATCAAGCGCTCACGCGCCGGCATCCGGGCGGTGGTTCTCTCGCTGATCGTGCTGGCGATCACGGCGTTGGCACAGGTGGCGATCTTCGCGGTGTCGGGCAGCGTCGCGCTGCTCGCCGACCTGATCCACAATTTCGGCGACGCCGCGACCGCGATCCCGCTCGGCATCGCCTTCGCCCTGCGCTCGGCGAAGGCAGAGCGCGGCGCCGGCTATTTCGTCGTGCTGGCGATCTTCGTCTCAGCCTGTATCGCGGGCTATGAGGCGGTCTCACGGCTGCTGCACCCCGAAGACGTGAGCCACGTCGGCGCCCTGGCGGCGGCGGGGGTGCTCGGCTTCGCCGGCAACATGATCGCGGCCATGATCCGCACCCGCGCCGGCCGCACCCTAGACAGCCCCGCGCTTCTCGCCGACGGCAACCACGCTCGGGCCGACGCCTATGTCAGCCTCGCGGTGATCGCCAGCGCCGCCGCAGTGGCGCTCGGGGCGCAGGTTGCAGACCCCCTGATCGGGCTCGCGATCACCGCCGTCATCATCAAGATCACCTGGGACTCGTGGTGGACCGTGCGCGGGCACGATCACACTCACTGATCCCGCGTCGAGACTGACTTTTTCGCTCCCAGATCGTTGAGAGAACCGGGAGCCACCGTCGGCTCTCAGAGCTGTTTCGTGGTCTAGGAGCGACCCGGTGATTCCGGGGGCGCCAGCGGCGCCCGTCGGACTTCGACGGTGTGCGCTCCGACCCTTGCCGCTTCCCCGCAATCAGGCCGATGCATTTGGCCCCGGCAGCGCACAGCATGGTCATGGAGACCATCCGGCCCAAAGCACCCCCGCCGGGGACAGCAGAGGCGATGAGAAGCGCCAACGGATTTCACCCCAGCCGAGGACAGGTCTCCTAGATGCTGTCGATCGGAAAGCTCGGGGCGGGCCAGCACCGCTACTACCTTGGCGAGGTCGCCGAAGGCGCCGAGGACTACTACTCCGGCAAAGGCGAGGCCGAGGGCTACTGGCTCGGCGACGCTGCCCAGGAGCTGGGCCTTGAGGGTGCGGTCGAGCCCGACCAGCTGATCGCGATGCTGACCGGCCACAACCCGGCCATGGGCGAGCCGCTGGGACTCCAGCACGTCGCCGGCCGCGGCCCGGTCCCCGGCTTCGATCTGACCTTCTCGGTCCCGAAGTCCGCCTCCCTGCTCTGGGCGCTCGGCGGACCCGAGGTCGGGGCCGAGATCGAGGCCGCGATGAGCGCCTCGATCGAGGCCGCCTTCGACTACCTCCAGCGCGAAGCCTGCTGGACCCGGCGCGGCAAAGGCGGCCATGAGTTCGTCCACGGAAACGGCTTCCTTGGCGCCGGCTACAAGCACCGCACCTCTCGCGCCGGGGATTTCCAGCTCCACGTCCACGCCTTGATCGCCAACGCGACCAAAGGCCCCGATGGCCGCTGGACCCGGCTCTACCACCCCGCGATCTACAACCACGCCAAAACCGCCGGCTACATCTTCGAGGCGCACTTTCGACACGAGTTGAGCTGGCGCCTTCAGGTCCGCTGGCTGGCGCCGCACAATGGGATCGCCGAGATCGTGGGCTTCGATCCCGCCCACCTTGGCGCCTTCTCGACCCGGCGAAAACAGGTACTCGAGCTGGCCGGGCCGGACGCTTCCCGCAGCGCCCTACGGGTCGCGACCCTGGCGACCCGTGAGGCCAAGAGCCACGATCTCACCGATTCCGACATCCGCGAGCGCTGGCGCTCGAAGGCCACCGAGATCGGCTTGACCCCGGATCTCATCGCCGCCACCTTGGGCCGCGAACGGGCCGCGACCCCGACCCCGACCCCGACCCCGACCCCGACCCCGACCCTGACCGTTACCCAGCTCGCCGAGGCGGTCACCGCCCACGCTTCCCACTTCGACCGCCGCGACGCGATCCAGGCGGTCGCAAACTCGCTGCCGGCCGGCGCCCCCGCTTCCGACATCGAGGCCGTCGCCGACGCCTTCCTGGCCTCGCGGCAGATCGTCAGGATCGCCGAGAACCCCAAGGGCGCCCGGTTCACGACGGAACGGATCTGGGAGCTGGAGCGCCAGGCACTCGCCAGCGCCGAGGCGATGGCCGCCGAGCGGGACCGCGCCGTGGTGAGCGAGGTGGTGATCGCCCGC
This sequence comes from uncultured Thermoleophilia bacterium, assembly GCA_963715735.1. GTDB lineage: Bacteria > Actinomycetota > Thermoleophilia > Solirubrobacterales > 70-9 > VAYN01. The sequence continues at coordinate 372,094 of OY970268.1, forward strand.
ACCCTGGCGGCCCGCCCGAGCATGAAGCCCGACCAGGCCGCGATGGTCCGGCGCCTGCTCGGCGGCGGCGAGGGTCTGGTGGTGGTGATCGGGGAGGCCGGGAGCGGCAAGACGTACGCTACCGTCGCCGCGGCCCACGGTTGGGCTGACACTGACACCCAGCTGCGGGTCGCGGCGCCAACTTGGCGCGCCGCCAACGTCCTGCGCTCAGAAGGATTGCCGGCGACGAGCATCGCCCGGCTGCTGGCCGAAAACGGCGGGCAGCCGAGGCTCGCCACGGGCTCGGTCCTCTTGGTCGACGAGGCCGGGATGGTCGACTCCGCGGCCCTGGCGCGGCTGATCGACCACGCCCAAAAGGCACAAGCCAAGGTCGTCCTGATCGGCGATCCCGCCCAGCTCGGGGAGATTGAGGCCGGCGGGTTGTTCGCCGCCGTGGCCGGCCGCTCCGAGCCCGTCGTCCTCGATGAAGTGATCCGCCACAGCCATGAGCTAGACCGCGAGGGGGCAAAGCGGATCCGGGAAGGCTCTGGCGGGGATGCGCTCACCGTCTACCGCTCCGAGGGCCGGGTGATCGTCGCCGCCGATCCGGAGGCCCGGCGGGAGGCGATGGTGGCCGACTGGTGGCAGAGCTTCGGGGCCGGCGAGGACGCCCTGATGCTGGCGAAGCGAAACGTGGAGGTCGAGCGGCTAAACGCCTTGGCTCGTGAGGTGATGAAGGCAGAGGGTCGCTTGGGCTCCGCCGAGATCGAGGTCGGCGGGCAGATGTTCGCTGCCGGCGATCAGGTCATCACCAGGATCAACAACCACCGCCAACAGATCTACAACCGCGAGCGCTGGCAAGTTGCGGAAGTTGACGTCAGGGCTCAGACCGTGACGTTGGACGGAATCGACACCCAACGGCGGGTGAGTGTCGATTCCGTCTTCTTGGAGCGGGTGAACGAGCAAAACGGGGCGGCCGCCTTGCAGCACGCCTACGCCGCCACCACCTACCAGGCCCAGGGCGCCACGGTGGAGCGGGCCTACGTGATGGCCGATCCCTCGATGGATCGCCAGGAGTTCTACGTAGCCGCTTCGAGGAGCACGGAGGAGACCTACTTCTACGCGACGCCGGAGGTGCAGATCGACCGCGAGGAGATCGCGCCGGCCTCGCCGTTTCTACGGGAGGGTCTCGAGCACATCGCCGAAGCCGCAGAGCGCGACGGTGCCCAGGTCGCCGCCCACGACGAAGCGCTGCGCTCAGAGCTGGGCAAGCTGCCGACTAATGAGCTGTACCGCCGCCGCTCAGAGCTGCGCTCGGAGGCCGGCGCCGAGCGCGACACCGACGAGCGTCGCCGCCAGCTAGAGGAGCGGGTCGCCGAATCGGGGCAACGGATCGAACACCTCGCCGAGCGGGCGCAGAGGGTCGGCGATCTGCCACGGCGCGAGCGCAAGCCCGAGCTGGCACGGATCGAGGCCGAAGCCGGCCGACACGCGGAGGCGGTCGATCGGTGGGAGGCGCAGCGTCACGAACTGCCCGAGGTGGGCCACGGCGCTCGGGCCGAGGTCGCGGTGATCGACCACATCGTCGCCGAGCGCGAGCGCGTCGCCTTCACCGCAGCCCGGATCTCGCCGCCCGAGTACATCGTCAAGGAGCTGGGTGAGCGCCCCGGCGATCCGAGCAAGCGGCAGGCTTGGGACCGGGCGGTGCGCGGGATCGAGGGCTACCGCCAACAGCACGGCATCCGGGACAGAGACAACGCGCTTGGGCGCCGGCCCGAGAGTCATGCGGAGCGGCCGGCCTGGGAGGCTCAGCAGCGTCAGCTACGAAACAGCCAACGAGAGTTGGAGCGCATCCAGGTGCGCCAGCGAACTGTCGATCGCGGGATCGAGCTGTGATGGACGCGCCTACGCTTGGCCAGCCACTCCTCAACGCAGACGAGGCCGCGCGACTATTGCGAGTCCCTCGCAGCACCCTCTATGAGCTTGTGCGCTCGGGTGGGTTGCCACACGTGAAGATCGGGACTCGCGGCTTGCGGTTCACGCGCGAGGATCTGGCCGCCTGGGTAGCCGACAACACGTTTGCTAGCCGGCTGCCGCCGCAACGGCTGGGTCGTTGACCTGGAACGCTTCGGCGACGAGCGCAGCATCCGCCTCACGGGGGGCGTAGTGCAGATACTTCATCGTGGTTTCGATGTCCGCGTGACCCATCCACTCCTGTACTCGGCGAATGTCGGCCTTGGCGATCATGCGAGTGCCGAAGGTGTGCCGGAGGTCATGGAAGCGGAGCTTGCGGAGCGTCGCTCGCTCCAGAGCTTTGTCATAGCGTCGCCGCAGGGCGCGGCCATCCAGGTAGCTGCCAGCTTGCCCGATGAAGACCAGATCGTCGTCCTTGGTCCACTCAGCTCGGCCACCGAGCTTCGCCAGCGCTTCGGCCACGTCGGGCGCCATCGGCACCGATCGGACCTTGCCCGACTTCGGGGTCGTCAACGCACCCTCGGCATAGCTGGCCCGCACTCGTATGACTTGGCCGGAGAAATCGACGTCGCGCCAGCGCAGCGCCAGCAGCTCGCCTCTGCGCAAGCCGGTGAACGCGGCGGTGATGTAAATCGCAGCGTCCTGTTCGGACGCGGCGGCGCGGACCAGCGCCATGATCTCCTCGGGAGAGAAGACCTCGATGTCTCCGCTGCTGTGCGTCGGCGGCTTCTCGACTTCGGCGGCTGGGTTCATCGGAAGTCCGTAGAGCTTCCGCGCCCGCTTGAAGATCCCATGCAAGAGAACAAGCGCCTTAGTTCGCGTGGCCGGTGCGCGATCGACGCCAGCGATCCAAGCCTCGATCATCGCCGTGGTGATCGACTCGATCGGCAGCTCGCCGAAGGTGGGGAGGAGCTGCGAGCGCAGCAGCGCCCGGTAGCCGGCGACCGTCGATGGCTTCCGTCCCCGGTCATGCTCGATGTAGCGCAGCCACTCCTCGGCGGCGTCGGCAAACGTTACGTCGGTCTTGACGAGCCCTGGCAGCGTTCCCTTGCGGGCTTCATCGAGAACGTTCCGCAGCCAGGACTCGGCCGTGCGCTTGGTGAAGTAGCCCGCTGTCGGCCGCCCTCGAGCGGGCCACGCGGGGCCGATCTTGCGCTGTACCTGGCGCCCGTCGGGAAGCCGATACTTAGCGAACCATTGCGGTCCACTTTTTCTCTCGACCCGAAAAACGTGTCCCGAAGGCGGCTTCGGGGGAGCTTGCCGGAGAGTAGCCATGCCTACATTCTAGCGAGGTCTTGGGACATATTCGGGACATATTCTAGGTCCCGAATTTGGGCATCAGTTCCAAATATGGCTATCTGCTGGGACTTTTAAGAGCCGACGCCCGGACTTGAACCGGGGACCCCTTCATTACGAATGAAGTGCTCTACCAACTGAGCTACGCCGGCGGGCCGGAGGTCATTCTAGGAGGATCGCGCCGCGGTTCCGTCGCGGCCGGTGTCGATGATGCGGCGGTGGGCAGAGAGAGCGAAGCGAAGACGCGGGAGGGAAACGAGATCGAGTTCTCGCGGATCGTCGCCTTCAGCGACGGCGTCTTCGCGGTGGCGATCACCCTGCTGGCGCTGAACCTCAGCATCGATGCCGACGTCCCCAGAGACGAAATCGCGGACGCGATCTGGGACCAGCGGGAAAACTTCCTCGCCTACGCGATCAGCTTCGCGGTGATCGGCCGCTTCTGGCTGGTCCACCATCGCTTCTTCGGCGAAGTCAAGGCCTTCGACGGCAGGCTGATCTCGCTCAACCTGCTCTATCTCGGCTTCATCGTCCTGATCCCGTTCAGCAGCCAGGTTCTCGGCGACTTCGGTGGCGAGACCGCCTCGGTGGTCACGTACGCGGTCAATCTGGCCGCCGTGGTCCTGATCGGGCAGTGGATGATCGCCGACGCCAGGCGCGCGGGGTTGACCACCATCGACGCCGCCTCGCACCGCGAAAGTCGCATCCGCTCGGCCTATATCGCCTCGGTCTTCCTCGCCTCGATCCCGGTCGCCTTCGTGGCCCCGGACTTCGCGCCGCTGCTATGGCTGGTGCTGTTCTTCGATCCGTCCGGACGGATCGCCCGCGGCAAGGTCGGGTAGAGCCCGGCTCAGCTCCTGACGGTGAAGGCGACCGAGCTGCCGGGACGCGCGCAGCTGACCGCGAGCCCGCGGTCGGTGACGGCCGTCAGGCAGTCGTAGTCGCCCTCCAGCTGGCAGGACGAGCGCGAGGCGCCGTCGGCCGGTGCGCACGCCTCGTGTCGCGTCCACGCCGCGGCCAGCAGCTTCGCCTGCTTGCAGGGGATCCCGGTCGCCCGCAGAGCGCTGGCCGAGCCCGCTTTGCCCGCGCAGCTGTGCGCTGAGGCTCCCGCGGGTGCGCTCGCGCCGCTCGACTTCGGCGCCGGTTGCGATGCCGCCCCCGAGTCGCTGCCGTCGTCGGAAGAACCGCAGCCGCTCAGCAGCGCGAGGGCCAGGGCGAAGATCGCGAGTGGGACGGCGAGCCTCATGGGTCGCCCCCAACCTACCCTTCTGTGGCTCCCTCCAGTTGCCTTGCCGGCTGTAGGTGGGCGCAGACGGGACACTCGGGCTCCGGGACGACCTGCTCGCGTTTGACCTCCATGGTCTGCAGGTCGTAGATGTGGGCGACGCCCTGGGTCGCGGGTTTGCTGAGCCCGGTCAACAGATGCAGGACCTCCATCCCGACCTGACCGCCGATCAGTCCGCAGGCGGGGCCGAGGGTAGCCGAGGGACTGGGGAGCGTCCGCAGCTGCTCGATGGTCGAGTCATAGAGCGGGTACTCGCGACGGTAGGAGATCTCCTGGCAGGCGTAGCAACCGGTCTCGCCGGGAACGTAGAGCGGCCCGACCCGGGCGATCGGCGGGTAGTGGCTCATCGTGATGTAGGGGATGCCGGCCTCGAAGCAGGCGGAGTTGCACCAGCGCTCGATGTCGTGCGCGGGCCAGTCGGCAGCGTCGATGACGACGTCGGCGCCGGCGATGAAGTCGGCGATCTCGACCTGGCTCCCGAGCCGCCGGGTCGTCGCTGTGACCCGCATCGACGAGTTGAAGGCGCGCAGGCGGTCAGCGGCCAGCTCGGCCTTGGGTCGGCCGACATCCGCCTCCGTGAAGAAGATCTGGCGATTGAGGTTGCTGATCTCGACCGTGTCGCCGTCGATCAACCACATCTCGCCGATCCCGCAGCAGGCGAGGGCCCAGGCGGACCAGGTTCCGAGTCCGCCCACTCCCAACACCGCCACCTTCGCCTCGCGCAGCCGGCGCTGGCGCTCGGACGGCGGCGTCTCGGTGCCGCCGATGTCGCTGAAGTAGCGCAGCTGGCGATCGAACCGCAGCAACTCGTCCTCGGCCAGCAGGTCGTAGTCGGCCGCGTCCTCGATCACTTCGAGCTCCTGCAGCTTGGAGATCGTGTCGCTGACCAGCTCCTCGCCGAACTCCTCCCGCAACTGCTCGACGGTGTGTTCGCCGTCGAGCGCGGCGAGCAGCCGCTTGTCCTGCTCGCCCGGCTGCTCGATCCAGATCGAGCTGTCGCTGCTCGGCCGCATCAGGATCACGTCTCCGTTCGGAGCATCGACAGGCTCCGTCGTTCGTTTGATGCGTGGTCTGCGCACCGTTCCCCCTTCTATGTTTTCCCCCAGTGGCCGCGCACGGCCGGCACCTGGCCTGTTGCTGTAGACCGATCGATTGCTGGAAAGAGTTCCGGCAATCAGCCTCGCTCAGGCTAGCGGGCCAGCTCCCGGGCTCGAGCGAAGGCGGCGTCGATCATGGGGACGGTCAACTTGCCGGTGAAGGTGTTCTGCTGGCTCGGGTGAAAGCAGCCGAGGAGGCGCCAGCGACCGAGGTCCGCCTCGGCGCCGTGTCCGAAGCGCGGCCGCGGTCGCGGCAGCTCGGCGCCGAGCGCCCGGGCCGCGCGCAGGGCCCCGTCCCAGCCGAAGGCGCCGAGCGCGACGATCACCCGGCACTGCTCGAGCAACTGCAGCTCCTGCTCCAAGTAGGGGAGGCAGCGGTCGCGCTCCTCGGGAGTCGGCTTGTTCGCGGGCGGTGCGCAGCGCACCACCGCGGTCAGATAGGCGTCGGTGAGGCGGAGCCCGTCGTCGCGATCTTCGGACTCGGGCCGGTTGGCGTAGCCAGCGCGGTGCAGCGCCGCGAACAGCCACTCGCCCGAGCGGTCGCCGGTGAACATCCGCCCGGTCCGGTTGGCGCCGTGGGCGGCCGGCGCCAGGCCGACGATCGCCACCCGCGCCGCCGGGTCGCCGAAGCCACTCAGCGCTCGCGCCCAGTACTTCTGGCCCTGGTAGCGGCGCGGCGGCGCGCTCGCGCAGGACTCGCGCCACTCGACCAATCGCGGGCAGAGCCGGCACCCGTGAACGGTCGCCGCCAGCTCCGCCAACGCTTTGCCGCGTACCGAGCTCATAGGGTTCGCCGCCTGCTCATGGCCCCAAACCGAATCATGCCCGCCCTCCTCCTTGCGACCTGCCTCGTCCTCACGCTCTCCTTCGCCGCTTGCGGAGGCGGCGATGACAGCGGCGGAGCCGACACCGCCGCGCTCGAAAGGGAGCACGACGTCGAAGTGCTGAACCAGATCCTCAGCCGCCAGCGTGCGGCGGTCGACGCCTACGACCGGGTCCTGCCGGAGCTGCGCGGCGAGGCGCTCGCCCTCGCGACCTCGTTCCGCAGCCAGGAACAGGAACACACCGTCGCCATCCTCGAGGCCTTGCGCGGGCTCGGCGGCGCCGAAGAAGTCGAGTCCGAAGAAATCGCCTCCGCCGCCCTGCCAGACGAAGCTGCTCGCCTGCGCTTCCTCTACGAAGTCGAAAGCGCGACGATCGAAGACGAGATCGGCGCGATCGGCCGACTCGACTACGGGGCACCGCGAGCGCTGCTCGCCGCGACCGTCGCCAACCAGGCCCAGCACCTGGTGCTGCTGCGCCGCGCCCTCGGAGTCAAACCCCCAGAATGGGTGCCCTCGCCGTTCGAGAACGGTGCGACGCCCGCCCCGTCAGGGATAATTGCTCCGTGACCGGGCCCCTCTACGCGATCGGCCGGTTCTGCTCGCGCCACCACTGGCCCGTGATCGGGGGCTGGGTCGTGCTCGCGATCGCCCTCGTCCTGATCGGCCAGGCGGCCGGCAGCAAGACCGGGGAAAACCTGACGCTGCCCGGCACCGACTCGACGATCGCCACCGAACTGCTGGAAGACAACCTGCCCGAACAGGCCTACGGCAGCAACCCGCTGGTCCTGGTCGCGCCCAAGGGCAAGAAGCTGACCGAACCGCAGTTCGCGAAAGCCGTCGAAGAAACCGGAAAACGGTTGGAAGCGCTGCCCGACGTCAACTCGGCACTCAGCCCGGTCAGCAAGGAGGGGGAGGAAAGGAAAATCCTCAGCGCCGATCAGCAGATCGGCTACTTCCCCGTCGTCCTCGGCATCGGTCCGGGCGACATCGACGAAGAAGAGGCGCAGGAGATCCTCGATACGGCCGAGCCGGCGCGCCAGGCGGGCATCCACACCTCCGTCGGCAGCTACGTCGGCCAGCAGCTCTCCAAGCCCTCGACCGAGGTCAGCGAGGCGATCGGCCTCGCCGCCGCGGTGATCATCCTCCTCTTCGCCTTCGGCACGGCGACGGCGATGATGCTGCCGATCGCCTCGGCGGTGATCGGCCTCGCCTGCGCGCTCTCGATCGTCCGCCTGCTCGAGCAGGTGATCGAAGTGCCGGCGGTCGCCTCGACCCTGGCGACGATGATCGGGCTCGGGGTCGGGATCGACTACGCGCTGTTCATCGTCACCCGCCACAAACTGCAGCTGGCCGAAGGGATGGACCTGCACGAGTCGATCGCCCGCGCCACCGCGACCGCCGGCGGCGCCGTCGTCTTCGCTGGCTTCACGGTCGTGATCGCCCTCTGCTCCCTCGCCTTCGCCGGCATCCCGCTCGTCTCCACGCTCGGCTTCACCGCCGCGATCGCCGTCGTCGTCGCCGTCTGCGCCGCGGCGACCCTGCTGCCGGCGATGCTGGGCGCGCTCGGGCCCCACATCAACTCGCTGCGGGTGAACCTCGGCAAGACCCACCCCGACGACAAGAAGCCGCACGGGTGGCTGCGCTGGGCCGACGGCGTCGCCGACCGGCCTTGGCGCTCGGCGATCGCGGCGCTGGCGGTCCTGGTCGTGCTGGCGCTGCCGATCTTCCAGCTCCAGCTCGGCCAGAACGACATCAGCGCCCTGCCCAAGGACACGACCTCGCGCCAGGCCTACGACGGCCTCAACTCCGGCTTCGGCCCCGGCGTGAACGGTCCGCTGCTGATCGCCTCCGAGTTCTCCAGCGCCGAAGAAGCGAAAGCGCTGCTGCCGAAGGTCCAGAAAGCGGTCGCCGAAACCGCCGACGTCGCCGGGGTCAGCGAACCGACCCTCGACAAAGCCGGCACCGTCTCCGTCTTCACCGCGATCTCCAAGTCGGAGCCCTGGGCCGACGAAACCGTCGAACTGGTCGAAGAGCTACGGGACACGACGGTCCCCGCCGCCCTCGAAGGCAGCAAGGCCAGCACCTACGTCGGCGGCCAGACCGCCGGCTACATCGACCTTGCGACCCAGATCGCCGACAAGCTGCCGCTGATGATCGCGATCGTGGTCGCGCTCAGCTTCCTCGTGTTGCTCGTCGCCTTCCGCTCGATCCTGGTCCCGATCAAGGCCGCGGCGATGAACCTGATCTCGGTCGCCGCCGCCTACGGCGTCGTCACCGCCGTCTTCCAGCTCGGCTGGGGCTCCTCGCTGATCGGCCTCGACCACTCGATCCCGATCGTCTCCTTCGTGCCGCTGCTGATGTTCGCGATCCTCTTCGGGCTCTCGATGGACTACGAGGTGTTCCTGCTGACGCAGATGCGCGAGCACTTCAAATCGCACGGCGACGCCCGCCGTGCCGTCGTCGAAGGGCTCGCCAACACCGGCCGCGTGATCACCTCGGCGGCGGCGATCATGGTCTGCGTCTTCACCAGCTTCGTCCTCAACGGCGACCCGGTGGTGAAGGAGTTCGGGGTCGGCCTCGCGGTGGCGATCGCGATCGATTCGACCCTGGTCCGCTGTCTGCTGGTGCCGGCGGTGATGGTCTTGCTCGGCAAGCGCGCCTGGTGGCTGCCAGCTTGGCTCGACCGGATCCTGCCCCACGTCAGCATCGAGGGTGAGGAGTACTTCGCCAAGCGTGACGCCGAGGCGGCGAAGCGGTCAAACTGAGCGAACGATGTTCCCGCTCAACCTGCCGAATGCGCTGACCCTGCTGCGCATCCTGGCGGTCCCGGTGGTGGTGGTCGCGCTGCTGGGGGAGACGCCAAACGGCGACGCGCTGGCCGCCGCGGTCTTCGCCCTGGCCGCCCTGACCGACGGCCTCGACGGCTACTTCGCCCGCTCGCGGGGCTCGATCACGACCTTCGGCAAGCTGATGGACCCGGTCGCCGACAAGCTGCTGATCATCGGCGCCCTGGTCTCGCTGGTTTCACTCGACCGACTGGCGGCCTGGGTCGCGATGCTGATCATCGCCCGCGAGATCGCCGTCACGATCCTCCGTACGATCGCCGCCGAGCGCGGCATCGTGATCGCCGCCAGTTGGCTCGGCAAGGTCAAGACCGTGCTCCAGATCGCCGCCGTGATCGCCCTGATCGCCGCCAACCCGGCGCCGGTCTGGGTCGACGTGCTCGTCTACGTCGCCTTGTTCGTGACCGTGGTCAGCGGCGCCGACTACTTCTTCGGTTTGCGCAAGCGGATTGAGGAACAGCAGAAGGAGCGCGCCGGCGCGCTCCCCAGCTGAGGCTCAGCTCGCCGGGTCCTCGAGCCACTCACGCATCGTCTGGTGGTGCGCCTGGTGCTCGCCGCTGGCCAGCTCGGCCCGCAGTTCGCCGAGTGTGCCGTGGCGCTCGGCGACCACGTTGTGGCGGTGGATCGTCTCCAGGTTCTCCTGCCGCGCCATCACGAAGGTCCCATCCGGTAGCTCCGGATAGCCCTCGACGACCTGGCGCACCATCTCCCGCACGCAGTCCTCGACGAAGCGCGGCTGTTCGTGCGCCTTGACCACGACCGCCAGCTCATCGGGCCGCTTCATCAGCTCGTAGATCTCCGAGCTCATCGAGCTCTCGACGATCCGCAGCAGCTCCGGCGCATCGATCCAAGCCGGGCCGCCCTCGGGGCAGCCGACGTGGAGGGTGCCGATCCCCCGCTGGTTGTGGGTGGCGATCGGGACCACGTCGACGATCCGCTCGATCTCCCCCGCGTCGAATCCCTCCTCGGTGAGCCGTTCACGGGCCAGCCCGGCGACCATCTCCTGGGCGCAGGGGCAGGCGGTCATTCCCTGGGCCTGGACGCCGGTCAGGGTCCGGGTGCCGCGCTCGGAGTCGACCGCCGTTCCGAAGAGGACGTAGATCTCCTGGGTGCTCTGGCCGCTCTTGGGCGTCCGCACGGTCTCCGGATAGTGAGCGGTGACCGAAACCTCCGCTCGTAGTCCGCCCTGACGCTCGCGCACCCGCTGGGCGACGTGCGCCGCCAGCACCTCGGCCCGAAACGCCTCGCCGAGGACGACCTCGTCGATCGCCTCGCCGACGATCTCCTCGAAGCGCGACATGTGGACGCCGGCCTGCTGCGGGTTGAGGTCGACGAAGCACTCGAACTCGGCGTAGAAGAGGTTCTCGGAGCCGTCGGCCTCGACCCGGATCACCTTCTCGACCCCGGTGACGCCGACCCGGGAGAGGCTCACCTGGGTCGCGGGCACGGAGGCCTGGACGTCGGGCGCGGCGGGGGTGGCGGTTGGCTGGTCGGCCATCGGCTTATGAAGGGTAAGCGACCGGCGGACCCGGGCGTCCGGTGATCGGTTACATCCGCCTATACTTCGTTGCGGTCGCAGCGAGGGGTTGCGCCAGGGAACCGGGGGAGAGGGATTTTGGAGGAAGTGATCATCGAGCCGATGGAGTCCTCGAACGAGGTCGTCGAGGGTCAGTCCACCGATAGCCCGATCGGCGAGATCGAGGAGCTGCGCGGCCTGGTCACCTTGGGTCGCGAGCGTGGCTACCTCACCTTCGAGCAGATCGCCTCGACACTCGAGGAGGTTGAGATCACCAAGGAGCAGGTATCTCAGCTCCACGCCCATCTGGTCGAGCACGGCATCGACGTGATCGCCGAGGGCGGAGTCAGCGCTTACAAGGAGCAGCGGGGCGACGCCGAGTCGAACGGTCAGCCGAAGAAAGAAGAGCTCGACCTCACCGTCGAGCCGAGCCTCGACTCGCTGCGGCTATACCTGCGCTCGATCGGCCAGGTGGACCTCCTCACCGCGGCGCAGGAGGTCGAACTCGCAAAACGGATCGAGCGCGGGGACATGCTCGCCAAGCGGCAGATGGTCGAGGCCAACCTGCGCCTCGTCGTCTCGATTGCCAAAGGCTATTTGGGCCGCGGGCTCAGCTTCCTCGACCTGATCCAGGAGGGCTCGCTCGGCTTGATCCGCGCGGTCGAGAAGTTCGACTACCGCCGTGGCTACAAGTTCTCCACCTACGCCACCTGGTGGATCCGCCAGGCGGTGACCCGGGCGATCGCCGACAAGGCGCGGACGATCCGGATCCCGGTCCACATGGTCGAGAAACTCAATCGCGTCGCCCATGTCGAACGCCAGCTGGTCCAGAAGCTGGGGCGCGAGCCCGAGCCAGCGGAGATTGCCGAGGAGCTGCGCTGGCCGGTCGGCGACGTGCGCGACATCCTGCGCGTCGCTCAGCTGCCGGTCTCTCTGGAGAAACCGGTCGGCGACGAGGACGAATCCGAGCTGGGCGACTTCGTCGCCGACGACGCCGTTCTCGAGCCCTTCGAGGAAGCCAGCGAGCACCTCCAGAAGGAGGGCGTGCGGCGGGCGCTGGACGCGCTGCCCGAGCGCGAGCGCCAGGTGATTGAACTTCGCTACGGGCTCTCTGGCACCGAGCCGTTGACCCTCGAGGAAGTCGGCCGCACCTTCGGGGTCACCCGCGAGCGGATTCGCCAGATCGAGAACAACACGCTGAAAAAGCTGAAGCGACTTCCGGAGGCGCAGATGCTCCGCGAAGCCAGCTGACCCGTCAGTCGCCGACTGGCTCAAGCACCCAGACCGACGGGGTGCGCTCGAGCAGCGTGACGTAGTAGTCGAAGCCGGCGAACTGGTCGATGTGCTTGCGCCAGAGCTCGGCGCGCTCCTCGCCCTCGGCGACGCGGCCGCGCACCATCTGCCGTCGGCGCCCGACCTCGACCTCGGCTTCGGGGTTGGCGCTGAGGTTGAGCGACCAGGCCGGCAGCCGCTCGTTGCCGGCGTTGGTGTCGATCAGGGTCAGGCGCCCGCCGTCGGCGAGGTAGACGACCGGAGCAGTGCGCGGCTGACCGGATTTGCGGCCGGTCGTGGTCAACAGCAACAGCGGCGCCTTGCCCACCCGGCCGGCGATTCGCCCGCCGCTGAGCCGGTAGAGCGGCACGTTGAGCTTGCCGGTCCAGCGCAACCCGGTCGCACCGAGGGAATTCGAGAAGCGCGAGTAGAAGCGATCGCTCGGCATTGGCCTGAGTATCCCAGCCCGATTAGAGTGGTGCCATGCCCGAACCACATCCCTTCCGTCGTGCCGCCGAAGCCAAGGACCTGACCCTGCTGAGCGAGGCGTTGCGCGAGGACGTCGTCCTCCACAGCCCGATCCTCTTCCGCGGCTTCGAGGGCCGCGAGATCGTCAGCCAGATCCTCACCTTCGTCGCGATGACCCTCGAGGACCTCACCTACACCGACGAGCTGGTCGAGGGCGACACCGTCGCCCTCCGCTTCAAAGCCAACGTCGGCGACCGCGAGCTCGAAGGCATCGACTTCCTCACGCTCGACGAGGACGGCAAGGTCGCCGACCTGACCGTCTTCATGCGCCCGCTCTCGGCCCTGACCCGCTTCAACGAGCAGATGTCCGCCCACCTGGCGGCGGCGCAGGGCGCGGGCGACTCTTAGGCCGGAGGTTCGGCCGCGGCATCGCCGGGGTCGTCGATCCGCTCGAAGACGACCCTTCCTCCGCCGTCGGCGCGCACTCGCATCCTGTCGCCAGCTTCGAGACCCGCTTCGTCGCAGGGAAGGCGCGGGATCGTAGCCTGGCGTTTGGGTCGCAACACCACCTGTCGCGAAGGGGATGGGGGAGAGAGGATTCGAACCTCTGTAGGCATAGCCGGCAGATTTACAGTCTGCTCCATTTGACCGCTCTGGCACTCCCCCAGAGTCAGGGCGCGCAGTTTATTGGTGTTGCCGTTGGCATAGATCACGGCGTCGATCGCAGTTCCCTGCGCGACCTCGAACTCCGAGTACTTGGCTCCGCCAAGCGCGATCGCCCGGCTCGCCTCGACCTCGGCAGCCGGAACCACCCATCGGCGTCCGTCGCCCACGAGGACGAACAGGAGGTCGACCTTGGCTGGGTCGAAGGTCTTCGCCGCACCGGACCAGCTCTGATTTCCTCCATTCGTGGTCAGGCTGACGTGCCATCTGGAATCGCCCTCCGGCTTTGCGACGCGATAGGTGCACGTCTTTACCTGGACACGGAGCAAGCGACCGTCGAGCTCCGCCAACAGGTCAACGTCTGGGCTGTGACCAACTGGAATCCCGACGAGCGCACCCTTGCTCGCCAGCCACTCCATCGCGGAGAGCTCTCCGAGATCGCCCTGAACGCGCCTGTTCACCGCGCGCGCTCTGCGGTGCGGACCGGAGGTTGCCAACTCTCTTCCCACGAACACATGTTCCATAAAACGCAGACAGAAAGTTGCGCCTCGGACACCGAGCCCCCGCGTGGTGGAAGATGCACGCATGAGCAACGCTTCCCTCGACGGCCGGGTCATCGCCATCGCCGGCATCGGCGGCGGTCTCGGACCGCTGGTGGCCAAGGAGCTCGCCGACGCGGGCGCGACCGTCGCCGGCACCGATCGCAACCAGGAGCTGCTCGACTCGCTTCCCGGTCAGCTCGGGATCGAGGCGGACCGCTACGACGGCCGCGCCGTCGACCTCCTCGACGAGGACGCGGCCCGCGCCTGGTGCGCGGCGCTGGTCGAGCGCTTCGGCCGGGTCGACGGGCTGATCCACCTGGTCGGCGGCTGGCGTGGTGGAGAGCCGCTGCACGAGGCGCCCCTGGAGGACTGGGACTTCCTCCACGGTCTGCTCGTGCGCACGGTTCAGCACAGCACCCGCGCCTTCCACGACCAGCTGGCGCGGAGCGGCTCGCACGGTCGCTTCGTCCTCGTCTCCGCCAAGCAGGCGCAGGCGCCGACCAACACCAACGCCGCCTACGCCTCGGCCAAGGCGGCGGCCGAGGCCTGGACGCTCGCCTTCGCCGACGGCTTCGAGCCGGGCGGCGCGACCGCCAACATCGTCGTCGTCGACGCGATCCTGACGCCGCGAATGCGCGAGGAGAGCCCGGACGAGGAGTTCCCGACCTTCACTCCGGCCGAGCACATCGCCGCGGCGATCGCATTTCTCTGCTCAGACGCGGCCGCGAAGATGAACGGGCAGCGGTTGCCGCTTACGATGCGCCGATGAGCGCGGCGAAAAAACGCGGGGCACCCGACGGCAAGCTGACGATCGGCGAGTTGGCGCGGCGGACGGGGATGACCGTGCGCAACATCCGCGCCCACCAAACGCGCGGGCTGCTGCCGCCGCCCGAGGTCCACGGCCGCACCGGCTACTACAACGAGGAGCACGTCGCGCGGATCGAACTGACCCGTGACATGCAGGCGGAGGGGCTCAACCTGGAGGCGATCCGGCGCGTGCTCGAGACCACCGGCGGTTCCTCGCAGGAGATGGTCGACTTCGCCCGCGCCGTGCGCGCGCCGTTCGAGGACGAGACGCCGGAAATCTTCGAGGCGGCCGAGCTGGCGGCGAGCTGGGGCGTCGAGAAGCTTGACCCGAAGCTGCTTCGCCACAGCGAAGAGCTCGGAATCCTGCGCGAGCTGCCCGACGGCAAGATCGAGGCGATCAGCCCGCGCCTGCACCGCGCCGGCGTCGCCCTGATCGAGCTCGGAATCAGCCCCGAAGCCGGGATGGCGACCGCCGACAAGCTGCGCCGCAACGCCGAAGGTGCCGCTTGGGCCTACGTCGACCTCTTCACCAAGGAGATCTGGGAGCCGTTCGACAAGGCCGGCCGCCCCGAGGAGGACTGGGCGAAGGTGCGCGATGCGCTCGACCGCCTGCGTCCGCTCGCCTCCGACGCGCTGCTGGCGATGTTCCAGATCACGATGGGCGAGGCGACCGAGACGGCGAGCGAACGCACCCTCCGCGACGCCGGCAAGCCGGCCCGCAAGCGCCGCCCGCCGAAAGCGGCGAAACGCGCCAAGCGCCGCCGCTCCTGAGCGATCTCAGCCGAGGATCTCGAACCGCTTCACGATCGGCTTGGAGACGTTGTTGGCGGTGTCGGTCGCCCGCAGCACCACCTCGTAGCGGCCCGGCTTTGCCCGGAAGTGCTTCCAGCGGCCCCCCAGCTTGATGTGGTTGACGCCGATGAAGGTGTCCCAGGTCTTGTAGCCGTTGTAGACCCGCTTGCCATTTGCGCCCAGCCGGTAGTACTCGGCGTCGAGGATGCCGCGGTCGCTGATCTGGGCGCTGAGGGCGACGCCCCTGGTGCCGCGGAAGCGCTGGCTCTTGAGCACGATCGAACCAAGCGTCGGCGGCTTCACGTCGACGTTCAGCGGGGGCTGGGGGCCGGGGTCTGAAGCGGGATCCCCCGGAATCGGAGAGACGACCACTTCGCCGCGCACCGAGGCGTGGAGTTTGCACTGGAAAAGGTAGGCGCCGGGCTGGGAGAACTGCAGCGTGTAGGAATCTCCCGGCCGGTGCTCCGGGGCGTCGGTGCCGGGGTCGGAGTCCCACTGCAGGTCGTTGGCGGAGATCCCGGTGATCGAATGGGCAAGGTCGGGGCCGAGCCAGTCCCAGGTCACCTTCTCGTTCAGGTCGATCTGGACCTGCGGCCGCGACCAGGCGTAGTTGGCGATCGAGACCCGCGTGTTGGCGGCCTGCGCGGGGGCCGCCGTCAGCAGCAAAGCCAGCGCGCAAATCGGCCCTAGGAGGGCTTGGCGAAACCCCCGCCCGCGCCCGGCGGCGGCGGACACGGCGCGGTGCGGCGTCCTCAGTCGGCCGAATAGCGCCGCTATTCGGCCTCCCTGCGTCCTTGCCCCGCTTGGTCCGGCGCTAGCCGGATCGCAGACGCGAGTTTCGCCAATCTCTCCTAGGAGACGAGGTACCACCCGTTCATCCCCTGGTGCAGATGCTGGAAGACGTGGCAGTGGTAGAACCAGCGCCCCGGGTTGTCCTCGATGAACTCGACCCGGAAGGAGTCGGCCGGCCCGAAGGTTTTGTTGTCGGCGATGCGGCCGTCGGGTTCTTTCCAGCGGTGTCCGTGCAGGTGAAAGGTGTGAAAGAAGTTGTCGACGCCGTAGACGTGGAAGGCGACCCGCTGGCCCACCTGCGCTTCCAGCGTCGGCGTGTTGCCGGCGTAGGCCTTCCCGTTGACGCAGTAATAGGTCCCCTTGAGGCCGGTGATCGAAGGGTCCCAGGTGTGGAAGCCGAGGAAGAACTCGGCGTTGGGACGGGCTTCGCCGCGGGCCCGGATCACCAGCGGTCCGAACAGGCCCTTGAAGGTCGGCAGCGGATCCATCGGCCCGTGGTCGTGGTAGAGCCAGGTCCCTTCGGTCCCTTCCTGGGCCTCCCAGACGTAGGTGAAGGTGCGGTTGCTCTGGACGAAGCCGCCTGGGTCGGTCCACTTGCCCTTGTAGGCGCCGTCCATCTCGTTGGCGTAGAAGATCCCGTGCGGGTGCATCGTCACCGGCGCCTTCAGCTTGTTGCGGAAGTGGACGACGACGGTGTCTCCGACTTCGGCATCGATCAGCGGCCCCGGGACGCTGGCCTTGCCGAGCGGCGCTTTGAAGCCGGCGCTGTAAGCGCGGTAGCCGTAGGCGCCGAACTTGGTTTTCCCTTGCTTGACTTTCTGCGCGGTCATCTGGTCGCGGTGGGTGGGCACGATGTTCCAATCCACCGGCTCGGCGACGATCCAGTACTCGCGGGTCTGGCCGCCGGGTCCCAGCGACGCCAGCCGCCCGATCCCCGGCTCGCCGCCGCGCCAGTCGGCCGCCGCGACCTTCGGCGGCACCTTGACCTGCTGCGAGAGGCCCTCGACATCGATCTTGCCCTCGTCGGTGGAGACTTCCTGGCCGGCGATCGTGCAGATCAGGGCGCCGCCACCCAGCGCCAGGAAGCCGCGGCGATCCATCCCGTCCGGCCCCATCATCGCGCCCTATTTCTTCACGGTGACGGTCATTTTCATTTCCGTCGGGTGGATCGTGCAGATGTACTTGTAGGTGCCGGGGGTCGGGAACGACTTCTTGAACTGGGCGTTGGCGATCGCCGTCGTCTTGGTCGAGTAGGTCCCCTTTTGCACCAGCCCTTTCGGCCCCTGCTTGAGGTGGACGTCGTGGGGATAGGTGTTGAGCGAGGACCAGGTCCACTTGACGCTGCCGCCTTTGTTGATCGTCACGGCGGTCGGCCCGAAGAAGAAGTCGTTGACGGTGACGAGCTTCGGCTTCGGGGCTGGCTTGGCCGTCGCGGTCGCCCCCAGCAGGGCGACCGCGACGATGCAACCGCCCAGCAGGGCGACGGCCTTCGCCTTCGCGGTGCGGCTCATTTGCAAGCCACTTCACCCGGCAGCGGCGCTACCTCGACCGGCTTGTATTTCTCGAACGCGGGGTGGACGGCGACCCGCCTGATCCAGGTGCACTGCTGGTTCTGCGGCGGATTCGAGCCCGCGTAGCCGAGGATCGTCGACGGGTCGCTTTCGTTGCCCAGGTTGATCTGCAGGCCGGCGGTGATGTTGAGGCTCTTGGCGAGGTCGTTGAGCGTTTCCGGTTGAGGGCAGGGCGGATAGATCTGGCTCAGCGGCGTTTTGCCGTTGCCCGGAGCGAAGGTCGAGTTGGCGCTGTTTCCCGACCAGCAGTTGCCGCCGCCGCTGGCGTCGTTCCAGATGTCGTATTCCCCGTTGGGGTCCGCGCCTTCGCGGCCGAGGACGTTTTCGACGATCTGGTTGTTGAGGTTCTTGGCGTCGTCGCCCTCGTTGGCGACGTACAGTTCGCCGGGGCCCGAGAAGGAGGAGATCCCCCACTTGTAGTTGCCGAAGACGTCGTTGTGGCGGACGACGTTGTGGTCGCCTCCGTAGAGGACGATGCCGACCCCGGTCGGGTAGTTGACGGTCGCGCCGGCGACTTTCCCG
This sequence comes from uncultured Thermoleophilia bacterium, assembly GCA_963715735.1. Lineage (GTDB taxonomy): Bacteria > Actinomycetota > Thermoleophilia > Solirubrobacterales > 70-9 > VAYN01. Next base: position 390,334 of record OY970268.1, read on the forward strand.
AGCCCGGGAGAGACGGTGCTGAACGCCGCCCCGGAGAGGAAGTAGTTGTAGTTGTTCCAGAACACGTCGTTGCGTTCGATCACGTTCCAGCCGTTCGGCTCATAGCCCTCGCTGTCGAGCGTGTTCGGGACGATCCCGGCGCCGTTGTTGAAGAAGGCGGACTCAACGATCTTCACGTACTTGGAGTTGGTCCCCGAGTAGCCGAGCACGTTTTCGTAGCTCTTGTCGTTCTTCAGCAGGGTCCAGTCCGGTTTGCGCTGGCACGGCTTTGGCGGCGGCACGACGCCGTGGTTGGTCCAGCTCGCCGAGTCGCAGGGCGTTTCGCCGACGTAGAAGGCGGAGTCGCCGTGGTGGTAGCCGGCGGAGTTGATCATCTTGCCGCCCTTGCAGCCCTTGGCGAAGAGGCCGTAGGAGCGGTTCGCCGAGGTCAGCAGGTTGTCCATCGTGTAGTCGTCGCAGGACTGGCCGCTGGCGGCATCGGCGTGGACGAAGAAGCCGTTGGACTGGTAGTTGCGCGCCCACATGTTGCGCAGCACGACGCCGTCGACGTCGATCGCCTCGATCCCGTTCTGGGCCAGCCCCAGCTCCCCCTTGGCGTTCTTGCCCTCGAGGACCGTCTTCTTGCGGTCCTTCTTGGTGCCTTCGATCGTCAACCCCTCGAAGTTCTTCTTCTTCAGGCTGCCGTCGAGGACGACCCCCTCGACGTACTTACCGGGCTTGACGGCGACGATTGCCTTCACCTTCGCGTTCGCCTTCTTCGCCTTGAAGCTGCCGGCGGCGTTGACGCCCTTCTGGATCGTCTTGTATTTGCAGCCGTGCTTACAGACTTCGAAGACCTTGGTCTTCGGCTGGCCCTTGCCGCCACCCTTGGCGAGCGCCGGGGCCACGAGACCGGTCAGGGCCAAGCACGACACGAGTACGAGAGCGGGGACTGCGAACCAGTGCTTCATCTATCTCCTTGCAGCGTCGTTTTGCTGTCGACCCTGCCTCCCGAGGGACTCCCAGCGGGGTCCCTGGCCCCGCGCGTCGAAAGGTTAGCGGAGCTTGGCTGATCAGCCAGGCAGGATTTTCTTCATTGCCTCTTCCAGTTCGGACACACCGTAGGCGCCCTCGATGCGGTCGCGGACAATTCCGTCCTTGTCGATCAGGAAGGTCCACGGCTCGGTTTCGAGGCCGTAGGCAGCCAGCTGGGGGCGGGTCCGTTCGGTGCTGGGATCGTTGTCTTCCCAAACCTCCATGTGGATGAAGTCCGCTTCGTCGCCGTACTTGTCGGCGACCTGCTGGACCTCGTCGACGACAGGGCCGCAGACCCGGCTTTCGCAGAACGCCGGGGTGGCGAAGACGAGCACGATCGGTTTCCTGCCGACGACGTCGGCGAAGTCGACCTCGTGCATCTGGTCGGGCGGGATCCGGGTGTCGATCTTCGCCAGGTCGCCGCCGACGTCGGCGGCGGTTGGGGTGTGGATGACCGGGGCCTTGTCGCCGATCTCTGGGATCTTCGGGAAAAGGCCGACCGTCGGGCTGGGAACCCGCGAGGCTTCCAGCCCGTTCGGTCCCTTCAGCATCGCGATCGCCAGCCAGGGGCCGTCGCGATTGAAATCGACCGCGGGGACGACGTAGACGGTCTTCGCCTCACCCGGCCCTTCGGTGCCCTTGGCGCGGTAGGCGGGCTTGGTCTCCAGGGAGCTGACCTCGGCGGGGTAGGGGCCCTGCACCGGGGCGCTGCTGTCCTTGGCGAAATAGAGGGCGACGTCGGCATCGTCGACCTGTTCGAGGTCGACGGTGAAGACGCCGAAGGGATATCGGTTCTTGCCCAGCTCGAAACCGGCCGCCGCCGGGGCGATCACCAGCTTCGTCGGTTTCGCCCCGGAGTCGCGCAGGAGGCTGTCGATCGTCCTGCCTTTGGCCGCGGGGAACTCACTCGCCGAGGGCGCCGATCGGGAGGGGTCCTCGTCGGAACCACCGCAGCCGCCGACGAGGAGGGCGAGGGCCGCGGCGCAGCACAGCGCCGCCATGGTGAGCTTCGGTTGGAACCCGGGCATGCGCCGGTCAAGGTACACGGGTGGCCTCTCCGGCCCCGGCGCCGCGCCGCATCGACCTGACTTCACGGGGTATTGGGGAAGTAGTGGGACGTATCGCAGCCAAGCTGGCGCCGCTGCCGGCATTTCTTCTTCTAGCCCTCCTGTTCGGGACGGGAGGCGAGGCGATCGCGACGTCGACACCGACCTGCGCCGAGGGCCCTGTCCGAGTCGGCGACACGATCCGCGGCACCGGCTGCGACGACACGATCGTCGTCCCCGCCTCGGTCGCCTCGGTTCAGGCGGGCGCCGGCGACGACACGATCCGCGCCGCGCCGCTGGCGACCAGCGCCGACTGCCCCAGCGAGTGCCGCCTCGGAGTCGGCAGCCAGACCTTCGACGGCGGTCCCGGCGACGACGTCGTCTTCGGCGAGCGCGGCAACGACATCCTCAACGGCGGTGAAGGCAACGACCGCCTCTTCGGTGGCATCGGCGACGACCTCCTGCGCGGTGGGCCCGGCAACGACCGCCTCGCCGGCGGCTTTGGCGCCGACTCGATCGACGGCGAAGCGGGAGACGACTGGGTCCGCGGGGACGGGACGATCGACCGCATCTTCGACAGCGGCGGCGGCGCCGACACGCTCAGCTACGGGACCGGCGTCACCCCCGGGTTCGGCGGCAGCGTCGGGGTCTCTGGCTTTCCGGCGGCGGGCGGTGAGCGTGGGGTCAGGCTCGAACTGGGCGTTGGCGGCCAGAACGGCAACAACGGCATCGCCTCTCACGGCGGCGGCGTCGACGAAGTCGAAGTCGGCCGGTTCGAGACCGTGATCGGCACCCCGTTCTCCGACTACATCGTCGGCACCGGCGCCGCGGAGACGTTCCACGGAGGCGGCGGCGCCGACGTGATCCTCGGTGGAGGCGGCGGCGACACGATCGACGGCGGCGCCGACGGTGACAGCGAAGACGTCGGCAACGCGGTCGTCAGCCGCGATCAGGCCAAAGTCAGCGTCGGCTTCATGGCTCCGGGCCAGCCGGGGCCAGCCCAGATCTACCTGGTCGGCAGCAGCGGCGATGACGCGGTCGCCGCCGCCTACTCGGCGAGTTCGGTCGTCTTCACCCTCACCGGAGCCAGCTTCGATGCCAGCCCTGCTGCCGCGGCGGGCTGCACCATCGCTGCGACGACCGCGACCTGCCCACTGTCTGCCGCCGGTCTCGATTCGGTCCTGCTCGCCGGCATGGGCGGCAACGACGAGCTCGGCGCCAGCGGCTTCCCGACCACCACCAGCGTCGTCATCCTCGGCGGCGACGGCGCCGACGGGATGAGCGGCGGCGAGGCGAGCGAGGACGTGCTGGTCGACGGCCCCGACGCCAATGCCGACACCCTTTCCGCCCTTGGGGGCGACGACGCCCTGCTCCACAACGGCGGCGAGGACGAACTGATCGGAGGCAACGGCAACGACCTCTTCCTCTCGGTCTCGATCTGCGACGGCGAGACGCTTGTCGGCGGCCCCGGGCGGGACAACGCATCCTGGGCGCGACTGGGAAGCGTCGGCGTCACCGCCCGCCTCGACCTCGGGCTCGCCGGCGGCGTTGGATCTGGTGCGTCGCCCGAGTGCGGCGGCGACACCCTCGATTCTCTGAACGGGATCGAGGACCTCGAGGGCTCCAACCAGGGCGACGTCTTCTTCGGCGACGGCGAACGCAACCAGTTGCTCGGACACCAGGGCCCGGACGTCTACTCCGCCTTGGCGGGCAACGACTCGATCCTCGCCAACTCGGCCGACCTTCCGAAAATTCCCGACAGCGACCTCGCGATCGACTGCGGCGAAGGCGTCGACTCGGCCCTGGTCGATTTCCACCCGCAGTCCAACGACCCCGTGCCGGTCGACTGCGAGAGCGTCCGCGAAGCCGAAGGGAACAACTTCCGCACGGTCACCGAACTGCCGCCGCCACCGCTGCCGGAACCACCGCCACCGCCGCCGGTTGACCGGAAAGCGCCCCGGACCCGCATCACCCACCGACCGGCGAAGGTGCTGATCGCCCGCGGTCTGCCCCGCCGCGTCAGCTTCCGTTTCGCCTCCAACGAGCCCCGCTCGAGCTTCCGCTGCAAGCTCGACGCCAGGCCATTCCGCCCCTGCGCCTCCCCGCGCGCCTACAACCTCGGCGGCGGCCGCCACGCGGTACGCATCTACGCGATCGACAGCGCCGGGAACCGCGACCCGAGCCCAGCCCTATTCGTTCTCCAGGTCCGCCGCCGCTGAGCGCGGCCCGGAGTGGCTGGCTGACTACAGTGGCAGTTCCCGCCAGCGAGAGATTGGAGCGAGATGAGCAAGGTTCTCTACACCGCCGAGGCACACGTCACCGGTGGCCGCGCGGAGGGCCACGGAGCCACCAGCGACGGCGCTCTCGAGGTCGACCTGCGCACTCCCGCCGAGATGGGTGGCGAGGGCGGAGGCACCAATCCCGAGCAGCTCTTCGCGGTCGGCTACGCCGCCTGCTTCGAGAGTGCGCTCGGCGCGGTCGCGCGTCGCCACAAGGCCGAGATCGGCGACGTCGCGATCGACTCCGTGGTGGCGCTGATCACCGGCGAGGATCGCAGCTTCGGGATCGCAGTCGAGCTGCACGTGACCCTGCCCTCGGTCGAGGGCGAGAAGGCCATCGAGCTGGTCCGCGAGGCCCACGGAGTCTGTCCCTACTCGAACGCGACCCGGGGCAACATCGACGTGAAGCTGGTCGCCAACGGCGCCGCGGTCGAGGCCTAGCCCTGCGCCGTGGCCGCCGGCCTGCGCATAAGCGTCCTCGACCAGACGCCGGTCTCCGAGGGCTCCACCGCGGCGGCAGCGCTGCGCAACTCGATCGACCTGGCGCAACTCTGCGACCGGCTCGGCTATCACCGCTACTGGGTCGCCGAGCACCACGGCGGCGGCCTGGTCGCCGGTCCCTCGCCGGAGGTGCTGATCGGCCCGATCGCCGCCGCGACGAAGCGGATCAGGGTCGGTAGCGGCGGCGTCATGCTGCCCCACTACAGCCCGCTCAAGGTGGCCGAGAACTTCGGGGTCCTCGCCGGCCTCTTCCCGGGGCGGATCGACCTCGGCCTCGGCCGCGCCGCCGGCACCGACCCGATGACGACCCAGGCGCTCCAGCGCGACCGCTCGCGCCCGCCGGCGGACGACTTTCCCGAGCAGCTGACGGAGCTGCTGGCCTACTTCGAGCGCAGCTTCTCGGCCGACCACCCGCTCGCGCGCCTCGCCGATTCGCTGCCCGGCAACCCCGAGGTCCCGGAGCCATGGCTGCTCGGCTCCTCCGAGCAGAGCGCGATCTGGGCCGCGGAGATGGGCCTGCGCTACGCCTTCGCCGACTTCATCAACCCCGCCGGCGCCCCCTACGCGGAGACCTACCGCCAGGGCTTCACGCCCGGGGTGAGGCTGGCGGAGCCCCGGCTCGCGGTCGCGGTGCGGGCGATCGTCGCCGAGACCGAGGAGGAGGCCGAGCGGCTGTCGACGAGCTGGCGGATGGCCTTCGACCTGCTGCGACGCGGTCGTCTGATCCCGGTGCCGCCGCCGGAGAAAGCCGCGCGCTACTTCGAGCTGCACGACTACGAGAGCGAGGGGCCGCGCAAACCGCGCAAGCTTGCCGGCACCCCGGGGCAGGTTCGGGCCGAGATCGAGGAAGTGGCAGCCGAGTACGGGGCGGAGGAGGCGATCGTGGTGACGATCACCCACGACCACCAGGCTCGCCGTCGCTCCTACGAGCTGCTCGCCGAGGAGTTCGGGTTGGGAGCCATCCGTGCCGCGGCGTAGGGTGCCGCCACCGTGGCCCGGCCCCGCAATTTGCAGCTGCTGATCGTCCTCGCCCTGACCTGCGCCTTCGCCCTCGGCGCGGTTCTGCCGGGCGCCTTCGCGCAGCAGAAGGCGACGCCGGAAGTCGTCCGCAGCGCTCTCGCCGAGACCAGCGCCGTCAAGGGAGCGCCGCAGCGGACGATGGTGCTGAGCCGCGTCGTCGTCAACCCCGGCGCGAAGCTGGCGCTGCATCACCACCTCGGGACGCAGATCTCCCGCGTCGCCTCCGGGACCCTGACCTACACGGTGCAGCGCGGCTCCGCCGTCGTCCGCGAAGGCGAGGCCGACCAGGACCCGCGGCTCGTCCGCAAGATCACCCCCGGACAGACGGCCCAGATCCGCTCCGGCCAGTGGCTGGTCGAGCAGCCCTCCGACATCCACCGCGCCGCCAATCGTGGCTCGGTCCCCGTCGTCATCTACCTGGCGACGCTGCTGGAAACCGGCGCGCCGCCGTCGACGCTGGTCGTCCTCGCCGAAGACTGAGCCCCGGCGCGCCTCAGAGGTGGAACTGCTCCCGGTAGGCCGCCGGGACCAGGTCGACGTACTCGGGGTGGCGCTGGATGTAGCTGTTGGCGAAGGGGCAGAACGGCAGCACCTCGAGCCCGCGCTCGCGGATGTCGTCGAGGGCACCGGAGACCAGCTCGCTGGCCAGGCCTTGCCCTTCCAGGCGGTTGTCGGTCTCGGTGTGGACGAAGGCGATCAGCCCGGGCCGCTCGCGGTAGGTGACGAAGCCAGCCAGCTCGCCATCGAGCTGCAGCTCGTAGCGGTTCTGCTCAGGGTTGTTTACGACTTTGGTCGCCACTCGGCGCCCCCGTCCTCTCGCCGCCCGGTGCCCCCGGGTCCTTGATCGCAGCCGCCGCGCCCTTGGCTTTGTCCTTGACGCTCCCCTTGCCGCTGGCGATGTCCTTCAGCTCCTGCGCGTCGGCTTTGAGGCTCTCGACCCCACCTCGGTCGTCGACCGTCTTCTTCGCTTTGTTGAAGAGTTTCTTCAGATCCATCGCGTTCCTCCGTGACCCTTTAAGATCGCCACTCAGCGAGTTTGGCTGCGATGCAGCCGACCCGCCCGGATAGCTCAGTTGGTAGAGCACTTCCATGGTAAGGAAGGGGTCACGAGTTCGAGTCTCGTTCCGGGCTTAATTTCGGAGGCGGAAACGTTGCAAAGTTGTTACAGCTTGCTAACCAACCGCAACGTTTTGTCTTCTAACATGGAATCATGGAGGCCATGCGACAGAGCTGGACCGACGATCGCCTCGATCGCCTCAACGACAAGGTGGATCTGATCGGGGACCGGATCACGGAGGGCTTCCGTCTGGTCGACGAGAGGTTCAAGTTGTTCGACCAGCGCTTTCAGCAGATCGACCAGCGCTTCGAGCAGATGGACGCCAGGATCGGCAGGATCGAGGTGACCGTCGATCGCCTCGACGATCGCATGGGCAGGCTCGAGCACTCGATGGCGCGGTTCAGCCTCACCGTCGTCGTGGCGATGACGGTCGGCTTCCTCGGGAATATCGCAGCGGTCGTCCTCACCTCTGGCTGAACAGCCAGCTACAGCTCCCGGTATGTAGGCTGCCGCTCGTGGACTTCGCCCTATCGGACGAGCAGAACGACTTCGTCGACGCGATCCGGAACTTCTGCGACCGCGAGTGCGGCACTCAGGACCAACGCGAGCGGCTCACCGACGGCTACGAGGAGCGCCACAGCTTCGCGATCTACGAGCAGATGGCCGAGCTCGGCTGGCTCGGCGTCACGATCCCCGAGGAGTACGGGGGATCGGGCGGGTCGATGCTCGATGCCTGTCTGTTCATGGAGGAGACCTCGCGGGGCTTGGCCCCGATCGGCGGCTACGCGACGACGCTGATCGTCGCCGGCGCCACCCAGCGGTTCGGCAGCGAGGAGCAGAAGGCGAAGATCCTCGGCGGCATCGCCGGCGGCGCGGTCGAGGCGATCGCGATGACCGAGCCCGAGGCGGGCTCCGACGTCGCGGCGTTGAGCACCAGCGCCAAGGCGATCGACGGCGGCTTCGTCCTCAACGGCCAGAAGGTCTTCTGCTCGAACGCCCACATCGCCGACCACGTGCTCGTCGTCTGCCGCACCACCAGGAGCGAGAGCAAGCACGCGGGGATGACGATGATCTGGGTCCCGCAGGGCGCCGAGGGGATGGAGGTCATCCCGATCGAGACGATGGGCGGCCGGGAGACCAACCACCTCTACTTCACCGACTGCGAGGTTCCGGCAGACGCCGTGCTCGGCGAGGTCGACCAGGCCTGGACCCAGTTGATGGCGGGCCTCAACGTCGAGCGGCTGATCCTCGCGGCGACGATGCTCGGGATCGCCCAGCGCGCTTTCGACGACGCCCTCGCCTACGTCAAGGAGCGGCGCCAGTTCGGCCGGCCGATCGGCTCCTTCCAGGCTCTACAGCACCGGCTCGCCGACCTCGCCACCGACCTCGAGGCGGCTCGCCTGATGACCCGCTGGGTCGCGACCTTGACCGACGAGGACCCGGACCGGATGCTGCCCCAGCAGGCCTCGATGGTGAAGCTATTCGTCACCGAAGTGGCGAAACGGACGACGATCGAGGGCATGCAGCTGATGGGCGGCTACGGCTACTCCTCCGAGTACGACATGGAGCGCCTGGTCCGCGCGGCGATGGTCTCGACCATCTACGGCGGCACCTCGGAGATTCAGCGCACGATCATCGCCAAAACGCTCGGTCTCTAGGCGCAGCGCCGAAAACGTCCCCTTTTCCGCTCCGCCGAGCGATCCGACAATGGTCCGCCCAGGGCAGGTTTCTTGGCTCTACAGGCGGAACCCTCACGGGACTTTAGCCCTGAAGGTGTGAACGGACGGATGGACTAGAGAAGTGATCGAACATATGTGGTCCCATTTACGGCATGGATTTCGCCGCAAGCCGCCGCAGCGCAGCACTGGGGTTCGTCCTCGCGGCGCTCGCGCTTGCCCTCCTATCGCCCGCTGCCGGGGCCGCACCATCGCTCTCCCCGGCGCGGGCGGTCACCCCCTCTTGGTCCGCGGCCGCCTCCTCCGTGCCGCAGCAAATGAGCCTCGAGTTCACCGCCAAGACGGCGACGGTCGCGGGCCCTGGGGCCCTGATCGAGGTCAAGTGCACTGGCACGGCCGGCCCGACCTGCGTCGGCACCGTCTCGATCGCCGCGCCCGGCGAGCCAGCCGAGGTTGCCTACTCGCTCGACCAGGGCGAGGAGCGAGTGATCGTCGTCCCGCTCGGCGAGCAGCACGGCATCTTCGACGGGATCGTCTCGGTGAAGACCCGAGTCGTCGCCCACACGGTGCAGACCGACGGCGAGTCGCTCCGCACCGCCCGCACGCTGCGCTTCAAGTAAACCCGGCCGGCAGCAGCCCGCTATCCTTGCACCAGCCTCGCGCCCTGGGCCCGAGGTTTTTCCTTGTAACGGCAGAGTAGGAAGAGGGAAGCAATGGCTCGCGGAGATGTCCGCATTGCGGTGACGATGGCTTGCGAAGACTGCAAGCGAAGGAATTACCAGACCAATAAGTCCCGGCGCAACTCGCCGGATCGCATCGAGATGCGCAAGTTCTGTCGGTGGTGCGGGCACCACACCGCTCACAAGGAGACGCGGTAATCACCCATGGCCAAAACGCGCGCACAGCGAAAGGCCGAGCGCCGGGCTCGGGAAGCTGAGGAGCGCAAACGCTCTGACGGCGGCCGCGAGGCCTCCTCGCGCGCCCAGCACGACACGCAGGTTCCGATCTCCGGTGACATAGCCGAGATCGAGGCGGTCGAGGCCGGCATCGCCGCCGGCGCTCCGGAATCCGATCTGGAGACCCCCGACGCGCCGAAGACGACGCGCTCAGATCGCCGCGCGGAAGCGCGCACCCAGAAGGAATCGGAGAAGCGCCAGCGCGACGAGCAGAAGCGCCGCGAGGCCCAGCTGCTCGAAAAAAAACAGAAACAGGCGAAAGCCGAACGCTCCCAGCGTGGCGGCGTGATTGGATTCCTGCTTTCCTGCTGGGCCGAGCTGAAAAAAGTGCAGTGGCCGGATCGCGAGACGCTGGTCCAGGCAACCGCCGTCACCATCCTCTTCGTCGCTGTGGCTGCCGCGTACCTCGGCGCCCTCGACTTCGTCTTCAACGAACTCATCAAGCAGATCCTCTAACCGAGGGTCAACGAACAAAGGCTTCTGATTTGTATCGCTGGTACGTGATCAACACCTACTCCGGGCACGAGAACAAGGTCAAGCACAACCTCGAGCACCGGGTGCAGACGATGAGCCAGAACCGCAATGTGCGGCAGGTCGTCGTCCCCACCGAGCAGGTTTCGGAGATGAAGGACGGGCAGAAAATCCAGACCGAGAAACGGACCATGCCCGGTTACGTCCTCGTCAACATGGAGATGACCGACGACGCTTGGGGCCTGGTCAAGAACACGCCCGGCGTGACCGGCTTCGTGGGCTCTCGCAACAAGCCGGTGCCGCTCTCCAAACCGGAGGTGGACCGCCTGCTGCACCGTGAGACCGCCGAGCGCCCGCGCACGCAGGCACAGTTCTCGATCGGCGAATCGGTCAAAGTCATCTCGGGCCCCCTCTCCGACTTCTCCGGCGAGATCGCCGAGATCAACGAGGACGCCGCCAAACTCAAGGTTCTGGTCTCGATCTTCGGTCGCGAGACCCCGGTCGAGGTCGGCTACGACCAGGTCAAGAAGATCTAGGTCGCCAAGACCGCTACCCTCACCAACCGCTCATGGCCAAAAAAGTCCTCACCCTCATCAAGCTGCAGATCCAGGCAGGTAACGCCAACCCGGCACCGCCGGTCGGCCCGGCGCTGGGCCAGCACGGCGTCAACATCATGGACTTCTGCAAAGCGTTCAACGCGCAGACCCAGTCCGAAGGCGGGACGATCATCCCGGTTGAAATTACGGTCTACGAGGACCGCTCCTTCACCTTCATCACCAAGACGCCGCCGGCCGCCGTCCTGATCAAGGAGGCAATCCGGATCCCGAAGGGCTCCGGCGAGCCGCACGTCAACAAAGTCGGGACGATCTCCCAAGACCAGATCCGCGAGATCGCCGAACGCAAGATGCCCGACCTCAACGCCAACGACATCGACGCCGCCTCGAAGATCATCGCCGGCACCGCCCGCTCGATGGGCGTCGACGTCAAATAGGAGATTTCCGTGGCCCACGGCAAGCGATACCGCCAGCAGTACGACAAGGTCGACCGCGACCGCGCCTACCCGTCCGCCGAGGCGATCGGGCTGATCAAAGAGACCGCGAGCGCCAAGTTCGACGAGACCGTCGAGGTTCACCTCCTGCTCGGGGTCAACGTCCGCCATGCCGATGAGCAGCTGCGCGGGACCCTGGCGCTGCCGCACGGGCTCGGCAAGGACGTTAAGGTCGCCGTCTTCGCCCAGGGGCAGCAGGCGCGTGATGCCGAGGCCGCCGGCGCCGACTTCGTCGGCGGCCAGGACCTGGCCGAGAAAGTCCAGGAGGGCTGGACCGATTTCGACGTCGCGATCGCGACCCCCGACATGATGCCGACGGTCGGTCAGCTCGGCCGCGTGCTCGGACCGCAGGGCAAGATGCCGAATCCGAAAGTCGGGACCGTGACCGAGGACGTCGAGAAGGCGGTGACCGAGGCCAAGTCCGGCAAAGTCGAATACCGCACCGACCGCCAGGCGATCGTCCACATGGCGATCGGCAAGGCCAGCTTCGACGAGAACAAACTGCTCGACAACTACACCGCGGTGCTGGATGAGATCGTTCGCGCCAAGCCGGCCTCGGCGAAGGGCAAATACATCATCTCCTGCACCCTCGCGACCTCGATGGGACCCGGTATCCGGGTCGACACGACCAAGTCGGCCGACCGCGAGCTGGTCGGCGTCGCCGCGGGGGACACCGCAGAGGAAGCACCGACGCCCTAAACTGCGTCGCCGCTCACCCCAGACCGCCGGCGGGGCAATGCCCGCAAGCCCGGTGCAGGTAAGACGATGAACCGCGAAGAAAAGTCAGCCACCATCCAAGAGATCGCCGCCCAGATCGAGGCGTCTGAGGCGATCTTCGCTGTCGACTACCGCGGCATCAGCGTTTCCCAGGCAGCCGAGCTGCGCGGCAAACTGCGCGAGTCCGACGCCAGCTTCCGGGTCGTCAAGAACCGGCTGACGAAACTCGCCGCCGAGAAAGCGGGCGAGGACCGTCTTGCCGAGTTGCTGCAGGGTCCGACCGCCCTCACCTTCGTCCGCGGCGACACCGCCCAGGCGGCGAAAGCGATCACGACCTTCAACAAAGAGCACGACGTGCTCATCTACAAGGGCGGCTTCATGGAAGCCACCCCGCTGGACGAGACGGCCTTCACGTCGATCGCCCGCCTGCCCAGCCGCGACGTCCTCAACGGCCAGTTCGCCGGCGTCGTCGCCAGCCCGCTGACCGGCCTGGTCCGCGGCCTCGGCTCGATGATCCAGGGACTTGCCTCGCAGCTCGGTCAGATCGCCGAGAAAGGGCTCGTCAGCGGCGAGGCTCCCGCGGCCGCCCCGGAGCCGGAGCCGGAGGCAGCTGCGCCCGAGTCAGAGCCGGACGCAGGTGCACCCGAGCCGACCGCCGCCGAGACGGCCGAGGAGGCTCCCGTCGAGCCCGAGGCGGAGGCAGAGACCGCGGCCGAGGAGGCCCCGGCCGAGGAGCCGAAAGCTGAGGCAGACGATTCTGCCGACGAGAAAACTTCAGATTCGAACGAGGAAGAGGGGTAACACCAGATGGCAGCAGCAACCAAAATTTCGACCGAGGACTGGATCGAGGAGCTGAAAGGCATCTCCGTCCTTGAGCTCTCCGAGCGGATCAAAGCGCTCGAGGAGGAGTTCGGAGTCTCCGCGACCGCCGTCGCGGCCGCGGCTCCCGCAGCCGCCGGCGCTCCCGCCGGTGACGGCGGCGGCGAGGAAGAGGCTTCGACCGTTGACGTCGTCCTGACCGAGGTTGGCGGGCAGAAAGTCCCCGTGATCAAGGTTGTCCGCGCCGCGACCGGCCTTGGCCTCAAAGAGGCCAAGGCTCTCGTCGACGCGGCTCCCGGCCCGATCAAAGAGGGGGTCGAGCGCGAGGAGGCAGACAAACTCAAAGCCGACCTCGAGGAGGCCGGAGCGACGGTCGAGCTCAAATAGAGCCACCGTCGCCGGCTCTGGGAACCCACTCCCAGAGCCAACCACGCGGCCGCGTGTAGCTGTGTGTTATTTTTCGCGGTCGCGCGCTATTTGAGTACCCCTGCCCCGATTTGCGCTTTATCTACGTCCCTCTGACCGCCCGAGGAGTCGCCGACTTGGCACGTTCCAACGCTGCCCCCGTAACCCGTAGGAGTTTTTCCCGCCTAGAGAATCCCCTCGAAGTCCCACATCTGATCGATATCCAGCGACGTTCCTTCGAGGAACTGACGGATACCGAGAGCGGTGGGCTGAGGGAGACGATCAACGACATATCCCCGATCGAGGACTACACGGGGAATCTGCAGATCGTCTTTGGTGCCTTCAAGTTCGAGGAGCCACCGCACTCGATCGACGAGTGCCGTGAGAAGGACATGACCTACTCGCGGCCGCTGACCGCGACCGTCGCCTTCCAGAACAAGGAGACCGGCGAGATCCGTGAGCAGGCCGTCTTCATGGGCGATTTCCCGTGGATGACCGAGCGCGGGACCTTCATCATCAACGGCACCGAGCGCGTCGTCGTGACGCAGCTCGTGCGTTCGCCTGGCGCCTACGTGATGGCGCCGAAGGACCCCGAAAAGCAGGTCTTCATCGCCAACCTGATGCCGGCCCGTGGCTCCTGGCTGGAGCTCGAAGTCGACAAAAAAGGCAAAGTCTTCGTCCGCATCGACCGCAAGCGCAAACTGCCGGTCACGGTGCTGCTGCGCGCGATGGGCTACGTCGAGGATCAGCAGCTGCTGGACATGTTCGACAACTCGATCTACATGCGGCACACGATCGAGGCCGACACCGAAGCGACCCGGACCGAAGAGGGCGCCCTGATCGAGCTGTTCAAAAAGCAGCGCCCGGGCGAGCCGCCCTCGGTCGACGCCGCCCGCGGACTGCTCGAGCAGCTCTTCTTCGACCCCAAGCGCTACGACCTCACGCGGGTCGGCCGCTACAAGCTCAACGCCCGTCTCGACCTCGACATCGACCTCGAGACGCGGGTGCTCACCCACGACGACATCATCGCTCTGGTCAAGGAGCTGGTCTCCCTGCCGAAACTGCTCGGGATTCCCGAGGAGATCGACGAGGAGAACCCGATCAAAGACTATGCCGCGGAGGCGATCACCTACCCGCGCGAGCCCGTCTACGAGCACCTCGACGAGTACGAGCACTTCGGCAACCGCCGTCTGCGCACGGTCGGCGAGCTGATCCAGGAGGCCTTCCGGATCGGCCTCTACCGGATGGAGCGGGTCGTCCGCGAGCGCCTCACCACCGAGGACTCGGACGCGATCACGCCGCAGACGATCATCAACATCCGCCCAGTGGTGGCGGCGATGAAGGAGTTCTTCGGTTCCTCGCAGCTCTCCCAGTTCATGAGCCAGACCAACAGCCTCGACGGGCTCACCCACAGGCGCCGGCTCTCGGCTCTCGGCGCCGGCGGCCTGACCCGTGAGCGCGCCCCGATCGAGGTTCGCGACGTGCACCCGACCCACTACGGCCGGATGTGCCCGATCGAGACCCCGGAGGGACCGAACATCGGTCTGATCGGTTCGCTCGCGAGCTACGCCGAGGTGTCTGAGTACGGCTTCGTGACGACCCCGTATCGACTCGTCGAAGACGGCGTCGTGAGTGACGAGATCGTCCACTACGACGCCACCCAGGAGGAGGACAAGGTGATCGCCCAGGCGAACTCCGAGTTCGATCCCAAGACCGGCAAGCTGAAAGGCTCGACGGTGCTGGTCCGGGCCGGCGAGCAGGAGTACGCAACGGCCGCCCCCAAGGAAGTCGACCTGATGGACGTCTCGCCGTCCCAGATCTGGTCGGTAGCGACCTCGCTGATTCCGTTCCTGGAGCACGACGACGCCAATCGCGCCCTGATGGGCTCCAACATGCAGCGCCAGGCGGTGCCGCTGTTGAAGACCGATCCGCCGCTGATCGGCACCGGCATGGAGCGCCGTGCCGCGACCGATTCCGGTGACGTCGTCCTCGCCAAAAGCGATGGCGAGGTCACCCACGTCGACGCCGAGCGGATCGTCGTTAGCAGCAGCTCGCAGAAAGACGAGTACACGCTGCTCAAGTTCATGCGTTCGAACCAGGGCACGATCATCCACCAGCGGCCGATCGTCAAGAGCGGTCAGAAGGTGAAGGAGGGCGACGTGCTCGCCGATGGCTCCTCCACCGGTGGCGGTGAGATCGCCCTCGGCAAGAACTGCCTGGTCGCCTTCATGTCCTGGGAGGGCTACAACTTCGAGGACGCGATCATCCTCTCCGAGCGCCTGGTCAAGGACGACGAACTCACCTCGATCCACATCGAGGAGTACGAGATCGACGCCCGCACGACCAAGCTCGGCGACGAGGAGATCACCCGCGACATCCCCAACCGTTCCGAGGAGAGCCTGCGCAACCTCGACGAGCGCGGCATCGTCCGCGTCGGGGCCGAGGTCGTCTCCGGCGACCTGCTGGTCGGCAAGGTGACGCCGAAGGGCGAGACCGAGCTGACCGCCGAGGAGAAGCTGATCCGCGCGATCTTCAAGGAGAAGGCACGCGAGGTTCGTGACACCTCGCTGAAAGTCCCGCACGGCGAGGGCGGGGTCGTGATCGAGGTGCTGACGTTCAGCCGCGACGACGGCGACGATCTGCCCCCCGGCGTCAACGACCTGGTCCGCGTCTACGTCGCGACCAAGCGCAAGATCGCCGAGGGCGACAAGCTCGCCGGCCGTCACGGGAACAAGGGTGTGATCTCGAAGATCGTGCCCGAGGAGGACATGCCTCACCTCGCCGACGGCACCCCTGTCGACGTCATCCTCAACCCGCTCGGCGTGCCGAGCCGGATGAACATCGGCCAGATCCTCGAGACCCACCTCGGGTGGGTCGCGGCGAACGGCTGGTACGACGACGGCTCGGAGGCCTACAAACAGGCCCACTCCGACGAGGGCGACGGGCGCGTCTACGTGGCGACCCAGGTCTTCGACGGGGCCACCGTCGAGGACGTCGACACGGCGCTGGTCGAGTGGTCGAAAGAGAACGAAGACCGCGGCATCGACCTCGGGATCGACATGAACGAGCGTGCCGGCGCCAAGGCGTCGGGCACGGCTCAGCTTTACAACGGCCGCACCGGCGAGCCCTACGAGGGCAAGGTCACGGTCGGCTACATGTACATCCTCAAGCTCCTGCACCTGGTCGACGACAAGATCCACGCTCGTTCGACCGGCCCTTACTCGCTGGTCACCCAGCAGCCGCTGGGCGGCAAGGCGCAGTTCGGCGGTCAGCGCTTCGGCGAGATGGAGGTCTGGGCCCTGGAGGCCTACGGCGCCGCCTACACGTTGCAGGAGATGCTCACGGTCAAGTCCGACGACACGGTCGGGCGGGTCAAGGCGTACGAGGCGATCGTCAAGGGCGAGAACATTCCCGAGCCCTCGATCCCGGAGTCCTTCAAAGTGCTTTTGAAGGAGATCCAGAGCCTCTCGCTGGATGCCAACGTCGTCTCCGAGGGGACCGACGTCGAAATGTCCGACGAGGAGGACGACCTGCTGAAAGCGGCCGAGGAGCTGGGGATGGACCTGACCGGCGTTCGCGCCGACTCCTCCAACGGAGCCGCGGACGAGCAAGAGGAGCAGATCGTCTCCGAGGGCGAGGCTGGAACTGATGGTGATGCCGCCGAGCCCCAAGAGGCCGCGCCGGCAGAGGTGGAGGACTGATGATCGACATCAACAATTTCGACGCGATCGAGATCGGGCTCGCGTCCTCGAAGAAAATCCGCTCCTGGAGTTGGGGCGAGGTAACCAAGCCCGAGACGATCAACTACCGGACGCTGAAGCCCGAGAAAGACGGGCTCTTCTGCGAGCGCATCTTCGGTCCGACCAAGGACTGGGAGTGCTACTGCGGGAAGTACAAGCGGGTCCGCTACAAGGGCATCGTCTGCGAGCGCTGCGGCGTCGAGGTGACCCGTTCCAAGGTTCGCCGCGAGCGCATGGGTCACGTCGACCTTGCCTCGCCGGTCTCCCACATCTGGTTCTTCAAGGGCGTCCCGAGCCGGATCGGCTACCTGATCGACATGGCTCCGAAAGAGCTCGAGAAGGTGCTCTATTTCGCGGCGTCGATGGTCACCTGGGTCGATGTCGAGGCTCGGGACAAGGACATCGGCAAACTCGAGAAAGAGGTCAAAAAAGTAACCGACTCCTACGAGTCCGAAAGGCAGAAACGGACCCAGGAGCTGAGCGAGTCGCTCGAGCGCCGGATCAAGTATCTGGACGACGGTACGCAGGACAAGTTCGATGACGAGGACCACATTTGGGCCGATTCCCTGAAGCTGACCGCAGCCCAGCTGCGCAAGCTGAAGGACGACGAACGGACCAAAATGACCAAAGAACTGCGCAAACAGTTCGACGCCGAGATCGCCGACACCGAGGCCTACCTCGAGGAGGCGATCGAGCGGATGGGCGAAGTCTGGAAGATCTTCACGGAGATGAAGGCGAAGGACGTCGTCAACGACGAGACCGTCTTCCGTGAGCTCAAAGACAGATTCGGCTCTCCGTTCGGCTGGGGCGAGTACTTCCGCGGCGGCATGGGTGCCGAAGCGGTTCGCGACCTGCTCGAACAGGTCGACCTCGCGGCTGACTGCGAGGAACTGGAGCTGATCATCAACAGCTCCAAAGGCCAGAAACAGGCTCGCGCGGTGAAGCGGTTGAAAGTCGCCTCCGCCTTCCTCAACTCCGACAATCAGCCGGCCTGGATGGTCCTCGACGCGGTACCGGTGATCCCGCCGGAGCTGCGGCCGATGGTCCAGCTCGACGGTGGCCGCTTCGCGACCTCCGACCTCAACGACCTCTACCGCCGCGTGATCAACCGCAACAACCGGTTGAAAAGGCTGCTCGACCTCGGCGCGCCCGAGATCATCGTCAACAACGAGAAGCGGATGCTGCAAGAGGCAGTCGACGCCCTCTTCGACAACGGCCGTCGCGGTCGCCCGGTAACGGGCCCCGGCAACCGACCCCTGAAGTCGCTCTCGGACATGCTCAAGGGCAAGCAGGGGCGTTTCCGCCAGAACCTGCTCGGCAAGCGCGTCGACTACTCGGGCCGCTCGGTGATCGTCTCCGGGCCAAACCTGCGCTTGCAGCAGTGCGGCCTGCCGAAGCTCATGGCGCTCGAGCTCTTCAAGCCGTTCATCATGGCTCAGCTAGTCGAGCGCAAAGCCGTGCAGAACATCAAGGCGGCGAAGAAGATGGTCGAGTCAATGATCCCGGAGGTCTGGGACGTGCTCGAGGAAGTCATCCACGAGCACCCGGTGCTGCTCAACCGCGCACCGACCCTGCACCGCCTCGGCATCCAGGCCTTCGAACCGATTCTGGTCGAGGGCAAGGCGATCCAGGTTCACCCGCTCGTCTGTCACGCCTTCAACGCCGACTTCGACGGCGATCAGATGGCGGTCCACGTGCCGCTTTCCGCTGAGGCTCAGGCCGAGGCGCGGATCCTGATGCTGTCGGCGAACAACATCCTCTCGCCCGCCCACGGGGCGCCGCTGGCGACCCCGACCCAGGACATGGTGCTCGGCATCTACTACCTGACCTACGGGCCCGACGAGGCTGAGCTGCAGAAGGTCGACGAGGCGTTGAAGGCCGGCAAGGGCAGCAACGGCTCTGGCTCCAACGTCAAGGTTTTCCGCTCCTCGCAGGAGGCCGAGCTCGTCTACGAGAACGGCGGCTGCAAACTCCACGATCAAGCCGAGTACCGGCGTGCCGGTCGCGGTCACTTCCTGACGACGGTCGGGCGGATCATCTTCAACGAGAAGATCGAGCGTGCCCTGGCCGATGCCCTCGAAGAGGACTTCGACCCGGAGCAGTTCGAGTTCGTCAACTTCTCGCTGAAGAAGAAGGACGTCAACAAGATGGTCTCCGACCTGGTCGTGGCCTACGGTGCGCCACCGGTCTCGCAGGTGCTCGACGCCTTCAAGGATCTCGGCTTCGAATACGCCAGCAAAGCGGGGATCACGGTCGCCAAGAACAACGTCGTCTCGCCGCCCGAGAAGGCAGAAATCCTCGAGCGCTACGAGAAGGAGACCGAAGCGATCGTCGGCCAGTACGACGACGGATACATCACCGCCGAGGAGCGTCACGAGGCCGTGACGGCGCACTGGAACCGGGCCACCGACGAGGTCGCCCAGGCGATGGAGGACAACCTCGACGAGCTCAACCCCATCTTCATGATGGCCAACTCGGGAGCGCGTGGATCGTTCAAACAGATCCGTCAGCTGGCCGGGATGCGAGGCCTGATGGCCAACCCGAAAGGCGAAATCATCGAGCGGCCGATCAAGGCCAACTTCATGGAGGGGCTCTCGGTCCTGGAGTACTTCATCTCCACCCACGGTGCTCGAAAGGGCCTCGCCGACACGGCGCTGAGGACGGCCGACTCCGGCTATCTGACCCGCCGCCTGGTCGACGTCGCCCAGGACGTGATCGTGCGTCAGGAGGACTGCAAAACCAAAGACCACATCGAGATGGCGCTCCGCAAGGAGGACGGCTCTCTCAACGACAACCTGTTCGGCCGCCTCGCTGCGAAAAAGCTCGAGACCAAACGCGGTCGCGAGCTGCTCAAGCGCAACCAGGAAATCACCCTGGCCGACGTCGAAGCGATCGCCGAGGCGTTCGAGGACGAGGAGACGAAAATCCCAGTCCGTTCGGCGCTCAAGTGCGAGGCCGAATCGGGTGTTTGCCGCTCCTGTTACGGGGTTGCGCCGGCGACCGGGTTCACGGTCAATATCGGCGACGCGGTCGGCATCATCGCCGCCCAGTCGATCGGTGAGCCCGGGACCCAGCTGACGATGCGGACCTTCCACACCGGCGGTGTTGCCGGTCAGGACATCACCCAGGGTCTGCCGCGGATCGTCGAGCTCTTCGAGGCTCGTAAACCGAAGGGCTTGGCGCAGATGGCCGAGGCCGCGGGCAAGGTCTCGATCGACGAAACCGAAAAAGCGCTGAAAATCAACCTCACCGAGCCCAGCGGCGAGGAGCACTCCTACAGCTTCCCGCTGCGGACGCGACTGCACGTTTCCGACGGCGAGAAAGTCGAGGCCGGCCAGCAGCTCAACGAGGGCTCGCTCTACCCGGCCGACCTGCTGGCGATTCGGGGTCGAACCGACGTCGAGCTCTATCTGGTGGCCGAGGTGCAGAAGGTCTACCGGGCCCAGGGCGTCGACATCAACGACAAGCACATCGAGCTGATCGCCCGGCAGATGCTGAAGAAGGTGCGGATCGAGTCCAAGGGCTCGACCAGCCTCCTGCCCGGCCAGCTCGAGGATCGCGGCAGTCTCAAACGACTCAACAAGAAGACCAAGGAAGAAGGGGGGACCCCGGCCAAAGGCGAGGAGGTCATCCTCGGGATCACCAAGGCCTCGCTGGCCACCGAGTCCTTCCTCTCCGCCGCCTCCTTCCAGGAGACGACCAAGGTGCTCACCGACGCTGCCCTCGAGGGCAAACGGGATCGCTTGGTCGGCCTGAAGGAGAACGTGATCATCGGCAAGTTGATCCCGGCCGCGACCGGGCTCAAGCACTACCGCACGGTCGCGATCGAGCCGGCGGTGGCGGTCGAGCCGCCCAGCGACGAGGACCTGCTCGAAGAAGACGAGCTCGCCGCGGAGCTCGGCGTCGACGGCGTCGAGACGCCGGTCGAGGGTTTCGGGCTCTCCTTTGCGGAGGAGCTCGAGGAGCTCGCGCAGGAGATCGAGTCGACTACGGACGAGCCGAAAAAAGGCTAAGCGTGGGGAGGGGCCGGGCACCCGGCCCCTCCCTCCACGCACCGAGGCCCAGAGCTTTTCGCTCCGGGCCTCGGTATTTCTGCGATCTGGCGAGCCGCTGCTAGGCGCTGAGGCAATAGGCGTAGACGCGGATGTTGGTGTCGTTGGGGGCGCCGTTGCGGGCGTCGAGGTGCCAGCCGTTGCCGCTCCGGTAGGAGGCTGAGGCGTGGACCTTGTACTCGCCGCCGCGGAAGCCGCCGCTGATCGCGGTGGTGCCGGCCGGGCAGGCCACATCGGCGCTGGCGGTGGCGTTCGTTTTGATCGCCACTTCGTTGGTGACCACGATGATCGGAGCCAGCTCCGCGGAGCGGACCGAGCCGCTCTGCAGCTCGCTGGAGCCGACCGAGTCGGCCGCCAGGTCGTTGGCCGTAAGTGATTGGTCGGTGACGTCGGCCGAGCCGATGGAACCGTCGGCTACCTCAGAGGAGGTGACCGAAGCGGCGCCGAGGTCCTGGTTGGTCAGCGAGTCCTGTGCGACCTCGGGCGAGGAGACGGCGTTTTCGGCGATCTCCTCGGTGCCGATTGCGTCCGGGGCAACTTTGGCGGCGTTGACCGCGTTGTCGCGAACGTCGATCGTACGGACCGTGCCGTCGACGATCTGAGCCGAGCGGACGCTGTTCTTGGCGATACCGACCGCGAAGGCGCTGCCGGTCAGGGCCAGGAACAGGGCCAGGCAGCTGATGATCGTGGCGGGCGAGAAACGGAATGAACGGGTCTTGCTGGTCATCGGAGAGTCCTTTCGTTGGGTATGTAAATCCGATGGATCCAGCTTCGATCCGATCAGCCGTCCTCTCTACGGACCCAAGGGGTGGACCTCTTCACCCCGGGGTGGCTTTGGACGTCAGAGGCCGTCCTGGCCGGGCAGCCAGGGTCCGATAGATTCCCCTCCCATGGCCAGTTCAGAGAAGGTTTGCGTAATCGGAGCCGGCAGCTCGGGGATCGCTTCCTGCCAGGTCCTCAACGCTCGCGGCATCCCCTTCGACTGTTTTGAGAAGGGCTCCGGGGTCGGCGGCAACTGGCGCTACGAAAACGACAACGGGATGTCGTCCGCCTACCGTTCGCTGCACATCAACACCTCGCGCGGGCTGATGGCCTACCGCACCTACCCGATGCCGGACAGCTATCCGGACTACCCCAACCACTTCCAGATCGCCGCCTACTTCGACGCCTACGTCGACCATTTCGGCTTCCGCGACAAGATCGCCTTCCGCACCGAGGTCATCTCCGTCGAGCCAGCCGAGGGCGAGTGGGAGGTGACGGTCAAAGATGCCGACGGCGCTCGCGAGAGCCGCCGCTACCGAGCGGTGGTGGTGGCCAACGGCCACCACTGGAATCCGCGCTGGCCGGAGCCGGCCTTCCCCGGATCCGAGGATTTCGAGGGCGAGCAGATCCACGTCCACGACTACCGCGAGCCAGAGGTGCTTCGCGACAAGCGGGTTCTGGTTCTGGGGATCGGCAACTCTGCGACCGACATCGCCGTCGAGTCCTCCCGAATCGGCGAGAGGACCTTCCTGGCGATGCGGCGTGGCGCATACGTCATGCCCAAGTACCTAAACGGCAAGCCGACTGACGAAGCCGCCTCGTCGTTCATGACCCGGTTGCCGCTGCCGGTCCAGCGCTTCTTCATTGCCCGGATGGTCGGTCTTACCGCTGGGGACATGACCGCCTACGGGCTGCCCAAGCCCGATCACAAGTTACTCGAGGCCCACCCGACGGTCTCGGCAGAGCTGCTTTCGCGCCTTGGCCACGGCGACATCGCCGTCAAGCCCAACATCGACCGCTACAGCGGTGGCAAGACCGTCCGTTTCGCTGACGGCAGCGAGGAGGAAATCGACCTCGTCGTCTACTGCACCGGCTACAAGATCACCTTCCCCTTCTTCGACCCGAAGCTCGTCGCGGCGCCGGAAAACCGGCTGCCACCGCTTTACCGGCGGGTGGCCTCGATCGAGCACCCGGGCCTGTACTTCATCGGCCTGATCCAGCCGCTCGGGGCGATCATGCCG
This sequence comes from uncultured Thermoleophilia bacterium, assembly GCA_963715735.1. Classification (GTDB taxonomy): domain Bacteria; phylum Actinomycetota; class Thermoleophilia; order Solirubrobacterales; family 70-9; genus VAYN01. The sequence goes on from OY970268.1 coordinate 413,138, forward strand.
ATCGCCGAGGCGCAGTCGGAGTGGGTGGCGGACCTGCTTGGGGGCCGTGGCACGCTACCGCCGGCGGCGGAGATGAGGAAGGCGGTGGCGGCGAGCGAACGGCGGATGCGGAAGCGCTATATCGCTTCTAAACGTCACACGATCCAGGTCGATTTTCATCCCTACCTGCGTGAGATCCAGCGCGAGCGAAAGCAGGCTTTGCAGCGGGTCTGACGCCGCGGGTGCGCCCGCCGGGCGGACAGGCCGGCAACGGCATCGAGGCGCCGCCGCCATGAGGCCCCCGGCGTGGGCCGCGCGGCAGCTTCGGCCGCGGATGACGACGCTGGAAGCCACCGCCGGAGTCCTCGGCGGTCTCGGGCTCGGGTTCCCGGCTCGCCCACCAGACGAGCCAGATCGCCCCCAGGACCGGGATCTTGAGGACAACCATGAGGAAGAAGATCGGTAGGAACCCAGTCACCGCGATCAGTGTAGAGATTCAGCCCTGCGCGCCTTCGCGCATGAGCCCCCGTGCCCAGCCGGCCATGGCCTCGGTCTCGACCTCGCCCAGCCCGCGCGCCGGCTCGGTGGGGACGAGCAGGGTCGGCTCGGGCCGCTCCTGCGCCCAGCGGTAGCAACTCTCGTCGAAGTTGTCGTCGACCCAGGCCAGCGCCCGTCCCTTGCCGTAGGCGTCGAGCGGACCCAGCTTCCAGTGGGCGGAGCCGAAGCGGGCGGCGCCGTCGAAGGTCAGGTGCGGCAATTCCGGCAGGCCGAGCAGGCGCGGTAGGTAGAAGTTGGCTTTGTCCTCCCAGCCGCTGGCCCAGACCAAGTCGTAGTGCTCGGCCAAACGCAGCAGCCGCCCCCCGGTCGGCAGCGAGATGCAGTGCATCATCCCGTCGACCATCTCGAATCTGCTTTCCGCCGGCGTCTGGTCGAAGCCGAAGATGGAGATCACCCCGTCGACGTCGACCGCCAGGATCGGCTTCCGCGAACTCATTCCCTGAGGCTAGCCCTAGAGGGCACGGGCTCTACCAGCGGTAATGAGCGAATGCTTTATTCGCTTGCGCCATGCGGTAGATGTCGTCCTTCCGCTTCCAGGCGCTGCCCTGCTGCTGGGTCGCGTCGAGGATCTCGCTGGCGAGCCGCTCGGCCATCGAGTACTCGCGGCGGGCGCGGGCGAACTGGACCAGCCAACGGACGGCCAGGGTGCGGGCGCGTCGGGCCGGGACCTCGACCGGAACCTGGTAGGTCGCGCCGCCGACACGGCGGGAGCGCACCTCCAGAACCGGGGTAAGGGCTTTGATCGCCGCCTCGAGGGTCTCGACCGGATCCTCGCCGTTGCGCTCGCCGACGATCGCGAGGCTGTCGTAGACGATCCGCTCGGCAAGCGACTTCTTGCCATCGCTCATCACCTTGTTGATCAGCTGCTGGACGAGGCGGTTGCGGTGCCTGGCGTCAGGCTCGACCGGCCGAATCGTGGCTGCGGAGCGGCGCGGCACTAGGAGGCCTTGACCCCGTAGCGGGAACGCGCCTGCTTGCGATCGGAGACGCCGGCGGCGTCGAGGGTGCCGCGCACGACCTTGTACCGGACTCCCGGCAGGTCCTTGACGCGACCACCCCTGATCAGCACCACGGAGTGCTCCTGAAGGTTGTGTCCCTCGCCCGGGATGTAGGTGGTGACCTCCATCCCGTTGGTGAGTCGCACACGGGCGATCTTGCGCAGCGCCGAGTTCGGCTTCTTCGGCGTGACCGTCGCCACACGGGTGCAGACGCCACGTCGCTGCGGGGCAGCTACGCGCTTCTTGCGACCCTGGCCTGACTTGAGGCCCGGCGTCGTGGTCTTCTTCTTCGGGCGCTTGCGGCCCTTCCTGACGAGCTGATTCGTATTCGGCACGGCCGCGCATAGTAGAGCAGTCCGGCAAGAACCAGCCCCCCGGCTGCCGCCAGCTCTGCATAAAAGCCGTCATCGAGCACCGCGGAGGCGCCCGCGAAGCGCGACGTCTCGGCTCCGGGATCGAGTCCGGCGGGACGGTCGACGAGCAGGATCACCGCCACCGAGAGCAGGCCGATCGCGACCACGGCCAAGCTCAGACGCGGGCTCTCACGGCGGCCACAGGCGAGGCCGAGGAAGGCGGCGAGCGCGCCGAGCGGCAGCAGCAGGAAGGCGTGAGCTTCGCCGGCGGTCTTGATGTCGACGGTCGGCGGTTTGGCCACGTTGGGGAGGCCGGCGTAGCCCGGCTGGCCGATCTCGACGCCGCGGTAGTCGAGGAACTGCGAGACGGCGAGGCCGATCCCCGCGGCGAAGATCACGGCCGCGATCGCCCGGCGCGGCGTCACCACGGCGCTGGCCGCCGTCGCGGCCCGGGAGAGGGCGGCGCAGACCCGCCGCGTCGCCGCGTCGGCGTAGGCGAGGCCGCGGAAGAAGGCGGCGGCGGGCGGGCGCAGACGCGGGCCCAGCCAGGAAAGGGCGGCGGCGGCGATCGCGGAGGCGCGACGATGGATCCGGCGGACCGATGGGTGAGCGCGCTCGAGGCCGCGGTTGGCGGTGCGATCAAGCCTGCGAGTCCACTTCACGAGGGTGCCGGGAAGCGCCTTCAGACCCCTGCCGATACGCGGCCGCTTCGCTGCTATCATCGCCCGTCGCTCAGGCAGTCCTTTCGCAGTTCGCTTTTTCGCAGCACGCATCGCCGGGCCCGCTGGGGCCTTTTTTTTGCGCTGGTTGCGCCGATCTGGGCGCACCGACGAGCGCCGAAATTTCACTCGCAACCCCCTTCGAAAGAAACGATCAGCTCAAGAACCATGGCACGCAGCTTTCCCCTAGAGAAGACCCGCAACATCGGGATCATGGCGCACATCGACGCCGGTAAGACGACCACTACCGAGCGCATCCTCTACTACACGGGCCGCACCCACAAAATGGGCGAGGTCCACGAGGGTGCCGCGGTCATGGATTGGATGGAGCAGGAGCAGGAGCGCGGGATCACGATCACCTCGGCTGCGACCGCATGCGAGTGGAAGGACCACCGCATCAACATCATCGATACGCCCGGCCACGTCGACTTCACGGTCGAGGTCGAGCGCAGCCTGCGTGTCCTCGACGGTGCGATCGCCGTCTTCGACGCCGTCGCCGGCGTCGAGCCGCAGTCGGAGACCGTCTGGCGGCAGGCGGACAAGTACGGGGTTCCGCGCTTCGCCTACATCAACAAGATGGACCGCACCGGTGCCGACTTCTTTTACTGCGTGCGCACGATGAAGGACCGGCTCGGCGCCAACGCGGTGCCGATCCAGTTGCCGATCGGCGCCGAGGAGGACTTCCAGGGCGTCGTCGACCTGCTGGAGATGAAAGGCCTGATCTGGACCGACGAGCTCGGCGCCGCCTACGAGACGGTCGAGATCCCGGCGGACCTGCAGGACCAGGCGGCGGAATATCGCACCCAGCTGATCGAGGCCTGCTCCGACCACGACGACGAGCTGATGGAGGCCTACCTCGGCGAAGAGGAGATCTCGGCCGAGCGGCTGCTCAAGGCCCTGCACCGGGCTTGTCTCGACACCGAGGTCACCCCGGTCCTCTGCGGCACCTCGTTCAAGAACAAGGGCGTGCAGCCGCTGCTCGACTCGATCATCGCCCTGCTGCCCTCGCCGTTGGAGGTGCCGCCGGTGACCGGCGTCATCGCCGCCGGCAAAGGCCAGTCCGAGGACACCGAGGGCGAGCGCCCCGCTGACGACAGCGGCCCCTTCGCCGCCCTCGCCTTCAAGGTCATGACCGACCCCTACGTCGGCAAACTCACCTACTTCCGCGTCTACTCGGGCAAGCTCGAGAAAGGCGGCCGCGTCCTCAACGTCAAATCCGGCAAGACCGAGCGCATCGGCCGGCTGCTGATGATGCACGCCAACAGCCGCGAGGAGATCGAGGAGGTCTACTCGGGCGACATCTGCGCCGGCGTCGGTCTCAAGGAAACTGGGACCGGCGACACGCTCGCCGCCCCGGACGCGCCGATCGCGCTCGAGAGCATCGAATTCCCGGAGACGGTGATCGCCGTGGCGATCGAGCCGAAAACCAAAGCCGACCAGGAGAAGATGGGCAACGCCCTGCAGCGCCTGGGCGAGGAGGACCCGACCTTCCGGATCGAATCCGACGAGGAAACCGGCCAGACCCTGATTCACGGGATGGGCGAGCTCCACCTCGAGGTGATCGTCGACCGCATGCTGCGCGAGTTCAAAGTCGACGCCAACGTCGGCAAGCCGCAGGTCGCCTACCGCGAGACGATCCGCAAGCGGGTCGAGAAGGTCGTCGCCCGCTTCGTGCGCCAGACCGGCGGTCGCGGCCAGTTCGGTCACGTCGTCATCAACCTCGAGCCCGCGCCCGGCGAGGGCTTTGAGTTCGTGAACAAAATCAAGGGCGGTGTGATCCCCGGCGAATTCATCGGCCCCGCCGAGCAGGGGATGCGCGAGGCACTCGAGAACGGCGTCAAGGCCGGCTACCCCATGGTCGACGTGAAAGTCGAACTCGTCGACGGTTCCTACCACGACGTCGACTCCTCGGAGATGGCGTTCAAAATCGCCGGCTCGATGGCGATCCAGGAGGGTGCCCGCAAGGCCAACCCGGTCCTGCTGGAGCCGGTGATGGCGGTCGAGGTGGTCACCCCCGAGGACTTCCTCGGCGACGTGATCGGCGACCTCAGCCGCCGCCGTGGCAAAGTCCAAGGCCAGGAGCAGCGCGGCAACGCGCTCGCCGTCCAGGCTTACGTCCCCCTCGGCGAAATGTTTGGCTACGCCACCGATTTGCGATCTTCGACCCAGGGCCGCGCCAGCTACACGATGCAGTTCGAGCGCTACGAGGAGGTCCCCTCGAACATCGCCGAGGAGATCGTCGAACACCGTTCCGGCGGGTCAGACGGAGGGGGCTCCTAGGCCCAACCGCGCCGAGGGCCGCATCTGGCTATATTTCCCAGGTTCGCCCGCAGGCAGGGTCAAGCTCCCTGCTCGGCAGAGATTTCACGACTTAAGCACCTAAATCAGACAGAACACGATTTCGAAAGGTAGAACGGAGAGAGATGTCAAAGGAGAAGTTCGAGCGCGATAAGCCGCACGTGAACGTTGGAACGATCGGTCACATCGACCACGGGAAGACGACGCTTACGGCCGCGATCACCCAGACGCTCTCGACCGTGGGTGGAGCTGAGGCACAGAGCTTCGCCGAGATCGACAACGCTCCGGAGGAGAAGGAGCGCGGGATCACGATCGCGACCTCCCATGTCGAGTACGAGACCGAGAACCGGCACTACGCCCATGTCGACTGCCCCGGCCACGCCGACTACGTGAAGAACATGATCACCGGCGCCGCGCAGATGGACGGCGCGATCCTGGTCGTCTCCGCCGCCGACGGCGTCATGCCTCAGACCCGCGAGCACATCCTGCTCGCCCGTCAGGTCAACGTGCCGCACGTCGTCGTCTTCCTCAACAAGATCGATCAGGTCGACGACGAGGAGCTGATCGAGCTCGTCGAGGAGGAGGTCAAGGACCTCCTCAACGAGTACGACTTCCCGGGCGAAGAGACCCCGATCATCAAAGGCTCCGCCCTGAAGGCGCTGGAAGGCGACGAGGAGGCCCAGAAAGCCGTCTTCGAGCTGGCCGCGGCCCTCGACTCCTACATCCCGGAGCCCGTCCGCGAGCTGGACAAGCCCTTCCTGATGCCGATCGAGGACATCTTCTCGATCACCGGCCGCGGCACCGTCGCCACCGGCCGCGTCGAGCAGGGGATCGTCAACACCGGTGACGAGGTCGAGATCGTCGGTATCCACGACACGACCAAAACCACCGTCACCGGCGTCGAGATGTTCCGCAAGATCCTCGACGAGGGTCGCGCCGGAGACAACATCGGAGCCCTCCTGCGCGGGACCAAGCGCGAGGAGATCGAGCGTGGCCAGGTTCTCTGCAAGCCCGGCTCGATCACGCCGCACACCAAGTTCAAAGCCGAGGTCTACTGCCTCAAGAAGGAGGAGGGTGGTCGTCACACTCCGTTCTTCTCCGGCTACCGGCCTCAGTTCTACTTCCGGACCACCGACGTGACCGGGATCGCCAACCTCCCCGAGGGGACGGAGATGGTGATGCCGGGAGACAACGTCGAGATGACGATCGAGCTGATTCAGCCGATCGCCATGGATCAGGGCCTGCGGTTCGCCATCCGCGAGGGTGGCCGCACCGTCGGCTCGGGGGTTGTCGCCGAGGTCATCGAGTAACGACTCCCCCAGGGGCGGGCCTCTGCCCGTCCCAAGATCGTCGCCCGCCTGGGCGACGAGACAACTGCAAGGACATACGACCGGGGCGGCGCCCCACCTACAGGGGCCCCGCCCTTATTGCGCCCTAAGAGCGCCCGTAAAAGACAAGCAACAGGATCTAGAGACAGCAGGAAAAAGTGGCAGCGATAGCAGCGCAAAAAATCCGAATCAGGCTCAAGGCCTACGACCACGACGCGATCGATCGCGCCGCTCGAGAGATCGTCGAGACGGCCGAGCGCACCGGCGCCAGCGTCTCCGGTCCGGTGCCGCTGCCGACTGAGAAAAACGTCTACTGCGTGATCCGCTCGCCGTTCAAGGACAAGGACTCGCGCGAGCACTTCGAGATCCGCACCCACAAGCGCCTGATCGACATCCTCCAGCCGTCGCCGAAAACGGTCGACTCGCTGCAGCGCCTGGACTCGCTCCCGGCCGGTGTCGACATCGAGATCAAGCTCTAGGACGATGGCCGCGATCCTCGGCAAGAAGCTCGGCATGACGCAGGTCTTCCGCGAGGACGGAACGCTCGTGCCGGTGACCGTGATCGAAGCCGGTCCCTGCAAGGTGACCGCGGTCCGCGAGTCCGAGCGCGACGGCTACGCCGCCGTGCAGCTCGCCTTCGGCGAGGTCAAGCAGGGCAAGCTCAGCAAGGGCGAGGAAGGCCACCTGAAGAAGGCGAGCGCGGCGCCGATGCGCCACCTGGTCGAGTTCCGCGACGAGGACCTCGGCGCCGAGGAGGGTCCGAAGATCGGTGACGACGTCACCGTCGCCGGCTTCGAGGCCGGCCAGAAAGTAAAGGTCGCCGGGATTTCGATCGGCAAGGGCTTCCAGGGCGGCATCAAGCGCCACAACTTCAGCCGCGGCCCGGTCAGCCACGGCTCCCACAACGTTCGCGCGCCGGGTTCGATCGGCGCCAGCGCCTTCCCCGCCCGCGTCTTCAAAGGGATGCGGATGCCGGGCCAGATGGGCAACAAGCGTCGCACCCAGAAGGGCTTGGAAATCGCCGATATCGACGCCGATCGCAACCTGTTGCTGATCAAAGGCTCGGTTCCGGGATCGCGCAACTCGATCGTCGAGGTGAGGACCGATGGCTAAAGCAACCGTGCTCGGCAAGACGACCAAGGCCGACCTGCCCAAAGAGCTCTTCAGCGAGCCCTTCCACCAGTCGCTGGTGCATGAGGCGGCCCGCGCCGACATGGCCTCGCGTCGCCGCGGCACCGCCTCGACCCTGACCCGCGGAGAGGTAGCTTTCACGACCGCCAAGGCCTGGCGTCAGAAGGGCACCGGCCGCGCTCGCGTCGGCGCCCTCGGCGTCTCCAGCCGCTACGGCGGCGGCGTCACCTTCGGCCCGAAGCCACGCCACTACACGGTCAAGGTCAACCGCAAAGCCCGTCGTCGGGCACTGCGCTCGGCCCTTTCGGTCCACGCCGAGCGCGACTCGGTCGCCATCCTCGATGCCGCCGCCTTCGACACCCCTTCGACGAAGAATGCCGCCGCGGCGCTGGCCAAATGGGCCGCCAAGAGCCCGACCCTGGTCGTCCTCACCGCCGAGGAGGTCGGGGCGATGAAGAGTTTCCGCAACATCCCGCGCACCCACGTGCTCGAGGTTGGCGCCACCGGCGTCGCCGATGTGATCGCGGCGGCCTCGCTTGTCGTCTCGGAGTCGGCGCTCAAGGCGCTCGAAGAGAGGCTCGGCTGATGGACGCCCACATGATCCTGATCCGCCCGGTGATCTCGGAGAAGAGCTACGCCCTGATCGCCGAGGGCAAGTACACCTTTCGCGTCGACGACCGCGCCCACAAGACCCAGATCGCCCAGGCGGTCACCGAGGTCTTCGGCGTCGAGGTCGCGCAGGTGCGCACTGCCAAGGTGCGCTCCAAGCCCAAGCGCCGCGGCCTCACCAAAGGCCGCACCCGCGCCTGGAAGAAGGCGATCGTCCAGCTCGCCCCCGGCGAGCGGATCGAGCTGTTCGAGGGCGGACAGACCGCCTAGGGAGAACTGAAGATGCCGAACCGCAAAACCAAACCGACCAGCCCGGGCCGCCGCTTCGCGACCTACCCGTTGCGCGAGCAGTTGACCGCGACCGAGCCGGAAAAGAAGCTGACCGAGGGCCTGAAAAAGTCCGGTGGCCGCAACGTCAACGGGCGCGTCACCGCCCGCCACCGCGGCGGCGGCGCCAAGCGGCGCTACCGCAAGATCGACTTCAAGCGGCTCAAGGACGGCGTCCCCGCGAAGGTCGCGACGATCGAGTATGACCCCAATCGCACTTGCTACATCGCCCTGCTGCACTACGCCGATGGCTTCAAGGACTACATCCTGGCGCCCTCGACGCTGGCGGTCGGCGACGTCGTCAGGTCAGGTCTCGAGGCCGACATCAAACCGGGCCACGCGATGGCGCTGGGTCAGATGCCGACCGGCACGATCGTCCATAACGTCGAGCTGATCCCCGGTCAGGGCGGCAAGCTCGGCCGCTCCGCCGGCACCGCGATCCAGCTGGTTGCGAAGGAGGGCGAGATGGTGACCCTGCGGCTGCCGTCCTCGGAGATGCGGATGGTCCGCGCCGAGTGCCGCGCCTCGATCGGCACCCTCTCCAACGCCGAGCACCAGAACCTCAAGGTCGGTAAGGCTGGCCGTAGCCGCCACAAGGGCAAGCGCCCGCAGAGCCGCGGCGTCGCGATGAACCCGGTCGATCACCCGCACGGCGGCGGTGAGGCGCACCACACGCCCGGTGGCCACCCGGTGACCCCGTGGGGGAAGCCCACGCTCGGCTACCGGACCCGCAAGAAGGGCAAGCAGTCCGACCGCTACATCGTCCGCGGCCGTCGCCGCGGCAAGAAGAAGGGTGGCCGCTGATGGGCCGATCGACCAAAAAGGGCCCGTGGGTCGAAGAGCGCCTGATGGGGCGGATCTCCGCGCTGAACGACGCCGGCAAAAAACAGATGGTGAAAACCTGGTCGCGAACCTCGACGATCTTCCCGGAGATGGTCGGTCACACGATCGCCGTGCACGACGGCAAAAAACACGTGCCTGTCTTCATCTCGGAGTCGATGGTTGGGCACAAGCTCGGCGAGTTCGCTCCCACCCGGACCTTCCGCTCGCACTCCGGCACTGGTAAGGGCGACTGAGGCTGACGATGGCCGACGAGAAAAAAGACAAAAAAGACGCGCCGAAAAAAGCGGCCGCGAAAAAAGAGCCGAAAGCGAAAGCCGCGGCTAAAGCCGAGAAGAAACCGGCGAAAAAAGCGGCTGCCAAAAAAGCGCCGGCGAAAACCGAGAGCAAACGGCCGGCGGCCAAAAAAGAGCCGAAAAAAGCCGCTGCGAAAAAAGAGACTTCAAAAAAAGCTGTCGCCAAAGAGACCAAAGCCAAAAAGACGCCGGCGAAAAAAGCCGCGCCGAAGGCTCCGGTCGCGCCGCCGATTGTCCGAGCCAGCGCCCGCTACGTGCGGATCGCGCCGCGCAAGGCGCGCCTGATCGCCGACCAGGTCCGCGGCCTGCACATCGAAAAGGCCCGGGCGCTGCTGCAGTTCTCGCCGCGCGGTGCCGCCGAGGACATTCACAAGCTGATCAACTCCGCCGCCTCCAACGCGGAAAACAACCACGACCTGATCGGGGATGAGATGCGCGTTTCTTCGATCACCGTCGACGAGGGCCCGACGCTGAAGCGCTTCCGGCCCCGCGCCCAGGGACGGGCGACCCCGATTCACAAGCGAACCAGCCACATCGCCGTGGCGCTAACCCCGGTGGAGGACTAGGCATGGGACAGAAGATCCACCCCGAGGGTTTCCGCGTCGGCTACATCCACGACTGGAAGTCGACTTGGTACGAGGAGAAAAACTTCGCCGACGTGCTCCAGGAAGACCTGCAGATCCGGGACCACATCGTCAACAAGCTTTCGCACGCGGGCCTTTCGAACATCACGATCGAGCGTCGCGGCGAGGTCGCGGTCGATATCCACACCGCCCGCCCCGGCATCGTCATCGGCAAGTCGGGTAGTGAAGTCGACGCCCTGCGCAAGGAGCTGCACAAGCTGACCGGTAGCCCGGTGAAAGTGAACATCCGCGAGGTCAAGCGTCCCGAGCTCGACGCCAAGCTGGTCGCCCAGTCGATCGCCGAGCAGCTGCAGAACCGGGTCGCCTTCCGGCGCGCGATGAAACGCGCCCTGACCTCGGCGATGCGCTCCGGAGCCAAGGGCGTCAAGGTCCAGGTCTCCGGTCGCCTTGGCGGGGCAGAGATGGCGCGGACCGAAAGCTACTCGGACGGTCGTGTGCCGCTGCACACCCTGCGCGCGGACATCGACTACGGCTTCTTCGAGGCGCGTACGACGACCGGCCGGATCGGCGTCAAATGCTGGATCAACAAGGGCGAAGTGATGCCCGAGGGCTTCCGCTCCGATCTCGCCTCGACCGACGGCGAGCCGCAGGGCCAGCAGCGCGATCGCGGTGGTCGCGATCGCGGCGGACGTGGCCCCGGCGGCGACCGCGGCGGACGCGGCGGCGGCGGCGGGCGTGGCCCGGGTGGCGGCGGACGTGGACCCGGCGGCGCCCCCGGCGGCCGCGGTGGCGGTAACCGGGGAGGTGGCCGCTGATGCTGATGCCGAAACGGGTCAAGCACCGCAAACAGTTCCGCGGCCGCATGCGCGGCAACACCAAGGGCGGCAGCACCGTCGCCTTCGGCGAGTACGGGCTGAAGTCGCTCGATCGCGGCTGGATCACCAACCGCCAGATCGAGGCCGCGCGCGTGGCGATGACCCGCAAGATCAAACGTGGCGGCAAGGTTTGGATCAACGTCTTCCCCGACAAGCCCTACACGAAGAAGCCGGCGGAGACGCGGATGGGCTCGGGCAAGGGCAACCCGGAGGGTTGGGTCGCCGTGGTCAAGCCCGGCAAGGTCATGTTCGAGCTCGCCGGCGTGCCCGAGGAGCTGGCCCGCGAAGCGCTGCGCCTGGCCGGACACAAGCTGCCCGTGAAAACGAAATTCGTCAAGCGCGAGGGCGTCGAAGACTGATGAAAGCCGCCGAGGTGCATAACCTGAAAGACGACGAGCTGGTGGCGAAACTGATCGACGCCAAGCAGGAGGCCTTCAACCTTCGCTTCCGCCACGCCACCGGCGAGCTCGAGAACACTTCCCGCCTTGGTTCCGCCAAGCGCGACATCGCCCGGCTGCTGACCGTGGCAAAGGCGCGAGGCATTGACGTTGAGAAAGAGACGAAGCGCATATGAGCGACGACGAGACGAAACAAGACGAGAAGACCGAGGAGACCCCGGTCGAGGAGGCACCCGCCGCCGAGGAGACCCCGGTGGAGGAGACCCCTGCTGAGGACGCACCCGCTGAGGACGCACCCGCTGAGGACGCACCGGCTGAGGACGCACCGGCTGAGGACGGACCGGCTGAGGCTGCACCGGTCGCCGCAGAGGCGCCGGCCGAGCCGAACCCCGAGGATGATCTTCCCTGGAAGCAGCGCCGGCGCCTGCAGCGCTCGCGCCGACCCCACGAGGCCGGCCCGACGCTGACCCCGGAGGAACGCGCGGTCGCTCGTGACAAGGCCCGCAAGGCCAAGGCCGCGCAGCGCCGCAAAGAGCGCGCCACGACCAAGACGAAACAGCCCGCGAGGGGCGACGGCACCGTCCCGGCCGAGCGCGACGCCAACGCGGCCAAGGTCCGCCAGGGCATCGTCGTCTCCAACAAAGGCGACAAGTCGATCACCGTCCGCATCGACATCGCCCGTCGTCACCCGACTTACGAGAAGATCGTCCGGCGTTCGCGCACGCTGCATGCGCACGACGAGCGCAACGAGGCCGGCGAGGGCGACGTGGTGCAGATCGTCGAGACCCGGCCCCTGTCGAAGACCAAGCGTTGGCGCCTGGTCGGGATCCTGGAGAAGGCAAAGTGATCCAGCAAGAGTCCAGGCTCAAGGTCGCCGATAACTCGGGTGCCCGCGAAATCCTCTGCATCCGTGTCAAAGGCGGCTCGCACCGTCGGTACGCCAGCGTCGGCGATGTGATCACCGCGACCGTCAAATCGGCCAGCCCGCAGGGCGGCGTCCGCAAGGGCGAGGTCGTGCAGGCCGTTGTCGTCCGCACCCGCAAGCCGCTGAGTCGTCCCGACGGGACCTACATCTCCTTTGATGAGAACGCCGCCGTGCTGATCGACCCGGCGAACAACAACCCGCGCGGGACTCGCATCTTCGGCCCGGTGGCGCGCGAACTGCGTGATCGCAACTTCATGAAAATCATCTCGCTCGCGCCCGAGGTCCTCTGATGGCGAAGTCGATGCGCATCAAGACCGATGACCAGGTCGTCATCACCAGCGGCAAGGACGCCGGTAAGACCGGCCGCGTCGTCCGCACGGACCCGAAAAAGCGCCGCGTCTACGTCGAGGGCCTGAACATCATCAAGCGCCACGAACGTCCGCGCTCGACCGGCGACATGTCGAAAGCGCAGGCGGGGGGGATCGTCGAGAAGGAGGGGCCGATCGACGCCTCCAACGTGATGCTGCTCGACCCCAAAGACAACAAGCCGACCCGGGTCGGCGTCCGCGTCGACGACGGCGGCAAGCGTGTCCGCTACGCGAAGCGCACTGGGACGGCGATCGACTGATGGAGGCGACCGTGGCACCAACCTCGCAGGCGGCCCCGCCGCCGCGCCTACGCGACAAATACGAGCAGGAGATCCTGCCCGAGCTGACGCGGAAATTCGGCTACTCGACGCCGATGGAGGCGCCGCGCCTGCAGAAGATCACCTTGAACATGGGTCTCGGCACTGAGAAACAGGACAAAAAATCCTTCGAATCGGCGCAGAACCAGCTGGAACTGATCGCTGGACAGCACCCCAACGTGCGCCGCGCCCGCAAGTCGGTCGCCTCGTTCAAACTGCGCGAGGGGATGCCGGTCGGGGTCTCAGCGACGCTGAGGCGAGCCCGTATGTGGGAGTTCCTCGACCGCCTGACCTCGATCGCGGTGCCGCGGATCCGAGACTTTCGGGGCCTCAACCCACGCTCTTTCGATGGCCGTGGCAACTACTCGATGGGCGTCAAAGAGCAACTGATCTTCCCCGAAATCGACTACGACTCAGTCGACGTGGTGCGCGGCCTCGACATCACGATCACGACTTCCGCCAAGACCGATCTCGAAGCCTTCGAGCTGCTCCTGGCGCTGGGCATGCCCTTCGCGCAGGAGGGTCGACCCGGTCAGCAGGCTCGCGAAGAAGCCGAAGCCGAGGCGGAAGAGGAGCAGCGCAAGGAGGAGGCCCGCCTCAAGGCCGAGGTCGAGCAGGCGGCGCTGGAGCAGCTGAAAGAGGAGAACCCCGAGGCCTACGCCAAGCCCGCGACCGACGAGGGTGAGGGCGACGACGCCGCCGAGGGCGGAAACGACGAGGTTGCCGAGAGCGGCGCCGACGAGGAGAAGAGTTCAGAGGATGGCTAAGACTTCCCAGAAGGTCCGCCAGGGCCGCAAAGCAAAGTTCAAATCGCGCAGCTACAACCGCTGCCGGCGCTGCGGTCGCCCGCGCGCCTACTACCGCAAGTTCGGCCTCTGCCGGATCTGCCTGCGCAACGCCGCCCACGAGGGGTACATCCCCGGCATGACCAAGTCGAGCTGGTAGGACCATGCAGACCGATCCGATCGCCGATTACCTGACCCGCATCCGCAACGCGATTCGCGCTGGCCACGACGAGGTGGAGATCCCCCTCTCCGGCCTGAAGATGGAGATGTCGCGGATCCTCAAGGAGCAGGGCTACATCACCGACTTCCACCGCAAGCCCGCCAGGGTTGGCGAGGCGATCAACGTGCGCCTCAAGTACACGGAGGACCGCCGCCCTGTCATCCTTGGCATCGAAAGGGTTTCCCGCCCGGGCCGCCGCCGCTACGTCGATCACAAAAACGTGCCGCGCGTCCAGGGAGGAACCGGGACCGCGATCGTCAGCACCTCCACCGGCGTGATGACCGGCCACGAAGCCCGCGCCAAGGGCGTCGGTGGCGAGGTTGTCGCCTACGTCTGGTGAACCCATGAGCCGAATCGGAAGAAAACCCGTCCCCGTCCCCGAGGCCGTCACGGTCGAGATTGCCCCTGGCAACGTCGCCGTCAAGGGTCCCAAGGGCGAGCTCAGCCAGACCCTCTCGCCGGAAATGGCGATCGAGCAGGCCGACGGCGTCGTCACCGTCGCCCGCCCGACCGATCGCGGCGAGCACCGGGCCCTGCACGGGCTCACCCGCAGCCTGATCGCGAACATGGTCGAGGGCGTCACTGACGGCTTCGAGAAGCGGCTCGAGATCCAGGGCGTTGGCTACCGCGCCGCGCTCAAAGGGAAGAACCTCGAGCTGGCGCTCGGCTTCTCGCACCCGGTCTCGATCGACGCTCCCGACGGCATCGAGTTCGAGGTCCCGCAGCCAACCGAAGTGATCGTGCGCGGGATTGACAAGCAGCTCGTCGGCCAGGTCGCTGCCGACATTCGCAAGCGCCGCAAGCCGGAGCCCTACAAGGGCAAGGGCATTCGCTACAAAGGTGAGCAGGTTCTGCGCAAGGTGGGTAAGCGCGCATGACCGTCATCACCAAGCGCCAGGGCCGGCTGCGCCGTCGCCGCCGGGTTCGCGCCAAGGTCAACGGCACGGCTGCGCGTCCGCGCCTTTCCGTCTACCGCTCCAACCGCGGCGTCTTCGCGCAGCTCATCGACGACACCAAAGGTCACACCGTGGCCGCCGTCAACTGGATCGAGCCCGACCTTCGCAAACTCACCGCTTCCGACCAGGCCAAGAAGGCCGGCGAACTCCTTGCCGAGCGAGGCAAGAAAGCCGGCGTCGAGACCTGCGTCTTCGATCGCGGTGGCTACCAGTACCACGGTCGCGTCAAGGCGCTGGCCGAGGGTGCGCGCGAGGGAGGGTTGGCCTTCTAGTTCCGCTACGGTGGGCCGCTGCTTATGAAGGGAATGGAAACCAAAAACGTTGAGACGGTCAGCCCGCGCGGGCTCGACCTGCAGGAGCGCGTGATCGAGATCAACCGCGTCGCCAAGGTGGTCAAGGGCGGCCGGCGCTTCTCCTTCACGGCCCTGGTCGCGGTCGGTGACGAAGAGGGCGTTGTCGGGATCGGCTACGGCAAGGCCCGCGAGGTCCCGCTGGCGATCCAGAAGGGCGTCGAGGACGCCCGTAAGAACATGATCCGCGTGCCCAAATACGGGCAGACGATCACCCATCGGATCATCGGCCGCTTCGGTGCCGGCCACGTCGTCCTGCGACCGGCCAGCCCCGGTACCGGCGTCATCGCCGGCGGCGGCGTTCGCGCCGTGCTCGAGCTCGGCGGTGTTCGCGACGTCCTCACCAAGAGCATCGGCACCCAGAACCCGATCAACCTGGTCAAGGCGACCATGGACGGGCTGATTCGCCTTCGCCGGCCGGAGGAGGTTGCCGAGCTTCGAGGTTTGACGGTTAGGCAGGTACTGGGCCTGGATCTGAACGGTTCTGCGACCAACGGCGAGCATCTGGAGGCGATCCCCGCAGCCGACGAGGAGGTCGTCGACCAGGCGCCCAGCTCCGAGACCCCGGTGCCGGACGCGCCGAGCGAGGCTGCAGCTGCTGCCGCGGAGGCCGAGCCGGCTGCAACCGAGAAGACTCCCGCCGCTGAGGAGATTCCGGCCGCTGAGGAGATTCCGGCCGCTGAGGAGACGCAGTCGTGAGCGGGGTGAAGATTGCCCAGGTGAAGTCCACGAACGGGACGGATCCGAAGCAGAAAGCGACTTTGAAGGCGCTGGGCCTGGGACGGATCGGAAAATCGGTCGAGCGCAAGGACACGCCGCAGCTGCAGGGCCAGCTGAAGGTCGTCTCCCACCTGGTGAAGGTCTTCTGATGTCCGAGACGCCGCGTTCGGAGGAGATCGGTCTCCACAACTTGAAGCCGAAGCCCGGCTCGCGCCGCCCGCGCAAGCGGATCGGCCGCGGCGAGGGCAGCGGTCTCGGCAAGACCTCGGGCCGCGGCCACAAGGGCGCCGGCTCACGCGCGGGCGCCAAGCGCAAGGCCGGCTACGAGGGCGGGCAGAACCCGATCCACATGCGGATGCGAAAGCTCCGCGGCCCGCATATGAAGAAGTCGATGCCGTTCGAGAACTTCCGCACCAAGACGCAGCCCATCAACCTCTCCGACCTCGATGAGCGCTTTGACGCCGGCGCCGAAGTGACCCTGGCAGCGCTCAAGGAGAAGGGCCTGGCAAAGCGTTCGGACCCGGTCAAGATCCTCGCCCGCGGCGAGATCGGCAAGAAACTGGACGTTCACGCGCACGCCTTCAGTGCAGCCGCCAAAGAGAAGATCGAGGCGGCCGGCGGTTCCTGTCACACTCTGGAGCCGTAATGCTCAGAACTATTCTCAGCGCGTTCAGCGTTGCGGACATCCGCAAGAAGCTCGCGTTCACCGCGGCGATCCTGGCGCTGTACCGTCTCGGCGCCTACATCCCGGCTCCGGGCGTCGACGTCCAGGCCGTCAAGGAAATCGAGAGCAACTTCACCGGCTCGGGCATCCTCAGCTTCCTCAACACCTTCTCCGGGGGAAGCCTCTCGCGACTATCCCTCTTCGCGCTGGGGATCATGCCCTACATCACGGCCTCGATCATCTTGCAGTTGCTGACCGTGGTCGTGCCCACGCTCGAGCGCCTGCAGAAAGAGGGCGAAGTCGGGCAGCAGAAAATCACCCAGTACACGCGTTACCTGACCGTCGGCCTCGCTTTCATGCAGTCGCTCGGCTACGTCTTCCTCTTCCGCTCCTTCGGCGAAGAATCTGGCACCAGCGTCGTCGGGACCCTGACCTTCCCCAAGGTCTTCCTGATCGTCATCGCCCTCACCGCGGGCTGCACCCTGTTGATGTGGATGGGCGAGTTGATCACCCAGCGCGGGATCGGCAACGGCATCTCGCTGATGATCTTCGCCTCGATCGTCTCGGGGCTGCCCGGCGGCCTCAGCAAGTGGTGGAACAGCCCCGACCAGGTCTTCGTCGTGATGATGCCGTTCGTCGCGCTCGCAGTGATCGTCGCGATCGTCTTCGTCCAGGAGGGGCAGCGCCGGATTCCCGTCCAGTACGCGAAACGCGTCGTCGGCCGCAAAATGACCTCGGGCGGTTCGACCTACCTGCCCTTGCGGGTCAACATGGCGGGCGTCATCCCGGTCATCTTCGCCGCCTCGATCATGGCCTTCCCGCCGACCATCGGGCAGTTGCTCAACACCCCGGCCGCGCTCGACTTCGCCGCCTTCTTCGAACCCAACGGCTGGGCCTACGTGGCGGGCGAGGTCTTCTTCATCATCATCTTCACCTACTTCTACACGGCGGTCACCTTCAATCCGGTCGACCAGGCCGACAACCTGAAGAAATACGGCGGCTTCATCCCGGGCGTACGTCCGGGGCGGCCGACCGCCGAGTACCTCGACCGCATCCTCTCGCGGCTGACCTTCCCGGGCGCGCTCTACCTGGGGGCGGTCGCGGCGCTGCCGACGATCCTGATCAGCCAGACGTCGGCCAACTTCTTTTTTGGGGGCACCTCGATCCTGATCGTCGTCGGCGTCGCGCTGGACACCGTCAAGCAGCTCGAGGCGCAGCTCATGATGCGAAATTACGAGGGCTTCCTCAAATAGCTTGAGGGCGCCGCAAACCGGTGCGCCCTCCGGTTTGAAATAGGCTCCTTCAATGTCTGAGCTAAACCTCGTACTTCTTGGACCGCCCGGTTCTGGCAAGGGCACGCAGGGTGAGCGGCTGAACGAAGATCTCCGGCTGCCTTATTACGCGACGGGGGACATCCTCCGGGCCGCGGTTCGCGACGAGACCGAGCTCGGTCGTACGGCGAAGGGATACATGGACGCGGGGGACCTGGTTCCCGACGACGTCATCGTCGGGGTGATCGTCGAGGCGCTCGACTCCGACGCCGCCCGCGACGGCTTCATCCTCGACGGCTTTCCGCGCACCACACCGCAGGCCGAGGCCCTCGACGCCAAGTTGGACGAGCTCGGCCGGAAGGTGACCGCGGTGCTGCTGATCGACGTCTCCGACGACGAGGTGATCCGCCGTCTCGGCGGTCGCCGGACCTGCGTCGACAACGGCCACGTCTTCCACGTCGAGTTCAACCCGGCGCAGCGGGAGGGGGTCTGTGACATCGACGGCAGCGAGCTGGTCACCCGCGACGACGACAACCCGGAGACGATTCGCAACCGCCTCGCCCAGTACCACGAGAAGACTGAGCCGCTGGTCGACTACTACGACCAGCGCAGCGTCCTGCGTCGGATCGACGGTGAGAAGGACCCCGACGAGGTCTCCGAGGAGATCCGCCGCATCCTGGCGACGATGCGTCTCGAGCAAGACGAGGCGGTCTAGCCTTGTACCGGATGATCATCCGTAAGACGCCCGAGCAGATCGACCAGATGGCCGCCTCCGGCGAGATTCTCGTCCGCTGCCTGAAGATGTTGGCCGCCAAGGCCCGGGCCGGCGTCACGACCGAGGAACTCGACGCCGCGGCCGAGAAGTTCATCCGCTCTCAGGACGCGGTGCCTGCGTTCAAGGGCTACCGCGGCTTCCCCGGCTCGATTTGCGCCTCTCCTAACTCGATGGTGGTGCACGGGATCCCCGGTCCCTACGAGCTGCAGCGCGGCGACATCCTCTCGATCGACGTCGGGGTCATCAAGGACGGCTGGGTCTCCGATGCGGCGGTGACCGTTCCGATCGGCCCGATCGACCGCGAGGCCCGCAAGCTGCTCGACGTCACCAAGGCCTCGCTGTTCGCCGCGGTCGCGCAGATGCAGATCGGCAATCACCTCGGCGACGTCTCGGCGGCGGTCCAGCGTTCGGTCGAGGCCGAGGGCCTCTCGATCATCCGCACCCTGGTCGGCCACGGGGTCGGGCGCGAGATGCACGAGGAGCCGCAGGTCCCGAATTTCGGCGAGCCCGGCAAGGGACCCGAGCTGGAGGAGGGAATGGTGCTGGCGATCGAGCCGATGGTCAACGCCCGCGGGCCGCTGGTGCGGATGGGCGACGACGGCTGGTCGGTCTTTTCCGAGGACGATTCGCTCGCCGCCCACTTCGAGTTCACGGTCGCCGTCACCGCCGACGGCCCCCGCATTCTCACCCCCTGGCACGAAGAGGACTAAGCGGCTCTCGCTCGACCTCGGGCAGGCAGGGAGCCCTGGATCCATCTCGAAGCCCGACGACCGAGGGACGCCAGCTCTTTCGTGAGGTCGCAGTTGACCCCGCTATGCGGGGAAAAGTGCGACCTCACCTCGAGAGAGATGACTGACCTCGTGAGCTGACGGAACTTCGGCGCGGCTCGAGGGGAGGGGTTGGGGGTCTCTCGCGCGCAGCGGCGTTAGTTTTTCGCTTGCCCCTTCAAGAGAGCTGGCGTTGCTCCCGGGCGAAAAACCCAGCGAGCACGAGAGACCCCCAACTCCTCACGCCAAACCCCCGAAAGAATTCCCGGCTGCCCAGCCAGCCGATCGGCTAGTGTCTCCCGCAGGCGGTGGGGGCGCCGCTGAAAGGGAATGGAGAGGTTTTGAAGAGTCGTGTCTGCGGTTTCTTGCTGCCCTTGGTCTTGGCGATCGCCGTCCTCGCGCCTGTCGCCAGTGCCGCGACCCCGGCCCCTTATGGGACCAACGATGCGGGCGGTTTCCGCAACGTCCTCCCTCCGGGGGAGAACGGACTCGGCACGTTGCTGCAGATTCTCGCCTCCAAAGGCCCGACCCACCCAACGCCTCCGCACTTCGCCGACCAGCAGGCGCTCTACGAAAACCTCGTCTACGCCAGCCCGACGCTGACCGACGACCAGGTCCCCAGCTATTTCAAGGACGCGACCTTCGGCGTTCCCGCCGGCCAGGTCGAATCGACCATCGAACCCCGCCCCGGGGTGACGATCCAGCGCGACTCCGCCTACGGCGTCCCCCACATCTACGGCGACACCCGCGCCGACACGATGTTCGGCGCCGGCTACGCGGGCGCTGCCGACCGCCTCTTCCTGATGGACGTTCTGCGCCACACCGGCCGCGCTGAACTCGCCTCCTTCCTCGGTGGCGCCAACGCCGAAGCCGACGCCGGGCAGTGGAGCTTCGCCCCATACACCGAAGCTGACCTCGAAAAACAGATCGTGCAAATGCCGCAGCTCTATGGCGCCGCGGGCCAGCAGGCCGTGACCGACGTGCAGAGCTACGTCGAAGGGATCAACGCGTACGTCGCCGCCGCCGGCCTCAATCCGGCGCTGCAACCGGGGGAGTACACCCTGCTCAAAAAGCCGATGGAACCGTGGAAAGCGACGGACGTGGTCGCGATCGCCTCGCTCGTCGGCGGGATCTTCGGAAAGGGCGGTGGCAACGAGCTCAACTCGGCCCTGACGATGCAGGCCTTCGTCGAACGGATGGGAAAAAAGGCGGGTCGCAAGGCTTGGCTCGGTTTCCGTTCGAAGAACGACCCCGAGGCACCGACGACGATCTCCAAGCCCTTCCCATACGAGACCCGCAGCGCCTTCGCGAAGGCAGGCTTGGCGCTGCCCGACAAGAACTCGGTGCGCCTGACTCCGACCGCGACGACCTCCGCCGCACCGGCTGGCGGCGGCAGCGGACTCTCCAGCGTCGGCGCCCGCCTGCAGCAGGCGATCCAGAGCGCCGGGCACGCCTCGAACTGGGAGCTCGTCTCGGCGAAGAAATCGGCGACCGGCCACCCGATCGCGGTGATGGGCCCGCAGGTCGGCTACTTCGTGCCCCAGATCCTGATGGAGGAGGACCTGCATGGGCCCGGCATCGACGCCCGCGGCGCTTCTTTTGCCGGCGTCAACCTCTACGTTCAGCTCGGCCACGGCCGCGACTACGCCTGGAGCGCGACCAGCGCCGGCTCCGACAACGTCGACACCTTCGCCGAGGTGCTCTGCAAGGACAACTTCCACTACCTCTACCGGGGCAAGTGCCTGGCGATGGAAAAGCTCGAAAAGAGCGAGAGCTGGGCGCCGAACGCGGTCGACTCGACCGCCGCCGGCTCGCAGACCCTGGTCGCTTACCGAACCGTTCACGGGATCGTC
Organism: uncultured Thermoleophilia bacterium; assembly: GCA_963715735.1. Classification (GTDB taxonomy): domain Bacteria; phylum Actinomycetota; class Thermoleophilia; order Solirubrobacterales; family 70-9; genus VAYN01. Next base: position 434,402 of record OY970268.1, read on the forward strand.
TTCGCCCGCGCGAAGGTCGGCGGCAAGAAGGTCGCCTACGTGCACCAGCGCAGCACCTACTTCCACGAGGCCGACTCGGTGGTCGGCTTCGGGCAGCTGAACGAACCGGGCGTCGTCACCGGCGTGGCCGGCTTCAAACAGGCCGTCGCCAACATCAACTTCACCTTCAACTGGGCCTATGTCGACTCCGACCACATCGCCTACGCGCTCTCCGGCGCCTATCCGCAGCGGGCCAGAGGCACCTCGCCGGACTTCCCGGTGCTCGGCACCGGCAAGTACGACTGGAAGGGATTCAAGCCCTCGACCCAGACCGCCGACTACCTCCCCTTCGCCAAGCACCCGCAGCAGCTCGATCCCGACTACCTCGTCTCCTGGAACAACAAGCAGGCGCCGGAATGGGCCGCGGCCGACGACAACTACGGCTACGGGCCGCTGCAGCGCCAGCAGCTGATCGCCGACAAGGTCAAGCAGAAGACCAGGGGCAAAGGCAAGATGACGATCGCCCAGCTGGTCTCGGCGATGGACGAAGCGGCGACCCAGGACCTGCGCGGTTACCGGCTGCTGCCGACGATCCTGAAGGCGGTCGGCAAGCCGCGGTCGGGCAAGCTGAAGAGCGCGGTGGCGACGCTGCGGACCTGGCAAAAGGCGGGCGCCCACCGTCGCGACCTCGACCGTGACGGGATCGATGAGGAAACGCCGGCGATCCAGCTGATGGACGCCTGGTGGCCGAAGCTGGTCGAAGCGCAGTTCAAGCCGGCGCTCGGGGCGAAGGCGTTCGAACGGCTCGAGGGGATGCTGCAGATCGGTGACTCGGTGGGCGGCTCACCCGACGCCCCCGCCTTCTACGACGGTTGGTGGGGTTACGTCTCCAAGGATCTCCGCAACGTCCTCGGCCAGAAGCCGAGGGACGCCTTCAGCCGCAAATACTGTGGCGGGGGCTCGCAGGAGCAATGCCAGGCGCTGCTGCAGAAGTCGCTGGCGGCGGCGCTGAAGGTGACGCCGGCCCAGCTCTACGGCGGCGGCAACGGCGAGTGCGCTGCCGATCCTCAGCCCTCCTGCTTCGACCAGAACCGGCCGCAGGTGACCGGGGGGATCGAACTCGGCCCCTTCCCGTTCCAGAATCGCCCGACCTTCCAGCAGGTGGTGACGCTTACCCAACGGCTGGGGCGCTGAGGGAGGCCTGGGCGCGAGGAGTGAAGCCCGCCGCGCCCGGGCCCCTCAGCCGGCTTGTCCGTGTTGGGCGTGCACCACCGCGTGACCCCTGCCGCGCGAGATCAGCCAGCCGTTCAACGGCCAGGCAACTGCGCCGGCGATCAGCAGGGCGACCGCCAGGGTCCACCAGAACTTCGCGTCGGTCAGTCCCGCCGCCATCGCCCCCGGCAGCAGGATCAGGAAGAGGTTGTCGACGACCTCCATCGTCGCGATCGAGGCGGTGTCGGAGGCGAAGGCCAGGGGCGCAACCTCACGGACGGTCATCCCCGCGCGCAGCAACGGCAGGCTGGTCAGCAGGTAGCCGAAGAAGAAGGCGAGCGCCACCGCAAGGGCGATCGAGGCGCCGTCGTGCCAACCCCACCAGGTGGCGAGGACCATGCCCAGCACCTCGCCGATCGCGCAGCCGGTCAGGCAGTGGACCGTGGCGCTGAGCGAGAGCCGGTTGAGCATCTCTATCCCCGCTTCATCAGCCGCCCGACGGCGCCCATCAGCTCGTCGGTCCGGTCGGACTGCAGCTCGCCCTCGGCGCCCATCACGCAGTGGCGCGCGTGCTCGTCGAGCAATCCCAGCGCGACCTTGTCGAGGGCCGCTTGGATCGCGGAGATCTGGGTGAGGACGTCGATGCAGTAGCGGTCGTCGTCGACCATCCCCTCGACGCCGCGCACCTGTCCCTCGATCCGGCGCAGCCGCTTGCGCAGCTGATCCTTGGTCGCGGTGTAGCCGCAGACCTCTTTTTGCTCGGTCTTGGCGGTTGGCATGGCTGGCTTTCCTTCCCGATCGCGAATGGTGGAGAGTACCCCCTCAGGGTATATGCTACCGTAGTCGGCGGATACCCTCACCCCGTATCTAGGAGAGCCGACTCCGATGAACCCGACCCAACGCAAACTGACCCTTTTCACCGCCGCCCTCGTCCTGCTCTTCGTCGCGAGTGCGGGCGTTGGGCGCCTGCTCGATCCGGGCGCGCCGGGAGACCGGGCCGACGCGCACGAGGAGGAGGCGAGCCATGGCGGCGCCGGGGCGCATGCAGCGATGGCGGCGGACCCGGTTCGCGGGCTGGGGGTGGCGGAGCACGGCCTGCGGTTGGTCGTCGTCGATCCGGAGCGGACTCGCGGCGTCGCCGAGCCGTTGCGCTTCGCGATCCTCGATCGAGAGGGGGAGGCCGTCACCGAGTTCGACCGAGTCCACACCAAGCGGATGCACCTGATCCTCGCTCGCCGCGACCTCACCAGCTTCCAGCACCTGCATCCGCGGATGGCCGCGGATGGAACCTGGGCCGTGCCGCTGCGCCTTGACGGCGCCGGTTCCTACCGGGTCTTCGCCGACTTCTCCCACGAGGGTGAGGCGACGACCCTGGCGACGGACCTGCGGGTCGACGGGCAGGCCGACCTGATCGGCCTGCCGGCGGCGGCCGCCGCCGCGCGCAGCGACGGCGGCTACCGGGTCCGGATCGAGGACGAGGGCGCTCGGGCCGGCGCGCCCGCCCAGATCGACTTCAGCGTCTCCCGCCACGGTCGCCCGGTCGCGCTCCAGCCTTACCTGGGGGCGGCGGGACACCTCGCCGCCCTGCGCGAGGGCGACCTCGCCTTTCTCCACGTCCACCCGGAGGACCGGGGCCTCGCCTTCGCGGCCACGTTTCCAAGCCCTGGGCGCTACCGCCTGTTCCTCCAGTTCCGGGTCGACGGTGAGCTGCAGACCGTCGCCTTCACCGAGGAGGTCGAGTAACGATGGCCACGGCGGCGCGACCCGTCGAGAAGCTCGAGTTGCCGATCGGAGGGATGACCTGCGCGTCCTGCGCCAACCGGGTCGAACGCAAGCTCAACGAGTTGGAGGGGGTCGACGCCAGCGTCAACTACGCGACCGAGCGGGCCGCCGTCGTCTTCGACCCCACCCGGGTCGCGCCCGAGCAGCTGCTGGGCGCCGTCGAGGCCGCCGGCTACGAGGCGGCTCTGCCCGGTCCCGGCGACGATTCGGCCTCCGGGGACGCCGCGGTCGACGAGACCGCGCCGTTGCGCCGCCGGCTGATCGCCAGCGCCGCCCTCAGCCTGCCGGTCCTGCTGCTTTCGATGATCCCGGCGCTGCAGTTCGACAATTGGCAGTGGCTGGCGCTGCAGCTGGCGACCCCGGTGGTGCTCTGGGGCGCCTGGCCGTTTCACCGCGCCGCCTGGGTGAACCTGCGCCACGGGGCGGCGACGATGGACACGCTGGTCTCACTCGGCGTCCTCGCCGCCTGGGGCTGGTCGCTGTACGCGCTGTTCGTCGGCGACGCCGGCATGATCGGGATGACGATGGAGTTCCAGCTGCTGCCCGACGGCAGCGGCGGTGCCAGCGAGATCTATCTCGAGACCGCTGCCGTCGTCACCACCTTCATCCTCGCCGGCCGCTACTTCGAGGCCCGCGCCAAGCGCCGGGCAGGGGCGGCGCTGCGGGAGCTGCTCGAGTTCGGGGCGAAGGAGGCATCCGTCCTCGACGGCGAGGGCCGTGAGCGCAGGGTTGCCGTCGAGGAGCTCGCGGTTGGCGATCGCTTCGTCGTCCGGCCGGGCGAGAGGGTCGCGACCGACGGGATCGTCGAGGAGGGGCGCTCTGCCGTCGACCAGTCGCTGCTGACGGGGGAGTCTGTCCCGGTCGAGGTAGGGCCGGGCGACGAGGTGGCGGGGGCGACCGTGAACGCCGGCGGCCGGCTCGTGGTCCGCGCGACCGGGGTCGGCGACGACACCGCCCTGGCCCAGATCGCCCGCCTGGTGACCGAGGCCCAGAACGGCAAGGCGCCGGTCCAGCGACTCGCCGACCGGATCTCCGGCGTCTTCGTGCCATTGGTGATCGCCCTCTCGGCGAGCACGCTCGGGTTCTGGCTCGGAGCCGGCGAGAGCGCCTCCTTTGCCTTCACCGCCGCCGTCGCGGTCCTGATCATCGCCTGCCCCTGCGCACTGGGCCTGGCGACGCCGACCGCCCTGCTGGTCGGGACCGGCCGCGGCGCTCAGCTCGGCCTGCTGATCAAGGGACCCGAGGTGCTCGAGTCGTCCCGTCGCGTCGACACCGTCGTCCTCGACAAGACCGGGACCGTGACCACTGGGCAGATGACGCTCTCGGAGATCGCCCTCGGGGCCGGGGAGGACAGGCGCGAGGTGCTGCGGCTTGCCGGCGCCCTCGAGCACGCCTCCGAGCATCCGGTCGGTCGAGCCATCGCCGGCGCCGCCCGGGCCGAGCTCGGCGAGTTGCCCGGCGTCGGGCGTTTCGCCAACCGCGAGGGGCTTGGCGTCGAGGGGGTCGTCGAGGGTCACGGGGTCCAGGTCGGCCGCGCCTCGCTGATGGCCGAGTGGAGCCTCGACGTTCCCACCGACCTGACCGCGCTGCGGCGGGATTCCGAGTCGCGCGGGGCAACCGCCGTGCTGGTCGCCTGGGACGGCGCCGTGCGCGCCGTTCTCGCTGTCGCCGACACCGTGAAGCCGAGCTCCTCCGAGGCTGTGGCATCGCTGCGTGCCCTCGGCATCCGACCGCTGCTGCTGACCGGCGACAACGAGGCCACCGCGCGGGCGGTCGCCAGCGAGGTTGGAATCGAGCAGGTCGTGGCGGAAGTGCTGCCGGCGGGAAAGGCCGAGGTGATCCGCCGCTTGCAGGGCGAAGGTCGGGTTGTCGCGATGGTCGGTGACGGTGTCAACGACGCCCCCTCGTTGGCGCTTGCCGATCTCGGCCTGGCGCTCGGCACCGGCACCGACGTGGCGATCGAGGCCTCGGACCTGACGCTCGTATCCGGCGATCTGCGTGGGGCCGCCGATGCGATTCGGCTCTCGCGCGCCACGCTCAGAACGATCAGGCAGAACCTGGCCTGGGCCTTTGGCTACAACGTCGCGGCGCTGCCCTTGGCCGCGGCCGGGTTGCTGAACCCGGTGATCGCGGGGGCCGCGATGGCGCTCTCCAGCGTCTCGGTTCTCGCCAATTCGCTGCGGCTGCGTCGGTTCCGTCAGGATCGGGCTTGATGGATCAGAAGACCTTCGACCTGGTGGACCGGTTTGTGAGCACGACGCTCGTTCCCGACGACGAGGTATTGACGGCCGCGTTGGGCGCGGCCGAGGCCGCGGGCCTGCCCGCGATCCAGGTCACGCCGCCGCAGGGCAAGCTGCTGCAACTGCTGGTGCGTCTGCAGGGGGCCAGCACGATCCTCGAGTTCGGCACGCTCGGCGGCTACAGCACGATCCTCCTGGCGCGGGCGCTCCCACCCGGCGGCCGCCTGATCACCCTCGAGGCCAAACCGGAGTTCGCCGAGGTGGCTCGCGCCAGCATCGAGCGCGCCGGGCTCAGCGAGGTCATCGAGATCCGCGTTGGCCCGGCCCTGGAGGCGCTGCCGATGCTGGCGGCGGAGGGGGCGGGCCCCTTCGACCTCGTCTTCATCGACGCCGACAAGGTCAACACCCCCAACTACTTCGCCTGGGCCCTCGACCACACCGTGCCCGGCGGCTTGATCGTCGCCGACAACGTCGTCCGCGACGGCAGCCTCGGCGATGCCGACGACCCCGACCCCGCGACCAAGGCCCAGCGCCAGCTCCACGAAGCCCTCGCCGACGAGCCCCGGGTCAGCGCCACCACGATCCAAACCGTGGGCTCCAAGGGTTACGACGGCTTCACGATTGCCCTGGTCGAGTCCTAGTCGGCATTTGGCGACGCCCAAACCAGGCGCCCCTGCTATCTTTCTCCGTCGGCCCAATGGGCCGGTGATTCGTGCCTGCCGTCCGACTCATGGGGCGAGCGGGAATCCTGTTTTCGATACGAGACCGGAGCAATGAAGGTTCGAGCTTCCGTTAAGCCGATGTGCGAGAAGTGCAAGATCATCCGCCGCAATGGTGCGGTCCTAGTGATCTGCCAGAACCCACGCCATAAGCAGAGGCAGGGTTAGGCATGGCACGTATCGCCGGCGTCAACATTCCGGTCAACAAACGGATCGAAATCGGACTCACCTACATCTTCGGGATCGGCCAGTCCACGGCCAAACAGATCCTCGCCGAGACCAAAATCGATCCCGGCACGGCGACCAAGGATCTGACCGAGGAAGAGGTCATCAAACTGCGCGAGGCGGTCGAGAACCACGAGGTCGAGGGTGACCTCCGGCGCGACCGCTCGCAGAACGTCAAACGCCTGATGGAGATCGGCTCCTACCGCGGCCTGCGCCACCGCCGCGGCCTGCCGGTCCGGGGTCAGCGGACCAAGACCAACGCTCGCGGCCGCAAGGGCCCGCGCCGGCTCAGCATCGCCGGCAAGCGCAAGGTCAGGTAGGGGAGAGACATGGCTGAGAAAAAACCCGGCAAGGGTCGCGCCCGCCGCCGCGTCAAAAAGAACGTCACCTACGGACAGGCGCACATCAAGACTTCTTTCAACAACACGATCGTCACCCTCACCGACACCGACGGCAACGTGATCGCCTGGGAGTCGGCCGGTTCGGCCGGATTCAAAGGCTCGCGCAAGTCGACCCCGTTCGCTGCCCAGGTGACCGCCGACGCGGCCGCCAAGAAGGGCATGGAACACGGGCTGGAGCGGGTCGAGGTCTTCGCCAAGGGCGCCGGCTCCGGGCGCGAGACGGCGATCCGTTCGCTGCAGGCCGCAGGCCTCGACGTGACCACGGTCAAGGACGTCTCCCCGCAGGCCCACAACGGTTGCCGGCCGAAGAAGCGGAGGCGCGTCTAGTGGCTCGCGATACCTCCCCGCAGTGCAAGCAGTGTCGGCGCGAGGGCCAGAAGCTCTTCCTCAAGGGCGAGCGCTGCTTCACCGACAAGTGCGGTGTCGAGCGGCGTTCCTACCCGCCTGGCGAGCACGGCCGCGGCCGTCTGCGCCAGTCCGAGTACCGGGTTCAGCTGCGCGAGAAGCAGAAGACGCGTCGCTACTACCAGGTGCTGGAGAAACAGTTCCGCGCCTACTACGACAAGGCTTCGCGCCAGGACGGCGTCACCGGCGAGAACCTGCTGCGGCTGCTCGAGTCACGTTTCGACAACGTGCTCGTCCGGCTCGGCTTCGCCGCCTCGCGGCGCCAGGCCAGGCAGCTGATCAGCCACGGCCACTGGATGGTCAACGGCCGCCGCGTCGACATCCCGTCCTACCAGGTGCGCCCCGAGGACATCATCTCGATCAAGCCGGGCTCGTCCGCCACGGACACGATCCAGCGGGCTACCGAACTTGTATCCACGGTTCCGGCCTGGTTGCAGGCCGATCACGATGCCCTCACCGCCAAGGTCCTGCGCTACCCCGAGCGCTCCGAGATCTCGGCGCCGGTCCAGGAGCAGCTGATCGTCGAGCTGTACTCCAAGTAGCCCGGAACCACCCCGACATTTCTGAACACGCATACGCAAGGAACTCATGACCACTGATTTCCAGGTCCCCCGCATCATCTCCGAGAAGGTCGACGACCGTCGCGGCACTTTCACCATCGAGCCGCTCGACAAGGGCTTCGGCTACACCTTCGGCAACAGTCTTCGACGCGTCCTGCTCTCCTCGCTTGGGGGCGCCGCGATCACCAGCGTCCGGATCGAGGGCGTCGCGCACGAGTTCTCCACCGTGCCCGGCGTCAAGGAGGACGTCACCGACATCATCCTCAACCTCAAGGACCTGGTGGTCCGGATGCACACCGACGCCGACGAGGTCGAGGCGCCGCTGGTGGCGACCGGCCCCGGCGAGGTCAAGGCGAAGGACATCGACCTGCCCTCCGGCGTCGAGATCCTCAACCCCGAGGCGCCGATCGCGACGCTCGAGAAGAAAACCAAACTCGAGGTCTACCTGACGATCGGCCGCGGCCGCGGCTACTCGCCGGCCGAAGAGAACAAGTCCGACGAGCAGCCGATCGGCGTGATTCCGATCGACTCGATCTTCTCGCCGATCCGCCGTGCTTCCTACGCGGTCTCGGCAGCTCGCGTCGGCCAGCGCACCGACTTCGACAAACTCGAGCTCGACCTCGAGACCGACGGTTCGATCGAGCCCGCGGCAGCGCTGCGCGAGGCCTCCGAGATCCTGATCAAGAGCCTGGCGATCTTCACCGACGCCGAGCGAGTGGAGGAGCTGACCGCGCGCGAACCGATGCCGGTTCCGCTCAGCGATTCGCTCTCCTCGGGCGGCTCCGACGGCATCGCCAGCAACAACGGCCTCGACGAGATCCTGATCGAGGAGCTCGAACTCGGCGTCCGCTCCTACAACTGCCTCAAGCGCGCCGGCGTGCAGACCGTCGGCGACCTGGTCCGCAAGTCCCGCGCGGAACTGAACGCGATCCCCAACTTCGGTCAGAAGTCGATCGAGGAAGTGATCGAGACCCTGCATGCCCGCGGCCTCGACCTCCAGCAGGACTAGGCGCGAGCGGGAGCGAGGGAGAATCCGGTGCGTCACAAAAAGAAGCGCAACAAGCTGAGCCGCAGCTCGGCGCACCGCGAGGCGTTGCTGGCGAACCTCTCCAAGCAGCTGATCGAGCACGAGCGGATCGAAACCAGCCAGGCCAAGGCGAAGGCGGTCAAGCCCGAGGTCGAGCAGCTGATCACGCTCGCCAAACGCGGTGACCTGCACGCTCGCCGCCAGGCGCTGGCGACGCTGCACAACGACAAGTTCATCGTCCACAAGCTCTTCGACGAGGTGGCGCCGCGATATTCGACGCGGCCCGGCGGCTACACCCGCATCGTCAAGCTCGGTCCGAGGCGTTCTGACTCGACCGAGATGGTTTACCTCGAGCTCGTTTAGCTCACTCGTAGGCGACTGACTCCAGGTACAAGCCGTGGGGCGGGGCCGTCTCGCCTGCGGCTGAGCGGGGTGCTCCTTGCAGGAGCCCCGTGAAGCCCCCGACCGTGCGGCGGCTGGAGGAGACCTCGAGCATGGTGCCGACGAGGACGCGAACCATGTTGCGCATGAAGGCGTCGGCGGTGATCGTGAACTCGAGGCTGTCGTCGCTTCGCTCCCAGGCGGCGGCGAAGACGTCGCGGTCGAAGCGGACGTGGTCAGTCTGAGTGGGGGTGAAGGCGGTGAAGTCGTGGTGGCCGGGAAGGGCGGCGGCGCAGGCCTCGAGTCCCTCGTAGTCGACTCGGTGTGGCCACCAGAGCGCCCGCCTTTGCTCGAACGGGCTCGGCGCCGAGCGTGCCAACAGCCGGTAGCGGTAGGTCCGTGAGCGAGCGTCGTCGCGGGCGTCGAAACCGTCGGCGACGACCGTGGCGGCGGTGACGCCGATGTCCCGCGGTCCGATCCCGTTCAGCCGTCGGACCAGGTCTCCCGGGGGCTCGACGGCGGTCTCGAAGCTCGCCACCTGGCCGCGAGCGTGAACGCCGGTGTCGGTGCGTCCGGCGACGGTCAGCGTGGCCGGGTCGCGCAGCACCGTGGCCAGGGCAGTCTCCAGCTCACCCTGAACGGTGCGCATTCCCGGCTGGCGCGCCCAGCCCCGAAAGCCGGAGCCGTCGTACTCGATGTCAAGCCTGAGGGTCGGCATCGGGGGAAGTATCTCGGACACCTAGAATCGAGCTCGTGCGGATCCTCCTCACCAACGACGACGGGATCTCGGCGCCCGGGCTGCAGGCCGTGCGCCGGGCGTTGCGCGAGCTCGACGACGTCACCCTCGACGTGATCGCCCCCAACTCCAACCGCAGCGCCACCGCCCGCAGCATCACCACCCGGGCGCCGCTGGCCGTCGACGAGGTCGAGTTCGGCGACGGCGACAAGGGCTACGCGACCGACGGCACCCCGGTCGACTGCGTGCGCTTCGCCGAGGTCGGTCTGATCGGCGGCCGCCCCGACCTGATCGTCTCCGGGATCAACCACGGCGCCAACCTCGGCGACGACATCACTTACTCCGGGACCGTCGCCGCGGCCCTGGAGGGGATCATTCTCGGGATCCCCGCCGTCGCCTTTTCACAGCAGTCTTCGGGCGGCGGCATGGGCTACGTCAGCGGTCGCTTCGACTTCACGCACGCCGCCGCCTTCGCGGCGGCGTTGGTCGGGCGCCTCGCGACCGAGACGATGCCCGCGGCGACCCTGATCAACGTCAACGTCCCCGCCGGCGAGCCTGAGGGGATCGAGGTGACCAAGCTCGGCAAACGCATCTACAACGACGAGCTGCGGCTAGTCAAGGAGTCCGACGACGGCCGCCGCCACTACGAGATCTACGGCTGGCAGCCTGGGCATGAGGAGATCGAAGGGACCGACCTCTACGCGGTCGCCCAGAAGCGAATCGCGGTCACCCCGATTCACTTCGACCTCACCGACCACGGCGGCCTCGAGAGCCTGCGTGGCTGGGGCTTCGAGGAGATGCTGGCGGCGAGCGCAACAACGGCGTGAGCGGCTCGGCCGAGCAGCGGGCGGAGGAGTTGCGGGCGCAGCTCGCCCACCACAACCGCCTCTACTACGTCCACGACGATCCTGAGGTCGGCGACGACGAATACGACGCGCTGCTCGACGAGCTGCGCGCGATCGAGGACGAGAACCCAGAGCTGCGCACCCCGGACTCGCCGACCCAGCGGGTCGGGGCGCCGCCGCTGGAGCGCTTCGATCCGGTCGAGCACCACGAGGCGATGCTCTCGCTCGGCAACGCCCGCAACGAGGAGGAGTTGCGCGGCTGGGAGACGCGCCTCGCCAACTACCTGAAGCGACTCGATATCACCGCCGCGGAGTTCAGCTACACGACCGAGCCGAAGATCGACGGCCTCGCGATCACCCTCACCTACGAGGACGGGGTGTTGGTCCGCGGCGCGACCCGGGGCGACGGCCGGGTTGGCGAGGACGTGACCCAGAACCTGCGCACGATCGGCTCGGTGCCGCTGAAGATCGCCGATGCGCCCGAGTTGATCGAAGTCCGCGGCGAGGCTTACCTGCCGATCGCCGCCTTCAAAGCGCTCAACGAGCGCCGTGCCGAGGTGGGTGAACCGACCTTCGCCAACCCCCGCAACTCGGCCGCCGGCTCGATCCGACAGCTCGACCCGGCGCTGGCGGCCGAACGGCCGCTCTCGACCTGGATCTACGGGATCGGCGCCGTTCGCGGCCTCGACCTCGACACCCACATGGACGAGGTCGAATGGTTGAGCGACCGCGGTTTCAAGGTCAACCCCGACACCGAGCACCACGCCGGCGTCGAGGGGGTCGTCAAGCGCTGTCACTGGTGGGAGGAGCGGCGCGAGCAGCTCGATTACGAGATCGACGGCGTCGTCGTCAAGATCGACGAGCGGGCGCTCTGGCGCGAGCTCGGCGTGGTCGGGCGCGAGCCACGCTGGGCGATCGCCTGGAAGTTCCCGCCGACCACGGCGACGACGACGATGAAGAGCGTCGTCTGGAACGTGGGGAGGACCGGCCACCTGGTCCCGTTCGCGATGCTGGAGCCGGTCCACGTCGGCGGCGTAACGGTGACCACCGCCACCCTTCACAACGAGGAGGACCTCGAACGCAAGGACGTCCGCGAGGGCGACGAGGTCGTGGTGATGCGGGCAGGGGACGTGATCCCCCAGGTCGTTTCACCCAAGTTGCCGCGCGTGAACAAGCGCGCCCGCAAACCGAAGCCACCGAAGAAATGCCCCGCCTGCGGGACGCCGACCGTCAAGCCCGAGGACGCCGTCTTCACGATCTGCCCCAACCGCGCCGGCTGCCCCGGGCAGTCCTTCCAGCACGTCAAGCACTTCGTCAGCAAGGGGGCGATGGACATCGACGGGCTCGGGGAGAAGCAGGCCCTGACCTTCCTGCAGCAGGAGGTGATCGCCGACGTCGCCGACGTCTACGACCTCACCGAGGAGCGGCTGGTCGAGCTCGACCGCTTCGGCGAGACCTCCGCCCGCAACCTCGTCGCCGCGATCGACGCCTCCCGCCAGCGCCCTTTCAAACGGGTGCTCTACGCGCTCGGGTTGCCCGGGGTCGGCTTCGTCACGGCCGAGGCCTTGGCCGACCACTTCGGCTCGATCGACACCCTGCACGAGGCCGATCCCGAGCTGATCGAGGAGGTCGAGGGGGTGGGGCCGATCATGGCCGTACAGATCGCCGAGTCGCTCAGCGACGACGCGACCTGGGCACTGATCGAGAAGCTGCGCGAAAAGGGACTGCGGTTGGAGGCTGACGAGTCCGAACGACGCGCGACCGGCGGCCCGCTCGAAGGCAAGACCGTGGTCCTCACCGGCACCCTGCCGGAGCTGACCCGCGAGGAGGCGGCGGCCAGGGTCAAGGGCGCGGGGGGCAAGGTGACCAACTCGGTCTCGAAGAAGACTGACTACGTCGTCGCCGGCGAGAGCCCCGGCTCGAAGCTGGCGAAGGCTGAATCGTTTGGGACCGAGGTGCTGGACGAACCGGGGCTGCTGGAGTTGCTGGAACGGTGACGGTGGGAGAGCAACGGGTGCCCCTCCGCCTCAGGCGGAGGGGCACCCGACCCCTCACGGCAAACCCCGTCCCGTACTAGAAGCTGGCGACCGCGCCGGCGATCTGGTCCTGGCGCAGGTGGGCGAGGCCGAGGTCGCCGACGCTGCCCATCAGGATCGAGAAGGCGATGATCTTGCCGCTCTTGTTGAAGCAGTAGCCGGAGAGGTTGCTGACGCCGGTCAGGGTGCCGGTCTTGACCCGGCAGCGGCGGTTGGCGGCGGTGCCGTGCATGCGGTCGTCGACGGTTCCCTCGGCGCCGGTCAGCGGCAGGTCCTGGATGAACTCGTCCCCGACCTCCTGCTCGCGCATCCCCAGCAGCAGATCGACCACCTCTCTTGGAGCGGCCCGATTGGACCGGGTCAGACCGGAGCCGTCGACGGCGTTGACGGTGGAGCCGAGTGAGCCGGCGAAACGCCTGACCTCACTGGCGCCGGCGGCGGTGGTTCCACCCGTTCCAAACTCGGACCCGAGCAGCTTGATCAGCATCTCGGCGAAGAAGTTGTTGGAGTAGATGTTGGTGAGGTCGACGAGCTCGGTCAGCGGGGCCGACTCGATCACCGCCACCCGCTCGGCGTTCGGCGGCGTGACGCCGAGCGCGATCCCGGCTGGCATCGAGACGCCGCCGTTGCGCAGGGAGCGGGCCAGCTTACCCGCGGCCGACTTGGCCGGGTCGGAGGAGAAGCCGGAGGAGCTGCTGTTCCCGCGGAAGCCGGCGTTGAAGGCGAGGCCGGAGAGCGGACCGATGTAGGAGCTGGTCGCGTAGCCGGAGTCGGCGACGCCGCGCAGACGGTCGAAGATCGAGTCGTCGGCGTAGAAGCGGCCGGTGATCGCTTTGATCCCGGCAGCGCGGATCAGGGGGCGCAGCGAGAGGAGGTTGGTGCCGAGCCCACCCAGGTAGCTGGTGTCGAAGCCCGGGGTACCGAGCGCCGGGTCGCCGCCGCCCTGCAGGTAGAGGCTGCCGTGAAGCACGCCGCGCGCGTCGACGCTGCCGTCGCGGAAGACCTTGGTCGCGATCCGGTGCTCGGGGCCGAGCTTGGCGAGCGCCGTGGCGGTCGTGAACATCTTCATGTTCGAGGCCAGCGGCAGGGGTCGCTCGGCAGCGCTCGCACAGAGGGTCTTGCCGGTGGCGGTGTCGACGACCAGCAGGCCGCTGGCTCCGCCGCCGCCGCTTCGCAGCCAGTTCTTCATCTGGTCGCAGGCAGGGCCGGCGGAGGCGCTGGGGACGAGAAAAAGCCCAACGAAGCACGCCGCCAGAGCCAGGATCGAGAGTCGTTTCATTGCCCGTTTCAACACCTGAGCGGGTCAAGGTAGCGGGCGTGCCGGCCTGGTCAGCCGGCCAGGATGGGATAATTGCTCGTAGGCATGGGGAAAGTCGTCGATATCGAGTCCAAACCGCGCCGTCGTGCGCGCCGTAAAAAGCCCTCGAAAACGGCTCTGGTGCTGGGCGGCGGCGGCTTTACCGGCGGCGTCTACGAGATCGGCGCCCTGCGGGCCCTCGACCTGCTGGCGGTCAACAGCACGGTCAACAACTTCGACGTCTACGTTGGCACCAGCGCCGGCTCCTTCGTCGCCTCGATGCTCTCCAACGGCGTCACCCCTGACGAGATGATGCAGGTCCTCAACGCCCACGTTCCTTCGGACCTCGAAGACCTCGACCTCGACCGGGTGCTGAGGCCGAACTACCTCGGCTTCGCCCAGAAAGCGCTGGCGCTGCCGCTGCGGACCGTGGAGCTGCTGCGCTCGCTTGCCCGGCTCGGCGAGATCTCGGCGATCGACATCGGCGTGGGGCTGGCCGAGGCCCTGCCCTCCGGCCTCTACTCGGGCGCCGGCCTGGCCGACTACGTGGCCGAGATACTCGGCGACGGCGGTCGCACCAACGACTTCCGAATGCTGGACCGCGAGCTCTACCTGACCGCCACCGACCTCGACACCTGCGAGCGGATCGTCTTCGGCGAGGACGGCTGGCAGGACGTGCCGATCTCCAAGGCCGTGCAGTGCTCGACGGCGCTGCCGATCGTCTACAAGCCGGTCGAGCTGAAGGGCCGCCAGCTGGTCGACGGCGGCATCCGCTCGACCACCAACGTCGACATCGCGGTTGAAAAGGGCGCCAAATTCATCATCGTCGTCAACCCACTGGTTCCCTACGTCAACGACTTCGAGAAGACGATTCCCACCGTCTTCGGCACCCGCGTGCGCCGCGTCTCCGACATGGGCCTGCCGGCGATCGCCAACCAGACCTTCCGTCTGATCGCCCATCAACGACTGCACCAGGCCGTCGACATGTGGCAGGAGAAGTACCCCGGCGTCGACATCATTCTGATCGAGCCCGAGCCGACCGACGAGCTGATGTTCGGCACGCCGATCATGGATTACCGGCGCCGCCTGGAGATCGGCCGCCACGGCTTCGAATCGGTCACCGCCACCCTCGCCAAGGACTACGACCGCTTCGAGGAGATAGCGGGCCGCCACGGCCTCGAAATATCCGGCAGTCGCGTTCGCAGGGTCGTCGAGCGGGCGGCCGAGGTAGAGCCAGGGCATGTCTCGGCCTGGAAGCGGGTGCTCGAGCAGACGACGTCGGTGCTCCTGCGCCAGTCCGGCGAGGCCTCCTAGCTACCTTGCGTCGCCCCCCGGCGCTCAGCTAGGTTCCAGTACCGAAAGATTCTTCACGTAAAGCGGGAGGGGGCGTTCGATGTCGAACTCGGTCGCGGTGGCGGCGGAGCTGTTGCGGGCTTTCGCGCCGTCGTTGCGCTATCACTCCCGGGAGCAGTTCCGGGCCACTCGAGTGGAGGCGATGGTCGACGCTTCGCTGATCCCGGGGTCGCGCACTGAGCTGCGGCGGGCCGACGGTACGGTGATCGCCGCGACCGGTCCCGGCGACGGGGTGCCGCCGCTGGCGATGGGCACGCTCTGTCGCGCCCAAGCAACCTACCCCGGCACCGACGCGCGGGCAAAGCGCACCGACTTCCTCGCCGGGGAGCTGCCCGAGGCGGCGGTGTTCACCGGCACTCCGGTCGCCTACGGGCGTGCCCACGGCCTCGACCAAGAGCAGGTCTGGCTGCAGTACTGGCTCTTCTCATATGACAACCCCCACCATCTGGTCGGTGACCACCAGGGCGATTGGGAGCTGATCCAGCTCAAGGTGGATCCGCAGCGCTCGCCGGCGGAGGGTGGCCTGCTCGCGGCAACCTGTTTCCAGCACGGCGACCCGGACGGACGTGAGGGCGACGATCTCACCGCGCTGCTCGACGACGACGGCTTGCTCCCGGTCGCGGTCGCTCGCGGCTCCCATGCCTCCTACTTCGATCTCGAGTACGTGCATTTCGGCGACGAACTGCAGGTCGACGCGCCCGCGGTCCGCTGCGAGACGATCGAGATCGACCCCACCGCGGGCTGGCTGAGTTGGCCCGGTTACTGGGGCAAGAGCAGGGTGATGGATACCCCACGCAGTCCGCGGGGGCCAATGATGTGTCGGCCGGAATGGTTCGACCCCCAGGGCCAGCATGAGGCGGGCCTCTACCAACGCGCCAGGCGGCGCCAGGAGTCGGTGCCGGCGGTGATGATCTCGACCAGCGTTGCACCCGCCGCCGGCCTGGTCACGCTGATCGCCCAGGGCGAGCTCTCGCAGCCGGTCGAGGATCTGCGGGCCGTGGTCGGTGGCCTCGGCATCGAGGGCGCCACGATCGCACCGCTGCACGGGGGCGCCTTGTCGGACCCCGGTCGGCGCCAGCTCCTGGTCGAGGCGATGCTGCCGGCCAGCAGCAACCCCTTCGACCTGGCACGCGCGATCGAGGCGGCAAGTCCCGGTTGGGAGGTCGAGCCCGATCTCGACTCGACCCTCTTCCGCCCCTCGCCCGATGCTTACCGGGTCTGCGAGGTGCTCGGTAAGGAGACGAGCGAGCCGCGCTGGGCGATCGAGCAGATCGGCTGTCCGGCGGCCTGGCAGCACTCGACCGGGGCCGGGGTGAAGATCGGCCATCCCGACACCGGCTACGTCGACCATCCGCAACTGCGCGGCACGATCGCCGGCGGCTACGACGTGCTCGAGGACGACGGCGATCCCCACGACGTCCTGACCGGTGTTCCCCCGTTGCAGTTCCCCGGCCACGGCACCGGTACGGCCAGCGTGATCGCCAGCGCCGAATCTGGGCCGGTCGATCTCGTCGGTGCCGCGCCGGGGGCCAAGGTGATGCCGTTTCGGATTGCCAGATCGGTGATCCTGCTGCGGGGGACCCGCCTCTTGAAGGCGATCCGCCGCGCCCGTGAAGCGGATTGCCGGGTGATCTCGATCAGCCTTGGCGGCATCTTCCTCGGCAGCGCCCTGCGGCGTGAGCTCGACGCCGCGGTCGCCGAAGGGCGGATCGTGATCGCGGCGGCTGGTCAGCCGCTGCGATTCGTGGTCGAGCCCGCCTCCTATGCCTCGACGATCGGCGTCGGCGGCAGCACCTTCGACCGCGCCCCCTGGACGCTGACGGCGAGGGGGGAGAGCGTCGACCTCAGCGCTCCCGCGGCCGCGGTGCCGCGGGCTGTGGCGAAGACCGGAAAGGTGGCCGCCGGCGATGGCACCTCATTCTCGACCGCCCTCACCGCGGGCGTCGCCGCGATCTGGTTCGCGACCCACGCCGGCCAGCTGCTCGCCGGCGACCCGGCTGAGATCGTGCCCAAGTTCCGCAATCTGGCGAAGCGGTCGGCAGCTGCGCCGGCGGGCTGGGACGAGAAGCAGTTCGGCGCCGGGATCCTCGATGCCGCCGCCCTGATGGAGCTCTCGCTCGCCGACGCCACCCCCGAAGCCCCGCCGCCGGAGGTGTCGCGCGGCACGCGCATCGTCAAGTGGATCGCGCGACTCGTCGAGGAGCCGGTGGGGGACGTGAGAGATTGGTTCGATCGCACCTTCGACGGTGCCCCTGAGGGCGCGGCCGAAGTCGTGGGCACCGAGCTCGCTTCGCTTGCCAGCGAGGACGAGTCAGTCAGGGTGGCGCTCAAGAAAGCTGCGGAGCAAGCGCGGACCGGCCTGCCCGGCCCCCTGCGCGATCAGGCCTCTGAATCGCTTAAAGCGGCCGCTCAAGCCGCGTAGAGCTGCTCGATCTCCTGCTCGTGCTTGTCGGCGACGACGGCGCGCTTGACCTTCAGCGTGGGCGTCAGCTCGCCGGATTCCTGGGAGAGGTCGTGGGGGAGGATCGCGATCTTCTTGACCTGCTCGACCCGGGCGAAGTTCTGGTTGATCTTCTCGACGTGGGCGTCGATCGAGGCCTTGACGTCAGCGTTGACGGCGAGCGCCGCGGGGTCCTCTGGCAGGTCGTGTTCTTTGGCGTAGGCGATCGCCTCTTCGGGATCGAGGGTGACGAGGGCGACCAGGTAGGGCCGGCGATCGCCGACCACGACGCACTGGGAGACCAGCGGGTGCTGCTTGATTTCCGCCTCGAGGTTGGCGGGGGTGATGTTCTTGCCGCCGGCGGTGATGATGATGTCCTTTTTGCGGCCGGTGATCTTGATGAAGCCGTCGGAGTCGATCTCGCCGAGGTCGCCGGTGTGCAGCCAGCCGTCGACGATCGTCTCCCGGGTCGCCTCCTCGTTCTTGTGGTACCCCTGGAAGACGTTGGGTCCCTTGACGAGGATCTCGCCGTCCTCGGCGATCCTCACCTCGCAGCCGGGGAACGGTTTGCCGATCGTCCCGACCTTGAAGTCGTCGGGGGTCGAGATCGTTGCCGCGGTCGAGGTCTCGGTCATTCCCCAGCCCTCGAGCACCAGCACCCCGGCGGCGTCGAAGAAGCGCAGGATCTCCGGGTTGATCGGGGCCGCGCCGGAGACGGCGAGGCGCAGGTTGCCGCCGAAGAGATTGCGGATTTTCGACAGCACCTGCTTGTCGGCGAAGTTGTATTTGCGCTGCAGCAGGAAGCCTGGCTTGCGGCCGCTGCGCTCGACTTCGCGCATCTTGGCGCCGACGTCGATCGACCAGTCGAAGATCCGTTTTTTCAGGCCGCCGGCTTTTTCCATGCCGCTGGTCGCGGCGGTGTAGATCTTCTCGAAGATCCGCGGCACCGAGGGGAAGTAGGTCGGCTTCAGTTCGGCCAGATTCGGCAGGATCTTCAGCGGGTCGCGCTCCCAGTAGGCGATCGTCGCCCCGAGGTCGAAGCTGCCGAGCTGGATCAACAGCGCGAAGGAGTGGGCGAGGGGGAGGTAGAGGTAGGTGACGTCTTCGGGCTCGATCACGCTGGTCGAATTGACCATGTCGAGCATCGCCCGGTAGTTGCCGTGGCTGATCACGCAGCCCTTTGGCGGCCCGGTCGTCCCGGAGGTGTAGATGAAGGTGCAGATGTCCTGCGGCGTGACCGCGGTGTAGCGCTGCTCCCAGACCGAGGGGTCGACGCCGGCGCCCTTGGCGGCCAGGTCCTCCGTTGAGATCGCTTCCGGGTCGCTGCCGGTCATCAGCACGATCTGCTCCAGCTTCGGCAGCTGGGCGCGTACCTGGCGGACCTTCTCGAGCTGTTCGGCGTCCTCGACGACGACGACCTTGGCGTCGGAGTTGTCGAGGACGTAGCGGCACTCCTCGGGGGAGTTGGTCTGGTAGATCGGCACCACGGTGGCGCCGATCGAAAGCGCCGCGAAGTCGAAGTAGGTCCACTCCGGACGGGTATTGCCGAGGATCGAGACCCGGTCGCCCTTGGCGACCCCGAGCTCGGTCAGGCCCAGCGCCAGCGGCCGGACGATCTCCAGTACCTCGGAGAAGCTGCGGCTAACCCACTGCTCGCCGTCCTTGTAGCGAACGGCAGGGTGATCGCCGTAGGTATCCGCGGCGCGCTGAAGCAGGTCAGCGAGCGTCTTGGAATTGGTACCCCTCCCCTCCATCTGGGGGGAGTCTAGTTAGTGACGGGTCTCCAGGTCAGCTTGGCGCGATTTGAGCGCGCCAAGGTCGCGCAGCGAGCTTTCGAAGAGGGTCCTGTCGATGCGACCGTGGAAAATCGGGACGCCCATCGCCACGCACCTTCCGATCACCTCCTGCTGGTCCATCTGCAGCTGGTCGGCGAGCTCGCTTGGCGTCAGGTGATTGGCCATCTAGACCCTCCCGAATCGTTGAAAGTGGGTAGCCCATATTTATCGCTGACCGCGGACGTGTCAACCGCTTTTTGCGGAGCTTGCGGGATGCCCGCGGCGCCGGCTCGCGATAATGGCGGCGATGCCCGAAGCCAACGCCGAAGTCGCCGTCAAGCCGATCCCGCGCCGCGGTCGACTCTGGGTGATCGCACTTCTCGCCGTGTTCCTCTTCGGCCTCGGCTACCTGGTCGTCGAAATCGCGACGGTCGAGCCGGGCGACGACATCGTCCGCATCGACGGCGTGTCCGATGCGCAGCGGCTTTTCGGCGGAGTGCCGCAGGAAGGCGACCGGCTGGGCTCCTCCGACGCGCCAGTGGCGATTCAGATCTTCAACGACCTTCAGTGCGCCAACTGCCGTCGGGACTTCCTCAGCACGATCCCGACGCTGGCTGAAGACTACGCTCGGCCCGGCGACGTGCAGTTGCTCTACCGCCACTACTCGAACAGCGAGAACGTCCAGCAGCTCGGCTTCTTCGGTGCCGAGGCGGCGGCCGAACAGGGCTACGGCTGGAACTACACCTACCTCTTCTTCCGCAACCAGGCCGAGGCCAACCACTTCGGCGTCAACCAGGACTTCCTCGATTCGGTCGCCGCCGGGGTGGAAAAACTGGACGGGCCCGAATGGGAGGCGACGCTGGAACAGAAAGGCGGCCCTGATGGCGCGATCGCCCGCCGTCTCGAGGGCTATGAGGAACTCGGCCGCGACCTCGGGATTCGCGTTCGGCAGGCGGCGATCGTCAGCGGTCCCAACGGCACGGTCACGCTCCAGGACGGCCCCACGCTCGGAGCGATCGAGAAAGCGATCTCCGAAGTCGAATAGGCGTTGGCGCAGGCCGCGTCAGGCCGCGCGCCGCAACCGCTTTCTGCTCCGCCCCCCGATCACCGCGCCCCACTCGGAGTCGTCGATGCGGGTTGGTTGCGTGGTCGCCAGGAAATCCTGCAGCACGCTCGCGAGGCCCTCGGGGTCTTCGAGGTTGGGAAAGTGGGCGGCGCGGGGGAGGGTCTCGAAGCGGCAGTTGGGGATCGAGCGCTCGGCTTCGATCCCGTGCTTGATCGGGATCGTGCGGTCGCGCTCGCCCCAGACGATCAGCGTCGACATGTTGCCAAGCAGGTAGAGACGGTCGCGGGCGCTGACTTTCTGGCCTTGGACGTCGATCACGGCGCGCAGCGTCTGCAGGAAGGCCTGGCGGGAGCCCTCCTCGGCCAGCGGCCCCAGCGCCCGCGCCACCGCCTGCAGGTAGATGCCGGTCTTGTTCCCGCGGGCACGCAGGCCGGCGCCGGCGGCGGCGAGGCCGCCGACCACCTGCCGCTGCGTGGCGATTCGCAACAGCGCCGCAGAGCCCGGCAGCGCCGCGCCTCGCAGCAGTGGGCTGACCTCATGCCCGAGGCCGCCGCTGGAGATCAGAACGAGGCGATCGGTGCGCTGGGGGAATTGGTAGAAGAACTGCATCGCGACGCCGCCGCCGAGCGAGTGGCCGACGATGGTTGCCGATTCGACTCCGATCGTCGTCAGCAGGTCGCGGATGCTCGCCGCGTGGGCGCCGAGTGAGTAGTCGCCGCGCGGCGTCGCCGAGTCCCCGTGGCCGATCAGGTCGGGGGCGATCACCCGGTAGGAGCCGGCGAGCCGGGTCGCGACCGCTTCCCAGTGCCGGGAGGAGTTGATCATCCCGTGGATCAGGACGACGGTGGGGCCGCTGCCGGCGACCCGGTAGACGACCCGATGCCCGTGGATATCGACCTCATGCGCCTCGAAGGCGCCGATGGATTCCATCGGGGAGACCTTATCGGCGGTGTGGTCGGAACCCCTGGAAACTCCTTGGCCTGGTCGCGGTCTGGTCGATCAAGCCACAGGGTCCTTTACATGAAAGTATTTGATTGAAGCTAAGCTGCCTAGATGGTCCGTTTGCGACAGCTTGGCGCTACCGCGATCCTTCTAGTCGGCTTGCTGCTCGCGATCGCCGCGCCCGCCTCGGCGACCGAATTCTTCAAAGGAGACTTCGAGACGGGCAACCTCTCCCAGTGGGCCTACGTCCAAGCCATCCCCGGCCGTGTCACCGTCGTGGAAAACCCCGCTTCTCAGGGGACCTACGCCGGGCGTTTTGAAGTCAAAGAAGGCGACAAAGAGCCGGATACCGGCTCTCAGCGAGCAGAGGCGTGGTCGGGAGAGGAATTCGAAAATTCGGACGTGCGCTACTTCCGCATCCTCAGCCGGGTCGACTCCTGGGACTTCGGGCACTGGGGCATGATCTGGAAGGTCCTGGACCAGAGCGGCGGCTCGCCCCCGCTGTCACTACAGCTCTACAAAAATGGCGCGACGCCAATGCTGTGGCTCGGCCACGGCAGCGGTTCCGCCGACTACTGGGAGGCGCCGCTTCCCGAATTGGGAAATTGGTTCGAGGTCGTGATCCGGGTCAGTTTCGGAGCAAGCGGATCCTTGAAAGTCTGGCTGAACGGCGACCCGCAGGAAATGCTCAACGAAGAAATGACGTTCGGCGGAATAGACACCCTCGGGAAAGCACCGGGCGAGGACAAGCTCGGGCTCTACCGATCGTCCTCCTCCAAAGGCGCGGCCGTCGTCTACCACGACGACTATCGCGTGACCGACGAATTCTTCAGCGATCCTCCGGGGCCGGAACCGCTCTTCAAAGGCGACTTCGAGACGGGGAATCTCTCTCAGTGGGGGTCCGTCCAGGCTATTCCGGGCCGTGTCACCGCGGTGAACAGCCCGGTCGCGCAGGGGACCTACGCAGGCCGCTTCGAAGTCAAAGAAGGCGACAAAGAGCCGGCGACCGGATCACAGCGGGCCGAGGTGATCTCGGGCGAAGAATTCGAAGAATCCGACGTCCGCTACTTCCGCATCCTCAGCCGGGTCGACTCCTGGGACTTCGAACACTGGGGCATGATCTGGCAGATGCACGACGACAGCTCCGGCTCTCCACCGCTGTCACTGCAGATCTACAAAGCCAAATCGACGGCGATGCTTTGGCTCGGACCCGGGGATGCATCCGACGACTACTGGGAGGTGCCGATGCCCGAACTGGGGACCTGGTTCGAGATCGTCATGCGCGTTGAGTTTGGTGGGGAAGGCTCGCTGAAGGTGTGGCTCGACGGCGAACCGCAGGAAATGCTCAACGAAGAACTCGTCTACGACGGCATCGACACCCTCGGCGAAGCGCCTGGCTACGACAAGCTCGGCATCTATCGCTCGTCATCGTCGAAAGGCACCGCGGTGGTCTACCACGACGACTACCGGGTGACCGACGAATTCTTCAGCGACCCTCCTTAGGCCGCGTCTCAAACCTGGGGAGCAGGATCAGGGCGCCGACCAGAACGAGGACGCCGACGACGATCGTGCCCAGGGCAAGCGTGGTCAGGGTCGAGGTGGCGAGGTCCCAGGCCGCGTCCCCGGCCTCGCGATCCCGGACGGAGTCGAGCAGGGTGTCGACGATCCGTTGGCCCGCGAGGGCACGCGCCACCAGCGCGATTGCCCCAGCCGCGACGAGGCTCAGGCCGATCCCCGCCAGCGCCCGCAGCCGGCGGGGCCTGGCGAGCAAGAGGCAGAGGGCGTAGAGCACGGAAGCGAGCAGGGTCGCGATCAGCGGCAGCGGCCTGACCACCCGGACCGCGTCCTGCGCGGTGGCCAGCTGGTCTGAGCGGAAGACCGTCAGCCGGGCGGTCTGCGGCGGTAGCCGCGCGGCGAGGTCGCCGATACCCAGCTGGCTGCTCAGGTCCGCCACCGCCGGGCGCAGGTCGATGACCACCGCTCCGTCCTGGGCCCGCGCGGCGCCTTCGTCTTCGTCGAGGATCCGCAGCAGCGAGCGGTGGGCGGTGCGGTTCGCTTCGCGCCAGATCGCCGCGAACCGGGGCGTGGTCAGCGCATCGGCGGTCAGCTCCGCGGCTTGGCGGCGCAATTGCCGTTCGGTCGCCTCCGGCAGCTGGTCGCGGCCCGTTTGCGCGAGCCGTTCCTGGGTGGCGACGAGGACTTCATCGGCGACGAAGTCCGAGACTCGGCCGCGGATCTCATCGTCAGCCAGGAGTCGTTCACCGGTGTCGACCCAGCTGCTCGTGTCCAGCAGCTGGCGGTCGGCCCAGATCGAGACGATCGCGACCGAGGCCACGAGCGTCGCCGCGACCAGGAGTGCGGCCACGGCAAACGCCCGCCAGATCGGCGGGCGTTCTCCGGCGCCATCGGACTCGATCATCTATATCGGGGCGCCCGGATTTGAACCGGGGACCTCACCGACCCGAACGGTGCGCGCTACCAGGCTGCGCCACGCCCCGAGAGCGGCGATTATCCCAGAGCTGGGCGCAAACACGGGTCCGCCTCCCGCGGAGGCCGCTACTTTGCCCGGTGGATCGGTTCCAGCAATGGCAATGACCCGCAAGCTCTCACTCCTCCTGACCCTCTTCGCGCTGGCCCTACCGGCGGCGCCCGCGGCGGCCGAGATCCCGCGCGGGTTCATCGGCGTCTCGCCGCAGAGCGCGGCAAAGGCATCGGACTTCAAGCTGATGCGGGAAGCCGGGGTCAGCAGCGTCAGGTTGCTGCTCTCCTGGCACGGGACGCAATCGCAGAGTCCCTATCTCGCCGACCCGAACTGGCGGGAGTTCGATCGAGAAGTTGCGATCGCCGCCGTGGAGGGGATCCGGATCATGCCGGTGGTCTGGGGCAGCCCCGAGTGGGCCGCCGCGGAGACGATCGAGCTGCCGGTCGAGACGCCCTTCCAGCGCTGGGCCTGGGCCGACTTCCTGCGCGCCGCCGCCGAGCGCTACGGGGCCTCGGGCAGCTTCTGGGAAGAGCACACGGCGCTGCCCTACCTGCCGATCGAGCGCTGGGAGATCTGGAACGAGGAGAACCTGGTCACCTTCGCCGAGGATCCCAACCCGGCGAAGTTCGCGACCCTGATCCGGATCTCCGGCCGGGCCCTGCGCCGCACCGACCCCAACGCCGAAGTGATCCTCGGCGGCTTCTTCGGGCGGCCGCTGCAGGTACCGCCGAACATCGCCTCTGGCGATTTTCTCGCGCGGATCTACCGCGCCGGCAACGTCAAGCGCTGGTTCGACGGCGTCGGCCTGCACCCATACGTCGCCGACGCGCGGGCGATGGGAGCGCAGCTGCGCAACCTGCGGCGGATCATGCGCCACCACGGCGACGGGGCGACGCCGATCTACGTGACCGAGCTCGGCTGGGGCTCCCAGAACGGCCCGACCCGCTGGGAGCGCGGCCTCTACGGGCAGGCCAACCAGCTCTCCCGCGCCTTCGAGATGATCTCCGCCAATCGCCTGCGCTGGCGGATCGGCGGGGTCTGGTGGTTCACCTGGAGCGACGAGGGCGGTGGCTGCAGCTTCTGCCGCTCGGCCGGCCTGCTGACCGCCGATCGCGAGGCGAAGCCGGCCTGGTATCGCTTCAACGATTGGACCGGGGGCGATCCCAACGCCGTCCCGAGGGCCGCCGTGGCGGTTCCCGAAGAGGTTGGCGGGTAGGCTCCATAGGGACTTCGCAACCCGAGCAAGGAGACCCTTCGATGGCATTTTCGGTACCTGATCTTCCCTACCCCTACGACGCTCTCGAGCCCCACATCGACGAGGCGACGATGCGCGTGCACCACGACAAACACCACCAGGCTTACGTGGACAAAGCCAACGGCGCCCTCGAGGGCACCGAGTGGGCCGACAGCGACGTCGAGGACGTGCTGAAGAGCCTCGCCGACCTGCCCGCCGACAAGCAGGCTCCGGTCCGCAACAACGCCGGCGGCCACTACAACCACTCTCTCTTCTGGCAGATGATGAGCCCCGACGGCGGCGGCGAGCCCGGCGGCGAGCTGGGCGAGGCAATCGCCAGCGCCTTCGGCTCCTTCGACGCCTTCAAGGAGGAGTTCAAAAACGCCGGCATCGGCCAGTTCGGCTCCGGCTGGGCGTGGCTGGTCAAGGACGCCTCCGGCAACCTCGCGGTAACCAAAACCGCGAACCAGGACTCGCCGATCTCCGACGGTCAGACGCCGCTGCTCGGCGCCGACGTCTGGGAGCACGCCTACTACCTGAAGTACCAGAACAAAAGGCCCGAATACCTCGACGCCTTCTGGAACGTCGTCAACTGGGACTACGTGGCGGAGCGGTACTCCGCCTAACCGCCGGGCGCGAAAACCAAGCAATTCGGCGGACGCAGGGAGACGGGGCCGGGGAGCGCACTTAAGTGCGTGACCCGGTCACGTCGACCGAGGACTCCGAAGTGCGCAGGTTCGCAGCGTCCGGTATGCCCGCCATCGCGTGCTCGGCGAGGGCCGTGATCGTCAGGCTCGGGTTGACGCCGACGTTCGCCGGCACCGCGGCGCCGTCGCAGACCAGCAAATTCTCGTAGCCGAAGACCCGCTGGTTGGCGTCGACGACGCCGTCCTCGGGGCTGTGGCCGATCACGGCGCCGCCGAGGATGTGGGCGGTGGTGGGGATGTTCATCAGCGCCTCGGAGGTAGCGCTCTGAGCCACCCCGCCGGTCCGCTGCGCCAGCCATTCCGCGGCGTCGTTGGCAACCGGGATGAAGGTCGGGTTCGGTTTCTCCGGATCCTGCTCGGTCTGCAGGCGCACGTCGCCGGAGCGCTTCAGCGTTGGCCGCAGCGCGATCGCGTTGTCAAGCGTCTGCATAACGAGGACGATGATCGTGCGGCTGGACCAGTTGCGTGGGAACAGGACCTTGGCGAAGCGGCTGGGGTGGCGGGCGATCTGCGCCAGCAGCTTCAGCGGCCGGGTCACCCGCGTGCCGTCGCCGACCAGGAGCGTGTAGAGCATGTTCATCGAGTTGCCGTCCTTGCCGTAGGTGACGGTCTCGATGTGGGTGTGGGGGTCGGGATAGATGCTGGAGGTGATCGCGACCCGCCTGGTCAGGTCGTCGGGGTAGTCCTCGGGCACGGTGACGGCGAGGATCGACTCGCTGTTGGTGCGGACCAGCTCGCCGAGGCGGTCGGAGATCCGCGGCAGGGAACCGCCGAGCCGGCAGCGTTGCAGCAGCTTGTTGGTCCCCAGCGGGCCGGCGGCGACGATCACGCCGCGGGCGGTGAGGGTGCGACGGCCGCGGCCGCGCAGGAGCCCGGAACGTTCGCTGGAGACCGCATAGCCGTCGCTGCCGTCGGTGGCGCCGAGCGGGCGGATCTCGGTGACGCTGCGGTCGGGGGTGATGGTGGCGCCGCGCCGCTCGGCCAGCCAGAGGTAGTTCTTGACCAGGGTGTTCTTGGCGCCGTGCGGGCAGCCGACCATGCAGCGGCCGCACTGCATGCAGCCGGTGCGGTCGGGCCCCTCGCCGCCGAAGTAGGGGTCGGGGACGGTCTGGCCGGGGTTGTCGAGATAGACCCCCACTGGGGTCTTCTGGTAGGTGTCGCCGACCCCGAGGTGCTCGCCGTACTCGCGCAGCAACTGGTCGGCGGGGTCGTCGTGGTCGTGGACGACGACGCCGAGCATTCGCTGCGCCTCCGCGTAATGAGGGGCCAGCGTCGCCTCCCAGTCCTCCATATCGCCCCACTGGGGGTCTTCGAAGAACTGGGTGGGCGGCACGTAGAGGGTGTTGGCGTAGCCGAGGCTGCCGCCGCCGACGCCGCAGCCGCTGACCACGGAGACGTCCTTGAACGGAGTCAGCCGGAAGATCCCCCGCATTCCCAGGCGCGGTGCCCAGAAATAGCGGCGCAGGTCCCAGGTCGACTTCGGGAAGTCCTCGTCACGGAAGCGCTTGCCGCACTCCAGGACGCCGACGCTGTAGCCCTTTTCCGCCAGGCGCAGCGCCGAGACCGACCCCCCGAACCCCGATCCGACGACTATCCAGTCGTAGTCAAACTGGCTCATCAGCCAGGACTCTAACTGCTGGGGCGGGACGGATGCCCGGTTTGGGCTTCTAGGCCTCGCCCGGCTCTAGCGGGCGGAAGTCGGAGGTGCGGGCACCGCAGACGGGGCAGAACCAGTCCTTGGGAATGCTCTCGAAGTCGGTTCCGGGCGGGATGCCGCCGTCGGGGTCGCCAATCGCGGGGTCGTAGATGAACCCACAGCTGTCGCAGATCCAGAGGGTCGCCTCTTTGGTCTCGCTCATGCCCTGATTGTAGGCAACCGCTATTTGTCGAAGCTGACCGAGACCGGCTCGCGCTCGGAGGCATCCTCGATCACGAAGAACTCGCGGTTCTCGAAGTTGCCGGCGTTGGCGACGATCGAGCCCGGGAACTGTTCGATGTCCGTGTTGTAGGACTGGACGTTGGAGTTGTAGATCCGCCTCGAGGCCTGGATCTCGTCCTCCAGCTCGGAGAGGTTGCGGCTGAGCTGCTGGAAGTTCTCGGTCGCTCGCAGGGTCGGGTAGTTCTCGGCGACGGCGCGCAGGTCGGCGAGGGCGCCGCTGAGCTGGGACTCGGCTTTCGAGGTGTCGGCGACGCTTTGCGCGGACATCGCATCGGCCCGGGCTTTGCTGGTTTTCTCGAAGACCTCGCTCTCGTGCGCGGCGTAGCCTTTGACCGTCTCGACCAGGTTGGGGACGAGGTCGTGGCGACGTTTGAGCTGCACGTCGATCCCGCTCCAGGACTCATCGACGCGGTTGCGCGAGGAGATGAACGAGTTGCGCTTCGCGATGAAATAGAAAACCGCGATGAGGATGATCGCGACGACGACGATGAGTGCGATGAGCATTGGGACTCCTGTATTCGAGCGGCTTTGACGGCCATCCTAGCGCCGATCGTCGGCGCCGCAACAGCGTCTGGACGCTTAGGATCGCCCGATGGGCGCCAAGCAGGAAGCGGGGGACTGGGCTGAGATCGTGCGCCGCTACGGCGAGCGCAACGGCCTCACCTACGAGGAGGTAGGGGGGATCAACCCCGTCGACGCGCCCGTGGCGCTCTGCGTCGGCGGCGTCAACCGGCTCACCGGTCAACTCGCCGAGGGCTTCTGGGGCTCGAGCTGCGACGCCGACGAAAAGGAAATCGGCAGCCTCTTCAACAAGGCGGTACTGCCGACGGCGATCCTCGCCAAGGCCCACATGCCGGACCTGGCCAAAGTCGTCCCGGCCTTCAACGTCGAGTCGATCGAGGGCCACGAGCACGTCACCCAGCGCTTCTCGCGCAAGGTCGAGTTCGAGTCGCTCGACTTCAACAAACGCTTCTGGGCGACGGTGCCGAAGGAGTACGACCCAGTGGCGCTGCGGGAGTTGTTCGGCCCCGGCTTCCTGACCTGGGTGACGACGATGACCGGTGAGATCGATTTCGGGATCAACGACCGCCAGCTCTGGTTCCTCTGGCGGCTGGGCGAACGCAGCGAGGCCGAGCTGAAAACGGCGCTCGAGAATGCCGGTGAACTGTTCAAGCGCCTGCAGGGGGAGATGGACGAGAGCGGCATCCACGTCTACCGGCCCGGCCCCTGGCATGCTGGCCTGGAGCCCTTTCCCGACGCTCAGTCGTCGTAGCCGGGTTCGCCCGGCAGGATCGGACGCCAGCCGGCGCCGCCGTCGCTGTCCTCGACGATCTTCGGCAGCACCGAGTCGATCCTGCGCCCGCGGTAGGCGGCGAGAGCTTCTTCGGAGGTGCGGTAGGGCTCCAGCCAGCGCAGCTGGTGCAGGGTGGGAAAGGCCATCGGCAGCTCGCCGGCGGCGTTTGCCTCCAGCGCCTCGGACGGCTTCCGCCAAGCGGCCTCGGTGGTCTCGACTCCGTCGGGCTTGGGCGGCGCGTGGGCGGGGGCCAGCGCGAGGAAGAACCAGGCGTCGAAGCGGGTCGAGACGACCTCCGGCGTGACCCAGCGGGAGAACAGCACCAGCTCCGCGCCGGCCGGCAGCTCGATCGCCGCCTCCTCGGCCAGCTCGCGCATCGCGCAGGCCCGGTGCCCGGACTCCCCCTCGCCGTCCTCGAGGTCGACGGCTCCGCCCGGGAAGACCCAGACGCCGGGCATGAACCTGGCCTCCTCGGTGCGCTTCAGCATCAGCACTTCCAGCGCCCGTTCGGAGTGCTTGCCGCCGCGCCGCAGGAGGACGATCCCGGCCGCCGGCCGCGGGGTCGAGGGCTCGCCGAGATTCGGCTGCTCGGACGGCCCGCGTCGACGCTCCTCGCTCACCAGCTCACCCTATCTCGGAGTGTCTGAGCCCAGGGTCCATGTGCGACCCTCACCTCAGACACGTCGAGGATGAAGGTTCAGCTCAGGGCTTGGCGACGGGCGTGGCGCAGCCAGGCCCGGTGGGCGAGCCAGGCGAACAGGGCGAGGAGGGCGATCGGGCCGAGGATCGCGAGCCCGACGAGGGTGACGGCGGCGGCGACGGCAAGGATGTGGCCGGCATCGCCGAGGGCGTCACCGATACCCCAGGAGCCGCCGGCGCCCGGCGCCGCGCCGGCCTCGCCACTCTCGATCCGCAGCGCGACCCGGGAGAGGTTGGCCCGGCGCTCGAGGTTCTGCAGGTTGGCGCGTAGGCCGGCGGCGCGGCGGCGCTCGGTCCGCAGCTCCGCTTCCACGGCTTCGCGCTCGCTTTCGGTGTCGGCCTCGGCGAGCTGGGCGAGCAGGCCGTCGATTCGCGCCTGCGAGTCTTCGAGGTGCTCGGCGACGCCGACCGTGGGGGCGGTGATGTCGGTGGTCGCCTCGTGGCGGGAGCGGACTTCGGCGATCCCGGAGAAGGCGGCCATCGCGTCGCCGAGCTTGGCGCTGGGGATCAGCAGCTCGAACTCGGCGCCAGCCGCGCCGGCGGCGCCGTCGTCGGTCGAGGAGCTGAGGACGACGCCGCGGTTGGCGTGGACGACGTCGAAGACCTTGGCGGCGGCGTCGCCGACCGCCTCCGGCTCGGTGCCGAGGGTGATCTCGGCGGAGCGTTCGACGGCGCGGTGGTTGCGGTCGGCGGCGAAGCCCCCGGCCGCGGCGGGCGCCGACAACCTGCCGCCCGTCGTGCTTTCTGCAGCGCTCGAGGCTCCGGAGGAAGCCTTGTCGGCTCCTGCGGACTGGGAGGGAGCTTGCTCGGCAAGCGGCGGCTCGGTCGCGAACGAGCCGGAGCCGTCGAAGTATTCGCTTCCGGATTCGAGCTCCTCGGTCGCGGAGGCTCCGTTGAGGAAACCGAGCACGCTTGAGCCTTCGCCCGGGTCCGATCGGCTGCCCTGCGAGACGACGACGGCCGCGACTACGATCGCGGTCAGCGCCAGGCCGCCTGCCGGCAGGAGCACCTGGCGCGGCTTTAGGGCGCGCAGGCGGTCCACGATCGAGAGGGGCGACAGCTCGCCGAATTGCGACTTGCGCGGGAAGCCGGCGGCAACCCGCGCGTCGAGCTCGGCGGCGAAAGCCGGCCGCGGCTCCGGCCGCAGCGCGTCCAGCGTCGCGCTCAGATCGTCGTCCCTATAGGGCTCCATCGCATGCCTCCCTCAGCTTGGTCACGGCTCGGTGCAGCTTGGTGCCGGCGTTGGACTCCGAGACACCGATCACGGCGGCGATCTCGGCGTTGGCGAGGCCGGCGAAGAACTTGAGCGCGATCAGCTCGCGCTCGGGCGGGCGCCAGGGTCGGCGAGGCCGGCGGCGAGGGCGAGGCGGCGCTCGGTTTCCTCGGCGCTCTCGTGCGGCGGCGCCTGTGAGAGGTCCTCGGGCTCGGCGGCGAGCTCGGCCTGGCGGCCGCGGCGGCGCAGCTCGTCGAGGGCGGCGTTGCGGGCGATCCCGAACAGCCAGGCGCGGCGCTCGCCGCGGCGCGGGTCGAAGCGCCTGCGCTTGCGGTAGGCGCGCTCGAAGGCGGTCGCGGTCACTTCCTCGGCGGCGGGGCCGTCGCGCAGCAGGCTGGCGACGTAGGCGTAGACGTCGTCGCGGCACTCGCGGTAGAGGAGGTCGAAGACGAGGTCGGCTTGGCGCGGCGCATCCTCGGCGGTGGCGACCAGAGCTTGATTCACGTCCCTACTACGTTGCCGGCCCAGATCCATCACAGAAGTGTGCCGGTCGATCCCGTGGTTCCTTTTCCGCCTGTATGGCGGTTAAGGAACCACGGGATCGCGCGTGTCGGCCCGAGGGGACGAAGCCATCGCCGCTCGAATCGACTCGGCGCAGATCGTCATCAGCTCGCGCAGCTCCGCCTCGGAGATCGAGAGCGGCGGCACGATCACGACGGTGTTGCCGAGCGGGCGGATGATCGCGCCGCGCTCGCGGGCCTCGTTGGTGACCCGGTGTCCCATCCGCAGGGCGGCGTCATGGTCGCCGAGGTCGATCGCGACCATGAAGCCGCGTTGGCGCGTACCTCGGTCACCTCGGCATCGCCGCGATCCCTTCCAGCAGCTCCTCCAGCAGCGGCGATCTTCGGCTGCAGCCGCTCGATCGTCCGCTCGGACTCGAAGACGTCGAGGTTGGCCAGCGCCGCCGCGCAGGCGAGCGCGTTGCCGGTGTAGGTGTGGCCGTGGAAGAAGGTCCGCTGCTCCTCCGGGGCGCCGAGGAAGCCCTCGTAGACGGCCTCGGTGGTCAGCGTCGCCGCCAGCGGCAGGTAGCCGCCGGTGATGCCCTTGGCGAGGCAGAGGAAGTCGGGCGCGACGTCCTCCTGCTCGCAGGCGAACATCGTCCCGGTGCGACCGAACCCGGTCGCCACCTCGTCGCAGATCAGCAGCACCCCGTGGCGATCGCAGAGCTCGCGCACCGCCCGCAGGTAGCCGGGCGGGTGCATGATCATCCCCGCCGCGCCCTGGACCAGCGGCTCGACGATCACCGCCGCAACCTCCTCGGCGTGGGCAGCTGAGGACGCGCTCCATGTCGGCGGCATCGCCGGGCTCGGCGGCGTGGGTCTCGAACAGCAGCGGCCGGTAGGTGGCGTGGAAGAGGTCGATGCCGCCGACCGAGACCGAGCCGATCGTGTCGCCGTGGTAGGCATCGCGCAGACGGACGAAGGTGCGACGGTCGCCGCTCGCCGCGCTGCTGCTGGTACTGGAAGGCCATCTTCAGGGCGATCTCGGCCGCGGTCGAGCCCGAGTCCGAGTAGAAGACGCGCGAGAGCCCCGGCGGGGCGATCGCGACCAGACGGGCGGCCAGCTCGGCGGCGCCGGGGTGGGAGAGGCCGAGCATCGTCGAGTGGGAGATGCGGTCGACCTGCTCGCGGATCGCGGCGTCGATGGCCGGGTGGCGGTGGCCGTGGACGTTGCACCACAGCGAGGCGTTGCCGTCGATGTAGCGACGGCCCTCGCCGTCGATCACGTAGGAGCCCTCGCCGCGCTCGATCACCAGCGGCTGCCTCCTCGCTCCAGCCCTGCTGCTGGGTAAAGGGGTGCCAGAGGTGGTCGTGATCGAGCTGCGCGGGGTCGGCCGGCATCGCACTGTCGAGCCTAATGGGAACGACCGCCGGGTCCGTAAGGACTATGTGACCAGCCTCCACAACCATTACACCGATCCATGTAACACTGAAATCGATGGCGGAGAGAGGCGCGATACCCGAGGTTTCGAAGACGCGTCGGCGGGCCCTTCGCGCTGTCCAATCGCTGTTCAGCCCGCTGCTTCCGGACGACTACCTGGAACTGATCAACCCGCTTTGGTCGACCAGGGAACTGCGCGGTCGGATCGAGCGGATCGAGCCTGAGACCGCCGACGCCGCGACGGTGCTGATCCGCCCCGGATACGAGTGGAGCGGCCACCGGCCCGGCCAGTATCTGCGGATCGGCGTCGTGATCGACGGGGTCCACCACTGGCGCGCCTACTCGCTGACCTCCGACCCGGGCCGCCCCGACGGCTGCATCGCGATCACCCCGAAACTGGTCGAGGCCGGCAAGGTCTCGCCCTACCTGGTGCGTCAGGCGCGGCCGGGGGACCTGGTCCGCCTCGGCGGCGTCGAAGGGACCTTCGTCCTGCCCGAGCCGGCCCCCGAGAAGCTGCTCTTCATCAGCGCCGGCAGCGGCATCACGCCGATCATCAGCATGGTCAGCAGCCTGGCCGCAACCGGCGCCATCGGCGACGCCGTCCACATCCACTCCGCGCGAACCGCCGAGAGCGTGATCTTCGCCGAGCGGCTGCGGCGGATCGAGGCCGGGCACGAGGGCTTCGACCTGCACCTGCGCCTCACCGGTGAGCAGGGCCGCCTCGCCCCGACCCAGCTCGACGAGATCTGCCCCGACTGGCGCCAGCGCCACGCCTTCGCCTCCGGACCCGGCGAGATGCTCGACGACCTGACCGCGCACTGGCGAGCTCGAGGGCGACCCCGGGCTGCTCAGCATGGAGCGCTTCCAGCCGCATCATCGGCGGCGAGGCGGGCGGGGGCGAGGGCGGCGCGGTTCGCTTCGACAAGAGCGGGGTGGAGGCTGGCCTGCGACGGCGCCACGCCGATCCTCGTCGCCGGCGAGGAGGCAGGTGCGGTGCTGCCGTTCGGCTGCCGGATGGGGATCTGCCACACCTGCGTCGGCGAGCTTCGCTGCGGCCAGGTTCGGGACCTCCGCACCGGCGAGGTCCACGGCAGCGAGGGAGAGATGGTCCGGACCTGCGTCAACGCCCCCGAGGGGCCGATCGAGATCGCACTTTGAGCCAACCGAGAGGAACACGATGACCGCAACCACCACCGAGGCAGCCGTCAGCCCGCTGAGCCGGCTCACGCCGGAGCAGATCGAGGCGCTGGGCCGCGAGTTCGACGCGATCCGCGATCGCGTCCGCGCCGACCTCGGCGACCGCGACCGCCGCTACATCGAGAGCATGATCGAGATGCACCGCCGGCTCGGCGTGCTCTCGCGGGCGCTGCTGCTGGCGTCCAACAACCTGCCCGCCCGGGCAGCCGGGACCGCGGCGCTCGCGGCCGCGAAGATCCTCGAGAACATGGAGATCGGCCACAACGTCCTGCACGGACAGTGGGACTGGATGAACGATCCCCGCATCCACTCCTCCACCTGGGACTGGGACACCGCTTCGACCGCCGAGGCCTGGAAGCACTCCCACAACTACGTCCACCACACCTTCACCAACATCCGCGGCAAGGACAAGGACCTCGGCTACGAGATCATGCGGATCGACCCGGAGCAGCCCTGGCACCCGGTCTACCTCTTCCAGCCGCTCTACAACCTGCTCCTCGCCGCCTTCTTCGAGTGGGGGGTCGCGGTCCACGACCTCGACTTCGAAGCGATCCGCAAGGGCGAGAAGTCCAAGCGGCAGGTGAAGCGGGAGCTGGGCGGGATCCGCGAGAAGGCGAAAAGCCAGATCGTCAAGGACTACATCGCCTGGCCGCGCTGAGCGGCCTGGCGACGGCGGCGGTCGAGCTGGCCCTGGATGCGGGGGTGCAGCGGCGCCGCTGCGGCGGGCTCGCCGGCAGCCTCAGACGCGCGCTCGACAAGGGCGCCCGCGCCTACCGCTCCACGGCGGCAGCGAACGCCACCGCCAACGTCGTCCGCAACGGCTGGGCCTACGCGATCATCTTCTGCGGCCACTTCCCCGACCAGACCTACACCTTCAGCGAGGCGGAGGTCGACGACGAGAGCCAGGGGGCCTGGTACGTGCGTCAGCTTCTCGGCGCCGCCAACATCGAGGGCAGCCCGCTCTTCCACGTCGCCAGCGGCAACCTCGGCTACCAGGTCGAGCACCACCTCTTCCCGGACCTGCCCAGCACCCGCTACGCCGAGATGGCGCCGCAGGTCAAAGACATCTGCGAGCGCTACGGCCTTCCCTACAACAGCGGCCCCTTCTCCCAGCAGCTGGGGATGGTGCAGCGGACGATCCTGCGGCTCGCCTTCCCGGGCGGAGAGGCCCGGCCCAAGCCCGGTCCATACCGCGGCGAGAAAGCCGCCGTTGCGTGATATAGCTCACACGAACAAATATTGTGTTGCAGCAATGGTTGCGTCTGTGCAACTATTGTTGACATGCAAGCCAGCGACCTAAGAGAGATCGTCGAGAAGGCAGCGGCCGAAGCGACTCCGGAGACCCGGGAGACCGCGGCACGGATGACCGCGCTGCTGCGCCACGTCTTCCTCTACGACCGCGGCAACCAGCTGCGGGTGATCGAGGACTCCGGCCTCTCGATGACCCAGTGCAAGTCGCTGCTGGAGCTGGGTGGCCTCGGCCGGGAAAAGGCCGAGGCCTGGCAGGTCGGCGATCTGGCCGAGCACTTCGGCGTCTCCGTGCCCTCGATGAGCCGGGCGGTCGACGGCCTCGTCAAGAAGGGCCTGGCGACGCGGATCGAGGATCCCGACGACCGTCGCGCGCGCCGCGTGGCGATCACCGCCAAGGGCCAGGAGCTGGTGGAGACCCTCGTGACCGTGCGTCAGACCGGGATCGAAGCCTTCGCCGCGACCCTCAGCGCCGCCCAGCGCCGCAAGCTCGACGCCGCGGTCGACTCGCTGATGGAGCGCGAGGACATCGCTCAGACCTACGACCTCTTGAAGGGAAGTGACCCCGCTTGACCCGTTACAGCCACCTGATCACCGACGACAACCGCAAGTGGTGGACGCTCGGGGCGATGTGCTTCGCGCTGTTCATGCTGATGCTCGACAACACCGTCGTCAACGTCGCCCTGCCGTCGATCCAGCAGGACCTCGACGCTTCGATCTCCGGCCTCGAGTGGACCGTCAACGGCTACACGCTCTCGATCGCCGTGCTGCTGGTCACCGGCGGGCGCCTCGGCGACATCTTCGGGCGGCGGCGGATGTTCCTCGCCGGCGATCGTCATCTTCGCGGTCTCCTCGGCGACCGCCGGGCTTGCCCCTGACGCGACCGCGCTGGTGCTCAGCCGCGTCGTCCAGGGCGTCGGTGCGGCGCTGATGATGCCGGGCACGCTCTCGATCATCGCCGACGCCTTCCCGCCGCACGAGCGCGGCAAGGCGATGGGGACGTGGGCCGGCGTTTCCGCCTTGGCGCTGGCGATCGGGCCGGTCGTCGGCGGCTTCCTCACCGAGCACGTCAGCTGGCGGGCGATCTTCTACCTCAACATCCCGGTCGCGATCCTCGCCGTCGCGGCGACGATCTTCGCGGTGCGCGAGTCGCGCGACACGACGGTCGGCAAGGACGTCGACTATCCCGGTGTCGCGGTGCTCACCGTCGGGCTCGCCGCCCTGGTTCTAGCCCTGGTTGAGGGCAACAGCTGGGGCTGGGGATCGGCCGAGATCCTCGCCCTCTTTGGCGTCGCCGCGATCGCCCTGCCGGCCTTCGTCTACGTCGAGAACCGGGTCAAGGCGCCGATGGTCCAGTTCGACCTGCTCTCCGACCGCAACTTCCTCGGCGCGGTCGTGGTGGCGCTGGTGATCTCCTTCTCGATGCTGGGCGTCTTCTTCTTCCTCGCTCTCTACATGCAGGACATCCTCGGCTACTCGCCGCTGGAGGCGGGGATCAGGTTCCTGCCCTCGACCCTGATGATCGTCGGCGTCGCCCCGGTCGCCGGGCGCCTGGCCGATCGCTTCGGGCCGCGCTGGCTGATCGTCGGCGGCCTGGTCATCGTCTCCGCCTCGCTGTTCACCTTCAGCGGGATCGCGGTCGACTCCAGCTACCTCGACCTGCTGCCCGGCTTCATGCTGCTCGGCATCGGCATCGCGATGACGATGTCGCCGATGACCAGCGCCGCGATGAACGCGGTGCCGGTGCAGAAAGCGGGCAGCGCCTCGGGCGTGCTCTCGATGTTCCGCATGGTTGGCGGCAGCTCTCGGCATCGCCGTCACCGGCGCGATCTTCCAGGGCTTGGTCAGTTCGCGACTCGGCGATCTGCTCGGCAGCAGCGGCGTCTCGGCTGCCCAGCAGGACTCGATCTCCGAACAGCTCGGCAGCGGGGTCATCGCCCACGTTCCGGGGCTCGATCCCGGTCTGGCCAATCAGGTCGCCTCTGCCGGCAACGAAGCGTTCGTCTACGCGCTTGGCTCGGCGATGACCGTCTCGGCGGTGATCGCGCTCGCCGGCGCCGTGGTCGGTGGATTGGCGATCCGTGCCAAGGGCAAAGGCCCGGCAACGACGCTCGAGGCGGCCGAGGCCGACCTCAACCCGGGTGGGTCGGCGCTTGCGGCCAAGGAGACGATGGAACATCTGGCGCCGGCCAGAGCCGGCGAGCGCGTCTCCTAGAGCTGTCTCGTAGTCTGCCGCGCGATGCTGATCCTGCTGCCGCCCTCCGAGGGCAAGGCGACGCCGGTCGAGGGCGCGCCGGTCGACCTCGACTCGCTGGTCTACGCCGAGCAACTCGCGAGAAAGCGCTCGGCGCTGCTCGACGCACTCGAGCGGCTCGCCGCGGCGCCGCGCAAGACGGCGGCGACGCAAGCTCGGCGTCTCCACTGGCCAGGCGGGCGAGGTCGAGGTCGGCGCCGGCCTGCGCAGCGCCGCCGCCGCCCCGGCGGCGGAGATCTACACCGGCGTCCTCTACGAGCGCCTCGGCCTGGCGGAGATGCCCACGGCGGCGCGGCGGCAAGTCCTGATCGCCAGCGCCCTCTGGGGGGTGGTGCGACCCGAGGACCGGATTCCCTACTACCGCTTCTCGGCGAAGGCGCGGCTGGGCCGGATCGGGCCGCCGGCCGCCTGGTGGCGCCCGGCCCTGGCGGCGGTGCTGCCAGACGAGCCCGGCGAGCTCGTCGTCGACATGCGCTCCGCCGCCTACGCCGCCGCCTGGAAGCCGAAGCAGGCGACGCTGCTGGCGGTGCGAGCCTTCAGCGAGGAGAGCGGGAAGCGCAAAGCCGTCTCGCATATGGCAAAGGCGGTCCGCGGGGACGTCGCCCGCGCGCTGCTGGTGGCCAAGAAGCCGCCGGGCGACTCCGAGGCGGCTGCGGCGGTTTTGGCGGAGGCTGGCTTCGAGGTCGAGCTGGCCGGCGCCAACCTCGACGTGATCGTCAGCGACTGAAGCGGAGTCGGGGCCAGGAGTCGAGGGCGGCAAGGTCGAGCTGGGGGAGGGTGAGCACCTCGACCTCGCCAAGGGCGGCGATCGTCTCGCGGTTTGAGCGCTCGACCTCGCTCGGTTCGGTCGGCCAGGGGGTGAGGACGACCGCCGCGACCTGCAGGCCGGCCTCGCGGGCGGCCTCGACCGTCAGCAGAGTGTGATTGATCGTGCCGAGGCCGGGCGCGGCCGCAATCGCGAGCTGGTAGCCGAGCTCGACCGCCAGATCGCGCACCAGGTAGTCGCCGGCGAGCGGCACGAGCAGACCGCCGACTCCCTCGCAGACGACCGCTTCCGCGCTCGCTTCGGCCTCCCGGGCGGCCTCCCGCACTCGTGCGGGGTCGATCTCCTCGCCGGCCAGCGCCGCGGCCAGGTGCGGCGAGGCGGGCGGCCCGTAGCGATACGGGGCGATCTCATCGTCGCTCTGATTGGAGCCGGCGGCGCGGCGCAGCAGCTCGTGGTCGGCCTCGCCGTCTTCGTCGAGGCCGGTGACGCAGGGCTTGAAGACGGCGACGGTCCGGCCTTCGGTGGCGACGGTGTGGGCGGCGACGGCGGCGACCACGGTCTTGCCGACCTCCGTCCCCGTCCCGGTGACGAATAGCCCGCTCAAGCAGCCACGGGGACGATGCCGATCGCGCGAGCCGCGGCGCCGATCGCTTGGGCGGCTTCGGTCAGCTCGTCGGCCTCGTGGGTCGCCATCACGGTCAGCCGCAATCGCGAGGAGCCCATGGGGACGGTCGGCGGGCGGATGCCCTGGGCGAAGACGCCGCGCTCCAGCGCCAGCTCGCAGAGGCGCATCGTCGGCTCGGCCTCGCCGACCTCGACCGGGACGATCTGCGTCGTCGAGGTGAGCGGGA
The DNA here is from genome assembly GCA_963715735.1 of uncultured Thermoleophilia bacterium. Classification (GTDB taxonomy): domain Bacteria; phylum Actinomycetota; class Thermoleophilia; order Solirubrobacterales; family 70-9; genus VAYN01. The sequence goes on from OY970268.1 coordinate 473,648, forward strand.
GGCCCTCGGCGCCAAGCGCCTCACGCATCGTCGCCGCGTTCGCCTGCAGGCGGCTCGACCCGCTCGGGTTCGGCGACCAGTAGCTCCAGCGCCTTCGCGGCGGCGCCCATCGCGGCCGGGGCCGGGGCGGTCGAGAAGATGAAGGGCCGGGCGGAGTTGACGAGGAAGTCGGTCGTCTCCGGGGTCGCGCAGACGAAGGCGCCGTAGGAGCCGAGCGCCTTGCCGAGGGTGCCGACCACGACGTCGACCTCGCCGCTCAGTCCGGCCTCTGCGACCGCGCCTCGACCGCCGGGCCCGATCGTGCCGATCCCGTGGGCGTCGTCGACCATCAGCCGGCAGCCATGGCGGCGGGCCAGCTCCAGCAGGCCGGGAAGTGGGGCGACGTCCCCGTCCATAGAGAAGACGCCGTCGCTGACGATCAGCGCAGCCCGGCCCCCGGCCTCGCGCAGGCCCCATTCGAGGTGCTCGAGATCGGCATGGCGGTAGACGAAGGTCTCGGCGCGGGAGAGGCGGCAGCCGTCGACGATGCTGGCGTGGTTGAGCGCATCGGAGAAGACGACCTCGCCGGCGCCGGCGAGCGCCGCGATCGTGCCGGTGTTGGCGAGGTAGCCGGAGCCGAACAGGAGCGCCGACGGGTAGCCGACGAACTCCGCCAGCTGCGCCTCCAGTTCCCGGTGCGGCTCCATGTTCCCGGAGATCAGGCGCGAGGCTCCGGCGCCGGCACCCCAGTGCAGGGCGGCCTCGGCCGCCGCCTCGCGGACGCGCAGATCGTCGGCGAGGCCGAGGTAGTTGTTGGAGCAGAGCAGCAACACCGGGTGGCCGTCGAGGGTCACCCGGGCCCCCTGGGGGCCGTCGATCAGGCGCAGCCGTCGGTAGAGCCCACTGTCGCGGAGCGCTTGCAGCCGCTCGGCGACGTCGGTCACGCAGCGGTCGGGTAGGAGGGCGCCCTCTTGCCCTTCTTGACGACCCGCAGCTGGGTCGAGGGATCCCACATCGGGGCCTCGTCCTGGTGGTCGATCAGCTCGTCCATCGGCGTCCCGGGAGACTCCCCGTCGAGCCAGCCGGAGCGGTTGTCGGGCCGCGGGTTGGAGCCGTTGTCGGGCTGGCGGGCGACGTTCAGCCCGAGCTCCTCGAACATCGCCCGGTCTTCGGCCGGCTCGGCGCCGAGGGTGGTGAGGAAGTTCCCCATCATCACCCCGTTGAGGCCGGCCTTGACGGCGAGCTTGTGCATCGAGCCGAGGTTCTCGACGCGGCCACCGCAGAGGCGGAAGAGGGCGCCGGGGATGACCAGGCGGAAGATCGCGATCCACTGTACGACCTCCCAGGGATCCATCACCTCGCGGTCGCCGAACTTGGTGCCTTCCTTGGGGATCAGCAGGTTGATCGGCACCGAGGTGGGGTTGATCTCGGTCAGCTCGAAGGCCATCTCGACCCGCTGCTCGCGCGTCTCGCCGAGGTTGAGGATGCCGCCCACGCAGGTCTCCAGACCCGCCTCCTTGACCGCTTGGATCGTCCGCAGGCGGCCCTCGTAGCGGACCGTCGAGGAGACCTCGGGGTAGTAGGACTTGGCCGACTCGACGTTGTGGTGGACGCGCTGGATGCCGGCGTCCTTGAGAGATTTGGCGCGCTCGGCCGACATGTGGCCGATCGAGGCGCAGCGCTTGAGGTTGGTCTTCTCGGCAACCAGTTCGGCGCCTTCGAGGATTTTCGCGAAGTCGCGTTTGGAGAGCCCCTGGCCCTGGGTGACCATGCAGAAGCGGTGGGCGCCGGCGGCCTCGGCGGCCTTCGCGTGTTCGAGGATCTGCTCCGGCTCCATCATCGCGTGCATCACGGTGTCGGCGTCGGCGTAGCGCGACTGGGCGCAGAAGCCGCAGTCCTCGGCGCAGCCGCCGGACTTGGCGTTGACCAGCGAGCACATGTCGGTCGAGTCGCCGAAATTCTCCCGGCGCACCTCCCAGGCCCGTTCGACCAGGGCTTCGATCTCCTCGTGCTCGGTGAGGGTGCCGTAGGCGAGGGCTTCCTCGGCGGTGATCAGGGATGCCATCGGACATAGCATCGCACTATGGATCGGACGAAGGCGCGCCGCCGCCGGCTCGCATTTGGAGTTTTGATCGGTCTCGCCATCGCTGCCTTTGCGTTGGGGGCGGCGCTGGGCGACGGGCGGCCGCCGGAGGAGGTCGAGGTCGCCAGCACGCTACCGGCGCCCCAGCTGGCCGGGCAGCGCCTCGTCGCCGGCCTCGGCGACAACGAGGTGACGCCGCGGCTGCGCGCGGCGGTCCGCGAGGGCCGGATCGCCGGCGTCGTCCTCTTCGCCGCCAACTTCCCGACCCGTCGGGCCGGCCGCGAGCTGATCGCCCGCTTGCAGGCGATCCGCCGCCCGCCGGCGCTGCGCGACCCGCTGCTGATCATGGTCGACCAGGAGGGGGGCCTGGTGAAGCGGGTCGGCGGGGCGCCGAGCGGCTCGGCGCAGGAGATGGGTAACCGCGGCGCCGCTTACAGCCGTGAACAGGGGAGGCTGACGGCCCGCAACCTGCGAGATCTCGGCGTCAACGTCGACCTCGCGCCGGTGCTCGACGTCGCCCGACAGGGACGGGACGATCGCCGCCACCGAACGCGGCTTCGGCGCCAGCGCCGGGAAGGTGATCGCGACCGCGGTCCCCTTCGCCGAAGGCCTGCAGGCGGGTGGGGTGGCGGCGACCGCCAAGCACTTCCCCGGCTTTGGCGCCGCCGGCGAAAACACCGACTTCGCGGTCGAAGAGATCGATCTCTCGAAGGCACGGCTGCGGGCGGTGGACGAGGCCCCCTTTCGCGCCTTTACCGCGGCCGGCGGCGACCTGGTGATGCTCAGCACCGCGATCTACCCGGCCTTCTCCGAGAAGCCGGCTGCCTTCGCGCGGCCGATCGCCACCGGCGAGCTGCGCGAGCCGGCTCGGCTTCGAGGGCGTCTCGGTCACCGACGCCCTCGGCACCGTCGCCGTGCGCGACTTCGGCGGCCCGGCCAAGGCGGGCCTGGCGGCGGCCCGAGCCGGCACCGACCTCCTCCTCTTCAACGACCTCGGCCAAGCCGAAGCAGCCTGGCAAGCCCTCGTAGCCAAGCTCCGCAGCGGCAAGCTCGCCCGTGAACCCTTTGAAAGCTCTGCCCAGCGAGTACTCGACCTGCGTGCCAGCCTCCGGTCCCCCTCCGAATGAGGCTTGGGACAGACGCTTCGAACTCCCAGAGCGCGACATGCTGCGCGACGGCCTCAGGCGGAGGGGGACCGGAGGCTGGCCCCGACCGAGTGACCTAGCTCGGGTGATCCTCCCGGACCGCCTCGGGGTCGAAGATCCGCACCCCGTCGCGACCGCCGTCCTTGGCCGCGTACATCGCCGCGTCGGCCTGTGAAGCGACCGAGGCCGAGCCCTGGCGCGGGTCGGCGCCGAACATCGCCACCCCGACGCAGGCGGTGACAGGCTCGACGTCCTCGTGCTCGGGGACGTGGTCGCGGATCGCCCGCGCGATCGCTTCTGCCGTCAGCAGCGCCTCCTCGCGACTGCAGCGCGGCAGCACCACCGCGAACTCGTCACCGCCGAGTCGGCCCAGCGAATCGCTCTCGCGGGTGCGGCGACGCAAGACCTCGGCGATTTCGACGATCAGGCGGTCGCCGGCCGGGTGACCGTAGGCGTCGTTGACGCCCTTGAAGTGGTCGAGGTCGAGCATCAGCATCGCCCCGGTGATGCGCTCACGACGGGCGCGCGCCATCGCCGCGCGCAGGTCTTCGTCGAAGCGACGACGGTTCTTCAGCCCGGTCAGCGGGTCCTCGCTGGCCTCGCGCTGCAGCTCGTCCATTCGTTCTTTGCGGCTCCAGGCGAAGATCAACGAGCCGAGCAGAGCGGCGAGGGCGATCCCGACGACGGCCAGCAGCAGCGGCAGGCTGACGTTTGGGCGGTCGGGGTCGCGGACGACGAGCAGCCAGGTCCGGTCGGCGATCTGGATCGGCGCCGCTGCCGCGTCGTCGAGCTCCAGATTGGCGCCGATCACGGCCTTGCGGTCGATTTTCAATTGCACTTCGGACGTTGTCGGGCAACGCCGAGATCGCCGAGGCGGCGAGGTCGTTGACCTGGAAGCTGCCGGCGACGAAGCCGATCAGCGCGGCCCGCCGTTGGGCGGGCGTCGCGATGGGGTCGCCGTCGCGGTAGACGGCACGGAAGACGTTGATGCCGTCGCCGCCGAGGACGAGTTTGGTCACCGGCGTCGCCACCGTCAGGCCGGTGTCGCGGGCGCGGATCAAGAAGGGGGAGCGGTCGGGGTCGGACGCCGAGGTCGTAGCCGAGCGCCCGCGAGGCGTCGGTGTCGGCGGCGACATAGGTGAGCGGGTAGTAGACGGGGCGCTGCGTCGCCCGGCGCAGCAGGAGTCCGGCCGGAGCGCGTTCGACGATCTCGAAGCCGTGCCGGTTTTCGTAGCCGGCTCGTTCGCCCTGGCCGATGCGGTCGACGAAGGCGTTGGCGGTGAGGATTCCATCGCGCAGCAGCGAGCCGCCGACGATCCCGTACTCGTGCGCGTTGAGGTCGCCGTCGGCCTGGATGAAGGCGGTCGCGCTGGCCAGCTGGCCGATGGAGAGCGTTGCCACGGCCTCGGCCTGGTGCGCCGCCCGCGAGGCCTCTTCGCGTCTGCCTCTGGGAGAAGTTGGCGTTGTCGTTGGCGTGGACGACCAGCGCCGCGGCGACGGCGCCGAAGGCGATCAGGAGGACCGCTGAGAGTCCTATCCAGAAGCGTGCGCGCATGTTCTTCCATCGGACGCGTACATACCGGTATTGAACCTGGGACATGCCGTGCGTCGAACCCCCCGAATGGCGGGTCTAGTCAGGAACGGCCGCCAGGCTCTCCCATAGGTAAAGGGAAGCGAGGCTGCGGTGCGGACTCCAGCGTTCGCTCAGCGCCACCGCCTCCTCGGGCGATGGCATCTCCTCCAGCCCGTACTCGATCTGGATCGCCTTGCGGATGCCGAGGTCGCCGCCGGAGAGGACGTCGGGACGTTCGAGGTGGAAGATCAGGAACATCTCGGCGGTCCAGCGGCCGAGGCCACGGACGGCGACGATCTCCTCGATCGCCTGCTCGTCGCCGAGCTCGTCGAGGCGGTCGAGCTCGAGCTCGCCGCTGAGCACGTGGCGGGCGAGGTCCTGGATGTACTCGACCTTGCGGCCCGAGAGCCCGGCGCCGCGCAGGTCGGTTTCCTCGGCGTCGAGAAGCTGCTGAGGCGAGGGCGTCTTGCCGCCGAAGACGTCGAGCACCCGCAGGTAGATCGTCCGGGCCGCTTTGGTCGAGAGCTGCTGGCCGACGATCGCCCGCAGCAATGCCCCGTAAGCATCGGGCGGCGCTTCCTCGCTGCGTCGCCGCAGCCGCGTCTCCAGGTCGATCTCGCCGACCCGCTCGATCAGCGCCGCCATCTTCGGGTCCGACGCGGCCAGCGCCGTGCGCGCCTCGGCGCTCACCGGCCCGTCCAGTCCGGGCGCCGCTTCTCGGCGAAGGCGCGAATGCCCTCGCGGAAGTCCTCGGAGGAGAAGCAGGACTCGCGCAGGGCCAGCAGGCCGGCCTCCTGCTGGGGGCTCAGCACCGGCACCGAGTTGAGCAGGTTGATCGCGCTCTTGTTGCCCCGCATCGAGAGCGGCGCGTTGGCGGCGATCGCCGCCGCCAGCTCCACCGCGTCGTGCTCGAACCGGTCGTCGCTGACGACCTCGTTGACCAGCCCGATCCGGTCGGCTCGCTCGGCGTCGACGTTGCGGCCGGTGAGGAAGAGCTCCTTGGTTCGCGCCAGCCCGATCGTGTCGAGGAACTTGCGCAGGCCCGTGTGGCCGTAGATCAAGCCCAGTTTCGCCGGCGGCATCCCCAGCATCGCGCCGGCGGAGCAGATCCGCAGGTCGCAGGTGATCGCCAGCTCGAGGCCGCCGCCCAGGCAGTGGCCGTTGATCGCCGCCAGGGTCGGCCAGGGGTGGTGGGAGATCGCCTCCATCGCCGCGTGGAAGGGATGGGCGACGAGCGCCTCGGCGTCGCGCTCGAAGGTCTCGTCGGAGATCGCAGCGATGTCGTAGCCGGCGGAGAAGACCGGCGGCGCGCCGGTGATCATCACGCAGCGGGTCTCGATCCCGCGGTCGAGCTGCGGCAGCACCTCGGCCAGGGCGTCGAGGATCTCGTGGTCGAGCGCGTTGCGGCGCTCGGGGTTGGAGATGCGCAGGCGCGCGACCGCCTCCGCCGGGCGATCGAGGAGGAGCTTGCCGCCCGCAAGCCGCTCGTCCATGCGGTCTACTCCAGCACTACGAGGACATCGCCTTCGCTCACCGACTGGCCTTCCTCGCAGCGAATCTCCACCACCGTGCCGTCGTCTTCAGCCTCGACCGGGATCTCCATCTTCATCGACTCGAGGATGACCACGGTGTCGCCATCGGCGATCTGGTCCCCAACCGCTACCTCGATTTTCCAGACGTTGCCGGTGATGTGAGCCTCGATGTTTGGCATGGCCGGGACAATATCCGGCCCATGGGACCTGAAACACCTGGAGTCGACGAGCTCGCGGTGGTCGTGGCCGCCCGTAACGAGGCCGATCGGATCGCCACCACCGTCGCGGCGCTGCGCGACGCGTTTCCCGGCGCGGCGCTCTGGGTCGCCGACGACGCCTCCGAGGACGGCACCGCGGAGCGGGCGCTGGCGGCCGGCGCCCAGGTCGTCAGCCGCGGCAGGCGCCACGGCAAGGGAGCCAACGTCAGCGCCGGCGCCGAGGCGGCGCTGAGCGCCGCTCCGGCTCCGGACCTGGTCCTGCTCTGCGACGGTGACCTCGGCCGCTCCGCGGAGCGGTTGACACCCCTGGTCGCGGCGGTGCGGGCGGGGGAGTGCGACCTCGCGGTGGCGTCGTTCTCCCGGCGCCTGGGCGGCGGCTTCGGAATCGCCCTCTCCTTCGCTCGCTGGTCGATCCGGCGCCTCTGCGGCGCCGAGACCACGGCGCCGATCTCCGGCCAGCGGGCGTTGCGGGCCGAGGCCCTGCGGGCGACGCTGCCGCTCGCCGCCGGTTTCGGGATGGAGATCGGGATGACCGTCGACGCCGTGCGTGCCGGCTACCGCCTGCGGGAGTACGAAATCGACCTCGAACACCGGGCAACCGGTCGCACCGCCGCCGGCTTCCGCCACCGGGGCGCGCAGCTGCTCGACTTCGTGCGGGTGTATCTATCTCGTATGCGCGGGAGGGGGAGCGGCGATGAATGACGGGACGGGGGCCAGGGTGTCGAGGCTTCTGGGCTTCGTCGCCGCGGTCGTCGCTTTCGCCGCTTGCACCTCGCTGGCCGCCGCCGAGTTGACCGCGCGCGGAGACCTCTTCGTCAAGTTCAGCGGTGGGATCGCTCCCACCGCCCTGCCACGGGCCGACAGGGCGCCGATCACGGTCAGCATCTCGGGCACGGTGAGGACGCTCTCGGGCGAGCGACCGCCGGCGCTGCGCCAGATGGCGATCGCGATCAACCGCGGCGGTCGCATCGACACCGAGGGCCTGCCGGTCTGCCACCGCAATCAGATCGAACCTTCGACGACCAGGCTCGCGCTCGCCCGCTGCGGCCCGGCGCTGGTCGGGAGGGGGAGTTTTCTCGCCGACCTGGCCTTCCCCGACCAGGCGGCCTTCCCCACGCGCGGACGCATCCTTGCCTTCAACGCGGTCGTGGACGGCAAGCGCGCCATCTTCGCTCACGTCTACGGGCCGAAGCCGGCCCCGATCACCAGGATCATCGTCTTTCACATCAGCGAGAGCAGGGGTACGTTCGGCACGGTCATCACCGGGTCTCTGCCCGCGTCGGAGATTCGGTACGGGTACCTGAAACGCATCAGCCTGAGTCTGCACCGCACCTTCGACTACCGGGGCCAGCGCCGTAGTTATCTCAGCGCCGCCTGCGAAGCACCCCCGGGCTTTCCCGGCGCGGTTTTCCCGTTCGCCCACGTCTCGATGGCATTCGCCGACGGCCGCAGTCTCGCCTCGACTCTGACCCGCAGCTGCAAGGTGCGGGGCGGCGCTGGCGGCCAGCGCTCGTCGTGATCCTCGCGATCGACCAGGGGACGACGGGGACCACCTGCATCGTCTTCGACGGCGACGGCCAACCCGCCGGTCGCTCCTACTCGGAGTTCGAGCAGCACTTCCCCCGACCGGGCTGGGTCGAGCACGACGCGGCGGAAATCTGGGAGGTGACGCGGCGGGTCGCCGCCGCGGCGATCGCCGCGGCCGGAATCGAGGGCGGCGAGCTCGACGCGATCGGGATCACGAACCAGCGCGAGACCGTCGTCGCCTGGGATCCCGCCAGCGGCGAGCCGATCCACCGCGCCCTGGTCTGGCAGGACCGCCGCACCGCGGAGCGCTGTGGCGAGCTTCGCGCCGCCGGCCATGAGGCGCTGGTGCGGGAGCGGACCGGGCTGCGGATCGACCCCTACTTCTCGGCGACCAAGATCGAGTGGCTGCTGGCCAATGCCGAGGGGGCGGAGCGGGCGGTCTTCGGCACGATCGACGCCTGGCTCCTCTTCAAGCTGACCGGGCGCCACGTCACCGACTACTCCAACGCCGCGCGGACGATGCTGTTCGACATCCGCCGTCTCGCCTGGGACGAGGAGCTCTGCGGGCTGCTTGGAATCGACCCGGCGCGGCTGCCCGAGCCGGCTCCCTCGGCTTCGCTGTTTGGCACCACCACCGAGTTCGGCGGCGAGGTGCCGGTGGCGGGGGTCGCCGGCGATCAGCAGGCGGCGCTGTTCGGCCAGGCCTGCCAGCGGCCGGGGATGGCGAAGAACACCTACGGGACCGGCAGCTTCGTCCTCCTCAACACCGGCGCCGAGGCGCCGGAGCCCCCCGAGGGACTCTTGACGACCGTCGCCTGGGGCCTGGGCGGGGAGGTCGCCTACGCGCTGGAGGCCTCGATCTTCGTCACCGGGGCGGCGGTGCAGTGGCTGCGCGACGGGCTCGGGATCATCGCCGAAGCGGGGGAGACCGAGGCGCTGGCGGCCTCGCTCGACTCCAACGACGGCGTCTACTTCGTGCCGGCGCTGACCGGGCTCGGCTCGCCGCACTGGGATCCCTACGCACGCGGCACGATCGTCGGCCTCACCCGCGGTAGCGGCCGCGCCCATCTCGCCCGGGCGGCGCTGGAGGCGATCGCCTACGAGACGGTCGACGCGGTGCGTGCCCAGGAGGCCGCCTGCGGCAAGCGCCTGCAGGTCCTCAAGGCCGACGGCGGCGCCGTCGCCAACGCGTGGCTGATGCAGTTCCAGGCCGACGTCCTCGACGCGCCCGTGGTGGTGCCGGAGATCGCCGAGACGACCGCGCTCGGCGCTGCCTATCTGGCTGGGATCGCGACCGGCCAGTGGAGCCCCGAGCGGGTGGGGGAGATGTGGCGCGAGGCGGCGCGGTACGAGCCGCGGATGGGCGAGGACGAGCGCCAGTCGCTGCTGGCCGACTGGCGGCGGGCGCTGGAGCGATCGAGCGAGTGGGCAGCCCCCATTCGGCGGGTTTGACTTCGCGTAACCGAGCCGGGGTGGAAGGGTTGTCGTGATGGCCGCGATGAAGCCCCAGGTCTACAAGGACGACCGTCCCGCGGAGTACTTCACGCAGTTCCACGAGTCCGCCCGCCGCGGCTCGACCTGGATGTACTCGATCGCGCGGGTCGTCCTCACCTTGCCGACGATCCTGATCTACCGGACGCGCGCGATCGGGATCGAGAACGTGCCGCGGGAGGGCGCCCTGGTGTTGGCCCCCAACCATTTCAGCCAGATGGACCACTTCTTCGCCGGGGTTTACCTGCGGCGGAAGATCCGCTTCATGGCCAAATCCCAGCTCTTCGGGCCGCCGGTCCTGACCTACATCTACAAGCACGGCGGCGTCTTCCCGGTGCGCCGCGGCCACCACGACGAAGAGGCCTTCAAGACCGCCTTCGAGCTGATCGATCAGGGCGAGATGCTGCTCGTCTACGCCGAGGGCGGCCGCTCCCGCTCGAGCGAGATGGGGGAGCCGAAGCCGGGGATCGGGCGCCTCGCACTCGAATCCGGAGCCCCGATCGTCCCGGTCGCGATCCACGGCTCGGCCCTGGCCCGTCGCTGGAAACGGCTGCGGTTCCCGAAGGTGACGGTCCAATTCGGCGAACCGATGTCGTTCCCGCTCGAAAAGGACGCCAGCCGCGAGCGCCAGCTCGAGGTCGCCGCCGAGGTCTTCGCCGAAGTGAAGCGGATGTACGGCGAGCTGGCTACTCGTAGCGTGGAGCGATCTCGGAGTAGAACTCCGGATCGTGTCCAGGCGTGATCACGGCATCGGGGAACTGAGACCGGAACAGCCTCAGCTCCTGCAGTGAGCGGCGGAAGTTGTGGGCGTCGTAGGGGCGCGGAGGGGGTGCCGCGGTGCCGTCGAGCTGGTCGAGCATGTACATCGCGTCGCCGCCGATCACGAAGTCGTCCTCGGCCAGGCGGGCGATCACCGACATGTGCCCGGGGCTGTGGCCGGGGGTGAAGGCAAGCCGGACCGAGCCGTCGCCGAAGAGGTCGAAGCTGCGGCCGAAGCTGGCGTAGGAGCCGACGCTGGCGCGGTCGAAGTCGATGGTGCGGTAGTCGAAGGCGTAGTCGAAGTGGTGGCGCCGGTAGCCGTTCATGAACGGTTTCGGCCCGGTCGCGGCCGCCTTCCACTCGGGCTCGGAGACGACGAAGGTCGATTGCGGGAACTCGGAGATCGCCGAGCTGTGGTCGAGATGCAGATGGGTCATCACCACGACCGGGATCTCACCGGGGTCGAGGCCGCGCGAGCGCAGCTGCGCCGGCACGTCTTCGCCGGGCTCCAGCGTCGGCTTGCCGACGCGGTTGGCGAGACCGCCGAAGTTCTCCTTGCCATCCGTGGCGATCGATGGGTGCAGGCCGGTGTCGACGAGGATGGCGCCGGCGCTGGGGTGGCGGATCAGGAAGGCCGGGACCGGGACCACGTAGGCGGGCTTGCCGCTGAGCAGCGCCTTCAGCAGCTTCATGGTCAGCATCGGGCCGCCCGGGCTGACCATCATCGCCCGCGCAAACTCCACGTGACCGGCGATCAGCGGTTCGACGACGACCGACGCGCTGGGGGTCCCCCCGGCCAGGGGCTCGTGCAGCGGCTGGGCCTCGACGGTTACCTTCATGCCGCCACAGTAAGCGCAACTGACCCCGCTATAGGCTTCGCGGCGATGGCTGAAAGCTCGCGTTCGCAGGTGTTTCGGGAGGGGCTGCTGGAGGGGCAGGTCGCGGTCGTCTCCGGGGCCGGCAGTGGTTTCGGCCGTGAGACGGCGCTGGAGCTGGCCCGTCTCGGCGCCACCGTGGTCGGCTGCGGCCGCCGCCCCGGGCCGCTGGCCGAGACCGCCGAGCTCGCCGCCGACCTGCCCGGCGCCTTCGAGCACGAGTCGCTCGACATCCGCGAAGAGGAGCCCGTCGACCGCTTCTTCGACGGCCTGCTCGAGCGCCACGGCCGCCTCGACGTGCTGCTCAACAACGCCGGCGGCCAGTTCCTCGCTCCGGCCGAGTCGATCTCGCCGAAAGGCTTCCGCACCGTGATCGACCTCAACGTCAACGGCACCTGGCTAATGACCCATGCCGCCGCCACCAAGGCATTCATCCCGCAGAATGGCGGCAAGGTGATCAGCGTCACCCTCTCGCCCCACAACGGGATGCCAGGCATGGTCCACTCCGGCGCCGCCCGCGCCGCGGTCGAGAACATGATGCGCACGCTCGCGATCGAGTGGTCGCGATTCGGGATCAAGACCTGCTCGCTGGCCGCCGGGCAGTTCGCGACCGAGACGCTGCTGACCAAGTATCCGCAGGTGCTGGTCGACAACCTCGCGCGCTCGATCCCGCTCGGGCGCGCCGGCAGGGCCGAGGAGATGGCCTGGCTCGTCGCCTACCTCGCCTCGCCCGCCGGCGACTTCGTCTCCGGCACCACGATCACGATCGACGGCGCCCGCGACAACTGGGCTGGCCCGTGGCCGCCCGCGCACGTATCTGACGAGTCTGGCGAGCTGCCCGCCGAGGAGCGCCGCTAGGCGGCGTCCTCACCCTCCGGGACGACCGAGTACTCGAGGGTGCACCTCACCTGCCAGGTGTCCTTTACTCCTATCGAGGCTAGGCGAGCCACCTCGCCCATGTAGTCGACTTGCGCCCATTCGCGCCCTGCCATCGTTCCGTATTTTGCAGGCAAAGAGGCCACTCGCAAAATCCCAGGATTTTTCGTTCCATTCGCTCTGATGTCGGGATATTGGAGATGCACTTCGATGGTGTCGGTCCGAGCGGGAGTGCGTTGCAGGTTATGGCGAAAGACACCACGCTCTCGTAGCTCTTTGAACGGAATGATCTCGGTCGGCTCCGGGAATCGGACGAATCCGTCGAGTGGTTTCTTGTTGTACTCGGGGATCTCGGTATACCCACTGAGGCAGAAGACTGGCATCGGCACGGACTCAGCGACACCCTTCACGTACGCGGTGTCTTTGCTGAATAGCTTCTGTGCGCCCTCGTCTAAGAGTGAGAACCCGAAGCTTGAGTCAAAGACGATCCCCGATGGTCGCGCTAGATCCATTAGGCGCGAGGCCAGGTTCAGGGGGCGGCCGGAGTAGTCCAACACTTTTCGCTTGGCTACCAGCGCGGTCGCTGAGCCCCGCGTCAGCCCAATTCCGATCTTCGACGGAACATCAAAGTTGATCATCGCGTCCCCGCTGCAGAAGCCTGGAAACGACTCGACCAACTCAACGCTTCGTGCGACTGCGTTTCGCACTACCTCGGTGAGTGACTCGCGGTCGTATTCGAGAAGGATGAGAAGGCCGTCTCCCGTTGGCTTGAAGAACACAGCCTCAGGGAAGTACTCATCGAGGATCTTGATGTAGGCGCTCTTCAAGAACTCAGCCGTGTCCGTCGACTCGGCGATCCGCGCAAATGAGGTGAAGCCGCGAACATCGAGGAAGACGACAACGACCCGCTGAGACTGCCCCTCGGCCGAGTGCAGCAGCTCCCTGAGCTTTTTGTGCATTGGGCCTTAGCGCGGCTCGAGCACGACCAGCGGGATCTCGCGGTCGGTGCGGGCCTTGTATTCGCGGTAGCCGCCGTAGGCCTTGACGGCCATGTCCCAGAGGCGGTCGCGCTCCTCGGGGCGGGCGACGCGGGCGTGGACGGGACGGCGCTCGCTGCCGATCTGGACGGTGGTGTCCGGATTGGCGAGGAGGTTGTGGTACCAGGCCGGGTGCTTGGGGAAGCCGCCTTTGGAGGCGACGATGACGACGTCGGGGCCGTCCTCGACGTAGAGCAGGGGGGAGGTCCGCGGGGTGCCGCTCTTGGCACCGACGTGGTCGAGCAGGAGCATCTTCCCCTCGACTCCCGGGAAGGACTGGCCGATGCGCCCACCCGTGTGCCGGTAGAGGAAGGTGTGCGCGCCCATGAAGCGGTGCAGGGCAGGCCAGACCCGATCCGCGACGTCGAGGTAGCGGGGGCCTGACCTGCCTGCTGTCGCCGTGTCGCTCAGGTGTACATCCCGCCGAACATGCCGCCGGTCACGTTGAGGACCTGGCCGTGGACGTAGTTGGCCAGCGGCGAGGAGAGGAAGAGGACCGGGCCGGCTGCCTCCACGGGCTGGGCGGCGCGACCGAGCGGGATCACGGCCTGGGCCATCGCCCGCATCTGCTCGGGGATGCCGAGCTCAATTTTCTCGCCGCCGGGAGCGGTCATCTCGCCGCCCTCCTCTTTCGCGGCGGTCAGGCGGGTGTCGACGAAGCCGAAGGCGACCGCGTTGACGTTGACCTTGAACTGGCCCCACTCCTTGGCGAGGGTTTTGGTCAGGCCGACGACGCCCATCTTGGCGGCCGAGTAGTTGGCCTGGCCGGGATTGCCCATCGTCCCCGAGGTCGAGGAGATGTTGATCAGCTTGCGGAAGACCTCTTTGTCTTCCCCGCGCTCGGCCTTGGCCGCCTCGCGCCAGTGCGGCGCCAGCGCCCGGGCGACCCGGAAGGGGACGATCGTGTGGATGTCGATCATCGCCTGGAACTGATCGTCGCTCATCTTGTGGACGACCCCGTCCCAGGTGTAGCCGGCGTTGTTGACGACGATGTCGACCGCACCGAAGGCGTCGACCGCGGCGGCGACCAGCTTGTCGGCGCCGTCGGCGGCGGTGAGGTCACCGGCGTGGACCGCGGTCTCACCGTCGATCTCGCCCGCCGTCTGCTCGGCGACGTCGGCGTCGAGATCGTTGATCAGCACCTTCGCGCCCTCGGCGGCCATCAGCTCCGCCGTGGCCCGGCCGATCCCGCGTGCCGAACCGGTCACGATCGCGGCTTTCCCGTCCAGTAGTCCCATCGCTCTTCCCTCTTCCTTTCGCGCGTGAAATTGCCCGCGGAGGCTACATGGATCGGCGTAGAATCGATCTGTCCTGGCTGACTGGCCAGTTGGACCCTCCACAGAGCGGGTCGGAGAAGGGAGGTCGCTCAGTTGAGCCGGATGCCGCCGTCGGCGGTGACTTCCCAGTGCGGATTGTGGGCGATCTCCCAGGGGTGCCCGTCAGGGTCGAGGAAGACGGCGCTGTAGCCGCCCCAGGAGGTTTCGGCCGGCTCACGGCCGATCGTCGCACCCTCCCCCCGCGCCTCCTCGATGACCGCGTCGACCTCGGCGGGGGAGCCGAAATTGAGCGCCAGCGTCACCCCGCCCCAGCCCGGCGCGTCCTCGACGCAGCTATCGGCGGCAAGGCGGGTACGGTCCCAGAGCGCGACCACCATCTCCCCCGCTTGGAAGAAGACGACGTCGTCGCCGGGCTCGGCCCCGGTGCTCCAGCCGAGCGCCTCGTAGAACTGCCGCGCGCGAGCGAGGTCGGCGACGCCGAGAGTGATCAGGCTTACCCGCTGCTTCACGACGCCGATTATTCCAGGAGAATGCCGGCGTGATCTGGGGGTCGGCGAATTGAGTGGGGACCTCTCCAGCATCTTCGTGCTCTCGCTGCTGGCGATGTTCACGCCGGCGCTGTTGGCGGCGGTGACGGTGATGATGCTGCTGCCGAACCCGAAGCGGTTGATGCTCGGCTACCTGCTCGGCGCCTACCTGACCTCCATCAGCCTCGGCCTGTTGATCGTCTTCGAGCTGAACGGCTCGGCCGCCGTCAGCACGAGCAAGAACTCGCTCGGCCCCGCCGAGGACATCGTCCTCGGCCTGCTCCTGCTGACGATCGCCTTCGTGCTCGGCAGCGGTCGGGCCGAACCCCTGCGCGAACGCCGCCAGCGTCGCAAGGAAGAGAAGGAAGCGAAGGGCAAGGCGAAGGAATCGCTGCCGGAACGGATGCTCGGCAGAGGGGACCCGCGGGTCACCTTCGTCGTCGGCGTCCTGCTCACCCTCCCGGGTGTCTCCTACCTGACCGCGCTCAACCGCATGGCCAAGCTCGACGCCAGCAGCGCCGAGATCGTTCTGCTGGTCGTCGCCTTCTGCCTGATCCAGTTGCTGCTGATCGAGCTACCGCTGCTCGGCTACGCGTTTGCGCCCGACTGGACCAAAGACGCCGTCGCCCGCTTCCGTGCCTGGCTCGCCGCCAACGGGCGCCGGGTGGCGGTCATCGGCGCCGCCGTGCTCGGCGCGCTGATGGTCCTGCGCGGTTTGATCACGCTGCTCGCGTAGCCGCTCAGTCCATCGCCCGCTCCTCGACCACCTCGAAGACGCCATCGGTCCCGACCGCCTCGACGAACTCGTCGGCCGCGGCGCGACGCTGCTCGTACTCGTTGTCGCTCTGGTTCGCGCGCATCTCCTCGAGGCTGCCGTCGAAGAAGCCGAAGGTAACGATCTCGTTCTCGTCGGCGACGTTGCGAAGCCCGTAGAAGCGCTTCCAGCCGGGCGGCGGCTCCATCTCCTCGGAGGGGACGAAGGCCCGTTTGAAGTCCTCCATCGTGCCCGGTTTCAACCTGCGTACGGTCAATGCACAGAGCATTGGGTCTCCTCTCCATGACCGCCCGGCCGAGTTGCCCATCGGGCACCTGGATCGTACGCCTCCGGGGCCGCGGGAGTTGGTGCCCGGCCAGGCAGGGGTCAAGCCTGGCGCCTGGCTGTCGATAGAGACGCACATGAGGGAACCAGGGGACAGAAACTGGCCTGATCACGAGGTCGATGAGTTCCTCGACCAGATCGCGGCCCGCGGTGAGGATTACCGGCGCCTGGTCGAGCGGCTGCCGGTCATCGTCTACGCGGCCGAGCTCGGCGAGCAGGGGAAGTGGCGTTACGTCAGCCCCCAGGTCGAGGAGATCCTCGGCTACACCGCAGAGGAGTTCAAGCGCGACCCCGGTCTCTGGGCGCGGCTGCTGCACCCCGACGATCGCGAAGCGGCGCTGGACATGGAAAAGGAGGACTGGATCGGCCAACGCAACACCAGCCCGATCGAATACCGGATGCAGACTCGCGCCGGCGAGACCGTCTGGATGCTCGACGAGGCGGTGCTGGAGAACGACGACGAGGGGGTGCCGGTCTGGCACGGCGTCCTCTACGACATCAGCGAGCGCAAGCAGGCCGAGGCCGAGTTGCAACGCGCCCTTGCCCAACAGGCGGTCGTCGCCCGGCTCGGAGAGCGCGCCCTCAAGGACGGCGATCCCGAACAGCTGATGCAGGCCGCCGCGAGCCTGATCAGCGAAGTCGATGGGATCCACAGCGCCTGCATCTGGGAGGTCGGCCGCGACGGTCGCCGCCTGCACCTGCGGGCCGGGCTCGACGACGAGATCATCGGCGCCGGGCGCCGCGTCTCCGCCGCCCGCGATTCCCACGCCGGCGCGGCGCTCGACTCGGGTTCGCCGACGATCGTCCGTGACTGGACCGAGGAGGAACGCTTCACGATGCCGCCGGCACTGCGCGTCTTCGGCGCCACCAGCAGCCTGGCGGTGATGATCGACGGCAAAGACCGCCCCTTCGGCGTGCTCGACGTCCACGCCACCGAGCCGGGCCGCTTCAGCGCCAAGGACGTTCCCTTCGTCCAGGGCGCCGCCAACGTGCTCGCCGACGCCTTCGAGCGTCACGCCGCCGACCAGGCGCTCCGACACCGCGTCCTCCACGATTCGTTGACCGGACTGCCCAACCGCCTTTCCTTCGTCGACGCGCTCGGCGAAGCGCTGCGACGCGCCGAGGGTTCCGGCTCCCCGATCGGGATCCTCTTCCTCGACCTCGACCACTTCAAGCTGATCAACGACAGCCTCGGCCATCACGCCGGCGACGCCCTGTTGCGGGCGGTGGCGCCGCGTCTGCGCGGCCACCTGCGACCGGGTGACGTGGTCGCCCGTTTCGGCGGCGACGAGTTCGGGATCCTGATCGACCGCCTGGCCGACGAGGGCGAGGCGATCGCGATCGCCGATCGTGTCGCTTCGGCCTTCACCCACCCCTTCTCGATCGACGGCGTCGATCATTTCGTCAGCGCCAGCATCGGCATCGCCGTCGCCCGCAGCACCGAGCGGGCGGTCAACGCCGAGCTCCTGATTCGCGACGCCGACGCGGCGATGTACCGCGCCAAGGAAGGCGGCCGCGCCCGTTGCGTGCTCTTCGACGCGGAGATGCGGGCGGGGGCGATGCGGCGACTCGAGGTCGAACGCGAGCTTCGCCACGCTCTCGACCGCGACGAGCTGGCGCTCCACTACCAACCGGTGGTCAGCCTGCGCACCGGCGAGATCAGCGGGCTCGAGGCGCTGGTCCGCTGGCAGCACCCCGAGCGCGGTCTGCTCGACCCGGCCCAGTTCGTCTCGATCGCGGAGGACAGCGGCCTGATCGAGCCGCTCGGCCGCTGGGTCCAGGAGCGCGCCTGCCTACAGGCCGTGCAGTGGCACCAGCAGCGCCCCGACGCCCGTCCCTTCGACGTCGCCGTCAACCTCTCCGCCCGCCAGGTCGCCCACCGCGACCTGCCGGCCACCGTCGCCGAGATCATCGCCCGCACCGGGATCGACCCCGGCCACCTGCGGCTGGAGATCACCGAGAGCGTCCTGGTCGAGGAGTCGGTCTCGGCGATCTCCTCGCTGGAAGCGCTCAGCGAGATCGGCGTCCGCCTCGTCCTCGACGACTTCGGCACCGGCTACTCCTCACTTGCCTATCTCAACCGCTACCCCTTCCACGCCCTGAAGATCGACCGCTCCTTCGTCGACGCGCTCGGGATCGAACAGGAGCGCACGGCGATCGTCGAGGCGATCATCGGCATGGCCCGCGCGCTCTCGCTCGAGGTGATCGCCGAGGGGGTGGAGAACGAGGTCC
This sequence comes from uncultured Thermoleophilia bacterium, assembly GCA_963715735.1. GTDB lineage: Bacteria > Actinomycetota > Thermoleophilia > Solirubrobacterales > 70-9 > VAYN01. The sequence continues at coordinate 491,878 of OY970268.1, forward strand.
AGCTGTCCGAGCTGCGACGGCTCGGTTGCGACTACGCCCAGGGCCACCTCTTCCACGCCGCGATGCCCGAGCGCGACGTCACCCGGTTGCTGAGCGAAGGCGCGCTCGGCTACTCGGGGATCGTGCCCGGCAAGTAGGCGTTGGTAAGAAGCTCGGCAGCGGTGGGCAGCGAGCCGATCAGCTCGTTGTCGCGCATCCAGCCGGCGAAGGTGTCCCAGGCAGCCGGATCCATGTAGCCGTAAGGCTGTCCCTGCGTGCGCGCCCCCAGTAGTGGCAGCGTCGCTTCGACCTCGGCCCGGGTCAGTTTCGGTTCGAGCGCCTTGTTGGCCTCGAGGATCGACGTGGTCGCTGCCGCAGGCTGGGCGACGGCGGCATCGGTCCCGCGCTCGAGGGCGGCGATGAAGAGGCGGTACTTCTCGGGATCCTCTTCCAGGGCCTTGCGGCTGGCGACGAGCACGAGCTCGTCGTAGGTGGGCACGCCGAGCTGGTCGACCGGGGTGACGATCGGTTTGAGCCCGCGTTCGCGCAGGTCCACGCCCTCGACGTTCTGGAAACCGCCGAGCATCGCGTCGGCGCTGCCGCCGACCAGCGCCGGCAGCAGGTTGAAGCCGACGTTGACCGCTTTCACGTCGGACATCGTCAGTTTGGCGCGGGCGAGGATCGTTTCCAGGAACGCCTCTTGGTAGGGAATGCCGGCGTAGGCGACGGTCTTGCCCTTGAGGCTGGGGATCCCGTTGATCCCCGATTTCGCCAGCCAGATCATCGAGGTCAGCGGTCGGTTGACGACCGCGGCGACGGCGACGACGTCGAGCCCCTGCTCCCGGGCGAGCACGACCTCGGGCTCGTAGGAAATCGCCAGGTCGGTGCGCCCCGCAGCGACCTGCTTGATCGGCAGCGAGGGGTCGGCGGGCGCTTCGATTCCGACGTCGAGCCCGGCTTCCTCGAAGTAGCCGAGCTCCTGCGCCATGTAGATGCCGGCGTGGTCGGGGTTCGGGTAGAAGTCGAGTGCCAGCGAGAGCGACTCGGCGGCGGCGCTTTCGTCCTCGGACTTCTCACCGCAGGCGGTGAGGCCCAGGGCGAGGGCGAGGAGGGCAATGAAGGTGACGATCGCCACGATTCGGGGGGACTTCATCCCCTGTGTTCTATCGCCAAGTGACGACGCGGCGCTCTACGAGTGCGAGCAGGCCGAAGAACCCGATCGCGATCACGGTCAGGACGACCGTCGCGGCGAACATGTCGGCGACTTGGTAATTGGCGTTGTAGTCGAGGATCAGGCGCCCGAGACCCTGGTTGGAAGCCACCCACTCGGCGAAGACGGCGCCGATCGGCGCCACCGCAGCCGCGATCTTGGCGCCGCTGAAGAACGAGGGAAGGGCGGTCGGCGCTTCCACCCGCCAGAAGATCTGCCAGCGCGAGGCATAGAGGGTGCGCATCAGCTTGATCGCGGCCTGGTCGACCGAGCTCAGCCCGTCGAGGGTGGCGACCGTGATCGGGAAGAAGCAGATCAGCGCGATGACCAGGACCTTCGGCGCCAGGCCGAAGCCGAGCCAGATGATCAGGATCGGGGCGATGACGATTACCGGGATCGCCTGCGAGGCGATCACCAGCGGGTAGCTGGCCAGGCGCACCACCTCCGAGAGGTTCATCGCGACGGCGAAGAGGAGGCCGACCGCCACCGCGAAGGCGAGCCCGAGCGCGATCTCCTGCAGGGTCACCCAGGCGTTTTCGAGCAGGATCGTGCGGTTGTCCCAGAGCGAGCTGGCGATTTCGGCGGGGGAGGGGACGAGGAACTCTTCGACGCCGAGCACGTCGGCGAGGAAGCCGGTGCTGGCGGCGATCTGCCAGAGGCCGAGCAGCGCCGCCAGCAGTAGCGTCGGGTAGAGCCAGCGCTTCACCGCGAGCCTCCGTGCAGCGCCCGCAGCGCCGCCTCGCGGGCGGCGACGAAGGCGGGGTCGGTGATCGCGGCGTCGCGGTCGGCGGCACGTGGGTCGGGCGCCCGCAGCTCGGCGACGATCCGGGCCGGGCGGGCGGAGAGGACCGCGACGCGGTCGGCCAGGTAGAGCGCCTCCTCGACGTCGTGGGTGACGAGGACGACGGTGCGCGGCTCGGTCGCCAGCGCCGCCGCCAGCCACTCCTGCATCTCGCCCCGGGTGATCGCGTCGAGCGCGGCGAAGGGCTCGTCGAGGGCCAGCACCGGCTTGCCGGAGACGAGCGTGCGCAGGAAGGCGACTCGCTGACGCATCCCGCCCGAGAGGTCGCCCGGGGCGCTGGCCTCGAAGCCGGCGAGGCCGAAGCGCTCGAACAACTCCTCGGCGCCCCGCCGCGCCTGGGCTCGGCTCCGGCCCTGGTTGCGCAGCGCCAAGGCGGCGTTGTCGATCGCCGAGTACCAGGGCAGCAACTGATCGCGCTGGGGCATGTAGGCGCAGCCGGCGAGGCGCCCGTCGGCTGCCGCCTCGCCGCCGACCTCGATCGTCCCGGCGCTCGGCTCCAGCAGCCCGCAGACCAGCTCCAGCAGGGTCGACTTGCCGCAGCCGGAGGGACCGACCAGGGCGACGACCTCCTGCGCCGCGACCGCGAGGTCGAGGCTCTCGATCGTGCGCAGGTCGCCATAGGAGTGCGCCACGGCGCCGATCGAGACCTTCATCGCTGGTATCCTGCCGCACTCCGCACTCCCGACCAAGCAGGTCAGGAAAGTCGATTAGCACCCCCGTGCGGAGAACAGCAGCATGGACCCGGCAATAGTCATTTTCGGCTTCGGCATCGGAGCGATGGTCGGCATGACCGGCATGGGCGGCGGCACCCTGATGACGCCGTTGCTGATCCTGCTGTTCGGGATCAAGCCGGTGACCGCGATCGGCACCGACATCTTCTACGCGGCGGTGACGAAGACGGTCGGCGGTTGGCGCCACCTGAAAATGGGCACGGTCAACAAGCCGCTCGCTCTCTGGATGGCGGCCGGCAGCGTCCCGGCCGCGGTAATCGGGGTCTGGGCGATCTCGATCCTGCAGGACCGGGTCGGCGAAGAAGAGCTCGACTCGCTCGTCTACGCGCTACTCGGCGGGACCCTGCTGATGGTCGGGATCATCACCCTGGCACGGGCCCTGATCCTCAGCAAGCTGGTCGAAGAGCGCGATGACTTCGTCCTCCAGCGCCGTCACAAAATCGCCGCGGTGACGATCGGCGCCACCACCGGCTTCGTGATCGGGATCACCTCGGCCGGCTCGGGCACGGTGATCGCGATCCTCCTGATCGCGGTCTTCCGCCTCACCCCGGTCAAAGTCGTGGGGACCGACGTCTTCCACGCGGCGATCCTCCTCTGGGCCGCCGGAATCGCCCACTGGGTCGGCGGCAACGTCGACTTCGTCCTCGCCGGCAACATCCTGATTGGCTCGATCCCGGGCGTGATCGTCGGCTCCCACTACGCCGCGCGGGCGCCGACCGGCTTCCTGCGCACCGCTCTTGGCGTTGTCCTCGTCGCCTCCGGAGTCGTCACCGTGCAGAAGGGCGACCCGCTGGTTTGGCCGATCGCCGCTGCGGTCGCCGGGATCGGCCTCGGGCTGCTGATCTGGTTCCCGCGCTGGTGGAACCAGCGCCGGGTCGTTCGCGAAGCGGCCGAAGCCGCGAAGCAAGCGAGCGACCGCAAAGACGATTTGACGCCTGACGTCATCGGCTGATTGCTTTACTAGACGAATGCGTGTCTCAGCCAAGGCCGACTATGCGGTCCGCGCCGCCGCCGAGCTGGCGGCTGCCGACGAGGGTCCTGTCAAGGGCGAGAAACTCGCCGACGCGCAGGACATCCCGCTGCAGTTCCTCGAGCACATCCTGCTCGAGCTCAAGCACCAGGGCATCGTCCGCGCCCGCCGTGGCGCCAAAGGTGGCTACTGGCTCGCCCGTCCCGCCGACGAGGTGACGATCGCCGAGATCGTCCGCGCCGTCGAGGGCCCGATCGCCCACGTCCAGTCGACGCCCCCCGAGGCGATCGAATACCGCGGCAACTCCGAGCACCTGCAGGAGGTCTGGATCGCGGTCCGGGCGAGCATACGCAACGTCCTCGAGAACGTCACCCTCGCCGATCTGGTGGCCGACGAGCTGCCCGACGTCGTCACCGATCTCGCCGCCGTGCCCGATTCCTGGGTCGCGCGCTAGCGCCTAGAGCGGGGCGGTAGGTCTGTGTGCGAATCGCCGAGTCCTGCATTCGCCCCGTCTAGCGTGGTCAATGCAGGACTCGGCGGGTTAGGCACCGCCCCTACGAAGCTTCGGCAACCGCCGCCGGGACCAGATCGAAGTCCCTCCCGAGCCGCAGCTCGGAATAGCGCTGCGTCCAGTCGTCGTTGACGAGGTCGGACTGGCGCTTCATCCGCGGTTCGAACTCGAATCCGTCGGGCGGGGCGAGGTCGAGGCGCTCGAGCAGGCGCAGGGTGCTGGTCTCGTACTCGGCGGCGAAGTTCTCGTAGAGGACGAGGATCGGTTTGATCCCGGTGTGCTCGAAGAAGGCGTCCCAGGAGGCCTCCTCGATCAGCAGCTGTTCGAGCAGATGGTCGATCGCCCGATAGTGGAAGCGCAGCTGCGGGCGGTGCTCCTCGATGAAGGCGCGATAGGGGGGCGAGCCATCGTCCTCGACCGAGGACGCCTTGGCGCTGGCCTGGTCCTCGCGCCAGGTCGCCGTCTGCACCGCCTTCCAGAGCGAGACTGCCTGCCGCACCTTGTTCGCTCGCACGACGCGGACGAAGGTGAGGTTGGGGAAGACCTCGGGCAGCAGTTCGGCCAGCGGCAGGTCGCGGTAGCGGGGGACGTTGCGCAGGAGGCTGACGAAGTCGCCGAAGTAGCCCCACATCAGCTTCGCGCCGAAGACGCCGTTGGGCGTCGAGCCGGCCTCGAACGTCCACTCCAGGTAGCGGTCGTAGGCGGCGCGGCTCCAAAGCGGCGAGCGGGGGGTGGGCTCGGAACCGACCGCGCGCTCGCCGAGGTGGTCCCGGATCGAGGGATCTTCGACGCCGGCGAAGTATTCCTCGGGGCGGCGCGGGCGGCCGCTGTGGCGCAGCGCCTCGAAGTACTCCTCGGGCCGGCCGGCGACTCTGGTTTCCGTCAGCGCATGGCAGACGAGAGTGCTGCCGCTGCGGGGCGTGGCACAGACGAGATATGAGCGCTCGGGTTGCAGGGGACTCATTGCCGATCAAGTTAATCAACAAACATGGCAAGCAGGTGCTCTCGCTACCCTGACGTCTCTACCCGGAAGTTGGATAAAACGCGCATCTTGAATTCCCAACCGAACATTCTCTACATCCACTCCCATGACACGGGGCGCTTCCTGCAGCCCTACGGGTTCCAGGTACCAACCCCGAACATCCAGCTGCTGGCGGACCAGGGAGTGCTCTTCCGCGAGGCCTTCTGCGCGGCGCCGACCTGCTCGGGCAGCCGCGCCAGCCTGCTGACCGGGCTCTACTGCCACAACAACGGCATGCTCGGCCTCGCCCACCGCGGTTGGCGGCTCAACGACTACGAGCAGCACTGGGTCCACACGCTGCGCCGCGCTGGCTACAGCTCGACCCTGATCGGCGAGCAGCACATCTCCATCGACCCCGGCGTCATCGGCTACGACGAGATGGTCGACGTCGACTCCAACCACGCCGAGAACGTTGCCCCGCTGACGATCGAGAAGCTGCGCCAGGCGCCGGCCGAGCCCTGGTTCATGTCGGTCGGCTTCTTCGAGACCCACCGGGACTTCTTCGCCCCGACCTCGGTCCGCGACACCCTCTACTCGCTGCCGCCAGAGAACCTCCCCGACGTCAGCGCCACCCGTCGCGACGTCGCCGCCTTCAAGGCCAGCGCCCGCTCGCTCGACCACGGCGTCGGCGCCGTCCTCCACGCCCTCCACGACTTCGACCTGGTCGAAAACACCCTGGTCGTCTGCACCACCGACCACGGCGTCGCCTTCCCGAACTCGAAGGCGACCCTCTTCGACCGCGGCATCGGCGTGATGATGATCGTCCGCGGCCCCGGAGGCTTCACCGGCGGCAAGGTCCTCGACGCCCCGGTCAGCCACCTCGACGTCTTCCCCACCCTCTGCGAGCTGGCCGGGGTGCAGGCGCCGGACTGGTTGCAAGGGACGTCGTTGATGCCGCTGGTGCGCGGCGACGTCGATCGGCTGCACGAGGCGATCTTCGCCGAGACCACCTTCCACGCCGCCTACCAGCCCCACCGCGCCGTTCGCACCGAGCGCTGGAAGTACATCCGCCGCTTCGACGACTACGACCACCCGATCCTCGCCAACTGCGACGACAGCGCCAGCAAGGACCTGCTCGTGGCCGCCGGCTGGGGCGACCAGGCGGTCCCCGAGGAGCAGCTCTACGACCTCATCCTCGACCCCGCCGAGGCCAACAACCGCAGCGCCGACCCCGCCTGCGACGAGGCCCTGGGGGAGATGCGCGGCCGCCTCGACGCCTGGATGCGGGAGACCGACGACCCGCTGCTCGACGGCCCCGTGGAGCCGCCGCCGGGGGCGGCGGTCAACGAGCCGTGGCAGGTCTCGCCGAACGACCCGGTGCGGATCGTTCAGTCGGCCTGAGGAACGCCGCCGGCGACGACGTTGACGAAGTTCTCCAGGTGCCGGGTGGTCCAGCACTCGAAGGCGCCGTCGCAGTAGCGCTCGTAGGCGGCCATCACCGAGTCGCCGTAGTTCCAGTAGAGCTTCGGCTCGGGGTTGAGCCAGAAAAGGCGGCCGGCGCGCTCGGCGACCTGGGCGAAGACCTCGGCATGGGGCTCGCGGCCGTTGGTGCGGGCGTCGCCGAGCACGATCACGGTCGAGCGCGGGTCGAGCTCGTCGGAGATCTCGGTCAGGAACTCGAGCCAGACGCGGCCGTAGTCGGTGTAGCCGGAGATGTCGGCGACGCCGCCCTCGCTGGAGATCCGCTGGGCGACGACGGCGAAGTCGCGCTCGTGCTCGAAGACGTCGGTTACCTCCGAGATCCGCTCGATGAAGACGAAGCTGCGCAGCTTGCGGAAGGAGTCGTGCAGAGCGTGCAGGACCGAGAGGAAGAAGACGCTGGCCGAGGTGACCGAGGTGGAGACGTCGCAGAGGACGTAGATCTCCGGTCGCCGCGGACGCTTGGTCTTGTACTTGAGCCGCAGCGGCACACCGCCGGTCTCCAGCGAGGCCCGCATCGTCCGTCGCACGTCGACGGCGGCGGCCTTGCGGTGGCCGCGCTGCTCCTGGCCGAGCGTCGCCAGTCGTCGCTTCATCTGGCCGACGGCGCGGTGGACGGCGGCGAGGTCTTGGGTCGGACTGGTCGGCAGGGCGCGGTCGAGCTCGGCCAGCGGCCGCGAGGGCGGCAAGGTTTCGGTCCGCTCGATCAGGTCGCGCTCCAGCTCGCGCCGCAGGTGGCGCTCGAAGCGATTCAGTTGGGCCCGGTCGATCGGTGCCTGCTCTTCGCCCTGCTCGGTCGGCGGCTGGCTACCGGCGGTGAGCCCGAGCGTGCGGCGGATCCGCTGCACGTCGACGCCGACCACGCCGGAGCCCTCGCCGCGGCCGAAGGCGGCGATCGCCAGCCGGGCGAGGTCGCGCAGGCGGTCCTCGTCGCCGGCCAGCATCGCCTCGCGGATCTGCTCGCGCAGCTCCTCCATGTCGAGCCGCTCGCTGCCGGCGCCGCCTTCGCCCTCGCTGCGCTCGGTCACGTCCCGCATCACTGCCTCGGCCTCGGCAGCGCGGAAGAAGTAGCGGTCGAAGAGCAGCTCGAAGACGCGGCGGTCGTCCTGGGACTTGGCAATCGTCGACGCCAGCGCCTCACGGAAGTCGGCCTGGGAGGTCCAGGGCACGTGTTCGAGCGCCTCGAAGGCGTCGAGGATCTCCGAGGTGCCGACCGCGACTCCCTCGCTGCGGAGCTCTTCGCAGAAGCCCAGCAGCTTGGCGGCGATCCCGGGCGGGCCCGGGTCGGCTTTCGGCCCGTAGGGCGCCTTCCCGGGCGTCGGGCTCACCCGGCCGGGCTCGGCGCCTCGGGCAGTTTCATCCCGACCCGCTCGGCGACGAGGTCGATGTCGGTGCGGTGCTTGACGATGATCGACATCGACTGGGTGAAGGTCTGGCGGTCGATGTCCTCTGCTCCCAGCAGCAGCAACGTCCGTGCCCAGTCGATCGACTCGGCGATCGAGGGCGGCTTTTTGAGGTCGAGCGCGCGGACCATCTCGATCACCTCGACCAGCCGCCGGGCCAGGGTCTCGCTCAGCTCGGGCGTGTGCAGGCGGACGATTTCCATCTCCCGCTCCAGACCGGGATAGTCGAGCCATAGATAGAGGCAGCGCCGCTTCAGCGCCTCGGTCAGCTCGCGCGAGTCATTCGAGGTGAGGACGACGATCGGCATCGTCGTGGCGGAGATCTGTCCCAGCTCGGGGATCGTGATCTGGAAGTCGGAGAGGAGCTCCAGCAGCATCGCCTCGAACTCCTGGTCCGTCTTGTCGATCTCGTCGATCAACAGGACCACCGGCTCGGGGCTGGAGATCGCCTGCATCAGCGGTCGCGTCAGCAGGAACTCGGTCCCGAAGATGTCCTCCTGCACGTCGTCCCAACCACCTTGGGCGCCGCCGGCCTGGATCCGCAGCAGCTGCTTGCGGTAGTTCCACTCGTACATCGCCTTCGCCTCGTCGAGCCCCTCGTAGCACTGCAGGCGCACCAGCTCGCGGCCGGTAGCGCGCGATAGCGCCTTCGCCAGCTCGGTCTTTCCGACCCCGGCGGGCCCCTCGACGAGGACCGGCTTGCCGAGCTTCTGGGCGAGGAACGAGACGAGCGCCGCGGGCTCGTCGGCCAGGTAGCCGACCTGCGCCAGCGCGTCCTTCACCTCTGCCACGGAGCCATCGGCCATGTCGGCGATGATAATCAGGCGTCCGTGCCCGACCTCGCCCCGCCTCTTGCCGAGCTGCTCTCCCAGAAGCCCGGCCCCTACATCGCCCTGATGCTGGCGGGCTTCGCGTTCGGCATTCTCGGCCACCTCTTCAAGCTCAAGGCGCTGGTCGCGGCGGGGGTGATCCTGATCTTCCTCGGCGCCCTGTTGTTCCCACTTGCCGCCAACCTCACCTCCGACGATCGTCCGCCGCCGATCGAAGAATCTCGAACCGGTGATAGCGGCTAGTCATCTCCCGGGCTACGATCAAGGCGTTATTCGTTCCCGATTCCGGAGGAGCCGTATCCCTTGAGCCGTTCTCGCATCTTCGTGTTGCTTGCGACCGTCGTCGCCCTGGCAGGGGTATTTGCCGCTTGCGGCGGCAGCGATTCCGACAGCAGTAGCGAAGACCCCCAGGAGGTCATCGAAAGCGCCACCATCGAAGGAGTCAAAAGCGGCACCCTCGATCTTTCGCTCGGCATCAAAGCCGTGGGCGACTCGGGCGGCGACCTCGACGTCAGCCTCTCCGGGCCGTTCCAGAGCCGCGGCGTCGAAGCGCTGCCGGAACTCGCGATGGACGCGACCGCCAGCGGTGACATCGACGGCGAATCGATCGACTTCGACGGCGGCGTCACGCTGCTCTCCGACCGCGCATTCATCGGCTACGAAGGAACCGAGTACGAAGTCGACCCGACCACCTTCGGCTTTGTCAAGTCGGGGTTCGAACAGAGCATCTCCGGAGGCGGCAGTGAAGGAGGGGACGTGACTGCCTGTCAGGAGGCACTGGCGTCGATCGACCTCACCACCGTGATCGACAACCTCGTGAACGACGGCAGCGCCGACGTCGACGGCACCGAGACGACCAAAGTCAGCGGCGACCTCAACCCAGGAGGGGCGGTCGACGCGATCATCGCCCTGACCGAAGACCCGGCCTGCAGCTCGCAGCTCGAAGCCGCGGGGCCGCTGCCGCTGGACGAACTCGAAGCGGCCAGGGGCACGGTCTCCAGCTCCGTCAAAGAGGCGCACATCGAGGTCTACGTCGGCGACGACGGGATCATCCGCAAAGCCACCGGTGAAATCACGGTCGAACCGAAAGACGCCAAGGGCGAGAAGGTCGAACTCGATTTCGAGATGGCGCTCGGCGGCGTCAACGAGCCGCAGAAGATCTCCGCTCCCTCCGGCGCCAAGCCGCTGGAAGGCCTCTTCGACAAACTCGGCGTCGACCCGGCGCAGCTGCTCGAAGCCGGTAGCGGCGGTGGCCTCGGCGGTCTGCTCGAAGCTCTCCTTGGCGACTCGGCCGACGGCGGCTCGGGCAGCTCGGACTCCGAACTCGAATTCGATCCGGGAGACCTGCCCGATGCGGAAGCGTCGCAGGAATATCTCGAATGTCTGCAGGGAGCCAAGACCACCAAGGACCTCCAGGCCTGCACCAGCCTGCTCGGCTGAGTTCATTTGAGCAACGGCAGCCAACACGTGCGGCCCAGCTTCGACGCTGCGTTTTTCCGCAGCGCCCACGGCTGGCCGTACCTGTTGGCGCCGCTGATCCCGGTCGCCGTCGCGCTCGAGCTCTTCCATGCCACGGCAACCGTGGTCTTCGCCGCCGCGGCGCTGGGGATCATCCCCACCGCGGCGCTGATGGGACGCGCCACCGAGGAGCTCGCGGCTCGGTCCGGGCCGGGGATCGGCGGCCTGCTCAACGTCACCTTCGGCAACGCGCCGGAGTTGATCATCGCCCTGTTCGCGCTCGGCCAGGGGCTGCAGGAGGTCGTCAAGGCGTCGATCGTCGGCTCGATCCTCGGCAACATCCTGCTGGTCTTGGGCGCGGCGATGCTGGCAGGCGGCATCGGCCGCGACAAGCAGACCTTCAGCGCCACCAGCGCCAGCGTCCAGAGCACGATGCTCCTGCTCGCCGCCGGGGCGCTGCTGATGCCGGCGATCTTCGAGCTGGTCGAGGGACAGGGCCTGCCGGGGCCAGGCGAGGAGGCGGTCAACTACGGCGGCACCGTCGAGCACCTCTCGCTGGCGGTCGCGATCGTGTTGATGGCCACCTACGTGATCGGGCTCTTCTTCTCGCTGAAGACCCACCGCGACCTCTTCAACCCGGAATACGAGGAGGAGGACACCTGGGGCTGGTCGACCAAAACCTCGATCATCGCCCTCGCGATCGCCGGCCTCCTCGTCGGGCTGATGTCGGAGGTTCTGGTCGGCTCGATCAGCGAGGCCTCGGAGTCGATCGGGCTCTCGGAGTTCTTCGTCGGCGTGATCGTCGTCGCGATCGTCGGCAACGCCGCCGAGCACTGGGTCGCGGTCTTGGTGGCGATGAAAAACAAGATGGATCTGGCGGTCAACATCGCGATCGGCTCCAGCGCCCAGGTCGCCTTGTTCGTCGCCCCGGTCCTGGTCATCGCCTCCTTCTTCATCGGCCCGTATCCACTCGCCCTCGTCTTCAACGGCTTCGAGCTGGGAGCGATCCTGCTGGCGATCGTGATCGCCAACCACGTCACCCAGGACGGCGAGTCGACCTGGTTCGAGGGCGTGCAGCTGCTTGCCGTCTACTTCGTCTTCGGGCTCGCCTTCTACTTCGCCTAGGAGGGCCCTGAGGGCGACTGGCGCCGTCCAATAGCCTGGCGGCGTGGAATACGTCCTCCTGCTGGTCAGCTTCGCCGTGGTCCTCGCCGGGGCGCTGCTGTTCACCAACGCGATCGAGTGGATCGGTCACAAGCTCAACCTCGGCGAGGGGGCGGTCGGCAGCATCCTCGCCGCGGTCGGCACGGCGACGCCGGAGACCCTGATCGCGATCGTCGCCCTGGTCGGCGCCGCCGAGGGCTCCGAAGACGTCGCGATCGGCGCGATCGTCGGTGCCCCCTTTCTGCTGGCGACGCTGGCGATGGGCCTGGTCGGCCTCTTCGCCTATCTCTACCGCGAGAAACGGCGCACCGGCATCAAGCTTGACGCCCACGGGCCGACCCTGGAGCGCGACCTGCTCTTCTTCCTCGCCTTCTTCAGCCTCGCCGGCCTGCTCGCCTGGGGGCCGCCCGAGGAGGTGCGGATTCCGCTCGGGGTCGGTTTCCTGCTCGCCTACGTTTTCTATGTCACCCGCACCCTGCGCGGCGGCGGCGAGGTGCAGGGAGAGGAGACGCTGAACCCGCTGCTGTTCGACCGCCGGGCCGAAAACCGCTCGAATCCGGCCCTGTCGCTCTGCATCCTCCAGCTCCTGGCCGGCCTCGGCGCGATGGTCGGCGGCGCTCACCTCTTCGTCGAGGAGCTGCTGCACATCGCCGAGGAGGTGGGCATCGAGGCCCTCGTCCTCGCCCTGATCCTGGCGCCACTGGCGACCGAGCTGCCGGAGAAGGTCAACAGCTTCTTCTGGGTGCGCGAAAACAAGGACGCGCTGGCGCTCGGCAACATCAGCGGCGCGATGGTCTTCCAGTCGACCATCCCCGTCGGGATCGGCCTGATCTTCACCGACTGGGCGCTGGACGGCAACGCCGTCCTCTCGGTGATCCTCGGCGTCGCCGGCGGCTTGCTCGCCTACGTCACCCTGCACCGCGCCAAGGTCTTCCGGCTACCAGCCGTGATCGGCTGGTTCGGCCTCTACTCGGCGTTCTTGGTCGTTGTGGTCTTAAGCGCCTAGTTCGCCCAGCGCCTTGAGGACCAGGGCGTCGTGCTTTTTGGGCTGGACTTTCGGGAAGACGCGGGCGACCTTGCCGTCGGCGTCGACGATGAAGGTGGAGCGCAGCATTCCCATGTACTTCTTGCCGTACATCGACTTCTCGCCCCAGGCGCCGTAGGCGTCGGCGACCGAGTGGTCGATGTCGCCGAGCAGGGTGAAGCCGAGCCCGTGCTTATCGTCGAACCTCTTGATCTTCTCCGGCTCGTCGGGGGAGACCCCGATCACCCGCGCCCCCGCCGCCGCGTACTCGTCGGAGCGGTCGCGGATGCCGCAGGCCTGGGTCGTGCAGCCCGGCGTATCGGCGCGCGGGTAGAAATAGAGGACGACGGTCTGGCCGCGCAGGTCGGAGAGCTTGACCTCGTTGCCGTCTTGGTCGGGCAGGGTGAAGTCGGGCGCCGCGTCCCCCTCGGCGAGCACTAGTCCTCGCGCCCGGGCTCTTGGCCGTCCTCGTCCTCGTCGAGCTCCTCGTCGCCCTGTTCCAGCGCGGTTTCGGAGACCGAGCCGGTCGAGCCGGGGTGGTAGTGGGTCTGGAAGGTCTCGAGGGCCCGGTCGCGGCCGTCCTCATCGATCGGCACCTCGTCGGAGACCCGCACCCAGTCGGCGCCCTCGTAGGCCTCCATGTTGAAGACCTCCTGGTCGATCGAGGCTGAGTCGTCGACGACCACCACCACCTCGGTCTGGGGGTTGAAATAGGTGCCGGGCTGGACCAGCAGCTGCTCGACCTCGTAGAGGTTCTCGTCGGGGCCGGGGCTCACGAATCCGATCCTATGAGATCTCTCAGCTGGCGTACTTCGGCCTCGTTCTGCTCGGGGTCGGAGTCGTCGTCCGCTCGCCGTTCCTCGATTGCGTAGGGCCCTTTGCCGATCCCGTCCCAGCCGGCGGAGATGCTGCGCAGGAGCAGGCCGACGATCGGCGCCACGACGCCGGTCACGAGCAACAGGGCGAGGGCTGCGTCGCCCGCGGAGATCGTCGCGGCCAGATCCACGGGACAAAGGGTAAACGCCCCACGCGACCCGGTCCATTCGCTAACCTTCGTCCTGGTTGACTGACCAGTCAATCAAGGGGAGCTTCCACGCGGGTGGCGCTCCGATACGGACTTAAAGCACTGACGAAAAGGAGCTCCGACCGGTGGTTGACTTCACCCTGACCGACGAGCAGAAGGACCTCAAAGAGCTGGCGCACAGCTTTGCCGACAAAGAGATGCGCCGGGTTGCCTGGGAGTACGACAAGGACGGCACCTGGCCCCAGGACATCATCGACAAGGCCTGGGAGGTCGGGTTGATGAACACCCACGTCGCCGAGGCCTACGGCGGTCCCGGCCTCGACTACCTGTCCGGCTGCCTGATCGAGGAGGAGATGGGCTGGGGCTGCTCGGGCATCGGCACCTCGTTGATGGCCAACGGCCTCGCCTCCGCGCCGATCTCTCTCGGCGGCTCCGAGGAGACCAAAAAGAAGTACCTCGGGATGCTGACCGAAAGCCCGAAACTGGCCTCGTTCTGCCTGACCGAGCCGGATGCCGGCTCCGACGTCAGCGGGATGAAAACGAAGGCCGTGAAAAAGGGCGACAAGTACGTCATCAGCGGCTCCAAGTGCTTCATCACCAACGGCACCTACGCCGACTACTTCACCGTCTACGCCAAGACCGACCCCGAGGCCGGTCACCGCGGGATCAGCGCCTTCGTCGTCGACGCCGACCTCCCCGGGGTCAGCGTCGACAAGAAGGAGGACAAGATGGGTCAGCGGGCCTCCAACACCGCGACCATCTCCTTCGACGAAGTCGAGATCCCGGCCGAGAACCTTATCGGCGAGGAAAACAAGGGCTTCAAACTGGCGATGATGACCCTCGACCGGACCCGCCCCGGCGTTTCGGCGATGGCCGTCGGCATCGGCCGCGCGGCGCTCGAGTTCGCCACCGAGTACTCCAAAGAACGGGTCCAGTTCGGCGTCCCGATCGCGATGCACCAGGCGATCCAGTTCATGATCGCCGACATGGCGACCAAGGTCGAGGCCGGTCGTCTGCTGGTCTGGAACTCGGCGGTCATGCTCGATCAGGGGCTGCGCAACAGCAAGGTCTCCTCGATGGCCAAGCGCTTCGCCGCCGACTCGGCGATGGAGATCACCGTCGACGCCGTCCAGGTCTACGGCGGCTACGGCTTCATCAAGGAGTACCCGGTCGAGAAACTGATGCGCGACGCGAAGATCATGCAGCTGTACGAGGGGACCAGCCAGATCCAGCGCCTGGTCATCGCCAAAGAAGTGATGCTCCCGCGCGACGTCGGCGAGCGCACCCCGGAGGCAGAGGCGAACGCCGCCGACGCCGCCCGCGACAGCCAGTCCGAGCAGGCAGCCGCTACGGTCTGACCCATGGACGCCTCCGATCGCGCCGCCGCAGGAAGGGCGGCGCGTTCGCAGGCGCGTCGTTCCGCCCACGGAGAGTGGGGCCCAGCACCCGATCGCCCCGACCCGATCGCGGTGCTCGAGGCGCAGGCGACCTCGCGGGTTCCGGAGCTGGTCCCGATCCGCTACGGGCGGATGGCCGCCTCGCCCTTCGCCTTCTACCGCGGCGCCGCCGCGGTGATGGCCGCCGATCTGGCCGCGACGCCGGTTTCGGCCCTGCGAGTGCAGACCTGCGGTGACGCCCATCTCTCAAACTTCGGTGCCTTCGCCGCGCCCGACCGGCGCCTCGTCTTCGACCTCAACGACTTCGACGAGTCGCTGCCGGGGCCGTGGGAGTGGGACGTCAAGCGGCTCACCGCCAGCTTCGCCGTCGCCGCCCGTGAAAGTGGCCTCAAGCGCAAGCAGCGCGAGGCGATCCTCTTGCGGGCGACGGGCAGCTACCGCGAGTCGATGCGCTCCTTCGCGGCGATGGGCAACCTCGAGGTCTGGTACTCGCGTCTCGACGTCGAGGGGGCCTTTGAGGAGGTCGAGCACGAAGACCCGACCGAGCTGAAGAGGGTCCGCAAGGGCGTTGCGAAGGCCCGCAGCAAGGACAGTCTGCGGGCATTGGAGCGGTTGACCGAAAGCGTCGACGGCGAGCTGCGCTTCCGCAGCGAACCGCCGTTGCTGGTGCCGGGTGAGGATCTGCTGCCTGCCGGCGACGGTCGCGCCGCTTCCGAGATTCTCGAAGACGTCCTCCGTGTCTATCGCGAGACCCTTCCCGCCGATCGCCAGCACCTGCTCGACGGCTACCGCTTCCGCCACATCGCCCGCAAGGTGGTCGGGGTCGGCAGCGTCGGCACCCGCGCCTGGGTGGTGATGCTGACCGGAGCCGACGACGGCGATCCGCTGTTCCTGCAGGCGAAGGAGGCCGAGGCTTCGGTGCTTGAGCCCTACGCCGGCGCCAGCCGCTACCGCAACCATGGCCGTCGCGTGGTCGAGGGCCAGCGCCTGATGCAGGCGGCCAGCGACATCTTTCTCGGCTGGTGTCGCACCGTCGGCATCGACGGCCGCGAGCGCGACTTCTACGTGCGCCAGCTCTGGGACTGGAAGCGCTCGGCCGAGATCGAGCGCCTGACCCCCAGCGGGTTCGAGATCTACGCGCGGATCTGCGGCCAGACGCTGGCCCGGGCCCACGCCCGCTCCGGCGACCGGGTCGCGATCGCCGCCTATCTCGGTGGCGGCGACTCCTTCGATCGCGCGATCGCTGATTTCTCGGAGTCCTACGCGGACCAGAACGAGCGCGATCACGCGGCGCTGCTCGAGGCGATCGCCGCCGACCGCATCGCGGCGGAGGAGCTCTGAGCGTGGGACGTAAAGCCGGCGCCGGGGCGGCCGGGCTGATTCTGATGACGCTGTGCGTCGGGCAGTTCCTGATGATGCTCGACAGCTCCGTGATGAACGTCTCGATCGCGACCGTGGCCAAGGACGTCGGCACGACCGTGACCGGGATCCAGACGGCGATCACCCTCTACACGCTGGTGATGGCCTCGTTCATGATCACCGGCGGCAAGATCGGCCAGATCATCGGCCGCAAGCGCGCCTTCGTGATCGGCTGCGTGATCTACGGCTGCGGCTCGCTGGTCACCGCGCTCTCTCCGAACCTGACCGTGCTGCTGATCGGGTGGTCGGGCCTGGAGGGGCTGGGAGCGGCGCTGATCCTGCCCG
The DNA here is from genome assembly GCA_963715735.1 of uncultured Thermoleophilia bacterium. Classification (GTDB taxonomy): domain Bacteria; phylum Actinomycetota; class Thermoleophilia; order Solirubrobacterales; family 70-9; genus VAYN01. The sequence continues at coordinate 508,525 of OY970268.1, forward strand.
CGATCGTCGCCCTCGTCGCCTCCAACTTCGGCCGCGAGGAACGGCCTCGCGCCTACGGCTTGGTCACCGCGGCGGCGGCGATCGCGGTCGCGGTCGGCCCGATCGTCGGCGGGCTCTTCACGACCTACCTTTCTTGGCGCTACGTCTTCGCCGGCGAGGTCCTGCTCGTGATCGCGATCCTCGCCCTCTCCCGCCGCATCGAGGCCGGGGAGCCTGAGCGCAAGGTCCGACTGGACCTGGTCGGCACCGCGCTCTCGGCCCTCGGCCTGGCCTTGATCGTCCTCGGCATCCTCCGCTCGGGGACCTGGGGCTTCGTCAAGGCCAAGCCCGAGGCGCCCGAGTGGATCGGGCTCTCACCGGTTATCTGGTTGCTGCTCGCGGGCGCCGCCGTCGTTCTCCTCTTCTTCGCCTGGGAGAACCGCCTCATGGCCCGGGACGGTGAGCCTCTCGTCGACCCGGCGATCCTGCGTGTCTCCGCCCTCCGGGGCGGCCTCACCTCCTTCTTCTTCCAGTACTTCCTCCAGGGTGGGCTCTTCTTCGCGGTGCCGCTCTTCCTTTCGATTGCGCTGGGGCTCTCGGCGATCGAAACCGGCGTGCGCCTGCTGCCCCTCTCGGTGACGCTGATCCTCGCCGCGGCGGGGATCCCGAAAGCCTTCCCGGACGTTTCGCCGCGCCGGGTGGTTCGGTTGGGGTTCCTGGCGATGTTCGCCGGACTGGTGGTCATGGTCGCCGCTCTCGATGCCGGCGCTGGAGCGGAGATCACGACCTGGCCGATGCTCCTCGCCGGCCTCGGGATCGGCGCGCTCGCCTCGCAGCTCGGCAGCATCACCGTCTCCTCGGTCCCCGACGAGCAGAGTGGCGAGGTCGGCGGCCTGCAGAACACGATCACGAACCTCGGCATCTCGGTCGGCACCGCGCTGACCGGCGCGATCGTGATCGCGGCGCTGAGCTCCTCCTTCATCAGCGGAGTGGAGGAGAACCCGGCCGTGCCGGCCCCGGTCAAGTCGAAGGCCTCGACCGAGCTCTCCGGCGGCATCCCGTTCCTCTCCGACGATGAACTCGAGACCGCGCTCGACGAGGCCCGGGTCGGTCCACGTACCACCGATGCGATCCTCGAGGAGAACGAAAGCGCGCGCCTCGACGGGCTGCGCACGGCGCTGGCGGTGCTCGCCCTCCTCGCCCTGGTCGGTCTCGCCACCACCGGCCGGATTCCGACCCGCCAGCCCGCGGCCGCCACCAGCTGAGTTCGGCAGGCCGTGTCGAGTTTGTTCGCCACGGCCGAACAAACTCGACAGACGGCCGGCTACTCGAGGACCGCGCCGTGCTGCTCGGGGGAGGGGGCCTCTGACTTCGGCCTCTTGCGGCTGGCGAGCGCCATCCACAGCGCCGGGATGAAGGCCAGGGCCAGCAGCGCAAGCGCCCAGACGAAGGTCGAGGCGAAGGCTTCGGCGAGGGGATCCGCAATCGCCGCCTGTTGAGCCGCGGAAACGTCGTGCAACGCCTCGAAGCCGCTGCCGCCTTCCGGGCCGGCGCCGCTCGGGAGCTTGTCGACGATCGCCGTGGAGAGCAGGACCGAGATGATCGCGGTCCCGATCGAGGCGCCGGACTGGCGGATGATGTTCATCGCCGTGCTGGTGCGGGCGATCGCGGTCGCCGGCACCGCCTGCATCGCCGCGGTCATCGTCGGCATCATCGCGAGGCCCATGCCGAGGCCGAGCACGAAGCCGAAGCCGCAGAGCAGCACGTAGGACGTGGTGGCGGTGACGAAAGCGAAAGGCGCCAGGCCGATCACCAGCAGCGGGATCCCGCAGGCCGGCAGCTTGCTGGGCCCGTAGCGGTCGGTGAGCCGGCCCGCCAGCGGCATCGTGATCATTGCCCCGAGGCCCTGGGGCGCCAGCAGCAGGCCCGCGTCGAGCGCCGAGGCGCCGCGCACCGTCTGGTAGTAGAGCGGGATCAGCAGCAGGGCGCCGAAGAAGGCGATCGAGAAGGCCATGAAGACCACGGCCGAGGCGCCGGCACGGGTGTGGGTGAAGGTCTTGATGTCGATCAGCGGCGCCTCGGCGCGCCAGCTGTGCCAGAAGAAACCGGCGATCAGAGCCACCCCGGTGACGATCGGCAGCCAGGATTTGGTTGCCCCGAAGCCGTCGCCGGAAGACTCGGCGAGGCCGAAGATCATCAGCGTCAAGCCCGGCGAGAGCAGCGCCATCCCGAGCCAGTCGAGCTTGTGGGCGGGCTGCGGCTCGTCGCGCTCGAGCACGATCATCGCCAGCGCGATCGCGACGATCCCGATCGGCACGTTGATCAGGAAGATCCAGCGCCAGGAGACGTCGTCGACCAGCCAGCCGCCGAGGATCGGGCCGAGCAGCGGCGCCACCAGCATCGGCACGCCGAGAATGCCCATCACCCGCCCCATCCGGTGCGGGCCGGCTTTCCTGGTCATGATCGTCATCACCGCCGGCATGATCATGCCGCCGCCGAATCCCTGGAGGACGCGGAAGGCGATCAGCGAGCCGGCGCTCCAGGCGGCGGCGCAGAGGATCGAACCGATCATGAAGAGGAGCAGCGACCAGAGGTAGATGCGCTTGGTGCCGAAGCGGTCGGCGGCCCAGCCGGTGACCGGGATCACCGCGACGAGCGCGAGGGTGTAGCCGGTGACGACCCACTGGATCGTCGTCAGCGAGGCGTCGAAGTCGATCGCGAGGCGATCGATCGCGACGTTGATCACGGTCGTGTCGAGGATCGACATCACCGCTCCGAGCAGGACGACGGCGGCGACGACCATCGTCCCGCGGTCAAGGGCATTGGGATCGGCGCTGGGGGAAGCGCCGGCGGGCTGGCTATTCAAGTGGGGACCTCAGATCAATTAGTACGGCGTACGCCGGAGATTAGCAGTACGCTGTACGAGATGCGCGCCGCCACCCCCACCGAGTCCGAGTCGAGCCTGATCTGGTTGCGCGAGGAGCCCTGCTCCCGCAGCCCGGGCCACTCGCGGGGGCGGATCGCCGCCGCCGCGATCGAGATCGCCGACACAGAGGGCTTCGAGGCGGTCTCGATGCGCCGCGTCGCCCAGCAGCTCGGCGCCGGGACGATGACGCTCTACCACTACGTCGCCAACAAGGACGAGCTGGTGACGCTGATGATGGATGCGGTGATGGGGGAAGTGCTGGTGCCCGCTGATCAGCTGCCGGGCGAGTGGCGGCCGGCGATGGCGCGGATCGCGATCGCGACCCGCGAGTCCCTGCGCAAGCACCGCTGGATGCTCGACCTGCTCGACGAGCCCCGTCCGGGACCGAACAAGATGCGCCACCTCGAGCAATCGCTGCAGGCGATGGCGGGGGCTGGCCTCGGAGCGAAGGACACCCTGGAGGCGATCGTGCTGATCGACGAGTACGTCTTCGGCTTCGCGATCCGCGAGGCCCAGGAGCCGGGCGAGCACGAGCCCGGCTGGCAGCCCGGCGTGCGCGAGTTCTTCCAGCGCGAACTGGACAGCGGCGAGTTCCCCTTTGCGCGTGAGCTCCTCGGCGAGGATCTCGACGCTGGGATCGCCCTGGTCCGCGAGGTCTTCCGCGAGCAGGGCCGCTTCGAGCGTGGCCTCGAGCGGCTGCTCGACGGGATTGAAGCCGGGTTCGAAAAGAGCGCTTAGCGCGGCGCCGCGGCGCCGCGCTTGGCGGCCTTGAGGCGCTGGGTTTTGTCGAGGACCAGCTTGCGCAGGCGGACCGACTCGGGGGTGATTTCGACGCACTCGTCGTCACGCAGGAACTCCAGCGAGCCTTCCAGGGTGAGGCGGGTGGGCGGGGCCAGGCGGATCAGGATGTCGGCGCTGGCGGCGCGCACGTTGGTCTGCTGCTTGGCTTTGGTCGGGTTGACGTCGAGGTCGTCGGAGCGGGCGTTCTCGCCGATGATCATGCCTTCGTAGACCTCCTCGCCGGAGCCGACGAAGAGGGAGCCGCGGTCCTGCAGGCTCATCAGCGAGTAGCTGGCGGTGTTGCCGCGGCGATCGGCGACCAGCGAGCCGGTCTGGCGCGTGCGCAGTTCGCCCGCCCAGGGCTCCCAGCGGTCGAAGACGTGGTGGAGGATGCCGGTGCCGCGGGTGTCGGTGAGGAATTCGGTGCGGAACCCGATCAGACCGCGGGCCGGGACCAGGTAGTCCATACGCACCCAGCCGGTCGAGTGGTTGACCATCTGCTCCATGCGGCCCTTGCGGCCGGCCAGCATCTGGGTGACGTTGCCGACGTGCTCCTCGGGAACGTCGATCGCGAGGCGCTCGACCGGCTCGTGGACTTCGCCTTCGATCTCGCGGGTGACGACCCGCGGCTGTCCCGCGGTCAGCTCGAATCCCTCGCGCCGCATGATCTCCAGCAGCACGACCAGCTGCAGCTCGCCGCGGCCCTGGACCTCCCAGGCGTCGGGGCGCTCGGTGTCGATGACGCGGATCGAGACGTTGCCGATCAGCTCGGCGTCGAGCCGGTCGCGGATCTGGCGCGCGGTCAGTTTGCTGCCCTCTTTCCCGGCCAGCGGCGAGGTGTTGATGCCGACGACGACCGAGAGCGAGGGCTCGTCGACCTCGATCACCGGCAGCGGCACCGGGTTCTCGGGGTCGGCCAGGGTCTCGCCGATCGTCACCTCTTCGATCCCGGCGACAGCGATGATTTCGCCCGGGCCCGCCTCATCGGCGCTGACCCGCTCCAGGCCCTCGGTTACGTAGAGCTCGGAGACGGTGGCGCGGGCGATCTCGCCGCTGGCGCGGCACCAGGCGAGCTGCTGGCCGTTGCGGATCGTGCCGTTGTGGACGCGGCAGAGGGCCAGGCGGCCCACGTAAGGGGAGGCGTCGAGGTTGGTGACGTGCGCCTGCAGCGGCTGCTCGGGGTCGTATTCGGGGGCCGGGATCCGTTTCAGCATCAGATCCATGAGCGGGTCGAGGTCGGTTCCCTCGACGCCCTCCTCGAGCGCCGCCCAGCCGGCTTTGGCGTTGGTGTAGACGATCGGGAAGTCGATCTGCTCGGAGTCGGCGTCGAGATCAAGGAAGAGCTCGTAGACCTCGTCGACGACCTCGGCGATGCGGGCGTCGGGGCGGTCGACCTTGTTGACGACGAGGATCACGGGGAGCTTCGACTCGAGCGCCTTGCGGAGCACGAAGCGGGTCTGCGGCAGCGGGCCCTCGGAGGCGTCGACCAGGAGCAGGACGCCGTCGACCATGGTCAAGGCTCGCTCGACCTCGCCGCCGAAGTCGGCGTGGCCGGGGGTGTCGACGATGTTGAACTTGACGTCGCCCCGGTTGACCGCGGTGTTCTTGGCGAGGATCGTGATCCCCTTCTCGCGCTCGAGGTCCATCGAGTCCATCACCCGCTCGGCGACGTCCTGGCCTTTGCGGAAGGTCCCGGTCTGCCACAGCATCGCGTCGACCAGCGTCGTCTTCCCATGGTCGACGTGGGCGATGATGGCGATATTGCGAAGATCGTCTCGAGTTGCGTTCATGGGCAAGGGGGGAGAGTAGGGAAGTAGGGCGGCGGAGGGCTAAGCAGATCAAGGACGCAGGGAGCGACGTGTGCTCTGCACACGAGCGACCGAGGACGCCGAGCTGCGACGCCATCCGCCGACCCGCTCAGCACGAAGCCCGCCTTGCGGCGGGCTTCGTGGACAGCGTTAAAGCGTGAGGCTTACTACGAAGTCTGCTGGACGCTCGCGGCGGCCGGGCCCTTCGGGCCTTCTTCTGACTCGTAACTCACTTTGGAGCCCTCGGTCAGGGACTTGAAGCCCTCACCAAGGATGGCGCTGTGATGAACGAAGACGTCCTTCGAGCCATCGTCGGGCGTAATAAACCCGTAGCCCTTGTCGTCGCTAAACCACTTAACAGTTCCAGTCGGCATGCATTGCCTCCACATCATGTGCTGCGAACGCGGAGGATGCTGATGAAGCAACGACTGCGAGCGCTAGACACGAACTTTGCCGGTCGTATATCCGGCCCTAACACGGAGGACCGTAGCAGGATCACCCCGGCCCTTCCTATATTGGATGGATCGTGGGAACCGCCCGCAAGCACATCGTAGGCACGGCCGCAGTCGCCGGCCTGGTGCTTGCCCTCTTCAGCGTGGGCACTGCAGCGGCTGCCCTGGTGCCGCTGAAGGAAGGCCCGGGGAGCCCTCTGCGCGACGGCAACCGAGCCCTCGTCGACGTCCGCTTCAACCATGGCGCCGCCTCCTCGCTCGACGAGCTGCGTGCCGCCGGGGCGCAGATCGTCCACGTCAGCCGCCGCTACCAGACGGTCACCGTCGCGGCCAAGCCAGCTGAGCTGGCGGAGCTCGGAGAGCTCGCCCGGGTCGGCGGCATCACCGAGGTGCTGACGCCGCTGGTCCTCGGCGCCGACTGCGGCGGTCTGGTTCGCTCCGAGGGAGACGTCCAGCTGCGCACTCCCACCGCCCGCGCCAACATCGGCGTCGACGGCACCGGCGTCACCGTCGGCCTCCTCTCCGACTCCTTCGACCGCGACCCGAGCGCACCCACCCACGCCGCCAACGACGTCGCCAGCGGCGACCTGCCCGGCCCCGGCAGCCCCTGCGGCACGACGACCCCGGTTGGTGTGCTCGACGACTCGGCAAAAGAGAACGACGAGGGTCGGGCGATGGCGCAGATCGTCCGCGACCTGGCGCCGGGGGCCGCGATCGACTTCGCCACCGCGTTCAACGGCGAACTCGCATTCGCCGCATCGATCAAGGGCCTGGCCGCGGCCGGCGCCCGCGTGATCGCCGACGACGTCGTCTACTTCGAAGAGCCGTTCTTCCAGGACGGCCCGATCGCGGTCGCGATCGACGAAGTGGCTGCCGGCGGGGTCTCCTACTTCTCCGCTGCCGGCAACAACAACGTGATCTCCGGCGGCAATGACGTCGGCTCCTGGGAAGGCCCCTTCCGCGACGCCGGCTCCTGCCCGCCGGGAGTTCCCGCGGGACAGGAAGCATGCGCCGACTTCGACCCCGGACCGGGGGTCGACACTCTCTTCACCTTCTCGGTTCCGGCCAAAGGCGAGCTGATCCTCGATCTGCAGTGGGCCGAATCGCGGGGCGGCGTCGGCACCGATTTCAACGCCTACCTAATCGACGCCGGCGGCAACGTGAAAGACAGCTCGACCAAATCCAACCTGGCGACCCAGCGTCCCTACGAGCTGGTCGGGGTCGAAAACGACAGCGCTTCGGCGGCCACGGCGAGACTGGCGATCTCTCGTGTCGCGGCCCCGCCGATCCCGCCGGCGGAAGGGCCGATCCTGAAGTTCGTCCAGCTCGGGAACGCGGTCCCGAGCGCCGCCCAATACGAAATCTCCAGCACCGACACGATCGGGCCGACCATCTTCGGCCACGCCGCCGCGGCTGGCGCGATCGCGGTCGGGGCGGTCCGCTACAACACGACCTCGGCCCCGGAGGCCTTTTCCTCGCGGGGTCCCGTCAAGCACCTCTTCGGCCCCGTTCTCGGGCCGGAGCCGGCCGCCGCGATCCCCGCCCAGACGATCGCCAAGCCCGATATCGCCGCCACCGACGGCGCCGTCAACACCTTCTTCGGCACCTTCACCGGGGGCGCCTGGCGCTTCTTCGGCACCTCCGCGGCGGCGCCGCACGCCGCCGCGGTCGCTGCCCTGGGGCTGCAAGCCAACCCGGGGGCCAGCCCGACTCAGGTGCGGGCGGCGATGACCGCGACCGCCCGCCCGGTCGGCGCCTTCGGCCCACAGGCGGTCGGCGCCGGCTTGATCGACGCCGCCGCCGCGGTCAACGCCCTGGCCTTGGCGCCCGCGGTGACGGTGACGAAGGGCCCGGCGGCGCTCAGCCGCGTCCGCCAGCCGAGCTTCGAGTTCGTCGCCAACCGGCCCGTCGCCTTCGCCTGCACGATCGACGGAGTCGGCTTTCCCTGCGTTTCGCCGTTCACCTGGCCGCAGCCGCTCCCTGACGGCAAGCACCTGCTCGTCGTCGGCGGCACCGACCTCTCCGGCCGGGTCGGGGCAAGCTCGGTCAGCAGCTTCAAGGTGGACACGAAGCCGCCGCAGACGAAGATCGTCAAGCACCCTCCGAAGCAGGTTCTCACCCGCTCGCGGGCGCGCCTGACTTTTCGCTTCCGCTCCAGCGAGGGCGGCAAGAGCTTCCGCTGCAAGGTCGACAAAGCCGCCTACCGTCCCTGCGGCAAGCGTCTGGTCAGGCGCTTTGCCGTGGGCGAGCACGTGCTGCGCGTCCGCGCTCGCGACGGCGCCGGCAACACCGACCCGACCCCGGCCAGGTTCCGCTTCCGCGTCGTTCGCCGGCTGAGCTGAGACTACGACGGTCTAGCTAGGAGGGACTAGCGAAACCCCGCCCGCGCCCGGCGGCGGCGGACACGGCGCGGTGCGGCGTCCTCAGTCGGCCGAATAGCGCCGCTATTCGGCCTCCCTGCGTCCTTGCCCCACTTGGTCCGGCGCTAGCCGGATCGCAGACGCGAGTTTCGCCAATCCCTCCTAGGAGGAGGGCCGTGCTGACTGACGCCGCATCACCCAGTGCCCGGCGCCGAGCAGCGCCAGCAGCGCCAGGGCGCTGCCGAGGACGAGCGGGTCGGTCAGCGACAGCCCTTCCAGGCGGGTGCCGAAGTAGACCGAGAGGGCGGTGATCGGCAGGTAGCCGACCGCGGTCGTCCAGATGAACCGCCAGACCGGCACTCGCGCCGCTCCGGCGGCGTAGGAGACGATGCTGAAGGGCAGGATCGGGATCAGCCGCATCGCCAGCAGCAGGGTGACGCCACCGCGCTCGATCCGCGCCTCGATTCGGTCGAAACGCTCCTCGCCGAGCCAGCGATCGAGCAGCGGCCGGGCCACCGAGCGTCCGATCGCCCAGCAGAGCAGGCCGGAGAGGATCCAGCCGAGCATCGTCAGCGCCAGCGCCGGGAAGAACCCGTAGGCGAAGCCGGCGGCCGCGTCGACGATCTCCGCGGGGTAGAAGACGACGGTGTGGATAAGGGCGAGGGCGAGGATCAGCAGAGGTCCCCAGGCGCCGAGGCTGTCGATCTCCCGCCGCACCTCGTCGTGATCGCCCTGGACCGCGGCGGAGACCGAGTCCCGCAGCGCCGGCACGGCGAGGAAGAGTGCGGCCAGGAGAGCGATGCCGGCGAGCGTGACCGCGATCTCGGCGAGTGGCAGGCGCGGGCGCTCCATGGCGGCGCCAGCGTCTCACAACGACGCCGCGCTCAGGGTGCCGGTTCCGCGAGCCGCGGGGAGCCCTTGGCCTTGGCGACGGCCGCCTGGGGGAAGGCGACCGCCGCGCTGGCCAAGAGAACTGGTGGGAGAGAGATGACGAAGCGCTTTGTCATCGTCAATTTTGAGTATATCCCCGCCTGAAGACGCCCAAATCCAGGCACGGACGGAAGTACGGGTTCAGTCCCGCAGGCGCGCCGCCAGGCCGGAGTGTCGGCCGCCGCTGTCGTCGCGCCGCACCGCCGCCTCCAGCGCCCCCCGGTCGCCGACCAGCACGCAGCTATTGCGGGCGCGGGTGATCGCCGTGTAGAGCAGGGGCCGGGTCAGCATCCGCGAGTGCGAGCGATGGCAGACGCCGACCACTACCGGGACCTCGCAGCCCTGCGCCTTGTGGACGGAGATCGCGTAGGCGAGCCGCAGCGTCGCCGTCTCGCCGTAAGGGATGACCAGCGAGCCGCCGTCGTCGGTGTCGACGACGATCGCCTCTTCGTCGGGATCGTCGCTGCGGAGGAAGACGATCGAGCCGTTCATCAGGCCGAGCTCGTGAGAGTTGCGAGTTTGGATCAGGCGGTCGCCGATCCGAAAGCGGTCGCCAAGCGCGCGCTTGCCCTCTGGGTTGAGTCGTGCCTGCAGCCGCTCGTTGAGGGCATCGATCCCGACCGCGCCTTTGTACATCGGTGCCAGCACCTGGACGTCGCGGATCGGGTCGACCCCGAATCCCGAGGGCGCCCGCTCGGCGACGACCTCGACCACCGTCTCCAGCGCCCGCTCCGGGCTCGGGCGCTCGATGAAGAAGAAGTCGTGTTCCTGGTCGGGTCCGGGCTCGCGGTGGGGCGGCCGGCCCTCGTTGATCTCGTGGGCAGCGGTGGTGATCATCGAGCGCGCCGCCTGGCGGAAGATCTGGGTCAGGCGCACGACCGGCACCGTGCCGGCCTCGATCAGGTCCTCGAACGGCTTGCCGGCACCGATCGGCGGTAGCTGGTCCGCATCGCCGACGAAGACGACGTGGGTCGACTCGGCGATCCCGCCCAGCAGCACCTCGGCCAGGCGCAGGTTCAGCATCGAGGACTCGTCGACGATCACCAGGTCGACCGGCAGCGGGTGGCCGGGGCGGAAGGCCGGTTCGCGTCCCGGCATCCACTCCAGCAGCCGGTGAATCGTCTTCGCCTCGTGCCCGGTCGCTTCCTCCATCCGCCGCGCCGCTCGCCCGGTCGGGGCGCAGAGGGCGATCGTCGCGTTGGCGGCTTCGGCCTCGGCGACGATCCCGCGCGTGCATTCGGTCTTGCCGACGCCGGGGCCGCCGGTGAGGACCGAGACCCGCGCCTCGAAGGCACCGCGCACCGCCGCCCACTGCTCGTCGGTCAGTTTGCCGGGGTCGTCCCCCGGCTCGTGATCGAGATGGGGCGGCAGCGCGGCCCGCTCGCCGAGGGTCGCGGCGACGGCGATCTCGCTGGCCAGGGTCGGCTCGCGGTAGACGCGCTCTTCCTCGACGGCGAGCCCCGGTCCCTCGACCAGCACGTCGGGGTCGGGGACGAGGCCGGTCAGCCTGGCGGTGCGGCGGACCAGCTCGTCGAGCGGAAGAAAGCTGTTGCCCTGTTGCTCGGCCTCGACCAGGGCGAAGGCGGCGGCGGCCTGGGCGCGGCGGCTGGACTCCGGCGGCACGTCGGCCGCGAGGGCGATCTTGTCGGCGCGGGCGAAGCCGACCCCGGGGACCTCGGTCAGTCGGTAGGGGTCCTCGTGCAGGACCGTCATCGAGCGCTCCCCGTAGCGGGCGTGGATCGGCGCCGCCAGGTGGGCCAGCCCGTGCGGCGCCAGCTGCACGTGAAGGTCGCGGACGGCGCGGCTGGCGTGCCAGGATTCGGTCGCCGCCGCGGCCTGGTCGACGCTGACCCCGCGCAGCGAGGAGAAGGTGGCCTGCGGGTCGGCGGCGATCGTCGCGAGGACCCCCTCGCCGTGCTCGTCGACGAGCCGTTCGGCCCGCTTCTGGCCGATGTGGCGCAGCGAGGTCAGGTAGGCGACCTGCCCCTCGCGGTCGGCTGGGTCGAGCGGCAGCGCCCCCTGGGCGCGGAGCTGGCGGCCGTAGCGCGAGTGGGTCTGCCACTCGCCGCTGACTTCGGCCCGGTCGCCCTCGCCGAGGTGGGCGACGGGACCGACCAGGGCAAACCCTTCTCCCGAGTCGGCCTCGCGCACCTCGAGCACGGCATAGCCGTCGTCGTCGGCGCGGAAGATCACTCCCAGCACCTCGACGGTGCCGCTGTAGGAGGCGGCGTCGGCGTCGAAAAGCGTGGCGGTCGGAGTCACCCGTCAAAGCTAGCCGGAGCCGAGGCGGGATTCGCTGGCCGGGCACCCGCAGTTTCCGCGACAAACGCCGCCCGCGGCCCCTAGCATCGGCGCAATGGACCCCGCCGCCGAGCGCCTGCCCCACGTCGACGAGCACGCGATCGAGATCGCCGCGCCGCGCCAGGCGACCTGGGAGGCACTGCTGCGGGTGGCCGAGGGCACGGTCTCCGCGGGCGCGGCGCCGCGGATGGCGCGGTTGCTGGGCTGCGCCGACACGAGCCCGTCCGGCCCGCGGCCGCTGGCCGCGGGCTCGGTCCTGCCCGGCTTCCACGTCGCCAGCTGCGACCCGGGCGCGGAGCTCGGCCTCGGGGGTCGCCACCGCTTCTCCGAGTACGCGCTGATCTTTCGGCTCGAGGACACCGCCGCCGGGGGCACCCGGGTGCGGGCCGAGACCCGCGCTGTCTTCCCCCAGTTGAAGGGACGCGTCTACCGCGCGCTGGTGATCGGCACCCGCATGCATGTCCTTGCCACGCGGCGCATCCTCGACGCGACCAAGCGTCGCGCGGAGCCTCGGTGAACGGCGCTCGCCCGCACGCCGGGCTCTGCGACAGCTGTCGTCACCAGCAGCTCGTGCCCAACACCCGCGGCTCGGTTTTCTCACTCTGTCTCCGCTCCCGCGAAGACGAGCGCTTCCGGCGCTATCCGCCGATCCCGGTGCTCAGCTGTCCGGGCTTCGAACCGGGTCCACGGCCTGCGGACTCCGAGCCGCGCCGATAGCGGCGCCGATCAGGCCGAGCCCGACCACGACCGCGGCGAGCGCGATCAGGATCCCGAGGAACGGGACCAGCGCCGCCACCCGCAGGATCGCCAGCCCGACCAGGAAGGAGAGCACGCGCTCGCGCGGCGGCGCCAGCAGCCGCCGACCCAACGCCCAGGCGCTGACCACGTAGGCGACCGCGCCGAGCGGCAGCAGCGCCAGCACGACCCCGATCGCCAGCGGCAAACCGAGGATCGTGATCGCCGCCAGGAACGCGATCACCGGCAGGGCGACCGCGATCGCGATGCCGATCGCGATCGTCGGACCGACCCGCTCCCGCGAGCGAGCGTAGATCGCGTCGGCGGCCCGGGGTGCGACCAGGATCAGCAGCGCACCGAGGATGGCGAGCGAGACGGTGAGCGCCAGCCAGACCAGGAAGCCGCCGATCCAGGGGACGATGCCGCCGAGGTCGGGCCAGTCCTGCTTCTCGACGTCGCCGTGGACGCGGGCGTCGAGGGAGACCTCCGGATGCTCGTCGGCGTAGCTGACGTCACCGCCGACCTCGGCCGTGCGCTCCAGGCGGGCGGTGCCGCTGGCCGTGAAGAGGTCGCCGTCGATCGTGCCGGCGACCGTGACGTCGCCGCTGAGCACGGCGACGTCACCGGTCACGTGGCCGTCGATGGTGACGTCGCCGCTGGCGACGTAGACGCCCTCGACCGTGTCCCCGCGGGGGACCGAGACGTCGCCGGAGACGACGACGATCGCGGCGTCCTCGTGGTCGCCGTCCGCCCCGGCAGCCAATGCCCCCGCCGGCGCGACGAACAGCGCCAAAAGCGCCAGCAGGGCAGCCGGGGACGAGAGCGTTCTCAGCACCCGGCCAGACTATTGCCTAGCTCGTGACCATCGGATCGGGTTCCCCCAGCAGGCTGACCGGCGGTGCCTCGTAGACCTTGCCGGGGCAGCCGCCGAGGACGACGAGGCGGACGCCGTCGGGTCCCGGCCAGATCTTGCGCTTGCTCAGCACCCCGACGCTGGCGACGTGGTTGTCGTCGAGCGGGAAGCGCTCGCCGTCGATCTCGATCTCGGCCGAACCGCGGAGGACGAGGAAGACCTCCTCCTGGTCGTCGTGGGTGTGGTCGTGCTCGGGGTAGTGCTCGTAGTTCGGCGGCATGTCGATCACCTGCATCCCGAACGACTCGATTCCCAGTTCCGCCCGCGCCCGCTTGAAAGCGCCGCGAAAGACGGCCTCCATCGAGTCGATCTCTTTTACTCCGTGCCCGCTCATCTCTTTCTCCCTCCAGTTTTCAATACGAACGTTCGTGCTTTTCTATATCCTTTCGCGGGTGAGCGCAAGCGCCGAGCCGGTTTCCAAGGGGGAGCAGACCCGGGCCGCGATCCTCGAGCGTGCCGTCGACCTGGCCTCGGTCGAGGGGCTGGAGGGGCTGACGATCGGCCGCCTCGCCGCCGAGCTGGGGATGAGCAAGAGCGGCCTCTTCGCCCACTTCGGATCCAAGGAGGAGCTGCAGCTGGCGACGATCGCAGCCGCCGCTCAGCGCTTCCGCGCCAGCGTGATCGAGCCGTCCCTGTCGGCGCCCGATGGCGCCCCGCGGCTGCGGGCGATGGGCGAGCGCTACCTCGATCACCTCGGCCAGTACTCCGGCGGCTGCTTCTGGGGCTCGACCTCGGCTGAGTACGACGACCGCCCTGGCCCGGTTCGCGACGCGATCGCCGCCGCCCTCGACGCCTGGATGGCGGAGCTGGTGCGGCAGGCGGAGATCGCCGGCGTCGAGCAGCCGCGCCGCTTCGCCTTCGAGCTCTACGCGGTGATTATGGGGGCCAACTCGCGCTACCGGATCAGCGGCGACCCGGAGGTCTTCGAGCTTGCCCGCGAGTCACTCGCGCGGCTACAGGCCGAGCTGCCTCGGTGAGCGAGCCGGCGATGGCCGTTCCCTAGGGTTCGACCAGCCTTTTCCCCCACCCAAGGAGTACAGATGGACATCGCGATCGGCCTCCCCAACGCAGTCCCCGGCACCACCGGCGAGCAGATGACCGAGTGGGCGCGCCGCGCCGACGCCAGGGGCTTCAGCAGCCTCGGCACGATCGACCGCCTTGCCTACACGAACTACGAGCCGCTGACGGCGCTGGCCGCGGCCGCCGCGGTGACCGAGCGGATCGGCCTCGCGACCTCGGTGCTGCTCGGCCCGCTGCGCGAGAACGCCGCCGCCGTCGCCAAGCAGGCGCTCAGCGTCCACGCGCTCTCGGGTGGCCGACTCACCCTCGGGCTCGGCCTCGGGGGCCGGGAGGACGACTACGAGATGGCCGGCGTCGAGACCGGCAACCGCGGCGACGAACTCGACGAGATGCTGACTCGGATCAAGGAGCTCTGGGCCGACGAGAAGGTCGGGCCTTCGACCGGGGCCCTGCCGGAGCTGCTGGTCGGCGGCGGCGTCGACGCATCCTTCGCCCGCGCCGCCGCCCATGGCGACGGGTGGATCGCCGGCGGCGTGCCGCCGGCCGTCTTCGCCGAGATGGCGCCGAAGGTCAAGGACGAGTGGATGAAGGCCGGCCGCGACGGCGAGCCGAAGCTGGCCGGTCTCGCTTACTTCTCGCTCGGCGACGACGCCGAGCAGAACGCCAGCTCCTACCTGACCGACTACTACGCCTGGCTCGGCGAGGAGCTGGCCGACTTCATCGCCGGCTCGGCCGCCAAGGACGCGGAGACGGTACAGGGCTACCTGTCCGCCTTCGAGGAGGCCGGCTGCACCGAGTTGATCTTCTTCCCGAGCTCCAGCGATCCCGACCAGGTCGACCTCCTGGCCGACGCCGCAGGGCTCTGAGGCCGGCCGGTGGCTGAGGAGCGGATCCTCCTCTTCGCGACCCCGACCGAGCTCGAGGCCTGGCTCGACGACCACCATGTCGAGCCCGAGGGGATCTGGCTGAAGATCGCCAAGAAAGGGGCGGGGGAGGCCAGCGTCACCTACGCCGAGGCGCTGGAGCTGGCGCTCTGCTTCGGCTGGATCGACAGCCAGAAGCGCGGTTTCGACGAGCGCTTCTTCCTGCAGCGATTCACGCCGCGGCGCCCGCGCGGGCGCTGGTCGAAGATCAACCGCGAGAAGGCCGAAGCGCTGCTCGCGGCCGGTCGGGTGCGCCCGACCGGACTGGAGCAGATCGAGGCCGCCAAAGCCGACGGTCGCTGGGAGGCGGCCTACGAGGGGCAGCGCAGCGCCAAGGTGCCGGCCGACCTGCAGCGCGAGCTCGACGCCAATCCGGCCGCGGCCGAGTTCTTCGCCGGCCTCGACGGCGCCAACCGCTACGCGATCCTCTACCGGCTCGACGAGGCGAAGAAGCCGGAGACCCGCGAGCGGCGGCTGCGCAAGTTCGTCGCGATGTTCGAGCGCGGGGAGAAGATCCACTAACGTCGCTGCAGGCAACCGGGAGGGGATTGGATGAGCAAGGCGAGGACGAGCGTCCTGTTTTTGGCTGCGATGGGAGCGATGGCGCTGCTGTTGGCGGTGCCGCTCGCGCCCGCGGCCGAACAGACCCGCGAGAGCTATACCGAAGCGGTCGAACCGATCTGCAAGTCGAACGCCGAAGCCAGCGACCGCATTCTCGACGGGGTCAAAGCAGAAGTGCGGCAGGACAAGCTGAAGCCGGCGGCCGCCAAGTTCACCAAGGCCGCCGCCGCCCTGAAGAAAACCCTGAGGCAGCTCAAAGCGGTGCCAAAGCCGCCCGCCGACCAGGCGAGGCTCGACAAATGGCTCGGCTACATCAAGAACGAGGTCGAACTCTTCGAACGGACCGCCAAGAAGCTGAAGGCGGGAGACAAGATTGGCGCCCAGAGAATGGCGGTCCGCCTGACCTCGACCGCCAACAAGGCCAACAACCAGGTTCTGACCTTCGAATTCAAGTACTGCCGGGTCGATCCGTCCCGGTTCAGTTAGCGGAGGGGGTAGCGAAACCCCCTCCGAGCGCACTCCCTAACCTGCGGGTGTGGACACGACCCTGCTCGACCGTACCCTCGCCGACAGCGGCGAGCCCGCCTACCGCTCCGGCCAGGTCTGGGAGTGGCTGGCGCGCGGCGCCGCCTCGTACGAGGAGATGACCAACCTGCCGGGGGTCCTGCGCGACCGGCTCGAGCAGGCCGTGCCGCTCTCGACCCTCTCACTGCAGGCCGAGGCGAAATCCGACGACGGCACGGTCAAGTCCCTCTTCCACACCGCCGACGGCCGCCCCCTGGAGGCGGTGCTGATGCGCTACCGCGATGGCCGCCGCTCGGTCTGCGTCTCCTCGCAGTCGGGCTGCCCGCTCACCTGCACCTTCTGCGCCACCGGCCAGATGAAGTTCGGCCGCAACCTCAGCGCCGACGAGATCCTCGACCAGGCCCTGCACTTCCGCCGCCTCGAGGCGATCGACCACGTCGTCTTCATGGGGATGGGAGAGCCGACGATGAACATCGACAACGTGCTCGCCGCCTGCGAACGGCTGCCCGACCTCGGCGTCACCCACCGTCGCACGGCGATCTCGACCGTCGGCTGGGTGCCCGGGATCGACCGCCTCGCCGACTGCGAGATGCCGCTCAGCCTGGCGCTCTCCCTGCACGCGCCCAACGACGCCCTGCGCTCGCAGCTGATGCCGGTCAACGAGCGCTATCCGCTGGCCGACGTGCTCGCCGCCTGCGAGCGCTACCGGGCCGCCCGCCGCCGCAAGGTCTTCGTCGAGTACGTGATGCTCGACGGCGTCAACGACCAGCCCGAGCACGCCCGCGAACTCGCCGCCCTGCTCGACCGCCGTGTCTACAAGGTCAACCTGATCCCCTACAACCCGACCGGTTCCTACGACGGCTCCTCGCCGGAGCGGATCGAGCGCTTTCGGGCGATCCTCGCCGAGCACCGCCTCGGCGCCACCGTGCGCCTCACCCGTGGCCGCGACATCGACGCCGCCTGCGGCCAGCTCGCCGCCAACGCCGCCACCTGAGAAAACTGGCTGCGCAGCCAGTTAGGATCCAGGTGTGGCAACCGTCGATACCTCGACGCCGCTGAAGCGGCCGCAGCCGATGTCTGCCAACCCCGTGCGTCGGGTCGGCGAAGACCTCGCCGCCGAGTGGCGGGGGAGGGGTAGCTATCCGCCGGGGCCGGCTGACTTCAGCTTCGCCCGCACCCACCAGATCGCCCACGACCCGCTGCCGTTGCTGCTCGGCGCCTACGAAGAGCACGGGCCGATCTTCAGCATGCGCCTGCTGCATACCCGGGTCGTCTTCATGCTCGGCCCCGAGGCCAACCATTTCGTCACCGTCGGCCACCCCGAGAACTTCCACTGGCGCGAGTCCAGCTTCGGCGACCTGATCCCGCTGCTCGGCGACGGCCTGCTCACCGTCGACGACGAGTTTCATGACCGCGCCCGGGCGATCATGATGCCGGCCTTTCACCGCGAACAGCTGGCGGCGATGACGGCGGCGATGACGGCCGAGGCGGAGGTCGCGATCGCCGGGCTACCGGTTGGTGAGGTCGTCGACGTCTACGACTGGATGCGCAACCTGGCGATGCGGATCGCGATGCGGGCGCTGCTCGGGCTCGACCCCGACGAGGCCGGCAAGGGCGCCACCGCGGCCGAGCACTTCGAGCGCGCCCTCGGTTACTACGGGATCGACTACGGGTTGCGGCTGTTGCGTGGGCCCGGCTCGCCCTGGCGCAAGCTGCTCGCCTCGCGCGAGATCCTCGACGGGATCGTCTTCGCCGAGGTTGCCCGCGCCCGCGCCGAATCCGACGCCGGCCGACGCGACATCCTCGGCCTGCTCGTCAACGTCCGGGGCGAGGGCGGGGAGGCCTTCACCGACCGCGAGATCCGCGACCAGGTGATGACGTTGATGTTCGCCGGTCACGACACCTCGACCTCGACCGTCGCCTTCATGCTGCACGAGCTCGCGCGCCACCCCGACGTCGTCGCTCGCCTCTGTGAGGAGCAGGACCGAATACTCGGTTCCAACACGCCGACGATCGACCAGCTCGAACGCGAGATGCCCTACCTCGAGATGGTGCTCGACGAGGTTCTCCGTCTCTATCCGCCGGCCTGGATCGGGCCCCGCCGCGCCGTCCGTGACTTCGAGTGGGGCGGCTGCAGCGTCCCCCGCGGCGCCTACGTCAACTACTGCTCCTGGGCCAGCCACCGCCTGCCGGAGGTCTTCCCCGACCCCGAGGCCTTCATCCCCGAGCGCTTCACCCGCGAGCGCAAGGCGGCTCTCCCGCGTGGCGCCTACGTTCCCTTCGGCGGCGGCCAGCGGATCTGCATCGGCAAGCGTTTCGGCCAGACCGAGGTGAAGCTGGTCGCGACGATGCTGCTCCAGCGCCTGCGCCTCGATGCCCTGCCGGGCCGAACGATGACGATCCGCCAGATGCCGACGCTCTCACCCAAGGGCGGGCTGCGGATGCGGGTCCTCCCGCGCGCTTGATCGTCGAGCGCAATCGTGCCGATTTCTCGGGTTCGCATGACTAAGATGCCCGCCTTGCTCGTCCGCGCCCGTGCCACCCGGCTGGTTCTTGCCACCGTCCTCGCTGCGTTGCTCACCCTCGGGGTCGCGAGCGGGGCACGGGGGGCGATCTACTGGGGTGGCAGCGGCACGATCGGAGCCGCCAACTTCGACGGCGCCAACCCGAATCCGAAGTACTTCCAGTTTCAGTACCCGGGCCTGTTCTACTGCGACGTTGCCGTCAGCGACACCCATCTGTACTGGGGCGGGTGGTTCGGTATCTGGCGGGTGAACTTCGAAGGGCCGGCGGTCCCGGCCGAGATCGTGCCCGGCCTGAGCAACCCGTGCGGGATCGCGATCGACGGCGGCTACGTCTACTGGTCCAACCGGGCCGGCAAGGGCATCGGCAGGGCAGCGCTCGACGGCTCCCAGCGCAACGACGCCTTCATCACCACCGGTATGGACGGCCCCACCGGTATGGACAGCCCCTGTGAGATCGCCGTCGACGCTGGGTTCGTCTACTGGGTCGACTGGCGTGGCATCGGGCGGGCCCGCCTGGACGGGAGCGGGGTGGAACCCGGGTTCATCCCAGTCGCCCCCGGTGGCTGCGGGCTCGCGGTCGACGCCGGCCACCTCTACTGGGACGCCGACGGGGCGATCGGGCGCGCCAGCCTCGACGGCGCCGCGGTCGACCGCGACTTCGTCCCCGGGACCGGCAACGTCTCGAGCATCGCGGTGCACGGCGGCCACGTCTATTGGGCTGACGAAGTCCTCGGGCAGGTCTCCTCGATCGACCGCGCAACCCCTGGCGCGCCACCTTTTCGCGACTTGGTCCCGAACCTCTCCAGCCTGCACGGGATCGCGGTCGACGGCAGGACCGCGCCGCCGCCGCTGCCGCTGCCCTCGCGTCGGTTCTCGCTCGGGGGCAAGGTCCGGCACGACGAACGCAAGGGGGTCGTCACCCTCGGCGTCTACGTCCCCGAACGCGGCGACCTCGTCGTGACCACGCAGAAGGTCGGTTGGAAGCTGCTGAAGGGCCCCGAACCGCCGCCCTGGCGCGGCGGTTCGTTCCGCTGGCGGCTGAAGGTCTGGGCCGGCGCTGGGCCGGCTTCCAAAAATCTCCGCACCCAGCTGCGCAACAAGGGCTGGGCGAAGGTGATCGTGCGGGCCCGCTACAACGAAACCGGGCAGCTGCCCGTCACCGCGTTCAAGCAGGTGACCCTTCGCAAGCACGTTCCGCGATGATCGCTCGCTGATGCGGGCTCTGGTCATCTCCGACACCCATTTCGGCGCTTGGACCGGGCGCGACATCCTCCGCGAGGAGTTTGCGCTGGAGCGACTGGCGCCGCGGCTGGAGGGGATCGACGAGTTGATCTTCCTCGGCGACCTCTTCGACTTTCTCTTCGGCGGGGTCGAAGAGGCGGTCGACGCAGCCGACGGGCTGCTGGCGCTGATCGCCGCCAGTATGGTCGGCAAGCGGCTTGTCTTCCTCGCCGGCAACCACGACCACCACCTCGTCCACCGCGACGAGGAGGACCGGCTCGAGGCGAAGTTGGCCCACGGCTCGCCGCCGCCGTCGAACGGGGTCGGCCCGAGCTTCTTCCAGGCCTTCCTCGAGCGCAAGCTGCCAGGAGTCGAGGTCGAGATCGCCTACCCGACCTACAGGTTCGGCGATGTGCTCTGCACCCACGGCCACTACCTCGACCCGCACGCTCGCCTCAGCGGCTCGCGCGCCGACCGCTTGCTGACGCGGACGCTGTGGGCGATTGCCGCCGGCGGCCCGGAGCAGCCGACCTGCGTCGAGGACTACGAGTCGGTGACGACCTTGCTGACCGAGTGGCTCTACACCGCTGCCCAGATGCCGCACGGCACCCACGCCCAGCAGAACGTCTTCCGCGCCGCCCAGCGCGCGGGCCGGGTTGCCAACGCGATCGGGGCGCCGGTCCGCGGCGTCAAGCGGCTGGAGGCGAAGCTGCGGGACCGGGGCGCTGTGGCGGGCGACCCGGAGCTGCCCAGCGAGGAGCACTTCGACGCCGTCGTTCGCACCGAGGCCCAACGCCAGGCCCGCGAGCAGCCGCTCAGCGGACCCGCCTGGGGCGTGCCGCTGTATCCCGAGCCGACGGTGATCTCGCGCAGCGACGCCTCCGAGCACGCGCTCGAGGCCTTCGCCCAGGTCGTCGCCAACCTCGCCTGGAACGCGGAAACCGACAAGATCGTCTTCGCCCACACCCACCAGCCGCTCGCCGACGTTCGTGCGGCCAACGGCACCGCGACCCGCTACTGGAACACCGGTTCCTGGATTTACGAGCCCGAGCTCAGTTCCCGCCAGGCCTACGCCCGCTACCTCCGTTACGCCTGGCCCGGCACCGCCGTCCTGATCGACGAAGACGCCCCCCAGCCCCAACTCCTCGAGCTCCTGGCCGACCTCAACCCCCGCAACGGCGGCCCCGGCCTGCCCTCAGCCAGCTAGCGCCCGTGGGAGGGATCCCGGGTAGGGACGGAACGTCTTGTACTTTTTCGTCGCCGCCAACCTCGGAAGGCCGGCGGCGATCCTCGAAAAAGTTAAGTGGAGTCCCTACCCGGGATCCCTCTCGCCCCGCTACTTGATGAAGAGCATCTCCTCGTACTTCGGCAACGGCCAGAGGTCGTCGGTGACGACCCGCTCCAGCTTGTCCGCAGCCTCACGCACCTTGCCCATCGCCACCAGCTGGTTGTCGCGAGCGTAGACCGCCCACTCCAGCCCCTCGAGGTCATCGGGGTAGGTATTGGCCGACTTCAGCCCGCCGAGAGCGGCGACCAACTCGTCGGTCAGCTCGCGGATCTCGCCCTCGAGGCTCGATACACCCGCCTCGGAGATCAGCGCCAGGTGGCGCAGGGCCGCCGGAAGCAGCATCGTCTGGGCGATCGAGAAGGTGACCTCGGCCTCGATGTTGGCGCGGATTGAGTATTGCTCGACCCAGACCTCGTAGCGCGACTCGAGCTCGCGCTCACTGAGGACGTTGTACTTCTCGAACGCGGTGACGGTGTCCGGAGCGAGCACCTCGGGCAGCGCGTCGGGCGTGGTCTTGAGGTTCTTCAGGCCGCGCTGCTCGGCCTCGGTGTGCCACTCCTCGGAGTAGTTGTCGCCGCCGAAGCAGATCGCCTTGTTCGCCACGTAGGACTCTTTGACGATCTCGATCACGGCCTCCGGCATGCCGGTGCCGTCGCTCAGCTTTGCCTCGAGCTTGCCGGCCAGCTCGTCGATCGCCTCGGCGGCGATCGTGTTCAGAACCGTGTTCGGGAAGGCGAGCGACATGCTGGATCCCAGCGCCCGGAACTCGAATTTGTTGCCGGTGAAGGCGAACGGCGAGGTGCGGTTGCGGTCGCCGCCGTCGAGCGGCAGTTTCGGCAGTACCTCGGTGCCGAGGTCGAGGAAGGAAGCCGGCGTGTTCGGGTCCCCCTCGCCGGTCGCAATCGCCTCGAACACTTTTTCCAGCTCGCCGCCGAGGAAGATCGAGATGATCGCCGGCGGCGCCTCGTTGGCCCCGAGGCGGTGGTCCTGGCCGATGTTGGCGACCGAGGCGCGCAGCAGGCCCTGGTGCTTGTTCACCGCCTGGATCACGGCCGTGCAGAAGAACAGGAAATGGATGTTGTCGGCCGGAGTATCGCCCGGGTTGAGCAGGTTGCCGCCGGTATCCGTCCCCATCGACCAGTTGTTGTGCTTGCCGGAGCCGTTCACGCCCGCGAAGGGCTTCTCGTGCAGGAGGCAGACGAGGCCATAGCGGCGGGCGACGTTCTCCAGCGTCTGCATCAACAGCTGCTGGTGGTCGGAGCCGACATTGGAGTTCTCGAACATCGGCGCGATCTCGTACTGCGCCGGCGCCACCTCGTTATGGCGGGTCTTGACCGGAATGCCGAGCTTCCGCATTTCCAGTTCCGACTCCATCATGAAGGCGAGCACCCGCTCCGGGATCGAGCCGAAGTAATGGTCGTCGAGCTCGTGGCCCTTCGGCGGCTTGGCGCCGAACAGGGTGCGGCCGGCGGCGATCAGGTCGGGCCGCTCATAGAAGTACTGCTCGTCGATCAGGAAGTACTCCTGCTCGGGGCCGACGGTGGTGAAAACGTGCTGGCTCTCCTCGTCGCCGAGCAGGCGCAGTGCCTTGATCGCCGAACGCGAGAGCGCGTCCATCGAGCGCAGCAGCGGGATCTTCGCGTCGAGCGCCTCGCCGGACCAGGAGGCGAAGGCGGTCGGGATGCAGAGCAGGGTCCCGTTCGGGTTCTCGAGGATGAAGGCGGGGCTGCTCGGGTCCCAGGCCGTGTAGCCGCGGGCCTCGAAGGTGGCGCGCAAGCCGCCGGTTGGGAAGGAGGAGGCGTCGGGCTCGCCCTGGACCAACTCCTTACCGGAGAAGCCGGCGATGAACTTGCCTTCGCCGGCGGGCTCGAAGAAGGAGTCGTGCTTCTCTGCGGTCGAGCCGGTCAGCGGCTGGAACATGTGCGTGTAGTGGGTGGCGCCGTTCTCCAGCGCCCACTCCATCATCGCTTTGGCGACCTCGTCGGCGAGGCTGGGATCGAGCGATTCACCGCCCTTCAGGGTCGCCTGCAGCTTCTCGAAGGCGTCGCTGGAGAGCCGCTCTTTCTGGACGCTGGCATCGAAGACGTTGGCGCCGAAGGCTTCGTTCTCTGGAAGGGTCAGATCGAGCGCGCCGAGGGACTCCCCGTTGGAGCTCCACTGCGCTGCGGTTACGTTCTGCTGGCGGATACGAGTCATCGCTTGGTTTTTCCCTCGCTTGGCGGCGCGCTCGGTGCCCGAGCGCGATCAGTTGTGGGTCTCACCCCTGTTGAAGAGTCAAAAAAGCCTAACGGGGCGGCGTTTGAGGCGCCTTTGTACGGACGTACAGTCTTGCCCTTGCGGGCTTATCCCACTTGTCAGAGCGGCTTGGTGCCCAGCAGGCCGAGCGGGTGGCGCAGCCGGAACCCCCGCGTCGGCCGCATCTCTTCGCTCCAGCCCGGGCCGGTGCGGTCGCCGTCGTCGCTGTAGGAGGTGTCCCAGCGCAGGCCGGCGATCACCGCGAAGACGTGGTCGCGGTTGGCGTAGACGCGGACCCAGCTGCCCCCACCGCCGCCGCCCCAGCGCATGAAGCCGGTTGAGTCCAGAGGCCAGTCGAGCAGCCCGGCTGCGTGCATCACGTAGCTGACCGAGCCCGAGCAGTCGTAGCCGACCGAATTCCAGTCACGGTGGCCGCCGCCCCAGCGGTAGGGCCGGTGGCGGATTCTGTTGGCGGCTTCGATCATCGCCTTGACCGAGTCCGGCGCCGAGGGCGGCGCCACCGCGCGGCCGTCCCGGGTCATGGTCGCTTGCGGCACCTGGGCCGAGGCGGCCGGCGCGACGCCAATCGCGGCGCTCAGCGCCAGCAGGGAGCAGAGCAGAGAGACCTTGGCCGGGACGCGCATGAAAGAGCGTCATCGGCAGCGTGCTCGGAGAACTTGAGTCGCGCGGGCGTCCGTCAGGCCGGCGTCCGGCGCAGGACGTGGAGCTCTCCAACCGTTTCGAAGCCGAGCTTGGCGTAGAGCAGGCGCGGCCAGTCATCGCCGTCGACGGCGATGAAAACGACCTCGTTGTCGTCGGCCCGGGCGGCATCCAGTGCGGCCAGGACGACCGCCTGCGCCAGTCCACCGCCACGCGCCCGCGTCAGGGTCGCGACTTTCTCGATCTGGCCGATTCCGTCCCCCGACAGCAGACAGCAGGCGGCCTGCGGTTGCTCCGCCGGGGAGACGAACCAGCGATCGCCGGCCGCGGCGCCGAGCCGCCGGTCGCGCTCGATCAGCTGCGCGATCGTCGCGACGCGATCGCTTGCGTCGGCAGCGAAGAACTCGCCCTCGAGCTCGTCGAGCAGGCCGCCGATCGCCTCCATGTCCTCCTCCCGTGCCTCTGCGGCGGCGCGGCGGCCGCTGTCGCCTCGCCAGGTCATGTACTCGACCCTCTCGACCTCCCAGCCGGGAAGTCGCTCGACCTCGGCGGCGAGGCGGGCGCCGTCGGCTTCGTCGCAGACCGCGACGATGCGGTGGCCGAACCCGGCGCCGCCCAGCACCTCGTCGGCCAGCCTCGCCACCGCCTCGACCGGGAGGCCGACCGCCTCCAGCGCCAGCGAGCTCGCGTCCCAGACCAGCGGCAGGCTGGGCGTGAGGAAGGCGCGGCCCCACTCCTGCTCCTCCACCTTGTCGCAGCTCGCGGCGTTGAGGCCGAGCTCGAAGTCGAGCAGCCGGTGGCGAGTCCTCGCGTCGGGCTCCATCGCCTCGAAGCTACCGGGAGCAGCTCTGCGACTCCGACCGGATAGCCTCCCTGGCCGCATAGCCAAGCCAATTCTCGGGAGGGTTCACCGCCAAATGTTCGTATCCAAGGCCGCCGTCGTCGGTGGAGGCACGATGGGAGGCGAGATCGCGCAGGCGATCGCCGCCGCCGACATCTCAGTCGTCGTCAAGGACATCGACCAGAAGTTCGTCGACGCCGCGCTCGAGAAGGCTCGCGCGGTAACCGAGGGACAGCTCGGTGGCCAGGTGAAGAAGGAGCGGATCACCCAGGAGCAGGCCGACGCCCGGCTCGCCGAGGTGATGGGCAACATCGTCGGCACCACCACCTATGAGGAGTTCGGCGACGTCGACTTCGTGATCGAGGCGGTGCCGGAGAAGATGGCGATCAAGCAGGCCGTCTTCGAGGAGATCGATGCCGCCACGCCCGGTCACGCGATCCTTTCCTCCAATACCTCCTCGCTCTCGATCACCGAGATGGGGGAGACGACGCTGCGCGCCGACAAGGTCGTCGGCTTCCACTTCTTCTACCCCGCATCGGTGATGCCGCTGGTCGAGGTGATCGTCGGCGAGGAGACCTCGCAGGAGACCGCCACCGCCGCCTACAACTTCGCCCAGGCGATCAAGAAGCAGCCGATCGTTTGCGGTGAGGTCCCCGGCTTCGTCGTCAACCGGGTGCTGATGGCGACGATGGGGGAGATCTGGCGCGCCCAGGAGGAGCAGGGTCTCTCACTGAAGGCGATCGACGAGGCGATCGCCGGCGCCAAATTGGCGCCGATGGGCCCGTTCTTCCTCACCGACCTGCTGGGACTCGACACCGTCGCCCACGTCGCCGAGCACCTCAACGAGTCCTACGGGGAGCACTTCTACGTCCACAAGGGCCTGCAGGGCCTGGTCGCCGAGGGCAAGCTCGGCGCCAAGAGCGGCGGCGAGGGGTTCTTCAAGGACGGCGAGCAGACGATCCCCGGCGACGCCTTCCCGGACGCCGACGAGTTGGTCGCGATGTTCACCAGCCGCGCCCTGATCGAGTCCTGCCTGCTGGTCGAGGAGGGGATCGCCTCGGTCCGCGATATCGACCTCGGAATGATGGCCGGTGCCGGCCTCGACCCCCGTCGCGGCCTCTTGCCGCCGTTCTGGAAAGCCGACGTCGAGGGGCTCGACAAGGCGCTGGAGACGATCGAGCGGCTGCACGAGAAACACGGCGAGCGCTTCGCGCCACCGGTGACCCTGAAGCGGCTGGTCGCCCAGGGCCGCGTCGGCCTCGCCAGCGGCCAGGGTTTCTACCCCTACCCGCGGCCCGACGAGGGCGAGCAGGCGGAGACGGTGAAGCTGGAGACGCGCGGCGAGGTCGCGATCGCCTGGCTCGCCAACCTGCCGATGAACGCGGTCTCACCCGACGTGATCCGCGACCTCTCGACCGTCTGGGAGCGGGTCAAAGCCGCCGAGGGCGTCAACGCGATGGTGGTCGCCTCCTCGGTCCCGGTCGTCTTCTCCGCCGGGGCCGACATCAAGGCGTTCACCCAGATGGACGAGACCGCAGGCGAGGAGCTGATCCACAAGGGGCACGCGCTGCTTCGCGACTTCGGGGTGGCGCCGGTGGCGACGATCGCCGCCGTCAATTCGATCGCCTTCGGCGGCGGCTGCGAGCTGGCAATGGCCTGCGACGTGCGGATCGCCGCCGAGGCCGCCGTCTTCGGCCAGCCCGAGATCAAGCTGGGGATCATCCCCGGCTTCGGAGGCACCCAGCGGCTGCCGCGTCTGGTCGGCGCCAACAAGGCGCTGGAGATGAACCTGGTCGGCGACGCCGTGCTCTCCGAGGAGGCGCTCGAACTCGGCCTCGTCAACCGCGTCGTGCCCGATCACGAGCTGTTCGAGACGGCGCTGATGTGGGGCCGCAAGTTGGCTGGACAGGCACCGATCGCCGTAGGCCTGGTCAAGAGTGTCTCCAACAAGGGAGACCTCGACGTCGGCATCGAGGCCGAGAAGGAGGGCTTCGCCCAGGCCTTCCAGAGCGAGGACGCCAAAGAGGGCATCGGCGCCTTCCTCGGCAAGCGCAGCCCCAAGTGGAGCGGCAAGTAGCGAACTCACCCCAGGTGGAGCGACTCGCGGAGCTGATCCGCGGGTCGCGCAGCACCGTCGCCCTGACCGGGGCGGGGGTCTCGGTACCGTCGGGGATCCCCGACTTCCGCACCCCCGGGACCGGTCTGTGGGAGAACGTCGATCCGATGGAGGTCGCCCACATCGACGTTTTCGAACGCGACCCGGCGCGCTTTTGGTCCTACTACCGACCTCGGTTCCAGACGCTCGGAGAGAAGCGGCCCAACCGCGCGCACGAGGCGCTGGCCGAGCTCGA
This sequence comes from uncultured Thermoleophilia bacterium, assembly GCA_963715735.1. Lineage (GTDB taxonomy): Bacteria > Actinomycetota > Thermoleophilia > Solirubrobacterales > 70-9 > VAYN01. Next base: position 535,859 of record OY970268.1, read on the forward strand.
GCGGCGGGGGGCGATCGAGGGCTTGATCACCCAGAACATCGACCGCCTCCATCGTCTCGCCGGCTCCGAGAACGTGGTCGAGGTGCACGGCACGATCGAGACCTCGAGCTGTCGCCGTTGCGCCGCCCGCTTTGAGCTCGAGCAGGTCGAAGCCCTCTTCGACGCCGACGGCGTCGCGATCTGCTCTCAATGCCACGGCTACGTCAAGCCTGACGTCGTCCTCTTCGGGGAGCTCTTGCCCGAGAGCGCGATGGCGCGGGCTCAGGAACTCGCCGAGCGCGCCGAGCTGATGCTCTGCGTCGGCTCCTCGCTGGCGGTCTACCCGGTTGCCGGGCTGCCGCAGCTGACGATCGAGTGCGGCGGCAAGCTGGCGATCATCACCAAGGGTCCAACCCCATATGACGACGATGCCGAGCTGAAGCTCGAAGGAGAGGTCGACGATGAGCTCGCGGCGTTGATCGCGGAGCTGGAGCGATGAGTGGCGGCAGGGGAGAGGCGGCCGCACTGCCGCAGGCCGTCGTCTTCGACAACGACGGCCTGCTGCTCGACACCGAGTCGGTCTGGACCCGGGCCGAGCAGGATCTCTTCGATCGCCGCGGCACCGCCTTCACACCGGCCGACAAGCTCGAGCTGGTCGGCACCTCGGCCGAGATTGCCGGCGTCCTGCTCGAAAAGCGCCTCGGCGAGCCCGGCCGCGCCGCCGAGCTGATCGAGGAGCTGAACGAATTGGTCGTTGCCGAGCTCGAGCACGGGGTGGAGGCGATGATCGGCGCCCGCGATCTCCTCCACGCCTTGGGGGAGCGGGGCACCCCGATGGGGCTGGTCTCCAACTCGCCGCTGATCTTCGTCCGGCGTTCGCTGGAGCTGGTCGGTTTCGTCGACCGGTTCGACGTCGTCGTCAGCGCCCACGAAGTGGCGCTGCCCAAGCCGGCGCCCGACCCCTATCTGGAGGCCTGCCGTCGCCTCGGCGTCGAACCAGGGCCCGCCGTCGTCGCGCTCGAGGACTCCCCGACCGGCGTCGCCGCCGCTGTCGCCGCCGGCCTGACCGTAATCGGCATCCCCTCGGTCGAGGGCGTGGCGTTGGACGAAGCCCACCACCTCGCCACCTCGCTCGCAGACGCAATCGTCAGCGAGCGGCTCGTACTCTAACCCTAAACTTGAGCCTTAGCTCTGGACCTTTGTCACCCAGAGGGTGACAAAGGTCCAGAGCTAGCCGCGGAGGACGCGGCGGCGGCGGAGCACGCGCTCGCTGATCGCCAGCAGTTCGCCCATCGCGGTCGCCCGCTCGGAGTCGAGCTCGCCCGCGAGCGCCTGGTTGGCGGCTTCACCCACCTCTTGGCGCCGCTCGCGCAAGCTGCCGATGTCCTCCTCGTGACCGGGGTCCGGGACGGCATCCTTGAGCTCCGCGAGGAGCGCCTCCAGGCCGATCCGCAACTGCAGGGTCGCCTCGCGGCTGCGACCGGCGTCGAGGTCGGCGCGGGCGCGGAGCAGCAGGGACTCGCAGAGGTCGATCCGCTCGCGGCCGCCCAGGATCGCGGCGACCCGTTCCTGCGGCCGCAGGTCTTCCTGGCGGCGTCGCCGTTTCGAAGCGCCGCTGGCCCAGACGTCGACCTCGCGCGCGGCCGTGAAGAGGCCGCTGGCGGTCTCCTCGCCGCTGCCGTAGCCGATCCGGACTGCCACCGCTCGCTCCGGGGTGAGCTCGTGGGCGTGGGGGTCGGCGGCGGCTACGGCCTGAGCGTGGAGGGCGCGATTGAGCAGGGCGATGCCGTCGGTGACGAGAACGTCGGCCGTGTCCTCGGCCTCGGTCGCCTGGTCGAGCCAGGCCTCGGCCTCCGCGGTTGCGCCAAACGGTGCGAAGGCGCGAATCGAGGTGGCGCGGGCGAGCGGCAGCGATTGCGGCTCGGCGCCGGAGTCGGCTGGACGGGAGCGGCGTCGCCGTCGCGAGGGCGGCCGCGGGGCGCCGAGCGTCTGCACGACGAGCACGCTCTCGGCGCCGCCCTCGAGCTCATCGCGGGCCAGGTAGCGACCGTCGGCCAACGGAAGCGGGCCGGCGAAATCGAACTGCGCGAATCCGAATAGCTTGGCCAGAGGCCGGGATTCTCCCGGTCGAGCGTTAGTCGCCGCTGGAGGTGCCGCCGTCAGCGGCACCCGACTCGTCGGCCGGCAGCGAGGACTCCGAGGGCGTAATCGCCACTTCCGGATTTTCGATCTCACCGAGGCGGTCGATCAAGCGCTGCCACTGGTCCGGCTTCAGCAGCGGCGAAAAGCGCGTTTCGAGCGGGTTGTCCCCAATCGCGTGGTAGCCGACGTGGACGTGGTCGGCGTGGTCGGAAAGCGCCATGCTGATCGGTCCGGGCAGGTCCTCGAGCGAGATCACCTGATGCGGCGCCATCGTCCCCTGTAGGCGCAGGATCTCGCGAATCAGCTCGTCGGTCACCGTCCCGGGCCCCTGGTTGCCCATCACGGGTACGCCGTTGATGGCGGCGATGTCGACGGCGTCACCCGAAGAGTGCTCGGAGACGTTTCCGGAGGTGGTGAGGAAGCCGTGCCCGCACTTGAGCGAGGTCACGGTCAGTTCGTAGCCCTTCGCCCGCAGGTACTCGAGCATCGCCAGGATGCGGCGGTCGATCTGGCCGCTGGCGATGTCTTCCTGCCCGCATTCGTAGACCGAGAGCCCGTCATCGGCCAGCACCCGCTTGATCAGGGCCTCCTTGGAGAGCAGGAGCACGCCGGCGCCGCTGAGGCGGGCGCTGAACGGGTTCTTGCCCTTGGCGCGGTAGATCGCGGTTGCCTCGAGCAGCTTCCACCCGTCGAGGATCGGCTTCGGGTCGATCCGCGGCGCGCCTTTGCCGGCCGGGCGGATCGAGAAGTTGATGTGAGGGTCGGTGCCGTCCTCTTGCTCGGCGACCCGGGCCAGGACCGTGCCGGCGATCACTTTGGCGCCGACCCGGAGGCGGCCGTCGGTTTCAGTCGGCTCGGGGCTCTCGGCTGGCTTGTCCTTCGCCTGGGCGCCGTCGCTCTCGATGCGGCCGCCGCTCTCGATCCGCTCCGGCAGCGCCCGCAGCCGCGGTCGCAGGTTCTCGCTTTCGACCGGCAGCCGCTTCTCCTCGCCGCTGGGCATCACCACCAGGCGCTTGTCGCGGACCAGCTCGCCGAGGGTGGCGTAGGTGTAGCGGTTGCCGTAGGTGTCCTCGAGCACGACGAAGTTGCCGAGCTTCTCGGAGCGGCCCATCTTGCGGATGACCCCGTCGTTGACGGCGACGACCGGGGCGCCTGCGGCGGCGAAGATATTGATGCCGCGCGGGGTCGGCGAGGAAGAGATCACTTCGGCTGCGTTGCCATAGGACTCGTATTCGCCCGGCTGCGCGCTTTTCAAAGTCGTCCGCGCCGAGATGTCGTCGGCGTAGCGGGCGTCGGCGGCGATCGGGAAGTGGGCGCCCTCGGTAAGTCCCGTCAGCGAGCCAACCAGGTCTGACGGCAGGCGTCCGTAGGCGCGGGCGTAGAGCAGCACCTCCTGCACGTACCAATCGGCGTGGTTGTAGGCGAAGATCGCGTCGTAGAGGTTCTCTTTGCCGCCGGCGATCTCCAGGTAGCTCGCAGCGGCGCAGATCGCATCGACCGGGTTGTAAGGATCCTTCTTGCCGTCGCCGTTGGCGTCGACGCCGAAGGCCTCCCAGCTGGAGGGCAGGAACTGCATCCAGCCCATCGCGCCGGCGGTGGAGACGTTGAGGTTGGTCCCGAACCCGGTCTCGATTTTGTTGATCGAGGCGAGCACCTCCCAGGGGATCCCGTATTCGGTTCCGCACGCCTGGTAGATCGGCAGCAGGAAGGGTGGGATTTCGAAGGAGTCGATGATGAAGTTGGGGACGCCGATCGGGGCCGGACCGAAGGGCGCGATCGTCGTCGTCGGGTTGCCGAGGGTGGGAGCGCCGCCGCTGCCGAACGGGGCGCCGCCGTCGCCGTCGCTTTCGAGCGGCTGGTCGCCGCCGCCGGTGGCGCCGGGGGCGCGGACGCCGCCGTCGGAGCCACCACCACCGCTGTCGTCACCGAGCACCTCGTTGTGGGTGACGCCGCCGCGGACGTCGGGGACGTCGGCCGCGTCGAGGTCACTGCCCTGTTGCACGGCTTCATCGCTTCCCTTGTCGCCAGCGGGGTCCGGGCTCGCCGTGGGTACCGGCGCCTCATCGCTGTCGGCGGGGCTCGTGCAGTCGGGGTCTTCAGCGTCGAGCAGCGCGTCGCCGTCGTCGTCGATGCCGTTGCCGCAGGCGGGGACGGTGGACGAGGGCAGCGCCGGCGCGGTTGCCGATGGGGTCACCGCGGCGCTGTCGGAGAGTGGATCGGCGCCGGCGATTGCGGCGCCGAGCGAAGCCACCGCCAGGAAGCTGGCGAGTGCGACGATCAGTGCGATCTTGGATCTCATCCCGGTGCGCCTCATTAGCCGTGCCTGTCGCCACCGAATGCCGCGATCGCAGCATTCCCCTCCCCGCGCAACAGGCATGGCCACGCTACCCGCTGGCTCAGGGGCGTGCAACGGCTCCGGCCGCCCCCCAACATGCCCTTAATCAGTAACCGCTTCATGCCTGCGCCCGGCAGCGTTTCAGCCGAAGCGGATGTGCTCGTTAAGCTCACGTAACTGAGATGCAAAAGGGGGGCGTGGCGTTGATGAATGAGTTTCATGATCAGGAAAATCAAGAATACGAGCAGGATGGTCTCCGTGCGCGGTCGGAGCAGGCTATCGGGGAGCTCGCTCAAGCGCTGATCGACAACCCGACCCTGCATAACGCGATCTCCGCTGCCTTTGGTGCCCGCGAGAAGGCGATCGAGGCTCAACGGGCGGCGATGAGCGCTCTCGACATCCCCTCGGCCGGCGACGTCGAACGGGTCGAGCGCCGCCTGCGGTCCTTCTCTCAGCGCCTGGAGGAGGTCGAGGAGCAGATCGACGACGTCAGTCGTGAGCTCGGCGCCGTCCGCCGTCAGCTCGCGAAAAAGGACGAGAAGAAAGAGAAGAAATCCAAAGTCTAACCTTCGAGTTGAGGGTTAGAGTATGGTTGCCGCGGCGGTCCCGGCGAGCTTTGCCGCCGCCGCCAACCCCTCGTCGTCGAGGTGACGGCCGCCTCGGGTCTCGCTGACGACCAGCACCGCGGCGAGGGCGAGGCCGAGCTGCGAACCCCGCGCCAACAGAGCCGCCGTCTGCATATCCGCGACGTCCGCCGCGAGGTCGCCGGCGGTTTCGGCGAGGTCGCTGTGAAGGGTGTCGAGGCTGGCGACTGAGCCCGGACGGCCCTCGGCGCCGAGGCGGTCGCGCAGGGCGTCCGTCAGCGCCGGGTCGGGTAGGACCGCCTCGCCTTCGCGACCGCCGGGCCCGCCCCAAGCGTGGGCCTCCTCGACCACCAGCAGGTCGCCGACGACGAGCTCCGCGGCGAGCCCGGTGCAGCTGCCGATCCGCACCGCGCGCCGCACACCCAGCTCGGCCAGGTCGGCCAGCACCAACACAGCACTGGGACCACCCATCCCGGTCGCCTGGACCGTCAGCTCGCGCCCTGCCGGGGTCTGTCCGAAGTAGCCCCAGAGGCCACGGGCGTGGTTGCTCATCTTCGGCTGCTCGAGCAGCTCCTGCGCGAGCAGCAGTGAGCGGCCGGGGTCGCCGACCAGGATCGCCTCAGCGGCGACTGAGGCTACGGGGCGCAGGCGTGCCGGCATCGTCGGCCGACCCTACCCCGGTGCGTCCGTTGGAGCCGCCGCCGTTGGGCGCCGGCTCGGGGTCGGCTTCCCCTTTGGCTTCGCTTTCGCCCTGTTCGGCCAGCGACCGCTCATGGGCGGCAATCGTCTTCTTCAGTTCGCGCTTGCGCATCCACTCGGCGGCGAAATAGCTGCCGATGACGAAGACGAAGGCGAGCACCTGGGCGCTGAGCGTCTCGACCGTCGGGTAGATGCCGAGCCAGGTCCCCATCCAGAGCGGGAATTCAACGTCGATCGGGTGGATCGAGAGCCAGCCGACCCCCTGCATGGTCCGCGCCGTGTTCCCGACGAGGACGACGAGCACGAGGGCGATCAGGACGCCGGTCGCGATCAGCATCTTCTTGTAGGGGAGCTTGCGCTCGAGCGCGAAGGTGACGGCGCCGACGATTCCGGTCAGCACCAGCCCCAGTGAGACGCCGGCGAGGACGACGCCGGTGCCGGAGCTGAGCTGCAGCGCCTGCAGGAAGAGAACGGTCTCGAAGCCCTCGCGGAAGACGCTGGTGAAACCGAGCGTGTAGAGGCCGGCGACGGTGGCGGCGCCGGCGCCGGCCGCCAGCGCCGCCCCGGTCAGGACCTTGCCGCGGTCGCGATGGCCCTTGATCCACTCGGTCCAGTAGACCTTGTGGAAGAACCAGTTCATGACCAGTAAGAGCACCCCGATCGCGACCACGCCGACCACCGCCTCGAGTTTCTCGCCATATTTCGAGAGCGAGTCGAGCAGCAGGATTCCGAGCACGAACATCAGGGCGCTGGCTGGGATCGCGAGCAGGGCGCCGCGGTAGATCGGCCGCCGCAGCGGCGCCCGCGGCCCGACCATGCTGGCGGTGATCGCGGCCAGGATCAGGATCGCCTCGAGCCCCTCGCGGAAGACGATCAGTGCTGAATTGGTGATCGTCGTCAGGGCGCTGGCGCCGTCGCCGGTGATCGCCCGCGCGTCGGCGAGCTTTTCGTCGAGGTCGAGACGGGTCTCGCGGATATCGCTCACCGGCGCGTTGTCGGCGACCAGCTTGGCGAGACCTTGGTCGCCCGCTGCGCCGTACCAAATCAGCCCCTCGATTTCGAGCGCCAGCTGGGTGTCGAAGGCGCGCAGCTTCAGCTCCGGCCCGAACTCGAAGAACCCGTAGGCGGCGAGCCGCGCCTGCTCGGCCGTTTGGTACTGACCGGCGCCGGCCGCGGCTTCGAGCTGGTCGAGGGAGATGTCGACGAGTTCGTAGTCGGCTTCGTCGCCGCCTTCACTCCACTCTTGCGGGGAGATCCGTTCGACTTCGGCGCTCGACCGTTCCTGGGCGGCCTCGAGGTCCTCCTGGGCGGCGACGGATTTGCCCTGCTGGGCGTTGTCGACGTCGGCGCGCATCTCCGCGTGGGCGTCCTTGATCCGCTCGACCGCGGCAGGGTCGATCGCGAGCAGGAAGGGCTCGAGGTCGGAGAAGGCCGCTTCGACGCCGTCCATGAAGGCGACCGCCTCCTGGACCTCGAAGGGGACGGTGACGCGGCCGTCGCTGGTTCCCTTGTCGAACTCTTTTGGGACCAGCGCTTCGAACCGTTCCAGCTGGCTGGCCCGGTTGACCTGCTCTTCCGGCGTCAGGGGCGCCGCGGTGAATCCCTCAAGGTCGGCCTCGACCCGCTCGCGCGCTGCTTCGAAGGCCTTTGCGTTGGCGCTCGCGCCAGCGGCGGCGAGGCGGACGAAGTCGCGGTTGGTCGCCCGTCGCTCAGCGGCGCCCCGCTGCTCGCCGAACTCGGGGGCGATCGCTCGCCAGTAGCCGCGCACGATCGCCGCGGTTTCGGCGAAGCGGCCGTCGAAGTCGCGTTCGGCCGCCTGCTGGGCTTCGTCGAGGTTGGTAAGCAGGCGCGCCTGGAAGGTGTCGAGCAGATCCTTTTTGATCTGCAGGACCGCTTCGTGGGGGGTGATTTCTTCGCCCGCCAGTGCTTCCAGCGCAACGATGCCGTCGACGCCCGGGCGGGTGAAGCGGGTCGTCTTGCGGAAATCGCGGATCTGCATCCAGGTCCGTGCTTTGGCGGCGTCGCCGGCCGCCGCGGCATCAACCGCGACCGCGAGCGCGCCGCGCCGTAGGGCGGCGACGATCTCGCCGCGGGCGGTGGCGAGACCGACTTCGTCGAGCTCGCCGACGGCCTTGCGCGCGCTCGTCAACGAGGCTTCGATTTCGGCCAGTTCGGCCGGGGCGCTGGCCGCGAGCCCGTGCCGTAGCTCGCCGCTGAGCTGTGCTTCGGCGCGGTCGATCGCGCCGTCGTCGCGTTCACCGAACAGCAGCCCGGTCTGCGCTTCGAAGAGTTCGGCGCGGATCTGGTCGGCGGCCTGCCAGGGCGGCGGCGAGGCGGCCCCGGCCGGCGCGGCAGAAGCGGCGAAGGCCACCGCCGCGAAGAAGATCGCGACGATGGCCCAGGTGCCGGCTTGGCGGTTCAGTCGCGCCGTCGTCTGGACCGCCCCCTCTCTATTCCTGGAGTTCGATGTCGAGTTCTTTTGCCGCCTGCGTCACCTGACCGGCGATCGCCTCGGCCTGCGACTGGGCCTGGGCGCCGAGCGCGTCGGCCTGCTTGGCGGTGAATTTCTCGCCGTCGGCCTCACGGTCGCGGAGGTCGGAGGCGAAGGCAACCAGGCTCTCCAGCTCTTTCTTGGTCTGCGTCGCCTGCTGGGCGTTGGCGCTCGCGACCTCCGGCTCCATCCCGTTGTAGGTGACGAGGATGCCGCCGAGGATGTCGGCGATGTCCGAGAGCCGCGAGGTGGCGACGAAGCCGAGTTCGTCGGCGCCTTCGCCGGCGATGAACCGCGAGTTTTTCCACGCTTCGAAGTACTCGCTCATCGTCGGGGTCATGATCACGATCGAGGTCAGCGCGTCGGACGGGGTCGGTTCGAACTCTTCCGCGTCTTCGTTGAGTTCCTTCGCCTGTTTGTCGAATTCATCGAGCGTCGCTTTGTAGACGTTGGCGTCGGGAAGGCCCTCGCCGAACTCGACTTTGCCGCTGCCGTCGACGTCGCCTTCGACGCCTTTGGCCAGCAGGTCGGGGTTGGTGCCGTAGAGCGCCGTCTCGGTCAAGAAGAAGAGGTTGCCGGGCTGCTTCAGCGTCTTCCCGTCAGGGGTGGTGAGGCTGAAGGAAACCGCGTCTTCGGGGGTCGAGGCATCCGAGCCGGCGTCGATGTCGACGTCGTAGTGGGCCAGACGCGGGACGCCGGCGACGATTCCCTCCATCTGCTCGTAAGCGGGGTTGGCGACGACGAAGACGTCCTTGGAGTCGCCGAGGATCTCGGCCACTTCGTCCCCGTGCTCTTTCAGCAGCCGGTCGTAGTCGAAGTTCACCGATTTCGCCAGGGCGTAGTACTCGTCGGCGTTCTCCTTCAGCAGGCCGACCTGCTCGACGAGGTCGGCGGAGTGGTCGGTCAGGTAGGTCTTGACCGGCGCCAGGTCGGCGGCCCCCGCCTCGGCGGCGGTCGTCTCGTCGCTGCTGTCGCTGCCACCGCAGCCGGCGACGATCGCCGCGGCCAGCGCCAGGGCGAGGACCACCGCCAAATTTGCTCTGAGCTTCATCGAGTCGAATGCCTCCTGAGGTTAGGGGAGCCTACTGAGGGCGCCCTAAGTGCCTTGTGTAAGGCAACCCTAAAGCAATCCGAGCTTTGTAGTCGGGATTGCCCCGCGCCCATCGTTTCCACTCGGGACAACCGGCCTCGGCGTATTTGCTCCAGCCGTCTAAACACAGCCTGGCGGGCCGAATTTACGGTGGCTATCGAATCGCCAAACCCGCGACCGCCGCAGCCAGGTCTGCGGCGGGCTAGGAGGACGTTTTGATGAGAAAGAAGATGGGCATCGCCGTCGTGTTGACGACGATAGCCGCGCTGATGGCGCCAGGGATGGCCTCAGCGGCAACGGTGGCGGAAACCGTCACTGAAAAGACCAGCGAGTTGAACATGGTCTGGGTTGCCGTCGCCACCGTCCTGGTGTTCCTGATGCAGGCCGGCTTCATGTTCTTGGAGATTGGCTTCTCGAGGCAGAAGAACGTGGGCACCGGCGTTGCCAAGATCCTGGTCAATCTTGCGATCGTCACGCTCGCCTGGTGGATGATCGGCTACGGGATAGCCGAAGGCGGAGATGGCAGCGAAGGCCTACCGGGGAACATCATCTTTGGTGGCAGTGGATTCTTCTTCCACTTCGACCAGGTGGTCGCGGGCGAAGCCGTGACCGGAGAAACCGCGATGCTGATGCTGTACGGCCTCGCCTTCTGCGCGGTCTCGCTGGCGATCGTCTGGGGAACCACGCTGGAGCGGATCAAGTTCGGCGCCTACGTGATCTACGCCGCGGTGTTCGGCGCGATCATCTACCCGCTGATCGCGCACGCGGTCTGGGGTGGCGGCCTGCTCTCCGACATCGGCGGCAAGCCGGTGATGGACTTCGCCGGCTCCTCGGTGGTGCACCTCACCGGTGCGACCGGGGCTCTGGCGGCGCTGCTGCTGCTCGGCCCGCGGATCGGCAAGTACGACGCCAACGGCAAGCCGCGGGCGATCCCCGGTCACTCGATGCCGCTGGTCGGCCTCGGGGTGATCATCCTCTGGATCGGCTGGTTCGGGTTCAACGGTGGCTCGACGTTCGAAACGAGCGCGTCGTTCTTCGGCGAGGTCATGCTCAACACCCAGTTGGCCGCTGCCGCCGGTGTGGTCGGCGCCTGTATCGCGATCTGGATGAAGAGCAAAACGCTCGACGTCGGCATGGCCGGCAACGGTGCGATCGCCGGCCTCGTCGGCATCACCGCGCCGTCGGGCTTTGTCGAGTACTGGGCGGCGCCGATCATCGGCCTCGTCGCGGGTCTGCTCGTCGTCTACGCGGTGCTGGCGATCGACAAGCTCCTCGACGACCCGGTCGGCGCCCTCTCGGCGCACGGTCTGGCCGGTATCTGGGGCACCCTGGCGGTGGGCATATTCGCCTCGCCGCGGCTGATCGTGGAAGGCGCCGGACCGGGTATCTGGTACGGCATCTTCGGCGACGCCAACCTGAGCACGACGTTTGGCCAGCTTGGGGTCCAGGGGCTGGCCGTCGTCTTCACCTTCGTGGTGGTGCTGGTGATCTCACTTGCCACCTTCGCGTTGATCAAAGCGACGATCGGGCTACGGGTTCCTGCCGAGGAGGAGGATGCGGGCCTCGACATCAGCTCGCACGGGATGTATGGGTACCCGGAGCAGTTCATTCCACAGCCGGAGTACTCGACGGGTCTACCGGGCACCGCGAGCCCGCCACCAATTCCGGCGGCAGCCCCAGCCCAGATGACCGCGACCGAGTCCAACTAGGAGGATCGAGCGCATGAAAAAGATAGAGGCGTTCATCCGCCACGAGGCATTCGAGCCGATCCGGGCCGAGTTGCTCGACAAGGGATTCCCGTCCCTGTCGATCATCGAGGCGAAGGGCTCGGGTCGTCAGAAAGGGATCGTCGAGCGTTATCGCGGCTCGACGCTCACGGTAAACGTACGGCCGAAGATCAAGCTCGAGGTCGTGGTCGAGGACAAAGACCAAACGATTGTCATCGAGACGATCCTCAAACACGCCCGCACGGGTGAGGTCGGCGACGGCAAGATCTTCGTGCTGCCGGTCGAGGAGGCGATTCGCATCCGCACCGGCGAGGACGGTCAGGAGGTCCTGCAGCTGCACGAGGAGTCCGAGTTGCCCTCCTAGGGCGCACCGGGACACGAGCGGTTCACAGCGGGGCGGCCTTTGTGGCCGCCCCGCTCGTCGTTTGGTCCCCACCTGCGGTTAGCCTCGTCGCGATGGCCGACGAGCGCATATCGCTGAGTGAGGCGGCACGGCGTTCGGGGGTTCCCGTCTCGACCCTCAAACGCTGGGCGCAGGAGCGAATCGTCCCGGTCCGCCGTGGCCGCTGGACCGCCACCGCCGCGGCCCAGGCCAGGGTCGTGGCGCGGATGCGGGAGCGCGGTTACTCGCTGGAGGACCTCAAAAGCGCTGGCCGTGAGGGCAAACTGGCCTTTGCCTTCGCGGAGGAGCTCTTCTCCGAGGGCGAAGGCGAGGTCACGGTCGAGATGATCGCCCGCGACACCGGCCTCGAGCCGGAGCTGATCGAACGCATCCTCGCCATTCTCGGCACCCCGAAGGGACGCCAGGCCCAGCTGACGCCGGAGGACGCGGTGGCGCTGCGCCACTGCGCCAGGGTGCTGGCGGCGGGGCTGCCGCTGGTCGCCTTCCTGCAGCTGGTCCGCGTCTACGCCCAATCGATGCGGCGAATCGCCGACGCCGAGGTGCGCCTCTTCCACCTCTACGTCCACGAGCCACTGATCCGCGACGGCGTCCCCGAGCTCGAGATGGCAGAGGAGATGGGCAACCTGGCGGCCGACATCCTGCCGCTGGCGGCGCCGTTGACCGAATACCTCCACAACCGCTACCTGCGCTTCTTCATCGAGCAGGACGTCGTCGGCCACATGGAGTCCGAACCGGGGGCGGACACCGCCGAAATCGAGCTCGGCCAGGTCAACGTCACCCTCTGCTTCATCGACCTCACCGGCTTCACCCGCTACACCGAGGAGGAGGGGGACATCGAGGCGCTCGACGTGGTCGAGAACTTCGTCGCCACGGTCGAAGGGACGCTGCCGCGCGAGGCGACGATCGTGAAGACGATCGGGGACGAGGTGATGGTGGTCTCTCCCGACGCGGCCGCGTTGACCGACTGGGCGGTCGAGTTCCTCGGTCGCTTCTCGCGGCGCCCGCAGCCGCGGGTCGGGATCCACTGCGGTGACGCCGTCTACCGCGACGGCGACTACTTCGGCAGCCAGGTCAACCTCGCCCACCGGGTCGTCAACCGCGCTCTCGCGGGCGAGGTCTTGGTCACCGACCGGGTCGCGGAGGCGATCGCCGACCGCGAGCAGCTCGGGCTCGAGCCGATCGGCCAGGTCAGCCTGAAGGGCTTCCCGGCGCCGACCGAGCTCTTCGTCGTCCGCGCCGCGTCCTGAGCACTCCTAGACTCGGTCCATATATGGATGCCGAGCGACTGTTCGAGCGGGTCGCCTCGGGCGGCCTGATCGCCCCGCCGGTGCCGGTCGTGGCAATGCTCTCGGGCGGTCGCGACTCGGTCTGCATGCTCGATCTCGCGGTTCGCGTTCGCGGCGCCGACGGGGTCAGCGCCGTCCACGTCAACTACGGGTTGCGCGACGACGCCGACCAGGACGAGCGTCACTGCGCCGACCTTTGCGCCGGGCTCGGGGTCGAGCTGGCGATCGAGCGCCCGCGTCGTCCCGAGGGGCCGGGCAACCTCCAGGCCTGGGCCCGCGACAGCCGCTACGCGGCCGCGGCCCGGTTGGCCGAGTCATCCGGGGCGACGATCGTCACCGGCCATACCGCCGACGACCAGGTCGAGACGATTCTCTACCGGCTCGCCTCATCGCCCAGTCGCCGGGCCCTGCTGGGAATGCGGCCGCACGACGGTCGCCTGGCGCGACCTCTGCTCGGCTCGACCCGCGCCGAGACCACCGCTTATTGCGAACAGCGTGGCCTCGCCTGGCGTGAGGACGCCAGCAACGCCGATTCCGCCTTCGCCCGCAACCGCATCCGCCACGGGTTGCTGCCGGAGCTGGAGCGGGTGCATCCGGCCGCGGCCGCCAACGTGCTGCGCACGGCGGCGCTGCTGCGCGACGAGGCGGAGGTCCTCGACGCGCTCGTCGACGCCGAGCTCGACGGCTCCGGCAAGTCGGCCCGCCGCACGATCAGGCTCGAGCGACTCCAGCAGCTGCCCCCGGCTTTGCGCCGCCTGGTCGTGCAGCGGCTGGCCGACGCCGCCGCCGGGCGCCCGGTCGCCGGTGCCGCGCGTCACGCCGAGGAGGTCGTCGCCCTGCGCCGCACCGGCACCGCGATGCTCGACCTCGGCGGCGGCGTGCGCGCGATCGTCGAGCGCGGGGTGCTTCGTGCCGAGCGCGGCTGAGCCGCCCTTTGTATCTAGACTGCGCGCGTGAGCGAGCGCGTGATTGGCGAGACGCTGGTGGGCCGGGACGAGCTGCAGCGTCGGGTCGTTGAACTGGGAACCGAGATCAGCCGCGACTACGCCGGTCGCGAGCTCTTCATGGTCGGCGTCCTCAAGGGCGCGGTGCTCTTCCTCGCCGACCTGATGCGCAATATCGACGTGCCCTGCGAGATCGACTTCATGGCCGTCTCCAGCTACGGCTCGCAGACCGACTCCTCCGGCGTGGTGAGGATCCTCAAGGACCTCGACGCCCCGATCGAGGGTCGCCACGTCCTCATCGTCGAGGACATCATCGATTCCGGGCTCACCCTCCACTACCTGATGAGGAACCTGCGGGCGCGCAACCCCGCCTCCTTGGAGGTCTGCGCGCTGCTGACCAAGCCAGAGCGGTTGCGGGTCGATCTTTCGCCGCGCTACGTCGGGTTCGAGATCCCTAACCGGTTCGCGATCGGCTATGGGCTCGACCACGCACAGCAGTACCGCAACCTCGATTACGTGGCTGCGCTGGAGGACTAGGCGGGAAAACCGCCCTGGTACGCTGATTTTTACCCTTGAGGCGTTTTTTCAAAAGCGCGGCATTTCCGATCCTGCTCGTCGTCATCCTGGCGTTCATCGCGCAGCGCGTGATCACCCAGGATTCGGGTCCTGAGGCGCCGCCTTACAACCAGCTGATTCAAGCCGAAAAAGGGCTGATCGACGAGGGCCGGATCGACGAAGTCTCGATCAACGTCAAGGACAAAACCCTCGACGTCAAGAAAGAGAACGGCGAAAGCTTCTCGACCGGCTACCCGCCCGACGGCGAAGAGGCGTTGGTCAGCCAGCTCGAAAAAGCCGGCGTCACGACTAAGGTGCACGGAACCGGCGGCAACGGGCTGCTTTCGCTGCTCACCTACATCCTCCCGTTCGTGCTCTTCCTCGGCTTCTGGATCTTCCTGATGAACCAGATGCAGGGCGGCGGCTCACGGGTGATGAACTTCGGCAAATCGAAAGCGAAGCGGATGTCCGTCGACGCGCCGAAAATCACCTTCCGCGACGTCGCCGGCGTCGACGAGGCGGTGCAGGAGCTCGGCGAGATCAAGGAATTCCTTGAGAACCCGAAGAAATTCCAGGCCTTGGGAGCCCGGATCCCCAAGGGCGTCCTGCTCTACGGCCCTCCCGGCACCGGCAAGACCCTGCTGGCCCGCGCCGTCGCCGGCGAGGCCGGGGTGCCCTTCTTCTCGATCTCCGGCTCGGACTTCGTCGAGATGTTCGTCGGCGTCGGTGCCAGCCGCGTCCGCGACCTCTTCGAGCAGGCCAAACAGAACTCCCCCTGCATCATCTTCATGGACGAGATCGACGCCGTCGGCCGCCACCGCGGTGCCGGCATGGGCGGCGGACACGACGAGCGCGAGCAGACGCTGAACCAGCTGCTGGTCGAGATGGACGGCTTCGAGATGAAGGACAACATCATCTTGATCGCCGCCACCAACCGTCCCGACATCCTCGACCCGGCGCTGCTGCGGCCAGGGCGCTTCGACCGCCAGGTCGTCGTCGACCGACCCGACCGCAAGGGCCGCAAACGGATCCTCGAGGTCCATACCCGCGGCAAGCCGCTGGGCCGTGAGATCGACCTCGACACGCTCGCCGGCCAGACCCCCGGCTTCACCGGTGCCGATCTCGCCAACCTGATCAACGAGGCGGCCTTGCTGACCGCTCGCTCCGGCAGTCGTGAGATCACGATGAAGGAGCTCGAGGAGGGGATCATGCGCGTGATCGCCGGCCCGGAGAAGAAAACCCGGGTGATGAGCGAGAAGGAGCGCCTGATCACCGCCTACCACGAGATGGGCCACGCGATCGTCGGCCACCTGCTCGAGAACACCGATCCGGTCCACAAGATTTCGATCATCAGCCGCGGCCAAGCGCTCGGGTACACGATCAGTTTGCCCACCGAGGACAAGTTCCTCACCACCCGGGCCGAGCTGACCGACACGATGGCGATGACCCTGGGCGGCCGCGCCGCCGAGGAGATCATCTTCGGCGAGATCACCACCGGCGCCTCCAACGACCTCGAAAAGGTGACCGAGACGGCAAAGCAGATGGTGATGCGGTTCGGCATGTCGGAGCGACTCGGACCGCGCGTCTTCGGCCATGACCGCGGCCAGCCGTTCCTCGGTCGCGAGTTCTCCTCCGAACCCGACTACTCCGACGAGATCGCCCGCGAGATCGACGACGAGATCCGCCGCATCGTCGAGAGCGCCCACCAGACCGCGCGCAAACTGCTGAACGAAAACCACGACGACCTCGACCGGATTTCGAAACTGCTGCTGACGCGCGAGACGATCGACGCCGACCAGTTCGTGGCCCTGCTCGAAGGCAAATCCGAGGACGAAGTCTTCGTCGACGAGGAGGAGCCCGAGTCGACCGAGGCCGAGCCCGAGGCCGAAGAGCGCCCCCAGCGGGACCCCGCTCGCACCAACCCGCGCCCGCGTCCGGGCTTCGCGGGTGGCGACGCTTCCTAGCGCCGGCCCCATGGCCAAGCTGATGGGGGTCGTCAACGTGACCCCCGACTCGTTCTCCGACGGTGGGCTCTACCTCGCCCCGGAGGCGGCGATCACGCATGGGCACGAACTGACGGCTCAGGGGGCGGCGATCCTCGACGTCGGCGGGGAGTCGACGCGGCCCGGGGCGGAGCCGGTGGCAGAGGCGGAGGAGCTCACCCGGGTCGTACCGGTGGTCGAGGGGCTGGCCGGAGGCGAAGCGATGATTTCGGTCGACACCTCCAAGGCCGCGGTAGCGGCGGCGGCGCTCGATGCAGGCGCCGCGGTTGTCAACGACGTCACCGCCCTGCGCGGCGACCCCGCGATGGCGGCCCTCTGCGCCGAGCGTGGCGCCACCGTGGTGCTGATGCACATGCGTGGCAGCCCGCGGACGATGCAGGACGCCCCGGTCTACGACGACGACGTCGTCGTCGAGGTCCGGGACTTCCTCGCGGCGCGCCTCGAGTTCGCCACTTCCGCCGGCATCGACGCGGAGAAGGTCTGGCTCGACCCCGGGATCGGCTTCGGCAAGACCGCCGAGCACAACATCGAGCTGCTGCGGCGGCTGCCGGAGCTGGCCGAGCTCGGCCAGCCGCTGGTCGTCGGCACCTCGCGCAAGAGCTTCCTCGGTTCAGTCGACGGCTCGCCGGCCGGTGAGCGGCTTGGGGGTACGATCGCGACCGCCGTTCTCGCCGCTGCCAGCGGCGCCGACGTGCTGCGGGTCCACGACGTCGCCGAGATCCGCCAGGCGCTGAGCGTTGCCGGCGCCGTCCGCGGATAGGTAGGTTGCCCGAGATGGAGGGACGCGAGCATGAGAGCGGAATCGAGTCCAGCGCCGAAGTCGAGCTGCGCGGCCTCTCGATCTACACCCACCACGGCGTCTCCGACGCCGAGCAGGAGGTCGGGCAGCGGCTCGAGTTCGACATCTCCTTCGACGTCCCCGACTGCGACGCGGTCCTCACCGACCGCATCGAGGACACCGTCGACTACGCCCAGGTCTGCGACATCGTCGCCCTGGCGGCGACCGAGCGCAGCTACCGGACCCTGGAGCGCCTCTCGCAGGTGATCGGCGAGCGACTGATGGAGCGCTACGGCTGCGAATCGGTGCGGGTGCGGGCGGCCAAGCCGGAGCCGCCGTTGCCGCTGGCGATCCAAGAGGTGGCGGTCGAGGTCACCCAGGAACGCGCCGCCGACGAGGACGCCGAGCCACCAGGTAGCTAACCCGATGCGCGCCTACCTCGGCCTCGGCTCCAACGTCGGCGACTCTGTTGGCCACCTGCGGGCGGCGATCGAACTGCTGGGCGCAAACGGGGTCGAGGTGGATGCCGTCTCCTCGCTCTATGTGACCGAGCCGGTCGGAGAGATCCTCGACCAACCCGACTTCCTCAACGCCGCCGTTCGAATCGCAACCGAGCTCGAGCCCGAGGCTCTGCTCGACGTCTGCAAGGCGGTCGAGGCCGAGCGCGGCCGCGCTTTCGACCTGCCTCGCCACAGCCCGCGCCCGCTCGACGTAGATCTGTTGCTGCTGGGGGAGGTCGAATTGCGCACGGAGCGCCTCGCCCTGCCGCACCCCGAGGTCACCAGCCGTCGCTTCGTGCTGGCGCCGCTGCTCGAGCTCGACCCGGAGCTGACGCTTCCCGACGGTACCCGCCTCGCCGACGCCCTCGCGGCGCTGCCCGAGGACGAGCAGCGAGTCGAGCGCCGCGGCGCGCTCTAAGCCGCGGCCGGCTCGCCGCTCAACGGCTCGAGCCAGGCGGGCGGCAGGATCGGCGGCATTTGTCCGGGGTAGTTCGGGATCACCCGCGTGGCGAGGGCGCCGGCGGGACGGTTCTCGATCGACGGGCGCAGGTCTTGGAGGGTCATCGCCAGGGCGATGCTGGTGGCGATCTGGAAGTCGGCGGCGTTGAGGTTCTCGCCGCCGAGGACGCCGGCGGCGATCCAGTCGTCGATCCGCTGCAGCATTGCCGGCAGCGCCGCGATTGCCCTGCGGGCGTGCTCATCGTCGGCCTCGTTGAAGCGGGCGGAGAGGGCGACGATCGGCGCCGCCGTCTTCACCGCCAGCCCGATCGGCATACCGATCTTCGCCCCCTCGGAGTAGCTGCGCAGCGGCGAGTGGTCGCGCTTCATCCCCCACCAGAGGATCTGGCGGACGGGGTGCTGCAACTCCTCGTCTCCGAAGCGCTCGGCCTCCTCGACGGCGGCGCGCTGGGCGGGGTCGGATGGGAAGAGCGGCGGCTCGGGGCGAAGTCGCTCGAGCTCGCGGGCGATCTGGCGCGAGCCCTGGACCTTGGCGCCGTCGATCTTCAGGGCCGGCACGGTGACGCCGGGGAAGCCGGCGGCGCGGACGACGCCCTTGGAGATCACCGGCAACAGGTCGGTCCGCTTGTAGGCGATCCCCTTCCGGTCGAGCATCAGCTCGACGGTGATGCTGGGGTGCGAGGCGGGGATGACGAAGAGGCGAGCGTTCATTTCGACGCGATCCTAACCAGATTCCCACCCCCTTGGCTACCCAGCCAGTTTGCGACAGTAATAATCGGCGCGTGCTCCTCGCGGTCGACGTCGGCAACACCCAGACCCATCTCGGCGCCTTCGAGGGCGAGGAGCTGGTCGAGCACTGGCGCTTCCAGACCCGCTCGGGGGCGACCGGAGACGAGCTGGCGGAGCGCATCGCAGGGCTCTTCTCGCTCTGCGAGATCTCCCTCGGCGACGTCGACGCGGTCTGCGTCTCCTCGGTCGTGCCGCCGCTCGGCGTCCAGTACGAGCGGCTGACCGAACGCTACCTGGAGGCGGACTGCCTGACGATCGGGCCGGGCGTCAAGACCGGGATGCCGATCCGCATCGACAACCCGCTCGAGGTCGGCGCCGACCGGCTCGTCAATGCAATCGCCGCCTACGAGCGCTTCCAGACCGCCTGCGTGGTCGTCGATTTTGGCACCGGCATCAACATCGACGCCGTCTCCGCCGAGGGCGAATACCTCGGTGGCGCGATCGGCCCGGGACTGGAGATCTCCCTGACCGCGCTGATCGACCGCGCCGCCCGGATCACTCGTATCGACCTCGGCGAGCCCGAAGCGGCGATCGGCCGCTCCAGCCGCGCCGCGATCCAGTCGGGCTTCGTCTTTGGATTCGCCGGCCTGATCGACGGCCTCGTGCGCCGGATCGAAGACGAGCTGCCCGGGCCCCAGTTGC
Source organism: uncultured Thermoleophilia bacterium (assembly GCA_963715735.1). Lineage (GTDB taxonomy): Bacteria > Actinomycetota > Thermoleophilia > Solirubrobacterales > 70-9 > VAYN01. The sequence goes on from OY970268.1 coordinate 555,265, forward strand.
TTGCCACCGGCGGCCTCGCCTCGGTCGTGGTGCCGTTCACCGAGACGATCGACGAGGTCGACGACATGCTCACGCTGAAGGGACTGCGGCTGATCTATGAACGCAACCCAGGCGCCACTGACTGATCCCTTTCGGATCGGCGGCATCGAGATCGCCAACCGGGTCCTGCTGGCACCGCTCGCGGGGATCGGCAACTGGTTCGTGCGCCTGCAGGCCAAACGGCACGGCGCCGGGCTCGCGGTCTCGGAGATGGTCTCGAGCTTCGCCCTCCACTACCGCAACGAGCGCACCTTGCGCGATCTGATGCGGATCCACCCCGACGAGCATCCCGTCTCCGTCCAGCTCTTCGGCCATGACGCCGAGGTGATGCGCTCCGGCGCCGAAATCGCCGCCGCCGCCGGCGCCGACCTGATCGACATCAACATGGGCTGCCCCGTGCCGAAGGTCCGCCGCACCGGCGCCGGCGCCCAGCTGCTGCGCGACCCCGAGCTGGCCTTGGCGCTGGCTCGCGCCGCGGCCGAGGGGAGCGGGCTGCCGGTGACGGTGAAGCTGCGCTCGGGGATCGAGGCGGGCGACCGCTCCGGTTTCGACCTCGCCGTGCGGCTCGCCGAGGACGCCGGAGTGGCCGCGATCGCCTTTCACCCGCGGGCCGCGACCAAAGGCCACAAGGGCACCCCCGACTACGCCCTGACGCGGGAACTGGTCGAGCGGCTCGAGGTGCCCGTGATCGTCTCCGGCGGCCTCAGCAGCGCTGCCGCTGCCCGCGCCGCCTACGAGGAGTCGGGTGCGGACGCGGTGATGATCGCCCGCGGCTCGCTCGGCAATCCCTGGGTTTTCGAGGAACTGACCGGCCGCCGCAGCGAGCCGCCCTCGCGAGAGGAAATCGTCGCCGAGCTGCTGTGGGTCGTCGACCGCGCCGAGGAGCACCTGGGGACCGAGCGGGCCGAGCGCTACCTGCGCAAGTTCTACCCTTGGTACAGCGAGCGTCTGGCGGCGGCGCCGGCCCTGATCGACGAGCTGAACCGTACTGCCGACCTCGACCGCGCAAGGAAATTAATCGGTTCCTTGGCGGTGCCCGACGAGCTCGTTAGAAGCACTTGATTGCCGGGTTTCGGCCCTCGCTATAATCCCGCGACTCTGAGCCCAGGTGCGGCGAGTTGCGCGGCCGCTCCGGGGCGTTTTTTTCGGTCAGGGAGTCACCGATTTCGTGATTCCCCACAAACCAAAGCGAGGTAGTGCAAGTGAGTCGCCAGGCGGTCATCACCCCCGAGGGTCTCGAGAAACTGAAAGAGGAGATCGAGCATCTCTCGACGACGAAACGCCGTGAGGTGGCGGCTCGGATCAAGGAGGCGCGCGAATTCGGCGACATCTCCGAGAACGCGGAATACGACGACGCCAAGAACGAACAGGCGCTGTTGGAGGGCCGGATCGCCCAGCTCGAAGAGCGCTTGCGCCGAGCGATGGTGATCGACGAGAAGGCACTCAGCACCGAGGAGGTCGGGTTCGGCTCGGTCGTCCACGTCAAAGACCAGAAAACCGGCGACTCGCAGAAATTCCAGATCGTCGGCTCGACCGAGGCCAACCCGGTCGAGCACAAGCTCTCCAACGAGTCGCCGATCGGCAAAGCCCTGGTCGGTCGCAAGCGCAACGACATCGTCACCGTCGAGGTCCCTCGCGGACCGAAGAAAAAACTGAAAATCACGAAAATCGAGAAAGCCTGAGAGCGCCAAGAATCGAACTGCTTGATTTCTGACGCTCTCAGAATGTGACCGACTCGCCTGCGGAACAGCCCAAGCTCTCAGACGTCCTCAGGGATCGGCGCGACAAGCTCGAGCGGATCCGGGAGGCGGGGGTCGAGCCGTTCCCGCACGAGTTCTCACAGCGTGAGGACATCGCCGAGGTGCGGGCCGCTCACGAGGGGCTGGCGCCGGGGATCGAGACCGAGTCGCGTCATCGCGTCGCCGGCCGCATCGCCGCCCGCCGCGGCCACGGCAAGGCCTGCTTCCTCGACCTCCGCGACGGCAGCGGCCAGATCCAGCTGCACGCGCGTGAGGATCTGCTCGGCGCCGAGGCCTACGAGCTGCTCGTCGACCTCGACCTCGGCGACATCGTCGGCGCCGAGGGGACGGCGATGGCGACCCGGCGCGGGGGCGAGCTGTCGCTGGCGATCGACCGCTGGCGCCTGCTCTCCAAGAGCCTGCGGCCGCCCCCCGACAAGTTCCACGGGCTCGAGGACACCGAGACCCGCTTCCGCCGCCGCGAGCTCGACCTGATCGCCAACGAGGAGAGCCGCCGCGTCTTCCGCATCCGCGCCCGCGTGATCAGCGAGATCCGCCGCTGGTTCGATGAACACGGCTTTGTCGAGGTCGAGACGCCGGTTCTGCAGCCGCTCTACGGCGGTGCCCTCGCGCGCCCGTTCGTCACCCACCACAACGCGCTCGACCGCGACCTCTACCTGCGGATCGCCACCGAGCTCTACCTCAAGCGCCTGATCGTCGGCGGGATCGACCGCGTCTACGAGCTCGGCAAGGACTTCCGCAACGAGGGCGTCTCCCACAAGCACAATCCCGAGTTCACGATGCTCGAGTGGTACGAGGCCTACGCCGACTACGAGAAGACCGCCCACGATCTCGAGCTGCTGGTCGCCGAGACCGCCGAGCGGGTCCTCGGCACGACCGTGGTCAAACGCGGCGAGGTCGAGATCGACTTCGCCCCGCCCTGGCGGCGGATCACCCTGCGCGAGGCGATCCTCGAGCGTTCCGGCATCGACATCGCGCGAGCACCCCAGCCGCGAGGCGCTGGCGCGGGCGATCGGCGGCGAGCCCGACCCCAGCCAGGGCTGGGGCAAGCTGGTCGACGGGTTGCTCTCGCGCGATGTCGAGCCGGGCCTGATCGCGCCGACCTTCATCTTCGACTACCCGACCGAGCTCTCGCCCTTCGCCAAGGCCCACCGCTCCGAGGAGGGCCTGGTCGAGCGCTGGGAGGCCTTTGCCGGCGGCGTCGAGATCGCCAACTCGTTCAGCGAGCTCAACGACCCGGATGAGCAACGACGGCGGTTCGAGCAGCAGGCGGCCGAGATCGCGCGCGGGGACGACGAGGCCCAGCCTTTCGACGAGGTTTTCATCGAAGCGCTGGAACAGGGGATGCCGCCGACCGGCGGCGTCGGCCTCGGCATCGACCGGCTGGTGATGATGCTGACGGGGGCCGCCAGCATCCGCGAAGTCCTGTTGTTCCCGGCGATGAAGAGCTGAGTTAAGCCCGCATTGCGGGAAAAGGGGGCGGATGCGTGCCTGTGCCATGCTGAAACCCCGCTCTTAGCGCAGAGCCGGCACACCGAGCCGGACTGACGCTCTCGGTAGAGTTAAGGGACACAAGGGCGCCTTCCGATATCGATGGGTGTCTGCCGGTACCAACTCGGGCAACCGGGTTCGACCAAGAAGAGGTTTCATTTGTTCGAGCGATTCACTGAGCGAGCTCGTCAGGTCGTCGTCCTAGCGCAGGAGGAGGCCCGGACTCTCAAGCACAACTACATCGGCACCGAGCACATCCTGCTCGGCCTGCTCCGCGAGGAGGAGGGCCTGGCTGCCCGCGTCCTCGAGTCCCTCGACATCACCGTCGAACGGGTCCGCTCGCAGGTCGTGCGCATCGTCGGTTCCGGCGAGGAGGTCACCTCCGGCCAGATCCCGTTCACGCCCCGTGCCAAGAAGGTCCTCGAGCTTGCCCTGCGCGAGGCGCTCTCGCTCGGCCACAACTACATCGGCACCGAGCACATCCTGCTCGGCCTCGTGCGCGAGAACGAGGGCGTCGCCGCCCGCATCCTGCTCGACTTCGACGCCGACTCGGACAAGATCCGCAACGAGGTCATCCGCATGCTCTCCGGCCCCGGTGGCCGTCGTCAGGGCAGCGGCGGCGGTGGCGGTCAGGGCGAGGGCAAAAAGTCTTCGAAACTGCTCGACCAGTTCGGTCGCAACCTCACCCGCCTCGCCGAGGAGGGCAAGCTCGACCCGGTGATCGGTCGCGAGACCGAGATCGAGCGGATCATGCAGATCCTCTCCCGCCGGACCAAGAACAACCCGGTGCTGCTGGGCGAGCCCGGCGTCGGCAAGACCGCCGTGGTCGAGGGCCTGGCCGCCCGCATCAACAAAGGCGAGGTTCCGGAGCTGCTGAAGAACAAACAGATCTACACGCTCGACCTGGCCGCCCTGGTCGCCGGCTCGAAGTACCGCGGCGAGTTCGAGGAGCGCCTCAAGAAGGTGATGAAAGAGATCACCCAGCGCGGCGACATCATCCTCTTCATCGACGAGCTCCACAACCTGGTCGGCGCCGGCGCCGCCGAGGGCGCGATCGACGCGGCCTCGATCCTGAAGCCGGCCCTGGCCCGCGGCGAGCTGCAGACGATCGGCGCGACCACGCTCGACGAGTACCGCAAGTACCTCGAGCGCGACTCGGCGCTGGAGCGCCGCTTCGCCCAGATCAAGGTCGACCAGCCCTCGCCCGAGGACACGGTCCGGATCCTCGAGGGCCTGCGCGAGCGCTACGAACAGCACCACAAAGTGACGATCAACGACGAGGCGCTGGCCGCCGCCGCCGAGCTCGCCGACCGCTACATCTCCGACCGCTTCCTGCCCGACAAGGCGATCGACCTGATCGACGAGGCCGGCTCGCGGATGCGGATCAAGTCGATGAGCACGCCGCCGGTCTACCGCGACCTCGAGGAGGAAATCGAGACGACGCGGCGCGACAAGGAGGCGGCGATCGAGGCCCAGGAGTTCGAAAAGGCCGCCAACCTGCGCGACACCGAGCGCCAGCTGACGACCAAAAAGCGCCAGCTCGAAGACGAGTGGGCCGAGGGCGAGAACGGCGAACGCCCGGTCGTCGGCGAAGAGGAGATCGCCGACATCGTCTCGATGTGGACCGGCATCCCCGTCTTCAAACTGACCGAGGCCGAGACCAAGAAACTGATCCGCATGGAGGAGGAACTCCACAAGCGCGTGATCGGCCAGGAGGTCGCGATCACCGCCGTCTCGAAAGCGATCCGCCGCTCGCGCGCCGGGATCAAGGACCCCAAGCGCCCGGCCGGCTCGTTCATCTTCCTCGGCCCCTCCGGGGTCGGCAAGACCGAGCTCGCCCGCACCCTCGCCGATTTCCTCTTCGGCGACGAGGAGGCGATGATCCGGATCGACATGTCCGAGTACATGGAGAAGCACGCCGTCAGTCGCCTGGTCGGCTCTCCTCCCGGCTACATCGGCTACGACGAGGGCGGCCAGCTGACCGAGGCCGTGCGCCGCAAGCCGTACTCGGTGCTGCTGCTCGACGAGATCGAGAAGGCGCACCCGGACGTCTTCAACATCCTCCTGCAGATCCTCGAGGACGGGCGCCTCACCGACGCCCAGGGTCGCACGGTCGACTTCCGCAACGCGATCGTGATCATGACCTCGAACATCGGCGCCTCGGAGATCTCCAAGAACACCTCGATCGGGTTCACCGTCTCCGATGAGACCGGCATGTCCTACGGCGACATGAAGAACCGGATCATGAGCGACCTCAAAAAAGTCTTCCGGCCCGAGTTCCTCAACCGGATCGACGAGGTGATCGTCTTCCACAAGCTCGCCAAGGAGGAGGTCAAGGAGATCATCGACCTGATGATCAGCCGCGTCCGCGTCCAGGTCGCCGAGCACGAACTCCAGCTCGAGCTGACCGAGGACGCCAAGGACATCCTGGTCGAGAAAGGCTGGGACCCGTCGATGGGCGCGCGGCCGCTGCGCCGGGCGATCCAGCGCTACATCGAGGACCCGCTGGCCGACGAAGTCCTGCGCCAGGGCGAGATGGACGCCCGGCTCGACCGTGATGGTCTCCCGCGATCCTTCCGGGGACGAGGAAGACCGACCGCTGAAGCTGAAGATCATCCCGCCGAAGAAACCGCCGGCGAAGCCGAAGAAGCCGGAGCCCGAGAAGGTCGGGGTCGGTGCCAAGCAGGGCGACGACGGCGAGCACTCCTCCGGCGGCGGCGCCGAGCCGGCCGTCGAGCCGACCGACTCCTGAGCCAAGCGAGCCGATGACGGGCGAGCCCGGCCGCAGCGCGATCGGCACCTGGAGCGGCGGGCGCTTCCTGCATTTCGGCGAGGCGATCGACGAGGAGCGCCTGGTCGCACTGCTGCGGCCCGGCGGTGGCATCGACACGCGTGCTCAGCGCCGACGCCTACGGCCAGGGCGAGGCCGACCGCGTGCTCGGCCGCGCGCTCGAGGGCACGCCGCGCGAGCGACTACAGCCTGGTCGGCGCCGTCGGCCACGACTTCTACGAGGGCGAGCGCAACGGCCCGAAGGGCTTCCCGCGCTTCACCGACCCCGACCTGCGCGGTCCCGACCAGTACGCGGGCTATCTGCGGATGGCGACCGAGGCAAGCCTCGAGCGGATCGGCGCCGACTCCTTCGACCTGCTGCTGCTCCACAACCCCGACCGCACCGGCTACTAGCTCGGAGGCCGTCTGGGACGGGATGGCGGCGCTGCGCGAGGCGGGGCTGGCGACGCGGATCGGCGTCGCTCCCGGGCCCGGCCAACGGCTTCACCCTCGACCTGATCTCCTGCCTGGAGCGCTTCGGCGATCGCATCGACTGGGCGATGATCATCCTCAACCCGCTCGAGCCCTGGCCGGGCGAGCTCTGCCTCGACGCCGCCGCGCGCCACGAGGTCAAGGTGCTGACCCGGGTGGTCGACTACGGCGGCCTCTTCTGGGGCGACCTGCACGCCGGCATCGAGCTCGGCCGAAGCGACCACCGCTCCTTCCGGCCCGCCGGGCTGGATCGAGGCCGGGCTGGAGAAGCTGGAGCGCCTGCGCCCCTTCGCCGAGCGGTGCCGACCTGACGACGATCCAGCTCGCCTGCCAGTGGAACCTCGCCCACCCGGCGGTCGAGTGCGTGGCGCCGACCCTGATCCAGGAGGTCGGTCCGAGGACGCTCGCCCGATCGAGGAGAAGCGGGCCGAGCTGGCGGCGATCTCCGGGCCGAGCAGCGGCTCGGACGCGCCGAGCGGGACGCAGATCCGGGCGATCGGCGACAACACCGGCAGCATGGCCTTGAAGGGCGCCAATCCCGCTCACGAGGGCGCTGAGCAGCCCGACCGCTGGGCCCTCGACGAGGACCTCGCCGCTGTCGGCGACCGCTGGGGCATCGACCCCGACCGCCTCCTCGCCAGCGCCTAGCGAACGCGACCTCCGCGGTTCGTAGTCTGCGCGCGTGAACCGCAAATGGTGGACTCTCGCCGGGGCCTGCGCCGGGCTCTTCTTGCTGATGCTCGACTCGACCGTGGTGGCGCTGGCGCTGCCCGTGATCCACCACGATCTCGAGGCCTCTTCCGAGGCCTTGCAGTGGATGATGAACGGCTACCTGCTGACGATCGCGATCCTCGTGATCAGCGCCGGCCGGCTCGGCGACATGTTCGGCCGCAAGCGTGCCTTCCTCGTTGGCATGGTCGTGTTCGCCGCCGGTTCGGTGGTCTCGGGAGCGGCGGCGACCCCGGAGCTGCTGATCGCCGGCCGGGTCGTCCAGGGCATCGGCGCGGCGCCGATGCTGACGCTCTCGCTGGCGCTGATCTGCAACGTCTTCCCGGGGCGCTCAGAGCAGGCGAGGGCGCTCGGGATCTGGGCCGCGGTCTCGGCGATCGCGCTCGCGATCGGCCCGCTGGCGGGCGGCGCTCTGATCGAAATCGACTGGCGGGCGATCTTCTGGGTGAACGTGCCGATCGCCGCCATCGGCATCGCGATCATGGCCGTGGCGGCGCCCGAGTCGACCGACCCGGGCGCGGGCACGAAGATCGACTGGAGCGGGTTGGCCCTGCTCAGCGTCGGCCTCTTCGCGGTCGTCGTGGCGCTGGTGGAGAGCGATGCCTGGGGTGCCGGGCCGGCGCTCGGCATCGGCTTTGCCGGGGCCCTGATGCTGCTCGCTTTCGCCTTCGTCGAGCGCCGGGCCCGCGAGCCGCTGGTCGAGCTCTCGCTGTTTCGCAACGGTCCCTACTTCGGCGCCACCGCCGCCGCCTTTGCCCTGGTCGGCTCCTACTGGGCCGTGATGTTCTTCCAGCCGCAGTACCTGCAGGACGCGCGCGGCCACTCCGCGGTCGAGAGCGGCCTGCTGATCCTGCCGATCACGGTGCCGATGATCTTCATCTCGCCCTTCTCCGGCCGCCTGATCGCCCGCTTCGGGGCGCGTCGCCTGATGACCACCGGGATGCTCCTGGGCACCATCGGCATGCTGGTTCTGACCCAGATCGACGCCTCCAGCTCTTACGGCACCCTTTTGGTCGGCTACCTGCTGTTCGGGATCGCCCTCGGCTTCGTCTACGCGCCGATGTCGACGGCGGCGATGGCGGCGATGCCGGCAGAGAAGGTGGGGATCGCCGCCGGGGTGCTGGCGATGAACCGCCTCGTCGCCGGCGCCGTCGCCCTGGCCGCCAGCGGGACGGTCTTCCACGCGCTGCTCGGCAGCGGCGACTCCTTCGCCGACGCGGTCGCCGGTTCGACCTGGGTCGTGGTCGGCCTCTGCGCGGTCGGCGCTGTGCTCACCTGGGCCTTCGTCCGCGACCCCGATCCGCCGGGCCCTGACCCCGCGGTGGCAGGCGATCCTCCACCCAATCAGCTACGCCACCACCAACACCATCGCCGCTTCCATCTCTGAGCTTGACAAAGCAATTCCCGAGCTTTCCACTAGGGTTTAGCCGCACCGCATTCCAGAGCGCTTTTTGCCATCCTTACTAGCGATGTCTTCACTATCCGGGGATGAGCTTCAAGAGCTCTCAGAACGTCAAGATCCCCGCCTACTCAGAGCCCTCGACGTAGTCGCACCCGGCGGCGCCCTGCGGGAGGGAATCGACAACATCGTCCACTCGCGAACCGGTGGGCTGATCGTCGTCGGCGACCTCGATGACATCTCCCATCTGCTCTCGGGCGGGATCAAGCTCGACGTCGACTACTCGCCGGCGATGCTCTACCAGGTGGCCAAGATGGACGGAGCGATCGTCCTCAACCAGGAGGCGACGACGATCGCCTGGGCCAACGTGCAACTGATGCCGGATCCGACGATCCTCAGCTCGGAGACCGGCACCCGCCACCGCACGGCCGAGCGCGTCTCCAAACAGACGACGGCGCTGGTGATCGCGATCTCCCAGCGCCGCGACGTCGTCTCCCTCTACGTCGAGGGGACCAAGTACATCCTTCAGGACATCCCCGCCGTGCTGGCCAAAGCCAACCAGGGTCTGGCGACGCTGGAGAAGTACCGCGAGCGCCTCGACCAGGTCTCGGCGCGGCTGACCGTGCTCGAGTTCGAGGGCGGCGGCGTCCTCCACGACGCCCTCGCCGTCCTCCAGCGAGCCGAGCTGGTGACGCGGATGGCGGTCGAGGTCGAGCGCTACATCGTCGAGCTCGGCACCGAGGGCCGGCTGATCGAGATGCAGCTGGAGGAGACGATGGTCGGCGTCGCCGCCGACAAGACCGCGCTGATCCGCGATTACTCGGTCGAGGACAGCGAGGAGAACCTCTCCGCGGTTCTGCAGCAGCTCAGCCGCATGCCCCACCAGGACGTGCTCGACTTCGGTCGCCTCGCCGAGCTGCTCGGCTACGACCGCAAGCTCAACACCCTCGATTTCCCCGTCGCTCCGCGCGGCTACCGCGTGCTGGGCCGGGTGCCGAGGATCCCCAAACTTGTCGTCCAGAAGATCACCCATGAGCTGGGCGGGTTGGAGGAGGTCATCGCGGCCTCCGATGCCGACCTTGCCGCCGTCGACGGTGTCGGACCCTCGCGGGCCAAAGACATCCGCGAGGGCTTGCGACGGCTCCAGGAGGTCGACCTGGCCGACCGGTACTTACAGAGCTGACGGCGACAGGCGCCGGCAGGACACACGAAAGGAGCCACCGATTTCCGAGCTAGACGAGGCCACGATCGAGGCAGTCTTCGAGGAGGACGTCGTTTACGTCTGTGACTTCGAGGAGGGCGACAAGGTCGTCTACCCCCACCACGGCGCTGGCCTGGTGATGACGAAAGAGACCCGTGAGTTGATGGGCGAGGAACGTGAATACCTCACGATCAAGATCCTCCACAACGAGCTGACCGTGATGGTGCCCTGTGAAAACGCCGGCAAAGCGGGCTTGCGTCGCATCATCGACGAGGAAGAAATCAAAAAGGTCACAGACGTCTTGACGGACGAGGTCTCGGAGATGCCGAAGAACTGGAACCGGCGCTTCAAGTACAACCGCGAGAAGATCAAGACCGGCGACGTCTTCGAGCTGGCCGAGGTCGTCCGCAACCTCGCCATCCGCGAGATGGAAAAGGGCCTCTCCACCGGCGAGAAGCAGATGTACACGCGGGCGAAGAAGATCCTCGCCTCGGAGTTCATGTACGCGCTCGACAAGGACGAGGAGGGCGCGGAGGAATACCTCGACGGGCTGCTGGAGGAGCGCTTCGCCACCACGGCGTAGCACCGCGGCAGTAACCGCGGTCATCGCGGCGGCCGGCTCCGGGGAGCGTTTCGGAGCCGGCGGCCCGAAGGCCTTCGTGCCGGTGGCGGGACGGCCGATGATCGAGTGGTCGCTTGACGCCTTCAGGGCGTGTGAGTCGGTGGCGGCCGTGGTCATCGCCGTGCCGCCGGGGATGGCCGACGAGGCGTCGAGCCGTCTCCCGGACGTCCGGCAGGTAGGTCCGGGAGCCGGCTCGACGCTCATGGTCGAGGGCGGGGCTACGCGGGCGCAGTCGGTTGCCAACGCGCTCGAGGTCGTGGAGACGGATCTGGTCGCGATCCACGACGCGGCCCGGCCGCTGATCACACCGGAGCTGATCGAAGCGGTCGTCGCGACGCTTGGGTCGGCGCCGGATGCCCTTGGCGCGATCGCCGCCACTCCGGTCACGGACACCGTCAAGCAGGTCGCCGATCCGCCGAGACCCGCATTGACCCCGTATAGCGGGGCAAATGCAGGTCTCGCCATCGAGCGGACCCTCGATCGCTCTCTCCTCTGGGCGGCGCAGACGCCTCAGGTATTCAGGACGGCACCGCTGCGGGCGGCGCTCGAGGTCGACGAGGCCATTCGCGACGCTGCCACCGACGAGGCGATGTTGGTCGAGGCGGCGGGGGGGAAGGTGCTGCTGCACCCGGTCACCACCCCCAATCTGAAGGTCACCACGCCCGACGACCTCGCGGTCGCCGAGCTGCACCTCATTCGCTGAGGATCAGCCCGACCACGGCCGCGGCGAAGCAGATCACGCCGACGCTGAGGGCGACGCCGAAGTTGGCGGCTCCGAGCGCAGCGGCGATCGCCGTTCCGGCGACGAAGGCAAGCAGCAGGAGGGGGAGCTGGTGCCACATTCGCGGGCGCAGTCTATTCGCCGCGGTGCTGGCGCCGCCGGCGTCGGTAGAGCGAGCGTTGGATCTGCAGGGTGCCGACGCCGGCGAGCACGATCGCGGTCAGATTGACGGCCAGCTGCGCAATCGCTCCGCGCCACTCGGCCCAGTCGCCGAGCGCCAGGGCGATGCCGATGTTGGCGGCGGCGAGGATCGTCGTCACCGAGATCAGCACGCCGATCAGCGCCCCCGACTTGGCCGAGGTCAGGGAGAGCACGCCGGCGGCCCCAGCGAGCGCGGCGACGATGAAGGAGAAGGTGTCGGGGTGGGCGATGAAGTCGGTCAGGATGTGTTCGGAGCTCTCGAAGTCGGCGTCGAGGAGGCCCGTCGCGTCGGCGAAGAGGGTGAAGAGGCAGGCCGCGGTGATCGCGAGTGGGAAGCCCACGGCGAGCGCGGCCAGCGAGCGCCAGGCGACGTCGCGGCGGCGGTCGACGATTGCCACGCAGAGGCCCGCCAGGGGGCCGAACTCGGGCCCGACGACCATCCCGCCGATGATCAGGATCGGCGATTCGAGGTAGATGCCGATCGCGGCGATCAGGCAGGAGAGAACCATGAAGATGAGGAAATGGCCGCCGAGCTCGGTGCTCTCGGAGGTACGTGCTTCGACTTCCTCCCAGACGACCGCGTCGGAAGGCGCGCCGCGGGCGGCGCTCACGGCCCGTTCGGCCGCCTCGGAGATGTGGGAGTCGATCTGTTCGATCGCGATCGAGCCGTCCTCGGGGATCGCCAGCTCGCGCAGGTCGTCGATGATCACGCTGGCGTCCTCGCGGGCGACGTCGCAGAGGATCACGTCGCCGGCGGGCTTGCGCGCGGCGTCTGGCAGGTAGACGAGATTGCTCGTCGACTCCGAACCCTCGAGCAATTCGATCACCCGCTCGGAGCGATCGGCGGGGGCGACGATGCGCAGATGAATCACGCGGCCAGCGTAATCCACCGCCCGGCTTGGCTAGGCTCGACCCTGCGATGCTCACCGACTACCACCTGCACCTGCGCCCCGACGACCCGGACACACCCGCGGAGCGCTTCTTCAGCGCCGAGAACGTCGACCGCTACCTGGTTGCGGCGGCTGCGGCGGGGATCGAGGAGCTCGGCGTTTCCGAGCACGTCTACCGCTTCCGCCAGGCGCTCGAGCTCTGGCAGCACCCGCTCTGGGTCGAGAATGCGCGCGACGACCTCGACGCCTATTGCGAGTTCGTCCGCGGCACGCCGCTGCGGCTCGGCGTCGAGTGCGACTTCATTCCCGGTGCCGAGGAAAAGACCGCGGCGCTGCTGGAGGCGCGCGACTTCGACTACGTGGTCGGCTCGGTCCATTTCATCGGCGAGGGCGATGCCGCCGTCGATCACGACGGCTTCGACGTCTGGGAGGGGGGCGACGACCCCGATGAGATCTGGCGCCGCTACTTCGAGGCGCTCGCTGACTGCGCCCGCTCTGGCCTCTTCGACATCCTCGCCCACCCCGATCTGGTCAAGGTCTGGGGGCGCGACCGCCCGGCCCCAGAGGGCGACCTGAGGCGCTTCTACGAGCCGGCGGTCGAGGCGATTGCCGAGAGCGGCATCGCCGTCGAGCTCTCGACCGCGGGGTTGCGCAAGCCCGTCGGCGAGCTCTACCCAGCCCTGGCCTTCGCCGAGCTCTGCGTCGAGGCCGGGGCTCCGTTCGCCCTCTCTTCCGACGCCCACCTGCCAGAGCAGGTCGGCTTCGAATACGGGCAGGCGGTCGACTTCCTCGACGCGCTCGGGGTGGGGGAGATCTGCGTCTTCGAGCAGCGGCGCCGCAGCTTGGCGCCGCTCGGCAGCCGGGTCGGCTGAGGCGGGCAGGGAATGGTCGGAATCGGCTACGACAGCCACCGCTTCGCCGCCGGCCGGCGCCTCGTCCTCGGCGGGGTCGAGATCGAGCACGAGCTCGGGCTGGAGGGACACTCCGACGCCGACGTCCTCACCCACGCCGTGATCGACGCGATCCTCGGCGCCGGGGGCGGCGGCGACATCGGCACCCTGTTCCCGCCCGACGAAGAGCAGTGGCGCGACGCCGACTCGATCGACCTGCTGCGAACCGCGGTCGGCGCGATCGCGGGGGCGATCGTCAACGTCGACGCCACCCTGATCTGCGAGCAACCCCGTCTCGGTCCCTACAAGGCAGATATGGAGCGGGTCATCTCCGCGGCAACCTCTGCCCGCGTCAGCGTCAAGGCGACCAGTAACGAGGGAATGGGATGGATCGGCCGCGGCGAGGGAATCGCCTGCATCGCGGTCGCGCTTGTGCAGAGCGAATAGTCTTCACAATTCGATGTCGAGTTCGAGCAACACTGGGTCGGGGCTGCGGGCCTCTGTGTCGGATCTGATCTTCGAGGGGAAGGTGCTGCGGCGGGCCGGCGTGCTGGCTCCGTCCCGACCCGACAAGACGGCCCGGGTGGGACTCACCTTCGCTCGCTGGGGCGCGTCCCCGGCGACCGGGGCGGCAACCGCGGCGATCAAACACCCGCACGAGATCGCCGTGCTCGACGAACGCGGCGCGCTCAGCTGGGAGCGCCTGCACTTGCGCAGCAACGCTCTCGCGGACTCCTTTGCGAAGCTCGGGATCGGTTTTGGCGACGGCGTCGGGATCATGTGCCGCAACCACCGCGGCTTTATCGAGGCGACCCTGGCGGCGGCCAAGATCGGCGCCAGCGCCCTCTACCTGAACACGATGTTCGCGGGACCGCAGCTGGTCGAGGTGACCCGCCGCGAGGCGCCGAAGGCGATCGTCTACGACGAGGAGTTCGCCGAGCTGCTGGAGGGGGTGGACGACTCCGTGCACCGGATCGTTGCCTGGACCGACGGCGGCATGGGCGGGGCCGAGGCGAGCCTCGATCAGCTGATCGCCGCCGGCTCGGACGCCGATCGCAAGCCGCCACCCGAGAAGCCGCGCTTCGTGATCCTCACCTCCGGCACCACCGGCACCCCCAAGGGGGCGCAGCGCTCCAGCCCCGACGGTCTCTTCACGGTCGCCTCGCTGCTCGACAAGATCCCCTACCGAGTTGGCGACACGATGATGATCGCCGCGCCGCTCTTCCACTCCTGGGGCTTCTTCCACTTCGTGATGAGCCTGCCGACGGCGGCGACGATGGTCCTGCGGCGCCGCTTCGACCCCGAGGAGACGCTGGCCGCGGTGCGGCGCAGCCGCGCCACGGTGCTGGCAGCGGTGCCGGTGATGGTCCAGCGGATCCTCGGCCTGCCGGAGCAGACGCTCGGTTCCTACGACCTCTCCTCGCTGCGGATCACCGCCCTCTCGGGCTCGGCGCTGCCGGGCGAGCTGGCGATTGCCTGGATGGACCGCTTCGGCGACAACGTCTACAACCTCTACGGCTCGACCGAGGTCGCCTACGCGACGGTCGCCACCCCCGAGGATCTGCGTGCCGCCCCCGGCACCGCCGGCCGCCCGCCGCGCGGAACCCGCCTCAAGCTGTTCGACGAGGAGGGTCGCGAGGTGCCGCAGGGCTCGGTCGGGCGGATCTTCGTCGGCAACGAAATGTCCTTTGAGGGCTACACCGGCGGCGGCAACAAGGAGGCGATCGAGGGCCTGCTCTCCAGCGGCGACGTCGGCCACATCGACGCCGACGGCCGCCTCTTCATCGACGGTCGCGACGACGAGATGATCGTCTCCGGCGGCGAGAACGTCTTCCCCCGCGAGGTCGAGGACCTGATCGCCGACTACGAGGGCGTCGTCGAGGTGGCGGTGATCGGGGTCGAGGACGAGGAGTACGGCCAGCGGCTCAAGGCCTTCGTCGTGCTGAAGCCGGGAGCCGATGTCTCCGCCACCGACCTCGGCGCTCACGTCAAGCGGAACCTGGCCGGGTTCAAGGCCCCGCGCGAGGTCGAGTTCCTCGAGGAGCTGCCGCGCAACGCCACCGGCAAGGTCTTGAAGCGCAACCTCCGCTAGAAGATCTGATCCGAATCGAGAATCGGTCTCCTCGCCGTAGTAGTTTGCCTTGGCATGAGTGATCCAGCCAGGCAGGTGCGGGCCGTCGGTGAGGCCACCGAGGCCATGCACGGCGTCGCCCGCCAGGCGCTGGAGTGGGTGCGAGTCTCCGAGCAGCGCCTCGCCGCGGCCGAGCAACGCAACGAGAAGGTGCGCGCCGAGCTGAAGGAGCGGGCGATGGAGACGCTGC
Organism: uncultured Thermoleophilia bacterium; assembly: GCA_963715735.1. Classification (GTDB taxonomy): domain Bacteria; phylum Actinomycetota; class Thermoleophilia; order Solirubrobacterales; family 70-9; genus VAYN01. The sequence goes on from OY970268.1 coordinate 570,791, forward strand.
GCGGGATCTCAGCCGAGGCACGCCAGCGGATCGCTGCCGAGCGCGTCGCGAAGACCGCGGCAGAATCCCGCGTCGCCGGCGCCGAGCAGGGGCGCGATCGCGCCGAGAAGGCTTTCGAGGACCTCCAACAGCGCTCCCAGGCCGAACGCGAAGCGATCGCCAATCAGGCGGCACAGGCGCGGGAGGAGGCCGAGAGCAAGGCCGCCGCGGCATTGGCCGACCTCGAGCACGAGGTCGAGCGGCAGGTCGCGGAGGCCCGCGAGCGAATCCAGGCCGATGCCGACCGCCGGATCGCCGCCGCCGAGCAGCGCGCCGCCGACGCCGAGGCCGCCGCCGAGGAGTCGCAGGCGGCCGCGGTGCGGATCGAGACCGAGATCGAACAGCGGGTGATGGAAGGCACCGAGGAGGTGCGCCGGGAGGCCGAGGACAGCGTCCGCAAACTCGTCCAGAAGGTCGAGCACGAGGCTGAGGAGGCCGCGCGGGCGCGGGCTGAGGAGCAGCTGCGACAGGAGTCCGACCGCATTCGGGTTCAGGCCCAGCGGCGCGAGGACCGCGCTCGCGAGGCCACCGAGGACGAGATCAAGGCCAGCGCCAGGAAGGCCAAGCGCGAGGTGCAGGCGGCGGCCGATGAGACCGCACCGGCCTGGCTGCGCAACGAGTCGGCCGCTTCGACGTCCGGTTACCGCACCTTCTAACCCTCGCCGGCGCCAATCGATCATCATCCTGCCGATGCGGGAGGTACGGATCAGGGACACGCTCAGTGGTGAGCCACGCGTGGTCGACCCCAACGAGGAGGTTGGGATCTACGCTTGCGGGCCGACTGTCTACAGCCGCATCCACATCGGCAACGCCCGTCCCTACGTCGTCTTCTCGTTGTTCGCCCGATTCCTGCGCTCGGAGGGCTACCGGACGCGCCTGGTCATCAACGTCACCGACGTCAACGACAAGATCTACGCTGCCGCGGCTGCCGCCGGAGAGCCGTCGGCCGAGTTCGCGGCGCGAATGACCGCCGCCTACTTGGAGGACACCGACCGGCTCGGCTTGGGACGCCCCGACGCTGAGCCGCTGGCGACCGAGACGATCGCCGGCATCGTCGGCTTGATCGCCGACCTGGTCGAGTCGGGACACGCGTATGAGTCCGGCGGCGACGTCTACTTCCGGGTCCGCAGCTTCGGGGACTACGGCAAGCTCTCCAACCGGCGCCCCGAGGACATGGACCAGGGCGAGGAGGCCGGCTCGGCGTCGCTGAAGGAGGACGGGCTCGACTTCGCGCTCTGGAAGGCGCATAAGGAGGGGGAGGACACGAGCTGGAACTCCCCCTGGGGACAGGGAAGGCCGGCCTGGCACATCGAGTGCTCGGTGATGGCCGAGCAGGAGCTCGGTGCCTCGTTTGCGATCCACGGCGGTGGCTCGGACCTCGTCTTTCCCCACCACGAGAACGAGATCGCCCAGTCGGAGGCGGCGGGGCGCACGTTCGCCCGCGCCTGGATGCACAACGGCATGGTCGAGTCGGCGGCGGCGAAGATGTCGAAATCCGACGGCAACATCTTCCAGCTCTCGGAGGCGCTCGACCGTTACGGGCGCGACGCGGTGGTCGCCTACCTGATCTCGGGGCACTACCGCCAGCCGTTGGCGTTTGGATCCGAGCAGATGCAGCAAGCCGTCGCCCAGGTCGAGCGGTTGCGGAACTTCTTCCGGGAGCACCCTGCGGAAGGTCTGGAGGGAGAGGCAGGGGGGCTCCCTCCGTCACAAAGCAGTGGAGGTTCCTCCGGGAGCCCTCCTGGCTCTCGCGTCGAGGCGTTCCGCGCTGCTCTTGCTGATGACTTCAATACGCCCCGGGCGATGGCCGAGGCCTTTGAGTTGGTCGGCGAAGCGAATCGGGAGGAGATACCCGGGGCAGCGGAGGCTCTGGCGGAGATGCTTGACCTCGTTGGTTTGGGGTCGCTTGCTCTCGATGAAGATGGGGCCGACTCGGCGGCGCAGGAGTTGATGTTGGAGCGCGAGGCCGCGCGAGCGGAGAAGGACTTCGCCCGCGCCGACGAGATTCGGGACCGGCTTGCGGAGCTTGGATGGGAAGTGCGGGACTCGGCCGAGGGGCCGCGCCTGGTCTCGCGGTCCTAGACTCACCCAAATGGCGAGCCAGATCATCTACGGTCGCCAGCCGGTGGCCGAGGCCGAACGGGGGCGGCGCCGGGTGCAGCGCGTCTGGCGGGCGCCGGAGACCGATGCCTACGAGCTCGAGCGCCTCTGCGGCTCGCCCGACCACCAGGGTGTCGTCGCCGAGGTCGATCCCTATCCCTACGGCGACGCGAAGGGGCTCTTGCGGGTCAAGGACGCGTTGCTGGTCGCCCTCGACCAGGTCCAGGATCCGCGCAACCTTGGCGCCGTCTGCCGTTCGGCCGAGGTTGCCGGCGCCGCTGGCCTGATCGTTCCCGAGCGCCGCGCCGCCGCCGTCACCGCTGCTGCCTGCAAGGCCTCGGCGGGGGCCGTCGAGCACCTCCAGATCGCCCACGTCCGCAACCTCTCCGACTGGCTGGCGGCCGCGAAGGAGGCTGGGTTTTGGATCTGGGGAGCTGACGCGGAGGCAGAGGCGGCACCCTGGTCGGTCGACTTGACCGGGCCCACCATCCTCGTTCTGGGCGGTGAGGGGAAGGGGTTGCGGCCCCGGGTCGCCGCCTCCTGCGATGGCCTCGTGGCCCTTCCGCAGCGGGGTCAGATCGACTCGCTCAACGTCTCCGCGGCGGCCACCGCGCTGCTTTTCGAGGCTCTGCGCCAGCGCTCTTAGGCCTCCTGCAAATGCAACGGCGGTTGCATTTTCGCAATTTGGGGGTTGACAGAACTCCGCCCAGCGGTAAACATGCCGCTCAACAAAGGGTGAAGCTCAGCTTGAGTCTGAGGATCGCCTCTATAGACGGCGCCCCTGGGGAGGTAAGCGGCGTCACGACCCTTCAGCAAGGAGAAGGACCGTGGCTCTCACTGCACCTACCCAGTTTCAGCCTAAAGCTCAAGTTGAGCTTGATGATCATTATCTGGTCGCGCTCGCCAAGGACGGCCGCACCGACGCCTACGAAATGATCATCCGCCGCTATCGCGGCTTCGTCCGGCTGAAGGCCTCCTCGTACTTCCTGCTCGGCGGCGAGTCCGACGACTTGATCCAGGAGGGCCTGGTCGGCCTCTACAAGGCAATTCGCGACTACCGGACCGATCGCGAGTCGAGCTTCCGCAACTTCGCCGAGCTCTGCATCACCCGCCAGATCATCACCGCCGTCAAGACCGCGACCCGCAACAAGCACACCCCCCTCAACCAGTACGTCTCCTTCAGCCAGACCCCGGCCGCAGCCGGCGACTCGGAAACCACCCTGGACGAGATCCTGCCCGGGCCGAGCGTCCACGACCCGGTCAACCAGGTGATCGCAACCGAAGAGCTGGAGAGTCTCGTTTCCTGTCTCTCCGGTGTCTCTGGGGTCCTCTCGGACCTCGAGAGCCGGGTCCTCTCGCTCTACCTCGACGGCCACTCCTACGAGGCGATCGCCGAGCGCCTGGAATGCGACACGAAGACGGTCGACAACGCCCTGCAGCGCGTCAAGCGCAAGGTCGGTACTCACCTGGCCTCCCGCGAGGTCCCTGTCTGACGCTGTCCGGCCGGCGCATATCGGCGTCCTCGGACGCTCGCGTGCGGAGCACGCTTCGCTTCCTGCGTCCTTGATCTGCTTGGCCGGACAGCGTCAGACGAAGCTAAGGAAGGTCCGAGAGCACGTAGTCGAGCAGTTCGCGACCATGGTCCGAGGCGACCGCAACGTCATCGGCCTTGACTCGCACCCGGTGCAGCGACTGCATCCGCAGGACGTCGCCGTCGGTACGCCGGTTGGGGAAGACGCCGGCGTAGGAGACCCCAAGCCGCTCGAGGCCGTCGGCGACGAGCGCGGTCGCCGGCTGCTCCAGCGGCAGGTCGACGTAGATCGCGTCGAGCCCGAGACGGTGGAAGAGGTGGCGCCGCTCGGCGCCGATCACCGTCTCCAGGTCGGCGCCGGGGACGAGAACCGTGATCAGCGCCAGATTGTGGTCGCGGTCGACCTCGGCCTGGAATTTCGTGCAGGGGGCGAGCTCGCAGTCCGGCGGGGGCACAGAGAGCGTGCCGCGCAGCTCGCAGAGGGAGAGCGTTTGGCCGACGATCTCGTGGTGGCGGGCGGGCGCGTAGACCCGGCGCTCGTGACCGTCGTTCAGCTTCGTGTAGAAGAGCGCCGCCGATTGCCGCCTACGCGGCGCCCCGGCAGCGGCGTCGTTGTCGACGCTGGCCGGGATCCAGCCGAGCAGGAAGCCGGTCTCGTGGGCACCGAGCTCGATATTGGCGCGCTGGCTGTAGGGGTGGGCGGCGGTTGCCTCGCTGAACATCCCCGCTAGCCCCTCGGCCTGCGCCCAGTCCATCAGGAAGCGCTTGGTGCGGGTGAAGATGTGCTGGCCGCGGGCGATCGGCATCGTCACCGCCTGACCAGTGTGGGCAACCGCATCGCCGGCCGCGGCCATGCTCATCCCCTCATGGCAGAGCAGCTCTCCCGCGGCGTTCTCGGCGACGCAGGAGACGTAGCGCCCGTCGGCCAGTCGCGCCGCGACCTCGGCCCCGTCGTAAACCCAGCGCACGTCATAGCTCTGCCCATAGGCGACTTCGATCGCTTGGGTCAAAACATTGCCCTCATCCGGGCGCAGGAACCTGAAGGCTGCATCCATCTGTCTATATTCGGCAATGCGCCCCCCTAGCTCAACCTGGGAGAGCACCCGATTTGTAATCGGGAGGTTTCCGGTTCGAACCCGGAGGGGGGCTCTCAGTCGGCCTGGGTGATGTTGCCCTGCTGATCGAGCTCGAACAGGTCCCAGTCTTTCTGGCGACCGCGCGGGCGCGACATGTACTGCCCGGGGGGCATCCCCCCGGCCGTCTTTTCCGTCAGCGCCTGGAACGCGGAGGCGCGGTCGCGCCCCTTTTTATGGCCGCTGGACTCCCATTTGCCGCTGGAGTTCCGGAAGCGAAAGTCGTAGTCCATGCGGACGAGGCTAGCCGGTTTGCCGCCGTGGAAGAGGCTAGGAGCCGCCGCCGCTGAGTACGCGCGCCTTCTCGGCGGCGAACTCCTCGTCGGTGAGGATGCCCTTCTGGTGCAGCTCTCCGAGGCGCTCGAGGCGCTGCAGCCGGGCCTCCTCGTCGTCGCCGATCACCGCCGTGGGCGCCTCGGTCGTGAGTGCCTCGCCTCCGTCTGGCCGGCGCTCGGGCAGGCGCTGTTTCGCGCTCTCGCCCAGTTTGGCGGCCCGCTCGCCGAGGTTCGCGCCTTTGACCGCGCTGACGACTTTGTCGCGGTGGGCGCCGAAGGTGTCGTTGAAGTTGGCGTCGGGGAACTCCTCGATCGTCTGCCTGCGGAGCTCGTGGATCCCGAAGGCGGCCATCGCGGCGACGATCAGGGTGGTGAGGAAGGAGCGCAGGCTCTGCACCGAGGAGGAGAGGAAGTAAATGCAGACGATGATCGCCAGGCCGGTGTAGACGTAGGGGATGTAATCGCGCAGCGCCGGCGCGATCACCCGGCGGCTGGCCCGGGCGGAGCCGGACGGCGAGCCGAGCCAACCGGCGACCGCGAAGAGGATGCCGACGACGATCACGGTCGTCGCGATGCTGGTCATCAGCGAGGTGCCGATCGACCAGGTCGCTTCCGCCGCGGGCTTGACGCTCTCGTCGACTACGAGCTGGTCGACGACGATGCCGCCGGCGATCTGGCGGACGACGATCACCGCGAAGCCGGCGGCGACCAGGCCGATCCCCGAGAAGAGGATCGCGAGCCAGCGGTTCTCCTTGTAGAGGTAGATCGCCAGCGCAAACGTGGCGAAGGTGAGGATCGAGAGGATCAGGGCGAGGCCCTTGATCGCGACGGCGACGTTCTGGGCCGTCTTCAGCTCGTCGGAGCGGAGGATCTCGATCTGGCCCGCGTCGGGCGGCAGTTTTTCGGCTAGCTCGGCACCGATACCTGACCTGGTTGGCGAGGTTGGTGACGAGGCTGCCGAGGTTGAGGCTGACGTTGCCGCCTTCGGTCGAAACCGCCTCTTTCTTGTCCTCGAGGACCGCGATCAGCTGTTCGTGGGCGGTTCGGTTGGCGTCTTCCCAGAGCGACTGGGCGGTGCTGGTTTCCAGCACGCGTTCGGCGCCGTCGCCGGCCACCTGGCGCAGGCCGCCGGCCGCCGGGCCGGCCAGGTCCTTGGTGTCGCCCGGGAGGATGTCCTCGAGTTCTTTCTTGATGTCGACGTTTTCGTAGAGCTGGTCGACCAGGTAGTCGCCGACGGCGGCACGGACCGTCTGGTTCTGCAGCAGTCGGCCGCTGGTGTGGACCCAGTCGTCGGTGTTGAGCGCCTGGCGCTCGATCCAGATTCCGAAGACGCTGAGGAAGGCGAAGAAGGAGCCGAGGATCACGAGCCCCTTCACAGTGCGTCGGCGAGCTCGGCTCATCAAGGCGGGATGGTATACGTGCTCGATGAAGCTCGACGGCATTCACCACATAACGGCGATCACCGAGAACGCCCAGCGCAACGTCGATTTCTACGCCGGCGTGCTGGGGTTGCGGCTGGTCAAGAAAACGGTCAACCAGGACAACCCGACCGTCTACCACCTCTTCTACGCCGACGAGGGAGGTGACCCGGGCTCCGACCTGACCTTCTTCGAGTACCCCGGTGCGGCACCCGGCCGGGCTGGAGCGGGGATGGTCCACCGGATCGTCTGGCGGGTCGCGTCGAGCGAGTCGCTGGACTTCTGGGCCGGGCGGCTGGGCGCCAAGGGCGTCGAGACCCGGCGCGAGGGGGAGAGCCTCTTCTTCGCCGACCCCGAGGGGCTCGATCACGAGCTGACGGTGGTCAGCGTCGAGGACGCGCCGCTGATCGCCGAGCACCCGGAGATTCCGGCGGAGCTGGCGTTGCAGGGCTTCCACGCGGCGCGTGCCTACAGCGCCGCCCCCGAGGCCAGCAGCGGCCTGCTCGAGGCGCTCGAGTTCGAGCGGATCGGGGGCGGCAGTTGGGAGGCCCGCGGCGAGAGCCGCGGCGGTTCCTACGTCTACGACGCCCCTCCGCCCGAGCGGGGACTGCAGGGGGCCGGCAGCGTCCACCACATCGCCTGGGCATCCGCGCCCGAGGAGCACATGCAATGGCGGCAGAAGGCGATCGAGGGCGGCGCGCAGCCGACCCCGGAGATCGACCGCTTCTACTTCAAGTCGATCTACTTCCGCGAGCCCTCGGGCGTGCTCTTCGAGATCGCGACCAAAGGCCCCGGCTTCACGGTCGACGAGCCGCTCGAGCATCTCGGCGAGAAGCTCTCGCTGCCGCCCGACTTCGAGCACCTTCGCTCCGAGGTCGAACCGAACCTGCGGCCGGTCCACAACCCGCGCGCGGAGTAGTGGGTCGGGACTTCGTCTGGCGCGACGCCGGGCGCACCGTCGTCTTCGGCGAGGGTGGGGTCGACGGCGCGGTGGCGACGCTGGCTGGGTACGGGTTTGCCGAGTTCGAGCTGTTGAGCACGCCGCGGGCTCTGGCCGAGGCTCCGGCGCTCGCCGGCGCTGCCTCCCGGGTCCACGAGGTGGGACAAGGCCAGGTCCCCGGCCTCGCCGCCGACCTGGTCGCAAGCGCGGCAGAGCTTTCGGACGCTGACCGTCCCAAAGCTCTGCCGCACCAGGCCGGGGCGCTGGTGGCGCTCGGTGGCGGGCGGGTGATCGACACGGCCAAGGCGGTCGCCGCGGTCGCCGGGATCGACGTCGCGGCGATACCGACGACGATGTCGGGGGCGGAGATGACGGCGATCCATCGGCTGCCGGCCGGGGCCGAGCAGGCCGGGACGCGGGTTCGTCCCAAGCTCGTCATCGCCGACCCCGCGGCGATGACGAGCCAGCCCGAGACGGATCTGCGGGCAAGCTCGATGAACGCCCTTGCTCACGGTGCCGATTCGCTCTACACGCCGCTCGCCAACCCGGTCTCCGAGATGTCCGCCTTCCGCGGCGCCGCCTTGATCGCCGGCGCCCTCGACCAGGATCCGACCCATCGCGACCGCGCCGACCTCGCCCTCGGATCAATTCTCTGCGGCTACGCGATCGACTCCGCCGGCTTCGGCCTCCACCACGTCGTCTGCCAAACCCTCGTTCGCCTCTGCGGCACCCCGCACGCCCACACCAACGCCGCGATCCTGCCCCACGCCGTCGCCTTGCTTGCCGCTCGCGCCCCCAAGGCGATCGAACCTCTGGCGAGCGCGCTTGGCACCGACCTACCCGGCCTCGAGCACCGCCTCACCGCCCTCGGCCAGCCGCGGGCCCTCCACACCCTCGCCAGCCACCCCAACGAGCTCGATGCCGCACTGGAAGCCATGCTCTCCCGCTCGGAGCTAACCCACGTTCCCGGTCCCCCGCTGACGCGCGCCGACCTGGCGGGGTTGATCGATCGCGCCTGGTAGCGAACCCGGGTAACCACGCAGCTCCCAGCGTGTAGCACGCAGAGCGTGACCCCCGAGCAACTGGCCCCCTACCACGAGTACACGCGCAAGCACAGCGTCAACTGGCCCCTCTACATCCTGGCCAGGATCTTCCTGACGCCGTTCTTCCTCGTCTACTTCCGCTACGGCCGCACCGGCCGCGAACACGCGCGGGTGAAGGGCGGGATCATCGTCGCCGCCAACCACCGCAGCTTCCTCGACCCCTTCGTGATCGGCGGTTGCCTGCCCTGGCGTCGGCCAATGAACTACGTCGCCAAGGTCGAGCTCTTCCAGCCGCGCTGGCGCGCCTGGATTCTCTCCCGGCTCGGCGCCTTCCCGATCCGTCGTGGCGAGTCCGACGAGGAATCGATGGAGACCGCGCGGCAGATCGTCGAACGAGGTGGTGCTGTCTGCATCTTCCCCGAGGGCACGCGACACCGCCGCGGTACCCTCGGCAACCCCAAGCGCGGGGTCGGGCGGCTGGCGCTGCAGACCGGCGCCCCGGTGATTCCCACCGCCGTGCTCGGCACCGAACACGTCCGCCGCGGCTGGAGGATTCGGCCGCGCAAGGTCAGGGTCCGCCTCGGCAAAGCGATGACCTTCCCCCGTGCCGAGGAGCCGTCGCCGGCGTTGGCGGAGACGGTGACGGCGCGGATTTGGCCCAACGTCCAGCTGCAGTGGGAAGACCTTGGTGGGCTGCCACCGCTGCGCCGCGCCGCCGTGATCGGTGCCGGCAGCTGGGGCACGGCGGTTGCGGTGCTGCTCGCCCGCGGCGGCCTCGAGGTCCAGCTCGGCGCCCGCACCGCCGAGAGCGTTGCCGACCTGATCGAGGCGGGGGAAAACCGCCGCTACCTGCCCGAGATCCCCTTGCCGGACTCGATCGACGTCCGCCAGGCTTCCGACATCGAGCTCGACGGCCTCGACCTGATCTGCCTCGCGATCCCTTCGAAGTCGATGCCGCAGGCGGTCGGCGCGATCGCCGACCGCGTCGGCGGCCGCTCCTCGATTCTGCTGCTGACCAAGGGTCTGGTCGGGCCGCAGGGCCAGCTGCCGGCCGAGTATGTCGGCGAAAGGGTGCGCGCCCGCGCGATCGCCTGTCTCGGCGGCCCCGCCCATGCTCGCGAGTCTGTCTCCGGCTCGGCGGCGCTGGTGCTCGGCTCCGCCGACCCCGACCTGCGGACCCAGCTGGGCGAGGTCTTCGACAAGGCCGGCTTGGTCTGCGAGCGCACCGCCGACGTCACCGGTGTGGAGATGGCGGGGGCGGCAAAGAACGCCGCGGCGCTGGCCGCTGCCGCCGCCGAGAGCCACGGTCTGAACGCCGCCGGGATCGCCGTGGCGGAGATCTGGAGCGAGTGCATCGAGTACGCGATCGCCCACGGCGCCGAGCTCGAGACCTTCTCGGGGCTGGCCGGCGTCGGCGACCTGACCGCGACGATGATGGCGCCCACCGGCCGCAATCGCCGCGCCGGGGAGTTGCTCGGGTCGGGTACCCCCGCGGTCGAGATCCCGGCGCTGATCGGTCAGGCCTCGGAGGGGCTCGATACGACGCCGCTGTTGGCCGAAGCGGTCGCCGCCTCGGGCGTCGCGGCTGACGCGCTGGGCGGCCTCGCCGAACTGATCCGCGGCGAGATCGACGCCGACGAGTGGGTTGCCGGACTGCGTCGGGTCGAGCGGGCGAGGCGAGCGGCGTGAGGGCGCGAGAACTAGAGGCTTGATGTGGGTTACCCACGCACGCGTCTAACCCACATCCAGCCTCTAGGCTTGGCTGGTGAGCGGCCCCGAGGAGAACGTCGAGCCGGCGGCGATGGAGCCGGCGGCGAAGGCGGAGCTCGATCGCGCCTTCGAGGAGTTCTACCGCGCCCATCTACGCGACGTCTACTCCTACGCCTACTACCGGGTCAGCAACCACCACGACGCCGAGGACCTCACCGAGCAGGCATTCCTGCAGGCCTACCGGCACTTCGACCGGGCGCGGCGCGAGTCCGACGGACGGCCGCTGCGCCCCTGGCTGATCCGGATCGCCCACAACCTCGCCTCCAACTACTACCGCGACCGTTCGCGACGGCCGCAGACGCCGCTGGAAAACGCCGATCCGATCGCCGCCAAGCACGACACCGAGGCGATCGCCGAGGGTCGCGAGGAGCTGCGGCAGGTGATGGCCAACCTCGAGCATCTTTCCGAGGACCGGCGCGAGGCGCTGATCATGCGCTTTGCGCTCGGGATGGACAACCGCGAGATCGCCCGGGCGCTGGGCCGCTCCGACGGCGCCACCAAGGTCCTGATCCATCGCGCGATCAAGCAGCTGCAGGAGGAGATGAGCGATGACTGAGGCGGGCGAGAGCCTCGGCGGCAACTGGGAGGTGGAGCGCCTGCTGGCCGACGCGCTGCGACCGATCGAGCCGCCCGAGCGCCTCTCGGGGCGGATCGAGGACACCTTCGCGGCGATCACCCAGACCGCGGCCGAGGAACTCTCGGCCTGGGCCGAAGAGCTCTCCGAGAGCGAGCTGCGGGCGCTGCGCGACCCCCGCAACTGGGTGCGGCCGGTGGTCGCGATCGGTGCCGGGGGAGTGGCCACCGGCGCCCTCGTCGTGCTGGAGCTCCGGCGCCGCAGCAAGCAGAAGAGCGAGAGCGGCCTACGCGCCCTCTCCAGCGGCGTCCGCTCGCGCCTCTAGGGGTCGCGAGCGCCGGGCGGCCGGCCGCGACTTCGGAGTCCCAGCCGCGGCTGCGAGGCCGAGCAGGCCGACCGCGAGGTGGAGGACGTCGTCGCCGCTGCTGGCGGGGAGGAAGCCGAGGATTGCGTCGCTGCCGCCGATCGCGAAGCCCCAGACGGCCAGCGCGGTATAGAGCAGGCCGAAGGCGAGCGCGAAAGGACGGGCCGCGTAGCTGGCGGCAAGCAGGCCGAGGGCGCCGGTGGCGACGTGGAGCAGGTTCAGCCAGGCGTTGACTTCGAGCACCGCGACCGCCTCCTCGACCGTGCCCGGGCCGCCGAAGGAAGCGCTGTAGAAGAAGCCGAGAATCCCCAGTACGAACAGCAGCGCGCCGACGGCGGCTGCGTAGAGACGGGCGGGGCTGGCGACCTCCATCGGCGCCGATTGTAGGCTCCCTCGACCCGATGGCCGAGACTTGCTACCGCCACCCCGACCGCGAGACGGGCGTTTCCTGTTCCTCCTGCGGTCGTCCGATCTGTCCCGACTGCATGACCCCGACCCCGGTCGGGATGCGCTGTCCGGAGTGCGCGAGACAGCGAACCAAGGTGGTCCGCAACCCCGGCGGCGCCCCGCAGGCGGGGTTCTGGGGAGCCCCAGCGACGTATGTGTTGATCGCGATCAACGTCGTCGCGTTCTTGATCGAGATCGGCTCGGGGGGTGGCGGCCTTGGTCCCGGCTTCAACAGCGTCACGATCGATTTCGGCCTGTTCGGCCCGTCGGTGGCGGAAGGCGAGTGGTACCGGCTCGTGACCAACGGCTTCCTGCATTCCGGGCTGCTCCACATCGGCTTCAACATGTTCGCCCTCTATGTGATCGGCCTGTTGCTGGAGCCCGCGCTGGGAACTCCACGCTATGTCGCCCTCTACTTCGCCTCTCTGCTCGCCGGTTCGTTCGGCGCCCTAATCCTGTCCCCGAACGCCCTCACGGTTGGAGCCTCCGGGGCGGTCTTTGGCATCTTCGGGGCGACGATGGTGATCGCCCGTGGCCGCGGGATGAACGAGATCGCCAGACAGCTCGGGGTGCTCCTCGTCTTCAACCTCGTTTTCACCTTCGCCTTTTCGAAGTACATCAGCGTCGGTGGCCACCTCGGCGGTCTCGCCGGCGGCTTGATCTGCGCGGCGGCGATCGTCGCCGGCGAGAAAGGGATGCTCGGCCGCAATCACAAGCCCGCGGAGATCGCGGTGATGGTCGCGGTCGCGGCCGTTTCGGTCGTCGGCGCGATCGCGATCGCCTGACTACTCCGGCGACGACCGACTCACCGGAGCCCGCAGCGCCGCGAAGCCGGCGTTGCCCGGCGGGTCCATCAGCTCCGGGTGGAGCAGATGGCAGAGCAGCTCGACGCCGTCGACGAGTCGTGGCCCCGGTTCGGTGAAGGCTGCTTTGGAGTCGACCGCGAAAACCCGGCTGGCGCCGAGCCCGGCGATCAGCTCCCAGTGCTCCATCGCCTGGGCCCGGGAATCCGCGAGCGAGCCGTCGGGCATCGCCACGACGACGTCGGCGCGCAGGCTCTCGAGCTCGCCCCAGCCGACCTCCGGCGGGTCCAGACCGGGGTCGCCGGCAACGTCCTCGCCGCCGGCGATCGAGATCATCTCCGGGATCCAGTAGCCGGCGACCCGCGGTGGGTCGAGTCGCTCCAGGGCGATCACGCGCGGGCTCGGCGCCCCCGCGACCGCCGCGCGCACCGTGGCCAGTCGTCCCTCGAGTTCGCCACGCAACTCATGGGCGTGCTCTTCCATGCCGGTCGCCTCACCGAGCCGGATCAACTCTTCGAGCATCTCCCTGAGCGTCGCAACGCGCATTGATCGCTCAATATCCCAGGTAATCAAAGCGCCGCGGGGGCGGCCAGCTATATTGCGTTCGCCGAATGGCTGACGACGTCCCAGCCCGAAGTACCAGGGCCGCATAAGCGATGAGCGTCGTTCTGCTCGTCCTCCTCCTGCTGTTGGTTGCGGTCAACGGCTTCTTCGTCGCGGCCGAGTTCGCGATCGTCCGCTCGCGCCGCAGCCGCCTCGAGCAGCTGCGCGACGAAGGGGTCGGGGCGGCCCGCAACGGGCTCGACCTGATCGAACACGTCGACCAGTACGTCGCCACCTGTCAGGTGGGGATCACGCTTGCCTCACTGGGCATCGGCTTCCTCGGCGAGCCCGCCTTGGCCGAGCTGCTGGAGCCGCTGCTCGGCAACTTCCTCGGTCACGCTGCCGCGGTCGCGATCGCGATCGCGATTGCCTTCACGCTCGTCACCTTCCTGCACGTGATCCTCGGCGAGCAGGCGCCGAAGATGCTGGCGATCGCCCGCGCGGAGACGGTGCTGCTGCGGATCTCCGGGCCGCTGAAGTTCTTCCGCACCGCCCTGCATCCGCTGATCATCGCCACCAACGTGCCCGCCAACTGGATCGTCCGCGTCTTCTTCCGGGTCGACCCCGACTCGGTGGCCGAGGAGACCTCGCCGGAGGAGCTGCGCCTGCTGATCTCTCGCGGCGCCCAGCGCGGCCGCCTCGACCCCGGCGAGGCGGGGCATCTGGCCGGCGTCTTCCACCTGCACGAGCAGGAGGCGCGCGAGGTGATGACGCCGATCCCGGCGGTGGTCACCGTCGATGCCGCCGAGACGGTCGAGGCGGCGCTGCGCCGGTGCGTCACCTCCGGCCACACGCGCCTGGTCGTGATCGAGGACGACAACCCCGACCGCGTCAAGGGAATCGTCCACAACAACAGCCTCGCCCGCCTCTACATGAGCGACGGGCCCGATGCCTCGATCGAGCCGCTGGTCCGCGAAGCCCTGATCGTCCCCGAGACGCGCCCGCTCGACGACCTCCTGCACGACCTCCAGGTCCAGCGCACCTCGCTCGCGGTCGTCGTCGACGAGTACGGGCGCACGGTTGGGATCGTCACCGTCGAGGACATCCTCGAGGAGGTGGTGGGGGAGATCGAGGACGAGACCGACCCCCGCGCCGCGGCCCTGCGCGAGCTGTCGAACGGCGACTGGTTCGTTCGCGGCCACGTCTCGCTCGGCGACCTCGCCGACGCCGGGATCGAGCTGCCGGTCGACACCGACGCCTACAACTCGGTCGGCGGCTACGTCTTCGGCGAGCTCGGGAGGCTGCCAAAGCGCGGCGACTCGATCACCGTCAACGGGTACACGATCCGAGTCGAGGCCGTACGCGAGAACCGGATCGAGGCTGTTCGCATCAGCGGTTCCGTCCGTTCGGACACCTAGCTTTTTCGGGCAACCCGCGACCCCGCCGAACAGTTGGAGGTACCCCGCATGTGGGTTGTACGCCTGACCGACAAGCAGCTGGAGGTCCTGAGGGCGCTGCTGCGCGCCGAGGAACATCTCGGCCCGGCGCTCAGAGGCTCGATCGAGGCGCTCGACCTCGCTCGTTGGGACGAGCTACCCGAGGCCGAGCTCCCCTGGGACGAAATCGAATCCGTCGCCCGCCGTCAGAACATCTCCGAGGCTGACGTGATCTGGGACCTATCGGGAAAAACCAAGACGGCGAAAACCGAGTAGCTCAAGGATGCGCGAGGGAGCGTGCTCTGCACGTGACCGAGCGCCGACGCCGAGATACGACGGTTTGCAGCCGTCTAGTCGTACGAGTAGAAGCCGGCGCCGCTCTTACGGCCCAATTTTCCTTCGCCGACCATTTCCACGACCAACCCCGGTGGCTGGCTGGCGGCCTCGCCGTTGTCCGCGTAGAGGGCGTCGCCGATCGCCTTGGAGACGTCGAGGCCGACGAAGTCGAGCAGCGCCAGTGGGCCCATCGGATGCCCGGCGCCGAGCTTCATGCAGGTGTCGACCTCACCCGCCTCCATGCCGGTCCGCTCGATGAGCCGCACCGCTTCGAAGAGATAGGGGAAGAGCAGCCGGTTGACCACGAAGCCGGCCTGGTCGGGGACCTCGACCGCGGTCTTGCCGAGCGCCGCGCACCAGGCCAGCGCCCGCTCGCGAGCATCCGTGGCGCCGTCGGGGATACAGACCTCGACCAGCGCCATTCGCGGCACCGGGTTGAAGACGTGGAGGCCGTAGAGTTTCTCGGTTCCGGCGGCAGCGGCAATCTCGCCGATCCCCAGCGAGGAAGTGGTGGTCGCCAGGTCGGCGTTGGGGCAGGCCGTCGCTACGGCGCTCAGCACCTCCCCCTTGGCTGCGACCTCCTCGACCACGGCCTCGACGACGACGTCGCAGTGGGAGAGGTCGGCGGGGTCGGTGGTGACCCGCAGGCGCGATGGCTCCGCCCCCTCGATCTTCGCGCAGGCGGCGACGATCTTCTCCTCGGCGCGCCAGGCGGAGGCCTCGCTGCGGGCGAGCAGGATCGTGTCTGCGGTGGTGGTCGAGATGGCGGCGAGGCCGGTGGCGATTGCCCCGCTCCCCGCGATCCCCGGACTTTCATATCCCTGGTTTGAGCTCATTGGCCCGGGTTCCTATCACGGTGCCATCGAATTGTGTCGTGAGGCGTCTGTAGCTTCTCCCATCCGGACAACGAAGTTGCGAAGGAGTGACATTGAGCAAGGCATTGATGGCGGCCGCGATGAGTACCGCCGCCCTGGCGCTGGTGGCCGCGGGTTGTGGCGGTGGCGACGACACGACGAGCGAGACGAGCGCGGCGCTGACCAAGCCCGAGTTCATCAAGCAGGCCGATGCGATCTGCGGCGAAGCCAGCGAGCGCAGCCAAACGGAAGCTGAAGAATTCGCCGACGAGAACGACTTCACGCTCAATAAGGCAAACGAAAAGCAGCTGGAGGAAGCGGTCACCGCGGTCCTCGTTCCCAACCTCAACGAGCAGGCCGAAGACCTCACTGCGCTCGGCGCCCCCGAGGGCGACGAGGAGCAGGTCGAAGCGATCACGGTCTCACTGGAAGACGCGGCGGCCGAAATCGAAGACAACCCGGGCCTCGTGTTCGGCGCGGAAGTGCTGAAAGAGCCGAGCAAACTGGCTGAGGAGTACGGACTCAAGGTCTGCGGCGAAGAATAGGCAGCCCCCAGCAGTCGCCGAAAATGTTCGGCGGGCTTGACTTGGCCCCGTCCGCCTGTAGGTTCTCCGATTAGTTAAAAAGTTTCGGTCGAATGGAGGCGGGCGGGGACCATGCAGCTCAGAATCACTCTCATCATCGCAATGGTCGCAATTGCAGCGCTGGCAATTGGGTGCGGCGGCGGCAGCGACAGCAGCAGTGGAGGCGCCGCCGACTCGGGCACCAGCTCGAGCGACACGACGAGCGCCGCCAACGACGGCGACGGTGCTTCCACGGAAGCAAGCGACGATGGCGGCGACTCCGGTCCCCTGACCAAAGCCGAGTTCATCAAAGAGGGCGACGAAATCTGCCAGCTGATCCCGAACCGATATAACGAACTGCTCGGAGAAATCGAAAAAGAAAGAGAAGCCAATAAGGAACCGAAGCTGACGAACCCGGAAGCCAACGTGCAGGCGGCGGTCCCGCCGCTTCCCGAAGCGGCCCGCGAATTCGATGAACTGACCCCCCCAGCGGGCGACGAGGCAAAGGTCGAAGCGATGGTCGAGGCGCTCGAAGCGGCAGCGGAGGGCCTCGAAGCGAAACCGAGCTCGGAACTCTCCGGCCCCAAATCGCCGCTCGGCGAATTCCAAAAGCTCGCCAAAAAATACGGCTTGAACGGTTGTGCCACGCTCTAACGTCCGCGGGGCACTTTCACTGGCTGTTCGGCCAGGACCTATATGCTCCAGCGCCGATGGACCTGACGCTGTCGCCATCGGAGGAGGAGTTCCGCGACGAGGTTCGCACCTGGATTCAGGAGAACAACCCAGGTCCCGAACCGGAAGGCAGCCTGGACGAGGTGATGACCTTTCGCGGCGAGTGGCAGCGCAAGCTGCACGCGGCGGGCTGGGCCGGGATCTCCTGGCCGCAGGAGTACGGCGGCCGCGGCGCGACGATGATCGAGCAGGCGATCTTCGTCGGCGAGGCATCGGCCCAGGAAGCGCCGAGCCCCGCCAACGTTCTCGGCCTGGCGATGGGTGGCCCGGTGGTGATCGCCCACGGCACCGACGCGCAGAAGCAGCGCTACCTGGAGCCGATCCTGACCGGAGACGAGATCTGGTGCCAGGGCTTCTCCGAGCCCGAGTCGGGTTCTGACCTCGCCTCGCTGAAGACCCGCGCGGTCAAGGACGGCGACGAATGGGTGGTCACCGGGCAGAAGGTCTGGACGACGTTCGCCCAGTACGCGAAGTGGTGCATGCTCGTCGCCCGCACCGACGCCGACGCCCCCAAGCACCAGGGCCTCACCTATTTCCTGATGGACATGGAGCAGGAGGGGGTGGAAGCCAAACCGCTGGTCCAGATCACCGGCGAGGGCGAGTTCAACGAGGTCTTCATCAACGAGGCGCGGATCCCCGACGAGAACGTCGTCGGCGGCGTCGGCAACGGCTGGGGGGTGGCGATCACGACCCTGATGAACGAGCGCGCCGGGCTCGCCTTCGGCGCGATCGCGCAGATCCAGAACAGCCTCGGCCGCCTCGCCAGGTTGGCGAAGGAGGTTCGCACCAATGGCGGCAGTGCGGCCGACGATGCTTACTACCGTCAGCGGATCGCCCAGCTCTTCATCGAGGCGGAGACGATGCGCCTCAACGCCTACCGCGGCCTGACCAAGACGATGCAGTCGGGGATCCCCGGCCCGGAGGGCTCGCTCGGCAAGTGGCAGTGGGCCGACATCAACCAGGACCTGACCGAGCTTGCGCTCGACATCGAGGGCGCGTATGCGCCGCTCGCCCGCGGCTCCGAGAACGCGGTCGCCGGCGGCGCCTGGCAGTACGGCTTCCTGCGCTCGCGGGCCAACTCGATCGAGGGTGGCACCACCGACATCCTCAGGAACATCATCGCCGAGCGGGTGCTCGGCTTGCCGAGGCTGCGCTAGGCGCTTATGACAGCGGGAGCGTTTTAAGAATGTACTTCGACCTCACCGACGAGCAGCAGGCGATCAAGGCCACCGCTCATGACTTCCTCGGCTCCCGCTTCAAATCGGAGCGGATCCGCGAGATCGCCGCCAGCGAGGACGGCGTCGACGCCGACGGCTGGCGTGAGATGGCCGAGCTCGGCTGGACCGGGCTGGCGCTGCCGGAGGAGTGGGGCGGACAGGGGCTCGGGATCGTCGAGCTGGCGGTGCTCTTCGAGGAGCTCGGCTACGCGCTGGCACCCTCGCCGCTGCTCTCCGCCACCGTCGCCGGCCTCGCGCTCGGCCTCTGCGGCTCCGACGACCAGCGCGAGCGCTACCTGCGGCCACTGGCCAGCGGTGAGCGCCGCGGCACCCCGGCGCTCTGGGACGCGGGCTCGCCGGCAAGAATCGACGAGTTCACGATGGAGGCCAGGGCCGACGGCGACGGGGTGGTCCTCGACGGCGAGAAGACCCTGGTCCTCGACGCCGCCGGCGCCGACTTCTTCATCGTCGCGACCGCCGACGGCGGGCGCCACCTGGTCGAGGCCGACGCAGCCGGCGTCAGCGTCGTCCCCGAGGTCACGATCGATCCGACCCGGCGCCTCTCCTCGGTCCGCTTCGAGGGGGTCCGCGTCGCCGCCGCCGACACCCTGCCGGGCTCGGGCGCCGACTACTACCCTGTCTTCCACCGGGCCTGCGTCGCGGTTGCGGCGGAGTCGACCGGGATCGCCCAGCGGACGCTGGAGATGGCGGTCGAGTACGCCAAAGACCGCCAGCAGTTCGGTCGCCCGATCGGCGCCTACCAGGCCGTCTCCCACCGCTGCGCGCAGATGCTGCTGGAGACGGAGAACTCGCGCTCGGCCGTCTACGGGGCCGCCTGGGCCGCCGACGCCGCCCCCGACGGGCTGCCGCTGGCCGCTTCGATGGCCAAGGCCTACGCCTCCGACGCCGGCTGGCGCGTCCCCGACGCCTCGATCCAGGTCCATGGCGGGATCGGCTTCACCTGGGAGCACGACCTCCACTTCTTCCTCAAGCGTGGCCGCTCCAACGCGGCCCTCTTCGGCGACGCCAAGTGGCACCGCGAACGGGTCGCCGACGCCGTCCTCGCCGCCGCGTGAGCGCCCTCGACCGCATCTCCGTTGCCGCGATCGGCACCTCCGTCGCCGACCTCGAGGCCGAGACCCTGCGCGCCGAGGCCGCGGGCGTGGAGTGTGTGTGGGCGCCGGAGCTGTTCCGCAGCGCGGTCACGCAGGCCGCCTACCTGGCGGCGAAGACCGAGACGATCGGGGTCGCGACCGGGATCGTCTGGGCCTTCACCCGAAGCCCCTTCATCCACGCGATCAGCGCCCTCGACGTCGACGAGATGGCCGGCGGGCGCTTCCGACTCGGGATGGGCGCGGGGGTCAAGCGGCTCAACGAAACCTGGCACAACGCCAGCTACGGAAAACCGGCGCCGCACCTACGCGAGGCGATCGAGGCGACGCGGCTGATCATGCGTCAGGCCAGCGCCGGCGAGCCGATTCGCTACGAGGGCGAGTACTACGACATCGACATCAAGGGCTGGGTGCGACCGCATCCGGCGCCCCGCGAGGCGGTGCCGATTTACACCGCCGCCGTGCAGGGAGGAATGGCGCGGATGGCGGGAGACGTCGCCGACGGGCTGATCGGCCACCCGATCCAGAGCCTGCGCTGGATCGACGAGGTCGTCGTCGACGCCTTCGAAACCGGGCTGAAGCGCTCGGGACGCGAGCGCTCGGACTTCGACTACCTGCCGACCGTCTGCTGCGCGATCGACGACGACGAAGGCCGCGCGATCGACATGGCCCGCCGCACGATCTCCTTCTACGCGACCGTGAAGACCTACATGCCGCTCTGGGAGCTGCACGGCTTCGCCGACAACGCCGTCGCCGCCGGCGAGGCCTTCCGCCGTGGCGACCTCGCCGCGGTCCCGGCCGCGATCAGCGACGAGATGGTCGAGACCTACTGCGCCGCCGGCCCGCTCGACAAGGTCCGGGCCAGGGTCGAGGCGACCGCCGAACGCGCCGACGGCCTCTTTCTCACGCCTCCCACCTACTTCATCTCCCCGGAGGAGTTGAGCGAGTACCAGAACCGGATCATCGACTCGTTCGGCCCCGCGGCACCCTGACCGCCGCACCCGGAGACCGCGAACTGGAAGTGCTGGAGCGCGTGCGCGCGATCCCGGAGGGGTTCGTCGCCAGCTACGGCGACGTCTCGCCCGGGGCGCCGCGCTTCGCCGGCACCGTCCTCTTCGCCGTCGACGAGCCCGACCTGCCCTGGTGGCGGGTCGTGCGCGCCGACGGCACTCTCGCCAAGGGCGCCCGTCAGCGCCAGTTGCTGGTCGCTGAGGGCGTCCCTTTTCGGGGCGAGCGGGTCGACGTGGCCGCCGCCCGCTTCCGCTTCTGAGCTGAGATGGTCAATCCCGATTCCCGCGCACCCGGGCAGCGTCCCTGGCGCTTCGCATCTCGGCGTCCTCAGGGTCGCCTTTGGCACCACCAAAGGCGACCCCTGCGTCCTTGATCTGCTCGGCCAGGCACACCTCCGGCCACACGCGAATCGGAATCGACCATCTACGGGCAGACGACGACCAGATGGAAGTCGGCGTCGGCGTTGACGCCTTTCTCGTCGCGGGTGTGGACTTCGACCGCGTTCGGGTTGGCGGCGGAGGTGTTGGTCTGGGCCGTCCCCGGAGCCGGCACCGTGGTGCCGGCGTTGTTGCGCGAGGAGACGTTGGCGCAGCCGCTGATGTTGGTGGTGAAGATGACGTTGACGGCACCGCCTGCCTCGGTCACGGTGATGCCTGCGTCGCTGCTGCGGGCCAAGCTGGCGTTGCTGGCGCCGGCTGGGTTGTTGACTACCGCCCAGTAGGTGTGGGTGGCGCGCTTGGCCGTCGGCACGACGCCGAGCTTGTTGGTGTTGATCTGGTACCCGGTGAGGGTCTTCTGCTTCAGCTTGCCGCCGCCGATCGTCTGCTTCATGATCGCGCCGCCGTTGATCTGTTGGGCGGCGTAGGCGGTGCCGCCGAGGGCGGCGACCAGGGCGACGATCGCGACGACCATTGCCGGCGACGGACGCCTCATCTTCAGCTTGCTCATCCTGGACTCCCTTCCGATTGGGGCTTGGGGTGGTCCTACCCGGCCGCGGCGAGAAATCCGCTCGAGATACCCGAGGTAGTCGAAATCAGGTAACCCGATATGGGCGGCGAAGCTGCGGTTTCGGGACGGCTTGCAAGGAGCGAACCGGGGGTTCCCAGGAAGGTCTAGTCGGCAGGCAGCGCCGCGACGAAGCGCTCGAAGGCGGCGACGTCGGTGACGGCGGGCCCGTGACCGGGCAGGATCAGGCTTGGCTCGAGCGCCGCCAGCCTGCGGATGGAGCGGCGGTTCTCGGCCGGGTCGTAGGTGAAGATCGGCGGCGGCTCCTTGATCCCCGGCAGGGCGGTGGCGTAGCTCATGTTGCGGATCACGTCGCCGCAGATCGCGACCCGATCGGACTCGCGGAAGAAAATCACCTCGCCGCGGGAGTGGCCCGGGGCGTGGACGACGCGGAAGCCGGCGACCTCGTCCCCTTCGTTGAGCACGCGATCGACCTTGTAGGGAGGTCCTTGCCAGATCTTGCGGATCACCTGGTTGACCAGATTGCCGGCCGCTGCCTCCTGCATCGGCCGCTTGCCTTCCATCGCTTCGACATCGTCGGCGTGACAGGCGAGCGGGACGCCGCGCGCCTCACACACGTCCTTGGCGACTCCCTGGTGGTCGGGATGGGCGTGGGTCAGGGCGAGCAGGGAGATCTCGATGCCCTCGAGCTCGGCAAAGATCCGCCGTCGGTCCCAGCGCCGCCCGGCGTCGATCAGGACGTCCTCGGCGAGGTAGACGTTGATGCTCGGGGCGGGTAGCTCCTTCAGCCGCCAGACGCCCGGAGCCAGGTATTTCAATGGCCGATGCCGAGGGTTCCGCGCGGGTCGCCGCTGTGCTCGGCCAGCTCCTCGAGGCGGGCGATCTTACGTTCCCCTTCGATCCGCGCCGGATGGTCGGCCGGCAGCGGCTCGATCAGGCGGCGGATGCGGTTGCGGACCTGCAGCGCGAAGTGGGGGGTCGAGGCGCCGGCGAGGGCGCGAATGTCCTCGGCGGTGACCTCGCCGCCCTGGGCGAGTAGTCGTGGGTTCTCCGTCTCGCTCACGGGGCGCCGCCGATCTTGGCGAGCTCGGCCAGCTCGTTCACTTCAGCCTGCTGGTTCAAGTCGATTGCCTCCTGGTCGCCGACCACCCACACGTGGTTGTAGAAGGCGCGGGTCGGGTTGTCGGTGTAGCCGGGCTTCACGTCGAGGAAGTAGTCACGAAGTTCCGCCGGCAGCGTATCGGCGCTGTCGGTGAGCAGCAACGGGCCCCAGGTGCCGGAGGCCGAAAGCGGGGCGGCCGCGGCGGCGTTGAGCGGCGCGTCGTCGCGGGCGAGGACGAAGCCATGGCCGGGGTCGTTGATGTCCCAGCCGAAGTCGCCGTCCGCATAGCGAGCGAGCGCGATCGAGTTGGAGACAGGATCCTCGCCGGAGACCCGCTTGACGGTGCCGCCGATCTTCTCGGCTTCCCGGACCAGTTCGGAGGACAGTGCCGAGGAGGGTCCGAGTACGTAGATCGGCGCCTTCTTGTGCTTTTCGAGGTATTCGACGGTTGCAGCCGGGAGGTCGTCGCCGCTGGCAAACAGGACCGGGTCGCCCGAGCGAGCCGCCCAGGCCGCCGCCGGTAGCGCGAACTCGGGCTCGCCTTCGGGGGCGATGACGATGTGCTCGGGCGGCTTCGGGAAGAGGCGGTCGCGCAGCACGGCGACTTCAGCAGCGCTGGCGGCGCCAGAGCTGCTGAGCTCGTTCGTCCGCTCGGGAGCGAGCACGGCCAGCGCTTCCGCGGTCGCGTCGGGGATCGAGTCCTCGCTGGTGAAAAGGACCGGGGCGCGAACCGGCGGCGCCATCAACACCGCCGCGGCGATCGCGCCGGCCCAGTTTCCCTCGTCGACCAGGGTGACGGAGCTGGGGCGCTGAGAGGAGGTCGTCGAGGGGAACACGGCCAGCGCCACTGCGGCGGCGTTGGCGGCGGGGTCGGCGCCGCCGACCCTGGTCGTGTTGCCGGTAGCGAAGACCGGGAAGCCAAGCCCGCCGGCGGTCTCCGCCGCGCGCGAATCTCCGTCCGCGGGCTCCGCCGCGACGCTCGGAGCGGGTGCCGCCGAGCCGTCGGCGTCCTGCTCGTCCGTGCCGCCGCCGGTGCCGCCGATCACGGCGACTGCGATGAAGGCGATCGCGATCAGGACCAGCCCGGCCAGCAGCTTGGGAGCGAGGGGCTTGGGTTGGCGCCGCGGCTTAGGCGCCGTGGGTGGCTTCGCGGCCTGCGATCTCGGCTTCTCCGGAGCCTGTTTCGGCTCGCTTTTCGGGGGCTCCGCGGGCGGACTGGGGGCCGGCTCGTCGGCGTTGATCGGACGATCTGCGCTCATCCGTCGAACGCTACACCGGCCGCTGTAGGGGTGAGTTTGGCCGCACGCTCGGTTAGAGTGTCGGAGACTGGCTGACTGACCAGTCAATCGGTCGACAGGCGAAGCCCGAGGAAGGCAAGGAATGAATTTCGAACTTAACGACGAGCAGCTCGAGTTCAAGGCGAAGTGCCGCGCTTTCGCGCGCGACGTGATCCGACCGGCCGCGCGCAAGCACGACGAAGAGGAGAGCACCCCCTGGGAGGTAGTCAAGGAGGCCCGCCGTCAGGGTCTGCAGGGGATCGAGTCACTGCAGCGCTCGGCCGGCGACTCCGAGGGCCAGATGACGCTGATCTCGGCCGAAGAGATGCATTGGGGCTGTGCCGGCACGGCGCTGGCCATCAACGGCTCCGGCCTCGCCGCCGCCGGCATCGCCGCCTCCGGCACGCCCGAGCAGATCGGCTACTGGGTGCCCGAGTGCTTCGGCATCGGAGATGAGATCAAGCTCGGCGCCTACGCGGTTACCGAGCCGCAGGCCGGTTCCGACGTCAAGAGCCTGAAGACCACCGCCAAGCGCGAGGGCGACGAGTTCGTCCTCAACGGGACCAAGGTCTTCATCACCAACGGCGGCATCGCCGACGTCCACGTGGTCGTCGCCACTGTTGATCCCGAGCTCGGGACCCGTGGCCAGGCCTCGTTCGTCGTCGCCAAGGGCACGCCGGGGCTGAGCGAAGGCAAGAAGGAGTCGAAGCTCGGGATCCGCGCCTCGCACACGGCCGAGGTCGTGCTCGACGAATGCCGGATCCCGGTCGAGAACCTGCTCGGTGGCGAGGAGAAGTTGGCCAAGAAGCTGGAGCGGGCCCGCTCGGGGCAGAAGTCGCGCTCGGCCGATGCCCTGGCCACCTTCGAGATCACCCGCCCGATCGTCGGCGCCTCCGCGCTTGGGATCGCCCAGGCGGCCTACGAGTGGACCCTCGAGTACCTCGACGGCCAGTCCGAAAGCGGCGTGCCGCTGCTGAAAGCCCAGCGCGTGCAGCAGACGCTGGCCGACGTCGCGACGGAGATCGAAGCAGCGCGGCTATTGGTCCAACGGGCCGGCTGGATGGGCCGTAACGGCGTGCCGATGACCGGCGGCCAGGGCTCGATGTCGAAGCTCAAGGCCGGCGACGTGACGATGTGGGCGACGACGACCCTGATGGACCTTGTCGGTCCCTACTCCTGGAACGTCGAGTGCCCGCTGGAGAAGTGGTTCCGCGACGCCAAGATCTACCAGTTGTTCGAGGGCACGGCCGAGATCCAGCGGATGGTCATCTCGCGCATGCAGGCCCGCGAATACGCCGAGCGCTTCGAATACGGCGCCGAAGTTGCCGCCGCCGCAATGGCGGAGCCGGCCAAGGAGCCCGTCCCGGCCTGACCGCCGCCGGGCCGATTTCGGGACGCATTTTCCCGGGATCGGCCCGTCGGCCACCTATCCTCGGCTCGTGCACTCGCACTCGCACGATCACGCTGGGCACGCCCACGGCTACGGGGCGCACGCGCTCGAAGCGCGGCGGGAGGACAGCCGACGGCGGCTCTGGATCGCCCTCGCGATCAACGGCGCGCTGCTGCTCGCCGAGGCGGTCGGCGGCCTCATCACCGGCTCGCTGGCCGTGCTCGCCGACGCCGGGCACCTGCTCTCCGACGTCGGCTCGATCGGGCTGGCGCTGTTCGCGGCCCGGCTGGCGACCCTGCCGGCGGCGGGACGGCGCACCTTCGGCTACCAGCGCTCGGAGGTGCTGGCCGCGCTCGTCAACGGTCTGCTCCTGGTCGCGGTCAGCGTCGCGATCGCGATCGCCGCGGTCGGCCGTTTTTCCGATCCGCCCGAGATCGACGGGCTCGGGGTGCTCCTGCTCGGCGCCTTCGGCCTGGCCGGGAACCTCGCCGCGACCCTGGTTCTCGCCCGCGGCCAGCGCGAGGACATCAACCTCGAGGGAGCGCTGCGGCACTCCGCGGCAGACGCGCTCGGCTCGATCGGGGTGGTGATCGCCGGCGCCTGGGTGCTCTTCGGCGGCTCGGCGATCGTCGACCCGGTCGTCGGCCTGCTGATCGCCGTCCTCGTCCTCGCTTCCTCCTGGCGCCTGATCAAGGAGCCGCTCGACGTGCTGATGGAGTCGGCGCCCGCCAACCTCGACCTCGACGCTGTCGGCGCCGCGATCTGCTCCGAGCAGGGCGTGCGCTCGGTCCACGACCTCCACGTCTGGACGGTCACCGCCGGCTTCGGCGCGCTCGCCGCCCACGTGGTCGTCGCCGCCGGCTCTGATCGCGACCTGATCCGCCGCCGGCTCGAGCTGACCCTGGGGGAGCGGTTCGGGATCGAGCACACGACCCTGCAGATGGAGGAGGAGGCCGCCCAGGCCCTGCTGCGGGTCGAAAACGCCCCAGACGCAGGCTGATCGCAAGGCCGGTTGCAGCAGCGGATAGCCCGCCTGGCCGAATTCGGCGCTTGGCTAGCCTCGGGACGATGTCGCCCCGCCACCGCTCCGCCGCGGTGACCCTCTCGGTCCTCACCGCGGCGCTCCTCACCATGCTCTTCGTGTCAACGGCTGCCGCCGCTGACCTCCAGGACCAGCTCGACGCCAAGCAGACGCAGCTGGAAGAGGTCCGCGAACGCGAGGGCGTGCTGACGACGACGATCTCCAGGTTCGGCGAGGAAATCGATCGCCTCACCCAAGAGGTGGCGGCCATCCGCAACCACGAGGCCGCCGTCGCCGCCCGGCTGGCGAGCGTGCAGGCTGAGCTCGACGGCGCCGTCGAGCGGCTCGGCGCTGCCCACGACCGCCTTGTGGAGATTCGCGCCCAGCTGCAGCGGGCGTTGGTGGATCTGCGCGAGCGCCTGGTCGCGATGTACGAGAGCGGCACCCCCGACGCGATCTCGGTGATCATCGGCTCCAGCGGCGTCGACGACCTTGCCGCGCGGACCGAATACCTGGAGCGGATCCGCGGCATGGACGAGGCCGTGGTCGGCCGCGTGCGCGACCTCCGCAACGAGGCGAAGTCCCTGGTCACCGAGCTCCGCGAGGCCAAGCTGACGATCGAATCGGCCCGCGACGAGATCGCCGCCGAAGAGCGGGCCCTGGCGAGTGCCCGTGCCTCGCTCGAGAGCCGCCAGGCCGAGCTGCACCAGGCCCGCGCGAGCCGGGTCTCGGCGCTGGAGCAGATCGGCGCCCACGAGGAGGAGCTGGAGGGGTCGGTCGCCGCGATCCAGTCCGAGCTGGCGGCCCAGCTGGCGGCGACCGGCTCGGCGCCGCTGCCGGCTGGGCCGATCCAGGAAGGCAGCGGCGGCCTGATCTGGCCGGTCAGCGGGCCGATTACCTCCGGCTTCGGCGGCCGCGACATCGGCGCCGGCTACGAGGATCATCCCGGCGTCGACATCGGCGTTCCGGAAGGAACGCCGATCCGCGCCGCCGCGGCCGGCACCGTCGTCCTCCAGCAATCGGAGGCCGAAAGCGGCGGCTACGGGAACTTCACCTGCGTCGATCACGGCGGCGGGCTCTCGACCTGTTACGCCCACCAATCCTCGTTCGCGGTCTCTGCCGGCGAGTCGGTGGGGCAGGGCGAGGTGATCGGCTACGTCGGCAGCACCGGTTACTCGACTGGCGCCCACCTCCACTTCGAGGTGCGGATATATGGCCAGGTAACCGACCCGATGGGTTACCTTTAGCAATAGGCATGATTCGCCAAGCGCACACCTATTTGGTGGGCGCGATGGGAGCGGCGACGCTGATCGCAATCGCCATCGCGATCTTCGTCATGCTCGTTTCGGCGCAGGTCTTCAGGGATTGGCCGATCGCCGGCCTCGGCGGGTCCGACGACAGCGCGGTATCCGCGGCGCAGTCGGTCGAGCCCGGGGATGCCGGCAGCGACGCGGTCGGCGCTGGAGCTGGCGATGGCACGGTCGCGGCCGCGACCGGCGGAGGCAAAACCGCCGCCGGCGCCGGGGGCGGTAACGACGCGGGGGCTCCGGCCACCGTCGGCGAAAGCCGCGGCGGCGCAGCCACCGGCGGCGGCGAAACCCCCGGCAGCGGTGGCTCCGCTGGCGGCGGCGGCAACGCCCCACCCGCGCAAAGCAGCCCAGGTGCGAGCGGCGGCAACTCCGCGCCCCCGAGCGGTGGATCGGATGGCGGTTCGGGCGGTGGCGGTGAAACCAGCAACGCCTCGTCGCCCTCGAAAACCGTGACTTCGACGGTCAACGAAACGGTTACGAAAGTCGATGAAACCGTGCTCGGCGGCGCCCTCGAGAACACCGGCGTCACCGGCGTGACCGAAGGTGTGGTCGAAGGGGTGGCGGGCCCGGAATCGCCGGTGGGCAAAGTCGTCGATGAAGCTGTCGGCGCCGTCGGCGGCATCCTCGGCGGCAAACACTGAGCGGGCTTCCCCGCCCGATAACCGACTAACCGTCACAATGCCGCCGATGGCGGAGCGAGGAAAGGCGGGGTCGGTGGCCAGCGGCGACCCGATCGAAGGTTCGGCGGTTTACCCGGTGGGAAGCCGGGTCAACGAGCGCGGCCATCTCGAGGTCGCTGGCTGCGACGTGGTCGAGCTGGCCGCGAGGTTCGGCACGCCGGCCTACATCTATGCCGAAGAGGACATTCGCGCCCGTGCCCGGGCCTACCGCGAGGCCTTCGAACGGCGTGGCGGCAACCACGAGATCCTCTTCGCCAGCAAGTCCTTCCCCTGTACGGCCGCATACCGCCTCTTCGCCGAGCAGGGCCTCTCGGTCGACGTCGCCTCCGGCGGCGAGTTGCACATCGCTCTGCGCGCGGGTTTCGACCCAGATCGCATCCACATGCACGGCAACAACAAGACCGACGAGGAGATCCTCTTCGCGGCGCGGTCTGGAATCCGCCACCTGATCCTCGACTCCTTCGACGAGATCGAGCGCTGCGAGCGGCTGCTGGAGAGCCCCCAGCGCGTGCTGATCCGGGTCACGCCCGGGATCAAGCCCTCGACCCACGACTACATCACCACCGGCCAGCTCGACTCGAAGTTCGGCTTCGGGCTCGAGGACGGGCTGGCGGCGCGGGCGATCGAGCGGGTGCTCGCCTCCGACAAGCTCGAGCTGGTCGGATTGCACGCCCACATCGGCTCCCAGATCTTCGAGCTCGAGCCATACAAGCTGGCGATCGAGGCCCTCGGGGGGCTCGCCGGCGAGTGGTGCGAGGTCGTCAACGTCGGCGGCGGCCTCGGCGTCGCCTACACCGCCGAGGACGAGCCACCCTCGATCGACGCCTATGTCGACGTCAAGGTCCGCGGCGTCGCCGACGTCTTCGGCGAGGGGGTGCGGATCCTGGTCGAGCCCGGGCGCTCGCTGGTCGCCAACGCCGGGCTCACGGCCTACCGGGTCGGCACCGTCAAGGAGATTCCCGGGGTGCGCACCTACGTCGCCGTCGACGGCGGCATGTCGGACAACCTGCGGCCGATGCTCTACGGCTCCCGCTATGAGGCGCTCGTCGCCGACCGGGCGGGCGCCGAACCCGACACGCTGGTGACGATCGCCGGCATGCATTGCGAGTCCGGCGACGTCCTCGTCCGCGACGCGATGTTGGCCGAGCCCGCTGTCGGCGACGTCCTCGTCACCCCGGTGACCGGCGCCTACGGGCACGCGATGGCCAACAACTACAACGGCGTCACGCGGCCGCCGGTCGTCTTCTGCCGCGACGGCGAGGCGCGGGTCGTGGTTCGGCGCGAGACCTACGACGACCTCACCTCGCGCGATGTCTGAGATGCCGGACGCCGGGCCGAAACCGGTCCGCATCGGCCTGCTCGGGCGCGGCAACGTAGGCGGCGCCTTCGCCGAGCTGCTGGCCGAGCGCGCCGAGGCGGTCGAGGCGGCGACCGGGCGCCGGCCCGAGCTATCCGGCGTCCTCACCCGCGGCGAGGGTGACTTCGGCGAGATCCTCGGGCGCTCGGATCTGATCGTCGAGCTGATGGGAGGGACCGACGCCGCCCGCGAGTACGTCGTCGACGCCCTCCGTGCCGGCCGCCCCGTGGTCACCGCCAACAAGCAGCTGCTGGCCCAGCACGGCGACGAGCTGTTCGGCATCGCCCGCGAGGCCGGCGTGCAGCTGCGCTTCGAGGCGGCGGTCGCGGCCGTGATCCCGATCGTCCGCACGATCCAGGAGAGCTTCGGCGTCACCGAGATCGCCAAGGTCTTCGGGATCGTCAACGGCACCACCAACTTCATCCTCAGTGAGATGGCGGCGACCGGCGCCGGCTACGACGAGGTGCTGGCGCAGGCACAGGACCTCGGCTACGCCGAGGCCGATCCCAGCGACGACGTCAGCGGTGCCGACGCGGCGGCGAAGATGGCGATCCTCGCCCGCCTCGCCTTCCACACCCCCGTCCCCCTCTCGGAGGTCTCCTACGAAGGGATCGAGGCGATCCAGCCCGACGACCTGGCTTACGCCAAGGAGCTCGGTCTCTCTCTGAAGCTGCTTGGGGTCGCCGAACGCCGCGACGGCGGCATCAGCGTGCGCGTTTTCCCCTGCTTCCTCTACAGCGGTCATCCGCTGGCGCCGATCGAGGGGCCTTTCAACGCGGTGATGGTCGAGGCGCCGGAGATCACCGAGGTGACGATGTCCGGCCCGGGCGCCGGCGGGCTGCAGACGGCCTCGGCAGTGCTCGGCGACGTCGTCTCGATCCTCGCCGGCGATGCCCCCGTGCACGAGACCCGCGAGGAGCTGCCGATCGTCGCCGACGTACCGTCCTCGTTCTACCTCTACCTCGAGGTCGCCGACAAACCCGGCGTGCTTGCCCGGGTGGCGATGGCGCTGGGCGACCACGAGGTCTCGATCAAGAGCGTCGTCCAGCGCGGGATCGGCAACGACGCCCGTTTGGTGATGGTGGTCCACGAGTGCCTCGAGTCGCGTTTCTCAGCGGCCGTCGAGGCGCTCGGCGCGCTCGGCGATCTGCGCGCTCCCGCGCGCTCCATCCACGTGATCGAGGAGCAGTTCTGATGGCTCCTGCAAACCGGCGCATCTCGGCGTCCTCAGTCGGCCGGCTCGCTCACGTGCTGGTGCACGCGCGCTGCGCCGGCCTCCCTGCGTCCACCGACCTGCTTGGTTTTCGGAGCCATCCCTAATGCCCGCCGGTCTGATCGAGCGCTACCGGGACCGGCTCTCACTGGAGCCCGGCGATCCGGTGGTCAGCCTCAACGAGGGCTCGACGCCGCTGATCGAGGCGACCAGGCTCTCGGAGCGGATCGGCGCCCGCGCGTATCTCAAGTTCGAGGGCGCCAACCCAACCGGCTCCTTCAAGGACCGCGGGATGACGGTCGCCGTCTCCCGCGCCAAGGGGCGCGGGGCGGAGGCGGTGATCTGCGCCTCGACCGGCAACACCGCCGCCAGCGCCGCCGCCTACGCGGCGCGGGCCGGGCTGCGTGGAGCCGTGATCGTGCCCGAGGGCAAGATCGCGATCGGCAAGCTGGCCCAGGCGCTGATGCACGGGGCGCGCGTGGTCGCCCTCCAGGGCAACTTCGACGACGCCCTGACGATCGTTCGCGAGATCGCCCAGAAGCACCCGGTCGAGCTCGTCAACTCGGTCAACCCGCACCGGATCGAAGGCCAGAAGACCGGCGCCTTCGAGATCGTCGAGGAGCTTGGCGAGGCACCCGGGGCGCTGGCGATCCCAGTTGGTAACGCGGGCAACGTCACCGCCTACTGGCGCGGCTTCCAGGAGCTCGAGACGGCGCCGGTCCTCTACGGCTTCCAGGCCGAGGGCGCGGCACCGCTGGTCGTCGGCTCGCCCATCGCCAACCCCGAGACCGTCGCCTCGGCGATCCGGATCGGCAATCCCGCCCGCTGGGAGGAGGCGATGGCCGCCTTCACCGCGTCCCGCGGTCGCGTCGCGGCCGTCTCCGACGAGCAGATCCTCAACGCCTATCGCTGGCTCGCCGACACCGAAGGGGTCTTCTGCGAGCCCGCCTCGGCGGCCTCCGTCGCGGGCCTGCTCGCCAACGGCCTACCGGTGGTCGAGGGCGTCGCTCCGCCCGAGTCGGTCGTTTGCGTGCTCACCGGTCACGGCCTCAAGGATCCCGATACCGCCTTCGGCAAAGCCCCCGCGGTGATCAACTGCGAGAACGAGCTCAGCGCCGTCGAGCGCGCTGTCTTCGACTGAGGTCCTGCCGGTGACCGCGCGCCACCGCCTCGTCCGTGTCCCCGCCTCCTCGGCCAACCTCGGGCCGGGCTACGACGCGATGGCGGCGGCGGTATCGCTGCACCTCGATCTCGAGGTCGAGGAGACTGGGGAGTTCTCGCTCGACCCCGGTGGGCTCGACGTCTCGACCGGCCGCGACAACCTCGTCGTCCGCGCCTTCGAGAGCCTGCGCCCGGCCGACGGCATCTCCTTCCGGCTGCGGAGCGAGATCCCCCTGGCCAGGGGCCTCGGCTCCAGCGCCGCGGCGATCGTCGCGGGCCTCTTCGCCGCCGACCACCTCTTCGAGCTGGCGCTGACCTACGAGGAGATGCTGGTGCGGGCCAGCGAGCTCGAGGGGCACCCCGACAATGTCGCCGCGGCGATCTACGGCGGCTTCGTCATCTGCGGGCCGGGGTCGGACGGCCAGCCGCTGGCCAGCCGCTTCGACCCACCCGGCGGCCTCGAGGGCATCGTCGTGATCCCCGCCGACGAGGTCTCGACCAAGCTCGCCCGCGAAGCGATCCCCGACCAGGTCCCGCTCGCCGACGCGGTCGCCAACGTCTCCGCCGCGGCGCTGCTGGTCCTGGGCCTGCAGAGCGCCGACCTCGACCTCGTCTCCCGCGGCGTCGCCGACCGCATCCACCAGCCGCGTCGCCGCGAGCTCTACCCGCGCTCGATGGAGATCGTCGACTCGGCCGCCGAGCTCGGTGCCCTCGGGGCGACGATCTCCGGCGCCGGCCCGACCGTGCTGGTTTGGACCACCTGGCAGGAGGCCGGCAACGTCGCCGCTGCCCTCGAGGAGCGCTGCGCCGGCTGGGCCGAGGTCAAGCGACTGCCGTTCACGCCCCAGGGCGCCGACGTCCCCGAGCTCTAGATGGCGGCTCGCTGATGGACTGGGTGGTACGGATCGGCCTGATCGAGCTGGCGCTGGGCGGCTTGTTGGGCTGGGCAATGGTGGTCAAAGACGACAAGCCGGAGTGGCTGGTGAAGATCGGCGTCGTCGCCCCGCACCGGATCCGCCAGGTGCACCTCGACTACGTGATGATGGGCCTGATCCTGATCGGGGTCGGCCTGGCGGTCCCGGACCTGCCGACGGCGATCGCCGTCGCCCTCGTCTTCGGAACCGTCGTCAACCCGTTCCTCTTCGTCCCGCTCGCCTTCGACCCGGCGATCGAGAAGCGCGGCTGGTACCGGCTGCTTGCCGTGATCTCCTTCCTCGGCACCAGCGGAGGCCTTGTCGCCGCCGCGATCGTCGGGCCGGGGTAGGACTGGGAAATCCGTCCGTTCCTCCGGCGGCGCGAATACGATCGCGCCATGCCGACCCCCCGGAAGTTCCCCGTGCTCGCCATCCTCATCGCCACTGCCCTGCTGCTGGCGCTACCGGTTGCCGCGCAGGCTTCGCTCACCTTCGTGCGCGGGCAGCTCAGCCGCGCGGTGTACGTGGCCAACGACGACGGCAGCGGCGTCCGCAAGATCGGCCCCGGCGACAGCCCCCACATGGCGCCCGACGGTGCCACCGTCGCCTACTTCCACGAAGGTCCCGGCCACGGCACCGAACTGAAGCTGGCGCCGGTCGCCGGGGGGCCCGCGAAGACGCTGATGGTCGGCTGGCGGGAACCGTTCTACCTCGAGTTCTCGCCCAACGGAGAACAGGTCCTGGCCCTGCGCGGCGCCGAACTCGGCAAGCGCAAGCTGGTCCTGATCACGATCGCGACCGGCGCCCAGAAGGTGCTCGCGAGCGGCTTCTTCAGCGGCTTCAGCTTCGACCCCGAAGGCAAACAGGTCGTCTACGCGAAGTCGAACAGCGAAAGCTACCCGCCGCGCAGCGACATCTTCCTCGTCTCCGCCGCCGGTGGCAAAGCGGTTGCGCTGACCAAGGACCACCGCTCGCTCGATCCGCTCTGGGGCCCGACCGGCAAGATCGCCTTCGTCAAGCAGCTCGACGCGAGCAAGCGTAGGTACGGGCCGAAGAACGAGATCTACCTGATGAATGAAAACGGCAAGGGCGTGGAGCGCCTCACCCACACCAACGTCGACCCGCTGCTCCAGGGCCTCTTCCCGACCGCCTGGTCGGGCAACGGCAAGCGCCTGCTGACCGAGTTCCAGGGACAGGACACGAGCTACGCCGTCGGCGTCAACGCCGTCACCGGCGCCCAGAAGCCGATCGGCCCGGCGGGGGAGTCCGGTTTCGTCGGCACCGCTCTCTCCAACGACGGCAAGACGGTGCTCGGCTTCGAAGGCGGCTTCGACCCCGGCAACAAACACTCCGTCGTAACCCGCCCCTTCAACGGCGGCAAAGCGAAAACGCTGGTCGCCAACGCCTTCGAACCGGACTGGAGCTTTTGAGGTCGTGTCGACTTACTCCCGCACGTGCGGGAGTAAGTCGACAGGTCAGTCCAGCAAGCCGACCTGGCGCAGGATCGAGACGCTGTCGGACCAGACGTCCTTGCGCTTGACCAGGCCGTCCTCGAAGGGGATCGAGTCGATCCCGTCCCACTCGACACGGCGGCCGGTGGGTTCGGCGACGAGGTCGCCGCGGCGCATCGTCCTGGCGTGCGTCGCGGCCGCGGTCCATTCCTGCACGACTAGGCCCTCGCGGACATAGAGGCGGCGGGTGGTGAACGCGATGTCGGGCCAGGTCTCGAAGATCGAGCCGATGTGGGCACGTGCCTCCTCGCCGACCGCCGACTCACCCGCGGTGTGGTTCTCGAAGACCATGTCCGGCGCGTGCATCGCCATGATCGCGTCGAGGTCGTGGGCGTTCCAGGCCGCGTTGTAGCGGTCGATCGTCTCGCGCAGCACTGCCTCTGAATCGACTCCGGTCATTAACCTCGCCTCGCTTCGACTCGCTGTATGGTCGCAGCGTCGGTCGATGGATGGCGACTGTCTTTGCGATTCGAGTCCCAACTAGCGAGGAGAGGCCATGCAGGCAGCCGATGAGGCGCTCCCGTCGTCGCTCGTGACGGAGGGCCATTTCAAGGAGTACGAGCAGGCCCTGGGGACCTACAGATTCACCTACCAGACGATCTGGGCGGCGGGCAGCATCTTCATCAGCGCTTCCGCCGCGGTCATCGCAGTGGCGCTGTCTGGGCCGGATGGGGCCGATCTGCGCCTGCTGGCTGTCGCTCCGCTTCCTTTTGTGTTCTGGTGGGCGGGGGTATTCACGCCGATGAACCGGTACGGCGAGCTCCACGCCACACGGGCCGCCGAGCTGGAGGCGGCCCTCAACGCGCGCGTTCCGGGCCTGACGATGAGCCACTTCACTACCTTCAACGAAAAGCGACATGCGCATACAGGCATGGATCGGCTGAGGAGAATCGTCCGCACACGGGAACCACGGGTGAGCGAGGTCGTCGACGCAGCCGGCGGGTTACTGCTCGGACTCGAGCTTGCCCTACTTGTCTATCTGCTCGTCAACCTCATAGCCTGAGCGGGGGTTTGCGATCGAGACGAGAGGAAGGTGAGACGGATGGCGAACGGCTCCACGATCAAGCACCGCGACGAGTTCGAGCGGATGGAGGGATCGGGTGAGTCAACCTGGTTGCTTGCGCGCAAAGCGCTCGGCACTGAGTGCTTTGGCTACAACCTGGTCGAGATCGGGCCGGGCGGGGGGATCCCCGAGCACGATGAGGCCGAGGGCGGGCAGGTCGAGCTCTACGTGATCCTCGATGGCGAGGCGGTCCTGGTCATCGACGGGGAGGAGACGGCGGCGCCGGCCGGCACCTTCGCCTCGATCGAGTCGGCCTCCAGCCGCAAGATCCTCAACCGCTCCGAGAGTCCGGTCACGGCGCTGCTGATCGGGGTCGACCCCAGCGGCAATTACCAGCCGATGTCCTGGGGCTAGCGCTCCCGCTCAGCGTTTCTCCTGCAAAGCGCGGCAAATTCGAGTGCCGTGGTCGGATTTGTACCCGGCGCCTATAATTCCCTGACCCGTCAACCCGTCGCGCGCCCGCTCGAAGAAGGCGTGGAAACCGGGAGGTCATATGTCGAAGTCCCAGTCGCGCCGTGGCGCCGACGTCGAGCGTTACTCGCCGGAGCGCCCCTACAAGCCCTTGGTCTCGCCGCCGAGCGTCGAAGACAACGACGCCTGCGGGATCTATGCGTCCGTCCGCAAGGACGCGACCGCGAGCCACGAGCCGATCGAACTGGCTCTGCCGGCGCTGCAGAAGATGCTCCACCGGGCCGGCAACGTCGACGGCGAGGGGGACGGCTGCGGCCTGATGCTCGACATCCCGCGCAAGATCTGGGCCGAGGAGGTCCGCAGCGGCGGCCATGACCCTTCGCTGACCCTCGACGACGCCTTTGCCGTCGCCCACATCTTCATCGAGCGCTCGCAGGACCGCGAGAAGCTCCAGCACGACGCCCGCGAGCTGCTCGCCCAGGGCGGCTTCCGCATCCTCGCCGAGCGCGAAGGCGTGGTCAACTCGCCGGCGCTGGGCCCGACCGCCCGCGAGGAGGAGCCGATCTTCTGGCAGCTCGCCGGCCTCGTCCCCGACGCCGATCGTCGCGACCCGATCCTCTTCGAGCTCCTGAACGGCCTCGAGCAGACGCTCGACGTCCACGTTCCGTCGTTCTCGTCCACCACCTGCGTCTACAAGGTGATGGGCGCCCCCAACGTGCTCGGCGCCTACTACCCCGATCTCCTCGACGAGCGCTTCGAGACCGTCGGCTGCTTCGGCCATAACCGCTACTCGACCAACACCTGGCCTTCGTTCAAGCGGGTGCAGCCGTTCTCGGCGATCGGCCACAACGGAGAGATCAACACGATCGAACAGCTGCGCCAGGAGGCGAAGATGCTGGCGGTGCCGATCCGTCCCGGAGCCTCCGACTCCCAGGACCTCAACCGCACGATCGAGGCCATGGTCAGCCGCGAGGGGCTCAGCCTCGCCGAGGCGCTGGAGATGCTGGTGCCGCCGATCGTCGAGGAGATCAAGGGCCTGCCCGAGGACCTGCACAGCTTCTACATGTACCTGCACCAGGCGATGGGGCCGTTCGCCCAGGGCCCGGTTGCCCTGATCGCCCGCCACGCCGACGAGTGCGTCTTCTCGGCCGACGCGATGGGGCTGCGGCCGCTCTGGCAGGTGGAGACCGAGGACGACTTCATCTATAGCTCCGAGCCCGGGGTGGTGTCCGTGCACGCGATGGTCTCCGAGCCGAAACCGCTCGCTCCCGGCGAGAAGGTCCTGGTCTTGATCGACCGCGGCGCCCGCGCCTCGACCCTGCACCCGCACGACGAGATGCTGCGGATCGTCCGCGACAGCTGGCTCGCGCGCAACGGCGTCGACTCCGTCGCCGGCTACGACCGCGCCCTGGAGACCGGTGGCCCGCTCGAGGGCGACGACGTTCCCGGCTACTCCGAAGCCGGCCCCGAGGAGCCGGTCAAGGTCGAAGACCGTGTCCTCGCCGGCTTCGGTTGGCAGCGTGACGACGTCAAACTGGTCCAGCAGATGGCCTCCAACGGGGCCGAGCCGGTCGGCTCGCTCGGCTACGACGGCCCGCTGGCGGCGCTCTCACCCGAGCGCCAGAACCTCGCCGACTACTTCAAGGAGACGGTCGCGGTGGTCACCAACCCGGCGCTCGATCGCGAACGCGAGCTCGAGCACTTCTCGACCCGTGCCCTGTTCGGTCGCCGCCCTTCGCTCGACTCCGCCGGCGAGGACACCGGCACCGTCGAAACCGAGTTCCCGATCCTGCTCGGCGGCCACCATGGCCTCGCGCCGCTCTCGGACAAGACCTACCGCAGGATCGCTCGCGATCACCACACCTACCTGCTCGAGGATCTCTGGGAGGAGTTCCGCGGTCGCGCCGCCGCCGTCGACATCTCGTTGCTGGAGTCGGAGACGACCGCCGGCGCGATCGAGCGGATCAAACAGGAAGCGGTGAAGAAGGTTCGCAACGGCTCGGAGCTGTTGATCCTCACCGACCGCACCGTCTACGACGGCGAGCGCCGCTACCTCGACCCGCACCTGGCGACCTCGGCGGTCGACCAGGCGCTGAAGCAGTTCAAGGTCGAGCGCGGCGAAGAGAACCTGCGCCGCCGCTGCGGCCTGGTCCT
The DNA here is from genome assembly GCA_963715735.1 of uncultured Thermoleophilia bacterium. Taxonomy (GTDB): domain Bacteria; phylum Actinomycetota; class Thermoleophilia; order Solirubrobacterales; family 70-9; genus VAYN01. The sequence goes on from OY970268.1 coordinate 608,562, forward strand.
GCGCTCGGCGGCGATCCGCAACGTCCACGACGTGATGCTCGCGCTCGGGCTCGGCGCCAACGGCGTCTGCCCGTACACGATGGTCGAGGTGATCTGCGTCGAGGACTACGAGAACGACGTCTCCAACCTCTGCGCGGCGCTGCGCAAAGGGATCGAGAAAGTGATCTCGACGATCGGCATCCACGAGGTCCGCGGTTACGCCCGCCAGTTTTCCTCGATCGGGGTCAAACCGGAGCTGGCGGAGATCTTCCAGACCAAGGCGTTCGCCGCCTCGGCCAAGGCCGGGACCGGCTTCGCGGAGCTCGACGAGAGCACCAACGAGCGCGCCCGCGCCCTCAGCGGCGACGACGAGGCCGCCAAACCGGCGAAGACCTTCCGCTTCTACCCGAAGGTCTACAAGGCCGCGATCGCGACCGCCAACGGCACCGGCAGCTACGAGGAGTACTCCGAGAAAGTCCGCGATCTGGAGAAGCAGAGCCCGATATCGATGCGCCACATCATGGCCCTGGTGGGCGATCGGGAGCCTCTGAAGGACCCCAGCGTCGTCGACGCTGGGGTGGGGCACCACGACTACCCGATCGTGATCTCCTCGATGAGCTTCGGCTCGCAGTCGGAGCCGGCTTTCAGGGCTTACGCGGAGGCGGCCAAGGCGACCAACATCCTCTGCATTAACGGCGAGGGTGGCGAGATCCGCGACATGTACGGGCAGTACCGCAAGTGGCGCGGCCAGCAGGTCGCCTCGGGGCGGTTCGGCGTCTCGGCCGAGATGCTGAACAGCTCCTACGTCGCCGAGATCAAGATCGGCCAGGGCGCCAAGCCCGGCGAGGGCGGCCATCTGCCCGGCAAGAAGGTCTCGGCCAAGGTCGCCGCCGCCCGTAACGCCGCGCCCGGCACCGACCTGATCTCGCCCTCCAACAACCACGACCTCTACTCGATCGAGGACCTGGCCGAGCTGATCGACGAGCTGAAGACCGTGAACCCCGACGTGCGGGTGTCGGTCAAGGTTCCGGTGGTGCCGAACATCGGCACGATCGGGCTCGGGATCGCCAAGGCGGGCGCCGACATCATCACCCTCTCGGGCTTTGAGGGGGGGACGGGTGCCGCCCGTCAGCACGCGTTGCGCCACGTCGGCCTGCCCTCGGACATCGGCACCCGCGCCGTGCACCGGGCGCTGATGGAGGCGGGTCTGCGCAACCGGGTCGAGATTTGGGCCGACGGCGGCTACCGGACCGGCCACGACATCGTCAAATTGCATTGCCTCGGCGCCAACCGGGTCGGCTTCGGCACCCTGGCGATGGTCTCGATCGGCTGCACGATCTGTCGCGGCTGCCAGCTCGACACCTGCCACGTCGGCATCGCCACCCAGATCGAGACGACCGAGGAAGCGCAGGAGCACGGCCTCAAGAAGTTCACCCCGCAGGAGGTAGACCGCGCCGCCGAGAGCTGTGCCCGTTTCTTCACCTCGATGGGCGAGGAGGTCAAGCAGGTGGTCGCCTCGCTCGGGTACGAACGCGCCCAGGACCTGGTCGGCCGCTACGACCTGCTCGAACAGGTCGCGGCCAAGGACAGCATCGACCTGGCACCGCTGATCACGCCGCTGGAGGAGTTCCTCGACCTCGAGCCGATCGATCTGCCGGTGGCCGATGAGCTGGTCGAGGCGCGGGCCGAAGCCGGCCTCGTCGTCGCCCGGCCGATTCGGATGGAGGAGAAGCAGGCCTCGCACCAGATCGGCGCCCTGGCGCCGGAAGTCTGCTCGGGGCACACCGTGCACAGTCAGTTCCCGCGTGCCACCGACGCCAACGACCGCGTGCTCGGTACCGAGCTCTCGGGGGCGATCGCCCGCTCGCGGATCTTCGGCGACGGGCCTGAGTCAAACGACGAGGTGCTGGCCGACCTCAGCTTCAACGGCGGCTCGGTCGCCGGTCAGGGTCTCGGTGCCTTCAACGCTTATGGCGTCTCGATCCGCATCGAGGGCGGCGCCCAGGACGGCGTCGGCAAGGCGATGCTGGGCGGCTCGATCGCGATCCTCAAGGGCAAGGGAGCCCGGGGCAAGCGCCTCAACGGCTCGGTCGGCAAGTCCTTTGCCTACGGCGCTCAGCGCGGCCGCCTCTACGTTCAGGGTTCGGCCGACTCGCGCTTCTGCATCCGCCTCTCCGGCGCCGACGTGATCCTCGGCGGCGAACCCGAAGGGCCGATCGACGACAGCCGCGGTTGTGTCGTCGACCGGGCGAACGCCAAGGGCTTCGCCTTCGAGTACATGACCTCGGGCCGCGCCGTGGTGCTCGGCGACATTGGTCCCTGGGCCTGTGCCGGCATGACCGGCGGCCGCGTCTACGTCCGCCACAACGCCTTCGGCATCGACCGCGAGGCGATCCAGCGGCGGTTGGGGGAGGGCGCCAAAGTCGAACTCAAGGATCTCGACTCCGAGGGCCTGCTCGATCTCGACGACCTCCTCAACCACTACGCCAAGGAACTGCGCGCGACCGGCCAGGACGAGGAGGCCGAGCGTGTGCTCGATCTCTCGGCGGATGCGACCAGCAACTTCCTGATGGTCATTCCGCAGAAGGTGCAGGCGGATCCGAGTATTTCGACGGAGTGAGGTTTGGCGGGAGGGATCGGGTGGTCCCTTCCGCTTGAGCTGAAACGCGCCAGGGTTTCGTGAGTCTGCATTTAGCCGCGATATACGCGGGTCAGAGCAGACTCGATGCGTGGGGGGCGGCTCAGATCGGCCTTCTTCAGGCGAGGCGGGGCTGCCGCGAGGGCTCTTCGCGGTCGTGCTGACCCATCCCCGCCCCCGCTACGAGTCTTTGGTCAGCATGTCCGCGATCGCGCGGACCTCTGATAGCAACCCGTCCAGCATCCTCTCCGTGTCGGAGTGGATGCGAAGCTCGGCGGCGGCGCGGTCGGCCTCTACCTGGTCGATGCGGGCCTCGAGGCGGCGGCTGCGCTCGTCGATCTTCTCGACCGAGACCTCGATCTTGTCAACGGTGCGGGCGAGCTTCTTCTCGCTGCGGCGGATCCGCTTCTTGACGTAGAGGCGGGTGTCCTCGCGGAGGTTGGCGAGTTCGCGCTGGATATCGGTGTCCACCGGGCCGCTCTGTTCGGCCAGGACCTCTTCGACGCCGATGCGGACGCGCTCGATCTCGGCATGGAGCTCGGCGCGGGCGCGGTCGGCGGCGGCGCTGATCGAGGGGGAGCCCTGCGGGCCCATGGGGGGATCTACCGGGCTCGGAGCGGCGTTCACCGCCCAGATCCTAGGGACGAGGGTGGCTGGAACCGGCGCTCAGGAGCGCAGCAGGTAGAGCTGGAAGCGGCCGATCGTCAGCTCGTCGCCATCGCGCAGGGAGTGGAGCTCGATCTGTATGCCGTTGAGAAAGACCCCGTTGAGGCTGCGGTCGTCGAGGACCCGCACCTGTTTGCCCGGTTCGTCGATCAGCAGGGCGTGGCGGCGCGAGACGGTCGGGTCGTCAAGACAGATGTCAGCCAGCTCGCTGCGTCCGATCCGGGTCCAGCCGCGCTCGATTCGCTTCACAACCACCTCGCCGTCGTCCGCCCGGTAGACGACGTGGTCGCCAGGGAGCGCGAGGGAGCGGCGAGCGTCGGCGAGCCACTTCGGCGCCCCCTGCTCGGTCGGCACCGGGTGCTCGACGGTCGTCGTCTCGTGCTCCTGGCGGGCCGTGAAGATGGAGTCGCGACGAAAGCGGGAACCCCCGCAACTTGCGCATTTCGGCAGCTCGTCGGTCTCGTGCATCGCCAGCTGGGTGCCGCAAGAAAGGCAGAAATAGGTGCCGCAGCCGGGGACGAACCCAGCCGCGAAGCGATCATCGAGCGAGCTGCTACCGAAGCTGTCGAAGATGAGGACCCTCCTTCCCGAGTCTGCATCGACACTACTCCGGCGCGGCCGCGCTGTCACTCAAGATTCCTCATCCGGTGGTGCCGGGCGCCAGATCTCTAGAATCGCGCCGCGATGGGTCCTATCAGCGCCGAAATCGAGGTCGACGCCCCGCGCGAGCGCGTCTTCGAGCTGATTGGCGACCTCTCCGCTCGCCCCTCCTTCACCGACCACTTCCTCACCGACTTCCACCTCACCCGGCTCGAGGCAAGCGGGGTGGGGGCTGGCGCCCGCTTCCGGGTAGACGCACCGCTGCGCTCGCCCTGGATGGACACGACGATCGTCGCGCTCGAGGAGCCCTTCCGCATCGTCGAGCAGGGGCAGGGCGGCCGGGTCAACCGGATCCCCAATCACACCGTCTGGGAGTTGACCGTTGGGGCTGGCTCGCTGACTCAGATCCACGTCTCCCACTGGACCGAGCCGTCCCACCCGCTCGATCGCGCTGTGGAGCTGCTCTCGGCCGGCTCGATCTGGCAGGAGCGCGGCTGGCGACGGGCGCTGCGGCGGCTGCGCGACAATCTCGAGGCCGAGCGCCTCGAGGTCAAACGGATCGCCGTCGCCGGAGGCAACCGCTACGCGACCGGCATCCCTTGAGCCGCATCGCTTAATAGACTCTCGCGCCGATGTCCCTGCACCGCAGATTCCTCCTGCCGCTCCTCGCCGCTCTCGCGCTTGGCCTGCTCGCCGGCGGCGTCTCCGCTTGCGGCTACGAGAGCCATGAGAAGGACGTGGTCGAGGGCGAGCCGGTGGAGCTGGGGGAGCTCTCTTTCAACGTCACCTTCTCGCGCTACCTGAACCCGAACGACACCGAGGACTCGGCCTATCTGGTCGGCCAAGAGAACCCGCCGCCCGACGGGGAAACCTACTTCGGCGTCTTCTTCGAAGTGCAGAACGAGAGTGACGAGTCCCAGGCCTTGCCGTCGACGCTGTTCATCAACGACGCGGACGGCGAGCAGTACGACGTGCTGCCGAGCGAGAGCCTCTACGCGTTCCCCTTCGACGGCGAGGTCGAGGAACACGAACAGATCCCGGTCCTCGACTCGACCGCGCAGCTCGGCCCGGTCGAGGGCGCGGTGGCGATCTTCCTGCTGCCGGAAGCCGCCAACGAGAACCGGCCGCTGACCCTCCATATCCCCGGTGCCGACGGTGAGGACGCCACCGTCACCCTCGACCTCTAGCGATCCCCCCGCCCCCCGGCCCTAGGAGGGACTAGAGGCCGCTCGAGAGAACTTCCGAGGCGATCGGCGCCGCGACTTCGCCGCCGGACGCTTCGGCTTCGATCAGCAGCACCCCGACCGCCAGCTTGGCCTTCTCGGCCGGGGCGAAGGCGGCGAACCAGGCGTCCTTGATCTGGATCGGGTTGTCCTCGTCCTCCTGACCCTCTTTCGGCCCCAGCTCGGCGGTGCCGGTCTTGCCGGCGACCTGGGCCTCGGCGATCGCACCGGCGGCGCCAGTGCCTTCGACGACGACGCCGACCATCAGTTCGGTCAGTTCGTCGGCGATCTTCTTCGACATCACCCGCACCGGCTCCGCCTCGGGGCGCAGTTTCTTGTTGTTGACGATCGAGGTCGGCATGCGGACACCGCCGTTAGCGACGGTCTGCGCGACGCTTGCCATCTCCAGCGGCGTCGCCTGCACTTCGCCCTGGCCGATCGCCGAGACGCCGAGGTCGATTTCGGCGCCGATCTCGGTCGGCAGCGTCGATTCGGGCAGGTCCGCTTCGCGCAGGTACTTGGACGCGTAGAGGGTCGGTGGCGAGTTGAAGCCGAATCGTTCCGCGGTGGCGACGAGCTCGTCGTTGCCGATCTTGGGGCCGAGCGGCGCGAAGACGGCGTTGCAGGACTCGGCGAAGGAGTGGGCGAAGGTGCCGCCGCAGAACTCGCCGTTGGCGTTGTTGATGAAGCGACCGCCGACGTTGATGCCGTCGCTGATTTCGAATTCGTCGTCGAGCTCGACGATGCCCTTCTGCAGGGCCGCCGTGGTGGTGACGATCTTGAAGGTCGAGCCGGGGGGCTGCGGTGCCGAGAAGGCCTGGCCGGCGAGGGCGCGGACGTCGCCGTTGCGGGCGTCGAGCACGGCGACGCCGCCGAAGCGGCCGGCCAGCGAGGCGACCGCGGCTTCCTGCAGGTCCGGATCGATCGTCGTCTTCACCGGCGCCCCCTGCTCGGGCTCGGACTGGGCGATCACCCGGATCGAGGTGCCGTTTTCGTCGAGAGCCAGCAGCGAGCCACCTGGCTTGCCCGCGAGGCGGGTGTTGAAGGCGCGCTCGAGACCGCTGATCCCAACCGGGGTTTCGGCCGTGAAGCCGTGCCGTGCCAGCCGTGCCACGTCCTCTTCGGAGGGTTCGCCGACTTCGCCGGTGACGTCGATCGCGGCGCTGCCCAGCGGGTGTTCGCGTTCCTCGGCAGGCCCTTCGGCGAGGGCGTCGCCGTTGGCGGCGAGGATCGGCGCCCGCGGCGCCAACTCGATCTGGCTCCCGAGGTGCTCGCCGCCGCGCAGTCCCGGGAAGACCAGGCTCGGGTCCCAGGCGATCGCGCCGTCGTCGAAGGGCAGGATCAGCTCGTTCTCGAGCCGACCGAAGGCGACCGTCGAGATCGTCAACGGCATCGGCACGACGGTCGTCCCATCCTGGCTTTGGGCGTCGTGCGGGGAGCCCAGTTCCAGTGAGCGCATGGTCGAGACCTGCTCGGCTTCCTCGTAGGCGGCGCTGAATTCGGCGGCGCTGTACTTCGCCTTCGAGGCGTCGTTCAACTCCTTGTACATCGCCTTGAAGTTGCCGGCCGCCCAGCCCTCGGCGAAGCGGCTGGCGGCTTCCACCTGGGGCGAACCGGGGGCGCCGATCACCGCGCCGACAAAGAAGGCGACGAAGGCGACAAGGGCTAGGGGGACCGTACGGGTGAGCAGGCGACGACGCCGCTCCACCTCGGGTGACAAACGCCTCACCAACGGAAAGGTAATAGAGCGATCCCCCGCGTGCTTCTATTCAGCTGTGACTGTCATCGATTGGTCCATAGTCGCCTTCACGATCGCCCTGGCGCTGTGGGGCTACCGGCAGGGGTTGATCGTCGGTGCCCTCACCTTGGTCGGCTTCGGCGCGGGCGCCTTCGCCGGCAGCCGGCTGGCCCCCCTGATCCTCGCGGAGGGCTCGGAGTCCCCCTACGCGCCGCTCTGTGCCGCGCTTGGGGCGCTTCTGGTCGGCGCCTTGGCCGCGGTCGCGGTCGAGAGCTTCGCGCTCGGGCTGCGGGAGCGGATCGTGCGCCGCCACTCGCTGCACCTGGCCGACGGGGCCGGCGGGGCGGCGCTGGTCGCCGCCGTCGCTCTCGGGCTCGTCTGGGTCTTCGGCGCCGTCGCCCTGCACGCGCCGGCGACCGAGCGGCTGCGCGGCGACGTCCAGGGCTCGCTGATCCTGCGCAGCCTCAACGAGGTGCTGCCGCCCTCGGGCCCGGTCCTGAACGCGCTCGACCGGGTCGATCCGGCGCCGGTGATCGCCGGTCCGGAGACGCCGACCCAACCTCCTGACGGCAGGATCGGCGGCGATGAAGACGTGCTCGGCGCCGGCGACTCGGTCGTGCGGGTGCTCAGCACCGCCTGCGGGCTCGGCATCGAGGGATCGGGATGGGCGGCGGCGCCGGGGCTGGTCGTCACCAACGCCCACGTGATCGCGGGGGCCGACGACACCACCGTTACCACCCAGCAGGGGGTCGAGCTGGACGCGACGCCGGTCTACTACTCACCAGCCAACGACCTGGCGTTGCTGCGGGTCGGAGCTGAAATCCCAGCCCTGCAGATCTCCTCGCGGCGGCCGGAGGGCGGCTCGGCGGCGGTCCTCGGCTATCCGGAGAACGGGCCCTACGCGCTGGCGCCTGCCCGGCTCGGGGAGACCCGGACCACGCTCAGCGAGGATTCCTACGGTCGCGGTCCGCTCGAGCGGACGATCGTCGCGGTCGGCGGCCTCGTCCGCAGCGGCAACTCCGGCGGCCCCGTGGTCGATGCCCGCGGCGACGTCGTCGCCACCGTCTTCGCGGCAACCACCAGCGGCGCCCCCGGCGGCTTCGCGATTCCGGCCGAGCTCGTCCGCGACGCTTTGCGGCATACCCGCCCCGCGGTCGGCACGGGCCCCTGCACGCTCTGAAAGCCGAAAAGCCCAGCACTTACGTTCAGTAAGCTCGTTGCTCATGGATTCGGTCTCGTCGAACCAGCTCCAAAACGGACAGCCCAACGCCGTCTGCCCCGACTTCCACGCCGCGATCGAGTTGATCGGCAAACGCTGGACGGGAGCGATCGTCAGCGCTTTGACCGAGCGGCCGATGCGCTTCGGCGAGCTGCGCAAGGCGATTCCCGGCCTCTCCGACCGTTTGCTCTCTCAGCGCCTGCGCGAGCTGGAGGAAGAAGGTCTGGTCGAGCGCGAGGTAGAAGCGGGCACGCCGGTCCACGTCAGCTACTCGCTGAGCGAGGTCGGCGGTGACCTCGGCCCCGCGATCCACGAGCTGAAGGCATGGGCCAAGCGCTGGCGTTGCTCTGACACGGCTTGACCGGCGCATATCGGCGTCCTCGGTCGCTTGCGTGCAGAGCACGCCACGCTCCCTGCGTCCTTGATCTGCTTGGTCCATCCGCGTCAGAGTCGTGAAATAGCCTGAAGGAATGGATCTCCCTGGGCCATTCCCGGTTGGCCGCTACGCGCGGAAACTCGAGGAAGAGATGAAGAAGCGAGCCCGGGTGCAGTTGCTGGGGGAGGTGACCGGCGTCGGGCGCAGCAAAAAACAGCTCTTCTTCGAGCTGAGAGATCGGGAGGGGGCCGTGCCGTGCACGATGTGGCTCGACGATCTGGAGAAGGCAAAGCTGCCAGAGGGCGCTCTGCGAGACGGCGTCGAACTGGTCATAGCCGGTGGCCCCGACTACTACCGCGGCAATAGCCAAGCTTCGCCCAGCTTCAGCTTCCGTGCTTCCCAGGTGCGGCTGGCCGGCGAGGGGGATCTGATGGCGCGGCTGGAGGCGCTGCGCAAGCAGTTGCGCTCCGAGGGCCTGTTCGAGCTGCAGCGGCAACTACGGCGGCCGCTGCTGCCGAAGGCGATCGGCGTGGTCACGGCGGAGACCGGAGCGGCCCGTCGCGACTTCGTCGCCGGCCTCGCGCGGCGGGGCTGGGAGGGGACCCTGGTCTGGGCCTTCGCGCCGGTTCAGGACCGGCGCGCGGCACCGGCGATAACCGCGGCGATCCAGGACCTGTCGGCACGGCCGGAGGTTGAGGCGATCGTCGTCACCAGGGGCGGTGGCAGCCTCGCCGACCTCTGGGCGTTCTGCGACGAGACGCTCTGCCGAACGGTGGCGATGCTGCGGGTTCCGGTGGTCAGCGCCGTCGGGCACGAGCGCGACACGACCCTGATCGACGACGTCGCCGCCGTCGCTTGCTCTACCCCCACCCACGCCGCCGAGGCCGCGGTGCGGCTCGACTGTCTCCTCGCCAGAGAGGGGCTCCAGCGCAGTGCCGGCAGGTTGCGGCGGGCGGGGGAGGGGGCGGTCGGTGCCCGCGCCCGCCACCTCGGCGCCCTGGCACGCGGACCGGCACGGGCGCTGCAGCGGGAGCGCGGCGAGCTCAATCAGAAGATCCGCGAGATTCGCGCCGCCTCCGAACGCGGTCTCGCCGAACGCCTCGGCTTCCAGCGCCGGATCGCGACGGTGGTATTGGAGCGGGCGCGACAACGCGGGCTCGAGGGCACCCTGGCGGCCGCCGCCGAGGAGCGCCAGCGGGGCGCCGCGATCGAACGCGCGGCGAACCGGGCGCTGCAGCGTCGCCGCGAGACGCTGCGTAAGGTGACGCTCACCCTGCGCGCCCACGATCCCGAGCGCACCCTGGAGCGCGGCTATGCGCTCGCCGAGACGACCGACGGCGAGCCGGTGACGAGCGCCACCGCCGCCCGCGCCGCCGATGAGATTAGTCTGCGCTTTGCCGATGGTCGTGTCGATGTCCGACCCGCCCGCGGCGGACGCGGAAGAGAGTGAGCGAGGCTTCCAGTGACTATGAGCGCGAACGAGCGAGAGCAGAGCACGCGGGCGGAACCTGATTCCTACGAGGTCGCCGTCGAAAGGCTGGAGGAGATCATCGACCGGCTCGACTCCGGCCAGGCCGGGCTGCGCGAGACGCTCGACCTCTGCACCGAGGGCCGCGCGCTGGTCGGCTACTGCGCCGCCGAGCTCGACGCGGTCGGCGAAGGCCTTAAGGAGCTGCGGCTCGACGAGCTGGCGGCAAAACTCGACTCCGAGTCCGCCTGACCGGCGCATATCGGCGTCCTCGGTCGCTTGTGTGCGGAGCACACGGCGCTCCCTGCGTCCTTGATCTGCTTGGTCAGTCGGACTCGGGGCCTGAGCAAAGTCTTCCTAGGGCCGGACATCCCCGGCAGAGGTCCCAGCTTCGCTCGCTTTCGGCCGCGACCGGGAACTCGCCGGCGCCGATGCGGTCGATCGCCGCCGCCAGGCGCTCACGGCCAGCGTCCATCTCGCGGCGATCGAGGGTCGAGATCGCGGGCCGCTCGGCCCGCTCGAGGAAGACGTAGGCGACCTCGACCTCCTCGGCGCCGAGCGCCCGGGCGGCCGCCAGGGCGTAGATCGAGCGCTGGATCTCGTACTTCTCCGCCCGCTGCCGTGGGTCGGCGCCCCCGAGCCGGTCGGTCTTGTAGTCGACCACCAGCGGCGGGGCGCTTTCGCGCTCGACCAGGAGGTCGATCGAGCCGCGCAGTACGGTCTCGCCGACCCCGAGCAGGATCGGCACCTCCGCCCGAATCCGGATCGCTCCCGCCACCTCGTCACGCAGCAGCGGCGAGGCGACCCAGGCCCGCAGTGGCTCCAGCAGACTCCCGACGTCGGTCCCCTCGCCGAGCCCCGCCGCAACCGCGTGGCGGCGCACCAGCTCCGCTTTGGGGGCTGCCCAGTCGTTGGCCTGGCTCCACTCCAGCAGCGCGTGCACCGCCGCTCCGTGGGCGCTGCGCTCCTCCCGAGCCGAGGGCGAGCCGTCGTCCGCATCCGTCGAGGGCGAAGCGCGATCTGAGCTCGGCAGTCCGAGCACACGCTCCATGTAGAAGCGGTAGGGGCATTCCTCGTAGGCGGCGATCGCCGTGTAGGAGAGGGGTCGGCTGGGGACGATCGGCGGGTCGCGCTCGACCAGGGGCGTTGGGCCCGTGCCGAGGGCGCGGGCGCCGGCGGCGTCGCGGTGGCTCGCGGTCAGCTCGGCGGCGCGCTCGGGGGAGGGGAGGTTGGCGCTGACCGCGATCTCGCCCGACGCAAAGGTCGCCTCCAGCCCGGGCCGCGGCTGCGGTGGCGGCACGGTGACGATCGCGTCGGCATCGCGCTCGACCCCCAGCGCCTCGACCAGGCGCTCGACGACGGGGGTTCCGGCCTTGGCCTCGCTGCCCGCCTCGGGCTTGACGACGCCGCTGAGGATCAGCTGCTCGCGGGCTCGGGTGGCGGCGACGTGGAAGAGGCGCAACCCCTCCTCGGAATCGCGCTCGCGCGATTCCTCCAACAGCTCCGCGTAGTCGTAGAGGTTGACCGCGCCGCTGCCGAGCCGGCGCAGCTGCATCCCCACGCGCGGTTCGGGCTCGCGGCCGAGCAGCAGCAGCGGCGGTCGCGCTCCAGCCAACAGGCTGCGCGAGAGGTCCGGCACGACGACCACCTCGAACTCGAGCCCCTTGGCGTTGTGGACGGTCATGATCCGAACGCCGTCATGGCCCTCGGCGGCGGTCGCCGCCTGCGCCTCGGCGTCGCTCTCGGCGCGGGCGGCGAGGAAGTCGAGCAGGCCGCGCAGGTCGCGTCCCTCGCGTCCTTCGAACTCGGCCGCGAGTCGGGACAGCTTGCGCACGTTGGCGTAGCGGGCCTCCCCGGCCGGGCGCATCAGCACCGCCAGGTCGTAGCCGGTCTCGGTCGTGGCCGCCTCGACCAGGCCCTCCAGGGTCAGCCGCGAGCCGCGCCCGCGCAGCGATTCGATCCTGGCGACGAACTCGCGCAGCAGTTCGAGCTCGTCGGCCGGGATCCCGGCCAGCCGCTCCGGCTCGGCCAGCTCGCCCTCCCGTGCTCCCGCTGCCTGCTGGACCGCCCCCCAGGCGTGCCGCCGCTTGCCGGCCGCCGCTCGCAGCAGCCAGAGCGTGTCCGGGGCGGCGCCGCAGGCGGGGGAGGCGAGGGCGCCGAACAGCGCCTGGTCGTCGAGCGGGTTGGCGATCGTCGCCAGCAGCGCACAGACGTCGGCGACCTGTTGCTGGGACCAGTAGCCGCGGCCGCCGACGACGTAGGGGCGCAGCCCCGCCCGCTCGAGCGAGTCCTCGTAGGCGTTGAGGTGGGTGAAGGCGCGCAGCAGCACGACCATCTCGCTGCGGTCGACGCCGGCGTCGGCGAGCTCGCGCAGCCGTCCGGCGACAGCGCGCGCCTCGGCCAGGCAATTGAGCGGGGTGCGCCCGTCGATCGCCGGCTCCAGCTCGATCCCCTCGGCGTCCCAGCCGTCGCGTGCGGTCAGCAGCAGCTCCACCGCCGGGCCGGGCTCGAAGGGGAGTTCGTCCTGGGTCACGGCCCCAACCCGCAGCGGCCGGTAAGACTCGCCGAGCAGGGCTTCCCCGAACGCGTTGACGGCGGCGATCAGCGGCGGTCGCGAGCGGAAGTTGCCGCTCAGCGCCATCAGCTCGGCGTCGGCCCGCTCGTCGATCCGCCGCCGCTGCTCGCGGAAGACGTCGAGGTCGGCGTGACGGAACCCGTAGATGGACTGGAACTCGTCGCCGACCACGATCAACTCGCTGCCCGGCGCGCGCAGGGCCTCGATCAGGCGTAGCTGCAGCCGGTTGGTGTCCTGGAACTCGTCGACCAGCAGGTGGCGGAAGCGAGCCCGGTAGGCCTCGCCGATCTCGGCCCGCTCCAGCAGCCGCGCGGCGAGGATCTGCAGGTCCTCGAAGTCGATCCCCTCGCGCCGCTCCTTGGCCCGCTCGAAGCGGGCGGAGAACAGCCCCAGCAGCTCGCCGATGTGGCGGTAGGCCTCGCCTCCCTCGCCGGCCTCGGCACAGCGGGAGATCGCCGCTTCGATCGCCTCGCGGTAGGGGAGGATCGCTTTCGCCTTGCTGTCGGGGCGCAGCGCTCGCAGCTCTTCCAGCCCGGGCGGCTCGCCCGGGCGCGAGAGCCGCTCAAGCGCCACTTCGACCAGGTCCCGTTTTGGGTCGTTCTCGCGCAGCTCCTCCAACGCCTGCCCGGCCGCTTCGATCGCCTGCGCGATCGCCTCGACCGGGTCTCCGAGTGGCGGCTCCGGTAGGCGGGGCTCCGCCTCGCCGCGGCTGCGCAGCTCGGCGTGGATGCCGGCGACGATCGCCCGCAGCCCGTCGATCTCGAACGTGGCGACGGTCTCCTCGCGGGCCGCGTCGCCGTCGGCGAGGAACTCGGCGAGCGCCTCGTCGAAGGCCTCGCGGGCGGCGCGGGCGGCCTCCGGAGTGTCCAGGACGCGGAAGCCGGGGTCGATCCCAGCGGCCACCGGGTGGGCGGCGAGGACGCGGTTGCAGAAACCGTGGATCGTCATCACCCAGGCACCGCCGATCGTCCCCAGCAGCTCGGCCGCCAACTCGGAGCCCTCCTCGGCGCGTCGCGAGAGCTCGGCCCGGATTCGCTGGCGCAGCTCGGCGGCGGCCTTGTCGGTGAAGGTGAAGGCGAGGATCGCGTCGGGGGAGACGCCCTCCTCGCAGACCAGCCGGCAGTAGCGATCGACCATCACCCCGGTCTTGCCGGTGCCGGCGCCGGCCTCGAGCAGGGCGTCGCGGCCGCCGATCTCGATCGCCGCAGCCTGCTCTGGCGTCGGCTCGCGGGCGCTCATCGCTCCTCCACCGCGACGTCCTCCTCGTACTGGGGGGCGCGGTCGCGGCGGCAGATCGGCGCGAAGGTGCAGAAGGTCGGGCAGACGTCGTGGTAGCGACCCTCCTTGGGTCCGGGGTCGCGGCGGATGTCTCCCGCGCGCATCCGGGCCACGATCTCCGCCGCGCGCCTCCGCGAGTCCTCCAGCAGCCGCTCGAAGCCCTCCTCGTCGACGACATCCCCCTTATAGAGGTCATAGCCGGCGAGCTCGGCGGCCGCCGCGGCGTTGACGACCCCGCGTGGCCGCCGCGAGGAGGTGCCGCGTAGCGGGTGGTAGAGGCCGCCGACCGGCTGTGCCCCCCAGTGCTCGGCCACCGCCAGTAGATAGAGCGGCAGCTGTAGCTTCGCTTGCTCCTCGAACTTCTCCCGCGCGGTCACCGAGCCGGAGAGCTTGTAGTCGAGGACGATGGCGCGGCCGTCGACGGCGCGGTCGACCCGGTCGATCGCGCCGTGCAGGCCCCAGCCGCCGAGGTCGAGGGCCGGGCGCTCGCTCTCGGCGTGCTCGCCGAAGGCCGCCTCCAGCAGCCAGGGCTCGAAGCCGCCGGTCTCGCGCTCGGCCTCCTCGGAGAGGAACCGTTCCAGCAGCCGTTCGACCCGACGCACCATCGCCCGCTCGGCCGGGTGGGAGCCCAGCTCGCGCTCGGCGGCGACCGCGGCGACCAGCTCGCGACCGCGGGCAGTCCAGGCCGCAAGCGTCCGCGGACGGGGCAACGCCCCACCGCCCGGCTGCTCCTTGAAGAGACGGTCGAGGGCCTCGTGCATCAGCCCGCCCTGCACCAGTGGATCGGGCGCTGGGTCCAGCGGCTGTGGGTCGAGCTCGTGGCCGACGAACCAGCGGTAGGAGCAGACGTCGAACTGCTCCAGGGTGGTGCCGCCGTAGGCGCCGACCGCGGCCAGCGCGGCGATTGCGGCTGGGTTGGTCAGGGGCCCCGGTGCCCGGGCGGCTGCCTCTGCCCGACGGGCGGCGGCGATGCGCTCACGCAGTCGCGCCGCCATCGCGCCCTCGACTCCGACGGCGGACAGGAGCGCCTCCACGTCCGCTCCTGGCCCGTGGGCGGCGAGCGCCCGAGCCAGCTCGTTCTCAGACGGGGACTCCGCCAGCGGCGTCACCACCTGGGCGAGGTCGCGGCTGCGGGTCAGCGCCGCCTCGACCGGGTCCGGGAGGACGCCGTCGGGCGCCGGGGCCAGCAGCGCCCGTACCTCGTCGAGCAGTGGCGAGCGCGCTTCGGCACCGCCGTTCTCGTCGCTGTCGCGGTAGGAGAGGAAGAGCTGCTTGCGCGGCAGCGCCAGGCAGGCCTGGAAGAGGTAGCGCTCCTCGGCCTCGGTGTCGCGGCGGGGATCGAGGCCGAGGGTGGCGCGCTGGGCCTCGGAGAGGAACGGGTCGCCGCCGCGGTCGCGGCGCGGGAACTCGCCGTCCTGCAGCGAACCGACGAAGACGTGGTCGAAGCGGCCGGCGCGGAGCCGGTAGGGGCTGGCGATCCGCACCCGCCCCTCGACGGGGCCCGACCAGACCCGGAACTCGATCCCCGCCACGGTCGCCGCCAACTCCTCGGCCCGCGGCGCCATCGCTCCCAACTCGGCCAGCTCGGCGAGCGCTGCTGCGATCGCGCCGGCTGCGCGCAGCTCGAGTCCGTCGCGGGGTCCGAGGGCAGGGCCATCGCCCCCGTCGCGCAACGGCCGCGAGGCCATCGTCGCGGCGACCCTGCCGACCTCCTCCGCCAGCGCGGCGGGCGAGCGGCCGGCCGCCTCGCGCAGCCGCAGCAGGTCGCGCGGCTCCTCGCCGTCCTCTCCGCGCCAGCGCTCCAGCGCCGTCTCCGCGTCCTCGACCCGGCCCCGGCGCAGTGCCCGCTCCAGCCAGTCGACGCGGCCCGGCGAGAAGCCCGAGGGGCCGCGCAGGTAGCGCAGCAGGTCGCTTGCCCGCCGCTGCCCGAACTCCGTCTCCAGCAGCGCCGCCAAGGCGCCGCCGACGTCGGTCCCGGCGACCGGCAGCTCCGCCTCGAGCGCGGTCGCGATCCCGTTTGCCTCCAGCGCCGACGCGATCTCGCCGCCGCGGCGCCCGGGATCACGCAGGGCGATCGCGATTGCGGCCGGGTCGGCGCCCGCGTGGACCAGTCGCGAGACCTCGAGGGCGATCGCCTCCGCCTCGGCGCGGCTCCCCGCCGATCGCAGCATGGTCAGCCCTCCGCCGGGGGACTGGAGAGCCGGCCGCGGGGCGCCGAAGCTGTGCGCCAGGTGGAAGAGCAGGGGGCTGTCGGCGTTGGCCGGGTCGGCGCTGGTGACGGTTTCCCCGGCGACCCCGACCTGCTCGCGCAGCTGCCCGAGCAGCCTTGCCCGCGCCGCCAGGGCCCTGTTCCCCGGCTCGAAGGGAACCGCCACGGTCACCTC
The DNA here is from genome assembly GCA_963715735.1 of uncultured Thermoleophilia bacterium. Lineage (GTDB taxonomy): Bacteria > Actinomycetota > Thermoleophilia > Solirubrobacterales > 70-9 > VAYN01. The sequence continues at coordinate 624,706 of OY970268.1, forward strand.
GGTCGCGCTTGCCAGGGTCGCGACCAGCTCCAGCTGGTCGGCGCTGAGGTCGTCGAACCCATAGAGGAAGACCGGCCGGGCGCCCCAGAAACCCGGGTCGCGGCGCAGCGCCTCGATCGCCGTCCGGGCGATCCCATGCGAGTCGACTCGCCCCGCTGCCTCTCGGGCCGCGCTGTAGCCGGAGTAGAGGGCGGCGATGTCGCTCAGATAGGCGGAGCCCTCCAGCGTCGCCGCGCTGGCCTCGACCGCCTCCGGCTCGACGCCCGCGCCCTGCAGCTCGTCGAGCAGGTGCTCGAAGGCGCGGGCGAAGCCGGGGCGGGAGGCGGAGCGCCGCAGGGGGCCGAGGCGGCCGAGGCGGAAATCGACCGCGACCGCGATCGCCCGCAGTCGCTGGGCGGGGGAGAGCTCAGCGCCGGGAGGCGCCCCGGCGGCGGTGGCGACGGTGCGAAATAGGGCTCCGAGGGTCATTACAACTCCACCGAGGACCGCACCCTCCTCACAGAACTCGCGCTCGAAAGAGAATTCGTCGTCACGGGTGGGTACGACGAGAATCGGGTCCCGATCGAGGAGGGCCGAGAAGCGTTGTCGCACGACGCCCCGCTTGCCCGAGTTCGGCGGTCCGTGGATGAGTTGCAGAGGCACGCACCCAGCCTACGTTCGAGCGCGGCGCATCACCCCGCAAACTGCGGCAGGGCCAGGCCGTTTTTCCCGTCTACCGGCCCCTCTAAATTGCGCCTCAGCCCATGTCCCTCTGCTTTGTAGATCCAGCCGACGCGATCCGCGCCATCTCCGACTCGATCGGCCGCGAGGCCCGTCGCCAGCTGCTCGGCGAGGCGGTCCGCGCCTGGGTCGACGAGATCCCCGACGCGGAGCTCGAGGTGCACTACGCGAAGGCGATCTCCGAGCTCGACGAGCACGATCTCTCGATGCTCGCCGCCTGGCACGGCTCGCTCGAAGTCGGCCAGCCGATTCCCAACCGCGACTTCCTCATGGGCGCCTTCGGCTCGCTCGGCGAAAACCGCCGCGAGGCACTCAAGCTCGCCGCTGGCTTCCGCGGCGAGGAGGCGGTCGACGCCGGCGTCACCGAGGACGACGCGCTCGAGCTCGTCCTCGGCCTGCTCGCCCCGCCCCGCCTGATGGCGCTCGCCGTCGAGGCGGTCGAGCTGTACGTCTGGGACCGGGCGGGTAGCGACAACTGAGGATCCTGCAAACCGGCGGATCCTAGGCTGGCTACGCTGCAGTCTTGACTGACCCCCGGGAGCCGATTGGCGACGTGGCACAGCCGCTGCCGCCCTACGTGATCCTCCTCTTCGGCGCCACGGGGGATCTTTCTCGCCGCAAGCTGCTGCCGGGCCTGCTGCGCCTCTTCCAGGCGGGTCTGATGCCCGAGTTCCGAATCGTCGGGGTCTCGCTCGAGGAGATCTCCGACGGGGAGTTCCGCGAGTTCGCCGGCGAGGCCTGCCGCGAGTTCACCCGCCACGCTTACGACGAGGAGCTCTGGCGCGAGTTCTCCAGCCGTCTCGGCTATGTGTCGCTGGCGACCGCGGAAAGGGGTCTCGCCGACGTCGTCGAGAAGGCCGAGGCTGGGCTCGGGGACGGGGTCCACCTCCTCCACTACCTCAGCGTGCCGCCCTCCGCGGCCGCCGACGTGATCGGGCTACTGGGCGAGTGTGGGCTCACCGAGCGCTCGCGGGTGATCATGGAGAAGCCGTTCGGAACCGACCTCGAGAGTGCCCGGCGCCTCAACGAGATCCTCCACTCGGTCCTCCGCGAGGAGCAGATCTTTCGCATCGACCACTTCCTCGGCAAGGAGGCGGCCCAGAACATCCTCGCCCTGCGCTTCGCCAACGGGCTCTTCGAGCCGATCTGGAACCGCGACCACATCGACCACATCCAGATCGACGTGCCGGAGACGCTCGCGATCGGCTCGCGCGCCGCCTTCTACGAGAAGACGGGTGCCTACCGCGACATGGTCGTCACCCACCTGATGCAGATCCTCGCCTTCGTCGCGATGGAGCCGCCGACCGCGCTGGCGCCGGAGCCGATCACCGAGGAGAAGAACAAGGTCTTTCGCAGCCTGCGCCCGCTCGACCCCGACTGGGTCATCCGCGGCCAGTACGACGGCTACACCTCTGAGCCTGGCGTCGATCCGAGCTCGAGCACCGAGACCTTCGTCGCCCTGCGCAACGAGATCGACAACTGGCGCTGGAGCGGGGTCAAGTTCTACCTGCGAACCGGGAAGCGGATGGCCGAAAGCGCGCGGATCATCTCGATCGCCTTCCGCGAGCCGCCGCAGAGCATGTTCCCGTCCCACTCCCGGGTCGGGCGCTACGGCCCCGATCACCTCACCTTCGACCTCGACGAGTCCTCGCGCGTCTCGCTCTCCTTCTACGGCAAGAAGCCGGGGATGGGGATGGTGCTCGAGAAGGCGAGCATGCAGTTCTCGCTCGATGAAACGGGATCGCGCGGCGAGACCCTGGAGGCCTACGAGCGGCTGATCCGTGACGCGATGGCCGGCGACCACACCCTTTTCACTACCGCCCGCGACATCGAGCGGCTCTGGGAAGTCTCGGAACCGCTCCTGCGGAATCCGCCGCCGGTCAAACCGTACCCGCCGGGTTCCTGGGGACCGGCCGAGATCGGCAGCTTGATCGCCCCGAACAGCTGGCGCCTGCCCTTCGCGCGGCGCTGGCGCGAGGCTCCGGATGCGAACAACGGCGGCTAGCGCCGCTCAGGGGGTCTAGCCCTCCTGGTCCAGTGCCGCGCGGATCTCGGCGATCGCCTGCTGGTTGTCCTGGAAGTGGACGGCGGTGAACCCGAGCTCCCGGGCCGCCTCGATATTGACCAGCATGTCGTCGATGAAGACGCACTCCGGGGCCGTCATCCCGATCCGCTCCAGGGTCAGCTCGTAGATTCGCGCTTCCGGCTTGCGGGCGCCGACGAAGGCAGAGTCGATCACGTCTTCGAAGATCTCGTCGACCGGCAGCTTCGCCCGCCAGAGCGGCTCCCACTCGCGCACGTTGTTGGTCAGCATCGCCATCCGCTTGCCGTCGGCGCGCAGCTCTGCCATCAGGTCGATCATCCCCGGGTTGGCGTCGAGGCCGCCGATGAAGAGCTCGCGAAAGCGGTGCAGGTGCGGCTCGTGGTCGAGCAGCGGCTCCAGGCCCTTGCCCAGCCGCTCGAGGAACTCGACCTCGGTGATCTCGCCGCGCTCCATCTCGTAGAGCGGGTTTTCCCCGCGTTCCTCGGTCAGCGTTCGCAACGCCGTGCCGAAATGCTCGGGGGAGACGCCGATCTCGTCCTGCAGCGAGAGGAACGACGGCAGCAGCGGCGTCGTCAGGACGCCGCCGAAGTCGGAGACGACCGCGCGGATCTCAGCCACCGGCGTGGACGACCTCGTAGTGGCCGAGGCCCTCGCGTCCCTCGACCGACCAGCGGAAGAAGGCGATCTCGGCGTCGAGGCCGTTGCGCTGCACCCGGACCGAGTTGATCAGCGTCCCGGCACCACGCAGCGGGTGCCCGTCGTCGGCGTGCTGCCAGAGCTCCAGGGTGACCCGGCGCTGGACCCCGTCCTCGCCGTACTCGGTCGAGAGCAGCGTCTCCTCGAACTCGACCGGGGCGCCGTCGGAGTCGCAGAGGACCGCGACCACCTCCTCGTCGCCGTGCTCGCGGCGGTTCGGCGGCAGGGTCGAGGTCAGCGCCAGCAGGCCACCGTCGGAGAAGACGATGCCGATCGACCGCCGCAGGATCTGGCTCGAGTCGCCCATTTCCCCGGCAGCCTATTGTCCTCGCCCTTGAGGAGCGCAGCCACCATCCGCAGCGCCGACCCCGAGCGGGACGCCGCCGCCTGCGCGGAGATCTACGCCCCCCACGTCGAGGCGGGTCCGGTCTCCTTCGAGGAGCGCCCGCCCGACGCGGCCGAGCTGGCGGCGCGGATCGCGCGCACCGCCGCCACTCATCCCTGGCTCGTCGCTGAGCGCGGGGGAGAGGTCGTCGGCTACGCCTACGCCTGCCCGCACCGCCAGCGCCCGGCCTACCGCTGGTCGGTCGACGTCTCCGTCTACGTCGCCGCCGACCAGGTCGGCCAGGGGATCGGCCGCGACCTCTACAGCGAGCTGTTCGAGCGCCTGCGCCGTCAGCGCTTCCGCATGGCCTTCGCCGGAATCACCCTCCCCAACGACCCCAGCGTCGCCCTCCACGAGGCCCTCGGCTTCGTCCGGGTCGGCACGATGCGGGAAGTCGGCTGGAAGGCGGGCGCCTGGCGCGACGTCGGCTGGTGGCAGCTGGAGCTGGGACCGGGCGGGTCAGAGTCCCCGCCCGACCCGCTCCCACCCGAGCGGGTCTAGCCGCCCGGCTACCATTGGTGCCATGCCCGACGAACAGCAGGTAGACACCACGCCCGCCGCCCAGAGCGAAGCCCTCACCGAGGAAGACGTCTATGAGGCGCTCGAGGAGGTCATCGACCCCGAGCTCGGCCTCGACTTCGTCTCCCTGGGCCTCGTCTACGACGTCAACATCGAGGGCGAGGAAGTCTTCGTCACCTTCACCCTGACCACCCCCGCCTGCCCGATCGGCCCCCAGGTCTCCGAACAGATGAAGGAGTTCGTCGGCGACCTCCCCGGCGTCAACGCCGTGCACCCGAAGATGGTCTTCGACCCCGCCTGGTCACCGGAAATGATGACCGACGACGCCAAGTTCGCACTCGGCTTCTAGGCGGGGTTTCCGGAATTCGCCTGGCCGTTTCGGATTGATCCGAAACATGTGCGCGCCCAGTAAGCCTGCGATGGTCACGCTTCGGTCAGGCTAAAGTCTGAGCCATCGGACCAGGGCACACGGCACGAGCTAAGCGTCTGGTCCGTCGGGGAAACTGGCGCCATGCTTGTCGCGCTAACCGAGCCAGTGGAAGTTCATGTCACCGGGGGTAGCAGCGCCTTGCCGGGTCAGATCTTGATCGCCGTCCTTGCGATGCTTGCCGCCGTTCTAACCGTATGGACGACCAACCGTCGGCAGCGGGAACAATTGGCTCACGACCGTGAGCTACGCCGCCGGGAGCATGTGCGAGACGCACTCGACGCGGTTTTGGAGCTCGTCGGGGAAATAAGGAGTGCGTTTGGTCCCTTCGTGGCCGAAGTCGAGTTCGTGGAAGCGGACCGCGAACGCCTGCTTCTCGAACTACAAGACCCCGAGGCCGATGCGCAGGACAAACAGGTAACGGCGCAGGCAATCATGGACATCACGGCGGAACATCGGCGAAACTTCGATACGGCGTTCGGGAAACTCGAAGAGATCCGAGGGGCGGTGACCCGCTTGATGCTTCGGCTCGGAATCGACCATTACATTCCCAACCAGGCACAGGCGCTGGTGGATAGCTGGGGCGAGCTGAAACGTTCGTTTCGCCCACTAACCAATAATCGGACCGACGAGCAGAAGGGTCGGACCGAGAAGGCCCAGGAAGAATCGGCGGAGGCATACGCCTCTTTCATGACTGATTGCTCGAGGTGGCTTCGTGAAGAAATCGACTAGCCGGGCCAGTCGACCGCGGCGGTGACCCGGTCCGGCTTGCTACTCGGGCGGTAGCCGCGGCTGGTCCTCCGGCGGGAGCTCCTCGGCGGTCACGTCGTAGTCGTACTCACGGCTCGGCCGCCCTTGCCCGTTGCCCTTGCCCGGCCCGGGGCCGAAGGGTCCCCGCCCGCCACCGAAGCCGCCGGGGATGCCCATCCCGACCACCGTGAAGCGGCCGATCGTGAAGCGCTTGAGGATGCTGCGGACGATCGCCCGGGTCGGCGGGATCAGGAAGATCAGGCCGACGATGTCGGTGAGGAAGCCGGGGGCCAGCAGCAGGGTGCCGCCGACCACGATCAGCAGGCCGTCGACGACCTCGTTGCCGGGGAACCGTCGCTGGGCCAGGGCTTCGTTGAAGCGGCGCCAGGCGCCGCGTCCCTGGTGTTTGAGCAGCATCGAGCCGAGGATCGCGTCGGCCAGAAGCAGCGCCAGCGTCGGCCAGACGCCGATCGCCTGGCCGACCTGGATGATCACGTAGAGCTCCGCGATCGGGACGACGATGAAGAGGATGATCAGGAAAAAGGGCACGGCTGAAGCGTAGAGGGAGCGGCGCGCCGGCTCAGGCCGCGGCCGCGGACTCGCTGGCGGCGCGCTCGAGCTCGGCCAGGGAGGCGTCGAGCCCGGCGGCGAGTACTTCGATGTCCTCCATCGAGTCGTAGTCGGCGAGCAGGCCGAAGCCGAGTTTGCCGTTGTAGCTCATGATCGCCACCGCCAGGGCGTGGTTCTGGGGCAGGAAGGCGACCGGGAAGACCTCCTCCAATTCGCGTCCCAGCACGTAGAGCGGGATCTGCGGCCCCGGCACGTTGGTGACGATCATGTTGAAGAGGCGGGTGGAGAAGTTGATCCGCGAGGCCTGGGCCAGCAGGGTCGGCGGCGCGAAGTCGTTGAAGCGGGAGATCACTTCGGCGCCGAGCGCCTGTTTGGAGCGCTTCAGCCCCTCCATCGCCTGGCTGATCGTGCGCAGGCGCCGCACCGGGTCCTCGACGTAGACCGGCAGCGGCCCGCGCATCAGGGCGATCCGGTTGCCGAGGTTGCCGCGCTCGTCCTCGCTGCGGATCGAGACCGGCACCAGCGCCCGCAGCTCCAGCCCCTCGGTGCGGATGCTGCGGCTGTGCAGCCAGTCGCGGACGGCGCCGGTGACGACGGCGAGGACGACGTCGTTGACGGTGCCGCCGAGGGCGTCCTTGATCCGCTTGAAGGTCGCCAGCTCCGAGCGCGCCCAGATGTAGCGGCGGTGGGGCCCGATCGGCTGGTTCAGCGGCACGTCCGGGGCGGGGTCGGCGAAGGCGCTGACGATCTCGCTGATCCCCTCCAGCGCCTCGACCGCTTTGCGCGCCGTCGGTCTCCGGGCTGACGCACCACCTCGATCGCGCGCTCGGCGAGCCTTGACCGGTATCGCCACCGCGTCGCTGAGCCCGCGGGCGACCAGCTCGGTCGTCCCCGGTTCGGGCTGGGGCACCCAGTCGTCGCTGACCGCGGCCGGCTCGGGGACGGGCTCGAGGTCGAAGAGGACGGTGCCGATGTCGACGCCGGAGATGCCGTCGACCATCGCGTGGTGGGTCTTGGTCAGGATCGCGAAGCGGTCGCGCTCGAGCCCCTGCGCGAGCCACAGCTCCCAGAGCGGCTTCGAGCGATCGAGCTGCTGGGAGAAGACCCGGCCCGCCAGCCGCTTCAGCTGCGCCTCGCCGCCCGGCTCCGGCAGCGCGGTGTGGCGGATGTGGTAGGTCAGGTTGAAGTTGACGTCGTCGGCCCAGAGCGGCCGGCCCGCCTCCAGCGGCGGCACCACCAGCTTCTGGCGGAAGCGCGGAACCTGCGCCAGGCGCCCGCGCACGTGCTCGACCAGGTCGACGTACTTGGGCGGCGGCCCCTCGAAGATCAGGATCGCGCCGACGTGCATGTGGCTCGAGGAGCTCTCGTTCGTCAGGAACGAGGCGTCGACGGCGGTGAGGCGATCCAGGTGGCGTCCTTCGGTGCTCATCCCGCAAGGCTAGCTTCGCCGGGCCTGCCTGGCCAGCTCGGTACCCTGCGTGGATGGCCTCTGCCGTCACTTCCGCGCCCAAGCGCGTGCTGCTCGCCGCCCCGCGCGGCTATTGCGCCGGCGTCGACCGCGCCGTGCAGACGGTCGAGCGCGCCCTCGAGCTGCACGGCGCCCCCGTCTACGTGCGCAAGGAGATCGTCCACAACAAGCACGTGGTCGAGGAGCTGGCCGAGCGCGGCGCGATCTTCGTCGAGGAGGAGGCCGAGGTGCCGGAGGGCGCGATGGTCGTCTTCTCCGCCCACGGCGTCTCCCCGGCGGTCCACGAGAACGCCGCCGCCCGCGGCCTGCGGACGATCGACGCCACCTGCCCGCTGGTGACCAAGGTCCACGTCTCCGCCCGCCGCTTCGCCGCCCAGGGCTACACGATCGTGATGATCGGCCACGAGGGCCACGAGGAGGTCGAAGGGACGACCGGCGAGGCGCCCGACAGCATCATCCTGATCGAAACCGCCGACGAGGTCGAGTCGCTGCAGGTCCCCGATCCCGACAAGGTCGCCTTCATCACCCAGACCACGCTCTCGGTCGACGAGACGGCGGAGGTGATCGCCGCCCTGCGGGCCAAGTTCCCGGCGATCGTCAGCTCCAAGTCAGACGACATCTGTTACGCCACCACCAATCGCCAGATCGCGGTCAAGCAGCTCGCCCGCGAGTGCGACCTGGTGCTGGTGATCGGCTCGACCAACTCCTCGAACTCCAACCGCCTGGTCGAAGTGGCGCGCGAACACGGCGCCGCCTCGCACCTGATCGACAACCACACCCAGGTCCAGGAGGGGTGGCTGGAGGGCGTCGAGACCGTCGGCATCACCTCCGGCGCCAGCGCCCCCGAGGAGCTGGTCGAGAGCCTCGTCTCCTTCTTCCGCGAGCGCGGCGCCGACGACGTCTCCGAGCTCCGCACCGTCCACGAGGACGTCCGCTTCATGCTCCCCAAGGAGATCCGCGAGGAGCTGGCAGCGCGGGCGTAGCCGCGCTGTGGTGCATTTTGGCCGCTATAGGAGCCAAAAAGCACCACAGGCGTCAGTCGGCGTAGCGGTTGTGCAGCATCAGGTCGTTGCCGTCGGGGTCGCTTGAAGAGGGCCATGTGGCAGACGCCGGTGTCGAAGACATCGCCGGCGAACTCGACGCCCTTCGCCTCCAGCTCCGCCTTGGCGGCGGCGACGTCGTCGACGTGCAGGGCCGGGTGGGCGTTCTTCTGGAGGGCGCGAACTCCATGCCCATTTTCGCTGGCTCCCAGATCCCGAAGCAGGTCTCGCCGACCCAGAACTCGTAGTCGGACTTGGGGTCTGGTTTCAGGCCCAGCGTCTCGACGTAGAACTGGCGCGGTGCGGTCGGCGTCGGTCGAGGGGACGCCGACGAAGTCGAGCTTGGTGATCATCATTCCTCCTGGTTTGGGTCGAGGGGGATCGCGATCCAAACTACAGACCTACGGGACGCCGGCGGCGAAGCTGACCGACCAGATTCGCAGGCCGGGGGAGGGGCGGAGGACGAGGCTGTGGGCCTCGTGGCGGGGGTGCTCGGCGATCGTGAGGAGGCCCGCAGCGGGGCCGGCGGCGATCGGGTCGCGCCACTGGTCGTCGATCTCGGCCTCGATCTCGCCCTGCTGCCCTCGACGGTGAGGAAGACCCCGCCCGCCTGGTAGTCGAGCGCCAGCACGTCGTCGCCCTCGGTCGGCGTCCAGGCTCGCTCCCAGGAGCCGCTGGGGAAGATCTCGGGAGTGGGGGCGATCACGCGGGCGCCGGGGCCGTCGGTGGGCCGCAGCGGTGCCATCAGCTCGGGCAGCGGCCGCAGGGCGTCGATCTCGCGCAGCTCCTCCTGGATCGCCGCCTCGGTTTCGAGGTATTCGCCCTCGCCGAAGTGGACCCAGGCGAGGGCTCCGCCGAGGCTCCAGAGGAAGAGGCTGGGCCAGCCCTCGCAGCCGTAGGAGGCCCACAGCTCGCGCTCGGCGTCGATCGCGACCGGGAACTCGACCCCGAGGGCATCGAGCCCGGCGGCAACGGCCCCGGGGTCCGCGCCGAACGGAAAGCGCGGCGACTGGACGCCGATCACGCGCAGGCCGGCGTCGCGGTAGCGGCGCGCCCACTCGTCCACGTAGGGCAGGGTCCGCACGCTGTTGAGCTGGGCGAAGTCGAAGAAGTGGACGAGGGCGGGGCCGCCCGCGGTCAGGCTCGGCATCGACTCTGGCTCCGGCCCGATCCAGGCCATGCCCACGGGCAGGTCGGGGGCGGCGATGTTGTCGCGGCCGGGGCGCATCGGCGCGGACGTTATCCTGGCCGGCAGTGATCGCGGTCGCCGCCTTCCTGCTCCCCGTCGTGCCGTTGCTGGCGCTGCTCGCCTTTCTCCTCTGCGGGCGCTACCCCGGCTGCGAGGCGATCGTCCGGCTCTCCGAGCGCATCGCCGCTCGCGGGCGCCGCGAAACGGCATCGCCGACCCCGCGGCAGCCCGGTTGGCCGCCGACGCATGCCGTCAGCGGCGGACTCCTGCTCGCCTGCGGCCTCTCCGGTCGCGCTCCCCCTGCCTAGCCGTCTCGACGAGATCCCTGCGCGCGGCATCCCACCCGGCATCCTCGGGGGCTCAGCTCGCGCGCGCCGATTGAGAGGAGATGGATTTGATGAGCTCCAAGAAGCAGGTGGCATCACTGTTGGTGGCGCTGATAGCGACGCTCGGGCTTGCCGCCTGTGGCGGCAGCGACAGTGGCGAGGACACGGTTAGCGGCAGCTTTGAACGGCTCCCGGGAGCCCCCGACGGCTACGCCAACATGTCCGGCGAAGCCGAGCTGACCCGTTCCGACGGCGGCACCACGACGAAGATCAGCCTCGACGGCCTGGTCCCGAGCACCGAATACATGGCCCACCTCCACACCGGGGGCTGTGAGGGCGCGGATCCCGGCGGGCCTCACTTCAAGTTCGACCCCGAGGGGTCCGACGAGCCGCCGAACGAGATCCACCTCTCGTTCGCCTCCAACGGTGACGGCAGCGGCGAGGCCGAAGCGTCCAGCGACGAGGAGGTCCCCGCGGGCGAAGCCGGCTCGATCGTCCTCCACCACGCCGGCCACGAAAAGATGGCCGCGCTGTTCGTCCACGAAGGCGTGGACCACAGCAAGGAAGGCGACGGTCACGGCGACGCCCATGGGAGTGGCGGAGCGGGCGAGCACGGTGAGGAGGAAGCGGCGCCGAGCAGCGACGAGGTCGCCTGCGCCAACCTCGAAGCGAGCGACGCTGAAGCAGACGCGGGCGGTGCGGTCCCGACGATCGAGATCCGCGGCGACGAACCGGTCGGCGGCGTCCAGGAGCTCGAATTCAGCGCCGGCGAAGAGATCCGCTTCGAGGTCTCCTCCGATCGCGCAGAAGAGGTCCACGTCCACGGCTACGACATCGCCAAGGACGTCCCGGCCGGCGGCAGCGTCGAGTTCGCCTTCCCGGCCGACATCGAAGGCATCTTCGAGGTCGAGCTGGAGGGACTCGGGACCCAGATCGCCGAGCTGAGGGTGAACCCGTGAGTTGGCTGCCGCTGGCGCATGCGCTGGCCGCCAGGAGGACCTGCCGGTCCCCGCCTGGCTCTTCGCCTGGGGGGCGTCGATCGTCCTGATCGTCTCCTTCTTCGCGCTGGCGGCAGCCTGGCGCAAGCCCCGCTTCGAGCGCCAGCACTGGCGGGCGCTCGGGGCGGGGTTCTCCCGCGCCGTCGTCTCGATGCCGGTTCAGGTCCTCTGCGGCCTGATCGGCGTCTTCCTGCTCGGGGTCGGGATCTACGCCGGACTGCGCGGCACCGAGGCCCCGGATCGAAACTTCGCGCTGACCTTCTTCTTCGTCACCGTCTGGCTCGGCTTCCCCTTCTTCTCGGCGATCTTCGGAGACCTCTTCCGGCCCTTCAACCCGTGGCGGGCGATCGGTCGCGTCGCTGGCGGCGCCTTCGGGCTGATCGCCGGTCAGCGCCCCGCGCACCTCGCCTACCCCGAGCGGCTCGGCCGCTGGCCCGCCGCGGTCGGCCTGATCGCCGTCGTCTGGCTGGAGATCGTCTACGGCTCCAGCGGCGGCGTCGCCGTCGGCCTCGACCCCCACGCCGCCGGGGTTGCCGCCGTCGTCTACAGCGGCTACACGCTGGCGATGATGGCCGTCTTCGGGGTCGAGAAATGGTGCGAGCGCGGCGAGGTCTTCTCGGTCTACTTCGGGATGTTCTCCCGTCTCGGCGCCTTCGGGGTGCAGGATGGGCGGCTCGGCCGCCGGCGCATGCTCTCGGCCTCGACCACCTGGGCGACGCTCCCCGGCTCGGCCGCCCTCGTGATCGCCTCGATCGCCACGACCAGCTTCGACGGTGCCTCCGAGGGCGCCTTCAAGAGCGCGATCGAAACCGTCTTCGACTGGCTCGAAGACGTCGGCTTCGACCCCAACACCGCCCTCCGCCTCACCGACACCGCTCTTCATCCTGCTCTGCTTCGCCGGCGTCGCCCTCGTCTACCTGCTCGGTGTCCGCGGCATGCGCACGGTCCCCGGCGCCCCTTCGTTGGCCAAGCTGCGCGACGGCTTCGCCCACACGCTGATCCCGATCGCGCTCGCCTACCTCGTCGCCCACTACTTCAGCCTCTTCGTCTTCCAGGAGCAGGCGCAGTTCGGCTACCTGCTCTCCGACCCGCTCGGAAACGGCACGACCGACCTCTTCGGCACCGCCGGGTCGGGCATCGACTTCACGATCGTCAGCGCTAACGGCGATCTGGTACGTCCAGGTCGGCGCCCTGATCTTCGGCCACGTGCTCGGCCTCGTCCTCGCCCACGACCGCGCCGTCGCCTACTGGTCCGACTACAAGCAGGCCGCCCGCTCCCAGTACTGGATGCTGGCGGTGATGGTCGCCTTCACCTGCTTCGGCCTCTATCTGCTGTCAGTGTCCAACGGGTGACGATCCCCCTCGCCCACGTCGGCCACTACCTCTGGGTCTTCTACCTGGTGCCGGTGCTGATCGTGATCGCCGGCATCCTCCGCTCCGTGATCCTGGACCGGCGGAGGGATCGCGACGAGTAGCTGGGGGGAACCCTCCCCAGGGTCCGGGGCGGAGCGTGGAGGGTCGGGGGGCCGTCGACCTTCGCTGGATTTTTCGCCCCGAACAACTACAGCTCTCTAAAACGGACGAGCGAAAATTAACGCCGCTCGTACGGAGGACGCCCCACCCTCCTTCAAGCCCCGGATCGTCTCGAAGCCGACGACCAAGGGACGCCAGCTCTTTCGTGAGGTCGCGGTTGACCCCGCTAAGCGGGGAAAAGTGCGACCTCACCTTTTGGAGAGCTGGCGAACCCTGGGAGCTGACGGAACTTCGGGCGGCTTGAGGGGAGGGGTTGGGGGTCTCTCGCGCGCAGCGGCGTTAGTTTTTCGCTTGTCCCTTCAAGAGAGCTGGCGTAGCTACCGGGCGAAAAACCCAGCGAGCACGAGAGACCCCCAACCCCTCACGCCAAACCCCCAACCCAAGAATCGACCCCTAAAGAATCTCGCCCAGCCGCTTCTCGAGCGCGGCGGAGATCTCGTCCCGCACCGGACCCTCGGCCAGCCGTTCGACCAGCGACTCAAGGAAGCCTTCGATGATCAGGGTCTTGGCTCCCGCCGGGTCGAGGCCGCGCGAGGTCAGGTAGAAGAGCTGATCCTTGTCGACCTGGGCGATCGCCGCTGCATGGGTGCAGCGGACGTCGTCGGCGAGGATCTCCAGGCCCGGGATCGCGTCGGCGTGGGCCTCGGTCGAGAGCAGCAGGTTGCGGCTCTCCTGGAAGGCATCGGTCTGCTGGGCGCCAGGGTCGACCTTGATCATCCCCCGCCAGACGGCGGTGGCACCGGCGGCGAGAACGCCGCGGAAGGCGAGGTCGGAGTTGGTGTTCGGGGCCGCGTGCTCCTGGGTGGTGTCGTAGTCGAGGTGTTGGCCGGGACCGCCGGCGTAGCCGCCGGTGACCCGCGCTTCGGAGCCCGGACCGGCGAGCTTGGTGTCCATCCGCACCTTGCCGCGGGCCGAGCCGAAACCGAGCGCGGCCCAGTCGAGGCGACCGTCGCGCTCCACCTGGGCGCGCTGGGTGGCGAAGATCCAGGCGCTCTCGGAGATGTCCTGGGTGTTGACGTAGCGCAGCGTCGCGGCCTGGCCGACGCTCAGCTCGACGACCGAGTTCAGCATCGCGTCGACCTCGTCACCGGTCGAGGACCAGTGCTCCCAGACCTCGGCTTCGGCGCCCTCCTCGAGGACGACCAGCGTGCGCCAGCTGATCGCCGCGCCGGCGGCGTCGACGCGGGACCTCGATCCGGATCGGCTCGGTCACGGTGACGCCGCGCGGGACGTGGACGAGGACGCCGTCGCGCCAGCTCGCCTCGTTGCGGGCGACGAAGGGGTCCTCGACCGGGACGAGCGAACCCAGTCGCTCTTCGAGCAACTCGGCATGGGAAGTCGAGGGCGTCGCTCAGGCGATGACCGTGGCGCCCTCGCGCGCCGCTGACCTCGGCATCGACCTCGGCACTCGCTCGTAGGAGCCGATGTCGAGCCCGGAGAGGTCGGTGAATTCCCAGCCCTTCGCCTTCTGGTCGGGAAGGGGGAGGCTCTCGCGTCAGAGAGGCGCCGCGCTGGCGCCGGGTCTCGAGCCAGGCCGGTTCCGTCGCGACCTCAGCCAATTGAGCCCTCCATCTGCAGCTCGATCAGCCGGTTGAGCTCGACCGCGTACTCCATCGGCAGCTCTTTGGTGACCGGCTCGATGAAGCCGTTGACGATCATCTTCGAGGCCTCCTCCTCGTCGAGGCCGCGGCTCTGCAGGTAGAAGAGCTGCTCGTCGCCGATTTTCGAGACGGTCGCCTCGTGGCCGACGTCGGCGTCGTTCTCGTCGATCCGGATCGTCGGGTAGGTGTCCGAGCGCGAGTCCTCGTCGAGCAGCAGCGCGTCGCAGACGACCTTCGAGCGCGATTCGCGTCGCCCCGTCGGCGACCTCGAGCAGGCCGCGGTAGGTCGCCCGGCCGCCGTCCTTGGAGATCGACTTGGAGAAGATCGAGGACGAGGTCCGCGGCGCCGCGTGGATGATCTTGCCGCCGGCGTCCTGGTGCTGGCCGTCGCCGGCGAAGGCGATCGAGAGGATCTCGCCATGGGCTTCGGGTCCGAGCAGGTAGATCGACGGGTACTTCATCGTCAGTTTCGAGCCGAGGTTGCAGTCGACCCACTCCATCGTCGCCTTTTCGTGCGCAACAGCGCGCTTGGTGACGAGGTTGAAGACGTTCTGCGACCAGTTCTGGACGGTCGTGTAACGGACCCGCGAGCTCTTCTTGGCGACGATCTCGACCACCGCCGAGTGCAGCGAGTCGCTGGAGTAGACCGGCGCCGTGCAGCCCTCGATGTAGTGGACGTCGGCGCCCTCCTCGCAGATGATCAGCGTCCGCTCGAACTGGCCCATGTTCTCGGTGTTGATCCGGAAGTAGGCCTGCAGCGGCATCTCGACCTTGACCCCGGCCGGCACGTAGACGAACGAGCCACCCGACCAGACCGCCGAGTTCAGCGCCGCCAGTTTGTTGTCGTTGGCGCGGGATGATCGTCGCCCAGTGCTCGCGCACCAGGTCCTCGTGCTCGCGCAGGGCCGTGTCCATGTCGGTGAAGATCACACCCTGGGCCTCGAGCTTCTCGTTGACCTGGTGGTAGACGACCTCGGACTCGTACTGGGCGCCGACGCCGGAGAGGAATTTGCGCTCCGCCTCCGGGATTCCGAGCCGGTCGAAGGTGTTTTTGATGTCCTCCGGGACCTCGCTCCAGTCGCGGCTGTTCTTCTCCGAGGCGCGCACGAAGTAGTGGATGTCGTCCCAGTCGATCTGGCCGAGGTTGCCGCCCCATTTCGGGGTCGGGCGCGAGTAGAAGTGTTCGAGCGCCTTGAGGCGGAACTCGCGCATCCAGGCCGGCTCGTTCTTGTAGTCGGAGATCGATTCGACGATCTCGCGTGAGAGCCCCTTCGGCGCTTTGTAGGCGTAGCCGGACTCCGAGTCGTGGAAGCCGAACTTCTCCTCGTAGTTGGCGTTGATGCCGGCGAGCTCTCTTTTCTCTGCGACTGCCTCGGGCGTTGCCATGTCAGACCTCCAGGGTGATGGTGTCGTCCTCGATGGCTATCGGGAACGTCTGCACCGGAGCAAAGGCGGGGAGCGTCTTCGGCCTGCCGGTGGTCAGGTCGAAGAGCGAGCCGTGACGGGGGCACTCGACGGTGCAGGTGGCCGGGTCGAACTCGCCCTCGGCCAGCGGCCCGTCGTCGTGGGAGCAGCGGTCCTCGATCGCGTAGAGCGTGCCCTCGCAGTTGAAGACGCCGATCTTCTTGTCCTCGTGCTCGACCAGGCGCATCTCGCCGGGCGGAAGCTCGGCGGCTGGGCACACGGCGATGCGGGTTCCTGCGGTGTCGGACAAGAGGGTGGGACTCCCGGGTAGGTAGCTAGTGCCGGATGAGACTTAATCCTACTTCTACGGTCGGATTTTAGCGGGCGTGGCGGCTCGGGCCACATTTGCGTAACTGCGGGTTCACCAACGGGCGCGGTCGAGATGAGAGGATCGGCGAAATTTGCGACGAGAGGAGCAGCGATGAGCGAGAGGACGGAGTACGCGCCGGGGACGCCCTGCTGGGTCGACTTGGCAACGCCAGACGTCGAGGCCGCAGCTGAGTTCTACGGCGCGTTGTTCGGCTGGGAGGTCCCGGAGCTGCCGAACTCGGCGGAAATGGGCGGATACCGGCGAGCGAAAAAGGCCGGCCGGACGTTGCCGGGGTGTACCCGCTGATGGAAGAGGGCCAGCACCCGGCCTGGGCCACCTACATCTCGGTCGCCGACGCCGCGGCGACCGCCGCGCTGATCAAGGAGAACGGCGGCACCGAGATCGTGGCGCCGATGGACGTGGCCGGCTACGGCCACATGGCCGTCTTCAGCGATCCGGTTGGAGCGGTCTTCGGGATCTGGCAGCCAGGCACGTTCCCGGGCGCCGAGCTCGTCAACGAGTACGGCAGCTGGGGCTGGAACGAGCTCAGCACCCGCGACACCGCTGCGTCGAAAGAGTTCTACGGCGCCGTTTTTGGCTGGAGCTACGACGAGGAAGAGTCCGAGCGGGCCGGGACCTACACCGTCTGGAAAGCGGGCGAGGCGATGGTCGGCGGCATGCTCGACATGAACGCGACCGAGATGCCGCCTGAGGTTCCACCGCACTGGCTCGTCTACTTCATGGTCGAGGACACCGACGCAGCGCTGGAGAAGGTCAAGGCTGGCGGCGGCAACGTGATGTTCGGGCCGATCGACATCCCGGTCGGCCGCTTCGCCGTCGTCGCCGATCCGTTCGGGGCGAGCTTTGCCCTCATGCAGCCGAGCGAGGAGACGCTGGCAAACACGCCGTAACCCGGGCGGCGCCTCGGGGACTAGCCGAGATCGGCGACCGCTTCGGACGGGTCGCCGGTCTCGCCCTCGTCCTCCCATTCGGCGGGCTGGCCGAGGCTGGCGCTCTTGACGATCTTGAGGCCGAGCATCGCGCACTTCATCCGCGTCGCCGAGATCTCGATACCGAGCAGCTCCAGCACGTACTCCTTCGGCAGGCGCAGCAGCTCCTCGCGGGTTTTGCCGACGAGCTCGTCGGTCAGCAGCGAGGTGGCGGCGGTGGAGATCGCGCAGCCTTTGCCCTCGAAGGCGATCTCGGCAACTCGGTCGTCGCCGTCGAGGCGGATCGTCACGTGCTGCTCGTCGCCGCAGAAAGGGTTGGTGTCCTCGAACTCGAGGTCCGGGCTGTCGAGCGCGCCGAAGTTGTGGGGGCGCTTGTAGTGCTCGAGGATCTGGTCGCGGTAGAGCTCGTCCATGCATCGAGGCTAGCGAAGCGGCGTAGGGTGCTCTCGTACGTCCCCCGACCTGGAGGTCCGATGTCCACCCGACTTCGCGCACTCGTCCCGGCCACCGTCGTCGCCCTGTTCGCCGCCCTCGCCCTCGCCTCCCCAGTCGCCGCGGGCCCCTACGAGAACTTCGATACCAAGGTCGGGATCAACGGCAAATACCCGGCCTTCTCCGGCAAGCTCAACTCCGGCTCGGCCTTCTGCAAGGCCCACCGCCCGGTAAAACTCTGGCGCTTGAAAACCGGCGCCGACAAGCCGCTTGGCTCCACCACCAGCGACGCCTCCGGCAGATGGGCGATCGACGTCAGCGCCACGCTCGGCTCCGGTGCCTACTACGCGGGCGTGACCTCGAAAAAAAGCGCCGAGGTGGCGATTGCCTGCAGGGGCGGTAAATCGAAAGTGATCGTGATCGATTAGCCGGCGGTTTGGAGGCCGAAGACGCGGCGGGCGTCTTCGAGGCCCTCGCCCAGGCGGTCGATCTCCGCGGGCGTCGTGTAGACGCCGAAGCTGGCCCGGGCCGTGGCGGCGACGCCGAGGCGGTCCATGAGGATCTGGGCGCAGTGGTGACCGGCGCGTACGGCGACGCCGTGGCGGTCGAGGATCTCGGAGACGTCGTGGGCGTGGATGCCCTCGATCTCGAAGGAGACCGGGCCGAGGCGGTCAGGGCCCCGTGGCGGTCCGAAGACCCTCAGGCCCGGCACCTCCACCAGCCGCTGGAGTGCGTAGTCGGCGATCTCGAGCTCGTGGGCGTGGACCGCGTCCATCCCGATCGCGTCGAGCCAACGCAGCGCTGAGGCCATCCCGATCGCCTGGGCGATCGCCGGCGTGCCCGCCTCGAAGCGAGCGGGGGGGTCGGCGTAGGTCGTGCCCTCGCGTCCGACCTTGCGGATCATCGAGCCGCCGCCGAGGAAGGGCGGCATCTCGCGCAGCAGGTCAAGTCGGGCCCAGAGCGCTCCGATGCCGGTCGGCGCGTAAAGCTTGTGGCCGGTCAGCGCGTAGAAGTCGACCCCCAGTTGAGCGACGTCGAGCGGCAGCTTCGGTGCTGACTGGGCACCGTCGACGAGCACCAGGGCGCCGGCGTCGTGGCTGAGCCGGGCGATCTCCGCTACCGGGTTCTCGGTCCCGAGCACGTTGGAGACGTGGGTGACGGCGACCAGCTTCGGGCCGCGCTCGAGCAGCGCGGCGAAGGCGCCCAGGTCGAGCTCGCCCTGCGCATCGATCGGCGCCCAGTCGATCTCGGCCCCGACCCGCTCGGCCAGCTGCTGCCAGGGCACGATGTTGGAGTGGTGCTCCATCTCGGTGAGCACGATGCGGTCGCCCTCGCCGACGTTGGCGTCGCCCCAGGCGCGCGCCACGAGGTTGATCGCCTCGGTCGCGTTGCGCACGAAGACGACCTCGCGGCGATCGCTGGCGCCGATGTGGTCGGCGACCGTCGCCCGCGCGCCCTCGTACGCTTCGGTCGCCTCGGCCGAGAGCGTGTGGGAACCGCGGTGGACGTTGGAGTGATGGCGCCGCTCGTAGCGGTCGACCGCCTGGATCGAAGCCAGCACCCGCTGGGCGCTGGCACCGCTGTCGAGGTAGGCAACCTGCTGCCCGTGGACCTCGCGCTCCAGCGCCGGGAAGGCCGCGCGGACCTTCTCGATCGGAAATGGGACCGCGGCGGTCGGGCTGTTCGCGGTCAGCGGCTCCATCGTTGCGGGGTCAGGCGGAAGCGCCTGCCCCGACCTCCTCGGCGATCCAGCCGTAGCCCTTCTCCTCCAGCACGCCGACCAGCTCCGGACCGCCTTCCTTGACGATCCGGCCCTCGAACATGACGTGGACGAAGTCGGGTTTGACCATGTGCAGGATGCGCTGGTAGTGGGTGATGATCAGCACGCCCATGTCGGGACCGGCGAATTTGTTGACCCCTTCGGCGACGACCCGCAGGGCGTCGATGTCGAGCCCGGAGTCGGTCTCGTCGAGCACGGCGATCTCGGGTCGCAGCAGTGCCAGCTGCAGCAGCTCCATCCGCTTCTTCTCGCCGCCGGAGAAGCCGTCGTTGAGGTAGCGGCTGGAGAAGTCTTTGGGAATGTTCGCCAGCGCCATCGCCTCTTGGGCGGTCTTGGCGAAGTCTTTGATCTTGATCTGGTCTTCGCCGCGCGCCTCGCGCTGGGCGTTGATGATCATCCGCAGGTACTTGCTGACCGAGACGCCGGGAATCGCAACCGGGTACTGGAAGGCCATGAAGAGGCCGGCCTGCGAGCGCACGTCGGGATCGGCCTCGGTGATGTCCTCGCCCTTGAAGGTGATCGAGCCCTCGGTCACCTCGAGCGCGGGGTGTCCCATGATCACGTTGGCGAGCGTCGACTTGCCGGAGCCGTTGGGCCCCATCAGCGCGTGGACCTTGCCCTTCTCGACGTCGAGGTCGAGGCCCTTGAGGATCTCCTTGTCTTCGACCTTCACGTGCAGGTTGCGAATCTCCAGCTCAGCCAATGTGACTCCGTTTCTGGGTTTCCAAGAGGGTTCGTTCAGGCGGCGCTGGCGATGTCCGCCTCGGTGCGGCCGCCCGGTTGCGAGAACTCGACCAGCTCGGCCAGCGTCGTCCCGGCGAGTGCCTTGGTGACGCCGCCTTGCACGCGCGTCCACAGCAGCTTGGTCGAGCAGGCGCGGTCACCGTCGTCTTCGTGCGAACAGAGCACTTTGCCTTCGGGCGTCTCGTGGAAGCACTCCATCGGGGCGATCTGCCCTTCCAGCGCCTGGACCACCTGGTCCATCGTGATCTGCGCTGCGGGCAGTGCCAGCAGGTAGCCGCCGTGGGCGCCGCGGGTCGAGGTGACCAGCCCAGCCTTGCGCAGTTTCGCGACCAGGTGCTCGAGATAGGAGAGCGGCAGGCGCTCGGCCTCAGCGACTTTGTTCAGCGAGACCGGCTCGGAGCCGGGCTGGCGGCCCAGCTCCACCATCAGGCGGACTCCGTACTCGGCTTTGGTCGAAAACAGCATCTGAGCTAAATCCTATCGGAGAGGTCGGTTATGCCGATCGTCACGTGTCGACTTTGTTCGACACCTCCGAACAAAGTCGACGCTCACGGCTCGATCAGGCCACGCCGGATCGCGTAGCGGACCAGCTCCACCCGGTCGCGCATGCCGAGCTTGCGCATCGCGTTGGCGCGGTGGTTCTCGACCGTCTTCTCGGAGAGGTGGAGGAGCTCGGCGATCTGTTTCGTCGTGTGCGCCTCGGCGACCAGCTTGACGATCTCCTCCTCGCGCGGCGTCAGCTCCTCCTCGCCGCTGGAGCCGCGTTCGAGCACGTCCTTGATCAGCGTTCGCTGCGCCTCGGGGGTGAGGAATGGCTCGCCACGCTCAACCGCGCGAATCGCCGCCAGCAGATCGGTATCCGCCTGCGTCTTCAACACGTAGCCGGAAGCGCCCGCCTTCAGCGCCTCGAACAGATAGCGCTCGTCGTCGTGCATCGAGAGGATCAGGACCGCGACCTCGGGTGCCTGTCGCTTGATCTCGCGGGTCGCCTGCAGCCCGGTCAGCTTCGGCATTTTCACGTCGAGGATCGCCAGGTCGGGCCGCTCTCGCACCGCCAGGTCACGCGCCTCGGCGCCGTCGGCCGCCTCGCCGACGACCTCGATGTCGGGCTGGCGCTCGAGCAACAGCCGCAGCCCGGAGCGGACGATGCCGTGGTCATCGGCAATCAAGACCTTCATCGAGCCGATTCTGCCGGGACCGTGAGTCGGACAGTGGTGCCGCGGCCCGGGCGGGACTCGATCGTCAGCTCGCCGCCGACCAGCAGCGCCCGCTCGCGCATGCCGGGTATCCCGAGCCCGCTCTCGGACTCGTCGAAGGCGAATCCACGGCCATCGTCGCTGACCTCGAGCTCGACACCGTCGCGCGACGGACGCCGTAGTTGCACCGCGACGTTTTCGGCGCCGCTGTGACGAGCGGCGTTGGAGAGTGCCTCTTGGGCGACTCGGTAGACGACCAGCTGGGCGTCGTCGTCGAGGTCGGAGAAGTCGCCCTCGGCCTCGACGGCGGCTTCGACCTCGCCTCGCGCCAGCTGCTCGACCTGGCCGGCGACGGCGGCCACTAGACCGAGGTCGTCGAGTGCCGTTGGCCGCAGCTGACGCGCCAGCGAGAGCAGCTCCCGCATCGCCTGGTTGGCCAGCGCCCTGATCTCGGCCAGCTCCGCCTCGAGCTCGGGCGGAGCCGTCTCGCGCGCCGCCTCCAGCCGCAAGAGCAAGCCGGTCAGGGATTGGTTGACCTCGTCGTGGAGGTCGCGGGCGACGCGGGCTCGCTCCTCCTCCTGAGCCCTCAGCGCCGCCGAGCCCGCGCGCCGGCGCTCGGCTTCCAGCCTCCGCATCATCCGCAGGAAGGCGAGCTCCAGTCGCTCCACCTCCTCGGTCTCGCCGACTCCGTCGATCGAGCTCGGCAGCGCTTGGCCGGGGCCGCTGAGGTCGACCTTCTCCATGTCCTCGATCAAGCGCTCGAGCGGTCGCAGCCGGCGCCGCTCCCGAAGCAGGACCGCGACCAGCGCGGCGACCACCAGGCAAAGCACGATTACGAGAATGGTCACCGGCCAAGCCTAGGGGTCCCTGGGGGGTGGCTGGGACCGAATGGGGACTGGCACCTATGGCCAAATCCCCTGCTAGTCGCGATACTGGCCCGACCACTTCCTTGCCCTAACGGGTCTAACCAGGAGCAACACACGCGATGAAGACCACCAAGCAGTCGAGTTTCGGCGCCACGATCCGGACGACGATCCTGCTGGCGTCCCTTTCCGGCCTGCTCGTCCTGATCGGCGCCCTGATCGGGGGGCCCAGCACCGCCGCGATCTTCCTCGGCATCGCGCTGCTGATCAACCTCGGCTCCTACTTTTTCAGCGACAAACTGGCGCTGAAAATGAGCGGCGCCAAGCCGATCGAGGAGTCCGAAGCGCCGCGGCTCTATCAGGTCGTGCGGGAACTGACGACGCGCGCGGGGCTGCCGATGCCGCGTCTGTACATGATTCCCCAGGATCAGCCGAACGCCTTTGCGACGGGTCGCAACCCGCAGCACTCGGCGGTGGCGGTCACCCGCGGCATCACCAAACTCCTCTCCGAGGACGAGCTGCGCGGCGTGCTCGCACACGAGCTCGCGCACATCCAGCACCGCGACATCCTGATCCAGTCGGTTGCTTCGGCGATCGGCGCCGCGATCACCTACCTGGCCTACATGTTCATGTGGTTCGGCAGCGATGACGAGTCACCGCTGAGCTTGGTCGCCTCGCTGGCGATGGTCCTGCTGGCGCCGATTGCGGCGACCATCATCCAGCTCTCGATCTCGCGCCAGCGCGAGTACGCGGCCGACGCCGGGGGCGCCGAAATCTGTGGCAATCCGGAGTCGCTGGCGAGCGCGCTGCTGCGGCTCGAGCAGGGCGCCGAGGCGATCCCGATGAAAGTCAACCAGGCGGCCGAGCCGCTCTACATCGTCAAGCCGTTCAAGGGCGGCGGCATCGCCGGCCTCTTCTCGACCCACCCGCCGATCGAGGAGCGGGTCAAGAGACTGCGCCAGATGCGCCCCAGTCTTTAGCTGGGAGGGACGTCGGAGCGATAGCGGGCCGCAATATGGCGGCCCGCTATACTTTTTGAAGTAAAAGCCGATCCGAATTAGGGGATTTACTTCATGGCCACTGGCGCGGTGCAGCAGATCGAGGAGATCGAACCCTTCGAGGCGCAGGCGGAGATCGAGGGCGGCGACGTCGTCCTGATCGACACCCGCGAGCCTCACGAGTACCAGGAGGCCCATCTGGAGGGCGGCAAGCTGGTGTCGCCAGGCCTGCTCGCCGATGAAATCGAGACGGTGGCGCCCGATAAGTCGGCCCGGACGATTCTCTATTGCCGCTCCGGCAACCGCTCGGCGCTGGCCGCCGCGCAGATGGAAAAGCTCGGCTACGAGAACGTCGCCTCGGTCGGCGGCGGGATCCTGCTCTGGCAGGAGCAGGGGCTGCCGGTCGTCGCCGCTTCCGGGATGAGCGCCGAGCAGCGCGAGCGCTACTCGCGCCACACCCTGCTGCCCGAGGTCGGGGTCGACGGCCAGATCAAGCTGCTGAACGCGAAGGTGTTGCTGCTCGGCGCGGGCGGGCTTGGAGCGCCGACCGCGATGTACCTGGCCGCGGCCGGGATCGGCACCATCGGCTTGGTCGACGACGACGTCGTCGACTCCTCCAACCTGCAGCGCCAGGTGATCCACAACACCGACCGGATCGGCGAGCCGAAGACGTCCTCGGCGAAGAAGTTCATCCAGGCGCTGAATCCCGACGTCGAGGTGGTGGAGTACCAGATGCGGCTCGACTCCTCCAACATCCTCGACGTGATCGCCGACTACGACGTGATCGTCGACGGCGCCGACAACTTCCCCACCCGCTACCTGCTGAACGACGCCTCGGTGCGGCTGCGCAAGCCGGTCGTCTCCGCCTCGATCCTCAGCTTCGACGGGCAGATCTCGACCTTCGTTCCCTACGAGGGGCCCTGCTACCGCTGCCTCTACCCGACGCCGCCGCCGGCTGAGCTGGCGCCGAGCTGCTCGGCCAACGGCGTCCTCGGCGTCATGGCCGGGACGATGGGAACCCTGCAGGCCAACGAGGTGATCAAGCTCGTGCTCGGCGTCGGCGATCCGCTGATCGGCCGCCTGCTGCTCTACGAGGCGCTGGGCAGCCGCTTCACGGAGCTCAAAGTCCGCCGCGATCCGGAGTGCCCGATCTGCGGTGAGAACGCGCCCGAGATTCCGCAGTCGGAGCTGGGCCAGTTCCCGGACTATGACTCCTTCTGCGCCGGCTAGCCGGTAGGTTTCCCAAACTGATGGCGACCGTGAGGATCCCACCTGTGCTGCGCCCGAAGACGGGCGGTGCGCCTGAGGTCGAGGCCGGCGGCGCCAACGTCGGCGAGGTCCTGCGTAACCTCACCGGCGAGCATCCGCAAACCGCTGAGCAACTCTTCGGTGACGACGGCGAGCTCAACCGCTACGTCAACGTCTACCTCAACGACGAGGACGTGCGGGTTTTGGACGGTCTCGACACCTCCGTCAAAGACGGCGACACCGTGGTCATCCTGCCGGCGATGGCCGGCGGCTGATCGGCGCCGCGCGCATAGCCTGGAGGCTGTGTAGATGGCTTCCTGGGCGGACGTCGAGCGGCTGGCGCTGGCGTTGCCCGAGACCGCCGAGGGATCCTCGCGCGGATTGCGTCAGTGGCGGGTCAAAGGCAAGGCATTCGTCTGGGACCGTCCCCTGCGTGACAAGGAATTGGAGGCGCTCGGCGAGCTGGCGCCCGAGGGGCCAATCCTCGCCGTCTGGGTGGAGGATCTCGGTGCCAAGGAGGCGCTACTCGCCGATGATTCCGGGAGTTACTTCACCACGTCCCATTTTGACGGCTACGCGATCGTCCTGGCTCGCCTCGAGGAGGTCGACCCCGAAGAGCTGCGCGAACTAGTCGTCGAGGCCTGGCTGGCTCGGGCGCCTAAGCGGCTTGCCAGGGCTTACATCGAGCGTGAGCTGGACAGCTGAGCGTCGAGCATTTAGCGCCCGCGGTCGCTCCACCATTTGCGCAGCCTGTCCGTGTCCTCTTTGCCGCCGAAGGCATTCCAGGCAAGGACGGCGGCGATGAGGATCGCGATGATGGAAATGGTCCAGGACGCGGTGGTCATTGGCCCTCCTTTTTCGTTGCCTCTGCTCCGCTACCCGTTGCCGATCCGATAAAGCCGGCGGTTGGCGCAGCTGTGCGGTCAAGCGCTAGCGCTCCAGCACCAGGCCGAGAAATTGCTTCGTCCGCTCCTGTTGGGGGTTGTCGAGGACGTCGGCCGGTTTGCCCTGCTCGACGATCACGCCGCCGTCCATGAAGACGACTTTGTCGCCAACCTCTTTGGCGAAGCCGAGCTCGTGGGTGACGACGAGCATCGTCATCCCTTCGCCGGCGAGCTCGCGAAGTACATCGAGGACCTCCTTGACGAGCTCGGGGTCGAGCGCGCTGGTGACCTCGTCGAAGAGCATCACGTGCGGTTCCATCGCCAGGGCGCGGGCGATTGCGACGCGTTGCTGCTGACCCCCCGAAAGACGCTCGGGGTACTCGTTGAGCTTGTCGGTGAGGCCTACGCGTTCCAGTAGGTCGGTGCCTTTGATCCGCGCCTCCTCCTTGGATCGGTCGAGGACCCGTTCCTGGGCCATCGTTACATTCTGCAGCGCGGTCCTGTGGGGGAAGAGGTTGAACTGTTGGAAGACCATGCCCACGCGCTGGCGGACGAAGTCGAGCTCCCAGCTCTGCTCACCAGTCCCCGAGTCTGGTCCCTTGCAGATTGAGCGGTCCTCGAGATAGATGTCGCCTTGCTCGGGTGGCTCAAGCAGGTTGAGGCAACGAAGAAGCGTGCTCTTGCCCGAGCCGCTCGGGCCGAGGATGCAGACGACTTCGCCCTTCTCGACGTCAAGATCGACCCCCTTCAGCACTTCGAGCTCGCCGAAGCGCTTGTGGATCCCCTGGAGACGGAGCTGCGCCCCGCTGTAGCCTCGCCCGGCCTCCATCAGAGCGCCTCGACTCTGGGTGCGCCGCGGGTGAAGCGGCCTTGCTCGCGGGAGATGAGCTTGTCGACCAGGCGTGCCAGGGGAAGCGTCACCACGAGGAAGAGGATCGCACCGAGGGTCAGCGCCGAGCTATTGAAGGTTTCCGACTGGATGTCGCTGCCGACCAGGACGGCCTCGTTTACCGCGATCACGCTGACCAGCGTGGTGTCCTTGGTCAGGGCGATGAAGTCGTTGAGCAGCGGGGCGATCACCTTGCGCACTGCTTGGGGCAGAATCACACTGCGCATCGCCTGGCCGTGGCTCATGCCGAGCGAGCGCGCGGCCTCCATCTGGCCGCCGGGCACCGCTTCGATCCCCGCCCTGTAGACCTCAGCCATGTAGGCGCCGTAAGTGATCGTGATCGCGAGCACCCCGAACCAGAAGTTGTCCGGCTTGCCAAACCACTGTGGGAGGCGCAGCCACTCCGGCAGGAAGTCGAGCGACGGCACGCCCCCGGCGATCAACAGGATCAGCAGCAGTAGGGGGACGCCGCGGAAGACGTCGATGTAGGCGATCGTGACCGCCCGGACCGGCAGGAACCCCTTGCCGGGAAGCTGGCGGAGGGTTGCCAAGATCAATCCCCAGACCAGGGCGAGGACGCCAGCGATGACCGAGAGTTGAACCGTGATCCAGAAGCCCTCCAGTACTTCGTCGAAGTGTTCGGCCATGAAGCCAAAGTCGAAGAACTGGTTGAAGAACTCTTGCATCGTGTCTCCTGGCTCTAACCACTCGGTTGGGGGCTAAAACGTAGAGAAGGGGCGCCGTCGCCGACGCCCCTTCTCTTGCTTCTCAGGACAACTCCGATCGGGTCAGCTTGCTTTATGGGTAGCCGTGGCAATCGACTCCGGCGGTGCATGTTTGAAGTACTTTTCGTAGAGCTGCGCGTAGGTCCCGTCGTCGATGGTTGCACGCAGTCCATCGTTGATTTCTTCCAGCAGCTCGGTTTCGCCCTGGGCTACGGCGAATCCATATTCTTCTTCGGTCGGAATCGCGGCCGAGATCTCCAGTCCACCCCCCGCCGCGACGGCGTTTTCGGCGACCGGGATGTCCATCACCACCGCGTCAACCGTTCCGGACTTCAGGGCGTTGACGGCATCGGGCCCCTGCGGGTATTTGCGGAGTTCGCCGGCGTCGCCACTTTCCTCGACGAATTCTTGTCCGGTCGTCCCCTGCTGGACGCCGACCGTGATGCCCGCCAGCGCCTCTACCGAGTCGATCGAGCTGCCTTCCTCGACCAAAATGGCCTGTTCGGAAAGGTAGTAGGGGTTGCTGAAATCGACGGTTTTCTCACGTTCGTCCGTGATCGTGGCCGCCGAGGCGACCGCATCGAATTTGCCCTGGGCGAGGTCGAGGAAGATCGAGTCGAAGGACGTATCTTCGAATTCTGCGGTGCGGCCGATGCTTTCGGCCACCGCTTCCATCAACTCGATGTCGAAGCCGGTGTAGTTGCCCGGTTTCCCCTGCTCGAAAGGTGGATAGGGAATGTCGGAGCCGACGGTGAGGGGCTCGTTACCGCCGCCTTCGGTGCTCGCGCTGGTTTCCGAGCCACTGCTGGTGCTGTCGTCGGAGCTGCCGCATCCCGCCGCGACCATCGCCACGACGCCTACGAGAAGGACCGCGAATAGCGCGGTCAGCCGGGTCTTGCTCATCGATCCTGCCTTTCGATCCTGGGTGTAACTGAGATGTAGCCGCATTGGAACGAAAATACACGCCGATTGGCGACGAACCTTTATCCACTGGGCCAAAGACCCCCGCTACACTTTCTGAAGTAACGGGAACCCGGCTATGGCTCAGGACCAACTTCTCAACCGACCCTGCGGGGGGCGCTTCGGCAATGTCGTCGAGTCGATCGGCAATACGCCGCTGGTCGAGCTGCCGCGTTTCTCGCCGAAGCCCGACGTCCGCATCTACGCCAAGCTCGAGGGCCACAACCCGACCGGCTCGGTCAAGGACCGGGTCGCCAAGTCGATGATCGAGGCGGCCGAGGCCGAGGGCGCGATCGAACCGGGGCAGACGATCCTCGAACCGACCTCCGGCAACACCGGTATCGCCCTGGCGATGATCTGCCGCCGCAAGGGCTACCCGCTGCAGGTTGTGATGCCCGACAACGTCACCGAGGAGCGCACCCAGCTGCTGCGGATGTACGGGGCCGAGATCGTCTACTCGGAGGGCGCCAAGGGCTCCAATGGCGCCGTCGAGGTGGCCCTGGAGCTGGCGGAGCGGCCCGAGTTCTACATGCCCTACCAGTACGGCAACGAGGCCAACCCGCTCGCCCACTACAACGGCACCGCGGTCGAGATCCTCGACGAGCTGGACGAGGTGGCCGCCTTCGTCGGGGGCCTCGGCACCGGCGGCACCTTGATGGGCAACGGCCGCCGGCTCAAGGAGGCCAACCCGGAGACGCTGATCGTCGCGGCCGAGCCGATGCAGGGGGAGCTCGTCCAAGGCCTGCGCTCCCTCGACGACGGCTTCATCCCGCCGATCATCGACCTCTCGATCCTCGACCGCAAGATCATGGTCTCCAACCGCGACGCGATCGTCTGGACCAAGAAGCTGCTCGACGAGGAGGGCGTCTTCGCG
The DNA here is from genome assembly GCA_963715735.1 of uncultured Thermoleophilia bacterium. Lineage (GTDB taxonomy): Bacteria > Actinomycetota > Thermoleophilia > Solirubrobacterales > 70-9 > VAYN01. The sequence continues at coordinate 653,289 of OY970268.1, forward strand.
GGCGTCTCGGCCGGCGCGATCGCCGCGATCGCTTCTCGCATCGGCGGCGAGCTCGACGCCGGCAACGTCGTCTTCCTGATCCCCGACGACGGCTGGAAGTACCTCTCCTCCGGCGTTTACACGAAGCCGATCGAGGAGATTGAGAACCTCGACTCGACCGTTTGGTGGTAGAGCGCACGTGGCGCGGCGCATATCTGCGTCCTCGGTCGCTCGCGTGCAGAGCACGCCACGCTCCCTGCGTCCTTGATCTGCTCGGCCACGTCCGCTCTACCTGACATGAAAATCTCTCAAGGACTGATCGACGAGATGGTCGCGCACGCGCGCGAGGACCTGCCCAACGAGTGCTGCGGGATGGTCGGCGGCGTCGACGGCGAGGCGACTTCGGTGATCCGAGTCGAGAACTCCGCCGCCAGTCCACTCCGCTACGAGATGGATCCGCAGGGTCAGTACAACGCGCTGAAGACGATCGAGGACGCCGGCGCGGAGTTGCTGGCGATCTACCACTCCCACACCAAGAGTGCCGCCTATCCGTCGCAGACCGACGTCAACCAGGCCGTCGCCTGGCCCGAACAGATTTATGTGATTGTTTCGCTGGCCGACGATAAGGTGCCTGAGGTGAAGGCGTTCCTGCTCAAAGACCTGAAGATCGCCGATGTCGAGCTCGACGTCTCATAAACGCGGCTCCCATAGTCGCGGCGCCCATGGCGGCGGCGGTGGCGGGGCTCATGACGACGGCGGTGGCGGCGGTGGCGGAGGCGGTGGCGGCAAGCTCGTCAAAGTTGGCTTCGGGCGCAGCCAGGCCGAAGCGGAAATGCTGCAGGGCCTGCTGACGGAGGAAGGAATCCCCAGCGTGCTGAAGCGCAGCGGCGGTTTCGACAACCCCGACTTCCTCGCCGCCGGACCGCACGACGTGCTGGTCAACTCCGAGAGCGCCCAGAAAGCACGGGCTGTGCTCGCCGACACGATGGTCGAGAGCGAGGACGAAGAGCGGGCCGAGCTCAACGAGCAATCGCGGCTTTCGCGCTCTGGCGCGACGGAAACCACCCCGGCACGGTTGGCGCTATGGATCGCGGTTGCCTTCATCGGCGCCGCGATCATCGTCTGGATCCTCTACCAGCTGAGCTAGGGGCTGGGTTGCTGGTCCGGGTGGCTTACGCGCGGGACACGATCGAGGGGGAGATGATGCAGGGCCTGCTCGAGGGGTCCGGGATCCCCAGCTTGCTGGAACACGTCAGCCGCGAGGACGGCGGCTCTCGGTTCGGGTTCGCGCTGTTGCCGCGCGGTCTCGGCGGCGGCCCGCGGCGGGTGATGGTGCACGAGGACCAGGCAGCGGCGGCGCGGGCGCTGCTGGAGGAAACGTTTGCCGAGGACCCCGGCGACGGCCCGACCGGCGGCTGAGGCTTCCGTCGTCCGTCCGTTCAGGCGGGCAACGGCCGGACCATCCCGCGCAGGTAGTCGCGCCAGGCGCCCTCGATGTCGCGGAAGCGGGCGTCGAAGGCGTCTTCCAGCGTCACCTCGGGGCCGCCTGGGAGCAAGCCGTCGACCAGGCGCTCGCAGGCCTCCGGGCCGCGCTCGTTCTCGAGCAGGTCGAAGATCGTGCCACCGAGGATGACGGCGTCGCGGGGCGAGGGCGGGAAAGAGGGGCGTGAGCTCTCGCGCAGGCGCCGGATCACGGCCCCCCGGTAGAGCCCCACCTGGCGCGAAAAGTACTGGGCGCCGCCTTCGACCAGCCAGGTCCAGCGCAGGTAGCGGACGAAGCGTCGCGGCGTCCAGGAGGGGGGGAGGGCGGGATTGTTGGCGGCGACCACGAGTTGGGCGTAGAGGCGCTCGGCGGTTCCGCGCAGGGCCTCCAGTGAGTCGTCGCCAGCAGCGCGCCTTTCGAGGTGTGGGTCGTTGAGAACGTGCAGCTCGGTCGCCATCGCCCAACCGGCCATGTATCGGCGTCCGGCAGCGGCGGCCGACCAGCGGGCAGCGGGCAGGAACGGGTGCGCGAGGGTCAGCCAGGCGGGATTCGTGTGGACGACGACGGTGACCTCGCCGGGCACCTTGGGGAAGCGGTCTTCGAGCCGCAGCCGCAGCCCCTCCAGCCGGTCCAGCGTCCGCTCCGCGAACGCCGAATCGTCAGAGTCATGCCGAGCTGCGAAGGAGAGCGACTCCGTTTCTATCCACGCCATCGATCGAGCCTAACGGCCCGGAATGAGGCTCAGACCAGCACGGGTTCGGAAGCGCCGCAGACTTCCTTGATCTCTTGGCGCGCGCGGTCGAACTCTTCGTCGGCCATGACCGGCGTGCCCTCGAAGGGCAGGTCGCGGTCGATCTCGACCCAGGAGCGGCAACCGTGGTACTCGTCGCGGACCCGCACGGTGACTGGGCGCGGGATCCGGTGGACCCGCAGCAGCAGGATGTGGAGTGGGTGGCGACGCTTCCAGTTGAGCCGCTTTTCGGCGTAGTCGGGCGTCCAGATGTAATAGGGCGAGAGGAAGTCGAGGGTGCGACGGTCGTTGATCGTGACGTGATCGGTGACCTCGGCCCAGGCGCGCAGCCGGACGCGATCGGGCTGGGGGATGCCGCCGTCCTGGAGCAGCGCTTTCGGCGGCGGCTCTTCGTCGGGCCAGACACCCTCCTCGAGCGCGCGGCGCAGCTCCGGGTGGTGGGATTCACGCACCAGGTCGTTGCGCTGGTGGTCGAAGGTGGGGTAGAGGAAGAAGCGCTCGTGCTCGAGCTCGAAGTGCTTGTTCTCCTCCCGAATACCACCCTTGCGGAGGGTTAGGAGCTGCTCGCCCTCGGCGAGAGCGCGAACGGTTACTGCCCATTCCTTGAAAGCGATCGGCATTTTAAATCGGCACCTGAGAAGGTCGTTGATGTGGGGGCTGACGCTGATACCGGTCTGGAAAAAGACCGTTCGCCCGCCCCGGGGTCGCGCATTCTAGACCAGGGCGGCGAAATCGCAAAATAAAAAAACCGTCAGTTCTGACCGCCGCCGCCTGGCGTTTCGATTCGCAGGCGATCGCCGGGCTGCAGCTCGCCGTCGGCCTTGCTCGATAGCGGCTCACCGTTCAGGCGGTTGACCCCCGGAGTGCCGTTTTCCCCACCACGGCGCCCTTTTGGCGCCCTGCGCCGGCGCTCGGTGATCAGCGTGAAGCGCATCGGCGCCAGCGCTTCCAGCTCCCGCACGATCCCCTCGCCGCCGTTGTGGACTCCCTTGCCGCCGCTTCCCTCGCGGAGTGAGAGCTTCGTCACACGAAGGGGGAATTCGGTCTCGAGTGCCTCGACTGGAGTGTTCAACGTGTTCGACATCGCGACGTGGATCGCGCTCGGTCCGTCGGCGTCGGGGCAGGCGCCTTGGCCGCCGCCGATCGTCTCGTAATAGGTGAAACCCTCGCCCGCGAGGGAGATGTTGTTCATCGTGCCCTGGCCTTGCGCGGGTGCCGGGCGGGCGCCGGCAAGGGCCTCGATAACGAGGTCGGCGACGCGGCTCGAAGTCTCGACGTTGCCAGCGGCGACCGCGGCTGGGAACTCGGCATTGAGCAGACAGCCGCGGGGAGCGTGGACTTCGATTGGCCGGTGGCCGCCGGCGCAGGGTGGGGCGTCGGGATCGGTCAAGACGCGGACGGCAAAGAACGCCGCTGACTTGGTCACCGAGAGCGGGCAGTTGAGATTGCCCTCGACCTGAGCATCGGTGCCGGAGAAGTCGAGCCGCAGGCGCTCGCCGGCGATCGTCGCCTCGACCCGCAGCCGCACGTCGCGCTCCACGTCGGCGGAGTCCGCTTCGAGGATGTCCTCGGCGACGTAGACGCCGTCGGGCAGCGCCGCCAGGGCGGCGCGGGTGCGGCGCTCGCTGTAGGCGAGGATCTCCGCCATACCGTCGCGCAGGCGCTGGGGGCCGTGGCGCTCGGCCAGCTCGCCGAGGCGCACCTCGCCGACCCGGTTGGCGGCCGCTTGGGCGCGCAGGTCGGCCAGTCGCTGGCGCGGGCCTCGCATCTTGGACGCCAGCAGCTCGAGCGTCTGCTCGGAGGCACGGGTCGGCGGGACCACTACGCCCTCGTCTTCGAGCGAGGTCGAGAAGGCCGGCATGCCGCCGGGCGTCGGGCCGCCGACGTCAGCGTGGTGGGCACGGCTGGCGGCGAACCCGAGCAGCTCGCCGCCGACGAAGACGGGGGAGATCAGGGTGACGTCGGGGAGGTGGGTACCGCCGCGGTAGGGGTCGTTGAGGATCCAGGCGACGCCCGGGTGGTGCTCCTCGCCGAGCACGGCGGCGACCGCGTCGGGCATCGAGCCGAGGTGGACGGGGATGTGCTCGGCCTGCATCACCAGCTCGCCCTGGGAGTCGAAGAGCGCGGTCGAGCAGTCGTGGCGCTCCTTGATGTTGGCCGAGTAGGCCGAGCGGATCAGCACCGCGCCCATCTCGTCGCAAGCGGCGCGCAGGCCGCCGATCAGGACCTGGAGCGTGATTGGGTCGAGCCCGCTCATCCCGTGGTTCCTTTTAGGCCTATCGGGCCGGCAGAGAACCGCGCGACGATCGTGCCGGCGGCGTCGACCTCAGCACTCCAGCCGGGCGGCAGCACCAGCGTCGCCTCGGGCAGCTCGAAGACGACCGGGCCCTCCGCCGCGGTCCCGGCCGCCGGCTCGCCGCGCAAGACCGGCGTCTCGATCCACTCTCCGCCGCTTCGCACGGGCCGTGATCCGCGCTCGAGCGAGTCGCCGGCGGCGGCACGCGGGGTCGCCGCCGGGCCGGGGATTACCAGCGCCAGGCGGATGTCGACCAGGACCACCTCGCCCTCGCGGTCGCGGTGGCCGTAGCGCTCCTCGTGGGCAGTTTCGAAGCGCTCCACCAGGTCCTCGGGGTCCGGTTGGGCGGAACCCGAGACCGGCAACTCGAAGGCCTGGCCGGCGTAGCGCATCGCGTAGACCAGCTCGGTCTCCGCACCCTCGAGGCCCGAACCGGTGGCGGCGACCATCTCCGCGACCACGGCGGCGATCCGCTCGGCGCCGAGGTCCTCGCCCGCCAGCATCACCGTGCGGGTGGTGTCGCGACGGCGCTCGGACGCGCAGAGCCCGAAGGCGGAGAGGACGCCACCGGCCCGCGGGCAGAGGATCGTTTCGATCCCCAGCTCGGGAGCGATCGCCGCTGCGTGCATCGGCCCGGCGCCGCCGAAGGGCAGGAGCGCGAAGCCGCGAGGGTCGACGCCGCGCTCGACCGTGACGACCCGCAGCGCCCGCACCATCTCCTGGTTGGCGACGCGGATGATCCCGGCCGCCGTCTCCAGCCGGTCGAGGCCAAGCTCGCCGGCGAGCCGGTCGACCGCCGCGGCGGCGGCGTCGGCGTCGAGGGCGACGTTGCCCGCCAGGCGGGAGTCGGCGGCGAGGTGGCCGAGCACCAGGTTGGCGTCGGTCACGGTTGGCTCGGCGCCGCCGCGCCCGTAACAGGCGGGGCCGGGCTCGGCGCCCGCCGAGCGTGGCCCGACGCGCAGGGCGCCGCCGGCATCGCGCCAGCCGATCGAGCCGCCGCCGGCACCGACCGTGTGGACGTCGACCATCGGAAGTTGGATCGTGCGGCCGTCGATCTGGCGCGAGTCAGTGCGGCGAACCTCGCCGCCCTCGACGACACATACATCGCAGGAGGTACCGCCCATGTCGAAGCCAAGGGCGTTGCCGTCGCCGCTGGCGCGGGCGAGCAGACCGGCGCCGACGGCGCCCCCGGCGGGGCCGGAGAGGACGCTCCAGGCACCGGCGTGCGCCGCCTCGTCGGCGGGCGCGACGCCGCCTGAGGACTGCATGACCAGCGGTTGCGGCAGCCCGGCCGCGGCGCTCTCCTCTCCGAGGCGGCCGAGGTAGCGGGCGAGCAGCGGGGTCAGGTAAGCGTCGATTGCGGTCGTCGAACAGCGCTCGTACTCGCGGAAGCGGGGCAGCACCTCGTGTGAGGCGGAGACGTGCAGGTCGGGCAGGTGCGCGCGCAGGTGCTCGGCCAGCCGCTGCTCATGGGTCGGGTCCAGATATGAGAAGAGCAGGCAGATCGCCACCGATTCGGCGCCGCTGCGCTCCAGCAGCTCGGCCAGGCGCTCGGGCTCTCCCGCGGCGAGCGGGGCGATCGTCCCCTCGGGCCCGGTGCGCTCCTCTGCCTCGAAGCGCAGCGAGCGCTCGATCAGCGGCGCCGGCTTCGGGTCGCAGAGGCGGTAGAGGTGGGGCCGGTCCTGGCGGGCGATCTCGAGCAGGTCGGCGAAGCCGCGGGTCGCGATCAGTGCCGTGCGGGCGCCGCGTTCCTCGAGCAGGGCGTTGGTCGCCACGGTCATGCCGTGGGCGAAGACCTCGACCGCCGCCGGCTCGGCGCCGGCGCGCCGCAGGACCGCGTCGATCGCCGCGATCACCCCGGTCGACTCATCGCCGGGGGTGGTCGGGACCTTGACGGTGTGGACGCCGTCGTCGTCGAGCAGGACGGCGTCGGTGAAGGTCCCGCCGACGTCGACTCCCAGCAGCATGGGGAGAAGCTAGCGCCCCGTCACTCCCAGGTCTCCTGCCGCACGCTCCCGTCGGCGCCGAGGACGAGGTGGACGCCGTCGAGACCTGGGTCCGGGCCGGGGCAGTCGCTGCGCAGATGCCCGCCGCGAGACTCGCGGCGGGCCAGGGCCGCGGTCGCCAGCGCCTTCGCGAGCGGATAGGGGTTGGAGATCAAGCGCGCCAGGTCGTCGGGATTGCGGGTCGGCCCGGCGTGGCGCCAGACCGAGTCGCGGGTCTCTTCGGTCGGCGGCTCGAAGCGCCAGCGCGGCGGCTCGGGGTGACACTCGGCGGGGGTCTCCTGAACCGCCGCGGCGGCGGCGCGGCCGCCGAAGACGAAGCACTCGCTGAGCGAGTTGGAGGCGAGCCGGTTGGCCCCGTGCAGCCCCGTGCAGGAGCACTCGCCGACGGCGTAGAGGCCCGGCAGCGAGGAGCGCCCGTCGAGGTCGACCGCGACGCCACCCATCGTGTAATGGGCGGCGGGGGCGACGGGGACCGGTTCGGCGCGGGGGTCGAGGCCAGCCTCGGCGAGCGAGGCGAAGACGTTGGGGAAGCGGGCGGGATCGATCCCACGCAGGTCGAGCCTGACCTCGGGCGCGGAGTCGGCGCGCATCCGCTCGAGGATCGCCGCCGTCACCGCGTCGCGGGGGGCAAGCTCGTCGGTGAAGCGCTCGTCGGCGGCGTCGAGCAGCTTCGCGCCCTCGCCGCGGATCGCCTCGGTGATCAGCACTCCGTCGAACCGGGTGCCGGGGAGCGAGAGCGCGGTCGGATGGAACTGGCAGAACTCGAGGTCGGCGAGGTCGGCGCCGGCGGCGGCGGCGAAGACCGGGCCGGCGCCGATCGCCCCGCGCGGGTTGGTGGTGCGGCGCCAGAGGGCCGCGGCGCCGCCGGTTGCCAACACCGTCGCCGCGGCCACGATCGGGCCGGAGTCGGCGATCACGCCGTGGCAGCGCTCGCCGTCGCTCCAGAGCGACAGCGCCGATGTTCGCTCCAGGACCTCGATCCGCGACTCGGTCGCGACCATCGCCGCCAGCTTCGAGGTGAGCTCGTGGCCGGTCTGGCTGCCGCCCGAGTGGACGATGCGGCGGGCGGCGTGCCCACCCTCGAGTCCCAGCGCCAGGCGCCCTTCGTGATCGAGGTCGAAGACGACGCCGCGGCTCTGCAGGTCCCTGACCGCGGCCGGCGCCTCCTCGGTCAGCGCCCGCACCGCGGAGGGGCGGCAGAGGCCGCGGCCGGCGGCGATCGTGTCGGCGGCGTGATCGGCCGGGGTGTCGCCCGGTTCCAGCGCCGCCGCCAGACCGCCCTGGGCCCAGAAGCTGGCGCTGAGCGAGAGCGGCGTGCGCGAGACCAGGCCGACCCGTCCGCCGAGCTCGGCGGCCCGCAGCGCCGTCCACAAACCCGGCGGCGCCGCCGCCGACCACGGCGACGTCGTACTCCCGCCCTGCGGTTATCTCCGCTCAGCCTCTCGGCGCAGCGTCTCCAGCTGCTCGCGCAGCCAGGCGGCGGCGCCGTCGCGCGCCCGTGCTTGCTCGTCGGCAACGGCGGCCTCGGCGGCACCGGCGCGCCGCTCGGCTGCCGCCAGCCGTTCTTCGGTTGCGTCGGCCTGGGCCTCGATCTCGTTCAGCCGCTCCTCGGCCGCGGCGATCGCCTCCTCCTTGGCCTGGCGCTCGCGCTGCAGCTCTTCCTCGTGGTGCAGGCGCAGTTGCTCGCGTTCGCGCTCGGCCTCTGCTCGGGCCCGCTCGAGGTCGGCTTCGAGCGCCTCGATCTCGGCGCCCGCGCGCTGCTCGGCTCGGCTCGCGACCTCCGCCGCCGCGACCAACTTCCGCTCTGCCTCTTCGATCCGGGCGGCGAGGCTCTCGCCCCCCGGCCCGCCGGTTTCCGTGCTCATTGCAGGATCAATCTAATACCGAGGTGGCGGCGACGTCACGGTAGGCCTCGATCAGGCGCTCGGCCATGCCCGCCGCGGAGAGCGTCGCGGCGCGGGCGGCGCCAGCCACGCGAGGGTCGGCGGCCTCCAGGTGGGGGCGGATGGCGGCGGCCCAGGCGGCCGGGTCGAAGGGGGCGCAAAGGCAGCCCTCGATGCCGGCGAGGGCGTAGGGAGCGATCCCGACCGGGGTTGAGAAGGTTGGCACGTCGCAGGCCAGTGCCTCGATCGCCGCCATTCCGAATCCCTCGTAGTCGGAGGTGACGACGACCGCGTTGGCGGCGTTGAGCCAGACCGGCATTCGCTCGGGCTCGATCGAGCCGCCGGCGAGCAGCTCGGCGCCGCAGGCCGCCGCCACTTCGGCGGCGCGGTCGTGACGCTTCTCGGGCCGGTTCGGGTTGGCGGGGAAGAAGAGGTAGCGGCCGTCGGCCTCGAGTCCGAGCGAGCGCCGGGCCTGTGTACGGGGGATCCGCCCGAAGCGGCCGAGGTCGGGCCCGCAGGGCAGCACCGCCGAGCCGGGCACGGGGGGAAGGCCGGGTCTGCCGTTCTCCTCGCGAAACAGCGCCCGTGAGACGGCGCCGACCAGCTCGACCCTCCAGACGAGGCGCCGCGACATCGCGCCGACGATCTCGTGGCGGACGTCGGTGCCGTGGAAGGTGACGATCAGCGGCCGCGCTCCGGCCAGCTTCGCGCACCAGCCGGCCAGGCCATAGTGGGCGTGGACGAGGTCGAAGCGCTCGCGGCGAAGCAGCGCTCGCAGTCGCCGCGTCGCCGGCACGTACTCGCCTTTCCCGCGCGGGAAGCTGAAGAGGTCGACGTCGATCCCGCGCTTGCGCACCTCGTCGACCTGGTCACGGACCCAGCGGCCGCGCTGCGGCGCCGCAGCGTCGGGCTCGAAGTTGGTGACGACCAGGACCCGCACCCGGGGCAGCGTATCCGCGCCAGCCGCGGCTGCTCGCCGAGAGCCCTTCTGCATCCGGGCAAGAAGGGCATAACCTCGCGTTGAAACAGCGAGAGGAGAATCGATGACCACCAGTACCGACTTCACCCCCGAGGAGTGGGAGACCGTTCGGGAGGCGCCGACCAGCGCCGGCATGATCGTCTCCACCGCCGACCGCGGCGGCAGCTTCCGCGAGATCTTCGCGATGGCCAAGGCCTACACCGAGGCCCGCCAGGAGCACGGCGATTCCGAGCTGCTCGACGAGATCGTCTCCCACAAGCCCGACGTGGACCGCACCAAGGCGCACTCGCCCGAGGAGCTGAAGCTGCACGGTCTCGAGCACATTCGCGAAGCGGTGGCGTTGGTCGAGCAGAAGGCGAGCCCAGAGGAGTTGGCCGACTACCGGCGCTTCGTGATCTCACTGGCGGAGCGCGTCGCGGGCGCGAAGAAGGACGTCAGCGCGGCCGAGAGCGCCGCGATCGCTGAGATCAAGCTGGCCCTCGGCGCCTGAGCGAGCCTCGGCCTGGGGAAGCCACAGCCGTTCGTTCATCCGGCCACGGGTCTTCGCAAGCCTTCGGCCACACAGACGCATCTCAATTGGAGCGTTTGCGCCTTGTTCGGTGCGCCCCGGCTCCCGAGGATCCCTCTCTCAATTCGAGAGGGAGGGACGATGCTCTACGCATTTCTTGGCTACCTGCACGCCGCCGTAGTCAGCCGCGTGCGCCGCATCCATCGACTGGCCGGCGGGGAGGCGGGACAGGGCACGGTCGAGTACGTCGGCCTGATCCTGCTGGTCTCGCTGCTGATGGTGGGGATGGTCGCGGCGATGAAAGGTTTCAACGGCAAACAGGGGACCGAGCTGGCCGACGTGATCGTCAACAAGATCAAGGAGGCGGTCGACAAGGTCGCCTTCAAATGAGGCGTGGCGACTTCCTCCCGCACGCGAGGGAGGAAGTCGCCAAGGCCCGCTTCGTCGTGAAAGACTCGCCCGATGCCCGCCTCCCGCAGCTACGCTCGCGCCCCCGCTGACATCCGCCCGGTGACGATCGACCCCGGGTTCGTCGAAAGCGCCGACGGCTCGTGCCTGATCTCGATCGGGAAAACCCGGGTCATCTGCACCGCTTCGGTCAGCGAGACGGTGCCGCGCTGGATGCAGGGTCGCGGCAAAGGGTGGGTCACCGCCGAGTACGCGATGCTGCCGGCCTCGACCGGAGACCGTAAGCAGCGCGACATCTCCAAGGGCAAGCAGGACGGGCGCGGGGTCGAGATCCAGCGCCTGATCGGCCGCTCGCTGCGGGTCGTGGTCGACTTCAAGGCGCTCGGCGAACGCAGCGTCTACGTCGACTGCGACGTGCTCGAAGCCGACGGCGGCACCCGCTGCGCCTCGATCACCGGCGGCTACGTCGCCCTGCGCCAGGCCTTCCAGAAGCTGCTTGACGCGAAGGCGATCGAGACGATGCCGCTGACCGGGACGATCGCCGCGGTCAGCGTCGGCATGGTCGACGGCCGCGCGCTCTGCGACCTCGACTATGCCGAGGACTCGACCGCCGAGGTCGACGCCAACGTCGTCATGACCGGCGAGGGGGGCCTGGTCGAGGTGCAGGCGACGGCGGAGCGGACGCCGCTCTCTCGCGCCTCGCTCGACGAGCTGCTGGCGCTCGCGGAGGGCGGCATCGCCCGCCTGCGGGAGGTGCAGGAGCAGTTCGCTTGAGCCCGATCCTCGCCACCGGCAATCGCCACAAGTTGGCCGAGATGACGGAACTGCTGCCGGACGCTCGAACTGCAGGCGCTTCCGGCCGGCTTCGAGATGCCGCCCGAGGACGGCGACAGCTTCGAGGCCAACGCCCTGATCAAGGCGCGGGCCGTGCACGAGGCGACCGGCGGGGCGGTCGCTCGCCGACGACTCCGGGATCGAAGCCGAGGACCTCGGCGGCGCCCCCGGCATCTACTCCGCCCGCTACGCCGGCGTCGGGGCCGGCGACGAGGTCAACCTCTCGAAGCTGCTGCGCGAAGTCGACGCCGCCGGCGGCAACCGCCGCGCCGCCTACGTCTGCGCCTTGGCGCTGATCGACGCCGACGGCAGCGAGCACGTCTTCGAAGCCCGCTGCGAGGGTCGGCTGCTGCGCGAGCCGCCGCGGCGAGGGCGGCTTCGGCTACGACCCCGCCTTCGTCCCCGACGACACCGGCCCCGACGACGAGCGCACCTACTCGGAGCTGAGCGCCGCCGAGAAGAACGCGATCAGCCATCGCGGCCGCGCCGCGCGCCTGCTGGCCGACCACCTTGCCGCCAGCGGGTAGGGGGTCGAAATGATCCGCACCAAAAGCGGCGCCGCTGGCCTCTCGATCGCCTCCAACGCGACCCTGATCGCGCTGAAGCTGGCGGCCGGAGCGATCACCGGCTCGATCGCGATCCTGACCGAGGCGATCCACTCGCTGATCGACCTGGTCGCCTCGGTGATCGCCTTCATCTCGGTCCGCAAAGCCGACGAGCCGGCCGACGCCGAGCATCCCTACGGCCACGAGAAGGTCGAGAACCTGGCGGCGACGATCGAGGGGATGCTGATCCTGGTCGGCGCCGGGATCATCGTCTACGAGGCGACCCACCGCCTGGTCGACGGCTCCGAGCGTCGACTCGCTCGGCGTCGGCATCGCCGTGATGGGGTTCTCGGTGATCGCCAACCTCGGCGTCTCGACGATCCTCTATCGCCAGGCGAAGGCGCACGAATCGCGCGGCGCTGGAGGGCGACGCTGCCCACCTGCGCACCGACGCCCTCACCTCGGCCGGAGTCCTCGTCGGCCTCGGCCTGGTCGAGATCACCGGCAACGCCGCCTTCGACTCGATCACGGCGCTGGTCGTCGCGGCGGCGATCGTCACCGCCGGGATCAGGATCATCCGCCGCTCCTCCGGGGTCCTCGTCGACGAAGCGCTGCCGCCGGTGGAGATGGACCGGATCGAGCGGGCGATCGCCACCGCTCGTACCGAGGAGGTCGCCGGGTACCACAAGCTGCGCGCCCGCCGCGCCGGCAGCCGCCGCTACATCGACCTCCACGTCCAGTACGTCGGCGGCACCAGCCTCGAGCGCGCCCACGAGCTGGCCCACCAGATGCGCGCCTCGATCGAGGCCGAGATCGCCGGCGCCGAGGTCCTGATCCACGCCGAGCCGGAGACTTCTTTCCGCGAGCCCGACGACAGCGAGTCGGGTCCCTACCGCTCGGGCTGACCTCGGCCTGGGGCCGGTTCGGGCCTATCGCGGACGCCCCTCCCCCAACTCGGGCCGTCAGGGAGGGTGGGCCACCCTCCTACCTTCGCTGGGCTATTCGCCTGGAGACTTGCCCGCCCGTCCGAAAGCGTCGGTGGTGCGAATAGCTAACGCCGCTCGTACGGAGGACGCCCCACCCACCCTTCGAGACCAGGATCGTCTCGAAGCCGACGACCAAGGGACGCCAGCTCTTTCGTGAGGTCGCGGTTGACCCCGCTATGCGGGGAAAAGTGCGACCTCACCTCGAGAGAGATGACTGACCTCATGAGAGATGACTGACCTCATGAGCTGACGGAACTTCGGCGCGGCTCGAGGGGAGGGGTTGGGGGTCTCTCGCGCGCGGCGGCGTTAGTTATTCGCTTGCCCCTCCAAGAGAGCTGGCGTTGCTCCCGGGCGAAAAACCCAGCGAGCACGAGAGACCCCAACCCCTCAGGCAAAGCCCCCCGAAGCAGGCCGTCCGCCGCTAAGCCGGCGGCAACAGATTGACCGCCGCGGCCAGCCCGACCGCGATCAAAGTGATCGTGTAGCCGGTGTAGCCGCTGACCGCGAAGAGGACCGCGGCGATCGCGCAAGCGACGACGACGGTGATCCAGGATGCTCGGGCGAGGGTCACGGTCGGTATTTTCACTCACATGCCCGACGCTGCCGCAACCGCGCTCGCTCCAGGCAGCTCCGCGGAGGCGTCGCTGGCGTTCCTCAGCGAGATGTCTCCGGACCTGCGCGGCGCCGCGATCCTCGCCGACGACGGGGCCGTGCTTGCTGCCGCCGGAGAGCCCGAGCGCTGGCGCGAGGACGCAGCGACGCTGTTCGCGGTCGCCGACGCGGCCGCGGGCGAAGCGGTTGAGCAGGTCCACGTCGCCACCGAGCAAGGAGAGGTCTTCGCCCTGCGCCACGCCGGCCTTGCCGCGATTGCCGTGACCGAGCGCTTCGCCCTTGCCTCGCTGATGTTCTTCGACATGCGCTCGACCCTGCGCGAGCTGGCGCGGAGCCGCTGATGCCCCACCAAAGCCGCACCGCATCCTGCTCGACCGCGTCTCCGGCTACGCCGACGAGGCGGCCGCCTACATGCGCCGCCGCCGCATCTCCCGTCGCCCCTTCGCCCGCCTCTACTACGCCAACGGCCGCAGCACCGACCAAGCCGGCGACTCGGATGCCGGCGCCGAGCTGTTTGTCGCTGCGGGCCGGCTGATCGAGGTCGCGGGCAGGCCGCCGAAATCGTGAGCGAGCTGATCGATCCCGCCGTCTGCGAGCGCGTGCTCGCGCGGGCGTTGGCCAACGGCGGCCGCTTCGCCGAGGTCTTCGCCGAACGCCGCCAGGGTCTGTCGATGTCCATCGACGAGTCGCGGATCGAGGCGGTCCAGTCCGGCACCGAGGAGGGTGCCGGGGTGCGGGTGATCGACGGCGGCACCACCTACTTCGCCCACGTCGACGGTCTCGATCCCGCTGACCTCGAGCGCGCAGCCGAGGAAGCCGCCTCGGCGCTGCGGGGCGGCCGCACCGAGCCGCGCCCGCTGCAGCCGCAGGCGACGACGCCGCTGCCGATCGAGCACCGCCCCGAAGAGGTGGCGCCCTCGCGCAAGGCCGACCTGCTGCGCGAGCTCGACCAGCGCGCCCGCGCTCAGGGCGCCGAGATCGCCCAGTTCACCGCCTCCTACGCCGAGGCTCGGCGCGAGGTCGCGGTCGCCAACTCCGACGGGCTCCTCGCCGGCGACGACCGCACCCGCACCCGGATCGGCGCCCAGGCTGTCGCTCGTCGCGACAGCACCGTCGAGACCGGCGCCGAGACGCTCGGCGCCCACCGGGGCTTCGAGCTGCTCGAAGACGATCCCGGCCTGATCGCCGAGCAGGCGGCCCGCAAGGCGTTGATCCTGCTCGACGCCGGACCCGCCCCCTCGGCCTCGATGCCGGTCGTCGTCGGCGGCGGCTTCGGCGGCGTCCTCTTTCACGAGATGACCGGGCACGGACTCGAGGCCGACCACATCCAAAAGGGGGCCAGCGTCTACGTCGGCAAACTCGGCCAGCAGGTCGCCCAGCCGCTTCTCAACGCCTACGACGACGGCCGCCTGCCGAACGAGTGGGGCAGCGACGCGATCGACGACGAGGGCGTGCCGACCCAGAAGACGCAGGTGATCGAGGACGGTCGCCTCACCGCCTACCTCTACGACCACGTGACGGCGGAGCGCGAAGGCGTCGCCTCGACCGGCAACGGCCGTCGCGAGAGCTTCCGCCACCTGCCGATCCCGCGCATGACCAACACCTACATCGCCCCCGGCGACGCCACCCCAGAGGAGATCATCGCCGACGTGCAGCGTGGGTTCTACGCGGTCTCCTTCGGTGGCGGACAGGTCGATCCGGCGACCGGTGATTTTGTCTTCGGCGTCTCCGAGGGGTACCTGATCGAGGGCGGCAAGGTGACCAGGCCGTGCCGCGGCGCCACCCTGATCGGCAACTGCCTCGACGCCCTGGCGGCGATTGACGCGGTCGGCGACGACTTCTTCATGAAGACGGGGATCTGCGGCAAGGGCGGCCAGCGGGTCCCGGTCGGGACCGGCCAGGGCCACGTCCGGGTCGGCGCGATGACCGTCGGCGGCACCGAGCTCTGATGTCCGAGCTGAGCACCACCGCGCAGCGGGCGGTCGCGGCCGCGCTCGGCGCCGGAGCCGGCGAGGCGGAGGCCTACGCGTCCCGCGACAGCGGCCGCGAGGTCCGCGTCCACGGCGGCGAGGTCGAGAGCCTGACCGCCGCCACCCAGAGCGGGATCGGCGTCCGCGCCTGGATCGGCCACACGGTCGGTTACGCCTTTGGAACCGACCTTTCCGCGACCGGGGTCGAGACGATCGCCGCTCGCGCCGCGGCCGCCGCCGCGGTCGCCGACGAAGACGAGTTCGCCTCGCCGCCGGGGCCGGCGGCGGTCGAGTCGATCGCCGGACTCAGCGACCCGGGCCTGGCCGCCGCCGGCGCCGACGAGGTGGCGGCGCTTGCCCTCACCGTCGAGCGCACCGCGCTCGCCGTCGACCCGCGCATCGTCGGGGTCGAGACGGCTGTCTATGCCGATTCCGCCGAGCAGGTCTCGATCGCCTCCTCGACCGGCGTCGTCGGCGAGTACGAGGTCTCCAGTTGCTTTGCCTATCTGCAGGCTTTGGCCGAGGGGGACGGCGCCAAGGAGACCGGCCTCGGTTTCGGCCTCGCCCGCGGCCCCGACGGCCTCGACGCCGAGGCGATCGGCACCGAGGGGGCGGAGCGGGCGCTGGCGATGATCGGTGCCGCCAAGCCCGCCTCACGCGCCTGCCCGGTCGTCTTCGACCCGACCGTCGCCGCCAGCTTCGCCGGCCTGATCGGCGGCGCCCTCGGCGCCAACGCCGTCCAGCGCGGACGCTCGCCTTTCGCCGACCGGCTCGGGGAGGAGCTGGCCAGCGGGGCACTGGCCCTCTACGACGACGGTCGTGACCCCGGAGGGGCCGCCTCGGCGCCGTTCGACGGCGAGGGAATGCCGCGGCGCCGCACCGCACTGATCGAGGGCGGTCGCCTGCGCGCCTTCCTCTACGACACCTACACCGCCAACCGCGCCGGCGGCGCCTCGACCGGTTCCGCCGCCCGCAGCGGCTACCGCTCGCTGCCCTCGGTCTCCGCCTCCAACCTGGTCCTCACCCCCGGCACGCTGCCGCTGTCGGGGCTGCTCAGCCAGGCCGGCGACGGCGTCTACATCACTGACGTCGCCGGTCTGCACTCCGGTGTCAACCCTGTCACCGGAGTCTTCTCGGTCGGCGCCTCCGGCCGCGCGATCAGCGGCGGCGAGCTGGCCGAGCCGTTGCGCGAGTTCACGATCGCCGGCGATCTCCTCTCGATTTTGAGTGCCGTGCAGGCGGCCGGATCGGAGTCCCGCTGGGTCCCGTTCGGCGGTTCGGTGAAGACGCCGCCGCTGCTGATTGGGGAGATCTCGATCAGCGGTTCGTGACGTTTGCCGCGTGGCAGTGCGCTTCATACGGCCGTAGCCGCTGTTAGGGTGCGCCGCATCTTCAACCCCGAGGAGGATTTTCGACGTGACCAAGGCTGAGTTTCTGGATCAACTTGCCGGCGACGACCGGCTGGGCAGCAAGAAAGCTGCCAGCGACGCTGTCGACGCTGTGCTCGACGCAATCACCGCTGCCCTCGGCAGTGGCAACGAGGTCAGCTTCACCGGCTTCGGCAAATTCCACGTCGCCGAGCGTGGGCCCCGCCAGGGTGTCAACCCCCGCACCGGCGAGCGGATCACGATTCCGGGCGGCAAAGTTCCCCGTTTCTCCGCCGGGTCGGCCCTGAAGACCAAAGTCAAGGGCGGCTGATTCCCGCAGCTTTCGCGGATCGGCTGGAGGCGCTTGTTGCTGAGCGCCGCAGCCAGATCTGCCTCGGCCTCGACCCCGATCCCGCCAAGCTCGGCGGGGACGGGGCGGGAGCCGCGTTCGGATCCGGCGAGGCGGCTGAGCTCGCCGCCGCGGCGGTCGCCGCGCACTGCCGGGATCTGATCGACCGCGCCGGCTCCGCCTGCGTGGCGGTCAAGCCGCAGTTGGCCTGCTTCGAGCGCCTCGGCGCTCCCGGCTGGGCCGCCCTCACCGAGGTCATCTCCGCAGCCCGCATGGCGGGCCTGCTGACGCTCGCCGACGGCAAGCGCGGGGACGTGCCGGTGACCGCCGCCGCCTACGCCCAGGCGCTGGTCGGCGAGACGCCGACCCCGTGGGGGCCGGTCGCCGGTCTCGGCGTCGACTCCTTCACCGCCAACCCTCTGCTCGGCCTCGACGCTCTGGAGCCGCTGGTCACGGCTGCGGCCGAGGCCGGCGCCGGGATCTTCGCGTTGGTCCGCACCAGCAACCCCGGTGCGGCCGACGTCGAGGACCTGCCGGCGCCGCAGGCCCCGCTGCACGAGCGCCTGGCGGAACTGGTCGACGGTCTCTCTCCCCGCCTGCTCGGCGAGGGCGGTCTCAGCGGAATGGGGGCTGTGGTCGGAGCCACTGAGCCCGAGCACATCGCCCGCCTGCGCGAGCTGATGCCACACTCGATCTTCTTGATCCCCGGGGTCGGCGCCCAGGGGGGAGAGCCACGACTTCTGGGGCCCGCTTTCGCGGCGGGGCCTGCCTCCGCTCTCGTCGCCGCCTCGCGCGGAATCGCCAACGACCCCGACCCAGCCGCAGCGGCGGAGCGCCTGCGGGCCACGGTCTGGGACATTTCCACCGCCTGACGCCTGCTGCCGATACTACGATCAGCGCCCCCTCACCACTCACCAGTCCCCATGGAAAAACGCACGAGCCCCTTCGCCCGCATCGCCGCCGTCCTCGCCCTTCTCGCGGCGATCGCCGCCGTGCTCCTGATCGTCTCCGGCGGTGTCGAGGACGACTCCGGCAAGCCGTCGCGCAACGACTCTCAGCAGCAGGCCAAGAACGAGAAGAAATCACGGACCAAAGCGGCGACCTACGAGGTCAAGCCCGGCGACACGCTGACCCGGATCTCTCACTTAACGGGGATCCCGGTCTCCGAACTGGTCGACCTCAACCCCGAAGTCGATCCGCAGATCCTGATCGCCGGCGAGACGCTGAAACTCAGATGAGGGAGTCGCGGCTCGGTGTCGCCTTGCTGGCGGCGCTGCTTGCGTGCCTGCTCGTCGCCGCTCCGGTCGGCGCCGCCGAGCCGAAGTCCCCGGACCGGGCCAGGACGCAGAAGGACAAGCAGCCGAAGCCGGAAACGGCGGCCGAAGAGCTCGGCATCGAAGCGAAGGCCTGGGCCGTGATCGACGCCCGCAGCGGCGAACTCCTGATCTCCCAGGCCGCCGCCGAGCGGCTGCCGATCGCCAGCACGACCAAGCTGATGACCGCGTATGTGGCGATGAAGGAGATGCCGCTCGACAGGGTCGTCCGCGCCGCTCCCTACGACGCCGAATTCGGCGAGTCGCTGCTGGAAATGCGGACCGGGCAGAAGATCAGCGTCCGCGACCTGATCTATGGCCTGATCCTGCGCAGCGGCAACGACGCCGCCCACACGCTGGCGCTTCGCGCCGCCGGCAGTACTGAGCGCTTCGTCGGCCAGATGAACCGCTACGCGGCCGCCCTCGGCCTCTCCGACACCCACTATGCGAATCCGATCGGCCTCGACCAGAAGGGCAATTACTCCAGCGCCCGCGATCTCCTGACCCTGACCCAGCGGCTCTTGCGGATGCCCGCCTTCGCGAAGATTTCCGACACCCAAAGCGTCGTCTTGCGCAGCGTCGAGCCGCCGCGCCGCATCGACACGATCAACGAACTGCTGCTGATGGAGCCATGGGTGACGGGCGTTAAGACCGGGCACACCTGGGGCGCCGGCTACGTCCTGGTCGGCGCTGGGCGCAAGAAGGGAATCGACCTGATCTCGGTCGCGATCGGCGCTCCCACCGACGAAACCCGCTATTCGGACAACCTGGCACTGCTCGAATACGGCTTTTCCCAATACCAGCGGCGCCAGCCGATTCGGAAGGGAAGATCGCTCGCCGAAGCGTCGATCCGCTACTCGGGCGGGACGCTGCCTCTGCGCGCCGCCAAGGGCCTTGCCGTCGGAATCCGCAAGGGCCAGCAGCTGCGGGTCGAGGTAACAGCCCCGAGCGAGGTCGAGGGCCCGATCCGCCGCGGCGCGACGGTGGGTCGAGCCAGCGTCTACGTCGATGGTGTGAGGGCGGGAACGGTGCCGCTGAAGGCGGCGCGCGCCGTGCCTGAGGCGAGCGCTTTCGACCGAGTACGCGACTTCGTCGACAACAACCTGGTCCCTATCGCGATCGCATTGTTCGTGATACTGATGGGCGGGGTAGCGCTGTACCGCCGGCTGTCCCGCTGAACGAACAAGGAGCACTGACCTAGGTGGACGCGAAGTGATCCTCACGGTGACGCTGAACGCGGCGATCGACCGAACTGTCGCCGTTCCAAACTTTCGCCTCGCCCGCCGCCACCGGGCGGTGGAGAGCCGAACCGTCGCCGGCGGCAAGGGAATCAACGTCGCCCGGGCGCTGACCCTGCTCGGCCGGCCGGTGATCGCCGCCGGCTTCGTCGGCGGCCCGACCGGCTCCCGCGTGCTCGAACAGCTCCGCGAGGAGTCGGTGCTGACCGACTTCACGCGGATCGCCGCCGAGACGCGGATCAACCTCGCCGTGATCGATCCCACCTCGGGCGATCAAACCGAGATCAACGAGCGCGGACCGGCGGTCAGCCCGGAGGAGGTCAAGAGCCTGTTCGAGCGGATCAGCTATCTGTCCAGCGGCGCCAAGATCTGCGTCCTCGCCGGCTCGCTGCCGCCGGGGGCCGGCGACGACCTCTACGCGCGCCTGATTGCCGACCTCAGCCGCCGCGGTGTCGCCGTCGTCCTCGACGCCGAGGGCGAGGCGATGCTGGAAGGCGTTCGCGCCGGCGCCTCGATGGTGACCCCGAACGAGCGCGAGGCCGAGGAGCTGGTCGGCCAGGAGTTCTCCGACGGCTCGGACCTCGCCACCGGCCTGGGCGAGCTGGTCCGGCTCGGCGCCGTCGAGGCGGCGATCACCCGGCCGGAGGGTTGCGTGGCCGCGGTTGGGGAGGGGTCGGAGCGGCGCCTGCTCGAGGTCCATACCGAGCCGCTGGAGCCGGTCTCGACGGTCGGCTCGGGAGACGCCTTCCTGGCCGGCTACGTGGCTGCTCGCTACGAGGGTCGCTCGGCGGAGGATTGCCTGGCCTACGGCGTCGCCTGCGGAGCGGAGTCGACGCAGCACTTCGGCGCCGGCACCGTCGACCGCAACCAGGTCGAGCGCCTGCTCGGCGAGGTCGCGGTGCACGATTTGGAGGTCCCCGCAGAAGTGTAGGCTGGCAAGTTCAACGCCAGCCCTGGAGGACTAACTTGGAAATCGAAATCGGTCGCGGCAAGAAGGGGCGGCGCGCATACGGATTCGACGACATCGCAATCGTCCCGTCGCGTCGCACTCGCGATCCTGACGACATCGACATCACCTGGACCCTCGGTCCCTATCGCTTCGACATCCCGCTGGTTGCTTCGGCGATGGATGGGGTCGTCAGCCCCGATACCGCTGTGCTCGTAAACGAGCTGGGCGGGCTTGGAGTGCTGAACCTGGAGGGGATCTGGACTCGCTTCGAGGACGCTGAGGAGAAGCTGGAGGCGATCGCCGCCGCGCCCAAGCACGAAGCGACCCGGATGATGCAGGAGGTCTACGCGGAGCCGGTCAAGGCGGAGCTGATCTCGCAGCGGATCGCTGAGATCAAGGCCCGCGGCGCCGTCGTCTGCGGCTCCCTCACCCCGCAGAAAGTCCGCGACCACTACGAGGCGGCGGTCGAGGCCGGCCTCGACATCCTCGTGATCCAGGGCACCGTGATCTCCGCCGAACACGTCTCGACCACGGTCGAGCCGCTGAACCTGAAGGAGTTCATCTCCGAAGTTCCGGTCCCGACCGTGGTCGGCGGCTGCGCCTCCTACTCCACCGGGCTGCACCTGATGCGGACCGGGGCGGTCGGAGTGCTGGTCGGCGTCGGCCCCGGCGCCGCCTGCACGACCCGCGGCGTGCTCGGGATCGGCGTCCCGCAGGCGACCGCGATCGCCGACGTCGCCGCCGCCCGCGCCCAGCACATGCTGGAGACGGGCGAGTACGTCAACGTGATCGCCGACGGCGGCATGCGCACCGGTGGCGACGTCTCCAAGGCGATCGCCTGCGGCGCCGATTCGGTCATGGTCGGTTCGCCGCTTGCTCGCGCCAAGGAGGCCCCGGGCCGCGGCTTCCATTGGGGGATGGCGACCTTCCATCCCTCGCTCCCGCGCGGCACCCGCGTCTCCACCAAGCAGGACGGGACGATGGAGGAGATCCTCCTCGGTCCGGCCCAGGAGAACGACGGTACCTTCAACCTGATGGGGGCGCTGAAAACCTCGATGGCCACCTGTGGCTACGAGGACATCCGCTCCTTCCAGCGGGCCGAGGTAATGGTCGCGCCGGCGCTGATGAGCGAGGGCAAGAAGCTCCAGAACGAGCAATCGGTGGGCATGGGCTCCAACGGTCGTGCCGCCGTTTCCGCGGGGGTTGCCGTAAGTGATGACTGAGCCTCGATGACCGAGCCACAGGTAGCCGCCGCCCGAGCCAACCAGGATTTACTCATCAATGGTTCTGGCGTCGAGCCGGGCGAGGAGCTGCCCGCCGAGGACGTACGCGCTCTCGAGGAGGTGCTGGTCCTCGACTTCGGGGGCCAGTACTCGCAGCTGATCGCCCGGCGGATCCGCGAATGCGGCGTCTTCGCCGAGCTGCTGCCCTCGACCACGTCGGCCGAGAGGATCCGCGAGCGGGCGCCGAAAGCGCTTGTGCTCTCCGGCGGCCCGGCCTCGGTCTATGAGCCGGGGGCGCCGCCGTTCCCGACTCAGCTGCTGGATCTGGAGATTCCGATGCTGGGCATTTGTTACGGCATGCAGGCGATGGTGCTGGCGCTTGGCGGTCGCGTCGAGTCGGCCGAGTCCGGCGAGTTCGGTCGCACCGACCTCTCCCTCACCGACGGCGGCGGTCGTCTGCTCGGCGGCCTGCCCGACGAGCAGACCTGCTGGATGAGCCACCGCGACGCCGTCTTCGAGGCGCCCGACGGCTTCACCCCGCTGGCCTCGAGCCCGAGCTCGCCGGTCGCAGCCTGCGAGCTGCCCGACCGCGGCCTCTACGGAATCCAGTTTCACCCCGAGGTCGTCCACACGCCCTACGGGACCGAGATTCTGACCCGCTTCCTGCGCGACGTCGCCGGCTGCGAGCAGCAATGGTCGCCGGAGTCGGTGATCGCCGAACAGGTCGAGAAGATCCAAGCCCAGGTCGGCGATGGGCGGGTGATCTGCGGTCTTTCCGGCGGCGTCGATTCCTCGGTGGCGGCGATGCTCGTCCACAAAGCGGTCGGGGACCGGCTGACCTGTGTCTTCGTCGACCACGGCCTGATGCGTCTGAACGAGGCCGAGCAGGTGGTCGAGACCTTCGGCCAGTTCGACATCCCGCTGATCCACGTCGAAGCCGAAGAGCGCTTCCTCGCCAAGCTGGCCGGGGTCGACGACCCCGAGACCAAGCGCAAGATCATCGGCGCCGAGTTCATCCGTGTCTTCGAGGACGAGGCGGCGAAGCTCGACGACGTCGCCTATCTGGTCCAGGGCACGCTCTACTCCGACGTGATCGAGTCGGGCGGTTCCGACCACGCGGCGACGATCAAGTCCCACCACAACGTCGGTGGCCTGCCCGACGACCTCGAGTTCGAGCTGGTCGAGCCGCTGCGGATGCTCTTCAAGGACGAGGTGCGCGCGGTTGGCGCCGAGCTCGGATTGCCGGAACGGATGGTCTGGCGCCAGCCCTTCCCGGGGCCTGGCCTCGGGATCAGGATCGTCGGCGGCGAGGTCAACAAAGAGCGCCTCGACATCCTCCGCGCGGCCGACGCGATCCTCCAGGAGGAGATCCGGGCGGCCGAGCTCTACCGCCAGCTCTGGCAGTCCTTCTGCGTGTTGCCGGTCGTGCGCTCGGTCGGCGTCCAGGGCGATGGCCGCACCTACGCCTACCCGATCGTGATCCGCGCCGTCACCTCCGACGATGCGATGACGGCCGATTGGGCGCGGCTGCCCTACGACCTGCTGGAGCGGGTTTCGAACCGGGTCATCAACGAGATTCCCGACGTCAATCGCGTCGCCCTCGACATCTCCTCGAAGCCGCCGGCGACGATCGAGTGGGAGTAGCAGCTGACGGTGGGGCGCCCGCCCGCCCCTCCCTGGTCTAGTCCTGGGAGCCGCCGGTCTCAAAGCTGGCGAGCCCGACCACGGTCGAGATCGACTCTGTGCCGGCCCCCGAGCTTTCGAGGCGGTCCTGGCTGCGCAGGTGGGCTGCCAGCACCTTTTCGGTCGTCTCTTCCATGATCGCCACCACTTCTTTCCAGCCGAGCTGATCGAGCAGGAGCGGCAGCCAGCGGAAGATGGTGTCCTCGCGACCGTCCAGCGTCCCCGCCGCCATTGCCGCTGCCGCCTTGTCGATGAACGTCTGCAGGGTTGCGCCGGAGACGCCGGGCAGAATCCCGCTGGGAACGCCACGCCAGGCGGGGTTGCCGAGGAACGAGTCGGGCGTGGCCTTGTAGAAGTGCTCGACGGCACCGCGCCTCTGAGCGGTGTCGACGAGCTGCAGACACCCGCATTTGTCCAGCGCCCGCGTGTGGTAGGCGACGTCCGTGAGGCCGGTTTCGAGCGCCTCCGAGAGCTGATTCGGGCTCGACACTTGGGCGCTGAGAATCTCGAGGATGCGGACGCGCAGCGGGTGGGCAAGTGCCTTGATCAGCCGCTGATCGATCATTTCTGGTTCCTGTGAATCCATGATGGCTCCTTTTGGGGGTGGGGGGTACGGCAGCGTTCGTTACCTACATTGATACGCCCTGAGTAATAACGGGGATCCGAGTGCTTTTGGGGATCCCCCAACTTCCGCTTAAAGAACCAGCCCATCTCAGCCCCCGCCCAGGCTCGCGAGCTAAATACAAACTGGACTCATTCTCATTATGCTGCGCGAATGCTCGAGCCCTTCGAACTCCCCTTCGTCCAGCGGGGACTCGTCGAGGTTTTGATCCTGGCGATCCCTGCCGGTCTGCTCGGGACCTGGATCGTGTTGCGCGGGCTCGCCTTCTTCTCCCACTCGGTCGGCACCGCCGCCTTCCCCGGTTTGGTTCTCGCCGACGGCCTCGGCTTTGCCGCGCCGCTCGGGGCGCTGGCTGCGGCCTTGGTCTTCACCGCCGGCAACGCGGCGTTGGGGCGGAGCCAGGCGCAGAGGCGCGACAGCGTCGTCGCCCTCGTTCTCGTCGGTTGCCTGGCGGCCGGCGTGATCCTCGCCAGCGACGTTTTCGGGTCGGGGGCAAACGTCGAGACGCTGCTGTTCGGCAGCCTGCTGTTGGTCGACGGCGCCGACATCAGGCTGGCCGCGGTGGCCGCGGTGGCGACTGTCCTCGTCAGCGCCCTGGCCGGGGAACGCTGGCTGGCTCAGGGCTTCGATCCCGAGGGTCGGCCGGTGGGACGACGCCAGGGAGTCGTCCTCGACGCGGCACTACTCGCGCTGATCGCGCTCGCCACCACGGCGACGCTCTCGGTCGTCGGCGCCCTCTTGGTCGGCTCGCTCTTCGTCGTCCCCGCCGCCACGGCGCGCCTGTTCACCAAGCGGATGCTGGGTTGGCAGCTCGCCAGCGTCGTCCTCGTCGCCCTCGAGGGCAGCGCCGGCCTCTGGCTTTCGGTCAAGACCGACGCCCCGCCCGGGGCGACGATCGCCTGCGTCGCCGGCGCGGTCTTCGCCCTCGCGGCGTTGGCGAGGGCCGCTCTGACGCGGATGCCGCGCGGCGCCAAGGCGCTGGCGGCCGCGACGCTGGTGTTGGCACTCCTCGTCGCCGGCTGCGGCAGCTCGGGCGAAGGCTCTGACGGCACGCTCGCGGTCGTCGCGACCACCACCCAGATCGGCGACTGGGTCGAGGAGGTCGGCGGCGACGCGGTGGTAGTCGACCAGGTCCTGCAGCCAAACACCGATCCGCACGAGTACGAGCCCCGGCCCAGCGACGTAGCCGCCGCGGCCGACGCCAGCGTCGTCTTCGCCAGCGGCGACGACCTCGACAGTTGGATCGACCAGATCGTCTCCGACAGCGGCAGCGACGCCGAAGTCGTCGATCTCGGCGCCGGCGTGCCGGAGCGGTTGCCCGGCGAGTCGAGCGGGGAGGCCCAGCTGGCTAGGTACGACCCTCACTGGTGGCATGACCCGCGCAATGCCGCCGCGGCGGTGCGCGAGATCGCTCGCCAGCTCAGCGCCGCCGATCCCTCGCACCGTCGCCTCTTCCAGCGCAACGCCCGTGAATACCTGCGGCGCCTGGGCCGGCTCGAAGCCGGGATCGCCAACTGCTTCGACCAGATCCCGGTTGCACAACGCAAGCTGGTCACCGACCACGACGCCTTCGGCTATTTCGCCGGTCGCTTCGGGATTGATGTCGTCGGCGCGGTGATCCCCTCTCAGACCACGCAGGCCCAGCCCTCGGCCAAGGATGTCAGCGAGCTGATCGACCTGATCGAACGCGAACGGGTGCAGGCCGTCTTTCCGGAGAGCTCGCTGAGCGCCAAGGTCGCCGACGCGATCGCCCGCCAGACCGGAGCCTCGGCCGACTACGAGCTCTACGGCGACACCCTGGGGCCGGAGGACTCCGACGGTGCCACCTACTTGCAGATGGAGGCAGCCAACGCCGAGGCGATGGTCCGTGGCTTCAGCGACGGGAGGCTCGGGTGCCGGCTCAGCCCCTGATCGCGGCGAGCGGGATGGCGCTCGGCTACGGCGCCGGCCCGCCGGTCGTCACCGGCGTCGAGTTCGAGCTGCGAGCCGGCGAGCGTCTGGCTTTGCTCGGGCCCAACGGGGGTGGCAAGACGACGATCCTGCGCGCCCTGCTCGGGCAGCTGCCCCCGCGCGCCGGCAGCCTCGACGTCGACGCCTCCTGCGGGTCGGTGCCCCAGACCGAGCGCTCGCGGCTTGACTATCCGGTCTCGGCGCTGGAAGTGGCGGCGATGGGCGCGCTCTCGCGGCTGCCCTGGTGGCGGCGGCCGGGTCGGGAAGTCCGTGAGGAAGCGCGGCGGGCGCTGGCGCGAGTGGGCTTGGAGGGGCTCGTCGACACGACCTTCGGAGAGCTCTCCGGTGGCCAGCGTCAGCGGGTCCTGATCGCCCGAGCGCTGGTCCAGGACGCGCGGGTGCTGCTTATGGACGAGCCCTTCACCGGCCTAGATCGCCCCGCAGCCGAGCGCCTCGAAGCCCTGATCGCCGCCCTCGCGGCCGAGGGCCACGGCATCGTCATGGCCACCCACGACCTCGAGCAAGCACGGCGCTGGGACTCGGTCCTCTGCGTCAACCGACGCCAGATTGCCGCTGGGGCGCCGGCCAAGGTCCTCGACCTTCCCGTCCTCGAAGCCACCTACGGCGGCGCCATCGTCGAGCTGCCGGGCGGCGCCGGCCGCGCGATCCTGCCTGCCCATCACCACGACCACTGATCATGTTCGAGCCCTTCAGCGAACCGTTCATGCAGAGGGCGATCGCCGAGATGACCCTGCTGGCGCTGGCTGGTGGCGCCCTCGGGTGCTGGGTCGTCCTCTACGAGCTCTCCTACGCAGCCGAGTCCTTGGCCCACTCGCTGTTCCCGGGCCTGGTGATCGCTGCGATTGCCGGCATCCCGCTCCTGCTCGGGGCGACTCCGGCGGTAGTCCTCGCGGCGCTGGCAATCGCCGTCGCCTCGCGGCTGTCCGGCGTCGGTCGCGACGTCGGCATCGCCGTCGTCGTCACGACGATGTTCGGGCTCGGCGTCCTGCTGGCGCTCTCACCCGCCTCACCGCCCGGAATCGAGGCGCTGCTCTTCGGCGACATCCTCGGCCCGTCCGACGCCGATATCGCCGCCGCCGCGGCCCTGGTCCTCGTCATCGCCTTGGCGCTGCCGCTGCTGCACGGCCGCCTGCTGGCGAGTGGTTTCGATCGCGAGGGGGCTCGTGCGCTCGGACTCTCGCCGGCATTCGCCGAAGCGGCGTTGCTGGTGCTGCTGGCGGCGGCGATCGTGGTCGCGGTCCAGGGGCTTGGCAACCTGCTGGTGGTCGCCGTCTTCGTCGGCCCCGCGGCCACGGCGCGCAACCTGACCGACCGGATCGGACCGATGATCGCGGTGGCGACGGGCCTTGCGGCGCTCGCTGGCCTGGCCGGCCTCTACCTCTCCTATTACGTCGGCACTGCTGGCGGCGCCTCGGTGGCGCTGGCGATCGTTGCCCTCTATTTGCTCTCGCTGCCGATCGCCTTCAGGCGTCCCAAGGGTGGACGCCTGGCTCCTGTCGGGGGCTACGATCACTGAGATGACCACGACCACCGACACCGGCTGGGCGGGACACGCCCTCGCGGTCCTGCAGGAGGCCGGGCACCGCCGCGGCGGTGCCCGTACCGCAGTGGTCGAAGCGTTGGCCGGCCACGGCTGCGCGGTCACCGCAATCGAACTCGACGACGAGCTACGGCGGCGCAAGCCCGCGGTCGCCCGTGCCAGCGTCTACCGGGCGCTGGAGCAGCTCGAGGAGCTCGGACTGGTGCGCCGGATCGAGGTCTGCCGGGGCACCGCCGGCTACGAGCGCGTCGATCCCGCCGGCCACCATCACCACCACGCGATCTGCCGCGACTGCGGCCGCATGGTCCCCTTCGAGGACCACTCGCTGGAGCAGGCGATCGGCAAGCTCTCGGAGAGCATTGCCTTCGACGTCTCCGAGCACGACGTCGTGCTCCGGGGTCGCTGCGAGCGCTGCACTAACTGAGCAGAGCGAGGGGCGGGCGGGGGCCGGTGGTGCATGCTCACTCGGTACCTCGTCGAACGGGCGAACTCTCGCTGACGCCTTGGGAGAGCTCCCCTCCTCCTCCGCAAAACGCTCGCACGCACCACCGGCCCCCGCCCGCACTCCGAAAGCTCGTTTAGCGAGGAGCCTGTCGAGCCGACCCCAAATCCTGGGCCCGCCCCGGGAGACGCCGATCCCGGCGTCCTGCTTGGAGCTTGCCGGAGTCAGTCATCTGGAGCGGAAGCTGCCGACCCCTCCTCGCCACTGCCACCGCTCTCAGCTGTACTTGTCCCACTTCATGAGTTCGGGGAGAGGATCGAACGGGCTGCCGCCCTCATACCAACCGGGGGCGCCCCAGATCTCGAAGTGAAGGTGGCAGGCACTCGCGTCTCCGGTGTCGCCGACGATCCCGATCGGCTGGCCGGTGCGGACGGTTTCGCCCTCTTTCAGCGGCGAGGGTTCGGCCAGGTGCATGTAGGCGAAGTCGTTGGGCGTGCCCTTGCCGTCGATGACGATGTAGTTGCCGGCGTTGCCGTCGTAGCGCGAGTACTGCACGGTGCCGCCGCGGGCGGCGACGAGGGGGACGCCGCAGGCGGCCATCACGTCGTGGCCTTGGTGGGTGTGGCCGGAGCGGGGGGCGCCGAAACCGGCGCCGCTGCCGCCGTAGTCGTGGGCGCCGAGAACCGGGAACGTGTAGCCGTAGAGCGTGAAGCCGAGGCTCAGCGTCGTCGTGGCGGTCGCCTTGCGGGCTGCCGGCGCCGGGGCTTGTGGGCTGATCCGGAAGCTGTATCTACCGTTGCGGGCGGGCTTGCCTTCGGCCGTCGTCCCGTCCCAGCGGATCGTGTACGGGACGTTGGGAGCGGCATCCTCGCGGTAGAACGTGTGGACGATTTCCGCGGTCGCGTTGACGACGTCGATGCGGATGTCGTTGAGGGGCTGGGGGCTGCCGAGCGTGAAGTTGAGCTTGGGGTAGCGATAGCCGAAGTAGAAGGACTTGCGGGGTTTCGTTTCCGCTGCGACGAGGGTCAGGGTGCCGGCGCTCGGGGCCGTCGAGGGTGCGCCGGAGCCGCTGCCCGGCGGCGGCGGGCTGCCGCTTGGGGTGGGCGCGCCACCCGTCGCCGCAAGGGCCGTTCCCGCGCAGCCGGTTAGCAGCGCGACCATCGCCAATATCCAAATCATCCCGGCCGATCCCGGTCGGACCTTCCCGTTGCGCACCGCTGGCCCTCTCTTTCGATCGCCTGCGGAGTTAGCTGTCGGGCTCGCGCTGAAAGAGATGCGCTACGGACTCTGTTTCGTCCGATTCGCCCCTGGGACCTGCCTCGGTCCCTGCGGGTCCTCCGCTCCGATTCGGACGTCCGAATCGGATTCGGCATTGCTGGCGCGGCAGTATAGACGCCGAGATGGCTATCATCCGCCGGCCGCGCAGGTTCGACCGCGCGGTTTTTGCGCGATAAGACCTTTGATGAAGACCTACGTAGCCAACGCCGAGAACCGCCAGCGAGACTGGTACGTCGTCGATGCCGAGGGTAAGACCCTCGGGCGGCTGGCGACCCAGATCGCCGACGCCCTGCGCGGCAAGCGCAAGCCGGAATACACCCCGCACGTCGACACCGGCGACTTCATCGTCGTCGTCAACGCGGAGAAAATTCGGGTCACGGGCGACAAGTTGGCGCAGAAGACCTACTGGCGCCACAGCGGCTACCCGGGCGGGATCAAGTCGCGGACGCTGGGCGAGATGCTCGAGCGCCGTCCTGAGGAAGTGATCCGCAAGGCGGTCAAGGGAATGCTGCCGCGCAACCGGCTCGCCCGCCAGCAGCTGACCAAGCTCAAGGTCTACGCCGGGCCCGATCACCCGCACGAGGCCCAACAGCCGAAACCGATGGAGACGAACTGACTTGATGGCAGACGACGAGAAAACGCCGGACGAGACGACCGAGGGCACTGACGGCGCACCCGCGGGTCCTGTCGGCGAGGAGGACACCTCGTCCTCGCAAGCTGCGGGCGAGGCGCCCACCTCGCCGCCACCCGCGGATGAGACGTCTGAGGCCCCGGTCGAGTCGGCGGAGCCTGAGGCGTCTGCCGAGGAGCCTTCGCCTGAGCAGGAGCCGTCCGAGGAGGGTGCGCCGGAGGCTTCGGAGCCCGTAGCCGAGGAGGCCCCGGCTGATGAGGAGCCCGCGGCCGAGGAGACTCCCGCCGAGGAGTCCCCCGCCGAGGCCGAGGAGAGCCCTGCTGAGCAGCCCGCGGCCGAGGAGAAGAAGAAAGACGTGATCCCGGGCGCCGACCTGGAGCCGATCCTGGTCGAGCCCGATGGCCCGGCCCTGAGCGCCGAGGAGAAGGCCCGCCTCGAAGCCGAGGAAGAGGAGAAAGCCCGCCGCGAAGCTGCGCTCACCGGTGCCGACGAGCCCGACGACGCCGCCGCCAGCCGGGCCCCCGCGAAAATGGAGAGTGGCTCCCGCTTTCTCGCCACCGGCAAGCGCAAGCGCTCGATCGCCCGCGTCACCTTGGTGCCGGGCAACGGCAAGATCGAGGTCAACAAACGCAGCCTCGAGGAGTTCTTCCCGCGCCCCCTGCACCAGACGATGGCGCGCCAACCGCTGACCGTCTCCGGCTACGAGGGCAACGTCGACGTCCGTGTCCGCGTACACGGCGGCGGCATCAGCGGCCAGGCCGGCGCGGTCCGCCACGGGATCGCCCGGGCGCTGACCGAGATCGACCCCGAGTTGCGGGGGGACCTCAAGCGCCGTGGCTTCCTCACCCGCGACGCCCGCGTCAAGGAGCGTCGCAAGGCCGGCTTCAAGAAGGCCAGGAAGAAGCCTCAGTTCAGCAAGCGCTGACCCCTGTGCCCCTTGCGGTCCCCCGGGCCGTCGCTGTAGAACAGGAGTTGCATCTGGTCCCTCCGCGTCGACGCCGGGGAATTGGGTATCCGATGCCGAACGTAGGAGGAGCGAATGGCCACCCAGACGAGTAGAAAGCTCTTCGGTACCGATGGTGTCCGCGGCGAGGCCGGGACGTTTCTGACGGCCGAGCTGGCAACGGCGCTCGGCCGCGCGGTGACGACTTCGGTCGACGTGGACCGCCCGCAGGTGCTGATCGTCCGCGACACCCGTGAGTCAGGGCCGATGCTCGAGGCGGCGCTGGCAGCCGGGGTTGCCGCGGCGGGCGGCGACGCGATGCTGGGCGGCGTCCTGCCAACGCCGGCGGCGGCGATTCTGGTCAAGCGGTTGGGGTTCGACATCGCCGCGGTCGTCTCCGCCTCCCACAACCCCTTCCAGGACAACGGGATCAAGTTCTTCAGCGGTCGCGGCACGAAGCTCGGCGACGACCTCGAGGCGCGGATCGAGTCGCTGCTCGAAGAGCCGCCGCCGGCCACGCTCAGCGCCGGCAAGGTGCGGGAGCTGAATGGCGGCATCGACGACTACCTGCGCGAGCTCGCGGCTGCCTTCCCGCTCGACCTCTCCGGCCGCCACATAATTCTCGACTGCGCCAACGGGGCCACCTTCCGCGCCGGTCCGGCGATCTTCGAACGGCTCGGTGCCCGCGTCGAGACGATCGGGGTCGAGCCCGACGGCCGCAACATCAACGCCAACTGCGGATCCACGCATATGGAGGCCCTCGCCGAGCGCGTGGTCTCCAGCGGCGCCGAAATCGGCTTTGCCTTTGACGGCGACGGCGACCGCGTCCTTGCCGTCGACGGTTCGGGGCGGGTCCACGACGGCGACGAGCTGATTGCCCTCGGCGCCCGGGGAATGGCTTCCCGCGGCGAGCTTGCCGGCGTCGTCGTCACCGTGATGACCAACTTCGGCTTCCACCGAGCGATGGAGGAGGACGGAATCGACGTCGCCGTCACGCAGGTCGGCGACCGCTACGTGATCGACGAGATGCTGCGCCGGGGCTGGCAGCTCGGCGGAGAGCAGTCCGGCCACATCATCGCCACCGACTTCGTCGCCACCGGCGACGGGATCGCGGCGGCGCTGATGACGATGCGCGAGCTCGGTGGCGCTGGCCTGGATGCCGCGGCGCCGATGGAGAAGCTGCCGCAGACCTTGGTCAACGTCGAGGTCGCCGACCGCGAGGCGATCAGCGAGGCAGCCGTGGTCTGGGAGGCCGTGGAGCGTGAGGGAGAGGCTCTCGAGGGCCGCGGCCGTGTGCTCCTGCGTCCTTCGGGAACCGAGCCCCTGGTACGGGTAATGGTCGAGGCGCCGAGCGCCGAAGAGGCCGACGCCGTCTGTGGGCGGCTGGTCTCGCTCGTCCGCGAAGAGCTGGGCTGAGGGCAGCCGGCCTCTACCCTTTCTCGCCTCGTGTGCGGAATCGTCGGATACGTGGGCGGCCGGCCCTGTGAGGAGCTCCTGCTCTCCGGGTTGGAAAAGCTCGAATACCGCGGCTATGACTCGGCCGGCCTCTCCGTGCTCGAAGACGGCGAGGTCGAGAGCGTCCACGCGGTCGGCAACCTCGCCAACCTGCGCGCCGCCGTCGAGGGCCGCGCCGACGACGGCGCCGGCGCCCTTCCGCCCTCCAACACCGGCATCGCCCACACCCGCTGGGCGACCCACGGGCGGGTCACCGAGGAGAACGCCCACCCCCACGACGACAGCTCCGGCAAGGTCCACATCGTCCTCAACGGAATCGTCGAGAACCACGCCAGCCTGCGCAAGCGCCTGCAGGCCGAAGGCGAGGAGTTCACCTCCGAGACCGACGCCGAGGTGGTTGCCCACCTGATCGCCCATCACTACGACGGCGATCTCGCCGCGGCCGTTCGCGGCGCCTACGCCGAGCTGCGCGGCCACTATGCCTTCGTCGCCATGCACGCCGACGAGCCCGAGCGCCTGCTTGGCGCCCGGAAGGAGTGCCCGCTGGTCGCCGGCATCGGCGCGGGGGAGACCTTCCTCGCCTCGGCGATCCCCGCCTTCCTCGCCGACACCCGGATGGCGATGCCGATCGAAAACGGCGAGCTGGTCGAAATCGAAGCCGGCGAGATCCGCATCACCGATACCGAGGGGGCGCCAATCGAGCGCGCGCCCGAAGAGGTGACCTGGGACGCCGACGCCGCCGAGAAGGGCGGCTACGAGACCTTCATGCTGAAGGAGATCCACGAACAGGCCGACGCTGTCGCTGAGACGATCGCCGACCGCCTGCCCGGCGACGAGGGCGTCGACCTCTCCGACGTCGACCTCTCCGACGAGTTCCTGCGGACCGTGGGCCGGATCGTGATCGTTGCCTGCGGCACCTCCTACCACGCCGGTCTGATCGGCCGCTACGCGATCGAGGAGTGGGCGCGGGTGCCGGTCGAAATGGACATCGCCTCCGAGTACCGCTATCGCAACCCGGTGGTCGGCCCGGGTGACCTGGTGATCGGGATGACGCAGTCGGGCGAGACCGCCGACACGCTGGCGGCGATGCGGCTGGCCCGCGAGGCCGGCGCCACCGTGCTCGCCGTCACCAACATCATGGGCAGCCAGGTGACCCGCGAAGCCGACGCCGTCCTCTACACCCGGGCCGGGCTGGAGGTCAGCGTCGCCGCGACCAAGACCTTCGTCGCCCAGGTCGCGGCGATGTACCTGCTGGGGCTGCGGATCGCCGAGTTGAGGGGGACGCTGGAGCCGCAGCGGATCGCCGAGCTGGTCGCCGAGTTGAAGGCGATGCCGACGAAGATCGACGAGACCCTGGAGCAAACGGAGGAGGCCGTCAAGGCCGTCTCGGTTGCCCACAGCGACCAGAACTTCTTCCTCTACCTCGGGCGCCACATCGGCCTGCCGGTCTGCCTCGAGGGAGCTTTGAAGCTGAAGGAGGTCTCCTACATCCCCACCGATGCCTACGCGGCGGGGGAGATGAAGCACGGGCCGATCGCACTGCTCGACGAGTCGACGCCGGTCGTCTGCGTCGCCACCGACAGCCCGGTCTTGGAGAAGGTCCTCTCCAACGTCGAGGAGGTCCGCGCCCGCGGTGCCCAGACGATCGCGATCGCAACCGCCGGCTCAGAGCGCGCCGGCGAAGTCGCCGACGAGACGATCGAGGTCGCCGCCACCGACTGGATCCTGCAGCCGATCGTCGCGATCCTGCCGCTGCAGCTGCTGGCCTATGACATCGCCCGCGCCCGCGGCCTCAACGTCGACCAGCCCCGCAACTTGGCCAAGACCGTAACGGTCGAGTAATTCAAACCCATTGCTTGCTACGGTGCGCACGTATGAGGGTGCGTCTGTTCCTGGTTCTCGCTTTGGCAAGCGCTGCGCTGGCGCTGCTGGTCGCCGGCTGCGGCGGTGGCGACGACAGCTCCGGCTCTGACCCGGCAGCGGTGACCCCGGCGGGCTCACCCGTCTTCATCAAGGCCGTGCTGAAGCCCGAAGGGACCCTGGCGTCGAACATCGAGGCGCTGGCCTCGAAGGTCGCGGGGATCGACGACGTCGGCGACGCGATCGTCGAACGACTCGAAGGCTCGCTTGGCCCCGGCGAAGACTTCGACTTCAGCAAGGAAGTCGAACCCTGGCTCGGCGACACGGCCGGTATCTCGTTGCAGGAATACGACGGCGAGGACTTCCGGAGTTACGCGATCGCGATCCAGAGCACCGATATCGAAGCGACCCAGAGCTTCATCGACAAGGCATCCGCCGGCGAAATCGCCAAACGAGGCTCTTACGAGGACACCGACTTCACGATCGATGACGACGGCACCACGACCGGCATCGTCGGCGACTTCCTCATCTTCGCTGAAGACGAAGACAGCTTCAAAGCCGTGGTCGACGCCGCCGACGGCGAGGCCCTCGCCGACGACGATTCCTACACGAGCGCCGTCGACAACGTCCCGAGCGAAAGCCTTGCCGACGTTTTCGTCGACGTCGGCGCCCTGATCGAGGAATCGGCCGGTCCCATCGACCCTGAAGCCCAGCAGTTCCTTGAAACCGTCGGGATCGAACCGGAGGAAGCCACCGCCGTCGCCAGCCTGATCCCCGGCTCCGACCAGATCGAAATCGACTTCAGCACCAACGTCGCCGGCGAAAACCCGCCGGCCGGCGACGCCTCGCAGCTGCTCGGCTCGTTGCCCGGCGGGTCCCTCGCGGCTTTGGCCTCAGCCGATTTCGGCAAACGCTTTAGCGAAGCGATCGATTCCCTCGACGAATCCGGCGTCCCCGGTGAGATCGAGCCGAACGAACTCAAGGACGTCATGAAAG
This sequence comes from uncultured Thermoleophilia bacterium, assembly GCA_963715735.1. Taxonomy (GTDB): domain Bacteria; phylum Actinomycetota; class Thermoleophilia; order Solirubrobacterales; family 70-9; genus VAYN01. Next base: position 688,389 of record OY970268.1, read on the forward strand.
CGGCGGGGATCGACCTCGAAAAGATCGGCGCTTCGGTTGACGACGTCGGCGTCTTCGCCCAGGGCAACACCGAGAAGAACCTGACCGGCGCCGCCGTGCTCGAAATGATCAACGCCCAGGAAGCGACCAACACCGTCTCCAACATCGGCCTGCTACTGCGCGCCAACGGCACCCCGGGGGTGACCGCCCTCTCCGGCAAGGCGAGCGGCTTCTCCGTCCGCAGCGACGAGATCGGCAGCCAGCCGCTCGTCGTCGTCGCCAAGGGGGAGAAGATCGCGATCTCCTACGGTCTCGCCGCCTCGGCGCAGGCGCTGAGCGCGGGCACGGGATCCACCCTGGACGAGAACCCCGCCTTCAAAGCTGCCGCGAGCTCGCTCGGCAAGATCCCGATCAGCGGCTTCGTCGCGGGTCCGGCGGCGCTGGCGTTGCTCGAAAACATGCTGCCCGCCGAGGAACAGGCCGAACTCGAAGAAATCAGGCCCTACCTCGACAAGATCGAGTACCTGGCGATTGGCGCCGGGTCCTCCGGCGACCTGGCCACTTCGAAGCTGATTCTCGGCTTCAGCGATTAGTCGCGGGCGATGGCCACCGGCATCGGCATCGACCTGCTCGAGATCGAGCGGATGGAGCGCGCCCTGCAGCGCCGACCCCGCCTCGCCGCGCGAATCTTCACCGACTCCGAGCAGGAGTACGCGGCGGCCCGCTCGCGGCCGGGTCGCCATCTCGCCGCCCGCTTCGCCGCCAAGGAGGCAGTAATAAAGGCGCTCGGGCTGAGCCGCGGCGTTCGCTTCCGCGAGATCGAGATCCTCGCCGGCGAGCCGCCGACGGTGCGTCTCTCGGGAGCGGCGGCCGAGGCTGCCGCGGGCCGGCAGGTGGACATCTCGCTGACCCACTCGCGCGAGAACGCCGCCGCGGTGGCGATCGTCCACCCGTAACCTGCTCTCGATGAATCCGTGGCTGGAGCCGCTGTACGACGCCCAGGGGATTCGTGCCGTCGATGCCTGGGCAATCGAGGAGCAGGGGGTGCCGTCCGAACAGCTGATGGCGACTGCGGCGTCGGCCCTGGCGGAGGCGGTCGCAGCGCTCTCGCCCCAGGGCCCGGTTCGGATCCTCTGCGGCAAGGGCAACAACGGCGGCGACGGCAGGATCGCCGCCCGGCTCCTCGCCGATCTCGGCTTCGAGGTCGACACGGTGGCGCTGTGGTCCGACGGGGTTCCGGAGGACTTCGACGCCTGGCTTGCCGGCTCCGGCGCCGTCGTCGACGCGATATTCGGCACCGGCTTCACGGGCGCCCCGCGCGCGCCCGCGGCGGCGGCGATCGCGGCGATCAACCGTTGCCGGGCGCCGGTCGTCGCCTGCGACATCGCCTCCGGCGTGGATGCCTCCAGCGGCGAGATCGCCGGCGACGCGGTGGAAGCCGACCTCACGGTCAGCTTCCACGCCGCCAAGATCGGGCAGCGGATCGCGCCCGGCAAGTGGCACACCGGGGAGCTGAGGGTGGTCCCGATCGGGATTCCGCCGGACGCGCCCGGCGAGCCGGCGGCCGGGACGATCTCGTCCTCCGTGCTCGAGCTGGCTCCGCACCGGGGGCAGCGCTCGACCAAGTTCAGCTCCGGGCAGGTGACCATCGCCGGCGGCTCGCGGGGGCTTACCGGCGCCGTGAGGATGTCCTCTTCGGCGGCGATCCGAGCCGGTGCCGGCTACGCCACCGTCGCGATTCCCAGCGACCTCGAGCCCGTCTTCGAACTCGGCCAACCCGAGGTGATGTCGGTTGGTTGCCCGGGTGGCGACGGCTGCCTGGTGCCGGTCTCCACGAAGGCTGTTCTCGGCGCTTTCGAGCGGGCCGCGGCCGGGGTGCTCGGACCCGGGCTCGGGCACGACCCGGGCTCGCTCGAGCTGGCGCGCGAGGTGGCAGCCGCGATCGAGTGCCCGCTGGTGATCGATGCCGACGGGCTCAACTCCTTCGCCGGCCGGGCCGCGCGGATCGCCGGGCGCGGGGCGCCGACCGTGCTGACGCCCCACGCCGGCGAGCTCGGCCGGCTGCTCGACCGTGAATCCAGCGCGGTCGACTCCCGTCGCCTCGCGGCCGCCCGCGAGGCCGCTGCTGCCGCCCAGGCCGTCGTCGTCCTCAAGGGCGACGACACGATCGTCACCGACGGCACCCGGATCGCCGTCAACGCCGTCTCGGCGCCGGGGCTGGCCACCGCCGGCAGCGGCGACGTCCTCTCGGGGATCATCGCCGCCCTCCTCGCCCGGGGGCTGGAGCCGTTCGTCGCCGCCTGCGCCGGTGTCCTCGCGCACGCCCGCGCCGGTCGCGACGCCGCCCGCCGGATCGGCAGCGCGGATGCGGTGATCGCCAGCGACGTGATCGACTCGATCGCGGCTGGGCTGCGCCCCGGTCCGACGGTCGAATAACCTTTCCCCGATGGAGCGTGCGGTCGCCCGGATCGACTTTGATGCGATTCGTGCCAACTGCGCCAGGCTCAAGGCCGAGCTGGGGGACGCCCAGCTTTGCGCGGTCGTCAAGGCCGATGGCTACGGGCACGGGGCCGACGGCTGCGCCGGTGCGGCCCTCGCCGGCGGCGCCACCTGGTTGGCGGTCGCGACCGCGATCGAGGCGGAGGCGGTGGGGCGGCGCTACCGGCACGTCCCGCTGCTGACGCTGGGGGCGTTGACCGAGGAAGAGGTCGACACCGTGCTCGCCGCCAGCTCCGAGCTCAGCGTCTGGCGCGAGGGCTTTCGGGAAATGGTCTCGGCGCGTGCCTCGGCGCAGGGCTCCAGCGCCCGCGTGCACGTCAAGTACGACAGCGGCATGGGCCGGCTCGGCAATCCCGACCCCAGCGAGGTCCTCGCCTTGGTTCGCGCCTGCGACGCCGACCCCAACCTCGAGCTGGCCGGGGTCTGGACCCACTTCGCTTCCGCGGATGAACTCGATTCAGCCTTTTTCGAGGAGCAGCTGGAGCGCTTCGAGCGAGTCGCCGCCGCGGTCAGGGAGGAGTTCCCCTCTGTGCTCGTCCACGCGGCCAACAGCGCCGCGGTCTTCCGCGAGCGCCGCGCTCACTTCGACCTCGCCCGCTGCGGGGTCGCGATCTACGGCCTCGACCCCTTCCAGGGCGATCCGGTCGAGCGTGGGCTGGCGCCGGCGCTCTCTCTGCGCTCCTACGTCGCCGACGTCAAGGAGTTCCCGGCCGGCACCAGCGCCGGCTATGGCCAGCGCTGGTCGGCGGCGGCGGACACCCGAGTCGGCGTGATCCCACTCGGTTACGGGGACGGCGTCCGCCGTGCTCTCACCAACAACGCCGAGGTGCTCGTCCGCGGCCGCCGATACCCGCTCGTCGGCACGGTCTCGATGGACAACATCACGATCGACCTCGGCCCCGAGTCCGAGGTCGCCGCCGGCGAGGAGGCGGTGCTGATCGGCTCTCAGGGCGAGGATGCGATCCGCGCCGAGGAGGTGGCCCAGCGCCTGGACACGATCAACTACGAGGTCACCTGCGCGATCTCGGCGCGGGTGCCGCGCCGCGCCGTGTCGACCTAGTCAACCGATGGTTGACAGCTTCGACAATCCGATTCCGCGGCTGGGCGAAGCGCCGCTGGTTGCGGCCGTGCGCCGTGCGCTCGGCGATGTCGAGGGAGTCTGGATCGTCGGTGGCGCCGTGCGCGACGCCGCGCTGGGGCGCGAGATCACCGATGTCGACCTCGCGGTCGCCGCAGACCCCGGCGCCGCCAGCAAGGCGATCGCCAGGGAGCTCGGCGAGCACGCCTTCGAGCTCTCGGCTGAGTTCGGCACCTGGCGCATCAATGCCGCCTCTCGCGGTTGGCAAGTCGATGCGACGCTGCTGCGGGGGGAGGGGATCGAAGCCGACCTCGGCGAGCGTGACTTCACGATCGGCGCCGTCGGCGTGCCCGTGGGCGGCCCTCCCGACGTAATCGATCCCCTCGGCGGTCTCGCCGACCTCGAACGCAGGTTGCTGCGGGCCGTCTCCGAGCGCAGCTTCGAGGACGATCCGCTGCGGCTGCTGCGGGCAGCGCGCCTGGCCGCCGAGCTTGACCTGGAGATCGACGCCGCGACCGTGGCGCTCGCGCGCGCTGGCGCCGGCCGCGCCGCCGACCCCGCCGGCGAGCGTCAACTGGCCGAGCTGCGGCAGCTGCTCGGCGGGCCCGACCCGGTGCGCGGCCTGGCGCTCCTCGACGATTTGCATCTGACCGCGATCGTGCTGCCCGAGGTGGAGGGCCTGCGCGGGGTCGAACAGGGCCCGAACCACCATCTCGACGTCCACGGCCACACGATCGCCGTGCTGGAGCACACGCTGGAAATCGAGAGTGACCTCGAACGCTTCGCCGGCGATCGCGCCGGCGAGGTCGCGGAGCTGTTGGCCGAGCCGCTGGCCGACGAGATGAGCCGCGGCACGGCGCTGCGCTTCGGCGCACTTCTGCACGACATCGCCAAGCCGGCGACCCGCTCAGAACGCGACGGCTTCGTCGGTTTCCGTGGCCACGACGTGGCCGGGGCGGAAACGATTGCCGAGATCTCAACCCGCCTGCGTGCCAGTCGCCGCCTCACCCAGCACCTACAGGGATTGGCGCTCCATCATTTGCGGCTCGGCTTCATGATCCCCGAGGCGCCGCTGCCCCCACGACGGGTTCACGAATACCTGCGGGCCACCGAACCGGTGGCGGTCGATGTCACGCTGTTGACCGTCGCCGACCGGCTCTCGGCTCGCGGCGCCGGGCCGCTGGCCAGCCCCGAGATGGTCGAGGCCCACCTTGCGCTGGCCCGCGAAATGGTCGCCGCCGGGCTTGACTGGCGGCGCGCCGGGCCGCCGGGACCGCTCCTGCGTGGCGACGAGCTGGCGGCCGAGCTCGGGCTGGAGCCTGGACCGGAGCTGGGCAAGCTGATGGCCGAGTTGGAGGCGGCCCAGTACGCGGGCGAGGTGGCTGATCGTGCTGCCGCAGTCGAGCACGCGCGCAACTGGCTGACCTGGTCGGCGGAGGAGTCTTAGAGGTCCTCCGAGCCCCTCCCTGGTCGGTCGACCTCGCCCAGGCGGTGAGGGAACGTCACGTTCGGCACACCGTGTCAGGTACGCTCTTTCCGTGGCTAAAGAGGAAAAGATCGAAATGGAGGGCGAGATCACCGAGGCCCTCCCGAACACGATGTTCCGGGTCAAACTGGACAACGATCACGACGTCCTCGGCCACATCTCGGGGAAGATGCGCCGCCACTACATCCGCATTCTGCCGGGGGATAGGGTGAAGATCGAGTTGTCGCCCTATGACCTCGACCGCGGTCGCATCACCTACCGCTACAAATAAGGCCGCTGCAAACCGGCGCATCTCGCGGTCCTCGGTCGCTCGGATCGGGTCACGCATTAGAAGTGCGCTCCCCTCACCTCGCTCCCTGCGTCCCACGACCTGCTTGGTTTTCACGGCCTTGCGTGGGTCCCTATGGCCTGGGATCGAGTGCGGTTGACTCGTCCGGGTCGGCCATCTCCGCGATCAGGGCCGACCAGGCGAAGTCTTTCGCGCCCTGGCCGGTGCCCGTGCGCGGGTCGTAGTACTCGCGCAGGCCTTCGCGGGCGGCGGCGGCCGTGACGCCGGCGGCGAGGCGCTCTGCCGCGGCGGCGTAGCCGAGTCGACGCATGCCCAGCCAGACCATCCAGGCCGAGTTGATCCAGGTTGGGCCGCGCCAGTAGCGGCGGATCGGCCCGCGGCCGCCGCCGGGTTCGTAGCTCGGCTCCGAAATCGCAACCGAAGGGGGCGCCACCGGGGTGAGGAACTCGCGCTCGTTCAGTAGGTGCTCCTCGACCAGGCGGCGGCCGATCTCCTCTGGCAGATCGGGCAGCGCCAGCGGTGCCAGCGAGGACCAGGTCACCGCCTGTGGCCTGATCGTCCCCGGCTGTCCCTCGTCGACGAAGAGCCCGCGCCGCTCGTCCCAGAGCCGCGCCACCAGGGCCGGCGTCGCCGAAGGCCGACCCAGCGCCTGCTGCGACAGCGACCACATCGTGTTGACCAGGGTTTCGCACAGCAGCGGCCCGCCACGGTCGCGGATCCGCCGCGCGTCGAAGCCGAGTTGGCGGTTGCGGCGGACCAGCAGCGGGAAGCCGATCCGGCCGTTCGCCCGCCAGCCCCAGACGTCTTCGAACTTGGGCGAGGCGTCGAGGCCGGACTCGTCTGGCTGCACGATCCACAGCAGCCCGTCGCCCTCGAGGTCGCGCTCGGCGGCGAGCCAGTCCATCTGGGCGCCGATCCGTGGTTCCTCGCGCGGGTCGCCAACGGCGATCCGCCAGGCCCAGGCCAGCAGCGGCGGCTGGATCGTCTCCGTCTGCAGGAAGCCGTTGCGGGCGGCGACGTTGTAGAAGGCGAGGCGGGGGAGGGTCACCGGTTGGCGCCAGAAGATCGTGTGGCCGATGAACCCGTTCGGGCGCTGGGCTTCCAGCAGGCTCTCGAGCTCGGCCCGGGCGCGGGTGGGCTCGAAGCGGCGCCAGACGATCGCCGCGAAGCAGGAGTCCCAATACCATTGCCAGGGGTAGCGCCCCGGGCTCGGTTCGGTGTAGCGGTAGTGCCGGCCACCGCCCTCGCCCTCGTTCCAGTTCTGGCGCAGCACCCGCTCCGCCTCGGCGACCACCGCCTGCCGCTCGGCCTCGCTCATACCGCGGTGCGGCGCATCTCTCGCAGTGCCAGGGCGCCGAGGACGGCCAGCATCCCCGCCAGGGCCAGCAGCCCCGGCCAGGTGCCGGCCCAGGTGACGCTGCCGACGAAGCCCTGCCGCGCCGCTTCGACCACGTCGGTGACGGGATTGACGCGGGCTACGTCCTGGAGCCAGCCGGCCAGCAGCGCCAGCGGCGCGTAGGCGGTGGTGAGCAGGATCAGCGCCATCATCCCCGCCTGCATCAGCGGCGCCGCCGACTGGCTCTTGAAGCGCAGGGCCAGGAAGGATCCCCAGCAGGCGGCGACCGCCGCCATCGCGGCGACCATCGCGTAGGCGATCACCAGCCCGTCGAAGCCCGGGAAGCCGGCGCCGAGGGCGATCGCGATCGCGATCACGAAGGTGGCCGGGATCAGCGCCCGCGCGCTCGCCGCCAGGACCGTTCCGGTGAGCAGGACCCAGCGCGGCGCCGGGGAGACCAGCAGCCGGTCGAGCCAACCCGCTTCGATGTCACGCGCGAGATTGACGCCGGCGGCGGCGCCGGTGAACCCCGCCCCCTGCAGCATGCTGACCGGGACGATGAAGGCCTCATAGCTGCCGGTGCTGAAACCGTTCAGCTGGGTCAGGGCGCCGAAGACGCCGTTGAGGCCGAGGAAGAAGATCGTCGGCGCCAGCACGCCCGGGATCGCCGCGCCGGGAACCCGCAGCAACTCGTTCTTGGCACGCGCCATCAGCGCCGCGATCGTCGCCAGGTTCGCGCGCCAAGCGGGCAACTGCGCGGTCGCCTCCATCAGCCCACCCGCAGCCGGTGTCGCAGCGCCCGGGCGCTGAGCAGGAGGCCGAGGACGACGATCCCGGCGATCGCCGCCAGAGCCTCCAGGGTGTCGGTCGCGTCGATCTCGGAGATCATCGGCTCGCGGATCCCTTCGGCGACGAAGCTGAGCGGGTTGTAGGCGGCGATCGTCTTCGCCGGCTCGATCATCAGTTCCTGGGGGAAGAAGGCGGAGGAGATGAAGAGGACGACGAGAACCAGCGGGAAGAGGCCTTGGACGACGCTGGCGCTGCCGGTTCGCAGCGCGATCGCGGCGCCGATTCCGCCGACCGCGCAGGCCGCGGCGGTGGCCAGCGCAACCGCCAGCAGCGCCCCGGCGACGCCGCTCTCGATCTCAGCCCCGAAGACCAGCCCGATCGCCAGGAACCAGAGGGCGCCGAAAAGTCCCAGCGCCGCCGTCCCCGCAAGTCGCCCGAGCACGATCGCGAAGCGCGGGATCGGCGCCGCGAAGAGGCGGTCGGTAAAGCCCATCTCGATGTCGACCGCCAGCGCGATCCCGCCGCTGTTGCCGGCCAGCATCAGCGACTGCATCATCGCCCCGGCCAGCATGAACTGGAGGAAGCTCTGGACCGGGGGGAAGCCGGGCAGTTCGACCGCGGCGCTGGCGCCGCCGGTCTGGATCGCCAGCAGCAGGGTCGGGAAGACGATGATCGGCGCGATCAGCTGCGGCCGCCGGAAGGTCTGTCGCACCGACCGCATCCCCAGCGCTCGCACGACCCGCAGGTTGGTCGCCAGCGGACCGCGCCCGCTCACCCTCTCACCGGCGCCTGCTCGGAGCTCTCCTCGCTCTCCTCCTCGAGGTGGTACCCGGTCTTGGCGACGAAGACGTCGTCGAGCGTCGGCCGTACCAGCTCCAGCGACTCGACCGCGATCCCGGCCTCGTCGAGGGCGCGGACCACGCGGGGGATGTCGGCGGCGCCATGCTCGACCTCGACCAGGACTTTCTTGCCGTCCTTGGGCGGCAGCAACCGCCCGATCTCAGCCAGCTTCGCCTCCGCCTCGGCAACTGAGCCCTGCGCGAGCTGCAGTTGGATGTGCGGGTTGCCGATTTCGGCCTTGAGCGACTCCGGCGTCCCTTCGGCGACGATCCGACCGCTGTCGATGATGCCGACGTCGTCGGCAAGCTGGTCGGCCTCCTCCAGGTACTGGGTGGTGAGGAAGACGGTGGTGCCGTCCTCGTTCAGCGCCCGCACCTCCTCCCAGATCGTTTTACGGCTGACCGGGTCGAGACCGGTGGTCGGCTCGTCGAGGAAGAGGACCCGCGGTTCGTGGACCAGCGCCGCGGCGAGGTCGAGGCGGCGCTGCATACCGCCGGAGTAGGTGCCGACCCTGCGATCCGCCGCCCCGGCCAGGTCGACCTTCTCGAGCAGGTCGTCGGCGCGCCTGCGCCCCTCGGCGGTGGGGATTCCCTGCAGCGTCGCCTGCAGGCGGATCAGCTCGCGGCCGGTCATCAGCGGGTCGAGCGCCGCTTCCTGGAGGGCGACGCCGATCGAGGCTCGCACCGCGCGTGCTTCGGAGCTGACGTCGTGGCCGGCGACGCTGGCGCGGCCGCCGGTCGGCAGCAGCAGCGTCGTCAGCATCCGCACGGTGGTCGTCTTACCGGCTCCGTTGGGGCCGAGGAAGCCGAAGATTTCGCCCTCCTCGACGGCGATGTCGATGCCCTGGACGGCGAGTACCTCGCCAAAGGCGCGCTCCAGTCCCTCGGCGACGATCGCCGGCACGCTCAGACTCCCGTCGGCTCGGCCGACTCGGCCAGCGGCGGCCGAGCGTCGACCTTGCGGCGACCGTTCGCGCGCTCCAGCGCCTCCGCGGCGTCGAGTAAGAGCTCGTCCCGGCCCCAGGCGGCCTGCAACTGCAGGCCGATCGGCAGACCCTCGGAGAAGCCGACCGGAACGCTGATCGCGGGGATGCCGGTGAGGTTGGCGAGAGCGCCGCCGCGGACGTTGGCCTGGTCGGCGGTGAGCGTTCCCGACGGCAACTCGACCAGCGGCACCTCCAGCGGCGGTGCGACCGCGGGGACGCTCGGCCAGGCGATCACGTCGACCTGCTTGAAGAGGGCGGCGACCCGCTGGCGCATCAGCGCCCGCACCTGCTGGGCCTTGACGCTGGCGGCGGCCGGCAGCAGCATCCGGTACTTGAGCAGGCCGCGACCGAGCGGGCTCAGCTCTGGGTCCAGATGGTTGAGGCGCTGCGGGGAAATGCCGTTCATCCCCTCGGTGTTGGCGATCAGGACTCCGGCAAGCGCCGATGCATCGAGGTTGGGCAGCTCGATCTCGACCATCTCGCCCCCGGTCGCATCGCACAGCAGGTCGATCGCCTCTGCACATGAAGCCCGCACCGGCGCTTCGACGTCCTCGGAGACGGGGTCCTTGACGACGCCGATCCGCAGGCCGCGCAGCTCGTTGCTGGCCAGCCCTTCGCCGTAGAGGACTGAGCCCAGCAGCCGGCAGTCGGCGGCGTCGGCGCAGAGCGGGCCGGAGACGATCATCGTCGAGTACGGCGCCATGTGATGGCCCTCCATCGCGGCGCGGCCGAAGGTTGGCTTCAGTCCGGTCAGCCCGCAGTAGGAGGCCGGGTAGCGAATCGAGCCGACCCCGTCGGCGCCGACGGCGCCGGCGACGAGACGAGCAGCGACCGCCGACGCGGGCCCGCTGGAGGAACCGCCTGGGCAGCGCTCGAGGTTCCAGGGGTTGCGGGCGGGCCCATAGACGGAGACGTTGCCGGTGCTGCCGGAGCCAAGCTCGTGCATGTTGCCGACGCCGACGATCACCGCGCCGGCGTCGCGCAGCGCCCGGTAGGGACCCGACTCGCCCGGTGCACTCGGGGCGAGCATCTCGGCGGCGCCGAAGCGCTGCGCCCGCCAGGGCAGCGGCCACTCGTCCTTGATCACGACGGGGACGCCGTACAGAGGTCCCCGCGGTGCCGCCGCCAGCATCTCCCGCGAGCGCTCCGGGAAGGTCTCGACGACGGCGTTCAGCGCCGGGTTCCGCTCGTCGATCCGCGCCAGGGTCGCCTCGAGCAGCTCCCCGGGGTCGGCTTCGCCATTGGCGATCGCGGCGGCCTGACCGGCCAGCGTGAGGTCGAGCGCGGTCATCGGACCGGCGGCGGCTGGGAGAGGTCGGGGCGGGCTTCGGGCGTGGCTTCGCTGACGTCGAAATCGAGGAATTCGAGGATCGGCGGCCAGAACATCGCGTGGGCAGCGCCGATCACCGCCAGCTCGATCTCATCGGCCTCCAGCCTGAGAGAGGCAAGACCGGCGGGGATGAAATCGTCTGCGCGGTTTGGATCCTCCATCTGGTCGGCAACCCTACCTGGGTGGGAATGGCCGGGATCGTGCAAGCGCTCGAGGAGGGGGACATTCCCCCGCCGTCGAAGGCAGAATCCGCGCAACTGGCCATCGCGGCCGGTGTTGCCTTAAGTCCATGCCCTTCGCAGAAAAGAAATCCCGCTCCCGCCGCTGGGTGCTCCTGGCTGGCGCCGCCTGTGCCTTCGCGGCGCTGGTCGCGATCGCCGCCCCGGGCGCCGACTCGGCGCCGCTGCGCGTGATCGTCCTCGGACAGACCGCGGAAACCCCGCCCGCCTCCTGCCCGGGCAAAATCGTCAACAACGTCGAGATCACCCCGTGCCGGGTCGAGGGCCACGTCACCGGCTTCCAGGCGATCGCCGGCGGCATCCCGAAACCGTACGAGGCGCCCTTCGAAGGCAAAATCGTCGCCTGGTCGATCACGCTCGCCAAGCCCTCGAAAGTCGAATCGGACACCACCACCGACGAGGTCGGGTTCTTCAACGACTTCCTCGGCGAGCCCTCGATGGCCCGGATCGGCGTCCTGCGCCCGGTGGAGGACTCCGACCCACCCAAGTACACGCTGGTCCGCCAGAGCCCGCTGAAGATCCTCAACCCCTACTTCGGCACCACGCCGATCTTCGCCCTCGACCATCCGCTGACCGTCCTCAAAGGTCAGGTCGTGGCCCTCACCATCCCGACCTGGGCGCCGATGTTCGCCTTCAACGTCGCCGCCGACAACACCTGGCGCGGCAGCCGCCTGCCCGAACACTGCGCCTCCAAGGAAGACATCCAGGGCGGCCATCCCCAGCAGGGCGTCGGCAAAGTCAAGACCTACGGCTGTTACTACTCGAACGCGCGGTTGCTCTACACCGCGACGTTGGTCAAAAAACCGTAGGCGGGGTTTGCGCGGGGGCGAGGGGTCGAGTGCCCCTCCTCACTTGCCTGACTGGCTGGATCGTCGCCGGCCGTCCGAGAAGGTTGGTCGGCCAGCGGCACAAAACGTTCGGAGGGGCACTCGACCCCTCGCCCCCCGGGACCCCCGCGACGGCTGGAGGAACGGGAGCTGGAGGGCACGAGTGCCTGCGAGCTCACACCCCCGCTCTCGCTTCGTCCTCAATGCCTGAGCAAATGAGGGACGGCCTGCTCGCTTTAAAGCTGATGAGGGACGGGGGTCGGTAGGGCCTCCGAACGTTTTGCGGAGGCGGAGGGGAGCTCGCCCGAGGCGCCAGCAAGATGACGCCAGTTCGACGAGGTACCGAGTGAGGAGGCCCTACCGACCCCCGTCCCGCGCTGGAGTTAGAGCGCGGTCTGGCGCAACCCGCAGTACGGGCAGTCACTGACGTCGAGCCCGATCAGCTGGTCGCAGCGACGACATGAACGAAGGTTGGCCGGGGTGCGGGGGAGGGAGGAGGCGGAGGGGGCGAGCGGCAGGACCTTGGCCACCGGCGCCATCTCCTCGCCGGTCTCGCGGTCGACGTAGATCTGGCCGGGCTCGACGTGCGAGATCGCCTCGCGGCCGGAGGCCGGGGCGCGCAGGCGGTAGAGCTGACGGTCGTTCATCGCCGCGAAGACTAATAGCTTGGTCCGATGCGCGTTCTCCTCTTCCACGGCTACCTGCTGCGTGGCACCGGCAGCAACATCTACAACGCCAATCTGGCTCCGGCGCTGGCGCGGCTGGGCCACGAGGTCCATCTGCTCTGCCAGGACCGCGAGGTCGAGCTCGAGGGGGTCGAGATCCACGTCCCTGACATCGGCGGCCTGCTGCCGGTCTACGTCAAGGACCCTTACGAGGGCTTCGAGGTCAAGGCGTTCCCGGAACTCACCGAAGAGGAGCTCGACCGCTATCTGCAGGCCAACGTCGCCGCCGTCCGTGCCGTCGCCGCGTCGGCCGGCGGAATCGACGCCGCCCTCGCCAATCACCTGGTGATGGGACCGCCGATCCTCGCCCGTGCCGGCGTCTCCGACTACGCCGCCAAGATTCACGGCTCGGCGCTCGAGTACACGGTCAAACCGCACCCGCGCTTCCGCCCCTACGCCGAAGAAGGCGTGCGTGGCGCCACCGGCATCCTCGTCGGCTCCCGTCACACCGGCGAATCCCTCTGGGGGGCGCTGCCGGAGGTCCACGGCCTGCGGGAGAAGACGCGCCTCGGTCCTCCTGGCGTCGACGTCGACGCGTTCGTGCCCGGCGACTCGCGCGAGGCCGGGCTGGTCGCCTTCCTCGGCAAGCTGATCGTCTCCAAGGGCGTCGATCTACTGCTCGCCGCCTGGCCGCTGGTCAGGGTCAAGCATCCTCGGGCACGGCTGGAGATCGCCGGCTTCGGCGAGTTCGAGGACGGCCTGCGTCGCCTCCTGGCCGCGCTGGATCGCGGTGATCTCGACGACGCTCGCGAGGTGGCGCGGCGCGGGCGCGGGCTCGAGGGTGGCGAAGAGGCGCCGCTGCCGATCCTTTCCGCCTTCCTTGCCGAGCCACCGCCGGGATACGTCCAGGCTGCCCGAGCGGCCGCCGGCTCGGTCGAGTTCGTTGGCCGCCTCGAGCACGACGAGGTCTCCACCTTCCTGCCACGCGCCGATGCCCTGGTGATGCCGAGCACCTTTCCCGAGGCCTTCGGGATGGTCGCCGCCGAGGCCGCCGCCTGCGGCACCCTGCCGATCTCGGCCGGGCATTCGGGCATGCTCGAGGTCTCCCGCGAGCTCGCCGTCGGGCTGCCGCCCGAGGTCGCCGAGCTGATCTCCTTCCCGGTCGGAAAGGGCGCGGTGGAGGGGATCGCCGACCGCCTTTCGACCTGGATCTCGCTTTCTCCCGAGCGCCGCGAGCCGAGCCGCGAGGTCTTGGTCGAGACGGTGCGGCGGCTTTGGAGCTGGGAGGGAGTGGCCCGCGGCGTCCTCGCCGCCGCGGCTGGGGAGCTGGCGGCGCTGCCCGATCCCGCCTAGCTAGTGGCGGACGTCACCTGAGGCCGCAAAGCCTCCCGCCGCCGCTTCAATAGAATGCCCGCCGCCGCATGTACGGACGCCTGCCGATAGTGAAGATGCTTGCCGCGACCGTCGCCATTGGTGCGGCGCTCTCGGCGGTGATGGTCTCGATCAATTGGGACGGACAGCAGGCATCCACGGCCGCGCCGGAAATCGACAAGCTGCTGAACGTGATGATCGTTCTCTCCTCGTTCGTCTTCGCGCTGGTGATGGTGATGCTCTTCTACGCGCTGTGGAAATTCAAAGTCAAGCCCGGCGATGAGTCCGACGGCGAGCCGATCCACGGCAACACCCGGCTCGAGGTCGCCTGGACGCTGATCCCGACCGTGATCGTTCTCTTCGCGGGCGGCTACAGTTGGACGGTGCTGGACTCGATCGAAGAGCCAGCTCCGAACCCGCTCACGGTCTCGGTCTTCTCCCAGCAGTACGCATGGAGCTTCGCCTACCCGGGCAAGGACTACGCCTGGTCGGAGGGCGAGTTGCACGTTCCGGTCGATCGCCAGGTCCACTTCAAGATGCACGCCCAGGACGTGATCCACTCCTTCTGGGTGCCCGAGTGGCGGATCAAGAAAGACAACGTTCCGGGGATCACCACGACCGCGATCGTGACGCCCAACAAGATCGGCACCTATCAGCTGATCTGCACCGAGCTCTGCGGCTTCGGCCACGCGACGATGCGGGCAAAAGTCGTCGTCGAGTCCCCCGCGGACTTCCAGAAATGGGTTTCCGGATTGAAAGACAAACTTCCCGACGCCTTCCTGGAGTCGATCAAGCAGGACACCGAGAGCGACCCGATTCCCGTCGGTGCGGGCGGGGCATAATGAGGGGGATCTGATGGTCGCCGCGATAAAGCAACCGGGCTGGATCCGAGGCGCGCTCGGCGCCCTCGCCGCCGCGGCTTTCGGCTTCGGCCTCGTGATCGCCCTGCGGGCGATCTCCGACCTGCCGCTCTACCAGACCGAACAGACCGGCTACCCGCACGTAATCGTGCCGCTGACGTTGGCGCCACTCGGCTTCCTGGCCGGGTTCGGCTGCTTCGACTACTGGCTGCGTTGGGCCGCCGGCGCGCCGACGATCCCCGACGACCACTCCCAGCACGGCGCCACGAGCTGGAAGGACTACTTCCGCTTCAACACCGATCACAAGGTGATCGGCATCCAGTACATCGTCACCACCTTCTTCTTCTTCTTCATCGGCGGCCTGATGGCGATGCTGATCCGGGCCGAGCTGGCGGCGCCGGGCACGCAGATCGTCGACGCGGCCACCTACAACAGCCTCTTCTCCACCCACGCGGTGCTGATGATCTTCGTCTTTGTGATTCCGGTTTTCGCCGGAATCGCCAACTACGTCCTGCCGCTGATGATCGGCGCCCCCGACATGGCCTTCCCGCGCCTCAACGCGCTCAGCTTTTGGATGCTGCCGCTGGCCGGGCTTCTCTTCATCGGCAGCTTCCTCGCTCCCGGCGGCGCTTTCGACGCCGGCTGGACCGGCTACGCGCCGCTCTCCACCGGAGCTCCGCTGGGGCAGTCGTTCTTCAACCTCGGCGTCCAGTTCGCCGGCGCGTCGTCGATCGCGACGGCGCTGAACTTCCTGGTCACGATCATCACCATGCGGGCGCCGGGAATGACCTTCTGGCGGATGCCGCTGCTGGTCTGGGCGAACCTCTCGACCTCGCTCCTGGTCGTTGCCGCGACCCCGTTCATCGCCGGCGCCCAGTTCATGGTCCTCTTCGACCGCATCCTCCACACCAACTTCTTCAACTTCGCCGGCGGCGGCGACGTCATCAGCTACCAGCACATCTTCTGGTTCTACTCGCACCCAGCCGTCTACATCATGATGTTGCCCGGCTTCGGGATCATCAGCGAGGTCATCTCGATCCACTCGCGAAAGCCGATCTTCGGCTACCGCTTGATGGCCTTGGCGCTGATCGGGATCGTTGTCCTGAGTTACTCCGTCTGGGCCCACCACATGTTCGTCGCCGGCATGTTCTCGTGGCTGCGCGTGCCGATGATGTTGACGACGCTGCTGATTGCGGTGCCGACCGGGATCAAGATCTTCTCCTGGTTAGGCACGCTCTATTTCGGCAAAATTCACACCTATTCGACCGCGATGCTGTTCGCGCTCGCCTTCATCGTCACCTTCACGATCGGCGGCATCAGCGGCGTCATGCTCGGCATGGTTCCGATCGACATCCACGTGTCGGACACCTACTTCATCGTCGCCCACATCCACTTCGTGCTTTTCGGCGGCTCCGTCTTCACGATCTTCGCCGGGATCTACCACTGGTTCCCGAAGATGACGGGGCGCATGTACGACGAGAAACTCGGGCGCGTTCACTTCTGGGGGACGGTGCTCGGCACCTGGGGGACCTTCGTCCCGATGCACTGGGTAGGGATGGACGGAATGCCACGGCGGGTGGCCGACTACGCGACCCAGTTCGGCGAGTGGAATCTGTTGATCAGCGTCTGCGCGTTCTTCCTCGGGGCCGCTCAGTTGGTCTTCCTCTACAACATGGTCGTCAGCTGGCGCTTTGGGCCGAAGGCCAGCGCCAACCCCTGGCGCGGCAACTCGATCGAGTGGCAGGTCTCCTCGCCGCCGCCGATCTTCAACTTCGACGAGATCCCGCGGGTCGTCGGCGGTCCGTATGAGTTCGGTGTCCCCGGCGCCAGGCACGCGATCATGGCCGGCGAAGGAGCCGAGGTTCCGGCCGGCGAGCCGAGCGTGGTGGGCGCCAAATGAGCGACGCCGAGAAGCGCCCGCTGCTGATCTTCCTGAACGAGGTAGCCGGCGGCCGCAAGCTGCTGCAGGCCGCGCGCGAGCGCCAGGACAAGGTGTCGAAGATCGTCGTCGCGGCACCCCAGAATCAACCCTCCGTTGGGCAGCTGATCGACGCCGGCGAGCTGCGCGAGGCGGCGCGGGCCCGGGTCGAGGTGACGATGGCGGTGTTGAGCGAGTTCGGGATCGACTCGGTCGGCGAGATCCTCGACCCTGACCCCGCGCTCGCGATCGACGACGCGATTCGCGCCCACGAGCCGGGCGAGGTGCTGCTCTCCTGTCTCTACGACACTCGCTTCGGGCTCACCCGCAAAGACCTGGTCGAGTGGGTTCGCTCGCGGATCGAACCGGAGATCGAGCTGACCCACATTCCGGTCCGGATCGAAGACGACGCAATCAGGCTCGACCTGATCCACACCCTCGTCGTCGCCACCCAGACGGTTGCCACCCCTGATTTGGTGGACCGTCTGAAGGAGCGGGCAGCCGCCAGCCCTCATCGCTACACGATCGTCTGCCCACGCAGTGACGACGTCAGCGAGGCCGAGATCGTCCACGACCTCGCCGCCACCCTGGCCGAGCTCTACCGCGCCGAGGTCGACGCGACCGGTCAGCCGATGAGCCCCGACCCATTCCAGGCGGTCAAGAACGCGATCGAGCACTATCGCATCGATGAGGTGTTGATCTCGACCTTCGCCGGCGAGGGCTCGCGCTGGCTCGAGGACGACCTGATCGGCCGCGTGCGTGAGATCACCGACAAGCCTGTCGAGCACATCGAGGTCGGCCGGCCCGCCGCCGCGGTTGCTGCTGCCGTCGCCTCCGAGGGCGGGGCTGCCTGATGGAGAGCGCGACGGTAACTCTGGACCACGGCCACGCCGAGGAGCACCACGGCCCGCCGGAGGCCAACCAGAGCTCGCGGATCGACAAACAGGTTCTCGGGATCCTCCTCTTCATCGTCTCCGAGGTAATGCTCTTCGGAGCGTTCTTCGCCGCCTACTTCTTCCTTCGCGTCGTCGTCGACCCGCCGAGCTGGCCGCCGGAGCCCTACGAGCTGCCGGTCGCGGTCGCCGGGATCAACACCGCGATTCTGATCTCCTCGAGCTTCACGATCCACTACGCCCTCGAGTCGATCCGCCGCGGCAACCGCAAAGGCCTGAAACTGGGTCTGGTCCTGACCCTGATCCTCGGCGCCTGCTTCCTCTTCATCCAGGTCAACGAGTACGTGCACATCGGATTCAGCGCCCGCGACCTCGCTTTCGGCTCGATCTTCTACGGCCTCACCGGCCTCCACGGCGCCCACGTCTTCGTCGGCCTGTTGCTGCTCACCTTCGCCTCGATCCGTGCCTTCCGCGGCCACTTCGGCCCCAAGGCGGAGGATCACCTCGGCGTCGAGGTGCCAGGCATCTACTGGCACTTCGTTGATGTGATGTGGATCATCGTCTACGTCACCGTCTACATCCTCTGAGGCAGCTGCAAATCTGCGTCTGGGGGTGTCCTCGCTCGCTCGCCTTCGGGTCACGCACTGGAGTGCGCTCCCCTCGTCTCGCTCCCTGCGTCCTACCCAGACTTGATTTTCGCCGCCTCAGGGCCGCTGCCATAGACGAACTGGTGGAAGACTGAGGTCATGACCCTCAACGAGGGAGCTGTCTTCAAGTGGGTCGTGATCGTCGGGATCGCGGCGGCGCTGGTGATCGTGGTGACGTTGGTGACGAGCCAGCTGGTCGGGGCGCTGTTGGGGCTGCTATTGGTGATCGCGGGGTGCGTTTATGGGTTCCGCTGGGCGCGGCGGAAGCGGCGCGCTGGTTGACGCGAAGGCGACACGCGACGCAGACAACACGTTGCATGTTTCGGTTAGCTTGCTTTCATGGGGACCGTGAGAGAGAAGTGGACCGACGAGCGGCTCGATGACCTCAACAAGAAGGTCGACGACGGCTTCAAGCGGATCGATGAACGATTCGTGGGCATCGACGAACGATTCGCGAGTATCGATCAACGATTCATCCATCTGGAGCGCACGATGACCCACTGGTTCATCGCGTTGGTGGGGATTCAGGTCACCAGCTCGGTGACCATCCTCGGCTTCATTTCCGCGCAGAGCTAGCCCGGCTGCGCCCGCTCAGCTCGAGCGCCGCAAGGGTCAGCGCGAGCGGGACCGTGGCGGGGAGGGTGTCGACGGCGAAAAAGAGGAAGTCGAAGCTGACGCAGATCAGTGCGGCCAGGGCCGCGCCGGTCAACTGCAGGCGCCGGTCGTAAGCAAGCAGGGCGCCCAGGGTGGCGGCGACGAAGAGGTCGCCGAAGCCCATCACGGCGGTGCCGAAGTGGGCGAGTTGGAGCTTGGGAAGTCCGGCGGCCGGGGTGGCGGCGTTGAGGGTGGCGTTGGGCTCCTGGAGCAGGTTGCTGCCGACCAGGTAGGCGTCGATCGCCGCCAGCGCGTAGACCCCCAGCTTCACCCAGCGGGCGGGGACCACGCAGACCAGCAGCCAGCCGAGGCTAGTGCAGGCCAGCGCCGAGAGCGCCAGCGCCGCCGTGTGGCCGCCGAGGTCTCCCTTCCAAGCCCAGGCGATGGCGAACAGGGGGATCGTCATCAGGGCCAGCGGCGGCCGGGCGCCGCGGACGATCGCCGCCAGCGCCAGCGCCGCCAGCGGCGGCACCGCGACCAGGGCGAGATAGGTGAGGAAGTCGGCGCTGGCCGAATCGAGCGCGATCGCGCCGACGACGAGCGCGATCGGCAGCGGCAGCGCCAAGGCCCACCAACTGCTGCGCGCACGCTCGAGCAGCGGCGCCACAGCCGCCCTCGGCGCCGCGACCAGGGCCGCCTGGACGAAGCTGAGGGCTCCGATCGAGAGCCAGAACGGGAGCATGGTCCCGCCGGACTCCTAGCTGGCGCCGGGGACGGCGGCGGTGGTGGTGGGTTCGACGGCAGTCGGCTGGCGGCGCGGCTCGAGCTGTCCCGCCGCGGCAACCGTCCACAGCATCGCCAGCCAGTTACCGGTCGCCAGGGCGACGTGGACCCAGACGATCTCGCTGGGCAGTTCCAGAGACCACTGGAGCCCTCCTACGAGCCCTTGGAGCGCGAGGAGGCCCAGGACCACGGTCAACGGCTTCACGGCTCTCCTGTCGCCTCCCTGCCGCCTCAGCAGAAACCAGACGCCGATCGCGGCCAGGCCGTAGACGGTGGCCAGCACCGCATGGCGCTGGACCACCCATTCCAGGGTCTCGCCGCCGTAGAAGTCGAAGCGGTGGACCAGTTCTCCGTCGTGAGCGCCGGCGTGGGGGCCGGAGGCGGTGGCGATCGTGCCGGCGAGGATCGTCAGCTGGCCGAGGGGGATCAACGCCCGCACCGCCCAGACCCCGAGCCGGTCGTCCGATTTACGCCGCTCGCCGGGTTCGTAGCGCGCGCACCAGGCCAGCGCGAAGGCCGCGTCGAGCAACATCATCGAGAGGATGAAGTGCGACATCACCAGCCCGGGGGCGAGGTGGTACTTGACGACGAGGGCACCGAGGATCGCCTGACCGACGACCCCCAGCGGCAGCAGCGCCCCGAACAGCGCCAGGTGCCAGCGGTAGGGCTTGCGAAAGAAGGCGAGGCCACAGGCCGCGATCACGGCGGCGCCGACGAAGCCGGTCAGAAGGCGGTTCCCGTACTCGATCACCGCGTGGGTGTCGAGCGGCGGCACGGTGCCGCCGTAGCATTTGGGCCAGTCCGGACAGCCGAGGCCGGAGCCGGTCAGCCGCACCGCGGCGCCGGTGAGGACGATCAGGGCCAGCGAGGCGAGGGCGACCGCCGTCACCTGCGCGTAGCGCGCCGGCGAGATCTCGAGCCGGTTTCGGATCAGCCGCTGGATTTGCCGGATTTACCTTCGCCGGCGGGGGTGTTTTCGATCAGGTATTGGACGAGATCTTCAAGTTCTTTTTTCGACAGGGATTCGCCGAAGATCTCCGGCATCACGTTGGGCGGATAGCCCGGGGCGATTTCGGCGTTCGGGTCGACAATCATTTCTTCGATGTGAGAAGCGCTGTCTCCCGCGACCAGGACTTCGTCGAGGTTGGGACCGGTGACGCCGCCGGAGCCGGCGGCAGCGAGCACGTGGCAGCCGCCGCAGCCGCTGTTGGCGAAGACCTGGGCACCGGGGCCGCCGGGAACCTTGGGCGGGGCCGCGCCGGGGACGCCGGCCCACATGCCGAGATAGGCGGCGACGTCGTCGAGGTCCTGGCCGGTGACGATGTCGGCCGGCATCGAGACGGCGGCGTTGCCGTTGTCGGGCCGCGGGTTCTCGACCTGGGCCTTGACCACGCCTTCGATCGTGTCGCCGTTCTGGCCGGATTCGCGGGCGGCGGCGAAGGCGTCGTCGAGGTCGGGCCCGATCATCGCCGAGGTCCCGGCCTGGGCGAGGGCGTGGCAGTTGCCGCATTTCTGTTCGAAGAGGACGCGGCCGCGCTCCTCGTCGGCGGTCGTGGTTCCGCAGCCGGCGGCGACCACGACGATCGCCCCCAGGGCGATGAGGGCGAGCAGCGGATGGATGAGTTTGGCGCGGCTGTTCATACGGCGGAAGCGGGGCGGAGTCTATATGTCGGAGACCCGCGAAAGCGTCGCGTAGGCGACGGTGTTTCGGGTACTCTCGATGCGATCCGCACTAACTCTCTCGAGACGCGCCAGGAGGACCCCATGCAGGTAAGAGACGGGATGACGGAGGTATCGCTGACCGTTGGCCCCACCCACACGCTGCGAGACGCCGCGCGGTTGATGGTCGAGAAGGGAACCGGAGCGGCGCTCGTCTCCGACGGCGAGTCGCCGGAGCCGGGCATCGTCACCGAGCGCGACCTGCTGATCTCGGTTGCCGCCGGCGAGGATCCCGACGCCGAGCTGGTCGGCGCCCACATGAGCGAGCGGGTGATCGCGGCCACGCCCGAGTGGAGCCTCGAGCGCGCGGCGGCCGAGATGTCGCGTCGCGGCGTCCGCCACCTCGTCGTCTTCGACGGCGGCGGCGCGATCGGCGTCCTCTCGATGCGCGACATCGTGCGGGTGTGGACTTCGGCTGGGGCGACGTCGGGGATGACGCCTGACTAAGGGGACGGCTTGCTTCGCGGTGAGGTCGCGGTTAGCCCCGCATAGCGGGGTCAACTGCGACCTCGCGAAAGAGTTGGCGGCTCGAGGTCTATTGCTTCGGCGGGGCGGAGATAGTTTCGATCGGCAGCGCGGCGCTGCGTGCGTGCTGCTTGCGCGGGAGGCGGTAGTAGTCGCGGATCCCGCTGCGGACGAGGGTGCGGAAGGCGGCGAGGGCGATCACCGCGCCGATGACCCCGTAGATGTATGGGGCGAAGATGAATCCCGAAGCGTAGGTGCCACAGACAAGGCCGACCGCGCCGAGCGCGAAGAAGGCGGGCGCCCAGGAAGGACGGGGGAGGTAGATCGTCTCGCCGGGCTCCGGGATGTTTCGGTGCTCGCTCACGTCTTACTGGGCGATGTAGAGGAAGGCGGCGACGAAGGAGAGCGCGAAGACAGCGGCGACGAAGGCGCCGGCCAGCAGTCCGGAGCTCATGTTCTTGCGTGCGGTCTCGCGGTCCACAGCTGGATTTCTATCAGGGACGGATGCTGGTTCGCGCGTACACGGGTCTGGTCCTAGACGTTGGCCGCGATCGCGATCGCGAGGAACAGCAGCGCCAGGTAGGCGAGCGAGAAGAGGTAGGTGCGCAGCGCCCAGGTGCGGTCGGCGACACGCAGCAGCTTGTAGGAGAAGAAGATGAAGACGGCTCCGAGCAGCATCGAGGGGACCAGGTAGGCGACGCCGAGGCCGCCGGCGCAGAAGGGCAGCTGGGTCACCGCGTAGAGCAGGACCGTGTAGAGCATGATCTGGCGCCGGGTCTCCGCCTCGCCGCGCACGACCGGCAGCATCGGGATCCCGGCCTTGGCGTAGTCGTCCTTCATCAGCAGCGAGAGCGCCCAGAAGTGGGGTGGGGTCCAGAAGAAGACGATCGCGAAGAGATAGAAGGCCATGCCGCTGAGCTCGCCGGTCACGGCTGCCCAGGCGACCAGCGGCGGTACGGCGCCGGCGGCGCCGCCCGATGACGATGTTCTGCCGGGTCGTGCGCTTCAGCCAGAGCGTGTAGAGGAAGACGTAGCCGAGGAAGCCCGAGAGCGAGAGCGAGGCGGCCAGCGGGTTGATCGCCAGCGACAGCAGGACGAAGGAGGCGGTCGCGAGGATGACGCCGAAGGCGATCGCCGCCCGCGGCGAGATCCGCCCGGAGGCGACGGGGCGGTCGGCGGTGCGGGACATCAGCTGGTCGACGTCGCGGTCGATCGCGTGGTTGACCGCGCCGGCGCCGCCGGCTGAGAGGGCGCCGCCGAGGCAGGTCAGCAGGATCAGCCCGATCGAGGGGTCGCCTGCCACGTACATCGTCGTCACCGTCGTGAACAGCAGCAGCGACTGCACCTTCGGCTTGGTCAGCGTCAGGTAGTCGCGGAAAAGCTGGTTGGCGGTCGAGCGCGGAGCGGCCGCGACTGCCGGGCTGGGCGCGGTGCGCGCGCCGGATTCCATGCCGGTCAGGCTACCGGCTGGGACTCGCGAGCCGGTTTCTCGTCGCGGCTGGCTGCGGTGGGCGATCGCGAGGCGGATGTCGCGCATCGGGCGGGTCGCTGCGGACGTCCGGCAGGACGTCGAAGTTGTGCGGGTCCGGGCGGCGAGAGGGCGAACCACTCGAGGGTGTCGCCGCCCCAGGGGTCATGCCCGGCCTCGGGGCCGTTCTCGCGGCTGGAGATCGCGTTGACGAGGGTCATCACGATCCCGATCGCGAGGATCAGAGGTGCCGATCGAGGCGATCAGGTTGTAGGCGTCGACGCCGTCGCCGCTGAAGAACTTGTAGGCGTCGATCACCTGGCCCTCCTCGGCGCCGGCGAGGAAGAGCGGCACGAAGGCGAGCAGAATGCCGGCGATCATCGTCCAGAAGGAGATCCGGGCGAGGCTCTCGCCCATCGTCCGGCCGGTCATCTTCGGGAACCAGTAGTGGAGGGCCGCGAAGCCGCCGAAGACGGCGCCGCCGACCAGCGCGAAGTGGGTCGCGGCGGTGGCGTCGGTGGTGTTCTTCAGGTTCCAGGCGGTGGCGACCATCGAGTGCTCGATCTCGGCTGCGAGGCCGATCGAGATCATCGAGATCGCCCCGACGGCGAACAGCAGCGGCGCCCGCATCCGCAGCGCCCCACCGACCATCGTCGAGATCAGGTTGAAGATGATCAGGCCGAAGGGCACGATCAGCGCCAGCGACATCAGCATCGCGAAGTACATCCAGCCGCTGCCCGATCGGCGCGGTCAGCATGTTCTGCATCCAGGCCAGGGTGCCGATCACCGCGATCGCCGCCAGCGAACCCATCACGACGCCGCGGTTGAAGAGCGGTTTGCCGGAGAAGGCGGCGACGATTTCGGCGATCGCGCCGAAGGCGAAGATCAGGATCAACATGTAGGTGCCGGAGTAGAAGATCCAGCTCAGGTGCTGCCAGAGCAGCGGTGCGCCGCCGGAGCCGTCGGCGAAGAAGATGCCGTCGTAGTTGCGGTCGATCATCAGCATCGTCAGCGCCGCCAGCAAGACGGGACCGATGAAGAGCATCAGCCAGGAGCTGACCGCGGCGGCCCAGGCGAAGACCGGCACCCGGCGCCAGGCCATGCCCGGCGCCCGCATGTTGCGCAGCGTCGTCAGCAGGTCGATCGCGATGAAGACGAAGCCCAGGGTCGCCAGGCCGGTCGTCGTCGCCCAGGCGTCGACCCCGTTGTTGGCGAGGAAGGCGACCTCGGTCAGCGGCGCCAGCGGGTTGACGCCCGGCCTCCGAGGGGGTGAAGAGGAAGCCGGCGTAGAGGACGGTCGCGCCGGCGATGTAGAGCGCCAAGCCGAGCTGGCCGAGCCGCGGCAGCGCCGTGCCGCGGGCGCCGATCTGCAGCGGTGCCACGTAGTAGAAGAGACCGAGCGCTAGCGGAATCGCGAAGAAGAAGACGGCGGTCGCCCCGTAGTTGGAGAGCATCCGGTTGAAGGTGACGGGGGAGAGGAAGGTGTTGTCGGGGATCGCCAGCTGCAGCCGCATCAGCAGCAGCTCGACCAGGGCCAGGAAGAGGAAGCCCAGCGAGGCGCCGATCAGGATCCGGCCGACGTCCTTGTGGTCGGCGCTGGTCGCCAGCTCGATCCAGCGCGGGCGCTGCTTCGACGGGTATTCGTCGATCGACGATCTCGGGCCTTGGCTGGTCGCTCATGGCACTTCTCCGCTTTCGATCTGGCTGACGACCCGTTCCTGGGCCGACTCGATGTCGGTCTTCAGCTGCTTGATGTAAGCCTGGTAATCGTCGGCGGAGACGACTTCGACCTCGGTCCGCATCGCCGCGTAGGCCTGGCCCGAGAGCGTCGCCGAGCGACCCGTGTAGGAGCCTTCGTCGGCGCTGCTGAAGGCGATGTTCGCTGGTCTTGCCGGGAACGGCGTCGCGCTTGCCGGCGAGGTCGGGGACGTTCCAGGTGTGGATGACGTCGGTGGTGACGAGGTCGAGGGAGACGGCGGTGTCGGCCGGGACGACGAGTTTGTAGTAGGAGAAGGCGCCGTTGGGGTAGTCGTAGCGCCACAGCCACTGCTGGCCGGTCGCTTTGATCTCCAGCGGCGACTCCTTGGCGGCGGCGAGGCCGCTCGCTGCCGGTCGTCGGTGCCTCCCGTGCCTTGTCGGTGAAGACGACGCTGACGACGAAGACAAGTGCGGCGAAGGCGGTGAGCACGGCGCCGACCCGGAACTGGATCTTGCGGCCGCCGGAAACCTGCCGCGGCTCGGTGCCCCGCTCGGACCGGTACTTGCGCACCGCGTAGAAGAGCGCGACGTTGATCGCGATCACGACGATGGCCGCGGCGATGAAGCCGATCCAAAGCAGCGTGTCGATCTGGTCCGTGCCAGGGGAGTGCGGCGCCAAAGCGCGGCCATTCTATTCACGCGCGGCGGCGCCGCGGCTCCTGGTCCCCGGCGACCAGTCATCCAGCCCGCACCCAGGGGTGCGGGCCTCCCGGTATGCGCCCATATACTCGCCGACCCTATGAAGGCGCGCTCCCGGCCGTCGAGCCGGCTTCGACTCACGATTCGGGCCGGCGCTTACGTGGCGATCGGCGCCGCCGTGGCGGTTCCGGCCCTGAGGCGCCGCCTGCGCATCCCGGCGCCCGTGACCGCCGCCGCCTGTTACTCGGCGCCGCTGGCGCTGGCGGTCCTGCACCCGCGCTCCAAGAAGCGCGACGTCGCCATCTTCGCCATGCAGATGTGGGCCTTCATCGTCGTCCACGAGATGCCCTACGACGACCCCGAGCGCCTGCGCTCGCGGCTGCGCAGCCGCTATCCGATCGTCCTCGACCGTCTGATCGGCGCCGGCAGCCTGCCCAACACGCGCCTGCAGCAGGCGCTCTCGCGGTTTCCGCGAGGCGGACGCCGTCGACAAACTCCTCACCTGGACCCACTGGCTCTGGTTCTTCGAGCCCTACCTGGCGCTGGCCGTGATCCTCGCTCCGCGACGACAGCCACTTCCCGCGGGCGGCGCGGCAGATGGCCGCCGTCTTCGACCTCGGCTGCGCGGTCTACTTCGCGGTGCCGACCGCGCCGCCCTGGTGGGCGTCGGAGCAAGGGCTGACCGAAGGCGAAGAGGTGCGGCGGATGATGGTCGAGGTCGGCGAAAAGACCTGGGGCCCGGCCTGGCCGAAGATGTACGAGACGCTCGGCGGCAACCCCTGGGCGGCGATGCCCTCGCTGCACTTCGCCACCTCGCTCAGCGCCGCGCTCTCGCTCTCGGAAGCGGGCAAGGTCGAGGGCGCGCTCGGCTGGACCTACGCGCTGCACGCTCGGCTTCGGGCTCGTCTACCTCGGCGAGCACTACGTCACCGACCTCCTGGCCGGGGGGCTGCTGGTCGCCGCCGTGCGCGCGCGGCGAGCCGCTGGCGGAGCCCCTCGTGCAGGGGGTCAACCGCGCGCCTGCAGCAATTGGAGAGGATCGCGAGCGGGTAGCTTCTTCCGCCGTGTCTGAGAAAGACTCGGCGAACGGCAGGCGGTTCCGTCGAGATGCCGCTCCTCACCACCCGGCGGCTGATCCAGACGGTGATCGTCGTCCTGCTGCTGCTCGGCGGCATCTACTTCCTGTTCCCGAAGCTGGTCGGGCTCGGCGACGCGATGAGCAAGCTCGGCGACGCCGACCCGCTCTGGATCGCGATCGCGATCGGCTTCAACGTCGTCGCCTATCGCCACCTACATCGCCCTCTTCAAAGCGGTGGTCGGCGGCGACGCGCTGCGGCTGACCTGGCTGGAGACCTACGAGATCAACATGGCCGGGGTGGCGGCGACGCTGCTGTTCTCGGCCGGCGGCGCCGGCGGCATCGCCCTCACCTACTGGGCGCTGCGCAAGGCCGGGATGGCGCCGCCGCGACGTCGCCCGCCGCATGGTCGCCTTCATCAGCGCTCCACTACGCCTTCTACCCGATCGCCCTGATCGTCTTCGGGATCCTGCTGCGGACCGGGGTCCTCAACGGCGACGACTCGGTCGAGCTGACGATCATCCCCGCCGCCGTCGCCGGGCTGCTGCTCGTGATCGGGGTGCTGATCGCGCTGATCCCCGCCGACCTCGAGCGGCGGCTGCAGCCCTTCGCCCACGGCGAGAAAGCGCGCGCCTTCGTCCACAGCGCCGCCAAGGTGCCGGCGACGCTGGGGGAGGGGTTCCGCTTCGCGCTCGGCCTCTTCGCCCACCCCTCCAGCGGCGGCCTGGCGCGTGCTCGGCGCCGCCGGCTTCTGGGCGGCCAGCATCGGCGTGCTCTGGGCCTCCTTCCACGCGTTCGGCGTCCACGTGCCGCTGGCGGTCGTCGTCCAGGGCTTCTTCCTCGGCATGGTCGCCAACCTCTTCCCGCTGGCGCCGGCCGGGGTCGGCGCGGTCGACGCCGGGATGATCGGCGCCTTCGTCCTCTTCGGGATCCCCGAGGAGACGGTCTTCCCGGCGATCCTGATCTTCCGCCTGGTCGCCTTCTGGATGCCGATCCCGCCCGGGATCGTCGCCTTCTTCCAGCTCCGCAAGACGGTCCATCGCTGGGAAATAGAGGGGCTGCCGATCGAACGCGGAGGAGGGGCGAATCGGAGCTCGAGCCGGCGATCGGCGGATTGCCTTCGGGCGCCTGGGGGAGCTACTATACAAAGTAAAGTATTAGACTCCGAACAGCAGAAATGACGAATATGACTGACAGCAAGAAGGTCGAGGACGTAATCATCATCGGCGGCGGGCCGGCCGGCTACACGGCGGCGCTCTACACCGCCCGCGCCAACCTCGAGCCGCTCGTCTTCGAGGGCTTCCAGTGGGGCGGCCAGCTGCAGAACACGACCGACGTCGAGAACTACCCGGGCTACCCCGAGGGGATCATGGGCCCGGAGATGATGAGCCAGTTCCGCGCCCAGGCCGAGCGCTTCGGGACCCGCTTCGTCACCGACGACGTCGACCGCGTCGAGCTCTCCGACGGCGGCGTCCAGAAGGTCTTCCTCGGCGACGAGGAGCACCGCGCCAAGACCGTGATCCTGGCGATGGGGGCGGAGCCGAAACGGCTCGGCGTCCCCGGCGAGATGGAGCTCGCCGGCCGCGGCGTCTCCACCTGCGGCGTCTGCGACGGCGCCTTCTTCAAGGGTCACGACGTGATCGTGATCGGCGGCGGCGACTCGGCGATGGAGGACTCGATCTTCATCTCCAAGTTCGCCGACCAGCTGACGATCATCGGCCGCCGCGACGAGTTCCGCGCCTCGAAGATCATGTTCGACCGCGCTCGCGAGAAGGAGAACATCTCCCTCAAGACCCCGTTCATCCCGGAGGAGTTCATCGCCGGCGAGGACGGCAAACTGGAGAAGGTCCGGCTGCGCAACGCCGAGACCGGCGAGACGGAGGAGATCGAGGCCACCGGCGCCTTCGTCGCGATCGGCCACATCCCCCGCTCGGAGGTCGTCAAGGACCAGGTCGAGACCGACGAGGACGGCTACATCGTCACCGAGCCCGGCTCGACCCGGACCAACCTCGGCGGCGTCTTCGCCGTCGGCGACGTCGTCGACCACACCTACCGCCAGGCGGTCACCGCCGCCGGCACCGGCTGCATGGGCGCGCTCGACGCCGAGCGCTTCCTGCGCGACAGCCCGCCGCCGGTCGAGGCGCACTGGATGCCCGGCGGCGAGCCGGTCGAGATCGCTCCTTAGATGGGCGAGCGCCTCGGCAGCTACATCCCCTTCATCCTCGCCGTGCTTTTTCCGCCGGTCGGGCTCCTGCTTGGCGCGATCGGCCTCCAGCACGACCGCGACACGGGCATCCGCCTGATCGTCGTCTCGCTATTGGCGCTGGTCGTCTGGGTGCTGCTTCTCACGGCCTAGCCGTCCCATGGGGAGGGAGGGTTGTATCGTCGGGGTACGGCTCCGGAATGCACCCACCTCGACTCCGTTCAGTTCCTCGCCCCGCCGGACGAGATCGAGGGCTGCGAGGAGTGCCTGGCCCTGGGGATGCGTTGGGTTCACCTGCGGATGTGCCAGACCTGCGGCCACATCGGCTGCTGCGACAACTCGATCGGCAAACACGCCACCGCGCACCACAAGGGGACCGGGCATCCGATCATCCGCTCGGTCGAGCCGGGCGAGGACTGGAGCTGGTGCTATCCCGACGAACTGATGTTCCGGCTCGCCGACGGGCACGCTGACTGACCCGCGCCCCCGGCCCCTTCTAGGGCCCCCGGCCCCTTCTAGGGGGTGACGATCGCGAAGCCCGGGTCGGGCTCGTCGAGCAGGCCGAGCAGCTCGGCCAGCTTGAGGCCGTCCCCCTCGACCCGCAGCCTGCCCTCCTCGGCCAGTTCCCCCAGCTCGGCGGTTTTGCTCAGCAGCTCGGTCAGCGCTCGGCGTTCGATCACCAGGGTCGCCTCCGGCTCCTCGCGGCCATGGTCGGGGCGGTGGCTGAGGACGCCGTGCTCGAGCTCGAGCAAGTGCCGCTCGTCGGGGTCGGTCACGTGCCACCCGATCCGCAGCCGCTTGCCCCAGGCACGCGGGCCGTCGAGGCGGATCGCCATCGCGGCGAGGATCTGCTCGACCGAGAGCTGGGCGACGACGTCGGGGGCGGCGCTGTCGGTCGGGGTGCCGGAGACCTCGCCGCGCAGCTCCTGCGCTCCCATCAGGTAGAAGTTGCGCCAGGTCGCGTTCTCGGCGCCGTAGCCGAGCTGCTCGAGCGCGTCGGCTTGAAGCGCCCGCGCCTCCTCGTTCTCGGGATCGGCGAAGACGACGTGGTTGACGACCTCGGCGACCCAGCGGTAGTCGCCCGCCTCGAAGGAATCGCGCGCTTGCGCCAGGACCGCCTCGGCGCCGCCCATGAACTCGACGTAGCGGCGCGCCGACTCAACCGGCGGGTGCTCCCAGAGGTGGGCCGGGTTGCCGTCGAACCAGCCCATGTAGCGCTGGTAGACCGCCTTCGCGTTGTGGCTGAGCGAGCCGTAATAGCCGCGGCAGTGCCACTCGTCGGCGAGCTCTGGCGGCAGCTCGACCGCCTCGGCGATCTCGCGGCCGGTCAGGCCCTGGTTCAGCAGCCGCAGGGTCTGGTCGTGGATGTAGGCGTAGAGGTCGCGCTGCTTGCGCAGGTACTCGACGATCCGCTCGCTGCCCCAGCGCGGCCAGTGGTGGCCGGCGAAGAGGACGTCGGAGTCGGCTCCGAAGAGTTCGATCGCCTCGTCGAGGTAGTGCGCCCAGACGTGCGGGTCGCGGACCAGCGCCCCGCGCAGGGTCAGCGTGTTGTGCATCGTGTGGGTGGCGTTCTCGGCGATGCAGAGGACGCGGTGGTCGGGGAAGTGGAAGTTCATCTCCGCCGGGGCCTCGGTCCCGGGGGTCATCTGGAAGACCATCCGCACGCCGTCGACGGTCTCCTCCTGGCCGGTCTCGCGGATCTCGACGCTGGGCGGGATCAGGGTCACCGTGCCGAGCGAGGTCGTCTGCCCGAGCCCGGCGCCGACCTGGCCGTCGGGCCCGCGCCGCAGCTTCGCCCCGTACATGTAGCCGGCCCGCCGGCCCATCGCCGTGCCGGCGAAGACGTTCTCGGCGATCGCGTGCTCCAGGAAGCCGGCGGGGGCGAGGACCGGAATCCCTCGCTGCTCGACCTCCTCGGCCGAGACGATCCCTTTGGCGCCGCCGAAGTGGTCGATGTGGCAGTGGGTGTAGATCAACCCGGTGACCGGCCGCTCCCCGCGCTTGCGGCGGTAGAGGGCGAGCGCCGCGGCCGCGGTCTCGGCCGAGATCAGCGGGTCGATCACGACGATCCCCTGCTCACCCTCGATCACGTGCATGTTCGAGAGGTCGAAGCCGCGCAGCTGGTAGAAGCCCGGCGCGATCTCGAACAGGCCGGCGATCCGGTTGAGCCGGCTCTGGCGCCAGAGGCTCGGGTGGGCGGTGTCGGGGCACTCCTCCTCGAGGAAGGAGTAGGAGTCGAGGTCCCAGGCGGTACGTCCCTTCGGGCCGGCAACGAGCGCCGGCTCGAAGGGGGCGACCAGGCCGCGGGTCGCGTCGGCGAAATCCCGCTCGTCGTCGAGCGGCAGAGACGCCGCGGCGTCACGGTTGCGGGCCGCGGTGATCGCGGTCGCCGGCTTGCGCCCGGCGTTCACCTGCCCTTGAAATCCGGCTCGCGTTTCTCCAGGAAGGCGCTCATTCCCTCGACGCGATCCTCGGTCGCCATCGCCTCGTCGAAGAGGCGGCGCTCGGCCTCGACGCCGGCCAGCAGCGGCTTCTCGTCCGCGTTTAGGACCGCCCGCTTGGCGAGGCGGACGGCGATCGGGGGCCGTTCGGCGATCGTGTGCGCGAGCGCGACCGCCTCCTGCAGCCAGGTCCCCTTGCGGACGGCTTTGTTCACCAGCCCCCAGGCAACCGCCATCTCGGCGTCGAAGCGGCGGCCGGTGAGGACGTACTCCATCGCCAACTGCTTGCCGAGCACCCGGGCCAGGCGCTGGGTGCCGCCGCCGCCGGGGATGATCCCCAGCGTTACCTCGGGCAGGCCGAAGCGGGTGCGGGCATCGGCGACGATCATGTCGCAGGCGAGCGCTAACTCACAGCCGCCGCCGAGCGCGTAGCCGCAAACGGCCGCGACCGTCGGCGTCTCGATTCCCGCCAGCTGTGCCCAGAAGGCCTCCGCCTCGGGCTCGGCTGGCGAGGCGAGGCTGCGCTCCTGCAGCGCCCGGATGTCGGCGCCGGCGGCGAAGAACTTGTCGGAACCGGCGATCACGACGCAGCGGACCTCCGGGTCGGCGTCGAGGCGCTGCAGGGAGGCGAGCAGCTCCGCCTTCATCTGCGGCGAGAGGGCGTTGCGGTTCTCGGGGCTGTTCAGGGTCGCGAGGCCGACGCCGTGGTCGTCGATCGCGACCTCGACCAGGGCCATCAGCTCGCCTCCAGCTCGCGGGCGATAGTCGCCGCGTAGGCCCGCTGCGCCTCCTCGGTACGCGGGCCGGGGGCGGCCGGCAGCTCGACCCCGTCGATCGCCGAGATCGTCTGCACTTCACGGACCGTGGAGGCGAGGAAGGCCTCGGAGGCGGCGAGTAGATCGTCCAGCGACCAGATCCCCTCCTCGACCTCGAGCGCGGCGACCAACCGGTCGCGGGTGATCGAGGCGAGGATCGGCAGCTCGAGCGAGGGCGTGCGCAGGGCGCCGTCGGCGCTGACCCAGAAGATCGTCGAGGTCGGCGGCTCCAGGACGGTGCCGTCCGCCGTCACCAGCAGCGCCTCGTCGTCACCCTTCCCGTTGGCCAGGCGGGTGGCGTGCATGTTGGCGGCGTAGGAGAGCGACTTGACCCGGTCGAGGATGCCGGTGGTCGAGTAGGGAATGCTGGCGACCCGGACCGAGTCGGCGTGGGCCGGCAGCGGCTCGGTGGCGGCGATGCGGCGGCCGCCGCGGGTGACGATCAGCCGCAGCTGGGCGTCGACCGGGCCGGCCTGCGCCAGCAGCGCCGCGATCTCGTCCTCCAGGGCGGTGCGGTCGAACTCGAGCGCGATCGCCGCCCCCGAGCGGCCGAGACGGTCGACGTGCGCGCCGAGCGCGAACGGCTTGCCGGCGTAGAGGCGAATCACCTCGAAGGCGCCGTCGCCGCGGTAGAGCCCGTCGTCCTTGAGCGGGACCGTCGCCTCCGCGGTCGCGGTGATGGTGCCGTCGACGCTCGCCAACTCTTTGAAGGCGGTCATCCCAGGACCGTATCCTGGATGCATGCTGTTCGTTCTGGGGACGATCGGGATCGTGTTGTTCATGGTCGGCGTGCTGGTGCTCGTCGGACGTGCCTACCCGGGCTCTTCCGCCGAGCTGGTCCACTGGGAGCCGACCCGCTCGCCCGAGGTCGAGGCGCAGAACGAGATCGACGACGTGCGGCAGATGCTCGAGGCCCAGAACGAAATGCGGCGGCGGCGCGGCGCCCGCGAGATGACCGAGGCCGAGCTCGAGGCCGAGGTCGCCAAGGACGAGCGGCTGCGGCTCAGGGGTCGGGGCCCGTTCGAGCAGGACTGGTAGGCGTAGAGTCCGGCCCGTGGCCCGGGCGCTGATAGTCGGTTGCGGTTGCCGTGGCCGCGTGCTGGGGGAGAGGCTGCTGGCGGAAGGCTGGGCAGTGCGCGGGACCAGCCGCGGCGAGCAGGGTTTGGCGGCGATCGAGGCAGCGGGGCTGGAGGCGGCGGTGGCGGATCCCGAGCGGCCGGGAACCCTGCTCGACCTGGTCGGCGACGTCGCGGTCGCTTACTACTTGCTCGGCTCGGCCCAGGGTGCGGACGGGTCGCTGGCCGCGATCCACGGGCCGCGGCTCGAGCGCCTGCTCGAACACCTGGTCGACACGCCCTTGCGGGGGTTCGTCTACGAGGCCGCGGGCAGCGTCGATCCGGGGCTGCTCGAGGGGGGCGCGGAGATCGTGCGGGCCGCCGGCCGCACCTGGCGGATCCCGGTCGCGATCGCCACGCCTGAACCGAATGAGCCCGCGATTTGGTCTAAGGAGATGGCGGCTCTGGCTCTGCAGTTGCTCGCGCCGACCGGGCAAGCCAAATAGCTAAACTCCGATAGGAATTTAGGTAAATACAGCGAACACTCAAGTAGAGGAGCCGGTTCGATGAGCTTGCAGCTAGGTGACATAGCACCCGATTTCGAGGCCAACACGACCGAGGGCCCGATCAAGTTCCACGACTGGATCGGCGACTCCTGGGCGGTGTTGTTCTCCCACCCGAAAGACTTCACGCCGGTCTGCACCACGGAGCTCGGCTACATGGCGAAAATCCAGCCCGATTTCGCCAGCCGCAACGTCAAGATCATCGGGCTCTCGGTCGACCCGCTCGACAAACACGAGCAGTGGGTCGACGACATCGAGGCGACCCAGGGCGCGCGCCCGGACTATCCGATCATCTCCGATGCCGACTTCAACGTCGCCAAGCTCTACGGGATGCTCGGCGCGGACGTCTCCGGCGACCCCGGCGACCGCACCCCCGCCGACAACCAGACCGTCCGCAACGTCTTCGTGATCGGTCCCGACAAGAAAATCAAGCTCATCCTCGTCTATCCGATGACGACCGGGCGCAACTTCGACGAGGTGCTGCGGGTGATCGACTCGCTCCAGCTCACCGCCCAGCACAAAGTCGCGACCCCGGCCCAGTGGCAGCAGGGCGACGACGTGATCATCGCCGGCTCGGTCTCCAACGACCAGGCGAAAGAGATCTACCCCGAGGGCTGGGAGGAGCCGCGCCCCTACATTCGCATCGTCCCGCAGCCGGACAAGGACAAGGTCGCCGGCTAGGGAGCTAGCCGACCCGCTCGAGGAAGTCGCCGAGGATTCGCGCCGTGGCGCCCCAGATCAGCTGCCCCTCCACCTCGTAGGTGGGGGTGTGGATGGGGGTGCCGCGGCGGACCAGGCGGCGCATCGCGTAGCCCTCGCGCAGTCGGTCCAGCGAGACCGTGAGGACCGTCTCCACCTCGCTCGGGTTCGGCTCGAGGCCGAGCTCGAGCGGGTCCGGGACGAGGCCGACGAAGGGGTGCACGCGGTAGTTGGTGACGAAGGTCGAGACCGCGGGCAGGGCGCCGCTGAGCTGGACCGCGGCCGGGTCGAGCGCGATCTCCTCCTCGGCCTCGCGCAGCGCCGTCGTCGCCAGGTCGGCGTCGTCGGGGTCCTGGCGGCCGCCGGGGAAAGAGATCTCGCCGGCGTGTCGGCGCAGGTCGGCGCGACGCTCGGTGAAGATCAGCCCCGGCTCCTCGGGCCAGCCGTAGAGCGCCAACAACACCGCCGCCTTCGTCCCCGGCCCGGCCATCGCCGCCGCCTCCGCGGGGTCGATCAGCAGCGCGGTCAGATCGGCCGTCAAACGATGACCTGGACGGTGCCGCCGTCGGCGGACCAGGCCGCGCCCGCGACGTAGGAGGCGCGCTCGGAGCAGAGGAAGACGATCGCGGCGGCGATCTGCTCGGCGGCGAGATCGCCCGTCTCCGACCCGGCCGGGTCGGGACAGATCGCGTTGACGAGCACCCCGGTCTTCGCGTAGCGGTCGGCGAACAGGCGCGAGAGCGAGAGCTCGGCGGCCTTGGCGACCGAGTACCCGGGCGTCGCCGCGGAGGGGCGCTTGCCGGCGGTCGAGCAGACGTTGACGATCCTCCCCCAACCGCGTTCGGCCATCGCCGGCGCTGCGGCCCGCATCGCCCGCAGCGGCGCCTTTACGCTGAGCTCGTACTGGGCCCGCCAGCCCTCGTCGTGGATCTGGTCGTTGTCCGGCGAGCGGGCGCCGCCGGCGCTGTTGATGAGGACATCGAGGGCGCCGAAGTATTCAGTCGCGACGGCGAGGATCCGCTCGCCCGCCTCCGGGACGGTGACGTCGAGGGCGAGCACGGCGGCGCGGCCGCCCGCCTTAAGCCCCGCCCCGATTGCCTCTTCCTGGACCTCGCGCAGGCGCAGCTCGTCGCGGGCGACGAGGAGGACGTTGGCGCCCTCGGCGCAGAGCCCGAGCGCCGCCTCGCGGCCGATCCCGCGGCTGGCGCCGATCACGGCGCAGGTCCGACCGGCCAGGCCGAGAT
Organism: uncultured Thermoleophilia bacterium; assembly: GCA_963715735.1. Lineage (GTDB taxonomy): Bacteria > Actinomycetota > Thermoleophilia > Solirubrobacterales > 70-9 > VAYN01. Next base: position 723,942 of record OY970268.1, read on the forward strand.
CCATCAGGCCGCCTCGAGTCGCTCGGTCACGGTTACCGAGGCCTCGCCGGCGAGGACCTTGTGGACGGGGCACTTGGTGGCGATCACCAGCAGGCGCCGGCGCTGCTCCTCGCTCAGCTCCCCCGGCAGCGAGATCGCCACCGCGAAGGAGTTGGGGACATGTCCCTCGTATCCCATCTCGACGTCGACTTCGAGCCGACCGACGTCCCAGCCCTTGCGGTCGGCGTACATCTCGATCGTGATCGCCGTGCAGCCCGCCAGGCTGGCGGCCAGCAACTGGGTTGGGCGCGGGCCGGTGTCGGTGCCGCCGCGGTCGGCGGGCTCGTCGACGACCAGCTCATGCCCGCCTTCGAGGTCGATCTCGTGGGCAAGGCCCTCGATCCGGCGGGCGGCGACCTTCACTCGACCGGGCTGAAGACCATGCCGGTCATGACCTTGGGGAAGAAGTAGGTCGACTTCGGCGGCATGTTCTCTTCGGTTTCGGCGACCGCCTTGACCTGCTCGACCGGGACCGGGCGTTGGATCAAGGCGATGTCGTACTCGCCGGAATCGACGCTGGCGACGGCGGTGGGGACGCTCTTCGCGTACTCGAGCCCGTTGCGCTCGTCGATGTCGTGGTCGCTCATCTCCGCCAGGCCTTTGAGGACCAGGGTCTCGAGGATCGCCGAGTCGAGCCGGCGGTAGGCCTCGGGTTTGCCCTCGAGCCGGCGGTCGAGGGCATCGACGTCCCTGAGGCGCAGCCGGTAGGCCTGCTTGTGGAAGGAGTCGTAGAGACCGAAGACCCCGACGCCCTGCTCGCCGGCGGGGTCGATCGCGTCGAGGTCGATCTCCTCGCTGTCGAAGAGCTCGCGCAGGCCGGCGCCGAAGGCGCGCATCCGCTCGGGGTCGGCGGCGAAGCCAGAGAGCAGGCGGTGGGTGGGGAAGACCGTGAGGCCGGGGTCGTCGAGCCCGGTCAGCGCCATCAGCGTGTAGTTGTGCGGGCCCTCGTCGCCAACCTCGTCGCGGTAGGTGCGAGCGGTCTCGTAGCGGTGGTGGCCGTCGGCGATCAGCAGCTGGGCGCCGGCGAGGCGCTCGCTCACCGCGGCGAGGATCGCCGGGTCGCCGACCCGCCAGACGCGGTTGACGGTGCCGTCCTCGTCGCTGGCTTCGCCCCACGGCTCGCCCGCCAGCGCCGGCTCGACCAGCGGCCAGGCGTCCGCGGTGCTGAGCGAGAAGATCGGGGAGAGGTTGAGGTGGGTGGCGCGGGTCAGCTCGAGACGGTCGAGCAGCGGCCCGGGGTGGGTTCGCTCGTGCGGCCGGACAGTGCCGCTCTCGTAATCCTCGACCCGGACCTGGGCGAGGATCCCATGGCGGCTGTGCTTGCTCCCATCGGGGGCGGTGTAGTCCTGGGTCAGCGCCCAAAAGGCCGGCTCGGAGTCGTCGACCAGCGCTCCGTCCCCCCGCCAGGACTCGATCGTCGCGGCCGCTTTCGCGTAGGGATCGCCGTCTGGATTGCTGTCGGGGTCGGCCGGGTCGAAGGGCTTCGGGAGGTCGATCGCCACCGCGTTGTACGGAGAGCGGGCCAGCAGCGCCGCCCGTCCGGCGGCGTCGATCACGTCATAGGGAGGAGCCGCCACGGCCTCGAGACCGCCGACCTTGTCGAGGTCGTAGTGCAACGCCTTGAAGGGCCTCACGTCCGCCATCGCCCTAACGCTAACTACAATCGCTGCGTTCGGGGTGTGGCGCAGCCTGGTAGCGCGCGGCCTTTGGGTGGCCGAGGTCCCCGGTTCGAATCCGGGCACCCCGACTTACGGCTTGGTGGCCGGGTTCCTGATCCGCCCGGCGGGGTGAGGAAGTTCCACCCCAGGGGTCCTGGGCGGCGGCTGTTTGCGTGGCGACGATGGTCGTACCGTCAAACACCGGCTCAGGAGGCCCGAGATGCTCAACGTCAGGAACCGCACCGCTTTCACTTTCAAGTTCGCCGCCTTGGCGCTGCTGGGGCTGGCGGCCCTCGCCAGCTCTTTCGCTTCGGATGCGCTGGCGCGGGGTGTCGCCCGCCCCGGTGAGGGCCCGGGGCGGATCGTCTTCGTCGCCGGCAAGGCCGAGCGCTGCCGGATGGAGGCCTGCAATCGCTTCGACGCGATCCGCTCGGTCTCTCCCCACGGCCGCGGCGACCGGCGTTTGGCGCTGATCAGCTCGGTGGCCGAGACGGCCTCGACCGAGAGCGGGACGATCGCCGTTCTCTCCAAGAACGTGGCCGGCGGCGGCGCCAACTCCGAGGTGTACACGCAGATCTACCTGATCACCCCGGGCGGCAAGCGCAAGGCGGTGTTCCCAGAGCGGCTCGAGGGTTTCGCCGCCACCGGGCTCGGCATCTCCGGCAACGGCAAGCTGCTCGCGATCTCGGCCCGCTACTCGAAAGCCGAAACCGGCCAATCGAAAATCTGGCTTGTGCGCAGCGACGGCACCGGCTTGCGCCAGCTGACCACCGGCCCGGGCAACGACGAGATGCCGGCACTGTCCGCCGATGGCAAGCGCGTCGTCTTTTCGCGCACGGTTGGCCAGGTCAGCCGCAAGCCCGACCTCTACGTGATGCCGACCGCTGGCGGTGACGCCGACCAGCTGACCGAAAATGGCGTCGAAGACGTCAACCCCGTGTTCAGCCCGGACGGCAGGAGCGTGGCCTTCGGCCAGTACAACAGCCGCACTCGTCGCGGCCTGATCGCGATCGTTCGCACCAATGCGGCCGAGCCCCGCGCGATCTCCTCGACCGGCGGCGAATACCCCGACCCCGACTACTCGCCCAACGGCAAGAGCCTCGTCTTCGTCAGCGAGATTCTCGGCGCCCGCGGCTACGACGCCGCGATCTACACGGTGCGCAGCTCCGGCACCGCTCGCTCGCTCGCCTCGCGGGCATATGAGTTCCCGGAGCTGCCGCAGTGGACCCTGCGTCCCTAGCCCGGCGGGATTCTTGGGCGAGCGCTTGCCAAAAAACACATCGGTTTTACTAACCAATGCTCGTTTTCCGCATTGCAGTGCGGAATGTCTGGTACATGGACGTTTGTCCAGTGGTGAAGTCGGGGACAAGACCCGACATTGGAGTAAGGATCGATGAGCGGATGAACTTGAACGGAATGAACGAGAGAGCGGCGGAGATGGGCGCGGGCGAGCAGATCGAGCGCCGGGTCGAGCGGGCGGCTTTCGAAACCGACACGCACCTGATCGTCGGCGACGTGACCCTGCCGCCGGCCGGCTACCAGAGTCGTTTCTCGGATTCGCTCAATCGCGGCGACCTCGAATTCGTCTCGCTGACGAACGTCGCGATCACCTCGCTGAGGGACGGCAAAGTGAACGAGCGACCGTTCATCGCCCTCTCCAAGTCCCACATCCGCATCGCCTATCCGCTCCACAGTTGAGCGGACACCGCCGGGCCTGAGTCAGGCGCGGCGGGCTCGATCCCGGTTCGCGTAAGCGCCGAGGTCGATCACGAAGGCGAGGATGACGATGAACCACTCGAAGCCGGACACCGCGTCGGTGCCGACGCTCCACATCGCCGCGTAGGCCAGGGTCGTCCAGGGCAGCAGGAAGAAGCCGAGGAAGGGGATCACCCAGCTGTCGAAGGCGCGGCTGAGCAGGTCGCTGAAGAGGAACATCGCGAACAGCGCCAGTCGCGGCGAGATGAAGGCGAAGAGGACCAGTAGGCAACCCATGCGGAGAACTTAGCGTCCCGGGGCGGCGGTGTTGAGACACTGAGTAGATGAGTGAGAAGTGGACGGCCGCGGACATTCCCGACCAGACCGGCCGCACCGCGGTGGTCACCGGCGCCAACAGCGGACTTGGTTTTGCCACGGCGGCGGCGCTGGCCGCGGCCGGGGCGACGGTGGTGATGGCCTGCCGCAACACGGACAAGGCCGAGGCGGGGGCGGCCGCGATCCGCGGGCGTCACGGCGATGCCGAGCTCGTGGTCGAGCCGCTCGACCTCGCCGACCTGGCCTCGGTCCGCGAGTTCGCCGCCCGCTACGCGACCGATCGTGGACACCTCGACCTGCTCGTCAACAACGCCGGCGTGATGGCCTCGCGGCGACTGACCAAGGACGGCTTCGAGCTCCAGCTCGGGACCAACCACCTCGGCCACTTCGCGCTCACCGGGCTGCTGCTCGAGCGGATGCAGGGACGCGACGATGCCCGGGTGGTGACGGTCAGCAGCACCGCTCACAAATTCGGCCGCGTCAACTTCGACAACCTGCAGGGCGTGAGCCGCTACTTCCGCTGGTTCGCCTACGGGCAGTCGAAGCTCGCCAACGTCCTCTTCATGCGCGAGTTCGACCTTCGCCTGCGCGCCGCCGGATCCCCGGTCAAAAGCCTTGCCGCCCATCCTGGCTACGCCGACACGAACCTGCAGACCGCGGCACCGCCGGCGATCGACCGGGCGATCTTTGCGATCAGCAACCGCCTGTTGGCCCAGAGTTCGGAGATGGGCGCGCTGCCGCAGCTCTACGCGGCGACGCGGCCGCACCTCGACGGCGGCCTCTTCATCGGACCCGACGGCTTCGAGGAGCAGCGCGGCTACCCGAAGGTCGTCGGCGTCGCCCGCCGTGGCCGCGACGAGGCGACCGCGGCGCGGCTATGGGACGTCTCCGAGGAACTGACCGGCGTTAGCTACGAGTTCGGCCAACCGGCCTCCAGTTCGCGGGCCCGCTAGAGGAACGGCGTACCTTTCTAATAGGAGGAACACAGATGACGAGACTTGGAAAGCTGATGACGATGCTCAATCCCGAGAAGACGAAGCTGCCCGCCCCCGAGGACGCGCTGCCCGGTCGCAGCGAGCCCGCCTTCGAGGTCCCCGCCACCCACGCTGTGCTCGGCACCCCGTTGCGGCCGCCGTTCCCCGAGGGGATCGAGACGGCCTACTTCGCGCTGGGTTGTTTCTGGGGCGCGGAGCGCCTGTTCTGGACCCTCGACGGCGTCTACACGACCGCCGTCGGCTACATGAACGGGATCACCCCGAATCCGACCTACGAGGAGGTCTGCTCGGCGCGGACCGGCCACGCCGAGGCGGTGCTGGTCGCCTTCGATCCGAAGCAGATCTCCTACGCCGACCTGCTCAAGGTCTTCTTCGAGGAGCACGACCCGACTCAAGGGATGCGCCAGGGCAACGATGTCGGGACCCAGTACCGCTCGGGGATCTACTTTGCCAACGATGCGCAGAAGGCGACCGCGGAGATGGCCCGCGACGCCTACGACGAGTCGCTGCGGGAGGCCGGGCACGAGCCGATCACGACCGAGGTCGAGCCCGCTGGGCACTTCTACTACGCCGAGGACTACCACCAGCAGTACCTGCACAAGGTGCCGAACGGCTACTGCGGCCTGGCCGGTACGGGCGTCTCCTGCCGCATCCCGGCGGCCGCTTCCTAGCCGCGGCCCTCGCTGCGGGCGCGGGTGAATAGCATCCCGCGCTCGTGGCGCCCTCCTTCGCTTCCTACATAGGCGGCTGCCTTGCCCTGATCGGCATCGTCTGCGCGCTTGGCCTCGGCGGCTACTGGCTGCGGCGCTGGATCGTGCCCGAATTCTCGGGCGCCCTGGCGCGGCTCGCGGACGCGACGATCGCCGTCGCCCTGCTGATCCTGGTGCTGGAGATACTCGGCACGCTCAGCATCCTCACCCTCGGCTGGATCGTCGTCGGCGGCATCGCCACCGGTCTGCTCACCGCTTGGCTCGGTTGGTCGAAAGCGCCAAGGGAGCGGCACGAGGTGCAGGCGCCGAGCGTGCAGACGGTTGCCCTGCTGATCGCCCTCGGCGTCGCTTCCTTCACCGTCGCCGAGTGGACCTTCCCCTCGTTCTCGAGCCTCGACTTCGGGATGTTCGGCGGCGACACCACCTGGTACCACATGCCCTTCTCGGCGGCGATGGCCCAGGACGGCTCCACCGTCCACCTCCACTTCACCGACCCGCTGCGGCTGGCGGCCTGGTTCTACCCGCAGAGCACCGAGCTGATCAACGCCGGCGCGATCGTGATCTTCAAGAGCGACTGGCTGGCGCCGCTGCAGAACCTCTTCTGGCTGGCGATCGCCCTGCTCGCCGCCTGGTGCTGCGGGCGCCCCTACAAGGTCGGCGCCGCGACCCTAGTGGCCGCCGCGCTCGTCCTCGACTCCGGGGTGATGATCGAAACCCAGCCCGGCGAGGCGCGCAACGACATCATGGGCCTCGCCTTCCTGCTCGCTTTCGCGGCCTTCCTGATCAACGGCCACCAGCGCCGCGCCCCGGTGGCGGGGGCCGTGCAGGACACGCCCGAGGCCAACGCGCCGCTGCTCGACAAGGGCCCATTGGTGATGGCCGGGATCGCCGCCGGCCTCGCCGGCTCGGTCAAGTTCACCTTCCTGATCCCGGTCGCGGCGATCACGGTCGGGATGATCTTCTTCAGCGGTCGCGGCAGGCGCTGGACCACGACCTGGGTGATGGGTTTGCCGATGCTGATCGTCGGCGGCTACTGGTACCTGCGCGCGGCGATCAAGACCGGCGGCAACCCGATCCCGATCACCAAGTTCGGGCCGCTGAACCTGCCCACGCCGGACCAGATGCCGCTCGACCCGCGGCCCCGCTTCGCCGTCGCTCACTACCTGCCGGAACCGACGATCTACCGGCGCTGGTTCTTCCCCGAGCTCGAAAACGCGCTGGGACCGCTCTGGCCGCTGATCCTGATCATGGCCGTCTCCGCCGCCGTCTACATCGTCTGGAAGTCGAACAACAAAATCCTGCGGGTGCTCGCGGCGGCGGCGCTGGCAACGGCCGTCGTCTATCTGTTCACGCCGCTGACCGCGGCTGGCCAGGAGGGTTCGCCGACCGGGTTCTTCACCAACACGCGCTACCTGATCCCGGGGTTGCTGCTGGCGCTGGTGCTGTTGCCGATCGCGCGACCGCTGCGCGCACCCGACGGCCGCGCCTTCAAGACGCTGCTCTTCCTGACCGGCGTCTACGCGATCACGGTGCTGACGACGCCGCGCTGGTACCCCGGCTACATCGTCGGCACGATCGTCGTCACCGCGGCCCTGGTCTGGCTGCCGGCCTCGCTGACCCTGGGCCGGGTGCGCGGCTCGATGAGCCGTGTCGTCGTCGCCGGTGCCTGCGTGGCGATGCTGCTGCTGGCGGTGACCCTCGGCCGCGCCCAGCAGGTCCAGTACGCGAACAACCACTACGCGAACCCGCTTCCCTTCCTCGGCGAAGGCGGGCCGCGCGAGGCCTACAACTTCGCCCGCCGGCTGGAGAACCAGAAAATCGGAATCATCGGCTCCAGCGAGATCATCTTCGGCCAGTACGGCTTCTACGGCGGCAAGCTCAACAACGACGTCGACTTCATCGGCGTCCGCGGCCCCAACGGCTCCAACCGCCTGCCCGAGGACTGCCGCACCTTCCGCCGTCTGATCAACGCCGGCGAGTACGACTACCTGATCATGAGCGAATCGACCCAGGACTCCACGGAGTCCGAATTCTGGTTCCCGATCTACAACTGGGTGAAGGACGACCCGGCGCTGAAGCTGGTCGTCAAAGAGATGGAGATCGTGCCCCAGCCCGACTACGTCTTCAAGGTCAACGGCCAGCTCGACCCCGCCGGCTGCCCGACGCCGCCGAGTTAGCAGAGCTTTAAGCGGCCGCGAGCGCGTGTTCGCGGACCAGCTCGGCGGAGCGCTCGGGCTGCTCCCACCAGAACATGTGGCCGACCTCCTCGAAGATCTCGAGGCGGGAGTCGGGAATCAGCGAGGCGATCTGGCGACCGTTGGCGACGCCGAGGACGCGGTCGACGGTGCCGTGGACGACCAGGGTCGAGAGGTCGATCCCGGACAGGCGGTCGTTGCTGTCGTGCTGGTAGATCGCCTGCAGCTGCAGCGCCAGGATCTCGCGCGAGACCGGCGTCCCGGCGGCCATCTCGACGAACTCCGCGTAGCGGCTCTCGTCGGCGCGGAAGCCGGGGGAGAGGTTGACCTCCCAGGAGGCGCGGAGCACGCGGTCGCGGTCGCCGGAGGCCATAGCCTCGACCAGCGGCGCGAAGTCCTCTGGGTCCATCAGCTGCGAGCCCGGTCCGCCGCAGTAGGTGCAGCCGAGCGTCAGCGAGCGCACCCGCTCGGGCTCCGCGAGGGCGAGCTCCTGGGCGACCATGCCGCCCATCGAGATGCCGAGCACGTGGGCGGTCTCGATATCGAGCAGGTCGAGCAGGGCCAGGGCGTCGCCGGCCAGCTCCGCGGTCGCGAAGGGGTCGGTGACCGCGGCCGAGCGGCCGATGCCGCGGTTGTCGAAGCTGACGCAGTCGAAGCTCCGGCGCAGCGGTGCCAGGAACGGCTCGCCCCAGGAGAGCTGGGTGCCGCCCATCCCCTGGATCAACAGCAGCGGCTCGCCCGCGCCGGCGCGCTCGTAGTGAAGCTCGGTCCCTGCGACCCCCGCCGTCGGCACACCGGGATCGTAGGGCACCGGGGCGCGGCCGAACGCCCCGCCGCGCTCTACGCTTGGCGCCGAGCCCCCGTAGCTCAGTGGACAGAGCACCGGCCTTCTAAGCCGATGGTCGTTGGTTCGAATCCAACCGGGGGCGTCAGACGTCGGCGAGCCGAGCACGCCGACGAGGGCGTTCCGCCAGTACGTCCCGGAAGCGCCTGGCCCTCAGCCGGGCCCGGCGAGCCGTTGACTAGGGCCTGACAAACCTCGTTGGACGACGTTTCCTTTCCAAGTCGATAGCTGGACCCAGGGCCCATGCAGGCACTCCGGCGGATCGCGAAAGGATCCAGCGAGGATGTTGCGATGCGAGCGTTGTGGGAGCAGCTTCAGCCCAACCAGGTCGGCCGCGATCGGGGATTGTCCGCGGTGTCGAGTGCGCTACGGAACGGCGGTACCGCTTGTCTTCTCCCTGTTCGACCCGGCTGGGCCGCGGGCGCCCCGGCCTGAATCACGCGATTCGGCAGCGGAGGGGCGGCCTCCCGATCCGAAGCCGTAACTCCCCTCGTCCGGCGGCGGTCCCCATAGGTAGGCAGGCCCCGAAACAACGGAAGGTCGGCAAATGAGTGCTGAGGAGAACAAGCAAAATGCGCAGGATGCCTACCGCGCGTTCGCGAGCGGCGACGCCGAGGGCGCGATGCGAAACATCGACGATTCGATCGAGTGGAGGACCCGCGGTGACAACGCCCTGACCGGGACCTACCACGGGAAACAGGAGGTCGGCGAGCTTTGGGGAAAGCTGATGGGGAAAGAGTTCCGCACCGAACCCCACGACTTCATCGCCGACGGCGACAAAGTCGTGGTGCTCACCACCGTCACCCTCGAGGGTGCGACGGAGGAGGGTGCCGACGTGCTCACCTACAACGCCGAGGGCAGGCTCGTGGCCTTCGACACGCTGGGGGACGAGACGGTCCCCAACCGGGTCTTCCCGAAGTAGCCACCCTGAAGACAGATCAGCTCAGTGACCCCGCCGTCACTGGCTGATTCGTCAGCGTGTGTCCGCTAGCGAACCCGCTGGAAGAGGTAGATGACGAGCAGGACGAGAATGATCACGACGATAATTCCGACGATGGTCAATTGAGGCCTCCGGTTTGGATTTACAGATGGGTGGGAGGTCCCCGGAGTCGTCGCGATTCAAACCCCTGCGGCAGCGCTTAGAGGCCAGGCGGGTGGCGGATCACGTAGCCGTCGCTCGGGCGGGCGCCGACGTGCCAGCGCGGGCCGGTGCCGCTTTCGGTGCCCGAGGTGTCCCAGCGCAGGCCGGCGATCGTGGCGAAGGTGTGGCTGGAGTTGGCGTAGACGGTGATCCAGCGGCCGGGGCCGGGGGCGCCCCAACCCTCGAGTTCGCCCGAGGTGAGGGGGCGCGGGATCAGGCCGCCGCCGAAGAGCGCGAAGCTGACCGCGCCCGAGCAGTCGTATCCGTATGAGTACCAGGAGCCGTGGCCACCGCCCCAGATGTAGGGGCGGCCGACGATCATGTTGGCGTTGTTGATCACGCCCTTGACCGACTCGGGGGCGCTGGGCGGGGGCAGGGCGATCCCGGTCAGCAGGATCGAGGTCGATTCGGGGTCGGAGGAGACCGGCGTGCGGGCGAAGAGCTGGCCGTCGGCTTTGCGCTCGAACTTGGTGCCGTTGCTGCCGGCCGAGGCGGGCGGTAGTTCCGAGGGGTCCTTGATATCGCTGTAGTCGGGGACCTCGGCTTCGGACCGGGGCGCTGGGTCCGGTTGGCTGGCTTCCAACTTCGCGACGCGCTCTTGCGCGGCCAGCATCGCCAGGCTCTCGCCGATCCGGTCGATGGCGTCGTCGGCGCCGGCCGAGCCGAGTGCGGCGATCGCGGTGCGGCCGAGCACGTCGAGGGGCCCCTGGTCGCGCGGCGGGGTCTGCTCGGCGCTGGCCTGGGTCGCGGGCAGCGTCAGGGCGACCAGCGCCAGGGCGCAGGCCAGGATGCCGCGACGGATGCTTGTCTGCGGAAGCGCCAAGAGATCCCTGCTCCCGCAAACTTTAGTCACGTTGCGGCGGTGGATTGTTGCTGTTTCGTTTCAGCAGGGGTGGACCCGGGCGCCGCTCTTGACGACCTCGAAGGCGCTGCCCGGGATCCCCTTCAGCTGGTTCAGGTTCTCGTCGTCCCAGCGGCGGTCGCTGGTGCCGCTGAAGAACCAGTTGGAGCCGTTGTCGGCGACGATCAGGCCGTAGCGCTTCATCGCCAGCGCGATCGTCTTCGCGGCGCCGCTGAAGCCGCCGAGGCCGTAGCCCGCCTTCAGCCGCAGCCGCAGGCCCATCGGCGGCGCGCTGGCGCTGGCGGTGTCGCCGGCGCAGTGGACGGCGGGGTGGAGGTAGGCGTCGCGGGTGCTCTCGAAGGTGACGCGGATCGCGTGGTCGAGGCTGGCCGGCGGCGACTTCGTCGTAGCGGACCAGGCCGGGGAAGATCGGCAGCCCGGCGGCGTCGGCGGAGGTCCAGCCCTCGGGGCGCAGGGCGGTGGAGCGGAGGTCCCAGGCGACGCCGGAGTCGGCGTTCCAGTGCGGCTGCGGCTTGGCGACGAAGAAGGCGCGGTAGAGCTCGTAGAGCTTGCAGGCGGCGCGGTCGACGGTGAGCACGTGGCGGTCGCCGTCGCTGCCGTTGCCGCCCTCGACCGGGGCGCCGGCCGGGGACCGGGAACGGACCGGGGTCGCTCTCGTCGCCGTAGGCGGTGTAGTTGACCGGGAGCTTGCGCTGGCCGGGGCCGACGACGGCGAAGGGGAAGCCGTAGGGGCGGGGCGAGCCGAAGTCGGGGTGCAGGTGGTCGCCGCCCTGGCCGTCGATGTAGGCGATGTAGGCGGCCGAGCGCGGGTCGCGCGGCGCCTTCGAGATGTCCTGGTTCCAGGCGGCCTGGTTGGGGAGGGAGGGGGCGTTGGCCGGGAGCGAGGCCGGCGGGTCGGGGAAGACCTGGCAGGAGCCGAGGTCGGGTCGCCCGGCGGCGTGGGCGGCGCTGGCGAAGGCGAGCGCGATCGCAAACGACGGCCAAAGGGACGAGCTTCACTTCGGCAGGCCCTCGCGCACCGTCAGCCTGCCGATCTCCAGCTCCTCGATCTCGAGCTGCTTGACGCTGAGGCGGCCGATCGTGGCGCGGCCGATCGCCAGCGGCCCACCGAGAGGCGGCCGATCGCGAAGCCGCCGATCGCGGCGGCGCCGACGGCGAGGGCGCCGATCGCGAGGGCGCCGCGGGCCTGGGCGCCGGTCGCGGTCAGCGGCCGGGCCTCGGGCTTGAAGGTCGCGAAGCCGGGAAGCTTTGCCATCGCCGCAACCGTAGCGCGGTTAGCCTGGGGGCCGATGAGCGTGGACGAGCGTCCGACCCTGCTGGTGATCCAGCACGTTCCTTGGGAGGGACCGCACCGGATCCTCGACGCCTGCGGCGCGCTGCACGTCCACACGGTCAAGCCGCTGGCCGGGTACCCGCTGCCGCCGCACGAGGAGATCGCCGGCGCGGTGGTCATGGGCGGGCCGATGAACGTCGACGAAGTCGATCGCTTCCCCCGCCTCGCGCTCGAGCGCGACTGGATCGCCGCGGCGGTCCAGAAGGAGCTGCCGCTGCTCGGCATCTGCCTCGGCGCCCAGCTGCTGGCGCGGGCGCTGGGGGCGGAGGTGAGGGCGGGGGAGGGACCGGAGCTCGGCTTCGCCCCGGTCGAGATGGGGAATCCCGACGATCCCGTCCTCGGCGGACTGGCGCCCACCGCCGAGGTTCTGCATTGGCACGGGGACGTCTTCGACCTGCCCGACGGCGCCCAGCACCTGGCTTCCTCGACGCGGACCGAGAACCAGGCCTTCCGGGTCGGCAACGCCTGGGGCGCGCTCTTCCATCCCGAGGCCGACTTCGCCCTGGTCGAGGCCTGGCTGGCGGTGCCGGAGATGATCGACGAGGCGGTCGCGGCGCTCGGCGACGAGGGCGAGTCGCGCCTCGCGGCGCGGGCGGCGGAGCTGGAGGACGACCTGATCCGCCGCACGACCCCCGGATTCGAGGCCTTCGCGAGCCTCGTCGCCGCGAGCGGGTAGCGAACCGAGAACCGACCGCGAGGAGGACGCATGGAGATCTGCTTGATGATCGAGGGCCAGGAGGACGTCAGCTGGGAAGACTGGCTGGCGCTGGCCGGCGCCTGCGAAGAGCACGGGGTGGGGACGATGTTCCGCTCCGACCACTACCTCTCGGTCGCCGACCGCCGCGAGCGCGGCTCGCTCGATGCCTGGACGACGATCGCGGCGCTGGCCGCGGTGACCGAGACGTTGCGCCTGGGGACGATGGTCTCACCGGCGACCTTCCGCCACCCCGCCGTCCTCGCGAAGATGGTGACGACCGCCGACCACGTCTCGGGTGGGCGGGTCGAGCTCGGCATCGGCGCGGGCTGGTGGGACCGTGAGCACGAGGTCTACGGCTTCGACCTGCCCCCGATCGGCCCGCGCATGGACGCGCTCGAGGAGCAGATGCAGATCATCCGCGGGCACTGGGCCGGGGGACCCTTCAGCTTCGACGGCGCCCACTTCTCGGCCCAGGAGCTCGACGCGCTGCCCAAGCCCGTCCAGCAGCCGCGCCCGCCGCTGATCCTCGGCGGCCGCGGCGGGCCGCGCAGCCTGCGTCTCGCGGCCCGCCACGCCGACGAGTACAACGCGGTGATGGCGACCGCGGAGGAACTGGCGGAGACCCGGCGGAAGCTGGATGCGGCCTGCGAAACGGAGGGCCGCGACCCGGCGACGCTGCCGCTGTCGATGATGACGGGGTGGATCGTCGGCGGCGACGAAGCCGACCTCCTCGACCGCGCCGGGCGCCTCGCCGAGTGGCAGGGCGAGGCGGGCGACGCTCGGGCCTTCCTCGACGCCCAGCCCGACTCCTGGATCGTCGGCACCGCCGCAGAGGCGATCGAGCGAGCCCGCGAGCTGGAGGCGGCCGGCGTCAAGCGGATCATGGCCCAGCACCTCCTCCACCGCGACCTCGACGCCATCGCCCTCCTCGGCAGCGAAGTGGTTCCCGCTTTGGCCCGGTAGATTGGGCACCAGCGTGGTGGCTGTAGCTCAGTTGGTAGAGCTCCTGGTTGTGGTCCAGGTGGTCGCGGGTTCGAGTCCCGTCAGCCACCCTTCTTGAAGGCCGGCCCGGCAGGTCTGGCAGCCTTGATGGAGAGGAGCAGGTCAAATGCCTACCGATGACATCCGAGCACGGCGGGAGAAGGTGGTGCTGGACCATTTCCACGATGAGGTTGAGCAGGATTGGGATGCGGTCCTCTCGACCTTTCCGCATCCGCGCTATGAGATCGTGCCTACGCAGACGGTGCACGATGGAGATGCTGCGGTTCGCGGTTACTACGACGAAACGCGGGTGGCGTTCCCCGACCAGCGGCACGAGATGATCGCGCTCCGGCATTGCGACGACGCGGTGGTGGCGGAGTTCTATTTGCTTGGCACCCACCTGGGGCCGCTCGGCCCGGTGCCGCCGACGGGCGGGTCGTTCAAGGTCCGGATGACCGCCTTCTTCGTCTTCGACGAGAACGAGCAGCTGGTCTGCGAGCGGGTCTACTTCGATCAGCTCTCGTTCCTTCGCCAACTCCTCAGCGCAATCAACCTGAGATCTCCGAAGGGGCTTCTGACCCTGGCGCGGGTGCTCCGGGGCTTCGCGAAGCTCTCGCGCGAGCCGAAAGACGTCATCCCCGACACGCCGGCGCGCACTGTCCCAGTGTGACCGCGATCTCGGGGGATCTGGGGTTTGCAAAGTCTGTGTTGCGTGGTACAAGTACTGAATCTTAAGTAGAGGCGGAGAGGTCGATTGCCGGCGAGGCTGGCGTGGGGCGCCGTTATGGGTGGCGCTCGGCTGCGGTCTGCTCCTGTTGCTGCTCGCTCCCGGACCTGCCGCCGCCGACCCGTCGTTCGAGGCGCGTGGGAGCGTTGAACAGGTCTATGTGACCGGCCTCCCCCCGGGCGCTCAAGTGTCCCTCTACGACAGCGCAGATCTTGAAGTCGCAACGAAAAGCGCCAACGACCTCGGCGGGACTCTCTTCCGCGAAGTGGAGCCCGGCGGCGGCTACACCGTCGGCTTGACCGCCAACGGGCCGGAATCGGCTCCGTTGCAGGTCCTCACGACCCAGCCGGCGCCGCCCAGCACCGATGTCTACGACCAGTCGATCCCGTCGAGCGGATACGGGTACCTGACCATGCGCGACGGAACCAAGCTGGCGATCAACGTCCATCCGCCGCAGGACGTGGTGAAAGTCCTTCCCGGGGTCGAACTGCCGCCGCTGCCGAGCGGCCCGACGCCGACCCTGATCGAGTATTCGGGTTACGGCTACGCCAATCCCGCCGGTCCTGAGAGCGGGATCTCCATCATCGCCAACCTGATGGGGTTCACGGTGGTCGACGTCAACATGCGCGGCACCGGCTGCTCCGGCGGCGCCTTCGACTTCTTCGAGCCGCTGCAGGGCCTCGACGGCTACGACGTAATCGAGACGATCGGGCGCCAGTCGTGGGCACTGCACCACAAAGTCGGAATGATGGGGATCTCCTACGGCGGGATCAGCCAGCTCTTCACCGCCGCCACCCAGCCGCCGAGCCTGGCCGCGATCTCGCCGCTGTCGGTGATCGACAACACCCAGACGACGCTGTATCCGGGCGGCATCCTCAATACCGGGTTTGCGCTCGAGTGGGCGAAAGAGCGGGTCCACGACGCCGAAGCGGCGTCCCCGACCACGGGCCAGGCATGGGCCCACAAACGCATCCAGGAGGGCGACCAGACCTGCGCGGCCAACCAGGCCCTGCACCCCGAGGCGGTGGACCTCCTCAAAAAGGTCGAAGAAAACGACCACTACAAACCCGAGGTCGCCGATCCGCTTTCGCCGATCACCTTCGTCGACCAGATCGACGTCCCGACCTTCATGGCCTGCCAGTGGACCGACGAGCAGACCGGCGGCCACTGCCCGACGCTGGCGAAGCGCTTCACCGGGACGCAACGGAAGTGGTTCACCTTCACCAACGGCACCCACGTCGACTCGCTCGACCCGGCGACGTTCAACCGCTGGTTCGACTTCCTCCAGCTCTACGTCGCAAAACGGCCGCCGCTGCTCGCCTCCGTGGCGGTCCGAGCCGCGGCACCGCTGATCTTCCAGGAAGCGATGGGGATACCAGGGATCACGCTGCCCCTGGATCCGATTCAGCTGCTGCCGACCCATGGGTTGGCGCTCAATGCCTTCGAGAAACTGAAGCCGGTCCGGGTCCTCTTCGACAACGGCGCCGGAGGGCTTTCGCCGGGCCGGCCCTACCCCGGCTTCGAGAAGTCCTTCGACGGGCTCCCGGTCCCCGGCACCCAGGCGAAAGCCTGGTACCTCTCGCCCGGAGGCAGTTTGAGCGGCAGTCCGCCCGTCGGCGTGCACGCCGACGAATTCACCTGGGACGCCGACGCCCTGCCGAGGACCGATTTCAGCGGCGACACCGGCGCCGGCGCCGGCGGTCTCTGGACGGCCGCACCCAAATACGAATGGGCGCAGAGCCCGCCGGGGAGCGCTGTCTCCTACCTCACCGCTCCACTGAGCGCCAACACGACGGTGCTCGGGGCCGGGGCCGTGAACGTATGGGTTCGCTCCTCGACTCCCAACGTCGACCTCCAGGCGACGATCAGCGAGGTGAGGCCCGACGGCAAGGAGACCTTCGTCCAGAACGGCTGGGTGCGCGGCGACGCGCGCAAGCTCGACCCCGAAAAGAGCACCGCGCTCGAGCCGGTGCTGAGCCTGCGGGAAGCCGACGTCTCACCGCTTCCGCCCGATCAGTTCGTGCCGGTCACGATCCCGCTCTACTACGAGGGTCACGCCTATCGCGCCGGCTCGCGGATCCGGGTGACGATCGCCGCCCCCAACGGCACCCAACCGATCTGGGCTTTCGACCAAGCCGAGCCGGAAGGCACCGCACAGGTCGCGATCGCCTACGGCGCGAACACGCCTTCGAACCTCCTGCTGCCCGTCGTGCCCGGGGTGAGCGTGTCCACCGGCCTGCCTCCCTGTCCGGGCCTGCGGGGGCAGCCGTGTCGCGCCTATGAAGCCTTCGTGAACCAGCCGGCAACGCCCTGAGCGGGGCGGAGCGGCGCTTCTCGTTCAGGGTGCCGGCGCCCACACCGGCGAGCGGCCGAGCACGCCGGCGTCGAGGTTTTCGGGGTGGCGGGGGTTGGACAGCGAGATGCGGACGAAGCGGGGGCGGGTGCCGGAACGGGCGACCGCGATTAGGGAGCCGCCGGCTGGGGCGAAGGCGGGGTTGTCGTAGCCGCGGGCACGCGGGAAGCGGCGACCGCCGCGGGGGCCGCGGTTGGTGAGAGCGCCTCGGCGGGCTCCGTTGGCGCGCATCGTGAAGACGTCGGCCGCGGTGCCCGGTCCGACCGAGAAGGCGATCAGGCGGCCCGAGGGACTGAAGTCGGGGTCATAGGCGCGGTCGCCTCCCTCGAAGCGGGGCGTGAGGTCGCGGCGGTGAGTGCCGTCGGGGCGGATCGAGCAGATGTGCTCCCAACTGGATTCGACCTCGCCTTCGAAGTGACGGCAGGCGAAGACGATCTGGCGGCCGGTCGGCGAGACGGCAGGGGTGCGCAGAGAGGCGTAGCCGGAGGCGAGGAGGCGCAGGCCGGTGCCGTCGAGGCGGACCGAGTAGAGCCCGTCGCCGCGGACGAAGGCGATCCGGTCCCCGGACGGGTAGAAGGTCGGCTCGACGTCGCCGGCTCCGTCGGGCGCGCCTGACGTCACCTGGGTCAGCCCGGTCCGGTCGACGTTGATCGCGAAGATCCCGGTCACCTTTTCGCCGGGCGCCGAGCGGATCGTGCGGGAGAAGACGACGCGGCGGCCGTCGGCGGAGACTTTGGGGTCGCGGTCGGTGGGGTCGGTGGTCAACTGGGCGAGCGAGGCGGGCACTCCGGGGACGAAGCTGCGCAGGCCGGTGGCGAGGTAGTCGGCGACCGAGTGGATCGGGTCCGGCGTCGGGTCCAGCCCGACGTAGACGACCGGCCCGTTGCGTCCCGGCCAGGCGGCGCCGGCGGAAGGCGGCGACGCGATCGCCGCCAGGGTGGCGGCGATCGCAAAGATCAGGACGAGTGCGCGGACGGATCGGGAGAAGAGCATGGATTCAGCCTGACACCCGATTGCGGCCCGGATCGGGCCAACCTTGGCCTCTCGCTTGGCTGGACGCTAGGGTTGCGCGATGCGCCCTCTTCGGCCCTCCTTCGCCCTCCTTTTGCTCGTCGTGGCGGGCCTGACGCTGGCGTCGACGGCCCAGGCGGCGAACGAAATCGCCTACGAGTGCGACGTCGACATCTGCCTGCTCGACCCAGCTAATCCGGGGGCCGTCACCAACCTGACCTTCAACGGCAGCACCAGCTACGACGAAGAGCCGATCTGGTCGCCGGACGGGAGCAAGGTCGCCTTCGTCAGCGACTTCACCGCCTCTGGGCACGGCGAGCGGAACGTCTTCGTGATGCAGCCGGGGACGACGTACGACCCGCAGAACCTCGCCACCCGGATCACCAGCTACAGCTCGGGAAACAAGCAGATCGACGATCTCGCCTGGTCGCCGGACGGCAGCCGCATCGCCTACACGCGCGGCACCAATGCCGGTGACGACAGCGTCTGGGTTGTCAACGCCGACGGGACCACCACCTTCCCGCTCGAGATCGGGGGGCCCGGTGCCAAGCGGCATCCCACCTGGTCCCCGGACAGCTCGAAGATCGCCTACGCGGTCGTCAAAAACCTGCCGGAACAGATCTACGTAGCTCCCGCGACCGGGGGTATCGGCCAGCCGCTGGCTAACGGCGTCGGGCACGAACCGACCTGGTCACCCAACGGCTCGAGGATCGCCTTCGACGGCTACCACTCCGGCGGCTTCGGCTATGTCGACCTCCACGTCGTCTCCGTCGACGGCAGCGGCACCCCGCTGGTCCTGCCCGGATCGTTCACGGAGTGGACCTTCAACGCCTGGTCTCCCGACGGGGGGCGGATCGCGTATCGGGCGACCCCCACCGGCAGCGGCGCCTCGATCTATCGGGTGATGAACGCCGACGGCAGCGGCGACCATCCGCTGGCGAGCCCCGGCGAAGGCGACGCCCGCAGCGCGTCCTGGTCGCCCGACGGCTCGCGGATCGTCTACGAAGGCGCTTTGATCGGCAACATCGGCGCCCGCAATCTGTACGTCGCCAACGCCGACGGCTCCGGCGGCGCGCAGCCTCTGACCAGCGATGGCAAAAGCCGGTCTCCGGCCTGGCGCGTGGTCAGCTCGACGCCGCAGGCGGCGCCGCCCCACCCGGGCGCGGAGAAGCCGAAGGTCGTCTGGATCACGAAACGGATCTTCTGGAGCCCGGGCCGGCCGCTTAACGTCGCCTCCTACTTCTGCGGGGCGCCCAGCTGCTCGGTGTCGACGGAGGGAAAGACGAAGGGCGCCGTCACCGCCGGGCTGAGGTTCCGGCCCGCGACGGCGAACCCGCTCGCCAAGCCCAAGCACGGCAAGAAGAAGCCGCCCAAGTGGATCGCGGTCGGCAGGGGAACGACGAAGATCCCCGGTGGGGCGACGCGCAAGCTCGCGCTGCACCTCAACAAGACCGGCGAAGCCGTCCTCGTGCAGCGCGGCAAGGCGACGATCAAGGTGACGATCAAGGCCAAGATCCAGGGCCAGTCCAAGGTCGTGACCGCCTCGCACACGATCCACGTAGTGCTCAAGAAGAAGAAAAAGCCGAAGCGTTAGGGACCCCGTTGGGGCGGTGGCGCCTGAGATGGACGTCGCTCAGTCGGTCTGGCTGGCGCCGGGCTCCCAGAGCGGCTCCTCACCGCCGACGTTCGCCTCGCGGGCGAGGATGAAGAGCAGGTCCGAGAGCCGGTTCAGGTAGCGCACGACCTCCGGGTTCGCGTCCTCGACCAGCAGGGTGCGGCGCTCGGCCCGGCGGCAGACCGTGCGGCAGACGTGCAGGCCGGCGGCGGCCCGCGTGCCGCCCGGAAGGACGAAGGAGCGCAGCGGCGGCAGTGCCTCGTTGGCCTTGTCGCAGCAGCTCTCGAGCCAGTTCACCTGCGCGGGCGCGACCCGCAGCCGTTCCTTGCCCTCTTTCGAGGGCGGGACCGAGAGGTCGGCGCCGAGGTCGAAGAGGTCGTTCTGGATCTGGCGCAGCCAGGCGGAGGCGCGCTCGCCGAGCTCGTCGCGGGCGACGACGTCGCCGATCTGGGCGTTCAGCTCGTCGATCTCTCCGTAGGCCTCGAGCCGGGGGTGGGTCTTGGACACCCGGCTCATGTCGCCGAGGTGGGTTTCGCCGTCGTCGCCGAGGCGGGTGTAGATACGGGTCAGGTTGACCGTCATGGCCGGCTCCTCAGGTTGGGAGGGCGAGATTGGGTGCTTTGCCGCGTACCGCCTGCATCTGGTCGATGGTATCGGCGCGGCTCACTGGAACGAGCCGCCTCGGCGGAGGCGCGGGGCCGGTGCTCAGCCGGATACGGGGAAGCCGAGGTCGACGCCGCGGTGAGCGGGGTCGGCCCAGCGCCGCGTCACGACCTTGCCGCGGGTGTAGAACTGGATGCCTTCGCGGCCGTGAATATGGAGGTCGCCGAACAGCGAGCCCTTCCAGCCGCCGAAGGAGTGGTAGGCCATCGGCACCGGGATCGGCACGTTGACTCCGACCATGCCGGCGCTCACCTGATGCTCGAAGGCGCGGGCGGCGCCGCCGTCGTTGGTGAAGATCGCGGCGCCGTTGCCGTACGGGTTGGAGTCGATCAGGGAGACGGCCTCGGCGAAGTCCGCGGCGCGGACGACGATCAGCACCGGGCCGAAGATCTCCTCGTCGTAGATCCTCATCCCGGGGCGGACCCCGTCGAACAGGCAGGGCCCGATGAAGAAGCCGTCCGGGTGGTCCTCGACGACCAGGTCGCGGCCGTCGACGACCAGCTCGGCGCCCTCCTCGACGCCGGCGTCGACGTAGCCGCGGACGCGCTCCAGGTGGGCCTGGCTGACCAGCGGCCCCATTTCGGAAACGGGGTCCGCGCCGTCG
The DNA here is from genome assembly GCA_963715735.1 of uncultured Thermoleophilia bacterium. Classification (GTDB taxonomy): domain Bacteria; phylum Actinomycetota; class Thermoleophilia; order Solirubrobacterales; family 70-9; genus VAYN01. Next base: position 744,401 of record OY970268.1, read on the forward strand.
CCGACGCGCAACTTCGCGATCCGCTCCCGCAGCCGCTCGATCAGCGGCTCGGCGACGTCGCCGACCGCGACCGCGACCGAGACCGCCATGCAGCGCTCGCCGGCCGAGCCGTAGCCGGCCGAGATCAGGGAGTCGGCGGCGAGCTCGAGGTCGGCGTCGGGAAGGATGACGGCGTGGTTCTTGGCTCCCCCGAGCGCCTGCACGCGCTTGCCGTTGGCCGTCCCGGTCTCGTAGACGTGGCGGGCGACCGGGGTCGAGCCGACGAAGGAGACGGCGGCCAGCTCGGGGTGGACAAGCAGGGCGTCGACCGCCTCCCGGTCGCCGTTGACGACCGAGAAGACGCCCGCGGGCAGGCCCGCCTCGGCCCACAGCTCGGCGACCCGCAGGGAGGCCGAGGGAACCTGCTCGGAGGGCTTGAGGATGAAGGAGTTGCCGCAGGCGATTGCCAGCGGCTGCATCCACATTGGCACCATGACCGGGAAGTTGAAGGGGGTGATGCCGGCGACGACGCCGATGGGCTGGCGCAGCGAATAGCTGTCGACCCCGCGCGAGACCTGGGCCGAGATCGAGCCCTTCAGCAGCTCACCGACGCCGCAGGCGAACTCGACCACCTCGAGCCCGCGCTGGACCTCCGCCAGGGCGTCGTCGCCGACCTTGCCGTTCTCGGTCGTGATCAGCTCGGCCAGCTCACCACGGGCATCCGAGGCCAGCCGCTGGAAGGCGAACAGGATCCGCGTTCGCTGACTGATCGAGCTCTCGGCCCAGTCGACGGCGGCGCTCGCCGCCTCGCGCACGGCACGGTCGACGGTGGCGGCATCGGCGAGCGGCACCTCGGCCACGGGCCGTCCGCTCGCGGACGCCGTCACGGTGGCGCGGCGGGCGGGGGGCGTCGTGTCGCGGCGACCGCCTATCCAGTGGTGGAGGAGGGGTGGGTCGGTGGGGGTCATCGTCGGTGAGGTGCCAGTGTCGCTGGCCCTGGCGCGGGTTGCAAGCGTCACCGAATCGGAGGTTGGTCGAGCGCGAGGGCGGCGCTACGCTTCGATCGTGGGACGCTCGTTCAATCGGGGCTTGTCCAGGGGGACGATCGCCGCCCTGGCCCTCTGCTTCGCGGCGCTGCTGCCGACCGACGCCGCCGTGGCCAAGCCCGGGTATCAAGTGTCGCCGCCGAGCCTCGAACTCTCCCTCTTCGTCGGCGCGAGCAACGGCTACTCGTTGTTCGTCGACGGCGAGCGCCCCGACCGGGTCACGGTGAGCGTCAGTCGCGCCGCCTTGGCGACCGCGACCTACGAAGTGCCCGGCCGCGTCACCGACTCCCGGATCGAGGCCAACCTCGGCGCCCTGGGACGGATCTCGGTCGGCTTCCGTCCCCGGGTCCTGGAAGGCGGCAAGCCGATCGACAGCGAGCGCTGCAAAGGCAGACAGAGGACGAACGAGAAAGGACGCTTCGTCGGCACGGTCGAGTTCCACGGCGAGCTCGACTTCGCCGACGCCTCCGCGACCCGGGTCGAAGGCAACCGCTTCCGCAGCTTCCGGATCGTCTGCCGCCGGCAGAGGCGGGCGCGAACGTCCGCCGGCCCCCTTCCCGGTGCCGCCCTCGGCCGCATCGTCGCCGCCGCCCGCGCCCCCGGCGGCACCACCCTCTTCAGCGCCCTGACCAGGGTCCCCGACATCAAGCCGGGAGCGACCTGGGAGTTCGGCGCCTTTCGGAGCGAAACCCTCGGCCGGATCAAGGTCACCCGCGAAGTCCGGAACGCCTCCTATGTCGGCGTAGCCGAAAGCGCGCCCGGAGCCCTGCCGACGACCGCGACGGTGGAACCGCCGGCGCCCTTCCACGGCTCGGCCGCGTTCAGCCAGTCCCCCGGCCTGCCCGCCGCCTGGAGCGGCTCGCTGGGGGTCGAACTGCCCGGCACCGCAATCGTCCCGCTCACGGGCCCCGCCTTCGCCGCGGGGCTCTGCCGCGGCTCGGGCGAGGCCGAACAGCGGCCCTGCACGGATCTGCTGACGGGCTGAGCGGACCGGGGGTCGGCCCACCCGGAGTCGGCCCACGGCCGGCATCGATGCGATGTCGGGCGCGGCCCTCAGGCGAGCGCGCGACGCAGCGCCGAAGCGAGGTCGCCTTTGCGCGCCACCGTGACGCCGCCGAGCCCGAGCCAGCCGCTGAGCAGACGCAGCTCCTCGGCCAGCGCCTCGGCGGTAAGGGCGGTGTCGACGTGCGGCTCGGCGAAGGCGCCGCGGACCCGCAGCACGCCCGCCTGCCGGTCGCTCTTGAGGTCGACCCGCGCGACCAGGCGGTCGCCGAGCAGGAAGGGGAGGACGTAGTAGCCGTAGACGCGCTTGGGCGCCGGCACGTAGATCTCGATTCGGTAACGGAAGCCGAAGAGCCGCTCGGTTCGCTCGCGGGCCCAGACGAGGGGGTCGAACGGGGTCAGCAGCGCCCGCCCCGTCGCTGCCCGGCGCAGGCCCCCGGGTCGCTCGGTCGAGACGTAGGCGGGCTGCCGCCAGCCCTCGACCCGCACGGGGATCAGGCCGGCGTTCTCGGCCAGCTCGGCGACGCGGGCCTTCGACTCGGCGCGGGGCAGGCGGAAGTAGTCGCCGAGGTCGGCCTCGGTCGCAACCCCCAGCCGCTTCGCCGCGATCAGGATCAGTTGTCGCTGCGCCTCGTCCTGCGAAGGCGTCGGCGCTTCGAGGACCTGCCGCGGCAGCACCCGCTCGGGCAGGTCGTAGAGCCGCTCGAAGTTGACCCGCCGTGCCGCGCACACCCGCCCCGCGAAGAACAGGTACTCGAGCGCGGTCTTCTCTTCGCTCCAGCTCCACATCTCTCGCGGCTCCCGCCGGCGCCCTTTCGCCGCCAGATCCGATGCCCGAATCGGCCCGCGCTCGCGCACCACGTCGAGCACGAACTCGAGCAGCTCGGGCTGCTCCGACGCCACCCGCGCCACGCCCTTCCACGCCAGCGCGTCCGCCCGCGCCATCCGCCAACGCAACAACGGCTGCAGCTCGACCGGCAGCAGAGAGGCCTCATGCCCCCAGTACTCGATCAGCTCCCGCTTCCCCGCCCGTCCGCTCTTCCCACTCCCGTTCTCGTGCCAGGCCAGCCGATCCAGGGTCTGCCGCGGATACGGGCCCAGTCGCGAGAAGACCGGCATGTAGTGAGAGCGGCAGAAGACGTTGACCGAGTCGAGCTGCAGCAGCCCGACGTCGTCGATCGCCCGCCGCAGGTGCCTGGCGTCCACCCGCCCGGTTGGCCGCGGGCGCCCGAAGCCCTGCGCGGCGACCGCGAGGCGCCGGGCCTCCTTCGCGCTGAGATCGAACTCTGGGGCGGTCGCCATCGGGCGATTCTCCATCAGCTATATCTGTGCCGTGCTGCGGGCGGTTACCTTCGACTTTTGGAACACGATCGCGCGGGTGCCCCCGGGGGCGATGACCGAGGCGCGCCAGCGGGCGATCGCGGCGGCTTGCGAGGCCTGCGACGTGGAGGTCGAGGCGGAGCTGCTGGCGGCGAGCCTGGAGGAGGTGGGGCGCAGCTGGGAGCAGTCGTGGTCGGCCGGCAGGCATCTGCATCCGAGCGAGGGCGCCGAGATGCTGGTCCGCGCGCTCGGGGTCAAGGGGGCGGCGCGGGAGCTGGTGGCGGAGGCGTTCCTGGTGGCCGGACGGGAGACGCGGCTGGAGCTGGCGCCGGACGTCGGCGCCTGCCTGGAAGCGCTGGGGGAGCGGGGGATCCGGCTCGGGATCGTCTGCGACGTCGGCTTCAGCGGCGGCGAGCTGCTGCGGGAGCTGCTGAGCAGGGAGGGGCTGGTGGACCACTTCTCCGGCTGGGCGTTCTCCGACGAAGTCGGCCACTTCAAGCCCTCGCCGCTGATCTTCGAGGCGGCGCTGGAGGCTCTGGGGGCAGGGCCGGCCGCGGCGATGCACGTCGGCGACCTGCGGCGCACCGACGTCGCCGGCGCCAGGGCCCTGGGGATGCGATCCGTTCGCTACCGCGGTCTGCACGACGACCCCGAGCTCGGGACCGGCCCGGAGGCGGAGTTCGTCATCGACGGCCATCGCGAGCTGCCGGGGCTCGTCGACAGCTTGGGTTAGCCGAACGCGTAGGCAACCTGCCCCTTCGGCGCGCTCTTGGCGCTGAAGCGCCGCTTCCTGGCCGCCGCCGCGACGCTCGGGTCGAGCTTCGTGAGGACTTGGTCGGAGATTTCGTATTGACTTAAGCCCCTTGATAATGTGAAATACAGTCACGTGCAAGCTGGCCGCTAGGTCGATAGCCGAGGAGGGCAGTCTGGTGCAGCAGATCCATGTTTCGCCCGATGGCGCCGATCGTGGTCCCGGGACGCTGGAGCAGCCGTTCTCGACCTTGCGGCGCGCTCGGGAAGCGGTTCGCTCGCTGACGGGGGAGGTGCAGGAGGGGGTCGTCGTAAACCTGCACACGGGGATCCACATCCTCGACGCCCCACTGCAACTGTCGAACGATGCCGGTGACTCGGGGACGGCCGATCGGCCTGTGGTCTGGCAGGCCGTGGGGGAAGAACCCGTTGTGGTGAGCGGGGGCCGGCGCATCGGGAGCTGGGAGCTGGACGATCCGGACACGAACGTCTGGCGCGCTGATGTCGGGGGGCTGGATACGCGTCAGCTGTACGTAGCCGGCCGGCGGGCCATGCGGGCGCGGTTCGAGGCCGGTGGCGCGGTGGGGTTGCCGGGTGAGGTGACGCTGACCGACGAGGGGTATGTCACCACCAGCACGGCGCCGCAGTGCTGGGAGAACCCGGCCGACTTGGAGTTCGTCTACCGCGGTCACGGCGGCTTTGCCGAGCCGCGCTGTGGCGTCGCGGCTATTGAGGCCGCTGGCGAGGCGACGAGCATCGCTATGGACCAACCCGGATTCCGCTGGTTCACGCAGAACCACAGCGGGCGCTGGGGCGAGGGGCCTCGTGGGTTCGGCGAGGAGATCGTCTTCAAGCCACCGCTGCCACTTTGGATCGAGAACAGCCGCAGCTTCCTGACCGAGCCCGGGACGTTCTACCTAGATCGCTCAGAGCCCGGACGGCACGTGCTCTTTTACCTTCCGCGCCCGGATGAGCAGCTCGACTCCGCGCCGGTGATCGCGCCGGTGCTCGAGCATCTGCTGGACGGACACGGCGTGCACGACGTCGTCTTCCGCGGCCTCACGTTCGCGTACGCGACTTGGTTGGGCCCGAGTCAGCCGACGGGCTTCTCACAGGTCTTCGGACCGATCTACGAGGGGGGTGACACGCCGGACTTCGAGGACCCATGGGACTCCAGCGAGTCGGCGCGCTCGATCCCCGGCAACGTCCGTTTCCGAGGCTGTGAGCGGATCGCGATCGAGCGCTGCCGATTCGTCAAGCTCGGCGCCGATGCGCTCGAGTTCTCACTCGGCAGCTCGCGCTGCGCAGTCCGCGGCAGCGTCTTCAGCGATGTGTCGGGTGGCGGCATCCAGCTTGGATCACGTCAGCCGGATACCGATGCGGACCGCATCAATGAGCAGATCGTGGTCGAGAACAACCACGTCGATCACGTCGGCGTCGAGTACAAGGGCAGCATCGGCATCTATGCCGAGAAGACCCAGCAGGCCGAGATCGTGCATAACCAGGTCAACGACGTGCCGTACACGGGCATCAGCTTCGGCGAGTACTGGACCCATTACGCGACGGCAGGCGAAACCACTGCCTACGGCAATCGCATTCTCGACAACTGCATCCTTCGAACGATGCAGTCGCTAACCGATGGGGGCGGGATATTCACGGCCTCTCACCAGGGCACGAGCTATGAGGACGGCAGCGTGGTCAGCGGCAATCTGATCCACCACGTCGAGTCGCACGCCGATCCGAACGTCGGCGAGTCCGGCGGGCTGCAGCCCCAGGACATCGGCGAGGACACGGCGATTGCGCTCTATGCCGACGACGACTCGAACTACGTCACCTGGGAGCGGAACGTGGTCTACGCAGTCGAGGGGACGGCGATTTCGGGCTGCCCGCTCCACAATCGGTTCGTCGACAACTTCCTCGAGGACACCGTCGAGCCGGGCTTCTGGTGCGTGCGGGGAGGGCCGCACGTCGAGTTCGAGCGGAACATATGCCTCGACAGCAAGAACGATCCGGGGCGGCAGGTGAGCGAGATTCCGGCAGCGAAGGAGATCGCGGCGAATGCAGGCCTGATTCACGAGTGAGAGCTCGGATCAAGCGGTGCCGAGCATCCAGAGTGCATCCCCCAGCGGGATGCGGCGGTAGGTCTCGCGGACCGTTCCGTCAGCGCCGCGCAGCGCCGCTCGATTCGCGACTGCGTGCCAGCTGAGGCGCTGGTCCGCGGCGCCCTCGCGGGCCACGCCGAGATCACGATCGCCCGCGACGGCGCCGCCGAGCTCCTGAAACCGGCCGACGGCGTCGCCGCGGTCCTGCGCTACTGAGGGTCGCCTCGGTCGCCGGAGCTACGGGATCTCGACGTCGCGGACTTCGACGACCTCGGTGCGGGCGGCGACGAAGGCGGGGAGCAACGCGGCGGCCGCGCCGCTGTCGGGCGCCTCGACTCGCCAGAGCAGGCAGTGGCCGCCGGTCAAGCAGGTCGCCGCCGCCGGGCGGCGGCGGAGTGGGCTCTCGAAGCCGCGCCAGGCGGCGAAGGCCGCCGCGCACTCGGCCGGGTCGTGGCTGTGGTGGAGATAGAAGAACGGCATGGCGACATCTTCGGCCGCCGCGGCGCCGCGAACATCGGGGACGGTCCCTTAACCGGAGCGCTGCTCGCGCTCGAAGGCGCGGGCGACCTCGACCCGCGAGGCGGCGCCGAGCTTGAAGAAGATGTTCCGCAGGTGCGACTCGATCGTCTTTTCGCTGAGGAATAGCTCGGCGGCGATCTCCTTGTTGGTGAGCCGGTCGGTGACCAGGCCGGCGATCTCGTGCTCGCGCTTGGTCAGCGAGTCGATCCCGCTCTCGCCCGCGGCGGGCCCGCGCGCCTCGCGACGGGCGCCGAGCCGGCGCAGCTCGCGGCGGACCGCGTCGCGCTCGCGCAGCGAGCCGCAGCCGTCGAGCTCGCGCTCGGCCTCGCGCAGCTCGGCGATCGCCTCCTCGCGCTTGCCGGCGCCGGCAAGGGCTCGACCCAGCAACTGGCGCGAGAAGGCCGCCTGCAGTCCCGCCCCGGCGGCCGCCGCGCCCTCGACGCCGACCCGGGCCGGCGCGATCGCCGCTTCCGGTTCGCCCTTGTGGAGCAGGATCGCGGCCCGCGCCCGGCCGGCGAGGGCCGCCGGCAGCCGCAGGTCGCCAAGGCTCGCGGCGAGGTCTTCGGCCCGCATCGCGTGGGCTTCGGCTGCCTCGAGGTCGCCCGCCTCAAGGGCTGCCAGGGCGAAGGTTTCCCAGTCGAAGCAGCGCTCGACCGGGACCGCGAACTCGATCTCCTCGCTGCCCAGCGCCTGCATCGCCGCCGCACCGCGCTCGGTCTCGCCGGAGGTGAAGAGGGCGACCGCCAGCGCCCACCCCGGGCCGCCGCCGGAGGCGGGGATGGTGCCGCCGGTCAGCCGCTCGCCGTGGCTCAGGCTTTCCTCGCAGGCTTCGATCGCGCCCTCCAGCTCGCCCGCGAAGTAGCGCGGCCAGGCGAGCTCGGACAGCGCCCAGAAGAGATAGTGCCGGTTGCCGGAGAGCCGGGCCGCCTCGACGGCCGCCTCACAGACCTCGGCGGCCTCGGTCAGGCGCCCCTGCAACTCCAGCGGGTAGCCCTTGCTCAGCATCAGCGGGATCAGCAGCCGCCCGTGTCCGGTGCGCCGGGCGATGTCAATCCCGCGATCGATGTGGGTCAGCGCCGCCTCGTAGTGCTCGAGGTAGTTCTCGGTCCAGGCCAGGTAGTAGAAGGCGTCGAGATGGGGGGCGAGCTCCTCGTCGGCGAGGCGGTCGATCAGCGCCACGGCCTCGGTGTGGTGCTCACGGGCGGACTCGATCCGGCCGTCGGTGGTCTCGCCGAGGCTGAGCGCCGCCGCGGCGTGGGCAGTCAGGGCGGGGTCGTCCAGCGCCCGCGCGTTTGCGAGGGCGCCGGTTCCCATCGAGAGCGTCTGCTCGAAGTCGAGCGAGTAGAGGCCGTCGACCGCGAGCTCGATCTGCAGCGCCGTGCTCTCAGCCGTGTTGTGGTCGCCGAGCTCGTCCCAGGCCCGCAGCAGGCGCTGGTGCGCGGCACCGTGCTCGCCCAGGCCGTGTTCGACGGCGGCGGCCCAGGCGGTCAGCTCCAGTCGCCGGGCCTCGTCCTCGGCGCCGATCAGCTCGATCGTTTCGAGCAGGATCTCGCGGCAGCGCTCGAGCTCGCCGATCGAGCGCAGCGCCGCGGCCAGCGCCACCCGGACCGAGACCTGGCGCTCGCGGTCGCTGTCGAGCAGCAGTCGCAGCGCCCCCTCCAGCCAGCGGGCGGCGACCGCGGGTGCCCGCCCAGAGGCTGCCTCGGCGGCTTCCAGCAGAACGTCGATCGCCTCGGCGTCGCCCTGGTTCGCCGCCTGCTCGACGTGGTGGGCGCGGTCGGCGGCGCCGGCGCCGCGGGCGGAGAGGCTGTCGGCGGCTCGCGCGTGGGCTCCCAGCTTGGAGCCGCCGCCGATCGCTTCGTAGACGCTGTGGCGAACCAGGGGATGGCGGAAGATGAAGCGCCGCGGCACGTCCGTGGCGCGGACCAGGTCGCGGCCGAGCAGCTCGTCGAGGGCGTCGAGGGCGCCGGCCTCGCCGAGCTCGGCGATCTCGCCGGCGACGCCGGGGTCGAAGGGCTCGCCGGCCACGGCAGCGCCGTCGAGCAGGCGGCGGGCGTCAGGGGAGAGGGCGGCGATCTCCCCGGCGAGCGAGGCGGCAACCCCGGCCGGGACGCCCCCCGGCGGTGCCGCTGGCCCGCCTTCGTCGAGACGCCGCGGCTCATCCAGGCGCGCCAGCTGCTCGAGGTAGAAGGGGTTGCCGCCGCCGTGGCGGTAGATCGCCGCGACCGTTTCGGTCTCGACCTCCCCCAGCAGCGTCGCCGCCTCCGCTTCGCTCAGCGCCGACAGCTCGAGCTTCGCCGTCAGCGGCGCCGCCAGCGCGGCGAGCAGTTGCGGCGGGGCGCTGCCGGGGCGGTAGGCGGCGATCACCAGCACCGCCGCCGCGGCGGGCCGCCGCAGCAGCGCCCCGAGCAGCTCGATCGTCGCCTCGTCGGCCCAATGCAGGTCGTCGAGCGCGATCACCAGCGGCTTGCGCTCGGCCAGCAGCTCCAGCAGCGAGCGCGCGGCGCGGTGGCTGCGGTAGCGCTCGTCGCCGATGGCGGCCGGGCTGCCGTCGCTTCCGCGCAGCGAGGGGAAGACGGCGCCGAGCTCTTCGCGCAGGCGCTCGGGTGCGCCGGCGAGGCTGCCTTCGAGCTGGGCCTCCAGGTAGGGGTCGATCGTCTCGACGACGACGCCGAAAGGCCGGTCGCGCTCGAACTCGGCCGCCTGGCCGTGGAGGACGATGTGGCCGCGCGCCTCCGCCCGGTCGCGCAGCTCCGCCAGCAGCCGGCTCTTGCCGATCCCGGGTTCCCCCTCGATCACCAACCACCCGGGCTCGCCGGCGTCGAGCGAGTCCAACGCAGCGTCGATCCGTTCGAGCTCCAGCTCGCGCCCAACGAGCGTCTCCCCAGGCGGCACCATCGGTGCGGGCGAGCATAGACCCCGAAACCCAGGGTGCTCGGTTGAGGGATCGCCCCTGATGTTCGGGGAGGCCTCCGCGGCGAGGCTGAGTCCAGTCACTCAGTCCAAATCGCAACAAGGAGGAATCAGATGCATGCCAAGCAGAACATCGCTTCCCGGATCGGCCGCTGGAGCGCCGCTCACCGCAAGACCGCCATCCTCGGATGGCTGGTCTTCGTGGTCGCGGTTTTCGGTCTGATGGCCAGCGGGACGCTGAAGAAAGAGACGCTCTCTTCGGTCGACCAGATCGCCGGCAACGCCGGTGAGGCCGAGCGGATCCTCGACGACGCCGGGATGCGGCCGACCGAGGAGATCGTCCTGATCCAGAGCAAGACCGCGACCACCGACGATCCCGCTTTCGAAGCGGTGATCGAGGAATCGGCCGCGGCCCTCGCCGCGACCGAGCACGTCACCGACGTCGTCTCACCGTTGAGCGGCGAAGGCGGCGGGATCTCCGAGGACGGCCATTCGGCCTTCGTCGAATTCGAGATCGAAGGCAAGGAAAAAGTGGCGGAAGAAAACCTCGAGGCCAGCCTCGCCACCGTCGACCGCATCAAGCACGATAACCCGGAGTACAGCGTCGGCCAGTTCGGCGGCGGCAGCGCCAACAAAGCGATCGAAGACACGCTTCAGGGCGACGTCGGCAAAGCGGGGATGCTCTCGCTGCCGATCACGCTGCTGATCCTGGTTATCGCGCTCGGCGCCATGGTCGCGGCCAGCGTCCCGTTCCTGCTCGCCCTCACCTCGGTGATGGCGACGATGGCGATGGTCACGATTCCCAGTCATCTGTTCGCGCTCAGCGGCAACGTCGACGCGCTGATCCTGCTGATCGGACTCGCCGTCGGGGTCGACTACTCGCTGTTCTACATGCGCCGCCAGCGCGAGGAGCGGGCTGCCGGTCGCAGCAACCGCGACGCCCTGGAGATCGCCGGCAGGACCTCGGGTCGCGCGGTGATGATCTCGGGCCTGACGGTGGCGATCGCGATGTCGGGGATGTTCATCACCGGCGACGCGACCTTCATCTCGTTCGCGGTCGCCACGGTGACCGTGGTCGCGATCGCGATGTTCGCGACCCTGGCCGTCCTCCCGGCGGTGCTCGCCTGGCTCGGCGACCGGGTCCAGAAGGGCCGGATCCCGTTCACTCGTCGCGACCGTGGCGAGGTCAAGGAGTCGCGGTTCTGGGGCACGGTCGTCTCCCGCGTGATGCGGCGCCCGATCGTCTCGATCGTCGTCGCCGGCGGCTTCCTCGTGGCGCTGGCGATCCCGGCGCTGAACATGAACGTCGTCCAGAGCGGCTCGGACGACCTGCCCCGGGACATCCCGGTGATGCAGACCTACGACCGCTTCACCGCGGCCTTCCCGGCGGAGACCAACGCGGTCACCGTCGTCGTCGAGTCAGACGACGTCCGCGGCGGAGAGGTAGGCGCCGGCATCGAGCAGCTGGTCAGCGAGGCCGAGGCCGCGCCGACGGTGATCGGCGAGAGCGAGGTCACCTACAGCGACGATGGCACTGTCGCCAGCGTCTCGATTCCGACCCAGGGCAAGGGCACCGACGAGCAGTCGATGGCCGCCCTCGATGAGATCCGCGGCGAGCTGGTTCCGGCCACGGTCGGCGAGCTCCCGGAGACGACCGTCAAGGTCACCGGCGCCGCCGCCCAGTCGAGCGACTTCGGCGACCTGCTGGCGGAGCGGATGCCGCTGGTGTTCGCCTTCGTCCTCGGGCTGGCGTTCCTGTTGATGCTGGTCACGTTCCGCTCGATCGTGATCCCGCTGAAGGCGATCGTCCTCAACCTGCTCTCGGTGGGTGCTGCCTACGGGGTGCTGGTGCTCGTGTTCCAGAACGGTTGGGGCGAGGGCCTGCTCGGATTCGAGTCCAACGGCGGCGTCACCAACTGGCTGCCGCTGTTCCTGTTCGTGATCCTGTTCGGGCTCTCGATGGACTACCACGTGTTCATCCTCAGCCGGGTCCGCGAGGCCTATGACCGCGGCATGAGCACCGAGGACGCGGTGCGCAAGGGGATCGCCGGCTCCGCCGGCACCGTCACCAGCGCCGCGATCGTGATGGTCATGGTGTTCAGCGTGTTCGCAACCCTCTCCTTCATCGACTTCAAGGAGATGGGGATCGGGCTCGCGGTGGCGATCCTGATCGACGCGACGATCATCCGCGGGGTCCTGCTGCCGGCGACGATGAAGCTGCTCGGCGACTGGAACTGGTACCTGCCGAGGTGGCTGGATTGGCTGCCGCAGAAGGGGCGCGAGCCGCGCGAGGAGGCGGCTCCGGTGCGGGAGCCCGCCGCCCAGGTGGAGCCCGCCCGCGCCTAGGCGCTAGGGGAATAGGAAGTGCGACGGGCGCCCACGGGCGCCCGTCGTGCGTTCGGGGTCACCGAGCTGCAATCTCACGAATCTGTTCGGTACCGCGTTTACCCATTGAGGGGTAAAGACCTGCGACCGCTGTTCGAAAGGACCAATTGAGCACCAACGGCACCAATGAGGCACCGAATCGGATCGCCCTGGTCACCGGAGCGAACCGAGGACTCGGCTTCGCAACCGCGCGACTGCTCGGCCAAGCGGGTGTCAAGGTGCTGGTCGGCTCGCGCGACTTGGCGGCGGGAGAGGTAGCGGCCTCTCGTCTCAGCGAGGAGGGCATCGACGCAGAGGCATCGCAGATCGACGTCACCGCGGAGTCGAGCGTGAGGCGCGCGGCGGCGGCGGTCGCGGACAGGTACTCGCGCCTCGACATCCTGGTCAACAACGCCGGCGTCCTGCCGGAGGCCACGGCGACCGGGATCGGCGAGCCGCTCGACCTGCGGATGTTCCGCGAGACCTTCGAGACCAATGTTTTCGGCGCGGCCTCGGTGACGGAGCATTTCCTGCCGCTGCTCGCCAACTCCACGGCGGGGCGGATCGTCAACGTCTCGAGTCGGATGGGCTCGCTGGCCGACCAGACCGATCCCGAGTCCCCTTACTTCGAGATGGTCGTGCCCGCCTACCAGGCGTCCAAGGCCGCCCTCAACGGCCTCACCGTCGCCCTGTCGAAGGCGCTCGCCGACTCTGCGATCACGGTGAACTCGGTCTGTCCGGGCTGGGTTCAAACGGACCTGGGTGGTCCCGACAACCGTGCGGCGGCGCCCACGACCGCGGACGACGCCGCGGCCACCGTCGCCAACATGGCGTTGGTCTCCCAAAGCCCACCCAGTGGGCAGTTCGTCGACCGCGCGGGGACGATCGCCTGGTGAATGCAGGACAGCCCCGGCGGCGGGAACCGCCAGGGCTGTCTGCTGCTGAGGAGGCCCTCAGCGGAATCGACTCAGCTCAGCCAGTTCGACTGAACCACCTTCGAGCCGTTGAACGCGAGCGCATCGCCACCGTAGGACCTGGCGTCGCCGCCGTCGCCTCCGCTGGCGTCGCCGCTGTATGCCTCGGTGTCGCCGCCGTCGGCGTCGGCACCGCTCTCCTGATGCGAGCAGCCGCAGGGGCTGCCCTTGTCGAGGGGCGCGGGGGACATCCCCGAACCCTGAGGTGAGTACGCGACGGCGTTGCCGTTGTGCTCCTGGGTGTTGCCGGTGTCGGCGCTGCCGCCTTCACCACCCGTCGCCTTGGCCTCGCCGCCGGTCGCCTGCGGCGATCCCTGCGTCACCTCGGATTTGTTGGACTGCTGGGGAGCCGAGCTGTGCTCGCTCCCCTTGCAGCCGCAGTCCTGCCAGGAGCCGGAACCGCTCCCCGAGGAGGACTCGTTTGACTGCTTGACCACCGATCCGTTGCCCGCCGCGGCATCGCCGCCGTAGGCGTTGGCGTCGCCGCCGCTGCCCCCGGTCGCGTCGCCGCTGTGCGCCGTGGTGTCGCCACCCTCGGCGTCGGCACCGCTCTCGTCATGGCCTTTGCCCTTGCCCTTCTGGCAGCCGCAGGCGCTCTTCGAGTCCGCGACCGATTCGGCGTAGGCGTTGCCGTTTCCCGTCTGGGTGTTGCCGGTATTGGCGCTGCCGCCGTTACCGCCCTTGGCATCGGCCTTGCCGCCCGTCGCCTTGGGATCACCCTGCTGCACGTGTGACTCATTGCTCTGACTGGAGCCGTGGGTCTGCTTCGGCCCGCCCTTGCAGCCGCACTCGTGCGCGGGGTGCTGGGGAGAGCCGCCGCTCGACTCGTTGGTCTGGTGGACCTTCGAGCCGTTGAACGCGACCGCGTCGCCACCGTCGGCCTTGGCGTCGCCGCCGTCGCCTCCGGTCGCGTCGCCGCTGTGCGCCTCGGTGTCGCCGCCGTCAGCCTCGGCGTCGCCGCTGCCCGCGATCGAGAGCGAGTTGCCGTTCCCGATCTGGACGTTGCCGCTGTCGGCGTCACCGCCGTTACCGCCCTTGGCGTCGGCGCTGCCGCCGGTCGCTTCGGGTGAGCCCTGGCTTACCTCGGATCCGTTCTCCTGGTTCGGAGCCGAGTTGCCGGAGCTGCCATTGCACCCACAGTCCTTCGATGAGCTCGAATTGCTCTCACCGGTGGACTCGTTTGACTGCTTGACGACCGAGCTGTTGCCGGCCGCGGCATCGCCGCCGTAGGCCTTGGCGTCGCCGCCGTCGCCTCCGGTCGCGTCGCCGCTGGTCGCCGTGGTGTCACCACCGTCAGCCTCGGCGTCACCGCCCGGGGCGATCGCGATCGAGTTGCCGTTGGCGATCTGGATGTTGCCGGTGTTGGCACCACCGCCATCGCCTCCGGTCGCCGTGGCGGCACCCCCGGTGGCACTCGGGTCGCCCTGAGTCACCGTCGAGGTGTTGGTCTGTCCTTGGTTTGCCACCGGGATCGGTGGGGGCGGCGGAGTCAGGCCCATCGCCGGACTCGCTGCTCCCAATCCCAGGGCGGCGCTGGCCGCAATTGCGGCTAATAGCCGTTTCATGGTTCGTCACTTCCTTGCTCGAATTGATCGTCGCCGGGCAATCTGGGAGGGCTCCCGGCGCAGCCCTGACTTGGCTCGTCTTCGAGCTAGCCAGGGCGCTCGAGCGCGCAGATGAAAGCCGGCGGCGGACCGATGCCCCCGGACTCTCTGAATCCGCGGAATATCGCCGGCGCGGAAATGGCCAGGAGCGCAATCAGCGCGGCGATCGGGATGAAGTTCGTAAAGCCCCCGCTGCCCGGCGAGGCCGACCCCGAGGGCGCGGGCGCCGGCGACGGCACCGGAGCGCCAGGATCCTGGCTCGGCTCGGGAGAGGCCTGAGCGTCGCTCGCGTTCGCGAGGGTCAGGGCGCCCCGGTGCGGCGCGGGGAGGAGGATCTGGGCAAGCGGCGAGACCGAGCGCTCTGCCGGTCCCGTCAAGAGGGTGTCGAGCCGCGTCGGTCCGCCGATCTCGACCGGCATCTTCAGCGGCGAGGAGTTCGACGGAGCGGAAGCGTTCCCCGGCGGGATCGCTCCAGCCGGCGGAGCCTCGAGTCTTGGGGATCCAGCGGCGCTCGGGAGCCTCGCGTGGTTCGCTGCCGCCGAGGTCGTACCGCCAGCCGGCTGTTCTGAGCCGGTCAGGTGTTCCGCGGTCGCGCCTCCTTCCTCGACCGCCGTGCCGAGGGCGGCGGTGGATCGATCGATCTGATTCTCGACCGCGTCGAGCGCCTCGCCGCCGGAGCTCTGCACCGCCTTGCGCACCTCGCCTGCGGCTGCGCGCGCGATTGATTCAACCTCGACCTGAGGGCTGGGAGATGCGGTCGCCGGAGCGGGGTTGGGCGTCGACGGCGCAGGCGGGGGAGCAAGCGCGGTGGAGGTTGCCGCTGCCGCTTCTGCAGCAGCAGCGGTTACTTCCTCGGGCACGAGGTCGGCGCTGGCGCTGGTGGGACCGAGCAGGAGAGTGGCGATCACGCAGGCGGCGGGTAGCCAAACGGCGCTCCCATTGCGATGTCTCCGTCCCGTAAGCAAGATTCTCCTCAGCTGAAGGAAATACCCCGAATCTGGACGAATATACCAAGTTTAGAGTATATATCCCCGATTTTTTAAGGTACCCCGGCGTAAAACAGCCCGGTCCCATGGCTGGGTTCCAGCATAAAAAGGGGGCGCGCCGGCGAGGAGTTCGCCGGCGCGCCCCGGTTCCCAGGACGACGCTTTTCTAGTTGAACGCGTACTTCTTGTATTCGCCGACGTTGTCTTTGGTGACGACGGCGGCAGGAACCACGAGCTGGCGCGGGACCTCGGGCGGGACCAGCTCCGAGAAGCCCTCGCCGAGGGCGAGCAGGCGAGCCATGGTCACCGCGGTGGCGGCCATGTTCGGGTTGTAGAGGAAGGTCGCCCGGTAGAGGCCGCCTTCTTCGATCTGCTCCATCGCGGCCTGCGAGCCACCGACGCCGGTGAGGAACATTTCGTCGTCCCGTTCGGCGTTGCGGATCGCCTGGACCACTCCCTGGGCCATGTCGTCGTCGTGGGTGTAGACGGCGTCGATCTGATCCTCGGACTGGAGGATGTTCTCCATCACCGTCAGGCCCTTGGCGGGGTCGAAGTCCCCGGGCTGCTGGGCGACGATGTCGATGCCGCCGTCGGGGCAGGCCTTTTTCAGCTCGTCGGTGAAGCCCTGGGTGCGTTCCTCCGTGACCGAGATTCCGGCCAGCCCCTGGATTTCGACGACGTTGCCTTTGCAATTGAGTTCTTCGGCGATGTATTCGGCCGCGAGCACGCCGATCTGGTAGTTGTCGCCGAGGATCGTCGCCGTCGCCGCGTCCGGCTGGGTGAAGAGGCGATCGATGTTGACGACGGGAATGCCCGCCGCCTCGGCCTGCTGGGCGACCGGCGTCAGCGCTTCGCCGTCCTGTGGCAGGACGACCAACACGTCCGGTTTTTCGGAGATCACCTGCTGGATCTGCTGGGCCTGTGAGTCGGCGTCAGCTGCCTCGAGCAGCTTGAAGTCGACGTCGTCGTATTCGTCGGCCTGGGCCTGGGCGTTCTTGGAGATCGCGCCGAGCCAGCCGTGGTCGGTGGGAGGCACGCTGGCGGTGATCGTCACCGTTTCGCCGGACCCACCCGTTTGCGCCGAGCCACCCGTTTCCTGGCTGGTATCGGCTGCCGTTTCGGCCGTGGTGTCGTCGTCGCCACCGCAGGCGGCCACCCCGATCGAGATAAGGGCCATGGTTCCCACCACGGCGATGAGTCGCTTGAGCGACATTTGTTACTCCTCCCCTTGCATTTGGACTTTCCACTGTGTGAAGTCAGGTAACGGCGCCATCAGTACCTCGCCTCCGGGCGCTGGATCAGCACGGCGCCGAGGACGATCGCCCCTTTGGTGACCTGCTGGACCTCGGTCGAGAGGTCGAGCTGGGTCATCAGGCTGAAGATCAGCGCGAAGGTGAGGACGCCGAGGAAGGTGCCGACCATGGTCGCCCTCCCGCCCGCGAGGCTGGTGCCGCCGATCACCACCGCGCCGATCGCGTCGAGCTCGTAGAGGTTGCCGCTGACCGGCGAGGCGCTGCCCAGCCTGGCGCAGAGCAGGACGGTCGCGATCCCAGCCATCAGCCCGGAGAGGACGTAGACCGCGAAGATCACTTTGCGCACCGGCACGCCGGCGATCCGCGCCGCCTCCCGGTTGCCGCCGACGGCGACGACGTAGCGGCCGAAGCGGGTGCGGTTGAGGAGGATCCAGCCGCCGACGACGATCCCGAGGAAGATCCAGACCGAGACCGGGATCGCGAAGATTTTGCCGGTCCCGAACCAGAGCAGCGAGAAGGGGGAGGGGTCGCCGTAGGAGCCGCCGTTGAGGTCGAGCAGGCCGACCGGGAGCTTGTCGTTGAAGAGCAGGGCGAGACCGCGGGCGATCGAGAACATCGCCAGGGTCGCGATGAAGGGGACGACCCGGCCGTAGACGATCGAGGTCGCGTTGATCGTCCCCAGCAGGACCGCGAAGCCGATCGCGCCGAAGACGAAGAGCAGGGTCGAGCCGCCCGGGTCGACGAGGATGCCGCCGAAGACGCCCGCCGCGGCGACCATCGAGCCGACCGAGAGGTCGATGCCGGAGGTCGCGATCACGAAGGTCATGCCGACCGCCAGCACCCCGATGATGCTCGCCTGGGTCAGCATGTTGCGGACGTTGTCCCAGGTCGGGAAGGTGTCGGGCTTGAGGATCGCCCCGGTCACGAAGAGGGCGATGACGACGAGCCCGAGCGCGTACTCCTGGAACTCGAGCGCCCCTACGCGTTTTTTCAGCGCGCCTGCGGAATTCATGCGACCTCCTCGATCAGATCCGGGCCGGCGGTGGGGGCCACCGCGTGGCCGAGTAGCTCCTGCTCGGTGGTCCGGTCCCCGTCGAGCTCGGCCACCAGCTCCCCCTCGCGCATGACCAGCACCCGCGTGCAGATCCCGGCCAGCTCGCCGAGCTCGGAGGAGACGACGAGGACGCCGACGCCGGCGCCGGCGAGCTCGGCGACGATCCGGTAGATCTCGGCCTTGGTCGCGACGTCGACGCCGCGGGTCGGCTCGTCGAGCAGAAGCACCCGGCATTCGCGCAGCAGCCAGCGGGCGAGCACGACCTTCTGCTGGTTGCCCCCCGAGAGCAGGCGGGCACGCCGGTCCGGGTCGTCGGGAACGGTCTGCAGCGAGCGCAGCTGCTCGTGGGCGTCGCTGCGCTCGCGGCGCACGTTCAGCAGCCCGTGGCTGAAGCGGCCGAGGTCGGCGAGGGTGACGTTCTTGGTCAGGTCCCAGTCGAGCAGCAGGCCCTGCGACTTGCGGTCCTCCGGGGCCAGGCCGAGCCCGGCGGCGATCGCCCGGTCGGGCCGGTTCGGCGCCAGCCGCCGGCCCGCGACCCGGACCTCGCCCGCTTCGCGGCGGTCGATCCCGCAGATCAGCCGCAGCAGCTCGCTGCGCCCGGATCCGACCAGACCGCCGATCCCGAGGATCTCGCCGGCGCGGACGTCGAGGCTGGCGCCGCGCACGGCCGGCAGCCCTTTGAGGTCCCGGACTTCGAGCAGGACCTCCTCGCCGCCGTGCGGGCGCTCGGGGTAGAGCTGGTCGACTTTCCTGCCGACCATCAGCCGCACCAACTCCTCGGTCGGGGTCGAGGCGGGGATCCCGTTGGCGGCGGTCGCCCCGTCGGCGAGCACCGTCACCCGGTCGCCGATCCGCTTGATCTCGTCGAGGCGGTGGGAGATGTAGACGACGCCGACCCCCTCCGCGGTGAGGCGGCGGACGACCTCGAAGAGGGTCTCGATCTCGCCGCTGTCGAGGATCGCCGAGGGCTCGTCCATGATCAGGACCTGGGCGTCGTAGGAGAGGGCGCGGGCGATCGAGACGATCTGCTGGGCGGCGGGCCGCAGCGCTCGCACGGGGGTGCGCGGGTCGATCTTCTCGTGCCCCAGTCGCTGCAGCAGGGCGGCCGAGGAGGCCCGCATCCGGGCGAGGTCGAGCAGCGGCCCGCGGCGCGGCTCGTGGCCGAGGTAGACGTTCTGGGCGACGTTGAGGTCGCCGACCAGGTCGAGCTCCTGGTAGATCGTCGCGACGCCGCGCTCCAATGAGCTCGCCGGGTCGCGCGGCGGCAGCGGCTCGCCGTGGATCAGGATCTCACCGCCGCTCGGCTCGACCGCGCCGGAGACGCACTTGATCAGCGTCGACTTGCCGGCGCCGTTGGGACCCAGCAGGCAGTGCACCTCGCCTTTGCGGACGTCGAAGTCGACGCCGCGCAGCGCCTCGACGCCCGGG
This sequence comes from uncultured Thermoleophilia bacterium, assembly GCA_963715735.1. Lineage (GTDB taxonomy): Bacteria > Actinomycetota > Thermoleophilia > Solirubrobacterales > 70-9 > VAYN01. The sequence continues at coordinate 763,695 of OY970268.1, forward strand.
TACTTTTTGACCAGCCCACGGACCTCGAGCAGCGTCTCGCCGACTGCGGCCGGGGCGCTCATGCGACCACCAGCGGGCGCAGGTTGCGCTCGGCGATCTCGAGTCCGCTGAGGACGAGGTCCGGCGTCCCACCCCAGACCGGGTCCTCGTGCTCGACCGAGAGAACGCCGTCGAAGCCGCCCTCGTAGAGGACGTCGAGGTAGCGGCGGAAGTCGACTTCGCCGAGGCCGGGGAGGCGGTAGCGCCACCAGCCCATGTCCCAGGGATCCTGCTCGCGGGTCGCGACCCGGCCGAAGAAGCCGAAGCGGTTGCGCTGGGCCGGGAACACTTCGGCGTCCTTGGCGTGAGCGTGGACCACTCGGTCGACGTAGGGCCGCAACGCCTCGACCGGATCGATGCCGAGCCAGAGCAGGTGCGACGGGTCGAAGTTGAGGTGGAGCCCCATCGCGAACATCCACTCCCAGAGCTCGGGCGAGTAGGCGAGGTTGCCGGGAGCGCCGTCGGGGTGCCAGCCCTCCATCACGCAGTTCTCGATCATCAGCTTCACCCCACGCTCGCCCGCGTAGTCGACCAGCGGCGGCATCACCTGCTCGGCGGCGCGCATGTTTTCGCCGACCGTGGCGCCGGGGTCCCTGCCGATGAAGGTGCCGACAGGGACCCCGCCGAGCACGGCGGCGGCGTCGATACAGGCCCTGACGTGGGCGTGGACCGCCTCCCTCTCCTGGCGGTCGGGGTGGAGGTTGTTGTCGTAATAGGCGAGCGCCGAGAGCTCGAGTCCGTTGCGGTCGAGGGCGCCGCGGACGCGCTCGGCCTCCGCCTCGTCGAAGCGGTCGGCGGCGACGTGGGCGGCGGTGAAGGGCCGCTCGCCGATCGAGGGCCAGGAGGCCAGCTCCAGCGCCTCGTACCCGTGGTCGCCGGCCCAGCCCGCGATCTGCTCCAGCGTCCAGTCGGGCAGACAGGCGGTGAGCACGCCGAGCTTCATCCAGCCACCTCCACCCAGGATCGCTGCCGCGCGGACTCCAGGACCGCCTCGGTGACGCGGACCGCCCGCAGCCCGTCCTCCAGTCGCGGCAAGCCCTCCGGCTCGGCGCCGGCGATCGCCGCGTAGGTCTCGGCGGTGAACGCGTCGAAGCAGTCGTGGTAGCCCTGGGGGTGCCCGCCGGGCAGGGTCACGTAGGCGGCGGCGGGGGGGAGAGGGTGCTGAAGTCGCGCGGAATCACCGCGGCCGCGTCGCGTCGCAGGACCGCCAGCGAGTCCGGGTGTTCCTGGTCGAAGGCGAAGGTTTCCGAGTCGGCCGAGATCTCGAAGCCGAGCTTGTTCTTGCGCCCCGCCGAGACCTGCGAGACGACGACCGAGCCGGAGGCGCCGGCGTCGGTCTCGAAGAGGACGAGGGCGGCGTCCTCGGTATCGACGGTTCGCGCCTCGCCGGCGCGCTCGCCGCGCTCGAAGGACGGGCTCGAGGACTGGCGCCGGCGGCCGTGGGCGATCGTCGTCCTCGCGACCAGCGCCGTGATCCGTTGCCCGCTGACGAACTCGACGAGGTCGCACCAGTGGGAGCCGATGTCGGCGAAGGCGCGCGAGGGACCGCCGAGCTCGGCCTCGACCCGCCAGTTGTAGTCGTCGACGTCGAGCAGCCAGTCCTGCAGGTAGGTCCCGTGGATGAGGCGAGCGCTCCCCACCGCGTCCCGGAGGCGAATCCTTGCCTCGCGCACGGTCGGGTAGTAGCGGTAGGCGAAGGGGACGGTGACGACGACGCCAGCCGCCTCGGCGGCGGCGACGAGCTCGGCGGCGGCGCCCGAATCGAACGCGACCGGCTTCTCGCAGACGACGTGCTTGCCGGCCGCGATCGCCGCCCGGGCGAGCGGCACGTGGAGGTTGTTCGGGGTGCAGATGTGGACGACGTCGATCGCGTCGGAGGCGATCAGAGCCTCGGCGCTCTCGTAGCCGCGCTCGGCGCCGAGCTCACGGCAGGCGTTGGCGGCGTGCTCCGGGGTGGAAGCGGCGACGCCGGCGAGCTGCGCCCCCGCGACCCTCGCCGCCCGGGCGTGGACGCGGCCGATGAAGCCGGCGCCGACGATGCCGACGCGCAGCGCGCGAACGTCAGCCAGGGGCCTGACGAGCCCCGTGTGCACGGCACTCTCCTCCATTTGTCGAACCTATCCCGCTTTTGGATGGCTGTCAACCAAAAGTGCTCCGTCTGACAGGCAGAAGACCTTTACAGCGTAAGAAACCTCCCAAGTTCTGCGTTCTTGACAGGCAAAAGCCCGAGCTGATTCACTCCTCCCGGATGGCCGATCGAGTTCCTCCCGCAGCGACCCCGACCGGAGCGGGCTCGTTGTTGAAGCTGATCCGGGAGGGGGACGGGGCGACTCGGGCGGATCTGGCGAAGCGAACCGGCCTGGCGCGGTCGACGATCACCCAGCGGCTCGACCAGCTGCAGCGGCTCGGCCTGCTGAAAGAGGTCGGCGGCAGCGAATCGACCGGCGGCCGCCCGCCGATGCGGCTCGCCTTCAACGAGAACGCCGGCCTGGTCCTGGCGGCCGACCTCGGCGCCACCCACTCGCGCCTGGCGCTGACCAACCTCGGCGGTGAGGTGCTGGCCGAGGGCCGCGGCGAGATCGAGATCGCCAGCGGGCCGGAAGCGGTCCTCGACTGGGTCGAGGAGCGCTTCTCCCGGCTGCTGGAGGAGTGCTCGCGCGAGCGCGCCGAAGTTGCCGGCATCGGGATCGGTCTGCCGGGCCCGGTCGAGCACTCGACCGGGCTCCCCCGCAACCCGCCGATCATGCCGGGATGGGACGGGTTCCCCGTTCCCGAGCGCTTCGCCAGCCGCTACGGCGTCCCGGTGCTGGTCGACAACGACGTCAACATCATGGCCCTCGGCGAGCACTGGACCGATTGGCCCGAGGTCGAGAACCTGCTCTTCGTCAAGGTCGGGACCGGGATCGGCTGCGGGATCGTGATCGACCGCAGGATTCACCGGGGCGCCGACGGAGCCGCGGGCGACATCGGCCACGTGCGCATCGCCACCGACGAGGGCAGCGAGGACGTCGTCTGCAGCTGCGGCAACGTCAACTGCCTCGAGGCGCTGGCCAGCGGCGGCGCGATGGCCCGGCAGCTGCAGGCGGCCGGCATCGACGCCCGCGACTCCCGCGCGGTGGTCGAGCTGACCCGCGCCGGCGTGCCGGAGGCGGTGCAGCTGGTCCGCCATTCGGGGCGCCTGGTCGGCGAGGTGATCGCGGCCGCCGTCAACTTCTTCAATCCGTCGGTGATCGTCGTCGGCGGCGACGTCGCCGAGGCCCAGGAGCAGCTGCTGGCGGGGATTCGCGAGGTCGTCTACCAGCGCTCGCTGCCGCTGGCGACCCGGCACCTGCGGATCGTCAGGAGCCCGCTCGCCGACCGCGCCGGCGTGATCGGGGCGGCGGCGATGGTGATCGAGCACGTCCTCTCCTTGGAGCAGGAGTCGGCTCCGTTCGGGACCCCTTCAGTCTAGGAGGAGCTCCTGGGAATATCAGTCGAGCCGCAGCACGTGGGCGCGATGCGGCGGCACGCCGCCGCCGAGGACTTCCAGATAGGCGCTTTGCACGCCCTCGAATCCCTCGCCGGGAATCGTCTCGAGCCAGCCGTCCGCCCACTCGCAGAAGGGGTGCCAGGCGTCGGCGACCCTCGCCGCCAGGCCGGCGCCGCCCCAGTCCTCGGAGCGCTTGGCGATCCGGTCGGGGGCGAAGAAGAACGCCGGCCGGGGACCGGGAAGCTCGGCCCCGCCGGCCGACCCCAGCTGCTCCCAGTGGGTCATCCCGACCGTGATGCTCTGGACGAGCTCCTCCCCGAAGTGGGAGTGGACCGCGAGGCGGACCTGGCCGTCGCCGGCGATGTCGACGAAGGTGGCGGGCCCGCGCTCGAGCGAGCCGATCTCCTCGTAGGCGACGACACGGTCGTAGATCCCGAGCCCCTCCACGAAGTCGCGGTTCCGCGGCGAGGTGAGGCCGATCAGGTTCGTCTCCGCTCGCCGGGAGAGGGGGAACGCCGCCGCGATCGCCGTCTTGCTCGAGGCGCTGGAGAGGAGGATCGGCCCCCGCTCGATGAGCCCGTCGTCGGCGAGCTGGTCGTCGATCAGGAAGGAGGTGAAGAACAGCGGCCGCAGGAGCATCTGCAGGTTCTCGGTGTCGGGTCGGTAGAAGGGGTCCGTGTTCGTGGCGGTGTAGCTCTGGTAGACGGCGGGCAGCGCCGCCCGCTGCGGCGATCCGTCGACGAAGCCGCCGGCGGTCTCGACCGGCGTGACCGCCAGTCGCGAGGAGGGCGGGAGGTAGCCGAAGACGCGGGTGCCCGCCGCGACCGCGTCGGTCTCGCTGCGCTCGACCGTGGCGAACCCCCACATCGGCACCCGCCCCCAGCCGTCCTCGGCGGGGAAGAAGTCCCAGTAGGACATCGCCTCACCCAGCACGGCGTAGGTGACGTTGTTGGCCGTCAGGCCGAAGGTCTCGACCCGCAGCAGGGCCTGGCCGGACTCGAGCTCCGGCGTCGAGGACTCCGCGAGTTGGCACTCGCGAAGGTCATCGCGCTTGACCAGGAAGTCGGTCATCCGCGCATGCTCTCATGAGAGCGCAAGCGGTCTGGCAAATTGCCCTTACGCGGCGGCGGAAGAGCCGCGACGGCGCACGAGGGGGAGAACCCCACGGGCCGCGTGTTCGACCTGGTTGGCGTCGCGCACGGCCCAGCCGACTCGCTCGACCAGCTGGCCGGAGAAGTGGGCGGACTCGAGGTCCTCGCACGAGATGCGCTCGCGGTAGACGACCGTGTCGGTGGTGTCCTCCGGGGAATCGGCGACTACGAGTATCTGTGGCATCTGCCTTTCCTCTCTCTTGAACCCGAGGGATCAGCCTAACAGAAGTTGATAAAACTGATCAACTTTATAGAGAACTAACGATTTACTTCACGCGCACCACTTCCGGCGAGGTGCTGACGAGCCTCTCGGGCGCGCGCCACATCCCCTGGGCTCGGACCTGGGTTGTCGAGCGTTTGACCCGGCCCAGCGACGGGGAAGAGCTCGAAGCGACCGCGACTCCGGATCAGGCAGCGCGGACAGGAGGGCGGCGGCTGGGCAGCGGCGATCCGGAGGCCGCAGCTTGGGCACTGGTATTGAGACATGGTCTGCTCCCGAGGGTGGCGGGGCTTGGGGGGAGTCCGCGCTCTCAGGCATTGCTCCGGAGCGCGTGCTCGAGCCCTGAACGAGCCCCTGACGCGTCGTCCAAGGGCTCATCCCGAGCCTAACACCGCCGGCCTCAGCGGCGGTTAAAGATTCGTGGCCCTACGAGGAGAAGTCGGGCCCTGCATCTGCAGCGTCACCGTCCGCAGTCCGGCCCGCTCGTAGAAGCGGATCGCGTCGGTGTTGTCGGCGAGCACGGTGAGCCGGTAGTGCTCGACGCCGGCGCCGGCCAGCTCCTCGACGACGCGGTCGAGCAGCGCCGAGCCGACGCCGGCTCCGCGCTGGGAGGGGAGGACGGCGAGGTCGCGCAGTTCGCCGATCGACCCGCCGCGCCAGCTGTCGTAGCCGTCGGCGATCGTGACCAGGGCGTGGCCGACCGGCCCTGCGTCGGTCTCGGCGAGGAGGGCGAAGGCGCCGGGCTCGCGCAGCCAGCCTTCGTAGCGGGGACGGCGCCGGGACCAGGACTCATCCTCCTCGCGCGGCGTCATCCCGGTCAGCTCCGGCGCGATCTGGGCGTGGTGGAGGTGCAGCGCGCGGTAGGTCTGCTCGAGGTCGTCGAGGCGCTCCGGGCCGACCTTCGTTATCGAGACGCCGCCGCTCACCGGGAAAGGAGTATGCCTAGCCTGTCCCACGTGATCCCACGTGAACGACGTCGTCAACTCCTAGCCCGGTGAGGGCTACGCGGTTCGCGGCGGCGATGGTTCTCGCCTCGATCCTCTCGGTGCAGTGCGGGGCGGCGCTGGCGACGACCCTCTTCGACGAGGTCGGCTCCTCCGGTGCTGTGTTCCTGCGCTCGCTGCTCGGCGCCCTGCTCCTGCTCCCCTTCGCCGGCGCGGGCCTGCGCTCCGCGGGCGGCAGGCAGCTGCGGGACGTCGCCCTCTTCGGGATCGCCCTCGCCGGCATGAACCTCTGCTTCTACGCGTCGCTCGAGCGCCTGCCGCTCGGGATCGCGGTCACGCTCGAGTTCGTCGGCCCGCTCGGGGTCGCGATCGTCGGATCGCGGCGGCGAGCGGACGTGTTCTGGGCGCTGCTCGCGGCAGCCGGGATCCTGCTGCTCTCCGGCGGCGTCGGCGCGGACGGGATCGATCCGCTCGGCGCGGTCCTGGCACTGAGCGCCGGCGCCTTCTGGGGTGCCTACATCCTCCAGAGCGCCCGGGTCGGGACCGAGCCGGGACTCGGCGGCCTGACCCTGGCGATGATGATCTCGGCCCTGCTCGTGGCGCCGTTCGGGGTCGCCGAAGGGGGCGGGGAGCTGCTGGCTCCGAGCGTGCTCGCCGTCGGCCTCGGCGTCGGCTTGCTCAGCTCGGCGCTTCCCTATGCGCTCGAGTTGGAGGCGCTGCGCCGCCTTCCGAACGCGGTCTTCGGGGTGCTGATGAGCCTCGAGCCAGCGGTGGCGGCGCTGGTCGGCCTCGTCGCGCTCTCCCAGGGGCTGGCGCCGTTGGAGGCGGTGGCGATCGCGCTGGTCGTCGCCGCCAGCGCCGGCGCCCTGCGCTCGGCCGCGACTCCGGCGCCGCGTGACGGCTGATCGGCGCGGGGTAGGCTGACCGCGCGATGCAGGGTGAGCCGAAGCCGGGCAAGGAGCGGAGCGCAGTCGGGGCCGCGGCGCTGGCGGTCCTCTCGGTCGTGGCGACGGTGGTGGGAGTGGGCCTGCTGGGGCCGCTGGTCGCCGTCGTCGGCCTCGGCTGGCTGGTCACGTACACGCTGCGGCGGGTTGGCGTCGAGCCGCCAAGTCCGCCCCGGCCGGGACTCTCGCTGTCCTGGTTGCGGGAGTTCTGGGACTACCTCGGCCGTCTCGTCGTCTGGGCGGCGCCGAGCGTTCCCTTCCTCGCCCCGGCGGTCACCTTCATCGCCGTCACCTGGCCGCTGGCGGAGACGTCCTCGGAGTCGATGCGCTTCCAGGAACAGGCCTCGCAGATCATCCTCGTGCTGCTGATCGGCTACGTGATCGAGGCGGGGGCGCTGCGCTGGCGCAGCCAGGGAGTCGACTGGCTGCTGAGCTTGGTGACGGTGTTGATCCTGCTCGTCGGCGAGACCTATGCCCTGGTCGACCTCGCCACCGACGACCCCGCCCACGCCGACATCATCGCCGGCGCCATGGCGGCCGGCCTCGTCGCGATCCTGACCGCCGCGGTCCAGGGCTCGCTCAAGAGTCCCGATCCCTGATCGGAACCGGGTCCGGCGCCTGCGCGGCGGAGCGGGGGACGGCGTAGCGGCCGACCCGCGAAGTGTCGAGGTCGCGACGGATCAGGCGGCGCAGGAAGAAGTTGCAGGCGACGACGTGGATGCGCGACTGGGTGGCGACGTAGATGCGCCTGGAGAGTCCGGTCAGCGACGGGTAGTAGTTCGCCACCTCGACCTCGACGTGGAGGCGAACCTCGTCGCGCGCGGGATCGTCCTGGCGGGAGATGTCGAGCTCGAGGTAGCCGTTCCCGTCGCGGCCGCGACGGGAGACGAGCAGTCCGCGGTCGATGCGCCAGCGGACGATCCCCCGGCAGGGCTCCAGCTCGTATTCCGGGGCCTGGAAGGTCAGCAGCCGCAGCTGCGGAATCAGCAAGACCACCGAGCGCTCGGTCTCGGTGTAGTGGACGTGCATGAGGCCGAGGGTGAACCGCCGCAGTGAGCTCCAGTAGGTGCGGGCGGCGCGCTCGAGGTGTTCAGGGTCCCAGAGACCCTCGATAGCTGCGGTCGGGATGACGATGTCGGCGCCCTGCTTGGAGGTGACGGCACCGGTTTCGGGGTCGAGCGAGGTGTCGTCGGTGGGGGTGTGGAGGATCGCGCCGGCGATCGCTTTCGTTCGCCTTCGGCCCATCGAGCCAATGCTAGTCAGCTTATGCTCAGTATTCGCAGATGGAAAGACTGACCTCCTTCGACACCTCCTTCCTCGTCAACGAGCGCGGCAACGCCCATATGGCGATCGGCGCCGTCTTGATGTGCGAGGGAACGGCGCCGGCGCAGGCCGACTTCCTCAGTCACATCCGCTCGCGCGTGCACCAGGTGCGCCGCCTGCGCCAGCGGCTGCACTACCCGCCGCTCGGCCTCGGCACCCCGTTCTGGGTCGACGATCCCCACTTCGAGATCCACCGCCACGTCCACCGCGTGCAGCTGCCCGCCCCCGGCGGCGAGCAGCAGTTCCGCGAGCTGGTCGGCGAGCTGCTGGGACCGCCGCTGGAACGCGGCAAGCCGCTCTGGGAACTGACCCTGGTCGAGGGCTTCGCCGAGGACCGCTTCGCGATCCTCTACAAGACCCACCACGCGATGGCCGACGGAATCTCCGCCGTTGACATCGGGATGCTCCTGTTCGACGTCGAGCCGGTCGCCGAGCCCGAGCGCAGCGAGGCGCCTTGGGCACCGCACCAGCCGCCCTCGCGGCTGCGGCTGGCCGCTCGCGCCGGCTCCGGCATCCTCGCCACGCTCGCCCGGTTCGGCCGCTGGCTGCGGCGGGCGCTGGAGGACCCGCCGCGCGCCCGCCGCCGCGCCGCCGACGGCCTTGCCGGGCTCTGGGAGGTGACCTGGAACCTGGCGCGGCCGGCACCCGAGATCCCCCTCAACGCCGTCGCGATCAGCGCCGGCCGCAGCTTCTGTTGGCAGACCTTCGAGCTGGACGACTTCAAACGGGTGAAGAACGCCCTCGGCGGCACCGTCAACGACGTTTCCCTGGCGGTCGCGGCCGGCGCCCTGCGCCGCTGGCTGCTCGAGCGCGACGTCGCGGTGGAGGGGCTGGAGCTGAAGGCGCTGGTCCCGGTCTCGATCCGCAGCGAAGACCAGCACGGCGAGCTCGGCAACAAACTGACGGCGATGCGCGGGCCGCTGCCGGTCGGGATCGCCGACCCGGCGGCGCGCCTGCGTGCGGTCTCCGCGGCGATGGACAGCCTCAAGGCCTCCAAGCAGCCGCTCGGGGCGGAAGCGATCTGGGGGCTGAACGACTGGTTCCGCGACTTCGCCCCGCCGCTGCTGCTCGGCCCGACGGCGGCGATCAACTTCTCCACCCGCCTCTTCAACCTCCTGGTCACCAACTTCCCCGGCCCGCAGGTCCCCTTCTACGTGCTCGGCCGCGAGCTGACCGCGATCTACCCGGTCGGCTTCCTCGCCCAACGGCACGCACTGGCGATCGCGATCCTCAGCTACAACGGCCAGGTCAGCTTCGGGCTCCTGGCCGACCCCGAGTCGCTGCCGGACGCCGAGCGGATCGGCGATCACGTCGGCGCCGCGGTCGAGGAGTTGCGAACCTTGGCGGGTGACTGAGCGAGCGAAGCCAACCGCGGTGCGTGCGGCGGCGCGTGGGCGGGTGCAGGGGGTCGGCTTCCGTGACGGGATACTGCGCCGCGCGCGAGAGCTCGGCGTCATGGGCTGGGTGCGCAACGAAGACGACGGCAGCGTCCGCGTCCACGCCGAGGGTGCCGAGCCGGCGGTCGCGGACTTGGTTGCCTTTCTGCGCAAGGGGCCGCGGGGTGCGGAGGTGTCCGCGGTGGAGGTCGACCCGGTCAAGGTCGAGGGCCACGAGCAGTTCGCGATCCGCGGCGTCAGCGCCGGCGCCTTCGTCGTCCAAGAGCACCAGGCGACCGCGCACCACTTCGACCTGCGGCTCGAGGTCGACGGGGTGATGCGCTCCTGGGCGGTCCCGAAAGAGCCGTCGATGGACCCGGCGGTGAAACGGCTGGCGATCGAGGTCGAGGATCACGAGATCTCCCACAACGACTTCGAGGGGGAGCTCGGCGAGGGCTGGGTGAAGATTTGGGACCGCGGAACCTACGAGCAGGGCGGCCGGGTGCCCTGGCCCGAGGCGCTGGAGCGCGGCCACGCCGTCTTCGTCCTCCACGGCGAGAAGCTGCAGGGCGGCTTCGCTCTGCAGCGCACGCGCCGCGGCGAGAAGCCGCAATGGCTCCTGATCAAGCGCCGCGAGTCCTGAGCGCGTCTACTCGAACTCGAAGCTGGTCAGGTCCTGGCCGAAGATTGGACTGACCACCAGCTGGTCGAGGTCGATCGTGTCGGCGACGAAGGTCGAGAGGACGAAGGTCCCGAAGGGCGCCCATGGCGCCTGTTTCATGTAGGCCCGGTCGAGCGCGGCGTATTCGGCTTCCTGCCTGGGACCGAGCTGCTGCCTGCTGAGCCGTTCGACTCTGGAGGTCAGGGCCGGATCGTCGAATTGAGCCCAGTTGGTGTTGTTGGTGGGCTGGATCCCGGCCGCCGTCAGCTGGGGCCCGAAGTAGTCGTGCGGGTGGGGGTAGTCCTCGTACCAGTTCGTCCAGCCGGTGTCGAGGTCGGGGTTGGAGAGGTTGCCGATCACCGTGAAGTAGTTGTCGGCGTTGACGATCTTCAGCGTCGAATCGAAGCCCAGTTCGTCCAGCACTCCCTCGTAGTATTCGGCCGCTTCTTTGTTGCCCCTGGTGCTGATCCCCCAGACGGTGATGTTGCGGTCGGTGGGGTCGGCCGCGGCGATCAGCCGCTTGGCCTTGGCGAGGTCGTGGGGATAGGGGACGAAGCGTTTGTAGCCGGGCATCTCCGGCGGCAGGATCTGCTGGGTGGCGCTCAACTGTCCGGCGTAGATCCGTTCCAGCGCCGCCGGGTTGATCGCGTAGTTGACCGCGCGCCGCACCTTGACGTCGTCGAACGGCGTCGTCGTCGTGTTCATCCAGAAGTAGTAGAGGTTGATCTGCGGCGCCTCTCGGAACTGGGTGCCCTCGTACTTGTTCCTGACCGCCGCGTAGAGATCGGACGGGGGCGGGTTCTGCATCCAGTCGTAGCGGCCCCGTTCGACGTCGTTGACCTGCGTCGTCTGGTTGCGGACGACGGTGACGTCGATCTCGTCGACGTGGCCGCTGGGCAGGTGCGGCATCAGCTTCGCGTTGTTACCCAGCCACTGCGGGTTGCGCTCGTATTCCCAGCCGCGGCCGGGCTGGGACCTGGTGATCACGTAGGGGCCGGTCGCTGGTGGGGGAGTGGCGGTGAGGTCTTCGGCCGGCGTACCTGCCGGGAGCGGCGCGACGAACATCATCGCCAGCTCGTTGGAGAAGGTCCCCCGCGGCTCGACCAGGTCGATGACGATTTCGCCGGTCGCGTCGTTGGTCTCGATCCCGGCGATGCCGCCCCGTTTCGTCTTGGCGAACTCTTCGGCGCCGACGATGCCCAGGAAGAACGGCGAGCCGGGGGAGTTGAGCTTGAACAGACGTTCGACCGTGTGGGTGAAATCGGAGGCGCGAACCGGGGTTCCGTCGGAATACTTCAAGCCCGGGCGGAGGAAGAGCGTGTAGGTCTTGCCGCCGTTGGTGATCTTCGGCAGCGTCTTTGCCAGGCCGGGGATCACCCTGGTCCCCGCGTCGCCGTCGGCGTGGACGTAGGTCAGCAGCGGGAGGTAGGTGTTCCACATCGCGGTCCAGCCTTCCAGCGTGTAAGAGAGTGCCGGGTCCAGATAGTCCGGGAAGGCCGCGTAGCTGGTCCGCAGGGTCGTGCGCCCGTCGGAATCGTCCGACGAGCCGCCGCAGGCGCTGAGCCCGAAGCTGACCAGTACCGCCATGCTGGCCACCGCTGAGATTGCAAACAGCTTGTTCAGTTTCATCCTTCCGCCTACGCATACTTTCACGCCGGTCACAATTTTTGAACCGGTAAGCGTTACTGCAGCGGAATCTGCTGATCACCAAGGCCGCTCTTGCCGCGCGGGGGCTGGCCGGGATGGACGCCGGCCTTGGCGTATGGAAGGGCCTGACGGAGCAGGCGAGCGAAGGAGTCGGCGCCGGGAAAGGTGAGGTGCAAGCCGTCGGGCTGGAACCAGTCGCCGTGGCCGGAGCTGTAGGCGACCCAGTCGAGCAGGACGCTGCGCTTGGGGTGCCGTTTGACCGCGGCGCGGACGACGTCGGCATCGCCGCTGGTGCCGCCGCCGAGCTCGAGCGGGGTGACCAGGCCGAGCACCCGTTTCGGGCCGATCAGGTGGAAGGCCGCCTCCATCTCACTCGAAGAGAGGGTCGCATCGGCTCCGAGCGCGATCACGACCAGGTGGGGAAGGCGCCCCTGGCGCTTGTAGTCGCGGATCACCTCGAGGCCCTCGGCGATCTGGCGGCAGCCGCGGGCGTTTGCCTGGTACCCGGCCCGAGAGAGGGCCGGAAGGGCGAGCAGCATCGTCGAGTCGCCGATCGCCAGCGGCGCATGGCCGCCGGGATTGACCTTCCGGGCCGCCTTCGAGGTCTCGGTCCCGCCGCAGGCCTGGGCGGTCGAGGCACCCCACAGAAGCGTCGTCGCGGCGATGGCCGCGAGGGCGGCGATGTGTGGGCGGCGCATCCGCAATAGCATCGCATCCGCTTGCTCTTTCCCACGGTCCCCTTCGCGATCTTCTTCCCGATCGTCCTGACGCTGAGCTGGCTGCTGATGCCGAAGCAGCGACTGTGGAAGCCGTACATCCTGCTCGCCAGCTACGCCTTCTACGCCGCCGCGGATGTTCGCTTCTGCCTGCTGCTCGCAGGGATCACCGTCCTCAACCAGGTCGCCGCGCTGGCGATCGACGCCAGCGAGGACGAGCGCCGCCGCAAGTGGATCTGCGCCGCCGCGGTCGCCGCCGACCTCGGCGTACTTGGAATCTTCAAGTACTACGGCTTCTTCACCCAGAACACGGGCGACCTGCTCGACTCCTTCGGCCTCGGGATGCCGTTGCCGCTGCTCTCGATCGCGCTGCCGGTCGGGGTCAGCTTCTTCGTTTTCCAGGCGATCTCCTACACGGTGGACGTGAAGCGGCGCGACTTCGAGCCGGCGCCGCTGATCGACGTCGCGGTCTACCTCTCCTTCTTCCCGCACCTGGTCGCCGGGCCGATCGTCCGCGCCCGCGAGTTCATCCCCCAGCTGGCAACCGCCCGCGACCCCAGCCACGTCGCCGTCGGCGCCGGCCTCGGGCTGATCGGGCTCGGGCTGGTGAAGAAGGTGATGATCGCCGACTACCTGGGGCGGACCGTCGTCGACCCCGCCTTCGGCGTGCCGCAGGCCTTTGGCGGCCCCGACCTGATCTTCGCCGCCTATGCCTACGCGGCCCAGATCTACTGCGACTTCTCCGGCTACACCGACATCGCGATCGGCCTCGCGCTGCTGATGGGCTTCATCTTCCCGCAGAACTTCCGCAGCCCCTACCGGGCGCTCGGCTTCCGCGACTTCTGGCGCCGCTGGCACATGACCCTCTCGCGGTTCCTCCGCGACTATCTCTACATCCCGCTCGGCGGCAACCGCAAGGGCAGGGCGCGCACCTACGTCAACCTCTTCGTGACCATGGTGCTCGGCGGGCTCTGGCACGGGGCGTCGTGGACGTTCGTGCTCTGGGGCGCCTTCCACGGCACCGGGCTCTCGGCCGAGCACGCGCTGGGGAGACGGGTCGAGCGGGTGCCGGCCTGGCTGCGTTGGTTCGTCACCTTCAACCTCGTCGTCTTCGCCTGGATCCTCTTCCGCTCGCCCGACCTCGATCTCTTCTCGACCTACGTCTCGGCGATGGTCGAGCCGGGCTCGCTGAGTCTCGTCACCGTGCCGGCGCTGTTGGCGCTGCTGGCGGTGATCGGGCTGCAACTGATGCCCGAGCGGACCAGCCAGGGGATCGAGGTCGGGATCGAGCGGCTCTCGCCGGCGGTCCTCGCCGTCGCCCTCGCCGCACTTATCCTGGTCGTCGGCGCGACCGTCCCCAGCCAGGGCGTGCCGCCCTTCATCTACTTCAGCTTCTGATGCCGCCCGAGCCCCACAGTCGCGACGACAGCCTGATGGAGCGCTTCGACGAGGAGAAGCTGCGCCGTTTCAGCGCCCGCGACGCGGTCCTCTCGACGCTGCTGATCGCCTTCCTGCTGCTGCTCTTCTCCGGCGGCTCGGTGCGTGAGGCCGGCGAGGAGATGGACCCCGGTGCCTACCGCGACATCGTGCTGGCGATCGGCGAGCCAAGCGGCTGGGTCGCCGACCAGTTGCCGCTCTCGGAGATCGGCCACGGCCTGACCGGCTGGCTTTCACCGGACAGCGAGCTGATCGGCGTCGGCTTCGAAGAAGAAGGGGCGGCCGGCGCCACGGGAGTCGGAGCCGGCGGCGCCGATGGCGCCGCAGCCGCGGTCACCCCCGATTGGTTCGAAGCGGCGGCGCTCGGCGAACCGCAGCCGAAAAAGGTGCTCCAAACCCTGCTGGTCACCGGTGACTCGCTCTCTACCCCGCTCGACCTCGAGCTCGGCCAGCGGCTGGCGCCGGACGGCGTCGAAGTTGTCCGCGACCCCCATCTGGCGACCGGGATCTCCCGCGACGACCTGGTCGACTGGGCACAGCTCTCCGCGACCCAGGTCGCCGACGAGCGCCCCGACGCGGTGGTGATCTTCATCGGGGCCAACGAGGGCCTGCCGATGCCGGGGCCGGGTGGGGAGGAGGTCGGCTGCTGCGGACCCGAGTGGGCGGCGGTTTGGGCCAACCGCGCCCGCCAGCTGATGGACAACTACCGCCAGGGCGGGGCGGCAAGGGTCTACTGGCTGACCGTGCCCACTGCCCGCGACCCCGACCGGGCACCGATCACCGATGCCGTCAACGCCGCTGTCGTGGCTGGGGCAGCGCCGCTGCGCAGCCAGGTGCGGATCCTCGACATGGGCGCGATCTTCACCCCCGGTGACCGCTTCCGCGACGCGATGGAGGTCGACGGCCGCGCGACGATCGTCCGCGAGCCCGACGGCATCCACCTCAACGACGCCGGCTCGGCGATCGCCGCCGATGCGGTCGAAGCGGCGCTCGCAGGCGACTACGAATTCTGACCTGGCGACTTATGCACGCACGTGGGTGCATAAGTCGCCACGCGTCCCTAGGTGTTCTGCGTGTAGGTGCTGAGGACCAGCTTCTGGCCCCACCTGCAGGTCACCTTGGAGCTGTACTGGACGCCGGGCACGGCGTCGTAGCGCTTCTCGGTGCAGGTGTAGTGGCCGACCTTGCGGCCGCAGACTCCCTGCGGTTTGCCGCCGGCGGTGCGACAGTTGTTGAAGGCGAGGGTGACGCCCTTGCCCTTATCGCAGCTCGTGCCCTCGACCTTGAGCGAGGTGACGTAGGAGGCGCCGAGGTTGCGCTGCTCTTTGGCGGTGAGCTGGCAGTTGCTGGCCGAGGCGTCCGCCTGCGGGCTGTCGGCGAAAGCGCTTGGCGCGACGAGACCGGCGAGCAGAACCGTGGTGAGCGAGATGCCGAGCAGCGTGCGCATGGTGCCTCCTATAGGTGGTCGGTCGAAGCGGCACGATCCTAGCCGGCCCGCGTCGGCGCTTGCAGGGCTTGCAGCTCGACGGTCGCCGGAGGGCGACGGTTCCTCGCCGCCGAGCCAGGGGAGACTCCGACCACTCGCTTGAAGGCGCGGGAGAAGGCGGCCTCCGATCCGTAGCCGAACTGGCCGGCGACCGCCGCCACCGTCGCCCCGTCCGCTTCGAGCTCGGTCACCGCCAGGCGCATCCTCCATCCGGTCAGGTACTTGACCACCGGCGTCCCGACCAACCCGGTGAAGCGGGCGGCGAAGGCGGAGCGGGACATCGCCACCTCGTCCGCCAGCGAGGCAACCGTCCAATCGCGTGCCGGGTCGCGATGGATCAGCGTCAACGCGCGCCCGATCTGCTCGTCCCGGAGGGCGCCGAGCCAGCCGACCTGGGCGCCGGGATCGCTCTCGATCCAAGCGCGGATCGCTTGGATGATGAGAATGTCCGCCAGCCGCGTGATCATCGCCTCGCCCCCCGGCCTCAGCTCTCTGGTCTCTGCCGCGATCAGCGCCAGGGTCGCCTGCATCGAAGCGACGTCGGGTGAGCTCGAGCCCTCGAGATGAATGACCTCGGGCAGGAGTTCGACCAGGTTCTGCGCGGCCGGATGCTCGAAGCGGACGGCGCCGCAGATCATCCTGCAACCCTCGCCGCCGCCGCCGTGACGGAGGATCTCGTAGCGGTCGCTGACCAGCTCGCGCTCGAGGTCGAGGATCTGGGGAGCGTCGGCCTGCTTCGAGCTGCGCAGGGTGTGACCGGTGCCGCGCCCAACCAGGGCCATGTCCCCGCGGCGAAGCGTCCGCGAGCTACCGTCGACCTCGACCTCCGTGGTGCCGTCGGTCATCAGGTGGAACCAGGCATAGCCAGGGAGTGGGGGCAGGGTCAGCCCCCAGGGGGCTGAGAACTCGGAGCGGCAGTAGAAGGCACCGCTCATCCGCAGCAGGTGAAGTGCCTCGGCGAGCGGGTCGCTGGCGGGAGCTGGAGCGAGAAGGTCGATGCGGGGCAGCTTACCCAACAATCCAGGTGAATGGACGATCGATCAAGTATTAGGTCGTTCCACGCATAGACACTCTCCTTCATGCCCGGGAAACTGGACGAACCCGCAAACGTCTTTAAAGGAGAGGACCATGATCGAGCCCGGACAGACGCTCCACAACCCCGTCACCGGAGAGCGCTTCACTTTCAAGCAGACCGCGGCGAGCAGCGACGGCGAGGTGCTCGCGTTCGAGCTGGGGCTCCAGCCCGGCGGCGCCGTCCCGATCCCCCACGTTCACCCGATCCAGACCGAGCGCTTCGAGATGGTCCAGGGCCGGATGCGATTCCGGGTCGGCTGGCGCACGGTCATCGCCGAGCCAGGGGACGTGGTCGAGGTTCAGCCCGGGGTTTTGCACGGGTTCGCCAACCTCGGCGAGGAGGAGGCCCGGGTCGAGGTCGAGGTACGTCCGGCGCTGGCGATGGAGGGGATGTTCGAGGAGGTCGTCGCGATGGCCGCGGCGGGGCGGATGAGCGGGCGCGGCCTGCCCCGCAACCCACTCGACCTCGCTGTCCTGGCGAGGAAATACGACCAGGAGGCACACGCTCCGCTGATCGGCGTGGCGGCGCAGCGCCTGCTGCTGGCGCCGCTCGTCTTCGCGGCGCGCCACCGGCGCGCCCCTGGGAGCGGGGCCGCTCCGCGCCCCTCGCTCGTGTCCTGACGCCACGACCCGAAACCAAGGAGACCGAAATGTCCGATCCCGTCTTTGCCCTCACGTTCCTCGCCGCGCTGGGATGCGCGCTGGCCGCCGGCGTGTTCTTCGCCTTCTCCAGCTTCGTCATGCAGGGGCTCGGGCGACTGCCCGCCGGCGGCAGCGTCGCATCGATGCAGGCGATCAACGCCACGGCGCTGACCCCCGTGTTCATGAGCGCCCTGTTCGGCACGGCAGCGCTCTGCCTCCTGGTCGCGGTCAGCTCGGTGCCGGACCTCGACGCCGCCTCGGGCCGCTACCGCCTGGCGGGCGCCGCTCTCTATCTCGTCGGGACGATCGTGGTGACGCTCGTCCTCAACGTGCCCCTCAACCACGCTCTCGATCGTGCCGACCCCGACGGCCCGGAGGCCGGCGACGCCTGGCGAGGCTACGTCTCCCGCTGGCAGGCGTGGAACCACGTGCGAACCGCGTTCTCGCTTGCCGCGACCGCGGCGTTGATCGGGGCCCTCGCGAGCTGATCGCGGTGCGCCGGCAGCTCGACCGCCGGCGCACCCGCTCGCTCAGGCCGCCTCGGGGTAGGCGACCTCGGCGAGCTCCTCGGAGGCCTCTTCGCCGGCCTCCTCGAGGGCCGGCGAGGGCAGCGGCTCCAACACCGCCAGCGCGATCCCGATCGCCAGGGTGACCAGGCCGGCGCCGACCAGGAAGGCGAGGTGGAAGCCGCCGGTCAGTGCCTGGGCCTGGCCGTCGCCGCCGGCGAGCAGCGACTCGGTGCGGCTGGAGGCGAGCGTCGCGATCACCGCCAGGCCCAGCGCCCCGCCGACCTGCATGGTCGTGTTGACCAGGCCGGAGGCGAGGCCGGCGTCGTCCTGGTGGGCTCCCGACATCGCCAGGTTCATCAGCGAAGGGAAGCTGAGGCCGGCGCCGAGGCCGAGCAGGACCATCGCCGGCAGCACGTCCACGAGGTAGCTGGCGTCGACCGGCGAGCGCGCGAAATAGAGCAGCCCGGCGAGAATCAGGGTCAGACCTGGGAGCAGGGTGGCGCGGGGTCCGAATCGCATGTTGAGCCGGGCCGAGAAGCCGAGCGAGAGGATCCCGATCAGGGTCGCGACGGGCAGGAAGGCGAGGCCCACCCCGAGCGCGTCGTAGCCGAGCACGCGCTGCAGGTAGATCGCGCCGAGGAAGAACATCCCGAAGATGCCGGCGACCATCAGCGCCTGCACGACGTTGGCGCCGGAGACGTTGCGGGAGCGGAAGATCCGCAGCGGCATCAGCGGCGCCGCGGCGCGGTGCTCGCGCAGCACGAAGGCCGCCAGCAGCGCCGCCGAGACGCCGCCGAGACCGAGGGTGTGCAGGGACCCCCAGCCGTAGTTGCCGGCTTCGACGATCGTGTAGACGCCGAGCATCAGGGCGCCGACCAGGAGCAGGGCACCGAGCACGTCGGCGCCCTCGCCGATGCCGATCCCTTCCTCGCCCTCGACCAACCGGGCCGCCAGCACCGCGGTGGCGATGCCGATCGGCAGGTTGACGAAGAAGATCCAGTGCCAGCTGATCGCCTCGGTGATGACCCCGCCGAGCAGCAGCCCCAGCGACCCGCCCGCGGCGGCGACGAAGCTGTAGACGCCGATCGCCTTCGCCCGCTCGACCGGCTCCGGGAACATCGTCACGATCATGCCCAGGATCACCGCTGAGGTGAGGGCGCCGCCGACCCCCTGTACGAAGCGGGCGGCGACGAGCATCGAGTCGCTCTGGGCGACTCCGCAGAGCAGCGAGGCGCTGACGAAGACGCCGAGCCCCACCATGAAGACGCGCTTGGGGCCGACCAGGTCGCCGATCCTGCCGGCGAGCAGGAGCAGGCCACCGAAGGCGATCAGGTAGGCGTTTATGACCCAGGCCAGGCCCGACTGGGAGAACCCGAGGTCGTCCTGGATCGAGGGCAGGGCGACGTTGACGATCGTCTGGTCGAGGATGATCATCAGCATCCCGGCGCAGAGCACGACCAGGGCGGTCCAACGGCGGTCGGTCGGCGCTGCGGCGAGGGGGAACGAGGCGGGCGAGCTGCTCATGTCTTCTCCTGCATGGTGGTTCGTACGGTCGAGGACAAGACCGTAGCAGATCGTCTGGTAGCAGACGATCTAGTGCAGGATCAGGCGCGGGGCTCGCGGCGGCGGGGCGCGCCCGAGCACTCGGGCAGGTCGGCCATCAGGCCTTCGAGCATCGTCGCGAGCCCCTGCACGAACGCCTTGCGCTGGGCGGCCGGAAGGGCATTGAGGGCTTCTCCCTGTACCTGCGCCTGCACCGCCTCGGCTTTGGCGAGCTTGCGCTCGCCCGCCCTGGTCACGGCGATCACGTGGGCGCGGCGATCGCTGGGGGAGGGGCGGCGCTCGGCGAGGCCGGCCCCCTCGAGCTCGTCGATCGTGACGACCATCGTCGTCTTGTCGATCCCGACCATCTCGGCCAGCGCCTTCTGGGTGTGCTCGCCGTTGCTGGCGGCGCGGAGCACGTGGTAGGAGCGGCCCGAGAGGCCAAGCGGCGCCAGCGCCGCGGTCATCTCCCTCGCCAGCGCCCAGTTCGCGTTGGCGAGCAGCCAGCCGAGATCGCCGGCGAAGCACTGTGGGCACTCCGGTTTGGCCTGGGGTTCGAAGGCGACGGCGCTCGGATTCATGGACCCATTCTAGCGACACTAGGTCCGCGGCAAAATAGTCCGCTATCCAACTAACTCTCGACGCGCGCTGGCACGATCTCCTCCAGCCTCCGGAAGAACTCAGTGAGGTACTCATCCGGAGAGGCTCCCATCTCGGCGTAGTACTCCTCAGCGAAAGCCTGACGTCTCGCGCTGCTCAGATGCTCCGCGGCGACGGGGCGCAGCGCGGTTCGCATCGCCCGCGAAGCGGCTTCGCTTCCCTCCGCGAGCAGCTTCCGGACGAGAGCGCACTGGCGGTGCTTCAAGCCCATCGGCTCCACGCTGGTGCAGAGTTGCTCGGCGGCCCGCCGGGCGCATCTGGTGGCCAACACCTCCTCCTCGGCTCCGCAGTCCTCGACGATTCCGATCAGCCCGGAGAAGGCCCACCATCGCACGATCCAGAACGGATGCTCGAGAGCGGCTTCTACGAATAGGACGAGATCATTGTTCGCACGCAGGAGCCGGCTGGCATAAACGGCAAAGGCGAGCGTCACCTCCCAGCACTCCAGCCGCGCTTCGGCGGCCGGATCGGTGCCGAGCGTCTGGAAAGCGGCGTCCGTGGAGATCGCCGCGATGCACCCCCGTACCGACTCTCCCAGCCTCTCGCCGGCCGTCTCCGTGAGCCTGGGGTGGAGCAGGCGCTTGGCGCGCAGGGTGACTAGCCCTTGGCATTCGGAGTAGATGCCTGCGACCCCTGGCAGCTCGGGTTCGTCGGCGGTGACCGTGACGATCTCGGTGAGCTTCGAGACCACCTGCCCGCCGGCGATCTCCTTCGGGTCGGGGAAGTGCGCGCGCAACGCTTCGAGGATCTCTACCTGGTGAAACCGGAGGTGGAGGCTTTCCTCCTGGCCCCGAAGACGACCAGGGATCTTTGCCAGCGTCTCTCGATCGCGCTCGTGCAGCGGCATGGGTACGTTCCCGACCCAGTCGAGCAACAGGTAGGCAGCCTGGCTCTGGACCAGCGGCGGGGGCGTCTCCATCGTCGCCAGCAAGGGCTCCACTGCCTCACGGCTGTAGGCGCGAATGACTTCGAAGAGCTGGTCGAGGACGGGGTCGAGCATCGGACCCGGGGCACTTTGCCCCGCTGCTTCGAGGGAGGCGCGATTGCTCTGCCCCCGATCCACGTCGATCGCGATGATCAGGTGCTCGAAGAGCGCCGCGTTCAAGCCCTCGAGGTGGTCGCCGAAGACAGAGGTCCTCTCACTGCAAAGGGCCGTCGCGTAGAAGGAGTAAGGACCATCGCGATCTCGGAGAGCGGCCGAGACCGCCCCCGCGACCACATCCGGAGATGCCGCGCCGGTGTCGGCTTCGCGCATCCAGCGCAGCGCCGGCTGTAGGTAGGGCGCGCAGACGTCGTAAGCGGTGCGGCCGCGGAGCGACGGGGGACTCTGCCTTTGTTCAAGCGCGCGGGCGACCTTGATGGCGCCGAAGGCTCGCACCGCGACCTCGCTTTCGAAACGGAGGTGATGGGATCCGCAGCGAACCCAGGGCTCCAGCCCGCTCTGCGCTACGTCGTCGTTCAGCGTGGTCTTCGTCACTCCATAGCGACTGGTGATCTCGGCGAAGGTCATCGCGTTGGCGTCTTGGCTGAGCAGGCCGAAGGAGATGTCCGCCAGTCGGTCGAGAGACGGCGACGCCTGGATGCCCCGATCGGTGAGCGCCGTGAATCGTAGGCTCGCCGGAGAGGGCGCGTTGGCGGGATCGAAAGCCGGTTCTCGATGACGAGAACAGTGGCGCCAATCCAGGTACGCCACGAGATCCTCGCGGGACAATGAGCCTGGAGGAGAGTTGGCGGCATAGGCTCGCAGTTCGGAAGCCAACTGCTTGGGGTCGGGCGTCCCTGTGCCCTGGATCCGCGCCACCTCGGGGAAGAAGGCAAGGTCGGTCTTACTCTTCAAATCGAACAGCAACTCCATCTGCTCGATCGGACCCAGTTCGCGGGTGAGAAGCGCCGACCGTAGTCGGCCGGGATACGTGGGGCTTCGGCAGCCGAAGAGGAAGAGCACCCTGGCACCGAGGCGATGCAGGTCGTCGCGTCTGCCCGCGAGCCGCTTGCAGAGATCGATCGGGTCGACCGTCTCGTTCAGCGCATCGATGACGAACAGCGGCCGGCCCGAGAGCCTTCGCTCCCGGCCGCGACCCAGCCGCTTCAGAATTTGCCTCAGATCGCCCAGCGGGTCGTTGTCCTCGGCCTCGGTGAGATCGACGTAGATCGGAATCAGACCTTCTCGGGGCGGTAGCAGCGAGAGGGTCATTCCGAGTACGGACTTTCCGTAGCCGGATTCGCCGTTGATCAAGTACACCCGCTCTCCATGCTGGGAGATGCGGGCGAGGAAATCCTCCGCGCCGCGGACAACGTTGTCGTTGTGACCGTGCTCGAAACGATGCGTGGGTCGCAGGCGGAATGAACTCGCCAGCAACCTGACGCGACGCCGCGTGAGCCGGGTCGCCATGAGCCCACCATCCATTCCGAGACGTGAAGCCAGAAGACGTCGCACGGCCCGCCGGCGGCGGCGGGCTAGGCGGCGAAGCCGAAGCTCATCCCAGACCCCCAGCGTCCGTGCGGGAATCCAGATCAGCATCGTGGCCGCCACGCTCCCGAGCACCCCGAGGATCCAAGCGCTCACCTACTACCCCTGCCGAGCATCCGGGCAGTAGAACCGATTGCATTTTTCTAGTCAACTGACTTCCCGGTTTGTCGGAAGCTGTCCGTCCGCTAGCTCGCCGGCGCTGTCTTCGGCTTCCCCGCCGCCGCCTCGATCACGGCCTCCTGGTGGGGCTGCAGATCCATATAGCCCATGCCGCGGAAAGCCTCGATGTAGGGGTCCTCGACGACCTTGTCGATCCCGAGCAGGCCCTCGATCACGGCGGCGCCGCAGAAGGGCACGTAGGAGGACGAGTAGCCGCCCTCGTGGATCAGCGCCAGCTTGCCGTCGCAAACGCGAGCGGCGAGGTCGACGACGACGTCGGTCATCTCCCGGTAGCCCTCGCTGGTCACCACCTGCATCGCCAGCGGGTCCATCATCGACGCGTCCAACCCGGAGGCGATCACCAGCAGGTCGGGCGCGAAAGCCTCGACCGCGGGCACGACCACCCGCTCGATCGCCGCGACGTAGGCGCCGTTGCCGGAGCCGGGGGGCAGCGGCACGTTGACGCCGGCCCCCTCGCCGGCGCCCTCGCCGGTGTGCTCGACCAGGCCGGATTCGGCCGGGTAGAGCCCGTCCTGGTGAAGGGAGATCGTCAGCACGTCGGGATCCTCGTAGAAGGCGTGCTCGGTGCCGTTGCCGTGGTGGACGTCCCAGTCGACGATCGCCACCCGCTCGACACCCATCTCGGCGCGGGCGTGCTCGACGGCGACGGCAATGTTGGCGAAGACGCAGAAACCGCGACCTTCGTCGCGCTCGGCGTGGTGGCCGGGCGGTCGGTTCAGCGAGTAGGCGTTGTCGACGTCGCCGTTCCAGACCGCCTCGAAGGTCGAGATCACACCGCCGGCCGAGAGCGCGCAGATCTCATAGCCGCCGGGGCCGAAGGGCGCCAGTTCGCCGCCGTCGCCGCCGCCAGCCTCGCTTTCGCGCTTGATCCGCTCGACGTACTCCGCGGTGTGGACCCGCAGCAGCTCCTCCTCGGTCGCCTTACGGCCCGGGATCGCCACGGTCTGCTCGAGCAGACCGGTGACGTCGAGCAGGTTGCGCAGGCGCCGCTTGGTCGCCGGGCTCTCGCCGTGTTGCTCGGGCTCGACCAACCCGCCGGTGCTGAGGAATCCGGACCCGGTGCCCGTGTCGTGCCAGGCGTAGAGCTCATTCCAGTGAAAGCCGGTGCTCATCTCGATCAACGCTCCTTGGGCTTCGCGATGGGGGGTTGATACGACCCTATGAGCCTGCCCCGGGGGCGGATCGAGAAGCCTGGAGCTCAGTTTGAATTTGTCCAAGTCGGGGGTGCGCGGACACTCCGATCGGCGTAAGATCGACGAGCCCCCTTCCGGAGGCAAAGAAATGCTCGCCCGACCCTCGCTATGGCTCCGCAGACCTTCCGACTGACTGAGCTCGATCTCGGTTCCGGCGCTCATGAGATCGCCGTCGTCGGCGAGCTCGACCTCGCCGTCGCCGACCGGCTCAGCGATGCGATCGAGCGCGCGGATGGCACCGACATCCTGATCTCTCTAGAGCAGTGCGAATTCATCGACTCGACCGGGCTGGCGGTGATCCTCCGCGCGCACCAGACGGCGCAGAAAAACGGGTCTGGCAGGGTCGTGATCCACAGCCCCAGCCGGCCGGTGCTCCGCGTCCTCGAGGTCACCGGGCTGACCGGGAACGGGTTCGCCTTCGAGACTCGCGAGGCGGCGGTCGCCGAATCGGCCGGCCCCGGCTGAAGCCTGCCCGTTCGGGGGTGGTTCTAAAGGGAATCGATCCCGGCGCCGAAATAGGTGGGCATATGACTCCCTTCGCGGCGGTTGCCGCCCGGCGCCGTCGCGTCGTCCCTGCCCTGGTCGCCATCGCGCTTGCCGCCCTCGTCGCCCTTGCCGGGCCGGCTGCCTCGCTCGCCGCCCCCGGCGCCGCGGTCCTCACCTTCAAGACCGCCAAGGTCGGCGCCGCCGGCAACCCGTCGGTCGGGATCGTCCCCTTCAACGACGCCGTCTACCGCAACTGCGAAGAAGCGCCGGTGATCCCGAAGAAACCGTGCCAGCAGGTCGGCGCGGTCAAGTACGACTTCGGCGTCGCCCAGCTCGAGGTGACGGTCAGCCAGTACGTCGCCTTCCTCAACACGGTCGACCCCAAGGGGACCAACCGCCACAAGCTCTGGAGCAGCGATGAGAGCGGCAGCGCCTGGCCCCGCTTCGGCCAGATCGACTTCTCCGCCAGCGTCGGCAAGGGCCGCCACTACTCGCTGGCCGCGCCCGAATGGTCGAACAAGCCCTACGGCTTCGCCAACTTCCTGCGCTCGGCCCGCTTCGCCAACTCGCTCTACAACGGCAAGTTGCTCGCCAAGAAGCCCAGCAGCGAAAACGGCTTCAACTACGTCACCTACAAGGTGCGCCTCTCGCGCAACACCGAGGGTGGGATGTACGACATGACCGAACGGGCGATGACCCGCTCGAAGAAATCCGGCTTCGTGATCCCCAGCCAGGACGAGTGGATCAAGTCCGCCTACTACGACCGCAACGGCGGCGGCACCTTCTCCTACTGGAAGTACCCGACCAACCCGGGCGTCTTCGGCGACAACACCGCGACCGCTCCGGTCCAGGCCACTCTCGACCCGACCAACGGCAACGTCACCAACGCCGCCACTCAGCCGCTGGCGATTTACCACAACACCGAAATCTCGCCGCCCGCGCCGCCGAGCTGGTGCCCGGCCACCTTCAGCTCCGAAGCCTGCACGACGGTGAATCCGTTCGGCCTCGATCCGACCGCCTACGCCAAAGCCTTCGCCGGCAGCCTCGGCACCGTGGGTCAGGCCGGGACCCTCGGGCCCTGGGGCACGCTCGACCAGGGCGGCAACGTCGTCGAGTGGACCGACACGATCACGCCGCCGCCGTTCGGGATCAAGGGCAAACGGGTCTGGCGCCGCCTCCACGGCGGAATCGCCAACGCCCCCGTCTACCAGCTCTGGCTCTCGGCGATCGGGCTGAACCCGCAGGACAACGCCTTCTTCACCGCGACCTATCCGTGGCTCGGGATCCGGATCGGCGTGGTTGGCAACCTCAAGCCGGAAAAGGGTTGAGCAAGTGCCGACGGACGGGCGATCGTGCTCGTCCGTCGGCGCCAATAGGTTTCGGGCAGTGACCTTCGCTCGCCGATCTGCCCCTGCCCTGATCGTGGCCCTCGCGGTGCTGGTGCTGGGGGCGATCCCGGCGGTGGCCGCGGTGGCCAAGCCGGGGACGCTGACGCAGCTCCCCGGCAAGCAGGGCTGCCTGGTTGACGCCTCCGCGAAAGCGGGCAGCTGCGGCAAGGCACGAGCGCTGAAGGGGCCGGGCCCCTTCATGGGCTCGCGGGCGATCGCCGTCAGTCCCGACGGCCGCAACGTCTACGTCGCCTCCTCGACCAGCGACGCGATCGCGATCTTCAGCCGCGACAAGAAGAAGGGCACGCTCACGCAGGCGAAAGGCGCAGCGGGATGCATCGCCGCCAAAGGCGCCAACGGTTGCGCGACGGCGGTCGGTCTCGACGAACCCAACTCGGTCGCGATCAGCCCCGACGGACGCAACGTCTACGCGACCTCGCGCGCCGGTAACTCGGTCACCAGCTTCATCCGCAACCCGAAAAGCGGCGCCCTGCACCAGCTGCCGCCGACCGCCTCCGGCTGCATCTCCGGGCTGTCGCTCCCGATCTGCACTCCAGGCCGGGCCCTGCTGGCGCCCGACGTCGTCGTGGTCAGCCCCGACGGCACCAGCGTCTATGCCGGCTCATTCTTCGGCAACGCCGTCTCCGCCTTTTCGCGCGACTCCGGCAGCGGGGCCCTGACCCAGCTCGCCGGCACCGCCGGCTGTATCGCCGAGGCAACTGAAGGCTGCGCGACCGGCATCGCCCTCAAATCCGTCGAGGGGCTGGCGATCAGCGGCGACGGCGCCAGCGTCTACGCCGCCACCGCCCTCTCCAATGCGGTGGTCGAGCTCAGCCGCAACGCCTCGACCGGCGCTCTCACCCAGGCCAGCGACGGCAGCGGCTGCATCGTCGAGGTCGCACTGACCGGCTGCACGCTTGGGCGCGAGCTGGCCGGCGCCAACGCGGTCGCGGTTAGCCCCGACGACGGCAACGTCTACGTCACCTCGCTGTTTTCCAACAGCGTCACGTCTTTCAACCGCACGGCCCCGGCCACCGCCCTGACCCAGAAGGAAGGCACCAGCGCCTGCCTGATCTTCCTCCGCTCCGCCGGCTGCTCGTTCGGCCGGGCCATGGTCGCCCCCGAGGGGCTGGCGGTCTCGCCCGACGGCAAGAACGTCTACGTCGCCTCCTTCAAGACCGGCGCGATCGACGTCCTCAACCGCGGCAGCGCTGGCGCCGTCGGCCAGAAGCCGGGCGCCGCCGGTTGCCTGGCGATCGCGGTCAACGGTTGCGCCAAAGCCCGGGCGCTGAAGGGCGTCAGCTCGATCGCGCTCAGCCCCGACGGCCGCTATCTCTATTCCACCTCGTTCGAAAGCAACGCGGTCGACGTCTTCAGGAGGAACAAATGAGTGGTTCGGAGCGCCGCGAGGGCGGTCTCACCCGCAAGCAGCTGCTGGGGACCGGCGCCAGCGCCGCCGCGGCGGCGCTGCTGGCCCAGGGCGCCGGCGTCGAGCGCGCTCTCGGTGCCGCCAAAGGCGGCCCCAAGGACGTCGCGGGGATGAACATCATCCTCATCCTCACCGACCAGGAGCGGGCGATCCAGCACTTCCCGAAGAACTGGCTGCGCCAGAACCTGCCGGGGATGCGGCGGCTGCGCCAGCACGGGATCAGCTTCGAACGCGCCTTCACCAACGCCTGCATGTGCTCGCCGGCCCGCTCAACCCTGATGAGCGGCTTCTTCCCCGCCCAGCACGGGGTCAAGTACACGCTCGAGGAAGACATGCCCTACCCCGAATACCCGCTGCAGGCCGAACTGCCGCGGCCGCCGGAAATGCCGAACCTGGCCACGGTGATGAGGGCGGCCGGCTACAACGTCGTCTACAAGGGCAAGTGGCACTGCTCCAAGCCGGCGGAAAAAGAACACGCTGTGCCCGAGGACCTCGCCAAATACGGCTTCACGCGCTGGAACCCGCCGGACGCCGGCGCCAACCAGAGCGTCCCCGAGGCCGGCGGCGGCTTCATCGACAACGACGGCCGCTTCATGGAATCGACCGGCTCGCCGGAGTCGGGCTCCGAGGGAGTGATGCAGTACTTGAGCTCGGTGGCGGGCAAACAGCAGCCGTTCTTCATGGTGATCTCGCTGGTCAACCCGCACGACGTCCTCTTCTACCCGAGCAAGACGTTCGAAGAAGCGGGCTACGACCGCTCCTGGCTGGAAGGTGACATCGACGTCCCTGCAACCAACGAAGAAGACCTCTCGACCAAGCCCTCGGTCCAGGAACAGTTCCTCAAAATCTTCAACCTGACGGGCAAGCCGAGGACCGAAAAGGAAAAGCGCGCCTACCTGAACTACTACGGGAACCTGATGCGCTCCTCGGACAACTACATCGTCAACGTCCTCGACAAACTGGAAGAGACCGGGCTCTACGACGACACCCTGATCGTCCGCACCGCCGACCACGGTGAGATGGGCCTGACCCACGGCGGCATGCGCCAGAAGAACTTCAACTTCTACGAGGAGGCGACGCGGGTGCCGCTGGTCTACTCGAACCCGAAGCTCTACCCGAAGCCGCTGAGCACCGAAGCGCTGGTCTCCCACGTCGACTTCCTGCCGACCCTGGCCAGCCTCGCGGCGGCGCCGAAGAAAGCCCGCGCCAACTGGCAGGGCGAGGACTACTCGAAGCTGGTCCTGCAGCCGAAGACCGCGAAGCCGGTGCAGGACTACGTCGTCTTCACCTACGACGACGTCCAGTCGGGGCAGAACAACCCGCCGTATCCGAAAGCGCCGAACCACATCATCAGCATCCGCGAAGGCCGCTGGAAGCTCGCGAAGTACTACGCGGTCGAACCGAAAAAACCGGTGCCGCCGCAGTGGGAGATGTACGACTTGAAGACGGATCCGCTGGAGCAACACAACATCGCCCACGAGAGCGCCAAACGGACGCCCAAGCAAGAGGAAGAACTCAAACGCCTCAAACGCAAGCTGGCGCAGGTCGAGAAGACGCGGCTGAAGCCGCGCAAAGCCGCCTAGCTAGTTCTCGAATGAGAGCGGCTTGCCGAGGCGGTTGCCGTCGCCGTACCACCAGCTGATCTTGTAGCGGCCCGGGCCCTTGAAGAAGAAGTGGTCGCGCATGAGGACGTTGCTGACGTAGACGCCGTTGCCCCTGTCCTTGGGCCACCAGTAGCCGCATTCGCGCGGTTCCTGTTGCACCGGGACCTCGACGCAGAGCTTGTACTTGTCGGTGAAGGCGAAGGTCCGCAGCGAGAGCACGATCTGACCCTTCGCGGAGCGGGTGATGCTGGTGCAGTAATCGCCGCTGGGGCTGCAGTAGGAGTCGAGCACCCGGCTCGGGGCGCCGGCCTGGGCGGCGAGTGGCCACAGGGAGAGGCTGGCCAGGCAGATGCTGAGGACGAGCAGTGGGCGCTTCAAGGGCGGGATACTCGGGTCCAAGGGGGACGATGTCAAGCGGCCCGCGCCGAAGGGGCTCATTCGTCCAGCGCTGCAATCCCTTCTAGGAGTTTGCGCCTAGCGCCGGTCGACGTCCTCGCAGGCCCGCGCCCGATCGCCGGCGTCCATGAAGACGTCGTCGCGGCGGCCGGCGCCGCAGTCGACGCGGTCGCCGCCGAGCTCCTGGGAGACGCTGATGCTGTCGTTGCCGGCGCCGCCGAAGATCCGGTCCGGGAGCAGGTCCTCGGCGATGCCGCCGACATCGCTGATGTTTTCGATGTCATCGCCGCCCTTGCCGCCCAGCGCCAGGTCGCGCCCGGGGCCGACCAGGAGTTTGTCGCGGCCGCGGCCACCAAGCAGCTGGTCGTCGCCGTCGTTGCCGCTGAGCGCGTCGCGAAAGGGCCCGCCGTTGAGCACGTCGTCGCCCGGGCCGCCGCTCATCACCAGTCGCTCGACGGAGATCGGATCGGTGAAGGCGGGGCCGCCGAGGGCGCTGAGCGTGTCGTCGCCGTCTTTGGCGAGGACCCGCACGTAAGCCTCCGCGGCCTCGGGGACCGCCATCGTCACGTCGGCGTCCTGGGCGCTGCCGTCGGCCTGGGCGTTGAGGTTGACGCCGATCGCTTTGCGGCCGAGCTGGCCGACCTCGATCTTCTCCGCCGCCGCGGTGCCGCCGACGTTCAGCACCTTCGAGTCGTAGCTCAGGTCGAGCGAGACCTCGATCTCGTCGGCGCCGGGCTCGGCGCTGGCCCCGGGCGCGAGGGGGCCGGTGCTGCCGCTGTAGTTGAGGAAGAGCACCCCGTTCGCGCTCGAGTACTCGATCCGATCGATGTTGAAGACGGTCGGGGCACCGCCGCTGCAGACCGCGCGTTCGCTGTCGGAGTTGTTGGAGACGATGATCGCGTCGCCCTCCCGATAGACGTGGCTGACGCTGCGTGAGAGGTCGACCACCTCGAGCACGTCGCCCGTGGGCCCGGCGGGTCCCGCCGAGACCAGCGAGCAGGTGACGTTCTCGGTGGCCTGGGCGGCGCTGGCCGCGAACAGGGTCGCGAACGCGGTGAGCACCGCCACCAGGCGGAGTCGGCTGCCAGGGCGGACGAGCATCCCGGCAAGCCTACGCCTCCGCGAGGCGGTGCGGTTACGGTTGGCCGATGGACGTGACGATCGACGAGCTGGCCGTCGCCGACCCGCCCGAGGCCTGGACGGCGGTCGGGTTCGCGATCGAGGGCGGCGTCTGCGTCGTCGGCGACGTGCGGATCAGGCTGGCGGGCTCGGAGGCGGGGAGGGGGCTGGCCGGCTGGTCTCTGCGCGGCGCCGACGGGGTCGAGCTCGACGGGCTGGCGACGACGCGATCCGAGCGCCCGCCACCGGCACCCGCTGGTACCCATCCCAACGGGGTCACCGAGCTCGACCACGTCGTCGCGATCACGCCGGTGCTCGAGCGCACGGTCGCGGTGCTGGAGGCCGCCGGCCTCGATCTGCGCCGGATCCGCGAGGAGCCGACCCCGGCCGGCGCCCCGCGGCAGGCCTTCTTCCGCCTCGGCGCGACGGTCCTCGAGGTGGTCCAAGAGTCCGAGCAGGTGGCCGCGGAGAAGGGCGCTGATCGCCCTGCCTTCTTCTGGGGCCTCGCTTTCGTCGTGCCTGACCTCAAGGCGACCGTCGCCAGCCTTGGGGAGCGCAGTAGCGAGCTTCGTCCGGCCGTCCAGCCGGGTCGCCAGATCGCCACCCTGCGCCGCGCCGCCGGGCTCTCGCTGCCGGTCGCTTTGATGACGCCGCGGCCGGGGGCTAGCTAGTCCCTTCTAGTTGACGTGAGCGGGCTCCCCCGGTTCGAAGGGGTCCTCGACGTGAAAGGTCGAGTCCCGCCTGCCGAGATCGTCCTGCGCGAGGTCGATCTCCTCGACGAAGAGGTGGAAGTTCCTGTGGCGGAGGAAGAGTTTGGAGAGGCCGGGATTGGAAGCCCGGAAGCTGACGCCATTCGGATCGGCGTTCCCCGGTATTGCGAGGAAGGTCGCGTCCAGGCGCAGCAGTTTCTGCTCGGGCGTCTCCGGAATACCGCCGCCCGGCGGGGTCAGCGGCGGGTTGAACTCGTGCAATTTGACGCGATTGTTCTGATGGCGGAGAACGTGGGTGGAGACGGTCGGGTTGACGGCTCGCAGCACGACCGGAAGATTGCCGCTCGGTCGTTTGCCCTTCGCCAGGCCGTCGGTGACCAGGAACGTCGCGTCTTCTTTCTCCAGCTGCGTGTCGACTTTGTGGATCTCGCCCAGGAAGTTCTCGTGGCGGATGAAGTGGTCGGTGATGTGGTCGTTATGGCATCTCAGCGATATGCGGTGCATTTCGACACTCCTCACTCCTTGAGAATCAAATAAATAGTCAGGAAAGAGTAAGTAATAAGTGGGGATCGCGAGCTACATCGGGGTTCGTCCCTAGGATGCGGGCGATGCTGATCGACGGAAACCCGCTCGAAGCTCCCGCCGCGCCGCTCAACGACCTGCTGCGGCCGGGGCTCGACGGGGCGCCGGACGAGGTCGCGATCGTCGCCGCCGACCAGGAGATGACCTGGCGGGCGCTGGAGGAGGCGAGCGACCGGCTCGCCGGCGGCTACCGCCGGCTCGGACTGGAGCCGGGGGACCGAATCGCCTCGCTGATGCCCAACCGGATCGCGCTGGTCGTCCACTATCTCGCCTGCTTCAAGGCCGGTCTGGTCGTCACCCCGCTCAACTACCGCTACACCCACCGTGAGATCGACCACGCGCTGGAGGTGAGCGGCGCCAGGGTCCTGGTCGCCCACGTCGAGCGGTCCGAGGACGTCGGCGTGAGCACGCTCGCGGCTCAACTGGATTTGGGGACGATCGGCTTCGCCGACGAGGGTGCGGTGGGAGCGGCCGCGGGCGAGTGGCATCACGACTTCGCGGCGCTTCTCGGCGGCGATCCGCTGCCCACCGCGGCGGAGGTCGACCCCGCCGAGCCGGCGGCGATCTTCTTCACCTCCGGCAGCACCGGGCCCGCCAAGGGCGTCACCCACACCCGCGAGTCGCTGCGCTGGATGATCGCCAGTGCCGCGGAGGCCTTCGAGCTCGGGCGCGAGGACGTCTTCCTGCCCGGCTCCTCGATGTCCCACGTCGGCTCGTTCCTCTGGGCGCTGAGCACGCTTTCGGTCGGCGGCCGCGTCGTCGTCGCGCG
Source organism: uncultured Thermoleophilia bacterium (assembly GCA_963715735.1). GTDB lineage: Bacteria > Actinomycetota > Thermoleophilia > Solirubrobacterales > 70-9 > VAYN01. Next base: position 795,861 of record OY970268.1, read on the forward strand.
GACGATTGACAGTCACGAGCTGCTGCCGCTGCTGCGCGAGCAGCAGCCGACGGTCCTGGCGATGATCCCGGCGGCGCTCTCGGCGCTGATCCACGACCACGACCTGCAGCCGCACGACTTCGAGTCGCTGCGGATCTGTCGGGCCGGCTCGGACAAAGTCTCGACCGAGCTGCTGACCGAGTTCGCCGCCGCCGCCGGCTTCCCGATCGTCGAGGGATACGGGATGACCGAGGTCGGCCTGGCGACGCTGAACCCGCCCTCTGGGGTGGTCAAGCAGGGCTCGATCGGGCCGCCGATCTGCGGCTTCAGCGTCGCCCTGCGGGGCGACGACGGCGAGCCGGTAGGGGCGGAAGCGGTGGGTCGAATCTGGATCCGCACGCGCAGCCGCATGGCTGGCTACTGGGAGGCGCCGGAGGCGACCGCAGAGGTGGTGCTGGACGACTGGCTCGACTCCGGCGATCTCGCCCGCGCCGACGAGGACGGCTACCTCTGGTTCTTCGGCCGCAAGAAGCAGGTGATCGTCCACGACGGCTCCAACATCAGCCCCCACGAGGTCGAGGGGGCGCTGGTCGAACATCCGGACGTGGCGCTGGCCGGCGCCGTCGGCGTCCACGACACCGTGCACGGGGAGAACGTGCGCGCCTACGTGACCCTCGCCGAGGGGGCCGAGAAGCCCTCCAGCGCCGACCTGATCGTCTTCTGCCGCGAGCGGATCGGCTACAAGGCCCCCGAGGAGGTCGTCTTCCTCGAGGAGATGCCGCTCAACCCGACCGGCAAGATCGACCGGGTTGGGCTAAAAGCGATGGCGGAGGACCACCTGCACCCGCACGGCCTCGCCTGATCGCGATCGGCTCCGACGCCCGCGAGGGCGAAGGCGGGGAGACCGTCGCCGATTTCTGGCTCGACTGAGGCCGCCTCTCAGTCGCGCAGGTGCTCGACCTCGAAGCCGAACTCGCGCCGCAGGCGGGCCGCGATCAGCGAGCGATGGCAGGCCTCGGGGTCGCGCTCGACGCAGAGCAGGGCCGCCCTGCCGGCGCCGATCCAGTTGACGACCGGTTCCAGGTCGACGGGTTCGAGGATCTCGGCCTCGTAGCGCTCCACGTACTCCGGGGCGAGAACCGTCCGCGAGCGTTTGCCCTCGCCGCGCCTGTCGTCCTCTCGGTACTGCAGCTCGCGCAGCTCGGTCGTCGGCGCCAGCTCCTTGAGATGGGTATAGCCGATGCCCGCTTCCGTGAGTGCTTGCTCGAGGCGGCGGGCGTTGGCCCAGGCGTACTCGCTGCCGCGCACGCCGCGGCGCTGGCGGACGTCGAGCAGGAGCTCGATGCCCGCGCTCCGCAGGGCGGCCAGGAAAGAGTCGCGATCGTGGCCGTATACCCCGATCGTCGCGATTGCGGGCATCGATCAAGTCTGACGGCTACATTCGCCCAGGATGGAATCTCTGATCAGGGGCGCGCCGGGTAGCTGGCGCCTGTTCGCGGTGCGATGAGGCGGGCGCGTGCAGGCCTTGCCGCGATCGCGGCCGCCGTCGCGCTGGCCCTGGCGGTCGCCGGCTGCGAAGCGAACCGGCGGGAGCTCGATTCGACCGGGGCGGGAAGCCGCCCGCAGCAGCCTCCGAGCAAGGGAGACGGCGGGACGCGCCCGCGGGCGGTCGCGCCCTCGCATTGCCCCGCCGGCGTGCCCGAATGCGCGACCACCGAAGGCGAGATCTTCTACGTCGAGGAGGTCGACCCCGACGGGGACGGCGACGCCCATTTCGTGATCTTCGACGCCCAGAGCATCACCCTGCCCGGCATCACCGCGATCGACGTTCGCAAGGGTCTGCGCCCGCACCCGCTTCCGGGTCCCGGCGACCTGGTCAGCGCCGCCGGCCCGGTCCAGACCGGTTCCTTCGGCCAGAGCCAGATCCACGCGCTCGAGTTCCACGTCGCGGGTAGGGGTTGAGCGCGCCGCTGCGTCGCGCAGCCGCCCGGCGGGTACCCGCGGGAGGCCCTTGACCGACTGGCTCACCAACGAGGTCTCCGAAAGCGCCGTCACCTATCTGGTGGTCTTCGCCGCGGCCGGGCTCGACGTCTTCTTCCCGGTCATCCCCTCGGAGACGATCGTGATCGCCGCCTCGGTGCTCGCCGCCCAGGGTGGCCTGCTGATCTTCCTGATCGTCCCCGCCGCGGCTCTCGGCGCCTTCCTCGCCGACAACGCCGCCTATTGGTTGGGTCGCTGGATCGGGGACCCGCTCGCGCGGCGCCTCTTCCGTGGCGAGAAGGGTCAGGCGCGGCTGCGGTGGGCGGAGGGAGCCGTTCGCAACCGAGGCGCGACGCTGATCGTCCTCGGCCGCTTCATTCCCGGCGGCCGGACTGCGACGACGGTCGCCGCCGGCACCCTGGAGATGCCCTACCGCCGTTTCCTCCCGGCCGACGCCGTCGCCGCCACGCTCTGGGCTCTCTACGTCTCGATGCTCGGCTACGTCGGCGGTGCCAGCTTCGAAGACAACATCTGGCTGCCACTGCTGATCGCGCTCGGGATTGCGCTGCTGGTCGCCGCCGCGGTCGAAGCCTGGCGGCGGGTCCAGCGACGCCGCGGCAAGGACGTGCTTGGCGAAGAGCTGAAAGAGGAGCTCTAGCCACCAGCCGGCGCGGTGCTTGCCTCCTCGTCGAGCAAGGAATCGAATGCCCCCGGATCGACATTCACGTCGAGTTCGGTCAAGGCGGTTGTCACGCTGTGGTGGAGGAGCCGCCGGTGGGCATCCTCGTCGCCCGCCAGCGGAATCAGGTGCCACTTGTTCTGCAGCACCTTCGCGATCACCTCGAGCAGCGCCTGGGGCAGGAGATCGACACCGCCCTCGGGAACCTCCACCCCGGCGGCCTTCAGCTTTGGCTCGAGCCGGCCGATCACCGGGTGGCGACCTCCGTCGACGCGGGACAAGCAGGCCACGATCGGCGCGCAGAGCTGCAGCTCTCCGAGGGTAGTCAGGACACGCGCGAGCAGGCCGCAGCAGTGGACGAGGTTCGGTTCGGGGCCGAGGCTCAGCATCGAGAGGTAGGTGGCTCTGACGAGATCGTCGTGGCTTCCGAGGAGGATTCGATGCCTGGTGCCGATGGTGGCCTCGAGCGTCGCCCACGAGTGGTAGACGACCCGCTGGACGTCGTGGAGCCGATGCTCCGCGTAGGGGGAGGGAACCGAGGCTCGGTTGAGGACACGATCGCTGATCTCCAGGGATCGTTCGAAGCAGAGCCGGGCGGAGAGCACCTCGGCGAGCAGCTTTGCGCGGTCTGCCTCGGGATCGCTGATGCCCCTTCGGATCGAGTGCGAATAGGCGTTCCCCAGGCGCGACCAGGTGAAGAAGCCGGTTGGATCCAACTCCGTCCACGAGGTCAGCAGCGCCAGGACCGCGTCATCGTCGCCGACCTCGGAATCCAGGAAGGCGGTGGCCGTGTCGAGGAGGTCGAAGCGGTCTTTGCGAAGAAGGGAGTGGGGGTCGTACTCAGGCCTCATCAGCGCCGGCAGCGCGCCCGCGATCTCGACCAGCCAAGGACGGAGCGACCGATTCCCGCTGGCGACCCGGACGAGCCCTTCGCTGACCGCGGATCCGTGGGTGCGGAATCGCTCGGCCGGATGAATGGAGAAGCTGCTCGGTTGGGCGAATTGCCTCTCCAGTTCGCAGTCGAGGATATCCGCCGCCTGCGTCAGCTCCGGCTCCGACCCCAGCAGCCGGCCCGCGATGTCCTTGGGGAGCCCGGGACCGGCTGAGTCCAGGACGGCGGTCGCGAGCAGGAGCCGCAGCGACGGCTGCTCCCCGGAGTCCCGAAGCTCTTCCAGGATGCTGGTGAGGATCTGCGCGAAGGGCCTGCCCCTCGGGTCGGCCAGCTCCATCACGGCGGGGACCAGCCATGGGGTCCACCGTCCCCGGTCGGTGTCTCTGCCCATTCCCGCGGCAGCGTCTTCCAGCCGCTTTGCCGCTTCGCTGCGCGACGCCGCTCGGAGCAGGCCCCGCTGCCCCATGAGGTCGAGGAGCCCCTGCTGCTCGGAGGCTTTCAGTGGCTCCAGCTTGAGTGGGGGCTTGTACGCCCTGGGGCGCAGGAGGCGAGCTCGATTCGCCTTCCAGCGATTGCCTCGATCGCTGAGGACGACGCGGACGCTGATATTTCGCTTCGCCAGTTTCTCCATCGCGCCGATGCCGGAACCGAGGCCCGTCAGGTGGGCCGAGCCGTCGACGCAGAAGAGGAAGGACGACCCTGACTCGGCTTCTCCGAGCCATGCGAGGGGAATCTCGGCATCCTGGGAGTCGTCGGCCCAGAGCACCTGGACCCGCGGTTGCTCGCGGGCGACGCGTGCGGCGAGACGCTTCAGGACCGTGGACTTGCCCTCTCCGCCGGCGCTGATCAGCCACTCGTAGGCGAACCCGGGCTCGGCGCCCTCGACGAAGGCCAGCAGCTTCGCCTCGGTATTGGCTCTGGCGACGGTCCAGCCGTGCACCACCGCCGGCCAGGGGCAGGTGATCGACGACCCGCTCAGGTAGCTGCGGGCCAGCGCCGGATCGTCCTCGGCGCGGTCGAGGCGGGCCTTGGAGATGACCTCCCATCCCATCGGCCGGCGGTCGGGGCGTTCCTCGGAACGAAGCTCGATCCACTGCGCGAAGCGCTCGATGTGGCGCTTGCGCTCCTTGGCGGTCATGCCCGGCGGCGGCGCTCCGTACTGCTCTTCGTAGAGGTGGCGGTGGCAGGCGTAGAGCCACCGAATTCCACCCCGCTGAGGGGAGAGAACTGCGATGGCGTAGTCCAGCCCCGGGTTCGCGGGCGCAGCGTTGATCAGGTCGTCGATGTCTTTGGACGGCTCGTTTTCGCTTAGCGCCAGACACCAGACGTCGATCCCGTGCGGCGATCGCGCCTCCTGCAGGATCTTGTCCCCGATCTCCTTCTCGGGCAGCACCCCTCTGCTCGCGTTCCAGTTCTTGCACTCGAAGTGCCAGAAGCGCTCCTTGCCATCGGGGTTCACCCATCTGACCTGGACATCCTTCCCCCCCTGTGCCCCCCGCGGCTGGTGGACGACGTCCGTTACCGTCAGCCCCAGGTCATCCTCGAGCAGGCGGCGGATCAGCTCGCCCAGCGTCCGCTCGAACTTGTCGCCGAGGGCCTCGGGTCGGTCGGCGGCGCCTCGCACGCTCATCTTTTGAGCATAGAGTTACTTTTACGTAACGGACTGTCAGTGGGCCCGATCGAGCCTAGCGATAGGTGATCAGCGAGTGGTCGGCCTCTTCGAGGTGCGAGTGGTCGTTGAAGGAGATCAGCGAGGTGCCGACGGCGCCGATCACGATCTTGCTGACGCCGGTGTTGACCATCCCGCGGTTGAGCGCCGGGAAGCTGGCTTCGGGGGCGTCGAGGAGCGCCGCGCAGATCGCCGCGATCGTGCCGCCGGAGGTGAAGACGAGCGCGGTCTCGCCGCGCTCGAGCTCGTCGCGCAGCTCGGCGAGCGCGGCGGCGCCGGCGGCGGCGAAGCTGGTCCAGGTGTGCGGGCCGGGAGCGTCGTCGCCCGCCTCGATCCAGGCCCGCAGCGCCGGGTCGAGCACGGCCTGGAACTGACGGCTCGTCATCCCCTCCTGCGGTCCCGCATCGGCGCCGTCGAGGCGGAGGTCGGTGGGACTGTGGTGGGAGAGGACCGCGTTGGGGTCGTACTCGTCCCAGCGCGGGTCGACGACCGCCTCGCCGTAGGCGCCGAAGGCCGCCGCGGTTTCGATCTGGCGCCGCATCGAGCCGGCGATCAGCCGGGTCGGCTCGATCCCGCGCCGGTGCAGTGCCTCGGCCAGGACCTCCGACTGGCGCACCCCGACCGCCGAGAGGACGTCGTAGTCCTCGGCGCCGAACGATGCTTGTCCGTGGCGAACGAGGAGGACGGTGGGCACGGCTTTGATTATCGACAATCGCGCCGAAATCCCCTCGCTTGGGGCGCGAGGGCCGGGGCTAGTGTGGCTCGACGTGACCTACGAGGGGGAAGCGGATGCGGCGAACGCACTTCACTGACGAGCACCGGCTCTTCCGCGAGTCGGTGGCCGAGTTCTGCCGCCGCGAGGTCGCCCCGAACCTCGCGCGCTGGCGGGCAGAGCACGAGATCGGCCGCGACGTCTGGCTCGAGGCCGGCCGGCAGGACTTCCTCGGCCTGGCGATGCCGGCCGAGCTCGGCGGCTCCGGTCTCGCCGACTTCCGCTTCAACCAGGTCCTCGGCGAGGAGCTGGCGGCGGCCTCGGTCGCGGTCAACTCGACGATCTGCCTCGGCGTCGACGTCGTCGCTCCCTATCTCCTGGAGTTGACCACCGAGGCCCAGCGCGAGCGCTACATCCCCGACTTCTGCGCCGGCAGGCTGGTCCCCGCGATCGGGATGACCGAGCCGCAGGCGGGCTCGGACCTGGCCGGGCTGAAGACGCGGGCCGTTCGCGATGGCGAGGACTGGATCCTCAACGGCGCCAAGACCTTCATCACCAACGGCACCGGCGCCGACCTCGTCGTCCTCGCCGCTCGCACCGGCGACGGCCGCAAGGACGTCAGCATCTTCCTGCTCGAGGGCGGGACCGAGGGGTTCACCCGCGGCCGCCGGCTGGAGAAGATCGGCCAGCACGAAGCCGACACCGCCGAGCTCTTCTTCGAAGACGTGCGGCTGCCGCCGGAGGCGCTGCTGGGCGAGCGGAACCGCGGCTTCGCCTACATGATGGAGCGACTGCCGCAGGAGCGGCTCAGCGTCGCCGTCGCCAACGTCGCCAACGCGGCCAGCGTGCTGGCCGAGACGATCGAGTACGTGAAGGAGCGCCGGGCTTTCGGGCAGTCGATCGGCAGCTTCCAGAACAGCCGTTTCGCGATCGCCGAGGCCGACACCGAACTCGACGTTGCCCAGGCCTTCGTCGACCGCTGCGTCGAGGCCCACGTGCGCGGCGAGCTGACCGCGGTCGACGCCGCCAAGGCGAAGTGGTGGACGGCTGAGGTCCAGAACAAGGTCATCGACACCTGCCTGCAGCTGCACGGCGGCTACGGATACATGGAGGAGTACCGCGTCGGGCGGGCCTGGACCGACGCCCGCGTGACCAAGATCTACGCGGGGACCAACGAGATCATGAAAGACGTGATCGGCCGCTCCCTGGGCCTGGGCTGAATCGAATTCCGCACGCAACCATCACCAACAGGAGGAGCAAACAGTGAATCTGAACGGGAAGGTCGCGGTGGTCACCGGCGGTGGCTCGGGGATCGGCGAGGCGACCTGCATCCGGCTCGCCGCCGACGGCGCCCGGGTCGCCGTGGTCGACATCGACGCGAGCGCGGCGGACCTGACCGCGGCCCTGGCCGGCGAAGGCCTGGCCGTCGTCGCCGACGTCTCCGACAGCGCCGCGGTCGACGCGGCCCTGGAGACGGTTGAGAAGCGCCTCGGCCCGGTGGACATCTGGGTCAACAACGCCGGCATCGCCGGCGGGGCCACCTCCGAGCGCGTCAACCCCCGCGCCGAACGCCAGCTCGCCGAGGCGGCGCTGGGGGAGGTGACGACCGCGCTGGAGTCGTTGGTGCGAATGGAGGACGACGACTGGCGCCGCATGCTCTCCGTCCACCTCGACGGCACCTTCTACGGCACCCGCGCCGCCGCCCGCTCGATGGCCGCCCGCGAAACCGGCTCGATCGTCAACCTCGCCTCCATCTGCGGCATCGAGGGCTGCACCGGCCACCCCCACTATTCAGCCGCCAAGGGCGGCATCCTCGCCTTCACCCGCACCGTCGCCAAGGAGCTGATCCAGCAAAACGTGAGGGTCAACGCGATCGCCCCAGGCTTCGTCGATACCCAGCTGGTCAGCGGCTCCCTGACCGAGCCGCTGGTGGCGGCGGTGGCGATGCAGACGCCGCAGGGCCGGCTCGGGCGGCCGGAGGAGATCGCGGCGACGGTCGCGTTCCTGGCCAGCGACGAGGCTTCGTTCTTCGTGGGGGACACGGTGAGCCCGAACGGGGGCTTTGTGACCTCGTAGCGCGCTACGGGACGGATGCTGACTCGTTTGAGATCGCAGAATGCAATCTCAAATGCCCCCGAATCTCGGCAGGTTGCATCGGGCTCGGCCGTTTCGTTTCGAGCAGACCGTGTCTTGCGAATGCAGTCACAGCTTGATTTACGCATAGGAAGGTCTTTGTCTGCATCTGCCATGACCCGAAGATCTCAAACCGACCGGTCGGAGCAGTGATGGGAACTCAACTTGGGCGGCGATGCTGGCTCTAAGGCTCGACGACGACCTTGCCGCGCAGCTCCCCCGCGGCCATCGCCGCCAGACCCTCGCGAACGTCCGCGAGCGCGATCGTCCGGTCGATCAACGGCCGCACGCCAGTGGCGTCGAGGAACGCGACGAGGCTCTCCAGTTCGGCGCGGGTGCCCATGGTCGAGCCGAGGACCTCGAGTTCTTTGAAGAAGAGGCGGGGGAGGTCGGCGCTGGGGTTGAAGCCGCTGGTGCCGCCGGCGACGACGATGCGGCCGCCCATCTTGGCCGAGCGCAGGGAGTGGGGCCAGGTGGCCTCGCCGACGGTCTCGATTACGGCGTCGACCCGCTCCGGGAGGCGGGCGCCGGGCTCGAAGGCTTCGTGGGCGCCCAGCTCGCGGGCCAACTCGCGCTTGCGCTCGCTGCGGCTGGTGGCCCAGACGCGGGCGCCGGCGGCGCGGGCAAGGGCGATCGCGGCGGTGGCGACGCCGCCGCCGGCGCCCTGGACCAACACGGTCTCGCCGGGCTTCAGGCGGGCCCTGGTGAAGAGCATGCGGTAGGCGGTCAGGTACGCGGTCGGCAGACAGGCGGCCTGGCGGAAGTCGAGGCTCTGGGGCTTCGGGATCAGGTTGCGGCGGGGGACGCAGAGGCGCTGGGCGAGGGTGCCGGGATGGACCTCGGAGAGGATCGAGCGGGCCGGGTCGGCGGTCTCGGGGCCGGAGAAGTCGGGGTTGCCGATCAGGGCGTGGACGATCACCTCGTTGCCGGCGGCGTCGATGCCCGCGGCGTCGCAGCCAAGGATCATCGGTAGGCGCTCGGCCGGCAGTCCGATCCCTCGCAGGGACCAGACGTCGTGGTGGTTCAGCGCCGCCGCCCGCACCTCGACCAGCTCCCAGCCCTCCGGCACGTCGGGCTCGTCGACCGCGCCAACGACGAGGCCGGCGAGCGGGTCGTCGGGGTCGATCGCGGAGGCGTAGGCGGCCAGCATCGTCCCGCATGCTTGCGGATCGAGGCTCCCCGGCGCTTGCCGTGCCGGGCGGGGTTGGGGAATCCGACGAAGGCCGCAGCGAAGCGGCTCGCCGTGGGGACCGCCGGCTGGTTGGCTCGGTGCGGGAACCCAACCGAGGAGGAAACGTGTCCTACAAGATCTTCGCCTACTGGTCCGCACCGAAGCCCGAGGACGTCGACGCTTTCGAGGAGTACTACGAGTCGACCCACGTCCCGCGGGCCTCAGCGGTCCCCAACCTGGTCTCGATCACGACCACGCGCACCGCCGACGGCTTCGAGGGCAACGACCCCTTGCACTACCGGGTAGCCGAGATGGAGTTCGAGAGCCCCGAGGCGATGGCCGAGTCGGCAGGCTCGGAGGAGTGGGCGACGATGCGGGCCTGTTCCGGCGACATCATCGAGCGCTTCGGGGTCACCCTGACCGTCGAGGCGGGCGACAAGGTGGAGGGGACGCCGACCGCGTAGATCGAGCGCGGGCTCGACCGCGTTCGCGGCGGGCCCTACGGCTGCCCGCCGTGGTGGGGGACGTCGACGCGGACGGTGTAGAGCGAGGCGCGCGGCTCGTCGTTGCCCATTCCAAGCCGCCAGTCGGGCGCGACGCAGAGGAGCAGGTCGCGGCCGTCGGCGCCGCCGAGCATCGCCGCGTAGATCACGGCGCCGTCCTCGGGCGCCTCGATCCGCTCGAGGATCTCGCCGCCGGGGGCGATGCGGGCGCAGTAAGTGTCGAGCGAGTTGCCGGCCCAGACGCAGCCCTCGGCGTCCAGCGTGCAGCCGTCGGGGCCATAGCCGACCTTGGTGTAGGCGGCGTCGATCTCCTCCAGCGGCGGGGTCGGCGCGATCTGGGCGTAGACGCGGCGGTTGGAGAGGCTGCCGTCGGCCCCGAGGTCGAAGGCGGTCAGCCGCGCCGCGATCGTCTCGGCGACGATCAGGGTGTCGCCGGGGGGCGGGATCATGATCGAGTTCGGGAAGTGGAGGCCCTCGGCGGCGGCGGTGACCGTGCCGTCGGGGTCGACCCGGATCAAGGTCGCGCCCCGCGCCTGCTCGCCGGCGTAGAGGTCGTAGCCGAAGCTGTCGACCCAGGCCCGGCCCAGCGCGTCGACGCACATGTCGTTGGCCTCGCCGCGCGAGAACTCCGAGAGGTCCGCGTACTCCTGAGACGCGCCGGACGCGCCGATTCGCCAGAGCTTGTGGCCGGTCATCGAGACCGCCAGCAGGTCACCGTCCGGCAGCCAGCCGAGCCCCGAGGGCTGCTCGAGCGGAATCTCCCGCTCGATCGCGCCCTCCGGGTCGACGGCGAGAATCCTGCCGCCGCCGGTGTAGAAGTCCGATACCCACCAGAGCCCGTCACGCCAGCGCGGCCCCTCGAAGAACGATCCTCCACCCAGCAGCCTGTTCGGCTCTCGCATTGGTTCCAGGCTACGTTTGCCAGGGTCGGCGCGGGCGCGTGCCCGGGGCCGCGCTTGGAGGATTTCCAGCGGGCGCCTGGTTCATCGAGGTCGTCATTCACCCCGCATAGCGGGGAAAAAGACAACCTCGCGGATCTACTCTGCCGCGCGGGCGGCGTCGATCTGGGCCTGGAAGCGCTGCATGCCGCCGAGCCAGCGCTCGGGGTCGGCGGCGCGGCGCTGGGCGTAGGTCTGGGTCTCGGGGTGGGTGAGGATCAGGAAGCGGTCTTCGGCGATCCCGCGGACCAGGGTCGCGGCCGCCGCGGCCGGGGTGATCGTCTCGCCGGAGGCGGCGGCGAGCTTGGAGCTGGGGTCCTCCTGGCGCCAGGTTTCCAGCATCGGCGTCGCCACCCCTTGCGGGCAAAAGCAGGAGAAGCCGACGCCGCTGGCGCCGCCATAGGTGATCTGCAGCCACTCGGCCACCGCGACCGCGGCGTGCTTGGTCACCGAGTAGGGCATCAGGCCTGGGTTGGCGAGCAGGCCCGCGGCGGAGGCGGTCGAGCTGAGGTGACCGTGGCCGCGGTCGAGCATCCCCGGCAATAGCTGTCGGGCGGCCCAGACGTGGGCCATCACGTTGATCTCCCAGGTCCGCTGCCACTCGGCGTCGGCGACTTCGGGGCCGCCGTAGGGGCCGGCGATGCCGGCGTTGGAGCAGAAGAGGTCGATGGGGCCCGACTCGGCCTCGGCGGCGGCGATCAGCTCGGCCACGCCCGGCTCGCTGCCGACGTCGGCGCCGATCCCGATCCCGCCGAACTCGGCCGCGACCGCCGCGGCGGCGCCGGCGTCGAGGTCGGCGACGACCACCTTGCCGGCGCCGACCGCAGCCAGCCGCCGGGCAATCGCGGCGCCGATCCCCTGGGCGCCACCCGTCACCACCGCGTGGGTGCCGCGCAGCTCCATCCGGTTCAGCCCACCGCGGCGGGCGCGGGCTCGTCGGCGGCGTGGGCCTTCATCGACTCCGCCACCGCCCGCGCCAGCCGCTCGCCGTCGAGCTCGCGGCCGCCCTCGCGGAGCAGGCCGTCGAGCAGGGTGCGGCAGAACTCGGCGGCGATCTGCTCGGCCGACCACTCGCCCTGCGGCTCGAACCAGGTCCACGACCAATTGCACATCCCGAACAGCTGCAGGGCCGCCAGCGAGGGGTCGACTTCGGCGAACTCGCCGGCGGCGACACCGCGGCGGATCACGTCGGTGACCAGGTTCGAGTACTCATGGCGCATCGTCCGCACCTCGGCCATCACCTGCTCGGAGGCGAAGCGGACGATCTCACGGGCGAAGGCGACGGTCGCGGCGCGGTCGTCGCGCTGGGCCAGCATCAGCTGGTAGACGATCAGCTGCAGCTGGTCGACCGGGTCGGGGTGGGCATCGAGCAGTTCGTGGGCCTCGGCGAGGCGGCGGCGCATGTAGTCGCCGTGCAGCTCCTCCAGCAGGCTTTCCTTGTTGCGGAAGTGGTGGAGGATCGTGCCTTTGCTGACCGTGACTGCTTCGGCGACGTCCCGCAGGCTGACCTCGTCGTAGCCGCGCTCGGCGACCAACGCCGTGAAGCTGCGGAGGATCTCGGTCCGCTTGCTCTTGCGGGCTGGGGGCGCCATCAGCTCCGCAGGCTACCCGCGGTCGCAGTCGTCGCGGCCTGCCTCTTCGCGCCCATCACGCGAGCAGTTCCCGGGCGATGATGTGGCGCTGGATCTCGGCCGTGCCGCCGCCGATCTGCATCAGCTTCGCGTCGCGCATGTAGCGCTCGACCGGGAACTCGTCGATGTATCCGTAGCCACCGAGCACCTGGACCGCGTCGGTGGTCACCTTCATCGCCACGTCGCCGGCCAGCAGCTTGGCGGCGGAGGCGAGGGCGCGGGCGCCGGCGTCGCCGGCCTCGGCCCGCTCCGCGGCGCTCCAGGTCAGCGCCCGGCAGGCCTCGGTCTCGGCGAACATGTCGGCGAGCTTGCCACCGATCAGCTGGAACTCGCCGATCGCGCGGCCGAACTGGCGGCGCTCGCGGGCGTAGTCGAGCGCCACCTCGAGCGCGCCCTGGGCAACGCCGACCGACTCCGCCGCCATCAGCACCCGCTCGCTGTCGAGGCCGGCGAGGAGGATGCCGCGGCCGCCGTCGGGCGCGCCGACCAGGGCCTCATCGCCGACCGCGCACTCGTGCAGCAGCAGCTCGCCGGTGGGGGAGCCGCGCCATCCCATCTTCGAGAACTTCTTGCCGCGGGCGAAGCCGGGGCTGTCGGTGGGGATCGCGAAGAGGCCGAGGTCGCGCGAGCCCTCGCCGCCGGTCTTGGCGTAAACGAGGGCGAGGTCGGCGACCGGGCCGTTGGTGATGAACGTCTTGGTCCCGTTCAGGATCCAGCCGCCGCCGCTTCGCACCGCGCGGGTGCGCATGCTCATCACGTCGGAGCCGGCCTCGGGCTCGGTCATCGCCAGGCAGCCGACGATCGAGCCGTCGATCAGGCCCGGAAGCCAGCGGTCCTTCTGGGCCTCGCTGCCATGGCGGGCGAGCCTGCCGACGACCATGTCGGCTTGGTGCAGGACGGTCGCCGCGGTCGAGAGGCAGGCGGCGGCGAGCTCTTCGCCGACGATGCAGAGCTCGGCCAGGCCGAGGCCGGCGCCGCCCTGGGCGGTCGGGGCGACCGCGCCGAGCAAGCCGAGCTCGGCGGCTTCTCGCCAGCTCTCCCGCGGGAAGCTTTGGGCGGCGTCGATCGCGTGGGCGCGCGGGGCGACCTTGGCGCGGGCGAACTCGCGCACGGTTCGGCGCAGCAGCGACTGCTCGTCGCTGAGCCCGAAGTCGGCGGTCGCGGGGAGGGGCACCGCTCAGCTCCCGGTGAAGGCGGGGTCGCGGCGCTCGAGGAAGGCGCGGGCGCCCTCGCGGCGGTCGGCGGAGGCGAGAACAACGGCGAGCCGCTTCTCGACCCGCCGGTTGGCCTCGGCGATCGGCAGGTCGGCGTCGCCGCGCAGGCTGTGGAGGATCGCCCGGGTCGCGAGCGGCGCGGCGCTGGCGATGCGAGCGGCGAGCGCGAGCGCCTCCGGCAGCACCTGCTCGGGCTCGACCGCGACGTTCGCCAGTCCCAGATCCGCGGCCTCGGCGCCGTCGATCAGGTCGCCGGTCAGCAGCAGCCGGGCGGCGAGCGTAGGGGAGATCAACCGCGGCAGCCGCACCAGGCCGCCGGTCGCGGGGATGATCCCCAGCCGCACCTCCGGTACTCCCAGCTTCGCTTTGGCCGAGACGACCCGCAGGACGCAGGCGCAGGCAAGCTCGAGGCCGCCGCCGACCGCGTGGCCGTTGAGCGCGGCGATCGTCGGCACCGGGATCGCCGCGACCGCGTCGACCGCCGCCAGCAGATCGGCGTTGTAGGCGAGGTTGTCCGCGGCGCTGGCCGCCTCCAACTCGGCGATGTCGGCGCCAGCGGCGAAGGTGCTGCCCCTGCCGGTGAGGACGACGCAGCGGACGCCCTCGGTCGCCCCGGCGCGCTCGGCGGCCGCGCGCAGCGCCGCCGCCATCGGCAGGTCGAGGACATTACGACGCTCGGGGTTGGCGAGGGTGAGGACGGCGACGTGGCCGTCGACGGCGAGCTCGACCAGCGGCGAGGTGCCCGCGGGATCGCCCATGCTCAGCCCATTACCACCGCGTCGGCGCCGGGCCGGGTGAGGACGATCTCCGGCAGCACGCAGGTGGGGGAGAGGCGCAGCAGCGCTCGCACCGATTCGGCGACGTCGAGCGGCCGGATCATCTCCGCGGCCGGGACCGGGTTCTGCGAGTAGTCGGCGAGCTCGGTATCGACGAAGCCGGGGCAGAGCGCGCAGGACTTGATCCCGGCCCCGCTCAACTCGCGGTTCATCGCCTCGGTGAAGCCGACGATCCCGTGCTTGACGGCCGAGTAGACGGCGATCCCGGGCACGCCGTGCTTGCCGGCGGTCGAGGAGACGTTGACGACGAGGGCGTTGCGGTGCCGAGCGCCGGCGGCGCGGAGGAGGTCGATCGCCTCGCGGTAGAAGAGCATCGGCGCCCTCAGGTCGAGCGCCAGCTGCAGGTCGATGTACTTGGTCGCGTAGCCGTCGATCGGGCCGTGGATCCCGATCCCGGCGTTGTTGACGAGCAGGTCGAGGCGGCCGAAGCGCTCGCGGTGGGCGGCGACGGCGCGGGCGATCTCCCTCTCCTCGGAGAGGTCGGCGGAGACGGCGTGGACCTCGGTCCCGCGCTCGGCCAGGCCGGCGGCGGCGAGCTCGATCTTGGCGGCGGTGCGGGAGACGACGGTGAGGTCGAAGCGCTCCTCGGCCAGCATCGTCGCGATCGCCAGCCCGATGCCGCTGGAGGCGCCGGTGACGAGCGCGATTTTGGCTGCCTTGCCCCCCATGCATATAGACTAACCGTCCGGACGGTCAGTTGCATCAGGAGAGCACAGGAGAGTAATGACGGAGCTCGATCTCTATCGCGAAGTAGCCCGGATCCGGGCCCTCGAGCTGCTGCTCAACCGCTACATCGAGGAGCACGGCTTCGGTGGCTTTTGGCATCCCGGGCTCGGTCAGGAGGGGATTCAGGCCGGCGCCGTCTCCGCCCTGCGCGAGGACGACTACCTCTTCTACGCCCACCGCGGCCTCGGCTATGCGCTCGCCAAGGGAATGTCGCCGGTGACCCTGCTCGCCGACCTCTTCGGCAAGACCGGCGGCAGCGTCGGCGGCAAGGGCGGCGGCACCGTCCACTTCGTCGACCCCGAGCGCGGCGTGCTCGGCCAGGGCGGCACCGTCGGCTCCAGCTTCGTGCTCGGCGCCGGCGCCGGCATCTCCGCCCAGATGCTCGGTACCGACGAGGTGGTGGCGATCTTCTTCGGCGACGGCACCTCGGCCCGCGGCACCTGGCACGAGGCGGCCCTGACGGCGTCGGTCTGGAAACTGCCCCTCGTCTGGGTCTGCGAGAACAATGGCTGGGCGATCTCGGTCCCGATCGGCGAGCAGAGCCCGACCGAGAACATCGCCGACCGCGCCTCGGCCTACGGCGTCCCTGGCGTGATCGTCGACGGCCAGGACGCACTCGCGGTACGGGCGGCGATGAGTGAGGCGGTCGAGCGCGCCCGGGCGGGCGAGGGGCCGACCCTGATCGAGGCGAAGACGCTGCGGGTGCGCGGCCACTTCGAGGGCGACAAACAGGCCTACCGCGAGGACCTGGTCGACGGCTTGGAGGTACCGCGGGACCCGCTGGCGATCCTCCGCGAGCACGTCTCAGCCGAGGACGCGGACCGGCTCGAGGAGGAGGCAAAGGCCGAGGCCGAGGCCGCGCTCCAGGAGGTCCTGGCGATGGAGACCGGCGACGCCAGCGTGATCACCAAGGGGGTCTGGGCATGAGTCCCGTCACCGTCGAGAGCGGCGAGCAGCTCGGCTACGCGCGGGCGATCAACGCGGCGCTGATGGAGGAGATGCGCCGCGACGAGAAAGTCTGGATGCTGGGCCAGGACGTCGGCAAGATGGGCGGCGTCTTCGGGGTCACCCGCGGCGCTTACGAGGAGTTCGGGCCGGGTCGGGTTCGCGACACGACGCTGAACGAGACCTTCATCGTCGGCGCCGCGGTCGGGGCGGCGTTGACCGGCACGATCCCGGTCGCCGAGTTGCAGTTCGCGGACTTCATGATGATCGCCGGCGACGAGGTCTTCCACAAGATGGCGAAGTGGCGCTACATGCACGGCGGCAAGCTCTCGGTGCCGATGGTGCTGCGTCTGCCGACCGGGGTGATCGGCGGCGTCGGCGCCGAACACTCGCAATCGCTGGAGGCGCTGGGGATGCACTTCCCGGGCCTCAAAGTGGTCCTGCCGGCGACTCCTGCCGACGCCAAGGGCTTGTTGAAGACGGCGATCCGTGACCCCAACCCAGTTCTCTTCTTCGAGCACAAGGGGATGTACCGGACGAAGGGGCCGGTCCCCGACGATCCCGACTTCCTGGTGCCCTTCGGCGAGGCAGCGATTCGCCGCGAAGGCGGCCAGATGACCGCGGTCGCCACCGGCCTGATGGTCCCGCGGGCGTTGGAGGCGGCGGAGCGCCTTGCCGCGGACGGGATCGAGATCGAGGTGATCGACCCCCGCACCCTGGTCCCGCTCGACATGGAAACCATCATCGCCTCGGTCGAGAAGACCGGCCGCGCCCTCGTCGTCCACGAGGCCGTCCGCAGCGCCGGACCCGGTGCCGAGATCGCCGCCCGGATTCAGGAGGCCGCCTTTTTCGCCCTCGATGCCCCTGTCTGGCGCCTCGGTGCCCTCGACACCCCGATCCCCCAGAGTCCCGACCTCGAGCAGCTGGTGATCCCCAGCAGCGAGCAGATCGAGGCCGCCGCCCGTGAGCTCTTGGCGATCTAGCCGCGGCCGGCGGCGGCCGCGCTGGCAAGGCCCGGACTGGCGAGCTCGGCGGCGAGGCTGCGGACGGCGGCGCCCGCGCGGCGACTGAGGGGGCCGCTGACGTAAGACGGCAGCTCAACCACGAAGGCGGTGGCGGCGGGATAGGTGTGGTTCTGCCAGCGAGTGGCGCTGCCGGGATAGCGGCCGGGGAGGCGGACCATCGGCAGGCTGGAGAGCCGCGAGTAGCGGCGGGCGACGAAGGGGTTGCCCGGGGGCGTGTCGACGATCCCGAACGGCTGGTGGAACCAGATCGTGACGTCGGGCTGGACGCGGCCGATCAGCCGCGTGGCGGCGCGCGACTCGGGCTCGGAAAGCGGACGGGTGCCGGAGTATTCGCCGCCGGTCAGCGGTGCCCAGTCGTAGGCGAAGTTGCGGTTGAGGTCGACCCCGTGGGCGTTGCCGCGGGTGTCTGCGGCGACCCCGTCGGGATTGATAGTGGGCACCACCCAGAGGCCGACGCCGCGCGGCACCCCCGTGCGGATCAGTCGCCGCGCGATTGGCATCCCGGCCGTCTCGTTGCCGTGGATGTCGCCGACCACAAGTACCTTCAGCGCCGGGTCGGCCGCACCGCTGTGCACCGCCACGATCGGCCGCCCCTGCACCGAGTGCCCGACCACCGCCCGCTCCGCCGCTGAAGCGTCCGCCGCGCCCGCAACGAGCAGCGCGAGCAGCACCGACACCACCGCTCCCGTTGATCGACCGCGGGTCATCGCCGGCATTCTCCTGGACCGCTCCTGTCCTTATTCGCCCTCTGGGCGAATAAGGACAGGAGGAGCGCTAGGTGTAGGCCTCGGGGCCCCAGGACTCGAGGTGTTCTTTGACCGCTACGGCGAAGCGGGTGGCGCCGGCGCCGTCGACGGCGCGGTGGTCGAAGGTGACGGCGAGGCGGAGGATCGAGCGGATCGCGACCGCCTCGGTGCCGCGCTCGTCGGCGACCACCCAGGGGCGGCGCTGGACCGTCGGCACGCCGAGGATCGCGACCTGGGGCTGGTTGATGATCGCCGGCGCCGAGACGGCGCCAACCGAGCCGGGGTTGGAGAGGGTGAAGGTGCCGCCGGCGAGGTCGTCGGGGACGAGCTTGCGGGTCCGCGCCCGCTCGGCGAGGTCGGCGATCGCCGCCCCGATCGCCGGCGCGGTGAGGTGCTCGCAGCCTTTGACCACCGGCACCAACAGACCCTCGGGGGTGTCGACGGCGACGCCGAGGTTGACCTCCTGCCAGCGGATCATCCGCTCGCCGAGGAAGGTGGCGTTGAGATCGGGATGCTCGCCCAGCGCCGCGCAGGCGGCGCGGGCGATGAAGGGCAGGTAGGAGAGCTTCGCCTCGCCAGTCGCCAAGCGCGCCCCGTTCAGCACGGTCCGCGCCCGCACGACCGCCTCGAGATCGACATCCACCTCGGTCGTCATGTGTGCCGCCGTCTGCCGCGACCGGCTCATGTGCTCCGCGATCGCCTGCCGCACCCGGCTGGTCTTCACAACTTCGTGCGGCACGTCGGCATAGCCCACCGGCAGCCCGTCGGCGTCGCAGGAAGGTCCGCTTGGCGACTTTTTGCCGCTATGCGACGGAAACTCGCCAATCCGCTTCACGCCGCCCGCGATCGCCTGCTCGACATCGGCCTTCCGGACCCGCCCTCGACGCCCCGAGCCCTTGACGGCACCGAGATCGATCCCGTGCTTCGAAGCCATCCGCTTCGCCACGGGCGATGCGAGCGCCGCCCCACCATTCGACCCGCCCACGAAGCTGAGTAGCGCTTCCGCCGCTGCTTTCGGATCGAATCTCCCGAACTCGTCACGTCCCGCCGCCGCCCGCGCGGCGAGGCCGACGTCGGGCTCGACCGCGTTGCCCGGCGGCGATTGGGCCACGGGAGCCTCGGGCTTCGAGGGTTTCTCCTCGGCCGGTGCCCGCGGCTCCGCAGCAGCGACGGCCGCGGCCGCGTCCGCGCCCACCGCGAGCTCCGCCAGCGGCGCTCCAACCGCGACCGTCTGATCCGCCGCGACGACGATCCGCGCCACGACCCCGTCGGCCGGCGCCACCACCTCGGTGTCGACCTTGTCGGTGGCGATCGCGCAGAGCACGTCCTCCGCCTCGACCTCGTCGCCGACCGCGACCAGCCATTCGATCACCGTGCCCTCCTCGACCGAGACGCCCATGTGGGGCATCGGCACGACCACGGTGCTGGTCTCCTCAGCGCTCACCCAGAACCTCGACCAGGACCTTGACGTCGTCGCCGGGGTCGGCGGCGAGGCGTTCGATCTCGGCCGCGGCGTCGGCCAGTGGCACCCGCCGGGTGATCATCGACGCGGGCGCCAGCAGCCCGGCGGCGATCATCGCCGCCACCCGCGGCAGGTCGTTGGCGTAGCCGAGCGTCGCGTGGATCGAGCGCTCGTAGAGGACCATCCGCCCGGCGTCGACCGGAACCGGCCTCTTCGGGATCCCGGCGATCACGATGCGGCCGCCGCGCGTGGTCATCTCCAGCGCCGCTTCCAGCGCCGGACCGGCGCCGCTGCAGTCGACGACGATCTCGGCGCCGCCGGCGCCGATCAGCCCGCGCACCTGCTTGGCGACGTCGCGCGGCTCACCGACCGGGTCGAGGCTGGCGAAACCCTCGGCCTCGGCCCGCCCGCGCCGCCCCGGGTGGGGCTCCAGGACCAGGGGCTCCAGGCTCAGCGCCCGCGCCACCAGAGCGGTGCAGGCGCCGATCGGGCCGTAGCCGATCACGACCAGGCGCTCGCCGGCGCGGGCGCCGCCGCGATCGAGCGCGTGCAGCCCGACCGCCAGCGGCTCCAGCAGGGCGCCAACCTCGTCGCCGACTCCGTCGGGCAGCGGCACCACGCAGTAGGCGGGGAAGCGGACCAGGGGCGCGAAGGCGCCGTCGGAGGAGAGGCCGATCGAGCCGCTGAGGCGGCAGAGGTTGTAGCGGCCCGAGACGCAGGCCTCGCACTCGTTGCAGCGCCAGCAGGCGTCGGCGGAGACGCGGTCGCCTGGAGCCACCTCGGTGACGTCCTCGCCGACCGCGGTGATCACCGCGGAGAACTCGTGGCCGAGGGTGACCGGCGGCTCCTGGCCGGTCAGTGGGTGCGCGCGCCCGGGTCGGATCGCGAAGGGGGCCCGGAACTCGGCGACGTCGGATCCGCAGATCCCGGCGAAGGCGACCTCGGCCTCGACCATGCCCGGGCCGAGCGGCAGCTCCAGCTCGACGTCGTCGAGCCGAAGGTCACCAGCCGAGTGCCAGCGAACGGCCTCCACCCGGCTGAATCTAGCATGCTGACCGACCGTGCGGTCAGTTAGCGCTAGGGTGCTTTGGAAGACCCCTAAGCCCCGGGGGCGAGGCCGCTATCGCCGCTCGGGGCCGGGGCTAGTGTGGCCTGAGGCGACCGAGGAGGAGTGGATCTGTGGCTGGACTTGTTTGCGGAGTCGACATCGGCGGGACCTTCACCGACTGCGTGCTGATCGGAGAGGACGGCCGCGTCGCCTACGGCAAGGCGCTCTCCTCGCCAGCCGACTCGTTCCAGTCGGGCTTCTTCGGCTCGATCGAGTCGGCCGGCGACCAGCTCGGCCTCTCCTCCGCGGACCTCTACACGCGGATGGACCGGCTGATCTCCCACGGCTCGACCGTTGCCACCAACATCGTCGTCGAGCGCAAGGGCGCCGACATCGGCCTGATCACCACCCGTGGCTTCGAGGACACGGTGCGGACGATGCGTGGGCTCGGCCGCCCGACCGGCGAGCCACCCGAGAACCTGCTGCGCTTCGCGGAAACCAGCAAGCCGGAGCCGCTGGTCCCGATCGAGCGCACCTTCGGGGTCGCCGAGCGGATCGATTCGGACGGCGACGTCGTCGTCGAGCTCGACGAGGCCGCGGTCGCCGCGGCCGCCGAGGCGCTGGTCGAGGCCGGCGTCGACACGATCGCGATCGCCTTCCTCTGGTCGGTCCGCAACGGCGCCCACGAGCAGCGCGCCCGCCAGATCGTGGAGCAACACGCCCCCGGGGTCTTCGTGACGATCTCCAGCGACATCTCGAAGGCGGTCGGCGAGTACGAGCGCTTCGTCGCCACCCTGATCAACTCGTACGTCGGCCCGGTCACCAGCACCTACCTGCACGGCGTCCAGGGCCGCCTCGCCGACGTCGGCTTCGCCGGCGAGCTGCACATCATGCAGTGCCACGGCGGCATGGTCCCGCTCGGCCTCGGCGCCGACCGGCCGATCTTCACGATCGGCTCCGGCCCCGTCGGCGGCCTGATCGGCTGCGCCCGCGTCGCCGACGACCTCGGCCGCAACGACATCATCGCCTCCGACATGGGCGGGACCTCGTTCGACGTCGGGATCATCAAGGACGGCGAGCCGCTCGCCGCCGACGACACCCTGCTCGGCAAGTGGCGCTACCGCGTCCCCGCGGTCGAGGTGATCTCGATCGGCGCCGGCGGCGGCTCGATCGCCTGGATCGACGAGCTCGGCGGCGGCCTCCGGGTCGGCCCCCAGAGCGCCTCCTCGTTGCCCGGACCCTGCTGTTATGACCGCGGCGGCGAGGAGCCGACCGTGACCGACGCCGACCTGATCCTCGGCTACATCGCCCCCGAGGCGACCTTCGGCTCCAAGGGCGAGCGCGGCGGCTTCAAACCGCGCCGCGACCTCGCCGAAAGGGCGATCCAGGAGAAGGTCGCCGACCCGCTCGGCCTCTCGCTCACCGACGCCGCCCTCGGCATCGTCGAGGTCGCCAACGCGAAGATGGCCAACGCGCTGGAGAACGAGATCATCGGCCGCGGCTTCGACCCCCGCGACTTCGTGCTGATGTCCTACGGCGGCGCTGGCCCCTTCCACGCCGCCGGCTACGCCGCCAACCTCGGCGTCGACACGATCGTCGTCCCCGGCGAGGCGGCCTCGGTCTGGTCGGCCTTCGGGATCTCCCAGGCGGACATCCGCTACCAGTACGAATCCTCGGTGGTGCTGATCGAGCCGTTCGAGACCGGTGCGGTCCAGGGCGCCTTCGACGGCCTCCACGACCAGGCCCGCGAGGCGCTCTCCGCCCGCGAGGACCTCGACGCCTTCGAGTTCCGCCGCTACGCGCGGATGCGCTTCCAGTGGCAGCGCCACGAGCTCGAGATGCGCTTCCCCGACGGCCCGATCAGCGCCGAGACGCTGGAGGAGGTCAAACGCCAGTTCGTCGACCTCTACACCGAACGCTACGGGGAGGTGGCGCTGCTGCCCGGCGCCCGCGTCGAGATCGTCTCGATCCGACTCGAGCCGGCGATCGTCATGGGCAGTTCAAATCTCGACCGGCTCGAGGTCGCCACCGGCGAGGAGTTCCGCAAGGGGACCCGCGAGGTCTACTTCGAGCGGGGCCAGGGCGCCGTCGACGCCGCCGTCTACAACGGCGACGCGATGCCGCTCGGCGAGGTGGTCGAGGGGCCCGCCGTGATCGACCTCGCGATCACCGGGATCGTGATCCCGCCCGGCACCAGCTGCGAGCGCCGTCAGACCGGCGACTTCGTGATGACCATGAACAACGACGCCGCGTCCGCGTGAGGGAGACAGACCGATGACCACCGCTACCACCCCGACCGCCGACAACGGCCGTCCCGTGCGCCCGCCCGAGTTCTGGGACGGGACCGACCACGCCTTCAACCCGACCGGCCCGGTCGAGGTGCCGCCGAACCTGACCCTGAACACCGAGGCCGAGACCGAGATCGACCCGATCACCTACGAGGTGGTCCGCCACGGGCTCTGGAACGCCAACGCCGAGCACGTGCGGGAGATCGAGAACCTCGCGGTCTCCCAGATCACGGTCGAGATCCGCGATTTCCAGCCCTGCATCATGACCGAGGACGCCGAGCTCCTCTACTTCGGGCCCTGCCTGCAGTACATGTCGGGAATGCTCGACATGATGACCCGCTACATCCTCGAAAACCGCGGCGAACGGGTCGTCGACGGCGACATGTGGCTCTGCAACGACCCGATCATCGGCACCGCCCACCAGCCCGACGTCGGGCTCATGTGTCCGGTCTTCGTCGACGGCGAAGTCTTTTGCTGGGTCGCCAACATCTCCCACCAGAACGACATTGGCGGCACCGTTCCCGGCTCCTTCTGCCCGAACGCCGAGGACGCCTTCTGGGACCCGCCCTCGTTCCCGCCCTTCAAGATCGTCGAGGACAACCAGATCGTCAGCGACATGGAGGCGCTCTACCGGCGCTGCTCGCGCACCCCGGAGAACCTCTCGCTCGACCTGCGGGCGACGATCGCCGGCAACAACGCCGCCCGCTCGCGGATCCTCGGCCTCGTCGACAAGTACGGCAAGGCGGTCGTCAAGGGGGTCATGCGGCGCGCCCTCGACGCCAGCCAGCGCGCCTTCGAAGGGGCGCTCGACACGATCCCTGACGGGACCTACTCCGACCGCCTGATCCAGGAGGTCTCCCGCAACGGCGACCGCGGCACCTACCCGGTCCAGACCACGGTCCGCAAGCAGGGCCGCGAGCTGATCTGGGACAACGTCGGCACCCACGACCAGGTCGGTGCCATCAACGTCGGCTTCGCCGCCTGGCGCGGGGCGATCCTCGGCTCGATCAACGTGCTGATGCTGCCGGGCCAGATGGGCTGCATCGGCGGCGCCGCCCGCCTCTGCAAGTTCGACCCCGAACCGGGCAAGATCACCTCGCCCGACTGGGGCGCCGCGGTCAGCCCGGCCGGCGTCTACGCGACCGAGACCGCGGTCTCGCTCGGCAACGCGCTGGTCTCGAAGATGATGCTCGCCTCCAGCGACCCGCAGATGCGGGCCAACGCGGTGACCCCGGATGGCGCCCAGTGGCCCTGCCACTTCGTCGCCGGCGACAACCAGCGAGGCGACTACTACGTGGGCGGGATGGGCGACAACATGCTCGGCGGCGGCAGCGCCACCTACCAGCGCGACGGCGAATTCGCCAACGGCCACTTCTGGATCCCCGAGGGCCGTGGGCCCAACGTCGAGGCCTACGAGGCCGACTGGCCGATCCTCTACCTGTTCCGCCGCGAGCATCCCGACTCCGGCGGCGCCGGTCGCCAGCGCGCCGGCAACGGCGGCGAGATCGCCTACGTCCCGCACAAGGGCGAGTCCTTCCTCGGCCTCTACTGCAACGAGGGAATCCCGAAGACCACGGGCCTCTTCGGCGGCGACCCGGGCTCGATCATGGAGACGCGGGTGATCCAGGGCTCCGACCTGCGCGCTCGCTTCGCCGCCGGCGAGATGCCGCAGGATCTCGACGAGCTCGAGGGCACCGAGCTGGAAGTCGGCGGCAAGGGCGACGGCTTCGCGGTCACCGACGACGACGTCCTCTACTGGAACTGGCTCGCCCCCGGCGGCTACGGCGACCCGTTGACCCGCGACCCCGCGGCGGTCCTCGCCGACGTCGCCGCCGGTGCGGTCAGCCCGCGGGCGGCGGACGACCTCTACGCGGTCAAGCTCACCGACACGGGTGAGGTCGACGCCGAGGCGACCGCGAAGCTGCGCGAGCGGCGGCTGCTGGAACGGCTGCGCGATTGCGGTGCCGAGCGCGCCGAGCTGGCGCCGCCGGTGGGGGCCGCCGCGGACGCCGCCCAGCCGATCGGCGACGCCTATCTGATCGACCGCGAGGCCGGTGTCCTGCGCTGCCACCGCTGCGCCACCGACCTTGGCGCGCTCGCCGCCAACGCGAAGGAGAAGATGGCAGTACTGGAGCGGCCGCTGCGCTCGCTCAGCCCGTCGAGCCCCGACCCGGCCAGGTTCGTCGACGACGAGGTCGTCTGGCGCGACTACTGCTGCCCCGGCTGCGGCGTCCGCCTCGCGACCGAAACCGCCTATCCCGGCGAGGCTCCGTTCCAAGAGCTGCGCCTCGACTGAGGGCGGGGACGATGGGCATCGCCAAGCCGGGCATCTCCCACTGGATCCCCGCGGAAGGGGAGGAGCCGGAGCTGCGCGACCTCACCGTCGGCGGCCTGCTCGACGAGGCGGCCGACCGCTGGCCCGACCACGAGGCGGTCGTCTTCTCCGCCTACGAGGACCTCGGGATCGCCGCCCGCTGGAGCTTCGCCGAGCTGCGCGAGCGGGCGCGGCGCGTCGGCCGGGCGCTGATCGCCTCGGGGATCGAGCCGGGCGAGCGCTTCGGGATCTGGGCGACCAACATCCCCGAGTGGCTTGAGCTGCAGTTCGGCGCCGCCTACGCCGGCTCCGTGGTGGTGCCGATGAACCCGCTCTACCGCCAGAGCGAGGTCGAGTTCGTGCTCGCCAAGGCGCAGGCCGCGGCCTGCTTCGTGCTGCCGGAGAACCGCGGCGCCAGCCTCTGGGAGATGACCGTCGCCGCCAGCGCCGGGCTCGACCACGTGCGGCTGCTGGTCCCGATCGGAGAGGCCGACGGGGCGCCCTCCTGGGAGGAGTGGCTGGCCACGGGCGACGGCGTCGACGAGGGCGAGATCGAGCGCCGCGCCGCGGCGGTGCGCGCCGAGGACACCTCGCAGATCCAGTTCACCTCCGGCACCACCGGCTTCCCGAAGGGGGCGGAGCTGAGCCACGGCGGCATCGTCAACGACGCCCGCCTCTTCGTCCACCGCGCGACCCTGCGCCAGCACGGCCGCCACAGCAACCCGATGCCCTATTTCCACTGCGGCGGCTGCGTGATGTCGACGCTCGGTTCGGTCGCAACCGGCTCTGCCCAGATGCCCGCCGTCACCTTCGACCCGGCGCGCATCGCCCGCACGATCGAGCAGGAGGGTTGTACCTCGGTTTCGCTGGTGCCGACGATGATGATCGGGCTCGAAGAGCAGGTCGCCAAGGACGGCCGCGACCTCGGCTCGCTGGAGATCGTCGTCACCGGCGGTTCGCCGGTCCCGCCGGAGGTGATGCGGCGCTGGATCGAGCGCTACGGGGTCGGGATCAACAACACCTACGGGATGACCGAGGCCTCGCCGGTGATCTGCGCGACCCTGCCGGGCGACCCCGAAGACCTGCAGACGACGACGGTCGGGCCAGCGCTGCCGCACGTCGAGGTCGACGTGGTCGAGCCGGGGGGGACCGAGCCGGTCCCGATCGGGACCGAGGGCGAGCTGCGCTCGCGCGGCGCCCTGGTGATGAAGGGCTACTGGGACAACCCAGAGGGCACCGCCGAAGCGATCGACCCCGACGGCTTCCTGCGCTCCGGCGACCTGGCGACGATGGACGAGAACGGCTACGTCTCGATCACCGGCCGCGCCAAGGAGATGATCATCCGCGGCGGCGAGAACATCTACCCGGCCGAGATCGAGAACGCGATCCGCGAGCTCGACGCGGTCGCCGACGTCGCCGTGATCGGCGTCCCCGACCAGCGCTACGGCGAGGTCTGCGCCGCCTACGTGCGGCTCGCCGACGGCGCCTCGCTGAGCCACGACGAGCTGCGCGAGCAGATGCAGGGCCGGGTCGCCCGTTACAAGATCCCGGCCCACCTGAGAGTGTTGGACGAGCTGCCGCTGACCCCGTCGGGGAAGGTGCAGAAGTTCAAATTGAAGGAGCACTTCGATGCCGGATGAGCGCTGGTTCACGGACGAGGAGCTGCGGCGGATGTCGGTGCCGACGATGGACCGGGCGATCGCGGCGATCGAGGCCGGGGACAGCGAGCTGGCGCTGGAGCTCTGCAAGGGAATGCGGCACGAGTGGCGCTTCCTGCACGACCTGATGGCCGAGTCGATGCTGGGCCTGGTCACCTACATCCAGCAGAAGCTGGGCGACGACGGCGTCGGCGAGGCCTGGGAAGAGTCGCTGAAGCGCGGCTGGAAGCGGGACACCGGCAGCATCCTCGAGCGCGACCGCCGCGACGTGGTCGAGGCGCTGGCGGCGACCTGGCGCGCCCACTCGACCAGCGGCAAAGGCGAGAACCCCGGCGCCTTCACGGTCAGCGAGGACGAGGAGAAGTTCACCTTCGAGATGAACCCCTGCGGCTCCGGCCAGCGGCTCTGGCGCAACGGCGCCTACAGCGGCGAGAACCCCTACGGGGTGACCGAAAAGGCCCACGACTGGTCATACGGGCGCGAGGGCTTCCCGCTCTACTGCACCCACTGCGCCTTCATGAACGAGCTGTTGCCGATCCGCTGGTACGGGTTGCCGCTCTACCCCTCGCACCCGCCGCGCGACTTCGACCACGATCCCTGCACTTGGTACTGGTACAAGGACCCCGAGAAGATCCCCGACGAGTACTGGCGGCGCTACGGGTTGGAGCGGGCGGAGAAGGCGTGAGCACGTGAGCGATGGGGACCTGGGTGAGGCGGACCAGCGCGGTCGCAGCCCCTCCCAGCGGCAGGTAGGAGGGGCTGCGACCGCGCTGGTCACGGGTGCGGCCGGAGGGATCGGGCGGGCGATCTGCCTGGAGCTGGCGGCCCAGGGTTGGGCCGTGGCCGCTGCTGATCGGGCGGGCGCGGAGGGGACCGCGGACTTGATCCGTGAGAAAGGGGGAGAGTCGATCTCCCTCTCCTGGGATGTGAGAGAGGCGGAGGCCGGTCGCGAGGCGCACGCGGAGGCCGGGGCCGAGCTCGGCCCGATTGGCGCCGTCGTCGCCAACGCGGCGGTCGTCGATCGGATCGCGCCGGCAGAGAAGGTCTCCGAGGAGTCGTGGCGCGCCGAACTCGACATCAACCTGACCGGCGCGTTTCTATCCCTTCAGCCGGCATTGGCGGGGATGCGCGAGCGGGGAAGGGGCCGCGTCGTCGCGATCTCTTCGACCGCCGCCACCGACGGCCTCGCCGGCCAAGCCGCCTACGCGGCGAGCAAGGCCGGCCTGCTTGGTCTGGTGCGCACCCTGGCCTTGGAGCTGGCGCCCGACGGTGTCACCGCAAACGCGGTTCTGCCGGGGATGGTCGAGACCGAGAAGGTGGCGACGATGCCCGCCGAAGTCCGCGATCGCGCTCTCGCCCAGATTCCTGTCGGCCGCTTCGCCACCGTCGAGGAGATCGCCGCCATGGTCGCCTTTCTCTGCTCCGACGCCGCTGCCTATGTGACCGGCGCCTGGATCCCGGTCGACGGCGGAATCGGCCTCTCCGGCCTCACTCTCGGCCGCGGGCGCTAGTTCGGAGCGCTAACCATTCCCCTGTGACTTAACCGCGCTATGCGCGGTTAAGTCACAGGGGACCAACCTAGAGCGAGACCGGCTCGCGCGGAGGCTTGACGACCATCGAGCCCTCGGCGACGAGGGTTCCGTCCTGGTTGGTCCAGGTGATCGCCATCGTCGCTCGGTTGCGCTCTGGGTCGAGCTCGGCCACCTCGACCCGGACCTTGATCGTGTCGCCGAAGAAGACCGGCGCCTTGTACTCGATGAAGTTCGAGACCGCGACCGTGCCGAGCCCGGGCAGCTCGGTCCCGAGCACGCCTGCGCAGAGCGAGAGCGTCAGCGGGCCGTGGGCAACCCGGGCGCCGAACGGGGTCGTCTTCGCGAACTCGTGATCGACGTGCATCGGGTTGAAGTCGCCGGTGATGCCGGCGAACAGGTAGACGTCGCTCTCGGAGACCGTCTTGCGGGATTCGGCGGCGTCGCCCACCGTGAGCTGGTCGATTGGGACTGAGCGCATCGGGTCCGATCAGCCTCCCGGAAACGAGCGTGAGTTGCAGCCACCGTCGGCGAGCAGCGCCGTGCCGGTGCAGTAGCTCGACTCGTCGGAGCCGAGGTAGAGGACCGCGTAGGCCATCTCCTCGGCGGTGCCGGCGCGGCCCATCGGCACCATCAACCAGCGGGTCTCGTCGTCCTTGAAGGCCCCGATCGCGGGCTCGATCAGGGGCGTGTCGATGAAGCCCGGGCAGACGCAGTTGGCGCGCACGCCATTTTTCGCGTAGGTGATCCCCATCGAGCGGGTCAGGTTGACGAGCGCGCCCTTGGTCGCCGTGTAGGCATGGGCGTCGTAGAGGCCGGTCAGGCCCGCCATCGAGGCGACGCTGACGATCGAGCCGCTTTCCCGCTCGAGCATGTGCGGCAGGGTGGCGTGGATCATCGTGAAGTAGCCCTCGAGATCGACGCCGCCGACGACGTCGCGCCAGTTCTCCAGCGAGGCCTCGTGGATCGCCGCCATCGTGCCCGGATGTTCTTCGCCGTACTTCCAGCCGACGCCGGCGTTGCAGACGAGGATGTCGATCTTTCCGTACTCGTCGATCGCCGCTTTGATCACCTTGTCGGCGGTGTCGTCCTGCTCGAGGTCGGCCGGAACCACGATTCCCTCGCCGCCATCGGCCTCGACCGCGTCGAGCGCTTCCTGCAGCTTCTCCTCGCGGCGGGCGGTGCCGACGACCTTGGCGCCCTCGCGCCCCATCAGTTCGAACGAGGCGCGGCCGATGCCGCTGCTCGCCCCGGTGATTACCGCGACCTTGCCGGCGACGCGACCGCCGTTGTCCTCAGTGCTCATCTCGCTCCCTCCATCGCTGGTCTCCGATCCTCGACACCCGATGGCGTCGATTCGATCCTCGCCCCTGGGCCGCAGCGCGGGGTCGGGAAACGGCGCCGAGGTTGTGGATCCGACAGTCGCGCGCGGGCTGCCGCGGACCCCACAGGTTGGGGTAACCACAGTCACACCGTGCCCGCCGTTCGGGAACCAACACGATCCGGTGTATCACTAGGCCGAACCGCCGTCGCGGCTCGCTACCGAACCAATGTCAGCCCTTCAGCTCATCCCCCTGGACGCCCGCGCCGGCTCGGTTGCGGAAGCTGTGGATGTGCTCGGTGTCGTTGAAGGACATCAGGACCCAGCCGCCCTCCGGCATCCGCAACACCCGGGTCAGCGAGCCGTTGGTGTTGTGCAGGAAGGCGAACGGTTCGCTGCCGGTGATTTGGCGGCAGAACTCGGCGATCACCGCCGCGTGGGTGACGGCGACGCCGATGCCGCCGTCGGCGACAGTGTCGGCCACGGTCTCGATCCCGCGCCGCACCCGCAGCCCGAACTCGTCGAGCGGCTCGGCGCCCGGGATCAGGTCCCAGCGCTGCTCGGCGAAGACCCGCGCCAGCTCGGGGTCGCCGCGGCTGCCGCGATCGTGAATCCCGTGGCCCTCCCACTCGCCGAGGTAGATCTCGCCGAGGTCTTCGACCACGACGGGCTCCAGCGGGTGCCGATCGAGGATCGTCGCTGCCGTCTCGGCGGTGCGCCGCAGGTGAGTCACGAAGACCGCGGAGACCGGCTCGCGCGCCAGCCGCTCGCCGGCCGCCGCCGCCTCCGCGCGGCCGCGCTCGTTCAGCGAAGGGTCGCTGCGGCCGCCGATCAAGCCGTCCGCCGGCGGCGGGTCGCAGGCGCCGTGCCGGACCAGGACCACCTCGCTGGCTCCCTCCGGCGCCGTCAGCGCCTGCTGGAAATTTACCCTCACCTACCTATCATCGAACCTGCTCGCCCCGACCGCGACCGAGGAGATCCCAGTCCATGGAGATGAGCCCAGAAACGATCAAGGCGCTGCTTGACGCGTTCGAGCGCAGCGACTGGCGGGAGATGATCGTCACCGTCGGGGAGGACCGACTGCACGTGTCCCGCGATCCGCTGCCCGATGCGCCGCCTGCTGTCGCGCCGGCGGCGGCAGCCCCTGCCGCGGGTTCTGTCAGCGCAGGGGACCCACCGCCCCCTTCGGTAGCTAAAGCTTCCTCGGGGGCGGTACCCCCTACGATGCCACCCCCGGCAGGGACTGCCGCCGAGGTGCCGGAGAAGGGGACGAAGATCGAGTCTCCGTCGGTGGGGCTGTTCTGGCGAGCCCCTTCGCCCGGGGCACCTCCCTTCGTAGAGATAGGGGGGCGGGTGGCTGCCGGGGAGACCGTTGCGATCGTCGAGGTCATGAAGTTGATGAACCATGTGTCTTCGCCGGTCGACGGAGTCGTCACCGCCATATTGGTCGAGAACGGCGGCGCGGTCGAGTTCGGGCAGACGATCGTGGTCGTCGATCCCGAGGGGTGAGAGCCGGCGATGGCCCTGAGGCGGGTGCTGATCGCGAATCGCGGCGAGATCGCCGTGCGCGTGATCAAAGCCTGCTTTGACGAGGGGGTCGAGTCGGTGCTCGCGGTCTCGGAGGCGGACCGGGGGAGCCTCGGAGCGCAGCTCGCCGATCAGGTGGTCTGCATCGGCCCGGCCGCCGCGGCGGAGAGTTACCTCGACGTCAACCGTGTGGTTGCGGCCGCCAAGGTGACCGGCTGCGACGGGCTGCATCCCGGCTACGGATTTCTCTCCGAGCGGCCGGAGCTGGCGGCAGAGTGCGAGGAGGAGGGCGTGATCTTCATCGGACCCTCCGCCGAGGCGATGCGGCGCAGTGGCGACAAGGCAACCGCGCGGGGGCTGGCCAAAGAGCTCGACGTGCCGATCAACGAGGGCTCCGGCGTCGTCGCCAGCGAGGAGGCGGCGCGCTCCGTCGCCAGCGAGATCGGTTACCCGGTCCTGCTCAAGGCCTCGGCCGGCGGCGGCGGCCGCGGCATGCGGATGGTCGCCAGCGAGGCCGAGCTCGCCGGCGCCTGGGCCCAGGCCCATGGCGAGGCCGAGGCCGCCTTCGGCGACGGCAGACTCTTCGTCGAGCGCTACGTCCGCCACGCCCGCCACGTCGAGGTCCAGGTCCTGGGCGACGCCGACGGCAACGTCGTCCACCTCGGCAACCGCGACTGCACCCTGCAACGCCGCTACCAGAAGCTGGTCGAGGAGGCGCCCGCCCACGACCTGTCGGCGGCGCTCGAGAGGCAGATCGCCGACGCCGCCGTGCGCCTGATCGGCGCCCTCGACTACGCCGGCGCGGCGACCTGCGAGTTCCTCGTCGACGCCGACCGGGGGGAAGCCGGCTTCCTCGAGATCAACGCCCGCCTGCAGGTCGAGCACCCGGTGAGCGAGGTCGTCACCGGGGTCGACGTGGTCCGGGAGATGCTGCGCATCGCCGGCGGCGAGGGGCTCTCGGTCGGCCAGGACGACGTCCAGATCTCCGGCCACGCGATCGAGGTCCGGATCAACGCCGAGTCGCCCCAGCGTGATTTCGCCCCGACCCCGGGCACGCTCACCCAGTGGGCCGTGCCCGAGGGCTCGGACGTCCGCGTCGACACCGCCTGCTTCCCGGGCTGGACGATCGCCCCCTATTACGACTCGCTGCTGGCCAAGGTGATCGCCAACGGGCCCGACCGCGAGGCGGCGCTGGCGCGGATGCGCCAGGCGCTCGCCCACCTCAGGGTCGAGCGGGGTCGAGACCACCGCCGGCTTCGCCTCCGACCTGCTCGCCCACCCCGACGTCGTTGCCGGCAAGGTGCACACGAAGTGGGTCGAGGAGACCTTCCTGCCAGAGTGGAACGCCGACCCCGAGGAGAGCGTCTGATGGCCCGCATCGAGATCATCGACCAGTCGTTGCGCGACGGCCAGCAGAGCTACTGGGGGATGCGGATGCAGGCCGGGCAGATGCTGCCCGTGGCCGAGGCGATCGACTCGACCGGCTACCGGGTCGTCGACCTCACTGGCAGCTCGATCTTCGAGGTGATGGTCCGCTTCCGCGAAGAGAACCCGTGGAAGGGGCTCGACGCGATTCGCGCCTCGCTGCCGAGCTCGACCCTGCGCGCCGGCACCCGCACCAACGGGATCGTCGGCATGAACGTCACCCCGGACTCGATTGTCGAGCTCTGGATTCGAACCCTCGCCAAGCACGGGATCGAAAGCCTCTGGATCTTCGACTGCCTGCACGACGCCGAGAACATGATCAGGGTCGCGAAGATCGCCCGCGACGCCGGCATGGTGCCCTCGCCGCAGCTCAACTTCTCCGAGTCCCCGGTCCACACCGACGACTACTACGCCGACGTGATCTCGCGGATGATCGCCGGCGACGCGGCCGGGACGATCATCCTCGGCGACGAGGCCGGCGTGCTCGGCCCCGAGCGGGCGCGGCAGTGGATCAGGCTCTGCCAGGAGCGCGCCGCCGCTGGCGAGACGCCCTTGGAGATGCACTTCCACAATCGCACCGCGATGGCCAACCTCAACCACATCATCGGGGTGGAGGAGGGGGTGCGGATCGCCCACTCGGCGATCTCGACCCTCGCCAACGGCGTCTCGATGCCCTCGACCGAGGTCACCGTCGACAACCTGCGCCGGCTCGGCCACGAGGTCCCGATCGACGACAGCCGCTTCGCCGAGGTCGCCGAGCACTTCGGCGCCCTCTCCGACGACCAAGGCTTCGCCCGCGGCGCCCCGGTCGAGTACTCGGTCGCGGCGATCCAGCAGCAGTTCCCCGGCGGGATGATGGGGACCCTGCGCGAACAGCTGAAACAGGTGGGGATGCAGGACCGGCTGCCGGCCGTGCTCGAGGAGGCGATCGTCGTCCGCTCGGAGATGGGCTGGCCGATCATGGCGACGCCGTTTTCGCAGCTGGTCGGGATCCAGGCGTTGCTGAACGTGGTCCAAGGTGGAGAGCGCTACGCGACGATCCCTGACGAGAACCTGATGTATCTGGCCGGCTGGTACGGGACACCGCCCGGAGAGGTCGACCCTGAGGTGCTGGAAAAAGCAGCGGCGACGACCCGCGGCAAGCAGATGATGGACGCGGGCCACGCGCCGCAGCCCTCACTCGCGGAGATCCGCGCCGAGTACGGCGAAAACCTCTCCGACGAGGAGCTGTTGCTGCGCTACCTGATTCCCGGCAACGACGTCGACAAGATGTACGCGGCGGACAACCCGATC
Source organism: uncultured Thermoleophilia bacterium (assembly GCA_963715735.1). Taxonomy (GTDB): domain Bacteria; phylum Actinomycetota; class Thermoleophilia; order Solirubrobacterales; family 70-9; genus VAYN01. The sequence continues at coordinate 829,505 of OY970268.1, forward strand.
GAGCCGATCTACCCGATCGGCGGCGCCGCCGGAATGGCTTGGATCAAGGACCTGATCGCCAACGCCGGCACCCGCGGCGTCCGCGCCAGCCGGGGCCCCGTCAGCGTCACCCTGAGGCGCTGAGGAGGGCAGCGATGGAGCTCGCCTACGAGTTCACCTATGACGCGGTACTGGCCCCCAAGGTGGCGGTCGGCGAGGGGCCGTTCGGCAAGCGTCACGTGCGCGAGGTAACGGGCGGCAAAGTGACGGGGGAGAGGATCAAGGGCACCGTCGGCAGCGGTGGCGGCGACTGGGTCCTGGTCGGTCCCGACGGCTGGGGCCGCCTCGACGTCCGCCTGCAGATCCACACCGACGACGGCGCCGACATCTACGTCCAGTACTTCGGCGTCGTCGAGTACAACGAGGCCTCGATCGGCGCCAACGAAGGCAAGGGCTCCAGCGACTACGGCGACCACTACTTCCGCACCGCGCCGCGCCTGGAGACCGGCGACCCCCGCTACGACTGGGTAAACCGCACCCTCTTCGTGGGAGAGGGCCGCCTGCATCCCGGTCCCGTCGTCGAGTACCGGGTCTATCGGGTGCTTTGAAGCCGGCGTCGAAGCTCCACCTCCTCGTGAGTCCGTTCTAATGCACGGATAGCGTGCATTAGGACGGACTCGGGTCTTCTCCCGGCCCGACGGTCACCGAGATCACCGCCTTGGAATCGCCCTTGCGCCGCTTTGCAGAGCCACTTGGTGATTCTCCAAGCGTGTTAGGGCCTGCTGACCCGCGCTCCAACCGCCGCTCTTACGCTTGCCTCAAGTCCGGTTTGCTACCGAGGAGGAGAGTCGATGAAGCAAAAGAACCGTCGCGGTGCGACGAGTTCGAAATGGGCCCTTGTGCTGGCCCTGCTCGCGCTCGGCATCTGCGCATTTGCGCTGACCGCGTGTGGGGGCAGCGATGACAGCACGTCGAGCGAAAGCACGGCGGCTGACACCAGTGAATCCGGGGGAGGCGGCGAAGAAGCCAAAGGCGAGCCGATCGTCACCTGGACCTACACGGACGTAAACACCGAAGGGCCGCAGTACAAGAACATCGAAGAAACCGCGCGGGTCTATGAGGAATGGATCAACTCGCACGGCGGCATCGAAGGTCGACCCCTCGAAGCCAACTTCTGCGATGCGAAGGGGACCCCGACCGGCGTAGCCGCGTGTGGCCGTGAAGCGGTCGCTGGCGGCGCTGTTGCCGTGGTCGGGAACTTCACCTTCACCGGTGACGCGATCATCCCGATCCTCGAAAAAGGCAAAACCGCTCAGTGGGGTAATTGCTGCGCGATTGCACCTTCGGAATTGGTTTCTCCGATCAGCTTCCCGATGGGCAACCAGCCGCTGTACGCGGTCGGCCTCGTCAAAAAAGCTGTCGAAGACAAATGCCAAAGCATCAACGGCGTAATCATCGAAGGCGCGGAAGCCTTCATCCCGCTGATGGAAAACGCGGCCAAAGCCGAAGGCACCAAAATTGGCAAATTCGTAACCCTGCCGGCCACCGCGCAGGACTACAGCCCGCAGGTCGCGGAAGCGACCTCAGGGGATGCCGACTGCCTGGTGATGGTCGTTTCCGAAACGCCGTACATCGCCTGGATGCCACCGTTCGCGCAGTCGGGCTCCGAAGCCCGAATGTACGGGCCACAGGGCAACTTCAACGAAAACGCCGTCAAAGGCTTCGAGGAAGTTGTCGAGGGCGACGTCAACGCCGGCATGTACCCGGACATCTCCACCGAAGCGTGGAGCGAATACCGGGAAGCACTGGACGAATACGAAGCCGATTCCGCTCAGGACTACAACAGCCTCGGCGGCATGGGCACCTGGGCCGCTTACGAAGGGTTCAAACAGGTTGTCGAATCGATGGGTGGCAAAAAACTCGACAACGAATCGTTCCTGAAAGCGGCTGAAACCGCTGTGATCGACCTCCCGGGCATGGTCCCGCCGGAGGACTTCGCGTTGAACTGGGGCAAAGACGGTGGGCCGGAAGGCTACGACCGCCTGGTCAACCGTTGCGTCGTGTTCAGTGAATTCAAAGACGGAAAGCTCGTTCCGGCGAGCGAAGAATTCACCGACGTCTCTGAAATCGCCGGTGGTACGAAACCGATGGACTGCGGACCGCCCTTCGGTTGATCCGCGTTTGCTTCCGGCCCTGGGCGTCCTGCCCGGGGCCGGGGGCCGATTTGCAGGCCACGACCCCCCGACCCAGGACCGAAAGAGAGCACCCGTGGAGGAAGTAATTCGTTTCGCGTTGTTGGGCCTCGGCATCGGGGCCACCTACGCGCTCGCTTCGCAGGGCCTGATCATCATTTACCGCGGCTCCGGGGTCCTCAACTTCGCCCTCGGCGCGATCGGGATGGCCGGTGCCTACGCCTGGTGGGAGCTGACCGCGAACCAGGGTTGGGCCTTTCTCCCCGCATTGGTGGCCGGCGTCGCCTTCTCGGCGATCATCGGCGCCCTCGTCCACCTTCTGATCATGAAACCGCTGCGCCACAGCGCGCCGCTGGTAAGGGTGATCGCCACGCTCGGTGTGCTGATAACGCTGCAGGCGATAGCCGTGCTCCGCTACACGGCGACGTCGAAGTTCGTTCCCAGCGACCTGCCCACCGACATCGTCCACATCCACAACACGATCGTGATCTCGGCCGATCGACTGATCCTGCTCGGGATCGCCGCCGCCCTGACCGTCGGGCTCTGGCTCTTCTACCGCTACACCCGCTTCGGGCTGGCGACCTCCGCCGTCTCCGAGTCCGAGCGCTCGGCCTCCGCGCTGGGCCTCTCGCCGGACCGAATCGCGACTCTCAACTGGGCCTTCGGCTGCGGCCTCGCCGGCCTCGCCGCGATCCTGATCGTCCCGATCGTCACCCTGCAACCCGCCGTGCTGACCAACCTCGTGCTCGCCGCCACCGCCGCGGCCCTGGTCGCCGGCTTCCGCTCCTTCCCAATCGCGTTGATCGCCGGCCTGGTGATCGGCATCGGCCAGACGGAGGTCACGCGCTACGTCGAACAACCGGGCGTCGGCACCGCTGTGCCCTTCATCTTGATCGTGCTCTGGCTGGTGATCCGCGGCCAGGCACTGCCGCTGCGCGACTACCTGCTGCAACGCCTGCCGACGATCGGGACCGGCCAGATACACAAGGTCGGGCTGGCGATCGCCACGATAGTCGGCGTCGTCCTGCTCTCGATCATGTCGCCGATCTGGATCGACGCGCTGACGGTGACGATCTGCGTGGCGGTGGTCCTGTTGTCGATCGTCGTGCTCACCGGCTATACGGGGCAGCTATCGCTGGCGCAATTCGCCTTCGCCGGCTTCGGGGCCTGGGTGGGCGGACGATTGCTGGCGACGACCGACATCCCCTTCATCCTCGGCTGCCTGGCCGGGATCGCGGCGACCGTGCCGCTCGGCGTCCTCTTCGGCCTACCGGCGGTGCGAACGCGCGGGATCAACCTGGCGATCGTCACCCTCGGACTGGGTAGCGCGGTCGAGCTGGTGCTGTTCAGCAACACCGACTACACCGGCGGCTTCGGCGGCACCCAGATCGGCGATCCGAGCATCTTCGGACTCGACATCAACGCCGCCTCGCACCCAACCCGCTACGGCCTGATGGCCCTCGCCTGTCTGATCGTGGCGACGCTGATCGTCGGCAACATCAGGCGCGGACGCACGGGGCGGAGGCTGATCGCGGTGCGCACCAACGAGCGCGCCGCCGCGGCGCTGGGGATCAGCGTCCCCGGCGCCAAGCTCTACGCCTTCGCGGTGGCCGCCGCGATCGCCGGCCTCGGCGGCATCCTCACCGCCTTCCGCACTCCCTCGATCAGCTTCGCCGTCTTCGACTCCTTCACCTCGATCACGATGGTCGCCTACGCGATGATCGGCGGCATCGGCTACCTGTTCGGGCCGGTGATCGGCGCCACCCTGGCACCGGGCGCCTTCTCGGAACGACTGCTGAACGAGATCGACAGCGGCATCGGCAAATACATCCCGCTGATCGGCGGCGTCTCGCTGATCGTGCTGCTGCTGGTCAACCAGAACGGGATCGTCAAGGAGCAGATCGCCCAGGTCGCCTTCCTGCGCTCGAAGCTGGCCGGGGTGCTGCCGTTCCTGGCCCCGAAGGCGGCCGAGCCGCGGGTGCTGCCGGCGCCGCAGGCCGAGGGCCAGATCAAGGTCTCCAGCAAGACGCTCGAGGTCGAGAACCTGACCGTCAAATACGGCGGCACCGTCGCCGTCGACGACGTCTCGCTCGCGATCAAGCCGGGCCAGGTCCTCGGCCTGATCGGCCCCAACGGCGCCGGCAAGACCTCGCTGATCGACGCCGTCACCGGCTTCACCAAAGCTTCGCCCGGCTCGGTTCTGCGCCTCGACGGGGAGGACATAAGCCGCTGGTCGGCGACCAAGCGGGCGCGGGCCGGGATGGGCCGCTCGTTCCAGTCGCTGGAGCTCTTCGAGGACTCGACCGTGCTGGAAAACCTGCGCGCGGCCAGCGACCCGCGCGACGTGGCTTCCTATTTCCGCGACCTCGTCTGGCCGGTCGATGTGCCGCTTCCCGACACCGTGCTCAGCACGATCCGCGAGTTCGAACTCGAGCAGGACCTCGATCGCATGGTCGAGGACCTGCCCTACGGCCGCCGCCGCCTGTTGGCGCTGGCGCGCGCGGTCGCCACCCAGTCCAGCGTGCTCCTGCTCGACGAGCCGGCCGCCGGTCTCGGCGATGCCGAGACCGCGGAGCTCGCGCACCTGGTCGGGCGCCTGGCGAAAGAGTGGGGGATAGCGGTGTTGCTGGTCGAGCACGACATGAACTTCGTGATGACGGTCTGCGACGAGCTGGTGGTGCTCGACTTCGGCCGCAAGATCGCCGCGGGCACGCCGGCCGAGGTCCGCAACAACCCCGCCGTGATCGCCGCTTATCTCGGCGAGGAGGAGGTCGACGATTCCGTCGGCTCTGAGCGGAAGGGCTCGCTCCCCGCGAGCATCTCGGGACAGGAGGGTTCCTGATGGATCCGGTCATCTCGGTCAGGGGCCTGTGCACCGGTTACGCCGGCCAGCCGGTCGTCCACGACCTCAGCTTCGACGTCAATCCCGGCGAAGTCCTCTGCCTGCTCGGCCCCAACGGAGCCGGCAAGACGACGACGATGCTGGCCCTGGCCGGCGAACTGCCGCTGATCGAGGGCGAGATCGCCTTCGCCGACGTCAAGTCCACCGCGCCTCTGTACAAGCGCGCCCGCTCGGGCATGTCCTACGTCACCGAGGAGCGGTCGGTCTTCAAGGCGATGAGTCTGCGGGACAACCTCCGCATCGGCGGCGTCGACGCCGAAGAAGCGGTGGCGCTCTTCCCCGAGCTCGGCAAGCGGATGAGCGTCCGCGGCGGCCTCCTCTCCGGCGGCGAGCAGCAGATGCTGACCCTCGCTCGCGCCCTCGGCCGCAAGCCGAAACTCCTGCTCGCCGACGAGCTCTCACTGGGTCTGGCGCCGCTGGTCGTCGACCGGCTCCTGCAGGCGGTCCGCAAAGCGGCGGACGAGCAGCAGACCGCCGTGGTGATGGTCGAGCAGCACGCCCACAAGGCGCTCCGCTACACCGACCACGCGATCGTCATGCGCCGCGGCCGCGTCGGCCTCGACCTCACCGGCGAGGACGCCCGCAAGCGAATCGGCGACGTCGAGCAGGCCTACCTGACCAGCACCGGCGGCGACGCCGTTGCGGGCGACGCGGAGTTGGCGCGGCACCAAGAAAACAGCGCCGGCTGATTCCGTTCGGGCGCGGGCGTGAGGGGCCGAGTACCTCGTGCTCACTTCGGTGAGAGGTGAGTCTGCTCTGACCCGTGCATAGCGCGGGCTAGAGCAGACTCGAAGCTGGCCAGCTGTCTCCCTCGGTTAGTCAGAAGAGAGGATGTGGACGGCCATGGCGGCGGAGTCGCCCTCGAGCCAGCCGCCGCCGTTCTGGGCGAGGGCCACGCGGGCACCCTCGACTTGGCGGAGGCCCGCCTCTCCGCGCAGCTGCCAGGTCGACTCGCAGATCTGGGCGATGCCGGTGGCGCCGATCGGGTGGCCCTTGCTGAGCAGGCCGCCGCTGGTGTTGACCGGCAGGGGACCGTCGAGGTTGGTGTCGCCGGACTCGATCAGGGCGGGGCCGCCGCCCGGCTCGGCCAGGCCGATCTGCTCGTAGACCATCAGCTCGGCCGGGGCGCTGGCGTCGTGGACCTCGGCGCAGTCGAGGTCCTCGGGGCCGATCCCGGCCATCTCGAAGGCGGCCTCGGCGGCGAGGGCGGTGGATCCGGCGCGGGGGTCGGCGCGGTCGTGGCGGTTGCCGGAGCGGACGACGGAGGCGCGGATCCGCGGGCCGGAGACACCGGCGCGCCGCGCCGCGGCCTCGCTCATCAGGATCACGGCGGCGGCGCCGTCGGAGATCGGCGAGCACATCAGCAGGGTCAGCGGGCTGACCACCTCGCGACTCTCCAGCACCTGCTCGACGGTCAGCTCGCCGCCGTACTGGGCGCGCGGGTTGAGGCCGCCGTTGTGCTGGTTCTTGACGACGACGCGGGCAAAGTCCTCGCGGCTGGCGCCGGAGGCGTCCATGTAGCGGCGGGTCATGTCGGCGTAGAGGTCCATGAAGAAGGAGCGCTGGGTCTCCTCGGCGGGGTCGGAGCCGACTTCGAGCGCCAGCTCGGCCCGGCGCTCGACGTCGATCGCGGTGCCGATCGCCCGCATCCCCACCGTCTTGTCCTCGTGGGTCAACTTCTCGGCGCCGAGGCAGAGGACGACGTCGTGGGCGCCGGCGCTGACCGCCTGCCAACCTAGGTGCAGGGCGCTGGCGGCCGAGGCGCAGGCGTTCTCGACGTTGAAGATCGGGATCCCTTCGATCCCGAGCGGCCGCAGGACGACCTGGCCGCGGATCATCTCCTGGCCGGTGACCAGGCCGGCGGCGCCGTTGCCGACGTAGGCCGCCTCGATCTCGGCGACCTCGACGCCGCCGTCCGCCAGCGCGTCACGGACGGCGGTGGCAGAGAGCTCGCGCAGGCTCAGGGGGCTCTTCTCGAAGCGGGTCATGCCCGCCCCGGCGATCACCACCGGAGGGCCCGCCGCCGAGCTCATGCCACAGGCACCACCCCAGCGGCTTCGGTGTCGAGCGCGCTCCAATCGTCGTGGCGGCCGTGGTGGTAGGGGATGAAGACGTCGGCGGGGGTCGTCGCGACCGCTTCGCAAGCGCCGATCAGGTCGCACTCGGTGTAGGTCGCGCGGGTCACCGAGCGGATCGGGATCTCGTCGAGCGGGTCGTGCACCGTGCCGCGCAGGACGACGCTGCCGGCGCCCTCCATCGCATTGGTCGCGATCACGTCGAAGTGGGCCCGGGTCAGGATCGCGTCCTCCTCGAGGCCGATGCCGTCGGCCGACGGCCGAGCCTTGAAGTTGAAGTTGTATCCCTCCGCCTCGAAGGCACCGGTGTCTTTGCTCATCTGGCCCTGGAGCTCGATGATGCGGACGCCGTTGCGCTCGACCCAACCGCGGAAGGCATCGCCGCGGCGCAGCAGGGCGCTGCGGGCGATCTTCTTCGGCTCGCCGAACAGGTCGCGACCGTAGATGGTCGGCACGTCGCCGTCCATGTACATCGCCAGCACGTACTCGCCCTCGACGCCTTCGTGCCGGGCGGCGACGTAGATCGAACCGCCGGCGAAGTCGGCGACGCAGTTGGACTGCCAGCGGCCGACCATCGCGCGCACGGCCGCAGCGTCGGCCGGTTCCAGCGGCGGCGGCAGCACTTCTTCCACGAAGCTCTCGTCGGTGGTGAACTCCACCGACAGCATCTGGCCGCCTACGAACCGCGGCTTGCTGAGGGCATGCTCGATACGGGTGATCTCCTCGGAACGCTTGACGAAGCCCATCTCTCCTCCTCGACGTGGGGTGAGACGACCGTATTCGGCTCCGGAGCGCCGGTGTAGGAGAGATCGAGGATCTCTTGGTGGAGATCCAAACCGCGCTTCTCCCAGGAGGTGCGCCAGTCGTTTATGTGCCTGCGCATCACCGCCGCGGCGGTGTCGGGATCGCGCACTTCGATCTCCTCGAGGATGCGGCGGTGGTAATTGGTCGCGTGCTCGGCCATCTCGCGCGTGTCCATGAACCGGTAGAGCGCCGGCAGCAGCAGCTGGCTGATCGGCTCGCGGGCGACCATCAGGGCCGGGTTGGCGCTCATCTCCGCGATCGCGGCGTGGAACTCGACATCGAGGCGACTCCACTCGGCGAGGTGGTCGAGGTGGCGTTCCTGGGCGTCGATCAGCTCGCGCAGCCCCTGCAGTTGGCTCTTGTCGGCGCGCATCGCGGCGAATCGGGCGACCTCGGGGTCGACCGTCATCAGCGCCTCGTGGAGGTGGTGGAAGGTGACGTTGTGGCGGCGCAGCTCGTGTCGTAGCTCGCGGAAGGAGGGATCGTCGCTGCGGTCGGAGACGACCATGATCCGCGGGCTGGCGCGTTCGACCAAGCCGGCCTGCTCGAGGATCCGCAGCGCCTCGCGCACGGTCGAGCGGCTGACCCCCGCCTGTTTGGCGAGCGCCGTCTCGGACGGCAGCCGGTCACCCTCGCGGAGGTCGCCGGAGGTGATCCGCTCGCGTAGCAGCGCCGCGAGCTGCTCGTACGCTCGGGCGATCTTTATCGGTTGTACGAGGTGACCGTCGCTCATGGCATTTCCCGCGACCCAGCCTGCAACTCAAGCAAGCCTACCCCTCCTCCTTCAGCCCTTGAGCGGCGGCTGAGATCGCTTTGGAGGTTGGCAACAAAGCCTTCTCCAGCTCGGGGCTGAACGGCATCGGCACCGCCGGTGCCCCCAGCCGCCGCACCGGAGTGCGCAGTTCGTCGAAGAGGAGGTCGCCGACGCGGGCGGCGATCTCGGCCCCGGCGCCAAAATCCTGGACCGCCTCGTGGACGATCAGCAGCCGCCCGGTCCGCCGCACCGACTCGACCACGGTGTCGAGGTCCAGCGGCGCCAGCGAGCGCAGGTCAATCACCTCCAGCGATGCGTCGGACTCGTCCGCCGCCCGCAGGCACTCGCGCAGCATCTGTCCCCAGGTGACCACGGTGACGTCCTCGCCGGGACGGGCGACCCGCGCCACGCCGAGCGGCAGCCGCTCGGCGGCTGCGTCGCCGCGCATCGCGTAGAGGCGGCGGTTCTCGACGAAGACGACCGGGTTGGGGTCGTGGACGGCGTCGAGCATCAGGTCGCGGGCGTCGGCGACGGTGGCGGGGAGGACGACCTTCAGGCCGGGGATGTGGGCGAACCAGGCCTCGAGGCTCTGCGAGTGCTGGGCGCCGGCCGAGCGCCCGGCGCCGGTCTGCATGCGGAAGACGACGGGGATCTCCAGCGCCCCCGCGGTCATGTAGCGCAGCTTCGCGGCCTGGTTGAGGATCGGGTCCATGCAGACCCCGACGAAGTCCATGAACATGATCTCGACGATCGGCTTCAGCCCCGTCATCGCGGCGCCGACGGCGGCGCCGACGTAGCCCATCTCGCTGATCGGGGCATCGATCACCCGCTCGTCGCCGAAGCGCTCGTGCAGACCCTTGGTGACGCGGAAGATGCCGCCGCCGGCACCGACGTCGATGCCAAGCACGACGACGCGCTCGTCCTCTTCAAGGGCGATCGCCATCCCTTCGCCGAGCGCGTCGATGTAACGCGTCTCCGGCTTCACCTCACTCGCCGTAGACATCGGCGTAGGCCTCCTCCGGGTCGGGCGGCGGCAGCTGCCGCGCGCGCTCGATCGAGGCGTCGACGCGCTCGGCGGCCGCGGTCTCGATCTGGTCCAGTCGCTCGGCGTCGAGTCCCTCGCCGAGCAGGCGGTTGCGGGAGACGACCAGCGGGTCGCGCTCGCGCCAGGAGCTCGCCTCGTCCTCGGGCTTGTAGGGCTGGGCGTCGCCCTCGTAGTGACCGTGCCAGCGGTAGGTCTCGGCCGCGATCAGGAAGGGTCCGGCGCCTTCGCGGCATTTCGCCGCCGCCGCGTGGGCGAGTTCGTGGACGGCGACGACGTCGTTGCCGTCGACCGTTTCGGACTCGATGCCGTAGGTCGCGGCGCGAGCGGCGACGTCGGGCACCCGGGTCATCCGCCTGCTGTCGCTGAACTCGGCGTAGATGTTGTTCTCGCAGACCAACAGCGCCGGCAGGTCCCAGATCGCCGCCAGGTTGACCGCCTCGTGGAAGGCGCCCTGGTTGACGGCGCCCTCGCCGAAGAAGGCGGTGGAGACACGGCCCTGAGCCAAGAGCTTGCTCGACAGCGCCGCGCCGACGCCAAGCGGCAGGCTGGCGCCGACGATCGCGTTGGCGCCGAGCACCCCCTTGGACGGGTCGGCGATGTGCATCGAGCCGCCCTTGCCGTGGCAGATCCCCTCGCCGCGGGCGAACAGCTCGGCCATCATCGCCTCGACGTCCATGCCGCGGGCGAGGCAGTGGCCGTGGCCGCGGTGGGTGGTGGCGACGTAGTCGCCCTCGGCGAGAGCGGCGCCGACGCCGGCGGCGACGGCCTCCTGGCCGAGCGAGGTGTGGACGAAGCCGGGGATCTCGCTGTCGCGGTAGAGCTCGGCGACGCGGGTCTCGAAGGCCCGGATCAGCGCCATCGTGGCGAACAGGTCCAGCTCCTCCATGGCGACGCCCGAGGCGCTCCCAGCGGCGGTCTCGTTTGTGCTCATTGTGTCGCCAGTTTGCCAGACTGTCCGATTGTCGACTCCAAAAATAGGGATTGACATGGGAATCTTCCAAGGAATAAGATTTATTGTCTGACGATCGGGAAGTCGTCCGTGGAGGATGTAGAGCGTGAGCACTGCCGTCGTTTTGCCCCAGATGGGGTTGGAGGTCTCTGAGGGGCTGGTTACGGCCCTGGCGGTTGCCGTCGGTGATGCGGTCGCCGAGGGCGACGTCATCGCCGAGGTCGAGACCGACAAGGCGATCGCCGAGGTGCCGGCGACCGTCGCCGGCACCGTGATCGGTATCGACGTCGCGGTCGGCGACACGATCGCGGTCGGCGCCACGATCATGCGGCTCGGCGCCCAGGACGAGGATGGCGCCCAGGACGAGGAGCCGGTCGTGGTCGCGGTCGGCGCCAGCGCCGCGGCCGAGGCGGCCCCCACCGCCGCGGCCGCGCCGGCGTCGGCACCCGCGCCCGCCGTCAACGGCGGCGGCGGCGAATCGGGCCGCCGGCGCGCGGCCCCGATCGCCCGCCGCGCCGCCAAGCGCCTCGGGATCGCCCTCGAACAGGTGACCGGGACCGGCCCCGGCGGCCGGATCACGCTCGGCGACGTCGAGCGCGAGGCCGAGGCCGCCCCCGCGACGGCCCCGGCGGTCGGCGGCGGAGAGCGCACCGAGGAGCTGAGCAGCGTCCGCGCCGCGATCGCCAGGCGGATGACCGAGAGCCAGCTCGTCCCCCAGTACAACCTCGCCCGCGACGTCGACGCGACCTGGCTCCTGGCCGAGAAGTCCCGCCTCTCGGCCGCCGGCCCCGCCAAGGTCGGCGTCGTCGACCTGCTGTTGCAGGCGCTGGCCGAGACCCTCATCCGCCATCCGTTGCTGGCCGCCAGCTTCGTCCCCGCCGGCGACGATTCCGGCGCTGGCCTGCGCCACCCCGCCGGCGTCGACATCGGCGTCGCCGTCGCCACCGACCGCGGCCTGCTGGTACCGGCGGTCCGCCAGGTTCAGCAACTGGGCCTGGCCGAGCTGGCGCTGGAGCGGGCCCGGCTGGTCGAGCTGACCCGCGCCGGCCGCCTCGGGGTCGCCGACATGGGCGGCGCGGCGACCACTCTTTCCAGCCTCGGGACCTTCGGCGTCGACAGCTTCACGGCGATGATCAACCCGGGGGAGAGCTCGATCCTCGCGGTCGGTCGCACCGTCGACCGGGCGATCCCCCGCGAGCGCGGGATCGCCGTCGTCCCGACCCTGACCCTGACCATGACCTTCGACCACCGCGTCGTCGACGGCGCCGCCGGCGCCGCCGCCCTGGTCGAGTTGGCGGACCTGCTCGAGGGCGGGATGGAGTGGCGCCCGTGAGCGACGTCGCCCTCGTCGTCGGCGGCGCCTCCGGCATCGGCCGCGCCTGCGCCGGCGCCCTCGCCGCAGCGGGCTGGACGACGGTCGTCGCCGACCTCAAGCCCGCCCCCGAGGACCCGACCGGCGTCGCCCTCGACGTCCGCGACCACGCCGCGGTGGCGAGCGCGATCGCCGCGGTCGTCGACGAGCACGGCGCGCTCGGCACCGTCGTCTACGCCGCCGGCACCGCCCGGGTGACCCCGATCCTCGAGATCGAGCCGGCCGAGTGGGACCTGGTTCTCGGCGTCAACCTCGACGGCGCCTTCAACGTCCTCCGCGCCGGCGTGCCCCATATAAGGGAGGGCGGCTCCTTTACGGCGATCTCCTCGATCGACTCCGCCGCGCCGGTGCCCGGCCTCGCCCATTACTGCGCCTCCAAGGCCGGCCTCGAGGCGCTGGTCCGCTCCGCCGCCCTGGAGCTCGGCCCCCGCGGCGTGCGCTGCAACGCCGTCCTCCCCGGCCTGGTGCGGACGCCGCTGATGGAGCCGATGCTGGCCCGTCCCGGCGTCAGCGAGGCCTTCGTCTCCCAAACCCCGCTCGGCCGCATCGCCGAGGCGGCAGAGGTCGCCGACGTCGTCGCCTTCTTCGCCTCGCCCGCGGCCCGCTGGATCACCGGCACGGCGTTGCCCGTCGACGGCGGCATGGCGCTGCGCGAGCACCCCCAACTGCTGAACCACTCCAACTGATCACACCCCCGAAAGGAATCCCCCCGCAAATGACCACCGAGCAGCAGTCCCGACCCACCGGCCTCAGCGTCGAGCGCGCCGAGCAGCTCCTGAAGGAGATCGTCGGCATCCGCAGCGTCGTCGGCGAGGAGACCAGCGCGCATCTGTGGATGGCCAAGCAGATGAACGAGATCGGGATGAGCGTCGAGATGTACCCGGTCGAGGGACGCAAGGTGCCGCTGGTGCTGGGCGTGATCGAGGGCGACGGCGACGGTCCCGGCGTCCTCTTCGACGGCCACTTCGACACCGTCCACGCGGTCGCCTCGGACTGGTCACACGACCCCTTCGACCCGTACGTGAAAGACGGGGTTCTCTACGGGCGGGGCGCGGTCGACAGCAAGGGCACGATGGTGGCGATGCTGATGGCGGCGAAAGCGGTGGTCGATTCGGGTGCGCCGCGCAGCGGCCCGATCTACTTCATGTCCGACTCCGACGGCGAGGACGGCTTCCGCGGCGCCGCGCTGATGGCCGATCTCGGCGTGATCGACAGGGTCGGGACGATGTGGTCTGCGGAGGCGACCAGCAATCAGGGCGTCGAGATCGCCTACCCCGGCATCTCCACCTGGAAAATCACCGCGATCGGAAAGACCGCGCACCCGACCGAGCCCGAGCAGGGCATCAACGCGGTGACGAAGATGGCGAAGCTGGTCGCGGCGGTCGACGAGGGCCGGCTGGAGTTGCCGCCGGGCGACTCGCAGTGGTTCGAGCCGCGGGTGACGACGAACGGGATCCGCACCCGTCCCGGCGGCGGCTGGGCGATCCCGGGTCGCTGCGACGCGGTGCTCTCGGTCCTCTCGCCCCCCGGCGCTTCGCTGAACGAAGTCCGCGACGCGATCGACGCCTTCCTGCGGATGCTGGAGGAGGAGGACGGGGAGGTCAAATACGAACGCAAAGTCCTGCCGATGGGCGCCGGCCGGCTCTGGCTGCGGCCGGGTGAAGTCGACCCCGACCACCCCGGCGTCAAGGCGCTGGAGAGGGCGATCCGCGAGCACGGCTCGAAGGACCCGATCGTCCGCAAATTCAACGGTGGCTGGGTCGACGCGGTCGAGCTGATGCGCCCCGACGGCAATGGCTTCGACGCGCCGGCGACGATCACCTTCGGCCCCGGTGACTTCGAGCTCGCCCACACGGTGGACGAGCACATCCCGATCTCCGAAGTGGCGCAGGCGGCGGAGATCTACGCAACGGCGACCAAGACGCTACTCAGTCAGCGAGAAGGAGCAGAGTGATGACCAACACCTCCACGAGCCGCGCAGTCGCCGCCTTCACCAAGGTCGCAGCCGGCCTCAAAGACGTAGAGAAAATCGACGACCTGCTGGTCGACGTCGCGCGCCAGATCAGCAAACTGATCGGCGTCGACCGCTGCAGCGTCTTCCTCCGCGACGAGCGCGAGGACCTGTTCCGCGGCTGTGTGTCACGGGGCAAGGACGGGATCAACGACGAGGACATCCGCCACTGCCTGGCGGGGATCCCGGCCGACCGGGTCACCCGCGAGGCGCTGCGCACCCACAAGCCGGTGATCGTCGCCAACGCGCGCAGCGACAACCGCATGGTCAAGGCGACGGTGCGGCGCTGGAAAGTGCGCTCGGTTATGTCGGTGCCGATGATGGCCGGCGAGGAGACGATCGGGCTGATGATGCTCGACGACACCGACCGCCAGCACGCCTTCACCGAGGAGGACGCCGAGGCGGCGCGCTGCTTCGCCGAGCTGGCCGCGGTGGCGGTTGCGCAGACCCAGCAGCGGCTCGAGCTCTGCTCGAAACTGGCGGTCGCCGGCCGCCAGGTGCAGTCGCTGCGACGGGCGACCGCGGTCGACGAGAAGCTGACCGAGCTGGTGCTCGAGGGCAGGCCCCTCGGCGACCTGCTCGGCACCCTCTCCGAACTGCTGCTGAAGCCCTGCGCGATCTTCGACGAAGACGGCAACCGGGTCGTCGCGGCCCTGCCCGCCGGCGCCGAGGAGACCGCGGTCCCGCGCCTGCTCGAGCCCTCCTTCGCGAGCAACCCGGAGATTCGGAGGGCGCTGGCCGAACACGACGGCAGCCGCGTCTTCGTGGTCGGCCCGCTGCCGCGCGCGAACCTGCTCCGACGCCACGTCGTCGCTCCGGTCATGCTCGGTGACGAAGTCTGGGGCCGGCTGGTCGTGATGGAGCACAAGGCCCGCTTCAACGGCGGCGACATGATCGCGGTGCGTCGCGCCGCGGCGCTGATCGCGCTCCAGGTCAGCGCCGACCGCAGCGCGGTCGAGGCCGACTGGAACGCCGGCTCCTCGCTGGCGGCCGAGCTGCTCGGCGGCGCCTCGGACAGCGAGACGGTGGCTCGCCGGGCCGAGCGCCTCGGCATCGACCTCGACGCGCCACGGGTGGTGATGCTGGCCGCGGCCCGCTCGGGGAACGAGGACGACGCCCCCGACTTCCGCGCCGTCGCCTCGGCTTTCCACGACGTCGCCCCGCAGCTGCGGGTCCAGGTGACCGCGGTCAACGGCGCCGTCGCGGCGCTGGTCGAGCTGCCCGCCGACGGCGGCGCGGCGGAGCGCGCCGGTGACTACAGGGAGGTGTTCGAGGGGGTCCGCGAGTTCCTCGACCCGACCCTGATCGTCGGCGTCTCCTCGGTCTACTCGACCCGCGAGGGTTACCGCACGGCGCACCGCGAGGCGCGCCAGGTGGCCGAGTGCATTCGCCGCTTCTCGCCCCCCGGCGGGCCGGCGCTGTTCACCGCCGACGAGCTCGGCATCGGGGCGCTGCTGCTCTCCAGCTCCGACAGCGAAGCCGTCAGCGGCTTCGCCGAGGAAACGGTCGGAGAGCTGGTCCGCGAGCACTCCAAGGCAGACCTGCTGACGACGCTCTGCTCGTTCTTCGAGAACATGGGCAGCATCCGCGGGTCCGCCGCCGCGCTCGACGTCCACGAGAACACGATCCGCTACAGGCTCTCGCGGGTCGAGGAGCTGACCGGGCTGGCGATCATGCATGACCCCGACGCCCAGCTCCGCGCCCGGCTCTCGCTGCTGGTCCTGATGCTGAAGGGGCGGCTGCCCAACGGGCTCGCCTCTCCCGCCCCGGTCGAGCCGGTCGGTTTGGAGGTCGTCGACGCCGCCGCATAGGCGTTTGGAGTAATCCACGCGCTCCTCAGAACGGCCCGCCCGCGGGCCGGCGGTTCGACCTAGTCTCGGGAGGTGCCGAGGGTTCACCTGCTGGGAGTCGGGGCGACTTCTCTCTCCAGGGAGGGACGCGACGCGCGCTGGTTGGCCCACGATGCCGTCACCGCGGCGCTCGCCGACGCCGGTCTCGACGGACGCGACGTCGATGCGCTCGCCGTCGCCTCCGGCGAGGACTCGGCGGTGCTCGGCTGCCGCGAGGCGATCGGTCACCCGGTCCAATCGACCGATTGCGAAGGCGCCCACGGCGCCCTCGCGCTGCACGCGGCCTGGACCGCGGTCGCGACCGGGGAGAGCGACGTCGTCGTCTGCGTCGGCCAGGACCCGCCGCCCGCCTTCGGCGCCGGCACGATCCCGGTCGAGGCGCTGGCGGCTTCGGCCCGTCTCTACATGCGCGAATCCGGCGCCAACGAGGACCACCTGGCCCTGGTCGCGGCGAAGAATCGTTGCCACGGAGCCTCGAACCCGCGAGCGCTGCTCCGCCGCGCCGTCGATCCAGCGACGGTTCTGAGGAGCGCGCCGCTGGCCTGGCCGTTGCGGCAGCTGATGGTTGGGACGCCGGCGCAAGCCGCGGCGGCAATCGTTCTCGGTTGCCGCGACGACCTCGGCAGCCGGGCCGGGCAACGGGCACCGCAGCTGCCCGCCTCGGTGCTGCTGAGCGCCGGCGAGGGCCGGCCGCTGGCGATCGCCCGCGCGGCCGGCCTCGCCTACTTCGGCGCCAGCCTCGGGCCCGAGGACGTCGATCTGGCCGAGGTGGAGGATGCGACCCCGGCCGCCGAGATCTCCGCTTACGAGGCGCTCGAGCTGGCGCCGGCCCTGCGCGGCCCGGAGCTGGTCGAGACCGGCTTCACCGAGCTCGGCGGGGTGGTCCCGGTCAACGCCAGCGGTGGCACCCTCGCCCAGGGCCGGGTCCCGGGCAGCGGCGCGATCCTGCAGCTGATCGAGATCGCCCAGCAGCTCCGCGGCCGCGCCGGCCGCCGCCAGGTCCCCGGCGCCCGCGTCGGCCTCGCCCTCTGCGGCGACTCGATCGGCCCCCAGGCCTCCACCTCATTGACGATCGTCGGCGGCTAGCCCTGCCGCTGCGCCGCCTCGCCGACCTCGGGCCCCTCGCGAACCGGGATCGTCTCGAAGCTGACGACCAAGGGCGCGATCTTTCGTGAGGTCGTAGTTGACCCCGCTATGCGGGGCAAAGTGCTACCTCGCGCTTTCAGATAGATGGCCGGACCCCCCCTCGAAGTACGCCCCTCCCGCTTGGAATCTGCACAAGGCCCCCGTCCAACCGGCGTGCCCTCGCTCCGTCTCAATGCGAGAGTGGAGCGATGTCCGGGACCCTCGCGACCGACCTCAGGACCCTGCCGGAGCTGCTGGCGACCCGTGCCGCCGAGCTCGGCGACGAGCGCTTCGTCCGCGACGCCCACCAGGAATGGACCTACGGGGAGTTCGCCGCCCGGGTCGCCGAGGTGGCCGCGGGGCTGCGCGACCGTGGGGTGGGGGAGGGCGACGTGGTCGGGGTGATCCTGCCCAACAGCCCCCACTACCTCGAGGTCTGGTGGGGGATCCTCTGGCTCGGCGCCGTCTTCAACCCCGTCAACCCGGCGCTGACCACGCGCGAGGGGGTCGGGATCCTCTCCGACTCCAAGGCCGTTTGCGTGATCGCCACCGCCGACGCCGCCGCCGGCCTGGGGGAAAACCGCGACGAGCTGCCGGCCCTGCGCGAAATCGTCGTCGCCGGCGAGCCGGACCTGGCGGCACCGCTGCGCGGTTCCGGCAGCGTCTCCGAGCCGGCCGCGATCGGTCCCGGCCACATCGCCGCCTTCGTCTACACCTCCGGCACCACCGGGAGGCCGAAGGGGGCGATGCTCTCCCACGGCAACCTGCTGATGAACGCCTGGCAGCTGGGCGAGCCGCTGCCGATCGCCCGCGCCGACACGCTGGGGATGGTGCTGCCGCTCTTCCACGTCAACGCGCAGCTGGTAACCACGGTGATCCCACTCTTCCTCGGCGCCCAGGTGGCGATGTGGGAGCGCTTCTCGGCCTCCAAGTTCTGGGAGGAGGTCGACCGCTTCGGGCCGGTCACCTTTTCCTCGGTGCCGACGATGCTGGCGGCGCTGCTGCACGCGCCCGGCGCCGACGACGCCGCGACCAACACCCTGCGCTTCGTGATCTGCGGCGCGGCGCCGCTCTCACCCGCCCTCTTCCGCCGCTTCGAGGAGAAGTTCGGGCTGAAGATCATGGAGGGCTACGGGCTCACCGAGGGAACCTGCTGCTCGACGATCAATCCCTTCTACGGACCCCGCAAGGTCGGCTCGATCGGGCTCCCGACCCGCGGCCAGGAGGTGGTGATCTTCGACGACGAGACGGGCGAGATCGCCGGCCCCGGCGTCGTCGGCGAGGTCGGGATCCGCGGCGCCAACGTGATGCAGGGCTACTACGAACGGCCCGACGCCAACGCCGAGACCCTGCGCGACGGCTGGCTGCACACCGGCGACGTCGGCTACCGCGACGAGGAGGGCTACTTCTTCCTCGTCGACCGGGTCAAGGACATGATCATCCGCGGCGGCGAGAACATCTACCCGCGCGAGATCGAGGACGCGCTGCTGGAAAACCCGAACGTGAAGGAGGCGGCGGTGGTCGGCCGTCCCGACGAGGTCCGCGGCGAGGAGGTCCACGCCGTGGTGGCGCTGGTCGAGGGCGACGACGTGGTCGCGCTCGAGGAGCACTGCCGCGAGCGCCTGGCCGCCTTCAAGGTGCCGTCCAGCTGGGAGGTCGTGGCGGAGCTGCCGAAGACCTCGACCGGGAAGATCGACAAGAAGCCGCTGCGGGCGAGGCTCGCCGACGCGGCGGCGAACTAGGAGGAGGGGCAGCGGATGGGAATGCTCGACGGAAAGGCCGTGATGATCACCGGTGCCGCCAGCGGCATCGGCCGGGCGACGGCGCTGAAGGCGCACGTCGAAGGAGCCAGCCTGCTGCTCGCCGACCTCAACGACGAGAACGGCGAAGCGCTGCGCGATGAGATCGGCGCTGACGGCGGCAAGGCCGTCTTCGTCAAATGCGACGTCACCGACGAGGGCGCGGTCGAAGCGGCGGTGGCGAAGACGGTCACCGAGTACGGCCGGATCGACTGCGCCTTCAACTGCGCTGGAATTTTGCACGCGCTCGGGAACACCGGCGACAACCCGCTCGAGGAATGGCGGCAGGTCATCGACGTCGACCTGATCGGCGTCTTCCTCTGCACCAAGCACGAGCTGCTGGCGATGGCCGCCCAGGGCTCGGGCTCGATCCTCAACATGGCTTCCGCCGCCGGTCTGATCGGCTGGCCCGGGGCCTCCGCCTACGTCGCCGCCAAGCACGGCGTCGTCGGCCTGACCAAATCGGCGGCGCTGGAGTACGCCGAGCAGGGCGTCCGCGTCAACTCGATCTGCCCCTCCTACGTGCTGACGCCGATGGTCGAGAAGGACCTCTTCGAGGACGCGCTCGGCAATGACGAGGAGTTGATCGCCGCGGCCCGGGCCAACCACCCGATCGGCCGCTTCGCGGAGGCCGAGGAGATCGCCGAGGCGGCGACCTGGCTGCTCTCCGACCGGGCCTCGTTCGTGACCGGCACGGCGATGAGCGTCGACGGCGGCTACACCGCGCCTTGATGATCGATCCCCCCAACCAGGAATCGATCGTCTAGATGGCCGACCGCGACAGCTTCGAGCAGAGCCCCTACGAGCTGCCCCCGGGCTCGACCGAGCTCGATTCTGGTCCGCCACGGCGCCTCCGAGGCGGCCGTGGTCGGTGCCAAGTTCCCGCTCGTCGACGGGCATTCCGACCCGGCGCTCTCCGAGAGCCCGGGAATCGGACAGGCGGAATGCGTCGCGGAGCGGTTGCAGGGCGAGGAGATCGCCGGCATCTTCACCTCGACCCTGCGCCGGACCCAGGAAACGGCGGCGCCGCTGGTCGCCGCGACCGGGACCCGGCCGCAGGCGATCCCGGAGTTGCGCGAGGTCTACCTCGGCGACTTCGAGGGCGGCGAGTACCGGATCCGCCAGGGCCGCGGCGACCCGATCATCGCCCAGGTCTTCTCCGAGGAACGTTGGGACGCGATCCCCAACGGCGAGTCCTGGGAAGACTTCGGCGCCCGGCTGACGCGCGGGGGTCGAGCAGATCGTCGCGCGGGTCGGCCCCAACACCTCGGCGGTGGCGGTCGTCCACGGCGCCGTGATCGGCCAGCTCTGCCGCCAGGCGACCGACGCCCGTCCGTTCGCCTTCGTCCACTCCGACAACGGCTCGATCTCGCGCCTGGTCGTCTTCGACGACGGCCGCTGGCTGCTGCGCTCCTTCAACGACATCTCCCACCTGACCGTCAAAACCGGCCCCGCCGGCTGAGAAGAGGAGCTCACGATGCCCGCCTTCCTGGTCCATGGGAATCCCGACTCGTCCCGCCTCTGGAGCCGCGTCGAAGAGCATCTCGGCGACTACGAGGGCGAGGTCGTCGCCGCCGACCTCCCCGGCTTCGCCGACCCCGCCCCGGATGGGTTCCCCGCGACCAAGGAGGCCTACGTCGAGTGGATCGTCGAGCAGCTCGAGGAGCTCGGCGGCGACGTCGACCTGGTCGGTCACGACTGGGGCTCGCTGCTGGTCCAGCGGGTCGCCTCCGTCCGTCCCGACCTGCTCGCCAGCGTCGCCTGCGGCGGCGCCGTGGTCGACGTCGACTACGAATGGCACCCGCTGGCCCAGGTCTGGCAGACCCCCGGCGAGGGCGAGAAATACATGGAGGAGGAGCTGACCGCCGAGTTCGGGATCGACCACCTGGTCGAAAACGGGGTCCCGCGCGAGGACGCCGAGCACAACATCTGGCTGACCGACCACGGCAAGGACTCGATCCTGAAGATCTACCGCTCGGCGATCGAGATCGGCGCCGAATGGCAGCCTGACCTGGAGCGGCTGACGGTGCCGGCGATTGTGATCTGGGGCCGCACCGACCCCTACGTACCGCTTGAATTCGGCGAGCGCCTGGCGGCGCGGATGAAGGGCGAGCTGGTGGTGCTCGAGTGCGGCCACTGGTGGCCGTTCGAGCGCCCGCGGGAGACGGCGGAGGCGCTGCTCGGCCACTGGTCCTCCAGCGTCGCTCGATAGCCGTTGTGACACTCCACAACAGCGCTCAGGCGCGGGTGGCGAGGGTGGGTGCCGCGTGAGAGGCTGGACCGATGCCTGAGCAGGACCTCCTAGCGCTGCACGCACTCGCGGTCAAGAAGGCTGGCAACCCCGAGGCCGTGGCCGCGATCATCGGCGCTGAGGAGGGGGAGATCGCCGTTGCCCTCGACGCCCACGTCGCCGACGGCCGTGCCGCGGGCGCCAACGGGATGTTCATGGTCTCGCCGACGGGCCGCGAGTGGCTCGACGAGCGCTACCCGCGGGCTTACGCCGACTTCCGCGGCGACCCTGCCGCGACCGAGGCCTACGAGCGCTTCGAGCGGATCAACCGCGAGCTGCTGGGCCTCTTCACCGACTGGCAGATGATCCCCGCCGCGGGCGGCGAACGGGTCGCCAACGACCACTCCGACGCCGACTACGACGCCGGCATCGTCGACCGCCTCGGCGCCCAGCACGAGCGCGCCGAAAAGGTGCTCGACCGCTTCGCCGAGCTGGAGCCGCGGCTTGGCATCTACAAAGCCCGCCTCGACGACGCCTACGACAAGGTCCTCGCCGGCGAGCACGACTGGGTCAGCGGCGCCCGCATCGACAGTTACCACACGGTTTGGTTCGAGCTCCACGAGGATCTCCTGCGAATGCTCGGCCGGGAACGCGAGGAGGCGCCGTGACGGTTGGCGTGTCCGGACGCGAACGCGAGGAGGCGCCGTGACCGCGGTCGCCGACCGCGTCGTGGTCCTCGACGGCGCCACCGTTCCCGATCGCGACGTGGTCGGGAACAAGGGTCGCAGCATCGCCTGGATGCTCAGCCTCGGGCTGCCGGTGCCGCCGGCGCTGTGCCTGCCGATCGAGGAGTGCCGTCGCTTCCACGCGGCCGGCGGCGAGCTCGAAGAGGAGGCCTGGGGCTCGGTCCTGGCCGGCCTCACCGGGCTCGAGGAAAAGCTCGGCCGCGAGTTCGGCGGCGGCGATCACCCGCTGCTGGTCTCGGTCCGCTCGGGCGCCGCGGTGAGCATGCCGGGGATGATGGACACGGTCCTCAACCTCGGCATCACCGACGAGGTGCAGGCGGCGCTGGCCCGCCTCTCGGGGGATGATGCTTTCGCCCGCTCGACCCACTGCCGCTTCGTCCACCAGTTCGGCCAGACCGTGCTCGGGGCCGACGTCGAGGAGCCGGGTGAGGGGGCTACCCCAGAGCAGGTCCGCGAGGAGGTCCGCAAAGACACCGGCGGCGAGGTCCCGACCGACCCCCACGAGCAGCTCAAAGCCGTGATCGAGACCGTCTTCGGCTCTTGGTCCTCGCGCCGCGCCAAGGCCTACCGCCGTCACTGGAACATCTCCGAGGACGGGGGCACGGCGGTGATCGTGCAGGCGATGGTCTTCGGCAACCTCGGCGAGGGCTCGGGCACCGGCGTCCTCTTCAGCCGCAACCCGCTCAACGGCGACCCCGCGCCCTACGGCGAGTGGCTGCCGCGGGGCCAGGGCGAGGACGTCGTCAGCGGCACTCACGACCCGCTGCCGCTGGAGGCGTTGGCGAGCCAGATGCCGGCCGCCCACGAGGACCTGCTGGAGGCCGCGAAATTGCTCGAGCGTGAGCACGGCGACATCCAGGACGTCGAGTTCACGGTCGAGCGCGGCGAGCTCTTCCTGCTGCAGACTCGCTCGGCCAAGCGCTCGCCGCTCGCCGCCGTCCGTGCCGCCGTCGACCTCGCCCACGAGGGCGCGATCGACCGCGCCGAGGCGGTCCGCCGGGTCAGCGCCGAGCAGCTGGCGAGCGTGCTCGCTCCGCGCCTCACCGAGGCCGAGATCGCGAAGGCAGAGGTCCTGGCCCGCGGCACCGCCGCCTGTCCGGGGGTCGCCGGCGGCGTCGCCGTCGTCGATTCCGACGCCGCCTGCGAGGCCGAGGGAGACACCGTGCTGACCCGGCCGACGACCAGCCCCGAGGACGTCAGCGGCATGATCGCCGCCCGCGCCGTCGTCACCGAGCGCGGCGGCTCGACCTCCCACGCCGCCGTCGTCACCCGCGCGCTCGGCCGACCCAGCGTGGTCGGCGTCGGCGAGGGCGCCACCGCCGGCCTGGCGGGGCGGGAGCTGACCGTGGACGGCTCCTCCGGGCTCGTCTACGCGGGCATCCTGCCGACCGAGGAGGTCGATCCCGCCGAGGTGCCGGGGCTCGAGGAGCTGATTGGCTGGGCCGCCGAGCTGAGTCCGGTGGACGTCGTCGACGCGGCTGACGGGACGATCGACCTCGACGCCGACGGTGCCGCGCTCGACGAGGGCGCCCCCGACGTCGAGGCGCTGACCAAGACCTTGAACGGCGCCGCGGCCGCCCGCGGCTCGGCGCTCGCGACCGCGGAGGGGGCGCGGGCCGTGCTGCTCGCCGGCGTCCCGAAAGTGGAGCGGCTCCCGGGCCAGCTCGCGGCGGCGCTGCTGCTGCGGCTGGCGCAGGAGTCGATGCATGTTGGTGATCGGGGACTCGAAGAGGAGGAGGGGTAGACGTGAGCGATGCAGAGACGGCCGCGAGGCCGTATCCCGACCAGTGGGCTCGCGAGTCGGCGACGCCGACGGTCGAGCGATACCACAGCGCGGTCCGCGCGCTCGTTGCCGAGCGCTTCGCCGCCAGCGGCAAGTCGTGGGAGCAGGCGGTGGAAGACGGCGACCTCGAGCCGACCCGCGAGGACTTCGAGAAGATCGAGGCGGCGCTGCTCGCCGAGGGCTACAAGTTCGACGTCTCGGCGACGATCTCGCTGAAGGAGGAGCCCGACAAATACAAACCGCTGGCGGGCATCGCCAACACCGGCGAGCACGAGTCCGACGAGCAGGGGCGGCCGATCGTCGGCACCGGCGACAACGTCTTCAAAGCGCCCGCCGACGTCACCGGCACCGCCCGTTACATCTCCGACGTCGACAAGGTGATGGAGATGCTGACCGGCGGCGTCCCCGACAACACCGTGGCGATCATCGACGACTCCGGCGGCACCCTGACGGCGCCGATCCTCGGCGACTTCAAGGCTGTTGTCTGCATGGGCGGGACGGTCCGCTCGCACCTCGGGATACTCACCCGCGAGTACAACGTGCCCTGCCTGATGAACGCGACCCTGGACGGGCTCGCCGACGGCGACGAGGTCACCGTCGAGTACGCCAAACCAGCCGCCGACGCCTACGCCGATGCCGAGGCCGCCAGCGAGCATCGCGCCCGGATCATCAAGACCTCCTAGGGGGAACCAGATGCCGATCAAGAAGAGCTACGTAGACCTGCTGGACGCCAACACCTACATCCAGAAGTTGGCCGACTCCTTCTACTTCCAATGCACGACGCGCACCGTGCAGGAGTCGAAACTGTTCCCCGTCAACCCCTACATCGCGCTCTCCTATTACAACGCCTGGTACCGCTACCCGGAGCTGGTCCGCAAGGTCGACGCGGCGATGCCGGCGGAGGAGATCGCCGACCGCGCCCGTCAGGTCGGCAGCTACGTGAACACGATCACGATGGACGTGTCGACCCAGTTCTACCTCGGCGGCCACCAATGGCTGCTCGACATGGGGATCATCAAGCCGACCGACGCGGTCGAAGACATGGTCGACGTGCTCGACTTCACGCGGCGGCTGAACCTCGCCTACCACCGCTCGGAGGCGCACATCATCCCGAGCGACGGCAACCACAAAGACCAGATCCACACCGCCCGCCAGACCCAGTTCTTCGAAGACGGCGCGCTCGGGGTCACCCCCGGCGACAAGCTGCACACGGCCTTCACCAAGTTCATGGCGGCGGTCTCCGCCTACGGGTTCCTCAGCCACTGCGAGTGCCGGCTGAGCTTCTGCAACAACGGTCCGTACAAAACCAAGGATGGCAACGAGATGCTGGTCCGCGACGCGCTCGACCTCTCCGAGTGCGACTACCCCTGGATGGACGGCGTCGCCAGTGAGATCGAGCACAACAACCTGACGATCACGGTGACCATGAAGGACACCCACTTCAACATGGTCGACGACTGGGGCAGCTTCGAGGCCGAACCGTCCTACGACAACAACAACCTCGTCTCGATCGGCCTCTACGCCTCGGACTATCTCTCCGACGGTTACATCCCCGTCCACATGGACAACGCCTCCGAGCTGGCCGACTATTTCGACGACCAGCGCGAGAAGATGGAGGCGGCGACGGCGACGATGTGGAAGACGATGGCCGGCTGGAGCCGCGAGCAGATGATCGACGCCGGCCTGCTCGTCTACTACGGGACGCTCAAAGACGTCGCTCACTTCGCCGGCGTCTACGAGCAGGACGACTGGATGCTGGTCGACGAGCGGACCCAGCGCTTCAAGCCGCTGATGAACGACGAGTACGGCAACTCGGCGATCGCCGAGTTGGTCGGGCTGATCACGCTGACCTCACAGAACCGCAGCCCCCACCGGATGGCCCGCTACTCCGGCGATCGCTCGGAGATGTGGACGACGATCCCGTACTCGGTGCTCTCCGATGACAACTACACGGCCGGGGTCGGGCCGATCGGCCCGGGCAGCACTTCGCTGCCGCCGAAAACCGCGAAGTGGCGGACGACCCAGGGCGAACTGACCCAGGACGAGGCCAACGCCGCGGCGAAAGCGTTCAGCTCGAAGGCGCACGACCTGCGCCATTACGACGACGACGTCTGGGCCAAGAACAACCCCGACGCCTCGCAGACCGCGGACCTGGCTCCGGCGAGTTAGGCCGCAGGCCCGCGAGCGGCCCGGCGAGACACAGGGAGCTCCCATGTACGGAGCCAACCTCGCCGGGTTGCTCGACGGGCCCGCCCGCTGGGCGGCCGACCGTCCCGCGATCGTCGTCGGCGAGCGGCCCGTGCGCAGCTGGTCCGAGCTGGCCGAGGCGGTGGCCCGGCGCGCGGCCGGCCTCCGCGACCGGCACGGGATCGGCGCCGGCGACGCGGTCGCTCTCTTTGCCTCCAACCATCCCGTCTACCTCGAGGCGCTGTTCTCGATCTGGCACGCGGGCGCGGTCGCCGTGCCGATCTCCAGCCGCCTGCACCCGCGCGAGGCGGCCGACGTCGTCGACCGCGGCCACGCCAAGCTCTGCTTCGCGACCGCCGACACCGCGGAGGCGATCGCCGCCGCGGTCGACGTGCCGGTGATCGCCTTCGGCGAGGACGAGGACACGGCGCTGGCGGCAACGGAGCCGATCGAGGCGGTGGCGCGGCTCGCCACCGACGACGCCTGGACCTTCTTCACGTCGGGTACGACCGGGAAGCCGAAGGGGGCCCGGCTCAGCCACCACAACCTCTATGCGATGTCGGCCGCCTTCCTCGCCGACTCGGCCGCGGTCGGCCCGACCGATTCGATGGTCCACGTCGCCGCCTTCAGCCACGCCTCCGGCCTGATGGCGCTGCCGTTCCTGGCCCGTGGGGCGGCGCAGGTGCTGCCGCCCTCGATGGGCTTCGACGCCGACGAGCTGCTCGGCCTGGTCGGAGCCGCCGAGCGGGCCAGCTTCTTCGTGCCGCCGACCCTGCTGCGCCGCCTCTCCGCCCACCCGCTCGCCGGCTCCGGCATCGGCGAGCGAATCGGCACGATCCTGGTCGGCGCCGCGCCGGTCCTGCCCGCCGACCTGCGCGACGGCGTCAGCGCCTTCGGGCCGACGGTCTGGAACGGCTACGGCCAGGGCGAGTCGCCCTGCACGATCACCGCCAACGGCAAGGAGGCGATCGCGGCCGCCGTGGCCGCGGACGACGAGGACTCGCTGCGCTCGGTCGGGATCGCCCGGGTCGGGCTGATCGTCCGCGTCGTCGACGAGGAGGACCGCGAGCTGGCGCCGGGGGAGGTGGGGGAGGTGGTGGTCGACGGCCCGACCGTGATGGGCGGCTATCTCGACATGCCGGAGGCGACGGCGGCGGCGCTGCGAGGCGGCTGCCTGCACACCGGCGACCTCGGGTTCTTCGACGACCAGGGTCGACTCACCCTGGTCGACCGTGCCAAGGACGTGGTCATCACCGGCGGGTACAACGTCTACCCGCGCGAGGTCGAGGACGTGCTCGACCTCGACCCGGCGGTGGCCGAGGTCGCCGTCGTCGGCGTCGCCGACCCGGAGTGGGGGGAGCGGATCGTTGCCTTCGTCGTCGCCGCCCCCGGCGAGACGGTCGACCGCGAGGCGCTCGACCGCCGCTGCCTCGACTCGATCGCACGCCACAAGCGCCCGAAGCAGTACCGCCAGGTCGACCAACTTCCCCGCAACGTCGCCGGCAAGGTCCTCAAGGCGAGGCTGCGCGAGATCGCCGCCAAGGACAGCTGATGGACCGGGTCGAGATCCTCGACAGCACCCTGCGCGACGGCCAGCAGAGCCTCTGGGGGATGCGGATGCGGGCGGGGATGGCGCTGCCGGTCGCCGACCTCCTCGACCGCACCGGTTTCAGCGTCATCGACTTCGCCGGCAGCTCCCACATGGAGGTGCTGATCAAGTACGAGCGCGAGAACGCCTGGGAAGGCCTCGACCTGCTCAGAGAGAAGATCCAGCGCACGCCGATGCGGGGCGGGATGCGCGCCAACGCCTGTATCTCCTTCGGGGTCTCGCCCGACGCGCTGATGGACCTCTGGATCCGCCGTCTCTGCGAGCACGGCGTGCGCTCCTTCTGGATCTACGACGTCCTCTACGGCATCGACAACTTCGCGCGGCTGGCGAGGATCGCCAAGGAGTGCGGCTCCGAGGTGGTGGGGACGGTCTTCTACACGATCTCCCCCGTTCACACCGACGAGTACCTGGCGGCGAGGGCGGCCGAGATCGCCGCCGTGCCGGAGATCGACGGGGTCCTCTTCTACGACACCGCCGGGGTGCTCGAAGCCGAGCGGCTGCGGACGCTGCTGCCGAAGATCGTCGCCGCGGCGGCGCCGAAGCCGGTCGAGATCCACGCCAACAACCTGATGGGCACCTCCGGGCTCACCTACGTGGAAGCGGTCAAACACGGGGTGAAGGTGCTGCACACCGCGGCCCGTTCGATGGCCAACGGCCCCTCGACGCCCTCGACCGAGAGCGTCGTTCGCAACCTCGAGCTGATGGAGGTCGAGCACGGCCTCGACAGCTCGCTGCTGGCGGCGGTCGACGAGCACTTCCGCGCCGTCGGCAGGGCCGCGGGTTACCTCGTCGACCAGGTCAGCGAGTACGACCTCTTCAACGTCACCCACCAGGTCCCCGGTGGCATGGTCGGGACGTTGAAAGCGCAGCTCTCCCAGCACGGGATGAGCCACCGCCTCGACGAGGTCCTGGCCGAGACGGGCCGCGTCCGCGAGGAGCTGGGCTGGCCGGTGATGGCGACGCCGCTGAGCCAGCTGGTTGGCACCCAGGCGGTGCTGAACGTGGTCACCGGCAGCCGCTACAAGCTCGTCCCCGACCAGGTGGTCGCCTACGCGGCCGGGCACTACGGCGAACCGCCGGCGCCGATCGACCCCGAGGTGATGGAGCGGATCATGGCGGCCGAGAACGGCGAGCGCGTCGCCTCCAGCCCTCCCGAGCAGCCGACCCTGGAGGAGCTCCGCGCCCGCCACGGCACCGGCCCCGGCGAAGACGACCTGCTGATCCTCAAGGCGCTGATTCCCGAGAGCGACATCGAGGCGATGCAGGCGGCCGGGCCGGTTGCCCGCGACTACCCGCTGCTGCCGCCCGAGCTGGCCGAGGTTCGGCAGCTGATCGAGACGGTCAAAACCCCTTACGTCAGGGTCGCCACCGAGCACTGGGCGATCGACCTGAAGCGTTAACGACAAAGGAGCACCGAAATGTCAGAGACCAACCGCGCCTTCCGGCTTCGCAAGCGCCCCGCCGGCGAGCTCGCCGAAGGAGACCTGGAGCTGGTCACCGAGCAGATCCCCGAGCTGGAGGATGGCCAGGCGCTGGTGCGCACCCAGTACCTCTCGCTCGACCCGACCAACCGGATCTGGATGAGCGACATCCGCGGCTACATGCCGCCGGTCCCGATCGACGCGGTGATGCGCGGGCTCGGGGTTGGTGAGGTAATCGAGTCCAAGCGCGACGACATGGCGGTCGGGGCGACGGTGAGCGGTTTCGTCGGCTGGCAGGAGTTCGTGCTCGCCGGTGACGATCTGCTGGAGGCCCCGCTGGTGGTGCTCCCGGACCCGCTGCCGGCGCCGTTGCCGACCTTCCTCGGCGCCCTGGGCCACACCGGGATCACCGCCTACATCGGGATCGAGAACGCCGACCTGCAGGCGGGCGAGACGATCGTCATCTCCGGCGCCTGCGGCGCGGTCGGCTCGATCGCCGGCCAGCTGGCAAAGGAGCGCGGCGCCGTTGTCGTCGGCATCGCCGGCGGCCCGGAGAAGTGCGCCCACGCGGTCGAGAAGCTCGGCTACGACGTCTGCGTCGACCACAAAGCCGACGACTGGCGAGAGCAGCTCGACGCCGCCACCCCCGACGGCATTGACGTCGACTTCGAGAACGTCGGCGGCCCGATCATGGACCACGTCCTCGGCCGCCTCAACATCGGCGCCCGCGTCTCCCTCTGCGGGATGATCGCCGAGTACAACTCCTACAACCCCGGCGGCGAGCACAGCGGCGGCCTCACCAACATCGGCCAGCTGATCATGCAGCGGGCGACCATCCAGGGCTTCCTCGTCCTCGACTACGGCGACCGCTTCGAAGAGGCGATCGGCCACCTCGCCGGCCTGCTCGGCGCCGGCAAGCTCCACTATGACGAGACGATCGTCGAGGGCGGCATCGAGCAGGCCCCCGGCGCCCTCGCCCAGCTCTTCACGGGCCAGAACCTGGGCAAGCTCCTGGTCCGGGTCAGCGACTGAGGCGGTCTGCGGATCGGCGAGTCTGCTCTGGGGGTGCGCTGTGCACCGCCTAGAGCAGACTCGTTGCGACCCGGTCGCCGAGATCGCGCGTAGAGCAGCTTGATGCAGTCGAGCGGGTTCAGGGAAACGTCGATCGACGCGATGAGCAATCGCCAGGCACACTGTTGCGATGAGCAAGCGTCCGGTTCTGATCACGATTCCGATCAGTCACTACTGCGAGAAGGCTCGCTGGGCGCTCGACCGGGCAGGTGTCAGCTACCAGGAGCGAGCGCACCTTCAGGTGCTCCACTGGATCCCAGTCGCCCGCGCCGGCGGAAAGAAAACCGCGCCCGTACTCGTCTGGGGGATCGGGTATTCACCGATTCCGCAGATATCGTCGAGGAGGCCAGCGCAAATGCACCGCCACGCCGCGGCCTGTTCCCCGACGACCCCGTCATCGCCGCCGAGGTCCGGGAACTGGAACGCGACTTCGACGCGCGACTGGGACCGGAGGGGCGCAGGTGGATGTACAACGGCTTGCGAGGGCGTCGCGACATTGCGGTTGCCTATGGGTGCACGGGCGTGCCCACCTGGCAGCGCCGCGCACTGCCATTTGCATACCCGGTGGCCACGCGGATCATCGACCGCTACCTCGACGTTACGCCGGCCACCGCCACGCGGTCCGAGGCTGAGGTGCATGCGGTCTTCGACGGAGTCGCCGAACGGTTGGACGACGGGCGACCGTACCTCTGTGGCGAGCGCTTCAGCGCCGCCGACCTGACCTTCGCCTCGCTGGCCGCGGCGGTGCTGATGCCGCCCGAGTACGGAGTGCCGCTGCCCCAGCCAGAGGCGCTCCCGGCTGCGATGGCCGCGACGGTTCGCGAACTGCGAGCGCATCCAGCCGGCGCGCACGCACTCACGATGTTCCGCGAGGAGCGGCACTCCTGAACGGGACCACCTCGTCCGCGGAGGCGAATCACCCGCAGATACGCCCACGCCTCACTCGGCGGAACCCGGACATTTCAACTCAGACCAAAGCCTGGTTTGATCGCCCTTCACCGAGCGCGGATTTCAAAGGACAGGACGCACGACGAGCATCCCCCGGCTCGAGACGAGATGCGCCAGATCATCCTCCAAGCGTTGGACGTGTTCGCTTGCCTGTTGCTCAAAGCGCTCCACTCCGTGGATCTCCGCGATCAGCACGTAATCGGCTTGGTCGATCGACTGTCCGGGCACGTCCGCCGGCCGCGTAAGACGCCAATCCGACACGGTGTCCAGCGACCCGCGGACGATGTCGCGATCCCCTGCCATCAGACGCTCAAAGTCCTCGGCCAGCTCCGGCGAGCGCAGCTGAAACCACATGAGAAGAGTCGCGGGAGGACTCATCCACGAAGCGTAGTGGACACTCGCACCCGGATCGTGCCCGGGGTGGCCGAGCAACTCTTCGGCGCGGTGGACCTGTAGGTGACCGTGTTGGTGCTAGGCCGATTGCGCCTACTTGGTGACGGAGGCGTGGACCCAGCCGACTCGGGTCTCGCGGTTGAAGGCGCCGCAGTTGCCTTCTTCCACTTCCGGCGCCTGCGCGTACAGCACCGCTTCTTCTTCGCCGGCAATGCTGATCTCGAAGGGCAAAGCGGCCCGGTGAACGGCCTTCGGACGGCCGCTTTCGGGCCACAGCTGTTTGCCTTCGCCGTTGCGGATCGAGACGTAGGCGGTCGAGCCCGCCGAGCACGGTTCGGAGGCGACGCCGACCTGGCCCTTGAGCATCCGCAGCGTGCCCTTGGCAAAGATCGTGGCTCCCGCCGAGTGGCTCGACTCGCCGAGTTCCATCATCAGACCGTAGGGATCGGTGATCCCGCCGACCGTAACCTGTTCGACGTAGCCGTTTTCGGTCAGCAGGACTTCGTGCCCTTCCTGTTCGGCCCAGTCGACCAGACCGACGCTGCGAGGCGCGGTCGGGCAACCGTCCGTGGCCTCGCCGGCTGCTTCCGGGCAGCGATCGACGCTGTCGGCGACCTGGTCGCCATCGCCGTCCGGGCAGCCGCTCGGCTCGACGCCCGGTTCGCGCGGGCAGTCGTCAACCGGGTCCGAGACAAAATCGCCGTCCTGATCTTCTTCCCCCGACCCGGTCGATTCGGTCACCACCGGGCTCGAGCTGGATCCGCTGGAGGAGGAGTCGTTTTTGCTCGCCTGCCAGATGCCGATCGACACCGTCACGGCCAGGATCGCGCCGATGAACCCGGAGAAGAGCTTTTCCTCGCGCACCCACCCCCAGAACCCGTGTTTGGGCTTCGTCTCGTCGTCGGGTTGGCTCATCGCTCTCCGTTTCCCCTGCTCACGGCCGTAAAACGGCAGCGAATCGTACCGTGAAAGGACATCGCCATACCGCAGCGGCCTCCGCGAGTCCGTCTCAACCCGCGCATATGGCGGGTTAGGTCGGGCTCTGCATCAGCCGCGCCAGGCGCAGGGCCACACGCAGCTCCAGCTGGCGCTCGGTGACAGGGTGGCCGAGGAGCTCCTCGGCTCGCTTCACCCGGTAGGTGACGGTGTTGGCGTGGACGCCGAGGCGGCGGGCGGCGCGGACGAAGCTGGCGCCCTCGTCGAGGAAGACGATCAGCGTTGCCGCCAGGCGCTTCGTCGCGTCGTCGTCGGCGGCCAGCGCTCCCAGCTCGCGCTCGGCGAAGCGGCGAGCGGCGCCGACGTCCCCGATCATCAGCGCCTCCAGGGAGACGTCGGGGAAGGCGGCGCGGGCGGCGCGGTCGCCGCGCAGTTGGGCGACCTGGCGGGCCAGCAGCGCCTCGCGGTGGCTGAGGACGAAGCCCTCGACCCCGTGGGAAGGGGTACCGGCGGCCACCGATAGTCCGCGGCCGGCGCCGCGGGGGACCCTGAGGTCACCGAGGTGCTGGGGCTCGAGGCGGCCCGCCCAGCAGGCGAGGTGGCGGCCCTGGGCGACGGTCAGCGCCGAGCGGGCGCCGAGCGACTCGGCGACCGCCGCCGCCACCTGCTCCATCCCCCCGAACAGCGCCTGCGCGTCGCCCGGAGAGTCTTCGGCGTTCTCGTTCCAGACCACGTAGCCGACGTGGTAGCGGTCGAGCTCGTAGCCGAGCCGCTGGCTGACCGCGGCGGCGTCGACCCGGGCGCCGCCGAGGATCGCCCGCACCTCGGCCGCGCGCAGCGCCTCCGCTCCGCGCACCCACTGCTCGCGCTCGGCCATGTAGACGTCGGTGAGCTGGCGCTCGACAGTCTCGATCCAGGCGAAGATCCAGGCGTTGAAGAACCCCATCGCGTCGGCCAGGCGGTCGGGATCGTCGGTCGCCTGCCGCAGTCGTTGCAGGATCATCCCGGCGAAGACGCCCTGGGCGGTGCGGTAGGCGCGCTGCAGGAGCACGAAGTCGAGGCCGCGGACGACGTACTCCTTGGCGTAGCCGAGCGCCTCCGGCGGCGCCACCACCGAGCGCGGGTCGGCGCCCTCGCGCATCAGCGTCACCATCACCCCGAGGTTGGCCCGCGTCGACTGCAGGGTCCAGGTCCGCATGTCGTCGTCGAGCTCGTCGAGGTGCTCGTGGATCGTGTCGGCGAGCACCGCGGAGACGTCGTCGAGCTCGGCGCTGAGGGTCTCGACGATCTCCTCGATCTCGGCGCTGCTGTCGGGCGGCGGCGCAAGCGCGCTGCTCCGTCTCATCGATCCAAAGTAGCCCCTTTGTGGCGAGACCACAAAGGGCGGCGCCGCGATCGGTTGGGGAAAACGACGACAGGCCGGAGAGCCCGGCCTAGTGTCGACGCATGGGAAAGAGAGAGCACGATCCGCGCGTGCTGGCGATCGATGCCGGCGGGACCATGACCGACACCTTCATCGTCGACGACGAGGGCAACTTCATCGTCGGCAAGGCGCAGACGACCCCGCAGGACGAGTCGGTGGGGCTGATGATGTCCGCCGAGGACGCGATGCGCCAGTGGGACTCGACCCCGGAGGAGGCGTTCCCGCGGATCCAGTCCGCCGTGTTCAGCGGTACGGCCATGTTGAACCGGCTGCTGACCCGCAAGGGCCGCCGGGTCGGCGTCCTCGTCACCGCCGGCCA
Source organism: uncultured Thermoleophilia bacterium (assembly GCA_963715735.1). GTDB lineage: Bacteria > Actinomycetota > Thermoleophilia > Solirubrobacterales > 70-9 > VAYN01. Next base: position 863,428 of record OY970268.1, read on the forward strand.
GGAGGACTCGCTGCAGATGGAGCGCGGGATCCAGACCTACCTCGGCTTCTCCTACGCCGACCGCCTGCACATCGCCACCCACCATCACAACGACCCGCTGGTCCCCCGCGAGCGCGTCCACGGCGTCCGCGGCCGCATCGACCTCTTCGGCGCCGAGGTACTGCCGCTGCGCGACGAGGACGCCCGCGAAGGCGTCAACGCGCTGCTCGACGAGGGCGTCGAGGGGATCGTGATCTCGCTGATCTTCAGCTACCGCAACCCCGTCCACGAGCAGCGGGTGCGTGAGATCGTCGAGGAGGAGAAGGCCAAGCGCAGCCTCAACGGCGAGGTCCCGGTCTTCGTCTCCTCCGAGCTCTACCCCTCGCGCCGCGACTTCCCGCGCCTCAACACGACCGTGATCGAGGCCTATGCGGCGGAGCCCTCGCGCGGCACCCTGCGCGCCGTCCGCGACCGCACCAAGGAGCGCGGCGCCGCCTTCGAGCTGCGGGTGATGGCCTCCCACGGCGGCACGATCTCGATCGACGCTGACCAGCTGGCGACGACCCTGGTCTCGGGCCCGATCGGCGGCGTCGTCGGCGCCCGCTGGCTGGCCGACCGGATCGACCTCAACAACGTTCTCTGCACCGACATCGGCGGCACCTCCTTCGACATCGCGCTGCTGACCGGCAAGCGCTACGAGGTCACCACCACGCCCGACATGGCGAAATTCCTGCTCAACATGCCGCTGGTCCAGATCGACTCGGTCGGGTCCGGCTGCGGCTCCTTCGTCCGCATCGACCCCAACGCCCGCCGCCCGGAGATCGGCCCCGACTCGGCCGGGGCGATGATCGGCACCGCCTACCCCGAGGGCGGCGTCGAGACCGCCTCGATCACCGACCTCAACTTGGTGTTGGGGCGCCTGAACCCCGAGTATTTCCTCGGCGGCCAGGTCCAGCTCGACATCGAGCGCGCCCGCCACGAGGTCAAGCGCCAGGTCGCCGACCCGCTCGGGCTCGGGATCGAGGAGGCGGCCGCGGGAGTGATCGAACTGTTCGAGACCTCGCTGCGCAACGAGGCCGTTGGCCGCATTCTCGGCAAGGGCTACAGCCCCGCCGACTACACCCTGCTCTGTTACGGTGGCGGCGGTCCGCTGCACGTCGCCGGCTACACCAAGGGCGTCCCCTACCAGCAGGTGCTGGTGCCCGAGTGGGCGGCCGGGTTCTCGGCCTTCGGCTGCGCCTGCGCCGAGTTCGAGTACCGCTTCGACCGCCAGGTCGACCTGCCGCTGCTGCCGACCGCCCCGGACGAGGAAAAGGTGCAGATGGGCGGGCTGCTGACCCAGGCTTGGCGCTCGCTCGAGGACCGCGTCCGCGACGAGTTCGGCAAGTCCGGCTACGCGGCCGAGGAAATCTCCTTCACCCACATGGTGCGGATGCAGTACTACGGCCAGCTGGTCGACATCGAGGTCGACGCGCCGAAGCCGGCGATCGACTCGATCGAGGACGTCAACGCCCTGATCGAGACCTTCGAGACGACCTACACGCGGATGTACGCGCGGGCCGCCTCCTCGCCGGAGCTCGGCTACCTGGTCGCGCAGGCGATCGTCAAGGGCTCGGTCCCGATCGAGCAGCCGACGCTGCCGACCCTTCCCCGCGCGGATTCCGGCTCGCCGCCGGTCAAGGAGACCCGCGACGTCTGGTGGGACGAGGGCTACGCGCGGACCGACGTCTACGAGATGGACGACGTCCGCAACGGCCACACGATCGAGGGCCCCGCCGTGCTCGAGGCCGAGTCGACGACCTTCCCGATCCCTCCCGACCGCCGGGCCTGGCTCGACGCGCACGGGATTTTTCACCTGGAGAACAAGACCGGCGAGGAGAGCTGAGAGTCATGGCCACGATCGACAAGACCCGCGTCCTCGAGCCCGAGCAGAAGGCGCCGATCGGCTGGGAAGGTCAGACCCTGGCGGAGATGCTCGCCGCCTCGGAGAACATGTTCGAGCAGACCGGCCACTACCACGGGCTGCGCGAGTTGGCGATGAAGGACTCCGACCCGCTGCACTTCGAGAAGCTGTTCTCGCGGGTGCGCGGCGGCATGGTCACCGCGCGTGAGACCGCGCTCAACATCTCCGCCTCGCCGATCGTCCGCGAGCTGGGCGAGATCTGCTTCGCGCTCTACACCCCCGAGGGCGACAACGTCGCGCTCTCGACCGGGATCATCGTCCACGTCCACACGATGTCCGAGGCGATCAAGTTCATGGTCCGCAACGGCTGGGAGGACAACCCGGAAATCCGCCCCGGCGACATCTTCGCCAACAACCAGCCGACGATCGGCGACGTCCACAACGCCGACGTCCAGACCTTCGTGCCGATCTTCAACCCGGAGAACCCGGGGGAGCTGCTCGGCTGGGCCGGCGGCGTGATCCACGTGATGGACATCGGCGCCACCACGCCGGGCGGCGTCCCGGTCGGCCCGACCACCCGCTTCGACGACGGCATCGACCTGCACTGCATGAAGATCGGCGAGAACGACACGATCGCCTCCTGGCACACCAAGCGCTGCTCGATGCAGAGCCGCGCCCCCGGCCTCTACCTGCTCGACGAGCGCACCCGCCTCGCCGGCTGCCACATGATCCGCGACGCGGTCGAGCGGCTCGTCCTCGAAGAAGGCGAGGAGCCGTTCAAGGTCTTCATGCGCGAGGCGATCGAGGACGGGCGCCGCGACTTCAAGTCGCGCGTGCGCGGACTGCTGGTCCCCGGTCGCTACCGCTCCGCCGGCTTCACCGAGGCCAAATACGAGAACAAGATGAACCTGCCCAAGCGGGCCCAGCGCGACCTGATCATCCACGGCGCCTACGAGGCCGTGGTCGATCGCGACGGCCGCTGGACGACCGACCTGCGCGGCTCCTCGGCCTGGGGCTGGCACTCCTTCAACGCCACCCCCTCGGCCCAGCAGGGGATGCAGTGGATCCTCTTCACCCAGACGCTGATCTGCAACGACAAGATCAACGACGGCGCCTACTACGCGACCGAGCTGCTGCTGACCGAGGGCAGCTGGGCCGACCTCGGCGACGCCCCCTGCTCGTCTTCGTTCCCGTGGATGCCGATGTTCACGACCTCGACCGGATACCTGCGCGCGGTCTCCCGCGCCCTGCAGTCGCGCGGATACATCGAGGAGATCGTCTCCACCTACACGGTCCCCGGCAACGTCGCACAGGGCGGCGGCCTCGACCAGTACGGGCAGATCTCCGGCTTCATGAACTTCGAGATCGGGGCCCAGGGCCAGGGTGCCAAGTACGTCCTCGACGGGCTCGACTACGGCGCCGCCGTCTTCAACCCCGAGGGCGACATGGGCGACATCGAGATGTGGGAGCTGGTCAAGCCGATGGTCTACCTGGGCCGGCGGATAAAGCCCAACACCGGCGGCTGGGGCCGCCACCGCGGCGGCTCTTCGTTCGAGACGCTGCTGCTCGTCAACGGCACCCAGGACTTCGAGATCGAGAACATCGGCGCCGGCGGCATGCTGACCTCGCCGGGCCTGTTCGGCGGCTATCCCGCGCCAAGCGCCTACGTCCACAACGTCTTCGGCTCCGACGTCTTCGAGCAGGCGGCCGATGGCGTGGCCTACCCGGTTGGTGACGTCTCCGGCGAGGAGGCGCTGATGAACCAGTTCGCCGGCGAGCACCAGCTCGAGCAGGATCCCTACACGATGATGATCGCGGTCAAGACCGGTGATCTCTACCTCTCCTCCGGCCGCGGCGGCGGCGGCCTCGGCGACCCGCTGCTGCGCAGCGACGAGCGCATCGCGGAGGACATCGCCGCCGGCCACATCCAGCCGCCTCTGGGCCGACCGCGCCTACGGCCGCGGCGGCCGCGAGGACCTCGTCGAGCAGCGGCTCGAGCGCGCCCGCCCCGTTTCCGAGTGGTGGGCCGAGCAGCGCCAGCGCATCTTCGACCAGGAGCTGATCGAGACGGTGAAGGTCATGTACGCGGAGTCGATGCGGCTGGAACCCAGCTGGGCGGCCGAGTTCCGCGGCTTCTGGGACCTGCCCGAGGACTTCGACTTCGACGTCGTCACCCCGACCGTCGGCGTCCAGCGCGCGGCCCCCGGCAAGCTCCTGCCCGAGGACTCGGTGCGCGAGTTCCTCGCCGGCTCGGAGGTCTTCCTGCCCGGCGACCAGGTCGAGGTGCCGGTGACGACGACGGTGACCAAGGAGACGCTGGCCGACCTGCTCGACGAGAAGCTCAGTCGCCGCGCCGTCAAGGACATCCAGTCCGGGATCAAGGACCCCGACCGCTTCGAGAAGTGGCTACAGCTGCTGCAGGCCCGGGTCGACTACGACGACCCGATCGTCCTCCCCTACGGCGAGGGCATGAACATCGTCCGCCGCCGCTCCGACGGCGAGCTGGTGATCCGCACCGACGCCGGCGCCGACCTCTGCCGCTGGGACCAGAACTGGAAGATGCACGTGCCGATGTTCGTCCGCGACAGCGACGAGCTCTACGAGGAGGTCTACCCGAAGCTGGGCCACCCCGAGGGCGAGTGGCAGGAGCTGCGCGAGTACTACTGCCCGCTCTCCGGCCGCCTGCTGGAGACCGAAGCGGTACCGCCCGGCTACCCGATCATGCACGAGTACCTGCCCGACATCGAGGGCTTTTACCGCGGCTGGCTCGGCAGCGACGTTCCCAGCTGACCAGCTTTCTCGTGAGGTCGCAGTTGACCCCGCTATTCGGGGCAAAGCGCGACCTCACGCTTTCAGAGATACGCCCGAACTCTCGAAGCACGCCCCGAGGCTGCGCGCGCACCCCGATGTAGATCTGGACAAAGAGCTCACCCCAAGCTCCCGCCCTGGCCAATGGCGCCGGATAAGTTCGTTGTGGATGAGCGGCGAGCTTCAGGGCAACGCGTTGGTGACCGGCGGCTCGCGCGGGATCGGGCGCTCCTGCGCGCTGGCCGCGGCCCGTCGCGGGGCCGACGTGGCAATCACCTACGTCACCAACGAGGAGGCGGCGCAGCGTACGGCGGAGGAGATCCGCGGCCTCGGCCGCCGCGCCGTCGTGATCCAGGGCGACGTCGGCAACGCCGAGGACAACGCGCGCGCCGTCGAGCGGGCGACCGCCGAGCTGGGCCCGCTGCGCTACCTGGTCGCCAACGCCGCCGCCGGCACCTTCGGCACCACCGCGGAGCTGACCGTCGAGGAGTGGGACTACACGATGGCGGCGCACGTTCGCTCGCTGCTGACCCTGGCCCAGGCGGCCTCGCCGTCGATGGCCGACAACGGCGGCGGCGCGATCGTCGCCATCTCCAGCCTCGGCGCCCACCGCGTCTACGACGCCTACGCCGCCTTCGGCACCGCCAAGGCCGCGATCGAGACCCTGGTCCGCTATCTCGCCGTCGAGGGCGGGCCGAAGGGGATCCGCGCCAACTGCATCTGCGGCGGCGTCGTCCTCACCGACCTCTTCAAAGAAATCCCCGAGTGGGAATCGATCGCCGCCGCCGCGGGCGAGCGCTCGCCGCTCGGCAGCGCCCTCGACCCGGACGAGATCGGCGAACCGGCGGCCTTCTTTCTCTCCGACGAAGCGCGGATGGTCACCGGCCAGACGCTCTGCGTCGACGCCGGCTTCACCTTGCCCGGCTGAGTCCCGCCCCCGACCCCGACAAGAGGAGACCCCAAGTGGACTTCACCGCGCCGAACACCGCCGAGACCAACGGGATCACGATGGAGTACTTCGAGCAGGGCGAGGGCCCGGCGGTCCTGCTCCTGCACGGGTTCCCCGAGCACCCCTACTCCTGGCGCAACCAGGTCGGCCCGATCGCCGAGGCCGGGTTTCGCGTGATCGCCCCCAGCCAGCGCGGCTTCGGCGGCACCGACGCGCCGGAGGACTCCCAGACCTACAGCGTCAAGAACCTGGTCGCCGACCTGACCGGGCTGCTCGACGCGCTGGAAATCGACCGGGCCGTCTTCTTCGGCCACGACTGGGGCTCGATGCCGGCCTGGTTCTCCGGCGTCTTCGCGCCCGACCGCGTGCTCGGCGTCGGCAGCCTCTGCACCCCCTATTTCACCTGGGAAGCGCCGCAGGACATGCTCGAGATCTACGACGAGCTGCGCGGACCCAACCACTACATGCGCACCTTCCAGGAGCCGGGCGTGGGGGAGGAGATCCTCGGCCGCGACATCGAGCGCACCTTCGACTGCTGGCTGCGCGGGCGTGGCTACACGATGGACCAGTTCGAGGCGGCCCCGAAAGAGATCCAGGAAGTCCCCGCCGGCGTCTTCGTCGGCGACCCGCAGTTGTTCGGCGAGCCGTTCGTGACCGCCGAGGAGCGCCAGTTCTACGTCGACGTCTACTCGCGGACCGGCTTCACCGGCGGCCTCAACTGGTACCGCGCCCTGCGTCTGGACTTCGAAGAGGCGCAGGGCTCCGACTACGTGATCGACAAGCCGGCGTTGATGATCTCCTCCGCGGACGACTGGTTCTTCATGCGCGGCTCGACCGACGGCCTGGAGGAGCTCCTGCCCCAGATCGAGAAGCACGAGATCCTCGACGCCGCCCACTCGATCCAGCAGGAGAAGCCGGCCGAGGTCAACGCCCTCCTCGTCCCCTGGCTGGAGCGCAACTTCGCCTAGCGCTCAACGCCTTTGGTGCTTTTTCGACCCTATAGGGGGTAAAAAGCACCGATCGCGTGAACCGCCCACCAGCTGACTAGGTCGAACCGGTGCGCTCGAGTGCCGCGCGGGCTAGGGCGGGGACGCCTTGCTCGAGGCCGGCGTAGTAGGGGTCGGCGGTGGTGCCGGCGCGGTAGCGCTTGTAGTTGCCCTCGAGGAAGATCGCCGCCTTCCAGCAGGCAAGTACCTGGTACCAGGGAAGCCCCTCGATCGAGCGGCCGGTCGCCTCGGCGTAGCGGCTCGCCATCTGCTCGCGGGTCGGGAAGCCCGGCAGGCGCGTTACCGGGGAGAGGTCGGCGACGGAGTTGGGCGGGTCGGTGCTCGCCGCCCAGGTCGCGGTCATGTAACCGAGGTCGGCGAGCGGATCGCCGATCGTCGCCATCTCCCAGTCGAGGATCGCCGCCAGCCGCGGCTCCTGGCGCGCGTACATGACGTTGCCGAGCCGGTAGTCGCCGTGGACGACCGTCGGCGAGGGGGAGGGGGGGAGGTTGGCGGCGAGCCACTCGGTCACCTGCTCGAGCTCGGGCAGCGGCCGGGTTGCGTTTTCCGCCAGCAAGCCGCCGAAACGCTTCAGCTGCCGCTCGAGGTATCCCCGTGGGCGGCCGAAGCCGGCCAGGCCCTCGGCGCTCGGGCTTAGCGCGTGCAGGGCGACGAGGCCGTCGACGAGCTCAGCCGCGATCCTGGCGGGACCGTCGTCCCGCGCCAGTGCCGCGGGGAGGTCTCGGCCCAGGACCCAGCCGTCGACGTAGGTCATGAGATAGAAGGGCGCGCCGATCACGGCGGGGTCCTCGCAGCTGGCCAGCACCTCCGGGACGGGAATGCCCTGCGGGCCCAGCGCCGAGAGCAGGCGCGCTTCGCGCAGCACGTCGTGGGCGGAGGGGGGTAGCGGGCCGCGGGGCGGCCGCCGCAGGACCACCTGCTGCCCCTCGCGCTCGATCAGGAAGGTGAGGTTCGAGTGGCCGTCGCCGATCGGGGTGACCTCCAGTCCCCCGGAACCGAGCCCGGCGCCGTCGAGGAAGTCCCGTAGCGGCTCGAGGACGATCAGCGGCTCCAGCTCCGCCGCCGCGGCGTCGGCCTGGGTGCGGACGACGTCGCCGCTCCCGACTCCCCCTCCGTTCACGGCCCGGCGACGGCCTGCGCGGGACGGGCTGCGTGCGCGCGCAGCGTCCGCCGCGCGATCGACCAGAGGTGCGTCTCGGTCGGCCCGTCGTAGATGCGGAAGGGCCGCAGCTCGTTCATCATCCGCGCCAGCGGCGCGTCGCCCGAGATTCCGGTGGCGCCGCAGACCTGAACCGCCCGGTCGACCACCCGGTTGACCGCCTCGGCGACATAGACCTTGGCGACCGAAGACTCGTGCTTCGCCCCCTCGCCGCGGTCCAGCGCCCAGGCGCAGCGCCAGATCAGCGATCGGCTCGACTCGATGTCGATGACCGAGCGGGCGATCTTCTCCTGCACCATCCCGAGCTCGCCGAGCGGCTGGCCGAAGGCCTCGCGGCCGTTGACGTAGTCGAGCGAGATGTCGAAGGCGCGGCGGGCGGTGCCGAGCCAGCGCTCGCAGTGGGTGAGCCGGGCCGGCGCCAGGCGGACCTGGGCGTAGCGGAAACCCTCACCGACCTCGCCGAGCACGGCGTCGTCGCCGACCTCGCAGTCCTCGAAGGTGACTTCGGCATGGCCGCCGGGGAAGGCACGGTCGGTCGCGCCGATCACCCGGTCGATACGGAAGCCGGGGTTCTGGGTGTCGACCAGGAACATCGTCGCGCCCTCGTCGGCCATCGCCATGCAGACGGTGAAGGCGGCGCCCTCGGCGCCGGTGATGAACCACTTGCGGCCGCTGATCGACCAGCCGGAGTCGGTCCGGGTCGCCCTCGTCAGCAGCATCGACGGATCCGAGCCGGCGCCGGGTGGGGGCTCGGTCATCGAGAAGCAGGAGCGGACCTTCCCCGCCGCCAGCGGCACCAGGTAGCGCTCGCGCTGCGCGGGCGAGGCGATCAGGTCGAGCATGTGCATGGTGCCCTCGTCGGGGGCGGCGCAGTTCAGCGCCTGGGCGCCGAGCAGGCTGTAACCGGACTCCTCGAGGATCACGGCGCTGCCGCGATGGTCGAGGCCGAGGCCGCCGAGCTCCTCGCTCAGCTGCGGGCCGAAGACGCCCCACTCGCGCGCCCGCTCCTGCATCTCGTCGCGCAGCGCGTCGTCAGTGCCGTGGCTGGAGACGTCGCGATGCTCGTTCGGGATCGCCACCTCGCGGATGAACTCGCGGACCCGTTCGCGCAGCTCGATCAGCGCCGGGTCCAGCTCGAAATCGATCACGCGGGAACCCCGGGATAGGTCATGGCTCGACAGTAGCCCTGGGTGGTGGTGCGGCTGAGCGTTCGCGCCCGCCCCTTCGTCGATTCCACAACGGGGCGCCCGGGGTCGCTTGGGATTGGGGCTGGGATCTGAGAGGTTCGGGTGGGAGGGGCGCTCGGCAGGGACCCCGAACAAGAGGAGCGAGGATGGCCATCTGCGTGACCGGTGGGTCAAGCGGGCTCGGCAGAGCGATCGCCGAGCGGTTCGCCCGTGGCGGCACCGACGTCTTCATCAACTACCACGCCGACGACGAGGCGGCGCAGAAAGCGGTGGCGGCGGTCGAGGCGGCCGGTGGCGTTCCGCACCTTGTCAAGGCCGACGTCGGCACCCCCGAGGGCGTGCGCGAGTTGATCGGCGCGGTCTCCGCGAAGGTGGACCGTCTCGACCAGATCGTCCACTGCGCGGCGAAGGCGGTGAACGGTCCGCTGAGCGCGGTCGACCCGACCGAGCTGCGCGAATCGATCGCCGTCAACGGGCTGGCGCTGGTCGACCTCGCCCGCGAGGCCGGCCCGCTGCTCGGCGAGGGCAGCACGATCTTCTACCTCTCCAGCCGCGGCGCCCGCTTCGTGATTCCCGAATACGGCGCCCTCGGCACCGCCAAAGCGCTCGGCGAGCACCTCGTCCGCTACCTGGCCAAAGAGCTGGCGCCGCGCGGGATCCGGGTCATCAGCGTCGCCCCGGGCGCGGTCGACACCGCCGCCCTGCGGGCGATGTTCCCCGACACCTACGAGCAGCGCCTCGCCGCCTCGGCGGCCGCGAACCCGATGGGCCGCGGGGTCGAGCTCGAAGACGCGGCGGCCCTCTGCGAGGCGCTCTGCGACGCCGAGCTGGCGATGGTCACCGGCCAGACGATCACCGTCGACGGCGGCATCTCCCTGTGATCGGGCCGCTGGAGCCCGGTACGCAGGACTTCCAGCTGACGTTGACCCACGTCCTCGGCCGCATGCGCGGCGTCCACGGCGACGCCGAGATCGTCACCCAGCTCGATGAGACCGGCGCCAGCAAGCGGATCTCCGCCGCCGACCTGGCCGATCGGGCCGAACGGCTCGCCGCCGGTCTCAACTCGCTCGGGCTGGAGCCCGGCGACCGCATCGGCGTCTTCTCCTGGAACCTCGAGGCCTACTACGCGGTCCCTTGCTCGGGCCTGGTCCTGCACACGATGAACCCGCGCCTCTCGCCGGAGCAGATCGCCTACACGGTCGAGCACGCCGGCGACAGGGCGATCGTCGTCGACGCCTCGCTGGCGGCGGCGCTGGCGCCGATCGCCGCCCGCCTGGACGCCGTCGAGCGCTACGTCGTGATCGGCGCGGACCCGGACAACTCGATCCCGGGCGCGGCGGACTACGAGGAGCTGCTCGCCGCCCAGGAGGGCGGCTTCGAGTGGCCCGAGCTGGACGAGCGCAGCGCCGCCGCCCTCTGTTACACGTCGGGTACCACCGGCAACCCGAAGGGCGTCGCCTACTCGCACCGCGGCCTCTGCCTGCACGCGCTGACGATGGCCGGCCACGACGCCTACCGGATGTCCGAGCGCGACCGGATCCTCGCCGTGGTGCCGATGTTCCACGCGATGGCCTGGAACCTGCCCTACCTTGCCGGCATGGTCGGCGCCGACCTGATCATGCCCGGCCGCTATCTGCAACCGCGGCCGCTGACCAGGCTGATCGAAGCCGAGCGGGTCACCGCGACCTGCGGCGTACCGACGATCTGGATGGACGTGCTGCGCTACGCCGACGAGCACGGCTCCGACCTCAGCAGCCTCGAGCTGGCGATCTGCGGCGGCACCCAGGTCCCACCGCAGCTGATGCGCGAGTTCGAGTCGCGCCACGGGGTCGCGATCGTGCAGGGCTGGGGGATGACCGAGACGCTGCCGGGCGCGGCGCTCGCCCACGATCCTCCCGGCGCCGGTGAGGAGGAGCGCTGGTCGCGCCGTGAGCACGCTGGCCGGGTGACGCCGTTCTACGAGGTCCGGATCGTCGCCGACGACGGCGTCGAGCTGTCCCGCGACGGCGTCGCCCAGGGCGAGATCCAGATCCGCGGCCCGGCGGTCGCCGCTTCCTACTTCGAGAACGAGGAGGCGAGTGCCGCCTCCTTCGACCGTGGCTGGCTGCGGACCGGCGACGTCGGTACCCTCGACGAGCGGGGCTGGCTGCGGATCACCGACCGCGCCAAGGACGTGATCAAGTCCGGCGGCGAGTGGATCTCCTCGGTCGACCTCGAGTCGGCGCTGATGGCGCACCCGGCCGTCGCCGAGGCGGCGGTGATCGCGATCCCCGACGAGCGTTGGAGCGAGCGGCCGTTCGCCTGCGTGGCCGCCTCGGGGGAGGTCGGCGAAGCGGAACTGAGCGAGTTCCTCGCCGGCCGCTTCGAGAGATGGTGGCTCCCGGAGGGGTTCGCGTTCCTCGACGAGATCCCGAAGACCAGCGTGGGCAAGTTCGACAAGAAGGCCCTGCGGGGCATCTACGCAGAGAGGAGGAACGATGGCTGAAGGAAGACTGGAGGGAAAGGTGGCGCTGGTGACCGGCGCGGGGTCGGGGATCGGGCGGGCGACCGCTGAGCTCTTCGCCCGCGAGGGGGCGGAAGTGGCGGTGGTCGACGTCAAGGCCGCGGGCGCGACGGCGGAGGCGATCGAGGCGGCCGGCGGCAGCGCCCTGGCGATCGAGACAGACGTCGCCGACGCCGCCGAGGTCGAGGCCATGGCGGCGAAAGCGATCGACTGCTTCGGCCGCGTCGACGTCCTCGTCAACAACGCCGGCATCCTCGACGACTACCTGCCCGCGGCGGATACTCCGGACGAGGTCTGGGACCGGGTCCTCGGGGTCAACCTCCGGGGCGTCTTCAACACCTCGCGGGCGCTGATCCCGCAGATGCTGGAGAACGGCGCCGGCGCGATCGTCAACGTCGCCTCGACCGCGGCCCTGGTCGGCGGCAACGGCGGCGCCGCCTACACGACCTCCAAGCACGCGATCGTCGGCTTCACCCGCCAGCTCTGTTTCGACTACGCCAAGGCCGGGATCCGCGCCAACACCGTCTGCCCGGGGGCCGTGGAGACGGGGATGACGAAGGAGATCTTCGAGGCCGGCGACGCGGCGGTGATGGAAGCGGTGCGCTCGGCGCCGATCGGGCGCTGGGCGCAGCCCAGCGAACTCGCCAGCGTGATCCTCTTCCTCGCCAGCGACGAGGCCGCCTTCGTCCAGGGGGCGACCTACGTCGTCGACGGCGGCTTCTCGGTCAAGTGAGGCCCTGCGCATGAGATCCCACAACGAAGACATGGAGAAAAAACATGGATAAAGCAACCTTCGCCGCCTCCTACTCGCAGCCGATCGGGACCGGCAGCCTCTACGGACCGCCGCCTTATCTCTACCGCGGGGTCGAAGACTGCTTCATCGTCTACGAGGCCGCGCGCGAGGGAGTCGAAGCACTACTCCCTCCGGGCGCCGAGATCGCCGACGAGACGCCGACCTGCATCGCCTGGGCTCGTTGGGTGCCCTTCTCGACCTTCGGCCAGTACCACGAGGCGTACATCATGATCCGGGCCCGGGTCGACGGCGAGGTCTACCTCTACCAGCCCTTCATCTTGGTCGACAACGAGGTCCCGCTCGGCGCCGGCCGCGAGATCTGGGGTTATGCCAAGAAGATGGCCGTGTTCGAGCGCAACTGGGGCGGCGGCGACACCCCCTACGGCGAGCAGATGGTCTTCACTGTCCAGCGCCCCAAAGGCAACCCGATCATGACCGCCACCATCGTCTGCGACCGCCTCGCCGACCCGGCCGAGCTCGATGACACCCCGGTCCTCTCCACCCGCGTCATCCCCAACTCCGAGGAGGGCAAGCCGCCCTCGGTCGCCGAGCTGGTCCGCCTCGACGTCCCGGCGACCCTGCACACGGCCCAAGACGGGACCCCGAAGCTCTGGGCCGGCCGTGGCTCCCTCAGCCTACCCACCGTCTCCTCGATCGACCCCTGGCACTTGCTGCGCCCGACCAAGGTCGTCGAGGCCTACTTCGGCGTCTACGACTTCGACCTCCCCCACGGGCGGGTGATCCGCGACTACCTCGAGGACGACGAGATCGTCTGGGCTTGAGGGGCCGCCAGCTCCTCTTGGTCAATCCAGTCCAAGACGGCGTTTCGGAAGTCGCCCAGTCTTTCCGCCGCTTCGGAGACCGAGGTCTCGATGGCATCTTCCTGCTCCTTGGAATCGCCATCCTTGCCCAGTGACCCGATGAGGTCGAACTCCTCTTGAATTGCGTCGTGCCAGGCTTTGAAACTGGACACCACGGGATGGCCATCGGCGAGCCGAAACCGCAGGCGCATCGTCGCGTGTAGACCGCTGACGATTATCGCGCCGGTCTTCTCGATCGATTTGGCTTGGCGCGCGTTGATCTCGCTGAGTCGACTGCGCAGCTCCTTGATCGTCGGGTCATCCGGGGCGGTGGCTGCAATTTCATTTCTCAATTCCTGGAAGGCAACGCTGGCTATCCAGTACTCAGTGCATGAGTCGAGGGTTTCGGCGACCAAGTGCGCGAGTTCGTCGAGGGTCGTCCGCGTCGCCTCGCGCTCTCTCGACTCCCGGTCGTGGCGCAACTGCGCTTCGAGGAGCGCGGCTGAGGACTCCCGATCGTGCTTTAGCTGCTTTTCGAGCCGCACATCCGCCGCCGCAAGTTCCGTGCGCATCCGATGACGCGCGTAAAGGGCGGCGACTATCGCTGCGAGCACAATCGCCACCGGCCCCAGAACGCCGATCCAGGGGAATCCACCATCGCTAGATAAGGCGATTTCGACCGGCTCGCTAGGCGCCGTGGTGATTCCCCAATCCAACATAGATCGCTGCAACTATCGCAGGCCCGGATCTCGACTTATGCACCCTATGAGAGGCAAAAGTCGACATCCAGTTCACGCCTATTCCATTGGTATCGGTGAGCCGAACGTGTCGACGAAGGCCAGCTCCTCGACCGGCAGCCGGCGCAGCTTGGTCGGGAAGCCGTTCGCCGGGTAGCCGGCGACCAGGTGGCAGGCGGTCAGGTGGCCGTCGGGGATCTCCAGCAGTGCCTTGACCTCGGGCTCGCTTCCGCAGAGCAGGGTGGTGACGGTCGTCGCCACGCCCGCGACGCGGAAGGCGAGGCAGAGGTTCTGGACGAAGGGGTAGATCGAGGCGCCGCCGACGACCGAGGGGCGGCCCTGCTCGAGGTCGGTGACGTGGAGGTCGGCGAGGCGGGCGCAGACGACGATGATCAGCGGATGCCGGTCGAGCTTCTCGGCGAAGTCGTTCGCGGCCAGCAGTGCTTTGCGGGCGGAGCTGTACTCGCCGAGGCTCTGGGTCCCCGCCTCGGCCGCCTCGAAGTAGGCGCGCCACCAGGGCAGGTAGAGCTCCTTCAGCCGCTGTTTCTTCGCCGCATCGCGGACGACCACCAAGCGCACCGGCTGGCGGTTGCCGCCCTGGGGCGCGAACCGCGCCGACTCGACCGCGTCGTAGACGACCGCGTCGGGGACGTCTTTGGCCAGGTAGACGCGGTTTGCCCCGATCGTCTTCATCGCTGCCAACGCGTCCATCCGCCTACCTCGCCCGTGTCGATTTCTGGTCCCGTTGGGGGTCAAAAGTCGCCACGCTAGATCCTCTCGATCAGCGTGCCGGTCCCGATCCCGCCGCCGCAGCACATCGTCACCAGGCCGATCTCCTGGTCGGTGCGCTCGAGCTCGTGCAGCAGCGTCGTGATCAGGCGGGCGCCGGTCGAGCCGAGCGGGTGCCCGAGGGCGATCGCGCCGCCGTTGACGTTGACCCGGTCCATGTCCGGTTCGAGCTCGCGCTGCCAGGCGGCAACGACCGAGGCGAAGGCCTCGTTGACCTCGAAGAGGTCGATGTCGTCGATCTTCATCCCGTTGCGCTCCAGCAGCTTCTGCGTCGCCGGGATCGGGCCGGTCAGCATGATCACGGGGTCGACGCCGACCGTGGCCTGGTCGACGATCCGCGCCCGCGGCACCAGGCTCAGCGCGTCGGCCTTCTCGCGCGCCATCAGCAGCACCGCGGCCGCCCCGTCGGAGACCTGCGAGGAGTTGCCGGCGGTGATCCGCCCGTCCTCCTTGAACGCCGGCTTCAGCCGCGCCAGCGCCTCTAGGGTGGTCTCGCGCAGGCCCTGGTCGGTGACGTAGGTGTCGCCGTTGACCTGCATCGGCAGGATCTCGCGCTCGAAGCGGCCCTCCTCGGTCGCCTGGGCGGCGAGTCGCTGCGAGCGCACACCGAGTTCGTCGAGCTCGGAGCGGGGGATCTCCCACCGCTCGGCGATCATCTCCGCCGAGAGGCCCTGGTTGACGAGGCCGTAGCGCTCCATCAGCTCCGGGCTGAAGGCGAAGCCGTGCTCCTTCTGGACCTCGACCCCGTCGGCGAAGGAGATCTGGCCCATGTGCTCGACCCCGCCGCCGACGGCGACGTCGTGGACGTCGGCGGCGATCAGCGCCGCCGCGAAGTTGACCGCCTGCTGGGCGGAGCCGCACTGGCGATCGATCGTCGTCGCCGGCGTCTCGATCGGCAGCCCGGCCTGCAGCCAGGCGTTGCGGCCGATGTTGAAGCCCTGCACGCCGAACTGCTGCACGCAGCCGGCGATCACGTCGCCGGTCTCGGCCGGGTCGACCTCCGAGCGCTCGTAGAGCGCGCCGTAGACGCTGGCCAGCAGCGTCGAGGGGTGCGTGTCCTTGTAGTAGCCCTTCTCGAGGTGGCCGCGACCGACGGGGGTGCGCACCGCCTCGACGATCACGACTTCGCGGCCTTGCATCGGCTTCACTCGGTCCTCCTGGTTCGTTTCTCGGCCTTCGAAAGCTCAGTCGTCGCGCCGCAGGTCGAGCGAGACGCCCGGCTGGCGCAGCGAGATGTGGCGCACCGTGGCGGCCTCTTCGATCAAGCGGGTGACCTGTTCGAGGACCCCGTCACCGTGCATGTGCGGAGCGGTTCGCAGCGGCGGCCCGGCCAGCATCTCGTCGACCTGCTCCTCGGGGCAGAAGTAGCGCAGCAGCAGCTCCTCGTCGGAGAGGTTCACGCCCAGCTTCTCCCGGAATTCCGCCTCCGTGGTCTGGTCCCGCTCCCACTTTTCGAGCTCGGGGACCCGCGGCTGGGAGAAGATCCTGTCGGCGACCTCGGGCTCGACCGGGCGCATCAGCGGCCCGTAATGGCCCAGCGCGTAGTGCAGAACCTCGTCGGGAACGACCTGGTAGCGCTCGTCCATGACCACGTTGAGGACCGCCTGGATGCCGACGAACTGCGAAAACGGCGTCGCCATGATCGGCTGCCCCAGCTCCTCCCGTACGCGGACGATCTCGTCGACGACCTCGGGGAATTTCTCCGGCATCCCGTACTCGTCGAGCTGGTTCTTCAGCGTCCCGGTCATCCCGCCGGGCAGCTGGTGGCGGTAAGGGAGCATTCTGTACTCGTTCGGGATCCCGGTCTCCCAGCCGAGCCGTTCGGCTTCGCGGCGGAAGTGGTCGGAGACAGGCCGCAGCTGCGATTTGTCGATGTGGTGGGTGTGGCCGAGCTCCTCGACGATCTCGACCATCGCCTCGATCGAGGGCAGCGAGGGACCGTTCGCCATCGAGAGCGAGCAGGTGTGCAGGAGGTCGATCCCGGCCTTGATCCCCTCGACGTAGACCAGCGGCGCCAGTCCGGTCGTGTTGTGGACGTGCAGCTCCAGCCGCACCCCCGCCGTCGCCTCCTGCAGCGCCGGCAGCAGCGTCGCCGCCCGCTCGGGGGTCAGCACCCCGGGAGCATCCTCGACGTAGATCCGCTCGACCCCGTCCCAGCTCGCCATTTCGCGCGCCCGGTCGGCGAAGAACTCGTCGGTGTGGAGGTCGGTCAGCCCGTACATGATCGCCGGCACGACTTCGCCGCCGACGCCCTGGATCGCCTCCGCCTTGGCTTTCATCACCGGCATGTCGTAGAGGCAATCGAACAGCCAGTGGCTGTCGACCCCGTGCTTCACCAGGGTCGCGACCCAGAGGTCGAGCATCGAGTCGGGGACGAAGCCGAAGCTGCCGGCCGCGACCGGCCGCATCCCGGCCCGGTGGCCGACGTCGGGCAGGCCCTTGATGATCCAGTCGAACGCCTCCCAGGGGTTGTCCCGCCACTCGCGCATCATCACCACGAAGGTGGTGGCGCCAAGCAGGTCGCAGGTGTCGAACCCGGTCGCGTTCAGGTGCGGCAGCGCCGGCGTCGCTTGGTAGGCGCGCATCCGCATCCCCCAGAGGCTCTGGGGACCGTCGCGGAGGGTCTGGTCTATGAACTCGATCTCGGCGATGGCGCAAGCTACCAAGCGGAATGGGACTCGATCCAGAGGGCATCGCGCAGGCGCTGGAGGACCCCCAAAGGCACGGCGCTCGGCCGTCCCCCGCCGGGCCGATCCGGGCTAGCTTCGGGGCTGGGAGAGGTGGCTGGGCAACCAACAGGAGGACACCGCATGGCACGACTGCCGCTGGCTGAGGAGGCCGATCTCGATGGCTTCGTCAAGGAAATGCACGACAGCGCCGACGAGGGAGATTGGGCGACCCAGCACGTGGCGCGGGTCTTCGCCGCCCACCCCGAGTTCGTCGAGCAGTACCTCGCCTTCTATTACCCCTGGCACTCGAACGTCGAAGACGCCGAGGACTCCGCCAAGCTGACGCCGCGGTTGAAGGAGCTGGTGCGCCTGCGGATCGCGATCCTCAACGGCTGCATCACCTGCCAGTCGGCCCGCCTGGCGCCCGACCACGTCCCCGAGGACCAGGCGACCGGGATCTGGGCCGAGGACTTCGCCGCCAACCCCGAGTACAGCCCGGCTGAGCGCGCCGCGGTCGAATTCGCCGAACGGATGGCGATCGACCACCACAACATCGGCGACGCCGACGTCGCCGCCCTGCGCGAGCACTTCGACGAGGCGGAAACGCTGGAGCTGATGATGATGGCCGGCCAGTACATCGGCTTCGGCCGCACCCTCGCGATCCTCCAGCTGGAGACCGTCGCCTGCCCGATCCCGGCCCCCTCCTGATCCCGCAGTGCTCCTGTCTTTATTCGCCCTCTGGGCGAAGAAGGACAGGAGCACCCCGTCAAGATCGCAGGCCGGCGAGCAGGAGACCGGCGATCTGGGCGCCGAGCAGCTCGGGCGAGAGGGCGCCGTGGGGCTGGTACCACTTGTAGGTCCAGTTGGCGGCCCCGAGCAGGGTGTTGACGAAGATCGTCGGCGTCGTCGGCAGGGTGAACTCGCCCGCCTCCTCGCCGGCTGCGACCACCTCCAGCAGCGTCGCCTCGTATTCGTGGCGAACGCTGATCAGCCGCGCCTGCTGGCGCCCGGGCAGCTCTGCCTCCTCCTCGAAGAAGATCCGCAGCAGCTCGCGGTTGCGACAGGTGTAGGCGACGCGGTCGGCGATCATCTCGGCGAGCGCGTCGAGCGCCGTTCCCTCGGCCCCGGCGATCCGCCGGGCGGCGATCACGCTCTCGCGGAGGACGTCCTCGTAGAGCTCGATCAGCACCTCCTCCTTGCTGGATACGTAGTGGTAGAGGGAGGCCTTGCCCATCCCCAGCCGGGCGGCGATGTCGGCCATCGAGGCGGCCCGGTAGCCGCGCTCGGAGAAGACCGCGACCGCCGCCTCCATCACCTCGCGGCGCCGCGCCTGCTGGCGCAGCGCCACCCGCTCGCCGACCATCAGAAGCCCATCCGCTTGGCGAGGATCTCGAGCTGCACCTCGTCGGTGCCGCCGCCGATGCGAAGGATGCGGGCGTCGCGGAAGTGCATCGCCACCGGGGTCTCCTCGATGAAGCCGTAGCCGCCGAAGATCTGCAGCGCCTCGTCGACCACCCGGGAGGCAACCCGCGGCGCCAGCAGCTTCGCCATCGCCGTGGTCGCCGCCGCCTCGGGGTGGCCGGCGTCCCAGCGGGCTGCCGCCTGGTAGGTGAGCGTGCGTGCCCCTTCCAGTTCGGTCAGGGCGGTAGCGAGCCGGTGGCGGATCGTCTGGTGGCCGCTCAGGGGGGAGCCGAAGGTGCGGCGCTCGCGGGCGTGGGCGATCGCGTCGTCGAGCGCCGTCTGCGCCAACCCCAGCGCCATCCCGGCCAGGGACAGCCGCTCGACCTGGAAGGCCTCCATGATCTGGTGGAAGCCGCGGCCCGCGGTCCCGAGCACGGCCTCCTCGGCGACGGTGCAGTCATCGAGCACCACCTCGCGGGTGTCGGAGGCGTGCCAGCCGAGCTTGGCGAGCGGTGGCGAGAGCGTCAGACCCTCGGCGCCGCGCTCGACCAGGAAGGTGGTGATGCCGCCGTGGCCGGCGTCGGGGTCGGTCTTGGCGGCGACGATGGTGACGTCGGCGAGGCCGGCGTTGGTGATGAACATCTTCGTCCCGCGCAGCGCGTAGCCGCCCTCGACCCGTTTGGCGCTGGCGCCGATCGCGGCGACGTCGGAGCCGGCACCTGGCTCGGTCACGGCGATCGCGGCCACCGCTTCGCCGGCCAGCAGCGGCCGCAGCCAGCGCTCCTTCTGCTCCTCGTCGCCGTAGCGGGCGAGATGCGGCCCGGCCATGTAGGAGCTGACCAGGGGGGTGACGGCGAGGCCGCCGGAGGCGTGGGCGAGCTCCTCGGAGAGGATCGTCAGCGCCAGGACGCCGCCGCCGGTTCCCCCGTACTCCTCGGGGTGGTTGACGCCGAGCAGCCCGGCTTTGGCCATCGCCGGCCAGAGATCGGGCGGGAAGATCCCGGCCTCCTCGGCCTCCTTGACACGTGGCAGCATCTCGCGGGCGACGAAGGTGCGGCAGACCTCCTGGAAGTCGCGGTGGTCGTCGTCGAGGTCGAAGGTCGGCCCGTCGTAGCCGGCGACGCTCACTCGGCCCGCTCCAGAGTGTCGCGGGCCATTCGCACCGCCGGGCCGTCGACCATCTCCCCCTCGAACTCGACCGCGGCGACGCCGCGGCGCGAGCCCTCCTCCCAGGCCTCGAGCATCCCGCGGGCGCGGCGCAGCTCCTCCTCGGAGGCGGAGAAGACGCGGTTGGCGATCTCAACCTGCGAGGGGTGGATGCAGAGCTTGCCGCGGTAGCCGAGCGCGCGCCCGGCCTCGGCGTCGGCCTCGAAGGCCGCCTCGTTGCGGAAGTCGATCACGACCTGGTCGAGCGCCGGCACCGCCGCGACCCGCGCCGCCAGCGCGACCCGGGAGCGCGCGTAGATGACCTCGTTGCCCGCGGGCGTGCGCCGGCCGCCGAGGTCGGCGACGTAGTCCTCGGCGCCGAAGTAACAGGAGCTGGCGCCGTTGCCGTCGAGCAACGTCTCGACGTTGGCGACCCCGCGCGCCGACTCGATCCCGGCGACGACCGCGGCGCCCTCCGGCAGCCGCTCGGCCACCGCGGCGAGATCGCTCCCGCGCTCGGCCTTGGGAAGGACGACCCCGGCCAGCGGCAGCGTCGCGACCGCGGCGAGGTCCTCGGCGAACCAGCGACTGCCGGCGTCGTTGATCCGGATCAGGACCGGCGTCTCGGCGACCCTGGCGATCAGTTCGGGGAGTTCCGCGCGCGCCGCGTCCTTGGCCGTCGCCGGGACGGCGTCCTCGAGGTCGATCACCACGGCGTCGGTGCCGGTGCGGTCGAGCTTGGCAACCAGGTCTGGTCGGGTGGCACCGGCGAAGAGTAGGCTGCGCAAAAGTTTCCGCCTGAAGTTAGACCCGCAGGTCGTTGATGTTTCTACAAACCGCCATCTGAAGCCCCTTCATACTATCCATATCATTCGACCCATCGGTCGAAGAATGGGATGAAAGATGGCTGCGTCCAACGAGCAGACGGACACGAACGACTCACTCGCCGCGCTCAGCGCCCGAGCCCGCGCCGGCGGCGACCGCTCGCGCCTGGGCACGAAGCTGCCGGTCCGCGAGCGGCTGGAGCTGCTGCTCGACCCCGGCTCGTTCGTCGAGGACGGGTTGCTGGCGGCCTCGCGCGAGGGCCTGCCCGCCGACGCCGTGCTCACCGGCAGTGGTCGAGTCGGCGGCCGCGAGGTCCTCGTCGTCGCCCACGACCCGACCGTCAAAGCGGGCTCCTGGGGGCGGCTCTCTGTCGAGAAGCAGATCCGCGCGCTGGAGCGGGCCGACCGCGACCAGCTGCCGGTCTTCTACCTCGTCGACTCGGCCGGCGGCCGCCTCACCGAACAGCTCGGCTTCCACCCCGGCCACCGCGGCGCCGCCCGCGTCTTCCACCTCCAGGTCCGGCTCTCCGGCCGGGTGCCGCAGATCTGCTGCCTGCTCGGCCCCTCGGCGGCCGGCGGCGCCTACATGCCCGCCTTCTGCGACTGGGTGGGGATGGTCGACGGCAACGCCTCGATGTACCTGGCCTCGCCGCGGGTGGCGCAGAAAGCGATCGGCGAGGACGTCACCCTGGAGGAGATGGGCGGCGCCCGCATGCACACCGCGGTTTCCGGCTGCGGGGACGAGCTCTTCGCCTCCGACGCCGAGGCGATCGCCGCCGCCAAGCGCTTTTTCTCCTATCTGCCGGGCAACTGGGCAGAGCGGCCGGATTCGCGCGCCGTTGCGAAGCCCGCGTCGACGGACTGGGAGGGGGTGCTGCCCCCAAGCGCCCGCACGCCCTACGACGTCCGCGAGGTGATCGACCGGATCGCCGACTCCGAGACCTTCTTCGAGATCAAGGCGGCCTGGGCGGAAGAGATGGTCGTCGGCTTGGCCCGCCTCGCCGGCGAGGCGGTCGGCATCGTCGCCAATCAGCCGCTGGTCCGCTCCGGTGCGATCAACGTCGACTCCGCCGACAAGGCCGCCCGCTTGATCGCCCTCTGCGACGCCTTCAACCTGCCGCTGCTGTTCCTCTGCGACACCCCCGGCTTCATGATCGGAACGGCGGTCGAGCGTCGCGGGATCATCCGCCACGGCGCCAAGATGGTGGCGGCGATGGCGAGCGCAGAGGTGCCTCGTTTCTGCATCGTCCTCCGCAAGGCCTTCGCCGCCGGCTACTACGCGATGTCCTGCCCCGGGTTCGAGCCCCGCTCGACGATCGCCCTCGAGGGCGCCCAGATCGGGGCGATGGCGGGGGAGGCCGCGGTCAACGCGGTGTGGGCCAACCGGATCGAGGCGATCGAGGACCCGGCCGAGCGCCAGGCGTTCATCGCCGAGCGCGCCGCCGAGCTCGACGAGGAGCTGGAGGCGACGCGCCTGGCCAGCGAGCTGCTGATCGAGGCCGTGATCGAGCCGGCGGAGCTGCGCCGCGAGCTCGAGCTGCGCCTCGCCGCGGCCGCCGGCTGGTCCCGTCGCCCGGCGGGCCGCCATCATGGGGCCTTCCCGGTATGAGCGAGCGGCGCCAGAGCGGCATGTGGTTCGAGGACCTCAGCGAGGGCCTGGTCGTCTCCCACGCGGTGAGACGGACGGTCACCGAGGCCGACAACACCCTCTTCTCGGTGATGACGATGAATCCGCAACCGCTCCACCTCGACGCCGAGTTCGCGGCCGAATCGGAGTTCGGCGAGCGGCTCGTCAACAGTCTCTACACGCTCGGGCTGCTGGTCGGCGTCACCGTCTACGAGCTGACGCTCGGCACCACCGTCGCCAACCTCGGCTTCGGCCGCGTCGAGTTCCCGGCGCCGCTCTTCCACGGCGACACCCTGCACGCGGAGACGACGGTGCTGGAATCACGTGCCTCCCGCTCGCGCGAGAACGCCGGCGTCGTCAAGTTCGAGCACCGCGGCTACAACCAGCGCGACGAGCTGGTCGCGCTCTGCGAGCGCTCAGCCCTGATGCACCGCCGGCCCGACTAAAGCACGGCGCTCAGGGGGACGGGGTTTGGCGTGAGGGGTTGGGGGTCTCTCGTGCTCGCTGGATTTTTCGCCCGTCCCTCGCCAGCTCTCCTTAACGGACAAGCGAAAAATTGACGCCGCGGTGCGCGAGAGACCCCCAACCCCTCCCCTCGAGCCGCCTCCCCGCTCGAGGTAGGCAGCTTCCTTTGAAGCTGAGAGATCCCGAGATAATTGAGAGATCCCGAGGGACGAGAGCTTTCTAGAACTGCTGAAAGCTCCTGAGACAAAGCTCCATCTAGGACTGCTGGCATCTCTTGAGCTAGAGCTCGGCTCCGCCTTCCCAACCCTGATCCAGGGAGCAGGACCGAGGGGGAGGGTCGGGGGGCCGTCGTAGGAGCGGCGTTAATTTTCGCTCGTCCGTTCCTGAGAGTCGCGGTTGTTCGGGGCGAAAAAGCCAGCGAAGGTAGACGGCCCCCCGACCCTCCACGCCGCGCCCTGAACCCTGAGGAGAAGCAATTCGCGGCCGCCTACACGCGCGGGACCTGCTGGGTGATGCAGTGGATGTTGCCGCCGCCGAGCAGGATCTCGCGGGCGGGGACGCCGACGACCTCGCGCTCGGGGAAGCAACCGCGGAGGATCTCGGCTGCCTCCTCGTCGCGGCGCTCGTCGAGCAAGGGGAAGACGACGCGGTCGTTGCCCAGGTAGAAGTTGGCGTAGGAGGCGGCGAGCCGGTCGCCGGCCTGGCGCGGCTTGGTCCCGGGAACGGGCTCGACCCCGGCGGCCTCCTCGGCACCGATCTCGAGCGGGCCGGGGGAGGGGAGGAGGACGACCTCGAAGCGACGGCCGCGGGCGTCGGTGGCGGCTTCGAGTCGTTCGCGGGCGTCGCGGGAAATGCCTGACTGCGGGTCGGACTCGTCCTCGCTCCAGGTCAGCATGACGACGCCGGGACGCGCGAAGCAGGCGAGGTTGTCGACGTGGCCGTCGGTCTCGTCCTCGTAGACGCCCGCCCCCAGCCAAACGACCGTCTCGGCGCCGAGATGGGCGTGCAACCCGGCTTCGATCTGCTCGCGCGAGAGCTGGGGGTTGCGGTTGCGGTTGAGCAGGCACTGTTCCGTCGTCAGCACCGTGCCCTCGCCGTCGACGTGGATCGCGCCGCCCTCGAGCACGAACGGGGCTCGGTAGCGGTCGGCGCCTTCGATCTCGAGGACCTTGTGGGCGACCCGGTCATCGCGGTCCCAAGGCGCGTAGAGCCCACCGTTATGGCCGCCCCAGGCGTTGAAGCGCCAGTCGACTCCGCGCCGGTTGCCGGCGCCGTCGACGACGAAGGTCGGGCCGGTGTCACGGATCCAGGCGTCGTCGGTGGTGATCTCGACGAGGCGGATCTCGGCGGGGAGAAGGGCGCGGGCGCGCTCGAACAGGACGTCGGAGACGGCCATCGTCACCGGCTCGGACGCCGCGATTGCCGCCGCGACCGCCGCGTATGCGAGCTGCGCCGGCTCGGCCCCGAGGCGCCAGTTGTCGGTGCGTTCGGGCCAGGCCATCCAGCAGCCGTCGTGGGGCTCGAACTCGGCCGGCATCCGGTAGCCGTCGGCGGCGGGAGTCGAGTCGAGGGTGGCGCTCATCCGGTGATTGTCGTGAACCGGGCTCGCGGGCGCGAGTGCCGAGGAGCGCATTGCCCCCATTACAGGTGGCAAATGCACCCCCGAGGGTGGCCGTCGGCCATCGCGACCGCCTACAGTCGGTGGCGATGGCCGAGCCGCAGCTGATCACCGCCTACGGGGCGACCGACTCGCCGGCCCGCACCCGTCCCTCCGAGCGGCCGCTCTTCCGCGTCGCCGCCGTCCAGCAGCGCTGGCATCCCGACCCCGACGAGCACCGCGAGGCGATTGCAGCCGGGGTCCGCCTGGCCGCCACCGAGGGTGCCCGCCTGGTCTGCCTGCAGGAGCTGACCCTCAGCCCCTACTTCGCCGTCGACCCGGCCGGTGCCGGCGCTCTCGGGGTCGAGCCGGAGCCGCTGCCGGGCGGGCCGACCCACGCGTTCGCCGCCGCGCTCGCGGCCGAGCATGGCGTCCCGATCCACGCCTCGCTGTTCGAGCGCGCCGAGGAGGGGGACGGGCTCGGGTACAACACCGCGATCCTCCTCGCCCCCGGCGGCGAGCTGCTGGCGCGGACTCGCAAGCTCCACATCCCCGTCACCGCCGGCTACTACGAGGACCGCTACTTCCGGCCCGGCCCGGCGGGGGAGCGCGCCTACCCGGTCGTACCCCTCGACGAAGCGAAGCTGGGGCTGCCGACCTGCTGGGACCAGTGGTTCCCCGAGCTCGCCCGCGCCTACAGCCTCGCCGGCGCCGAGGTTCTGATCTACCCGACCGCGATCGGTTCCGAGCCCGACCATCCCGGGTTCGACACCCAGCCCCTCTGGGAGCGGGTAATCGTCGCCAACGGAATCGCCAACGGCGTCTTCATGGTCGCCGTCAACCGCACCGGCACCGAGCCGCCGCTGACCTTCTACGGCTCCTCCTTCATCTCCGACCCCTACGGCCGCGTCCTTGTTCAGGCCCCCCGCGACGAGCCCACCGTCCTCGTCGCCGACCTCGACCTCGCCCAGCGCCGCGATTGGCTCGAGCTCTTCCCCTTCCTCAGCACCCGTCGACCCGACGCCTACGGGTCGCTGGTCGAACTGGATTGAGCCGGAGCTAGCGAGGCAAGCCGCCCTCGTAGCGCGGCAGCCCGTCGTCGGGGATCGGGTACCAGTCGGGTGCGGAGGAGAGCCAGGCGCGCCAGCTCGGCTCGACTTCAGGGTCACCTTCGACCGCTCCGAGCCGCACCGCGATCACCTCGCCGCCGTCGCGGTCGCCGCCGAAGACGTGGCCGCCGCACTCGCGGCAGAACGACTTCGGCCGCCCGTCGCCCTCAGGTCGCCAGGTGCTCACCGCATCGGCTCCGGCGATCAGCTCGAAGCCGTCGGCGCCGACCAGTCCGTTGAAGGTCCAGGGCACGCCGCTGCGGTGCTGGCAGCGTTCGCAGTGGCAGTAACCGGCCGAATCGAACGGCTTGGTGACCCGGAAGCGGACGGTCCCGCAGGCGCAGCGGCCGTTCAGTGGTCGATCGGCGGAAGGCAAGCGCCCAGGCTAGCCGAGCGCCTGCGCACGATCCCCGGAGTGTGACGTCACGCACTCTGTGAGCGGCCTCACAAACAGGTGTTCGCTACAGCGCATACTTGTATACCAGTTAACGAGAACGCTACGAGACGGAGCCACCATGAGCCAAAAGACCTGGACCTTCACCACCTATAAGGACGGCAAGCCGGTCGCCACCGAGGAGCACGTCGACCACGTCGGCGCTCTCGCCAGGGTGCGTGCCGCGATCGTCGGCGACGAGCAGCTGCTCGACGACCTGATGGCCGAGCGCAAAGCTGAGCACCCCGCTACCGAGTTCGCCCACGCCGCCTTCCTCGCTCGCGCCGCCTAGAGCGCGAGCGAGAGCGGCTCTTCCAACAGCGCTCTGATCCGGGCCAGGAACCGGGCCCCGTCGGCGCCGTAGAGAATCCTGTGATCGCAGGCCAGGGTCACGCCCATCAGCTGGCGCACCACAACCGTCCCTGAATCGGAGACGACCGGTTTGGGGCCCAAGGCCCCGACCGCGAGGATTCCCGCCTGAGGCGTGTTGATCACCGCCTGAAAGTTGGTGATCCCGAACATCCCCAGGTTGGAGACAGTGAAGGTGCCGCCGGAGAGCTCGGGCGGGGTGATCTTGCCCTCGCGGACGCGGCCGGCGAGGGCGCGGGTGTCGGTGGCGATCTCCCGCAACCCCTTCTTGTCGGCGTCGAAGATCGTCGGCACGACGAGCGCGTCGTCGGCGGCGACCGCGACCCCGACGTTGACCCGCGAGTAGAGCTCGAAGCGGCCGTCGCGATAGGCGCCGTTGGCCCGCGGGAACTCCCTCAGCGCCAGCGCGCACGCCTTCACGACCATGTCGTTGAAGGTCGGCACCACGTCGCCCTCGCCGGCGAGCTCCTTCACGTGCTTGCGGCCCTCGACCGCCGCGCTCATGTCGATCTCCGCCTGCAGGTAGAAGTGCGGCGCCGTCGCCTTCGACTCCGCCATGCGCCGGGCGACCACCTGCTGCAGCTTCGAGAGTTCCTCGTAGGTCACCTCGCCCTTCGCGGTCTCCGCCGACTCCTGTTTGGGCTCGGGAGAAGGAGCGGGCAAGGCAGCATCGGCCGCGTCTCCTCCCACCCCTACCTGCTGGGTAGGGGTGGGAGCATCCGCGGCCTCGACGTCAGCCTTGACGATTCGTCCACCGGGTCCCGAACCAGCCATGCCAGAGAGGTCGATGCCGCGCTCCTTCGCCAGTCTCTTGGCGACTGGGGACGCTTTGACCCTTTCCCCATCTCCAGCGCTCGAACCCTCGGCGGGTGCTTCCGCCGCCTCATCCACGGGTGGCGCCGTAGGGGGGCCCGCCCCCGAGGAAGCTTTGGCTACCGGAGGGGGTGGGGGGTCCCCCGCGGCGACAGGACCCGTGGCTGCGGCGTCTGAGCCCTCGTCCTCAGCGCTCGAACCCTCATCCGGATCCCCGATGCGAGCGATCAGAGACCCGATCGGCAGCGTCTCCCCCTCCTCGGCCAGGATCTCGGTCAGGGTGCCCGCCACATCGGCCTCGTAGGCCATGTTCGCCTTGTCGGTCTCGATTTCGACCAGCTCGTCCCCGACCGCGATCTCGTCCCCGACCTGCTTCATCCAGGTCAGGATCGTCCCCTCCTCCATCGAGTCGGAGAGGCGTGGCATCACCACCTCGCTCATCGTCTTGAGCCGGCGAGGACGGAGCGGGCGGCGGCGTGGATGCGGTCGCCGTTGGGAAGCGCCGCGTTCTCGAGGTTCTTGGCGTAGGGGAGGGGTACTTCGGCCATCCCGACCCGCTCGACCGGCGCATCGAGGTAGTCGAAGCAGGCGTGTTGGATCCGCGCCGCGAGCTCGGCGGTGACGCCGAAGCTGGGCCAGCCCTCCTCGATCAGCAGCGCGTGGTTGGTCTTGCGGACGCTGGCGGCGACCGTCTCGACGTCGAGCGGGCGCAGGCTGCGCAGGTCGATCACCTCGGCGTCGATTCCCTCGGCGGCGAGCCGGTCGGCCGTCTCCAGGGCGCGAACGCTGGCGAAGCCGTGGGAGATCAGGCTGATGTCGGCGCCCTCGCGGGCGACGGCGGCGAGGCCGAGCGGCACCAGATACTCGGGGTCGAGCGGAACCTCGCCCTTCTCCTTGTAGGCGGAGAGGTTCTCGATCAGCAGCACCGGGTCCTCGTCGCGGATCGCCGCCTTCAGCAGCCCCTTGGCGTCGGCCGGCGTGGCGGGAGCGACGACCTTGAGGCCGGGGGTGCCGGCAAACCAACCGTCGAAGCTCTGGGAGTGCTGGGCGGTGAGCTGGTTGCCGGCCCCGTTGGGGGTGCGGATGACCAGCGGGCAGCGGACCTTGCCGCCGAACATCGCTCCGACCTTGGCCGCATGGTTGACGACCTGGTCCATCGCCACCAGGAGGAAGTTGAGGGTCATGATCTCGACGATCGGTCGCTCGCCGAGCAGGGCGGCACCGACGGCGGCACCGACGAATCCCTCCTCGCTGATTGGCGTGTCGCGAATGCGGTCGGGCCCGAACTCGTCGAGCAGCCCGTCGCTGACCTTGTAGGAGCCGTTGAAGACGCCCACCTCCTCGCCCATCAGGAAGACGTGCTCGTCGCGGGCGAGCTCCTCGCGCATCGCCATCCGCACCGCCTCGCGGTAGGTCATGCGCTCGGTGTTGCCGACTGAGGGGTCGCCGGCCTCGGCCTGGGTGGCGAGGGCGGGATCGGTGGCGACCGGCGGATTCACGCGCCCAGCCCCGCCGCGTAGACCAGCTCCTCCTCGCCATACGGCGAGCCGGGCTTCATCCGCGCGAACTGCAGGTCGGAGGTCGGCGCGTACATCCCCTTCGCCAGCTGGTCGAGCGCGGGCTCGGGGTCGGCGTCGGCGAACTCGACCGCGGCGGCGATCGTCTCCCGCGCCCGCTGCTCGGCGGCCTCGAGCTCGGCCTCCTCGACGCCGCGCTCGATCAGCGACGCCCGCACCCGCGCGATCGGGTCGCGGTCGCGGCGCTCGGCGATCTCGTCCTTGGTCCGGTAGGCGAGGCCGGCGTCGGCGACCGAGTGGCCGCGATAGCGGTAGGTCATCGCCTCCAGCACCGCCGGCTTGCGCTGCTCGCGGGCGGCGCGCAGCAGACGATCGGTGGCGTCGAAGACCGCCTCGAGGTCGTCGCCGTCGACGCGCTCGGAGGCCATCCGGTAGGAGGCGGCGCGCTTGAAGAGGTCGGGCTCGGCCGAGGCGCGGGAGACGCTGGTCCCCATGCCGTAGACGTTGTTGACGACGAGGTAGACGATCGGCAGCTCCCAGAGCGCCGCCAGGTTCAGCGACTCGTGCCAGGCGCCCATGTTGACGGCGCCGTCGCCAAGCTCGCAGAGCACGGCGTCCTTGCGCTCGCGGCGGGTCAGCGCCAGCGCGAGCCCGGTCGCCACCGGCAGCTGGCCGGCGACGATTCCCCAGCCGCCGTAGAAGCCGCGCTCGGGGTCGAGCAGGTGCATCGAGCCGCCGCGGCCGCCGGCGCAGCCCGAGCGCCGCCCGAAGAGCTCGGCCATCGCCTCGTCGGCCGGGACGCCGCGGGCGAGCGCGAAGCCGTGACAGCGGTAGCCGGTGACGAGCAGGTCGGTGGGAGTCATCGCCGCCATCGTCCCGACCGTGGTCGCCTCCTGGCCGGAGGAGAGGTGGCAGTAGCCGCCGATCTTGGCCGCCTTGTACTGGCGCTCGGCCTCGGTCTCGAAATTGCGGATCGTGACCATGCTCTCGTACTGCTCGAGCGTCGGCAGCTTCGGGTGCCTGGCCATCGCTAGGGCCCCTCGAAGTAGTCGGGATGTTCGGCGCGCATCTGGGGGACCTCCCGCAGGACAGCCCGCAGGTGGCTGCGCAGCAGGTCCTCGGCGAGGTCGGGATCGTTGGCGGCGACGGCGTCGAGGACCAGCCGGTGCTCGGAGCACATCACTTCCAAGTAGTCCGCCATCCCCAGGCTGAGCCGGCGGATCCGGTTCAGGTGTGCCTTGGCGCGCTCGCTGACGATCCAGACCGAAAGGTGGCCGCTGAGGTCGCAGAGGGCGTGGTGGAAGGAGTCGTCGAGCAGGTAGAAGCTGTCCAGGTCGCCGGCCTCGCGAGCGCGATCCTGTTGGTGCAGGTTCTCCTCGAGTTCAGCGATGTCCTGCTCCTTGGCGACCTGGGCGCTGAGCCGGATCGCCGCGCACTCCAGGGCCTCGCGGATGAACTGGGCGTCGGCGATCGCTGTTGGGTTGACGCGGGAGACGAAGGTGCCGAGCTGGGGCACCGTCTCGACCAGCCGGTCCTCGCGCAGGCGCCCGATCGCCTCGCGGATCGGCGTGCGGCTGACCCCGATTCCGGCAGCCAGCGAGTTCTCCGAAAGCTGTTGCCCCGGCTTCAGCTCCCCGCGCACGATCGCGTCGCGCAGCGCGGCATAGACCTGAACCCGGGTCGGCGTCCCTTTGTCCCGCTGGTAGCGCTCGAGAGCGATAACGTTCGACGACGGCACGCCCCTAGTATACAAGTATCCCAGACCTTGAAAAACCTGAGTCTGCTCTGGGGTCCGCTATTCGGACCTAAAAGCAGACTCGAGGAGCGAGAATCGCTGACTCAGGGCGAAGGGGTGCGACTGGCTCAGGAAGAGCTGGAGCCGCTGGCGGGCTCGATGCGGAAGGAAGACCGCACCGGGTTTTCCGGCTTGAAGAAGGTCGCCGTCTGGGTCATTAGGTGCCACGGGAAGGGCAGGCGTCCACCGGGCTGACCCAGGAAGCGGCTGAAGAGGATGGAGGCACGGCGGCAGCTGATGCCGGAGCGGGCAGGACGGTAGATCAGGTATTCGCCCTGTTCGAAGAAGAGTGGGCCCACCAGCATCCCGGCGTTGACCCGGAAGGGGGCCGGGCAGAGCTGCCCGAGCCGGTTGTTGCCGCCGCCTTCGCCGCCGCCGGCGCTGCGAACGATGGTGAAGGCGCGAACGTTGCCGCGCACGAAGGCGGCCTTGCCGGTGCCCTGTGAGATGGCGCGCCAGTTGCCGGGCAGGTTGCCGTCCCAGTCCTGGAGGAAGCGGGCGAGCAGCGTCGAGGACTGGGCGCAGGTGAGGCCCGAGGTCGGCTCGGTAGCGATCGTGTAGTTGCCCGCGGGCAGGTTGACGGCGCCGACGCGGTCGTTGTGCAGGACGCGGAAGCTGGGACAGGTGGCGGCGCCCGCCGGCGGCGCCGTCGCCGCACTCAACGCCAGCGCCGCGAGCAGCGCGGTCAGGGCCAACGCAACCGTCGCAGCGGCGCGCTTGCTTGCCGGGGTGAGATGGACGAGACCCACGGCGCGGGAACCTACCAGCGCCGGCGGCGCACTAACAACCGCCCCCCGACGTTCGTCTGGTCTCCCCGGCGCCGCAGCTCACCGCCGCGGCGTCGGCGCGATCCGGTCGAGCTCCTCGAGGTCGGCCTCGGTCGGCCGCCAGCGCAGCGCCGCGACGTTGCGCTTGACCTGCTCGGGCTTGGTCGCCCCGGCGATCACCGAGGCAACCGCGGGTTGCGCCGCCAGCCCCGCGATCGAGACGTCGATCGGGTCGATCTCGCGGGCCTCCGCGTAGCGCTCGATCGCTTCGATGACATCGAACTGGGCGTCGGTCCCGACGCTGCCGCCGGCCAGCCGGCTGCCTTCGGGGGCCGGCTGGCCGCGCCGGTACTTGCCGCTGAGCAGTCCCGATTCGAGCGGGAAGAAGGGCAGGATCGAGACGCCCAGCCGCTCGCAGGCGGGCGCCGCCTCGGCCTCGATCCCGCGTTCGAGCAGGCTGTAGTGATTCTGCAAGCTGACGAAGTGGGCGAGGCCCTGCTCGCGGGCGACGCGGTCGGCCTCCTCCAGTTCGACGGCGCTGAAGTTCGAGCAGCCGATCGCCCGCACCAGGCCCTCGCCGACCAGCTCGTCGAGCGCCGCCAGCGTCTCGGCGATCGGCGTCACCCTGTCGGGCTCGTGGTACTGGTAAAGGTCGATCTGCTCGACCTGCAGGCGCCGCAGCGAGCCCTCGATCGCCCAGCGGATGTAGTCGCGCGATCCTCGCGCCGCCGCCGGCGCCCCCTCGGCGCTCTTCATCTCCATCCCGAACTTGGTCGCGATCAAATACTCGCCGCGGCGCCCGCGCAGCGCTGCCGCCATCAGTCGCTCGCTGGCGCCGGCGCCCCCGTAGACGTCGGCGGTGTCGAAGAAGGTGATGCCGGCGTCGAGCGCCGCCTCGAGCACGGCGGCGGTGCCGTCGGGGTCGAGGCGGCGGCCGAAGTTGTTGCAGCCGAGCCCGACCGCGGAGACCGCGAGATCGGAATCCCCGAGCCGACGGGTGGGGAGGACGGTGCTGGGTAAAGGCGCGCTCATGGTTTCTCCAGTTCGTCGGTTCACAGCATCACTACCCGCATCCCCCGGCGTCCGTACCATTCCCGCAGCCGATGCCCGAACCAGTCAAGCGCAACCAGCGCTACATGCCCGGGCTCGACGGGCTGCGAGCGATAGCCGTCCTGGCCGTGATCGCCTTCCATCTCGAATTCGGGTGGGCGCCCGGCGGTCTGCTCGGGGTCGGGATCTTCTTCACCCTCAGCGGCTATCTGATCACCGACATCCTGCTCTCGCAGCTCTCGCAGATCGGCCGGATCAAGCTCGGCAGCTTCTGGCTGGCCCGTGCCCGGCGCCTGCTGCCGGCGCTGTTCGTGATGCTGGTGATCGTGATCGCCTGGGTGACGGTCTTCGGCCCGGCGCAGACCCAGTCGTTCCGCGACTCGGTCGTCTCCTCGGTCTTCTACTTCAACAACTGGCAGCAGATCCTCGGCGACGTCTCCTACTTCGCCCGCTTCGAGGCCCCGGGCCCGCTCAACCACCTCTGGTCGCTCGCGGTCGAGGAGCAGTTTTACATCCTCTGGCCGTTCCTCTTGCTGCTCGGGACGAAACTGGTCAAAGAGCTCCCGCTGCCCTCGGGGGTGCGGCCGCGGCTGGCGGTGCTCACCCTGGCCCTCGCCTTCGCCTCGGTGATCCTGATGGCGGTCCTCTACCACCCGAACGTCGATCCCTCGCGGGTCTACTACGGGACCGACACCCGCGCCTCGGAGCTGCTCTTCGGCGCCGCCCTGGCGATGGTCTGGCCGAGCCGCAAACTGAGTCGGCGGATCACGCCGCAGGCGCGCAACACCCTCGACCTGCTCGGCGGTGTCGGCCTGCTGGCGATCGTGATCATGATCTGGCAGACCAGCGAACTCTCGCCCTTCCTCTACCGCGGCGGCTTCGTCGTCCTCTCGATCGCGGTGGTGCTGGTGCTGATGGCCGCGACCCACCCGGCCTGCCGGCTCGGGGTGCTCCTCGGTGTGCGGCCGCTGCGCTGGGTCGGGGTCCGGTCCTACGGCATCTAC
Source organism: uncultured Thermoleophilia bacterium (assembly GCA_963715735.1). Classification (GTDB taxonomy): domain Bacteria; phylum Actinomycetota; class Thermoleophilia; order Solirubrobacterales; family 70-9; genus VAYN01. The sequence continues at coordinate 896,628 of OY970268.1, forward strand.
CTCTGGCACGCGCCGATCATCGTGCTCACCAACCCCAATGACCATCCTGGCCCCAGCGTCACCCGGGCGGTCCTGCAGGTGGCGGCGATCTTCGCCGTCTCGGCGCTCTCCTGGAAGTTCATCGAGGAGCCGATCCGCCACGGCGCGATCGGCCGCTTCTTCGCCCGCCGCCGCGAACGCGGCTGGGCCTGGCAGACGTTCTCGCCGCCGGGTCGGGCGATCATCATCGGCTCCGCGGTGCTCCTGATCGTCGCCGTCGTCGGCATGGCCGGGGTCAACTCGGCCCCCGAAGGCGCCGACGCGCGGGTCGCCGAAGCGACCAAGGGCGGGACGGCGAAAGCGGCGCCGCTGACGCCGAAACAGGCCGCGGAGTCAGAAAAAACCTCCTGCAAAAAGGTGATCCACATCGGCGACTCGACCTCGGAGGGCCTCGACTCTCCCGAATACCTGCCGATCCCCGGTCAGCGGATCGACGCGCAGTACGAAGAGGTGGGCAGCAAAGAAGAGGTCATCGAGATCTCGGGCGCCCGCTCGATCGAAGAGCAGTTCGAAGGCGAACCGAACGCGCAGGAAGTCGCCGAAGCCTGGAAGGCCGAAGGCTTCGAAGGTTGTTGGGTGCTGGCGCTGGGGACCAACGAGGCGGCCAACGTCGCCGCCGGCTCGACGATCGGCGAGCGCGAACGGATCGACAAAATGATGGCGATCATCGGCGACGAACCGGCGATGTGGGTCAACGTCCGCTCGCTCGTTCCCCCCGGCGATCCCTACTCGAAGGAAAACATGGAGAAGTGGGACGAAGAACTCGTGCTCGCCTGCGCCGCCTATCCGAACATGCGTGTCTATGACTGGGCCTCCGACGTAAAAGACGCCTGGTTCATCGAAGACGGCATCCATTTCACCTCACCCGGCTACGCTGCCCGTGCCCAATTGATCGCCCAAGCGCTCGCGCACGCCTATCCGGCTAAAGGAGAGACCGAGGGCGGCTCGAAAAACTGCGTGGTCAGCTGACCACAACCTCAAGTCCACCAGTCGTTTCGCGGCATTCCACCAGGGGTAGCCGCGACCAAACAACCATTAGGGAGAACAACGCCAATGAGCGAACCGAACGAGCGCGATGCCAAGCTCGTCCAATACTTGAACGAGGCCCACGGCAAAGAGAAGGAGCTGGAGACCGCCCTTCAGGCCGACATCGCGATGACCACCAAGCCGGCCTACGCGAAACGCCTCAAGCAGCACCTCAAAGAGACGAAGTCGCACGCGAAACTGCTCGAGCGCCGGATCAAGAAACTCGGCGGCGGCCCGAAGGCGCTGCAGACCGTGGTCGCCAAGGCGACGGCGGTGGCGAAAGCCCCCCTGCACATGGTTCGCGGAAGCGGCGAGCAGGAGAAGATGCTGAAGAACGCCAAGACCCAGTACTCGGCCGAGCACGAGGAGATCTCGACCTACCTGGCACTGGAGAACTTCGCGACGAAGGTCGGCGACAAGGAGACCGCCAGCCTCGTCCGCGGAATCCGCAAAGAGGAGGAACGGATGGCGCGTTTCCTCGAGGGCCAGATCAAACAGCTCTCCGGCGCCGTCGCCCAGGAGGTGCCTCGCTCGCTGCGTCGCTCCGCGTCGAAAAAACGCGCCTCGGCCAAACGCTCCGCGCCGGCCGCCAAAAAAGCGACTCCGAAAAAATCGGCTTCGAAAAAAGCGACCGGCAAAAAATCAAGGGCCAGGAAAGCGGCCAAAAAAACGGCCACGAAAAAACCTGCCGCCAAAAAAGCGACGGCGAAAAAATCGAGCGTCAAAAAAGCCTCGAAACGACGCGCGAAAAAAGCTAGCGCGAAAAAATCCCGCTGAGCCGGTCGTAGACGAAGTCAGGCAGTAGCGGTTCCGGAGCCGCCAAGGGCGTCGGCGATCTTTGCCGCGACCTTGGCGGGCTCCTCGCCTCCGCTCCGCCGAAAGCAGCTGTTGTTCTCCGTTCGCTCAGGCGGTCTTCGGGGGATTGGGCTCGTCGCGCGGCTCGAGCTGGATCTCGCGCTCGGCCCGCGGTTGCCCCTCTTCGATCTCGATGCTGCGCTCGCGCTCGGCGTTCAGTTGGTGGCCGAAGAGGATCGCCAGGTTGCTGATCCAGAACCAGACGAGTAAGGCGATGAGGCCACCGAGGGTGCCGTAGGTCTTGTCGTAGGAGCCGAAGTTGGAGACGTAGAGGGCGAACAGCGCCGAGGCAATCACCCAGACGACGATCGCGACCAGGCTGCCCGGGGTGACCCACTGAAAGCCGCGCAGCTTCACGTTCGGCGAGGCGTAGTAGAGGACCGCGACCATCAGCAGGAAGATCGCCGCCATCACCGGCCACTTGGCGATGCGCCAGATCGTCACCGCAGTGTCGCTGAGCCCGATCGGGCCGGAGATCGCATCGAGGATCGGGCCAGTCGCGACCAGGCCCAGCGCCAGCACCACCATCAGCAGGATCATCGCCAGCGTCACCGTCAACTGCAGCGGCCGCAGCTTCCAGAATGGGCGCCCCTCCGGGGTCTCGTAGATCACGTTGGAGGCGCGCATGAAGGCGCCGACGTAGCCCGATGCCGACCACAGCGCCAGCGCCAACCCGAGGACGAAGGTGAAGCCGGCGGTGCTGCGGTTTTCGGTGATCGATTCGATCGGGCCTTGGAAGGTGTCGGCGGCTGACTGCGGCCCCAGTTCGGTGATGATCTCGGTCAGGCTGCGGGTGGTCGACGTGGGGTCGCCGAAAAGACCCAGTAGCGAGACCATCGCGATCAGCGCCGGGAACAGCGAGAGCAGCCCGTAGTAGGTCAGCGCCGCCGCCCAGTCGGTGAGGTTGTCCTCCTGGAACTCGGTCGCGGTCCGCTTCAGCGTCGCCCAGGTACCGGGGTTGCGCTCGACTCCGGTCGGGGCGTAATCGTGGCGCTCGGTCACTGCCCCGAGCTACCCAGCGTCAGGCAGGTGGCAAACCGTCGATCTCCACCGGCTCCAAGTCGTCGGCGGGCTCGAAGCCGAGGATGCGCCCGTAGAAGTAGAGCTCGGCTTCGAGGCAGCGGATCTCGGTCTCGGCGCGGCGGAAGCCGTGCTGCTCGCCCGCGAAGGCGAGATAGGCGTGGGGGACGCCGTTCTCCGCCAGCGCAGCCGCCATCGCTTCAGCCTGGTTCGGCGGCACCACCTCGTCCTCCAAGCCTTGGAAGAGGATCACCGGCGCCCGTAGCTGCTCGACGAAGTGGATCGGCGAGCGCTCGCGGTAGAGGTCGGCGCGCTCGGGATAGGGCCCGATCAACCCGTCGAGGTAGCGCGACTCGAACTTGTGGGTGTCGCGGGCGAGGGTCTCGGTGTCGGCGACACCGTAGTAGCTGGCGCCGGCGGCGAAGTCGTCGTGGAAGACGAGCGCGCAGAGCGTCGCGTAGCCGCCGGCCGAGCCGCCGCGGATCGTCAGTCGCTCGCCGTCGGCATCGCCGGTCGCGGCCAGATGCAGGGCGGCGGCGACGCAGTCTTCGGTGTCGACGATCCCCCAGGTGCCGCGCAGCTTCTCGCGGTAGGCCCGGCCGTAGCCGCTGGAGCCGCGGTAGTTGACGTCGACGACGCCGAATCCGCGGCTGGTCCAGAAGAGGAACTCCGGGTCGAGCATGGGGGTGACGTGCGAGGTCGGGCCGCCGTGGCTCTGCACGATCAGCGGCGGCAGCTCGCCCGCGGGCGCGGCGAAATCGGGGTTGGTCGGCGGGTAGAACCAGGCATGGGCCACGTCGCCGTCACCGGTTGGGAACTCGATCGCGCGCGGGATCGAGGCATAGGCGGGGTCGAGCGGCTCGTCGCTGGCGCTGCGCACGACCTCGGTCTGACCGGTCTCGGTGTCGTGAACGAGGACGGCGGTCTCGCGCTCGGGGCTGGCGGCCGCGAAGGCGACGCGGGTGCCGGCGGCCGAGAGCGAGGGAAAGCCGAAGGAGGTGAAAGGCAGACCGAGGTCGCGCACGAGCTCCGTCCCCGCGTCGAGCGCTCCCAGCCGTTCCTCGCCGCGCTCACAGCGGATGCAGGCGATCGTCCCATCGCCCAGGAAGGCGTAGGTCGAGCCGCCGAACAGCCACTGCGGATGGCCGAGCTCGGCTTCCTCGCTGGTCAGCTGCTCGACTTCCCCGTCGATTCCGACCCGGTAGAGGTTCCACCAGCCGTCGCGGTCGGAGACGAAGTGCAGTCGGCCCTCGGCGTCCCACTCGGGCTGGAAGATCGACTCGGCCTCGCCGCCGGCGATGCGGCGGGCGGTGCCGGGTTCGGCGAGCGGGGCCAGCCAGAGCTCGGTCCCGTCCCAGGGCATGTTCGGGTGATCCCAGCAGGTCCAGGCGAGCTCGGTGCCGTCGGGGCTTAGGCGGGGGAAGGAGTAGAAGTCGCGGCCGTCGGCGAGGACGGCCGGCTCAGAATCGGAGCCCTCGAGACCGATTGCGACGATCTCGTTGACGACTTCGCCCCCGCCATGGCGCTCGCGCACGCAGACCACCGTCCGGCCGTCGGGGGTGAGGCGGAAGTCGGCGTAGCGCAGAGCGGCCGGGGGGTCGGGCTCCGCGGTCAGCGCGACCGGCTCCTCGCCGGGCCGTAGGCCGTAGAGGCGCTGGTCGCCGAAGTCGACGTAGAGGACGCGATCGCCGGCCAAAGTCCAGGAGCCGCCGCCGTACTCATGCACGCGGGTACGGACGTTGACGCCCGCCGGCGTCACCTCCTCGGCCTCGCCGCCCACGGCGCGCCGCATCAAGGCGATGCGGCCGCCTTCGCTGGGCCGACCCTCCGACCACCACACCGCCCCGTCGGCCGCGAAGGCAGGAGCGCCGAGACGGCGTCCGGCGCGGGCGACCGCGGCCGCGTCGATCGGCGAGCGCCAGGACCCATAGGGGGCGGTGGTCGTCATCTCCCGCCGCTGCGGGGAGAAACGGCGATCACGCTTCCGGTGCCACTTCGATCTCCCGCAGGCGGTGGGTGTCGACGTCGTAGACGAAGCCACGCACGTTGTCGCGGTGAGGGACGAAGGTCGAGCGGCGGACGCGGCGGATCGACTGCCGCACCGCCTCGTCGACGTCGCGGAAGGACTCGATCGCGAAGGCGGGTGCGACCCCGGTCGCCTCCTGCAGCTCGGCCCTGAAGCCGTCATCGCTGACCTTTTCGAGGCCGCAGTCGGTGTGGTGGATCAGCATCACCTCGCGGGTCCCGAGTTTGCGCTGGGAGAGCGCCAGCGAGCGGATCACATCGTCGGTGATAGCGCCGCCGGCGTTGCGGAGGACATGCGCCTCGCCGTCGCCGAGGCCGAGCGCGGCGAAGACATCGAGGCGGGAGTCCATGCAGGTGACGATCGCCAGCTGCCGGCTCGGGCGCACGTCGAGATGCTTGTCCGGCAGGCCGTCGGCGAAGGCCTGGTTGTTCTCGAGCAGCCGGTCGATCGTGTCCACGGCCGGCAGCCTAGAGGTTCGATTGCCGGGGATCGATCCGGGTAGGCGTGATCAGGCCCCATGCGTTACTTCCACCTCTGCGCCCAGGAGCAGTTTCCGCCCGACGCGTTGCTGCGCCAGGCAGTCGCGGCCGAGCGCGCCGGCTTCGACGGGATCGGCTGCAGCGACCACCTGCAGCCCTGGTGGGAACCGGGAGAGGCCGGTCATGCCTGGGTCTGGCTCGGGGCCGCCGCGCAGGCGACCGAGCGGGCGCTGATCGGCACCGCGGTGACGCCGCCGGGGCCGCGCTACCACCCCGTATTGATCGCCCAGGCCTGGGCCACCCTGGAGACGATGTACCCGGGCCGTCCCTATCTGGGCTTCGGCTCCGGCGAGGCCCTCAACGAGGTGCCACTCGGCGCCGAATGGCCCTCTGTCGGCGACCAGATCGACCGCATGGCGGAGGCGCTGGAGATGATCCGAACCCTGTTCGAAGGGAAACGCCTGAGCGGCCACGGCGACTATTTCGCCGCCGAGGATGCCTACCTGCACACCCGCCCGCAGGGCCGCCCGCCGATCTACGTCTCCGCCTTCGGTCCGCGGGCGGCGAAGGTCGCCGGCGAGCTGGGCGACGGCCTCTGGACGCTGGCCGACCCCGAGTCGACGCCGGAGGTCATCGACGTCTATCGCGGCGCGGCCGAGGACGCCGGTCACCAGTCCGGCGAGATCGTCCTCCAGGCCGCCTTCTCCTGGGCGGCGGACGACGATGCGGCGCTGGAGGGCGCCCGCGTCTGGAAGGGCTCGCAGCCGAAAGAGTTCTACAAGGAGGACTGGCACGACCCGGCGGCGATGCAGGAGCACGGCAAGCAGCAGGTATCCGATGAGGAGCTGGCGAAGGCACTGATCATCTCCAGCGACCCCGCTGTGCACGTCGAGCGCATCCGCGAAGTCGAAGAGCTCGGAGCGACGACGGTGGCGTTGATGAACAACTCCGGCGCCGACCCCGAGGGAGCGATCGGGGTCTACGGCGAATCGGTGTTGCCGGCGTTGGCCTAGGAGGACTAGAAGCTTCTAGTCTCCGCGCCGTGAGCGCCTTGAACATCCGCCCGGCGAGCGAAGATGACGCCGAGCTCCTCTTCGCCCTGATCCTCGAGCTCGCCACCTACGAGAAAGCGCCCGAGCAGGTCGTCGGCGACGCCGCAACGCTGCGGCGCTCGCTGTTCGACCAGCGCGCCGCCGAGGCCCTGATCGTCGAGCTCGACGGGGAGCCGGTCGGCTACGCGATCTTCTACACGACCTTCTCCACCTGGGAGACCCGCTCCGGGGTCTGGCTCGAGGACGTCTACGTGCGACCCGAGTACCGCCGCGGCGGGATCGGCCTGGCGGTGATGGAGCACCTGGCGGCGCTGACCCTGGAGCGCGGTCACGCGCGGCTCGAGTGGTGCGCACTGGAGTGGAACGAACCCGCGCTCAACTTCTACGAGAAGATCGGCGCCACCCGCCTGGAGGAATGGCGGATGCTGCGTCTGGAGCGGGACGGCATCGAGCGACTCGCAGACGGCGGCGGTCCCGACCGGTAGCCGCGCTCTACTCGTCGCGCGCGGTGATGCGGAAGATCGAGACGACCTCGGCCTGGTGGGCCTCGGGGTGGGCGACGTAGGCGCTGGGGCCGCCGCCGAACCAGCCGGCGGCCTCGTTGTCGCCGACGAAGATGCCGGGGTGGTGACGACCGTCGGCGTCCTGCACCCAGACCTTGTCACCCTCCCTGAAGCCTTCGATCGCCTCGCCCATCGGCGTGAGTCTACCCGAGCACGTCGCCCAGATCCGCAGCGTCCAGGGCGCTTCCCTGCGCGCGATTAGCAGCGGCCGAGCTGGCGCAGCTCTTGGCGATAGACGCGCATCGAGGCGTGGGACATGTCGCCGTGGGTCTGGTTCCGCAGGCTCGGCACAAGCTCGTGGTGGTAGGGGGAGCCGAGGCTCTCGTTGTGGCCGATCACGTCGTGAACGCGGATCCCGAAGCGGCAGCGCAGGTACTGGGTCAGCCGCAGAGAGGCGCGCAGTTGGCGGCGGTCGCCGAGCAGGTCGCCGTCGCCGTAGCCGGCGTGCTCGATCCCGATCGCGGTCCAGTTGAGGCCGACGGTATGGCGGCAACGGGTGCGCAGGTTGACGAGGCGGAAGATCCGACCCGAGGGTGAGATCACGTAGTGCGAGCAGACGTTGGGCAGCTCGCCGAGCTCGACGTCGGGGTTGTCTGGCGCGAAGGTGTTGTAGACGGCGGCGGCGGTCGAGGTCTGCGCCATGTGCTCGACGATCACCTTCGGATCGCGCAGACGCCAGCGCTGCTGGCCGTAGTGGCGCTCGGAGTAGGCGGCCATCTCACGCTTGCGTTTGGGGCCGAAGGGGATCGGCCAGGGAGTCGAGTGGGGAGGCGACGATGCGCTTGCCCGAGCCTGTGGCGAGGCGGTGGCGGGGCCGACCGCGGTCGCAACCGCGAGGCAGAGCAGTACCGCGGTGATCGCAAGCGCGGCGGCTTTGGCGAGGGGCGGCATCGGCCGGGAGACTAACCTCGCGCCATGTCCAAGGCGCAGGAGCCGATGAAGGCGAAGCTCGGCGACCGCCCCTTCAGCGACCCCGACTGGGTCTTCGAGCGCAAGCTCGACGGGATCCGCGCGATCGCCCGCCGCGAGGGCGACGTCGTGACGCTGACCTCGCGCACCGGCAAGGACCTCTCGCCCTCATACCCCGAGCTGGTCGAGGCGCTCGCGGCCGAGGCCGCCACCGACTTCGTCGCCGACGGCGAGGTCGTCGCCTTCGACGGGGCCCAGACCAGCTTCGCCAAGCTCCAGGGCAGGATGCATGTCAAGGATCCGCAGCTGGCCCGGATGACCGCGATCCCCGTCTTCCTCTACCTCTTCGACCTGCTCCGCTTCGACGGCCACGACCTCACCGGGTTGCCGCTGCGCGCGCGCAAGGGGGCGCTGCGGCGGGCCTTCTCCTTCCACGGGCCGGTCCGCTACACGCCGCATCGCAACGAGCGCGGTGAGGAGTTCTTCCGCGAGGCCTGCGCGAAGGGCTGGGAGGGTCTGATCGCCAAGCGCGCCGACAGCACCTATTCCCATACCCGCAGCGGCAACTGGATCAAGCTCAAATGCGGGCACGAGCAGGAGCTGGTGATCGGCGGCTTCACGCCGCCCCAGGGTGCGCGCCAGCACTTCGGGGCGCTGTTGGTCGGCTACTACGAGGACGGCGAGCTGCGCTTCGCCGGCAAAGCCGGGACCGGGTTCAGCGAGCGAACCCTGGCCGACCTCGGGGCGAAGCTGGAGGCGCTGGAGGTCTCTGACCCGCCGTTCACCAAGGGTAGCGGCCTGCCGCGGGTCGCCCGCTGGGTGCAACCGGAGCTGGTCGGCCAGTTCGCCTTCTCGGAGTGGACCCGCGACGGCAAGCTGCGCCATCCCAGCTACCTGGGGCTGCGGGAGGACAAGCCGCCTCGCGAGGTCGTGCGGGAGCTACCGAGATTTGTCTCGTAGCCGCTCCCAGCACCAGACCCTGCTCGGCAGCGAGTCGTCTACGCGGCGGCGAGCTGGAGCGGCTCGAAATCGGCGACGGAGAGTACGACGACGCAATGTTCGCACTCGCAGACGATCTTTTCGACTTCGTTCAGGTCTTCGACCATAACCTCGAAGTCCTCGGCGCAGTCGGGGTCCGAGCAGGTCACCTGGATCAGCCACATGGGCTCATGGTGGCTCTAGGGTCGGACGCTTGATCGCGGTCATCGCCGACAACCACATGCCGAAGGGCTCACGGCGGGCTCGAGTTCGAGCCCGTCTGGCTCGATGCTCCCACCCGCGCATCCTGACTACGGCCAGTACCTACGTCGAGGTGCCGAACGCGAGCTGGGCGGCCTTCGTCTGCAGCTCCTCGACCTCGGTGCGCTGGCGGTCGGCGCGCTCACCGAGCTGCGCGAAGTCGGTGCCGGGCAGGCGCTCGGCGATCGTGGCCTCCAGCACCTTCCACAGCCTCGCCTTGCCGCTGATCCCGATGTAGAGGCCCTCGAGCTCGATCATCCGGCTCAGCGGCGAGTAACCACGCAGCTGGCCATTGGGCTTCAGCCGGCCGATCTTCTCTCCGACCCAGGCGCCGACCGGCTTCAGCCGGTCGCGCCCGACGTCGAGCTCGTCCATCACCTGCTCCAGGGTCGCCCGGTCGGCCTCGATTTCCTCGCAGATCCTCTGCAGGGGCGGGCCGAACTCAGAATCGTCGCGATTGCTGGCCACCGTCCGCCTCGCCAGCTCGACCCCGAAGGTCGAGCCGGCGAGGTGGTCGTTCAGGTAGATGGGGAGGTAGCGCTCAGGAATTGGGATCCTCCGCGCCGGCCAGCACCAGCGAGCCCTCTTTGACGTCGCTGAAGTGGCGTTCCTGGATCGGCAGCGCCCACTCGACCAGCTCGGCGATCTCCTGCTCGCCCGCTTTCTCGTTGAGTTTGCCCAGCACCGCCCAGTGGCCGACCTCGCCGGCCTCAGCCATCGTCATGAACTCCAGGGCGTCGAGCCCGTCGGCGTCGTCGCCGAGGTAGGTGGAGGCCATCTCCGATGCCTCGCCTTTCGTTTCCTGCGCCTTTTCGAGGATCGCCGTCTTCCTGCCGTCGCGCTGGTCGATGATCGCGCTGCAGCGCTCGTCGGTCTCGGCCGCCTCCTCGCTCATTTGCCGCAGTCTTGCGGCGACCCCGTCGTCCTCCTCCTCGACCAGGTCGGCGACCTTCTCGCTCAGGTCCTTCGCCGCTCGCGCGAGGCCGGTCACCTCCGCCAGCTTCTCCTCCAAAGTCGTGATCTCCGCCATGCTTGTTCCTTTCGAATCGTGGTGGTTGTGGTGGTTGGATGGGCGAGCGTCACCGGAGCGGTACCCCAGGGACCCCTGGGGTGAAACTCGGCCGTGACGGGTAGTGGGCGGGCGTGGCGGAGACGAGAATCACCCCCTATCGCAACGGCCCCTACCTGGTCCGGGGCTCGTTCGTGCTGACTGACCAAGACGGCAACGAGATCGAGAGCAAGCGTCCGGTCGTGGCTCTCTGCCGCTGCGGCAAATCGCAGATTCGCCCCTTCTGCGACGGCACCCACAAGTCAATCGGCTTTCGCGCCGAGGGCTAGAGCGGCTGGCGCAGGGCACTCTCGCCGCGGGCCCAGGCATCCAACAGGTGCTGGGCGAAGCGGTCCTCCAGAAAGAGCATGGCTCGGGCGCCGAAGAGGACGTCGGCGGCGAGCTCCGGTTCGGCGCGAGCGAGCCCCCCGGCCATGTCGTAGGCGGCGATGTTCTCGTGCACGGCGTCGGCCTCGACATGCTCGTCGTAGAAGTCGGTGGTTTCGGCGTCGAAGCCGAGCCGGCGCAGAGCGTTGCCGTAGCGGCGGTTTGGCCGGGCCGAGGTCATCTCGAACATCGCCAGGTGGCCGACGATCGCACCGCGGCGCGAGCGGTGCAGCCCGAACCCGGACATCAAGTTCACGGTGGCGATGGTGACGCCCGGAATCCGATCCAGGTAGGCGTTCTCGCTGTCGTCGAGGCCGAGGCCGCGCATCGACTTGGCGAACAGGGCCGAGTGCATCCGCTCTGGTTGGCCGCCGCCGTACTCGTCGTGTTGGACCTCCAGCAACGCCGTCTTCGCCGGTCCGTGCAGGCGCGGGATCGCCCAGGAGTGAGGATCGGCCTCCTTCAGCTGGTAGAGCGAGCGGTGAACGACGAACTCGCGGAACTGCTCGAGATCGGCCGAGGCGTCGACGTACTGCGAAAGCGAGACGCCGTCATCAGCCTCCTCGAGACGGAAGAGTGCGTCGCCGACCTCGGTGGGGTCGACCCGCTCGGTCGGGAGCTTCGCTCTCAGGGCGCCGAAGAAGGCTTCCTCCAGCCGTGCCCGCAGTCCCAGCAGCGCTGGGTTCCACTCCCAAGCGGGGTGGACGCCGGGGAACGAGCGGTAGTGGAGCTCATAGGCGACGTAGAGCGCCAGCTGCAGGTCGCCGTCGGCGAGTGGTTCGGCGACGGAGTCGGCGATCTCGCCAGCGGCTGCGGCCGCGGGTGAGGTGCTCGGCTCGGTCGGTGAGCGGGAGAGAAGATCGAGCAGCAGCTCGCTGAGCGGTCCCACGGGCGAGACCGGGATCGCATTCTCCCGTCTCTCTCCGACAGCGCTCACTGCAGCTATGTCCCCGCAAGCGGATACCAGCAAACCGCGCTTGGCCGGCTGCGCGTGCGGGTACCGAGCCGCGATGAAAGACAGTGGATCGAAAGGAAGACTGCGCCGCTCGGACTGCGCCGGGGTCGGGATCCAGCGCCGCCGCCGCGGTCGCGGCTTTTCCTACGCGGACGGCAACGGCGATCGGGTCGAAGACGAGGAGACGCTGGCGCGGATCCGCGCCCTGGCGATCCCGCCCGCGTGGCAGCGGGTCTGGATCTGCCCCGATCCGTTCGGGCACATCCAGGCCACCGGCTTCGACGAAGCGGGTCGCAAGCAGTACCGCTACCACGAGCGCTGGGAAATGCGGCGGGCGGCGCGCAAGTACGAGGAGACGCGCGAGTTCGCGCGAGCGCTGCCGCGATTGCGTCGGGAGGTAAAGCGCGACCTCGGGCGCGACGGGATGCCGCGCGAGCGGGCGCTTGCCTGCGCGGTGCGGTTGCTCGACCAGGGCTTCTTCCGGATCGGCGGCGAGGAGTACGCCGAGGACAACGAAAGCTTCGGCGTCGCCACCGTGCGCCGCGAGCACGTCACGATCGCCGACGGTGAGATGGTCTTCGACTTCCCCGCGAAGAGCGGGCAGCGCCGGGTCCAGTCGGTCCGCGACCCCGCCGCGATCGCCGCCGTGCAGACGATGCGCCGCCGCCGCGGCGGTCCCGACGACCTGCTCGCCTACCGCCAGGGGCGCGAGTGGCGGGACGTCCGCTCCGGCGACGTCAACGGTACATCCAGGAGCAGATCGGCGCCGAATACTCGGCCAAGGACTTCCGCACCTGGCATGGCACCGTCCTCGCCGCGCTCGAGCTCGCCGGTGCCGAGAAGCCGAGATCCGCTGCCGCCGCGAAGCGGGCGATCGCGGCCGCGGTCAAGGGGGTGGCGGAGAAGCTGGGCAACACCCCCGCGGTCTGTCGCCGCTCCTACATCGACCCCCGCGTCTTCGATCGCTACAGAGACGGCGTCACGATCGACGTCCCGGCGCCTCGCAATGGAGCCCTCGGCGACCGTGCCCGAATCCGGGTCGAGCGCGCCGTCCTCGACCTGATCGGCTGAGTTTTGCGGCTCCGAGGGAGGGGTAATCGCTGTCCAAGTTCACGGGATCAAAGAGGAGCTGAGAGAAGATGATGTTCGAGAAGCTGCAGGGCAAGAAAATCGCCTTCCTGATGGCGAACGAGGGAGTCGAGCAGGTCGAGCTGACCGAGCCGTTGGAAGCCGTCTGCGGCTGCGGCGCCGAGGTCGAGCTGTTGGCGCCTGAAGCGGGCGAGCTCCAGGCCTTCAACCACCTCGACAAGGCGGAGAAGTTCGCGGTCGACCGCGCCGTCGGCGACGCCGACGCGAGCGAGTACGACGCCTTGGTCCTGCCCGGCGGGGTCGCCAGTCCCGACCAGCTGCGCACGGACGAGGGGGCCTTGGAGTTCGTCCGCGGCATCTTCGAGGCGGGCAAGCCGGTCGGTGTCATCTGCCACGGCCCCTGGACTCTGATCGACGCCGGGGTGGTGGAGGGTCGCACCCTCACCTCCTGGCCGAGCCTGGAGACCGACCTCCGCAACGCCGGTGCCGCCTGGGTCGACGAGGAGGTCCACGTCGACAACGGTCTCGTCTCCAGCCGCAAACCCGATGACCTCGACGCCTTCAAGGCGAAGATCATCGAGGCGTTCGCCGAGGGCGCTCACGAGAACCGGCGCGCCGGCGCTGCAGCCAACTGAGGAGCGAAGGATGCCACCGCGTGGAGTGAAAAAAGGCAGCAAACGCGACCGCCAGTACAAAGAGATCAAAAAGAGCGAGAAGGAAGCAGGGCGGTCCACCAAGCGGGCGGAAGAGATCGCGGCCCGCGCCGTCAACAAGGAAAGGGCGCGCTCGGGAGAATCGAGATCCGCCTCGAGGAGCTCGACCAACGGCCGCTCGGCCAGCAGCCGCGGCGGCAAGCAGTCCGGCAAAGGCCCGGGCGGCCGCACCAAGGAACAGCTCTACAACGACGCCAAGAAGCTCGGCATCGAAGGCCGCTCGAAGATGAGCAAGAACCAGCTACAGAAAGCGGTGGCCGGCGCAAGCTAGGAGAGCTTGGCAAAGCCGCGCAGCGCCCCGGTGCCCAGGCAAGCGCATGGTGGTCATTGGTGTCGACGAGGGTGCCCTCGATGTCGAGGATCGCGGTCAGCCGCACCGGCCGCGCATACCCCGTGTCGTCCCCGGCCCAAACGGGTAGCGGCCCTCAATGTCAATCAAACAGAGGATCGCCCGCAAGGCGGTCAAGAAGACTGCAAAGCACACCGCGCGGGGGGCCACCTCGAAACTGAAACGGGACCCGCTGCGCTCGACCACCCTGCTCGGCCTCGGTGCCGTGGTCGGCATCCTCGCCGGCTGGTTCCTGGGACGTTCAGGCGGCGATCCGGCACCGGTCGGCTAGGGCGCGAGGTTCGCTGGACCCAGCTGCCGCCGGCACCCCTCCCCTTCTCGGTTTCGTGCCTGCGCGGCGGGGGTAGCCGCCCCTCATGAGCTTCGGTGAGGAAGAGCGCGGCGAGGAAGGCCTGGCGCAGGAAGAGGCCGACAAGGCCGCCGCCGAAGCGGCTGAAATAGGCGGCGACGTCCCGCCCGACAGCGACGACCCAGCGGAGCAGCCGTTGATCGAGGGCGGCCAGGGCGAGGCCGAGGGCTTCGAGCTGGCCGAGAAGGACCTCGAGGACATCGCCAGCCACGGCGACGAACACCGCTTTCCGGACAGCGTCCCGCCGCCGCCGGAGGAGCCGCAGCGGGCCGAGTACGGCGAGGCGGACGAGCCGATCCCATCCGACGAGTGAGCTGAGGAGGAACGATGGCGCACCGATTGCTGGCAGTCGTCACCGGTGAGCTCGAGGGCTCTGAGCCGATCGAGGAGCTCCGCGGCACTGGCAACGGCGACGGCGTCGAGCTCCGGGTGGTTGTCCCTGCCGTGGAGGCAAACGCCTTCCAGCACACGCTCGGCGACATCGACGAGCCGAAGAGGGAAGCCGAAGAGCGACTGCGACGGGTGCTGCAGACGCTGCGCGGCAATGGCATCGAAGCGGCCGGAGAGGTCGGCGATCCCGACCCGGTCCAGGCCGCCCAGGATGCGTTGCTGAAAGCCCCGGCCGACGAGGTGCTGATCTTCGAGCACGAGCAGGAGCAGGCGCGCTGGTTCGAGGAAGGCCTGTTCGAAAAGGCGCAGGCGGGACTCGAGCCGCCGCTGCGGATGGTCCTCCTCCACGGTGACGAGCAGGGACGCGAGCACGTGGTCGACGTCGAGACCGCCGGCCGCGGCACCGTCGATCCGGCCGAGGGTCACGAAGTTGGCTCCGCCTACCTCCCCGGTCTTTCTCGCGGTGATTTCATCGGGATGGTGACGGGGATCGTCGGCACGATCGTCGCCGCCGTTCTGGCCGCGGCGGTCTCCGCCGGCAGCGGCGACGAGACCGGCGCCCAAGCCGCCGCGATCCTGATCGCGATCGGCATCGCCCTCGTCAACATGGCCCATGTGGTCGGCATCACCCTGATGGAGAGCGTCCGCTACCGCGGCGGCTTCGCGAAATTCTTTCGCTACCTCTCGCTCGTCGGAACCCCGTTGGCGGTACTCGCCAACCTCGCGCTGCTGCTCAGCCAGTAGCCGATCTCAGCCCTGGGCCTCGACGCGCTCCTGGCTGCGCAGCGCCTCGAGTACCTCCTCCGCCAGCTGTGAGCCGTCCTCGGGGCGCAACGGCGTCGCGTTGACGCGCAGGACGACGCTGTCGTGGTCGACTTCCTCGAGCGAGACGCTGGGGCGGTAGCGGGTGGGGACGGTGATCTCGCGCAGCAGCCGCTGCTCGACCCGCTGGGGACTGGCGTCGCTGGGGAAACGCGCGCGCACGTCGACTTTGTCGGGCTCGCGCAAGGGGACGACGACGAGCTGCAAGAGCACGTTGTTGGGCACCAGCAAGCGGTCGGCTCCCTGGGTGAGGGTGGTGTAGAAGAGGCCGAGGGATGAGACGGTGCCCTCCAGCGAACCGGCGAGGGCGCCGCCGACCAGGCGCACCCGTTCGCCGACCCGGAACGGACGGGTGCTCTGCAGGACGATCCCGGCGAAGATACCGCCCAGCGATTGCTGTGCGGCGAGACCGAGCAGGACGGCGGTGAAGGCGCCGCCGACGGCGAGGGTGCTGGCGGTGACGCCGGCAATGCGCAAGGCGAGGATCACGACCGCGCTCATCGCGATCAGCCGGATCACGAAGCCGGTGGTCCCAGCGGTCGCGGGATCGAGGCGGCGGTAGAGGCGTGGCGTCAGGGCGCTGGCGAGCCAGTGGGTCGCGGCCGAGCCGACGATGACCAGGATGACGACGGTCCCGATCCGGATCCAGTCGCTGTAACCAGGGGCGATGTGGGCGCGCTGGTGATAGACGACGAGGGTCGCCGCTATCACTGCCAGCGCCACCACCAGGCCGCCGAGCGCTTTCTTCGAAAAGCGCGGCGTCAGCTCGTCGCCGAGGCCGAGCGCGTGCCAGGTGTGGCTGCGGGTCTCGAAGAGGTCGCGGGGGAGTTTCGGCCGACGGGGAGTGGGCATCAATGCCCGCTACCCGCTGGGGCACCGCTTACGCAGGGGGTGGCCTAGGGGGACTAGCTGCGCAGAGCCGCCAGCCCGTCCTCACGGGTGGCGTGGATCGGGATCGACTGGTCGAGACCGCTGACGTCGAGGACCCGCCGTACCTGGTCGTTGGCGCTGCAGAGCACGAGGCGGCCGTCGGGATCGCTGTTCTCGGCGCCTTCGAGCTGCTGCCAGGCGCGGACGATCAGCGCGATCCCGGTCGAGTCGATGAACTCGCAACCGGAGAGATCGATCAGTACCGAACCCTGGCCGCCGTCCAGAGCAGCGTTGAGAGGCTCCTCGAGATCGGGGGCCGTGCTCAGGTCGAGCTCGCCGCGGACCGCGATGACGCGGACCCCGTCGACCTCCGCGGAAGACGTCTCGAAGGGGGCGGGTTGCACGGCCTCGATGCTACAACAGCGCGCCCGAACAACGATTTCCTCGACCGGTTTGCCTGGGATGAGGCATGGGTAGACGGTGGCTCAGGCAGCGGTGCAAGCTATGCTCGGCCCCGCGAGCGAGATGGCGCTCTTGGAGCCCTGAGACTGGAATGCGTGAATACGAAGACTGACGATCGACCCGGGCTGCGGATGTCCCTCCCGGCTCGGGCTGAGAACGTCGCGGTGGTGCGCCACGCGCTTGCCGGTCTGGGTGAGCGCCTCGGCATGGATGAAGCCTCGATCGCGGACCTGAAGACCGTCTCCACCGAGGCGGCGATGAACGTCGTCGTCCACGCCTACCCGGAGGACGAAAAGGGCCCACTCGCGGTCGAGGCCTACGCGGAGCACCAGGGCCTGACCGTGATCGTCCGCGATTTCGGCATGGGAATTCGCCCTCGCCCCGACGTCGAGCGGCCCAGCCTGAGAATCGGGCTAACCCTGATCGCCGCCCTCTCGGCCAGCTTCGAGATCAGCGGCGGCATCGACCGCGGCACCGAGATTCGCATGCACGTTCCGCTTGCCGCCGGCGGGGCGGACGGCAGGGCCAACCCCAGCCAGCAGAGGGATGAGCTGCCGCAGGCGACGGAGGTCCGAGTCGGCCCGCCAGAGCTGGTGGGCCCCGTCCTCAGCCGCGTCCTCGGCGCTCTCGCGGCGCGGCATGAGATCACGGTCGACCGCCTCAACGACACGATGCTGCTCAGCGACGCGATCTCCGCGGCCGCGCCCCAGGGTTTCACCGACGGCCACGTCGAGCTCAGCATCGCCGACCGCGAGAAGGGGGTCGAGCTTCGGGTCGGTCCGATGACCGACGGCGGCGCCGAGCGGCTGCGCAAGGGCCTTGACGTTCCCGAGGTCGGCTCCCTCGAGGCGCTCGCCGACGAGCTGCGGGTCGAGCAGGGCGAGGAAGGCGAGTTCCTCGTCGTCGCCATCGACTCGCTATCTGCCTAACCCCGCGGGGTCCCTGGATGGGGTTTGCGTGAGGGAGGGGTTGGGTGACCCTCCGCCTGAGGCCGTCGCGCAGCTAGTCGCACGGTCAGGGCTCGGAGCATCTGTCCCAAGCCTCATTCGGAGGGTCACCCAACCCCTCCCACGAACCTCAGCCAAGCTCCCAAGGTGAATCTGCTTCCGTGAAGAGCAGATAGCTCCGAGCTTGGCAGCAAACTGTCTGACGGGATGCTTCCAAGGAAGGCCCTGCTCTCAAGCGGACAAGGGCTCCGTGAGGACCCCCAGGCCTCCCCCTACGAGTCGTCGTCTCGCGGCTTCGCTTCGCGATCCTGTTCGGCCACCTCTTCCCGGATCCGCTCCAGCGTTCGCCGCAGGATCCGTGAGACGTGCATCTGCGAGTGGCCGATCCGCTCGGCGATCTGCGACTGGGTCATGTCCTCGACGAAGCGCAGTTGCAGGACCAGCCGTTCGCGATCGTCGAGGTGGGGGAGGACCCCCTCCAGCGCGAGCTTGTCCTCGATCAGCTCGTAGCCGCTGTCCTCGTCGCCGACCCACTCGGAGGCCGGCGATTCGTCCTCCTCGCCGCCGACCGGGCGATCGAGCGACAGCGGTCGCCGATTGTGGTTGGCCTCGAGGACCTCGAGTACGTCGGCGGGGTCGACTTCCATGCGGCCGGCGATCTCACCGACCGAAGGCGAGCGTTGCAGCTGCACCGTCAGCTCGGTGATCGCCTTCTCGACTTCGGCCATGCGGTCGTGCAGGCCGCGCGGCACGCGAACGGTCCAGACGCGGTCGCGGAAGTGCCGTTTGAGTTCGCCGAGGATCGTCGGCGAGGCGAAGGCGGTGAAGGGGGTTCCGCGAGCCGGGTCGAAGCGGTCGATCGCGTTGACCAACCCGAGGCTGGCCACCTGCAGGAGGTCGTCGAAGGACTCGCTGGCTCCGCGGTAGCGCAGCGCCAGGCTCTTCGCGAAGGGCAGGTAGCGTCGCACCAGCTCCTCGCGGATCATCGGGTCTCGCCGCTCGCCGAAGCGCCGCCACAGCTCCTTCTCACTCGCCAGACCGTCGGTCGCGTGGGCGCCGGGGGAGTCTTGCTGAGTTTGAGTCTGGTCCCTTTTCGCTGCCATCGAACTCTCGCGCCGGTTTCAGTTACCGGCGCCGCCCAGAGGGCGTTCGGAACGAAGCCGTGCAGCGCCCGGGGCCGTACGGCCACCGTTGCAACACCATAGCGATAGGCCGCTGCCAGGTTCGGCACGGAGTGGGAGGGCTAAATCTGGGTAGAGCGCTATACGCAAGCCATTTCCGACGCAGGAGGCGAGATGGGAGTCGACCAATACCACGAGCCGCCGCAGGAGCTTTCCTCGGAGGCGCGTACCTATGCCCGGCTCTGTACTTCGCTGACCGAGGAGGCCGAGGCGATCGGCTGGTACCAGCAGCGGCTCGCGCTCGAGGACGACCCCGATGCACGGGCGATCATGGAAGACGCTCAGGGTGAGGAGTTCAAGCACTTCGCGATGGACCTGGAGTTCTTGCTGCGACGGACGCCGCGCTGGCGCGAGATCGCCGCAGGGGTGCTGTTCTGTGAGGGCGACATCGTCGAGCACGCGACGGCGGCCGAGGAGGGCTCCGAGGGTGGGGAAGAGGGCGATGGGGACGAGCACGGCTCGCTCGGAATCGGCAGCCTGAAGGGAGCCGCGCGATGAATCACCTACTGCGCGAGTTGGCGCCGGTCTCCGAGAGCGGCTGGCGGCTGCTCGACGACGAGGCACGCGAGCGCCTGCGGGGGCCCTTGGCGGCCCGACGCCTGGTCGATTTCGGCGGCCCCCAGGGCTGGGAGCACTCGGCGACCAACCTCGGCCGCGCCGAGGAGGTATCGCCGCCCAATGGCGAGGGAGTTGTCGCGCTGCAGCGGCGGGTGATGCCGCTGGTCGAGTTGCGCGCCGATTTCACCGTCTCGTTGGCGGAGCTGCGCGACAACGATCGCGGCGCGATCGACGCGGACCTCGCCGCGCTCGACCGGGCGGCGCGCCAGATCGCCGTGGCCGAGAACGTTGCCGTCTTTCACGGTTGGGCCGAGGCTGGGATCGCCGGCATTGCCGAGGCGTCGCCGTTTGACCCGGAGCCACTTGGCGACGATGCCGAGGCTTACCCGCGCTCGGTCGCCCGCGCCGTCGAGGCGATCCGCGAGGGGGGCGTGGGAGGGCCCTACGGTCTGGCCCTCGGGCCCGACGAGTACACCCGCGGGATCGAGACCGCCGAGCACGGCGGTTACCCGCTGTTCGACCACCTGGCGAAGATCCTTGACGGCCCGATCGTCTGGGCGCCGGGTGTCAAGGGAGCCGTGGTGCTCAGCCTCCGCGGCGGTGACTTCCTCTTCGAGTCGGGCCAGGACCTCTCGATCGGGTACAGCCACCACGACGACGCCGAAAGCGCCCACCTCTACCTCGAGGAGAGCTTCTCCTTCATCGTCGCGACGCCGGAGGCAGCGGCGCCGCTCAACTCCTGAGCGGCGCCCGGTCCTACTCCGTGTTCTCTCAGTCCTCGTTGGGCTCGGGTGAGGTGAAATGGAGGATCTGGACTTTCGAGAGCATGCCCTTCTCGCTGCCGTTGGCCAGCCGCTCGCTCGATTCCGCCTGGATCTCGAACACCCGGTCGAGCGTCTCCGCCAGCAGGCCGGCGACGTCGCTCCAGCCCTGTTTGTCGACGACCATCGGGGTTCGGCTGAGGTGGCGATCCTCGAGCTCGTCGAAGGTCCCGGCGACGACTGCCTCGTCGATGTCGTCGAAGAACGATTTCAGCATCGCCCCCGAGAGGCCGGGTCGCAGGCTCTCCGGCATCCGAGCCCACTCGCTGTCGGTCAGGAACTGGCGCCTGGTGGCACGGTAGAAGTGCTCGGTGGCGCCGCGGCGCTGCTTGGTGTCGACCAGCTCGATGCAGTCGTATTTCTCGAGTACCCGCACGTGGTAGGCGACGAGGTTGAGGCTCTGATCGAGCTCCTGCGAGAGCAGGTTGGGGCTGGCGACCCGCTCATTGAGAATGATCAGGATCTGTACGCGCAACGGATGCGCGAACGCTTTCGCGACGATTTGTTCGACGCTGTCTTTTTTCTTCGTCTTCGGCAAGGCGCATTCCTTCGGTCGTTTTTGGGTGGCGGCCGACTGTTTGCACTCTAAACGTTTCAGCTCAGGAATTCCATAGCAGTCGCGGTTTTTCCGTCTATTTGTGAACTCTTGCTGATATAGCCTTGATCAATTGAATTATTTCGAGTATAAGTTCCCCGAGCCGCGAATGGGGCGGTACAGGGAGATCGTGATCGAGGGGGAGGTGGGTAGCGTGAAGATCGTGACCAGCCACGGCGTAACGCCGGCAGCGATCAGCAAGGGCTCTTAAGCCCCGGAGGGCGGGACGGCGCTCGCGCCTGGCACCATTTGGCTGTGGCACCTTGGAAGCTGCCGCTAATTGTGCTCGCGATTGCCGTCCCGATCGCCGTCGCCTTCTACGCCGGCGGCCCTGGATTCGGGGTCGCGATGGGCGCCCTGGTGGCGGTCACCATCGTCGTCGTCGCCGTCCGGCAGCGGCCGCTAACCGCGCTCGGCCGCGTGGCCGACACGTCGGGACCCGACCGACTGCTCGTCGTCGCCGCCTCAGCCGTCGAGGATGCTGGCGCCGTCGCTGAGATCGCGACACTGGCCGCGCCGACCGGCGGCGCTGCCGGTTCGGTGATGGTGCTGGCTCCAGCGCGGATCGGCTTCCTCGATCGCTGGGCCTCGGACGTCGAGGGCGCCCGCCGCGACGCTCAGCGCAGCCTGGTGATGACCGTTGCCTCGCTGGCCAAGGCGGGGGTCGAGGCCGAAGCCCGGGTCGGCGACGAGGACCTCGTCCAAGCCGTCGAAGACCAGCTCCAGAGCTTCGCCGCCACCGAGGTCCTTCTGGTCAGCGGGGCTGCCGAGCAAGACCCGGGGGCGGCGGCCGCCGCGGCTGAACTCGAGGAGCGCTTGCAGCCGCACTTCCAGTGGCTGCAACTCAGCGGTCCAGCAGCTCGCTGAAATGCAGCGCCGCGCGGGTGGGGACGACGAACTCACCGTGGCTGTGCAGGAGGCCGACGCCGCCGAGGTCGCGAACGGCGCGTTCGATCGCGTCGCGCTCGGTGAAGACAGGCTCTTCACCGGCGATTTCACGGACCAGCTCGGCGGTCGTCACCAGCACGGGGTGGACCTCGAGTACCTGCCGCATCACCGTGGCCTCGGTCGCCAGGTCCGCCGCCTTCGTGGTCCAGTTGTCGTCGCCGTCGTCCATCGCCCTCCCGGGGCCGCTAAGTGGCCGGCTCGTCGGGAATCTCCCCCGCTCGGCTCTCGCCTCCCGGCTCGAGGTCGATGATCTGGCGCGCCCAAGGTTGCTTCAGCGAGCTCCGGTAATAGTGCTTGATCGACCCCCGGACCGGCTTGGCTTGGACGAGGGTGAGCGCGCCGCATTCGGCGAGCACGCGCACGTGGTAGGCGACGTTGCTGACCGGCAGCTGGAACTCGTTCGCGAGTCGGCGCGGGCTCATCATCTCCTCGTCTCGCATCCGGCGCAGGATGCGACGGCGCAGTGGGTGGCCCAGCGCCAGCAGGAGGCCGTTTTCGTCCGAGCGGTCGAGCTTCGTCACGCCCGGCAATATAGAGCAAAAGAAACGTTTTGTCTGTAAACCTCCTGTCTGCACAGGAAACTACCGCGTCAATCAACTGTGGGCCGCGCGGATGCCGCCCATCTCGCTGAAGACGGCGGTGTACCCGTTGCCTTCACGCAGCTCGTCGGCGATCACGTGGGAGACGGCGTTGATCAGCGCCAGGTGCGTGAACGCCTGCGGGAAGTTGCCGAGGTGCCGGCCGGACTCGGCGTCGAGCTCCTCGGCGAAGAGGTCGAGCCAGCCGGCCTGCTCGAGCAACCGCTCGCAGAGCGCCCGCGCCCGCTTGCACTCACCGATCTCCGACAGCGCCGAGACCATCCAAAAGGAACAGATCAGGAAGGTGCCCTCCTTGCCGCGCAGCCCGTCGTCGGTCTCCGCGACCTTGTAGCGGCAGACGAGGCCGTGCTCGCTCAGTTCGTCGGCGATCGCGTCGACGGTCGCCCTCAGGCGGGGGTCGTCGGGAGGCAGGAAGCGCAGCAGCGGGATCAGCAGCAACGAGGCGTCGAGCGCGTCGGTGTCGTAGTGCTGACGGAAGACGCCGTCGCGGACGCCGCGCTCGAGGATCTCGGCGTGGAACTCGTCGGCTTTCGCCTCCCAGGCGGCGGCCAGCTCCTCGAAGCCGAGGCCGCGAGCCATGCGGGCGCCGCGGTCGACGGCGACCCAGATCATCAGCTTCGAGGAGACGTAGTGCTGCGGCTCCCCGCGGGACTCCCAGATTCCCTGGTCGGGGTTCGGCCAGGCGTCGATCGCCGCTTCCACCTGGTAGCGGACCAGCTCTCGGTCGGTCTGCGTGCCTCGCCCTTTCAACGCCTTTTCGTGCAGGTAGATCGAGTCCAGCAGCGCTCCCCAGACGTCGTTCTGGCGCTGATCGTAAGCGCCGTTGCCGATCCGCACCGGCTTCGCCCCGCCGTAGCCGCTGAGGTGGTCGAGGGTGCTCTCGGTCAGCTCCTTCTCGCCGCCGATCCCGTACATGATTTGCAGGTCGGGCTGGTCCTGACAGACCTGGACGATGAATTTCATGAAGTCACGTGCCTCCTGGTCGAAGCCAAGCGTGTGCAACGCCCAGAGGCTGAAGGTCGAGTCTCGAATCCAGCTGAAGCGGTAGTCCCAGTTGCGTTCTCCGCCGGGGGTCTCCGGCAGGGAGGTCGTCGGCGCCGCCAGGATCGCTCCGGTCGGCGTGTAGGTGAGGCCCTTGAGCACCAGCGCCGAGCGCTGCAGGTGGATCCGCCAAGGGTGGTCCGGGAAGTCGCCGTCGCGCAGCCACTGGCGCCAGAACTCTTCGGTCGAGTCGAGTCGCTCCAGCGCCTCCGGCGAGCTGCGCGGCCCGCCCAGCTCGCCCTCGCTCCAGCTCAGCGCGCAGAAGCCGCTTTCGTCCTCGCGCAAGCGAAGGGTGCCACGCACCGCGCCGCCCTCGATCGACAGCTCCATGTCGCTGGTCAGGTGCAGGGTGGTGCCGTCGTCGGCATGGGCGACAGCCTCGCCCAGTTCGCCCCCCGTCCAGGTCGCGTCGTCGAGCCCGTAGGCGAAGCGCGGCAGGCACTCCATCTCCATCTCGACCTCGCCGTCGATGCAGGTGATCGTGCGCAGTAGCGAGCGATCGGACTCGTGCTTGGTGTCCGGACGTCCGTCGCCGTCGCTGTCCTCGCCGGAGCTGGCCCACTCGGCGATCGTCAGCGCGTCTTTGACCACGACCCAGCCCGTATCGGTGACCCAGGTCGTCTCGATCACCAGGGTGCCGGGCTCATAGCGCCGGCTGATCGGGACGATGACGCCGCGCGGCCGCAGGCTGAAACGGCCGGCGCCGCGGTCGAGCAGGGCCCCGAAGGCGCTCGGCGAGTCGAAGCGGGGGAGGCAGAGCCACTCGACCGAGCCCGAGAAAGAGACGAGGGCCGCCGTATGGCAGTCGGAGAGGAAGCCGTAGCTTCCGATTGGTGGGAACTGGTCCTCGATCGCGCCGCTCATAGGGGCCGCCAAGCTACCAGTGGAGCCGGCAGCGGCAGCGCAGATGCGCGTCGCTACGCTGATTCGAGATGACCCTGCCCTTTGCCCTCGCGGGCGCCGTTCTCGGCCTGATCGAGTTGGCGCCGCTGTTGGTTGCCGCCGCCTTCTATGCCAAGCGCTCGGCGACCCTTTCGGCCAAGGGTCGGCCGATTCCGCTGTGGCGCCAGATCTGCTTTGCCGCGGGTCTGCTGACGGTCTTCGTCGCGATCGCTTCGCCGATCGACTACATCGCCGAGGAACTGGTGATCGCCCACATGGTCGAGCACCTGCTGATCGGCGACATCGCCAGCCTGCTGCTGGTGCTGGGGCTGACTGGGCCTCTGTTGCAGCCGATCTTGGCGATCTCGGTCTTCGACCGCCTGCGGGTCCTCGCCCACCCCCTCGTCGCCTTCCCGCTCTGGGCCGCCAACCTCTTCTTCTGGCACATCCCGGTGATGTACGACGCCGCCTACGGGGGGGCGGCGCTGCACGCCCTTGAGCACTCGCTGTTCATCTTCTTCGGCGCTCTGATGTGGATGCCGGTCTTCGGCCCGCTGCCGAAGCCGCAGTGGTTCACCGCCGCCTGGAAGGTCGGCTACGTGATCGCCGTTCGCTTCACCGGGGCGATCCTCGGCAACGTCCTGATGTGGTCGGGAACGGTGCTCTACGACCGCTATACCGCCGGCGAGCTCGAGTGGGGTCTGACGCCGCTCCAAGACCAGAGCACCGCCGGGGTGGTGATGATGATCGAGGGCACCTTCCTCGCCCTCGGCCTGCTCGCCTGGGTCTTCTTCGAGGCCGCCCGGGAGGGGATCGAGAAGCAGCGGCTGCTCGACCTCGCTCAGGACCGCGGCATCGCGCTCGACCCCGCCCGCGCCCAGCGGGCGGTCGCGGCCGGCCACGGCGATCGCCTCGAGAAGCAGCTGACCGGGACCGGGAGGGACCCTGAAAACGGGCCGGTCTGAGCGACTTCTGCTGGGCGCCCTGGTCTTCGTCGTCGGCGCTTCGAGCCTGGGGGCGGAGATCGCGGCGGCACGTTTGTTGGCGCCCTACTTCGGCGCCTCGACGATCGTCTGGGCGAACACGATCGGGGTCGTCCTCGTCGCTCTCTCCATCGGCTACTGGTTCGGCGGCCGCTACGCCGACCGCCACCCACACTTGCGCGGCCTCTGCCTGCTCGTGCTCGGCGCCGCGCTGCTGATCGCGCTCATCCCTTTCGCGGCCAGGCCCTTCCTCGACTTCTCGGTCGAGGCCTTCGACAGCGTCTCGATTGGCACCTTCGCCGGCTCGCTGTTCGGCGTGCTGGTGCTGGTCGCGGTGCCGGTGACGATGCTGGGCGCCGCCTCGCCTTGGGCGGTGCGACTCGCCGTCGGCGAGATGGACCGCGCCGGCGAGGTGGTGGGGCGGCTCTACGCGATCTCCACCGCCGGCTCGTTGCTGGGGACGATGATCTCGGCGCTGCTGCTGATCCCACTGCTCGGCACCCAGCGCACCTTCATCGTCTTCGCACTCTGCCTGGCCCTGGTCGCGACGATCGGGATCGGCTGGCGCGCCGCCGTCGTTCCGGCCGGGCTGGCGCTGGTGCTGGCGCTGCCGGTGGGGACGATCAAGGGGTCGGGCGAGGGCGAGGTCCTCTATGAGGCGGAGACGACGCACCAGTACGCCCGCGTGATCGAACGCGACGACGGCACCCGCGTACTCGAGCTCAACGAGGGGCAGGCGGTGCACTCGCTCTACCGGCCCGGCAGCTACCTGACCGGCGATTACTGGGACGGCCACCTGGTGCTGCCGGCGGCGGCCGACGCCGAGCCGCCGCGCCGGATCGCGATCCTCGGCAACGCCGGCGGCACCGTCGCCCGTGCTTTCGGCCACTTCTTTCCGGGCACCGCTGTCGACGCGGTCGAGATCGACGCCGAGCTGACCGACCTCGGTCGCCGCTACCTCGACCTCCGCAACCCGCGGATGAGTGTCTACGACGAGGATGCCCGGCCCTGGCTGCGCGCCGCGGAGGGCGGCTACGACGCGATCATGGTCGACGCCTACCGTCAGCCCTACATCCCCTTCTACCTGACCACC
This sequence comes from uncultured Thermoleophilia bacterium, assembly GCA_963715735.1. GTDB lineage: Bacteria > Actinomycetota > Thermoleophilia > Solirubrobacterales > 70-9 > VAYN01. The sequence goes on from OY970268.1 coordinate 922,918, forward strand.
GAGGAGTTCTTCCAGCTCACTCGTGAACGCCTGGCTCCGGGGGGTGTGACGATCGTCAACGTCGGTCATCCCGAGGGCGGCGACGAGCTCGAGCGGGTGCTGGGGCGGACGATGGCGGCGGCCTATCCGCGGGTGCTGCGTTACCCGATCGAGGACACCAACACGCTGCTGGTCGCCGGCGAAGACAACCTCTCGGCCGCCCGCCTACGGGGAGACGCCGGGCGGTTGCCGGACGAGCTGCAATCGCTGGCGCGCGAGGCGGCCGCGGCGCTGGAGCCGCGGCTGCCTGGCGGCGAGGTCTATACCGACGACCACGCGCCGGTCGAGTGGCTCGTCGACGAGTCGCTGCTGGAATACGCGAATGAGTAGCGGTGGCGCCCTCGCGCGCAGCAAGGCCTGGCTGGTCACCGGACCGGTGGGAAGAGGGGTCTCCTTCGCGATCGATTTCGCCGCCGCCCTGCGCACGATGCTGGCGAAGCGCCGGTCTCGCTAGGGTCAGCCCAGATGGAGACCAAGCTCACCGAACTGGCCGACTCGCGCGTGCGGGTGGAGGTCGAGGTTCCCGCCAAGGACGTCGAGCGCGCTGCCTCGCGCGCCGCCCGGGCAATGGCGAAGGAGATGCGGATGCCGGGGTTTCGCGCCGGCAAAGCACCGCCGTCGCTGGTGATCCAGCGGCTTGGCTTCGGCCCGGTCCTGCAGGAGGCGATCCGCGACGCCCTGCCCGAGTGGTACGAACAGGCGCTGCTCTCCGCCGGGGTCAGCCCGATCGGCGACCCCAGCATCGAGATGACCGAGACTCCCGAGGAGGAGGGCCAACCGCTGGAGTTCAGCTTCGAGGTCGGCGTGCGCCCCCCGGCCCAGCTCGGCGAGTACAAAGGACTCGAGGTCGGCCGCGCCGAGCAGGAGGTGCCGGAGGAAATCGTCGACACCGAGATCGAGCGGGTCCGCGAGGGCTTCGCCCGGCTCGAGCCGGTCGAGCGCGAGGCGGCCGAGGGCGACTCGCTGCTGATCGACTTCGAGGGCTTGCTCGACGGCACCGCCTTCGAGGGCGGTAAGGCCGAGGACTACCTGCTGGCGCTCGGTTCGGGCCAGCTGATCGAGGGCTTCGAGGAGCAGCTGACCGGTGCCAAGGCCGGCGAAGAGCGTGAGGTCGAGGTCACCTTCCCGGAGGAATACCAAGCCGATCACCTGGCCGGGAAAGACGCGGTCTTCAAAGTCGCGGTGAAAGAGGTACGGGAGAAAATCCTGCCCGAGCTCGACGACGACTTCGCCTCCGAGGCTTCCGAGTTCGACACCCTCGAGGAGCTGCGCGCCGACATCGCCGAGAAAGTCGGCACGGCGCTGAACAGCCGCGCCGAGGAAGACTTCCGGATCGCCGCGGTCGACGCCGCGGTTGCCGCCGCGACCGTCGACGTCCCCGCCGACCTGGTCACGGGACGGGCGACCGAACGCTGGGAGCGGATGGAACGCCAGCTCGCCGGCCGTGGCATGGACCCCAACGCCTTCTTGCAGATGCAGGGAAAAACGCGCGAGGAGTTGATCGAGGAGTCGAAGCCCGACGCCGAGAAAGAGCTCAAGCGCGAGGCGGTGGTGACGGCGATCGCCGACGCCGAGCAGATCGAGGTCTCCGACGAGGAGTTGATGGAGGCGCTCGAGCACTCCGCCGAGCACGAGCGGACGACGCCCGAGAAGCTGCTGGCGCGGCTGCGCGAGAACGGTCGCGAGGCGATGATCGCCGACGACATCAGGGCGCGCAAAGCGATCGAGCTGGTCACCGAGGCAGCGGTACCGATCCCGCTCGAGCAGGCCGAAGCCCGCGAGGCGATCTGGACCCCCGAGAAAGAGCGCGAGAAGGCAGGCAAGCTTTGGACTCCGGACGATGAGTAAAGTGAGCCACCGATGAGCCCCCTGGTCCCGATGGTGGTCGAGCAGACCTCGCGCGGCGAGCGCGCCTTCGACATCTACTCGCGCCTGCTCGGCGAGCGGATCATCTTCCTCGGCACCCCGGTTACCGACGACATCGCCAACCTGATCGTCGCCCAACTCCTGCACCTGGAGTCCGAGGACCCCGACAAGGACGTCAGCATCTACGTCAACTCGCCCGGCGGATCCGTCTACGCGGGCCTGGCGATCTACGACACGATGCAGTTCATCAAACCCGACGTGCAGACGATCTGCGTCGGCGTCGCGATGAGCATGGGGGCGCTGCTGCTCAGTGGCGGCGCCGCGGGCAAGCGGATGGCCCTGCCGAACTCGAAGATCCTGATCCACCAGGTCTCAGCTGGCTTTCAGGGGCAGGCGACCGACATCGAGATCCACGCCAAAGAGATCATCGACGTCCGCCGCCGCCTCGACGAGATCATCGCCAAGCACACCGGGCAGTCCTTCGAGAAGGTCACCCAGGACACCGAACGCGATTACTTCATGAGCGCGGAGGAGGCGAAGGAGTACAACATCGTCGACCGCGTGATCGATCACCACTGAAGCGCGCCGCCCTCCTCGTCTTTCTAGTCCTCGCCGTAGCGGTCGATTCTGCTGCCGCCGCGGTCCCCGCCCGCGACGGCGGCGTGTCCTACTGGGGGCACGTCTTCCCGGTTGACGGCTCCCACGGCCTCCGCGGCGCCGTCGGCGAGTTCCACGCACCGCGCAACGGCGGCCGCATCCACGAAGGCCTCGACATCACCGCCGCCTGCGGCACCCCGCTGGTCGCCGTCCGCAACGGGCGCGTGCGCCAGGTCGGCTACGACCCCGTCCTCTACGGCAACTTCCTTCTGCTCCACGGCGAAGGGGAGAAGCGCAGCTACTTCTACGCCCACATGCCGGTCCCGGCGCTGGTTGGCAAGGGCGAGTGGGTCTTCGAGGGCGAGCGGGTCGGAGCGGTCGGCGAAACCGGCAACGCAGTCGGCACCGGCTGTCATCTGCACTTCGAGATCCACGTCAGCGGCACCCCGATCGACCCGTTGCCGATGCTGGCGCGCTGGGACCGCTGGAGCTAGGCGGCCAGCGAGCGTTCGAACCAGAGGCTCGCTTTCGGGTTCTCGTTGTAGGCGGGAACCTCGCGGTATCCGGCGGCTCGGTAGAGGCCGACGGCGTCGGTCAGGTAATCGGAGGTGTCGAGGCGGACGGCGCGGCAGCCGTGCTCGGCGGCGATCCGGTCGAGCTCGGCGAGGATCGCCCGGCCGAGGCCGAGGCCTCGGTGGGCGGGGGAGACGAACATGCTCTTCACCTCGGCTACCTCGGTGTCGAGATGGCGGACACCACCGATCCCGGCCGGCTCGCCGTCGACACGGGCGAGCAGGAAGACCCCACCCGGGGCCGCCAGGTCGGCCGGCGGCCCGGCGGCGATCTCCGCCTCGAGGTCGACCCCGGCTCCCTCGCGGTCGTACTCCAAGGGCCCGTCGGACTCGCGGATGAACGGCGCGTAGAGCGCCGTCACCTCCGGCGCGTCACGGGGCACACGTTCCAAACTCGTATGGGGTGAGTCCTGCATTCGCCCCCTATAGCGTGGTCGATGCAGGGCTCGACGGATTCATAGCCCCAGCTCGTACTCGACCCATTCGCTGCGCTCGGCTCCGGTCGAGTCGTAGAGCCGCTGGGCGGTGTGGTTGTCGGGCTCGGTGGCCCATTCCAGGTGGGCGGCGCCGCGAGCGCGGGCGACCTCGGCGCTGGCCTCGATCAGCGCGCGGCCGACGCCGCGGCCGCGTGCCTCGGCAGCGACGAAGAGGTCGTTCATCAGCACCGTCTCCGCGGCTCGGGTCGAGGTGAAGTGCCAGAAGAGACAGGCGTAGCCGAGGAAACGGTCCTCGGCACGGGCGCCCAGCAGCAGCCCTACATCGCTCGGCTCGAGGAAGCGACGGAAGAAGTCACGGTTGCGGTCCTCGTCGACGTCGTCGACCCGGTAAAAGCGCTGATAGGCGCCGATCAACGGCAGGAGCTCCTCGTATTGGGCGTGGCTGACGGGGGCGATCTCGGGCTTGGCTGGCATTCCGCCAACCGTAGCGATTCGGCGCAAGGCTCAAACCACGAGGAGGGACGGCTGGACCGGTGCCGTAAACGACCCCCACGTACCGGCAGGCCACCCCGTCTAAGCTTTGCGGGGCCTGCTGGAGCTCTTAGATCAATCCCAATAGGAGGGGATTCCGCTGGCACGTCCCACCGACTCGAACGAGCAGCTTCTCTGCAGCTTCTGCGGCAAGTCGCAGCGCCAGGTCAAAAAGTTGATCGCCGGCCCCGGCGTCTACATCTGCGACGAGTGCATCGACCTCTGCAACGAGATCATCGACGAGGAGTTGACGGCGCCGCCCGTCTTCGAGCTGGAGAACCTGCCCAAACCGCAGGAAATCCACGACGTGCTGGAGGAGTACGTGGTCGGCCAGGAGGCCGCCAAGCGCTCGCTCTCGGTGGCGGTCTACAACCACTACAAGCGGGTCCAGATCGCCCAGTCCGAAGAGACCGAGGTCGAGCTGCAGAAGTCGAACATCATGATGCTGGGGCCGACCGGCTGCGGCAAGACGCTGCTCGCCCAGACCCTCGCCCGCATCCTCAACGTCCCCTTCGCGATCGCCGACGCGACGGCGCTGACCGAGGCCGGCTACGTCGGCGAGGACGTCGAGAACATTCTCCTGAAGCTGATCCAGGCCGCCGACTTCGACGTCAAAAAGGCCGAAACGGGAATCATCTACATCGACGAGATCGACAAGATCGCGCGCAAAGGCGATAACCCGTCGATCACCCGTGACGTCTCCGGCGAAGGCGTCCAGCAGGCGCTGCTGAAGATCCTCGAGGGGACGACCGCCTCGGTCCCCCCGCAGGGCGGGCGCAAGCACCCCCACCAGGAGTTCCTGACGATCGACACCACCAACATCCTCTTCGTTTGCGGCGGCTCCTTCGCCGAGCTCGACAAGGTGATCGAGCGCCGCGTCGGCGACCGCGGCGTCGGCTTCGGTGCCGCGATCTCCTCGCGCGAGAAGAAGGATGCCGGCGAGTGGTTCGAGCAGGTGCTGCCCGAGGACCTGATCGAGTATGGCCTGATCCCCGAGTTCATCGGCCGCCTGCCGGTGATCACGGCGATCCACCAGCTCAGCCTCGGTGACCTGACCACGATCCTGACCGAGCCCAAGCACGCTCTCACGCGCCAATTCCAGCGCTTCTTCGAGTTCGACGACATCGAGCTGGTCTTCTCCGAGGACAGCCTCGAGGCGATCGCCAACAAGGCCCTGGAACGCGAGACCGGGGCTCGCGGCCTGCGCTCGATCCTCGAGGAAACCTTGCTCGACGTCCAGTTCGAGCTGCCTTCGCGCCGTGACGTCACCAAGTGCGTCGTCACCAAGGAGACGATCACCCAGGGACGCCGGCCGACCCTCGTCACCGAGGCCGCGCACCAGGACATCGGTGCCGCCGAGGACGACCTGGGCGAGGAAACGGCTTAGCGCACCGTGCACGGCTTCAGGAAGGACCCGTTGAGGACGGTCCCGTCCTTGAAGCTGAATTCCCCGCGGGCCTGAAGCTTCCCGTCTTCGCAGCGGCCGTTCAGGTAGCTGTAGCGCTTGCCTCCGTAGTTCCACATGTGGCCGATTTTCATCTTGGCCGAGACCGGGATCCCGGCGCCGCCGGCGATCACGGGAATGACCGCCTCGACCTTGTAGCCGTACGGCCCTTTCGAGATGCGCGTGATCTCGACTTTGATCACGATCGCGGCGGGAACGGGGACGGTGTTGTAGGCGTGGATGTAGATGGTCCACCGGTTGGCGCTGTTGGGCCCGTTGAAGAAGGTCAGCGGTGAGCTGACGGGGACGTCCTTCTGTTCGGGGAAGGCGATGATCGCCCGGCCCTTGCCGGTGCCGATGATCGCTTTGGGGCAGAGCCTGCGCGCCGTCGCCACGTCCGTCGACTGCAATCTCGCGGCGGGGCAGACCGGTAGTCCCTTCGTCTCGATCTCACCGTCCCCGTCGACTTCGAGCATGAGCCGCTCGAAAACCGGGGGGAGGGCGCCGGAGACGGTGCTGAGCTTGCCGTGCATCTCCAGCCGGATCGGGGTGTTCTCGAACTTCGGCAGCTTCGAGGGGATCACCTGGCCGTCTCCGACGACAACGAGGTCGCCGGCCTGCATCCGGATCGCCCCAGCGGCGGAAGCGAGGCAGACGAACGCAACTGACACCCCGACCAGCAGCCTTCCCCAGCTCATCTCCCGCCTCCCGTAGCAAAGGTTGAATGGTTCAACCAGAACCATTCAGAACGTAAGCTGGGCTGCGGCCGGTGTCAAGCCGCACCTCACCTCCGTGCGCAGCGTGATCCGCTTCTGGTCGCGACTGGTCCCGGACGCCTAGACTCGGCGCCGTGAGCGCCGCCGACCGCAAGAAGCTCGAGGAGACCACCCGCTACGACCCGGCCGAGGTCGAGGGGAGGATCTTCGCCGAGTGGATCGAGGGCGGCTACTTCCACCCCGAGGCCACGGGTACGCCGGAGGACAACTTCTCGGTTGCCATCCCGCCCCCGAACGTGACCGGGGCGCTGCATATGGGCCACGCGCTGAACGGCTCGATGCAGGACGCGCTGGTGCGGATGAACCGGATGAAAGGGCGCAACGCGCTCTGGATCCTCGGCACCGACCACGCCGGCATCGCCACCCAGTCGGTGGTCGAGAAGGACCTCAAAGCCGAAGGCGTCAGTCGCCAGGAGCTCGGCCGCGAGGCCTTCGTCGAGCGGGTCTGGGCCTGGAAGGAGGAGTACGGCTCGCGGATCGTCGAGCAGTACAAGCGGCTCGGCGCCTCCTGCGACTACGAGCGCGAGCGCTTCACCCTCGACGAGGGCTACGTGAAGGCCGTCTACCGCGTCTTCAAGCAGCTCCACGACAAGGGCTACATCTACCGCGACAACTACATGGTCAACTGGGACCCGGGCTCGCGCTCGGCGATCTCCGACCTCGAGGTCGAGAACCGCGAGGTGGTCGACTCGATCTACTCGATCGACTATCCAATGGAGGACTCCGACCAGGTCCTCACGGTGGCGACGGTGCGCCCGGAGACGATGCTGGCCGACACCGCGGTTGCGGTCAGCCCCGACGACGAGCGCTACGCCGACCTGGTCGGCCGCTTCTGCGTGCTGCCGCTGGTCGGCCGCCGCCTGCCGATCATCGCCGACGACCACGTCGACCCGGAGTTCGGCACCGGGGCGCTGAAGATCACCCCCGGCCACGACCCCAACGACTTCGAGATCGGCCGCAAGCACGGGCTCGAGGAGATCGTCGTGATCGGCGAGGACGGCCGCATCACCGACGGTGGGGGGGAGTACGAGGGAATGACCGCGGCCGAGGCGCGGGCCGCCGTCGTCGCCGATCTGCGGGCCGAGGGTCGGCTGCGGGGCGAGGAGCCCTACACCCACTCCGTGCCGTTCTCCCACCGCTCGGGCGAGCGGATCGAGCCGCTGATCTCGCTGCAGTGGTTCTGCCGCATGGATGAGCTGGCCAAGCCGGCGATCGAGGTGGTGGAACGCGACGAGGTGCGGATCGCGCCGGCGCAGTGGAAGCGCGTCTACCTCGAATGGATGCGGGAAATCCGCCCCTGGTGCATCTCCCGCCAGCTCTGGTGGGGACACCGGATCCCGGTCTGGTACTGCGACGCCTGCGAGGAGACCTTCGTCGCCGAGGCGGCGCCCGAGCGCTGCGGATCCTGCGGCGGCGAGCTGCGCCAGGAGGAGGACGTCCTCGACACCTGGTTCAGCTCGGCGATCTGGCCCTTCGCGACGCTCGGCTGGCCCGACGACACCCCGGAGCTGCGGGCCTTCTACCCGACCAGCTTCCTGACCACGGCGCGGGAGATCCTCTTCCTCTGGGTGGCGCGGATGGTGATGACCGGGATCGAGTTCGCCGGGGACGTCCCGTTCCGCGACGTTTACGTGCATTCGGTGATCCAAGCCCGCGACGGTCGTCGCATGTCGAAGAGTCTGGGGACCGGGATCGACCCACTGGTCGAAATCGACGTGCACGGCGCCGATGCCTTGCGTTTCGGGTTGCTGGCGATGTCCTCGACCCAGGACGTGCGCTTCTCCGACGCCAAGGTCGAACAGGGCCGCGACCTCACCAACAAGCTCTGGAACGCCAGCCGGTTGATCCTGCTCAACGCGGCCGACGTCGAGCCGGAGCCGCGGCCCCTGCACGTCGAGGACCGCTGGATCCTTTCCCGTCTCGAGACAACGATCGCCTCGGTCACCGAGAAGCTCGTGGCCTACGACTTCGCCCACGCGGTCCAGGAGAGCTACTCGTTCTTCTGGCGTGACCTCTGCGACTGGTACCTGGAGATCGTCAAGCCGCGCCTATACGACGGCGAGGAGGAGGTCTCGGCGACGCTCCTATACGCCCTCGAGCGCCTGCTCGGCCTGTTGCACCCAACGATGCCGTTCGTCACCGAGGAGATCTGGTCCTTCCATCCAGCCCGACGGGGGCACCTGGCGGTCCATCCGTTTCCCGCCGCCGACGAGTCGCTCTACGACGAGGCCGCCGAGGCCGACGTCGAAGGCGGGATCGGCCTCACGCAGCGGTTGCGCGCCTGGCGCGACCTCGTTGACGTGCCGGTTGCGGCGGTGCTGGTGGCGCTGATCGACGGCGTCGAGCCGCCCGAGTTCGTCGGCCGTCTCTCCCGCTTCGAGTTCGACGGCGTCGGCGCCGAGCCAGTCGCCTCGATCGGCCCGGTGCGGGTGCTCGCCTCCGACCAGCTCGACGCCGGCGCGGTCGCGGGGCGGCTGCAGAAGCGCCGCGAGGATCTGCGCTCCGAGGTCGAACGGGCCGAGCGCAAACTCGGCAACGACGGCTTCGTCGCCAAGGCCCCGGCCGAGGTGGTCGAGGAGGAGCGCGGCAAGCTCGAGCGCTACCGGGCCGAACTCGACGAGCTTGGCTAGCTTCGATCCAGACACCTACCTGGACTCGCTGGAGCCGATCGGTTGGCGGCTCGGGCTCGAGCGAATGCACAAGCTGACGACGGCGCTGGGTCTGCCGCAGCACCGCTTCGCCTCGATCCACGTCGTCGGCACCAACGGCAAGTCCTCGGTGGCGCGGATGACCGCGGCGTTGCTGGAGGCCCACGGCGTCGGCTCCGGCGCCTGCCTATCTCCACACACCGCCCACTGGTCGGAGCGGACCCTGATCCACGGCGAGGAGGTCGGCGCCGGCGCCTGGGCCGGGGCGGTGCAGCGGGTTGCGCAAGCGGCCGAGGACGTCAACCGCACGCTCGAGGAGGGCGACGCCGTAACGCAGTTCGAGGCCGCCACGGCGGCGACCTTCGTGGCGCTGGCCAGCGCCCGAGTTCCGGCGGCGGCGGTCGAGGCCGGGCTCGGCGGGCGCCTCGACGCGACCAACACGATCCCCTCTCGGGTCACCGTCCTCACCTCGATCGGGCTCGACCACACCGATTGGCTGGGGGAGACCGAACTCGAGATCGCAGCCGAGAAGCTGGCGGTCCTGCGCGACCAGACGACGCTCGTCCTCGGCCGTGTCTCCGCCGAGGTAGCGGCCCTCGCCGAACGCACCGCCGCCGAGCGCGGCGCTCGTCTGGTGCGGGCGCCGGAGGATCCCGGGCCCGAGCTGCGAGTGCTCGCCGCGGGTGGCTTCCAGCGCCGCAACTTCGCCCTCGCCCGTGCTGCGGCCGAGGCTTTCCTTGGGGAGCTCGACCCGAGCCGGGTCGCCGCAGTGGCCGCGACGGTCGCCGTCCCCGGCCGTCTCGAGCAGATCGCGACCGGGCCGCCGACCTACGTCGACGCCGCCCACAACCCCGACGGTGCCGCCGCGCTGGCCGAGGCGCTGCCGGCGATCGCCGCGGGACGCCGGGTCGTCGGCTGCCTGGCGATCCTCGCCGACAAGGACGCTGAGGCGATGGTGCGGGCGCTGGCACCGGCGCTCGAGCGAGCTGTCTGCACCGAGTTGCCAGCGGCCGCGCTGGCGGCGCACGGGCGTCCCGGCGCCAGGTCGCGACCGGCGTCCGAGCTTGTCGCCCTCTGCGCCGAGGCCGGACTGCGCGCCGAGGCCGAGCCCGGCTTCGAGGCGGCGCTGGCCCGGGCCACCCAACTCGCTGCTGCGCCGCCAGCGGGCGCATTGGTGATTGCGGGTTCTCACTACGGGATTGCCCCCGCGCGTGCTGTTGTGGCTGCCACGCATGGATCGATTTTTGCCGAGTGGGCTCGAAACAGTCCCTCACCTTAAGATCCGCTCGATGAAACGCACCGCCGGGTCCGAACTGCTCTCGATGATGGGCCTGGTCGCTGCCGTGGTCGCGGTCGTGATCCTCGTTTTCTTCGGCATCGGCTACCTGTTCGGAAGGCTCTTCCTCTGATACACCTGTTTGCCCGCCAGCCACGAACAGGGTTCGTGGGGACGGCGGCGAAGTAGACTGCCCGTCCCCTCAAACGGGCGGGCGAATTCTCATGGCACTAGCGATCTTCGGCATCACCAACGACGGCCTCAACCTGGCCGCAACCCTCTTCCTGCTGATGCTGGTCGTGGTCTGGCTTGCGCTGATCGTCTACACGTATCTCGACGCTCGCCGCCGGATCTCCGACCCGTTCCTGGTCGCCTGCGCGACCGTCGCCTCCTTCTTCCCCTTCATCGGCACCGCCGTCTACGCGATCGTGCGTCCGCCCGAGTACCTGGAGGACGCCCACGAGCGCGAGCTGGAGATCAAAGCCGCCGAGCTGCGGGTGCGCCAGCTCAAAGACCAGAGCTGCCCCAACTGCGAATACCCGGTCGAGAAGAACTTCCTGCGCTGTCCCAATTGCCAGCGCCGGCTCAAGGACCCCTGTCCGACCTGCAGCAAGCCGGTCGACCCACGCTGGGGCCTCTGCCCGTTCTGCGAGACCGCCCTCGGTGGCGGCGGCAGCAGCGAGCGGGGGCGGCGGCCGCGGCCGCGGCGCCCCGAGGGCGAGAAACCGAGGCGCGAGCGCCCGGTAGAGGGGGAGCGGCCCGAGGGCACCCCCAAGCCGCAGCCGCGGCGCAAAAAAGCGCCGGCGCCCGCCAGTAAACGACCTTCCGCGAGTTCCGCCACGAAAGAGCCGGCTCGCAGTGCCTCCAAGGAGGCATCTGAATCCAACCCTGAGCAAAGGAGCCCCAGTCGTGAGCCGGACCCTGATCCTCGTCAAGCCTGACGCCTTCGAGCGCGCCCTCACCGGTGAGGTAATCGCCCGCTTCGAGCGCAAGGGGCTGCGGATCGTCGCCCTGAAGACGCTCAAGGCCGACCAGGCGATCGCCAACCAGCACTATGCCGAGCACACCGAGAAGCCCTTCTTCGGCGAGCTGGTCGAGTTCATCACCGGCGGCCCGCTGGTCGCGATCGTGTTCGAGGGCAGCGAAGCGGTGCCCGCCGCACGCCAGCTGATCGGCGCCACCAACCCGATCGAGGCCGCTCCCGGCTCGATCCGCGGCGACTTCGCGCTCGAGGTCACCTTCAACATGGTCCACGGCTCCGACTCGGACGAGTCCGCCGAGCGTGAGATCGGCATCTGGTTCCCAGAGCTCTCTTAAGGCCGGGGTCCCCGGCATGAAGGTGGTTCTGGCTTCCAGCTCGATCCAGAGGAGCGAGATTCTCGGGAAGCTGGGGGTGGAGTTCGAGATCGTGGTGCCTGGGGTGGAGGAGCTGTCCGGAGGCGATCCGGCGACCGAGGTGGTCGAGAACGCGCGCATGAAGGCGCGGGCCGTGCAGGTGGAGCGCGACGCGCTGGTGATCGCCTGCGATACCGACGTCGCCCTCGACGGCAAAGCTCTCGGCAAGCCGGCCGACGCAGCCGAGGCGCGGGAATACCTCGACCGGATGTCGGGGCGCTCGCACCAGGTCCTCAGCGGGCTGGTGGTGCTGGAGGCTGGTGAGGAGCGCAGCGGATTGGAGCGAACCGAGGTCGTCTTCCGGCAGCTCTCCGATGGGGAAAAGGAGCGTTATGTCAACTTCGGCGAGTGGCGGGGGCGCTCCGGCGGCTACGCGGTCCAGACGCTCGGCTCGACCCTGGTCCAGCGCCTCGAGGGCAGCGTCTCCAACGTCGTCGGGCTGCCGGTCGGACTGCTGGCGGAGTTGGCGCCGGCGCTGTTCGAGCGACCGTGAGCGCGCCGAGGTGCCATCCTTGCAAGGACTGAAGCAGCGTCCACGACGATCCGGGGCTTGAACAGCCGCTCCGGCAAGATGGACGCAGGAGCGTGGTGGCTCGTCCAGCCAGCGCTCATGTCAAGCAACGAACCTAGGTCTTCTACGTGTATCGAAAGCAAGTTCGCCGCCGCCGGGCGGTGCTCGCCCTGTTGGTTGTCGGCTCCTTCGTGTTGCTGACGGTGACCTACGGGCGCGGCTCCAACGGGCTCCAGGGTGGTGTCAGCGCTGTATTCAGCCCGATCGAGTCGGTGGCCGACCGAGCGCTGAAGCCTGCCCGCGACCTGATCAACTGGTTCGACAAGACCTTTGACGCGCGCGGTGAGAACAGCAAGCTCCATACCGAACTCGAGGTCGCTCGCGAGCAGGGCGTCGGCGCCCAGGCGGCGTTGGCCGAAAATCGCGAACTGCGCAACCTGCTCGATCTCGATCGCAGCGGCGCGATTCCCTCCGGCTATGAGCCCGTCACCGGGCGGGTGATCGTACGCTCGCCGATCGTCTGGTTCTCCGACGTGATGATCGACGTCGGCCGCGGCGACGGGGTCGCCGTCGAGGATCCCGTCGTCAACGGCGACGGCCTGGTCGGCACGGTCACCGCTGTCACCGGCAGCTCAGCCAAGGTGACGTTGATCGCCGATCACTCCAGCGCCGTTTCGGCCAAGGTCGTGCCTTCCGGCAGCCAGGGTGTGATCAAGCCGACGGTCGGCGATCCCGGTGACTTGATTCTCGACTTCATCGACTCGACCAAACTGGTCGGGGTGGGTCAGGCGGTCGTCACCGCCGGCTGGCGCTCCAAGGGCCTCTACTCCGGCTTCCCCCCGAACCTGCCGATCGGCGAAGTCACCAAGGCCTCGATCGAGGAGCAGGAGGCCCAGCAGCAGGTCCACGTGGAGCCCTACGCGGACCTGCGCAATCTCGACCTGGTCCAGGTCCTGACGGGGGGCTCGCGCGGATGATCCTGACCCCTAAAATCCTCGCCCGCCTGGTCGCGATCGTCGTCCTCGGCGTCTTCCTCCAGGTCACCTTCTTCTCGCGGGTGGCGCTGTTCCATGTCAGCCCCGACGTGTTGCCGGCGCTGGTCGCCTCGCTGGGCCTGCTGGGCGGCTCGATGACCGGCGCCGTTGCCGGCTTCTCGGCTGGAATCCTGCTCGACTGCCTGCTGATCGCGCCGCTCGGCGGGGGTTCGCTGGTCCTGCTCAGCACCGGCTATCTCGCCGGCCTCTTCCGCGAGCGCTTCGAGATCACCAGCTCGCTGTTGCCGCCGCTGCTCTGTGCGCTGGCGACTCTGTTCGCCGAGCTCGGCTTTGGCGCCGTCGAGCTGATGCTCGGCATCGACTCGACGATCAGCACGCTGGTGGTCCGCGACATGCTGATCAAGAGCGTCTTTGCCTTCTTCCTCGGCTGGCCGATCTACCTCGGCCTCAAGCGAGCGCTGAGGCCGGCGATCGTCGAGGAGCCCGAGCGGCGCAGCAGGCGGCCGACGGTCCTGGGAGCCTAGGGGACGATGTCTCCGCCCCCCGGCGACAGGATCAGGTCCGGCAACGGACTGGCGCTGCGGATCGCGGTGCTCGGCGGCTTCGCCGTCGCGCTCTTCGCGATCCTCTTCTTCCGGCTCTGGAACCTGCAGGTGATCGACGGCGACAGCTACCTCGCGGAGGCCCAGAACAACCGCACCCGCGAGTACAAAGTGATCGCCCCGCGCGGCGACATCCTCGACCGCGACGGCAACGTCCTCGTCGACAACCGCACCAGCCTGGCCCTGGTCGTCGACACCGCGCAGCTGCCCGACGACGAGGCCGAGGCCAACGCTGAGCTGGAGGAGTTGGGCGGGCTGGTGAACATGTCGCTGAAGAAGGTCAAGCGAACGATCCGCGAAGAGGAAAAAGTCGCCGCCGGGGTGCCGGTGACGATCCGCCGCGACGTCGGCTACGACGTCGTCTACTTCCTGGAAGAGAACCAGCGCCGCTTCCCCGGCGTCCAGGTGCAGCGGATCTTCGTCCGCGAGTATCCCGACGGCAGCCGCGCCGCCCATCTGCTCGGCGGCGTCGGCGAGGTCTCCGAAGAGGAGCTGGAGGAAAACCGCTACACGGGCCTGCAGGCCGGCGACGAGGTCGGCAAGGGTGGGCTCGAGTACACCTACGACAAGTACCTGCGCGGAGAGCCCGGGATCACCCGCGTCCAGGTCAACGCCTTCGGCCAGCCGACTCCCGGCGGCCAGCTCGTCTCCCAACCGCCGGCGCCCGGCGACAACCTCCAGCTCTCGATCGACCCCAAGGTCCAGGAAGCCGGGGAAGCGTCGCTTGCCTCCTACGGGCATCCCGGCGCCTTCGTCTCGATGGACGTCAACAGCGGTGAAATCCTCGGCATGGGGTCCTACCCGACCTATGACCCGACCGTGTTCACGAAGCCGATGACGCAGGCCCAGTACGACCAGTACAACGCCGACCCCGAATGGGCGCCGCTGACCAATCGCGCGACCGAAAGCCATTACCCGACGGGGTCGACCTTCAAGATGATCACCGCCCTGGCCGCGCTCGAAGGCGGCGCGGTGACGCCCTCGACGACGATCGTCGACAACGGCTCGATCGAAATTTCCGGCCAACGCTTCCAGAACGCCGGCAACCAGTCCTACGGGCCGCTCAGCATGGTGCGGGCGATGCAGGTCTCCTCCGACGTCTACTTCTACAAACTCGGAATCGAGATGAATCAGACCGACCTGCTGCAGAACTGGGCCGAGCGGCTGGGGATCTCGCACCCGACCGGGATCGACCTGCCGGGCGAGGCCGAAGGGCTGGTCCCGAGCAAAGAGTGGCGCGACCAGCTCTACCGCGAAGACGAAACCGAACGGCCCTGGGCGGTCGGCGACAACATCCAGCTGGCGACCGGCCAGGGGGACCTGCAGACCGACCCGTTGCAGCTGGCGGTCGCCTACGCGGCGCTCGGCAACGGCGGGCGCCTGGTTACCCCGCACCTGGGCAAAGAACTCGAGGACGCGGCCGGGCGGGTGCTGAAGGAATTCGACCCGCCGGCGCAGCGCGAGGTAAAAATCGACCCCGCCACTCGCGACGTGATCATGCAGGGCCTGCACGACTCCGCGCAGTCGCCGGAAGGCACCTCCTACCCCGTTTTCGGCGGCTTTCCGATTCCGGTGGCGGGCAAGACGGGGACCGCGCAGCGACCGCCCCACGCCGACCAGGCTTGGTACGTCGTGCTCGCGCCGTACCCCAACCCGCGTATCGTCACCGTGGTGACCATCGAGGAGGGCGGTTTCGGGGCTGAAACCGCTGCCCCCGCCGCGCTGCGGATTCTCGAAGCGTATTTCGACAAACGGGCCACCGCCGTCGGTGGCGAAACGGTCGCCGAATAGATGTACCAGGCACGCACCAGACAGACCAGAGCAGAGCCCTTCGCGGTCCACATCGGGATCGGCGAGCGGCTCGGCCTCGCCCACATGGACTGGCCGTTGACCGTCGCCGCAATCGGCCTGATCGCCTTCAGTGTCTTCACGCTGGGTCAGGCGACCGCGGAGGACGTCCCCGGCAGCCCCGGTTACTTCGTCGATCGCCAGATGCTCTACGCGGTGCTCGGGATCGTCGGAATGCTGGCGCTGAGTCGGATCGACTACTCGCGCTTCCGCGAGCTGCGGGTCGGGATCTACACCTTCCTCTGCGTCTCGATCTCGCTGATCTTCGTCTTCGGCTTCGCGGCGAAGGGATCGCGGCGCGCCTTCGACCTTCCCTTCTTCTCTTTCCAGCCGTCTGAGCTCGGCAAGGTCCTGCTGATTCTGGCCCTTGCCGGGTTCGTCATCGACGGCGCCCGCCGCGGCTCCGAGGTGCAGCGCACGTTGCGTTATCTCTGCCTCGGCTTCGCCCCGGCGGCATTAGTTTTCCTCCAGCCCGACCTCGGTACCGCGCTTGTCTATGTGGCCGCGACCCTCGCCGTGATGTACTTCGGTGGAGTTCCATGGACCCACTTCGCGGTAATAAGCGGGGGCCTAGTCGCCCTCATTGCGGTTGTCCTAGTTGCGGCACCCGCACTCGGCACGCCGGTTCTCAAGGGATATCAGGAGGAAAGATTGACCTCCTTCCTGAATCCCGACGAGCATTCCGACGGTGCCGGCTACCAGCAGAACCAATCGATTGTCGCCATCGGATCCGGTCAGTTCGACGGCCGCGGCGACAAAGCCACCCAGACGCGGCTCGACTTCGTACCCGAGCGGCACACCGATTTCATCTTTGCGGTGATCGGCGAGCGCTACGGGTTCATGGGCGCCGCGTTAGTCCTGTCCTTATACGCCCTGCTCTTTTGGCGGGCGCTGAAGATAGTGACGCTTTCGAAGAACTCCTACGGGACCCTGGTCGCGGGCGGCATCGCCGTCGCGCTGCTCTTCCAGGTGTTCGTCAACGTGGGGATGAACCTCGGCATCATGCCGATCACGGGGATTCCCTTACCGTTGATGAGCTACGGAGGGTCCTCCGTGATCGCTACCTTCCTTGCGGTAGGGATTCTTCAGAGCATCAACATCCAAGCGCGACTCAGCCAGAAGGGGAGGTTCGCCTGGTGATGCCTCGTGAGAGGGATCCGGCGGTGCGTACCTATCCGAACTGAGCTGAATCAATGAAAAAAACCATCCTGGTTTCCGCCGAGCGCGGCGAGACCCGTGTTGCCGTTCTCGAGTCGAAGACGAAAGGCGGCAAGGCCGATGTGGCCGAGCTCTACATAGAGCGTCGCGGCCGTCGTTCGATCGTCGGCAACATCTACAAGGGGAAGGTCGACAACGTCCTCCCCGGCATGGAGGCCGCCTTCGTTGACGTCGGCCTCGAGCGCAACGGCTTCCTCCACGTCGACGAGATCGTCCTGCCCGGAGGCGAGCAGGCGCCCAAGCGCGGCCGCGGCAGCGGTCGCCGCATCAACGAGCTGATCAAACCGGGCCAGGAGATCCTCGTCCAGGTCGTCAAGGACCCGCTGAAGTCGAAGGGTGCGCGGCTCTCGATGAACGTCTCGATTGCCGGTCGCTATCTGGTCTTCGCCCCGCAGGGGTCGGGAGTCGGCGTGAGCCGCCGGCTCGCCGACAAAGAGCGCGACCGCCTGCGCAAGATGGTCGACCGCACCTACAGCGGTCCCGGCGGGCTGATCGTCCGCACCGCCGCCCACGGCGCCAAAAAATCCGACTTCGTACGGGAGATCAGCTACCTGCAGCGGCTCAACGAGGTGCTCGAGCGTCGCAGCGAGGACACCAAGGCGCCGTCGCTCGTCTTCCAGGAGGCCGACCTCTCGGTGCGGGTCCTGCGCGACGTCTTCCTCAACGAGTTCGAGAAAGCGATCATCGACTCCGAGAAGCAGTTCGAACGGGTCACCAGCTTCTTCCAGCGCACGGCGCCGGAGCTGGTCGGCGGCGTCGAGCTCTACAAGGACCCAAAGCCGCTGTTCGAGAAATGGAAGATCGACGAGGAGATCGAGTCGACCCTGAACCGGCGCGTCGACCTCCCCTCGGGCGGCTATCTGATCATCGACTACACCGAGGCGCTGACCGTGATCGACGTCAACAGCGGCAGCTTCACCGGCCGCGGCAAAGGCGGGCTCGAGGAGACGATCACCAAAGTCAACACCGAGGCCGCCGAGGAGGCCGTGCGGCAGCTGCGCCTGCGCGACATCGGCGGCATCATCGTCATCGACTTCATCGACATGGCCCGCGCCAGCAACCGCGACAAAGTCCTCAAGGTGATGCGCAAAGCGCTCGACGCCGACAAGTCGAAGAGCTACGTGGTCGAGGTCTCGCCGCTGGGCCTGGTCGAGATGACCCGCCAAAACGTCACCGATGGCGTCCGCGAGATCCTCACCGTCAACTGCCCGACCTGCCACGGCGAGGGCGTGGTCCTCTCGGCCGAGACCGTCGCCCTGGAGGGGCTGCGGAAGATGCGTGAAATCGTCGCCGAGAACAGCGACGTCGAAGCCTTCCTGATCCGCGTCAACCCGAAGGTCGCGGCGGAGCTGACCGATTCCGACAGCGGGCTGACCGAGTTCGAGGCGGAAACCGGCAAGCGGTTCCATTTCGAGGGCGGCGAAGCGCTGGCGATTGACACCTTCGAGGTGGTCGAGTCGGGCGATCGGGCCACGATCGAGGAGCGGGCGCTGCCGTTCAAGGTTGGCGAGGAGGTGCTGGTCAAGATCGACGAGCCGCACATGTACAACGCCGACGACGCGGTCGCGCGGATCGACTCCTACATCGTCAGCGTCACCGGTGCTGGTCGCTACGTCGGCGAGCGCCGGCTGGTGCGGATCGAGGAGGTCGAGCGCTCTGCCGCGGTCGCCTCCTTGCTGGGCGGCGAGTCCCCCAACGGAACCGCAGCGAGCGGCGAAAACGGCGCCGAGCTAGACTCGTCCGCTGCTTCGCGCAAACGCAGCCGTGGCCGTAGAGGCGGTCGCGGACGTTCGCGCGCCAAACAAGGTGGCGAGAAGGACGGCGATTGAGCATGTACGCAGTAGTGGAAAGCGGTGGCAAGCAGTACAAGGTCGAGGAGGGCACGTCCCTGTTCGTCGACCGCCTGGACGTCAAAGAGGGCGACAAGGTCAGCCTGCGACCGGTGATGTTCCGCGACGACACCGTGATTGCGGCGCCAAAGGAGCTCGAGAAAGTCAAGGTCGAGGCGACCGTGGCCGGGCACCTGCGCGGCAAGAAGATCAAAGTCTTCAAATACAAGGCGAAGAAGGGCTACCGCCGTCGCGCCGGTCACCGCTCCGAGCTGACCAGGCTCGAGGTGACCAGCCTGAAAGTGGGCAAATCGGCGAAATCCACCAGTAAAACCGGCGATAAAGCCCCGGCGAAAAAAGCTGCTGAGAAAGAGGAGGCCTAGGCATGGCGCATAAGAAAGGTCTCGGTTCCAGCCGCAACGGGCGGGAATCGAACCCGAACATGCTCGGCGTCAAGGTCTTCGCCGGCCAGGAGGTCACGGGCGGCGAGATCATCGTCCGCCAGCGCGGCACCAAGTTCTGGCCGGGCGAGGGCACCGGGCTCGGTCGCGACCACACGATCTTCGCGACCCGCGCCGGCAAGGTCGACTTCACCACGGCCCGCAAGGGTCGGACGATTCGCGTTCTCGCCGACGACTAGGCGGTCTAGGCCGCTACCCGAGCGTTGCGTGTCGAGTTTGTTCGGCCCCTCCGAACAAACTCGCCATTAGCCTCTCTGGGCTATGTACGACAAGGCGAAGATCTGGGTCGAGGGCGGTGCGGGGGGGAACGGCTGCATCAGCTTCCGACGCGAGGCGCACGTGCCGCGCGGTGGGCCCGACGGTGGCGATGGCGGGCACGGAGGCGATGTGGTGCTCGTCTGCGATCCGTCCAAGCGCGATCTGGGGGCCTTGAAGGGTTCGAAGCACTTCCGGGCTCAGCGGGGAAAGCACGGGGAAGGCTCGAATCGGCACGGGGCCCGAGGGGAGGAGCTGGCGATCCCGGTGCCGCCCGGGACCCAGGCGGTCACGGTGGACGGCAGCGCGGTCGACCTGGTCGAGCCCGGACAGCGCGCCGTGGTCGCCCACGCCGGCCGCGGCGGGCACGGCAACAAGCGCTTCACGACCTCGGTCCGGCAGGCGCCCCGGTTCGCCGAGAACGGGACCAAGGGCGAGGCTGACTGGATCGAGCTGCAGCTGAAATTGCTTGCCGACGTCGGCTTGGTCGGGCTGCCCAACGCGGGCAAGTCGTCGCTGCTCGGCCGCCTCACCCGGGCCCAGCCGAAGGTCGCCGACTATCCGTTTACGACGCTGTCGCCGGCGCTGGGCACGATCGAGGGAGAAGACCGGCAGGCGATCGTCGCCGACATCCCTGGATTGATCGAGGGCGCCGCCGAGGGCGCCGGACTCGGCCACGAGTTCCTCGCCCACGTCGAGCGCTGCGCGATGCTCGTCCACCTCGTCGACCTGGCGCCGATGGAAGGCGATTCGGTCGCCGCCTACGAGACCGTGCGCGGCGAGCTCTCGGCCCACGGTGCGGGCTTGGAGCTGTTGCCCGAGATCGTCGTCCTCTCCAAGCGCGACCTCCTGGTCCCAGAGGACGTGGAGGCCGTCGTGGCCGCGTGGAGCGAGCGCCTCGGCGAGGGTGTGCTGGGCGTACTCGCCGTCTCCTCGGTAACCGGCGCGGGGTTGGACGAGCTGCGCACCCGGATCCTCGCTGAGCTGCCGGCTTTGCAGCCGACGCTGGCGGCGGCGGGCGAGGTCGGCGCCGAGTTCGAGGCCGAGCACCGCGTCTACCGACCGGTGGGCGAGGGCGGCTACTGGGTCGAGCGCGAGGACGACGGCGCCTTCCGCATCCTCGGCCGCGGGGTGGAGCTGCTGTTCGAGCGCCACGACACCAAGAACGAAGAAGCGCTCGCCTACCTCGAGCAGCGACTGGTGGAGATCGGAGTGGTCTCGGCCCTGACCAAGGCCGGCTTCGAAGCCGGCGACGACGTCCGCGTCGGCGAGCACGAGTTCGAGCTTCACATATAAAGACGCCATGACCCTGGTCGTAAAGCTCGGCTCCTCGATCGTCGCCGCCGACGACGGCGAGCTGCGGGCCGACGTGCTCGATTCGGTTTGCGAGCAGGTCAGCGCGCTCGAGCGGGGGGGAGAGCGGGTGGTGATGGTGACCTCGGGGGCGATCGCGCGGGGGATGCGGTTGATGGAGTTGCCGGTCCGCCCGCGGGCGATGGACGAGTTGCAGGGCGCCTCGGCGGTTGGCCAGGGAGATCTCTTTCGCGCCTACGAGAGCCGGCTCGCCGGCCATGGCACCAGGGCCGCCCAGGTGCTGCTGACGGCCGCCGACATCGCCGCCCGCACCAACTACCTCAACGCCCGCCAGACCCTGCGGCGGCTGGTCGAGTGGGGTGTCGTCCCGGTGATCAACGAGAACGACACGACCGCCACCGACGAGATCACCTTCGGCGACAACGACTTCCTCGCCGCCCAGGTCGCGCTCTTGCTGGACGCGCGGCTGCTGGTGCTGCTGACCAACGTCGACGGCCTGCACACCGGCGATCCCTCGCTCGACGCGGAGGCGGCGCTGATCCCGGAGGTCGCCGACGCCGAGCAGATCAGCTCGCTGTCGATCGGCGACCGCACCTCGGCCTTCGGTTCGGGCGGGATGCGCAGCAAGGTGGCCGCGGCGGAGATGGCCAGCGAGGCTGGGATCCCGGCGGTGATCTGCAACGGCACCAGCGGCGGGACCCTGGCCAAGGCCGCCGCGGGGGAGCCGTGCGGCACCCGCTTCGCCGCCCAGGAAGGCAGAGACTCAAGCTTCAAGCTCTGGCTCAAATACGCGAAGCCGGCCAAGGGTCGGCTCTTGGTCGACGCCGGCGCCGCCCGGGTCCTGCGCGAGAGCGGGTCCAGTCTGCTGCCGGTCGGGATCGCCGGCATCGAGGGCAGTTTCGAAGCCGGCGACGCGGTCGACGTCGCCGGCGGCGACGTCCTCATCGGCAAGGGGATCTGTGAGTACTCCTCGCGCGAGCTCGCGCAGGTGATCGGGCTGCAGAGCGAGGCCGTGCTGGCGCTGCTCCCGCACGCCGCCGACGAGGTGATCCACCGCGATCGCTTTGTCCTGGTCTAAGCGGGGCTCCAGCTACCCTTGACGGTCATGGCTGTGACCACGACCACGACCGTGGAGACCTGCGCTGCCGCCAAGCGGGCCGCGCGCCTCCTGGCGAGCGCCTCGACCGCGGGCAAGAACGCCGCCCTGGAGGCGACGGCGCGGCTGCTCGAGGAGCGCAGCGAGCAGATCCTCGAGGCCAACGCCGCCGATCTTGCCGACGAGCGCGCCGCCGAGCTCACCGACGCCCTGCGCGATCGCCTGGCGCTGAACGCCGAGCGGGTCGCGGCGATGGCGGCGGGCGTGCGGGTCGTCGCCGGCCTCGCCGACCCGGTCGGCGAGGAGCTCGAACGCAAAACCTTGGAGAGCGGTCTCGACCTGCGCAAGGTGCGGGTGCCGTTGGGGGTCGTCGCCGTCGTCTACGAGGCACGGCCGAACGTGACGATCGACTGCGCGGCGCTGACGATCAAGAGCGGCAACGCGATCGTCCTGCGCGGCTCCCACTACGCCGAGCGTTCGAACGGGGCGCTGGCGGCGATCGTTCGCGAGGCTCTGGCTGAGGCCGGCCTTCCCGAGGACGCGGTGGTGATGCTGGCCGGGGGCGGCCACGCCGAGTTGGCCGAGTTGGCCACCCAGGAGGGTCTGGTCGACCTGCTGATCCCCCGCGGCGGCGAAGGCTTGAAGGAAGCGATCAAGGCGGTGGCGACGGTGCCGGTGATGTACGCCGCCGCGGGCAACTGCCACGTCTACGTCCATGCCGATGCCGACCTGGAGATGGCGCGGCGGATCGCCGTCAACGCCAAGGTGCAGCGGCCCGGGGTCTGTAACGCGGCCGAGACGCTGCTGATCGACGCCGCGATCGCCGACCGCTTCGCGCCCGCCGTGCTCGCCGACCTCAGCGAGGCGGGCGTCGAGCTGGTCGGCGACGAGCGTGCCCGCGGCGCCGCCGGCGAGGTCGTGGTTGGCGCCGCCACCGAGCCCGACTGGAGCACCGAGTTCCTCGGCCTGAAGATGGCGGTCGCGATCGTCGACTCGGTCGCGGAGGCGGTCGAGCACGTCAACAGCCATGGCACCGGTCACTCGGAGGCGATCGTGACCACCTCCGAGCAGGCGGCGGACGAGTTCGTCGCCGGCGTCGACGCGGCGGCGGTCTACGTCAACGCCTCGACCCGCTTCACCGACGGGTTCGAGTACGGGATGGGCGCCGAGATCGGCAACTCGACCCAGAAGCTGCACGCGCGCGGCCCGATCGGGATGCGCGAGCTGACGACTTTCAAGTACGTCGCCCGCGGCGACGGCCAGATTCGTGAGTAGCGGGCCCGGCTCCACGGGTGGGGGCATAGGCGTTCTCGGCTCGGCGTTCAACCCGCCGCACCTGGGGCATCTGGCGCTCGCGCAGGAGGCGATCTGGCAGCTCGGGCTCGACGAGGTGATCTTGGTCCCGACCGGCGAAGCCCCGCACAAGCGAATTGCCGACGATCCCGGCCGGGAGCTGCGGATGACGATGACCCGCCTCGCCGCCGCCGACGACTCGCGCTTCTCGGTCTCCTCGCTCGAGGTCGACCGCGAAGGACCGTCCTACACGTATGAGACCTTGCAGATGCTTGCCGAAGAACGAGCCGAAACGGAGCTGGTGTTCGTGATGGGGGCGGACGCCGCCGTGGGCCTGGAGAGCTGGCGCAACCCCGAGCGGGTGGTCGAACTGGCGCGGTTGGCGGTGGCGCGCCGCGCCGGCGTCTCTGACACCGAGGTGGCCGCGGTGATGGGGAGCCTCGGCGCCGCGGGCAAAGCGACGATGCTGGAGATGCCGCAGTTCGGCGTCTCCTCTTCGGCGGTGCGCGAGCGAGCGGCCGCGGGGCGGCCGCTGCGCTACCTGGTGCCAGAGCCGGTGGCCCGGTTCATCGAAGAAAAGGGGGTGTACCGATGAGCGCGATCTCCTCGGAGTCGCTGGCGAGGCGGTTGGCCGAGCTGGCCGACTCGAAAAAAGCCGAGGACATCATCGTCCTCGACATGCGCGAGCTCGTCGCCTACACGGACTTCCTCGCCATCTGCACCGCGCGCAACGAGCGTCAGACGCGGGCGATCGTCGACGAGGTGCGGGTCCAGGTGAAGCGGGACCTGGGGCTGCTGCCGAGCGGGGTGGATGCCGGTGGCGATGCCGGTTGGATCATCTGCGACTACCTCGACTGCGTCCTGCACGTGTTCACGCCGGACGCGCGTGACCGCTACCAGCTCGAGGATCTCTGGCGCGATGCGCCGCGGTTGGAGCTCGAACTGGACGCTCCCGAAGCTCCCTCGGCTGCCAGCGCCTGAGCCCCGGCAGACCTCCAATCGGGTCCCTGTCCGTTCTGTGACGAAATACCGTCCGAAGGCGCCCTTACGGTGCCGCGCATGAGCAGTTTCAAACGGTCGCTGTTCGGCTATAGCCGGCCTCAGGTCGAGGCGACCATCAAGACCAGGGACACGCGGATCACGGGCCTCGAGCAGGACCTCCAGCGCGCGCAGCATCTGTGCGCCGAGATCGAGGCCGAGACCGCCTCCCTCTCCGGCATGGTGATCGAGCGCGAGCGCGAGATCCGCGAGCTGACCCTGCGGCTGCAGGAGGCGAACGAGTGCCACGACCGCAGCATCGCCTCGCTCGACGCGGTCACCGTGCGGCTCGAGGAGCTGCAGACGCAGGCGCGCGGCCAGGCGACCCGGATCCGGATGAAAGCGCTGCGCGAGGCGGTCGAGGTGAGCCAGCGCGTGCAGGCGCTGACCGACGCCACTGAGGACGCACCGGCCGCCAACGGCAACTCCCCGGCCCTCGGTCAGGAGTTCGACGGCCTCTTCGAGGGCGAGGTGAAGCTGGAGATCGGCCCACTCGGCGACTTCTCCCAGCTGGTCGGCTTCGAGGACGCGGTCGGCCAGCTCGGCGCCTCGGAGATCTCCGTCGAACGTTTCTCCGAGGGTCGCGCGACCCTCTCGATGCACCTCGAGGAGCCGGTCGACCTCCTGCGCGAGCTCGAGGAGCTCTCGCTGCTCGACTTCAAGGTCCGCCACACCGGCCCGGACAACCTGATCCTCGACGTCGACGAGGACTCAGGCCCCGAGCAGCGCGCCGCCTAAGTAAGCCTGCTCGTCTCTCGATAAACTCGATCGGCATCTGGGGCTGTAGCTCAGCTGGAAGAGCGTCGCGCTGGCAGCGCGAAGGTCAGGGGTTCGAGCCCCCTCAGCTCCACTGTCACCCGAAGTCCACCCTGACGAGCTTGGCATCGAGGCCGGTTGCGCGTTGCCCCAGGCGTGCGTAGCGATTGAAGTGCCGAAGTGCCGCCGCGTCGAGGGGCATGAGGATCGCCGTCCCCTCGTACCAGCGGCCGCGAATTCTGAGACGGACCCGAGGATCGGCGGCGATGTTGCGCGCGAAGGAGGCCTCGTCGCCGTGTACGGAGATCAACCAAGCGGAGGATGCATCCACCGGCCCCTCGCCAATGGCACCCGCCTCGACTTGCCGCTACGCCGCCCTCTCGTCTCCAGCACCACCCACCACGGCGCGATGCCGGCGAGGGGGCGCGCTACGGGGTTGAAGAGGCGCCAAAAGTCACCGCGACCAGCCGCTTCAGACGCTGTGAAGACGTCACCTGGCGATCATCGCATCCGGAGGCCCTCCGGCCGCCCGACTAGCCGTCGAGGTTGTCGAGCGGTTCGGTGGCGCCGAGGATGGCGACGACCTGGGGGTCGTTGGCGACGTTGGAGGCGTAGCGGCGGGTGATGCCCTCGCCATTGGGCTCGGACTCGGTGACTCGCACGACCTCGCAGTTCTCGAGCACGCCGGCGTGGTAGTTGATCAGCGTCACCCCCGTTTTCGGCAGGCTCGCGGTGACCAGCTCGCCGGCGCTGCGCGGGGCTTCGCTCTGGTTCAGGGCACGGAGGATCTCGCGGCGCAGGGGATGGTTCAGGGCGTGCTCGAGCGGAGGGCTGAGCAGTTCGGCGAATTCAAGCGGCAACCGGCGCCCGTGCTTGCCGCGGATCTCGCCGGTGGACTCTTCCTGGGCCATCTGAACCTTTCTACGAAGCTGAGGGCTGCGTGGATTAGAAACCGGTGTGTTTTACTCCGGTCTCCTCAAACGATCAGCCATCTTTACTTCAAGGTTGAGGAATTCTCTAGACCAAAGCCGCTGAGCGGTTAGGGGCTCGACGCCCAGTTTGCGGGCGCCGAGCCATGAGATTCAGCCTCCCTTGCGAACCGTCGTTGCCGGATAAATCTGGCCAATCTTCTCGATCGTCACGAACCGTCACCTCCCTGGGCTCGTCTGTGACGGCTCAGGGGGTGATCGCGAGCCGGCATTGCCTCGCCATCAATGGGGACGATGGAGAGCGCGCCGCCGCGCGAGCTGCCCCGAGCCCCTACTTCTCCGTTTTTAGTGGAAAAAATTCACGCAAACAACGTCCACGCAGATGCCGTGCACGCAATTTGCAGGAAAACCGCTCAGTTACATTGGGCCAAACTTCCCCCTACCTGGGTCTAAGGTCTGAGATAGTTCTCTGCCTAAAGATCGTTTGATTAATCCTGGGAGGGGATCTTGGGGAGACAAAAGCAAGCGGCGTTGGTCGACCAGCGCCTGCTCAAGGCGCTGTCACATCCGACTCGCCAGTTCATCCTGCATGTGCTCAGCGAGGGGCCGAGCAGTCCAGTGCGAATCAAGCGCCGAATGCAGAACATCAGCCTTAACCTCGTCTCGCATCACATCAAAGTCCTGAAGGAGTTGGGCTGCGTGGAACTAGTCGACACCGTCCAGAGAAGGGGGGCGACCGAACACATCTATCGGGCGACCAGCCGGTCAATGTTCAGCGTCGAGGAATGGGAGCAGCTCGAGGCGAAAGATCGCTATCCGATCACGGCGGACATTCTGCGCCTGGTCTCCGAGGACACGAGCCGATCGCTCACAGAAGGGGGTTTCGACGAGCGCACGGACAACCACGTCAGTCGGTCGCCGATTGAGCTCGACGAGGAGGGCTGGACGGAAGTGGTGGAGACGCTGGGGCAGGCCCTGGACGAAGTCCTCGAGGCCCATGTGCGGAGTGCCGAACGCGCTCGGGTAAGTGGCGAGACGTTGATCAACGCACGGGTTGTGATTATGCAGTTCCTGATTGGGCGCGAAAACCCGCAGGAAGTGGAAGACGCCTAACCCACTCCCGCCTCCCGCAGCGCCGCCTTCACCAACTGCGCCTTTTTCGCGAACCGCGGGCGTGCCACTGCGCTGAAGCGCAGCTCGCCTTTACGGTAGCCCCAGAACCCGATCCCCGCCCGGGCCTTTCAGTACAGCGCTAGTCCACGCCCTGCAGGTACTCGGCGGAGCCGTTCACTTTCAGCCGCACCCAGAGCGGGAAGTGGTCCGAGAACTGCCAGGTACGCCACTTGAGGAAATAGGCCTCGGGGTGTTCGAGCGCCGATTTGTTGTCGGCACTCGTCGCTTTCGCCATCTGCTCTTTGTAGTCGTCGCGTTGGGCGGGCGTGTAGACGTTCTCGTAGATATCGACGGCGCCGGCGCGGGCGTTGTTGGCGCCGTCCTCGTCGACGTCGAGGTAGTCGAGCTCCCCTTTTGCCGTCTGGAAGACGATCTGGTCGTAGTACATCGTCTTTTTCTCGTTGGTCGGCGGCGCTTTTGCCAGCGCTTTCGGAACCGAGAAGCCGGCTTTCGTCAGCCCGGCCATCATCTCGTGCTCGCGGCTGACGATGTTGAAGTCGCCGAGCAGGATCAGCGAACGGTCTTCGGCGATGTCGTGCTCGGCCCGCTTGCCGAAGAACTCGCCGATCCGCTCGATCTCCTGGATCCGTTCTTTGAGCTGGTTGCCTTCGTCGTCGCCGTAGTACAGGTGGGCGGTGCAGATCTCGAATTTGAACCAGGCGGCCTGGAAGAGCGCCGCGAAGGGGGTGCGGCGGAACTGCTGGCCAATTGGTTTGCCGTCGATCAGGGTCGGGTCGGCCGGGTCGGCTTTGTCTTTGACCCCGTCTTTGTTTTTGTCGTCTTTTTTCGGGTCCAGGTGTTTGGTGATCAGCAGCTTGGTGGGCAGCACCAGCTCGCCGGCGACGTTCTGGAAGTGGACCTTGCGCTTGTCCCAGAGGTAGGTGAGCCGCTCGCCGTTGCCGCCGATGTCTTCATCGGTCACGTCGGTGGCGATCCACTCCCAATCGGGGCCGAGGATCTTCATCACCGTCTTCCACTCCGGAAGCTCGTTGATCTCCTGCAGGGCGATGAAGTCGAACCGCGAGAGGACCTCGGCGATGTAGAAGTACGACTCGGCGAAGCGGGGCCCCATCCCAAACCGCTTGTTCTCCGGCTTGCCGAAGTCGCGGATGTTCCAAGTGGCGAGCAGCAGCTCCGATTCGGAGTCCTTCGGCGGCACGTCCCGGTCGAGTTGGGCGCGCAGGGCCTCGAGGTTGGCGACGACCCTGGTGCGGTCCCCGTCGGCGATCAGCGTGTTCAGGAGCCAATACTGCATCTGAGTGTCGACACTCTGCGAAATCCGATCCAATGTCAACGACACAGGGGTTCTTTCTCAATCCCGCCGCGGTCGCTGCCGATGAGTAAGGGGATGAGCGCCGCCAACGAGCACGTGTTCTCCCACGGGATGCAGGACACGCGGGAGACCCTCGACGCTTGGAGCGAGCATCCCTGGAAGGTCCTACGCGGCTGGATCGCCCTCAGCGTCGCGATCGCGCTTTCGTTGCTCGCCGCCACCTGGGCGGTTGCCGGCCTGCTCACGCCCGACCTGACGCCGATCCACCTGGCCGGCTTCACTCATCCCTCCGAGCCCGACGACCTGCTGCCGATCCTCTGGCGCAACGCGCTCGTCCTCGCTCTGCACGGGACCGCCTGCATCGCCGGTTTCATCGCCGGCGCCTCGATGCCGGTCGCCGCCGCCCAGCGGACCGGCTTCTCGCGCTGGATCCACGTCAAGGCTGGTGAATTCGCGATCCTCTTCGTCGCCGCCGTCACCCTCTTTTCGCTCTGCACCCAGGCGCTCTACCTCGGCTTCCAGGGTTCGACGATCGCCTACCAGTTGCAGATCAGCCGCTTCGAGCTGATTCTCAGCGTGCTCCCGCACGCGCTGCCGGAGCTGACCGCTCTGTTCCTGCCGCTCGCCGCCTGGTTGATCGCCAGTCGTCGCGGCGAGTGGAACCAGCTGCTGGCGGCGACCCTGGTGACCGTCGCCCTGGCGATCCCGGTGCTGCTGCTCGCGGCGACGGTCGAGGTTTACGTCTGGCCCCACATCCTCGAGTTGCTCTCGCCCGTCTCAGAACCGATCGTCTTCCCGGAATAGGCGCGGACGCGCCGTCGCACGCCGCCCTCATAAGATCGCTGGATATGAGCGAGGAGCGAGCGAGCTACGAGCCGCGGGCGATCGAGTCCAAGTGGCAGGCCGTCTGGGCCGAGGAGAGGACCTGGGAGGTCGCCAACCCGGGTCAGCCCGGCTTCGACGACACCAAGCCCAAGAGCTACGTGCTGGAGATGCTGCCCTACCCCTCGGGAGAGCCCCACGTCGGCCACCTCAAGTGCTACGCCGTCGGCGACGCGATCGCCCACTTCCGCCGCCGCCACGGCTTCGAGGTGATCCACCCGATGGGCTACGACTCCTTCGGGCTGCCGGCCGAGAACAACGCGATCAAAACCGGCGAGCCGCCGCGGGTCGCGACCGAGCGCTCGATCGCTTCCTTCCAGCGCCAGTTCCGCGAGTGGGGGATCTCGATCGACTGGTCGCGCGAGCTCGCCACCCACACCCCCGAGTACTACCGCTGGACCCAGTGGATCTTCCTGCAGCTCTTCGGGCAGGGGCTCGCCTACCGGACCGAGGCGCCGGTCCAGTGGTGCCCCAAGGACGCCACCGTGCTCGCCAACGAGCAGGTCGTCGACGGCCGCTGCGAGCGCTGCGGCACCGAGGTCGTCCAGCGCAGCCTCGAGCAGTGGTTCTTCCGCATCACCGACTACGCCGACCGCCTGCTCGCCGACTTCGAGGCGCTCGAGTCCTGGCCGGAGAACGTGATCACGATGCAGCGCAACTGGATCGGCCGCTCCGAGGGCGCCCAGGTCGTCTTCCGCTGCGAGGAAGCCGACCTCGACTTCCCCGTCTTCACCACCCGCCCCGACACCCTCTTCGGCGCCACCTTCTTCGTGCTGGCGCCTGAGCACCCGGAGCTGATGCGGCTGGTCGAGGGGACGCCGGCCGAGGCGGAGGTGCGCGAGTACGTCAACCGGATCGGCCGCGAGTCGGCGCAGGAGCGCGGCGCCGAGGACCGCGAGAAGACCGGCGTCGCGCTCGGGCGCAGCGTCGTCAACCCCGTCAACGGCGAGTCGATCCCGATGTACGTCGCCGACTACGTGCTGATGGAGTACGGGACCGGGGCGATCATGGCGGTGCCCGGGCACGACTCGCGCGACTACGAATTCGCCCAGCGGTTCGGGCTGCCGGTGGCGCGGGTGATCGAGGGCGAGGATCCCGAGGCCGCGCGCGACGACGAGGGCCTGCCCTACCCGGGCGACGGGCCGATGACCGGCTCCGGGCGATTCGACGGCAAGGGAAATCGCGAGGCCTACGCGGAGATCGTCTCCTGGCTGGACTCCGAGGATCGCGGCAGCACCGCCGTCAACTATCGCCTGCGCGACTGGCTGGTCTCGCGCCAGCGCTACTGGGGGGCGCCAATCCCGGTCGTCTACTGCGAGGCCTGCGGCGAGGACGGAGCGGCGGCGATCATCCCCGTGCCCGACGACCAGCTCCCGGTCGAGCTGCCCGAGGTCGAGGACTACGCGCCGCAGGGCAAGAGCCCGCTGGCCGCGGCCGAGGACTGGGTCGCCACCCAGTGCCCGCGCTGCGGCGGCCCGGCCCGTCGCGAGACCGACACGATGGACACCTTCGTCGACTCCTCCTGGTACTTCCTGCGCTATCTGGATTCTCGCAACGGGGAGGCCGCCTGGGAGCGCTCCGCGGTCGACCACTGGTTCCCGGTCGACCAGTACATCGGCGGCGTCGAGCACGCGATCCTGCACCTGATGTACGCGCGCTTCCTCACCAAGGCGCTTTCTGACTTGGGCCAGCTCGACGCCCAGGAGCCGTTCGCCAACCTCTTCGCGCAGGGGATGATCACCCGCGACGGCGCCAAGATGTCGAAGTCGAGGGGCAACACGGTCAGCCCCGGCGACTACGTCGAGCGCTACGGCGCCGACACCGCCCGCACCTACGTCTGCTTCATGGGCCCGCCCGAGCGCGGTGGCGACTGGACCGACGAGGGAGTGGAGGGGGTCAACCGCTTCCTCTCGCGCCTCTGGCGGCTCTGCGACGAGGTCGACGAGCGCACGGGGGCGGGGGAGGCCCCAGGCGCGGAGGCGGCCGGAGAGGCGCGAGAGCTGCTGGCCAAGTCCCACTGGGCGATCGACAAGGCCACCGGCGACTTCCAGCGCGGCTTCCAGTTCAACACCGCGATCTCCGCCGTGATGGAGCTGGTCAACGAGGCCTACCGGGTCAAGGACGGGCTCTACGGCGATCCGCAGGGTGACGGCGCCCTGCGCTTCGCAACCGCAACCGCCGCCTCGCTGATCTTCCCCTTCGCTCCTCACCTCGGCAGCGAGGTCTTCGAGCGGATCACCGGCGCGCGGGTCTGGGAGCAGCCCTGGCCGGTCGCGGAGGAGGCGTTGCTCTCCAGCGATACCGTGACCCTGGTGGTTCAGGTCAACGGCAAGCTGCGGGATCGGATCGAGGCCGACGCCGAGGCGTCGAAGGAGGAGCTGCTGGCGCTGGCGCGGGCGAGCGAGAAGGTGGCGCGGCACCTCGATGGCAAAGAGGTCGTCAAGGAGATTGTCGTGCCTGGCAAGCTGGTCAACCTTGTCGTCAGGTAGGCCCGGCGCCGTCGCTGGCGACCGAGTCTGGTAGAAAGCGCGCCGATGCTTGTCAGGCGGCTCGACGAAGCGGCGGTCCAGGAATGGCACCGCCTCCGCGCCCACGTTCTCATGGACGCGGGCGAACTCGGATCCCGAAATCTCTCGGTCACCTGGCTGACCCTGCCGGCCGGTGCCAGCCAGACGCTGCGCTCGCAGGAGGAATCCGAGCAGGCCTATGTGGTCGTCCGCGGTAGCGGTTCGATGTCGGTGGCCGGCGATACCCAGGGGGTCGCCGAGGGCGATCTGATCCTGGTCCCGCCCGCGACCGAACACTCGCTCAGCAACGGCGGCGAGGCCGAGCTGGCCTGCGTCTCGATTCAGTCGCCGCCGGTCGCGGCCTCCGAGCTCTATAGCGACCAGCTCGCCGAGGTAGCCGGCTACGACGACGAGGACGACTGAGGCGCCAGGGGCGGCGCCTGACACCTCAGGCCGTATCTGACTCATAAACAGTTGATCTAGCGCGCCACGCGTGCGCCTTTTCTCGGCAGGCTCGAGGAATGCCCGAGCTGAGTCGTGCCCAGGTTGTCGTCTACGCCGCGATCGCGGCGGCGCTGCTGCTGGTTGGGGCGCGGGCGATCAGGGCGGAGCAGGGAACGGAGCCGAGCTTCGCGGCCGAGAGCTCGCGGGTCGGGGCCGAGGGTGGCGGCTTCAGTCTCAGCCGCGAGGATGCCGACGTCGTCGTCGACGTCACCGGTGCGGTGCGGCGGCCGGGCGTCTACCGGCTCCCCGCCGGCAGTCGCGTCAACGACGCGCTGGCACGGGCGGGGGGTGCCGAGCCGGCCGCGGTGCTGGAAGCGGTCAACCTGGCGGCGCGGCTGGCCGACGGCCAGCAGGTGGTGGTGCCTGCGCGGGGGCCGGGCGGCAGCGTCGCCATCGCCGGCGCCAGCAGTGAGGAGGGGCCGATCAGCCTCGGCACGGCGACGGTCGAGCAACTTGACACGATCGACGGTATCGGCCCGGTGACGGCCGCCGACATCGTCGAGTTCCGCGACGAACACGGCGGCCTCGCCTCGGTCGACCAGCTCGACCAGGTCTCCGGCATCGGGCCGGCGACGATGGAGGCGCTGCGGGCTCGGCTGCAGCCCTGAGGTCGCCGTGCGGCCGACGCTCATGGTCTTGGTCGCGATCGCGACCGTGGTGGCGCTGGCGCTGCCGCGGGCCGATCAGATCCGCGAGCGCGCCGAGGCTGGCCTGGGGCGGGGGATGCCGGCGCGAGAGGCGGATCTCGCCCGCGGCTTCGTCCTCGGGCAGGACGAGGGCATCGACGCGGCGACCGAGGAGGACTTCCGCCGCGCCGGGCTGAGCCACCTCCTCGCGGTCTCGGGCCAGAACGTGACCTTGCTGGCCTTGCTGGCGATGCCGCTGCTGGCGGCGCTGGGGATCCCGCTGCGCGAGCGGCTGCTCTGGATCCTGGGGCTGATCGCCATCTACGTGCCGTTGACCGGCGCCGGGCCTTCGATCCAGCGGGCGGCGGTGATGGGCGCGGCGGGGATCTTCGCCGCGCTGGCGGGGAGAAGGGCGTCGCGGCTATACGCGCTGGCGCTGGCGGCGGGGGTGACGCTGGCGGTGGACCCTTCGATCGGCGCCGATATCGGCTGGCAGCTCAGCTTCGCCGCCGTGCTCGGGATCCTGGCTCTGGCGCCGCCGCTGCGCAAGGCGCTTGCTGTCTGGCCGGGCAGGGGGGTGTGGCAGCGAGCGCTTGCCGAGGGTGTCGCCGTGACGGTCGCGGCGACCCTGGCGACCGCGCCGCTGATCGCCTTCCACTTCGAGACCTTCTCGACTACCACGCTGGTGGCAAACGTCCTGGCGCTGCCGGCGGTGGCCCCGGCGATGTGGCTGGGGATGGCGAGCGCCGCCGGATCTCAGGTTCCGGGCTTTCCGGTCGAGCTGCTGAACCTTCCGGCCTCGCTGCTGCTCGCCTACATCGCTCAGGTGGCGGCGTGGTGTGCGGGGCCAGACTGGGCCGAGATCGAGGTCCATCTCAGCGCCCCAGGTCTGATTGCTGCCTACGCCGCGCTCGCCGCAATCGGGCTCGGCCTCGCGGCGCTGCGCACGAGCGGAGGGCGTCGAGTCTGGTCTAGGTGGCGCTATTCACCGCCCAGAGCAGACCCGCGGACTCGCCTGGCGCTCTTGGGTGCCGTCGTCTTCTTGGCGGGCGTCGTCTGCTGGCCCGGGAGTGCGGACGAGGTTGGGGCGCCGGTCTCCGGCCTGCGGGTCACCGTCCTCGACGTCGGACAGGGTGATGCGATCCTGCTGCAGCCGGCTGGCGCCGCGGCGATCCTGGTCGACGGCGGTCCGCCGGGTGACGATCTCGCCGCCAGGCTCGCCGAGGCCGGCGTCGATCGGCTCGGTGCCGCCGTCGTCAGTCACGACCAGTCCGACCACGTGGGAGGGATCGAGGAGCTTCTTGACGCCTACCCGGTGGCCAGGCTGCTCTACGGCCGTCTCGGTCGAGACACGATCGCTACCGCGCGCGATGCCGGCGCCGCCACCTCCCGCGTCGCTCGCGGCATGACGGTCCGCTCCGGGGGGTTGCGGCTGGAGTTTCTCTGGCCGCCGCCGGAGCTGCTGTCCGAACCGCAGCCGGGCGCCGACCCGAACCAGCTGGCGCTGGTAGCGCTCGCCCGTTGGCGTGGCTTCTCGATGCTGCTCAGCGCCGATGCCGAGGCCGAGACCGTCCCGCTCGACCCTGGTCACGTCGACGTCCTCAAGGTCGCCCACCACGGCAGCGACGATGCCGGGCTCCCCGATTTACTCGACCGCATCCGTCCCGCCCTGGCCGTGATCTCCGTCGGCGAGCACAACTCCTACGGCCACCCGACCGGGGCGACGATCGCGACGCTGACGGCCCACGGCGTGCGGACCCTGCGAACCGATCGTGACGGCGCCCTCGTAATCGACGTAAGCGCTGACGCGATCGTCGTGTCCAAAGGTTGACGGCGACCGGAAAAAGTTGCGCTAGCCATCGATTGGACAGATGATTGAATCGAAACTAGGGGTTGGTGGCGCGATGCCTATCGGGAGAGGGTCCTGGTGCCGATTTTCAAACTGGTGAAATCCAAGCGGCGAAAATGGCTGATCCGGCCGAGTCTGGCCGGCACCAGCCTGCTCGGAAGGATCCGCACCCTGGCCTTCGCGATGTTTGGCCTGACCGCGGCCACCGGCCTCGCCCTCGTGGCCTATGTCGCCCAGACCGGCTATCCGATCGGCTCCGTGGTGCCGCTGCCCTTGCCGCCTCCGGCGTTGATGGCGCCCGGGAACGGCATTGCTCTTGGCGAGGGTTTCGGCTCGCCCGGCGGCGTGACGGTCCCTGGTCTTGGCGTGCCGGGGTTGACCGGGGGTCCAAACGCGGCCCTGGCTCTGAACGGCGTGGAAGAAGCCGAGCTGGCTGTGGCTGGTATCGACGGGTACGGCGGGTCCACCGACTCCGGCTCCGGCGCCGTGGCCAGCAACCCAGGCCTTGGGAGCGAGCAGCACTCTGGCCCGGTCGCGATAGCGCCAACGCAGCCGCCGACGATCCCGCCCGAAGCGGCGCTCGCCGCTGCGCCGGTGTCCGGCTCGAGCTCGTCCAGCGGTCTGTTCGTGCGCACCTCCGTGGCTCCCGGCATAGGAGAAGAAGGCGATCTCGCCGAAAGCGCCCCGCTGCCGCCCGTCGAACCGGAACCTCCCGTCGAACCGGAACCACCGGTCGAACCTGAACCGCCTGTCGAACCGGAAGTTCCAGTCGAACCGCCGCCGGAAACGGGCGAATCGGAACCGGTGCAGGACGCCGAACCTGCCCCGGAACCCGCGCCGGACCCGCCCGCCGAAGAACTCGGCGCCGCAGAAGTACCGACTGGCCAGTAACTAGACTCGGCGCGTGGCCGAGATGAAGCCTCTCTACCTGATCGCCGGCACCGACATGGCGAAAATCGACGCCACCCGGAGCCGGCTGCGCGCCCGCGCCGAAAGCGAGGGGGGCACCGCCGCCCTCGAGGTCTTCGAGCCCGGCGAGGGGCGCGGGATGCCTGACCACGAGGCGCTCCTGAGCTCGATCCCGGCGATGTCGCTGATGGACTCGCGCCGATACCTGCTGGCCGACGGCGTCGAGAAATGGCGCGAGCGCCAGCTCGATCCGGTTGCCGCCGCGGTCGCCGAGCTGCCACCGGATCTGACCCTGGTCCTGATCGCCCGTGCGAAAGCGCCGGCCATGCTGCTGAAAGCGGTCAAGGCGGCGAAGGGCGAGGTCCACGAGTTCGAGGCGCCGAAGCCGCGCGAGATGCCGCGTGTGCTCGTCGCCGACGCCCAGCGTCTCGGCTTTCGGCTCGATCCGGTGGCGGCGCGGGTGCTCGTCGATCGCATGGGCGCCAGCCCGGTGCGGCTCCACAACGAGCTCGAGCGGCTGGCGCTCTGGGCCGGAGACGGGGGAGAGGTGAACGCTGCCGACCTCGACGAGATGATCGCCGACACCTCCGAGGCCGCCGTCTGGTCGCTCTCCGATGCCTTGATCGAAGCCAACGCCGCCGAGGCGCTGCGGATCGGCGAGCAGCTGATCGCCCAGGGGGAGAACGTCACCGGCTTGATCTACGGCCTCGCCTCGCGCCTGCGCGGCGCCTGCGCAGCCGCCGCCAAGCTCGCGGAGGGTATGGCGCCGGCGCAGGTCGAGTCGTCGCTGAAGATGCACCCCTACGCGGCCAAGCAGCTGGTCCGCCGCCTGCGCGATGCGGACCTCCAGGAGCTGCGGATGGCGACGGAGGCGCTCGCCGAACTAGAGCTGTGGTGCCGCGGCGAGGCGGACTACGGCGACGAGCTAGCGCTTACCCTTGCGCTCAGGCGCGCGGCGGGCGTCGCGGTCTGACTAGCTGGCGGCGGAAACGCCGGTGGCGATCCGCGAAGCTTTCGACTTCTTGCGAGCGCCGGTGTTCTTGTGCATAGCGCCCTTCTGCACGGCCTTGTCGATCTTCGAGACGAGCGTGCGCTCCTCCTCGGCGATCGTCGAGGCGTCGCCGCCCTCGACCGCGCTTTCGAGGCGGCGGAAGTGGGTCTTCACCGTGCTCGTGAGCAGGCGATTCTCAGCGCGCTCGCGCTCG
Source organism: uncultured Thermoleophilia bacterium (assembly GCA_963715735.1). GTDB lineage: Bacteria > Actinomycetota > Thermoleophilia > Solirubrobacterales > 70-9 > VAYN01. Next base: position 959,572 of record OY970268.1, read on the forward strand.
CTGCGTAGGATCCGCTTCTTCTGTGAGGCTATGTTGGCCATGTCGAGTGCCCGGGCAAGCGTCGTGCCAGCTCCGGGCGGCCGCCGACTATAGCGACTGAGACACAGCTTGGAGATACCCGACACCCCTGCCGGCAGTGAGCGGGCCATCAACGCCGACGAGGATCCGGTCGTCGCCGACGTTGCGCTCCGCACGGCGGAGGCCTTCAACCCGGGCGAGGAATTCGAGGGTGAGCCGGCGCCGGGCAGCCAGGCAGGCCGGATCGCCCGCTCCACCGCCTTCTTCTCGATCGCCACCGCCGCTTCGCGCGTGGTCGGGTTGCTGCGTGAGGTGATCGCCGCCGGCTACTTCGGCGTGCAGGGTGCGATGTCGGCCTTCACGGTCGCTTTTCTCGTCCCCAACCTGATCCGTGCCCTGTTTGCCGACGCCGCCCTGCAGCCGGCCTTCGTGCCGGTCTTCACCGAACAGCTGGAGAAGAAGAACTACCGCGAGGCCTTCCGCCTCGCCTCGACCCTGCTGCTGCTCGTGACCATGGTCTTGGGCGTGATCGCGGCGCTCTTCATCCTCTTCGCGCCGGTCGTGATGCCGCTGTTCGTCCCCGGCTTCACCGAGCAGCTCCAGGACCTCACCGTCAGCCTCTCGCAGGTGCTCTTCCCGATTCTGGTTTTGCTCGGGATCAGCGGCGTCGTCGTCGGCATCCTCAACAGCTACGACCGCTTCGGCGCCTTCGCGATCTCGCCGCTGTTCTGGAACCTGACGATCATCCTCGTGCTGGTCCTGGTCGAGCCGATGCTGAGCGAGGACGACCGCATCTACGCCTACGCGATCGGCATCCTCGCCGGCACCGCTGTACAGCTGGCGATCCCCGCCTTCGACCTGCGCAACACGCCGTTCAAGTTCAACTGGCGCTTCGACTGGCGCGATCGGGGCGTGCGCCGGGTGCTGCTGCTGATGCTGCCGGTGACGATCAGCCTCGGCCTGATCAACTTCAACTTCCTGATCAGCGCGATGATCGGCTCGCTGGTCAGCGTTGAGGCGCCGGCGGCGATCGAAAAGGCGTTCCGGATCTACCAGCTGCCGCAGGGGATCTTCTCGGTGGCGGTCGCGACCGTGCTCTTCCCGACCCTGGCCCGCTTCGCCAGCCGCGGCGCGATCGACGACCTGCGTGGGACCCTCGCCAACGGCATGCGCCTGATCCTCTTCGTGCTGATGCCGGCGGCGGCGGCCATCCTGGCGCTATCGGAGCCGATCATCCGGCTCGTCTACCAGCGCGGCGAATTCGGCCCCGAGGCGACGACGCTGGTCGCCACCGCGCTCTTCTGGTTCGCCTTCTCGCTGCCGACCAACGGGCTCTATCTGCTGCAGACCCGGACCTTCTTCGGCCTGCAGAGGCCCTGGATGGCTACCAAGCTGGCGGCGCTCGACCTGATCGTCTCGACCGTGGCGGCGCTGGCGCTCTACAAGCCGTTCGGGATCGGCGGGATCGTCGCCGGGACGGGAATCGGGACGACGGCGGCGATGGCCGCCCAGGCGGTGATCCTGCGGCGCGAGCTCGGCGGGCTGGAGCTGGGACGGCTGCTCGACGCGACCGTCCGCATCCTGATCGCGTCGGCCGCGTTGGCCGGCGTCAGCTACCTGATCTGGGACCTGCTCGACGCGGAGTTGGGTAGCGACCTGCTCGGCCAGCTCATCTCCCTGGGCGTTGGCCTCACGGTGGGAGCCGCCGCCTACCTCCTCGCGGCGCGTCTGCTGCGCATGCCCGAGCTCGAGCAGATCATGCGCCTGGTGCGACGGCGGCGAGCGGCGTAGATGCTCGGGCCCGGCCGCTACCTGCTCGGCGTCGCCGAGATCGCGATCCTCGTCGGCTTCGCCTGGTTCGGGGCCGCGCGGGTGCGGAGGAGGGTCTTGCCCCGATTCGAGGGGGCGCCGGCGTGGCTGGCGACCGCTGTCGTCGCGCTCGCCCTGCTGCTCTGGGCCGCCGAGGTGCTCGGCACCTTTGGGGCACTCGACCCGCTGCCGCTCCTGCTTCTGATGGGCGCTGTCGCAGGGACCCTCTGGAAGTTCCTGCCGAGGCAGCAGGGGGAGGGGGATTCTCCGCAACCTTCCCAGCAGGTGTGGTTGCGGAGAATCCCCCTCCCGGCGCTGGTCGCGTTTCTCATTGCCGCGGTCGCTGTCATCCATTTCGCCTACGAGGGGAGAGACCAGATCAGCTCGGGGATGACCGGGTTCGACAGCACCTGGTACCACGGGCCGTTCGCCGCTGGCTTCTTCCAGAGTGGCAACACGATCGACCTGCACTTCATCGCGCCGCAGTTCCTCGCCTGGTTCTACCCCGCCAACGGCGAAATCTTCCACGCGGTGGGGATGTTGGCCTTTGGTCGAGACGTCCTCTCGCCGCTGCTCAACATCGGCTGGTTCGCTGGCTGCCTGCTGGCGTCCTGGTGCATCGGGCGTCCGTACCGGGTGGCGCCTTGGTCGCTGGCGCTGGGGGCTATAGCGCTGAGTGTGCCCGCGCTCTCCGACCAGGCCGGTGAGGCGCGCAATGACATCGTCGGGATCTTCTTCCTGCTGGCGGCGGTGGCGATCGCGCTCAACGCCTGGGCGGCGTGGGACAGGAAAGGCGAGATCGGCTCGGCTGAAAAGGCCGGGATGGGTGGGGGAGGGCTATCTGCCGGGGCGCTCGCGGTCACGGGCCTGGCGGTCGGCCTCGCCGCCGGAACCAAGCTCAACTTCCTGTTGCCCGCCGCTGTCTTCGTGATCGGACTTGCCGCGATTGCGCCGCGTGGCGCTCGCTGGCGCGCCTTTGGCGTCGCCGGCCTGGGGGCCCTTGCCGGCGGTGGCTACTGGTACCTCCGCAACCTCCTCCAGACCGGCAACCCGCTGCCCTGGGTCGACGGCCTCGGCCCGGTCTCGCTGCCGGCGCCGGACCAGGCTCTCGGCGGTCGTGAGGCCCACAGCGTCCTCGGCTACCTCACCGATGCCACCGTCTGGTCCGACTGGTTCCTCCCGGGCCTCCACGATGGCCTCTGGATCTTCTGGCCCCTGCTCGGAGCCGCCGCCCTCGCCGGTCTCGTCCTCTGCCTCGTGCCAACGGATCGAGACCTGCATTCGCCCCGTATAACGGGGTCGATGCAGGTCTCGGCGGGGTTGGCGCGGTACGCCGACCGCATCCTGCCGTTGGTAGGGCTGGTGGGCCTCGCCACGGCGCTGGCGTGGCTCGTCGCCCCTACCTCGGCGTCCGGCCCCGAGGGCATGCCTCGTGGCTTCGAGTCCGGCCTGCGCTACCTCGCGCCGGCCCTCATCCTCGGCCTTGTATTGCTCCCAGCGGCCCCGCTGCTCCGCGATCGCCTCGCGAACCTCGGAGCGCGCCTGCCATTAATCGCCCAGAGGGCGAACAAGGACAGGAGCACGGGACGGGACGGGGGGCGGGCCTGGGTGGTGATGATGGGCATGGTCGCTCTTGTGGTGGCGGTGGTGCTCGGCTACCCGGTCCAGCGCCACTACCTGGAGGGGCGCTACGCGGATCCCTCGTTCACGACGCCTGGCCTCAACGCCGCCTTCGCCTGGGCCCGCGACGTCGCCGATGCCCGCATCGCCACCACCAGCACCCGCCAGTACCCGCTCTTCGGGACCGACCTCTCCAACCAGGTCGCCTTCGTTGGCGAAGAACGGCCGCACGGGGGGTTCGAGGCTGCGGCCGACTGTCGCGCCTACCGTGAACTCCTCAACGCCGGCGACTACGACTACGTCATCGCCAGCAGGGACCGCGTCGAGCCCGGCCGGGCCCCATACCCGCCCCAGGCCCGCTGGACCGAAAGCCCTTCATCCCACGTCATCCTGAAAAAGCCGCCGACCGTCGTCTTCGAGCTTTCCGGCCCGCTCGATCCCTCCGCCTGTCCCTGACAGGACCCGCCCGCCGGATCCCCTCGGCATACTCCGCCCTCCCATGGATCGCATCCGCAACTTCTCGATCATCGCCCACATCGACCACGGCAAGTCGACGCTGGCCGACCGCATTCTCGAGGTCACCGGCGCCGTCGACCCGAATAAAATGCAGGCGCAGATGCTCGACTCGATGGACCTCGAGCGCGAGCGCGGGATCACCATCAAGGCGCAGGCGGTCCGGGTCGAGTACACGGCCGCCGACGGGCAGATCTATCACCTGCACCTGATCGACACCCCCGGTCACGTCGACTTCTCCTACGAGGTCTCGCGCAGCCTCGCCGCTTGCGAGGGCGCGCTGCTCGTGGTCGACGCCGCGCAGGGCGTCGAGGCGCAGACCGTCGCCAACACCTACCTGGCGATCGACGCCGGGTTGGAGCTGATCCCGGTCATCAACAAGGTCGACCTGCCCGGCGCCGAGCCGGATCGGGTCGCGGCCGAAATCGCCGACCTCACCGGCGGCGACCCCGAGGAAGCGCTCTGGATCTCCGCCAAGACCGGCGAGGGCGTGCCCGAGGTGCTGGAGGCGATCGTCGCGCGGATCCCGGCTCCGAAAGGCGACCCGGGAGCGCCGTCGCGGGCGCTGATCTTCGACTCCGAGTTCGACCAGTACCGCGGCGTAATCGCTTACGTGCGGATGGTCGACGGCGGCTTCCGCAAGCACGAAAAGGTTTTGGCGATGCAGAACCACACCGAGGCCGAAATCGACGATCTCGGCTTCTTCCGCCCTGCGATGACCGCCGTGCAGGGGATGGAGGCGGGCGACGTCGGCTACCTGATCACCGGGATCAAGGACGTCAACAAGCTCAGCGTCGGCGACACCCTCACCGCTCAGGCCAAGCCGGCGGCCGAGGCGCTGGAGGGCTACCGCGAGGTCCGCCCGATGGTCTTCTGCGGCGTCTTCCCGATCGACACCGACCGCTACGAAGACCTCCGCGACGCACTCGAGAAGCTGGCGCTGAACGACGCCGCCCTCTCCTGGGAGCCGGAGACCTCGGAGGCGCTCGGGTTCGGCTTTCGCACCGGCTTCCTCGGCCTGTTGCACATGGAGATCGTGCGCGAGCGGCTCGAACGCGAGTACGGACTGGAGCTGCTTTCGACCACCCCGAACGTGCGCTACGTCGTCCACAAGACGAACGGGGAGACCGCCGAGGTGCGCAGCCCCACCGACCTCCCGGACCCGGGCTCGATCGAGACGATCGAAGAGCCCTTCATCCGCGCCACGATCATCGCTCCCTCCGAGCAGGTAGGGGCCGTGATGGATCTCTGCCAGGGTCGCCGCGGCGAACACGTCGACATGCACTACCTGAGCCCGGTGCGGGTGCAGATCCGCTACGACATGCCGCTGGCCGAGATCGTCCTCGACTTCTTCGACCTCCTCAAGTCGTCGACCCGCGGCTACGCCTCGCTCGACTACGAGCCGATCGGCAACCGCGTCTCCGACCTGGTCAAGGTCGACATCCTCCTCGCCGGCGAGAAGGTTGACGCGCTCTCGATCATCGTCCACCGCGACTTCTCCTACGACCAGGGCAAGCGCCTCGCCGAGCGGCTGAAAAAGACGATCCCGCGCCAGCTCTTCGACGTCCCCGTCCAGGCTGCGATCGGCTCCAACATCCTTGCCCGCGAGACCGTCAAGGCGCTGCGCAAGGACGTCACCGCGAAGCTCTATGGCGGCGACGTCACCCGCAAGCAGAAGCTTCTGAAGAAGCAGAAAAAAGGCAAGAAGCGGATGAAGTCGGTGGGCCGGGTGGAAGTGCCGCAGGAGGCGTTCCTCGCGGTTTTGCAAATCGACGAGTAGCGCCTCGGTCCCGAATATGTAGGGTTTGGCTGGCCAGCCAAAGGGAGACGAACGGATGCCGATCAAGACTGACGCAGTGGGGAAGGAATGGCCCGCCTCCGCCTACCAGGTGGGACGGGAGAAGATCAAGGAGTACGCGAACGCGCTGGGGATCGACAACCCGGTGCATTTCGACGTCGAGGCGGCTCGCGCCGAGGGATTCCGCGACGTCGTTGCGCCGCCGATGTTCGCGGTCGTCTACAGCGGCCCGGCCCTCGGACCGGTTCTGTTCGATCCCGACGTGGCGATGAACTTCGCCGCCATGGTCCACGGCGGTCAGGTCTTCGAGTGGGGAGAGCCGGTCTGCTCCGGCGACGAGATCACCACCACCTCGAAATGCCTCTCGATCGACGAGAAGGACGGCAAGGGCTTCTACGTCTTCGAGACCGTCTCCAAGAACCAGGACGGCGCCGAGGTAGTGCGCGGGACCTGGACCAACATCGTCAGGGGAGTCTGAGATGAGCGATCTGAACGTCGGCGACGCGGCGCCCGAGTTGCGGGTCACCCCCGACAAGTACCTGCCGCACCGCTACGCCGGTGCCTCCGGGGATTTCAACCCGATCCACATCGACCCCGAGTTCGCGAGAGCGGTAGGGCTGCCGAACAACATTCTCCACGGGCTGTACTCGATGGGCCTCGTCGCCCGGGCCAACGCGGCGCTGGCCGGAGGCGACCCGCGGGCACTGAAGCGACTCTCGGTCCAGTTCCGCGGCATGGGCGCTCCCGAGCAGGAGATCGTCGTCACCGGCACCGTCAAATCCGTCGCTGGGGGCCGTGTCGTGGTCGACACCGTCGCCGCCCAGGGCGACACCCAGATCATCAAGAACGCCGAGGCCGAGCTCGAGCTCTAACGGCTCTCCCACGGGCGGCGCTGCGCCGCTTCCTAAGATGTAGCGGTGCTCTCCCCGCGGCAAGAACTGATTCTGCGGCTGGTCGTCGACGCTTACCTGGCGTCGGCCAAGCCCGTGCCCTCGAAAGAAATCGCGGAAGCGGCTGAGGTCGAGTGCGGACCCTCGACTGTGCGGGCCGAGCTGGCGGCGCTCGAGGCGGCCGGGTACCTGACCCACCCACACACCTCCGCCGGGCGGGTCCCGACCGACTCCGGCTACCGCTGCTACGTCGACCTGCTGATGGAATCGGAGGCGGTCTCCGCGCAGACGCCGGTCGAGCTCGAGCTCTCGCGGCTGCGCCGCGAGGTCGACGAGGCGATGCGGGAGACGACTGCGGCCTTGGCTGAAGTGACCGACCTGGTGGCGATGGCGACCGCCCCCCAGCAAAGCCTGGCGGCGACGATCCATCGGGTCGAGGTGCTGCAGCTAACGCCGACCAAGGTGGTGGTGATCGCGATCGCCTCGACCGGCGACGTCGCCCGCCGCATCTTCGAGTTCGACCAAGCCGTCGATCCCGGTCTCGTCGCCTGGGCCTCCAGCTACCTGAACGAGTCGTTGAGCGGTCTCGGCGTCGGCGCGAGGATGATCTCGACCCGGCTCACCGACCCCGCGCTGGACGGCGTCGAGGCCGAGTTCATGACCACCCTCGGAGCCGCCTTCACCGAGCTGGAAAGCGCCTCCGCCTCCGACCTCTACCTCGACGGCACCTCGCGGCTGCTCTCCGACGCCCACCTGCCCGACCTGCCCCGTGCCGACCAGTTGATGACCGCGCTGGAGCGTCGCGCCGACGTCCTGCAAATGCTGCGCTCCTCGCTCACGGAGCGCTCCGTCTTCCTCTGGATCGGTGGCGAGAACCCGCAGCCCGACCTGCGCTCGGTCAGCGTCGTCGGCGCCAACTACGGACTTGGCCACCGCAACCTCGGCGCCGTCGGCGTGGTCGGCCCGCTGCGGATGGACTACGCGACCGCGATCGCCTCGGTCCGGATCGCCGCCCGCGAGCTCTCCCGTTACTTCGAGACCGTCTACGACGAGAACTGATGCCCCGCGATTACTACGAGGTTCTAGGGGTCTCCCGGGACGCCGCTGAGACCGAGATCAAGAAGGCGTTCCGCGGTCTCGCCCGTCAGCTGCATCCCGACGTCAACGACCACGATCCCGGGGCCGAAGCGAAGTTCAAAGAGGCGGCGGAGGCCTACGAGGTTCTCTCCGACCCCGAGCGTCGCCGAACCTACGACTCCTACGGCCATGAGGGGCTGCGCTCGGGCGGCTTCGACCCGCGGGCCAGCTCCTTCGGCTCGATCGACGACCTCTTCCAGGCGTTCTTCGGCGCCGAAGGCGGCTTCGGCTTCGGTGGCGGTGGCGGTGGCCCGATGGGCGGTGCCGACATCGCCGTCGCGGTCGAGATCGAGCTCGCCGACGTCGCCGCCGGCGTGCGCCGCGAGGTTCGCTACGACGCCGTCGGCTCCTGCGAGCACTGTCACGGCAACGGCGCCGAGCCCGGTACGCCGATCGCCACCTGCGAGCGTTGTGGCGGCGCCGGCCAACTGCGGCAGGTCTCCCGCACCCCCTTCGGCCAGATGGTCCGCGCGGTCGCCTGCGATAGCTGCCACGGCGCCGGCAAAGTCGCCGAGACGCCCTGCGAGGAGTGCCGCGGCGGCGGGCGTACCCCCGGCGAGCGCGTGCGCGAGATCGAAATACCGGCCGGAATCGAAGCGGGTCAGCGGCTGCGAGTCTCCGGCGCCGGTCACGCCGGCGACGCCGGCGCTCCGCCCGGCGACCTCTACGTCGAGGTCGACGTAGCCGTCGACGAGCGCTTCCAGCGCGACGGCACCGACCTGATCAGCGTCGTCTCGATCCCCGCCACCGAGGCGATGCTGGGAACCGCGGTCACCGTTCCCACCCTCGAGGGCGAGCAGGAGATCGAGGTCGCCGCCGGCACCCAGCCCGGACACGAGGAGGTTCTGCGCGGGGCCGGTCTGCCACCTCTGGGCGCCCGCAGGCGCGGCAATCAACGGGTTCTCTTCAACGTCATCGTCCCGGCCAACCTCAGCGAGGAGCAGCGCGACCTCGCCGAGCGCCTCGACGAGACGCTCGAGCCCGACAATCTCGGGCCCCAGCAGGGCGACGGTCTCTTCAGCCGCGTCCGCCGCGCCTTCGGGTGATCCGTCTAGCGGTTCGCTGCTCACCCGAGCTCGCCGACCTTGTCCTCGCCGAGCTGACGGTCCTCGCGCCGAACGGAGTCGAGGAGGAGCGCGGGCCTGGCTACGTCGAGTACGCGATCTACGGCGGTGAGGGAGAGCTGCCGGAGCTGGGTGAGCTCGAGGCCACGGTCGGCGAGGGCCGGATCGAGGTTAGCTCGACCGAGATCCCCGACGATTGGGCCGATCGCTGGCGCGACTTCCACAAACCGCTGCTGGTCGGCGATCGCCTCTGGTTGCGGCCTTCGTGGGAGCCGCCCCGAGAGGGTGCCGTCGACGTCGTCGTCGATCCCGGCCAGGCGTTCGGGACCGGCGCCCACCCGACCACCCGACTCTGCCTCGAGCTCCTGCTCGAGCTGGCCGAGGCGGGCGCTGCCGACGGTCCGCTGACCGACCTCGGCACCGGCTCCGGCGTCCTCGCGATCGCCGCCGCCAAGCTCGGCTGGGCCCCGGTCCAAGGCTATGACCACGAGCAGCCCGCGCTCGAAGCAAGCGCCGCCAACGCGGCAGCCAACGGCGTCGAGCTCGAACTGGACCGCGTCAACCTGCGCGAACAGCTGCCCGAGCTCGCCCCGACCGTCGTCGCCAACATGACCTCGCCGATCCTCAAGGCCCTCGCATCGCAGTTGGAGTGTCGAGTTTCTGGGCCAGAAGCCGAAGAAGTCGACACTCGGACGATGATCCTCTCGGGGCTTTTGCCGACCGAGCTCGACGATGTCGCCGCGGCCTTCGATCCCGCCGGCCTCGTCGAGTCCGAGCGCCGCCAACAGGGCGATTGGGCGGCGCTGTTGCTACATCATCCGGGCGAGATAGGGTCCCGATGATGCCTTTCGCCACGATCGTCGACCCGGGCTACAAGATCGCGCTGTTCCTGCACATCCTCGCGGTCGTGCTCGCCTTCGGCCCGACCTTCGGCTACGCCATCTTCGCTTCGCTGGCGCCGCAGTACCCGCGCGCGACCCCGGCGATCCTGGCCGGGATCCAGAAGACCGATCGCTTCCTGGTCAACCCGGGCATGATCGTCCTCCTGCTGGCGGGCCTCTACCTGCTCTCCGACGGCCCCTGGGACGCCGGCGACGCCTTCATCAGCTTCGGGATCCTTGCGATCATCGTCCTCTTCGGCCTCCAGCACGCCTTCTTCGCGCCGCAGGTTCGAAACGCCAAAGCGATCGCCGAGCGGGACCTGAAGGCGGGGGACGACCTCAGCGACGAGTTCGTCGCGATCTCGCAGCGGATCGGCCAGGTCGGGACCCTGGCCGGCGTGATCGTGATCGTCACGGTCTTCTTCATGACTTACAAACCGTTCCTCTAGCCGTCGCCGCCGCGCTCGCCAAGCTCGACGCCTCGCCGCCGGTGGCGATGTTCGATTCCGGCGTTGGCGGTCTCACGGTCCTGCACGAGTGCCTGGTCTCGCTGCCGCAGGAGGACTTCCTCTATCTCGGCGACACCGCTTGTTTCCCGTACGGCAGCCGCGACCCCGGGCGGCTGCGCGAGCGCATTGCCCGCATCGCTGAGCTCTTGCTAGACCGCGGCGCCAAGCTGCTGGTGATCGCCTGCAACACCGCCACCTCGGTGGGCGAGGACATCGCCCGCGAGGTGGCTGCGGCGCGCGGTGTGGAGGTGGTGCCGGTGGTGGAGCCGCAGGCCGAGATCGCCGCCGCGATCACCGACAGCGGCCGGGTCGGGGTGCTGGCGACGCCGAACACGGTCGAGAGCGGTGCCTATCGGCGCGCGCTCGAAGCGCAGGGCAGGGCACTGGAGGTGACCGAGGTCGAGGCGCCGAAGCTGGCGCCCTTCATCCAGAACGGTTCGCTCTTCGACGAGGAGACGATGGCGATGGCCCGTGCCTACTGCGAGCCGCTGAAGCAAGCCGAAATCGACACCCTGATCCTCGGCTGCACCCACTACCCGCTGGTCTCGCCGATGCTCCAGCGCATCCTCGGCCGCGACGTCCGCCTGGTCGCCGGCGGCCACGCCGTCGCCGCCGCCGTCCAGCGCACGCTCGAGCGCGCCGACATCGCCCGTCCTCCGGATGCCGGCGAGGGCGCCTACGACTTCCTCTGCACCGGCGACACCGCCTCCTTCCACGAGCACGGCACCCGCTTCCTGCAGATGCCGCTGGGCGAGGTCGAGCGGGTCGAGATCGCCTAGGTACCCTGTACGAATGACTGTCCTCGAACAGGTCCAAGACGACGTGCGCACGGCGATGAAAGCGCGCGACCGCGAGCGCGCCTCGGCCCTGCGGATGGTCGTCGACGTGCTCCAGCAGGACGCCAAGCTCGGCCAGGGCGACGAGGTCGCCGTGCTGCAGCGCGAGCGCAAGAAGCGGGTCGAGGCGGCCGAGGCTTACGAGGGAGCGGGCCGCACCGAGCAGGCCGCCGCCGAGCGCTTCGAGGCAGAGCTGATCGAGGGGTATCTGCCGCAGCAGCTCTCCGACGAGGAGCTGGCGGCGTTGGTCGACGAGGCAGTGGCGGAGACCGGCGCCAGCGAGCAGAAGCAGATGGGTCAGGTGATGTCGGCCTTGATGCCGAAGCTCGGCGGCCGTGCCGACGGCAAGCGGGTCAGCGCCGCGGTGCGCCAGAAGCTGGGTGCCTGAGTCTTGGCCCGTCGGCAGCTGACCCTGGACAACACCGTCGCGGCTGAGCTAGCCGGCTCCGAGGACACCGTGCTGCGCTCGCTGCGGGACCGGCTCGACGCGGATCTGCACCTGCGCGGCAACGTGCTCACGCTCGAGGGCGACGCCGACGACGTCGCCCAGGCGGCGACCGTGGTCGACGAGATGGTCGAGCTGATCGAGCAGGGCCACGACGTCGCGCCCGGCACGATCGAGGCGGTCACCGGCGCCCTCGACGCGGAAGAGAGCCCGGCGGCGATCCTCGACGACGTCGTCTGGCGGCACCGCAATACCAAGGTGGCGCCGAAGACCCTGAACCAGAAACGGTACGTCGACTCGATCCGCCGCAGCACGATCACCTTCGGGATCGGCCCGGCCGGCACCGGCAAGACCTTCCTCGCGGTGGCGATGGCAGCGGCGGCGCTGACCGAACGCAAAGTGCAGCGGATCATCCTCACCCGGCCCGCGGTCGAGGCCGGCGAGCGGCTCGGCTTTCTGCCGGGCGACATCCAAGCCAAGGTCGATCCATATCTGCGCCCGCTCTTCGACGCCCTCTACGACATGATCGACCCCGATCGCGTCAACGGCTACTTCGAGCGCGACGTGATCGAGGTGGCGCCGTTGGCCTTCATGCGCGGTCGCACCCTCAACGACTCCTTCGTGATCCTCGACGAGGCCCAGAACACGAGCCCGGAGCAGATGAAGATGTTCCTCACCCGGCTCGGCTTCAACTCGCGGATGGTGGTCACCGGCGACGTCACCCAGATCGATCTGCCCAGCGACCAGCGTTCCGGCTTGATCGTCGTCCGCGACATCCTCGAACGCGTCCAGGACATCTCCTTCGTCGAGTTCGGCGGCGAGGACGTCGTCCGCCACAAACTCGTGCAGCGGATCGTCGCCGCCTACGACGCCCACGGCGACCGCGAGGGCGCCGCCCGCGCCGAACACGGGCCGACGCCGAACCGCCCTTGAGCCTCGACCTCTCCGACGTCCCCCCGGAGCTGCGCGATGCGGTTGCGGCGGCGCTGGCGGCGGCCGGGATGGACGACGGTCACCTCGGAGTCGAGCTCGTCGACGCCGCGCGGATCCGCGAGCTGAACGCGTTGCATCGCGGAGTGGACGCGCCCACTGACGTGCTCGCCTTCCCGATCGACGAACTCGGTCCCGTGGCCGGCCCGCGCGAGCTCGGCGACGTCGCGATTTGCCCCGAGCACTGCAGCGACGTCACCGAGGCCGCCGTCCACGGCGTCCTCCACCTTTGCGGCCACGACCACGAGACCGACGACGGCGAGATGCTCGACGTCCAGGCCCGCGTGCTCGCCGGGCTGCGATGACCCGCTCCGGTTTCGTCGGCCTGGCCGGGCGACCCAACGTCGGCAAGTCGACGTTGGTCAACTCGCTGGTCGGCTCCCACGTCGCGATCGTCTCGGTGCGCCCGCAGACGACGCGCCGGGCGATACGCGGCGTCGCCACCGACCTCGAGGCCGAGCGTCAGCTGATCCTCGTCGACCTGCCGGGCGTGCAGCGCCCGCGCGACGAGATGACCGAGCGGATGCAGAAGCGGGTCGAGCGCGAGCTGACCGACTCCGACGTGGCGCTGCTCGTGGTCAACGGCGAGGAGGGCGTCGGCGCCGGGGATCGCTTCATCGCCCGCAGCCTGCTCGCCGCCGGACCCGAGATCCCGATCGTCTGCGCCGTCAACAAGGCCGACCGTCTCGGCCCGAACGAGATGGTCCCGGCCCTGGCCGACGCGGCCAATCTGCAAGGGGTCGACGAGGTCTTCCCGATCAGCGCCCGTTCCGGCGACGGCTTACCGCCGCTGCTGGAGCGCCTCGGCGAGCTCGTCCCCGAGGGGCCTTACATGTACCCGCCGGAGGACTCGAGCGACCAGTCGAGCGAGCTGTTGCTGGCGGAGTTGATCCGGGAGCAGGTGCTGAACCGAACGCGCCAGGAGATTCCGCACTCGGTCGAGGTCTCGGTGCTCGAGGTCGCCGCGCGCGAGGATGGGCTGGTCACGGTGAGGGCCGAGATCTGGGCCGAGACCGAGTCCCAGAAGGGGATCCTGATCGGCAAGGGCGGCGCCAAGATCAGCGAGATCGGCACCGGCGCGCGACGCTCGCTGGAGCGCGAGCTCGGCGCCCAGGTCCATCTCGATCTGAAGATCCGGGTGCGCCGCCACTGGCGCCGCGACGAGGACCTGCTCGACCGCCTCGGCATCGAGTAGTCCGCCTGCGACTACGATTGGCGGCATGTTCGCCGAAATAGAATTCGATCAGCGCGGCCTGGCCCCGTGCGTGGTCCAGGACTTCGCCACCGGCGAGGTGCTGATGCTCGCCTACGTCAGCGCGGAATCGCTGGAAATGACGCTCGAGAGCGGCGATCTGCACTTCCACAGCCGCTCCCGCGACGCGATCTGGAAAAAGGGCGAAACCTCGGGCAACTTCCTGCACCTGCGCCAGCTCCGCTACGACTGCGACGGCGACGCCCTGGTGGCGCTGGTCGACCCCGCCGGGCCGGCCTGTCACACCGGCCAGCGCTCCTGCTTCTACCGCGAGGTGCTGGGCTCGGCCTCGATCCGCAAGGACGCCCCGCCGGCGCCCGGCGAGCCCGCCGCGGTCACGCACGAAGCGCTCGCGGCGCTGGAGCGGACCCTGCGCAGCCGCGCCGTCGAGCGACCGCAGGGCAGCTACACGGTGAAATTGCTCGAAGATCCGGCGCTGATCGGCGAGAAGGTCGAGGAGGAGGCCGAGGAGGTGGTCCGCGCCGCGCGTGAGGAGACCGAGGAGCGGGTCGCCGAGGAGGCCGCCGACGTCCTGTACCACCTCAGCGTGCTGCTGGTCTCGCGCGGGGTCTCGCAAGCAGCCGTGATGGAAGTGCTGAATGCCCGTAGCAGCTGATTCCGAGCTGCGGCTCGAGCCCAGCCTCGAGCAGGCGCGCGAGCTCGCGCGCGCCGGCAACGTGGTGCCGGTCCGCGCTCGCTTCGTCGACGATTGCGAGACGCCGGTCTCCGCTTTCCTGAAGTTGCGCGCGGGTGAGCCCGAGGGGGCGCCCTGCTTCCTGCTCGAGTCGGCCGAGCAGGGCCAGGTTGGCCGCTACTCCTTCGTCGGGCTGCGTCCCCGCGCAGTGCTGCGCTGGAGCGAGGGGACGCTGTCGGAATGGAGTGGAGACACGGGCCGCTCGGCCGCGGAGCCGCCGACCCACCGCGAGCCCGCGCCCGATCCCTACGCCGCCGCCGCCGCTCGCCTCGCCGCCTATTCCCCCGCGCCGGTCGAGGGGCTGCCACCCTTTGCCGGCGGCGCTGTCGGCTTCTTCGGATACGACCTCGTCCGCACCGTGGAGCCACTGGGGGAGCCGAATCCCGACCCCCTCGGGTTGCCGGACATGGCGCTGATGATCACCGACGCGATGCTCGTCTTCGACCACCTTCGCCACGAGCTGACGATCCTCGCCTGCGCCTTCGCCGACGACGAGGGCGGGATCGACGCTGCCTACGCGCGCGCCGCCGAGACAATCGCGGAGATGAAAGAGCGACTGCGCGCCGCCGTGCCGGTCCCGGCCAGCCCAACTGTCTCCGAACCACCGGAGTTCGTCTCCAACATGGAGCGCGAGGAGTTCGAAGCGGCGGTCTCGCGGATCGTCGAGTACGTCCACGCCGGCGACGCCTTCCAGGTGGTCCCCTCGCAGCGCTGGACGGCGTCCGCCCCGGTGGAAGCCTTCTCGGTCTACCGCGGCCTGCGCGCCGTCAACCCTTCGCCCTACATGTACTTCCTCGAGTTCGGCGACTTCCAGATCGCCGGCGCCTCGCCGGAGCCGCTGGTCAAGGTCCACGGCAATCGGGTCGAGACGCGGCCGATCGCCGGCACCTCTCCGCGCGGACGCAGCGAGGACGAGGATCGCCGCTTCGCCGAGCGCTTGAAAAACGATCCCAAGGAGCGGGCCGAGCACGTGATGTTGGTCGACCTTGGCCGCAACGACCTCGGCCGCGTCTGCGAGTACGGCAGCGTCAGCGTCGACGAGCTGATGGAGATCGAGACCTACTCGCACGTGCTCCACATCGTCAGCCAGGTCTCGGGCACCCTGCGCGAGGGCGTCAGCTCGATGGACGTGCTGCGCTCGGCGTTGCCAGCCGGGACGCTTTCGGGAGCGCCGAAGGTGCGGGCGATGCAGATCATCGACGAGCTCGAGTCGGTCAAGCGCTGCTCCTACGGCGGCGCGATCGGCTACCTCTCCTGGGACGGCGACCTCGACACCGCGATCCATATCCGCACCGTCGTCGTCAAGGACGGCAAGCTGCACGTCCAGGCCGGCGGCGGCACCGTCGCCGACGCCAAGCCGAGCTACGAGTACGTCGAGTCGGAGAACAAGGCGCGGGCGGTCTTCCGCGCCGTCGAGGTCGCCTGCGAACAACCGGATTGGGAGTGATCGGCGTGCGCGTGCTCGTCATCGACAACTACGACTCCTTTACCTACAACCTGGTCCAGTACCTGGGCGAGCTCGGGGCGGAGGTGGACGTCGTTCGCAACGACAAGGCCGCGGTCGCCGAGTTGCTGGAGCGCGGGCCGGACCGCCTCGTCGTCTCGCCCGGGCCCTGCACCCCAGCCGAGGCGGGGATCTCCGGCGCGGCGATCCGCGCCTTCGCCGAGGCCGGCACGCCGGTGCTCGGGGTCTGCCTCGGGCACCAGGCGATGGTCGAGGTCTTCGGCGGCAAGGTCGTCCAGGGTGAGCCCGTCCACGGCAAGGACGCCGAGATCAAGCACGACGGCAAGGCGATCTACGCCGGCCTGCCGACACCGCTGGTCGCCGGCCGCTACCACTCGCTGATCGCCGATCCCGCGCTGCCGGACGAGCTCGAGCTGACCGCCAGCCTCGACGGGATCGTGATGGGCGCCCGCCACCGCGAGCTGCCGGCCGAGGGCGTCCAGTTCCACCCCGAGTCCGTGCTCACCCCGCAGGGCAAGAGCCTGCTCGCCAACTTCCTCGGGGAGCGGCAGTGATTTGGGACGCATAGCGACCGAAAGGACTGCCGCACATGCCCAATGACGTTGTCAGCCGGGCGATCGACGCGGTCTGCGCCGGCGACCACCTGACCGCCGACCACGCCGCCGCGGTCCTGGCCGAGATCATGGAGGGGCGCGCCGACCCGGTCCAGACCGGGGCCTTCCTGATCGCCCTGCGGGCGAAGGGGGAGACGGTGCCGGAGCTGGTCGGCCTCGCGCGGACGATGCGCTCGCTGGCGAGCCCGGTCTCCAGCAGCCGTCCCGACCTCGTCGACACCGCGGGAACCGGCGGCGGGCCCTCGACCTTCAACGTCTCGACCACGGCGGCGCTGGTCGCCGCCGGCGCCGGCTGCGCGGTTGCCAAGCACGGCAACCGCTCCAACACCAGCAAGAGCGGCTCCGCCGACCTCCTGGAGGCGCTCGGGGTCAACGTCGACCTCGAGCCCGAGCAGGTCGGCCGCTGCATCGACGAGGTCGGCTTCGGCTTCATGTTCGCGCCCAAGCATCACGCGGCGATGGCCCACGTGATCCCGGCGCGCAAAGCGCTCGGGGTGCGGACGATCTTCAACTTCCTCGGACCGCTGACCAACCCCGCCGGCGCCAACCGGCAGCTGCTCGGGGTCGCCGACCGCCACTACCAGGAGACGATCGCCGAGGCGCTGGTCAGCCTTGGCAGCGTGCGGGCCCTGGTCGTCTCCGCCGAGGACGGCCTCGACGAGCTCTCGCTTGGCTCCCGTACCAGGGTGATCGAGGTCGCCGACGGCGGGACCGCGGAGTGGTTCGTCGAGCCAGGTCAGTTCGGCTTGGCGCCGGCAGAGCTCGATTCCGTCGCCGGCGGCGAGCCGGCCGAGAACGCTGCCGCTACCGGCGCCGTCCTCGCCGCCGAGCCGGGGCCGAAGCGGGACCTGGTCCTACTCAACGCCGCCGCCGCGATCTATGTCGGCGGGCTGGTTCCAGACCTCGAGGCCGGCGTCGCCAGGGCGATCGAGGCGATCGACTCCGGCGCGGCAGCAAACGTGCTGGAGCGGCTGATCGCAGCAACCGGCCCCGCTGCCCTCTAGGCTCTCGTAGGCAAGTGGGAATGATTGAGCAGCTGATCGACGGCGCCCGGCGGGGAGTCGAAGCGCGTCGCCAGGGGGTCCCGCAAGCGGATCTCGAATCGCGCCTGTCCGCGCGGGTGGAGGACCGACCCTTCAACGAGGCGCTGGTCCGGCCCGGGCTCTCGCTGATCGCCGAGTTCAAGCGGCGCTCGCCGAGCGCCGGTGAGATTGCCGTCGCGGCCGACGTCGGCGCCCAGGTCTCCGCCTATGAGCGCGGTGGCGCCGCAGCGCTCTCGGTCCTCACCGACGAGCCCCACTTCGGCGGCTCGCTGGAGGATCTGCAGGCGGCCCGCGCCGCCTGTGGCCTGCCGATCATCCGCAAGGACTTCATCGTCGACCCCTACCAGCTCTACGAGGCGGCGGTCCACGGCGCCGACGCGGTGCTGCTGATAGTCCGCGCCCTCGACGAGGACGACCTGCGGCGCCTCTACGAGGAGGCCCGCGCGATCGACCTCGACTGCCTGGTCGAGGTCCACGACGCCGAGGAGCTGGAGCGGGCGCTGGAGGAGATCGACGCCGAGGTGATCGGGATCAACAACCGCAACCTCGATGAGCAGCGGGTCGACATCGGCACCACCTTCGAGTTGATGCCCGACGTTCCCGCTGGCAAGACCGTGGTCGCCGAGAGCGGCATCTCCGGCCGCGAAGAGCTCGAAGAGCTCGACCGCGTCGGCGTCGATGCCGTGCTGATCGGCGGCGCCCTGATGGCCGCCCCGGATCCCGAGGCGAAGACCCGCGAGCTGACGGGCGCCGACGAGGGCACCCGGGAGCATCACCTGCCGTAGCCGGCGTGCTTCGGGGGTTGGGAGGGGTTGGGGTCTCCCACGGTGAGGTCGCAGTTAGCCCCGCATAGCGGGGTCAACCGCGACCTCACGGAAAGAGCGGCCAGGCCGGCATCTTTAGAAAACTTTCATTGAGGATTTAAAGAGGGCTCAGTGGCGACCGGCATTCTGGCCGGCATGAACGAGACTCCCGAGCGCGAGCAGCGCACTTCTTCCCGCAGCTTCTTCGGCGCCGCCTTCTTGGGCGGCGCCGTTGTCGCCGTCTTCGGCCTGATCGCGATTTCCGCCGGCTTGATCAAGGCCGACGGCGATTCGACCACCACCGTGGCGGCCCCGATGACGGCGCCCGTCTCCTCGAGCTCCGGCGACGAGGGCGATACGAGCACGGTCAACCAGATCTACCGTCAGGACGGGGAAGGCGTCGCCTTCATCTCGGCGGAAATGCCGGCCTCCGAAGCGCAGACCTTCTCGCCCTTCGGCGAACCCGAACCCGAATCCGAAGGTGGCGGCACCGCGACCGGCTCCGGCTTCGTGATCGACGACGAAGGCCACGTCCTCACCAATAACCATGTGGTCGAAGGCGCCGACAAGATCACCGTCAAACTCGGCGACTCCGATACCTCCCATTCAGCTGAGGTGATCGGTACCGATCCGGCCACCGACGTCGCTCTGCTCAAGGTCGATGCGCCGGCTGAAGCGCTGCATCCCCTGACCCTCGGCAAGTCGTCGCAGATGGAAGTCGGCGACCCGGTCGTGGCCATCGGCAATCCCTTCGGCCTCGACCGCACCGTCACCAGCGGCATCGTCTCGGCGCTACAGCGGGAAATCCAGGCGCCCAACGGTTTCTCGATCACCAACGTGATCCAGACCGACGCGGCGATCAACCCGGGTAATTCCGGCGGGCCGCTGATCAACGGTGGCGGCGAAGTGATCGGGATCAACTCGCAGATCCAGACCGGCGGCAGCAATGGCAACGTCGGCATCGGCTTCGCGATCCCGATCGACACGGTCACCGACGAGATCGACCAGCTGATCAAGACGGGCGAAGTCGAACACGCCTTCCTCGGCATCAGTGGCATCTCGATCACGCCCGAACTCGCTCAGGCGGTCAACCTGCCGGTCAAGAAGGGAGTCCTGGTTCAGGAAGTCGTCGAGGACAGCCCCTCCGAAAAGGCCGGGATCGAGGGTGGCGAGACCACGGCCACGATCAGCGGCGCCGAAATCAGCCTTGGCGGCGACATCGTCACCGAACTCAACGGCGAGAAGGTCTCCGACATGGAAGAAATCGTCGCCATCGTCAACGAATCGGAGCCCGGCGACAGTCTCGAGCTCACCCTGCTTCGCGGCGGAGACGAGAAAACGGCGACGGTCACCCTTGCTGACCGTCCCGACTCCGTCGAAGAAGGCTCCCAGAGCGAATAAACGGGAGCTGGCAGCCAGGCCCGGTCCGGGGTCTGGCTGCCGTTGCCTTGCTGTCGTAACCTGGGGTTCATGCGGGTCAAGATCTGCGGGATCACGAACTTGGACGACGCGGCCGAGGCTGTGCGACTCGGGGCGTGGGCGATTGGGCTGATCCACTACGACAAGAGCCCGCGGTGTGTCGAGGCGGGCGAAGCGGCGGAGGTCGGCGCGGCATTTCGGCGCAAGTGCGAGATCGTCGGGGTCTTCGTCAACCCGACCCTGGAGGAAGTCGACAAGGCGGTCGAGAACGCGGCCCTGACGATGGTCCAGCTGAACGGGTCCGAGGGCGAGTCCTTCTGCGCCGAGGTGGCGCGGCGGACCGGCGTCAAGGTGATCAAGGCGATCCACGTCTCTAGCGCGGCGGACGTCCACGCCGCCGAGTCATACCGGACCGACTACCACCTTTTCGACAAGCGCGGCAAGGGCTTATGGGGCGGCAGCGGGGAGAGCTTCGACTGGGAGCTCCTGCGTGGGCACCGCTCCGACGTGCCGGACATCCTCGCCGGAGGCCTGCGTCCCGACAACGTCGCCGCGGCGATTGCGATCGCGCAGCCCTTCGCGGTCGACGTCGCCAGCGGCGTCGAGGCCGAGCCCGGCCGCAAGGACCACGCGGCGATGATCGCCTTTTTCGCGGCCGCGGGCGTGATCGCCCCCGAGGACATAGCCGCGGACACCGACAGCGCCGCCGCGTGAGCGCCGTCGAGGAGCGCTTTGGCCCCTACGGGGGGCGCTACGTGCCGGAGACTTTGATCGCGGCGCTCGACGAGCTCACCGCAGCCTGGTCGCAGGCCCGCGAGGACGAGGGGTTCATCGCTCGCCTCGAGCTCTTGCGGCGCGACTTCATCGGCCGCCCGACGCCGCTCTACCTGGCAGAACGGCTCTCCGAGCGCGTCGGGTCGCGCGTTTACCTCAAGCGCGAGGACCTCGCCCACACCGGCTCCCACAAGATCAACAACGCAATCGGCCAGACGCTGCTGGCGCAGCGGATGGGCAAGCCGCGGGTGATCGCCGAGACGGGCGCCGGCCAGCACGGTGTCGCCACCGCCACCGCCTGCGCCCTGCTCGGCCTCGAGTGCGTCGTCTACATGGGCACCGAGGACATCCGCCGCCAGGCGCCGAACGTCGAGCGGATGCGGCTGCTTGGAGCCGAGGTCGCGCCCGTCGAGGCCGGCGCCCGCACCCTCAAGGAGGCGGTCTCTGCCGCGATCCGCGACTGGGTCGCCAACGTCGAGACGACCCACTACGTGATCGGTTCCGCGGTCGGACCGGCGCCCTATCCGGCACTGGTACGGGACCTGCAGCGGGTGATCGGCGAAGAGGCGCGAGAGCAGGCGCTCGCCGTCGAGGGCGGCCTGCCAGCGCGGGTGATCGCCTGCGTCGGCGGTGGCTCCAACGCGATCGGCATCTTCACCCCCTTCGTCGCCGACGCCCGGGTCGAGCTGATCGGGGTCGAGGCCGCCGGCGAGGGCCTCGAGAGCGGCCGCCACGGCGCCTCGCTGAGCGCCGGCGCCACCGGCGTCCTGCACGGCTCGCTTTCCTCGGTGCTCGCCGACGAGGAGGGCCAGATCCTCGAGGCGCACTCGGTCTCGGCCGGCCTCGACTACCCGGGGGTCGGCCCCGAGCACGCCCACCTGCGGGATACCGGTCGCGCTCGCTACGTCGGCATCCGCGACGACCAGGCGCTCTCCGCACTGACGGAGTTGGCGCGGCTGGAGGGGATCATCCCGGCGCTGGAGTCCTCGCACGCGGTCGCCTGGCTGCTGGAAAACCCGGGGGCGAGCGGATTCGATGTGCTTTGCCTTTCGGGAAGAGGGGACAAGGACATGGCGGAGGTCACTGAGCTGACGGCGGGGGAGGCCGGGGGGTGACTCAGCCGAGCAACAGCGAGGAGGCTCGTCAGAGTCACCCCCCGGCCTCCTCAGCGGCCGCGTCAGGTGATTCGTCCCGACCTCCGGCCGGGGAGGAGCGGATCCTCCACGCTTTTCAGCTGGCGAGGGACGAAAGCCGCGCGGCCTTGATGCCGTACATGATGTCCGGCTTTCCCGATCGCGAGACGGCGCTCGCGGTCGCGGCCGCGTACGCCGACTCTGGCGCCGACCTGATCGAGCTCGGCGTTCCCTTCTCCGACCCGCTCGCCGACGGGCCGACGATCCACGCCGCCGCGACCGCGGCGCTCGAGGGTGGGGCGACGCTGGCCGACACCCTCGCGGTCTGCCGCTCGGTCGCCGAGCGGATCCCGGTGGTCTTGATGGTCTACTCGAACATGGTCCTCGCCCACGGCGGCGCCACCGAGTTCGCGCGTCTCGCCGCCGCCGCCGGCGCCTGCGGAGCGATCGTCCCCGACCTGCCGCTCGGCGAGGCCGAGGACGTCCGCGAGGCGTTCGCGGCCGCGGGGTTGGCGATGGTGCCCTTGGTGGCGCCAACGACCCCGGCCGAGCGCCGGGCCCAGATCTGCGCGGTGGCCCGCGGGTTCGTCTACGTCGTCTCCACCGTCGGCACCACCGGCGAGCGGGCCGAGGTACCGGCCTCGCTGGCGCGGCTGGTGGAAGCGACCAAAGCCGAGGCGCGCACGCCGGTCGCGGTTGGCTTCGGGATCGGCTCCGCCGCCCAGGCGGCGGAGGTCGGCCGGATCGCCGATGGCGTCATCGTCGGCAGCCGTCTGGTCCGTGCCGTCGCCGAGGCCGGTTCAGCCCCGGCTGCCGCCGACGCCGTCGCCGAGTTCCTCAGCGAGGCGCGCGTCGCCCTGGCCGGGTAAAGTGCGGGCCGCAATGGGAATGGTCGTAACGCTCTTTCTGGCCCTCGCCGCGATGACGCTGTCCTATGCCCTCGGGCAGGGCGGGCCGATCGCCGGCATGGTCCTCTTCATCGTGCTCTTGATCGGCGCGGGCATCCGCGTCTTCGCGCCGGCGAAGTCCTAGCCTGCGCAACCAGCGACCATAGGGAGCGATGCGAGCGAAGCGCGAGTTCCTCGGTCGCTCGCGTGCGGAGCACGCCACGCTCCCTGCGTCCTTGACCTGCTTTGGCTAGGACTCCGCCCGAATGGCGATGACCTCGAGGTAGTCGCCCTCCAGCACCATTCCCCGGTCGCCCGCGGTGTTGGCCGATTCGAGGAACGAGCGCAGATCGTCGGTGAGCGCTTGCTCGCCCTCCGCGCCGACCCGCTCGTAGGCCGTCTGGGTCGGGCCGAAATTGGTGCGGAAGAACTCGATGTAGTGGTCGGCGGAGCGAAAAGGCTGACGCGAGACGCGGCGCTCGGTTCGCAGCTCGGCGATCCCGTCGCCGAATAGCTGCCGCAGGTGATCCTCGGTGCCCCAGAGCAGCGGCGAGGGGATCCCCGAGGGCGGTGGCGCGTGCTTGGAGATCGTTTTGAACATCGTCCCGACGGCGCCGTCGGGACACCAGTTGCCCATCCCGATTCGTCCGCCCGGTTTGACCACCCGCAGGAGCTCGTCAGCGGTCTTCTGCTGATCGGGGGCGAACATCGCGCCGTAGACCGAGGTGACGACGTCGAAGCTGGCGTCTTCGAACGGCAGGTTCTGCGCGTCGGCCTCGACGAACTCGATCTCCAGGCGCTCGGCGGCGGCGCGTTCGCGGCCGCGCTCGAGCAGGGCTGGGACGTAGTCGGAGCCGACCACGTTGCCCCAGGATCGCCGCGCCGCGGCGATCGCCGCGTTGCCGCTGCCGCAGGCGACGTCGAGCACGCGCTCGTCGGGGACGATCTTCAACGCTTCGGCGAGGTGCTCGCTGGGGAAGTAGACGAGGTTGGCGACCATCGCGAAGTCGCCTTTCGACCAGATCTGCTGCTGGACCTGGGTAACCGCTGCGAGATCGGGTGAATCGGTCATCTCTCTCCTCCTTGGGGCTCCCTCCGAACCTACCTGCTCGCGCCGGGCCGCAACAGGGGTATCCGCACCTTGTCTAATCTGAGCCGATGCGGATAGGAGTACTAACTGGCGGCGGGGATTGCCCGGGGCTGAACGCGGTGATCCGAGCGGTCGTGCGCAAGGGGGCGGGGGTCTACGGGCACGAGTTCGTCGGCTATCGCGACGGCTGGCGCGGCCCGCTGGAGGCCGACAGCCGGGCGCTCGGGGTGCCCGAGGTGCGGGGCATCCTGCCCCGCGGCGGCACCATCCTCGGCTCCTCGCGGACCAACCCGTTCGCGGTCGACGGGGGCCCGGAGCGAATCGCCGAGAACCTAAGCGCCGCCGGCGTCGACGGGTTGATCGCGATCGGCGGCGAGGACACGCTCGGCGCCGCCTCCAAGCTCCATAGCGAGCACGGCCTCAACGTCGTCGGCGTCCCGAAGACGATCGACAACGACCTCGGCGCCACCGATTACACCTTCGGCTTCGACACGGCGATCAACATCGCGATGGAGGCGATCGACCGTCTGCACACCACCGCCGACAGCCACCACCGGGTCCTGATCGTCGAGGTGATGGGCCGCCACGCGGGCTGGATCGCCTTCCACGCGGGGCTCGCCGGTGGCGCCAACGCGATCCTGATCCCCGAGCGCCAGTTCGACGTCGACCAGGTCTGTGAGATCGTCGGCCGCCGCTTCGCCAGCCACTTCGCGCCGATCGTCGTGGTCGCCGAGGGGGCGCAGCCGATCGGTGGCATCCCGAGCAGCGACGGCGAGCAGCTCGACGCCTTCGGCCACGTCCGCCTTGGCGGCATCGGCCACTGGCTGGAGGGGGAGATCGAGCGGCGCACCGGCAAAGAGACGCGGGCAACCGTGCTCGGCCACGTCCAGCGCGGCGGCACCCCGACCGCCTTCGACCGCGTCCTCGCGACCCGTTTCGGCCTGCACGCGATCGACGCCGCCGACTCCGGCCGCTGGGGCACGATGGCGGCGCTGCGCGGCACCGACATCGAGCTGGTCGAGCTGACCGAGGCGACCGCCGAGCTGAAGACGGTCCCGGAGTCACTCTACGCCGAGGCCGAGGTCTTCTTTGGCTAGGTCGGGCCTGGCGGCTCTCGTGGCGCTGGCAATCGCGGTGGGAGCCGCGGGGTGTGGGGAGGACGAAGGGGTCGCCGAGGGGGCCACCGTCACCGCCTACGTGGAATGGCCGCTCTGCGGAGGAGGGACCGACGAGGCGACCGTGAGCGCGCCGAATCGGGGCGGGGCTTTCGATGTGCGCATCGTTTGCCTCGCCGACCCGGGCGGGAAGCAGGGGATCGAACTGGCGACGGTGGGTGCCAATGCCCGCCGCGCCAGCGAGGACTCCAGCGCGGTCGCATACATCGGCGAACCCGGCACCACCGCACGCTTTTCCCATCCGATCCTCGAAGCAGCGGGAATCGGCTGGATCACCGCCAAATCGAGGAGAGAGTGGTCGCAGCGCCTGCTCTCAGCTCTGGCCTCGGCCGACTCCGACTCTCTGCGGGGGGATGTGCGCGAGGCGCTCGGCCAGTCGTGAGCGCTTACAGCAGGTCCCCGAGCGCCTCGTCCAGATCCGGGTGCTGGAAGGCGTAACCGAGCTCCTGGGTGCGTTTCGGGATCACCCGCTGGCCACCGCGCAGAACCTGACCGAACTCCGAGCCGAATTTGAGGTCGAGGACGAAACCGGGGACGGGAACGATCGCGGGACGCCCGATCGCCCGCCCGAGCGCCTTCGAGAAGTCCTTGTTGGTGGCCGGGTTGGGCGAGCTGGCGTTGACGACGCCACTGACGGCGTCGTTGTCGAGCGCCCAGAGGAGGACCCCAACCTCGTCGTCGATGTGGATCCAGGAGAGGTACTGGGCACCGCCCGCCAGTGGGCCGCCGACGCCGAGCTTGAAGGGCGGCAGCATCTCGCCGAGCATGCCGCCCTGGCTCGAGAGAACCTGGCCGGTGCGGACGATCACCAGCCGCACCCCGGTCGGCTCGACCTCGCGGGCCGCCTTCTCCCACTCGCGGGTCACCTGCGTATCGAAGCTCTCGCCGCTGGAGCCGCTCTCCTCGTCGACGACGGTGTCGCCGCGGTCGCCGTAGTAGCCGACGCCGGACTGGCTGACCAGCACCGCGGGACGCTGCTCGAGGCCGGAGACCGCGCCGACGAGGTTGTGCGTGCCCCGGCGCCGGCTATCCATGATCTTGGCCTTCGCCTCGTCGCTCCAGCGCTGGTCGATCCGCTCGCCGAGCAGGTGGACGACGCCGTCGACGCCCACGAAGGCCTCCGCGGGCGGCCGTTCCAGGGTCGGCTCCCAGCGGTGCCAGGCGATGCTCGGGCGGCCGCCGCGGGCGCGGCCGGGGTCGCGGCTGAGGCCGACCACCTCGTCGCCCCTCGCCAGCAGGGAGTCACACAGCGCCGAGCCGATCAGACCGCTGGCTCCGGTGACCAAGACCTTCACGAAGCTAGGAGGCCTCCACCGTCTGGAAGGTGCCGGTCTCCTCGTTGAGGCGGGCGATGCCGTCGCGCTTGGCCTCCTCGACCACCGCGGCCGCCACCTTCGGCGCCACGTCGCGGTTGAAGACGCTGGGAATGATGTAGTCCTCGGCGAGGTCGTCGTCGGCGACGGTTTCGGCGATTCCCTGCGCCGCCGCCAGCTTCATCTCCTCGGTGATGCTGGGTGCGCCGGCGTCGAGGGCGCCGCGGAAGATGCCGGGGAAGGCGAGCACGTTGTTGATCTGGTTCGGGTAGTCGGAGCGGCCGGTGGCCATGATCCGCACGTGCGGGGCGGCGTCCTCCGGCATCACCTCGGGGGTCGGGTTGGCCATCGCGAAGACGATCGCGTCGTCGTTCATCTTCGCCAGGTCGTCGCCGACGATCAGACCCGGTCCGGAAAGTCCGACAAAGAGATCCATGCCCTCGATTACGTCGGCCGGGGCGCCTTGGATGTGTTCTGGGTTCGAGACCTCCGCGTACCAGCGCTTCATCGAGTTCATCTCGCCGGAGACGTAGTCCGCGCGGTCGGTCGAGAGCGCGCCCTGGCGGTCGCAGCCGATGATGTGGGTGACGCCGGAGGCGAGCATCATCTTCGTCACCGCGACGCCGGCGGCGCCGAGGCCGACCATCAGCACCCGCAGGTCCTCGATCGGCTTTTCGACGATCTTGAGGGCGTTGAACAGGGCCGCCATCGTCACCACCGCGGTGCCGTGCTGGTCGTCGTGGAAGACGGGGATGTCGAGCGTTTCCTTCAGCCGGTCCTCGATCTCGAAGCAGCGCGGGGCGGAGATGTCCTCGAGGTTGATGCCGCCAAAGGTGGGGGCCATCAATTCGACCGCCTTGATGATCTCCTCGGCGTCCTGCGTGTCGAGGCAGATCGGGAAGGCGTCGACTTCGGCGAACTCTTTGAAGAGCATGCACTTGCCCTCCATCACCGGCATCGCCGCCTCCGGGCCGATGTTGCCGAGTCCGAGCACGGCGCTGCCGTCGGAGACGACGGCGACGGTGTTTTTCTTGATCGTGTACTCGAAGGCCTTGGCGCGGTCGTGGTGGATGTCCATGCAGACGCGGGCGACGCCCGGGGTGTAGGCCATCGAGAGGTCGTCGCGCGTTTTCACCGGGTACTTGTTGTGCATGTCAATCTTGCCGCCGCGGTGCATCTGCATCGTGCGGTCGACGTAGTCGAGCACCCGGGCGCCACGCGTCGACCCGATCGCGCGCAGGATCCGCTCCCAGTGGTCGCGGTCGGTGGCGTCGATCGTGAACTCGCGCACCCGCTTGCCCTCGGGGCCGGCGCCCGGAACGAGGTCGACGCTCTGCAGCTGTCCACCCGCCTCGGCGATCGCCGCGGTCAGCTTGCCCAGGGGCTCCTGGCGAGCATCGAGCTCGACCCGAATCGTGACGCTGTATTGGGCGCTGACTGCCATCGCCCGGCTATCGAATCAGATTCGGTGCGCCGGACTTGTATGCAAGCTCGGGCCTCGAAGCCGACTGCCGTAGGATTGGCCGAATGCTGAATAGGTGGTTGAGCGGGGTGGGCGTCGTCGTGGCCGCCCTGGCGGCCCTGGCCGTCGCGGCTTCGCCTGCGACCGCCGACGAAGCCGCATCGGTGTACGACCCGACTACGGTCGGCGTGATCGACCTGCAGCTGCTCCCCGCGGCCGTGGTGGCGCTCGAAACCGAACCGGAGGAGTACGTCGAGGGCACGTTCTCCTTTGCTCCCAGCGATGGCACGCCGGCTGGGATCGGGAGCTTCTCAACGCCGATCAAAGTGGAAGCGCGACTGAAGGGGAGCGCCTCCTTCCGCGACTTCGATGAGAAGGCTGCCTTCAAACTCAAATTCGGGAAAGCCGCGCCGTTCCTCGGCCTCCGCAAGATGACCCTGAACAACATGGTCGAGGACCCCTCGATGATTCACGAGACGCTCGCCTACCCGTCTTTCCGCGCGGCTGCAGTGCCCGCACCGCGCACTGGGTTCGCCTATCTGAAAATCAACGGCGAAGACTTCGGCGTCTACCTGAACGTCGAGACGCTCGACAACGTCTGGGCCGCGAAGCAGTTCGGCGCTTTCGACAGCGACTCGCAGCACCTCTATGAGGGCGAGAACGGGGCCGACCTGAAACCCGGCGCGGCAACCGCGTTCGAGGTCGACGAGGGCGACGACGCCGACATCGCCGACCTCGAAGCGCTGATCGCCGCCGTCAACGCCTCGCCGCCGCCAGATTGGACGACCAGGGTCTCGCCCGTCGCCGACCTCGGCGAGATGACGCGGATGTGGGCGGTGGAGAAGCTCGTCGGCCAGTGGGATGGTTACGCCGGCGCGGGGCGGACCTCGTTCCAGCCCAACAACTACTACCTCTACAGCGACCCGCTCGGTCGCTTCCAGATGCTGCCCTGGGGGACCGACGACACCTTCAACGAGGAGGGCATCGTCGGCTTCGACGAGCGCTCCGGCCTGATGTTCGGGAAATGCCTCGACGACGCCGCCTGCGCGGAGACGTTTTGGCACTCGCTCAGCGCGGCCAACGGCGCGATCGCCAATCTCGGACTCGACGCTCGGGCGACCCAGGCCGCCTCCTTGCTCGCCCCCTGGCAGCAGCTCGAACAGGGCAACTCCCGCCACGAGTACAGCCTCGAACAGATCGCCGCCGGGGTCGCCGAGACCCGCGAATTCATCGCCGATCGGCCCGGAGAAGCAGAGGCCTGGCTCGCCGCCCATGTGCCGCCCGCTCATGCTGTTTCCGCGGCGACCACCGCGGCGACTGCCGCGTTGCCCGTTGCGGTCGGCAAGCACATTCACGTCGGGCGGACCTGGTCTACGGAGGGTGCGCTGCGCACGCGCTTGCGCCTCCTGAGCAGCGGCGTCATCACCCAGCGCGTCCAGATCCTGAGCGAGGAGGGGCGCCTCGGTGTCTGCCGCGCCCGCATCGGCGTTGGCGTTCCCCGCCGCATCACCCTTCCCTGCGTTTTCTCCGCCGCGGCACGGCAAAGCTTGCGCGAGCGCTCGCTGCGAGCAACCGTCGTCACCCGCTTCCTCGCGAGCGACGACACCATGGAAACGGTGACCCGCACGGTCACCGTCCCGCGCGCGTAGGGAGAGTGAAAGGCAGCGTCGCGCCTGGGGCGAGGAGGCTGACCTAGGATGCCCCGCATGCTCGGGAGACGCTTGATAACCGCGGCGGTTCTCGTCCTCTGTCTGCTGGCGCCCGCGACGGCGTGGGCCGGGGAGGGCGAGGACGAGGACGAGCCGTTTGCCGCCTTCGCTTTGCAGGGGACCAACGGCTACCGGATCGTTGTCGTCGCCATGGCGGACGAGGCGGCGGGAGGGCCGGGCCGGGTCGTGGTTCTGGCGGTGCACAAGAGTCGGGAGCGGTTCGCGTACTACCAGACGAAAGCGACCGTCACGACGACTGGTCTTCAGGCCGATTTCGGCGCGCTGGGGCGGATCGACCTCGTGCTCGCCAAAAGCGGAGGGGAGCGAAACGTGCGCGGCCTTTGCGGTGGTAGGACCAAGCTCGAACGGGCGTCCTACTGGGGGACCTTCGAGTTCCATGGGGAGCAGGGCTTCACCGAGGCGAGCGCGAGCCGCATCGCTTACAACCCGCTCGCCTACTTCCGTTTCTTCTTCTGCAGGAACGAGGTCGACGTGTCCGTTGCCGACGCCGACGATCCGGGCCCCGGGGCCCTACTTCGGGCCATTCTCAGGCCGACCAAGCGGTCAGCGCTGTTGCTCGAAGTCGCGAAGAACCGCCCCGAGGGCCGGGTTTTGGTCCAGGCCGGCTTGGGGGAAAGGCGACATGGAGTCGCGATCGCCCGCGTCGTCAGGATGTTCGCCGGGGCCTCCAGTTTCGACTACGACCGTGGGCTGGGCACCGCGACCCTCGATCCTCCGGTCCCCTTTTCAGGCTCCGCCAACTTTCGTCGGGAGGCCGAGGAGCCCAGGCGCTGGACCGGCAGTCTCAAGGTCGATCTGCCGGGGCGCGCCAACGTCTCGCTCACGCGGCCGGGCCTGCGCCCAAAACTGAGGCGGGGGAGCTATTCGGTGTCCGAGTTCTCCCTGGGCCGCCTTGGCTTCGGCCGTCCGCTGGCGTTGCTCGAAGCGCCCTAGGGGAGACCAAGCGAGGGCTGTCGACTTACTCACCCACGTGCGTGAGGAAGTCGCCAAGGCCGAAGCCGAGATCGCCTGGATCGCGGCGCGACAGCACGGCCTGATCACGGTCGAGCAACTCAGCGCCTGCGGCGTCGGGAGGGCGAGTGTGACTCGGAGGGTGCGGGCAGGGCGGCTGCACCGTCTCCACCGCGGCGTTTACGCGGTAGGGCACGCGGCTCCCAGTCTCCATCGAGGGTTCATGGCCGCGGTGCTTGTTTGTGGCAAGGGAGCGGTTGTCAGCCATGGGAGCGCGGCGGTGCTCTGGGGGTTCTTGAAACCGCTCCGAGGAGCCGTCCACGTCACCTCACCCAGCGTGAGCGGCAAGGCTCAGCGCGCGGGGGTCGTGCTTCATCGATCTCCGTCGCTGAGCAGGAGGGGAGAAGCAACTGTTCGCGAGCACATTCCGGTGACCTCGCCGCGCAGGACGATCATCGACCTCGAGGGGACGATCCCCGACTATCTCTTCCGCCGCGCAAAGCGCCAGGCGGAGTTCCTGCGTTACGAGCTGAAGCTCCCCAGCGACCGCTCGCCCTCTGATCTCGAGAGCGACTTTCTCTCCTTCTGCCGGCGCCATCGACTCCCGCTCCCGGAAGTGAACGTGAAAGTCGGCTCCTACGAAGTCGACTTCCTCTGGCCGGCTCAGCGCCTCGTGGTCGAAACCGACTTCTTCGACTACCACCGCGGCTCCCAGGCCTTCGAGGACGACCACCAGCGCGAGCTCGACCTCCGCCGCGCGGGCTACGCCGTCCGCCGCTTCACCGGAGCCCAGATCCGCAACCACCCAGCCCTGGTAGTTGCGGATCTGGGCGAAGTCCTCAGCGGCGATCCGTAGTCCGCGCCTCATAGAGTGAGCACCCGATGCCCAAGGCCGCCCCCCAGCTCTTCCTGATCGACGGCAACTCACTCGCCTACCGTGCCTTCTTCGCGCTGCCCGAGTCGATCGGGACCAGCGACGGGCGGCCGACCAACGCGATCTACGGGCTCGCCTCGATGCTGGTCAAAGTCATCGACGAACATCATCCGCAGGGGGTAGTCGTCGCCTGGGATGCCGGCATGTCGGGGCGCGAGGTCACCTACGACCTCTACAAGGCCCAGCGCAAATCCCGACCCGACCTGCTGCGCGAGCAGTGGCCGCACCTGATGCCGCTGGTCGAGGCCTTCGGCTACACCAACGTCAAGGTCGAGGGCTTCGAGGCCGACGACGTGATCGCCTCGCTGGTCCGCCAGGCGCGCGAGCAGGGGATCGAGGTGATGGTCGTCACCGGCGACCGCGACGCCTACCAGCTGGTCGACGAGGGGGTGCGGGTGATGAGCACCTCGCGCGGCATCACCGAGACCAAGATCTACGACCGCGACGCCGTGATCGAGCGCTACGGCGTTCCCCCCGAGCAGGTCACCGACCTGATGGGGCTGCGTGGCGACACCTCCGACAACATCCCCGGCGTCCCCGGCATCGGCGAGAAAACGGCCTCTCAGCTGCTGCAGAAATTCGGCTCGCTGGAGAAGGTGCTGGAAAGCGTCGACGAGATCTCCGGCGCCAAACGCAAGCAGAACCTGGTCGACCACGCCGACGACGCCCGCATGTCGAAGGAGCTGGCGACGCTCCAGTACGACCTCGAGACCGGGGTCGACCTGGAGGCGGCGATGGCGAGCGAGCCCGACCGCGGCGCCCTGCGCGAGTTCATGCGCGAGTTCGAGCTGCGGGCGGTGTTGGAGCGGCTCGAAGAAGCGCTGCCCGAGGGCGATGCGGTGCCCGGCCGCCGGGTCGAGACCGAGATCGCGATCGAGGCGACCGAGGGCCGCCTCGACGACATCGGCGACGGACCGGTGGCGCTGGCCCTCGCCGACCACGCCTGGGCCGCCGCCGACGCCGAGCGCACCCTGATCGGCAGCTCGACCCACGACGAGCTCGCCGTCGCTCTCGGCGCCACCCCGATCGCCGGCCACGACCTGAAGTCGCTCGGCGGCGGCCGCCACGGGCTGCTCGCCGCCGCGGCCCGCGAGGGTGTCGAGCTCGTGCTCGAGCACGACACGATGGTTGCCGCCTACCTGATCGAGCCGCAGCGGCGCACGTACGACCTGGTCGAGCTGGCCGCGGACGCCGGCATCGGGCTCGCCGAGGGAGCCGCCGCCGCGCCGGCCGAGGACGATGGCCAGCTGGCGCTCGGCGAGGAGGTCGAGGCGGGACTCGACCCGGCCGAGGAAGCGCGGCTCGTCGCCGCCCTCGCCGACGTCCAACGCCCTCGCATCGCCGAGTTCGGCCTCGAGTCGCTCCTGCGCGAGGTCGAGATGCCGCTGATCCACGTGCTCGCGGCGATGGAGCGCGAGGGCCTGCGGCTCGACGCCGAGCGCCTGGCCAAGGTCGGCGCCGGTTTCGGCGAGCGCATCGACACCCTCGAACGGGAGATCTTCGAGCTGGCCGAGGAGGAGTTCACGATCGGCTCGCCGCAGCAGGTCGGCCGCATCCTCTTCGAGAAGCTGGAGCTGAGCCGCAAGCGGCGTGGCAAGACCGGATTCTCGACCGACGCCCGCGTCCTCGCGCAGATCCGCGACGAGCACCCGATCGTCGAGAAGATCGAGTCCTGGCGCGAGCTGACCAAGCTGAAGAACACCTACCTCGACTCGCTGCCGGACCTGATCGATCCTCAAACGGGCCGCATCCATACGACCTTCAACCAGGCGGCGACGACCACCGGCCGCCTCTCGAGCACCAACCCGAACCTGCAGAACATCCCGATCCGGACCGAGATCGGGCGCCCGGTCCGCGCCTGCTTCGTCGCCGAAGCGGGCAACCAGCTGCTTTCCGCCGACTACAGCCAGGTCGAGCTGCGAGTGCTCGCCCACGTCGCCGACGAGCCTGTGCTCAAAGACGTCTTCCACAAAGGCGAAGACGTCCATGCCGCAACCGCCGCCGAGGTCTTCGAGATCTCCCGCGAGGAGGTCGACGTCGGCCAGCGCTCGAAGGCGAAGATGGTCAACTTCGGGATCGTCTACGGGCTGACCGGCTTCGGCCTCGCCGACCGGCTGAACATCCCCCGCAAGGAGGGTGAGGAATTCGTCGCCCGCTACCTCGAGCGCTTCCCCGCCGTCCGCGCCTTCCGCGAGGAGATCGTCGAGCGGGCCCAGGAGGAGGGCTACGTGACGACCCTGATGGGGCGCCGCCGCTCGATCCCGGAGCTGCGCTCGGGCAATCCGAACACGCGCCGCCTGGGAGAGCGCCTGGCCGTCAACACGGTGATTCAGGGCACCGCCGCCGACATCATCAAGGTGGCGATGGTGCGTTGCCAGCGGGCGCTGCGGGAGGCCGGGGGGGAGACGCGACTGATCCTGCAGATCCACGACGAGTTGCTCTTCGAGGGGCCGCCGGAGGAGATGGAGGGCGCGACCGAGCTAGTCGAACGCGAGATGTGCGCTGCTTACCAGCTCGATCCGCCACTCGAGGTCGACGTCGGCGTCGGCCGGGACTGGCTCGACGCGAAGTAGGTCCGGCCGCCGTCAACGTCGGGGCGAGCGCTGGCGCTCATCTCCTGAATCCGTTCATCGTGGCCTCCTCGTCGGTACGGATGCTCCAAAAAGCGGGTACCCGCTGCTCCGAGGAGGACACCCCAACCCCTAGCGCCGCCTACGTCAAACGTCCAGTCGGCGCGCCCGACTAGTCGTCGTCGCCCCCGGACCCCGAGCTTCCAGCGTCGCTGGAGCCGCCGCCGGAGTTGTCACTGCCGCCGCCGTCGTCGAGAACCGGTTCACTGGGTGGGAGGGATCCCCCGGAGCCCGAACCGGAGCTGTCGTCGACGAGGTCGTCGGCGCCGGAGCCGCTGCTCCCGGAGCCGCTGTGATCGCCGCCGCCGTCGGGGTCGTCGAGGTCCGAATGACCCGAGCCGGACCGCCCTGATCCAGAGCTTCCGGAGCCCGAACCACTGTGGCCGGAGTCGTCGTCTCCGCCGGAGTCCGACCCGCTGCCGCTGCCACGCGAGCCGCGCCCAGGGGAAGAGTCGTCGTCATCGGAGTCGTGGCCGGACTTGCTGCCGCGGCCGGAGTTGTCGGGATCCTCGCCGGAGACGCGGCGACGATCGCCCCCGCGATCCTCGCCGGGCTCGGCGTCGCCGTGGCCGCCGCGATCTCCTGAGCCGCTGCCGCCGCTGCCGCCGCCGGTGTCCGACGAGTCGCTCGAAGCTTCGCTCGGATCACGCGAGGAATCCGCCGTTGCCGCCGCCTCGGCCGTGTCGGGGCCGCTGCGCCCGGAGCGCTCGTGCTCGATTGCCACGCCGGCGGCGCCGACGGAGCCTGCGATCAGGACCGTCGCCAGGCCCGCCTTGACGGCGCCGCTGGCGCCGATCCCTCCCAAGCCTGCGCCCGCCGCGGTGCTCGCGGCGCCGGCAGCGCCCACCGCCGCGCCCCCGGCGACCGCCTCGGCCCCGTGGTCGACCAGCATCCGCGGCAGCGGTAGCGGCACCAGTATCCCGAGGCCGTTGCGCAGCGTCGCCCGCGCTCGGTAGATCGCCTGTCTCGCAGCCCCGCCGCTGACCCCGAGCGAGGCGGCGATCTCGTCGTGGCTGAGCCCTTCCAGCTCGCGCATCACGATTGCCGCCCGCTGCGGCTCCGGCAACGCCCGCAGTCGCTCCATCAGCTCGGTCATCTCCTCGCGGCGCTCCGCCTCGACGGCGGCGCTCTGGCCGCCTGCCAGCGTCTCCGCCAGCTGCTCGACGCTCGGGGGCCGGTCGCGGATG
Source organism: uncultured Thermoleophilia bacterium (assembly GCA_963715735.1). Taxonomy (GTDB): domain Bacteria; phylum Actinomycetota; class Thermoleophilia; order Solirubrobacterales; family 70-9; genus VAYN01. The sequence goes on from OY970268.1 coordinate 994,638, forward strand.
TCGTGCAGGGCCGTGTTACGGACGATTCGGTAGAGCCAGGGCCGTAGCTCGATCTCGGTCGTCGTCCCCCGCAGCGCCAGCAGCGCCTTCGAGAAGGCGTCCTGGGTGACGTCCTCCGAGCGCGATCCGACGAAGGAGGCAGCGAAGCGGTCGAGCGGCCTGCGGTAGCGGCGAACGATCTCCTCGAAGGCCGTCTCGTAGCCCTCGCGAACCAGCGTCACCAGGCGGCGATCTGGCTGGGCGCGCAGCGCTGGGCCGAGGAAGATCCGGTTGGTGAATGGCTCTGCGGTCGGCGGCGGCATCTGCGGGTCCGGTTCCTTACTGCACTACGGATATGACAGCAGGCGGGTTCAGCCGGCGCCTGCGTCTACATCAACCCGGGCGCGCGCCGAAAATCACGCGAGGATCAGATCGCAGTAGTGATCGGCGATCTCGGCGGCACTCAACCGCCCCCCGGGGCGCAGCCACTGGGGCGTGTAGTTGACCATCCCGAGCAACGCCAGCAGGGTCATACCGCGGTCGCTGAAGGACATCGTCGCTTCGGCCTCGCCGCGGGCCAGCAGCCCGTCGAGGATCTGCTCGAACTCCTTGCGACGGCGGCGCAGGTGCGCCCACTGCGGGTCGCGCTCGAGCACGTGGCGCTCCTGGGCGAAGACGAGCATGTGGTCGAGGTGGGCCTCGATGTGCTCGAGCCAGGCGTGCATCAGCTCACGCAGCCGCTGCTCCGCCGGTCCGGGCGCCGCCGCGATCTCGCGGGCGCGGGGCAGCAGCGGCTCCAGCAGCTCGTCGCAAATGCTGAGCAGGAGCGCCTCCTTGCTGCCGATGTAGTGGTAGAGACCGCCGGCGGCGAGGCCGGTCGCCGTGGTCAGGTCACCCATCGAGGTCTCGCTGTAGCCACGCTCGGCGAACAGTTGGGCGGCGATTGCGACGACTGCGCGGCGGCGGCGCTCGTAGCGCGCCCGCAGGGCCGGCCGGGTCGGTGGGGAGACGGGTGCCATCGGGCAAAAATACACAAATTCCGAACGATCGCTCGAAATTAGAGGGATTATTCGGTATAAGGACAGGATGGAGGCCGAGGCGAGAGCGGAGAACTGGCCGGCACAGGTGCGGATCCGCGAGGTCGGCCCCCGCGATGGCTTCCAAAACGAGCCGGAGACGATCGCCACCGCCGACAAGGTGCGCCTGGTCGAGCTGCTGGCCCGGACCGGCCTGCGGCGGCTCGAGGTGACGAGCTTCGTTCGCGCCGACGTGATCCCGCAGCTGGCCGACGGCCGCGAGGTTCTGGAACGGGCGGAGATCCCCGACGACGTCGCCGTCTCGGTCCTGATCCCGAACGAACGCGGCCTCGACACGGCGCTGGAGCTGCGCGAGCGGATCGACGAGGTCAACGTCTTCCTCTCCGCCAGCGAGAGCCACAACCGTCACAACGTCAACCGCTCGGTCGAGGAGTCGCTGAGCGCGCTCGAGGGCGTGCTCGACCGCGCCCGCGGGGCCGACCTGCGCTGCGAGGCGGTGATCAGCACCAGCTTCGGCTGCCCCTACGAGGGCGAGGTGCCGCCCGAGCGCGTCTTCGAGATCGCCACTCGTCTCGCTGCCGCTGGCGCCGAGGAGATCGGCTTCGGCGACACGACTGGGATGGCTAATCCTGCGCAGGTCCGGTCTTTCTTCGAACGCGCGCCGGGTGAACTGCCGGGCGCCGAGCTGACCGCGCACTTCCACAACACCCGCGGTCAGGGCCTCGCCAACGCGGTCGCCGCGCTCGAGGCGGGTTGCACCTCGTTCGAGTCGAGCTTCGGCGAGCTCGGCGGCTGCCCGGTGCCGCCGGGAGCGACCGGCAACGTCGCCAGTGAGGACCTGGTCTCGATGTTCGAGGAGATGGGCGTCGACACCGGCGTCGACCTCGACAAGCTGTTGGCCGCGGCTGCGGAGGTGCAGCGGGTCCTCGCTCGCCCGCTCGGCTCCCACACCCTCGTCGCCGGCCCGGTGGACTGGCAGCGCTGAACCGATGTTCAACCGCGTCCTGATTGCCAACCGCGGCGAGGTCGCAGTCCGGGTCGCACGCACCCTGCGCCGGCTCGGGGTCGAGTCGATCGCCGTCTACAGCGACGCCGATGCCGACGCGGAGCACGTGCGGCTCGCCGACCGAGCTGTCCACCTCGGCCCGACGGCGCCCGCCGAGTCCTACCTCGACACCGGCCGGATCGTCACCGCCGCGCTCGACGCGGGGGCCGAGGCGATCCATCCGGGCTATGGCTTCCTCTCCGAGCGGGCCGCCTTCGCCGGCGCCTGTGCCGAGGCTGGAGTCGTCTTCGTCGGCCCTGGCGCCGAGGCGATCGCCCTGCTCGGCGACAAGGTGGCCGCCAAGGAAGCCGCCACCGCGGCCGGTGTCCCGGTTCTGCCGGGACTACAGGCGGAGCGGCTCGGCGACGAGGAGATCGTCGCCTGGGTGGGGGAGAACGAGCTGCCGATCATGCTCAAGGCGGCCGCCGGGGGCGGCGGCAAGGGAATGCGGATCGTCCGCGACCTCTCCGAGCTGCCGGAGGCGATCGCGGCGGCACGCCGCGAGGCCGGCGGCGCTTTCGGGGACGACCGCCTCCTGGTCGAGCGCTTCGTCGAGCGCTCGCGCCACATCGAGGTGCAGGTGATCGCCGACTCCCACGGCAACGCGATCCACCTCGGCGAGCGCGAGTGCAGCCTCCAGCGCCGCCACCAGAAGGTCGTCGAGGAGGCGCCCTCGCCGGTCGTCTCGCCCGAGCTGCGCGAGCGCATGGGCGCCGCCGCCGTTGCCCTCGCCAGCTCCTGCGGCTACGTCAACGCCGGCACCGTCGAGCTGATCGCCGAGCGCGACGACCCCGGCAGCTTCTTCTTCCTCGAGATGAACACCCGCCTGCAGGTCGAGCACCCGGTGACCGAGGCGGTGACCGGGCTCGACCTGGTCGAGCTGCAGCTGCGCGTCGCCGCGGGCGAGCCGCTGCCGCTGACCCAGGCCGAGGTCCGCCTCGACGGCCACGCGGTCGAGGCGCGGGTCTATTCCGAGGAACCCGCGCGGGGGTTCCTTCCCTCGATTGGCCGCGTCGTCGCCTACGAGGAGCCCGCCGGCGTGCGCATCGACAGCGGCGTCGCGGCCGGCACCGAGGTCGGCTCCGACTACGACCCGATGCTGGCCAAGATGATCGCCCACGGCCCCGACCGCGAGGGGGCGTTGGCCCGTCTCGACCGCGGCCTCGCGGAGTTCGTCCTGCTCGGTCCCGGCACCAACGTCGCCTACACCCGCGCCCTCCTCAGTCGCCCCGAGGTTCGCGCCGGCGAGATGGACACCGGCCTGATCGAGCGCCTCGGAGACGAGGTCGCGCCACCGCCGCCCGATCCGGCGTGGCCTCAGATCGCGCTGCTCGAACTGCTCGGCGAGCCCGCCTCCGACGACCCCTGGGACGCGCTCGACGCCTGGCGCCCAACCGGGCCGGGCAAGGTCCGCGCCGAGCTCGACGCCAACGGCGAGAGCGTCGCGGCCACCGTCGAGTTGGCGACTTACTCACGCACGTCCGTGAGCAACTCGCCACGCCTGCGGACGATCCGCGACGGCGACGCGGTCTGGCTGCTCGACGGCGCCGCCGAGCCGGTCCGCTACGCGATCCGCGACGAGGACGAGATCGCCGCCGCGGCTGGGGCCGCATCCGGCTCGGCCGAGGCGCCGATGCCGGGCACCGTGATCGCGGTCCGCTGCGAGCCCGGCGAAGCGGTCGAGGAGGGCCAGGTCCTCGTCCTCGTCGAGTCGATGAAGATGGAGATGGCGGTGCAGAGCGCGATCGCTGGCGTCGTCAACGAGGTGCTGGTCGCCGCCGGCGACCGCGTCGCCCGCGGGCAGCTTCTCGTTTCCCTCGCCGACGAGAAGGAGGAAGCATGACTGTCTTGAGGACTCACGCCAGCCTCGACTCCCCGGAGTTCGAACGCAACGAGGCCGCCCATCGCGAGCTGCTCGTCGACCTCCGCGTCCGCCTCGAGCGCGCCGCCGCGGGCGGGGGAGAGAAGTCCCGCGAGCGCCATGTCGGTCGCGGCAAGCTGCTGCCACGCGACCGCGTCGACCGCCTCGCCGACCCCGGCAGCCCCTTTCTCGAGCTCTCACCGCTTGCCGCCGAGGACCTCTACGACGGCGCCGCCCCCGGCGCCGGGATCGTCACCGGGGTCGTCCGCGTCCACGGCCGCGAGGTCGTCGTCGTGGCCAACGACGCCACCGTCAAAGGCGGCACCTACTACCCGATGACCGTTAAGAAGCACCTGCGGGCGCAGGAGGTGGCGCTGCAGAACCGGCTCCCCTGCGTATACCTGGTCGACTCAGGCGGCGCCTTCCTGCCGATGCAGGACGAGGTTTTCCCCGACCGCGAGCACTTCGGCCGCATCTTCTTCAACCAGGCCAACATGTCGGCAAAGGGGATCCCCCAGATCGCCGCCGTCCTGGGCTCCTGCACCGCCGGCGGCGCCTACGTGCCGGCGATGAGCGACGAGACCGTGATCGTCCGCGAACAGGGGACGATCTTTCTCGGCGGCCCGCCGCTGGTGAAGGCCGCGACCGGGCAGGACGTGACCGCCGAGGAGCTCGGCGGCGGCGAGCTGCACGCCCGCACCTCCGGCGTCGTCGACCACCTCGCCGCCGACGACGCCGACGCCCTGCGCACGGTGCGCTCGATCGTGGCGACGCTGCCGGCGAAGCCGTCGCCGCCCTGGGCCCGCGCCGTCGCCGAGGAGCCCGCGGTCGACCCCGCGACCCTCTACGGCGCCGTTCCCACCGACAGTCGCACCCCCTACGACCCGCGCGAGATCCTCGTCCGCCTGCTCGACGGCAGTCGTTTGCACGAGTTCAAGCCCGAATACGGGATGACCCTGGTCACCGGCTTCGGCCACGTCCACGGGCACCCGGTCGGGGTGATCGCCAACCATGGCATTCTCTTCAGCGAGAGCGCCCTCAAGGCCGCCCACTTCATCGAGCTCTGCGACCAGCGCGGCATCCCGCTGCTCTTCCTGCAGAACATCAGCGGATTCATGGTCGGCCCCGAGTACGAGGCTGGCGGCATCGCCAAGGACGGGGCGAAGATGGTCGCCGCGGTCGCCACCGCGCGGGTGCCGAAGCTGACCGTCGTTGTCGGCGGCTCTTTCGGGGCCGGCAACTACGGGATGTGCGGGCGCGCCTACTCGCCGCGCTTCCTCTGGATGTGGCCGAACGCGCGGATCTCGGTGATGGGCGGCGAACAGGCGGCGACGGTGATGAATGAGGTTGGCCAGCCCGAGACCGGGGCAGAACTGAAGGAGCAGTACGAGCGCCAGGGGCAGCCGTACTACTCGACCGCGCGGCTCTGGGACGACGGCGTCATCGACCCGCTGGACACCCGCCGCTACGTCGGGCTGGCGCTCGGCGCCTGCGCCAACTCGCCGCTGGCGCCGTCCGCGGCGCCGGTCTTCCGCATGTAGTCCTCAGCGAACTCCGGCGGAGCGATGTTGAGGTAGTGGCGGAAGGACCAGTCGACGAAGCGCTTGCTGCCCATCAGCCGGATCGCCGGTCCGAGGATCCGCGGTGGGATCCGCGGGATCAGCTTCTGGACACGCAGCATCCACCTGAACTTCCACTCGTGGGCGTCGTTGAACTCGGCGTAGGCGGCCGCCGCCTGCTCGCGGCTCTGCCGCCCCTCGACGACGCCGCGCAGCTCGCGCCCCAACGCGATCCCGAAGTAGAGCGCGGTCCTGATCCCCTCGGCGCTGAGCGGCAGGCAGTGCCCGGCCGAGTCGCCGGCGAAGAAGACGCCGCCCTCGGTGCCCTTGCGCAGCTTGTGCGGGATCCAGTTGCCCTGGTACTCGTTCGGCTCCTTGCCGAGGTCCTGGGTCAGCTCGACGGTCGTGTCCTTGACGTGGAAGCGGGGGTCGAAGGAGCCGATTCCGATCCGCAACTCGTCGCGGGCGGGGAACGACCAGCCGTAGCCGGCGGGGACGTACTTGCGGTCGATCCAGATCTCCAGGTCCTCGCCGACCCCGGCGGGGTGCACCTCGAGCCCGCGCGAGAGCGGCGCGTCGGGCGGTTGGTAGCCGTCGCCGCTGGCGAGCATCCGCCGCCAGCCGAGAGCGTCGACGACCAGAGGCGCGGAGATCACGCCGCGGTCGGTCTCGACCGCGATCTCGCCGCCGCCGTTGGCGTGTGCAGCGCGCCCGTTCACCTTGGCGGTCTCGAAGCTGGCGTCGCAGCCCCCCCAGAGCAGTTGGCACATCTCCCGGTAGTCGAAGGTCGAGAAGGTCCAGGGCAGCTCGTAGCGGGCGGTTCCATGCGGCGTGTGCATGACCAGCTCATGGAAGCGCTGGCGCTCGCAGTCCATCAGACCGAGTTGCCGCATCCACTCGGTTGGGATCCCACAAGCGGAGGTCTGGCGCTCGCCGATCTCGTAGCGATCGACGATCATCACGTCGGCTCCAGAGCCCGCCAGCTCCCGCGCAATCGCGAGTCCCGCGAAGCTGGCTCCGCAGATCAGGACGTCGTGGCTTCCGTCCAGCGGCGTTCGCTCGTCGCCGCGCTTGGTGGCTCGCACTGGCATCGCGGCCGATTCTGCCATTATTCGCCGCCGTGTCCGCGACCGAGACCCTTACCCCTGCGCCGAGTGCCACGCCAGTAGACGGCTCAAACGGCTTGCTGCTGCAGATCGACGGCAAAATCGTCCCCAATTACGCGGCGACGATGGTCTCATTCGACGAGGGCGACGTCGTCAACGGCAAGGTCGTACGCATCGACAAAGACGAGGTTCTCGTCGACATCGGCTACAAGGCCGAGGGGGTCATTCCCTCCAACGAGCTCTCGATCCGTAAGTCGGTCGACCCGGCCGAAGAGGTCGAGCTGGGGGAGGAGGTCGATGCTCTCGTCCTCACCAAGGAGGACGCCGAGGGCCGCCTGATCCTCTCCAAGAAGCGCGCTCGCTTCGAGAAGGCCTGGCGCCGCATCGAGGTCGCCGCCGATTCCGGGGAACCGGTCGAAGGCAGCGTCATCGAGGTCGTCAAGGGAGGCCTCATCCTCGACCTCGGGGTGCGCGGCTTCCTGCCCGCCTCGTTGGTCGACATCCGCCGCGTTCACAACCTCGACGAGTTCATGGGTCAGACGCTCGAGTGCAAAGTGATCGAGCTCAACCGCTCCCGCAACAACGTCGTGCTCTCGCGCCGCGCCGTCCTCGAGGAGGAGCGCAAGGAGGTCCGCGAGCAGATCCTCGGCCGCCTCGAGCCCGGCCAGGTGGTCGAAGGCAAGATCTCCAACATCGTCGACTTCGGCGCCTTCGTCGACCTCGACGGGATCGACGGCCTGATCCACATCTCCGAGCTTTCCTGGAGTCATGTGAACCATCCCTCCGAAGTCGTCGCGATCGGCGACACGGTGCGGATCAAAGTCCTCGACATCGACCGCGACCGCCAGCGCATCTCCCTTGGTCTCAAGCAGACCCAAGAGGACCCCTGGCAGCGCGTGATCAGCACCCACCGCCCGGGCGACGTGCTCGAGGGCCAGGTCACCAAGGTCGTCGCCTTCGGCGCCTTCGTCGAAATCCTGCCCGGCGTCGAGGGCCTGGTCCACATCTCCGAGCTTGCCGACCACCACGTCGAGAACCCCTCCGAAGTGGTCGAGCCGGGGACCGCGCTCAACGTCAAGATTCTCGAGATCGACGAAGAGCGGCGACGGCTTTCGCTCAGCATCAAGCGGGTCGAGGGGCAGAACATGCCGATGGGCGACCTTGGGGAGCAGCTGCAAGCGGCAGCGGGCGACGATTCCGAGGTCGCGGTTGCCGACGGGTCGGCGGAAACCCAGGACTCACCAGGGGGTCCAGTCGAATCTCCCCAGGATCCGCCGATCGTGACTCCGGAGGATCCACCGCTCGACGATACGGATGTCCCGGTGGTGGATACCCCAGTAGATCCACCCGTCGGTGACCCAGTCGATCCTCCCGCGATCGGTCCGTCCGCCGAGGAGTCCGCGGCTGAGCTGGGGCCGTCCGATGAGGTCGCCGAGGAGCCTGTTGCCGAGGCGAACGGTTCCGAGGAGGACGCCGGCGAGGAGCAGGAGGGGGAAACGGTTGCCGATCGGCCCGATTCCCCCGATGACGTCGACGAGGCGTCCGGCGAGGACTCCGAGTCCGAGGCTCCGGCCGACTCCTGAGTCGGCACGATGCCGCTGAAGATCGGCCTCACCGGCGGTATCGCGGCCGGTAAGTCCGAGGCCCTGGCCGCCTTTGGTCGCCTCGGGGCAGCCACCCTCTCCAGCGACGCGGTGGTGCACGAGCTGCTCGAGACCGAGCCGTTGCGCGGGCGGCTGGTCGAGCGGTGGGGCACGGAGGTCTCGCCCCCCGAGGGCGTCGATCGCAAGCGCATCGGCGAGATCGTCTTCGCCGACCCCGAGCAGTTGTCCTGGCTGGAGGCGCAGATCCACCCGCTGGTGGCCGAGCGCATGGTCGAGTGGCTCACGGATCTCCCCGCTGAAACCGAAGTCGCCGTGGTCGAGGTGCCGCTGCTCTTCGAGGGCGGTCGCGAGGCCGTCTTCGACGCCACCGTCGCGATCGTCACCCGCGACGAGGTGCGGCGCCAGCGCGCCGAGGCCCGTGGGCACTCCCTCGTCGACGAGCGCGAGGCGCGCCAGTTGCCGCAGGCCGAGAAGGCCGAGCGGGCCGACTACGTGATCGCCAACGACGGCTCGCTCGACCAGCTCGAGGCGGCGCTGTCCGGGCTGATCGAGAAGCTGCGGCGATGAAGCGGAGGGTTCGGCGGCGGCGACGGATCGCCATCGGCGCTACCGCCGTCCTGGTCGGCCTCGTCGTCGGCCTGTTGGTTGCCGGCGGCGCCTTCGACAAGGCGATCAAGGAGCTCACGCTGCCTCTGCGCCACGAGGACATCATTCGCCAGCAGGCCAACGAAAAGGAAGTCGATGCCGCGCTGATCGCGGCCGTCATTTATTCGGAGTCGAAGTTCGTCGATCAGACCTCCGGGGCGGAAGCGCGCGGCCTGATGCAGATCATCCCCGATGCGGCCGAACAGATCGCCAAGGAAAGCGGCGCCACCTCCTTCAGGCTCAAGGACCTCGGCGACCCTGAAATCAACATTCGCTACGGGACCTTCCTGCTGCGGGAACTGCTCGACCGCTACGACGGTGACGAGGCCGCGGCTCTCGCCGCCTACAACGCCGGTCCCGGCAACGCGGACGAGTGGGGCGGTGCCGACCTGAGCGTCGAGGACATCGATTTCCCGGAAACCCGCGCCTACGTCGAAGAGGTGCTGGAAAAGCGCGGGGAGTATCGCGCCAAGTACGGAAAGGAGCTCGGCTACTGATGGGCGCCGACACCCGCAGGCCCCGGGTCGCGGCGCTCGCGCTCGCCGTCGGTCTCGTCCTCGCCGACTCCTCGATCGTCGTCCTGGCGCTGCCGGAGATCTACCGCGAACTCGACACCAGCGTCGCCGGCGTCACCTGGGTCCTCGTCTCCTTCAACCTGGTGATGGCGTTGGCGGCGGTGCCGGCGGCGCTCGTCGCCCGCCGGGTCGGTCCGGGCCGGGCCGCGGCCGTCGGCCTCGCGATCTTTGCTGGTGCCGGCCTCGCCTGCGGTCTCGCCGACAACCTCTCGACCCTGATCGTCGCCCGCTGTGTCCAGGCGCTCGGCGGCGCCGCCGCGGTGACCGCGGCGTTGGAGCTGCTGCCGGCGACGGTCGGCTCCGAGCGTCAGGCGACGCGGGTCTGGGCCAGTGCAGGGGCCACCGGGGCGGCGCTCGGGCCAGCGGTCGGCGGCGTTCTCACCGAGCTCGTCTCGTGGCAGTCGATCTTCCTGATCCAGGTGCCGATCGCCCTCGCCGCGGCGGTGCCGATCCTCGCCGTCGCCAAGCACGAGATGGCTACGAAGGTGATCGAGCGGGAGGTGCGGCAGGCCGGCCGCCCGCACCTGGCCGCCAACGTCGCCCTGGCGATGGTCTCGGCGGCGATCGCGGCGGCGCTCTTCCTGCTGGTGCTGCTGCTGATCGAGGGCTGGCGCCTGACCCCGATCGGCGCCGCGATCGTGGTTTCGGTGATGCCGCTGGCGGCCCTGCTCGGCAGCCGCCTCGGTCCGCTCGTGCCCTCGGCCAAGGCCCGCGCCGCGGCCGGGGCGATCCTCGTCTCCGGCGGGCTCGCGGGGCTGGCGCTGTTGCCCCAGGCCGAGGTCGCGCTGACGGTGCCGCCGCAGATCTTGGTCGGGATCGGCCTCTCGCTGGTGCTTTCGGCGCTGACCGAGACCGCGCTCGGCGGTCGCGCCCCGCAGGCAATCCACGGTGGCTGGACGATCTCCGCCCGCCACGCCGGCGTCGTCATCGGGCTGCTGGCGCTCACGCCGGTCTTCACCGCTGACATCGCCCAACAGCGCGACGACGCGATTGACGCGGGCACCGCGGTGATCCTCGATTCGCGTGTGACGCCCCTGGTCAAGCTCGACCTGGCTGGCAAAATCGCCAACCAGCTTGACGACGAGAAGGGCAAAGTGCCGACGATCGGCGCCGCCTTCAAGCCGCTGCCCGCTGACCCCGAGGAGCGAGCGCAGGTGGAAACCCTGCGCGACGAACTGCAGGACCAGCTCGATCGCGGCGCCACCCACGCCTTCAGCCCCTCCTTTGGTCTCGCTGCCCTGCTCGGGCTGCTGGCGCTGATCCCAATCGGCCTCTCGCGGCGGGTGGACCTGTGAAGTCCGAGTTCCGGTCGCAGATCCTGATCGGCGGCGCGATCCTCGCCGCCCTTGTCCTCGTCGGCGCCTACCTCGCCGCCGGCGGCGCTTCCTACACCCCGAAACAGACCCAGGACCCCTGCCAGCACCGCGAATGGCGCGACCCCAACGGCCTCCAGGAGATCGCCCAGCAGTTCTCGCTCTCGGCGCTCGACGGCGCCGCCTGTGAACTCGGCGTCACCCGCGAGACCCTGGCGCAGGCTTTAGCGACCGAAGAGGCGCGCGACCGCTTCCGCGAGCGCTATGGGATCAGCGACGTCGAGCTGGCGAAGGCGATCCGTGCCGGTCTGCTGCGGGCGGTCAAGGACGCCGAGGACGCCGGCGCCCTCAGTCCGCTGCTGGCGGGGCCGCTGCGGGCAACGGTCGAGGACATCCCGCTCGACCAGGCGATCGAACTGATCAACGACGCCAGCTCCGCCTTCCAGACCTTCCAGGATTTCCTCGGCCCGGCGGGCGACCTGCTCGAAGAAATCTTCCCCTGATGAGCCGCCAGGGCTCCTCGGCGGCACGACTGGCTCGAGGGTTTGATCGCGAGCGCGAGTCAATCAGCGGCGGCGGGTCGCCCGCCACACCCAAAGCATCGCCAGTGGCTGCAACGGCAGCCGCGCCCAGAGTGCCCAGCGAGGAACCTTCCGCAGGTCGAGCCCCCGCACCTGCTCGGGGCTGACCGCCATATGGACGTTGGCGGGGAAGACCGCGACCAACAGCGCCAATAGCCACCAGCGGCCGAAACGGCGCGTGGTGGGCTGGAGGACGGCGAGCGCGCCCACGATCTCGGCGGCGCCGCTGATCACGTTGATCTCGCGCTTGCGTGAGGCCAGCGCGGGCGGCACGATCGCTTCGTAGCTGCGCGGATTGACGAAGTGGTTGGTCCCGGTGGCGGCGAAGAAGGCGGCGAGGGCGGTGCGCGAGCGGTTCATGGGGCCGACAAGTCTCCCAGCTATCTTCAGGGTGTGCCCGATTTCAACCTCAACGACGCCTACACGCCAACCGCCGACCAGCCGAAGGCGATCGCCGGCCTGGCCGAGGGACTGCGCGGCGGCGAACGCTTTCAGACCCTGCTCGGGGCAACCGGCACCGGCAAGACCTTCACGATGGCGGCGACGATCGCCGAGGTGCAGCGGCCGGCGCTGGTGATCGCCCACAACAAGACGCTCGCCGCGCAGCTCTGCAACGAGTTCCGCGAGTTCTTCCCCGACAACGTGGTCGAGTACTTCGTCTCCTACTACGACTACTACCAGCCGGAGGCCTACGTCCCGGCCCAGGACCTCTACATCGAGAAGGACTCCTCGATCAACGACGAGATCGACCGCCTCCGCCACGCGGCGACGGCGGCGCTGTTCGCCCGCCGCGACGTGATCATCGTCGCCTCGGTGTCCTGTATCTACGGGATCGGTTCGCCGCAGGTCTACAACGAAAAAATGCAGCTCTTCAAGGTCGGCGCCTCGATCGACCGCGACGAGGTGCTGCGCAAGCTGGTGAAAATGCAATACCAGCGCAACGACGCGGTGCTCGGCCGCGGCTCCTTCCGGGTCCGCGGCGAGGTTCTGGAGATCATGCCCGCCTACGCCGAGTCGGCCTACCGGATCTCTCTCTTCGGCGACGAGATCGAGGGAGTCCAGCACTTCGACCCGCTGACCGGAGAGATCCTCGACACGATCGACCACGTCTCGGTCTGGCCGGCGTCGCACTACGTGACCAAAGACGAGACGGTCGAGCGCGCGGTCGAGGAGATCCGGGCCGAACTCGAATCGCGCACCGCCGAGCTCGAGAACGAAGGCAAACAGCTGGAGGCCCACCGGTTGCGCCAGCGCACCGCCTACGACATCGAGATGATCAAGGAGCTGGGCTTCACCTCGGGGATCGAGAACTACTCGCGAATCCTCGACGGCCGCGAACCCGGCACCCCGCCGCACACGCTGATCGACTACTTCCCAGACGACTTCGTCGTCTTCGTCGACGAGTCCCACCAGACGATCCCGCAGATCGGCGGCATGTACGAGGGGGACCGCTCGCGCAAGTCGACCCTGATCGACTTCGGCTTCCGGCTGCCGTCGGCGATCGACAACCGGCCGCTGAAGTTCGACGAGTTCCTCGAACGGGTCCCGCAGCTGGTGATGGTCTCGGCGACGCCGGGACTGTTCGAGAAAGCCGAGTCGAGCCGGACCGTCGAGCAGATCGTCCGCCCGACCGGGATCGTCGACCCCTACATCGAGCTGCGCGAGACCCGCAACCAGATCGACGACCTGATGAACGAGGCCCGCAAGGTCGCCGAGGCCGGCGAGCGGGTCCTGGTGACGACGCTGACCAAGAAGATGGCCGAGGACTTGACCGCCTACCTGCTCGAGTACGGGATCAAGGTCCGCTACCTCCATTCCGAGGTCGACACCCTGGAACGGATCCAGATCATCCGCGACCTGCGGCTCGGCGAGTACGACGTCCTCGTCGGCGTCAACCTGCTGCGCGAGGGTCTCGACCTGCCGGAGGTCTCGCTGGTGGCGATTCTCGACGCCGACAAGGAGGGCTTCCTGCGCGGTGAGACCAGCCTCGTGCAGACGATCGGGCGGGCGGCGCGGAACGTCAACGGGCGAGTGGTGATGTACGCCGACCGCGAGACCGACGCGATGCGGGCGGCGATGAGCGAGACCGACCGCCGCCGGGCGATCCAGCTCGCCTACAACGAGGAGCACGGGATCACCCCGGAGACCGTCCGCAAAGGAATCTCCGAGATGTCCGACTTCCTGGCGATGGAGGACCGGGCTCCAGCCAAACGGCGACGCCGCCGTGGCGACGACTTCGAGACGCCGGAGGAGCTGGAGCGCACGATCGTGACCCTGGAGGAGGAGATGCTCGCCGCCGCTGACGACCTTCGCTTCGAGGAGGCAGGCCGGATCCGCGACGAGCTCAAGGAGCTCCGCCGCGACCTCGACGGAATGACTGCGGGGGCCTGACGCATGGCCCTCGACGTGACCGAAGCCACGTTCGACCGCGACGTCGTCGAGCTCTCCAAGCAGACGCCGGTGGTGGTCGACTTTTGGGCCGAGTGGTGCGGGCCCTGCCGGACCCTGGGGCCGGCGCTGGAAGCGGCCGAGGCGAGCCGCGGCGGCAGGGTGCTGCTGGCCAAGGTCGACGTCGACTCCAACCAGGGGCTCTCGAGCCGTTTCGGGATCCAAGGGATCCCCGCGGTCAAGGCCTTCCGCGACGGCAAGGCGGTCGCCGAGTTCACCGGAGCCGTCCCCAAAGCCCAGGTCGAGGCGTTCTTCGACTCGCTGCTCCCCACCAAGGTGGACGACCTGCTCGCGGCCGGAGACGAGCTCTCGCTGCGCGAAGCCGCCGAACTGGAGCCCCGCCGGGCCGACGTTGCCATCGCCCTCGGCCGGGCGCGGCTCGAGCGTGGGGCGGAGGACGAGGCGCTTGAGGCGGTCCAGGGCCACGCCGGCGACTTCGCCGCTGACGGTATCGCCGCCCGCGTCCGCCTCGGTCGGGCCGGGATCGGCAGCGACGCCTTCGCCGCCCTCGACCGTGGCGACCGTGACGCCGCCCTCGATGCCCTGCTCGATGAGCTTCCAAATGCCGAGGACGGCGACCGCGACCTGATTCGCCGCGCCTTCATCGGGGTCCTCAACGAAGGCGACCCAGCCTCTCCCACGGCCCGCGGCTACCGCCGCAAGCTCGCCGCCGCGCTTTGAGCCAAGGGGAACATCTGTTCGCCTGGGTAGACTCGTAAGCAGTGCCTGCCTCCGATCGAATCGTCATCTCCGGCGCCCGCGAGCACAACCTCAAGGACGTCGACGTCGAGCTGCCTCGCGACGCGCTGATCGTGATCACCGGCCTTTCCGGCTCAGGCAAGTCGAGCCTCGCGTTCGACACGATCTACGCCGAGGGGCAGCGGCGCTACGTCGAGTCGCTGTCCGCCTATGCGCGCCAGTTTCTCGGCCTGATGGAGAAGCCCGACGTCGACTCGATCGAGGGGCTCTCGCCGGCGATCTCGATCGACCAGAAGACGACGTCGCGCAACCCGCGCTCGACGGTGGGGACCGTAACCGAGATTTATGACTACCTGCGGCTGCTGTGGGCGCGGATCGGCGTGCCGCACTGTCCTGAGTGCGGCGAGGAGATCACCGGCCAGACCCAGGAGCAGATCGTCGACCGGCTGATGACCCTGGACGACGGGACCAAATTCATGGTGATGGCCCCGGTGGTGCGTGGTCGCAAAGGCGAGTACGGAAAATTGATGGAGCAGATGCGGCTCGAGGGGTACTCACGGGTCAAGGTCAACGGTGAGCTGCGCCGGCTCGACGAGGAGATCGTCCTCGACAAGAAGTTCAAACACGACATCGCGGTCGTCGTCGACCGCCTGGTGATGAAAAACGACCTGCGACGCCGTCTCTCCGAGTCGGTCGAGGCGGCCGGTGCCCTCGCCGCCGGGCTGATCGAAGTCGAGATCGTCGAGGGCGGCCAGAAGGACGAGGTCATGCTCTTTTCCGAGCAGTTCGCCTGCCTCAACTGCGGCACCTCGATTCCCGAGCTGGAGCCGCGGATCTTCTCCTTCAACTCGCCGCACGGCGCCTGCGAGCGCTGCCACGGGCTCGGTTTCCAGCGGGTGATCGATCCAGAGCTGGTCGTCCCCGATCCGACCCTCTCGCTGGCCGAGGGTGCCCTGCAGCCCTGGAACCGCGGCATCACCGCCTACTGGCGGCGCCTTATCGCCGCCGTCGCCGAGGAGTACGGGGTCGACGCCGAGGTGCCCTGGTCGAAGCTGAAGAAAAACGAGAAAGAGATCTTTCTCTACGGCACCGGCGAGGACCGCCACCAGGTCACCTACACCAACCGCTTCGGCCGCCGCCGCTCCTACAAGGTGCGCTTCGAGGGGATCGTCAACAACCTCCAGCGCCGCTACGAGGAGACCGACTCCGAGGCCAGCCGGGAGCGGATCGAGAGCTACATGGCCGAGCAGCCCTGCCCACAGTGCGAAGGCGCCCGACTGCGCCCGGAGAGCCTCGCGGTGAAGGTCGGCGGGATCAGCATCGCCGAATACAGCGACCTCTCGGCCCGCGCCGCCGCCGAGTGGATCAATGCGCTCGAGATGACCGAGACCGAGCGGGCGATCGCGCGGCTGATCGTGCGCGAGATCGACGAACGGCTCGCCTTCCTCGACAACGTCGGCATCGGCTATCTCTCGCTGGCCCGCTCGGCCCGCTCGCTCTCCGGCGGCGAGGCGCAGCGGATCCGCCTCGCGACCCAGATCGGCTCCAGTCTCGTCGGCGTCATGTACGTGCTCGACGAGCCCTCGATCGGCCTCCACCAGCGCGACAACGAGAAGCTGATCGCGACCCTCGACCGCCTCCGCGACCTCGGCAATACCGTGATCGTCGTCGAGCACGACGAGGGAACGATGATGGCGGCCGACCACCTGGTCGACCTCGGCCCCGGCGCCGGCGAGCACGGCGGCCACATCATCGCCGCCGGCACGCCCAAGGAAGTCGCGAAGAACCCGGCGTCGCTGACCGGCCAGTACCTCTCTGGCAAACGCAAGATCGACGTTCCCGAAGAGCGCCGCCAGCCGAGCGGCGCCCTGGCGATCCGCGGCGCCCGCGAACACAACCTCAAGGACGTCGACGTGGCGATCCCGCTCGGCGTTTTCTGCTGCGTGACCGGCGTCTCCGGTTCGGGTAAGTCGACGCTGGTCAACGAGACGCTCCACCACGCCCTCGCCAACCGCCTGCACCAGGCGAAACTGCGCCCTGGCGCCCACGACGGGATCGACGGGCTCTCCCAGATCGACAAGATCATCAACATCGACCAGTCGCCGATCGGCCGCACGCCGCGCTCCAATCCGGCCACCTACACCGGCGTCTTCGACCACATCCGCCAGCTCTTCACCCAGACCCAGGAGGCGCGGGCGCGCGGCTACAAGCCGGGCCGCTTCAGCTTCAACGTCAAGGGCGGTCGCTGCGAGGTCTGCAAAGGCGACGGCCAGATCAAGATCGAGATGCACTTCCTGCCCGACGTCTACGTCCCTTGCGAGCAGTGCCACGGAAAACGCTACAACCGCGAGACGCTCGAGGTTCGCTTCAAGGGCAAGAACATCGCCGACGTGCTCGAGATGTCGGTCGAGGAGGGGGTCGAGTTCTTCGAGAACGTGCCGAAGATCGCTCGTCGCCTGCGCACCCTGCACGACGTTGGCCTCGACTACATCCGCCTCGGTCAGCCGGCGACGACGCTTTCAGGCGGCGAGGCGCAGCGGATCAAGCTCGCCACCGAGCTCTCCAAAGTCGCCACCGGCGACACCCTCTACATTCTCGACGAGCCGACCACCGGCCTCCACTTCGCCGACGTTCAGCGCCTGCTCGACGTGCTCGGCCGCCTCGTCGACGCTGGCAACAGCGTGGTCGTGATCGAGCACAACCTCGACGTGATCAAGACCGCCGACTGGCTCGTCGACCTTGGCCCCGAGGGCGGCGAAGGCGGCGGCGAGATCGTCGCCACCGGCACCCCCGAGGAGGTCGCCGCGGTCGCCGGTTCCTACACCGGCAGCTTTCTCTCCGAGCTGGTTGTCCCGGCGAAGCGCAAGCGCGGCGCCGGCAAGCGCCCGCTCCCCGTCGCCGCCTAGTCGATCCGAGCAGGTGCGTCGGCGCGAGGCTGACGGCACGGTTCTTCAACCGCGCGAATGTTTTTCGCTGCAGTGGGTATTCGCAGAAGCGGGAATCACGCTTTCCGCGCAACGAAAGGGAAAACATGTCGAAACTTGCTCTGTCGAAGCTCGCCGTGGCGATGGGGGTGCTGGCAATTGCCGTGCTCGTCGTCGCCGGATGCGGCAGCAGTGATGACGACTCCACCAGCGGTGGTGGGGGTGGCGAAACCACCAGCGCGGAAGGCGGCGGCGGGGGTGGCGATTTCACGATCGCCCTGATGCTTCCCGAAAACGAAACGCCCCGCTACGAAACGAACGACAAGCCCGACTTTGAATCAGCCGTCGAAGAAAAATGCCCGGAATGCGAAGTCATCTACTTCAACGCCGGCGGCGACGCTGAAAAACAGCAGTCGCAGGGCGAAGCGGCGCTGACCAAAGGAGCCAACGTGATCGTGCTCGATCCGATGGACTCGAAATCGGCGGCGACGATCGCCGAACGGGCGAACGCCCAGGACGTGCCGGTGGTCAGCTACGACCGCCTGATCGAAAACGGCGAAGTCGACGCCTACGTCTCCTTCGACAACGAACGGGTCGGCGAACTGCAGGCCGAAACGCTGTCGAAAAAACTGAAAGAAGACGGCCACGCCAGCGGACCGATCATCAAGATCAACGGCGACCCGGCCGACCCCAACGCCGCGCTCTTCAAGGCCGGCTCGAACAAAGCGTTCGAAGCTGCCGGGGTCACTGTCGCCAAGGAATACGACACCCCGGGCTGGACGGCGGAAAACGCCCAGCGCGAGGCCCAGCAGGCGATCACCGCCCTCGGTAATGACGGCTTCTGGGGCATCTACGCGGCCAACGACGACACCGGCGGCGGCGCGATCGCCGCGCTCAAAGGTGCCGGAATCGACCCCGAAGAACGTCCGGTCACCGGTCAGGACTCGACCGTTGCCGGCTTGCAGCGGATCCTCGCCGGCCAGCAGTACATGACGATCTACAAGGCGATCCCGCCGCAGGCCCAGCTCGCCGCCGAATTCGCGATCGCCCTCGCCGGCGGCGAAGAATTGCCGCAGGACAAAGTCACCGAAGAAGATCAACAACGGCAAGACCGACGTCCCGTCGGCGATCCTGGAACCGGTCGCGGTGGTCAAGGACAACATCAAAGACACGGTGGTCAAAGACGGCTTCGTCTCCCCCTCCGAACTCTGCACCGGCCCCTACGCGGCCGCCTGCAAAGAAGTGGGAATCTCGGGCTGAGAATGAGCGCCGCTCGCACGCCGCTCCTCGAGCTCGAAGGAGTCAGCAAGCGATTCGGCCCGGTCCAGGCTTTGGACCGGGTCGACTTCGCGGTCTCGCGCCGGCGAAGTCGTCGCCCTGGTCGGCGACAACGGCGCCGGCAAGTCGACCCTGGTCAAGGCGATCGCCGGCATCCACACGACCGACGAGGGCTCGATCCGCTTCGAAGGCTCCGAGGTCTCGATTTCGCGCCCCCAGGACGCGACCGAACTTGGGATCGCGACCGTCTACCAGGACCTCGCGCTGTGCGACAACCTCGACGTCGTCGCCAACCTCTTCCTCGGCCGCGAGCAGGTCTCGTCCGGGCCAGGGACGGTCTCGCGTCAACTCGACGAGGTGCGGATGGAGCACGAGACCGCCGATCTGCTCTCCAACCTGGCGGTGACGATCCCCGGCCTGCGCGGCCGAGGTCGGGACCCTCTCCGGCGGTCAGCGCCAGCAGGTCGCGGTCGCCCGCTCGCTGCTCGGCGAGCCAAAGGTGGTGCTGCTGGACGAGCCGACGGCGGCGCTCGGCGTGCCGCAGACCAAACAGGTACTGGCGCTGATCCGGCGCCTGCGCGAGCGCGATCTCGGCGTGGTCGTGATCAGCCACAACCTGGTCGACGTCTTCGAGGTCGCCGATCGCATCGTCGTGCTCCGCCTCGGCCGCTCCGCCGGCAACTTCAACGCCAACGAAACGACCGAGGAGCACATCATCGGTGCGATCACCGGGATCGGTGACGGCCGCGACAAAGGGGAGAAACCAGAGCGACCGGAAGCGGAGGAGGAGGGGAAATGAGCGCGACCGAGGGGGCAACCGCCGACGAGAGATCCGAGCACGGCTCGACCACTGCCCAGACCATGCGTCGCCTCGTCCAGGGCGACCTCTCCTCGGTCCGCGTCGTGCTCGGCCTGGTCCTGATCGCGGTCATCTTCCAGGTCCAGGAAGACCGCTTCCTCTCGGCCCAGAACCTGACCAACCTGATGCTGCAGATCACCACGATCGGGTTGATCTCCGTCGGGATCGTCTACGTCCTGCTGCTGGGTGAGATCGACCTCTCGGTCGGCGCGGTCAGCGGCCTCTCCGCCGCGGTGATGGCGGTGCTGAGCGTCAACCACGGCTGGAACGCCTACTTGGCGATCGCCGCCGCGGTCGCCGTCGGGATGACGATCGGCTTCCTGCAGGGCTCGCTGTTCAGCCGCTTCGTCGTCCCCTCGTTCGTCGTCACCCTCGCCGGCCTCTTAGCCTGGGAAGGGGCGCTGCTGCAGGTGCTGGGCAAGACCGGCTCGCTCAACATCAACGATCCGAAAATCACCGGCCTCGCCAACACCTTCTACTCCGACACCGTTGGCTGGATATTCGCGGCGGTGATCATCGGCGTTTACGGCGCGGTACTCGCGGCCGGATACCGAAAACGGGTGGCGGCGGGCCTTGCGGACGGCGGCCCCCTGTCGTTGATCGTCCGCTTCGTCTTTCTCTCCGCCCTGGTCATCGGCGCCGTCGCGATCCTCAACTCCGACCGCGGCGTGCCGCTGGCGGTGATGATCCTGCTCGGCTTCGTGGTCGGCATGGAGTACGTCGCCAAGCGCACCGGCTTCGGCCGTCACGTATTCGCGGTCGGCGGCAACGCTGAGGCGGCGCGCCGGGCCGGTATCCGCGTCAATCGGGTGCGGATAGCGGTCTTCATGATCTCCGGCTCGATGGCGGCGATCGGCGGCGTGATGGCCGCCTCACGCCTGTTTGCGGTCAACCAGAACTCCGGCGGCAACGAACTCCTGCTGCTGGCGATCGCCGGGCCGGTGATCGCCGGCACCAGCCTTTTCGGCGGCCGTGGCTCGGTCTGGACGGCGCTGCTGGGAGCGCTCGTGATCGGCTCGATCGCCAACGGCATGGACCTGCTCTCGCTTTCCTCCGCCGTGAAACTGATGGTCACCGGCGGCGTCCTCTTGCTGGCCGTCCTGGTCGACGCGGTCGCCCGCAACCAGCGGCAGACCTCGGGAAGGGTCTGAGGACAGCTGGCCAAGCGGGGCGGTGACGACGCGACTCCCGTGTAGCAGCGCTACTCGGGATGTCGAGGAGGCGCCGGCCTGCGCCGGCCAGATGTCCTCAGCGCGCGAAGAGTAGCGACGCCCCAACCGCCCCGCCAAGGTCGCCGAGCGAGGCGACGCGGACCGCCGGCGGACGCTCGTCGACGAAGAGGTGCTTGCGCATCTCCTCCATCAGCGGGTCCATGTAGCGCTCGCCGAAGCGGATCCCGAGGCCGCCGCCGATGATGATCGCTTCCGGGTCGATCAGGTTGACGGAGGAGGCGACTCCGGTTCCCAGGGCCTCGATCGCACGGTCGATCAAGCGCAGGGCAAGCTCGTCGCCGTGGTCGACGGCGCGCTCCCAGATGCCGCTCGTCAGGCGTGGTTTCTCGTGCTTCTCCATCAGCTTGAAGAGGTCGGTCTTGTGCCCCTCTTCATGCTGGCGGCGGGCCTCGGCTTCCATCGCCGAACGGCCCGCGTAAGCCTCCATGCATCCCTTGCGCCCGCATGGGCACTTGGCGCCCCCGCGCTTGACGACCACGTGTCCAATCTCCCCGGCGGCGCCGCGGCCGAGCCAGGGCTTGCCGTCGAGGACGAGTCCGCCGCCGACTCCGGTTCCCCAGAAGACGCCGATCAGGCTCTGGAACTCGCGGCCGGCGCCGAGATGAAACTCCGCTTCGGTTGCGACCTGGACGTCGTTGCCGACCCTGACCTCGGTGCCGAGCGTCTGCGCCAGCGTCGCCCCCAGCGGGAAGCTGCCTTCCCAGTCGGGCAGGTTTTTCGCCGAGGAGACCGTGCCGGTCTTCTCGTCGGCATCGCCGGGGGAGCCGACTCCGACACCCTCCAGCTCGGCCGGATCGACGCCCGCCGCACTCGCTGCCTCGCGCAGCGCCGCGGCCATCTGCTCGGCGACCCCGGCTGGCCCGCCGTCGGTTGGGGTCGGGCGCCTCGCCTCGCCCAAGACCTCGCCGGTCGTGTCGACGATCGCGGTCTGGATCTTGGTGCCGCCGAGGTCGATGCCGCCACGCAGGTTCGTCATGCGCGGCAGTCTATGCCGCCGGCTAACGTTGCCGAGATGGCGTCGAGGGGAGAACTAGCCGGATGGCGGTTGTGGCGGGCAAAGCGACGCTGGTACGAGCGTAACCGCCGCTTGCTGCGGCGCTGGCGGATCAACCGCCACGCCGCTCGCGGCGGCTTCTTCATCCGCTACCCGATCGAGGGTGAGGTGCTGGAGGCGCTCGACGCGGGCCGGCTGCGGATCGGTGAGGGGACTTTGCTCGAGCCGGGCTGTTGGTTGACCCTGGCGCCGGAGGCGGAGATCGAGATCGGCGCTGGTTGCTTCCTCAACCGCAACACGATGATCGCCGCCCAGGGACGAGTCGCGATCGGGGACCACACGATGTTCGCCAACGGCTGTTTCGTCGGCGATGCCGAGCATCGCTACGACGACCCGACCGTGCCGATCACCTGGCAGGGCTTCACCTCCAAGGGGGCGGTCGAGATCGGCCCCAACTGCTGGTTCGGGGTCAACTGCGTGGTCACCAGCGGCGTTAGCGTCGGCGAGCGCTGCGTGATTGGCGCCAACTCCGTGGTCACCGCCGACCTGCCGCCGGAGACGATCGCCGCCGGAGCACCGGCGAAGCCGATCCGGAAGATCGACTTCGCCGCGCCGGCAGGCGGTGAGAAGCGCTAGGCGCTGTTCTCGACGCTTTTCTCGGCGACGGGTGGCTTCTCGTCCTTCTCGTCGTCGCCACCGCCGATGCTGCCTTTGAACTCGCGAATGCTGCTTCCGAGCGAGCGCCCCAGGTCGGGCAGCTTTTTCGGCCCGAACACGATCAGGGCAATGACCAAGACGATGCCGATCTCCAGTGGTCCGATATTGGGCATGGTGTCCTTTCTTCGACCTCTCGGCGACCTTACTTGAGGAACCCGGTCGCTTCGACCGTCTTGAGGACTTCGGCGGCCGTCGCCGGCTTGTCGAAGGCCCCGTTCGGCGAGATGTTCGCCGGGGTCGGTTTCAGCAGCAGCCCGGCGACCGAGGCGTGGCGAGCCTCGACCGACCAGATCGAGAGGGCAGCCGCGATGTAGGCGGGGCTGGCGATGTTCAGGGCTTGGCCTGAGTAGGCGCCGACACCGGTGTTCTCGAGCGCGACGGCCGTCTTGATGAAGGCGTCCCGGCTGGAGGTGGTGGCACCGAAGTCGACTTTCGGGGCCGCCGTGGCTTTGCTGCCGAGTGCCTTCTTGAGGAACTTGACGTGAGCGTTCTCGTCGGTCGTGGTCTGCTTCAGGAAAGCTTTCTCCTGAGCGGTCTTGAGAAACGATTTTTTGTCGTTGTTGGCGGTTGCCTCGTTGTAGAAGGCGGCCTCCAGGTACTCCAAGGTGAGGGCGTAGTTGAGGATGCCGACGTCGCCCTTGCCGAAGCTCGCCGGGGGCCGGCCCTTGCCCGCGGCCATCGCGCCGGCCGGCGTCAGGGCGCTGAGCAGGGCGCCGCCGGCGACCATCGAACCGCCGGCCAGGCCGGCCTTCTTGAGGAAGCCGCGACGGCTGTCGCCGCTATCGAGCCCCTCGATCGCTTCGTGTGCTGCCTCGGCAACCGCGTCGCCACTATCGATCTGCGCAAGCTCTTTCTGGGTACTCATCGGAACCTCCTGGCTGGGGGGTGAGTTGCTTTCCCCTCGATTGCGGTCCCGGGCACCGGGTAGATCACTTTTGCCGACTTTTTAGCTTCCCGCCGAAGCGGGCCGCGAGGCTGCCTATAATCCGTTGCGACGGCCGTGACCCGAAGGGCATGGACCTGATGCATTTGAACCTCGTCTCCGGCGACACCCCCCAGCAGGATGCGGCCGTGCGCGTGTTCCGCGCCAAGGCTGAGCTCCGCGCTGCCTTGGCACCGGCTCGCCGTGAGGGCAAGACGATCGGACTCGTGCCGACGATGGGCTATCTGCACGAGGGGCATCTCTCGCTCCTGCGGGCCGCCCGCGCCGAGTGCGACCTGGTCGTGATGAGCCTCTTCGTCAACCCGACCCAGTTCGGAGCCGGCGAGGACCTCGAGCGCTACCCGCGCGACGAGCAGCGCGATCTGCGCCTCGCCGAGAGGGCGGGGGTCGGCCTCGTCTTCGCTCCCGCGGTCGCCGAGGTCTACCCGGATGGTTTCGCCTCCAGGGTCGAGGTGGGAGGGACCCTGACCGAGGTGCTCGACGGCGACCGCGCTCACCGCGGGCCCGGGCACTTTCGCGGTGTCACCACGATCGTCGCCAAGCTCTTCAACCTCGTCGGTCCCGACGTCGCCTACTTTGGCCAAAAGGACGCCCAGCAGGCCGCCGTCATCCGTCAGATGGTTCGCGACCTCGATTTTCCGCTGCGAATCGAGGTGCTGCCGACCGTGCGCGAGTCCGACGGCCTGGCGATGAGCTCGCGCAACGCATACCTGGAGCCACCGGACCGGGAACGGGCCACGGCACTCTCGCGGGCGCTGGCGAGCGCTGAGCGCGAGGTCCGCGCCGGCTCGCTGCAGGCTGGCTTGGAGGCGGCACGGCGCGAGCTGGCCGCAGCCGGGATCGAGCCGGAGTATCTCGAGGCCCGCGACGCTGACACCCTGGCGCCCTTGCGGGAGCGCGACGGCCGCCCGGTGCTGATCGCCGTCGCCGCCCGAATCGGCGCCGCCCGTTTGATCGACAACGTCTTGATTTTGCCCTGAACGACTGAAGGAAAGGGAGCAACGTGCAGAGACAGATGCTGAAGTCGAAGATCCACCGCGCCACGGTCACCGACTGCGACGTCGACTACATCGGCAGCATCACGATCGACACCGAGCTGATGGTCGGCGCCGATCTGATCACCAACGAGCAGGTCCACGTCTGGGACGTCGACAACGGCCAGCGCTTCGTCACCTATGTGATCGACGGTGAGCCCGGCTCGGGGACGATGCAGGTGAACGGTGCCGCCGCGCACCTGACCGAGCCCGGCCACAAGATCATCGTCGCTTCCTTCGGTGCCTATGACGAGGCCGACCTCGAGCGTTACTCGCCCACGGTCGTCCACGTCGACGAGGACAACCACGCCGTCGCCGTCGACAGCCGCCCCGAGGTGCTGCTCTCATGAGCTCCGGCGGTCGCTCCCACACCGTCCCCGCGGCCGACCGGGTCGCGATGAGCCTGCCGCAGCTGAATGAGATGAAGGCCAACGGCGAGCCGATCGTGATGGTCACCGCCTACGACTACCCCTCGGCGACCGTGGCCGAGGCGGCAGGGGTCGACCTTGTCTTGGTCGGCGATTCGGCGGCGAACGTCGTCCTGGGCTACTCCGGCACCGAGCTGGTCTCGATCGACGAGATGATCGTCCTCGGCAAAGCCGTGCGCCGCGGCCTGAAGACGCCGCTGATGATCGGCGACATGCCGATGGGCAGCTACGAGGCGAGCAACGAGCTGGCGATCCTCAGCGCCCAGCGTCTGGTCAAGGAGACCGGTTGCCAGACGGTCAAGCTCGAGGCGGGGGGGACCTCGGTCGAGCGCGCCCGGGCGATCGTCCGCGCTGGAATTCCGGTGATGGGACACGTCGGCCTGACGCCGCAGACCGCGACCGCGCTCGGCGGCTACAAAGCCCAGGGCAAGACCGCAAAGGACGCGATCCAGCTCTGCGAGGACGCCCTGGCGCTGCAGTCCGTCGGCTGTTTCGCGATCGTCTTCGAGGCGGTTCCGGCCGAGATCACCGAGGCGATCGTGGCCAAGCTCGAGATCCCCTCGATCGGGATCGGGGCCGGACCGTCGACCTCAGGGCAGGTGCTCGTCTTCCACGACCTGCTGGGGATCACCACCGGCCACATGGCGAAGTTCGTCAAGCGCTATGCCGAGATCCACGAGGAGATGGTCGCGGCAGTCGGTCGCTATGGCGAAGAGGTCCGTGAGCGGGCCTTCCCGGGTCCCGAGCACGGCTACTCGGTCGACCAGGAAGAGCTCTCGGCCTTCCGTCGCTACCTGGACCAGGAGAGCCTGGCCTCGGCCAAGGCCTGGGAGTGGGAGCCGCTGCCCTGAAGCAATGCCATCAGGGCGTTGATCCGCGGCGGTTCCGGGATCGCCCCTTCCGCACGCCGCACGCACGGGGTCGCCAGTTCGGAGAACAGGCCGACGCGACAAAAGACCGGCTGCAACCGCGGGCCGGTCAGCGGCACCGCCCCGGCGCCAGGAAGATGCACCCGCAGCGAGCCGGTCCAGCTGGTCGGCGAGCCCGCCGCCTGGATCAGCTTGGCTTTTCCCGCGAATGGCTTCGGTAGCGCCACCGTCGCCGTCACCGGGCGTTTGTCGTCGGGGCTGACGATCAGCGATCGTGCGTCACCTTCCGTCATTGCGAGGCGGTCGATTCGCACCCCGGCACGGCGTTCGATCGTCCCCGCGGTCGTCAGCGATCCGAAGCCTTTGCCGAGCGCTGCGTTGGAGGGACCGCCTTCGAGTCCGACCGCCCGCAGGAAAACCGCTCGGTTCGCGGCTCTGCCTCCAACCGTGATCGTGTTGAGCCGCGGCGCTTCGAAGGCGGGTTGCCGGCGGCCACGGGCGGGAGTCAGCTTGCAGACGCGGCGGTAGTAGCGCTGCATTTCGCCCCGGGCGCTGTCGGTGCTGACCGTGGTGAAGCCACGCTCGCCCTTGAAACGGATCCTGCCCCGGAAGCTCCCGACTTCGCGCATCGGCCTGCGGCCGCGGCAGTCCCGGCGGGGGGAGCGGTTGCGCTGTGGGTTGCGTCCCCGGGGGCGAGGAAATGGGACCCGTTTGGCCCGCAGCCGCACCGAGACCCTGCCGAGCCGGCCGAAGTCGGCCCTGATCCGATGGCGGTTTACTCGCCCGATCGTCGTGTAGCCGACGAAGACGCCGCCTTTGGAGAAGGCGAGATTGACCCGCTTGTGCCCGAGCGTTTCCAGTCGCAGCTGGTAGCCGTTGCTGGCCCGCGCCTGCAGCGAGAGGTGGAGGCTGCGCTTCTGCACTTCCACGTTGGGGCGGGCGCCAGCACTGGCTGGCAAAGCGAGCGCGGCGGCGAACGTTAGGAGCACGAGACCCCGAGACACTTTGATCACGCAGAGTATTTGGAGGTGCAGGTGCTTAATCCTGCCGGCGGGAAAATGATGCCGGCGCCGTCCCCTGGGGTAGCAGGGGCCGGCGCCGGTCCGAGATCAGGTCGACTTCGAGACCATGATCGCGGGGACAGCGTTCTCCCTGGCGGCAATCCGCATGCGGCTCACCCCCTCCCATCCAATTAGTGGTGAGTCCTTCGATGCGGCGACCTACAAGATGCTGGAATGGATTCCACCAATGGATTCGATTGGTCCATAAATAGCGCTTTAACGGTCAGGATTCCGACTACGATGGGTGTATTCGGACCATTCGACGGGAGGACATGATGGGAACGGCAAGCGAGACGAAAGCCCCGGAGACGACGCTGGGGGCCATCATTGCCCACCCACTGCGCAGCAAGTGCCTGACTCTTCTCGCCGAACGGACGGCGAGCCCGGCGGAACTCTCGGCTGAGCTCGGCGAGAATCTCGGCAACGTCAGCTACCACGTGAGGAAGCTGTGGAAAGCCGGCGCCGTCGAGATCGTCGAAGAAAAACCGGTTCGCGGCGCGATGGAGCACTTCTACCGAGCGGTGGTGCGACCGTTTTTCTCCGAGGAGGACGTTGCCAAGGTCTCGATCGCCGATCGTCAGGCTCACGCTCGCGAGATCCTGGCGCTGGCTACGGCGAACGCGACTTCAGCGATCCAGGCCAATACCTTCGGTGCTCGCACCGACTACGCGATCACCCGCGTGCCGATGCGCGTCGACGAGGCGGGCTGGCAGGAGATGGGCGAGCTCTTCGCGAAGACGCTCGAGCGCGTCTTCGAGATCCAGGCCGAGAGCACCGAGCGCCTTGGCGGCACCGATGACGCCGGGATTCCGATGATCGCCTTCAGCTCCTTCTTCGAGATGCCGGAGCGTCCGAAGCCCGAGTAGCGCTGGCGTCGCCTCGATGCACGAAGATAGGACCCGGTGCCTATCTACGAGTTCGAGTGCGAGGGGTGTGGGGCTCGCTTCGAGGAGCTGGTCGCTGCTGACGCGGGCGCGGTTCCCTGCGGGGCCTGTGGCTCGGGGCGGACGCGGCGGCTGATCTCGAGCGTCGCGCCGCCGGGACGACAACCCCGCGGTGCCGGCGTGCGCTCGGACGAATCGCGGCGGCGCGAGCGCGAAGCGGCGCGCCAGGACCGGCTGGCGGAGTCGCGCAAGAAGCGCGGGGCGGGAGAGAGCCCGAAGTGACGGCGAGCCCGGAGCAGCGTCGCGAGCAGCTGGTCGCGCTCTACCGCGAGGTCTCGTCCTGCACCAAATGCCCTCTGCACGAGACCCGCACCAAGACGGTCTTCGGGGCCGGCAACGCCGATGCAGAGCTGATGTTCGTCGGCGAGGCCCCCGGGGCCGAAGAGGACAAGCAGGGGCTGCCGTTCGTCGGTCGCGCCGGCCAGCTCCTCAACCAGCTGCTGGGGGAGATCGGGCTGGCGCGCGAGGACGTCTTCATCGCCAACGTCCTCAAGTCGCGGCCGCCCGGCAATCGCGACCCGCAGCCGCAGGAGATCGCCGCCTGCGAGCCCTACCTCTTCGAGCAGGTGCGGCTGATCGAGCCAAAGGTCGTCTGCACGCTCGGCAACTTCGCCACCAAGCTCCTCAGCGGCAGTCAAACCGGGATCACCAAGGTACGCGGCACCCCACAGGTGCACGAGCTCGGCGCTCGCACGGTCTTCCTCTTGCCGCTGCTACACCCCGCCGCGGCGCTGCGGACCCCGGCGATGAAAGAAACCCTGCGCGGGGACTTCGCGACGATCCCTGGGTTGCTCGCCGGGCCGTCGGCAGCGCCGGTCCCCAGCCCTGAGGAAATCGCCGCGCTCGAGGCCGAGGGTGGCTCGACGCCGGCCCCTCCCGCCGATCAGCTCGACATGCTCGGCTGATCGTGGAGCGAGTGCGGAGCGGCTCGGCCGCCGAGACCGAAGCGCTCGGGGCGCGGGTGGCCGCCCGGCTCGTCCCGGGTGACGTCGTCGTCGTCTCGGGTGAGGTCGGGGCCGGTAAGACGACCCTGATCCGCGGCGCCTGTCGGGCGCTGGGGATCGACGAACCGGTCACCTCGCCGACCTTTACGATCGGACAGCGCTACCGGGGCGGGCGCCTCCCGGTCTCCCACCTGGACCTCTATCGCCTCGAGAGCCTGGAGGGAGAGGATCCCGCCCTTCTCGACGACTACCTCGGCGCCGACGGCGTTGCCTTCGTCGAGTGGCCGGCGGCCGGCGCCGGCCGCCTTGGCCGGCCGGCGCTGGAGATCTGCCTGCGCCACGAGGACGAGCGGCACCGCCTCGTCGAGATCGATTGGTAGCGATCTCGCGCTCGGGCGCCGCTCCGACCAGGGCACGGTGGTGTTCTGACAGCGAACGCAACTTGTAGCATCGGCGTTTCCCGAACTCGATCCACGAAGGGAAGGACCCCAATGAAGGGACTGAAAGCGCTCGCAGCGATGTTCGTAGTCGCCGGACTGCTGGCGAGTGCCGTGCCCGCATCTGCCGATGCGGCGGCGTACAAGCACTACGTCGGCTGCGGTATCTCCCGCAACGCAACTCCCTCGCACAAATGCCCGGCGGGCAGCAAGAAGGGTGCCTTCTTCAAAAGCACGCAAGCCGACGTCGCCTACACCGTCTGCGTCAAGTTCCCGAGTGGGAAAAACCTCTGCGCCCAGGCCCAGGAGGCCACTCAGGGGACCCTCTATGTGAACAAGATCACCTCGACGATCCCCGGCTTCCACACGGTCAGCTGGTTCGTCAAAGGGAAGAAAGTCGGCAGCTTCACCTTCCGCGTCACCACCTAGGGCGGCAGCGCCCTGGTTGTAGTCGGCTTCGACACCGCGACCGCCGATACCGCCGCTTGTGCCTGGCGCGACGGCGAGGTCTTGCACGAGTCGCTGCTGGGGCTCTCCGCCGAGGGGAGGCCCCGGCACGCGACCGGGCTGCTGGCCGAGGTCGAGACCGCTGCGACGGTGGCGGGCGGCTGGAATGGCGTCGACCTGATCGCGGTCGGGCTCGGGCCGGGGTCGTTCACGGGGGTCCGGGTCGGCATCGCCACCGCGCAGGGGCTGAGCGGCGCGCTTGGCCTGCCGGTGCGCGGCGTCTGCACCCTCGATGCGCTGGCGCGAGGAATCGGCGCGGAGCCCGCAGCGGCGGGCCAGCGACTGGCCGTCCTCGACGGCTTCCGCGGCGAGGTATTCGCGGCGCTCTACTCCGAGCGGGGCGAGCGGATCTGGGAGCCCGCGGTCTACGAACCGCAGCGGCTTTCCGAGCTCGTCGCCGAATTGGAAACCGTGCCGTCGGTGGCTGGCTCGGGGGCGGTACGATTTCGGCAAGAGTTGACGGAGAACGGTGTCCGAATTCCGGACGATGCCGACCCCGTTCACCGGATCGCGGCGCGGCACGTCTGTGCGATCGCGGCGGCGGTGAAGGGCGAAGCGGGCCAGCTCGCACCGATCTACCTCAGACCCCCCGATGCGGAGCGGTGGCGTGAGCGAGACCCTTTCCCAACAGCCGAGTGATCTGAGCGCCGAGGTCAGCGTCAGGCGCCTCGCCTACAGCGACCTGCCCGCGGTGATCGCGATCGAGCGGCGCTCCTTTCCGACCCCCTGGTCGCTGGCCATGTTCGTGCTCGAGCTCTCGAAGCCATCGGGGATCTGCCTTGCCGCCCACACCGGCGACGAGCTGCTCGGCTACGTGATCTGCTCCCGCTACGACCAGGTCTGGCACCTGATGAACATCGCCGTCTCCCCCGACCAGCGTCGCACCGGCGTTGCCGGCCAACTGCTGCGACGCCTCTTCGAGGAGGCCCGCGGGGTGCTGCCGTTCACGCTCGAGGTCCGCGTCTCCAATCGGGGGGCGATCGGGATGTACGAAAGGTTTGGGTTCCGCTCCGCCGGCGTCCGTCCTCGCTACTACCACGACAACGGCGAGGACGCGCTGATCATGTGGATGGACTAGCGGTGGCTGGATGTGAGGCGCGCTTGATCCTCGCCATAGAGACGTCCTGCGACGACACCTGCGCCGCCGCCCTCGACGGCCCGCGGATCCTCAGCAACGTGATCTCCTCGCAGGCGGCCGCGCACGCCGGCTTTGGCGGTGTCGTGCCCGAGGTCGCCTCCCGCCACCATCTCGAGCTGGTCCCAGCGGTCGTCCGGGCTGCTCTGGGCGAGGCGGGAGTGGAGCTGGACGAGATCGAAGCCGTCGCGGTAACCGCCGGCCCCGGCTTGATCGGCGCCCTCCTGGTCGGGGTTTCGACCGCCAAGGCGATCGCGGCCGCGCGGCGCTTGCCGCTGATTCCGGTCGACCACCTGAAGGGCCACGTCGCCGCCAACTTCCTCGAGCCCGAGCCGCTGGAGCCACCCTTTCTCTGCCTCGTCGCCAGCGGCGGTCACACGCTGCTGGCGGCCGTTCGCGAGCACGGCGGCTACGAGCTGCTGGGGCAGACCCTCGACGACGCCGCCGGCGAGGCCTTCGACAAGTCCGCCCGCCTGCTCGGGCTCGGCTACCCGGGCGGGCCGGCGCTGGAAAAGGAGGCCGAGGGGGGAGACCCCGAGGCGTTCGAGATGCCGGTGGCGATGGCCCGCGATCCCGGCTTCGACTTCAGCTTCAGCGGCTTGAAGACGGCGCTCGTCTACCGCTGCCGCGAGCTCGGAGCGGAGGGAGTGGCGGCGCGGCGCGCCGACCTCGCCGCCTCTTTCCAGGCCGCCGTCGTCGGCCAGCTCATCTCGAAGCTGCGACGGGCACTCCGGCGCGGTGACTGGGAGGCGGTCGCGCTTGGCGGCGGCGTCGCCGCCAACGGCCCCCTGCGGGCGGCGGTCAAGCAACTCTGCGAGGCGCACGAGGTGCGGCTGAAGCTGGTCCCGATCGCGCTCTGCACCGACAATGCCGCGATGATCGGTTCCGCCGCTCGTTACGCGGTCCCGATCGCCTACCCCGATTACCTCGGCTACGACGCCTTTGCCACCGGCGAGCGACAGGCCGCGTGACGGACGTCGTCGTCTACTCGCGGCCTGGGTGCCACCTCTGCGAGGAGGCGATCGCGGCCTTGGTGGCGCTGCACGGCGAGGGCTACCGCTTCGCCCTGCACGAGATCGACATCGAGAGCGACGAGTTGCTGCTGCGGCGGCACCTCGAGCGCATCCCGGTCGTGGAGGTCGACGGAATCGTCGCCTCCGAGCTCGTGCTCGACGAGGCGGGCGTGCGGGCCAGGCTCGATACTGTGGGGGCATGGTCGACGTGATCGAGGAGTTGAAGGCCGCCGAGCCCTCGCCGGTCGGCGGCGAGCGGCTTTCGCTGGGCGTTGCCGCCCGGCTCTCGCGCTACCTCCAGGTCCTCACCCAGGCGCGGAAGATGGGGCGCGAGACGATCTCCTCGCAAGAACTCTCCGAGTACACGCACATCAACCCGACTCAGATCCGCCGCGACCTCTCCGGCTTCGGCAAGTTCGGCAAGCGCGGCGTCGGCTACAACATCGAGTCGCTGTTGGCGGAGATCCGCAAGATCCTCCGCACCTCGGGCCAGCACAACATCGCCCTCTTCGGCGCTGGCAACCTCGGCCAGGCGATCGCCAACTCGCCGATCTTTGCCGACCACGGCTTCGAGGTCGTCGCGATCTTCGATTCCGATCCCGCCGTCGTCGGCACTGATATCGGCGAGCTGCAGGTGCACGACCTCGACGACCTGCAGGCGGTCGTCGCCGACGACGAGATCGTCGTCGGCGTGCTGGCGGTGCCGGCCGAGGCCGCCCAGGAGGTCGCCGACCGCCTTGTCAAAGCCGGCGTGAAAATCATCTTCAACTACTCCGAGCAGCTGCTGCAGGTGCCGCCAGAGGTGACCGTCCACACCTCCAGCCCCGCCGTCGACTTGCTGTTCGCGCTCTACTTCTACCTGGCCTAGGAACTTGTCCCTAGACCTCGACCTCGCCCGCGAGAGATTCGAGTCCTCGACCGACTTCACGATCGGGCTCGAGGAGGAGTTCGCGATCCTCGACCCGGTGACGCTGGGACTCGCGCACCGCTTCGAGGACGTCTACGCCGCTTGTCAGAAGGACGAGGTCTTGGCCGAGTCCGCGGCCGGCGAGCTGATCGCTTCCGAGATCGAGATTCGCTCGGGCCGCGCCGAGACGATGGCCGAGGCGATCGCGCTGCAGTCGGATCGCCGAGTCCGGCTGTTCAACCTGGTCGCCGAGTTGGGACTGGCGCTGGGCGCGATGGGGACCCATCCCTGGGCCAACTACCTCGACCAGCGGATCATCGACACGCCCCACTACAACCGCCTGCGCGAAGAACTCGGCTACGTCGCCCAGCGCAACAACACCTGGAGCTTGCACGTGCACATGGGCGTGCGCGGCGCCGACCGCGCGATCGCCGTCTGCGACTGGCTGCGCGAGCTGTTGCCGCTGCTGCTCGCGGTCTCCGCCAACTCGCCTTTCCTCGACCGCGTCGACAGCGGTCTGGACACGGTTCGGACCCAGATTTTCACCCGCTCCTTCCCGCGTTGCGGCGTCCCCTCGCCGTTCGGCGACTGGGGGCGCTACGCCGAGTTCATCGGCACATTGCAGCGGACCAACACGGTCGTCGAGTCGACCCAGCTCTGGTGGAGCGTGCGCCCGCATCACAGCTTCGGCACCGTCGAGGTGCGAATCTGCGACGCCCAGACCAGGGGGGACGAGTCCCTCGGCCTGGCGGCCCTGATCGCCGCCTGCGTCGCTCAAACCGCGCTCGACTACGACGAGTTCGGCTATGAGGGCAAGGGTTCGCCGCTCGAGGACCGCGAAATCGAGGAGAACCTCTGGCGGGCGATCCGTTACGGCGCTGGCGGCAAGATGATCGACTTCCGCGCTGGAGCCGAGGTCGAGACCCGGGCGCTGCTCGAGTCGATTCTCGAGTGGACCGAGCCGGCCCGCACCCAGCTCGAGATCGATCCCCAACTGCCAGAGCGAAACGGCGCCCAGCGCTGCCGTGAGGCGCTCGAGGGCGGCGCCTCGATCGAGTCGATCTACCGCGAGGCGGTGGCCGAGACGCAGCGCACCTACGCGGGAGCCGGCCAGCCGGCCAGGCCGTCATGAGGGCCCGGGGCGGTTGTGGAATCCACTAGCTAGCGCAACCGCGGGGCGGAAACGCCGCCCGCGTCTATAGACTCCCGCGCCGCAAATCCACCGGAGGAATCGAACTTGACCAGCTTTCTGACCGACTACGGGGTGGTCGTCGCACTCGTCTGCGCCGCCGCCGCTGTGGCATACGGACTCATTGTCACCCAGCGACTGCTCGCTAAGTCGCCAGGAAACGACCGAATGCAGGAAATTTCGGGCGCCGTGCAGGAGGGTGCACAGGCGTACCTGAACCGCCAGTACACGATCATCGCCGCGGTCGCGGTACCGCTCGCGATCGTGCTTTTGCTCCTGCAGAACTGGGAGACCGCCGTCGGCTTCGTGATCGGCAGCGTCCTTTCCGGCGCCACCGGCTTCATCGGGATGAACGTCTCGGTACGGGCCAATTCGCGCGTCGCCGAGGCCGCCCGTGGCGGCGTTCCGCCAGCGCTCGACGTCGCCTTCAAGGGCGGCTCGGTCACCGGTCTGCTCGTCGTCGGCCTGGCGCTGCTCGGCGTTGCCGGCTATTACGGGTTCCTGGTGATCACCGGCAGCTCCGACAAGGAGGCCGTCGATGCCTTGATCGGTCTCGGCTTCGGTGGCTCGCTGATTTCCGTCTTCGCCCGACTGGGCGGCGGCATCTTCACCAAGGCCGCCGACGTCGGTGCCGACCTGGTTGGCAAGGTCGAGGCGGGGATCCCAGAGGACGATCCCCGCAACCCGGCCGTGATCGCCGACAACGTCGGCGACAACGTCGGCGACTGCGCCGGTATGGCCGCGGACCTGTTCGAGACCTACGCGGTGACCTCGGTCGCCGTGATGCTGCTCGGCGTCCTCACCTTCCCGGACTTCGCCCGCGAGGTCGCGATCTACCCGCTGGTCATCGGCGGCATCGCGATCATCGCCTCGATCATCGGGGCGCTCGCCGTGCGGACCAAAACCGACCGGGTCGAGGGTGCCCTGTATCGAGGCGTGATCCTCGCTGGGGTCATCTCGATCGCGGCCTTCTATCCGATCACCGACTGGCTGATGAGCGACGCGCTGCAATTCGGCTTCGGCGAAGCGGGTGCGGCCGCCGTCAGCGTCAGCGACCTCTGGCTCTGTGCCGTGATCGGCATCGCGGTCACCGCGCTGCTCTTCGTGATCACGGAATTTTATACCTCGACCCGTTTCCGTCCGGTGAAGACGATCGCCGCGGCTTCGGAGACCGGTCACGCGACCAACATCATCCAGGGCCTCGCCCAGGGCTTCCAGTCGACGGCCGCGCCGGCGCTGGTCATCGCTCTGGCGATTCTCGGCGCCAACGAGCTGGCGGGCATCTACGGCATCGGCATCGCCGTCATGGCTCAGCTCTCACTCTGCGGCCTGATCGTCGCTCTGGACGCCTTCGGGCCGATTACCGACAACGCCGGCGGCATCGCCGAGATGGCGGAGCTGCCGGAGTCGGTCCGCAACGTCACCGACCCGCTCGACGCGGTCGGCAACACGACCAAGGCGGTCACCAAGGGTTACGCGATCGGCTCCGCGGCGCTAGCGGCGCTGGTGCTGTTCGCGGCCTTCAAGAGCGAGCTAGCGGACGAGGCCCCAGCGGGCTTCGATCTCAACGGGCTGTTCAACCTGACCAGCCCTGACGTTCTGATCGGGCTGATCATCGGCGGCATGATGGTCTACCTGTTCTCGGCGCTCGCGATCGAGGCGGTCGGGAGAGCCGGCGGCCAGGTCGTCGAGCAGGTCCGCAAACAGTTCAAAGAACACCCGGGGATCATGGACGGGACCGAAAAACCCGAGTACGGGGAAACGGTCAGCATCGTCACCCTGGCGGCGCAGAAGGAGATGATCGCGCCCGCCCTGATTCCGATCGTGGTCCCGGTGATCGTCGGCCTGCTCAGCGTTGACGCGCTCGGGGGCCTGTTGATCGGCGTCATCGTCGTCGGCCTCTTCGCCGCGATCTCGATGACCGCCGGCGGCGGGGCCTGGGACAACGCCAAGAAGCTGATCGAGGACGGCGCCCACGGCGGCAAAGGCTCGCCGGCGCACGAAGCCTCGGTGACCGGCGACACCGTCGGCGACCCGTACAAGGACACGGCGGGGCCGGCGATCAACCCGATGATCAAGGTCGCGAACATCGTCGCGATCCTGATCATCCCGATCGTTCACTTTTAGGGTTTGGCGGGGAGGGGTCGGGTGCCCCTCTCCGCTTAACTTTTTTGTGAGGCGCCTCGCGGCTGATGCCGCAGGGCGCTGAAGCAAAAAGTACAAGACGCTCCGAGGGGCACCCGACCTCTCCTCACGGAGCCGTGGCGTGGACGTGCGGGATGGTCGGAAGGGTGCTCTTCGCGTAGCTGGGTAGAGCCCGCCGATCCCGATTCGTCGTGTCGACTTATGCGCCCCATAGGGGGCATAAGTCGACAATGGTCCTAGCAGTGGGCTAGGGCGTTGGCGTAGAAGCGGAGGTAGGCGGGGAAGTGGGCGTCCCAGTAGCTGCTGTCGTGGCCGCCGGGCCAGACGTGGGCGGTGAGGTCGGCGTCGCCTTTCTCCAGGGCCGCGACGAAGGCGGCGTTGCCGGCGACGAACCAGTCGCGGTCGCCGTAGTCGTTCCAGATTCGGGCGGCGCCGAAGGCGTCGGGGTTGGCGCGGACCGCGGCGAGGACGTCGTTGCGCTCGTAGTCGGCTTCGCCGTCGAAGGCGCCGGGGTATTCGGTGCTTTCGTCTGGCCAGAGGCCGGCGGAGTGGCCGCCGACAGCGCAGAAGCGCCGCGGGTGCAGCAGGCCCAGGTGGTAGGCGCCGTAGCCGCCCATCGAGATACCTCCGATCGCGACCCGCTGCGGGTCGGTGCCGTACTGGCGAGTGATGGCCGGGATCACCTCCCGGATCACGTAGCGTCCCCAGTTGCCGCTGGCGCGGTTGTGCCACCAGCCCTCCTCGCCCTCCGGAAACGCGAGGACGGGCGCCGCTTCGCCCAGCTGGCTGAGGCTGGCCAGGACGGCTTCGTTGGCGAGGAAGCTCTCGTCCGAGCCGCCGGCGCCGTGGAGGAAGACAAGCAGGGGACGATCCGCGGATCCGCCAGGGGGCTCGATCACGCTGACGTCGAGCTGCTCGCCGACCGCCTCGCTCTCGATTGCCAACCCACCCAGCCGCAGCTGGTCGGTCACCGCCGTTTCGAGGTCCGTGCCCGCGCTCTGGCTCGAATCGCTCGAGCCGCAGCCGGTGAGCGCGAGGAGGAAGGCGATGCAGGCGATGGCGATTCGCTGCGTCATCCGCATAGTGTCGCTAGCGTGACGGCCGTGCGGATTCTGAAAACGGTCCGGAGCGGCGTCTCCTACCCGTGGCGGCGCTGGCCGCGGCTGTCGAAGCTGGCTGTCGGCGGCGCGGCCCTGTTGGCTATCGTCGTTGCCGTGGGCAATGCCTACGTGCTTCTCAACGCCGAGGAATCGACCGCTGAGGTCAGCGAGGTGCCGCGGGCGGAGGTGGCGATCGTGCCGGGCGCGGGAGTCAACCCGGACGGGACGATGAGCACGATGCTGGCCGATCGGGTGCGGATGGCATCGGCGCTCTGGCACGCCGGCAAGGTCGAGAAGGTGCTCGTTTCCGGCGATCACGGCCGTTGGGTTTATGACGAGCCGGACACGATGCGCAAGGCGCTTGTTCGCGACGGGGTCGCGGCCGAGGACGTCTTCGAGGACCATGCCGGCTTCGACACCTGGGCGACGATGGTGCGGGCGCGTTCGATCTTCGAGGTGGACGATGCGGTGGTCATCACCCAGGGCTTCCATATGGCCCGGGCCCTCTACCTCGCCGACGCGGCGGGGATCGAGGCGACCGGGCTCACCTCGGATCTGCACCCCTATGGCGTCCAGGGCACCAAGAGCGACGTTCGTGAGCTGCTCTCACGGGTCAAGTCGATCGTCGACGTCACCCTCGACACGCCGGCGATGGCAGGTCCCAAGATCCCGATCTCCAGCAGTGACGGCCGCGAGAGTTGGGGCCCGCCGCCACCGGCCGGAACGCCTCCCGCGGGTTCACCCGGCGAGTGACGCTCCTGTCTTTATTCGCCCTGTGGGCGAATAAAGACAGGAGCGCTAGTGGCAGTGGGCCAGGGAGTTGGCGTAGAAGCGCAGGTAGGCCGCCCAGTGTCGGTTCCAGTAGGCGCCGTCGTGGCCACCACGCCAGGAATGAGCGCTGAGGTCGGCATCGCCGGCCTCCAGGTAGCCGACCAGGCCTTCGTTGTAGCCGCGGAACGGGTCTTCGCTGCCGTAGTCGTTCCAGACGCGCATCGAGCCGAAGGCATCCGGGTCCGCGCGCACCGTGCCGACGACGTCGTTGCGGTCGAAGTCGGCGGCGTCGTCGAAGGCGCCGGGTGCCGTTTCGCCGCCGTCGAACCAAAGCGCCGCCGAGTGGCCGCCGGCGGCGCAGAAGCGGCGCGGGTGCAAAAGCGCCAGGTCGTAGGCGCCGAAACCGCCCATCGAGATGCCGCCGATCGCGACCCGTCGCGGGTCGGTACCGAACTCACGGCTAACGGTCGGAATCACTTCCCGCATCACGTAGCGCCCCCAGCGGCCGTCGTCGCGGTCGTGCCAGTAGGAGTGATCGCCGCCGTCGGGGAAAGCGACGACCGGTGCCCTTCGACCCAGCTTCGCCAGACCCTCGTAGACCACCTCGTTGCCGGCAAAGGTGTCGTCGGAGCCGCCGCGTCCGTGCAAAAAGACCAGCAGCGGCCGCTGGCCGCGCGGCTCCGGCCCTCCCGGCACGATCACGTTGACGCCAAGCTCCTCGCCGACGGACTGGCTCTCGATCGTCAGATGCGCCGGCCGGGCGCCGTGATGGTCGACCGGCGCGAAGACGGTGGCGGCGAGCGCGAGGTATGCGGCGGCGATTGCGAACACGATCGACAAGACGAGCAGGATGCGGCGCACTGTCTCAGGTTAGTGTCGGCTGGTGACCGAGAGCTGGATCAACGTCGGCGATGCCGAGCGCGCGGCGGCGGCGCTGCTGGAGCCGGGGCCGCTTGGGTATTTCGCCGGCGGAGCCGGCGACGAGCTGACGCTGCGCGAGAACCAGCTCGCGTGGGGCGGATGGCGGCTGCGGCCGCGGATGCTCGTCGACGTCAGCGAGACGAACGCCGCTACCAGCCTGCTCGGCACGCCGTTGTCGATGCCGCTTCTGGTCGCCCCGGTCGCCTACCAGCGCCTGGTCCACGAGGAGGGAGAGCTCGCCATGGCGAGGGCAGCCGCGGCCGCTGGGACGGCGATATGCCTCTCGACCCTGGCCACTGCTCGTCCGGCCGAAGTGGCAGCCGCCGCCCCGGGCGGGCAGCGCTGGTTCCAGCTCTACTGCTTCCGTGACGAGGGGGTGACCCGGGCGCTGATGGACGAGGCGGTCGCGCACGGCTTCGGCGCCATCGTCGTCACCGTCGACCTCCCGCCCGGCGGCAACCGCGAGCGCGACCTGCGCACCGGCTTCACCCTTCCCGCCGACCTCGGGATCCCCAGCGTCACCGCCGCACTCGGCGGCGCCCGGGAGGTGACCGTGGCCGACACCTTCGACCTGATGGACCTCTCCCTGGAGTGGTCGGCGGTCGGGGAGCTGGCCGCCG
The DNA here is from genome assembly GCA_963715735.1 of uncultured Thermoleophilia bacterium. Taxonomy (GTDB): domain Bacteria; phylum Actinomycetota; class Thermoleophilia; order Solirubrobacterales; family 70-9; genus VAYN01. Next base: position 1,034,062 of record OY970268.1, read on the forward strand.
AATCGAGCGTGCCCGTGCTGGTCAAGGGCATCCTCACCGCCGAGGACGCGTTGCTTGCCCTCGAGCACGGCGTCGGCGGGGTGGTCGTCTCCAACCACGGCGGCCGCCAGCTCGACCGCGCGATCGCGACCGCAGAGGCGCTGCCGGAGATCGTTGACGCGATCGACGGCCGCATCCCCGTCCTCGTCGACGGCGGCATCCGCCGCGGCGTCGACGTGGCGATCGCGCTTGCTCTCGGCGCCGACGCGGTCCTGGTCGGACGGCCGGCGCTCTGGGGTCTGGCGGCCGCCGGGGAGGCGGGCGCGACGCGGGTCCTCGAGATCCTCCGCGCCGAGCTCGAACTGACGCTGGCGCTTTGCGGGGCTCGCACGCCGGGGGACCTCACCCGTGGTCACGTGCGGAGGGCACCGGCCACGAGCGTATATTCGCGCCAGTGATTAGCCCCGGCAGGATCTAATGGCCCAGCGCATTCCCAGAGACGAGTCGCTGAGCCGCGTCCACGGCGTCGGCGCGCTGTTCTCGGCGGCCTACGGCAACGTCGGCTCCTCGATCTATTACGCACTCGGCGTCACCGCGGCGTTCGCGCTCGGTCTGACCCCGGTTGCCTTCGTCATCTCGGGCCTGATCTTCGCCGCCACCGCCGCCACCTACGCCGAGGCGACGGTGATGTACCCGGAGGCGGGTGGCTCCTCCAGCTTCGCCCGACACGCCTTCAACGAGTTCGTCAGCTTCGTCGCCGCCTGGGGGCAGATGCTCAATTACACGATCACGGTCGCGATCTCGGCCTTCTTCGTGCCCCACTATCTCGCCGTCTTCTGGCCCTGGCTCGGCAGCTCCCCCGGCGACATCGTCGCCGGCGCGGCGCTGATCGTCGGCCTCGCCCTGATCAACATCCGCGGCACCGAGGAGTCGGCGAAACTGAACCTGATCCTCGCCATCGCCGACCTCGCCACCCAGGTGGTGCTGGTCCTGATCGGCCTCGTGCTCGTCTTCAACCCGGAGATCCTGGTCGACAACGTCCAGCTCGGCGTCGCCCCGACCTGGAGCGACTTCGCACTCGGGATCGCGGTCGGGATGATCGCCTACACCGGGATCGAGACGATCTCCAACATGGCCGAGGAGGCGAAGGACGCGGCGCGGACGATCCCCCGCAGCGTCGGCCTCACCGTGGTCGCCGTGCTCGGCCTCTACCTGTTGATCCCGATCGTCGCCCTCTCGGCGATGCCGGTCACCCAGGACGCCGCCGGCCAGTACACGACCGCGCTCGGCACCACCTTCGCCGACGACCCGATTCTCGGCATCGTCGAGAACCTCGGCCTGACCCACCTGCCGACCGAAATCCTCCGCTACTACGTCGGCGTGCTGGCGGCGGTGATCCTGTTGATCGCGACCAACGCCGGCCTGATCGGCGTCTCCCGCCTCACCTACTCGATGGGGCAGCACCGCCAGCTGCCTGAGGCCCTGCGCCAGGTCCACCCGAAGTACCGCACGCCCTACATCGCGATCCTGATCTTCGCGGTGATTGCGATCGTCACCCTGCTGCCGGGCCAGACCGACTTCCTGGCGACGATGTACTCGTTCGGGGCGATGCTCTCGTTCACGATCGCCCACGTCGCGGTGATCCAACTGCGCCGAAAAGAGGCCGATCGCGAGCGAACCTGGAAGCCGCCGCTGAACTTCCGGGCCTTCGGCTTCGAGGTGCCGCTGACCGCCGTGCTCGGCGGCCTCGGTACCTTCGGCGCCTGGATCGTGGTCATGGCGCTCAATCCCCGCACGCTGTTCGTCGGGATCGGCTGGATGCTGGCCGGGATCGCCGTCTACGTGCTCTATCGCCGCAGCCAGCGCTTGCCGTTGACCGAAACCGTGAAGGTGGTGACGCCGGAGCCGCTCGGGGTCGAGGAGGTCGAGTACAAGAGCGTCCTGGTCGGCTTCGAGGACAACGAACCGTTCTCGACCGAGATGGTCGCGACCGCGGTCAAGCTCGCCTCCAACCGCCGCCGCGGCATCCATATCCACTCGATGCTGACCGTTCCCACCAACCTGCCGCTGAACGCCGAGCTGCCCGACCGCGAAGCCGAAGCGCAGGCCAAGGTCGAGGAGGCGAAGCTGATCGGCGGCCAGCGGGTGACCGGGCACGTGGCCCGGGTGCGGCCGGGCCAGGCGGGCTACTCGGTCTCCGGAGAGGCGGAGCTGATCCAGGCGGCGGCGATCGTGATCGGCCTGCGCTACCGCAACGGCGTGCCGCTCTACGACAAGACGCTGCAGACGGTGCTCGGCGAGCGGCCCTGTCGGGTGATCGTCGTCTCCGACCCGACCGAACAGTCGACGCCGGTCGCCGCCGGAGCGCTGTCGTGAGCGAGCGCGGCAGCGGCGGCGAGCGGCTCTACCGGGGGGCGGTTCGCGGCTTCTCGCTGGTCTTCGTCGCGGTCGGGATCGTGGTCCTCGTCGTCACCCTCGCCAACGGCGGCGGCCCGACCTCGGTCGGCTTCTTCATGGGCCTTGCCTTTCTCGCCGTCGGCGCCGGTCGCCTCTGGCTCGGGGCGAGGATGGAACGTTGAGCGCGCCCGAGACGCCGCCGCGCGGCGGCCGGCGCCAGGCGCTCGCCCAGCGCAGCCAGCGCCAGATCGAGCGCGGAACCGGCGTTCCCTGGCTCTTCGCCGCCGCCTACTCGGCGGTCGGCTTCTCGATCTACTTCGCGCTCGGCGTCGTCGCCGACCGCGGTCTCGGCCTGACGCCGCTGATCTTCCTCGCCTCCGGCCTGCTCTTCGGCCTCACCACCCTCACCTACGTCGAGGGCGGGGCGATGTTCCGTGAGCGCGGCGGCTCCTCGACCTTCGCCCGCCACGCCTTCAACGAGCTGATCGCCTTCATCGCCGGCTGGGCGATCCTGATCGACTACCTGATCGTCCTCGCTCTGGCGGCGGTCTCGGTCCCGCACTACCTGGCGCCGATCTCGGCCGACTTCGGCAAGCCGGGGCTGGAGATCCCGATCGCGGCGGCGGTGATCGCCGCCGTCTGCGTGCTCAACGTCCTCAACGTCACCGGTCGCGCCAAACAGCGCTCGCTGGCCCTGCTGGCGCTCGCCGACCTCTTCCTGCAGCTGGCGGTGATCGTCGTCGGCCTGCTGGTGGTGATGCACCCCGACCGGCTTACCGCCGAGCTGCAGCTGTTCACCGACCCCAGCTTCAAGGACATCGTCTACGCCGGCGTCGTCGCGATGCTCGCCTACGCGGGGATCGAGGCCGCCTCCGACCTGGCCCCGGACATCAAGGTCAGCCGTGCCGACCTCAAGCGCATCGCCTCCTTGGGGGCGGTTGCGGTGCCGCTGGTCTACGCGGGGATGGCCGCGATCGCGCTAATGGCCGTTCCCGTGGTCGCCGGGCCGCAGGGGCCCGAGACGGCGCTCGGGAGCACCTTCGTCGAGGAGCCGGTGCTGGGGGTGGTCTCCGCCTTCCACCCCGCTTGGGTCGCCGACTCGATGCGCTGGATGGTGATGCTGATCGCCGTCCCGGTCCTCTTCTGGGCCGCCAACACCTCGATGCTCGGGGTCTCCCGCCACATCTACACGCTGGCGATCAACCGCCAGATCCCCAGCTGGCTCGGCAAGCTCGAGCGGCGCAAGGCGACCCCGTACGTGGCGATCGTGATCTGCGGCCTGATCGCGCTCGGGCTGGTGATCCCGACCAACGTCAAGCTGTTGGCGGGGATCTACGCTTTCGGGGCAACGCTGGCGATCACGATCGCCCACCTTTCGATCATCCGCCTGCGGGTCGGCAAGCCCGACAAGCGACGGCCCTACAAAATCCCGGGCAACATCCGCTGGCGCGGAGCCGAGCTGCCGCTGCCGGCGATCTTCGCGGCGCTGATCAGCGGCCTCGCCTTCGTCAGCGTCCTCGCCTACCACTCGACCGCGCGCTGGGTCGGCCTCGGCTGGATGGCCTTCGGCCTCACCTTCTACGTCGTCTACCGCAAGGTATTCGAGGGCACGACGCTGACCAAGCGCGTCTCGGTGCCGGAGCGCGCCCTGACCAAGCAGGTCCCTGAGGTCGCCTTCCGCAACATCCTCGTGCCCGTCTTCGGGACCAAGTTCGACGACGACATCGTTGCCACCGCGGGGCGCCTGGCGGCAGCCGAGGGTGCGGAAAAGGACGACGATGCCGATCCCCGGCTCGACGTGATCTTCGTGATCGAAATCCCGCTCTCGCTGCCGCTCGACGCGAAGCTGCCGCCGGAGAAGGAGGAGGAGGCCCAGCGCGCTCTGGCGCGGGCACGGGAGGTCGGCGAGGAGTACGAGGACGTCGAGGTCACGACCGCGGTGATCCGTGCCCGCAAGGTCGGTGCCGGCATCGTCGACACGGCCCGCGCTGGCGGAGCCGAAGCGATCGTGATCGGCGGCGAGGAGCCGACCAAGATCCGCGGCGGCGCGATGATCGGCGGCATCGGCGCCGCCAAGCCGGCCGAGATCGGCGCCGCCACCGAGTACGTGCTGAAGAAGGCTCCGTGCCGGGTGTTACTTACTGCCCCGCCGGAAACCTCGGACGCCACTGATAGCGCCTAGTATCTCGCCAGTGTTCATTCTGATCGTCGGATGTGGGCGGGTCGGCTCCTCGGTGGCCCGAGGCATGCTCCACGAGGGCCACGACGTCTCCTGCCTCGACGAGGACCCGGAGTCCCACGCGCGGCTCGAGGTCGGGCTCGAGAAGAGCTGGGAGGACCTCGGCGGCCAGTTCACCGTCGGCGCCGGTCTCGAGACCGAGGCGCTGGAGGCCGCCGGGATCGAGCGCGCCGACGTCTTCATCGCCTCCACCGACGGCGACAACACGAACATCATCATCGCCCAGATCGCCCAGCGCCGCTACGAGGTGCCGACGGTGATCGCCCGGGTCCTCGACCCGCTGCGGGCCGAGTGGTACCAGCGGCAGGGCCTGCACACGGTCTGCCCGACGCGGGTCGCGATCGACATGCTCGAGGACGCGGTGCGTGAGGCCGGCGGCCGCGGCGACGGCGCCCCGAGCGCCACGGAAGCCGCTTAGGGAAGACGGGGAGCGGCGGGCATGTACATCATCATCGTCGGAGCGGGCAAGGTCGGTTGGAACCTGGCGCGCGAGCTGCTCGAAAAGGAGCACGAGGTGACCCTGATCGAGGCCGACCGCCGCCGCTACCTGACCGTCGAGCAGGAGCTCGAGCACAACATCTCCTACGGCGATGCCTCCGAGCTCTGGGTGCTGGAGCGGGCTGGGATCCAGCGCGCCGACATGGTGATCGCGGTCACCGGCGACGACGAGGACAACATGCTGATCTGCCAGGTGGCGCGTGAGAAGTATCTGGTCCAACAGATCATCGCCCGCGTCAACAATCCTCGCAACCGCCAGCACTTCGATTTGCTCGGGGTCAAACCCTCGGTCTCGGCCACCGACCTGATCCTGCGCCTGCTCGAGCACGAGGTGCCCGAGTACGGCCTGGTCCACCTGCTCGACCTCCAGGAGGAGCAGCTGGAGATCATCGAGATGCTGCTCGGCAAGGACTCCAGCGTCACCGGTCGCCGGGTCGGCGACCTGCAGATGCCCGAAGGCAGCCTGCTGATCTCAGTCCTGCGTGAAGGCAAGGGCTTCGTGCCCAGCGCCGAGACCGTGCTCGAGGTAGGCGACGAGATTTTGGCCGTGCTCGATCCGGGTAAAGAGGAGGACTTGAAGGCTCTCTTCGGACCCGAAAACAACGGCAGCACCGGTGCCTGACCGCGAGGTCGATTTTCTCCTGATCGGCGGTGGCATGGCCTCCGCCAGCTGCGCCGCCGAGCTTCGCAAGCGCGGCGCCGAGGGCTCTGTGCTGCTGGTTGGGCGCGAGCCGGAGCCTCCCTACGAACGGCCGCCGCTCTCCAAGGAGTACCTGCGCGGCGAGGCCGAGCGCGCCGATGCCTATGTCAACCAGCCCTCCTGGTACGAGGAGAACGGGGTCGAGCTGCTCAGCGGCAAGAACGTGATGTCGCTCGACACCGAGGCGCAGACGGTGAAGATCCAGGGCGGGGAGGAGGTCGCCTTCGGCAAGGCGCTGATCGCCACCGGGGCGATGGTCAACATCCTCCGCGTCGAGGGGGCGGAGAACGAGGGCATCCACTATCTGCGGGCCTTTGGCAACTCAGACGCGATCCGTGCCGACGCCGAGGCGGCCGAGCGCGTGGTTCTGATCGGGGGCAGCTACATCGGCACCGAGGTCGCGGCCTCGCTCACCGCGAGGGGCACCAAATGCTCGATTCTGGCGATCGAGGAGGTGGCGCTCTCGCGCACCTTCGGCGCCGCCGCCGGCCGCTGGTTCCAGGACGTGATCGAGTCCAAGGGGGTCGAGTTCCACGGCGGCGAGGAGCTCGAGGCCTTCGAGGGCGACGGCCGCATCAAGGCGGTCGTGACCAAGAGCGGCCTCAGCATCGAGTGCGATGCCGTCGTCGTCGGCGCCGGCGTCCGTCCCGACGCGATGCTGGCCCAGCGGGCCGGGATCGAGGTCGAGGGAGCGATCGTCTGCGACTCGAAGCTGCAGACTTCGGCACCCGGCATCTACGCCGCCGGCGACTGCTGCTCCTACGACAGCGTCGTCCACGGTCGCCGCGTCCACGTCGAGCATTGGGACGTGGCGATGCAGCAGGGGATGCACGCCGCCCGCAACATGCTCGGCGAGGAGGCCGACTACGAGGTGGTTCCCTACTTCTTCAGCGACCTCGCCGATTGGGCCAGCCTCGAGTACGTCGGTCCCGCCCAGGACTGGGACGAGGAGGTCTGGCGCGGCGATCCCGCCAGCGGCGAGTTCTCGGTCTGGTACCTAAAGGACGGCAAGGTGGCGGGCTGCCTCAGCGTCGAGCGTTCCGAAGAACTGGCGAAGGCGCGGGAGCTGATCGCCGACGGCGGTGAGTTCTCCGAGGCCTCACTGTAGGTATCCTGCGATAGCTCTTTGCGCCCTGGTGTAATGGCAGCACGCCTCGCTCTGGACGAGGAAGTCGGGGTTCGAGCCCCTGGGGCGCAGCTCGAAGTACCTGCAAAGCCGTCGATTCGCTCTGCTAGCGTCGCCACTCGATGAGACTTCGAAAGTTCCCAACCGCCGCCCTGTCCCTGGTGCTCCTGCTGGCGCTGTTGGTTGCTGGCTGCGGCGGTGGGGGTGACGACACGACCGCGCCCGTGGAAACCACCGCCGAAGCCGAACCGAGCCTGACCAAGGCCGAGTTGCTGTCCCAAGGCGACGCGATCTGCGGCGAGGTAAATGCTGCAGTCGGGGCGATCGGCTCCAGCGAAGGCGAAATCGCCGAACAGACGACCGAAGTCCGCGGACCTCTACGTCGGCATGGTCGAGAGCATCCAGGCGCTCGGCGTACCGACCGAAAAAGAGGGCTACGCCGACTTCTCCGAAGCCGCCGAACAGCTGGCGAAAGTCGAGGGCGAAGTGAAACTTGCCGCCGAACGCGACGAAACGACGGCGCTCGGCGAAGCGGCGACCGCCGCTGCCCCCGCGCTCGAAGAATTCCAGGCGCAGGCGGCGATCTACGGTTTCGAAGAGTGCAGCGAAGGCCCCAGCGCCCCGACGGCCACCCCCGGCACCGGCGGCGAATCGGGCGAAATTGAAGAAGGTGGCCTCGAAGTCACCCCTGAAATCGAAGAAGAAGTGATTCCGGAAGAAGTCACCCCCGAAGAAATCGCCCCGGAAACCGGCGGCGCCGGCGGCGGCGTCGAAGAAGCACCGGAAGCGGCGCCGGAAACCGGTGGCGGCAGCGAATCAGGCGGCGTAGGACCGGGCTGAAGTCGGGCCGGTGGGGGACGGGGATCGTCTTCCCGTGAATTTGTCGCATCCCCTAAAGGGGGATGGCTCCCTCAGATTGAGCCCGCCTATGGCGGGCAAGAATTAAGAAAAGGGCCGTTCGGCCACATTCCCGGGAAGACGATCCCCGTCCCCCTCACGGGTCCAATTCGCTCGGATCCCTCGAGCGCAACAAGAAATTCCAGCTTCGCGACCCGAGCGCGGCGGGACCCACCTGCTCAGCGCCTAGACGACCTTGCGCTGCTTTCCTTGCTCCAAGCAGCCCGTCCCTTGGTCGGTCCCGGTGCTGCGGTTGCCCCCGCGGGCTATGCCGCCGAGGACTCAGACCAGGCTCCGTACAACTTGGAGTAAGCCCCGCCAGCGGCGATCAGCTCGTCGTGGGTGCCCTGCTCGGCGATGCCCCCGTCCGCGAGTACGACGATCTTGCCGGCGCGGCGGATCGTCGAGAGGCGGTGGGCGATGACGATCGCGGTGCGGCCCTGCAGCAGCCGCTCGAGGCCTTTCTCGATCGTTTTCTCGGTGCGGACGTCGACGTTGGAGGTGGCCTCGTCGAGGATCAGGATCCGCGGTTCGGCGAGCAGGGCGCGGGCGAAGGCGACCAGCTGGCGCTGGCCGGCGGAGAGTTGGATCCCACGCTCGCCGACCTCGGTCTCGATCCCCTCGGGCAGTGCCTCGACGAAGGTCGGTGGCGCCGACCGTCGCGATCGCCGCTTCGATCTCCTCCAGGCTCGCCTCGGGGCGGCCGAAGGCGACGTTTTCGCGGACGCTGCCGGAGAACAGGAAGCCCTCCTGCGGGACGATCCCGAGCTGGCGCCGCAGCGCCCGCTGCTGGACCCCGCGCAGGTCGTGGCCGTCGACCAGCACCCGGCCCTGCTGGGGGTCGTAGAAGCGCGCCACCAGCTTCGCGAAGGTCGACTTGCCGGCGCCGGTGGCGCCGACCAGCGCCAGCGTCTGTCCCGGCGGCACGTGCAGGTCGACGTCGCGCAGCGCCCAGACGTCCTCGCCCGGCTCGGCCGCTTCCTTGTAGCTGAACCAGACGCCGTCGAGCTCGATCTCGCCGCGCAGCGTGCCGGGGTCGATCGCCTCCGGCGCGTCGACCATGTCGGGCGCGGTGTCGAGCAGGTCGAAGATCTTGTCGAGCGCCGCCATCCCCTGCTGATAGGTCGTGTAGAGCTGGGAGAGCTGCTGGATCGGTTCGAAGAAGGTCGTCAGGTAGCCGACGAAGGCGACGATCACCCCGACCTGGATCTCGTCGTCGATCGCCATCGTGCCGCCGTAGACGAGGATCACCGCGGTCGCCACCGCCGCCAGCAGTTCGACCGCCGGGAAGTAGGAGGCGTTGAGGTAGACGGTCTTCATGTTGACCGCGCGGTTGGCCTCGTTGAGCTCGGTCATCTCGTCGACGTGGCGCGGCTCCTGGCCGAAGCTGCGCACCACCCGAACGCCGCTGAGGCTCTCCTGCAGGTAGGCGGTGATCGCCGCGATCCGCTCCCGCGTCGCCCGGTAGGCGCCGTGGGAGACGATCCGGAAGATGATGCTGGCGATCAGCAGCAGCGGGAAGGTGAGGAAGACGACCAGCGCCAGTTGGACGTCGAGAAAGAGCAGGATGACGACGACGCCGAGCAGGGTCAGGGTGCTGGAGAAGATCGTCACGACGCCGCTGGTGACGAGCTGGTTCAGCGCCTCGATGTCGTTGGTCATCCGCGAGATCAGCACTCCTGGGCTGCGCCGGGTGAAGAAACCGATCGACATCGACTGCAGGTGCGAGAAGACCCGCTGGCGCAGGTCCTGCAGCACCCGCGTGCCGACCCAGCCGACCATGTAGGTCTGCAGGTAGGTGGCGGCGGCGTAGAGGACGGCGACGGCGACGAAGGCGACGACGATCACGTCGAGGGCGGCGACGTCGCCGGTCAGGATCCCGGAGTCGATCGCGCGGCCGGCCAGGTAGGGGGGAGCGAGCCCGGCCGCCGTTGCCGCCAAGAGGCCGACGAACATCAGCGCCACGCGGCCGCGGTAGGGCCGCAGCTGCGAGACCAGCCACTTGACCTTGCGCCCGCGCTGGTCCTGGCCGCGGACGAGCTGCCAGAGCGCCCCGAACAGGGCGGCGATGTTCTGGAAGGCGTTGCGGCCCTCGCTCACAGCCGCGCCATCTCCTCGCGCGCCTCGAGGTCGCGCTGTAGGAAGACCGAGTCGGCGAGGCCGTGCTCGGCGATCTCGCGGTAGAAGCCGCAGCCCTCCATCAGCTCCTCGTGGGTGCCGCGGTCGACGATCTCGCCGCCGTCGACGACGACGATCTCGTCGGCCAGCGAGACGGTCGAGAGGCGGTGGGCGATGATGAACGTGGTCCGGCCCGCCATCGCCTGCCTGCAGACCTTCCTTGATCGCCACCTCGGTGGTCGCGTCGACCGAGGAGGTGGCGTCGTCGAGGATCAGGATGCGGGGATCGGCGAGCAGCGCCCGGGCGATCGCCACCCGCTGGCGCTGGCCGCCGGAGAGGGTCAGGCCGCGCTCGCCGACCCGGGTCTCGTAGCCGTCGGGAAGGGCGCGGATGAAGGCGTCGGCCTGGGCGCGCCGCGCCGCCGCTTCGATCTCCTCCAGGGTGGCGTCGCCCCGCGCGTAGGCGATGTTCTCGGCGACGCTGGCGGTGAACAGGAAGCTGTCGTCGGCGACGAAGGCGATCTCCGCGCGCAGCGAGGGGACGTCGACATCGCGCACGTCGACGCCGTCGACCAGGACCGCACCCTCGTCGGGGTCGTAGAGGCGGGCGATCAGCGCCACCAGGCTGGTCTTGCCCGAGCCCGAGGGACCGACCAGGGCCACGGTTTTCCCTGCCTCGACCTCGAGCGAGACGTCGCTCAGCGCTGGAAGCGCCGCGTCGGGTCCATCGCCGCTCGCATCGCCGCTGCCGTAACGAAGGGTGACGTCACGCAGCTGCACGCGACCGCCGCCGGGCGGCAGCGCCGGCGCCCCGGGCGCGCTCTCGATCCGCGGCTCGCGGTCGAGGATCTCGAACAGCCGGTTGCCGGAGGCGATCGCTCGCTGCGCCATCCCCATCGTCACGCCGAGCATCCGCAGCGGTCCGGCCAGCATCACCAGGTAGGTGTAGAAGGCGGTGAAGTCGCCGATGCTGAGGTTGTCGTTGATCACCTGGCGGCCGCCGACCAGCAGCACCAGGGCGATCCCGAGCTGCGGCAGCAACCCGATCAGCGGCGAGAAGAACGCCTGCAGCTTGGTCGAGTAGATGCTCTGGTCGAAGACTCGGGAGACGGCGCGCTGGAAGCGGTGCAGCTGGTATTCCTCGCGGGCGAAGGCCTTGACGATGCGGATCCCGGAGACGTTCTCCTCGGCCTCGGCGGTCAGCTCGGCGATCCGCTGCTGGACCTCCTGCTGGGCGGGCCGGGAGACGCGGTTGTAGCGCGAGGCGGTGTAGACGATCAACGGCGCCGGGGCGAGGGCCAGCAGCGCCAGCACCGGGTCGATCACGAACATCACGGCGCTGGCGAGGGTGATCGTCAGCAGGTTCTGGGTGATGAAGATCAGGCCGTAGCCGAGGAAGAAGCGGATCGCGCCGAGGTCGACGGTCGCCCGCGACATCAGCTGCCCGGTCTGCTGGCCGTCGAAGAAGCCGAGCTCGAGCCGCTGCAGGTGGGCGTAGAAGACCTGGCGCAGGTCGAATTCGACCGCCAGCGAGACCCTGCCGGCGACCAGCCGCCGCACCACGGTCAGCCCCAGCCGCAGGATCGCGGCGCGAAGATCGCCAGCGCCAGCGGCAGCAGGTCGGGCTTGTCCGCTTCGACGATCGCGTTGACGGCCCGGCCGATCAGCCAAGGGATCAGCACCGTCATCCCCATCGCCGCCCAGGCGAACACCAGCGACCCCCAGAGCTGGAGCCGGTAGGGGCGCAAAAAGCCCATCAGGCGACGGTAAGTGCGCATACGCACCCACTATACAAAGTGAAGTATTGGTCCTCGCGAGGGCGCTAGCGGAGCCTGGCGGCGGCAGCGGCGCTGGGGACTTTGTCCTCCGCGCACGGTTTCGGGCCGTGGCCCGGCTTCGGCAGGATCTGGAAGTTGGTGACCGCGTGGAAGTCGGTGGCGGCGCCGTTGTTCTGCGCCAGGGCCACGATCAGCCGGTAGAAGCCCGGCTGCAGATCGTGGTAGTAGATCTCCGGCCGCGTGCCCGGCGAGTAGCTGCCGGCCGTGCCCAGCCGCTCGGCGAGGACGCCGTTGGGCCCGGAGAACTCCGGGTAGTCGAAGGAGGCCCCGACCAGGCGCCCGTTGCCGATCGGGCTGTTGATCGCATCCAGCAGTTTCTTCGGGTCGACGCAGTCGGGCACCCGGTTGAGGCTGTAGCGGACGTGGCCCTGGGCCAGCTGCGGTTCGGAGCCGAATTGGCGCGGCGCCAGGGTGAAGTTCTCGATCGCGAGCTTGACGACGACCGCGTGGCTGGTCTGCCGGGCCCCGTTGCGCGGCGAGATGATCTCAACGCTCGGGGTACCGGGCGCGGCTTCGTCCTGCGCCTGCGCCTGCTTGGACTCGCCGGCGCCGAAGACCAGCGCCAGCGCCACGGCGAGCACCGTCGCCGCGAGCGCCCCGATCGTTGCGGTCCGCAATCGCATCGGCGCAAGATTACGGGTCGCGCTGGTGCCCGCGCGGCTCGTTAACCTGCCGAAAGTGACCGGCGCCTCCGAACTCGCCTACCGCATCGGTGCGGCGGCGAGACATCCATCGAACTGGTTCCAGCTGTTCAAATTCGGACTGGTCGGTGGTTCTGGCTACCTGATCAACCTCGCCGTCTTCGCGCTGGCGACCGGGATCCTCGATTTCCATCACCTCATCGCCGCGATTGCCGCGTTCGCGGTCGCGGTCACCAGCAACTTCCTCTGGAACCGCCACTGGACCTTCGCCGCCGGCGACGGCGCCGCCAGTTTCCAGGCGCCGCGCTTCTTCGCCGTCAGCCTCGCTTCGCTCGGCCTCAACATCGCCGTGCTCGAGGTCCTGATCAGCTCCGGCTCGGTCGGCGACCTGACCGCGCAGGCGATCGCCGTGGCGGTCGCCATGCCCTTCAACTTCGTCGGCAACCGACTCTGGACCTTCGCCTGAGAGGGCGTGGGGTCGGCGCATCTCGGGGTCCTCGGTCGCTCGGCTCGGGTCACGCACGGAGTGCGCTCCCCTCGCCTCGCTTCCCTGCGTCCCCCGACCTGCTTGCCCCCACGCCCTCTCGGCCGTAGCTAGGACCCCTCAGTAGCCTTGAATTGAGATGAGCGGCAGCAAGCCCAACTACGACGCGGAGCGGATCGAGGTGGCCAGGCAGGCGGCCTGGGTCGAGCGGGGCGATTTCAAGGCGCCGCCGCCCCCGGAGCCCGGGCAGACGCCCGTATACGTCAAGGCCTCGAGTCCGTTCACGTCGGGCAACCTGCACATGGGTCACGTTCGTGACTACACGATCGGCGACGCTTACGCTCGCTTTCGTCGCGCCCGTGGCGACGCCGTCCTCCTCGGCTTCGGGTTCGACGCCTTCGGGCTTCCGGCCGAGCTGGCGGCGATCGAGCGCCAGGTGCTCCCGGCCGATTGGGTCCGGCAGTGCGGCGAGCGGATGCTCCAGCAGATGAAGCGGCTCGGCTACAGCTTCGACTACGACCGCGTCTTCTACAGCTCCGACGAGGGCCAGTACCGCTGGACCCAGTGGTTGTTCCTGACCTTGCTGGAGATGGGAATGATCTACCGCGAGGACGCGACCGTCGACTGGTGCGACACCTGCCAGACGACCCTGGCCTCGATCCAGGTCGAGGACGGGACCTGTTGGCGCTGCCACAACGAGGTGCGGCTGATCCGGCGCCCGACCTGGTTCTTGAAGATCACCGACTACCTCGAGGAGAACGACGCCAACACCGAGCAGCTCCAGAACTGGGACGAGCTCGCCCTCGCTACCCAGCGCTACATCCTCGGTCGCTCCGACGGGCTCGAGATCGAGCTCGAGGGCGACGTCGGCGCCCTCACCGTCTTCAGCCCGCACCGCGGCGCGCTGGCGCGGGCGAGCTTCGTGCTGCTCTCGCCGCGCCATCCCGATCTCGACCTTTGGGTGGTTGCCGCCGGGGCTCAGGCGGAGCTCGAGCAGATGCGCTCTGGCGGCTGGGAGCGCAGCGCCCGCGACGCCCGCTCGGTCCCGGTGGTCGACACCGGCACTTCGCTGATCGGACTCGACGGGAGTCAGCTGCCCGTCCTGGTCTCGCCGCTGGTCGACGCCCGCTTCGGGCCCACTGCCGTGCTCGGCATCCCCGCCATCGACGAGGCCGACCGCGACATCGCGGCGCGGATCGAGCGGGTCGACTGGAGCGAGCCGGAGGGTGAGGACGATGGGGGGGATGCCGAGCCGGGCCCCCCGGTCGCGGGCGCCCGTGTGGCGAAGCGCTACCGCGCCAACGACTTCTCGATCTCGCGCCAGCGCGCCTGGGGGACGCCGATCCCGGTGATCCACTGCGCGGCGTGTGGCGCTGTTCCCGTCTCTGTGTCCGATCTACCGGTCGTGCTGCCGCGGGACCTGATGCCTCGGGCCGAGGGTAACCCGCTGGCCGAGCGCCCCGACTTCGTCGACGTCGATTGCCCCCGCTGCGGCGCCGCCGCCAAGCGCGAGACCGACACCCTCGACTGTCACTTCGACGCGCTCTTCCTCTGGGTTCCCGCCGCAGTCCCGCCCGAGCACCGCGCCGAGCAGATGTTCACCCACCCCGACCTGCGTGATTGGCTGCCGGCCGAGCGCCTCGTCGCCGGCGGCGACAGCGGCGGCTTCGTCTTCGACCAGCGGGTCGTGACCAAGGCGCTGCGCGATCACGGCGAGTTCGCCTTCATGGAGGACGGCGAGCCCTTCGCCGGCTGCCTCTTCCACGAGATGGTGATCGCCGACGGGCGCAAGATGAGCAAGCACCTCGGCAACGTCGTCAACCCCGACGAGCTGGTCGAGCGCTACGGCGCCGACACGGTCCGGCTCGCCGTTCTCTACGCCGCTGGACCGGCGAAGACGCTGAACTGGTCCGACGGCGCCCTGCGCTTCGCCAGCCGCTTCCTGCGCGGCCTCTGGACCTACTCGCACGATCGTTTCGCGGCGCTCCCCGACATTTCCCACGACCCCGAGGCGGCTGCCGACACCGAGCACCTGCGCGACCGCCTGCGCAAATGGTGCGAGAACGGCCTCGAGCGGATCACCGCCGACACCGCCGAGCTGCAGATGCACAAGTCGATCCGCAACATCACCCGCCTCTTCGAGCGGATCCAGGATTTCGAGAAGCGAGTGGTGAAGCGGCGCGGCCAGCTCGACCGCGCCGATGCCGAGGCTCAGGTGGCGGCCCTGGTCCTTTTGGCGCAAGCGCTGGCGCCGTTTGCACCGCACGCCGCCGAGGAGATCCTGCTGGGCTCGGGCCGCCCCGAGGGGAGCGAGCTGGCGGCAATGTGGCCCGATGCAGCGGCGATTTCGGGCATCGCCGAGAGCACCGCGCCGGCTCCCTGAGCCACCTTTATACGAAAGTTTGCTTCATTACGCAAAGGGCCTTGATTGTTACACAGTCGTATGTTATGAATGCTGGCGCCGGGCAAATAGAACCGGTGAAGTGAGCGGGGCCTGTGGACTGGGAAACCGCCTTGGGGTGGCAAAGGAGGACCGGTCTCGAGCTCGGGGTCAGGATGAAAACGTCATGACGGGCCCCGGACGCGCCTTGATCGGCGCCCCCGCTTCACTTCATCGTTCTCTCTCGAGGAGCAGGACCAATCCCTCCCTAGGAAGGCGAAGAAACGCTAGGCGCTACGAGGGGGCTGCTTGACGTCGAAGCGATGGGGACCCGGGAGCCAGGCGATCCCGGTGCAGAGCTCGCCCGGGGTGGTGTTGAGAGCTCCGGCCAGCTTCACGATCGTCCCCAGTCGGGGCTCGCGACCAGCGCGCTCGAGCAACGAGATCTCGGTCCGGTGCAAATTGCAGCGGTCGCCCAGCTCTTCCTGGGAGATACCCACGGCGGTGCGGGCGCGGCGAAGGTTGGCGGCGAAGCGCTCCTGGGGATTCAAGTGGCCAATTCTTTGAGACTGAAGACAAGGACTCTACAGACAGAATGTCTCACCGCTATCGCGGGGCCCGTCGCTTCCGCTACCTTTTTGTCAGGCATTCGTTTCGGATCCGAAGATAATTGCGCAGAAACCATTGAGCGTTGGCAAGTCATGTGTTATACCGATGCGGTGAAAAAGGAGGAGTCATGAGCGACACGGTCGATTCGCGGCGAACCAGTTCCTGCGCCACCGAACTCGTCTGCCTGCACTGTGACTCCCGTGCCGAGCTCACCGAGACCGCCTTCCGCTGCCCGCCGGTGCGACACCGGCTTCGACATCGAGTACGACTACGAGCTGGCCAAGGCCCGGATCGACGCGCGGCCGTTGGGCGACCGGCCCTGGAACATCTGGCGCTTCGAGGAGCTGCTGCCGATCGTCAGCCGCCGTTCCGCCGACCGGGTCGCTCAGTTCGCTGGCCAGACGCCGCTGATCCGCGCCGAGCGGCTCGGCGCCGAGCTCGGGCTGCGCAACCTCTACGTCAAGGACGACTCGACCAACCGGCCGTCCCTCTCCTACAAGGACCGGGTCGTCGGCATGGCCGTCGCCCGGGCCCTGGAGCTCGGAGCGGGGGAGATCGGCTGTGTCTCGACCGGCAACGTCGGTACCGCCACGGCCTCTCTGGCTGCCGCCGCCGGCCTCAAGCCCTACGTCTTCTACCCCGCCAACCTGGAGCGCGCGAAGGCGCGCGGCGTGCGGGCGCTGGGCGCCCAGGTCTGCCAGGTCGACGGCAACTACGACGAGGCCAACCGCGCCTGTCGTGAGCTGACCGAAAACACCGGCATCCCCTTCGCCAACATCAGCCTGCGCCCGTTCTACGCCGAGGGAGCCAAGACGCTTGCCTTCGAGGTCGTCGAGGCGCTCGGCTGGAACTCGCCCGACCACATCGTGATGCCGGCGGCGGGAGGGACGCTGTCCTCGCGCGTGCACAAGGGCTTGCTCGAGTTCGAGACCCTGGGACTGGCGGAGACGGCGTCGACCAAGCTCCACATCGGCCAGCCGACCGGCTGTTCACCGATCGCGAAGACGATTGTCGAGGGTGGCAGGGAGATCGTCCCGGTGACGCCGGAGACGCTTGCGCAGTCGCTGGCGATCGGCGCTCCCGGCGACGGCCCGTTGGTGGTCGAGGCGGTACGCAGCCGCGGCGGCTCCGCGGCCGACGTCCCCGACGGCGAGATCCTCGAAGCGATGGAGCTGTTGGCGACGACCGAGGGTGTTTTGACCGAGCCGGCCGGTGGGACCACGGTGGCGGCGACGATGAAGCTCGCCCAGCGCGGTGAGATCGGTCCCGATGACGTGACCGTGATCGTGATCAGCGGCAACGGGCTGAAGACCCTCAACGAGCAGCCGGTCAAACCTTGGCCGGAAGGCGTCCCCTGCAACGCGGCGACGATGGAGGAAGTGGTCGTCGAGTTCCGCGAGGGCGGCGTCACAAGCAACGTTTGAGCGCCCGCCCCGAGGTTCCAGGAGTCACGCACCGTCGAGTCCGGGCCCGCGGGGTCGAGTTCCACGTCGCCGAAGCCGGCGCCGGCGAGGACGTCGTCCTCTGTCTGCACGGATGGCCGCAGCACTGGTACGAGTGGCGCCATCTGATGCCGGCGCTGGCCGACCGCCACCGCGTGCTGGCGCTCGACCTGCGCGGCTTCGGCGAGTCCGAGGCTCCGCGCCGGGGCTACGAGAAGGAGGAGATGGCCAGTGACGTGCTCGCCGTCCTCGACGAGCTCGGGGTCGAGCGGGTGAAGCTGGTCGGCCACGACTGGGGCGGCTGGATCGGGTTCCTGCTCTGCCTGCGGGAGCCGCAGCGCTTCGAGCGCTTTCTCGCCCTCAACATCGTCCCGCCCTGGGTCAATCTCCGCAACCTGATCGGCCACGCCTGGCGCTTCACCTACCAGCAGCTGATCCTGGCGCCGGGGCTCGGCTACCGCCTGCACCGCCGTGGCGACTTCGTGCGGCGGGTCCTGGTCGGCGCCTCGACCGACAAGGAGTGTCTTGGACGAGGCGGAGCTCGGCGCCTTCGCCGACAACCTCGCCGAGCCGGCGCGGGCGCGGGCGGCGGTCCAGGTCTACCGCGTCTTCAACCTGCACGAGGCGCTGCCGATCGCCCGTGGCCGCTACGCCAGGCAGCACCTGAGCGTGCCGACGCTGCTGCTCTTCGGCGCAGACGACTTCGTCCTGCGGCCCTCGATGCTCGGCCGGCTACCAGCGAGCACGCCGAGGAGATGCGGGTCGAGCTGGTCCCCGGGTGCGGCCACTTCATCGCCGACGAGCGCCCCGACCTGGTCGCCGCCCGCGCCCGCGAGTTCTTCGCCTAGCTGCGGATCCGCGCCTCCTCGAGGTCGAGGTCGCGCTCGATCTGGCGCATCGTCGTGTTGCGCAGGCGCCCGGCTCCGCGCAGGGTGAGCAGCTCTTCGCGCTCGATCCCGATCAGCTCGCGGCGCAGCTCGCCGTAGTCGGAGATCCGCTCGCTCGCGGGCGGCGCGCTCGGGGTCCTCGCCGTCGAGCACCGCCGCGCACATCCGGAAGCGCGAGCGGTAGAGATCGCGCAGGCGCTTCAGCTGCGCCTCGTCGGCTCGCTCCTCGTCCTCCATCTGGTCGAGCCGGTCGAGCGCCGACTGCGCCGCCTCCATCCGCGCCACCGCCTCCTCGTCGCTCCAGCGCCGCGGCTCCTCCAGCCCCAGCCGCTTGACGATGAACGGTAGCGAGAGCCCCTGGCCGACCAGGGTGATCAGGATCAGGGCGAAGGTGAGGAAGATGATCTGCGGGCGGCCGTCGACGCTGAGCGGGACCGCCAGGGCGGCCGCGAGCGAGACGGCGCCGCGCATGCCACTCCAGCCGACCGCGAAGCGCTGGCCGAAGGTCTCGCCGGCGTCGCCGCACATCGAGAAGACGAAGGCGAGCCGGACCGCCAGCGAGGCGAGCGCGATCGCCGCCGCCGGCCAGAGCAGCTCGCTGATCCCCGAGGAGCTTTCGTTGAGGGTGTCGACGACGCCGGGCAGCTGCAGGCCGAGCAGCACGAAGAGGGTGATCTCGAGCCCGAAGACGAGCACGCTCCAGAACGGCGACGGCGCCGAGGCGGGTGTCGGCGTCGAGCGAACGCGGCGACTGGTAGCCGGCGTAGACGCCGGCGACGACGGCGGCGAGGATCCCGGAGACCTCCAGCTCCTCGGCGCCGATGTAGGCGCCGTAGGCGGTCAGCACGGTGAGGAAGATGACCAGGCCGGGGTCGGTCTGGCGGCGGACCACGAGGTTGGAGACGACGCCGACCACCAGCCCGACGGCGATCCCGCCCAGCGCGACGACGACGAACTCGAGGGTCGCGTCGCCGAGGCTGAAGGCGGTCCGCCGGTGGCCACCCCGACGGCGATCCGGTAGAGGACCAGCGCGGTGCCGTCGTTGATCATCGACTCGCCCTCGACCAGCAGCCGAACCCGCTCCGGAGTGCGCAGGCGGCGGAAGATCGAGGTCGCGGAGACGGCGTCGGTGGGGGCGAGGACGGCGCCGAGGATCGCCGCCTCGGCCCAGCTCAGCGCCGGCACCAACTCGTGGGCGACGACGGCGACCACCGCGGCGGTGAGGAAGACGAGGCCGACCGAGAGCAGACCCAGCGGCCGCATCAGCGCCCGCAGCTCCTGCGGCGAGGTCTGCCAGCCGGCGGCGTAGACCAGCGGCGGCAGGAAGATCGAGGAAGATCGTGTCCGGGTCGAGTTCGACCTCGGGCAGCCCCGGCACCAGCGCGATCGCCAGTCCGCCGAGCACCAGCACGATCGGCGCCGGGATCTTGCCGAACTCGGCGATGCGGACCAAGAGCGCGGCCGCCAGCAGCAGGAGCAGGATCGACTCGATGTCGTGCATGACCACATAACATCGGACTCCGTGGACGAACGGCTCTCACCCCCGCTGGAGGACATCGATCACGTTCGCGGCGAGCGGGGCGCGCCGCTGGAGCTGGTGATGTTCGGGGACTTCCAGTGTCCATTCTGTCTCGGCGCCCAGTCGGTGATTCGCCGCGTGCGCGAGCGACTCGGCGATCGCCTCGTCTTCTGCTTCCGCCACCTGCCGATACCCGAGCGCCATCCGCTGGCCCCGCTGGCGGCACAGGCGAGCGAGGCGGCCGCGGCGCAGGACGACTTCTGGGAGTACCA
Source organism: uncultured Thermoleophilia bacterium (assembly GCA_963715735.1). Classification (GTDB taxonomy): domain Bacteria; phylum Actinomycetota; class Thermoleophilia; order Solirubrobacterales; family 70-9; genus VAYN01. The sequence continues at coordinate 1,054,088 of OY970268.1, forward strand.
CGACGCCCTCTTCGCCGCCCAGCCGAAGCTCTCGCGCAAAACGATGCTGGCGGTCGCTGGGGAACTCGGCCTCGACGCCGACCGCATGGCCGCGGAGATCGACGCCGAGGCCTACGCGGCGCGGGTCGCTCGCGACGTCGACTCTGCGCAGGCAAGCGGCGCCACCGGTACGCCCACCTTCTTCGTCAACGGCGTGCGGCTGTATGGCGCCTACGACGCCTCTTCGCTGGTCGAGGCGCTCGAAGCCTGATTCGCTCCGCTCTGGAGTTTTGACGTGGGGTGCTCGCGTTAGCTTGGTTCGATGCGAGCCCTCGTCCAGCGCGTCAGTCAGGCGGCTGTCGACGTCGAGGGCGATCGCGTCGCCCAGATCGGGCCGGGGATGCTGGTCCTGCTGGGGGTCGGGGTCGGCGACGACGAGGAGCGGGCCGACCGCCTCGCCGACAAGGTCGCGAAGCTGCGGATCTTCGACGACGCCCAGGGCCGGATGAACGAGCCGCTGGGTGCGCGGGAGGTCCTCTGCGTCAGCCAGTTCACGCTCTACGGCGACGCCCGCAAGGGCAACCGGCCCAGCTACACGGAGGCGGCTCGGCCGGAGCTGGCGGAGCCTCTGTACGACCGCTTCTGCGAGCGACTCGGCGCCAAGAAGGGCGTCTTCGGCGCTTGCATGGGTGTGGCGCTGATCAACGACGGTCCGGTGACGCTGATGGTCGAGATATGAGCCGGGTGGTGCTGCTGGCGACGGCCGGACTTGGGCTGGCGATCGGCTTCTGCGGCTGCCTCGACGGGACCGTGCGCAACCCGCCGGGCGATGCTGCCGCGAAGAGGCAGGACGGCAAGCAGGGGCAGGGAAGCGGAAAGGGCACGGGAGGCGGCTCGGGGAACGGCGGCCAGGAAAGCGGGGGAGACGGCGGCTCGGGCGACGGCATCTCCATCGCTGCGGTCGGCGACACGGCGATGGGGATCACGCCCGAACTCCCGCCCGAACCGGACACCTACTTCGACCCGATCGCCGGCGAGCTGGTCGGAGACGTCGTCTTCGGCAACCTCGAGGGGACGCTGACCGACGTCTCCGAAGACGTCAAGTGCGGCGGTGCCGATCCGGGCACCTGTTACGCCTTCCGGGCGCCGCCGGAGTACGCCGAGTACCTGCGCGAAGCGGGCTTCAACGTGATGTCGCTGGCCAACAACCACTCCTTCGACTTCGGCGAAGCCGGCCAGCGAGAGACCGTCGAATCGCTGCACCGGGCCGGGATCGAACCGGTTGGGATTCCCGGGCGGACGGTCTTCGTCGAGGTCGACGGCACCAAGCTCGCTTTCCTCGGCTTCGCCTCCTACGACTACACCAACCTGCTCACCGACCTCGAGACGGCGCGGGTGCTGATCCGCAAGGCGCGCAAGCGAGCCGACATCGTCGTCGTCGCCAACCACGCCGGCGCCGAGGGCAGCGACGCCCTGCACGTGACCGGCGAAACCGAGATCTACCTAGGAGAGGACCGCGGCAACCCCGAAGCGTTTGCGCACATGGCGGTCGAGGCGGGCGCCGACCTCGTCCTCGGCTCGGGGCCGCACGTCCTGCGCGGAATGGAGATCTACCGCGACCGCCTGGTCGCCTACAGCCTCGGCAACTTCTCCGGCTTTCACAATTTTGGCCTCGACGGGGTGCTGAGCGAGACCGTCGTCCTGCACGTGACGCTGGCCCCCGACGGCGCGTTCCGCTCCGGGCGGCTGGCGTCGGTGCGGATGGTCGAAGCCGGCCAGCCCGTTCCCGACCCCGAAGGGGCGGGTGCCGCCCTCGTCGCCGAACTGTCGCGGGAAGACTTCGGGTCGAAGGCGGTCGAGGTCAGCTCCGACGGCGATCTCCGTCGCTGACGGCGCAGGCGGGCGTGGCACCTGGGAGCCGGTGGCGGTTGTCCGCGACCAGGCGGTAGATCTGCGCCGCCAACCACGAGATTCCCGGCAGCAGCAGCGCGCGGCCGGCAGCCTTCCAGATCCCCCCGGCGCTGCTCAGCGCCGCGGCGATCGCCTCGTGTCCCGAGCGAACCGTGCCGTCCATCTCGACCCATTGAACGGCGGCGGCCGCCTGCTCCTCGCTGACTCCCAGCTCGGCCAGCTCGGTCAGCTGCCAGGCGACGATCTTCGCATCCGGCCCGATCCTTTCCAGGACGTGGACGCACCGCGTGCAGAATGCGCAGTCGCCGTCGAAGACGAGGACAGGGCGTTTCGTTGCGGCGAGGGTCACAGGTCCACGCTGACAGATCTAGAACCGGCCCCTTAAGGTCCTTGCGATGTCGAGTGGATCGAGACTCCCTAATGCGGAGCACGAATCGCGCCCCTGGCGAATTCGCGAGATCGCGCCGGACTTCGACCTGGAGGACGTCTGGGTGTTGCCCGTGGAGGGGGACGCCGAGGATTTCCAAACGCTGATCGACCTGATGGCTTCCTCCGATCCCGCCGCTGCGGAATCTCGCCCGACTCGCGCTCTCTGGCAGCTCCGCGATCGTCTCGGCAGCTGGTTCAGCCTCGGCAGGATCTCGGCCCCGACCGACGGTGGCGGAGGCGAGCTGCCGATCCCCGGGACGGGCGAAGTCTCGCTGAGCGAGCGCCTACCGGACGATCTGCGCGGCAGCGCCGCGGATGTGCGATTCGCCTCGCTGCCCTTCGTCCCGCTCTACCGCACCGACGACGAGTTTGCCGCGGAGGTCTCGAACCAGACCGTGCATGGCGTGATGCACCTGGCCTGGGTCGATCGGGGCAACGACCGCTACCAGGCCCAGATGGCCGTCTACGTGAAGCCGCGCGGCGTTTTTGGGAAGGCGTACATGGCGCTGATCAAGCCGTTCCGGCACTGGGTCGTATACCCGGCGCTGATGCGGCAGACCGAGCGAACCTGGAGGGCGGCGGCTAAGCGTCAGGCGGGTCCTCGGTGAGGTCGTCGTCGGCGACCTGGAGATAGAAGCCGCGGGTGCCGCCGGGCTCGACCACCTCGCGCAGACGTTCCGCCCGCACCTTCTCCTGCGGGCCGACGCGCTCGACGAAGGCCTCGACGTCGGCCGGCTCGAGCTCGGAGAAGCCGATCGTGACGATGTTGCGCGGGTCCTCCATGCTGACCGCGCTGACCACCCTGGTCGGCACGCCGAAGCCTTTCTCCGGCAGCCAGGCGGCCCGGAAGTCCGCGTAGTCCTTGCCCTCCTTGAGGCGGCGCATCAGTACGGAAACGATCACGATCTCTCCTTTCGCTGTTGGCTTGGTCGCATAGTAGGTTCGCGCCGTGGCCGCGCGCGAATCCTCCGGGGAGTTCACGGTCGACGGGCGGCGGCTCGCCTGGCGCGCGGTCGGGCAGGGGCCGCCGCTGCTGCTCGTCAACGGCTACGCGGCCACCGGCGCCGATTGGGACCCGCGCTTCCTCGGCCTGCTCGCCGAGACCCGCGAGGTCATCTGCCCCGACAACCGCGGGCTGGGCGGTTCCGAGCTCGGCGACGCCGAGCTGACGATCGACGGCATGGCATCCGACCTCGAGGCTCTGCTGGATACGCGGGCACTCGAGTGCGCCCCGGTCGTGGCCTGGTCGATGGGCGGCTTCGTCGCTCAGCGGCTGGCCCGGCGGGCGCCGGGGCGGGTTACGGCCCTGGCCTTGATGGCCACCGATCCCGGCGGCCCGGAGTCGGAGCTGGCGGCGCCGCAGACGTGGGCTGCGTTGACCGACCGCTCGGGCACGGCGCGGGAGCAGGCTTCGCGGCTGATCCCGCTGCTCTTCCCACCAGCGCTGGCGCCGGGCGTCGACCGCGATTTCGGGGACCTGGTCGCCGCGGGGCGGGCGGCGATGTCGCCGGCGGCGCTGGCGGCACAGGAGGGGGCGATGGCGGCTTGGCACCGGGACGGAGGCGCCGAAACGGCCGGCACGAGCAGCGAGCAGCTGCCGACGCTGGTCGTCCACGGGGTCGAGGACGCGGTGATCCCGGTCGCCAACGCCGGGCTGCTGGCGGGGCGCTGGCCGGAGGCCCGGGTCGAGCTGGTGCCCGGCGCCGCCCACGCGGTGATGGCGCAGGAGCCCGAGCGCGTCGCCACGGCGATCGCGCAGCTCTTGGGCCCGCCGTCGTGACGTTGCGCTGGCGCTAGGGTCCGGCCGGTGCCGGCAGCCGAGGGCTTCAGCTACGAGCGCCGCGGCAGCGAGGTCGCGATCTTCCACCACGGCCGGTGCGCTGCCACGCTGCGCGGCGAGGCGGCGCGCAAGTTCCTCCGCAAGGTCGAGTCCGGGGATCCCCAGCAGCTGATGGCGCGGGCCACCGGCAACTACAAGCGCGGCAACGAGCGCTCAGGCCGACGCGCCTGAGCCATCGGGGCGCTGAGGCGCTCAGGTCGAGTCGGCCTCGACGAATGCCTTCAGCTTGTCGGGCATGCTCTCGACCAGCTTGCCGCGCAGCACGCCGACGACCGGGCCGCGCATCGCCATCCCGAGGATGCGGCCTGGGTCGACCTCCAGCTCGTAGGTCGCCCGGGTGCGATCGTCGCCGAGATCCTCGAGCTGCCAGCTCCCGGTCACCGACTTGAGATCGCCGTCCTCCTGCTTCCAGGAGATCCGGGTCGGTGAGTCGTAGCGGTAGCGGAGCGTCGAGGCGAGTCGCTTGATCGGCGTTTCCGTCTCGATCCGGACCTGGGCCTGATTGCCGTCGCCGTCTCGCGCGAGGCATTCGGCGACCTCGATCTCCGGCTGCCAACGCGGCGCGCCCTCGGCGTCCGCGGCGACCGCGTAGACGGCCTCGATCGGAGCTTCGATCTCGGTGGTTGCGCTTCCGCGGATGGTGCCCATGGGTCCAGCCTAGCGTCGCCGGGGCCGGTGGCCTAGTCGTCCGCAAGACCTGGAAATCGGGCCCCCGGAAGTGCTACGAATTGGGAATGAAGGCGAGGCGATTCGCGGTCTTGACCGCGCTGGTGATGGGCGTCGCTGTGCTTGCGGTCCCGGCGTCCGCCTCGGCCGGCTGGCACTACCGGTTCATTCACTTCATCAAGACGTCGAAAGCCGCCACCTCTTCCGGTGCGACCTTGGCCACGCGCTGCGCTTCCGGGATCGCCGGCGACTGGAATCTGGTCTCGAAAATTTACGTCGACACCGTCAGTCCCAAAAATCCGAACGGGTCCGAAGTCGAAATCGAGGTCACCGCGAAGCTGCCGGTCACGACCAAATTCAGGCTGGTCCATGACGTCGAGGCCGAGTGGTCCGCCAGGCTGCCGAAAGACCCCGCCGTCGCCGAGTTCCTGGCCGAACACTACGAGCGCCTGACCCAGAGCCAGGAAGACTTCTACCAAGGTATGAAAGTCAGGTGGCGGCCGGCGAAGAAGAAGCTCGACATCGTCCACAGCGGTCTCGTTTACGGCGACTACGAACAGCTCGCACCCGGCGAGTTCACCACCGCGTTCAAGCCCAAACCGGGCTGCTGATCAGCTGCGGATCGCCCTGCGAATGCGTGAACTGCACGCATCCTTGCTTGGGGCTTTAGGCCGAGGCCCTCGTTCCGATACCGAAGTATGCGTTCCATCCGAGGGCTCGGCGCGCTGGCGCTGATCCTGTTCGCAATCGCCATTCCTGCGCGTGCCGACGCCTCGCCGGCGAGCGTGGCCGCCCTGCAGGCCGCGCTGACCAATCTCAGCCTCTACGACGGCTACGTCGACGGAATCAAGGGACCCCTGACCAAACGTGGGGTGACGGCCTTCCAGCGGCGCCAGGGGCTGCCGGTGGACGGCATCGCCGGGCCGCAAACGCGCCGGGCGCTCGGCTGGCGGGGCAGGCCCGGGCTCGGCAGTCGCGTGATGCGGTCGGGGAATCGAGGCTGGGACGTCGCAGCTCTGCAGTTCCTGCTCCAGCGCGCGGGGCACGGTCCCGGCAGGGCGGACGGGGTTTTCGGTCCCCTGACCAAGTCGGCGGTATTGCGTGCCCAGGGCGCCGCCGGCCTCGGTGCCGACGGGCTGGCCGGTCCAGCGACGATCCGCGCGCTACGCGGCGGCAGCAGCACCCAGCCCACCAGCGTTCCGGTCAGCGGCCCGGTCAGCTTCCTGCGGCCGGTCTCGGGGCCGATCGGCGACGGCTTCGGCGCCGCAAGGGACGGGGGTCGCACGCACGAGGGGCTCGACTTCCCGGTTCCCTACGGCACGCAGGTCGGCGCGGCCGGCGTCGGCACGACGATCTTCGCCGGCTACAACAACGGCGGCTACGGCAACCTGGTCGTGATCCAGCACCGGCTCGGCTACACCACCTGGTACGCCCACCTCTCCTCGATCACGAGCTGGGTCGGCGAGCAGGTCGAAGGCGGCACCCGCATCGGCTACGTCGGCTCGACCGGCTACTCGACCGGACCGCACCTGCACTTCGAGGTGCGCCGCTACGACACGCCGGTCGACCCGATGCCGATGCTGCTCTCGACCGTCTCCGCCCGATCCGCCGTTCCCGGCCTCGCGCCGGAGGGCTGGTGTGACGAGGCGCCGCGCCAGGGCCGCAAGGCTCCCAACGGCTCCGACTGGATCACCAGCGAGCGCCTCTGCGCAGCGCCTGCGGGCGACTAGTCCCGTTCGCCGGTGGGACCCATTGTCGAGTCACAAGCGATGCCGGAGGAGGGACTCGAACCCCCGACACGCGGATTATGATCGGCGTCGCCCGAGTGGGGATGCGCATGGTTAAGCCAAATCCTGCCCGGTTGTCCCCTCTGAATCCAGTTGTTTTTGCCTAGTCGGGGACACAAAGGGGGACACATTTGCGGTCCGGATGACGTTCTACCTTGGACCCATGCCATCGTCATCGCTCCACTTCCGCGAAGCCCCTGTCAGCGGCCATATCTTCAGGAAGGCCCGGAAGTCCGGGGATCGGTGGATGGCGAAGTGGCGCGATGCCGAGGGCCAGCACCAAGTCGTTCTTGGCCGCGCTTGGACGAAGCGCGGAAAGCCTGCCGAGGGCTACCTGACCAAGCAGGGTGCCCAGCGCGAGCTTGACGCGATCCTTGCCGACGCTCGCCGGAGCCAGCTCACGAGCCGTCCCCGTCGGTCCAGCACCGTGACCTTCGGCGAGGCTGCCACGGAGTGGCTCCGCTACGTCGAGCACGACCGCAAGCGGCGCCCGTCGACGGTTGCCGATTACCGCAGGATCGTGGACGGTCGCCTGCGCCCGGACTTCGGCTCGATGCCGCTCGAATCGATCACCACGGATCGAATCGACCACTGGCGAGTCGAGTTGGTCGCGGCCGGCGCGGTCGAGGACGGCAAGGGTCTTTCGGCGCGGACGATCAACAAGTACCTCGGCGTCATGCACAGCATCCTCAAGCGGGCACAGCGGATCTATGGCCTCTCGGCCAACGCTGCCGCCTGGGCCGAGCGGCAGCCCGTGAAGCGGTCGGGCGACTTCGACGTTCTTTCGGCAACGGAGGTGGAGGCTCTGGCGCGAGCTGCCCGAGAGGGTCGCCACCGCAAGCCGCCAAAGCATCCGACCGGGTTGGAGTGGCGGGCGCGCTTGAAGCAGCAGGACGAGCAGGACGCGGCGATCTTCCTCACCGCCGCTTACGCCGGCCTCCGGCTTGGCGAGCTTCGCAGCTTGCGCTGGCGCGACCTTGACTTCGAGAAGCGCCTTATCCACGTCAAGCACTCCTACGTGCTGCGCAACGAGGACGCCCCGAAGTCAGGCCGCGTCCGCAGCGTTCCGATGATTGACCAGGTCGCCACCGCACTTGACCAGCTCAGTCGCCGAGCAGGGTGGACCGGGGGGGACGATCTCGTCTTCGTGAGCCCTGCTGGCGACCACATCGAGGACAGTGCCTTACGCCGACGCTTCTATGCGGCGCTGGACGCGGCCAGCCTCAAGCGCTTGCGCTTCCATGACCTCCGCCACAGCTTCGGCACCCTCGCGGTCCAGGTCTTCCCGCTTACCGACGTAAAGGCGTACATGGGCCACGCGGACATCGCGACGACGATGATCTACGTCCACCATGTGCCGCGAAACGATGCGGCCGAGAAGTTGTCGGCGGCGTTGCAGGACTCGGTGTCCGTGTCGGAGGCGTCCCGTGTCTCAGTCGCCGCCTGACTCCGGCGACGAGCCCGAACTGCCGTGGCCCCGTCCAGGGGACGAGGTCTTCGGTGCCGGCGAGGATTGGCAGATGGACGCCTGCGTCAACTGGGGCGGGGGGTGGACGCTCTACGCGATCGGCTACCGCAACGCTGGCGATGCACTGGTCGACCGAGTGGCCCAAGATCGAGGCGAAGCTGATGCGCTCGTCTATCCCATCGTTTTCTGTTACCGCCAGTACCTGGAGCTGCTCCTCAAGGATACGTTGGCGGAGGCCCGGCGCTACTACCGGATCGACAAGGCTTTCGACAACACCCATCCGTTGATGGGTCACTGGCGACCCCTTAGAAAGCTGCTCGAAACCAGATGGCCAAACAACCCCGAGCCGCTTGATGCCGTTGAAGACAATCTGCGCCAGTTCGATGAGGTTGATGAGGGCTCCTTTGCCTTCCGCTACGCGACCTCTAAGAAGGGGGAGCCGTCGCTTCCCGACAAGATGCGGAATATCAATCTTCGCAATCTGGCAGAAGTTGTCGCCCGGATCGGCACCTTCTTAGAGGCTTGCGGGACCGGCCTTAGTGCAGAGCGCGAGGCGGCCGAATGACGCAAGTGCCGCTGGCTAAGGTCCGACATAGGCGAGGGGAGGAGCACCTTGAGGTTGTTGGCCTCGGCAAGGTTCTGCCGACCGATGCCGGATTGGTCGCAAACCGGGCGGTTCTGGAACCGGCTGGCTTGACGAGTCTGAGAACCGCGCTCCAGAGCTACGAGTACTCCTGGGGCGCCTTCGATTCCGTGCATGTCACTAACGATCGGGAAGACCTAATCGATGACGACAGCCACCTCGATGAGGTCTCCCTGGTCTTTCGAGACGGCCAGCTTCTGGCGAGTGCCTTCGTGGCTGTGGTCGAAGGAACGCCGGAGGAGGCGGTGGTGCGGAGCTTGGCGGCGCCGACGCTTGAGCGGGAAGGCATAGGCATCGAGCAGGTTCAGATCTTCAAGGAAAAGTGGGGATGGGCTGTCTGGCTGACGCTTGACATACCGATCAAGCGCAGATCGGTCGGCGACGCGCTTCGCAAGGCCGACCTCATCTCGGGCGTAATCCAGGGTGCCTATCCCGAACATTTCGATGTGAAGTCTGCAGCGTCGGTTGTTCAAGCGCGCCACCCTGAGCTTCTAGCGGGCACCTTTGAGAGTGATTGGCTGGATGCAAAGAGTTCGCCCTATCGGCTCGATAAGAAAGCTCAGCAGTACGAGCTAGCAAAGGACGTGGCCGCCTTCGCCAACTCCGGTGGAGGGTTGATCCTTATCGGGGCAAAGACGAAGCGCCGTCCGGGTGGGGACGAAATCCACAGCATTAACGGCTGTGCTCTATCCGATGGGGTCGCAGCAGAAATGCGATCCGTTATCAGGAGGCGGGTCTATCCACGCATCGACAAAGTCAGTGTCGAGATGATCCCGATGTCGTCGCCTGAGAGCGGCGTGATCCTTATTCAGATTCCCCCCCAGCTCGACGGTCAGAAGCCGTATCTGGTGGTTGGAACTCGATCGGGGGACCAGATCTCCGAGCTAGGCTTTACCTATGCCGTTAGGGACGGTGAAACCACCGACGCGCCGCGGATAGAGGTCGTCCATCAACTCATTCGTGCGGGGGCATCGGTTCTCGGCGGGGGTGCCTCACCAGAGATTGAGTCGCTTCGAGCTGACGTCGAGCGCCTCGAAGCAGCGAACTGGGAGGGGTGGGTCTCGGACATCGTGCTCGCTGCGATTCGCAACGGCTTCCACGTCGAGCGAGACGGGGACAGGATCGAGTTCAAACGGGGCGACTCGGAACCCCTTGTCGTCCAAGCGACCGCCCCGGCTCCGCCTGCGGACCTGCTTCTTCGACAGCAGCTGTTGGAGCAGCTAGAGGAACGGGGACTTCCCGTGAAGAAGACCCCCAGGGGGATGCTCCAACCGCTGCTCGACTAGGCGGTGCGCCCGTGTCTCTCCGTCGCCTTTGCCAGGTCGACCATCGACACTCCGAGGGCGACAGCAATCGCCTCAACCGCACCCCACGACGGATTTGCGTGACCTCGTTCGATCATCGACAGGTGGCCGACCGTGATGTCGGCCTCGTGCGCGAGCGCTTCTTGCGTGACGCTCCGTTTGGCTCGCAGCTCTCGTATCGCGATGCCGAGTGCAGGTTGGGGCCTTGCCGCGCGACGCATTCGATCACGTTCCCAGACACCCGCGAAATCGTCCACCCGAAAAATCAGTTGTGATTTTTCGTTAGTCCCGCTAGGCTCGGTTCAACGCACAAAGCAGCCCCCGGCCGGCGGTGGAACGCCAACCGGGGGCCTAACCACAAGGAGACAGATCCTCCTCATGGCTGATGAGAACCCTACGGGCAAGGGCGCCGCCGAGCACCCTACGCCCGCCGCCCAAGACCTCCGCGACCAAGCTGTCGTCCTCACCCTGCTCCTCTCGAACTGGCCCGCGCATCTGGGCCCTGACGATCTCATCCGCGAGATCGCCTCCGACCCCGACAGCTTCGCCGAGCGCGACCACGTTGAGCGCGCCATCCGCGACCTCGTCGATGTCGGCCTTGCCCTCCGCAGCGATGCCGCCGTGGTCCCCTCCCGCGCGGCCCTGCACTTCTCGCTCTTGGAGGAGCAGCGATGAGGGAGGTGAGCGAGCGCTTCGGATCAAACCTCCTCCACTGTCGGCGGCGCGCCGGCCTCTCCCAGGAAGAGTTGAGCTTTCGGGCCTCGCTGCATCGCACCGAGGTCGGAATGCTTGAGCGCGGCATCCGGCTACCGCGCCTGGACACGCTTGTGAAGTTGGCCGGCGGCCTGGAAGTCGAGGTGGCGGAGCTGGTCGAGGGGATCAGCTGGACAAGCGGCATCTACCAGGACGGCACCTTCACCAGCCAGTAGCCCCATGCACCCGCCACCGACCAGATCCCCGCCGACTCCATGAACACATCCCCAGGAGTCCGCCCAGCATCACCACCACCCCACAGATCCCTGGCCCCGTAGACCTCGCGACCTAGGCAGGTAGGAGATCCGCACAGGATCTCCTACCCCCACAGCACCACCCCCTCACGCAGTATCACCCCGCTGGCTGCCGCGTCTTGGTTGCGTTGATCCCGATCTCACCGCGGGGTTTGACGATCTGACGCGGCTAGAACGTGTCCATGTCCGAGGGGGGACTGAGTTCGACGTAATTCCGTGCGGACTCCATGAACGCGAGGTACTGCCCGGATGCTTCTTTCAGCTTTGTGCTCCCCTCGCGGAGGGTCTCTTTGGTCGGTGGGTTCGACGACAACGCATCGACCGACTGCTCCATCGTGAGTTGCCACGATGAGTACGCCGAGGGAAGCGGCTGTCCCCGACCGAGCCGCAGCTCAAGGCGCTCCACGAACCCCTGCATGCCCTGCACACCCGCCATGGCGTCTTGGTGGGTAGAAAGGTATCCAGGCCCCAATGCGCCTTCCTGGCCCACTGCAAATCGCACCGGGCCTCGAAATCCGTGGATGGCGTTCCCAGCGGCGAGGCCAGCCGCCGCGGCTTCGTCCACTAGCTGTCGTAGCTCCTCGACCTCCCGCATCCAACGATCGTGGGCGAGCTGCCTGTCGAGGCGTGCGGACTCCGCGTCTAACTGCTTGTCGAGCCGCGCAGCCTCAGCGTCGAGCTGCATCTGCAGTCGGCGAGCCTCGGCGTCCAAGCGCTCATCCGAGAGCGTGCGTTCTTCGGTGAGCTGGGCTACAAGACGGTCAGTGGCGTAAGCCGCACCCTTCCAGACCCCGTAAAAAGCCCCCACGGCGAGAATCAGCGCTCCGATGATCTGCTCCACGGCGCGGCCATCCTACTCAGGACTCTCCCCATGGTCGAAGGATTTCCGGTCGCTGGAGATTTGAAGGGGGCATCGACGGTCCTAATTGGACGTAGCTGGCGTGCGCCACGACTGCCGTTGCCCCTCCTCAATCAGGCCGATGCAATCGGCCGCGCCAGCGCACTTCAAGGGCATGGCACGAATTCCCCGGCCCACCGAGCCCTCTTCGGTGACTACCAGGGTGATGCGCACCTCACCCGATGCAATCGCCCTTCTCAGCGGACTAGGGAGCTGAGATGTTGTCCATCGGAAAGCTCGGCGCCGGCCAGCACCGCTACTACCTCGACAAGGTCGCCGAAGGCGCCGAGGACTACTACTCCGGCGAGGGCGAGGCCGCCGGCTACTGGCTCGGCGACGCCGCCGAGGAGCTGGGCTTGGAAGGGCACGTCGAGCCCGACCAGCTGATCGCGATGCTGACCGGGGTGAACCCGGCGACGGGCGAGCCCTTGGGGCTTCAGCACGTCGCCGGGCGAGGACCGGTCCCCGGCTTCGATCTGACCTTCTCTGCGCCGAAGTCGGTTTCTCTGACCTGGGCGCTCGGCGGCGAGGATGCCGGCGCCGAGATCGCCGCCGCCCACGCCGATGCCGTCGAGGCGGCACTCGGCTACATGCAGCGCGAGGCGTGCTGGACCCGCCGAGGCAAAGGCGGGCGGGAATTCGTCCCCGGCAACGGCTACATCGCCGCCGCCTACGGCCACCGGTTCTCGCGGCTCGGAGATCCCCAGCTCCACACCCACGTCCTGATCGCGAACGCGACCAAGGGCCCGGATGGGAAATGGCGCCGCCTCTACCACCCAGCGATCTATAACCACGCGAAGACCGCCGGCTACATCTACGAGTCGGTCCTGCGCCACGAGCTGACCCGGCGTCTGGGCTTCGAGTGGGAGGAGCCGCGCAAGGGCATCGCCGAGATCAAGGGCTTCGACCCCGACCACCTGCGCCACTTCTCCCGGCGCCGGGAACGAGCGCTCGAGGTCGCCGGGCCGGAGGCCACGCCGAGCGCGATGCGGGTCGCGGTACTGGCGACCCGCGAGGCCAAGGACCGCGACATAACCGACGAGAGCCTGCGCGAGGAATGGCAGCGGCGGGCGGCCGAGGTCGGGCTCACCCGCGAGCTGATCCGCGAGACCTTCAATCGGGCCGAGCCCGAGCGGCAAGCGCTCACCGTCGAGAAACTAGCCGAGACGGTCACCGCCCACGCCAGCCACTTCGACCGCCGCGACGCGATCCAGGCCGTCGCCGGCTCGCTGCGCTCCGGAGCCCCGGCCCGCGAGATCGAAGCTGCCGCCGACGCCTTCCTGCGCTCCTCGCTGGTAGTTCCGATCGGCGCCGACGCCAAGGGCGAGCGCTTCACCACGAAACGGATCTGGGAGTTGGAGCGCGAAGCGTTGACGAGGACCGCCGAGATGGCCTTCCGGCTTGACCGTGGCGTCGCCCCCGAAGTCGTGATCTCCCGCGTGCTCGACTCGCGGCCGGGGATGAAGCCCGACCAGGAGGCGATGGTCCGCCGCCTGCTCGGCGAGGGTGACGGCCTGGTCGTGGTGATCGGCGAGGCAGGGACCGGCAAGACCTACGCAACGACCGCCGCGGCCGAGGGCTGGGCGGTGGCCGGCTTCGAGCTGCGGGCGGCGGCGCCGACCTGGCGGGCGGCAGGCGTCCTGCGCTCCGAGGGTCTCGACGCGACCAGCGTGGAGAAACTGCTCGGCGAGTTGGATCGCGCCGAGCTGCAGGGCAGGCCGGCGCTCTCCTCCCGCTCCATGCTCTTGGTCGACGAGGCCGGGATGGTCGGCTCCGCCGACCTGGCGCGCCTCATAGCTCACGCCGAGGCGGCGGAAGCAAAGCTCGTGCTGATCGGCGACCCCGCCCAGCTCGGCGAGATCGAAGCCGGCGGGCTGTTCGCGACGATCGCCGACCGCACCGACCCGATCCGGCTCGATGAAGTGATCCGCCAAAGTCGCGAGCTCGACCGCGAGGGGGCGCGGCGGATTCGGATGGGGGAGGGAGCCGAGGCACTCGCGATCTACCGTGAGGAGGGGCGCATCCTCGTCGCCGCCGATCCGGCCGAGCGCCGCGAGGCGATGGTCCGCGACTGGTGGCAGAGCTTCCGCGAGGGCGAGGACGCCCTGATGGTCGCCAAGCGAAACGTCGAGGTGGAGCGGCTGAACGCCCTCGCGCGGGAGACGATGCGCGCCGAAGGCCGGCTCGGCTCCGCTGAGATCGAGGTGGGGGAGCTGCGCTTCGCTGCCGGCGATCAGGTGATCACCAGGGTCAACGATCACAAGAACGGTATCTACAACCGGGAGCGCTGGATTGTTCGGGCCGTAGATCCCGAGGCCCAGACCGTGGTGTTGAACGGAATCGACACCCGGGGGCGGGTGTGTGTCGATTCCGTCTTCTTGGAGCGGGTCAACAGCAGAGACGGGGCGCCTGCGATCCAGCACGGCTACGCGGTGACCAACTACCAGGCGCAGGGGGCGACGGTCGATCGCGCATTCGTGATGGCCGACCCCTCGATGGACCGCCAAGAGTTCTACGTCGCTGCCTCACGCAGCCGCGAGGAGACGCATTTCTATGCGACCCCGGAGGTGCGGCTGGAGCGCGAGGAGATCGCGCCGAGCGAGCCCGACCTCGGCAAGAACCTGGAGCACATCGCCAGGGCCGCCGAGCACGACGGCGCCCAGGTCGCCGCCCACGAGCAGGCGATCCGCTCGCGACTGGCCGAGCTGCCGAGCCCGGAGCTGCACGACCGGCTCGATGGCCTGGTTGCGGAGATCAATGCCGAGCGCATGAACGAACAAGCGCACTCCGTACTCGTCCGCCGGATCGAGGGCACCGAGACCTGGTCCGAGCGCGCGGCGGCCGCCGTCGATCGGGTTGCGGATCTTCCCCGCCGGCAGCGAAAGCGCGAGGAGGAGCGGGTAGCCGAGACCGCGCGGGACAGCGAGCGTGCCCTCGAAGACATCAAGAGTGAGCAGTCGCGCCTCCCCGAGATTCGCCACGACGCCCGCGCCGAGGCATCCGTGATCGAGCACCTGCTCGCCGAGCGCGAGCGAGCGAGTCTCGCCGCCGTCCGCATCTCCCCGCCGGACTACATCACCCGCGAGCTGGGGGAGCGCCCGGCCGATCCCGGCAAGCGCCGGGAGTGGGATGGGGCGGTGCGGCGGATCGAGCGCTACCGTGAGCGGCACGGCGTCCGCGACCAGGAGCACGCGCTAGGTCGCGAGCCCGAGGACAGGAGCGGGCGCGCCGTGCGCGAGGCCGAGCAGCGCCGTCTGCGCGAGAGCCAGCGCCGGCTTGAGCTTGTGCATGAGCGCAGTCTTTCCCGCGAGCGCTCGATCGGTATGGGGATCGAGCTGTGAGTGTCGCCCGAAGCCCTCGGATTCGGGCAACCGAGGGTTCACGTGGTCCTCTCACGGAGCCACTTCTAACCGCGCATGAGGCAGCGCGCCTCCTTCGCGTACCCCGCAGCACTCTCTATGAGCTTGTTCGCTCGCGGCACCTACCTCATGTACGGGTGGGACGTGGGCTCAGGTTCACCCGCGCTGACCTTGGAGCGTGGGTGGAGGAGAACTCCTTCCGCTAGCAACGGGGCACCTTGATCGGCAGGATTGCTGGCCGATGGCCAAGAAGCTGCCCAGTTCAATCCCACGAATTGCTCTCACGCCAGCCGAGGCTGCGGCGGCGATCGGTGTTGGTCCGGACTTCTTCGAGGCCAATGTCGCCCCGGAGCTTCGGATCGTCCGGCGAGGGCGAAAGCGCCTCATCCCCGTGGTCGAGCTGGAGCGCTGGGTTATGGAGAACGCTGAAGCGCCAATGGCAAGTCAGGTCGGTCGCTAGATCTGATCGCGCGCTCATACTCTGGGCATGAGGCGGATCTTCTTTCCCCTCAAGACGGGGGTCGAGCTGTTCGAAGATCGGGATAGCCCCGAGGCGGTCACGCGCGCCAAGGAGGCTGCGGTTCTCTACGACGAGGTGATCTTCGAGGACGGTCTCTACGACGCGACGATTACCCCCAACGGCTCGACGAACTTCTGGACCCCGCCGAGCCAGATGACGCCCGATCGACTCAGAGGTACTCGGAGGCCAATCAAACTCGGCGGATCCATGTACTTGGCGATGGGCGCGGAGCGGACCCCTGGCGAGCCAGCCGAGCAGATGAGCATCATCTTCGAGGGACGGGTCAGCGCGCGATATGTGTCCGAGTTCTACTCCGGGATCATCCAAGACCTCGCAGAGTTCGAGCCGTCCTGGGCGCGGAAAGTGACTGTCGGCGGCTCGGACACCGCGGCTGCCCTCGGCGACGAGATCTATCAGGTCATTCGCAGGCTCAACTTCGAGGATCTCGGCGACCGGGATCTGATGTCTGGAGTGGAGGGCTTCCTTCGCGATTTCATCTACCAGTCGTTCAACAGAGACAGCGTTCTCGCTGCCGCACTCGAAGCTTCATTCAACGTGACGCCGTTGTTTGCCCCGATGGTTGCTCATCGGGGAGTCCAGCCAGACCTAGCGGGCTCAGAGGCCCTCGCGGTACTCGTTCCCGATCTATCAATCGTGCCTTGGGAGGCAGTCATCGAGTATCGCGAGCACCCAGGCAGCGCGGAGGCAAGAGAGCGACTACGAGAGTTCGAGCGCCTTGCGCAAGAGGACGAGCCCGAGACCGCCTACGACTTTCTGCGGAAGGTCAGTCAGGAGGTAAACAGGGCCTACCGGGCCGCAATGGTCGACCTTGCTCCTAGCCTTCCGGAAGGGATCGTAAGAGAGATCTTGCTTACTGCGATCTCGACGGTGAGCGTTGTCGGCCCCGTAGTTGAGAAGGCAGCGAGCCTCGGGGCGGCTGCCCTCGATGCCCAGCGTTTCAATCGATCCTGGATCGCTGCGCTAATGACTGTGCAGCGCTAAGGCTTCCGAGTAGGAGGGGTGAGGTGTTCAGCAAGAGGCATTCGGCCGCCTTGAAGCGGCGGCAACGACGCAAGGCAATGGGCAGAGCGGCGATCGGCGGGGCGCCTACGGCCGCCGGTGCCGGCGTCGCGCTGGTTACGGCGCCCCTCGGGCCGGTCGCCGGACTCGCCGGGGCCGGAACCACTGCGGCGACTCGCAGGTTTCTACGGCTCGTTCGGCTGGATCGGCTTTTCATGACTTCCCTCGAACAAATGGGTCAGCGGGAAAGGGAGCGAGTCGAACTGGCTTTCGCGACCGCTACTGGGACGATCGTTGACCGCCTGGACAGGGGCGATGAATTGCGGAGCGACGGCTTCTTTGTTGCCGACGACGCGAACCCAAGCGATGGAGAGGAGGTTCTCGAGGGGGTGCTTCGAGCGGCTTGCGAGAACCATGAGCGTAGAAAGGCGGAGCGACTGGGGGAACTCTTTGCCTTTATCGCGTTCAACCCACAGATCAGCGCGGCGCATGCGAACCATCTTTTAGAGCTAGGGCGCAGGCTGACCTATGAGCAGCTCCTCCTCCTGGGGATCTTCGCCACGGAGGAGAATCGTGCTCCCGACTGGGCGTCGACGGGCGGGATTACCTGGACGAGCCTTGGCGTCGTTATGTCGATCTTCGACCTCGGGCGTGCGGGTCTGATTGTACGAGAAGGCGGTCGGCCATTACTTTCCTTCACTGATGTCAATCCGGCCAAGCTGCGCACGGCTCTCAACGGGACGATCCTCGTCGAAGCGATGGGCCTGAGGGAGGCGCCGCAGGCGGACCTCGAAAAGGTGCTTGACGACCTCGACCGCTTAGGCAAGGTGGTGCTTGGAGATAATGCAGCTCGTACCGCAGGGGCAGGTCGGGAGCGCGTTCGCCTGAGTGACTTGCCGGAGCCGCGGTTTCCGCTCACCGAATTTCTGGCCGAAAAGGAACAGGCGTAAATCGCATGCTTCGCAATCCGGACTCGCCGCATCAGCCGTGGCCCGACGTAGACGTGGTGCTTTCGCCTTCGATTCCCGAGTGGAAGGAGCACCCGGACGACTACCTTGCTCTCAGGGACGCCATTCGTGCTTCGGGTCTCAGCGCCGAGGTCGCAGATGTCAAAGTCCCACATTCGGGGGCCGATATTCCCGAGTTCGTCCCCTTGGCCTTCGGCATTCTCCTTGCGGACAGGATTGTCGGCGCGGCTCTTGATGCCTTGGTAGATCAGGTAATGGAGATTGTTGTTAGTCGCGCCAAGGCGCGATGGTGGACCAAGGGCAAGAAGGTCAAAGGCCTAATCTACGGTCCCAACGGCGAGGTGTTGCGCGAGGTCGTCTGGGAGTCAACGGACGGCGAGCGGGAGTGGCGCCGTTAACCCCGACAAGCGAACCATTAGCGCGCGCAGGGTCCTAGAGGTTCTGAGAGACGCTCTCGGGTAATGAGGTCACCTGAGTTCCGGGCGAACTCAGGGGTGCGTGGGTCACATTGCACCGGCCGGATCTATCCGGGTGTCAAGCGAGACTGATGAGCGTGCCCGATGGTGTCCCCGATCCCGCCGCTACCGCTGATGAGCGCGATGACGAGCTTGATCGGCAGCTCGGAACGCAAGTGCCAGCGCTGAAAGCGCTTTCCGCCTCCGTGATGGAGGACTACAGTGCAGAGGGGTGGGGAATCACGCAGTTCTCGACGATTGCCGATACCGAGCAGCGTGCCGTTGCGTCGGATCTGCTTGTTTCAGCCGTTGAGGGGGTCCAAGCCAATCTCAGGGATTTGGCGCTCTGCCAAATCGACTTGATGCAGTTGGTTGGAGCGAACGGGCGGACGATGCCTGGTCCAGATACGACTATTGACGAGTTGATCGAAATGAAACGCATGCGTCGCGCAGTTACCGATTTTGCGCGCGCATTTGGATCAACTTTGGACTGCTTGGCGGCCGTGGTCATTGCCACGCTCGGACTGCCGAAGTCGATTCATGCCGCTTCGGCTGCCTCGTTGTTGGCTATGCCGACGCTTCCGGAGGATGCTCCCGCGACTCAGTTAGAGATGCGGGAGCGCCTGCTCGCCTGCTTTACGGAGCACTCGGAGGGCGATGCCCCCGGCTGGCTCGCCTGGGTTCTTGAGCTTCGAGATGCAGTTGTCCATCGTGGACTCTTGACGAACACTTGGCTCACGCGGCCAGTGAGACCGGGAGCAAGGGTGGCCGTGCAAACGTCTTCGCCGATTCAGTATCTGATCCGAATGGAGCCCCATCTGCGAGGAAAGCCCTGGCAACCCGACATGTTTTCGTTAAGTGGACGTGGGAGCGCAGAGGACGCCTTGGTCTGGCTTCCCGAGCCGGCCACCCAGACGGCGACGGAGGCAAAGGAGCGAGCCGTGGCGCTGGTCGATGCCGTGGCTGCCCTGTGCCACGAGGCCCTGACGGGAGACCGGAGTGGTTGGATCTTGCCGGAGAGGCCGTGGCGTATGGAGCGGATCACCGGCAAGCCGCGTACTGCGCAGGCCGCCGAGTTTCGGGGCTTCGATCAGGCCTATCCCGTTCCGCCTCCAGCCGAGATGAGGGTACATCGGCGATCCGCCGCTCGACTGGTCCTTGCTGAGCAGCTACGCGCTGCCATCGAGGAGAGCGAGCAATCTTAGTCGGGCGGTTGTTTGATGCATCGGGGCTACGGACAGGCTCCAGAAATCGTGTCGCAGCCACTTCCCTCCAAAAGCGGGCTCGTGCCCGACGCCCCGCATTGACACGGCTCGGAGGGCTTGCCAGAGCGGTCAGGGGACACATTCGGGACACATCAGCTAGCTCGTCTCCGTGGAGAGTGAAGAATTCCCTGCTAACAACGGATGCCGGAGGAGGGACTCGAACCCCCGACACGCGGATTATGATTCCGCTGCTCTAACCAGCTGAGCTACTCCGGCGGGGAGGGGGATCGTAGCGATGGCGCGAGGACCGGGATGGTCGGCGATGCGGCCGGTGCTGGTCGGGGTTCTGCTTGCCGCCGATGCGTTCGTCGTCGGAGCCCTGGCGATCGCCCATCCGGGCGGGTGGCTGCCGCCGTTCATCGCCTTCGGCTCGATCCTCGTCGGTTTGATCTGGTTCGAGGGCTGGGCGATCCGTCACCGCCACGACGACGATTGAGTCGTGCCTGATTGCTGGGGATAAGGTGGGGCGGATGAGCACCGAGCTGGACAGCGCGATTCGAACCGTGGTTCGCCACTGCATGGGCGTGAACCCGGGCGAGGAGGTGCTGGTCGTCTGCAATCCCGTCACCGAAGAGATCGGTGCGCTGATGCGGATCGAGGCCCAGGGCGACGGCGCCGACGCGACCCTGGCGGTGATGTCCGAGCGCGATTCGGCGGCGGCCGAGCCGCCCCGCGCCGTCGCAGCGGCGATGGCCGCGGCTGACGTGGTCCTGGCGCCGACGATCCAGTCGCTCTCCCATACGGCCGCCCGCAAGGTGGCGAGCGAGGCCGGGGTCAGGGTCGGCAGCCTGCCCGGTGTGACCGAGGAGATGCTGATCCGGCTGATGAACGGCGACCTCGAGGAGATCCGCCGGCGTGGCTGGGCGATCGTCTCGGCGATGAACGGTGGCGCGGAGGTGCGCATCACCTGCCGGCACGGCAGCGACCTCAGGCTGGGCCTGGAGGGCCGCCTCGGCATCGTCGACGCCGGCGAACTCAGCAACCGCGGCGCCTTCGGCAACCTGCCCTGCGGCGAGGGGTTCATCGCCCCGCTGGAGGGAACGGCGGAGGGCACGCTGGTCGTCGACGGCTCGATCGCCGAAGTCGGCCTGCTCGACACGCCGACCTCGCTGACCGTCCGCGCCGGCCACATCACCGACGCCACTGGCCCCGAGGGCGCGCGGCTGATGGAACTGCTGACCGCGCACGGGCCGGAAGCGACCAACGTCGCCGAGCTCGGGATCGGTACCAACGAAGAGGCGATCCTGACCGGCAACATCCTCGAGGACGAGAAGATCCTCGGCACCGCCCACGTCGCCTTCGGCGCCTCGGCGGCGATCGGCGGCACCGTCCAGGTCCCGGTTCACCTCGACTGCGTGCTGCTCGAGCCGACGGTGGAGATCGACGGCGAGACGATCGTCAGCGGCGGCGACCTGCTGGTCTAACCGGTCAGCTCGGCGACCTCGGGGTCATCGAGCTGGAGGGTCGCTGCGGCGAGGTTCTCTTCGAGGTGGGCGACGGAGCTGGTGCCCGGGATCGGGAGCGTGGCCGCGAGCTCGAGCAGCCAGGCCAGGGCCACCTGGGCAGGGGTGGCATCGTGGCGGGCGGCGATCTCGGCGGCGGGGCCACCCGGCTCGGCGAGGGTGCCGGCGCTGAGGGGGAAGTAGGGGATGAAGGCGATGGCGTTGGCCTGGCAGGTCTCGAGGACGTCGGCTGCCGAGCGGTCGCCGAGGTTGAAGAGGTTCTGGACGGAGACAACGTCGACGATCTCGCGCGCCGTCGCCAGTTGGTCGACGTTGACGTTGGAGATGCCGACCTGGCGGATCTTGCCCTCGTCCTGGAGGTCTTTGAGCGCCCCGACCGACTCCTCGTAGGGAACGTCGCGGTCAGGGACGTGCAGTTGGTAGAGGTCGATCTGGTCGACCCGCAGCCGCCGCAGCGAGCGCTCGCAGGCCTCGCGCAGGTGGTCGGGCCGTCCGTTGGGGATCCACTTGCCGGGACCGGGGCGGGTGAAGCCGCCCTTGGTCGCGATCACCAGGTCGGCGGAGTAGGGGTGCAGCGCCTCGGCGATCAGCTCCTCGCTGACGCCGGGGCCGTAAGAATCGGCGGTGTCGATCAGGTTGACGCCGAGCTCGACCGCACGCCGCAGCACGGCGATCGTCCCGTCGCGATCGGCCGGCGCGCCCCAGATGCCGTCGCCGGTAATCCGCATCGCGCCGAAGCCGAGCCGCCGAACCTCCAGATCCCCGAGGGCAAGGGTCCCGACGCTCCCGTCGCTGATTCCCTGGGTTGCCATCGGAACACAGGCTAGCCTGCTGGGCATGTCGATCCTGCTCGCCGTTCCCAACGTCTCGGAGGGGGACGATCGCGAGTGTTTGGAGCGACTGGCCGCCGCCCTCGCGGGCCCCCATGGGGTCGCCCTGCTCGACCGTCACTCAGACGCCGACCACGGGCGCAGCGTCTTCTCTCTCGCTGGACGAGCCGGGCCGCTGGAGGAAGGATTGGTGGCCGGCGCCGAGGAGGCCTTGGAGACGATCGACATGAACCGCTACGGCGGCGCCCACCCGGCGATCGGCGCTCTCGACGTCTGCCCGCTGGTCTGGCTCGACCCTGGCGATCGCGAGGAGGTGCGGACGGCGGCGGTGGCGGTGGCGACGCAGATCGGCGCCCTTGGGATTCCGGTCTTCCTCTACGGCGAGCTGGCTCGGGAGCCGGGCCGCGCCGAGCGCGCCTACTTCCGCAACGGCGGCCTGCCCGAGCTGTGGCTGCGGATGGAGGCGGGGGAGCTGCGCCCCGACTTCGGGCCCGAGCTGCCCCACCGAACCGCCGGCGCGACCCTGGTCACCGCGCGGCCGCCGCTGGCCGCCTTCAACGTCGAGCTCGACAGCGGCGACATCGAGATCGCCCGCGCGGTCGCCGCCGGGCTGCGCGAGGCGGGCGGCGGTCTGTCGGGGGTGCGGGCGATGGGGCTGCTGCTCGGCAGCGGCCGCGCCCAGGTCTCGACCAACGTCCACGACCCGCTCGCGGTGCCGTTGGGGTCGGTTGTCGAGCGCGTGCGCGAGCTGGCGGCGCCGCTGGGAGCGCGGCCGCTGGAGGCCGAGCTGGTCGGTCTGATCCCGGCTGCGGCGCTGGCCGGCTATCCCGACGACGTGCCGATGCGCGGCTTCGATCCGGCGACCCATTTGATCGAGCGGCGACTCGCCGCCGTGACCGATTAGATTCAATTCAGGCATGGCTCAGACGAAGAAGCGACGCAAGGGCAAGAAACGCGGCACCCAGGGCGGCCGCATCGACACGAAAGCGCGCGGTGGACGTCCCCGCAGTCGCGAGGAGGCAAAAGCCCGGGCGCGGTCGAAAAAAGGCAAGGCCCCTGCCCGGCGCGACGACGCCCCCCCGACCTGGCGCAGCTCGATCATCCGCGGCCTCTTTGCCGCGGTGATCTTCTTCGTGCTGCTGATCCTGCTCTTCAAACGGCCGGTGGGCACGGCGGCGGCGTTTGGCGGCTTCATGCTCGCCTTCTACATCCCCGCCGGCTACTACATCGACATGGCGATGTGGCGTCGTCGCGAGCGGGCCCGGATCCGCGCCCGGGAACAGCAGTGAGCCTCGATGTCGAGATGCTCACCGTCGGCCCGGTGGCCGAGAACTGCTTCCTGCTGCGGCGTCAGGGCTCCGACAAGCTGCTGATCGTCGACCCGGGAGAGGAGGCCGACCGCATCCTCGCCGCCGTCGCCGCCAGCGGCGCCGGGGTCGAGGCGATCCTGATCACCCACTGTCACTTCGACCACATCGGCGCGGTTGCGCCGGTGGCGGCGGCGACCGGGGCGCCGGTCTACTGCCCCGTGATCGAGGTGCCGGTGCTGGCCGACATCATGAGCTTCGTGCCCTACCCGGGCTTCGGACCATTCGAGAGCTACGACGCCGACGAGACCGTCGCCGGCGGCGAGACGCTGGAACTGGCCGAGCTCGAGATCGACGTGGTCTTCACGCCCGGGCACAGCCCCGGCCACGTCACCTACGCGGTCCGCGGCGAGGACGCGCTCTTCTCCGGCGACGTCCTCTTCAAGCAGTCCGTGGGGCGGATCGACCTGCCCGGCGGCGACGGCCCGACCCTGCTCGCCTCGATCGGCAACCTGCTCGACGCCTTCCCCGACGAGGCCGTCGTCTACCCCGGCCACATGGAGACGACGACGCTCGGCGACGAGCGCGCCTCGAACCCGTTCCTCACCTCGCTGGCGCGGTAGGCGGACCGCGCCGCGGTGATCTGATCTAGGCTCGCCGGCACCATGGCCAGCAAGTTCCAGGCACCGCGCGGGACCTTCGACGTGCTCCCGCGGCAGGCTCGACAGCGGTCGAACGTCGAGGCGACCGCGGCGGCGATCTTCGCCCGTGCCGGCTACGAGCCGATCGCGACCCCGAGCTTCGAGGACACCGACCTCTTCGAGCGCGGCGTCGGGCGCTCCACTGACATCGTCCGCAAGGAGATGTTCACTTTCGAGGACAAGGGCGAGCGCAGCCTCACCCTGCGGCCCGAGGGAACGGCGCCGATCTGCCGCGCCTACCTCGAGCACGGCATGCACAAACTGGCGCAGCCGGTGAAGCTCTCCTACGTCGGCCCCTTCTTCCGCCACGAGCGCCCGCAGGCGGGCCGCTATCGCCAGTTCCACCAGCTCGGGCTGGAGTGCATCGGCACCGACTCGCCGTTGGCCGACGCCGAGGCGATCATGCTCCTCTCCGACCTGCTCGGCGAGCTGGGGGTGCCCGGGGTCGAGTTGCGGCTGGGAAGCCTGGGCTCGCTAGCGGCGCGCCAGGCTTACCTGGAGGAGCTGAAGGCCCACCTGCGGGCGCACGAGGGCGAGCTGTCGCGAGACGTGCGCGAGCGGATCGACCTCAACCCACTACGCGCCTTCGACTCGGACGATCCCGGGACGCAGGGGGTGATGGCGGGCGCGCCGACGATCGTCGACAACCTGGCCGGCGAGGACGCCGAGCACTTCGCGGAGGTGAAGGCGCTGCTGGAGGCGGCGGGGGTCGATTACGTCGTCGACAGGACCCTGGTCCGCGGACTCGACTACTACACGCGGACGATCTTCTCGTTCGTCTGCGACGCGCTCGGCGCCCAGTCGGAGATCGGCGGTGGCGGTCGCTACGACGGCCTGATCGAGCAGCTCGGCGGTCCGGCGACGCCGGCCGTTGGCTGGGCCGCGGGGATCGAGCGGATCCTGCTGGCGCTCGACGAGGAGCCGGAGCCGGTCGGCCGCGACGCCTTCGTCGCGATCGCCGACCCCGGGCAGCGGCAGCGGGCGATGGCGCTGGCGATCGAGCTGCGCCACGCCGGGCTCGCGGCCGAGGTCGATCTCGCTGGCCGCGGCCTCAAGGGTCAGCTCAAACACGCCGACCGGATCGGCGCCCGGCGCGTGCTCATCCTCCAGGCCGACGGCTCGGCGCAGCTGCGCGACATGAGCACCGGCGAGCAGCGCCCGGCCGATACCGCCAATCTTGTCGACGAGATGACCGGGGGAGAGGCATGAGCGCCGACTTCGCGCGCTTGCGCGGGAACAAGTACCGGGACGCCTGGTGCGGCGAGGTGCTACCCGACCGGGTCGATTCCGAGGTCCGCGTTGCCGGCTGGGTCAACCGCCGCCGCGACCACGGCGGCCTGATCTTCATCGACCTTCGCGACCGCACCGGGATCGTTCAGCTCGTCTTCCATCCCGACAGCTCTGGGGAGGCGTTCGAGCTGGCGCACAAGCTGCGGGCCGAGGACGTGCTCAGTGCGAGCGGGCCGGTGGTCCGGCGCGACGCGGCCACCGTCAACGCGGAGCTGCCGACCGGCGAGGTCGAGCTGAAGGTGACCGGGGCGCGGCTGCTGGCCGACTCGGAGACGCCGCCGTTCCAGATCGAGGGCTACTCGGGCGAGGCGAGCGAGGACGTGCGGATGCGCTACCGCTACCTCGACCTCCGCCGCGAGCAGATGCGCGAGGCACTGGAACTGCGCCACCGGGTGGTTGCGGCGATGCGCGAGTTCCTCGACCAAGAGGGCTTCGTCGACGTCGAAACGCCGGTGCTGACGCGGTCGACTCCCGAGGGCGCGCGCGACTTCCTCGTCCCCTCCAGCCAGCAGCACGGCTCCTTCTACGCGCTGCCGCAGTCGCCACAGCTGTTCAAGCAGCTGCTGATGATGAGCGGCTTCGAGCGCTACTACCAAGTCGCCCGCTGCTTCCGGGACGAGGCGACGCGGGCCGACCGCCAGGCCGAGTTCACCCAGCTCGACATCGAGATGTCCTTCGTCGACGGCGAGGACATCATCGAGGTCAACGAGCGGTTGCTGGCGCACGTGTTCGAGCGGGCAGGAGGCCCGAAGGTCGAGCTGCCGATGCAGCGCATGTGTTACGACGAGGCGATGGGGCGGTTCGGCACTGACCGGCCCGACCTCCGCTTCGGGCTGGAGCTGGTCGACCTCGGCGACGCCCTGCGCGAGACCGAGTTCAAGGTCTTCCGCTCGGTCCTCGACGGCGGCGGTGCGATCCGCGGCCTCAACGCCGGCAAGCGCGAGTTGCCGCGCAAAGACCTCGACGGCTTGATCTCGCGCGCCCAGGAGCTGGGGGCGAAGGGCCTGGTCTGGGCTTTCCGCGAGGGCGAGGGCTGGCGCTCGCCGACCGCCAAGTTCCTCAGCGAGGCCGAGCTCGCCGACCTCAACCAGCGCCTCGACGCCGAGGAGGGAGACCTCTTGCTGCTGGTCGCCGACCAGCGCTCCGTCTGTGACGCGGTGCTGGGGCAGATGCGGATCGACCTCGCCGAGCGCTTCGAGCTGATCGACCCCGAGGAGAACAGGCTGGTTTGGATCGTCGACTGGCCGCTGATGGAGTGGAACGAGGGCGAGCAGCGCTGGGATTCGTTGCACCATCCGTTCACGGCGCCCGCTGGCGAGTTCGACCCCGACAACCCGGGCGCGGCGCGGGCGGTCGCCTACGACTGCGTCTGGAACGGGCAGGAGCTCGGCGGCGGCTCGATCAGGATCAACCGCGCCGACGTCCAGGAGCAGGTCTTCGCCGCGCTCGGGATCGACGCCGAGACGGCCAAGGCGCGCTTCGGCTTCCTGCTCGAGGCGCTGCGCTACGGCGCCCCGCCGCACGGCGGTATCGCTTACGGCGTCGACCGCATCGTGCAGCGCCTCAGCGGCGCTGACACGATCCGCGACGTGATCGCCTTCCCCAAGACCGCCTCGGGCTTCGACCTCCTGACCGGCGCTCCGGCCCCGGTCGAAGAGGCGCAGCTGCGCGACCTCGGCGTCGCGATCCACAAACGCAAACTCGCCGGGCACTGAGATGGGTCTCCGGGACTGGCTTCCACGTAAGTGGCGCCCAGGATCCGGCCCTGGCCAGACCCCCGTCTACATCGACGACCCCAGCTTCGACAGCTGGGAGGTGGTGCGCGATTTCGGCGAAGTGCGGACGGCGCGAGCCTGGCACCAGTCCCTCGAAGAGGCCGGGATCGAGGCGGTCCTCACCTCGGACTGGCCGCTCGATCGCTTTGGGCGCGGCGACATCGCCCTGCGCGTGCCGGCCGACCGTTGGAGCGAGGCCGAGTGGCACCTCTCCAACCTCGACGACTAACCCGCGCCCGGTGCTAAGTTTGAGCCAAGGCTCGAGCCCGTACGAGAGCCGTCTCACCGTTTGACCCAACACAAACGGCGCGGGAGCCACCGTGTCCATGGCCTCTTGGGGTCGGGACCAGGCACCCACCTTCACTTGAAGGGATCAAAGCTAGAGGCGGCAACGGCGGGCTGGGGCCTTTTTTTGCGGCTTGGTTGACGGAGAAGGCACGAAACGCGTGCCACGGGCGCGGCTCGCCCCGCCAACCTCAGGCGTGTGCCCGCCGAGACCTGCATTGACCACGTCATACGGGGCGAATGCAGGTCTCGGCCAGGAGATCGGGAGATCGCGGAGCTGGCGGAACGGCAGCATGGGCTGGTGGGGCGGCGGCAGTTGCTTGGGATGGGGGTGAGGAGGCGCGCCATCGAGGAGCGGGTGCGCCGCGGCCGGTTGCATCTGGTCCATCGAGGGGTCTACGCGGTCGGTCATCGCATCCGCAGCTGGGAGGCGAGAGTCATGGCAGCGATCCTCGCCTCCTGTCCGGGCGCGGTTCTGAGTCACCGATCGGCGGGACAGTTGCACGGAATCGTCCCGCGCTTCGCGACTGAGATCGAAGTCACGCGGCCGAAGAGCGCAAGGTCGATCTCTGGCGTTCGCAGTCATCAGCGTTTGCTGCCAGCCGACGAGCTGACGGAGGTGGATGGGATTCCGGTGACGACGGCGGCGCGGACGGTGTTCGATCTCGCGGCCATTTCAACGCCGAGGGAAGTGGAGCGGGCGTTTCATGAGCTCGAAGTGAGGCGACTTTGGGGGCGGGTCTCCGTGCGGGGCCTGGTGGAGCGGTATCCGGGACATAGGGGAGTGGCGACCTTGCGGATCCTGCTTGCGTCCCCGGAGCCTGTGGGGATCACTCGCAATGACTTCGAGGAGGCGTTCGCGGCGCTGCTCGGCGCCCACGGTCTCCCGCGACCCCGCTTCAACGCATCGCTCTCGGTCCGCGGCCGCTTCTTCGAGGACGATGCCCTCTGGCACGACCAGCGTCTGATCGCCGAGCTCGACAGCCGTGGCGTCCACCAAACCAACCGGGCGTTCCACGCCGACCGCAAGCGCGATCGGATCCTTCTCGCCGAGGGCTGGCGCACGACCCGCGTCACCTGGCACCAGCTCCGCGACGAACCCGAGGAGGTGGCGGTCGATCTGCGCCAGGCCCTGCACCGCGACTGAGACGCCGATGGCCCTCTCCGCCGCCCGTCCCCACGAATCTTCCGCCAGCCACCCTCCCGTCCAGCCATTCCCACACCCACATGGCAGGTAGGTGTGGGAATGGATGGACGGGCTCGTGCCGCTTGCCTGACGACCGTCGGCCTCACGGGTGGCGGGGGCGGGCTCGCAGCGCCCCTCTACCCTTCAACCATGGACCGAGAGCTCCTCGAGCACTACCTGAGCGATACCTCGCGCCGCGGGCCCGCGGCCGAGGACGCATTCACGGGAGCCGCCGGGGGCGCCGCCTGCGGCGATCTTTCGCGGATTTCATTCAATCTCGAGGACGGGCGGATTGCCTCGGTTAGCTTCGATGCCGAGGGCTGCGGGGCGATGACCGCTGCCACGGCCGCAGTCGCCGAGGCCATCGACGGCACGCCGGTGCTTGACGCGGCCTGCCTCAGCATCGACGACGTCGAAGACCTCCTCGGCGGTCTCACCCCGGCCAAGCGGCACGCCGCCCAGCTCGCCGCCGACGCACTCCACCGCGGCCTCAGCGCCGCCGCCGCCTCGAGCCTTCCTTTGACGCCCGCCTCGATCCGGGGGGAAATTGCGACCACACCTGCAGCTGTTGGTCGCAATTTTCCCCCGGACTCCAGCGCTCATCCCAACCGCGTCGCCGTCGCGATGTCGGGCGGCGTCGACAGCGCCGTCGCCGCCCTGCTCGCGCGCGAGCGCGGCAAGGACGTCGTCGCCGTCACCGTCAAGCTCTGGGCCGACCCGGAGACCGACGGGACCAAGGCCTGCTGCTCGCCCGAGGCCGTGCTCGGCGCCCGCGAGCTCGCCCATTCGCTGGGGATGCCGCATTTCACCCTCGACCTCGAGCAGGACTTCCGCCGTCGCGTCGTCGATCGCTTCGTCTCCGGCTACGCCGAGGGCAAGACGCCCAACCCCTGCATTCTCTGCAACGGCGAAGTGCGGCTGGCGGCGATGATCGACCTCGGCGACCGGCTCGGCGCCTCACGCCTGCTGACCGGTCACTACGCCCGCATCGTCGAGGACGCGGACGGGCCGCTGCTGGCCGCCGGCGCCGACCCCGCCAAGGACCAGAGCTACATGCTGGCGGCGCTGCCGCCGGAGCTGCTCGGGCGGCTCGGCTTCCCGCTGACCGAGCTGACCAAGCCCGAGGTCCGCGCGATCGCCGAGCGCCACGGCCTCGGGGTGGCCAGGAAGGCCGAGAGCCAGGATCTCTGTTTCCTCGCCGGCCAAGGCAAGCGCCGCTTCCTGCGCCGCCACGGCGGCCTAGAGGATGACGAGGGCGCCGTGCTCGACCGCTCCGGTCGCGCCGTCGGTCGCCATCCCGGCCACCACAACTTCACCGTCGGCCAGCGTCGCGGCACCGGCGTCTCGCTCAACGAGCCCGCCTATGTCCTCGCCACCGATGCCGTCGCCAACACGGTCACCGTCGGCACCCGCTCCGAGCTCGTCACCCATCACGTCCACGTCCGCGACGCCATCCTCCACCGCGAGGGCGCCCGCGTCGACGCGGTCCGCCTGCGCTACCGCTCGCGCCCGCTGCCGGCCAGCATCGGCAGCGCCGACCCTGGTCGGCACAAAGCGCTCGAGGTCGAGCTGGGCGAGGAGTTCGCCGGCGCTTCCCCGGGGCAGACCGCGGTCCTGATGGAAGGCGAGACGATCGTCGGCCACGGCACCATCGCCAGCGCCGTCTGAGCAAAATATTTAGGCTCCTTCACATGAAGGCCCAGGAGATCCGCGAGACCTACCTCTCTTTCTTCGAGGAACGGGGTCACAAAGTGGTCCCGTCTGCGTCGCTGGTGCCCTCACTCCACGACCCCTCGGTGCTGCTCACGACCGCCGGGATGCAGCCCTTTAAGCCCTACTTCCTCGGGCGCGAAAAGCCGCCCGCGCCGCGCCTCGCCGACGTCCAGAAATGCTTCCGCACCACCGACATCGAGGAGGTCGGCAACACCGCCCGCCACCTCACCTTCTTCGAGATGCTCGGCAACTGGAGCTTTGGGGACTACTTCAAGGAGGAGTCGATCCCCTGGGGCTGGGAGCTGGCGACGCAGGGGTTCGGGATGGACCCGGAGCGGATCTGGGTCACCGTCTTCGGCGGCGACGAGGAGCTCGGGCTCGGCCCCGACGAGGAGGCGATCGCGATTTGGCGCCAGGTCGGCGTCCCTGAGGAGCGGATCGTCCGGCTCGGCCGCGAGGACAACTTCTGGCAGGGGGGCCCGACCGGCCCCTGTGGTCCCTGTTCGGAGCTCTACCTCGACCGCGGCCTCGACTTCGGCGCCGAGGACGACCGCCCCGGCGACGACTCCGACCGCTTCCTCGAGTTCTGGAACCACGTCTTCATGAGCTACGACCTGCACGAGGACGGCAGCCTGACCGAGCTGCCGAGCCGCAACATCGACACCGGCATGGGGCTGGACCGGATGGCGGCGATCCTCCAGGACGTCCCCTCCGTCTACGAGACCGACCACGTGCGGCCGCTGATCGACCTCGCCGAGGAGCTCTCCGGCCACGGCTACGAGGAGGGCGAGCGGGTGACGCGAGCGATGCGGATCGTCGCCGACCACGCCCGCGGCGCCACCTTCCTGCTCGCCGACGGGGTCGTCCCCTCCAACGAGGACCGCGGCTACATCCTGCGCCGAATCATGCGGCGGGCGATCCAGCAAGGCAACTCGCTCGGGCTCGAGTCGCCCTGGCTTGGCCGCTTCGCCGAGCGCACGATCGAGTTAATGGGGGACGCCTACCCGGAGCTGGAGCGGCAGCGCGACGTAATCACCCGCTGGGTCAACGACGAGGAGGAGAGCTTCGGCCGCACCCTGGAGCGTGGCACCGAGCTCCTGCGGGACCTGGTCGCCGAAGCCAAGGAGTCGGAGACCTCGTGGATCGACGCCGCCGACGCCTTCAAGCTGCACGACACCTACGGCTTCCCCTACGACCTGACCAAGGAGCTGTTGGCGGAGGAGGGCCTGGCGGTCGACGACTCCGGCTTCCAGGAGCTGATGGAGGAGCAGCGCCAGCGCGCCCGCACCGGCGGCGCCGCCACCGCGCACGGATCCGAGGACACCCACGAGACGGTGATCGCTTTCGCCTCGGCGGCACCGCCGACCCGCTTCGTCGGCTACGAGACGCTGCGCGTATCCACCGGCCTCGCCGCCGTCGCCCCGGAGAACGGCCGCGCCCTGGTCAAGCTCGAGGAGAGCCCTTTCTACGCCGAGGGCGGCGGCCAGGTGGCCGACTCCGGGGTGCTGCGTTGGGCAACCGGGGAGGAGGGGGAAGTGGTTGACGTGTTCAGGGTCGGAGATGACCAAGTGCTCGAGGTCGTTCCCCGCCGCCCCCGGACGCGGGAAGACGGGCGCGAGGCTTCCGGTGATGATGAGCGCGCCCGCCTGGGAGCAGAGGAGGCGGCGGTTGATGCGGTGGTGGACCGCGAGACCCGCCACGCGACGATGCGCAACCACACCGCGACCCACCTCCTGCACGCGGCACTGCGGGAGCGGCTCGGCACCCATGTGCGCCAGGCCGGTTCCGCCGTCCGCCCCGACAAGCTGCGCTTCGACTTCACCCACGGCCAGGCGCTCGGCCCGGCGGACCTGCGCGCGGTAGAGGACCGGGTCAACGGGTGGGTCAAGGCGAGCCGGCCGGTGCGCTGGCTGGAGATGGAGCGGGCCGAGGCCGAGAAGCTCGGCGCGATGGCGCTGTTCGGCGAGAAATACGGCGAGTGGGTGCGGGTGGTCGAGGTCGACGCCGTCTCCCGCGAGCTCTGCGGCGGCACCCACGTCGCCAACACGGCCGAGGTAGGGATCTTCAAGATCGCCTCCGAGGGTTCCAGCGCCGCCAACGTGCGCCGGATCGAGGCAATCACCGGACCCGCCGCCATTGACTTCTTCCGCGAGCGCGAGGACGCGCTGCGCGAGGCCGGCGAGCTGCTCGGCAACGCCCAGGACCCGCTCGCAGCCGCTCGGCGTGCCTCCGAGAGGCTGCAGAAGGCCGGCGCGGGCGAGGAGAAGGCCGCGGCCGAGGCACTCGGCCAGGAGGCGGACGACCTCGCCGCGGATCCATCGAAGCTCTCCTACGACGGCGACGCCGGCAGCGCCGCCGTGGTCCTGGCGAGGGCGGCGAGCGCGACCGACTCCAAGCAGCTGCTCGACCTCGCCAACCGCGTGCAGTCGAAGCTGGGCGGCACCTCGGCCGTGGTCGTCCTCGGCGGCGCCTTCGGGGAGAAAGCTGGCCTCGTGGTCCTGGTCTCCAAGGACATGGTCGACCGCGGTGTCTCGGCCGGCGCCCTGGTCAAGGCGGGGGCGCCGCTGATCGGCGGCGGCGGTGGCGGCCGGGACGACATGGCCCAGGCCGGCGGCAAGGACCCCTCGAAGCTCGAGGGGGCCCTCGACGCGATGCGGGTCGAGCTCGAGCGGGAGCTCGGCTGAGCTGATGCGGGTGCTGGCGCTCGACCACGGCACCGTGCGGATCGGCTGCGCGATCTCCGACCCCAGCGGCACCCTGGTGCGGCCGCTGCCGGTGGTCGAACCGCCGGAGCCGCGGTCGGTCGCCGAGATCGTCGAGGAACTCGAGGTCGAGCGTGTCGTCGTCGGCCTGCCGCTGCATCTGAGCGGCGAGGAAGGTAGCCAGGCTGGGCTGGCGCGTAGCTTCTGCGCCGAACTCGAAGCAATTTTGAACATCCCGGTCGAGACCTACGACGAGCGCCTGACGACCCGGATGGCCGACGCCAGCGCTCGTGCCGGCGCCAGCGCGGCGCGCGATTCGCTCGCGGCGGCGCACCTGCTCGAGGCATATCTTGCCGGCCTGGCGGGGAAGGAAGGAAGCTAGACATGAGCGACGAGTGGAAAAGCGACGACCCCTTTGTCGATCCGCAGGACCCTGCCGCCCGCGAGCGCGAGCAGCGCCGCCTCGAGCGCGAAGAGAAGCGCCGCAAGCGCGAAGCCAAGCGCAACGAGAAGGAAGCGGCGAAGCAGCCACCGCCTGAGCCGGTGGTCCCGCAGGAGCCGCCGCGGCCGCCGCGTACCCCCGAGCAGGAGTTCTGGGACGAGGACCCCGAGGCGGTCGAGACGCCAGATGCGGTCCCGCCGCCCCCAACCTCGCCTCCGCAACCGAAAGCCGAGCCGCCGATTTCCGAGCAGCCGAAACAAGACCCCGTGCCCGCCGCAGCCGCGGCCGGCGCCGCCGATCCGACGCCGACCCCGGCTCCCGAGGGGCCGATCGAGCAGAGCTGGGAGGCGGAGCCACCGCCTCCGCCCGACCCCGACGTCTGGGGCGACGAGGGCGACCCGAGCAAGGTGAATGCTGGCGGCGCAGGCAGTGGCGGCGGCCGCCGCAGCGTTGGTCGTTCGCGCAAATACCTGCCCTTCCAGATCGCTGGCATAGTCGTCCTGTTCCTCGTCTTCTGGTTCGTCTACGCGCTCTTCCAGCCCTTCCACAGCGACGGTTCGGACAAAGTCCAGATCAAGATCCCGAAAGGGGCGAGCGTCAGCGAAGTCGGCGACCTGCTCATCGACAAAGGCGTGATCGAGGACCCGATTCTGCCGATCGGCGGCTCGACCCTCTTTCAGATGCGCGTCACGCTGGCGGGCAAGCGCTCCTCTCTCTACGCCGGCAATTTCACCCTCACGGAGGACATGGGCTATGGCTCGGCGATCGAGGCGCTCTCGACGCCGCCGGTCAAGCGGGTGACGACGGTGACGAT
This sequence comes from uncultured Thermoleophilia bacterium, assembly GCA_963715735.1. Taxonomy (GTDB): domain Bacteria; phylum Actinomycetota; class Thermoleophilia; order Solirubrobacterales; family 70-9; genus VAYN01. Next base: position 1,088,115 of record OY970268.1, read on the forward strand.
CCCCGAGGGCTACACGCGCTCGCAGGCGGCGCAGTTGGTCGAGGAACTCGGCGTCCCCGGCAGCTACACGAAGAAGACGGTCGAATCGAAGTTTCTCGACCCCGCCGACTACGGCGGCAAGGACGCCAAGGATCTCGAGGGCTTCCTTTTCCCGAACACCTTCGAACTGAAGCCGAAAGCGCCCGTCGCCGACCTCGTCGAGCTGCAGCTGAAGGATTTCAAGAAGCAGATCAAGAAGGTCGACATGGGCTACGCGAAGTCGAAAAACCTGACCGTCTTCGACGTTCTCACCATCGCCTCGATGGTCGAGGACGAGGCCGGCATCCCCAAGCAGCGCAAGCTGGTCGCATCGGTGATCTACAACCGCTTGCGGGACGGCATCCCGCTGGGGATCGACGCGACGATCCGCTTCGCGACCCAGAACTACACGAAGCCGCTGACCGAATCCGAACTGGCGATCGACTCGCCTTACAACACCCGCACCAACCAGGGTCTGCCGCCGGGGCCGATCAACAGCCCCGGCCTCGAGGCGATCCAGGCCGCGGCCCGTCCGACCAAGAGCGACTTCATCTACTACGTCAACAAGCCGAACACCTGCGGTGAACTCGCCTTCTCGAAGAACAACACGGAATTCGAAGCGGACGTGGCCGCCTACAACGAGGCGCGCGAAGCCAACGGCGGCAACGAGCCGACGACCTGCGGGGAATAGCGGTGCCCCGGCTCGCCGTGCTCGGCTTCCCGGTCGCGCACTCGCGCTCGCCGGCGATGCAGAACGCCGCCCTGGCCGCGCTCGGGCTCGACGACTGGAGCTACGAGGCGATCGAGGTCGCCCCGCAGGGCTTTGCCGCGAAGGTGGGGGAGATGGCGGCTGCGGGATACGCCGGCGCCAACGTGACGATCCCCCACAAGGAGGCCGCGCTGGCGCTCGCCGGCGTGCCCAGCGAGGCGGCGCTGCAGATCGGTGCCGCCAACACGCTGACCTTTGGCGGCGCCGAGCTGGGCAGCGATGGAGGGCCAGACGCCGAGGGCGGGATCGGCGCCGACAACACCGACGCCGGCGGCCTGCTGGCGGCGCTGCCGACGACGCCACTCGACGCCCGCGCCCTCGTCCTCGGCGCCGGGGGTGCCGCCCGCGCCGCGGTTTGGGCCCTGGTCGGCGAGGGGGCGCGAGTCGACGTTTGGAACCGCACCGGGTCCCGCGCCGAGGAGCTCTGCGCGCAGCTGGGCGGGATGCCGAGCGTCGGGCCGATTCAGGCCGAGTACGACCTGATAGTCAACACCACCGCGGTCGGTCTCCACGGCGAGGATCCGTTCGAGGAGCTGCCGCTCGACGCGGCCGGCTTCGTCTCCGGCCAGCTCGTCGTCGACATGGTCTACGGCGAGGGCTCGGCGGCGCTGCTGGGCGCCGCCGCGGCGGCCGGCGCGACCGTGATCGACGGCCTCGAGATCCTCGTCCAGCAGGGCGCGCTGTCGCTGCGGATCTGGACCGGCCTGGAGCCGCCGCTGGACGTCATGCGGGCAGCGATAGCCTAGGCGGCTCATGACCACGTTCCGTTTCACCACCGCGGGGGAGTCGCACGGGCCAGGCCTGGTCGCGATCGTCGAGGGCATGCCCGCCGGGCTCGAGCTCGACCGCGAGGCGCTCGACCGCGACATGGCGCGCCGCCAGCTCGGCCACGGCCGCGGCGGCCGTATGCGGATCGAGACCGACACCGTCGAGGTCCGCTCCGGCGTCCGTCACGGCCGCACCCTCGGCGGCCCGATCGCCGTCCTCGTCGCCAACCGCGACTACGCCAACTGGGAGGAGCGGATGAACCCGTGGCCGGTCGAGGGCTTCGAGCCCGACGAGGTGCACCTGCCGCGGCCCGGCCACGCCGATCTGGTCGGCGCCCAGAAATATGGCCACTCCGACATCCGCAACATCCTCGAGCGGGCGAGCGCCCGCGAGACGGCCGCGCGCGTCGCCGCCGGTACCCTCGCCCGCGGCTTCCTCACCGCCCTCGGCGTCGACGTCCGCAGCCATGTGCTCCAGATCGCTTCGATCAAAGCGCCCGAGAGCGAAGGCCTCACCCCGGCGGACTTCGACAGCGTCGACGACGATCCGGTTCGCTGTCTCGACGCCGAGACCAGCAAGGGGATGGTCGCCGAGATCAACCGCCTGCGGAAGGCCAACGAGAGCCTCGGGGGCAGCTTCGAGGTCCTCGCCTTCGGGCTCGTCCCCGGGCTCGGCTCCCATATCTCCTGGGAAGACCGACTCGATGGCCGCCTCGCCGGCGCCGTCGCCTCGATCCAATCGGTCAAGGGAGTCGCGATCGGCGAAGCCTGGGACGTCGCCGGGCGGCCGGGCTCCGAGGCTCACGACGAGATCTTCTGGTCGCAGGAGCGTGGCTACTACCGCGAGACCAACCACGCCGGCGGCCTCGAGGGTGGGATGACCAATGGCCTCCCGCTCTCGGTCCGGGCCGCGATCAAGCCGATCTCGACCCTGACCAAGCCGCTGCGCTCGGTCGACACCGAGACCAAGGAGCCGGCGCAGGCATTGCGCGAGCGGACCGACTCGACCGTCGTCCCGGCTGCCGCCGTCGTTGCCGAGGCGATGGTCTGCCTGACCCTGGCCCGCTGCTACCGCGAGAAGTTCGGCGGCGACCACATCGACGACGTCCTCGCCGCTGTCGACGCCTACAAGCAGCGCATCGACTTCCGCGGCTAGCGCGATGAGCCGCCCGGCGATTGTCTTCATCGGCTTCATGGGGGCTGGCAAGAGCACGGCCCTGGCCGCGGCTCGCCGCGCCGGCCTGGAAACGACCGAGATCGATTCGCTGATGGAAGACGCTTTCGGCGTGCCGCTGCGGGAGGCGTTCAAAACCCACGGCGAGGAGGGTTTCCGCGCCCGCGAGGCCGAGGTCGTCGGGGCGTTGCTCGAGCAGGCCGACGGCGGCGCGATCGCGCTCGGCGGCGGCAGCGTCCTCTCCGAGCGGATCCGCGCCGCGCTGGAGCGCCACGTCGTCGTCTGGCTCCAGGTCGACCCGCGCGAGTCCTGGCGCCGGATCGCCCACTCCGACCGGCCGCTGGCGACCAGCGCCGAGGACGTCGAACGGCTCCTGGCCGAACGGCTTCCGCTCTACGAAGAGCTGGCCGACGCGGTGATCCCGATGGGCGATCGGGCGATGATCGAGCGGGCGATGCCGGCGGTGCAGGCGCTGGCGGGGATGCCCGACGGGACGAAGCTGCTCTGGGCGGCGAGCGCCGCTGGCGAGTACCCGATCGTGGTCGGGCGCGGGCTGCTGGAGACCGGGTGGTGGCCGCTGACCGGGCGGCGCTTTTGCGTCTCCGACCTCGTCGTCGGCGATCTCTACGTCAAGGACGTCGGGCCGCTCGCGACCGAGCCGGTCCTGATTCCGGCCGGCGAGGAGTCGAAGACTCTCGCTCAGGTCGGGGCGGTGTTGGAAACGCTGGCAGCGGCTGGGATGACCCGCGAGGACCACGTGGTCGCGCTCGGCGGCGGTGTCGTCGGCGACCTCGCCGGGTTCTGCGCTGCCAGCTATCAGCGCGGCGTCCCGGTCGTACAGGTGCCGACCACGCTGGTCGCCCAGGTCGACTCGTCGATTGGCGGCAAGACCGGCGTCGACCTGCCGCAGGGCAAGAACTACGCCGGCGCCTACCACCAGCCCGCCGCCGTGATCGCCGATATCGCCACCCTGGAGTCGCTGCCGCGCGAGGAGCTCGCGGCCGGCTTCGTCGAGGTGCTGAAGACGGGGTTGCTGGCCGGCGGCCCGCTCTGGGAGCGGGTGCGCCTGGTCGAAGAGCTGAACCCGTTCGAACTGAGCGAGACGGTCTTCGCCTGTGCCCGCTACAAGTGCGAGGTGGTCGCCGCTGACGAACGCGATGCCGGCCTGCGCAACGCCCTCAACCTCGGCCACACGGTCGGCCACGCGATCGAGGTCGCCAGCGACTACGCCGTCTACCGCCACGGGGAAGCGGTCGGGATCGGCCTGCTCGCGGCGCTGCGGCTCTCCGGGGCCGACCAGCTGCACGACGAGGTCGAGGCGGCGCTGGCGCGATTCGACCTGCCGACGCGGGTCGAGGGCTCGCGCTGGCCCGGAGCCTCGGTCGACGCCACCCTCGAGGCGCTCCAGCGCGACAAGAAGCGCACCGCCGCCGGCGTCGGCTTCGTCCTGCTGTCTGAGCCGGGCGAGCCGCGGGTCGGCCAGTTGGTCGACGCGGACGCCGTTCGAGCCGCCGTGGAAGAGTTGTACGCATGACCACGACCACGAACCGCGTCGCCGTCCTGCACGGCGTCAACTTCAACATCCTCGAGCGCCGCGACCCTTCCTTCTACGGCGGCAAGTCGCTGAGCGAGCTCGAACACCAGATCTCCGACTGGGCGCGCGAGCTGGGATTGGAACCGATCTTCTTCCAGACCAACCACGAGGGCGAGTTCGTCGAATACCTGCACCGGCTCCCCGACCTCGCCGACGCGTCGATCATCAACGCCGGTGCCTGGACCCACTACAGCCGCGCGATCGCCGATGCCCTCGACGTCGCCGGCCTGCCGGCGGTCGAGGTCCACCTCTCCGACGTCGAGTCCCGCGACGACTGGCGCAAGCTCTCGGTCTTCGACGGCCTGGTCCTGGCGAAGATCTCCGGCAAGGGCGCCGACGGCTACCGCGATGCGCTGGAGCTGCTGGAGCGCGAGCTCGGCGACGGCTCCGCCTGATGCGCGGCCGCGGCGAGCGCTTGGAGGCGGTCCTGGCCGAGCGCGAGCTCGACCGGATGCTGGTCACCGACCTGACCAACGTCCGCTACCTGACGGGCTTCACCGGCACGAATGGGGCCTGTGTCTGCGGGCCGGACGTGCGCCTCTTCCTGACCGACTTCCGCTACACTGAGCGCGCCGCGGCCGAGGTCGAGGGCTGGGAGCCGATCACGGTCCAGGGCGACTGGCTCGGCGCGATCGCGGAGAAACTCGAGGGCCGCTTCGGCTTCGAGGACGACCACCTCGCCGTTCGCGTCCTGGAGAAACTGAAGGGCAAACTTGCCGACGGCGTCGAGCCGGTTCCGGCCGGGGGGGCCGTCGAGGGGTTGCGGCGGGTCAAGGACGATGGCGAGCTGGCGGCGATCGCCGAGGCCTCGAAGCTGGCCGACGAGGTCTGGCTGTGGAGCGTCGAGCGCGGCCTCGCCGGCCGCAGCGAGCGAGAGGTCGCCCGCGCCGCCGAAGCGCGGATCCGCGAGCTCGGAGGCGACCCATCCTTCCCCGCGATCGTCGCCGCCGGCCCCAACGGCGCCCTGCCGCACGCGGAGCCGGGAGAACGCGAGATCGGCCGCAACGAGCTGGTCGTCTTCGACATGGGCGCCCAGCTCGACGGCTACTGCTCCGACGGCACCCGCACCTACGCCACCGGCGACCCCGGAGCTGAGGGCCGCCAGGTCTACGAGGTCACCCTCCGGGCCCAGCTCGCCTCGCTGGAGGCGGTCAGGGCGGGTGTGACCGGCGAGGACGTCGACGCCGTCGCCCGCAAGGTCATCGACGAGGCCGGCTACGGCGAGCGCTTCGGCCACGGCCTCGGCCACGGCGTCGGCCTCGAGGTCCACGAGGGACCGCGGCTCTCGCCCAAATCCGACGACGTCCTCGCCCCCAACGAAGTCGTCACGGTCGAGCCCGGGATCTACCTGCCCGGCAACCTCGGCGTCCGCATCGAGGACTTCGTCGTCGTCGCCGAAGACGGCTACCGCAACCTCAGCACGCTGCCGAAAGAGTTGACGATCGTTTAGTAGTAGGGGGATGTTGCCCCGGGTCTTCTCCCACGTCGCCGAGTTCAACGAGGCCGGCTACCAATCCATTCCAGCGCTTGCGTTCGTCGCCGAGCCGCTGATCCTGTGGAGTCCTTCCGGGAGCCAGATCAAGAGCGCCGCCGATGACGGCCTCTCGATCCTCGGTCCGGACGACCTTCTCTCCCTGGTCACCAAGGGGTTCGTTCGCATCCACGGCCGCGAGGAGTGGCTGACCTCCCAGGCGCACCGGGAGAGCCGCTGGGAAGAAACCAAGTGGGCCCATGCCCGCTGGAGCGACTTCGACGAGAGAGTGCGTGAGATCGCGGACGAGGATCGGGAAAAGCCGGAGGGCGAGAAGCGGGTTCGCTTCGCCGAGCCCGACGTCGGCGGTGGCTGGGCCGAGGAGCAGGTCGAGAACGAGACCGAGGCCGCCGCCGTCGTTCGCGCTCTGGTCGGGGATCGTCAGGCGGTCAGGGCGCTCCCTCCCGGCACCCGCGAAAAGATCGAGGACGCCGATGACGACGAGGTCGCGACGAAGGTGGTGCTGCGAGACATCCACAACCACGCCGCGGCGTTCTCGGAGGCACGGGCGCTGTCGGTGGAGCCGCCGGAATTCGCTCCGCTGATCGCCGAGCTGGCAACGGAGGTGATCGAGGAGCGAGATCCCAGCTCCCTGATCGCGCCGCCGCCGTCGTTGGGAGAGACCGTGGAGCTGTTCACGGAGCTCTTGTGGGAGCGGGAGGCCCCCTCGGATCTGAGCGAGGTCGAAGAGCTTCTGGCTTGGAAGACGCGGGATCCCCGGGTCCAGCTGGAGATCGGGTCGATGCTGGCGGAGCCCTCCTCGGCTGCCTGGCTCGACGCCGAGATCGCCAAGGACAAGGCCGCCCGCACCGCCTGGGACGAGCTCTTCCCCGCCGACAGCTGGGACTTCGATCGCTGCCTGATCTTCATCGCGGCGCTGATGGCCGGCTTCGAGGCCACCGACGCCCTCGAAGCGGTCGCTCTCTATCGCTTCCTACCGCGGTCGCTCGCAGCTGGCAAGGCACTCGGCCGAGGAGCTTCGAGCGCGGATGACTACGCCGGCCCCCGAGTCCCGTTCCTGCTCGCGCACGGGTCAGCGACCCCCACCTACGCCCAGATCGGCCAGATGCGAGACCGCCTGCAGGCGTTTCTCGTACGCGTTAGCGGCTGAGGTCGACGTCGGCTTTGAGCCGGGAGCCGAAGGCGGCCAGCAGGTTCACGGTCGCCTCGACGTCTCGCAGGTCGACCATCTCGACCGGCGAGTGCATGTAGCGCAGCGGGATCGAGACGACGCCGGTAGGAATGCCCGAGCGGGAGATTTGGAGGACGTCGGCGTCGGTGCTGGTACCGCGGCCGCTGGCGCTGATCGAGTACTCGATGCCCTCGGCCTCGGCGGTCTCGACCAGGAGCTCGAAGACCTTGGGGGAGAGGGTGGACCCGCGGCCGATCACCGGGCCGGAGCCGAGCGGGTGGCTGCCGATCTCTTTCTCGTCGACGCCGGGGGCGTCGGTGGCGTGGGTTACGTCGACCGCGACGGCGAGGTCGGGCCGGACCTCGAAGGCGGCGGTGCGGGCACCGAAGAGGCCGATCTCCTCCTGGACGGCGGCGATCGCGGCGAAGGAGCCGCCGGGGCCTTCGCCGTCGACGCAGCGGCGCAGGCTCTCCAGCGCCACGTAGGCCCCGAGGCGGTTATCCATCGACTTGGAGACGAGTCGGTCGCCGGCGACCTCCAGCGGTTCGGCGGCGATCACGACCGGGTCGCCGACCCGGATCAGGCCGGCGGCCTCGTCGCGGTCCTCGGCGCCGATGTCGATGTGCATGCCCTTCAGCTCGACGACCTTTTTGCGCTGGTCGGCCTCGAGCAGGTGGATCGGCTTGCGGCCGACGACGCCCGGGACGAGGCCCTCCTTGCCGCGGATCTCGACCCGCTGGCCGACCAGGATCTGCGGGTCCCAGCCGCCGATCGGGGCGAACCAGAGGAAGCCCTTCTCGTCGACGTGGGTGACGATCAACCCGATCTCGTCGATGTGGCCGACCACCGCGAACAGCGGCGCGGCGTCGCCTACGCGCGCGATCGAGGAGCCGAGCCCGTCGCTGGAGAGCTCGGCGAAGCCGGCTGCCTCGCGCCAGATCTCGGCCGCGGGCGCCTCGTAACCCGAGGGGGCGCCGATTCGTAGAAGCTTGTCGAGAAGGTCAGGCGTGGTCAAGGAGGTTGGAAGTATGCCTTTTCGTACTTTCGTCCGTCTTGTCAGACGGTTTCCTTATGGGCCGCCGCGGCTTCCCGTCGCAGTTGCTCGCGGTCGGGCCCGTAGCCGCGATGCTCATAGGCGATCATCGCCCAGGCCAGCCCGACCACGATCGCCAGGCTCAGCGAGGCCGGGATCGAGGTCGCGACCGGGATCAGGATCAGCAGCACGATCGCCAGCCCGAGGCGGTGGCGGTTGAGCGTCTGCACGTGGCGCAGCCGGAAGGCGACCAGGCCCAACAGGTAGATCGCGACACCGCCGAGCAGGGCGAAGGCTTCGACGTCGTGGAGGTGCTCGTCGGCGTGGCCGATCGTCGTCTTCAGGCCGAGCGCGACGAGGACGATCCCGGCGATCAGGAGCAGGTGGATGTAGGAGTAGGAGTCCCGGGCGAGGGCGTTCTGGATCCGGCCGACCGGCGCTTCGTTGAGTCTTCGCGCTGAGATCAGCGCCACCACGTCGAAGTAGGTCCACCAGAGCGCCGCCGCCAGGGTCACCCCGAGCACCGCGACGACCCCCATCCCGAAGGTGAGGACGCCGGCGGCGCCGATTCCGATCGCGACGATCGACTCGCCGAGGGCGATGATCAGGATCAGTCCGTGGCGCTCGGCGAAGTGGCCCGGGACCAGTTTCCAGCCCTCGGTGCCGAAGAAGTACGGCCCGCCCATGTCCAGTAGCAGCGCCAACGCCCAGAGCGCGCCCTGGGCGAGGCCGTCGAAGAGCGAGGCGAGAGCCAGGAGGCCCACCGCGACGGCGGTGCTGGCGGCGAGGCCGAGCACCGAGTGGCGCAGGGCGTCGTCGTCGGGGCTGGCGAGCATGAAGAGGGCGATGTGGGAGACCCGGAAGAAGCCGATCGCGAGGGCGAAGGCGAGACCGAGGCTGCCGAAGGCGTCGGGGACGCAGAGGGCGGCGATCAGCAGCGCCGCCATCGCCGCGAAGACGACCAGCCGCACCGCCCCCTCCTCGGGATCGATGACGCTGGTCAGCCAGGCGTAGCCGACCCACGCCCACCAGAGCACGCCGAGCACAAGCAGCCCCTGCAGCAGGCCCGACCAGGTCGGGTGGTCGGCCATCAGCGCCGTGCACTGGGTGATCGCGAGGACGAAGACGAGGTCGAAGAAGAGCTCCAGCGGGGTGACCCGCTCGCCCTCGCGACGGACGGCGCTGAGGCGCGAGCTGTGTTCCGCGGACGAACTCTCCATTACGGCAATCCTTGCAATACCGTGTCCTCATGTCAGCGCAGGCAAAGGTCGCGCTCGTCACCGGCGCCTCGACGGGGATCGGCGAGGCGACCGCGATTCGGCTCTCACGCGAGCCCGGGACCGAGCTGGTCCTGGTTGCCCGCCGCGAGGAGCTGCTGCGCGAGCTTGCCGATTCGCTGCCCTGCCGAGCGACCTACGTGGCGCTCGACCTGACCGACGACGAGGCCCCGCAGAGGGTTCGTGCCCACCTCGAGGCCGACCACGACGGCCGGCTGGACCTGCTGGTCAACAACGCCGGCGCCGCCTGGCGGGGCAGCTTCGCCGCGACCGGCCACGCCCACGTCCAGCGCCACATGGAGCTCAACTTCGACGCCGTCGTCCGCCTCACCGACGAGCTCCTGCCGCTGTTGCGGGCATCGGCCCCGAGCGCGATCGTCAACGTCGCCAGCACCGCCGGCCGCGTTTCCCGGGCTGGCACCGGCGCCTACTCGGCGAGCAAGTTCGCGTTGATCGGCTGGACCGACTCGCTCTACGCGGAGGAGCTGCCGCACGGAGTCCACGTCGGCATGGTCCTGCCGGGCTTCGTCGCCACGCCGGGATTCCCGGCGGCCGAGCTGCGCGAGAAAGCGCTGACCCGCTGGATCGTCTCCAAGCCCGCCACGGTCGCCGAAGCGATCTACGAGGTTGGCCCCGGCGGCAAGGCGGAGCGCTACGTCCCGCGCCCCTACGCGCTGGCGGCGATCGCCCGCATCCTCGCCCCGCGCCTGGTTCGTCGCGTCCTCAGCGGCGGCGCCGCCGCCACGCTGACGACCAGCACCGCCGCTGACTCCGACGATCGAGAGCTGCATTGACCACGTATGAGGGGGTCAATGCAGCTCTCGATCAGATCCGAGCGCCGAGGTGGCGGCGCAGGAACGCGAGCTGGTCAGCGACCACCGCCTCGTGCGCGGGCCCCTCGTAGATGTCGAAGTGGTCGACGCCGGGGTAGGTGCGCAGCTCGCCCAGCGGCGCCCGCCGCGCCGCAGCGATCGCGGGTCCCGGCTTGGCGACGCGATCCGCCTCGCCGACGCAGACCAGCCAGGGGCAGTGCAGGCCCGCGGCGCGGCGCCCCGGCCAGAATGGCGGCCCCAGTAGCCAACGAGCGGAGACGCGGTCGCGCCAACGCGAGTCCTCGCCGCCGGCGACAACGCGGCGCCATCCCGCCGCGGCGCCGGGGGCGTTGATGAAGGCAGCCTCGTCGGGTTCGCCAATCGCGGGAACGTGGGAGTCGCGGACGGCGGCGAGCAGTAGCTGACCCGTGACCCGGGGCGAGGAGCGGTGGGACTGGCGGAGGATGTCGAGGAAGGGGACCTGGCTGATCGCCGCGGCGATCCGCTTGTCGGCCGCGGCGGCGGCCAGCGCGTTGCCGCCTCCCATCGAAGAGCCGAAGGTGGCGACCCGGTCGGCGTCGATCCCGGGCAACGCACGAGTGCAGGCGATCGCCGCCCGCCAGTCTTCGAGCTGCCGCCGTGGCTCGAAGAGGTCCGCCTCGCCGCCGCTGTCGCCGAAGCCGCGGTGGTCGAAGACGAGCGCGGCAACGCCGGCCGCGGCGAAGCGCTCGGCGAACGGCCCGAGCCGGTCGCGGCGGGTGCCGCTGAGCCCGTGCGCCATCACGATCGCGGGGGAGCGGTCCGCCGGGCCCGTCGCGGGGTAGAGCCAGGCCGCGCAGCAATCGCCCTCCAGCTCGAACTCGATCTCCCGCCGCTTCATGTGGATTCAACGCTCGGGGCAACCAAAACGTGAGATCGGCGCCGTCGCTCGTCGGCCTCTAGGATCCCGGCCGTGATCTCAACCAACCAGTTCAAGAACGGCACCCATATCGAGATCGACGGCAAGATCTGGAAGATCATCGAATTCCAGCACGTCAAGCCGGGCAAGGGCGGGGCCTTCGTGCGCACGAAACTGCGCCGGATCGAGGACGGCTCGGTGATCGACAAAACCTTCCGCGCCGGTGAGAAGTTCCGGCCGGTGCGGACCGAATCGCGCAAGATGCAGTTCCTCTACGACTCCGGCGAGGCGGCGGTCTTCATGGACAGCCGCGACTACGAGCAGATCGAGATCCCGACCGAGACGCTCGGCGACTCGATGCAGTGGGTGCTGCCCAACTCCGACGTCGAGGTGCTGTTCGTCGACGAACAGGCCAGCGACGTGCAGGTGCCGAGCGCGATCGAGATGAAGGTCACGCAGACCGACCCCGGCCTCAAGGGCGACACCGCCTCGGGCGGCGGCAACAAGCCGGCGACGCTCGAGTCGGGGGTGACGATCCAGGTGCCGCTCTTCATCGAGGAGGGCGAGACGATCCGGGTCGACACCCGCAAGGGCGAGTACATGTCCCGTGCCTGATCCCGCCTCCGCGCCACCTACGATTGGCGCGCCGTGTTCGCCTACGACCCAAGCGAGTGGACCGACCTCTTCGTAGCGACGGCTGGGGCCACCGCTGCCCTCGCCGGCCTGCTCTTCGTCGCCGTCTCGATCAACCTCGAGCGGATTCTCGGCGAAGCGGGGCTGCCGGACCGGGCCCTGGAAACGGTGTTGCTGCTGGTCGGCGTCCTCGTCGTCTCGATCCTCGGCCTGATTCCCGGCCAGAGCTCCGGCGTGCTCGGGTTGGAGCTGCTGGTGGTCTCCATCGGCCTCACCTTCACCGTCATCCGCCTGCCGCTGATCCGCGAACCGGGCGCGGAGGGGCAGCCGCGTGCTTGGCTGCTCTCGCGTTGGGCGATCCGGGCCTTCGCCCTGGCGCCGCTGATCGTCGGCGGCGCCAGCCTGATGACCAGCGACGGCGGCGGGCTGTACTGGATCGTCGCCGGCATCGTCTTCGCGATCGTCGGCGCCGTCGCCAACGCCTGGGTCCTGCTCGTCGAGATCCTGCGCTAGCGGGGCGACGTTCAGACGCGCGTCCGCGTCCGGTCCACCGAAATCGCGAGAATAGGTCGATGCGCCGATCCGACCAACGCCGCGACGCCGTCTTCGCCAGCTACCAGCGCGACGTCACCGGCCGGCCGCTGGAGGAGCTGCTGGGCGACGCGCGGCCGCTCACCCGCGAACTGGCCGCGGGCGTCGACGAGCACCGCGAAGAGCTCGACGAGACGATCGCCGCCCACGCCAAGGGCTGGACAATCGATCGCATCGCGCCGCTCGATCTCAACGTGATGCGGGTTGCGCTGTATGAGATCGAGGAGGGCCTGGCCCCGCACGAGGTGGCGATCGACGAGGCGATCGAGATCGCCAAGGAGTACTGCGGTGCCGACGCGCCGAAGTTCATCAACGGCATCCTCGGCGCGATCGTGCGCGAGCGGGAACCGGCCAAATGAGTGACGGCGGCGGCAACCGGTTGCGGGAGATCGCGGCGCGGCTGCGTGAAATCTCGACCGAGCTGGACGGGGAGGCCCAGCTCAGCGACGAGCGCGCCGCGGAGCTGGCCGCGGAGGCCGCCGATCTCTCCGCCGAGGCGGTCGAGGAGGCAAACCGCCAAGCGCGCGAGCAGTCCCAGTCTTGAGCTACCCGGACGACCTACGCGACGCGGTCGATGCGGCGCTGGAGCGACTGCGCTTCTCGGCCGCGGCACCGACCGCCGGTCTCGAGGAGGCGATGCGCTACTCGCTGCTGGGCGGCGGCAAGCGGGTGCGGCCGGTGCTGGCGCTGGCAACGGCGAGGGCGCTCGGCGCCGACCCCGAGCGCTTCCTGCCGGTCGCCTGCGCGATCGAGCTGATCCACACCTACTCCTTGATCCACGACGACCTGCCGGCGATGGACGACGACGAGCTGCGCCGCGGTCAGCCGACCTCCCACGTCAAGTACGGCGAGGACGTCGCGATCCTCGCCGGCGACGGGCTCTTCGCCGAGGCGGTGCGCCTGTTCTGCGGGCAGCCGGGCGAGCCGGCGCGGGTGCTCGCCTCGCTGCGCGAGCTGGCCGGGGCGACCGGCGTCGACGGCATGGTCGGCGGCCAGTACGTCGACGTGATCGGCGAGGAGGCGGACGCCGAGGGCCTGCGGGCGCTGCACGCGCTCAAGACCGGCCGACTGATCGCCGCCAGCGTCGGCGTCGTACTGATCCTCGAGGGTGTCGGCGAACATGAGACAATGCCCTACCGCCGCTTTGCGGACGAGCTCGGCGTGCTCTTTCAGATCGTCGACGACATCCTCGACGTGACCGAGAGCGACGAGCAGCTCGGCAAGCCACATGGAAGCGACGAGCGACATGGAAAACTCACCTACGTCAGCCTTTTCGGGCTGGAGCGGGCGCGCGAGCTGGCGGCCGAATCCCACGCCAAGGCGCGGGCGGCGCTGTCGGAGGCCGACGGCGAGACCGAGGATCTGAGCCGCGTGGCGGACTACATCTTCACGAGGAACGAATGAGCGATACGCCCCCCACCCAGGGCAACCAAGACGACGAGATGAAGGAGCCGCTACTGCCGGGAATCGACGGCCCGGCCGACCTGCACGATCTCGACGACGCCCAGCTCCAGCAGGTCGCGCAGGAGATGCGGACATACGTGATCGACACGATCGGCGAGATCGGCGGGCATTTCGGCGCCAACCTCGGCACCTGCGAGCTCGCCGTCGCTCTCCACAGCCTGCTCGACTCGCCCCGCGACAAGGTGCTCTGGGACGTCGGCCATCAGTCCTACCCCCACAAGATCCTCACTGGCCGCCGCGAGGAGCTGCCGACGATCCGCCAGTACGAGGGTCTGGCGCCGTTCTGCTCGATTGCCGAGTCCGAGCACGACATCATGGGCGCCGGCCACGCCTCGACCTCGATCGGCTACGCGGTCGGGCTGAAGGAGGCGATGCGCAAGGGGATCGGCGAGGACGGCCGCGTAGCCGCCGTGATCGGCGACGGCGCGCTCACCGGCGGCGTCGCCTACGAGGCGCTGCACGCTGCCGGCGGTCTGCAGACCCCGGTCGTGATCGTGCTCAACGACAACGGGATGTCGATCTCCCCCAACGTCGGCGCGCTCTCCCGCTACTTCAACCGGATCCGCCTCAACCCGCGTCTCTACCACGCCCGCGAGGGGGTCGAGGACCGGCTCACGAAGCTGCCGCTCGGCCTCGGCCGACGGATCGAGCGCCTGGGGCCGGAGATCAAGTCCGCGATCAAGGCCTACTGGGCTCCCGGGCTCTTCTTCGAGGAGCTCGACCTCGCCTACATGGGCGTGATCGACGGCCACGACGTGCACGCCCTGCGCGAGGCCCTGAGCGAGGCTTTCGAGTCCGAGCGGCCCGTCGTCGTCCATATCCACACGATCAAGGGCAAGGGCTTCGCCCCGGCCGAAGCGGGTGGCCTGGAGACGATGGAGGAGTGGCACGCGGCGAAGCCGAACTCGATCGTCAACGGCCGGCCGGCGGCGGCGAAGCCGGTGCCGGTGGTGGAAACGGACTCGCCGGAGGGGATCGAGCGGCTCGAGAAGCCGCCGGCGGCCGGATCGCCCCCGCAGTACACGAAGGTCTTTGCCGAGGCGATGGTCGCCGAGGCCGAGCGCGATCAGCGGGTGATCGGGATCACCGCGGCGATGGCGGGGGGGGCCGGCCTGCAGAAGCTCGCCGACGAGGTCCCCGAGCAGTACTACGACGTCGGCATCGCCGAGCAAAACGCGGTCCTGCTGGCCTGCGGGCTGGCCCTACAGGGCGGGAAGCCGGTCTGCGCGATCTATTCGACCTTTCTCCAGCGGGCCTTCGACCAGATCGTCCACGACGTCTGCCTGCAGGACCTCGACGTCACCTTCGCGATGGACCGCGCCGGCTTGGTCGGCGATGACGGCCCGACCCACCACGGCGCCTTCGACGTCTCTTACTTCCGTCCGATCCCGAACGTCGTCGTGATGGCGCCGCGCGATGAGGCGATGCTCGTCCACATGCTCCATACCGCGATCGCCCACGACGGCCCGGCGGCGCTGCGCTACCCGCGCGGGGCCGGCGAGGGCGTCGCGCTGCCGGCGAGTCCCGAGCTGGTCCCGATCGGCCGCGGCGAGGTCCTCGCCGAGGGCGAGCGGGTGGCGTTGTTGGGCTACGGCTACGGCGTCACGGTTGCCCGGGAGGCCGCGGAGATCCTCGCCGGCCACGGGTTGCAGGCGACGGTCGCCGACGGCCGCTTCGCGAAGCCGATCGACGGCGAGCTGGCGACGCGGCTGGCCCGCGAGCACGAGCTGCTGGTTACCGTCGAGGAGAACGTGCTGCCGGGCGGCTTCGGTTCGGCCGTGCTCGAGCACCTGGAGGACACTTTTGCCGATGGCCCCGGCGCGCGGGCGCGGGTGCTGCGGGTGGGCCTGCCAGACCGCTACGTCACCCACGGCAAGCCGGCGCTGCTGCGCGGCGAGGTCGGCCTCACCGGCCAGTCCGTGGCCGACCGCGTGCTCGCCGCGACCCCCTCCGCGCAGCCGGTTCTCGGCTAATGAAAATTGACGATTGATTCAATCGGCGCAATCGAATAGCCTGCGACCGTCTTCCCGGTGATGGTGGATGGAGCGGCCTCAAGGCCACGCTTCTGGGGAATCGCCACAGGGAGGGGAGACGCGCATCTCTATATGTGTGGGTCCGCTAGGGGAGCGGACTTCTCGCGGCCCGTCGCCTAGCGCGACCGGGGCCGCGAGGCGCGCCCGGGGCCGGATCGCGCCTCGTTTGACCCCGGTCAGCCCTCCTCGGAGAGGATCGCGTAGATCTTGCGGCGGCTCTCGTCGAGCAGCTCGCGGACCTGTTTCTGTTGCGCTTCGTCAGCGGCGTGAAACACCTGGCCGATCGCGTGGTTGAGCTTGCGGAGCGAGTTTCCGAGGTGGATCTGCTCGGGGTCGGCGTCGGCGCGGACCGCGTCCCACGGCGTTTGCTCACCCGCTTTCTCGCTCTGCTCGGCGCTTCCCGCCTCGGTCAGGGCGAAGCGGCGCTTGCCCTCGCTCTCCTCGCCCCGGATCATCCCCTCGTCCTCCAACATCTGCAGGGTGGGGTAGATCGAGCCGGCGCTCGGGGTCCAGGCGCCCTGGGTGCGCTCCTCCAGCTCTTTGATCATCTCGTAGCCGTGCATCGGCCGCTCGGCCAAGAGGGCGAGGACCGCCGCCCGCACATCGCCGCGCCGCGCCCGCATGCCGCGTCCGCGTCCGCGCCCGTAGCGGGGATTGCGGCTGCGGGCGAACTCACGCAGGTGTGCCTCGTGTCGTGAATCGTGTCTGTGGTGCATCGAAAACCTTTCTATCGATAACTAACGCGATATATCGTAACAAGTCGCCCCAGCGCGCCTGATCAGCTGGATTCGCTGGTTTAGTTCTCGGGGGTGGGAAAGGTCGCGAGTATCTGGGCGGTGAGTCTCTCTGCGACTGAGTTGGGATCGAATAGCCGGCAAACTTCAGGATCGACGAAGAGTTTTGAAAACGGATGATCCACGGGCGGGTCAGCGTCGCCGCAATGCTCGATGTCGCTGGGGTAGCGGCGCAAATGGTCGGCGAACACGGGCCAGCGGAGGCGCAGAATCGTCAGAAGCACAAGCTGACGGCGCTCTTTGATGTCAAGCAGGCGGCCGTCTCGAAGGATTCGGTCGCGCTCTATGCCATACGCGTTCATCAACCGCTTCATAGAACGCGGGTTGTTCTCGATCAGAGGAGCAAATTCGCGTAAGAGCTCCTCGAGTTGCTCCTGCATGTCGGGCGCGTTGAGGCGGCGGACCGCAGCCGTCAGCTGGTCTTCCTCGATGCCATCTCGGAGCATCGAACTGAGTCGGCTTTCAACGGCGGTTTGGGTCTTGAGGCCAGCGAACTCACTTCCTTCTTGGTCCGCTGGCATGGCTGGGGCATCAGCCGCCCGAGCCATGCGGCGTCGCATCAATCGCTCCCAGTAGCGCGTGCGATCCTCGTTGGTCATTGGGGGTAGCTCGACCGAGATCTGGAACGTCTTTTCGAGAAATAGATACCCGAGCGGTCGGCCTACGTCGCCCACGGTCGCTTCGAATTCTTCGTAGCCGTTGGCGAAGCTCTGACACAGCCAATCGCGATCGGCCGCCACGACGTAGGCGATTGGCTCGTCCGCGAATAAAGTCTGGATGCCCTCGAGCAGCTCGACGACGTACTCGGGGCGGCAGCGATCGAGGTCGTCGACAAAGACGGTAATTGGGTATCGGCTCGAGCGAACTAGCCAGCGAAACCTTCGCCGGTAGACCCCGAGGGGATCGTGAGCACGCCGAAGGAAACGCACGGCTCCCTCTGCTGAGCCGATCGCAAGCCACCTCCCAGCCCCTAAAGCAAGACCGAATAGGCTCGTTATGAGGGCTAACGCCGAACTGGCGATCAGGAGCACCGTTTGCAGGGTGGTCAGGGAGTTGATGCTGGCGCCGAACCAGTCAGTCGCCCACGCAACGCCTGCGAGAACACCGAGTAGGACTGCCGTAATGACAGCGGCTCGTGCATTCCAGAGACGCCAAGCGATGTCGCGGACCCAAAACCAAGCCCAGGTGCGGCGCCTGATTCGCCAAAGTTCCCTTCCACACGCTCGCTGGATGGCCGCCAACAACCACCACCACGGCGTGGTCAGTCTTTGGTGCTCCCAGGCGCTGAACTCGACGACGATCCAGGGGGAAAGGCTCGGGTCTAAGGGCCGACGGGATCCAAAGACGAAACCCGAAATCCTGGCGAACCGTCCCGCTCGCCGCGGCTCACGATTCCTGAGATCGGCTGCGAGGAAGTTGAGGAACGAGGACTTCCCCGCACCCCAAGGAGCGTGAATATGGACCATGAAACTGCCAGCGCTTCGAGCGGCCGCAGAGTCATTCAGGCGCTTGTGTCGCCTCTCGATCCAATTTCGGCTAGGCAGTTCAGTGTTCTCACCTCGAACACGCCGTATCCGCTCACCGAGCACCTCCGCAAGGCGTTCGCGCCCAAGTTCGTCGCGGGTGGCAGGGCGGTCCGCATGGGTGGGGATAGCCTCGAGTGGGACTCCTTCCTCGCTTGCGTCAGGGTCGTCCTTGGCCTTCTGCTCTTGGCTGAGCTCGACGGGATCGGGCTCAGGGGAGCCCGTCGCAGGATGGTCGGATCCGGTGGCCGTGAAGATGCGGTTGATTTCTACTCGGATGCGATCAAGGTCGACATCGAAATCGAGCAGGATGCGAGCAGCGACGCCTTCGTTCTCTCGGCACAAGCCGAGAACAACGTGCTCGGCAGTGATCATGCGATGACCGAGCGAGAGAGCCTCTCGGAGCGATAGCTCCAGCACCTTTTTAGCGCGTGGGGTGAAGGGAATCTGGCCCTCCGGCGCCGATTGGTCATCGTCGTAGCCAACGATTCGTTTGATCTGAGCTTCGACCAGTTCTGACTCGATGCCTGCGGATTCAAGGACATCTGCCGCCGTGTCTGCGCGGAGTACACCTAGCAGTAGGTGCTCAGTTCCGATGTAGTTGTGTTTTAGGGTCCGCGCCGACTGTTGTGCGAGAACCAAAACCTCGCGCGCCGAGTCCGTGAACCTCTTCAAAACCGGTTCTTCGGCGTCTCTCGCAGGTGGAATGCTCGCGGACTCTGCTGCCATGAGCGGAGCATTCTAAGTAGTCAGTCGGTTTCGGATGTGATCCTTACGTACGCTCCGGGTAGGCTGCGCGAATGAAGTTCCTCTTCGCACCGATCGGGATCGGCGCCGGCCTGGTCGCCGGCATGCTTGGCAAGAAGGCGTTCGAACGGCTCTGGGCCGTGATCGACGAAGAGGAGCCGCCCGAGCCCGACCAGCGCGACGCTCCGACGCTGAAATTGATTGCCGCGCTGGCGGTCGAGGGCGCGATCTTCCGCGTCGCCAAAGGCCTCACCGACTACGGCGCCCGCCGCGGCTTCGCGGCCTTCACCGGCCGCTGGCCGGGCGAGGATCCGGCCCGCGAGGACTGAGGTTCCGAACGCAGAAACGCCCCTCGCAGGGAGGGGCGCTTCCGGGTTCACTGCGGGGGAGAAGTACTTCGGTTACCCATGGCCGCGGCGCTTAAACACAGCGTTGCTCGAAGTGGTCGAACATATACTCGGCTCGATGGCCGAGCCCGAGCCGCTCAACCAGGAGGGCTTTGCCGCCTTCGCCGCCCGCACCGGAGAGGACGCGCCGGTGGTGATGCTCAACCTGCTCCGCTTCGTGCCCGACGGTGGGCGCGAGCGCTACGCCGAGTACGCCGCCGCCGTCACCCCGCTGCTCGAAGACGCCGGCGGCCGCATCGCCTTCGCCGGCGACCCCGCGGTGGCGCTGCTCGGCGATCGCTCCTGGCACCTCGTCGTCCTGGTCGAATACCCGAGCCGAGCGGCCTTCCTCGAGATGATCGGCTCCGAGGCCTACCAGGCGATCGCCCACCTGCGCACCGAGGCGCTGGAGCGGGGCGAGCTGCACCCGATGGATCCCGCGCCCAGCGCTTAGAACTTCAGCGGCCGTCCTTCTTCTTGCCTTCGGAGATAGTCCAGACCTCCCGCGTGTTGACGAGCAGCCGCGCCCCGTCGATCCGCGTCACCTCGAACATCGGCACCTTGGTCGCTTCGCCGGCGGCGATCAGCCGCTTGATCTCCTCGTACTCCTCGAGCACCGCGACCGCGTGGTCATCACCGAAACGGATGTAGGTGGGCATGGCCGGACCCTAGCCCAACCGCGCACGCTCACGGACGCCGTGCCGGGAAAGCCGCACCGCGAGCGCCAGCGTCACCGCGGCATCGACCAGCGCGACGACCAGCGCGACATTGCGGATGACGAGATCGGTGGCATCGCTGGAGATGCCGCCGCTGATGGTCGCCGCGGCGACCACGACCAGCGCCGGCCGCAGCAGTCGCGTCCGCTTGCTCGAGAGCACGACCGCGGCCATTCCGACCAGCCAGATCATGAACTGCGGGCTGAGCACGCGGCTGGTGACGACGAAGAGGAGGACGACGGTGAAGGCGAAGTCGCGAGCCAGGGCGAGGTCGCGCAGCTGCTCGGCGCCAGCGCGGATCGCCCGGTCGCGGGCCAGCCACCAGAGCGCCGACGCCAGCAGCGCCAGCAGGGCGGCGACGGTGAGCGCCTCGGACACCGCATCGGCGAGGTCGGAGTCGACCTCGTGGGAGCCGAACCGGGTCACTTCCGGCACCGGCGTGCCGGTCACGACCTCGTCCAGCTGCCAGGGCGTCGCCGCCACCGCCTCTTTCTGCAGTCCGCGGCCGTTCTGGTGGTCGAGGAACCCGAAGGTGTCGCCGAAGCAGAGCTGGGCAACGACGAAGACGAGCGCGATCACGCCCAGCGCCGTCGCCGCCGAGCGCAGCAGCCGCCGCCGGTCCCACTCGCCGAGCAGCAGGAACAGGGGCCAGACTTTGATCGCGGCGCCGAGCCCGGCGAGGGCGCCGAACCAGAGCGGGCGGAAGTGGATGACGAGCAGCATCGCCATCGCGATCACGGTCGGGACGAGGTCGAAACGCAGGAGCGGCAGCACCTCGAGCATCGGCAGCACCAGCAGCCAGGTCCAGACGCCGAGGTCGCGACCCTCGCGCCGGCCCAGCCGCATCGTCAGCGCCAGCCCGATCAGATCGAGCGCCAGCATCAGGACGATGAAGGCGATCCCGTAGTCGCCCCCGATCCGGGGGATCAGGAAGAGGAACGCCGCGCCCGGCGGGTACTGCCAGGCGTCCCCCGCCGGCATCGAGCCGTCGGCGAGCATGCTCGACCACGCTTCGTAGGTTCCGACGTCCTGGAAGTCGCGACCGTGGACATCGTTCCAGAGGCCGATCTGGGCGACCATGAAGAGCCTGGTCAGGACCCAGATTCCGGCCCAGGCCGGGTACTTGAAATCGGCCCAGAAGCTCCCGCCCGCAAGCCTCGCTGCGCCGCCGCTCTTCTTCACGCGAGGCGAGGCTACCGGCTCCTTGGCAGGAAGGGACCGCCGCCGAGCGCACAGGAAACCGCATGGATGTGGCGAATCCGTCCCCATGCTTTCCTTGGTCCTCGCGTTCCGAGGACTCGCGCGGGCCGTCGCTGGAGTCTGGCGCGACCCCGAGACCAAAGCGCTGCCTTTCGTCGCAGCCGCCCTGGTGGTGACGGGGACGATCTTCTACTGGCGCGTTGAGGGCTGGACCATCGTCGAGGCCCTTTACTTCTCCGTCGTAACCCTGACCACGGTGGGCTACGGGGACTTTTCTCCGACCACCGCCGAGGCCCAGATCTTCACGATCTTCTACATCCTCACCGGGATCGGCGTGTTCGTCGCATTGCTCGCCTCAGTCGCCCAGCAATACATCGCTCAGAAGGCCGAACGACCCTCCGCGCGAGAGCGCCTGGGCGCTCATCGGCATCGCGGCGGTAGCTAGGTAGAAGACCTAGCTCCTCTCAATTGCCCGCCGTTTCGCACTAGCCCTCGCAGCCTCGGATCGAGTCGACCCCCGCGCCACCCCTGCAGGTGTCGATTCCGCGCCCGCCACGCAGGCGGTCGGAGCCTCGGTTGCCCTTGAGGACGTCGTTACCGGCGTTGCCCTTCAGCACGTCGGCGCCGCCACGGCCGAGAACGCGGTCCTTTCCGGCGCCGCCGAATACACGGTCGGCGGCAGACCCGGCGCCGACGAAGTCGTCGCCACTGCCGGCGCAGACGAGATCGCGGCCCGCGAACGAGGCGATCGTGTCATTGCCGCCGAAGCCGGCGATCACGTCACGACCACCCGTGCCGATCAGGTTGTCATCGCCGCCGGTTCCGACGACGGTCGCCCGGACGCCTCGGCAGGTGGCCGAGCTCGTCGCCGGCGCCGCGAGCACGCGCGTGGTCGCCGTCGCCGTGTCGTTGGCAGAGACGTTGTCTTTCTGATCGCCCTTGACCGACGCTGAGTTGGTGACCGTTCCCGCTTTGCGAGGGATGACCGCGATCGTCACCGTCGAGGCGGCGCCGTAGTTGACGCCTCCGAAGGCGATGTTCCCGAAGTTGCACGTGACCTTCCGCCCTTTCTGGGTGCAGCCGGGGGAGGCGGAGAGGAAATCGACGCTCTGGGGAAGCGAGTCGGTGACCGTGACGCCGGTCGCGGCGAGAGGTCCGCGATTTTCGACGGTGATCGTGTAGGTGAGCGGCGAGCCGACTCGGACGGGGTCAGGGCTGTCGGTCTTGGTGATTTTCAGATCGGTCGGGTCGCCGGGAGCGGCTGACCCGACCGCGGCGAATCCGAGCGCGGTGATCACGATGACCGCAAATGCGCCCTTGTATCGGCGGGAGTGAGTGCGGCGCGCTCCAGTTCTCATGGTGGAAGGCATGGTGTTCCTTTCGTTCTGCCTCGATCGGCTCAGCGAGGAGGAGGGCGAAGATTTCTCTGGCGGCGGGCGTAAACGTCGCGCCGTGCTTCCCTCCAGCGCGATCCCTCCAGCGCCAATCCCACGAGCAGCCCGGCAAGTCCGGCGATCATCAGGATCAAGGCGGCCGTGTCGAGGTTGACGTGGGCGACGTGGAGGTTGGTGGCGAAGTAGAGGATCGCCCCGGAGACAATCAGGAAGATCGATGCGGTGACGGTCATTTTGGATCCCTGTTCAGCAAGTCCCACTTTTCGGGGCTTTACATAGAGAACGCCGTCCAAGCACCGTTGTCAGCCCTTAGATCCCGCCCCCTCGGGGCCCCGAGGGGCAGATCGCCGCCCGGCTGCTGGGTCTGGGAGCCCTGAGTTGGCCTCCCCGATGGCGGCGGCAGCCGCGGCGACGAGGCTGCTGGCGCTGACGAGCGCCGCCTGGATGAAGTCGCCTTCGCGCTGGCCGAGGACCGCGCCGAGCACGGTCAGGGTGCGGCCGCCGACGTCGATTCGCTTGGCGAAGAGGAGGCAGCCGCCGGCCGCTTGGTCGGATCCGGTCTTGATCCCGACGAAGCCATCGTGGCCGACCAGTTGGTTGGTGTTGGCGACTTCGCCGGCGACCGGCAGGACGGTCGAGGGCATGGCGACGATTTCGGCGAAGGTGGGGTCGGCCATCGCCGCGCGGCCGATCTTCAGCTGCTCGGCGGCGGTCGAGACGGTGGTGTCCTCGAAGCCGCTGGGGTCGGTGTAGTGGGTCTTCCGCATCCCCAGTTCGGCGGCGGCTTCGTTCATCTCCGCGACGAAGGCTTCGACGCTGCCGGCCTCGTGGACGGCGAGCAGGGTGGCGATGTTGTTGGCAGAGGGCAGCAGCAGCGCCTCCAGCGCCTGCCGCTCGCTCAGCACCTCGCCGGCCTCCACCTCGACCACGGACTGGTTGAGGGCGATCCGCCGATGCAGGTCTTCGACGTCGGCACCGCCGATCTCGATCGTGAAGCCTTCCTCGCCAGGTTCCAGCGGGTGGTCTCTGAGCACCAGATAGGCGGTCATCACCTTGGCGACGCTGGCGATTGGCACCGGCTGCTCGCCGCCGCTGGCGCCGAGGGTGCCGAGTCCCTCGACCGCCACCGCCGCCTGGCCTTCGCTCGGCCAGGCGAGCTGGAGGGGCTCACCGTTGTCGGCGATCCGCTCGACGCGGTCGCCTGCCCCCAGCTCGACATCGCCGATCCTGATCCAGGCGAGCGCGAGGGCGAGCAGGAGGATGGCAGCGGCCGCGGTGCGTCCCAGGGCGTTCCGGCGGCGGCGGCCGGCGGAGGAGTAGACGCGGCGGGCTTGCGCGCGGGAGCTCCTTGGCGAGTTCGTCACGTGGTCCGCAGCGCCTCGGTCGGGGTCAGTCGGGCGGCGCGCGTCGCCGGGTAGAGGCCGGCGAGGCCGCCGAGCACGCAGGCGGCGAGCAGGCCGCCGCCGATCGCCAGCGGCGGCACCAGCAGGGTCAGCCCTTCGTAGGCGGCGTAGACACCGGTCGCCCCGGCGCCGAGCAAGACCCCGACGATGCCGCCGCAGATCCCCAGCACGAACGACTCGGAGAGGAACTGAGCGGCGATGTGGCGGCGGCGGGCGCCGAGCGCGCGCCGCAGCCCGACCTCCGAGCGGCGCTCGAGCACCGAGATGATCATCACGTTGGCGATCCCGATCCCGCCGACCAGGAGGGCGACGGCGCCGAGCCCGAGGAAAAGCGAGGTGAAGGCGCCCTCGGCCGCCGCCTGCGCCTCGAGTGCGTCGGAGGGGCGGCTGACCGCGACTTCTTCGGGGTCCCAGGGGTCGGCCGCGCTGGGCAGCAGGGCGCGGGCGCGGTTGACTTCGGCTTCGCCCTCACCGGCGCGAACGTAGATCTGGGAGGCGCTGCGCTCGCTGTCGAAGAGGCGCGCCGCGACCGGGTAGCCGATCAGCGCCGAGCTGTCGAGTCTCCGGGGACCAGGCGCAGCGGTTCGAGGATGCCGACGACGGTGAAGAGCCGACCCGAGAGGTAGACCTGGGTGATCCCGTCGAGTCGTTTGATCCCGAGCCGCTGCGCGCTCTTGGCGCCAAGCACGATCGCCGGATAGCTCTCGCTGCGCGGCATCGAGGAAGCGGCCGGCGCGCAGCTCGCCCTCGAGCGTCGCCAGCAGCGAGTCGGCTCGCTGGCGCGGACGGAGATCCCGCCGGTGACCTCTTCGGGCACGTAGGAGCTGCGGCGCACCGTCACCCCGGAGACCTGGGTCACGGCGCTCGCCGACTCGACCCCGTCCAACAGGCGGATCCGCGACGGCGCCGCCGAGGGCAGCTTTGCTTCTTCGCCGAAGAGCGATTCGCCCGGCCCGACCGTGAGCAGGTTCGTCCCCAGGCGCTCGATCGTCGCCAGCAGGTCCGCCTTGCTGGTCTCCGAGATCGCCAGGACCGCGACCAGGGAGGCGATCCCGATCGAGATCCCCAGCACCGAGAGGGCGGCGCGGAGCTTGCGCGTGCGCAGGCCGACCGTCGCCAGCCGCAGCATGTCGCGGGGCAGTAGCCGGCTCAACCGTCGCCCTCGATAAGCCCGTCGCGGACCGCGATCCGCCGCGGCAGCGAGGCGGCGATCTCGTCGTCGTGGGTGATGATCACCAGGGTCGTGCCGCCCTCATGGAGGCCGCGCAGGAGCTCCATCAGCTCGCCGCCGGTGCGGCTGTCGAGGTTGCCGGTCGGCTCGTCGGCGAGCACGATCGCCGGCTCGCCGACCAGCGCCCGCGCGACCGCGACGCGTTGGCGCTCGCCGCCGGAGAGCTTGGCGGCGGAATGTCGCTCGCGGTGGGAGAGGCCGACCCGGGCCAGCGCCGCGGCGGCGCGGCTGCGGCGCTCGCTCGATGCGACGCCGGCGTAGAGGAGGCCGTCGGCGACGTTGTCGATCACCGGTGCGGCCTCGAGCAAGAAGAACTGCTGGAAGACGAATCCGATCCGGGTGGCGCGGAGGCCGGCGAGCTCGTCGTCGCTGGCCCGCGAGAGGTCGCGGCCCTCGACCGCGACGCTCCCGCTGGTCGGCCGGTCGAGCGTCCCCATCAGGTGCAGCAGCGTCGACTTGCCCGAGCCGGAGGGGCCGACGATCGCGGTCAGCTCGCCGCGCTCGACGCTCATCGAGACGCCCCGCAGTGCCTGCACCCCGCCCGGGTAGGACTTGCGCACCTCGCTCAGCTCGAGCACCGGCGCCTCGCTCATTCGCCCGTCTCCACCCGCATGCCCTCGCGCAGTCCCTTGCCCTCGACCTCGACGTAGCCGTCGGCGGCGAGGCCGGGGGTGACGACGATCCGGCGCCTGCCGGCATTGTCGATCGCGACCACGGCGAAGCGGTCGTTGCCGACCGCGAGCAGGGCGGTCAGCGGCACGCTGAGCACGTCGCGGCGCACGCTCTGGGTGAAGAGGACGCTGACCGTCGCCCCGTCGAGGGCGGGAGCCTTGGTCTTGCCGACGATGGAGACGGTGACTTCGACACCAGGTTCGGCTTCGGCGCCGGGCGCTTCTTCGCTCGTCCCTTCGGTGGCGGCGATCCGGGTGACCTTGCCGTGGGCTTCCTCGCCGCCGGGCAGCAGCACTTCCACCCGCTGGCCGCGCTCGGCCACCGACTGCTGGTCGGGGTCGAGCTCGACGCTGACGATGCGCCGGGTCGAGCTGGTGCGCAGCACCGGGACCGAGGACGGTTCGGATTCCCCTTTCCCTTCGGCTTCTCCGCCGCCGAGCGCTCCGCCCAGCGTCGCTTTCTGCTCCGTCACCCGCTGCGGCCCGCGCAGGAAAGCGACCCTTCCCAGTTCGACTTCGCCGCTGGCTTCGAGCCCGACGTCTTCCTGCCAGGCGGTTACCGCTGCGGCGGTGGTGTGGGTGAAAATCTTCATCAACAGCGCCGGGTGAGTAGCCAAGGATCGCCAGGTTGCGCTCGAGCTGTTCGACGTCCTTGCCTTCGCTGACCCCCTGCGGCCAAGGTCCGGTAGGCCGGCACCGCCCCGTACATCAACAGCACCGGTTCGCCGTCCAGCGCATAGAGGCGCCCGCCGCGGCGGATCACGTCGCCGATCGCCGGCAGCGCGGTCACCGTCCCGGGGAGCCGGGCGAGCACCGTCGTGTCGCCGGCATAGCCGATCGTCCCGGTGGCGGTGAGGCGTTCGGCCAGGGTGCGGTGCTCGACCGTGCCGGTGGCGCCTCCGCCGGCGGCAGAGCCGGCCGTGGCGTCGCCGCCGGAGCCGCCGAGCAGCAGCGCAAGCGCGCCGGCCGCGAGCACCGTCGCGGTTGCCGCCGCGGCCAGCGCCCGCCGGTTTCCCACGCTAGCCACCGACGGAGATGCCGGACAGTTCGGGCAGCTTGTCGCCGCAGGCTTCCTGCGCGGCTTCGAAGGCGGGCGATTCGGTGTCGATCCCGGCGATGTCCAGATGGAATTTGCCCGGGCCGAGGAATTCCGGGTCCCCCATGTCGATGCCCTCTTCGCGCAGGCATTGCGCGAGGGCCAGCGCGCCTTCCTTGAAGTCCTCCTGTTCTGCGGACGAGAGTTCCTGGCCGGCGCTGCCGAGCTTGCCGTCGCAGGCGGTCAGTGCTCTGCTTGGTCGCCGGGTCGTTGTCGTCGCCGACTTCGATGTTCTTCTGCCCCGGCTTCGGGTCTTCCACTTCGACCCCGTGTGCGCGCAGGCATTCGGTGAATTCGAGACCCGCTTCTTCTTCGCTCGAGGCGCTTTCGCCGCCGGCCGCGCCCGAGCCGCTTCCGCCGCAGGCCACCAGCCCGACGGCGCAGAGGGCCAGGGTCAAGGCCACCAGCCAGTCCGTCTTTTTCATTCCAGCTCCTTTCGGGTTGTGATCCCGACGTTTGTAGGAGACGGGCGGTCACACGACGGTCATCGGAGCTGTGACTGCGCTGTGACCCGCGGGCGGGCATGCTTGGGGGACGATGAGAGTCCTGGTGGTCGAGGATCACGCCGAGCTGGCCGGCTCAGTCGCCCGCGTCCTGCGCCGCGACGGGATCGCCGCGGACGTCGCAGCGGACGGTGAAGAGGCGCTTCTTCGCGCCGGAGTCGTCGACTACGACGTGGTCGTGCTCGACCGTGACCTGCCTCGCCTGCACGGCGACGAGGTCTGCCGCACGCTGGTGGCGCGGGGCGGGGGAGCGAAGGTGCTGATGCTGACCGCCTCGGACACGATCGCGGAGCGGGTGGAGGGGCTGAGCATCGGCGCCGACGACTACCTGTCGAAGCCGTTCGCCTTCGCCGAGCTGCTGGCGCGGATACGCGCGCTCGCCCGGCGCGCGCAGCCGCCGCTGCCGCCGCTTCTCGAGCACGGCGACCTGCTGCTGGACCCCGGCCGGCGGGTCGCGACGCGGGCCGGCGAGCGCCTGGCGCTGAGCCCGAAGGAGCTCGCGGTCCTCGAGTACCTGCTCGCCGCCCAGGGCCGGGTCATCTCCCCGGAGGAGCTCCTGGAACGGGTGTGGGACGAGGCGGCCGATCCGTTCACGACCACGGTCAAGTCGACGATCAACCGGCTGCGGGCGAAGCTCGGCGAGCCGCCCGTGATCGTGACCGTCCCCCAGGGTGGGTACCGGATCTGACGATGCCCCGACGCTGGATGCACCTACCCCCGCCGACCGTCCGGTTGCGCCTGACCCTTCTCTACGGCGGCCTGTTCCTCGTCTCCGGGGCGGTGCTGCTCGCGATCACCTACGTCCTCTTCCGCAGCGCCACCGGGGTCAACCTGATCGTCGCGGGCGGCGAACCGATCCGGGAATCGACCGAACCGGATGTCGCCCACCGCGTCCAAAGCATGGCCCAGAAAGCCTTCGCCGCGGCCGAAGAGCGCCGCGCCGACGACCTCCACCAGCTGCTCGTCCAGTCCGGGATCGCGCTGGCGATCATGACCGTGGTCTCGATCGCGCTCGGCTGGCTGGTCGCGGGCCGGGTCCTGCGCCCGCTGCGGTCGATGACGGCGAGCACCCGGCAGATCTCCGAGCACAACCTGCACGAACGCCTCGCCATCTCGGGGCCCCGCGACGAGCTGAAGGATCTCGCCGACACCATCGACGGCCTCCTCGCGCGGCTCGAGACCGCCTTCGGCGCCCAGCAGCGCTTCGTCGCCAACGCGGCGCACGAGCTGCGCACGCCGATGACGCTGTGGCGCGCGCTGCTCGAGGAGCGGCTCACCGACCCCTCCGCGACGATCGACTGCTTCCGGGTGACCTCGCGACGGCTGCTGGCGCTCGGCGAGGAGCAGGAGCGGCTGCTCGAGTCGTTGCTGACGCTCGCCTGGAGCGAGCGCGGCCTCGACTGGCGGCAGCCGTTCGACCTCGGCGCGGTCGTCGAGGCGGTCCTCCGAGACCCGCTCGCCGGAGACGGGGCCCCTCGGCGTGCGGATCGACAGCGAACTGGAGCACGCCCCGGTCGCCGGCGACGACGCCCTCGCGGAGCGGCTAGTCCGCAACCTGATCGACAACGCCGTGCGCTACAACGTCCCCGGGGGCCACGTGCGGGTGAGGACCGGCACCGGGCCCGGCGGTGCGTTCCTCGCGGTGGCCAACGACGGCGCCGTGATCCCGGCCGCCGAGGTCGAGCGGCTGTTCGAGCCCTTCCAGCGCCTCGGCACCGACCGGACGGCGCCGAGCGACGGCAACCACGGCCTCGGGCTCTCGATCGTCCGCGCCGTCGCGACCGCCCACCATGCCACCCTGCTCGCCGAGGCTCGGCCCGAAGGCGGCCTCGCCGTGGAGGTCAGGTTCCCTTTGCACGGAGCCGATCGCGATTCGGACGTCATGGCGGGGGACGGCCGTGAGTCGCCCGCCGTCACCACTTCAGCTCAATCTCCAGCTCCCGCTCGTCACTCTCGATCTCCAGCTCGACCTTGAGGTGGACCTGCTCGGGGACGTGGACGGAGAACTGCATCCCGCCGCGCTCGAAGCTGATCTCCTCGTCGTCGCTGGAGAGCAGGTTCGCGAGCCGGCGCAGGCGGGTTGCGATCTCGTTGCGGGTGAGGGTTTCCTCTCGCTCGACCTCGAAAATCTCCATGCGGTCTCCTTTTCTCCGTCTTTAGGCGAGTAGCTTGGCCTTTGCTTGCTCAAACTCCTCCGCGCTCAGCGCGCCCTTCTCCTTCAGCTCGTTGAGCTTGTGGAGTTCGTCTGCGGGAGGGGCGGCCTGGGCCTGCTCTCGAACGTAGCTATCGAACTCCTTTTTCGAATCAACCTGGGCCTTGATCGTGCGGTCGCGCATACCGTCGCCGCGAACGATCAGGTAGAGCAACACTCCAAGGAACGGCAGGAAGACCAGGAAGAACACCCAGACCGCCTTGGCCACGCCCGACAGCTGGTGGTCACGGAACAGATCCGAGAGGACCGCAATCAGGATCCAGATCCAAGCGAACAGCAGAAAGAACTCGAAGACGAGGAGTAGACCTTCGCCAAAGCTGATGTCTGCGATCGGCATCGTCAATCCTCCCAGCGCGCGGTGAGCTGGTAGATGATCGTCACGTTGAGGATGATCATCAGGAACGCCCAAAGCGGGGCGGCCGGGAACCAGACGATCTGGGCGACGGTGTTGATCGCTACGAAGAAGATTGCGGCGAAGCGCGCCCACTCGGCTCCGGTGAAGAGGCCGAGTCCCGTGCAGGCGACGATCGAGCCGAGAATCAGGTGGACCCAGCCCCAGGTGGTTACGTCGGCGAGGATCACTCCGTCTCCACCGACCAGAACCACGTCGTCGTTGAGGATGCCGGCGAGGCCCCAGAGCGCGTCGAGCGAGCCGACGATCACCATCAGGGCTCCCGCAAAGAACGTCCATCCCGTCGGCTGCCGTTGCTCGACCCGGCGGTCGTGCTCTTGTCTGCTGCTCTCCACGGCGATCTCCCCTCGCTGGTGGCTGGGATTCTCAGAGTTCCTCATACGAACATAGTCGTCTGCTCGCCCCCTGCCAAGGGTTAGGGTTTGCTCGCCAGGGACTCGAATCAGGGGGAGGGATCATGAAGACCGGCATCGCCTTGACGCCTCGCCTCGTGCCGTGATGAGGACGGTTCGCCGTGGCGCGCTCGTACTGCTGCTCGACGCCGCGATTCTCCTGCTGCTTTCCCGGTTGCTGGCGGGCTTCCAGCTCGACGGCTTTGCCGCCGCGCTCCTCGCGGCGCTCGGGATCGGCCTGCTCAATGCTCTGCTCTGGCCGTTGCTCGCTCGCCTCGCCCTTCCCTTGACCGTCCTCAGCCTTGGGTTCGCGGCGCTGGTGCTGAACGGGCTGCTGGTGACGTTCGCGATCGACCTCGTGCCGGGGGCGGAAATCTCAGGTGTCGGAGCCGGCATCGCGATCACGGTCGCGATGGCCGCGCTCACCGCCAGTGCCTATTCGGTGCTCGCGGTCGACGAGGACGAATCCTGGCACCGCAACGTCGTTCGCCGGCAGGCGCGCCGCCGCCGGCAGGTGACCGAGAGCGCTATCCCCGGCATGCTGTTCTTGGAGATCGACGGCCTCGCCCACGACGTGTTGCTGCGGGCGCTGGAGGACGGCAACGCTCCGACGCTGGCGGCCTGGGTTCGGTCGGGCTCGCACCGGCTGCGGAGATGGGAGACCGACTGGTCCTCCCAGACCGGCGCCTGTCAGGCCGGCCTCCTGCACGGTGACAACGACGACATGCCCGCCTTCCGCTGGTGGGAGAAGGAGAGGGGCGCGGCGATCGTCACCAACCACCCCCGCGACGCCGAAGAGATCGAGCGCCGGCATTCCGACGGCCGCGGCCTGCTCCACGCCGACGGCGCCAGTCGCGCCAACATCCTCTCCGGGGACGCTCCGCACTCGATGTTGACGATGAGCACCGCTCTGCATCGCCGTCGTCCGATCGGCAAGGACTACGCGGCCTACTTCGCCCGTCCCTACGCGGTGGCCCGAACCTTTACCCTCGCGCTCGCGGATATCGTCCGTGAGCGCCGCGCCGCCCGCAGCCAGGTCCGCGACGACGTGCGCCCGCGGATCCACCGCGACCGCCGCTACGCCCTGATGCGCGCGTGGGCCACGGTGGTCCAGCGCGACCTCCAGGTCGCCACGGTGATCGGCGACGTGCTCTCAGGGCGCCCGGTCCTCTACACGACGTTTCTTGCCTACGACGAGGTTGCCCACCATTCGGGGATCGAGCGCCATGACGGCCTCGCCGTCCTCCACGACCTCGACCGCCAGATCGCCCGGATCGCGTCGGCCTGCGCGGAGGCGCCCCGGCCCTATCGCCTGGTCGTGCTCTCCGACCACGGGCAGTCGCAGGGCGAAACCTTCCGCGACCGCTACGGGCAGACGCTCGAGGAACTGGTCCGCTCGGTCTGTGAGGCAGACAGCGTGGTCGCGGTCGAAGGGGGAGACGACGACGCCTCCTCCTACCTGAGCGCCGGCCTCACCGAGGTCGCCCGGGACGACACCGTTGCCGGGCGCGCGATCCGGGTCGCGACGCGCGAGCGCCAGGTGGACGGTGCGGTCACGGTCGGCGCCGGGCGTCGGCAGGACGTGGAAGAGGAGCACGGCGACGGGTTGCCCGAGCTCTCGGTCCTCGCCTCCGGTTGCCTCGGCCTGATCAGCTTTCCCCGCGAGCCCGGTCGCGTCAGCCTGGAGCGGATCGAAGCGCTCTATCCGCGCCTCGTTCCCGCGTTGCGCGAGCATCCCGGGGTCGGCTTCCTCCTGGTCCGCTCCGAACGTGACGGGGCGATGGCGATAAGCGCCGCCGGCAGTCACATACTCGATGGCGATCGTGTCGTCGGCGAGGACCCGCTGGCGCCGTTCGGCCCGAACGCGGCCGACCACCTGCGCCGCACCGACGGCTTCGCCCATTGCGCCGACATCATGGTCAACAGCACCTACTGGACCGACTTCGGGGAGGTCGCCGCGTTCGAGGAGCTGGTCGGCTCCCACGGCGGGATGGGCGGCACTCAGAGCTTTCCGTTCGTCCTCCACCCGAGCGAGCTTGAATGGCCGGGGGAGGAGGTGGTCGGCGCCGAGCGCGTCCACCGCATCTTCCGCACCTGGCTGGCTGGCCTGGGTCAGACCGCCTACGCGAGCGAAAGCGCCTCTCCCGGTACCAGCACGCGGACCTCGACCTGAGGCGCCAGATGCCGCGTCTGCCTGGCGAACTCGTGGCCGGGAGAGCGGAGGGGAGAGCCGTACAGGCGAGCGAGGCCGATCGGATAGAGCGTGCCCCAGTGGATCGGCACCGCCACTCGCGGCGAGAGCAGTGCCGCCGCCCGCGCCGCCCGCTCGGGGTCCAGGTGGCCGGGGCCGATGGTCGGTCCCCAGCCCCAGATCGGCAGCAGGGCGAGGTCGAGGCCCGAGCCGAGATCCCCCATGCCGGGGAAGAGGTCGGTGTCGCCCGCGAAGTAGATGCGCTGGCGCCCCTCCACGAGGAAGCCGACCGCCTCCGGTTCCTCGGCGAACCTGCGCCGTCCGCCGTCGTGGACCGCCTCGATGGCGCTCACCGTCAACCGGCCAACCTGGGCGGAGTCTCCCGGTCCCAGCTCGGTCACCGCGTCGAAGCCCTGGCGCTCGAAGAAGAGCCGCGATCCCGGCGGGACCAGCAGCGGCGTCCCGCGTCCGATTCTGCGCAGCGAGGCGAGGTCGGCGTGGTCACGATGCAGGTGCGAGATCAGGACGGCATCGAGGTCTTGCGCTATCGCCGGCCGCGGCGCGGGGCCGTGGCGGACGAGCGGCCCGACCCGCCGCCTCAGCAGCGGATCGGTGAGCAGGCGAGCGCCGTCGCCCTCGACCAGGATGGTCGCGTGCCCGACGTAGGTGATGCGGTCGGAGTCGAGGCTCATCGGACCGGACTCGCCTCGTTGCCCAGTCGACCATCAGTTGGAGGAGTTTTTCGGATCTTCGCCAGCTCTCTCTCTCTCTCTCTCTGACCTCCTACTTCGCTGGATCTTCGCCCCGAAGGACGCCGGCTCTTTCGTGAGGTCGCAGTTGACCCCGCTATGCGGGGCTAATTGCGACCTCACGCTTTCTTGGAGATCTCTTTCTTCTCATTGCCCACTGGCATTCTGCCCGAGCACTCGCTTGTCCGCTTCCTCCGGCAGCACATAAAACCTCGCCTCGCCGTGGGGAGTGATTGGCGAGTGGGAAGTGCCGATCAGAGTCCACCTCGGACTCAGGAAGAGCCTGGAACTGCGACTCCTGCGTCGTCGCATCGGCGCGGTAGTCGAATTAGATCGGCAGCCAGTGGTTCACTCTCCTTTGGCTCGATCTCCGTCTGGAAGACTCCAAACACAAGAGGTGAGCCGTTGCTGGTGCAAGCGCCGCATTCGGCTCCACAACAGAAAACGCCCCGCCGGGGAGGCGGGGCGCTTCTGGGGTTACTACAGGGAGGAGAGATATGTATCTCTATATATGTGGATCCGTGGGAGGTAGGTGAGCACCTTTTGAGCCGACGGCGCCAATCGTGGGAAGCGATTGGGGCATATGTCGGCGGGGGGCTCAGCCAAAAAGTCTTGGTTGCTTCTCCTTCATCGGTTTCTCCATCCGAATCCTTGACCAGCGTACGAACATACGTGCGATTTGTGTGTGAGTGGGGTCACATAAACCCCCTGCTCGGGGGGCAATGGACGGTCTTGTGGCATCGAGTGCCGCGAAACGGGCTTGCGGGGCGACCGCGCAATAAATTTCGCAGATCGCTCTGAAGCGCGAATAAACGGCTGCGCAGGAGGCTCCGCGCTAGCGTTGCGGGCGTGAAGAAGGCCCGGATAGACGCGGTATTGGCACAGCAGGGGCTTTTCCCCTCACGCACGGCCGCGGCGGGCGCTGTCCGCGCCGGCGAAGTCCGGGTCGGCCGGGACGGGCCGGTGGCGCTGCGGCCCAGTCAGCTGGTCGAGCCGGAGGCCAAGCTGGTCGTCGACGCCGGGCCGCGCTTCGTCTCCCGCGGCGGCACCAAGCTCGAGAACGCGCTCGACGCGCTCGCGATCGACGTCAGCGGCCGCGACTGCCTCGACGTCGGCGCCTCCACCGGCGGTTTCACCGACTGCCTGCTCCAGCGCGGCGCGCCGCGGGTCGCCGCCGTCGACGTCGCCTACGGGCAGCTCGACCTACGGCTTCGCGAGGACCCTCGGGTCGCGGTGATCGAGCGGCTGAACGCCCGCGCGATGTCGCCCGCCGACCTGCCCTTCGCACCCGTCTTCGCCACGGTCGACGTCTCCTTCATCTCGCTGACCAAGGTTCTGCCGGCGGTCGCCTACTGCTTGGCGCCGGGAGGGGAAGCGCTGGCGATGGTCAAGCCGCAGTTCGAGCTCGGCCGCGAGCGGGTCGGCCGCGGCGTCGTCCGCGACGACGCCGACCGCCGCGAGGCGATCCTGGCGGTCGCCGAGGCCGCCCGCGACCTCGGCCTGCGGGTTCGCGGATTCGCCGCCTCCGGCCTGCCCGGCCCGAAGGGCAACCGCGAGACCTTCGTCTGGTGCGGCGGCGAGGGGCCGGAAGTCGCCGACTTCGAGGCGGAGATCGTCGCCGCCGAGGGTGGGTCGTGAGCACCGCGCTGCTCATCACCCACTCGCACCCGCCGGCCGCCACCGACGCGGTGCCGCTCGCGGTCGCCGTCGCCCGAGAGGTCGGCACTCAGCTCTACGCCGGGGAGAAGGAGCTCGCCAAGCACGACGAGAAGGCGGAGGGGATCGAGGTCGCGCCGCCCGATCTCCGACCTGACCTCTGCCTCGTCTTCGGGGGCGACGGTTCGATTCTGCACGCGCTGCGGCGCTTTGCCGGCACCGGCGTGCCCGTCTTCGGCGTCAACTACGGCACCGTCGGCTTCCTCGCCGCGGTCGAGCGCGGCGACGCCGCCGCCGGAATCCGCCGCGCCCTCACCGGCGAGATCGAGACCGTCGACCTGCCCGGCCTCGAGGTTAGGGCCGGCGAGGTGACCGGCCTTGGCGTCAATGACGTCACCCTTTCGCGGCGCCCTCGCGACCGCGTCGCCGAGCTCAGCTACCGGATCTCCGGCCAGGAGGTCGGACACGTCCGCTGCGACGGCCTCGTCGCCGCCACCCCAGCCGGATCGACCGGCTACAACCTCGCCAACCAGGGCCCGATCCTGGCCTGGGGGGTGAAGGGCTACGTCGTTTCCTACATCGCTCCGCACTCGCTCACCGCCCGTGCCCTCGTCGTCGCCCCCGGCGACACCCTCCACGTCGGCAACGCGCCCGACCGCGAGCCGGTCGAACTCGCGGTCGACGGCGAGCCCCTGGCCGAGCTGGAGGCGGGCGGCGAACTCGAGGTCCGTTTCGTCGACGCGGTCGCCTGCCTTGCACAGCTGCCCGGCAGCAGCTTCTACGGCCGCATCCGCGAGAAGTTCGGCCACCTCGCCGTCTGAGCGGCGCATATCGGCGTCCTCGGTCGCTTGTGTGCAGAGCACACGGCACTCCCTGCGTCCTTGATCTGCTTGCTCAGCCGGCGAGGTGGGTTCTTTAGGGTGCTGGCATGGAGCGGAAGTGGTGGACTCTCGTCCTCGTCTCGATCGCGACGTTCATGTTGCTGTTGGACGTCACCGTCGTCAACGTCGCCCTGCCCGACATCCAGCGCGAACTCGACGCCAGCCTCTCCAGCCTGCAGTGGGTGGTTGACGCCTACGCACTGTTCCTCGCCGCCTTCCTGCTGACGGCGGGGTCCCTGGGCGATCGGCTCGGCCGCCGCCGCGTCTTCACGATTGGGTTCGGCGTCTTCACCTTCGCCTCGTTCCTCTGCGGGATCGCCGAGGACCCGACGCTGTTGAACCTCGCCCGCGGCCTGCAGGGGATCGGCGCCGCCGGGATGTTCGCCACCTCGCTGGCGCTGATCGGCCAGGAGTTCCACGGCAAAGACCGGGCGACCGCGTTCGGCGTCTGGGGGGCGGTCGTCGGGGGCGCCGTCGCGGTCGGGCCGCTGGTCGGCGGCGTCGTCACCGAGAGCCTCGGCTGGGAGTGGATCTTCTTCATCAACGTGCCGATCGGGATCGCGGCGATGGTCTTGACCGAGCGCAAGATCGTCAACGTCTTCGTCAAAGACCCCGAACCGGTCGACTTGCCCGGCCTCGTCAGCTTCTCCAGCGCCCTCTTCCTCTTGATCTTCGGCCTGATCCGTGGCAACCCCGAGGGTTGGGGGAGCCCCCTGATCGTCGCCTGCTTGGTCGGGGCCGCGGTCCTGTTGGCGGCGTTCGTCGCGATCGAGCACCGCAGCACCCACCCGATGCTGGACCTGACGCTGTTCCGTCGGCGCGCCTTCAACGGTGTCTCCGCCGTCGCCTTCGCCCTCTCGGCCGGGATGTTCGCGATGTTCCTCTACCTGACTATCTACATGCAGGGGGTGCTCGACTTCTCGCCCCTGGAGGCGGGATTGCGCTTCCTGCCGTTGACCATCCTCGGCTTCATCGTCGCGCCGATCTCCGGCGCGATGTCGCATCGGGTGCCGATCCGGATCCTGCTCGGGATCGGCCTGACCCTGGTCGGGGTCGGCCTGCTGCTGATGCACGGGATCTCAGCCGACTCGAGCTGGACGACGCTGCTGGCCGGCTTCGTCGTCGCCGGGATCGGCATCGGCACCACCAATCCGGGCATCGGCCAGGCCGCGATCGCCGTCGTCCCGGTCGAGAAATCGGGGATGGGGTCGGGGATCAACACGACCTTCCGCCAGGCCGGGATCGCCACCGGCGTCGCCGGGCTCGGCGCGGTCTTCCAGGCGCGGGTCGACTCGAAGCTGCACGAGCTGGTCCCGCACGCTCCCGAGGGGCTCGGCGAAGTGGTGGCCTCCGGCGGCTCGCGCGCGGTTTCCGAGCTGCCGCTGCCGCCGGCGCTCCACGACAAAGCCGTCCAGGCCGCTGACGTCGCCTTCGTCAGCGGCCTCAACACGATCCTCCTGATCGCCGCGATCGTCTCCTTCGCCGGCGCCGCGCTCGGCTTCCTGCTGACGCGGTCGAGTGACTTCGTGCAGCCGACCGACGGTCCCAGCGAGCCGGCCGGCGGTTAGCCACGGTTCTCCGCATCTAGCGCGGAAACGGCCCGGATCGATCCGCTCCCGTTGCTACACAGATCGCATGCTGCGCGAGCTCCGGATCGAGAACCTGCTCCTCATCGAGCGGGCCGAACTGCGGTTGGGCGAGGGATTGAACGCGATCACCGGGGAGACGGGTGCGGGGAAGACGGTCCTGGCCCACTCCCTGGACCTGCTGATGGGCGGCAAGGCGAAAGGGAACATCGTGCGCCCCGGTGCGCCCGAGGCCTGGGTGGAGGGGGTCTTCGACCTGCCGCGGGGCCTACTCGCCGAGCCGGAGCTGGCGGAGCTCGCCGAACGCCTGCCCGAGGGCGCGGATGAGGTGGTGCTGGGCCGCCGTGTGTCTTCCGGCGGCCGCACCAGCGCCTTCGTCGCCGGCCGCGCCGCGACGGCTGCCGACCTGAAACTGCTGGGTGGGCGGCTACTCGCCTTCTTCGGCCAGCACGAGCACCGCAAGCTGACGATCGCCTCCGCCCAGCTGGAGATCCTCGACGGCTTCGCCGGCGCCGATCACCTGGAGGTTCGGCGGCGCTACCGCGACGCCCATCGGGACTGCGTCAGGCTCGCCGCCGAGCTGGCGGAGCTGCGCGATCGGGAGGGATCACGGGAGCGCGATCTCGACCTCTACCGCTACGAGCTGGCCGAGATCGAGGAGGTCGCCCCCGATCCCGAGGAGCGCGAGGCGATGGCGGGCGATCGCGAGCGCCTGCGCCACGCCGAGGGCCTGCGCGACGCGGCCGCCAGCGCCCATGGCGCCCTGATCGGAGCGGAGGAAGACGGCGGCGGCGGCGCGGCGGCGCTGGCGCAGGCGGAATCCCTGCTGGGTGGCGCCGGCGGCCTCGACCCCAGGCTCGACGCGATCGCCGAGCGGGTGGCGGCGCTGGCGGTCGAGCTCGGCGACGCCGGCTCAGAGCTGCGCGATTACGCTGAGGGGCTGGAAGCCGACCCGGCGGCGCTGCTGGCGATCGAGGAGCGGCTGGAGCTGATCGACCGGCTCGAGCGCAAGCACGGCGGCAGCGTCGAGTCGGTGCTGGCGCACGCGACCCGCTGTCGCGAGGAGATCGCCCGGCTGGAGGGTGCCGAGGTGCGCGGGGCCGAGGCCGAGGCGGCGCTGGCCGCGGCCGAGCGATCGCGCGAGGAGCTGGGCGAGCGACTCAGCGCCGGCCGGGTCGCCGCCGCGGCGCCGCTGGAAGAGCGGGTGGCGACCGAGCTCGACCGGCTCTCGATGGCGGGCGCCACGCTCGAGGTCGTGCTGGAACCCCACTCGGACGAGTACGGTCCCTCGGGGCGGGAGACGGTCGAGCTGCGGGTCGCTCCGAACCCCGGGATCGAGGCGGCGCCGCTCCGCGACGCCGCCTCGGGCGGCGAGCTCTCACGGGTGATGCTGGCGCTCAGCGGGCTGGGCAAGGCGGCATCCGTCGGAACCCTCGTCTTCGACGAGATCGACGCCGGGATCGGCGGCAACACGGCGCGGGTCGTGGGGGAGAGGCTGCGGGCCCTGGGCGCCGAGCACCAGGTGCTCTGCATCACCCACCTGCCACAGGTCGCTTCGCTCGCCGACGTCCACTTCCGGCTCGAGAAGGACGTCGCCGACGGGCAGGCCGCGGCGAGCGTGCAGCGACTCGACGGGGAGGGCGTCGTCGAGGAGATCCGGCGGATGCTCGGAGGGGACGGCAGCGACGAGGCGGCGACGCGACACGCCCGCGAGCTTCTGGCAGCCGCATAAGGTCACCCGTCCAAGCAGAGCAAGGACGCAGGGAGCGTGGCGTGCTCTGCACGCGAGCGACTGAGGACGCCGCCATGCGCCGGAGGGGTGGCCTTGCGCCAGCGCTTGGCTTAACCTGAGCGGGTGTCCACCACCAGTCGCCGACGCCTTCCCGCACTGCTCGGGCGGCGGAACGGGGCCAGACCCGACGCACCGATCGAAGGAACCGCCCGCCTCGGCGCGCGGACCAAGCACCTGGTCAAGCGTCTGCACCCCGGCGACATCGCCGTCATCGACCACGTCAACATCGACCGGATCGCTGCCGAGGAGCTGATCGCCGCCGGCGTCGCCGCGGTCCTGAACGCCTCGCCCTCTTCGGACGGGGCGTATCCCAACGCCGGGCCGCTGATGCTGGCCCATGCCGGCGTCCGCCTGATTGACGCGCCGGGCGCCGGTCTCTTCGAGTTGCTGGGTGACGGCGACCGCGTCGTCATCGACGCTGGCACCGTGCGGATCGGCGACCAGGAGGTTCTGCGCGGTCGGGTGCTCGGAGTCGCCGAGCTGGAGAGCCAGCTGCAGGAGCAGCGGGAGCGGATCGACGAGGCGCTGGCGGAGTTTGCCGAGAACACCGTCGCCCACGTCCGCGGCGAGACCGACCTGCTGACCGGCAGCATCGACTTCCCCCCGACCAAGGAGTCCTTCCGCGACCGCCACGTCCTGATCGTCGTCCGCGGCGACCGCCACCGCCGCGACCTGAAGGCGCTGCGCGCCTACATCCGCGACATGCGGCCGCTGATCGTCGCCGTCGACGGAGGCGCCGACGGCGCCATCGAAGCTGGACTGAAGCCCGACGTGATCTTCGGCGACATGGACTCGGCCTCCGATGCGGCGCTCGCCTGCGGCGCCGAACTGATCGTCCACGCCTATCCCGACGGCCGCGCTCCTGGCAGCGAGCGGTTGATCGAGTCCGGCCTTGAGCACAAGGTCGTCCCTGCCGCCGGCACCAGCGAGGACGTGGCGATGCTGATGGCCTACGAGAAGGGCGCCGACCTGATCGTCAGCGTCGGTGCCCACTTCAACCTGATCGAGTTCCTCGACCGCAAGCGCGGCGGCATGTCCTCGACCTTCCTCACTCGGCTGCGGATCGGCGAGCGGCTGGTCGATGCCAAGGGGGTGAGCCGGCTCTACAACCCGAGCTCGACGCTGGCGCCGATCGCCCTCTTCGCGGTCGCGTTCCTGATCCTGCTGACGATCCTGATCATCACCTCGCCGGCGCTCAACGACGTCTTCGAGCTGTTCTGGCTGAAGGTGCGGATCTGGCTGGGGATCTAGGAGCGGGGCTCGACCATCTAGCCTCTGGCCGCTGATGGGCTACAGCGCGCGCTACCACGCCACCTCGCTGATCGCCGTCTTCATCTCGCTGGCGATCGGGATCCTGATCGGCGCCGAGTTCGGCGGCGATGCGTTGACGGGTACCCGCAAGGATCTCGAGCGCAGCCTGGTCGGCAACCTCGAGGACGCCCGCTCGGAGGCCGACCAGCTGCGCGGCGAACTGGGCAGCGCCAACGAGTACGCCGAACGCGTCTACCCGGCCTTGACCCGTGATCGCCTCGATGGCAAACGGATCGGGCTGATTGCTCTCGGCGGCCTGCCCAGCGCGGTCACCGCCTCGGTCGAGGAGGCGCTGGCGCCGACCGGAGGTCAGCTGGTCGGCGTCGGCGTGGTGCGCGAGCCGGTCGACGTCAACGGGTTCGCCGACGACCTCTCGAAAACCCGCTTCTTCGACCTCGAAACCAACTCCGACCAGCTGACCGCGCTCGGCAAGGGCCTGGGGCGGCAGCTGGTGATCGGCGGCACCCTGCCCGAGATCGTCCGCGGCCAGCTCTTCTCGCGCACCAGCGGCAGCTTCGGCGCCCTCGACGGCGTCATCGTCGTCCGCGATCAGCCGCAGGACATGGGTCCGGTCCAGCGCGCCAGCGCGGCGCAGTTCGAGTCGGCGTTGATGAGCGGGATCGTCGGCACGCGGACGGCGGCGGTCGGGGTCGAGACGATTAGCGAGGAACCCTCCTCGGTCGCTTTCTTCCAGGGCAGCGGCCTCTCCAGCGTCGACGACGTCGACGCCAGCGCCGGCCAGCTGGCGCTGGTCTTCGCGATGCTCGGCGCCGAGGGCAGCTTCGGCGTCAAAAGCAGCGCCGACCGGCTCCTGCCCGAGCTGCTGGCGCCGGAAGGCTAGGGCCCCCGTGTACTGGGTGGGATTCCCGCTCGCGATCGCGTTGGCGGTGCCGTTGCTGCCGGCCGGCGCCCGCGGCCTGCGCGACGCCGGCCTGGTCCGGGAGAACTACCGTGGCGCCCTGCTCGCCTTTCCCCTGGGGGCGATCCTGGCGACGGCGGCGCTGGTCGCGCTGGCGCCGCTCGCCTTCCTCAACGACCGCGCTGACCTCGACCTGCTCGACCCCGAGCTGCGCCGCTGGCTGCCTTATCTGGTCGGGATCGCCTTCCTCGGCTTTCTCGACGACGCGCTCGGCCAAGGCGCGGCGGTGGCGGCTCCGCGAGGCTGGCGTGGGCACTGGCGGGCGCTGCGCGAAGGCCGGCTCTCGACCGGGGCGATCAAGGCGATCGGAGCGTTGGCTCTGGCCGCCTACGTCGTCTCTGGCCGCGGCCTCGAGGACTGGCGCTACGTCGCCGACGTGGCCCTGCTGGTCCTTGCCACCAACCTCTTCAACCTGCTCGACCTGCGGCCGGGGCGGGCCGAGAAGGCGCTGGCGCTGCTGGGGCTGGGGCTCTGTCTCGGCGGCTGGACCTTGGCCCCGGTCGAGCTGCTGGGGATCTTCGCCGGACCGATCCTGGTCGGCGCCTGGCTGACCCTGCGCGAGCGGGCGATGCTGGGCGACACCGGTTCGAACCTGATCGGCGCCGTCGCCGGGGTCTGGCTTTTGACGGTCCTGGGGGCGGACGCCCGCCTGGTCGCGCTCGCGATCGTCTGCGCGATCACCATTTACGGGGAGTTGCGGTCTCTTTCGGCGATGGTCGAATCGGTTCCGCCCTTGCGCTGGCTAGACTCGCTCGGCAGAGCATGAAACCGACTAACAAAGGCGACACGAGGTTCATTTTCGTCACGGGCGGAGTCGTCTCGGCCCTCGGCAAGGGGATCACCGCCGCCTCGATCGGTCGCCTCCTCGTTTCCCGCGGCTACCGGGTCCAGCTGCAGAAGTTCGATCCGTACATCAATGTCGACCCGGGGACGATGAGCCCGTTCCAGCACGGGGAGGTCTTCGTCACCGAGGACGGCGCCGAGACCGATCTCGACCTCGGGCACTACGAGCGCTTCACCGACGAGAACACCTCGCGCGCCTCGAACGTCACCGCCGGCGCCGTCTACAACTCGGTGATCCGGCGTGAGCGCCGCGGCGACTACCTCGGCGCGACCGTGCAGGTGATTCCGCACATCACCAACGAGATCAAGCAGAAAATCCTCATCGTCGCCGAGTCGCAGTCGGTCGACTTCGTGATCACGGAGATCGGCGGCACCGTCGGCGACATCGAGTCGCTGCCGTTTCTCGAGTCGATCCGCCAGCTCTACACCGACCTGACTCCGAAACGGGCGATGTTCGTGCACCTGACCTTGGTTCCATACGTCGGCCACGCCGGCGAGCTGAAGACGAAGCCTACCCAGCACTCGGTCAACGAGCTACGCCGGATCGGGATCCAGCCGCACGCGTTGGTCTGCCGCTCCGAAGGCCGTCTCGACCGCGAGATCCGCGAGAAGATCGCCCTCTTCGCCAGCCTCCCCGTCGAAGCCGTGATCTCGGCTCACGACGTCGACAACATCTACAAGGTGCCGTTGGTCTTCCGCGCCGAGGGAGTCGACGACCTCGTCCTCGACCACTTCGGCTTGGAGGCGCCTTCGCCCGACCTCGCTGAGTGGGAGGCGATGGTGCGCCGCGCCGACGCCTCCAGCGGCAAGGTGCGGATCGCGATCGTCGGCAAGTACGTGCAGCTGGCCGACGCCTACAAGTCGGTGATCGAGGCGATCGAGCACGGCGGCATCCACCACGGCGTCGAAACCGAGATCGAGCTGGTCGACTCCGAGAACCTCGACCCCGAGCAGCTCGAGGGTATGGACGGGATCCTGATTCCCGGCGGCTTCGGCGAGCGCGGGATCGAGGGCAAGGTGCAGGCGGCGCGGATCGCCCGCGAACGCTCGATTCCCTACCTCGGGATCTGCCTCGGCATGCAGATCGCGGTCGTCGAGTTCGCCCGCACCGTGGTCGGCATGGACGGCGCCAACTCGGCCGAGTTCGACCCGGAGACCCCGTTCCCGGTCGTCGACCTGCTGCCTGAGCAGAAGGAAGTCTCCGACATGGGCGGGACGATGCGGCTCGGAGCCGACCCGGTGAAACTGCACGAGGGCACGCGAGCGCGGGAGATCTTCGGCGAGGCCGTCATCTACAAGCGCCACCGCCATCGCTACGAGGTCAACAACCAGCTGCGCCGCCGGCTCGAAGACGAGGGCCTGGTCTGCGGCGGCACCTCTCCCGACGAGCGCCTGGTCGAGATGATCGAGCTGCCCGACCACCCCTTCTTCGTCGCTTCCCAGTACCACCCCGAGTTCAACTCGCGCCCCAACCGCCCCGAGCCGCTGTTCCGCGAGTTCGTCGGCGCGGCTTCCTCTCACGCCGGCGAACGCCCTGCCGACGGCGGGGCGTTGGACGAGGTCGAGGATGATGCCGCCGAGAGCGACGTCGGCGTCCGTCGCCCGAGCTGACGGACCCCGGTTAGCCTCTGCGCGTGGTTGACCAGAGACTCTTCGAGACCTTCGTCCGGCTCTGCGAGATCCGCAGCCCGACGGGGGAGGAGCGCGAGGTCGCCGACACCCTCGCCGCCGAGCTGAGAGCCCTGGGGCTGGAGGTCAGCGAGGACGATGCCGCCGGCCCGGCCGAAGCGGGTGCCGGCAACCTGCTGGCGCGGCTGCCCGGCCAGCGCGACGAGTGGGTGATGTTCTGCGCCCACATCGACACCGTCCCGCATCGGGGCCAGGTCGAGGTCGTCGACGACGAAGGGGTTTTTCGCAGCCGCGGCGAGACGATCCTCGGCGCCGACAACAAGGCCGCGGTCGCGGTCTTCATGGAGCTGGTCGCGCGCGCGACGGAAAACCCGCCGCCGATTGGAATCGAGCTGGTCCTCACCGTCGCCGAGGAGCAGGGGCTGCGCGGCGCCAAGGCTTTCGACGTCTCGACCCTGCGCGCGCCCGTCGGGTTC
This sequence comes from uncultured Thermoleophilia bacterium, assembly GCA_963715735.1. Lineage (GTDB taxonomy): Bacteria > Actinomycetota > Thermoleophilia > Solirubrobacterales > 70-9 > VAYN01. The sequence goes on from OY970268.1 coordinate 1,132,554, forward strand.
GTCCTCGATCACGCCGGCCCGGTCGGCGAGGTGATCGTGCAGACGCCGACCCAGCAGAAGATCCGCGCCGACTTCGCCGGCGTCGAGGCCCATGCCGGGATTCGGCCCGAGGACGGCAGCAGCGCGATCGCCGCCGCTGCGGCCGCGATCTCCCGCATGGAGCTGGGCCGGCTCGACGAGCAGACGACGGCGAACGTCGGGCTGATCTCGGGGGGTACCTCCGGCAACGTCGTCCCCGGCCACTGCGGGATCCACGCCGAGACCCGCAGCCTCGACCCCGAGCGGGCGGCCGACGTTGCCGGCAAGATCTCCGACGCCTGCGCTTGGGGCGCCAGCGAGCACGGCTGCGACGTCGACGTGCGGATCGAGGAGCTGTTCCGCGGCTACCAGCTGCCGAAGGACTCGCCGGCGCTAGCCTTTGCCGAAGCCGGCCTGCGAGGTGCCGGGTTGGAGCCGCGGCGGGTGGCGATCGGCGGCGGCAGCGACGCCAACGCCTTCCGGCGCGACGGCTACGACTGCGTGCTGCTCTCCAACGGCACCGACATGGTTCACACCTACGACGAGATGGTCCCGGCCAGCAACCTGGTGACGATGCTCGCGGTCTGCGAAGGGATCGTCACGGCGGCCGCCGCCAGTGACGGCGCGAGCGAGGCGTGAGCGGCCGCCTCGAGCTGCGCCGTGGTCTCGTCGTCACGGTCGAGCCGCTGCTGGTCGAGGTCGGCGGCGAGCGCCGGCCGGCCTGGGCGGACACGGTCCTGCTGGGGGAGATGCACCCCGGCGACGAGGTCGTGGTCAACGTTGCCGCGCTCGATCGCGGGCTCGGCTCGGGGGGCTTCGACGTGGTCCACGTCAATCTCACGCGGGGTCTGGAGAGCGGCGAGCGCGGCAACGAGCACGTGATCAAGCTCAACTACACCTCGCTCCAGTACCCGGTTGCGCCCGTCGAGGCGGTCGATACCGAGTCGCGGTTCCTTAACCGTCCCCCGGACGGAAAAGGAACCACGGGATTGGAGAGGAGCGAGATTCCGGTGCTGGTCCTGCCCCTGCACGGGCACCTCGCCCCGGCGGCCTGGGCGGCGGCGCAGGCAAGGCCGGGCCTGCGGGTCGGCTACGTACAGACCGGGGGAGGGGCGCTGCCGGGGTCTTTCTCCCGCGACCTCGCGGAGCTGCGCGAGCGCGATTTGCTCTGCGGCCACGTCACCGCGGCGCCCGCCTACGGCGGCGAACACGACGCGCTCAGCACGGTCGGCGCGCTCGACGCAGCCGCGACGCGGCTCGGCTGGGAGGCGATCCTGGTCGGTCCCGGCCCCGGGATCATCGGCTCCGACACCGAGTTCGGTCACGGCGGCATGGTCGCCCTCGACAGCGCTCACGCGGCCCTTTCGCTGGGGATGCCGACGACGATCTCCCCGCGCCTCTCCTCCGCTGACCCGCGCGAACGTCACCTCGGCCTCAGCCATCACACCTACACCGTGCTCGAATTGCTGCTCGCTCCCGTCGACGTCGCCGTCCCGACGAACCTGCCCGAGGCCGCGGCCGAACTGGAGGCCGCTCGCGAGGAGCGCCACCACCTGCACCTGGCGCCGGCGGACCTCGACGGCTACGCGGCCTCCGGCCTGCCGGCCACGACGATGGGCCGGACCCTCGCCGAGGACCCGCTGTTCTTCGCCGCCCCGCTGGCCGCCGGGCATCTGCTCGGCGCCTAGCCCCCTCCCAACCCCCGCACGGTCGCTTGCGGGTGGAGGGCTGCGACTGGGGGAGGCGAACTGAGCGCCATGGCCATCGCCGTCAAACCCGAGATTCCCGCCGCGCCGGCTTCCGCTGGTGCCGCCGCACGTTTCGAGGGCCTCGTCCTCGACTTCCTCTCCTACCTGGAGCTCGAGCGCGGGCTCTCGCGCAACACCCTCAACGCCTATCGCACCGACCTTCTGCAGTACGGCGAATACCTCGCCGCTCACGATCTCGACGCGCTGGCGGCCCGCCCCGCCGACGTCGCCGACTTCCTCGCCGAGCTGGCGACCGGGGAGGGGGAGCGGCCCGCCTGCTCCTCGTCAACGATCCACCGCAAGGCCGCTTGCCTGCGCTCCTTCTACAAGCACCTGCGCCGCGACGAGCTGATCGGCGACGACCCAACCGCGGCCCTGAGCGCGCCGCGGCGCTCGAAGAAACTGCCGCACGTCCTCAACTACGCCGAGGTCCAGAAGCTGCTGGCCTCGCCGCGGGGCAGCGAGCCGACGGCGCTGCGCGACCGGGCTCTGCTCGAGGTGATGTACGCCTGCGGGCTGCGCGCCTCGGAGACGATCGGGCTCGAGCTCGGTGACATCGACACCCACGAGGGCTTTCTGCGCGCCCGCGGCAAGGGCTCGAAGGAACGTCTGGTGCCGCTGGGCCGGCAGGCGATCGCCGCGATCAACGGTTACCTGCGCGGGGGCCGGCCGAAGCTGATCGGTGATCGCCACGAGGTCAAGGTCTTCGTCAACTTCCGCGGCGGGCCGCTGACCCGTCAGGGCCTCTACAAGATCGTCCAGCGCCACGCGCGCGACGCCGGCCTCTCGGGCCGGATGAGCCCGCACACCCTGCGCCACAGTTTTGCCACCCACCTGCTGGCCGGCGGCTGCGACCTGCGCGCCGTCCAGGAGATGCTCGGCCACGCCGACATCTCCACCACCCAGATGTACACGCACCTCTCCGGCGACCGCCTCAAGGAGGTCTATTTCAGCGCCCACCCCCGCGCTTCTTCGTGATGTAGAACTGGGGGATGCCGGAGCTGCCCGAGGTGGAGACCGTTGCCAGGCAGCTCGAGCCGGAGCTGGAAGGGCGGCGGATCGAGGAGTTGGAGGTGCTCGATCCGCGCTGGTCGCGTCCCGTCCCGCCGGCGGAGCTGGCGGCCACGGTCTCCGGCGCCACGATCGAGGGTTTGGGACGGCGCGGCAAGTACCTGCTGCTGGGCCTGGACGGCGAGCGCACGCTGGTCATGCACCTGCGGATGACCGGAAACCTGGTTCTGGTCGAGGGCGAGGACGTGCTCGATCCCTCGGAGGGCCGCCTGCTCTACCAGGGGGAGCGAACCACCTCGGCTCGGCACCTGCGGGCTCGCTTCCTCCTCGACGACGGTCGCGAGGTCTGGTTCACCGACCCGCGCCGCTTCGGCGAGGCCTTCCTGCTCGGCGAACGACCGGCTCCCGGAGCGCTTCGCGGGCCGGGTCGGCATCGAGCCGCTCTCGCCGGAGTTCACCCCCGAGGCGCTGGGCGCCATGGCGGCGGGCCGCACGGCGCCGCTGAAGTCATTCCTGCTCGACCAGGCCGGCGTCGCCGGGGTCGGCAACATCTACGCGGACGAGGCGCTCTACCGAGCCCGTCTGCACCCGCTCTCGCCCGCAGGTTCGATGAAGCCCGAGCACCACGAAGCCCTCCGCGACGCCGTCGTCGCCGCTTTGGAGGCGGGGATCGATGCCGGTGGCTCCTCGATCGACGACTACCGCGACGGCCGCGGCGAGAAGGGGACGATGCAGGAGAAATTCCTCGTCCACACCCGCGAGGGGGAGCCCTGTCTCGTCCTGCGGCGGCGAGATCGTCCGCATCGTCGTCGGCGGGCGCTCGACCTACTTCTGCCCGAGTTGCCAGGTGCGCTTGCGCCGCCGTCCGCGCCGCCGGGCAAAGTAGGAGGGTGCCCGGAACCACGGTCAAGACCGAGGCGATCGTCCTTCGCAGCATCCGCTTCGGCGAGGCCGACCGCATCCTCCACCTCTATTCGAAGACGCGGGGTCGGCTGGGCGCGATCGCCAAGGGCGCCCGCAAACCGAAATCCCGCTTCGGCGGCCGTCTGGAGCCGTTCTTCCGCCTCGACCTGATCCTCCACGAAGGCCGCGGCGACCTGCTGACGGTGACCAACGTCGCCACCGTCGAGGGCTACCCGCGTCTGCGCTCCTCCGGGCCGGCGCTGACCGCCGGCGCCCGTGCCTGCGACGCGGTCCTGCGCCTGCTCGACTCGGCCGAGCCCAACCCGCCCGCCTACAACCTGCTCTGCCGCTACCTGGCCCTGCTCGACGAACCCGACCAGTCCCGCGCCGCCGAGCTCGAGGTGGCGCTCTCGTTCCGCCTCAAGCTGGCGCTGGTCGCTGGCTTCACCCCCGAGCTCGCATCCTGCACGCGCTGCGGCGAGGCCGAGCATCTGGTCGGTTTCTCCGGCGCCGCCGGGGGCGTCGTTTGCGCCAGCTGCGAGGCCGGTTCGTTCGAGCTCTCCGAGCAGGCTCATACCTTCATGGTCGAGGCGCTGGCGAAGCCGCTCAGCGAGGCGCCGAGCGCGGAGCCGCGGGCGTTGCGCCAGGTCGAGCGCGCCGTCGGCGAGACGTTGGAGCATCACGCGCACGTCCAACTCCGCGCCGCGGCCTAGCCAGCCGCCTGCAAACCGGCGCATCTCGGCGTCCTCGGTCGCTTGTGTGCAGAGCACACGGCGCTCCCTGCGTCCTTGATCTGCTTGGTTTTCGCCGCCTGGCGGCGGCCGCGTGGCCCCTATGATCGACTGGTGCCTGCCACCGCCACCTTCGAGGATCGCGTGCGCGCTTGGGAGGACGGGTTCCTCTCCGAGCACGCGACCCGGTCCTACCCGGCGCGGCGTCGGGTCGAGGAGCCCGACAGCCCGCTGCGGACGCCGTTCCAGCGCGATCGCGACCGGATCGTCCACTCCAAGTCCTTCCGCCGGCTCAAGCACAAGACCCAGGTCTTCGTCGCCCCCGAGGGCGACCACTACCGGACCCGCCTCACCCACACGCTGGAGGCCTGCGGGATCGCCCGCACGGTGGCGCGGGCGCTCGGCCTCAACGAGGACCTGACCGAGGCGATCGGGCTCGGTCACGACCTCGGCCACCCGCCCTTCGGCCACGCCGGCGAGGCCACCCTCGACTCCGCCCTCTCCGCCCGCTGTGGGATCGGCTTCAAGCACAACGAGCACTCGCTGCGGGTGGTCGACGTGCTCGAGCGCGACGGCCAGGGCCTCAACCTCAGCGAACAGGTACGCGACGGCATCCTCAACCACACCGGGCCGAACAAGCCGGCGACGCTGGAGGGCCGGATCGTCAAGCTGGTCGACCGTGTCGCCTACATCAACCACGACATCGACGACGCTTTGCGCGCCGGCATCCTCCAGCCCGACGACCTGCCGAGCGCGGAGATCGAGCTGCTCGGCCCGACCGGCTCGACCCGGATCGACACCCTGGTCGCCGACATCGTCGAGCGCTCGACCGCGGCCGGCGACATCGTCCAGAGCGAGGAGATCGGGATGGCGATGCTGCGGCTGCGCAAGTTCATGTTCGACCGCGTCTACCTCGGCCCGGACGCCCAGAAGCGAGCACAGCCGGGTCGAAGCGGCGATGCGCGGCCTCTTCGAGCACTACATGGAGAATCCCGCCGGAGGTGCCCGAGCTGGGACCCGCAGGCCGGCGGCTGCCAGCGCGTCGCCGACTACATCGCCGGGATGACCGACCGCTACTGCATCGCCAAGTTCACCGAACTGACCGTCCCCGAGGAGTCGAAGTTCTGATGGCGCTGATCTCGCCGGAGAGCCTGGAACGGGTCAAGCAGGCCGCCGACATCGTCGAGGTGATCTCCGCCCACACCGATCTGCGCCGCCAGGGCGCCCGCTGGACCGGCCTCTGTCCCTTCCACGACGAGCGCACGCCCTCGTTCTCGGTCGAGCCGCAGGAGAAGCTCTACCACTGCTTCGGCTGCGGGGTCGGCGGCGACGTGATCAAGTTCGTCGAGGAGAAGGAGGGGATGGGCTTCGCCGAGGCGGTCGAGCTGCTCGCCGACCGCTACGGGGTCGAGATCGAGCGCGAGCAGGAGGACCCGCGGGCGGAGGCCAGACGCCAGCAGCGGCGCCGGCTGGAGCAGTTGCTGGAGCGCACCGGCGCCTACTACGCCAACTACCTCTGGGAGTCCGAGGAGGCCGGCAAAGCCCGCGATTACCTGGCCGAGCGCGGACTCGGCGAGGAGGTGCTGCGCGCCTTCGGGGTCGGCTACGCGCCGAGCGCCTGGGACAAGATCCTCGTCCGCGGCCAGCAGGCCGGCTTCAGCGTCGGCGAGCTGCACGGCGTCGGCCTCGCCCAGCGCAACCAGCAGGGCCGCGAGTACGACCGCTTCCGCTCGCGGATCATGTTCCCGATCCGCGACCGCCGCGGCCGCACCCTCGGCTTCGGCGGCCGGGCGATGCGCAGCGACCAGGGCGCCAAGTACGTGAACACGGCCGAGACCGACTTCTTCCACAAGAGCCAGATGCTCTACGGCGTCGACCTGGCGAAAGCGGCGATCGCCGAAAGCCGGCCGTGCCGTCGTGGTCGAGGGCTACACCGACGTCCTCGCCCTGCACCAGGCCGGGATCGAGGAGGCGGTGGGCGTGATGGGGACGGCGATCACCGGCGAGCAGGTGGCGACCCTCTCGGGGATGGTCGACGAGGTGGTGCTGGCGCTCGACGCCGACTCGGCCGGCCAGGAGGCGATGCTGCGCGCCCAGCGCGTCGCCGCCGGGCGGCGGATGCGGCTGCGGGTGGCGGCGATGCCGGCCGGTGTCGACCCGGCCGAGATGCTGGCCGAGGAGGGCGGCGCCGAGCGCTTCGCGGCGCTGGTCGAGGGGGCCGAGGAGCTGACCTCCTTCCAGGTCGGGCTCGTCCTCGACCGCACCGACGTCTCCTCCCCGGTCGAGCGCGACCGGGCCCTGGCCGAGGTGGCGCCGGTCCTGGCCGGGATGGGAGAGTCGGCCAGCCGCGACGACCTCGTGCGCCGGGTTGCCGAGCGCCTCGACCTCGAGCCGGCGATGGTGATGGGGCGGGTGGTCGCGGCCGAGCCGGTCAGCGGTGGTCGAGCAGCCGCCGACAGCGCCAGTCCAGCGAGCGTCAGCGCGCCGCCGCGCCGGGCCGCCGAGCTGACCTCGCGCGAGCGCCGCGAGCGGGCCTTGCTGGCGATGTGCATCGCCCTGCCAGAGGAGGGCCGCGAGTTCCTCGCCCGCCTGACCGACGCGCACCTCTCGGCGAGCGGGGCTCGCGCCGCCGCCTGGCTGCGCGAGAACCCGGGCGACCCGGCCTCCAACCTTCCCCACGACGACGAGATGGCGGGCCTGATCTCCGAACTGGTGATGCTCTCCCACGACCAGCCCGCCTCGCGGGAGGCGATGGAGCTGAACTTCCTCTTGCTGGAGCAGCGCCGGCTCGAGGGCGAAATCGCCGCCGCCGGCGAGCGCGGAGACTACGAGCACCGCGCCGCGCTCAGCCGCGAGCGGGCGGCACTGGTGGAGCAGATCGCCCACACCCAGCGGGTCGAGTCCTAACCCGGCAAAGCTCTCAAGTCGGTAAATTCCGAGCGGTCCGGGTTCGCGCCGGGCGAGCGTTCCGGGGTAGCTCAATCGGCAGAGCATTCGACTGTTAATCGAAGGGTTGTGGGTTCGAGTCCCACCCCCGGAGCTAGGAGGGAGCAGGGATCGCGGCTGCCTTACCGCGCCAGCTTGGAGAGCGCCAGCTCTTCGACCAGCTCGGCGCCGCGCTCGGCGCCGTCGTTGGCGCGGCCCCAGGCGGCGATCTGCCTCCGACGCGGGCGGTGAAGGAGGGCTCGGCGAGGATTCGCCGCGTCGCCCAGCGCAGCGGCGCCGGCCGGCAGAGGCGCCAGGGCAGCGAGAGCCCGGCACCCGCCCAATCGACCCGCATCGCGGTCTCGCTCATGTCGCCGGTGATCGGTGAGACCAGGACCGGGGTGCCGGCGCCGAGGGCGCGGGCGACAGTGCCGTGGCCGCCGTGGGAGACGACCAGCGAGGCGGCCGGCATCAGCTGGCTGTAGCTGAGCCAGTCGACCAGCGATGGCGTTGGCCGGGACCTCGATCGGGCTCTGCGGCATGACTTTGTTGGTCGTCGCCACCACCCGCACCGGCTCCGACGGCCAGCGCCCTCAGGGCGGTGCGGACCAGGTGGTTGCCCGAGTCGTGGGCGGTGCTGGGGGCGACCAGCACGAGCGGCGCGTCTCCCGGCGGCAGCTCGATCTCGGGGTGGGGAACCTCGAAGACCATCGGCCCGGTCACCGTCACCGCCGTCGGGCCATTCGCGCGGGTACTCGAGCTGGGGGTAGGTGGCGACGAGAGCCAGGTCGGGGCTGATGCCGCCGTGGAAGCGATCGAGCGGGGGGAGGTCGAGCCGTTGACGCTGCAGGTTGAGGTCACGCCGGCCGTGCTCGAGGCCGACGTCGAGCGCCCGCTGGCCGGCTTTCCAGACCGCCCGGCCGAGCGGCGTCCGCGGCGCCCGCAGCCCGATCGCGAAGAACGGCAGGCCGGGCTCGACGACCGGGTAAGATGTGCGGGATCAGGGTCGCCAGCGGCACCCCGGCTCGCTCTGCGGCCAGCGCCGGGGCCAGGGTGAGGATGTCGCTGACGGCAACGTGGGGCCGCAGCTCCTCCAGCAGCGGCAGCAGCGCCCGCGCCGCCTCGGCGGCGTGCTGGCCGTCGACCGAGTCGGGCTCCGGCGGCGGGAACATCCGGTATTCCTCGGCCGCGGCGAAGCCGAGGCCGGCGCCCTCGACGGCGGCACGGCGCTCCTCCCAGGTCTCGACGACGACCTCGTGGCCGCGGGCGGCGAGGGCCCGTCCCAGCGCGATCGCGGGGAAGGCGTGGCCGGCGTCGCCGAAGGCGGCGACCAGGACCCGCAGGGGGGCGGTCATCTCGCCCGCCACCACCGAGGCCTTTTCAGGCGGTGGCGACGATCTCCTCACCCGGTCGGGTGAAGACGATCTCCGGGACGTGGCAGCTGGGCGAGGTGTGGAGCAGGAAGCGGACCGCCTCGCCGAGGTCGGAGGGCTGGATCAGCTCCTCGCCGATCTGGTCTTTGATGAAGTCGGCCATCGCGGTGTCGACGAAGCCGGGCGCCAGGGCGGTGCACTGGATCCCGTCGCGTGCCGACCTCGCGCTGCGTCGATTCGGTGAAGCTGATCACCGCCGCCTTGGTGGCGCCGTAGACGGAGAGCCAGGCGGGGCCGGCTTTGCCCGCCAGCGAGGCGGTGTTGATGATCAGCGCCTTGCGATGCTCGGCGCCGGCCTCGCGCAGCAGCGGCAGGCCCTCGCGGGTGCCGATGATCAGCGCCCGCAGGTTGACGTTCAGCTGCATGTCGAGGAACTTGGTCTCGATCTCCGCCATTGGCGCGCCGATCCCGACGCCGGCGTTGTTGACGAGCGCGTCGAGGCGGCCGAAGCGCTCGCGGTGGGCGGCGAAGACGGAGACGAGGTCCTCCTCGTCGGCCATGTTGGCCGGCACGGTCAGGACCTCGAAGCCGTCGTCGCGCAACCCCTGGACGGCCTCCTCGAGTTTCTCCGCCCGCCGCGCCGAAAGGGTCAGGCCGTAGCCCTCTTCGCCCAGGGTCCGGGCGATCGCCAGTCCGATCCCCCCGGATCCGCCCGTGATCAGTGCCGCTCTCTCCGCCATCCGCTGCTCCTCCGTTTCGACGACGCCGCCACCCTACTCCGCGAATAACATGGCGCCGATGCGCGCTCGCCTGGTCCTCGCCCCCGCCTGTCTGCTCGCGGTGGGCGCCCTGATCACGGGTTGTGGCAGTGGTTCGGAGCGCTCCGACTCGAGCGCGGGGTCCAACCCCAGCGCCGCGAGCCGCCCGGCACCGCCGAAAAGCGATTTCCCGAGCCCCGAAGGCAGGAGCCTGAGAGAGGTCTTGAAGCTGGGCGACCGGCCTTCGGAACTGATCGTCTCGCCGGCGGCGATGGTCTTTTTCAAGGGCGAGAATCGCTATCCGTTCGGGGTCTACGAGCGCGATCACACGCCTGTGCCCGACGCCGAGGTGGCCCTCTACTTCGCCCGGGTGCCGCCGGTCGAGCCGGGGACGAGGTCGAAGCCCGGCACCAAGGGCGAGGTTGCGAAGGCCGAAGCGGAGGCGCTGGACCAGCCCGCGATCGGGCCGTTTCCGGCCCGGGTCGAAAGCCTGGCGACGAAGCCGGCGTTCCGCGCCAAGACGACCGCCACCGATCCCGACGCGGCGAGCGTCGTCTACTCGACCCAGATCGACTTCCCCAGCGAAGGCGAGTGGCGGGTCGCGGCGCTGGTCAAGGAAGGTGACGAAATCGGGGGGAAGCAACTGCCTGGGGCCGACGTCGGCGAATTCAAGTCGTTCCCGATGCCGGGCGAGCGGGCGCCGAGGATCCATACGCCGACCGCGGCCGAGGCGGGCGGAAACCTCGCTCAGATCACCACCCGGACCCCGCCCGATACCCAGAACATGGTGGATTACGCGGAGGCGCTCGGAAAAGAACCGATTGTCCTCTTGTTTGCAACCCCCCAGTTCTGCCAAAGTCGGGTCTGCGGGCCGGTGGTCGACCTGACCGAGCAGGCGAAACAGGAATACGGAGACCGGGCCGCCTTCATCCACATGGAGATCTTCAACAACAACGACCCGGGCGACGGCGTCCGGCCGCAAGTGCGAGCCTTCCGCCTTCCCAGCGAGCCGTGGCTGTTCACGATCGACCGCCATGGCGTCATCAGCGACGCCGTTGAGGGCGCTTTCGGACTCGAACTCCTAGACGAAGCGATAGAAACAGCAATTAGATGAGCGACAAAGCAGCCCCCGATACGGAGCTTCTCGAGTCCTTCGCCGAGGAGGCGCGCCGCCGCTGCGACGTGATCGCCGCCGGACTGGCCACCGCGACCACCGATTTCGAGACGATGCGGGCCGAGGCGCACGCCCTGCGCGGCACCGCCGGCGTGGTCGGACTACGCCGCCTCGCCGAGCTCGCCGGCCTGATGGAGTCCGACCTCGCCGAAGCGAAGAAGACCGGCGTCATCCGCGGCGGGCGCGACCACCAGATCGCCGACGCCGCCAAGGCCCTCGCCGAGGGCGCCGCCGCGGCGGCCAAAGGCGAAGAAGAGCCACCCGACGTCGGTCGCTCGCTGGCGCAGCTGTTCAGCGCCTAGGCGGGGGGTTCGCTAGCCCCGTCTGGGGCGCGGCAGCAAGGTCGGCTGGGAGCTGAAGCTGGGACATTCGCTGCGCCCGTACGGGGTCAGCCGGATCCGCTCCTCGAAGCTCGCGTAGTAGCGGCCGGCCACGGGCACGGCCTTCTCGGCCTTCCAGAGCAGGCGGCCGCTGGCGGACAGCGCTTCCGCTTTGCCCGCGTATCCGTCGCCGAGCAATGGCTTGTCGCCGCTCGAGGTGATGCGGAAGACATGGACCTTGCGCGGGGAGTTGCCACCCCGTCGGTCGCCGTAAAGGCAGTGAACGCCGCCCTTGCCGCTTCCCCTGGGCATCGTCGCGGTGCCGTAGAAGAACTGCTTCTCGCGGTTGTAGCCGATCGTGGCGTAGCCCTTGTAGGGGCCAGAGAGGCCCTCGCAGGCGACGCCGTCGTGGTCGGAATCGAGCTTGCCGACGTGATCGCGCGGGCTGCCGCCGAGCTCGACGAAGGCGTCCTGCGCCTCGCTCTGGCTGCCGAACGAGGGGCAGCCGGGCACGGCGGCGGCGCCGTTGCCGGCGAGCGCGAGCAGACTCGCGGCGCCAAGCAGCCCCGCCAGCCCCAGTGCCCTCATCTTGGTGCCTGGCCTCTCGTACATCCGTCGAGGACCCTAGCGACTGCGAAACGCCAGGGTTCTTCGCCGACGAGGTTCTCCGCCGGTGCGATCAGCGCGTATCGTCCCGATCGCGGGGCGGTAGCTCAGTTGGTCAGAGCACGGGACTCATAATCCCTTGGTCGCTGGTTCGAGTCCAGCCCGCCCCATTTCGCTACGGCGTGGCCTGTTCCCCGCGTCGTTTGCGTTTCTCTTTCATCTCCCTGCTTTTCACCTTTGCGTCCGCGTAGGAGGACTCGACCAGCGCTCGCCCGCCCGTCCAGCCGAAGACCCAGGAGACCAGCACGACCGCGAAGAGGACGTTCCAGGCCGAGGTCACGAGCTGCTGGCTGATCGAGTAGGCGGTCGCGGTGGCGGCGTTGGTCGAATCGGCGAGGGCGGCGCTGTTCATCGCCTGGGTGACGCCGACGCCGCCCGGGGTTGCGGAGACGCTGTTGGAGATCGAGTTGGAGGCGGTCACGCTGGCGACGTTGTGGAAGGTGACCGGGATCCCGTAGGCGCCGAGGAACACGGCGACGATGCCAAGGCGGGCGGCGTAGCTGCCGAGCGACGGTAGGACGACGTCGGCGACGAAGCGCCGGGGGTAGCGGAGGATCGCGCCGCCTTCGACGATCTGGGTCCGCAGTCCCGCCAATCGCTCCCAGAAGATCCGCCCCAGCAACGCCAGCAGGACGAGTGCTCCGACGGCGATCATCACGACCAGGCCGGTGTGGTCGGAGAAGAAGCCGAGCTTGATCGAGAAGGAGCCGGCGACCGCGAGGAACAGGTACAGGTACACCGCCACGTTGAAGATCGAGAAGGGGATCTTCTGGACGAAGATGCTGGAGAGCATCATCGTGAAGGTGGCGCCGGCGAACAGGGCGGTGAACATCAGCAGCATCACCCAGGTGCCGATGTTGGCCGGCAGAAAGCTGTTCAGAGCCACCGCGGTCGCGTAGGAGGCGAGCACGATCCGGTAGCTGACTCCGCCTTCTGGCAGGGCGGCGCGGAGGATCCCGAACCAGGCCAGCGCCGCGAGCGAGGTCTGGATGCTCTGCAGGACGATGCCGCCGGCGATCGCCCAGCGCGGGATCTCCCCGAGCTTGTCGAAGAGGTCGTCGATCCACTCCCTCACCGGCACCCCGAGCAGGTCGAGTACCAGGATCGTGAGCACGACGGCCCCGATCCAGGCCGCGATTCGCGCCAGGCGTCGGCCTGGCGCGATCCGGTACTTCATCGCCTCGAACTAACCAGCCCCGGTTAGGGGATCAGTTCTTCGGCCTTTTCCTTCGCTTCTTCGATTCCCTTTTCGGCCTGGGCCTTGCCTTCTTCGATGCCCTTCTTAGCTTCCTTCCTCGCCTTTTCGACACTGTCGGAAGCCGTGCCCTTGCCTTCTTCGATCTGATCCTGAGCTTCGTCGAGTCCCTTTTCGGCCTCTTCGACACCCTGTTCGATGCCGGTTTCCGCCTTCTCGACGCCCTGTTCGATTTCAGTCTGGGCCTTCGAGCTGGCGTCGCTGGCGCTGGTGCTGTCGTCGCTGCCGCAGCCCGACCAGATGGCGCCGGCGGCGACGATCGCCCCGATCGCGAGCGCGGCGATGAGGCGCTTTCTCGTGGGTTTTGCCGGCTGATCCTCAGTCATGTTTCGCCTCCGCAGCGGTTTGGGTCAGAAAATCCGGCACTTGCGCCGGCTGGCTCGAACGTATTGCATTTCCCGGATGCCCGAGGGTTCTGAGCCGGACGAGTTCGAGTCGCTGGTCGTCGACGCGATCGACGCGCTGCCTGAGCAGTTCCAGCGGCTGTTGGAGCGCGTCGCCGTGGTCATTTCGGACCTCGGCGAGGAGCACGACGCCTACGGCCATTACTTCGGCGACGGTGTCGCCTTCGAAGGAGTCGAGGACCGGATCGTGATCTACCGCGACACCCTCGAGCGCGATTTCGGCCACGACCGGGCGCTGCTGGCGCGGCAGGTCGAGCAGACCCTGCGCCACGAGCTGGCGCACCACCTCGGCTGGGACGAGGGCGGGGTCGGCGGCCTCGGTCTCTGAGCTAGCGGACCTTGCAGCTGCGATTGAGATCGATCGTCAAGACCCGGCCGTCGGCGAAGCTGAACTTGCCGCGGGCGAGGGTGAAGGGTGCCCCCGTGAAGCCGGCCGGAGCCGCGCAGCTGGCGCTGACATAGCCGCGGCGCTGGCCGTCGACTTTGTATACACGGCCGATTTCGAGCGACATCTGGGTGATGGCGCCGACCCCGCCGGCCAGTTTTGGCACTTCGGTGGTGAGGACCGTCCCGAACTGACCCTGTGAGCGCCGCTGGAGCTCAAGCGGGAGCACCAAGGTGGCGCGGATCGGGGTCGTTCCGTAGAGGTGCAGCAGCAAGCCGGGCTTGCCGTGCTTGGCGGCGTTGAAGACGAGGATGCGACCGCGGGCGGGGACCGGGTTCGCCGTGGCGGTCACGTCCGCGGCGAAGCTGCCGTTGCCCACCAGCGCCGACTTGCACTGCCGCAGGGCCTCGGCGCCGCTAGTCGACTGCAGCTGTGGGGCGCTGCAGGTCGGCAGACCGCGGCTGGAGACTTCACCGGCGCGGTTCAGGCCGAGTTCGAGGCGGCGCAGGGGGGGAGGGTGGCTGCCGTCGGTGGTGGAGATCCTGCCCTTCAGCGAGACGGTCACCGGCACGGCGCGGTCGCGCGGCAGCGAGCGCGGCGTGATGCCGCCGTCGAAGCGGACCCTGACGTTGCCGACCTGTTCGATCTCGGCCTGCGCGAAGGCCGCTCCGACCAGCGCGATCGCGATCAGCCCAACAGCTATGCCAGCTCGTCCACGCATGTTCCGCGGTCAGTCTAGGCCGGGGATTCTGCGGCTAGGGTTGAGCGATGGTTGAGTCCGAAGGCTGGAGCGATCTCTCCGCAGGCGACGATTTCGCCGGTTACCGGATCGAGCGCCGGCTCGGCCGCGGCGGGATGGGGATCCTCTACCTGGCGGTCGAGCCGGGCCTCGATCGTCGGGTGGCGCTGAAGCTGATCGCCCCCGAGGCCGCCGCCGAGGAGGTCTTCGCCCGGCGCTTCGCCGAAGAGTCGCGAATCGCCGCCTCGATCGAGCATCCCAACGTGGTGCCGATCTACGCCGCCGGAGAGGAGCGTGGAGTCCCATACATCGCGATGCGCTACGTCGCCGGCTCCGACCTCGGACGCCGGATCAATCGCGAGGGTCGCCTCGAGCCCGAGCACGCGGTGGCGCTGATCGCCCAGGTCGCCAACGGCCTCGACGCGATCCACGCCGCCGGCCTCGTCCACCGCGACGTCAAGCCCGCGAACGTCCTGCTCAGCGGCGAGGAGGGCTCCGAGCACGCCTACATCACCGACTTCGGCGTTGCCCGCAACGTCGCCACCAACTCCGGCCTGACCCAGACCGGCCGCTTCGTCGGCACCCTCGACTACGTCGCCCCAGAGCAGATCTCCGGAGCCTCGGTCGACGCCCGCGTCGACGTCTACGCGCTCGGCTGCTTGCTCTTCAAGCTGCTGACCGGCGAGGTCCCGTTCCCCCGTGACGGTGAGGCGGCACGCCTCTACGCCCACCTCAACGACCCGCCGCCGGCCCCCTCGCTCTACGTGCCGGCGGTCTCGATGGCGCTCGACGACGTGGTCGCCCGGGCGATGTCGAAGGAGCCCGGAGATCGCCACCCCTCCGCCGGCGACCTCGGCCGCGCCGCCGTCGCCGCGCTCAGCAACACCACGCCGCTGGTGCCCGAGCGTACGGTCGCGACCGGCGCCGCGGCGACGGTCGAACCGGAAACGACGGCGCCCGAGCCCGAACCGACGGCGCCGACGGAAAAATCAGAGCCGACCGTCGAGACGGGCCGGTTGCACCCAGGGCCGCCGGAGCCGCTAATGGAGCCCGACGTCGACGGCCCGAAACGGAACCCGCTGCTGATCGGCGGCGTGCTGGCGGGTGTGATCGCGGTTGCGATCGTCGCATTCGTTCTCGCCTCCGGCGGCGGAGGGAATGGCGGTGAGGCGAGCGGTGAGACGACTTCGCCGGTGACGGACACGACGCTCCAGGAACCAACGACCGAAAAAGAAGTGGACAAACCGGCAGAGCAGTCGAAGCCGAATCGGTTGACGACGTCGGCGCTGATCACCGAGGCCGACGCGAGTTGCCAGACCGCCAAGGATGCATACGAACAGACCAAAGCCGAATTTTCCGAACCAGAAACCGAAGCCGGGATGAGCGTCGAGTTCGCCGAACGGCTAGTAGGCATCTCGGGCAGGCAGGTGCGCGAAATGGGGAAGCTAATCCCGCCGAAGAGCAAGCAGGCCGAGTTCCAGGAATATCTGGATTCTCGGAAAGAAGTGGCGGGGTGGGATGAAGACGCGCTGCGGGCGGCAAGGGCCGGCAATCCCGCCGCCTACGTCGCCGCATACAAAAAGCGCGACGACAGCGAGGAAGACCGTCGGCGCATCTCGGACGAAATCGGCTTCGAGGTCTGCAGCAACCCCCAGAGCTGAACAGCGATGCAGACCGCGACCACCCACCTCACCTTCAACACCCCGAGCCGCCGCGAACTGATCCGGATAACCGAGGACGTTCAGGCCTGCGTCGAGGAGGCGGGGATCGCCGAGGGCATGGTGCTCGCCTCGGCGATGCACATCACCGCCGGGATCTGGGTCAACGACGACGAGCCTGGCCTGCACGAGGACATGCTCGAGTGGCTCGACAAAGTCGCGCCGCCGAGCTGGGCGCCGCCGAGGAACGAGGTCGCCGAGGAACTGCTGCCAAGCGGCGGCGACTACCGTCACCATCGCGGCGGCGAGGACAACGGAGACGCCCATCTGAAGAACCTCCTGGTCCACCACCAGGCGATCGTCCCCGTCACCGCCGGCCGCCTCGACCTCGGCCCCTGGCAGCAGGTCTTCTATTGCGAGTTCGACGGCGGCCGCGAAAAGCGGGTCGTGATCAAGGCGATGGGGGAGTAGCGTCCGTGGAGGGCCTCGCGGTCCGCCTCGAGGGAGAGCTCGTGGTCCTCGAGCCACTGGAGCCCGCACACGCCGACGAGCTCTGGGCAGCTGCCCAAGCGCCCGAGATCTACGCCTGGCTCGAACACTTCGGCGAGAGCCGTGAGCGCTTCGACGCCTGGTTGGAGCGGGCTCTGGAGGACAGCGCCGGGGGCGGTGAGGCCGCCTTCGCGGTACGCCGCCGCGCCGACGATACGGTTGTCGGCAGCAGCCGCTACCTGGCCGTGCGGGCGGCCGACCGGGTCGTCGAGATCGGCTGGACCTGGTTTAACCCGAGCGCCTGGCGCAGCGGCGTCAACCTCGAGACGAAACGGTTGATGCTGGGCCACGCTTTCGACGACCTCAGTTGCGTACGGGTCGAGCTCAAGACCGATGCTCGCAACGAGCGCTCGCGGACCGCGATCGCGGCGTTGCCGGCGCAGTTCGAGGGCATCCTGCGCAAGCACATGATCGTCCCCGACGTCGGGCAGCGCGACACCGCCTACTTCAGCGTCCTCGACGACGAGTGGCCCACGGTTCAGGCCAACCTCGAACGCCGCTTGCGACATTGAGGCCCCTATAGGGGCCAAGAAGTCGCGAACGCTCAGTCGTCCCGGCGGTCCTCGGGGTGGGGGAGCTGCTCGGCCTTGGCGCGGACCTCGTCGGTCGCCTCGCGGGTCGCGGCGATCGTCTCGTCTTTGACCGCGGCGAGACCCTCGCTCGGCTTACCGCCGACGAGGTCGCGGAAGGCGTCCTTGAAGCGGTCGGTGCGGCGGCCGGGGGGGAAGCGCTCCTCTGACTTCTTTTGCTTCTTCGGGTTGCGCGCGCCGTAGCGCCGCCGCGCCCAGCCCGAGTCCGGCTTGCCGATCCGACAGGCTCCGTAGAGGGCGATGGGGAAGAGGAAGAAGCCGACGATTCCGTGTAGGCGGCGCCCCTTGAGGAAGCTGATCGCGACCATCGTGAAAAGCAGCAGGACGGAGACGATCGTCGCCGGGATCCCTTCCGATTCGTCGCCGAGCTCGAACGGGTTGAGGCCGACCACGAACAAGCCCATCGCGCCGGCGGCGATTACGGTGGCGTCGATCGAACTGCGCCCCTCCTCCGCCCAGTAGACGTCGTCCAGGTACACCCAGAGCGCGAACTCGTCGATCGTCAGACCGATGCCGACCCCGAAGGCAAAGGCGCAGATCTCTCCCCAGGGACTGTGGCCGGCGGCGACGAAGCCAAGGGTGCCGGCGATCATCATCGTCACGATCCCGAAGACCAGGTGGTGCAGGTGGACGCCGCTCTCGCTAACCACGCTGCCCGGCCACCAGGGCACCTTCGGGCTGCGCATCAGCCGCGTGCTCATGCGGATGAAGGCGAAGGAGAGGATGAAGCCGACGAGGACCAGGAACACCCCCTGGCGGTCGTGGTCGACCAACTGGTTGTTCCAGAAATCGCTGAAGATCGAGGCCTCGATCATGCGCTCACCGGAGTCGGGGAGGGGGAGGGGCGCGGGTTCAGGGTTGGCGCCGAGCCGTCCTTCTCGCGGATCAAGTCCAGGGTCAACAGCACGGCGGCGATCGCGAACACCGGGGAAAGGATGACGTTGGAGACGGACTCGGCCATCCAGGTGGCGAAGAAGGTGTCGCCGAGGGCGTCGTGGACGAGATGGCCGAGCGACTCACCGATCCCGTCGCCGACGATCTCGATCGGGGCGAGGATCAGGAAGACCAGCCAGAAGCGGCCGCGGACGAGCTGGAAGCTCCGTACCAGGGCCGCCCGCACGCCGCGCTTCTCGAGCTCGACCACGGGGCCCGCGAGGCCGAGGAAGACGAAGGCGAGCACGCCCGGGACGACGAGCAGCAGCATCCCGACGACGACGATCAACACGTAGAGCAGGTCGACCGCGATCAGCCGCCGGTAGTCGATTCGACGCGCGATCTCCCGAATCCCGGGCGGGCGCTCGTCGGCGGGGTGGGTCAGCGAGATCGCGATCGCACCGCTGTAGAAGACCTCGCCGATCAGGCTGGTCGTGGTCAGCGCGCCGATCGTCGCAATCAGCGCCGCGATCTTGATGCCGCTGTCGAGGTCGAAGGATTCGACGTCGAGCTCGGTGCTGAGCGCGTCGATCAGGCCAAGCGGTAAGAAGACGACCACCGCCAGCAACATCAGGACGGGCGACCAGGAGAGGTAAGTGCGGCCGATACGCAAGTAGAACGAGCCGAGCCGGCGCAGAAAGCTCACGCTAGCGGCGCCTGCGCCCCGACGGGACCCGTCCGCGACGCTCCAGCTTCGACTGGCTTGAATCCGAGGCGGGGATCCGCTTCAGGTTGCCCAGCTCCGGAATCAGGATCTCTTCCGCGCAACGACGGTGCCAGTGGTGATGATCGGTGCCGCCGAGCCGCCGCACGAACTGGACCACGGTGTGCTCGTCGCCGACGTCGATGTCGCCGTGGCAACCGGGGCAGTGGTAGAGCTTGCGGGCGATCCCGCGGATCAACCAGGCCTCGTCGCCCTCTTCGGTCAGGCCGCGGAGACTCCAGCGAATGCTCGGCTGACCGTCGAACTGGCCCACTTCAGCGCCTTTTCGACATCCAGGCGAAGCCGGCGGACATCGCCACGTTGGCGACCCCGGCGAGCCCGAGCCCGAGCTTCGCACCCGGCCGGCTGACCGCCGGCGATTGCGCCCAGAGGGCGTCGGTGGCGATCTCGGTACCGCGCAGCCACGCGAGCGATTGCCAGTCGGCGGGGCTGCCACGGCGATCGGCGACCGCGTGGGCGGCGGCGAAGGTCAACCAGATCGGGCCGCAGCGGCGGAAGAGGTGCTTGGCGTCGGGCGAGGGCTCGTCGTGGCCGAGGACCTTGAGGGTCGCGGCGGGGGCGGCGATCGCGGCGCTGCCGAGCACCAAATCGAAAACGATCATGTTGCGATTGGTCAGGCGAAGAACCTGTTCGAGCGTCATTGCGGCAGTTTCTCAGAAGGGAAAGGGTCAGGTTCGGCGAAATGGCCCTCCGTGACCAAGACCGCGACGAAGTCCCCACAACTTAAAAGCCTTTCGGACTACATCCAGGAGCGTTTCGACGAGTTCTCGCGCTCCCAGAAAGACGTAGCCCGCTACATCGTCGATCACCTCGACGAGGCAGCCTTCCTCACCGCCGAGGAGCTGGCCCGGAGAGCGAGCACCTCGTCCTCGACTGTGGTGCGCTTCTCCCAGGCCCTCGGCTTCGAGGGTTACCCCGAGCTCCAGCAGGCGGCGATCGAGGAGTACCGCAGCACCATCGCCGCCGCCGGTAGCAACGGTGGCGCCCTCTTCTCCTTCGACCACTCCGAGCTCGAGGGCTCGCTCAGCGCCGATTACTCGAACCTCGAGGAAACCGCGCGCAAGCTGACTCCAGAGCAGGTCGACGCCTCGGTGTCGGCACTGGCCACCTCGCAGCGGATCGTCATCGTCGGGGTCGACCAGATGGCGTTCTTCGCCAGCTACCTGCGTCACACCCTCAGCCTGCTCGACATCCGTGCGGAGATCGTCGCCAGCACCGGTGGCGAGTCCCTGCAGCGGCTCGGGCGGATCGACGAAAACACGCTTGTCATAACTCTCTCGGCCGGTCGCGCTCACCCGCTGTTGCTACGGGCGATGAAGCTGGCGCTGCACCGTGGCGCTCGAACCCTGGCGATCTCCGACGCGACGATGTCGGAGGTAGGCGAGCACGCCGAGCTGACCCTCTATTTCTCGTCCAACAGCCCATCCTTCACGCGTTCGAACACGGCCCTGATGGCGCTCGTACAAGCGCTGGCCCACGGTTTGTACGCGCGGGACGAAGCCGCGCACAAAGATCGCATCCGGGCCTACAAACTGAAGTAGACCCGGCGACGGGCCGGCCCCGTGCCTGCGTAAGATGGCCGGGATGACCGAGCGCGCAACGTTCCGACTCAAAACGGGCCTCGCCGAGATGCTCAAGGGCGGGGTGATCATGGACGTGGTCACGCCTGAGGAGGCGAAGATTGCCGAGGAGGCCGGTGCCTGCGCGGTAATGGCGCTGGAGCGCGTCCCCGCCGATATCCGCCGTGACGGCGGCGTCGCCCGCATGTCCGATCCGGCGATGATCAAAGGCATCCAGGAGGTGGTAACGATCCCGGTGATGGCCAAGGCGCGGATCGGCCATTTCGCCGAGGCCCAGGTCCTGCAGGCGCTCGAAGTCGACTACATCGACGAGTCCGAGGTGCTGACCCCGGCCGACGAGCGCAACCACATCGACAAGCTCGAGTTCGAGGTTCCCTTCGTCTGCGGTGCCACCAACCTTGGCGAGGCGCTGCGGCGACTCGGCGAGGGGGCGGCGATGATCCGCTCCAAGGGCGAGGCTGGGACCGGCAACGTCGTCGAGGCCGTGCGACACATGCGGGAGATCACCTCCGGGATCAAGCGGCTCGCCCAGCTGCGTCCCGAGGAGCTTGCCGCCGAGGCCAAAGAGCTGCCGGCGCCCCTGGAAGTCGTGCGAGAGGTCGCCGCCGCCGGCAAGCTGCCGGTGCCGCTCTTCTGTGCCGGCGGCATCGCCACGCCCGCTGATGCGGCGCTGATGATGCAGCTCGGCGCCGAAGGCAACTTCGTCGGCTCGGGGATCTTCAAGAGCGCCGACCCCGCGCGCCGCGCCAAGGCGATCGTCGAGGCGACCACCCACTTCAATGACCCCGAGCGCGTGGCGGCGGCCTCGATCGGCCTCGGTGAGGCGATGTCCGGTCTCGAGATCGGGCCGCTGGAAGCCGAGGACGCGCTGCTCCAGAATCGCGGAGCCTGAGCTGCGCGTCGGCGTCCTAGCCCTGCAGGGCGACTTCGAAGCCCACGCCAGCACCCTGCGCCAGCTCGGCGCCGATGCAGTCGAGGTCCGCACCCCCGCCGATCTGACCGAGCTCGACGGCCTGGTCATCCCCGGCGGCGAGAGCACGACGATCGGCAAGGGCATCGAGTCGGCTGGGCTTGCGTCCCCGATCCGAGCCCTCCACGAGAGCGGCATCCCGATCCTCGGCACCTGCGCCGGAATGATCATCTGCGACGCCGATCACCTCGGCCTGATTGACGCGACCGCGCGCCGCAACGCGTTCGGCCGCCAACTGCAGAGCTTCGAAGCCGACCTCGAGGTTGAGGGGATCGGCGACGAGCCGCTGCGGGCGGTCTTCATCCGCGCGCCCTGGGTCGAGCGCAGCGGCCCCGGCGTCGAGGTGCTGGCGAGCTATGAAGGTCATCCGGTGGCGATCCGCGAGGGCACGGTGCTGGCCTCGGCGTTCCACCCGGAGCTGACCGACGACTCCCGCTTGCACGCGATCTTCATGGCGATGGCGACCAGCGCAAGCGCCCGTGGCGGCGAAAAGGAGAAGGCGAGATGAGCGATTCGAGGGTGACGAACCTGGCAAGGATCCTGGTCGGATACTCGACCAAGGTGAAGGAGGGCGAGGTCGTCGCGATCGACGGCGAGACGGCGGCGGCGCCGCTGCTGCTGGCGGTCTACGAGGAGGTTCTCAAGGCGGGCGCGCACCCGGTCATGAACGTTGCCCTCGACGGCCAGATCGCCGCTTACTTCAAGCACGCTTCCGACACTCAGCTGGAATGGATCTCCCCCTTTGCCGAGTGGATGGTCGACAACGTCGACGTCCGCATCGCGGTCGGCGCCAGCACCAACACCCGCGAGCTCTCCGGCGTCGCCCCCGAGCGCCAGATGCTGCGCCAGTCGGTAACCGGCGACCTGATGACGCGGGCGATGAAGAGATCCGCCGAGGGCGATTTCCGCTGGGTCTACACGCTGTTTCCGACCAGCGCTTACGCCTCGGAGGCGGAGATGAGCCTGGCCGACTACGAGGACTTCTACTACGCCGCCTGCCTCGCCAACGATTCCGACCCGCTGAGCGCCTGGAAGCGGGCCTCGGCCGAGACCGAGCGACTGGCGGAGTGGATCGAGGGCAAAGAGGAGGTGCGGGTGACGGCGCCAGGGACCGACATCACCCTCGGCATCGCCGGTCGCAAGTTCATCCCCTGCGACGGCGACAACAACATGCCCGACGGCGAGTTCTTCACCGGCCCCGTCGAGGACTCGGTCGAGGGCGAGGTCAGCTTCCACCTGCCCGCGGTGATTGGCGGCCGCGAGGTCTCCGGCGTAAAGCTGCGTTTTGAGGCCGGGGCGGTCGTCGACGCCAGCGCCGACCGCGGCGAGGAATTCCTGCTGAAACTGCTCGACACCGACGATGGCGCGCGCCGCCTCGGCGAGCTCGGGATCGGAACCAACTACGGGATCGACCGCGGCACCCGCGAGGTCCTGCTCGACGAGAAGATCGGGGGCACCGTCCACATGGCGGTCGGAGCCAGCTATCCGGAGTCGGGCGGCGTCAACGAGTCCTCCGTCCACACCGACCTCGTCTGCGACCTCCGCCTCGGTGGCAGGTTGGAAGTGGACGGTGTGGTCATGCAGGAAGACGGCAAATTCGTCGTCTGACCTGACGCGTTGGGATCGGCGCGCTACGGCGTCCTCGGTCGCTCACCTGCGGAGCACGCTCGCTCCCTGCGTCCTTGTATCGCTTGGTCCCAACGCGTCAGGACCGTGTCTTAGGACTGAGTGATGACGGTGGCGATAACTCCCAGGAAGCCGACGACATTCGTTATCCAGACGCCGGCTGCCATCTGATTCGCGGAGCGGCGGTCTGCGGCCATCTCGCCCCGCATCAGGCGGAATTCGGCGCGCATGTCTTTGAAGCCCTCGTCCGTCGTGGCCTTGAGATCGTCGAGTCGCTCGTCAGTCCAGGAGTCCCTTGCCATCACGGCCATGGTGCCACGCTAGCGGGCTCAATGTAACGTGTTGTCCGCGAAACTTAAAGGTTTCGCAACATGCTCGGGGCCGAAGCCGCTACTGGTTCGGGAGCGGCGAGCCGGCCAGCAGGAAGAACCAGACCGTCAGCGACGCGGCGGCGAGCATGACCGAGCCCATCAGCACCGCCTCGACGACGGTTACCGAGCTCTGGATCGGGGTCGCGTCGCGCATGCTGCGCAGCCAAGCGGGTCGCATCGGCTGGAGTCGGTTGGTGCCGGTGATGCGGATGTAGAGGTTGTTGAGACGGCCGATCAACCAGGCGACGACGACGACGGAGACGAGGATGCCGACGATCACGACCGCGTAGGGGCCGCTGCTGGGGAACTGGGTCTCCGAGACCTTGGAAGCGATGTAGACCCAGCTCAGCGGGATCGCCGTCCACAGCGCCAGCGCCGCGAACAGCATCGCCGTGAACACGAGCCCGGCGGCCAGCCCCCGAGCGGCTCCGTGAGTGTGTGCGTTTGAGTCCATCTCCCTACTTCATAGAATGACAGGCATGTCCGGTCACTCAAAGTGGTCTTCCATAAAACACAAGAAGGGCGCCGCCGACGCCAAACGCGGAAAGCTCTTCAGCAAGCTCGCGCGGGCGATCACGGTCGCCGCCCGCGACGGCGGTGGCGACACCGACGGCAACCCCTCCTTGGCGACCGCGGTGCAGAAGGCGCGCGAAGCGTCGATGCCGAAGGACAAAATCCAGAAGGCGATCGACACCGGCACCGGCGCCGGTGCTGACGGTGCCGCGATCGAACGGATCGTCTATGAGGGCTACGGCCCCAATGGGGTCGCGGTCCTCGTCGAGGCGCTGACCGATAATCGCAACCGCGCCAGCGCCGAGATCCGCTTCGCCTTCTCCAGCCACGGGGGCAGCCTCGGCGAGCCGGGCTCGGTCGCCTGGATCTTCGAGAAAAAAGGCGCGATCGCGGTCGACTCCGACCGCTACAGCGAGGACGACCTGATGCCGGCGATCGACGCCGGAGCCGAGGACGTTCGCGAGGACGGCGAGCGGTTGACCGTTCTCTGCGATCCCCATGACCTCACCGCCGTGCGCGAAGCGCTCGAAGCGGCCGGAGTGGAGGTCGTCTCGGCGACGATCGCCACCGAACCGAAAAGCACCGTCGAGCTCAAAGGCCACGACGCGGAGCGCATCCTCAAGCTCCTCGACGCGCTCGACGACCAGGACGACGTCGACGAAGTCTTCGCGAACTTCGACATTCCCGAGGACGAGCTGGAGAAGCTCGCCGCCTGACTTCGGATCCATCTCGAAGCCGACGACCAAGGGACGCCAGCTCTTTCGTGAGGTCGCAGTTGACCCCGCCACGCGGAGCAAACGACGACCTCACGAGCCAACGGAGCATTCGGCGGCTCGAGTAGAGGGGCACCCGCCCCTCACGCTCAACTCCACCGGAAGGCATCCGGTCCGGCGCCCAGAATCAGTTCCCATGCAGGTAGTGATGGGCGTCGACCCCGGCGCAGCCAACCTTGGATTCGGAGTCGTGCGGGTCGAGGGCAACCACATGGTCGCCCTCGACGGCGGCGTTGTCGAGACGACCCCTGAGCTGCCGATGGAGCGCCGTCTGGACCGGATCCACCGCGCGCTCTCCGAGCTGATCGCCTGGCACGAGCCGAAGGCGATGGCGATCGAGCAGGTCTACTTCGGCAAGAACGTCGGATCGGCGATGGTCGTCGGCCAGGCCAGCGGCGTCGCCATGCTCGCCGCGGCACAGAGCGGGATCGGTTGCTTCGCCTATACGCCGCAGGCGATCAAGATGGCGGTCTGTGGATCCGGCGGCGCCGGCAAGCGCCAGGTGCAGCGGATGGTCGGCACCCTGCTCGGACTGCCCGAGCCGCCGACCCCGGACCACGCCGCAGACGCGCTCGCGGTGGCGATCTGCCACGGCGGCGGCAACGGGCATCGACAGGCGGTTTCCGCCGCACAAGCACCGGCCGCGATTCCCGACTCCGAGCGGGTGGCGGGATGATCGCCGCGGTGCGGGGCGAGGTGATGGTTCGCCGCGCCGATCACGTCGTCATCGACGCCGCCGGCGTCGGTTACAAGTTGGCGGTCTCGGCGGAGACGCTGAAGGCCGTGCCCGCCGCGGGCAGCGACGCCTTCCTGCACGCCGAGCTGATCGCCCGTGAGGACTCACTAGCCCTCTACGGCTTTTCCTCCGAGGAGGAGCGCGACCTCTTTCGGCTACTGATCTCGGTCAGCGGCATCGGCCCCAAGGTCGCGATCGCGACCCTCTCCGGAGGCAGCGCCCGCGATCTGCTCAGCGCGATCGCGGCTGGCGATGCCAAACGCTTCCAGGCAGTGCCCGGGATCGGCAAGCGCACCGCCGAGCGGATCATCGTCGAGCTACGCGAGAAAGTGGCGGGGACGCTCGAGGAATCGGTCGCCCTGGGAACCGTGGACGGCGGCGACGCCCGCTCCCTTGCCCGCGACGGTCTCGTCAACCTCGGCTACGCGCCGCTGGAGGCCGAGCAGCTGCTCGATGGACTAGCCGGCGACGATCCCGAGACCCTGCTTGCCACCGCGCTGCGCAAGGCCGGCAGCGGCAAGGCCGCATGAGCGAGTCCCCCGACATCGGCGCCAAGCGCATCCGCACCCCTGGGATCGGCGAGGAGTCGATTTCGATCGATGCCGAGGTCCGGGTGCACGATGCTCGAGCGGACATCCCTGACGATGACCTCGACCGCTCGCTGCGCCCGCCGACTCTGAGTGACTTCGTCAATCAGGCCCAGGTCACCGACCAGCTGGCGATCTTCATCGAGGCCGCTCGTCGCCGCGGTGAGCCGCTCGATCACGTACTGCTGGCGGGTCCTCCCGGGCTCGGGAAGACCTCGCTGGCCCACATCGTCGCCGCCGAGCTGGGTGTGCCGATGGTGCAGACCGCCGGGCCGGCGCTGGAGCGCAAGGCCGACGTCGCCTCCTTCCTCACCTCGCTGGAGCCGGGCAGCGTCTTCTTCATCGACGAGATCCACCGCCTTGGCCGAGCTGTCGAGGAGACGCTGTACCCGGCGATGGAGGACGGCGAGCTGCCGGTCGTGCTCGGCCAGGGGGCCGGGGCGCGAACGGTGACCCTGCCGTTGCCGCCGTTTACGCTGATCGGCGCCACGACCCGGTCCGGACTGCTGACGACCCCGCTCCGCGACCGCTTCGGCGTCTCCCACAGGCTCGAGCACTACACGCCCGAGCATCTCGCCCGGATCATCGAACGCTCCGCCAGGATCCTCGAGGTGGAGATCGATCCCGCGGGCGCCGAGACGATCGCCTCGCGCTCGCGCGGTACGCCGCGAGTTGCCAACCGACTGCTCAAGCGCGTTCGCGACTTCTCCCAAGTGAAGGGGACGGGGGAGATCGGCGCCACCGTCGCCGCCGACGCTCTGGAGATGCTGGAGGTTGACGCCGCCGGTCTCGACCGCTCCGACCGCGCCTTGCTCGACGTCGTCGCGACCAAGTTCGGGGGCGGCCCGGTTGGGCTCTCGACCCTGGCGATCGCGATCGGCGAGGAGCAGGACACGATCGAGGACGTGCTCGAGCCGTATCTGTTGCAGCAGGGATTGCTCAAGCGCACGCCGCGGGGGCGGGTTCTCACGCAACGGGCCTACGAGCACCTCGGCCTGCCTGCGCCCGAAGGCGCGGCCAGCCTCTTCTAGGCGCGCTCCTCTAGCCTGTCGAACATGCCGTACTTCATCTGTCCAAACTGCGGGCACCGCGAGGCGAGCAGCAACCGGACGGCGGGCTTCAGCACTCGTCCGAAGGGGTGCTCGAAATGTGGCTTCGGATTCGTATTCGAATTACTCGACGATTATTATCCGGCTCCGAACGCAGCATTCTTCGTATGCGATAGGCAGGAACGGGTGATTGACGCAGGGAAAGGGAGCTTCGAGTTGACCGGCCTCACCGACGAGGACGTGATCGGTCGCCCTGTGCGCGAGGTTCTCGGGCTCGACTGGGTCGACCCCGGCGACGGTGGCGAGGGCGCCGACACCGACGGCGACGGCGTCACCGACCCGATCGAGACTTCGTTGGAGTGGGGGGTGCGCTCGCTCGGCAAGCGGGTCTCGGTAAACGCTGAGGGGGATCTTCCCGCCAAGGCCGTGGCCGACGTCTTTCCGGCCTACGACGACGACGGCGGGCTGCTGCTCGTCCTCACCCCGGAGGGCTAGCTCCCGATGGGCTCGAGGCGCCGACACCTCTTCGTCCTGCTCTTCGTCCTCGGGCTGATCATCGTCTCCGGCCTCGTCATCGCCAACAAGTCGACCAAGCTCGGGCTCGACCTCAAGGGCGGCCTCGAGCTGGTCTACCAGGGACAGCCGACCGGTCAGGTCGAGGAGGTCAGCGGCGAGGACATCGAACGCGCGATCGAGATCATTCGCGAGCGCATCGACGAGCTCGGCGTCTCCGAGCCGGAAGTCTCGCGCCTGGGCACCGACCAGATCTCGGTCAGCCTGCCTGACATCACCGACGCCGGCCAGGCGATCGAACAGGTGGGAACCACCGCCCAGCTCTACTTCTTCGACTGGGAGCCGAGCCTGATCGGGCCCGAGTTCACGATCGGCGGTCGTCCCGGGCAGGAACCGCCGACCAAAGCGCTCAACGAATCGCTCAAACGCTGGAAAGCGGCTGGCCGCAACATCAACAGCTTCGAGAACAACCTGCTGATCTCGGCCGGCGCCTATCCGACGGCGTACGAAGCGACGCTGCTGGCCTCCGAACAGGAACCGGTCACCGATTGCGAAAACTGCACCGCCAACCAGCCGCGCTTCTACCTCTTCGAGAAAGAGGCGCCGCACAAATTGATAGCCGGGCCGGAG
Source organism: uncultured Thermoleophilia bacterium (assembly GCA_963715735.1). Lineage (GTDB taxonomy): Bacteria > Actinomycetota > Thermoleophilia > Solirubrobacterales > 70-9 > VAYN01. Next base: position 1,160,766 of record OY970268.1, read on the forward strand.
ATCGCCAAAAAAGACCTCTACCTCAGCCCGACCGGGGAAAAACGTCCGAAAGACGGGATCGTCGTCGAAATCCCGGTGGGGACGATCGTCGTCTCCGAACTGCCCACGGACGAAAGCGGACAGGTCGACGACACCGCGCAGCCGGGCTGGTATGCGCTGAAAGACGACCCGGCGCTGAGCGGCACCGACATCACCGACCCCGAACAGACCTACGGCCAGGTGGGCAACGAACCGCAGGTCTCGTTCAAATTCACCGACGAGGGGCGCGACGCCTTCCACGAGATCACCCGCCGCATCGCCCAGCGCGGCCAGGCCCAGGCGATCGGCCCGGTCGCCGGCGAACAGGCGGCGGCGCTCTCGGGCCACTTCGCGGTGATCCTCGACAACGAGGTCAAAACCCGGCCGATCATCAACTTCTCCGAAAACCCGGACGGCATCGACGGCCGTACCGGAGCCCAGATCTCCGGCGGCTTCAAAGACGTCGCCGAGGCCCAGGACCTGGCGACGACGCTGCAAATCGGCGCCCTCCCGATCAACCTCAAACTGATCAGTCAGACCCAGGTCTCGGCGACCCTGGGCACGCAGGCCCTGCACGAAGGGGTCAAAGCGGCGTTGATCGGGATCGCCCTGACGGTCCTCTTCCTGCTTCTCTACTACCGCTTCCTCGGCTTCATCGCTGCGATCGCGCTGGCCGCCTACGGAGTGATCTTCTTCGCGCTAATCGACCTGATTCCGATCACCCTGACGCTGCCGGGAATCGCGGGTCTGGTGCTCACGATCGGCGTCGCCGCCGATTCCAACATCGTCATCTTCGAGCGAATAAAGGAGGAGGTGCGGGCCGGGCGCTCGATGTCGAGCGCGATCGCCGCTGGCTACAAACGCGGAATCAGCACGATCATCGACGCCAACGTCGTCACCCTGCTGACCGCCTTCATCCTCTTCGTGCTGGCGACCGCCGGGGTCAAGGGGTTCGCCTTCGTCCTCGGGATCGGCACGATCGTCTCGCTGCTGACCGCGGTCGTCTTCACCCAGGCGCTGCTCGGCAGCATGAGCCGCACCCGCCTGCTGAACTCGCCCAGTGCGCTCGGCGCCGGCGGCGGCGGCATACGCTGGCATTTCGACTTCATGGGCGCCAGCCGCTGGTTCTTCTCGATCTCCGGCGTGATCCTGATCGTCGGTGGGCTCGCCCTGGCCACGAAGCAGCTCAATTTCGGGATCGATTTCGAGTCCGGCACCCGGGTCAAGGTGGCGTTGGTCGAGCCGACCGACGAGGAAGGGGTCCGCAGCACGCTCGATGAAACCGGGCTCTCCGGCGAGGAGATCCAGCAGGTCTCCGACCCGGTCCTCGGCGACAACGTCTTCCAGATCCAGACCAACGAGCTCGGCCCGGATCAGGTGAAAGAGGTCGAAACGGCGCTCGAGGAGGAGTATGGCGTCGTCGCCGACGGGTTCGACAGCACCAGCGTCGGCCCGACCTTCGGCGAACAGGTGGCCAACAGCGCCCTCAAAGCGCTGATCTTCTCGCTGTTGGTGATCGCCGGTTACGTCGCCCTGCGCTTCGAGCCGAAGTTCGCCGTCCCGGTCCTGATCGCGATCTTCCACGACATCCTGATCACCGCCGGCATCTACTCGTTGACCGGAAAAGAGGTGAGCAGCGGGACGGTCGCCGCCTTCTTGACCATTTTGGGCTACTCGATCTACGACACGATCATCGTCTTCGACCGAATACGAGAGAACATCCCGCGGATGCCGCGGGCGGCTTTCTCGCAGATCGTCAACCGCTCGATGAGCGAGGTGCTGACGCGATCCCTCGCGACCAGCTTCTGCACCCTGCTCGCGGTGACCTCGCTGCTGATCTTCGGCGGCGCGACCCTGCAGGACTTCGCCTTCGCGATGCTGATCGGGATCCTCTCCGGTACCTACTCGTCGATCTTCATCGCCTCGCCAGTGCTGACCGCCTGGAAAGAACGCGAGCCGGGCTTCATCCGGCGGCGTTTGCGGATCGCGGAAGTTTCCGGCGGCGTCGTGCCACCGTTCGCCGACGACGTCACGGCGGCGAAGCTGGGCGAGGACGACCAGGCCGAAGGAGAAGTCGCCGCCGAGGTCGAGGAGCAGCGGGGGATCGCTGCGGATCCGGCGGCTGCGGCCGCGACCGAGCCGGACGCCGGAGGTGTTGCCACTGCCGCCCGCAGCCGCGAGCCGGAGGGCAACGGCGGCGACCCGGCGGCCGATGGCGACGGCGATCAGGGGTCGGCGGAGCGGCGCCAACGCAACGCCGAGCGCAAGGCCCGCCGCCAGGCTCGGCGCAAACACGGGAGGAAGCGCTGATGCGCACGACTACGGAGAGGTGCGTCTGATGGCACTGGTCGTCTGGTTCACGATGGGCATCGCGCTCTGGCACTTCACCGTCTTCCTGCCCGACCACTTCTGGCAGGGGATCATCGGCGCCTTCATCGGCGCCGTTCTCGGGGCCGTCCTGTTCGGCTTGATCATCGAGCTGATCAGCGGCCGCGGGCTCGGCGACACCGACCTGGGGACGGCGCTGACGGCGATTCCCGGCACCGCGATCGGGCTCGCGATCGTCTGGGCGATCGGTCGCCGTCAAGAGGCTCAGCTGGCGCCTTAGCGGCCGCTTGCTGCTCGCCCCGCGTTTCCCCTGCAATTTCGGCGCGCGCAGGGGCTGAAAATCCGCCGCGGAGCTGCCTAGCCTGGACGTGTGCCGGAATCCGCCCACGCATTCGCCGCCGAGCCGTACGCCTACGCTGACGTACGCGCGGTTGCCGGCGACCTCGGCCTCAGCGAGCCGGTGGCCGTGACGCTGGTCCGCCGTGGCTACAACACGCCGGAGTCGGCGCGCGCGTTCCTCGCCGCCGACGAGACCCACCCGCCCTCCGCCTTCAGCGGGATGGACGCGATCGTGACGCAGATTCGAACCGCGATCGAGGCCGGCGCGAGGATCACCGTCCACGGCGACTTCGACGTCGACGGCGTCTGCGCGACCTCGGTGATGGTCTCGACCCTGCGTGAGCTCGGCGCCGATTGCGACTGGCTGATCCCCGACCGGATCGCCGACGGATACGGGGTCAGCGCCGCCAACGTCGAGCGCCTGGCCGGCCGCGGCACGAAGCTGCTGATCACCGTCGATTGCGGGATCACGGCGGTCGAGGAGATCCGGCTGGCCCGTGAGCTCGGCATCGAGGCGATCGTCACCGATCACCACCAGGCCGGGAGCGAGTTGCCGGACTGTCCGATCCTGCATCCGGAAATATCCAAGTACCCGTTCGCGTCTCTCTGTGGGACCGCGGTCGCGTGGAAATTGTCCTCGGCGTTGCGGTTGGAGCCCGACGCGGACATGGATCTTGACCTGGTTGCTTTGGCCACGGTCGCCGACGTGGTCCCGCTCGTCGGGGAGAACCGTTCGCTTGTTCGGCGCGGATTGACCGAGATGCGGCGGCTGCGCCGACCGGGCCTGCGGGCCCTGATCGCAGCGGCAAAATGCGAGCCGACGACGCTCGACGAGGGGGATCTGGCCTTTCGCCTGGCGCCGCGGATCAACGCCGCCGGCCGCCTCTACCGTGCCGACGCCGGGGTCGAGCTGATGCTGACCGCTGACGACGACCGCGCCGAGCAGATCGCGATCGAGTTGAGTCGGGCGAACTCGGAGCGCCGGGCGACCGAGCGCGAGGTCGACAGCGGCGCCGAGGCCGCAGTCCGGGCGCTGTCCGAGCAACTTCGCGAGGCCCCCGGCTACGTGCTTGCCGGCGAGGGCTGGCATCCAGGCGTGGTCGGGATCGTCGCCTCGCGCCTGGTCGAGCGCCATCACCGCCCAGTCGTCGTCGTCTCGCTCGACGATGAGGGGATGGGGCGGGGGAGCGGGCGCAGCATCCCCGGCTTCGATCTGCTGGCGGCGCTGGAGGCGTGCTCAGAGCACCTGGAGAGCTTTGGCGGGCACCGGGCGGCCGCCGGACTATCGCTGCGGGCGGAGAACGTGGATGCGTTCCGCGCGGCCTTCGCCGCTCACGCCCGCGAACGGCTGCGCCCGGAGGACCTGCGGCGGACCGAGCGGATCGACGCGATGGTCGGCGGCGTCGGCCTCGGCCTCGACCTGGCCGAGGAACTGGGCAAGCTCGCCCCGTTCGGGATGGGCAATCCGGGCGTGCGGCTGATGGTCCCCTCGGCCCGGGTCAGCGACGTGCGGACGATGGGGCAGGAGGGTAAGCACTCGCGGTTCAGCCTCCACAGCGGCTCCCACCGCGCCCTCGGCGTCGCCTTTGGACGCTCCTCGCTCGGAGTCGAGGACGACGAGTCGGTCGACGCCGCGGTGCGGCTCGAGGTCAACCACTGGAACGGCTCGGTCGAGCCGCGGGTGGTGCTGCGCGAGCTCTACCCGTTGGAAGGGGAGGCCACCGCGGCGGTCGCAGCGCACTCTTGCGAGTGCGAGGAAGCGGAGTGGTGGCAGCGCTTCGAGGCGGAGCTGACGCGGGACGTGTCGAGTTTGTTCGGAGGGGTCGAACAAACTCGACAGTCGCGGGAGGTAGTCCGTGGCGGCGGTTCGGTCAGTGCCTCGATCGCCGAGTTGGTCTCGAGTGGGGCGGGAGTGCTCGCCGTCTGCGCCGACGCCTCGCGGCGAGCGGCGCTGGCCAGCGGCGCCACCGGGCTCGCCCGCTTCAACGGCGGCGCCGCGTTGATCGCCTGCCACCGCTGCGGCGCCGAGAGCATCGCCGGCCTCGGCGCCCGCGCCGGCGGCGGCTTGGCGCTGAGCGACTACGCCGCGCTGGCGCTGGTCCCGGATCTTGCGGCCGCCTTCGAGCACGTTGTCCTGGTCGACGCTCCGAGCGCGGCCGCCGGTGAAGCGATCACCGGACCGGGGTATCTGCACCAGCTCTACGCCGGCTTCAAGCAGGACTTCGCGCTCGACGCGCTCGCTGTCCGGGCGCCGTCGCGTCAGACCGTCGCGGCCGTCTTCCGGGCGCTGCGCGACGCCGGCGAGGTCGGCGGTTCCGAGCTCCGCACCGCGCTTGCCGGCGAGGGCGCTTATCCGCTCTGCGCCGAGACCGCCGCCCGCTGCTTGCGGGTCTTGCTGGAGCTCGATCTGGTGCGTGGCGAGCCGGCCGCCGGCGACGGCACCGTGGGGGTCGTATCCTCAGAGGGAACCGATTTGGAGCGCTCCACCGCGTTCCGCGCCTACAGCGACGAATTCTCGGAGGCAAGGCGATTCCTCGAAAGACCCAAACTGCCGTAGAGCACTCAGAGCTCCTCGCCGATCTCTTTTCCGTGATCGAGGAGTTCGACTCCGTGCCGAGCCCCGACGACGGAAACGGCGCCACCGCCGTGGCGGTGGCGACGGTCGATCGCGCCAAGATCGAGCGCGCCTTCGACTTCGCTTGCGAGCGCCACGCCGATCAGGTCCGCTACTCGGGCGACGAGTTCATCACCCACCCGGTCGGGGTCGCCCAGGTCTGCGCCGGGCTGCGGCTGGATACCGAAACCCTCTGCGCGGCGCTTCTCCACGACACCGTCGAGGACACCAGCGCCAGCCTCGAGGAGATCCGCACCGAGTTCGGCGAGGAGATCGCCGCGCTCGTCGACGGGGTCACCAAGTTGACCGGGATGACCTTTGAGAGTCGCGACGAGCGACAGGCCGAGAACTACCGGAAAATGATGGTGGCGATGGCCACCGACGTCAGGGTGATCCTGATCAAGCTGGCCGACCGTCTGCACAACATGCGCACGCTTGGTGCCCTGCCGAAGCAGAAGCAGACTTCGAAGTCGCACGAGACGCTGGAGATCTACGCGCCGCTCGCTCACCGTCTCGGTATCCACGCGATCAAGTGGGAGCTGGAGGACCTCTCCTTCGCCACTCTGCACCCGCGCAAGTACGCGGAGATCAAGCAGCTGGTCGCCCAGCAGCGCGACGAGCGCGAGAGCTACGTCTCCGCCGCGGGCGAGTTCCTCGGCGAGGAGCTGGAGCAGGTCGGGATCGAGGCCGAGATCTCCGGACGGGCCAAGCACTTCTACTCGATCTACACGAAGATGGCCAAGAAGGGCCGTGAGTTCAACGAGATCTTCGACCTCACGGCGATGCGGGTGATCGTCGGCTCGGTCAAGGACTGCTACGGCGCAATCGGCGTCATCCACTCGCTCTGGAAGCCGCTGCCGGGACGCTTCAAGGACTTCGTGGCGATGCCGAAGGCGAACATGTACCAGGCGCTGCACACGACGGTGATCGGCCCCGAGGGCAAACCCCTGGAGATCCAGATCCGCACCGAGGAGATGCACAAGCTCGCCGAGTACGGCATCGCCGCCCATGTCGCCTACAAAGAGGGCGCCACCAGCGACCCCAAACGGGAGAAGATGACCTGGTTGCGGCAGCTGGTCGAGGCCGAGGGCGAACAGGACCCGGGCGAGTTCCTCGAGTCGCTGAAGGTCGACCTCTTCGAGGACGAGGTCTTCGTCTTCACGCCGAAGGGGGAAGTGAAGAACCTCTCCGCCGGATCGACCCCGCTCGATTTCGCCTACGCGATCCACACCGACGTCGGTCACCGCACCGTCGGCGCCAAGGTCAACGGCAGCATCGTGCCGCTGCACTACCAGCTGAAGTCGGGCGACATCGTCGAGGTGCTGACGGCGAAGCAGAACCGCGGCCCCTCGCGCGATTGGCTGAAACTGGTGCGGACCAGCCGCGCCCGCAACAAGATTCGCGCCTTCTTCAAAGAGGAAAGCCGCGAGGACGCCGAGCGCAAGGGGCGCGAGAGCCTCGACGAAGCGCTGCGCACGCGCGGCATCCCGATGCAGAAGGTGGCCGGCTCGGCCCTGCTTGCCGACGTCTTCCGCGAGATGGGCTACAAAAAAGGCACCGACTTCTACATCGCCCTCGGTCAGGGAAAGATCTCGACCAAGACCGCCGCCAACAAGCTGATGCAGCGGCTGAAGGAGGGCGAGGCGGTCGAGGAAAGCCCCAACGAGGCGCCACGGGGCGGCCGCGAGGACGATCGTGCCCGCCGCACCAAGGACGCCTCCAACTACGGCATCTCCGTCAAGGGCGTCGAGAACGTCGCCGTGCGCCTGGCCAAGTGCTGCCGGCCGGTTCCCGGCGACGAGATCGCCGGCTACGTCTCATTGGGGCGGGGGATCACGATCCACCGCACCGACTGCAAGAACGTCAAGGCCCTGAAACGGGCGCCGGAGCGCTTCGTCGAGGTCGGCTGGGCGGGCGAAAACGAGGCTTCCTACCGGGTCGAGCTGCAGATCGACGCCTACGACCGCACGCGTCTGCTCGAGGACCTCTCGCGGACCTTCTCGGAGGCCGGGATCAACATCATCGGCGCCACCTGCACGACCAACCCGCCGATGGTGAAAAACCGCTTCGTCGTCGAGGTCGGCGACACCGAGCAACTGAAGTCCTGCATCACCCGCCTGCGCAACATCGAGTCGGTCTTCGACGCGTACCGCGTCACGCCAGCGGCGTGATAGTCGGCGCCTGGGGGTGTCCTCGGTCGCTCGTGTGCAGAGCACACGTCGCTCCCTGCGTCCTACCCAGGCTTGACTCTCACGCCGCTGGTTAGGCGACGATCGTCAGTGCCCCGGGTTCGACCCCGAACTCGATCTGGGTGCGGTCGCCGATGTAGTCGCCGTCGACCTGAACCGGGAACGGCCGTGGGTTGTCGTCCTTGTCGACGGAGAGCGAGCTGACCTTGGCGGCGACGACGTCGTCGAAGTGGGCGATCTGCTTGTGGCCGGCGGCGGTGCGGGTCTCACTGAACAGGCGCGGGATCAGGGTCGGCATGTCGCGCTGGGCAGCCCGCTTCAGGACCGCCAGCGAGAGGGTGCCGTCGTCGATCGCGATCCCCTCGCAGACCCGGATCGGGCGGCTGGCGAAGTAGGTGAGCGGGTCGGAATTCTGGGCGATCGCGGTGACCCCCTCGATCGTCTCGGCGCCGGCCACCTCGATCCGCATCCGCACCGCCTTCATCAGGTACCGGCGGTAGAAGCCGGAGATGCCCGCCCAGCTGTAGTAGTAAGGGCCGGCCTTGGCCTTCAGCTTCGGGTTTTCGTCGACCCGCCGCACCACCGTCGCGTCGATCCCGACCCCACAGGCAAAGACGAAGCGGCGCTGGTCGACCTTGCCGAGGTCGATCTTGCGCGGCGCCCAGTCGTCGGCCAGCGAGAGCAGGTGCTCGGTCGCGTCGACGACGTCGTTGGGGATCCCCAGGGTGCGGCAGACGACGTTGGTCGAGCCGCCGGGCAGCATCGTCACCGGCAGGTCGGTCCCGGCCAGCCCGTTGGCGACCTCGTTGAGCGTGCCGTCGCCGCCGAAGGCGACGACGACGTCGTAGCCCCCGTCGATCGCCTGGCGGCCGATCTCGGTCGCGTGGTTCTGCGCCTCGGTTGCCACGGCCTCGACGTCGAAGCGGCCCTGCAGCGCGTAGACGACCAGATTCCGCAGCCGGTCGGAGACCGTCGTCGCGTAGGGGTTGACGATGATCAGCATCCGCTTCTTGGCGGGCTTGCGGTGGCGGCGATGAGGGAGTTTGGGGTTCACTCGGAGGCTGAGCGCGGCGGCTCGCGGGGCAGCGTATTACCCGTGCGCGGCGCAGCGCCGCGCCCCGTGAGAAGGTACCCCCCGTTCCACCCATTTCCGCCAATCGTCCAACAGGGGATTTGATGAAAAAATTGCGCAGCAAGCTGACCTACTCCAACGTCATGGTCACGGTCCTGGCTTTTGTCGTCCTGGGCGGCAGCGCCTACGCCGCGAACGAGCTCGGGAAAAACAGCGTCGGGACCAAACAGCTGAAGAACGGCGCCGTCACCCAGGCGAAGATCGCCAAAGCCGCCCAGAGTGCACTCAAGGGACAGACGGGGCCGAAAGGCGCGACCGGCGCAACCGGGCCGGTGGGGCCGAAAGGCGAGACCGGGGCCAAAGGATCGGACGCCTCGGCGATCTTGCTGGCGCGGGTGAACGGCGTTTCGCAGACGGGGACGGCGTTCGGCTCGCCCAGCGGCACCAGCGCGGCGGACCCAACGATCGGCGACGTCACGATGCTCTCGCCGTTCACCACCGCGGTCAAAGTCGACGGTTTCAGCGTTCGGACCACGGCGCCGATTGGGCTCGTTGGCTGTCTCGTCGCCGGTGCCTGTCAGGAGCTCGTGTCGCTCAACGTCAACGGCACCAATGTCCTCACCTGCGTGATCCCATTCGGCGGCGTGCTCTGCACGACCGGGGGGACCAGTGTCACGATCCCCGCCGGAGCCCAGGTGGCGATAAGAGCCGAGCAGATCCTCGGCAGCACCGGCTCCTTCGACATGCAGGCGGCCCTGCACACCTCGCCGGTCTGAGCGTGGGCGGCGGCGCCATTGACCCGCCGCGCAGCAGAAAGGGAGCCCGGCCGCGTTGCCGGGCTCCCAGGGGACGACTCAGGCGCGGGTGGTTACCTCGTCCTCGCCGTAGACGAGGAGTCCGTGGATGCAGATCACGCAGAGCGCGAAGATGCCCAGTGACCAGAACGGGAAGGCGCCGCCGACCGCGAGGAGAGCGCCGACTGCGCCCAACGACGCGGCGACCAACCCGATCACCCGCCCGAAGACGTGCCCGGCGAGCAGCGAGAAACCACCGCAGAGCTGGACCACGCCGAGGATGACCGTGATCCAGCCCCAGGTATGGAGGCTCGAGAACACGTACCGCGTGTTGTCGACGAAGAAATTGGCATCGCCGATCGCAGCGATGCCGTAGATGACGTTGAGCGAGCCCGCGATCAAGAGCAGGATGGCAACGAATGCAGCTCGGCCAGCACCTCTCATATTCATTCCCTTTCTTAGTCGGCGCCCTTCCCTGGGCGACCGAAGCGAAGATTCAGCGCTCGTCTGATTCGACGCCGAGCGGGGGATGCCCTTTCCCTGCACGAAGAGAACCCCCAATCGGCGGCAGGTTCTTCGCACGCATGGGTCGGGTTGCGGCTAGGGTCAGAGGACCATCGAAGCCGATAACGCGACCCAGAAGCGAAGCTCAGGACACCCTCGTATCGTCGCTGCGCTGCTGGTCCTGGCGACGCTGATCGCGTTCGTCGCCATCTTCTCGATCTGGGTCAACCGCCAGGCCCTCAACACGGACAACTGGGTCGACACCAGCACCAGCCTGCTCCAAGACGAGGCGGTCCAGGCTCGGCTCTCCGACTACCTCGCCGACCAGCTCTTCACCGACGTCGACGTGCAGGCCGAACTGGAACAGACGTTGCCGCCGCGGCTCGCACCGCTCGCTGGTCCCGCCGCCGGGGCTCTGCACCAGCTCGCCCCTCAGGTTGCCCAGAGGGCGCTGGACACCCCGCAGTTCGAAGCCCTCTGGAGCGAGGCCAACCGGACCGCCCACGAATCGCTGCTGAAAATCTTGAACGACGAAGGGACTGCGGTCTCGACCGGCGGCGGCGAAGTAACGCTCGACCTCAGCGCGCTCCTGTCGCAGATCGGCGGTCAGCTCGGGGGCGGCATCGCCTCGAAAGTCCCGCCTGATGCCGGTCAGCTGACGATCCTCAAGTCCGACGAGCTTTCCCTGGCGCAGGACGTCACCAGCCTGATCAGGCGCCTGCCGATCGTCCTCACGTTGCTGGCGCTGGTGCTTTACGGGCTTGCCATTTACCTAGCCGGCCCGCGCCGCCGCGAGGCGCTGCGCTCGGTCGGCTTCGGCTTCCTCGTCGCCGGCGTCCTCGCCCTGGTCCTCAGGCAATTCGCCGGCAACATGGTCACCGACGCTCTGGCGAGCGGCGACTCGGTCAGGCCCGCCGTCGACGCCGTCTGGAGCATCGGCACCGGGCTGCTCAGGACGGTGGCGGTCTCGGCGATCAGCTTCGGCATCCTCGTCGTCATCGCGGCCTGGCTTGCCGGTCCAACCCGGCTCGCGACGAACCTGCGCCGCGAGGCGGCTCCGTACCTGCGTGAGCGCCCGAGCTCCGCTTACGCGGTGGTCGCCCTCGTCTACCTCGCGTTGATCCTCTGGGCGCCGGTGGCGGCTTTCCAGAAACCGATCGGTCTGATCCTGCTGGCGCTGCTGATGGTCGTCGGCACCGAGGCGCTGCGGCGCCAGACCGCGGCGGAGTTCCCGAACGCCGCCGTTGCCGGCGGGCTCGCGGAGCGCATGCGGGAGTCGGTTCCCCGACGAGCAGCCCCTGCGCCGCCGGTTCCCAGCGGGGAGAGCAAGGTCGACCAGATCGAGCGGCTTTCGGCTCTGAAGGAAAAGGGAATGCTGAGCGAGGAGCAGTTCGAGAGCGCGAAGGCCGACGTCCTCGATCCCTCCTAGGAAGGACTAGGAGCCCCCCGGTCGCTGCGGTGGTTTCGGGGACCCCCGAGGTGGGAATAGATAAGAACCCCTTGGCAATGCTCCGCGAGTGAAATCCGCTCGCGGGACCCAGGGATGGGGCGGGTCTGACTGGGGCTCGCCCCTTTTTTCTGCCCCGAGGTCTACCCTGCTGCCATGGTGCGGAAAAGGAGTGGCGACCGTCCCCAATACGTCGATCTGGAGACCGGCGAGCTGCGCGAGGTCGGGGAAGAGGACGCGCCGAAGCGACCGAAGCTGCTCGCCGTCCTGAAGCGGGCCGCCAGCGACGCCGTGGTGCGCCGGACCAGCACCAAACCCTAGGGGTCTGGACGCAGCTCCGGCTAGACGACCGTCAGCTGCAGCGCCGCCCCGATCAGGCCGCAGCCCAGAACCACGTAGAGGACGGTCAGCTTGCCGTGCCAGCAAGTCAGCGCCAGGAAGGCCGCAATCGCCAGCAGCGCGGTGGGGACGTCGACGACGCTGGCATCGACGATGTCGACGGTGACCGCGGCGATCAGCCCGATCACGCCGGCGGCGACGCCGAGCAGGAAGGGGCGGATACGGGGGTTCTCGGAGACGGCGACGAAAAAGCGGTGGAAGAAGATCGGGAATATGAAGGCCGGCAGAAAGATGCCGAAGGTCATCGCCAGGGCGCCGGCGAGGCCACCAGCGAGATAGCCGACGAAGGTCGAGAAGATGATCAGCGGGGCGGGGAGGATCCCACCCAGCGCGAGGCCGTCGACGAACTGGCTTTCGGTCAGCCAGTGGTGGTTTTCGACCGCGCCCTGCTGAAGAAAGGGGATCACGGTGAAGGCGCCGCCGAAGGTCAGCAGACCCGCCCGCAGGCCTTCGAAGAAGATCTCGGCCGTCAGCGACACCGTCACCGCGGCGGCGACGATCGCCAAGCCCACGGGCGCGAAGGAGCTCGTGCGCCCGATCCAGCGGCCGGCGTTGTTGCGCAGCTCGTAGGCGATCCCCGCCCCGAGCAGGACGAGGACGAAACTCGCCGAGGCGAAGGTGGTGAGGGCGAAGGCGGCGACCGCTATCGCCGCCAACCAGGCGTCGGTGACGAAGGTGCCGCTCAGTCGCACCACGGCGCGCAGGACGATCGCCCCGACCGCGGCACTGAGCCCGTAGAAGAGCGCGTCGAGATGTCCAGCCAGGTCCGCCTCGACGTAGAGCACGGAGAGTCCCAGCATCAGCAGGAAGCCGGGCAGCATGAACCCGAGCCCGGCGAGGAACCCGCCCAACTTGCCGCCGCGCGCGCGGCCGAAATACACGCAGAGCTCGTGTGCCTCGGGGCCGGGGAGGACCTGGTAGACGGCAAGCGTCTTCTTGAAGGTCTCCTCGGAGACCCAGCCTTCCTCGTCGACGCACTCGCGCTTGATCATCGCGATCTGCGCCGCCGGGCCGCCCCAAGCGAGGGCGCCGAACTTGAGGAAGCGAATGAAGATCGAGCGCGGGCTTTCTTGACCCATTCGCGCAGGATTCCAGGTGTGAAGCCCCGGGGTCAGGTCGTCTCGTAGCGAATGACGGCGCCGTCGTCGACCTCGCGTACGCGACCTTCGTTGACGAGGATGTCGGTATGGCCGATCACCTCGGAGAGGGTGAGGAAGGCCTGGGTGACGGCGACGTTTCCCCAGATCGCTTGCGCCAGCTCGTAGCCGCTGCGGGGCTGCTCCGCGATCAGCCCGTAGATCTTCTCCTTGCGGCGCTCGTGCGAGGCGAGGCGGCTGTCGATCAGGGCGGCGTGGTCGGTAATCGGCTCGCCGTGCCCGGCGAAGACGATCTCGGCTGGCATCGCCTGCGTCTTCTTCATCGAATCGATGTAGGTGACCAGCGACTGGGTGCGGGTCTTCGAGCCGTCCAGCGGCCGGCTGATCAGCGGGTTCGAGGAGATGTTCGAGATCAGGTGGTCGCCGGCGAAGAGCATCTGGCGCTCGGCGTCCCAGAAGAGCGTGTCGGAGGGGCTGTGGCCGGGGCGGTGCAGCGTTTGCAGGCGGCGGTCGCGGAGGACGATCTCCTCGCCGTCGGCCAGCGGCTTGGTCACCACCGCGTGCGAGCCCCAGTCGCGGAAGCTGCGTGAGACGCCCTGCAGGGCCACGGTGACGTCCTCGGGGATCCCGTTGCGAAGCATCACCTCGACCGCGAACTGGTCCTCGAGCTCGGCGTCCTCGTCGAAGGCGGCGAGGCGGTCGGCGGCGACGCCGATCGCCGCCACCTCGGCGCCCGAATGCTCGACCAGGATCTCGACCAGCCCGATGTGGTCGATGTGCTGGTGGGTGATCACGATCAGCTCGAGGTCGTCGATCGAGTGCCCCCGCTCGCGCAGCAGGCGGGTCAGCTCGTCGAGCGACCTGCCCGAGTTGGGACCGGTGTCGATCAGGGTCAGCGGGTCATCCTCGATCAGGTAGCAGTTGATTCGCCCGACCGCGAACGGAGTCGGCACCGGCAGGCAGTGGACGCCCGCCAGCGCTGCCTGCTCCAGCGCCTCCTCCGGCGACATCGTCACCCTCGGATCAACTCCAGCACCTCGTCGCGCTTGGCTTCCATTTGCTCCTTGGAGACCAGCGACTCGAGGTTCAGCCGCAGCAGCGGCTCGGTGTTGGAGGGCCTCACGTTGAAGTGCCAGTCGGGGTAGTCGACCGAGATCCCGTCGAGGAAGCCCTGCTCGCCGTCGCCGTAGCGGGACTTGATCTCATCCATCTTCCCCTGCGGGTCGGCGACCTCGGAGTTGATCTCGCCGGAGATGAAGTAGCGCGAGCGGAACTCGGCCATCAGCTCGCCGAGGCTGCGGCCCTCGAGCGAGAGCAGCTCCAGCATCAGCAGCGCCGGGATCGTGCCCGAGTCGGCGTTCCAGAAGTCGCGGAAGTAGTAGTGGCCGGAGACCTCGCCGCCGAACACCGCCTGCTCCTCGCGCATCCGCGCCTTGAAGAAGGCGTGGCCGACGCGGGAGAGGTCAGAGCGGCCGCCCTCGGCGGCGACCAGGTCCGGCACGGCACGGCTCGAGCGAGGGTCGTAGAGGATCGTCGCGCCGGGGTTCTTGCGCAGCGCCGCCCGGGCCAGCAGAGCGCAGATGAAGTCGCCGTCGCAGAACTCGCCGCTGGCGTCGATGAAGAAGCAGCGGTCGGCATCGCCGTCCCAGGCGATCCCGAGGTCGCCGCCGCTGGCCCGAACCCGGTCCATGATCATCCGCCGGTTCTCGGGCAGCAGCGGGTTCGGCTCGTGGTCGGGGAACTCGCCGTCCGGCGTGAAGTACATCTCCTCGAGCTCGAGCGGCAGCTTCTCGAGGATCGGGCCCACCATCGGCCCGCCCATCCCGTTGCCGCCGTCGACCACGACCTTCATCGGGGTGACGGAAGATGCGTCGATGAAGGACATGGCGTGGCTGCGGAACTCGTCCCAGACGTCGACCTCCTCGAGCGAGCCGCCGCCGGGCGCGGGGCCGAGGCCGCCCTCGATCTCGGCCTGGACTTCGCCGATGCCGGCGTCGCCGGAGAGCGGCAGCGCTCCCTCGCGGACCAGCTTGACGCCGGTGTACGCCTTGGGGTTGTGGGAGGCGGTGACCATCGCGCCACCGTCGAGCTGGCGCGATCCGACCAAGTGGTAGAGCATCTCGGTCGCGACCATGCCGGCGTCGAGCACGGTCGCGCCCTCGAAGATGAGGCCGTCGCGCAGCTCCGCCGCCATCGCCGGCGCGGTCAGCCGCATGTCACGCCCGAGCCCGATCCGCAGCTCGGCGACGGGCTTGTCGCGCAGGCGCCCGAGCACGCGGGCGAAGGCGCGGCCGATCGCGTGCGCGGTGCTTTCGTCCATCTCCGTGCCGTACAGGCCACGGATGTCGTAGGCCTTGAAAATCCCCGGCGGCGCCAGCGGTGCTTGCTCGCTCAAAACGCTCCTTCCAGAGCTTCGTAGCTCTGCTCGATCGACTGCGGCATCACTTTGGTGTCGGCGATTACCGGCATGAAGTTGTTGTCGCCCGCCCAACGCGGCACCACGTGCATGTGGATGTGGTGCTCGACTCCGGCGCCGGCGACGCGGCCCTGGTTGAAGCCGACGTTGTAGCCATGCGGGTCGTAGACGCGCTCGAGTCGGTCCATCGCTTTCTGGGCCAGGCCCATCATCTCCGTCAGCGTCTCCGGCGGCAGCTCCTGGAGGCGCCCGATGTGATCGAAAGGGGCGACCATCAGATGGCCGTTGGTGTACGGGAAGAGGTTGAGGATCACGAAGCAGCTCTTGCCGCGGTGGACGATCAGGTTCGCCTTGTCATCCCCCGCGGCCGGCTTGGCGCAGAAGATGCACTGCTCCTCGTTGTCCTTGGCTGCGTCCTTCACGTAGGCGAGGCGCCAGGGCGCCCAGATCCGAAAATTGGCCACTGCTCGCCATCCTATTCAGGCACGCAGGCAGAGCTGTTTACGTGGGTTCTAGAGCCAGCCGCGTTTGCGGAAGTAGCCGACCATGCCGAGCAGGATCACGAGCATCGCGCCCAGCACCACCCAGAAGGCGGTCGTGCCGCCCTCGCCGGGGACGTGCGAGTTCATCCCCCAGATGCTGGCGATCAAGGTCAGCGGCAGGACGATGACGCTGATCGAGGTGAGCACGCGGAGGATGTCGTTGACCCGGTGGGAGATCACCGACTCGTTGGTCTCGGCCAGCGCCTCGGCGACCTCCTTGTAGTTCTCGAGCATGTCCCAGATCCGCTCGTGGGCGTCGACGATGTCGTCGAAGTAGATCTCCAGGTCGAGATCGGTCGCCAGGTAGCGCTGCTTCACTTTCTCGAGGTCGCGCAGGACCGGCCGCTGGGGCCGAATCACCTTGCGGAAGTTGATGATCTCCTGCTTGACGTTGGAGATGTCGCGAACGACCTCGTCGGAGCGGCCGTCGAAGATGTCGTCCTCGAGCGCGTCGAGCTTGTTGCCGATCTTGCGCAGCATCGGGAAGCAGTAGTCGAAGCTGTCGTCGACGAGGCGGTAGAGCAGGTAGCCCGAGCCGCGTGAGAACAGCTGCTCGCGCAGCTCCTCTTTGCTGCGACAGCGCTCGAACAGGTACTCGACCGGCTGCAGCGCCTGGTTGGGGATCGTGACCATGTAGTCGGGGCCGACGAAGAGGTCGAGCTCGCCGGCGCCAAGGCGCTTGGCGGCACGGTCGAAGACGGGCAGGTGGAGGACGATGAACAGGTAGTCGTCGTAGACGTCGATCTTCGGCCGCTGGTTGCGCGAGAGTACGTCCTCGAGGTCGAGGGCGTGGAAGTCGAAATGCTCCTCCAGCCATGCGCGCTCGAGAGCGCCCGGGCGCTCGATGTTGACCCAGCGCAGGCCGGCGGCGTCGATTTGCTCGACCCGCGGGGTCTGGGGCTCAGGCGGGGAAGCGGAGCCGACGAGCTCGCTGCGCCGGCCAGGCCGCCGCAGCCTTGGTTTCGGAAGGTTCGGCATCTGGCTGGCTCGTCGTCTCGTCGTGGAGCACGGTCATCGTTCGCCTAGGTTAGCCGGCCAGGCTGCCTGCAAACGTCCGTGGGACGCCTGGTAGTCTTCTCCCAACATAAGCGCCACATCTAGAGGGGTGGAGGGACTGGCCCAGTGAAGCCCCGGCAACCATCATCGAACCATCGGTTCGATGGGAGGTGCCAACTCCAGCAGACCGTGAAGTCGAGGTCTGGAAGATGTGGGGGATGTCCGATCCGGACCTCTGCCCCACAAACGGCGGAGGTTTTTTTGATGGAAAAGAGGATCGGATGTCAATCGAGAATTTGAAGTGCAAGGAGTGCGGCTCGAACTACGAGCTCGGCGCCAGCTACTTCTGTGAAAACTGCTTCGGCCCGCTGGAGGTCGAGTACGACTTCTCGGGGTTGGACCCGCAGGAGGTGAAACGGCAGATCCAGGCCGGCTCCCAGGGGATCTGGCGCTACAGCGATTTCCTTCCCTTCGAGGGTCGGCCCGGCGATCCGCTGGAGCCGGGCCTGACGCCGCTGCTGCGCGCCGATCGGCTGGCCGAGCGGCTCGGCGTCGAGGCGGAGCTGTGGATCAAGAACGACGCCGCCAACCCGACCCACTCGTTCAAGGACCGGGTCGTCGCGGTTGCGGTCGCGAAAGCGCAGGAGCTCGGCTTCGACACTGTCGCCTGCGCCTCGACCGGCAACCTCGCCAACGCGGTCGCCGCCCACGCGGCTGCGGCGGGACTGGCCTCCTATGTGTTCGTCCCGGCCAACCTCGAGGAGCAGAAGCTGCTCGCAACCGGCGTCTACGGGACCAACCTGGTCGGCGTCCGCGGCAACTACGACGACGTCAACCGGCTCTGCACGCAGCTGGCGGAGACGCGCCCATGGGCCTTCGTCAACGTCAACCTGCGCCCCTACTACGCGGAGGGCTCGAAGACGCTCGCCTACGAGACTGCCGAGCAGCTCGGCTGGGAGCTGCCCGACCGGGTCGTCTGCCCGATCGCTTCGGGCTCGCTGTTCACCAAACTTGGCCGCGGTTTCCAGGAGTGGCTCGATCTCGGCCTCGTCACCGGTGCCCAGCCGGTCTTCAACGGTGCTCAGGCCGAGGGCTGCAGTCCGGTCGCGACCGCCTTCGCCGAAGGCTGGGACGTCTGCAAGCCGCAGAAGCCGGAGACGATCGCGAAAAGTCTCGCGATCGGCGACCCCGCCGACGGCCCCTACGCGGTCGAGCAGGCGCGGCGCAGCGGCGGCGGCATCGACGCGGTCACCGATCAGGAGATCCGCGAAGGGATCAAGTTGCTGGCCGAAACGACCGGCATCTTCACCGAGACCGCCGGCGGCGTCACGGTGGGCGTCCTCAAGAAGCTCGCCGAACGCGGTGAGCTGGCCGCGGGGGAGCGCGTGGTCATCTATCTCACCGGCGAGGGGTTGAAGACCCTCGACGCCACCCGCGATACGTTTCAGATGCACGAGATCGACCCCAGCCTCGACAGTTTCGAGGCCGAGTTCCGCCAGGAGGTAGCTGTCTAGTGGCCATCACGGTGAAGATCCCGACCCAACTGCGTGCCGCCACCGGCGGTGAATCGGAGGTTGAGGTGAGCGGCGGTACCGTCGGCGAGGTGCTCGACGCCGTCTTCGACGCCCACACCGAACTGCGCGAGCGGATCACCCAGGACGGCGACCTGCGCCGCTTCGTCAACGTCTACGTCTCCGGCGAGGACATCCGCTTCCAGCAGGGTCTCGACACCGCGATCAACGACGGCGACGAGGTCACGATCCTCCCGGCAGTAGCTGGCGGTTGCTGAAACCGCCGGTCGTCATCCTCTGTGGCGGGCGTGGGACGCGGCTGCGGGAGCGGACGGAGTCGGTGCCTAAGGCGCTGGTCGAGATCGGTGGGCGGCCGATTCTCTGGCACGTGGTTCAGATCTACGCGGCGCAGGGGTTCAAGCGCTTTCTGCTCGCCACCGGCTACCTCGGCGAGGCGATCGAGGAGTTCGCGGCCGGCGAGAACTGGCCCGATGGGGTGGAGGTCGAGTGCGTGGACACCGGTCTCGATACCCCCACCGGGGGCCGGATTGCCCGCCTCGGGGAACGGGTGGGCGGGGACCGGTTCTGCGTCACCTACGCCGACGGGGTCGCCGACGTCGACCTCGACGCTCTACTCGAGTTCCACGCTGCCCAGGACCGTCTGGTGACGATGACCGTGGTGCAGCCCGATCTGCAGTGGGGCGTCGCCGAGCTCGCCGGAGATCGGGTCGCTGGCTTCGTCGAGAAGCCGCGCAGCGAGCACTGGATCAACGGCGGCTTCTTCTGCCTCGAGCCCGGGGCCCTCGGCTATCTCGATCGAGATAGCGTGCTCGAGCGCGAGCCGCTGCAGCGACTGGCCGGCGAGGGCGAGCTCGGCGCCTTCCGCCACCAAGGTTTCTGGGACTGCATGGACACCTACAAGGACGCGGTCGTGCTCAACGACCTCTGGGTGGCCGGCGCGGCCCCCTGGCGGATCTGGGACGCCGCCATGGAGCGCGGGTGAAGCGGGCGCTGCTGACCGGCGGCAACGGCTTCGTCGCCTCTCACCTGGCGCGGGCGCTGCTCGAGCGCGGCGACGCGGTCACGGTTCTGGAGTTGGCCCCGCGCCCGCACTCGGGCCTGGCGCTGCAGGGGATCCGCGAAGAGGTCGAACTGGTCGAGGCCGATCTGCGGGATGCCGAGCGCGTCGGTGCGACGGTGGCGACGAGCGAGTTCGACGTCGTCTTCCACCTCGGTGCGCAGACCTTGGTCGGCCCGGCGATGGCCAACCCCACCGCGACCTTCGAAACCAACGTGCGTGGCACCTGGACGCTGCTGGAGGCGTGTCGCGAGGCCGAGGTGCCGGCGGTGGTGGTCGCCTCCTCCGACAAGGCTTACGGCCCCAGCGAGCAGTTGCCCTACCGCGAGGACATGCAGCTGCGCCCGGCCTCCCCCTACGAGGCGAGCAAGGCAGCCGCCGACGCGATCGCGCTCAGCTACTTCCCCGCCTATGGGCTGCCGGTCGGGGTAACGCGCTTCGCCAACATCTACGGCGGCGGCGACGCCAACTTTTCGCGGCTGATCCCGGAAGCGATCGCCGCGGTGTTGGACGGCCGGCGGCCGCAGATCCGCTCCGACGGCAGCCCCGTGCGCGACTTCCTCTACGTGGCCGACGCCGTTGCCGCCTACTTCGCCGTGGAGCATGCGGTCGGGGCAGGGGGCCCGGGCGCCGGCGAGGCGTTCAACGCCGGAGGGGAGCAGCCGCACTCGGTGGCCGAAGTGCTGGAGACGATCGCCGAGGTATCCGGGTCGGGCCTCGAGCCCGAGTACCTCGGCCTCGGCAATCCCGCTGGCGAGATCGACCGCCAGTACGTCGACTCGACGAAGCTGCGGGAGCTGACGGGGTGGGTTCCGGCGGTGGGGTTGCGCGACGGCCTGATCCGCACGCTCGATTGGTATCGCGATCATCCCGAGTTGAGGCCCGAATCGATCATTTAGGCTGAAGCCATGTGCGGGCGCTTCACGGTTACGACCAAAGACACGAAGAAGATCGCCGACCGCTTTCAGGTCGAGCTCGAGAAAGCACTGCAGCGTGGCGGCGATGGCGACGGCCCGTCGGCGACCAAAGAGCAGGCCCAAGACGGGAAGGCAAAGACCGCTAAATCCCCGCCTGGGATGGGCCGCTTCAACGTCGCGCCGAGTCAGGAGATCCTCGTCGTCCGCTCCTCGCCCGACCCCGAGGAGGCGGCGGCCGGCGAGCGCGAGGCGCGGCTGATGCGTTGGGGGCTGGTGCCGCGCTGGGCCAAGGACCTCAAGGTCGGCTACAAGATGATCAACGCCAAAGCCGAGAACCTCGACTCCAGCCGCGCCTACGCGCCGTTGGTCGGCAAGTACCGCCACCGCTGCCTGATCCTCGCCGACGGCTTCTACGAGTGGATGCGGGCCGAGGACCCAAAGCAGCCGCGCCAGCCCTGGCGCTTCACCGTCGACGGCGGCGAGCCCTTCTCCTTCGCCGGGATCTGCACCCGTAAGGAGTGGGAGGACGGGGAGGACCGAGGTGTCGACGACGGTTGGCTCTACAGCGCCACGATCGTCACCACCACCCCCAACGAGGTGGTGGCGCCGGTCCACAACCGGATGCCGGCGATCCTTCCCAACGCCGAGGCCGAGGCCGCCTGGCTCAACCCAGAGCTGAGCGCCGAGGACGCGATCGCGATGTGCGGACCGCTGGATGGGTCCCGCATGGAAGGGGCGCCGGCGAACCCGAAGCTGAACAAGGTCGGGAAAGGGAGCGAGGAAGGACCGGAGTTGCTCGTCGCGCCCTAGGGGGCTAGTTTCGCTAGACCCTCCTTGGCGGGAAGACGGTTCAGCCTTCTTCGCCCTCGTCTTCGGCTTCTTCTTCCTCTTCCTGGGCTTCGGCTTCCTCTTCGGCGCGATCTTCGGCTTCTTCGTCGATCGGCGCCGGGATCGCGCTCAGCGCCGCTTTCGTGGTCGCGGTCGCCTCGCCGGCGCTGGTGATGACGGTGCAGGAGATCTTCGCGGCCGGAACCGCGGTGGTTTTCCAGATCGTGAAGAAGGGCAGATCGAGATCCCGCGTTGGCTTGCCGCCGGCGATGAAGTATTTGAGCCGCTCGGTCCCTTCCACGTACGTGGGCCATTCGAGCTTGACGCCCTTTTCCGTCGTGAAGCCGCGGATGCGGAGGTCTTCGGCATCGACGATCACGTTTTCGCCGCCGCGGGCGCTGAGGTCCATCACCAGTTCATCCGGCACCCCCTGGCTGAAGATGCCCGATTCCGAAGAGCGTGGGTAGAGGGCGCGCAGGCCTTCGGCGGAGCGGGCGATTTCGGTTCGCGGCCCGGACTTCGTCGCGCAGATGATTTGAGCGTCGCCGACCGGCGAGCCGGCGTCGATCCGCAGCGTCGTCGCCACCCGGAACAGCGAGTAGCCGCTGATGTTGGTACCGCTGGCGGCGATCGAGCCCTTGATCAGCTGCATCGACCCCTTGCCGCCGGGCACGTCGACCGCCCTGGAGTCGGGGACCGGTCCGTGCTCGACCCATTCCAGGGAAGCGGATTCGCCAGAGCCCTTGCCGGTCGCGAGCACCGCCGCGGCCAGGCAGGCGAGCAGGCCGACCGCGACCACGATCAGCGCCCCGCGCGGGATCCCGTTGTCCGGTGGCGGCGCCTCGCTCGTCACACCGCGACAGTATTGGAATCCGTCACAGATCCGCTCTGTTGACGATTACATCGTTGCGTGCAGCTAACGTGGGGGTATGGCACGGAAGGTGGTTCCGATCGCTCCAGCCCAGGCACAGATCCGTACCGCGACCGTCCACGGCCGTTCGGTCGGCTACGTCGACGCCGGGGCCGGCGATGAGCTGCTGCTGCTGATCCACGGGATGGCGGGGACGGCGGAGAACTGGGCCTCGGTGATCGAACCGCTGGCCCTCCGCCGCACCGTGATCGCCCCCGATTTCCCCGGCCACGGAACCTCCGAGCCCGGCGGCGGCGATTACTCCCTCGGCAGCCTTGCCAGCGGCTTGCGCGACCTGATGCTGACCCTCGGGCACGAGCGCGCGACCCTGGTTGGGCACTCGCTCGGCGGCGGCGTGGCGCTGCAGTTCACCTACCAGTTCCCGGAGATGGTCGAGCGCCTCGTCCTGGTCTCCAGCGGCGGCCTCGGCCCCGACGTCAGCCCGATTCTGCGGGCCGCGGCGCTGCCCGGCGCCGACCTCTTCATCTCCGCCACCGCCAGCATCGGCGCCCGCGCCGGCTCCCTCCTCGGCGCCGGCCTTGGCAAGCTCGGCTTGCGACCGAGCGCTGACGTCGCCGAGGTCGCGCGCGGATACGCGTCGCTGTCGGACCCGATGCGCCGCAAGGCCTTCCTGGCGACCCTGCGCGCCGTCGTCGGCACCGACGGTCAGCGCGTCGCCGCCGGCGACCTCCTCTACCTCGCCGAGGCGCTGCCGCTGCTGATCGTCTGGGGGGATCGCGACCCGATTATCCCCGTCTCCCACGCTGAAGATGCCCACGAGGCGCTGCCCGGCAGCCGCCTCGAGATCTTCGAGAACGCCGGTCACGTGCCGCAGCTCGAGTGCCCCGGTCGCTTCGTCGCCGTCCTCCAGCGCTTCCTCGAGGAGACCGAGCCCGCCAGGTTCGATCGCGACGAGTGGGTAGCGCGTTTCAAGACCGCCTAGTTCGTCGAGTCGCCCTGATCCGCCGTATGCGCGGTTAGCGCGAACTCGGCGGGCAACCGACTGCGACGCGCCCGGCAGGATTCGAACCTGCGGCCTCTTCCTCCGGAGGGAAGCGCTCTATCCAGCTGAGCTACGGGCGCTCGCCTCGCAGCTTAGTGGAGCGGTCGAGACCTGCATTGACCCCGTCATACGGGGTCAATGCAGGTCTCGACACGGCTGATGGTCGCGGCGGCGGCTAGGCTCGCCCGCTATGGATCTTGCGGCGATATTCCTCGGTACCGGCGGCTCGGTGCCCTCGGCGCGGCGCTCGACGGCGAGCGTGCTGATCGCGCGTGGGGGGGATCGGTTGCTGTTCGACTGCGGGGAAGGGACGCAGCGGCAGCTGCAGCGCTCGCTGGGACTGGTCCAGGTCGACGAGATCTACCTCACGCATTTCCACGCCGACCACATCCTCGGGCTGCCGGGGCTGCTGAAGACCTACGACCTCACCGACCGCGAGGTGCCGCTGACGGTCTACGGGCCGAGCGGGCTGCGAGAGCTGTTCAAGGTGTTGAGCCCGATCATCGGGCGGCTCGGCTTCGGGCTCGAGCTGGTCGAACTGGCGCCCGGGGATTCGGTGCCGCACGACGGTTACGAGGTTCAGTCCTTCGAAGCGGCCCACAGCGTGCGGGCGAGCGGCTACGCGCTGGTCGAGGCGGAGCGGCCCGGGCGCTTCGATCCTGAGGCCGCCAAGGCGGCCGGCGTGTCCGAAGGCCCTGCCTTCGCGGCGCTGCAGCGCGGGGAGGAGGTCGAGGGCGCCGCGGGCACCGTCTCGCCGCGCCAGGTGATGGGCCCGAGCCGGTCCGGCCGCACGGTCGTCCTCACCGGCGACTCGGCGCCGAGCCCGGCGACCGTCGCCGCCGCAGCCGACGCCGAGTTGTTGATCCATGACTCCAGCTTCGCCGAGGAGGAGGCCCAGCGGGCCGCCGAAACCGGGCACTCGACCGTCGGCCAGGCTGCCGCGGTCGCTGCCGAGGCGCACGTGAAGCTATTGGCCCTGGTCCACATCTCCTCCCGCTACCACGTCGGCATGGTGCTCGAGGAGGCTCGCGAGGTCTTCGAGCCGACGATCGCCCCCCGCGACTTCGACATCGTCGAAATCCCGTTCCCGGAGCGAGGTGAGCCCCAGCTCGTCCCGAACGGAGCCCGCGAGCCGAACGGGTCGGGGTAGGACCCCCTCGGCAAGCCTCCCCAATCTGTTGCACAGCCGAGGGGTCCTACCCCGAGGCGCCGCCCTCCTTGCTACGGTGAGGGCGTCCTTTAACCAGGTCCCGTGAGGCCAGGAAGGCAGCGAAAAGTGAGTGAGAAGGTCGTGCTCGAGCACGACGATCTGAGGCGAACGCTGCGGCGGATCGCCCATGAGATCGCCGAGAAGAACCCGAGCTCCGAGGGTCTTGCCGTCGTCGGCATCCACACCCGCGGCGCCATCCTCGCCCGTCGCCTCCACGCCGTCCTCGGCGAGCTGTCGGGGGCCGAGCTGCCGATCGGCGACCTCGACATCTCCTTCTACCGCGACGACGTCGGCGCCCAGTCGCCCGCCGCGCAGCCGGTCGTCCACGCCTCGCACATCGACTTTGACGTCTCCGAGCGCACCGTCGTCCTCGTCGACGACGTCCTCTTTACCGGCCGCACCGTCCGCGCCGGCATCGACGCCCTCTTCGACTACGGCCGCCCGCGGCGAGTACAGCTCGCCGTGCTCTGCGACCGCGGCCACCGCGAGCTTCCGATCCGCCCCGACTACGTCGGCAAGAACCTGCCGACCGCCCGCGAGGAGCGGGTCAACGTCAGGCTCGAGGAGATCGACGGGGTCGACGAAGTGACGATCTCCGAGCCCCAAACCGTGGAGGCACTGGCATGAGACACCTGCTCGCGATC
This sequence comes from uncultured Thermoleophilia bacterium, assembly GCA_963715735.1. GTDB lineage: Bacteria > Actinomycetota > Thermoleophilia > Solirubrobacterales > 70-9 > VAYN01. The sequence continues at coordinate 1,185,622 of OY970268.1, forward strand.
GAGGACATCAGCCGCGACGAGATCGAGTCGATCCTCGACCGCGCCGAGAGCTTCGCCGAGGTCGGCCGTCGCGACATCAAGAAAGTCCCGACCCTGCGCGGCCGCACCGTCGTCACCCTCTTCTACGAGGCGAGCACCCGCACCTCCAGCTCCTTCGAACTCGCCGCCAAGCGGCTCTCCGCCGACCTCGTCTCGGTCAAGGCGGCCGGCTCCTCGGTCGACAAGGGCGAGTCGCTGAAGGACACGGTGGCGACGCTCAGCTCCTACGACCCGGCCGCGATCGTGATTCGCCATCCCCACGCCGGCGCCGCCCAGATGATCGCCAACTGGACCGGCGCCGCGGTGATCAACGCCGGCGACGGCAAGCACGAGCACCCCAGCCAGGCGCTGCTCGACGTCTACACGCTGCGGCGCCGGCTCGGGTCGCTCGAGGGCACCCGAATCTGGATCGTCGGCGATGTCCTCCACAGCCGCGTCGCCCGCTCCAACCTGATCGCCTTCCAGCGGATGGGGGCGGAGGTAACCGTCTGCGGGCCGCCGACCCTGATCCCGCGCGGGATCGAGGAGCTGGGCTGCGAAGTGTCCTACTCGCTCGACCGGATCGACGAGGCCGAGGTCGTCTACGCGCTGCGGATGCAGCAGGAGCGGATGAGCGAGAGCTTCGTCCCCTCGCTGCGCGAGTACGCGGCGACCTTCCAGGTCGACAGCCGCCGCCTCAACCCGCGGCAGCTGCTGATGCACCCTGGTCCCGTCAACCGCGGCGTCGAGCTCTCCGGCGAGGCGATCGACTCGCCGCAGTCGCTGATCACCGAGCAGGTCGCGGCCGGCCTGGTGGTGCGGATGGCGATCCTCTACGAGCTGCTCGCCGGCGCCGAGCGCCCGGCGCCGGTCGGCGAGGGCGACGGATCCGGCAACCCGACCCCGATCGGACAGCCGGCATGAGCCTCGCCGACACCCTCGACGTGCGCCCCGGCGAGAACGCGCACCTGGTCCTGCGCCGCGCCACCGTGCTCGACCCCGTGGCGGGAATCGACGGCGTCCACGACGTCGTCGTCCGCGACGGCGAGATCGCCGCCCTGGCGGCGCCAGGAGAGGCCGAGGTCGACGGCGCCGAGGTGGTCGAGGCCGAGGGTCTGCACGCCTTCCCCGCCTTCTTCGACCCGCATGTCCACCTGCGCACGCCCGGCCACGAGCACAAAGAGGACGTCGAGACGGGGACGCGCTCGGCCGCAGCCGGTGGCTACTGCGGGATCCTGGCGATGGCCAACACCGAGCCGCCGGTTTCGACCGCGGCCGACATCACCGCCCTGCGCGAGCAGGCCCGCGCCGGCGCCTCGGTCCCGGTCGGGTTCCTCGCCACCGTCACCAAAGACATGAAAGGCGCCGAGCTGACCGAGATGGTCGAACTGCGCGAAGCCGGCGCGATCGGGTTCTCCGACGACGGGCTGCCGATCACCAGCGCCCGGGTGATGCGGCGAGCGCTGCAGTACCAGCGCCTCTGCGGAGGCAACATCGCCCTGCACGAGGAGGACCCCGAGCTCTCCGGCGACGGGGTCATGCACGAGGGCCCGGTTTCGGCCGCGGTCGGGCTCGCCGGCATCCCCTCGGTCTCGGAGTCGACGATGGTCGCCCGCGACGCTGCCCTCGCCGCCTACGAGCAGGCCCGCATCCACGTCCAGCACCTCTCCGCGGCGGAGTCGGTCGAAGTCGTCCGCCTCGCCAAGGCGGCCGGGGTGAAGATCAGCGCGGAGGCCAGCCCGCATCACCTCTGCCTCACCGACGAGGAGGTCCGCAGCCTCGACCCGCAGCGCTTCAAGATGAACCCGCCGCTGCGCCGCGAGTCCGACCGCCAGGCCCTGATCGAGGGCCTGCGCGACGGCACGATCGAGTGCGTCGCCACCGACCACGCACCGCACCAGGCGGAGGAAAAGGAGGTGCCCTACGAGCAGGCGGCGATGGGGGTGACCGGCCTCGAGACCGCCTTTGCGGCACTCCACACGGAGCTGGTCCTGCCGGGCACGATCGAGCTCGGCCTGCTGGTCGAGCGGATGGCCGGCGGCGCCGCCCCGTTCGAGCTCGAGCGGCCGAGCCTGGCGCCCGGTTCGGAGGCAAACGTCGTCCTTTGTGACCTCGGCGCGGAGTGGACGGTGGGCGAGGACGGCTACGAGAGCCGCTCGCAAAATTCCTGGTGCGCGGGACGCAGCCTGACCGGCCGGGTCCTGATCACCGTCGCCGCCGGCCAGGTCGCCTTCCGCCTGCGCAGCTTCAGCCTGGAAGTGGCCCAGTGAGCGGCGCCTACCTCCTGCTGGAGGACGGGACCCGCTTCGACGGCGACGCCTGCGGGCACCCCGGGGAGGTCACCGGCGAGGTCGTCTTCAACACCGCGATGACCGGCTACCAGGAGTCGGTGACCGACCCCTCCTACGCCGGCCAGATCATCGTCTTCACCTACCCGTTGATCGGCAACTACGGGGTCAGTGGGGCGGCGATGGAGTCCGACCGCATCCACGCCCGCGGCGTCGTCATGCGCGACGCCAAGAACAGCGAGGACGCCGCCAGCTCGGAGGGCGGCTGGCTCGACTGGCTCGGCGACTGCGGCGTGCCCGGGATCAGCGGCATCGACACGCGGGCGCTGGTCCGCCACATCCGCGACCGCGGCGCCATGCGCGGCGGGCTGTTCCCATCGGCGGTGCCGGAGCCCCAGGCCCGCGAAAAGATCGGCGCCGAGCCCTCGATGGACGGTGCCGACCTCGCCCGCACGGTGACCCCGACGGAAGCGATCCGTTTCGACGGCGAGGGGCCCCACGTGGTCGGGATCGACACCGGAATCAAGCTCAGCATCGTCCGCCAGCTGCGCGAGCGCGACTGCAAGCTGACGCTGCTGCCCTGCACCGCCAGCCCAGAAGAGGTCCTCGCCGAGGATCCTGACGTCGTCTTCCTAGCCAACGGTCCCGGCGACCCGGCGGCGCTCGACTACGTCGTCGAGACCGTCCGCGGGGTGATCGGCAAGCGGCCCGTCTTCGGGATTTGCCTCGGCCACCAGCTTCTCTGCCGCGCCGTCGGCCTGCAGACCTACAAGCTGCCCTTCGGCCACCGCGGCGCCAATCACCCGGTCAAGGATCTGGAGACGGGGCGGATCGACATCACCTCCCAGAACCACGGCTTCGCGGTCGAGGGGCCCGGCGGCGAACCCCGGATCGAGGGCGATGAACCCGTCCGCTGGGACACCGAATTCGGCGTCGCCGAGCTCTCGCAGCTGAACCTCTACGACCGCACGGTCGAGGGATTGGTCCTGCGCGACGTCGCCGGCGCCACCGTCCAGTATCACCCGGAGGCCGGTCCCGGCCCGCACGACGCCCGCCACTTGTTCGATCGATTCCTGTCACTGGCTGGGGATCTGGCCTAGCCGAAAGGACCCATGCCGCGTAGAGACGACATCCAGAAGATCTTGCTGATCGGCTCCGGGCCGATCGTGATCGGCCAGGCGGCCGAGTTCGACTACTCCGGCGTGCAGGCCTGCAAGGTCCTGCTCGAGGAGGGGTTCGAAGTCGTGCTCGTCAACTCCAACCCGGCGACGATCATGACCGACCCCGAGTTTGCCACCGCCACCTACATCGAGCCGCTGCTCCCGGGCCCGGTGACCAAGATCATCGAAAAGGAGCGGCCCGACGCGCTGCTGCCGACGCTCGGCGGTCAGACCGCGCTGAACCTGGCGATGAACCTGCACGAGGACGGCACCCTCGAGCGCCTCGGGGTCGAGCTGATCGGCGCCGACGCCGCCGCGATCCGCCGCGCCGAGGACCGCGAGGAGTTCCGCACGACGATGAACGAGGCCGGTATCCGCATCCCCTGGTCGATCACGGTCGAAACGGTGGGGGAGGTCGAGGAGGCGCTCGCCGACGGCCGTATCACCCTGCCGGCGATCGTCCGCCCGGCCTTCACGATGGGCGGCCAGGGTGGCGGCATAGGCCGCACCGAGACCGAACTTCGCCAGGTCGTCTCCGAGGGCCTCGCCGCGAGCCCGATCAACCAGGTGCTGGTCGAGGAGTCGGTGATCGGCTGGGGCGAGTTCGAGCTCGAGGTGATGCGCGACCGCAACGACAACGTCGTGATCATCTGCTCGATCGAGAACGTCGACCCGATGGGCGTGCACACCGGCGACTCGGTCACGGTGGCGCCGGCGCAGACGCTCACCGACCCGATCTACCAGGACCTGCGCGACCAGGCGATCAAGGTGATCCGGGCGATTGGGGTCGAGACCGGCGGCTCCAACGTCCAGTTCGCGGTCAATCCAGAGGACGGCGAGATCGCCGTGATCGAGATGAACCCGCGGGTCTCGCGCTCCTCGGCCCTGGCCTCGAAGGCGACCGGGTTCCCGATCGCGAAGATGGCGGCGAAGCTGGCGGTCGGCTACGCCCTGGAGGAGATCCCCAACGACATCACCCGGGCCACTCCCGCCTCCTTTGAGCCGACGATCGACTACGTCGTGACCAAGATCCCCCGCTTCGCCTTCGAGAAGTTCCCGGGGTCGGAGGGACGCCTGTCGACCTACATGCAGTCGGTCGGCGAGGTGATGGCGATCGGCCGCACCTTCCGCGAGTCCTTCGCCAAGGCGATGCGCTCGCGCGAGCTCGACTCGCCGGCCGAACCGCCCGCCTCCGACGAGGAGCTGCTGGTCGCGATCGAGGTGCCCTGCGCCGAGCGCTTCGACCTGATCCTCGAGGCCTTCCGCCGCGGCCTCGGGGTCGAGGCCGTCCACGAGGCCAGCCTCGTCGACCGCTGGTTCCTGCGCGAGCTCGAGCAACTGGCCCGTGAGGGCGACGGCACCGACGGCCTGATTCGCACCTACAAGGCGGTGGACACCTGCGCCGCCGAGTTCGAGGCGGCGACGCCCTACTACTACTCCGCCCACGAGCGCGCCGGCGCCGACGGTGCCTCGCCCGCCACGGAGGTCCGCCGCGGCGACAACGACTCGGTCGTCATCCTCGGCGCCGGACCGAACCGGATCGGCCAGGGGATCGAGTTCGACTACTGCTGCGTTCACGCAGCGATGACCGCTCGCGAAATGGGCCGCGACGCGGTCATGGTCAACTGCAACCCGGAGACGGTCTCGACCGACTACGACACCTCCGACCGCCTCTATTTCGAGCCGCTGACGGCCGAGGACGTGCTCGCCGTCTGCGCGCAGGAGCAGCCAGAGGGGGTGATCGTCCAGTTCGGCGGCCAGACGCCGCTGAAGCTGGCGCGGACCTTGGAAGAAGCCGGCGTGCCGCTGCTCGGGACCCCGGTCGACGCGATCGACCTGGCCGAGGACCGCGGCCGCTTTGGCGCCCTGCTGCGCCGGCTCGGAGTCAAGCACCCGCCCTATGGCACCGCGCTCTCGGCCGAGGAGGCCGAGGTGATCGCCGCCGAGGTCGGCTTCCCGCTGCTGGTCCGGCCCTCCTACGTCCTCGGGGGCAGGGCGATGGAGATCTGTTACTCGACCGCCGACCTGGCCGCTTACCTCAAGGCCCACGTCAAGGCCGACCAGGAGCACCCGCTGCTGCTCGATCGCTTCCTCGAGAACGCGATCGAGGTCGACGTCGACGCGCTCTGCGACGGCGAGCAGGCTCGCGTCGCCGGGATCATGCAGCACGTCGAGGAGGCGGGCGTCCACTCCGGCGACTCCGCCTGCGTGATCCCGACGCTCAGCCTCGGTGACGAGATGCTGGAGGAGATCCGCGCCACCAGCGAGCAAATCGCGCTCGAGCTCGGCGTCATCGGGCTGATCAACATCCAGTACGGGGTCGCCGGCGGCGAGCTCTACGTGATCGAGGCCAACCCCCGCGCGTCGCGCACGGTTCCCTTTGTCTCCAAGGCGATCGGGGTGCCGCTGGCGAAGGTTGCCGCGCGCTTGATGCTCGGCGAGCGCCTCGCCGACCAAGAGCTGCCCGACGGCCCGCCCGAGCACGTCAGCGTCAAGGAGGCGGTGCTGCCGTTCGCCCGCTTCGCCGGCGCCGATTCCGTGCTCGGCCCGGAGATGAAGAGCACCGGCGAGGTGATGGGCATCGCCGCCGACTTCCCGACGGCGTTCGGCAAAGCGCAGGCGGCAGCGGGGGCGCTGCTGCCCGAAGAGGGATCGGTCTTCATCACCGTCACCGACACCGACAAGCCGGCGGCGACCCAGCTTGCGGCCCGCTTCCACGACCTCGGCTTCGAGGTGGTCGCCACCGGTGGGACCGCCCAGGCGATCGAGCGGATGGGGGTGCCGGTGACCCGTATCAACAAGCTGGGGGAGGGGTCCCCGCACGTCGTCGACCTGATCCGCAAGCGCCAGTGCGACCTGGTGATCAACACCCCGACCGGCTCGGGGGCCCGCGCCGACGGCTATGAGATTCGGTCCGCCGCGGTGCGCCACGGGATTCCCTGCATCACGACGATGACCGGGGCGACGGCGGCGGCGCGGGCGATCGCCGCCGGCAACCACGAGGACACCGAGGTGCGCTCGATCCAGGAGATCCACGCGGGCGCCCGCGAGGCCGCTCGGCAGCGATGAGCGCCCCCTTCGGTCGCCGTCTTTGCGAGGTCGGCGAGAACCGGGCCTCCGGTGGCTACAGGGTCATCTCGCTGCTCGACCACGAGGGCTCGGAGCCACTCCCAGGGCAGTTCTACATGTTGGCCGGCGAGGCTCACTGGGAGCGGGGCGGGGGGCGGCCGTTCCTGCCCCGGGCGATCTCGGTCGCTGAGACCGGGCCCGCCGCCGCGGGCGTCCGCCTCGACTTCCTCGTCGAGGGCATCGGTCCCGGCACCGACAACCTCTGTGAGCTGGTTCCGGGACAGCGCGTGTGGGTCAACGGCCCGCTCGGCAACGCCTTTCGCGAGCCGCGCGAGGTGCGCTCCGGCGCCGCTGGCGCGATCCTCGTCGGCGGCGGCATCGGCGTCGCCCCGCTGGCCCTGCTGCGCCGGCGCTTCGGAGAGCGCAACGTCCCGGTGCGGGTCCTGCTCGGCTTCCGCGACGCGGAGCATTCAGGAGGAGTCGATGACCTCTTTGCCTGCTGCGAGGTGCGGCTGGCCAGTGAGGACGGCCACGTCGGCCACCGCGGCTACGTCACCGACCTCCTCAGCGCAATGCTCGCCGGGGATGACGCCGGGTCGGCCGTCGTCTACTCCTGTGGCCCGCCGGCGATGCTGGAGGCGGTACGGGCGCTCTGCGCCGCCCAGGGGGTTGCCTGCGAGCTGGCGATGGAGTCGCCGATGGCCTGTGGCTACGGAGCCTGCTTCGGTTGCGCGGTGCCGAAGCCCGGCGGCGGCTACCTGCGGCTCTGCGTCGACGGGCCGGTCCTCGCCGGCGACGCGGTGGCAGAGGTTCCGGCCCATGCATGATTTCTGCGGCATCTCGCTGGCGCACCCGGTGCTCAACGCCTCTGGCACCTTCGACGCGATCGCGGCCCGGCGTGTCTACGGCGACGCCCTCTTGGAGGCCTTTCCCTTCTCCGCCTTCGTCTCGAAGACGATCACCCCGGAGCCGCGAGCGGGCAACGCGCCGCGGCGGATCTGGGAGACCCCGGCGGGCATGATCAACTCGATCGGGTTGCCGAACAAGGGGCTGGAGGGGTTCCTGGCCGAGGACCTGCCGCTGCTGGCCGAGCTACCGGTGCCGCTGATCGTCTCGGTGATGGCCACCGGCCGTCCCGAGTTCGCGCGGCTGGTCGCGGCGGTGGGAGACAGGGACGAGGTCGCTGCGATCGAGCTCAACGTCTCCTGTCCCAACGTCCACTCCGGCCTGATCGTCGGCGAGGCGCCGACCGAGACCGAGGCGCTGCTGGAGGAGCTGCGGCCGCTGACCGCGAAGCCGCTGATCGTGAAGCTGACCCCCAACGTCGCGGACCCTGCTGCGGTAGCGGTCGCCGCCGAAACCGGGGGCGCCGACGCCGTCTCGTTGATCAACACGCTGAAGGCCAGCGCAATTGACCCGCTCAGTGGCGAACCGGCATTGGCGGCCGGCCACGGCGGCCTCTCCGGCCCTGCCGTGAGGCCCATCGCCCTGCAGCAGCTGCGTGCGGTCACCGCGGCGACCGCGATTCCGGCGATCGGCATGGGAGGTATCTGCGACGGCACCGACGCGGCCGAATTCATCGCCGCCGGCGCGGCGCTGGTCGCGGTCGGGACCGAGAACTTTCGCGACCCGGGGGCGGGTTTGCGGATTGCGGCGGAGCTCGATTTCGCTTCTTCGTCGGCCCCCGCGGTTCACTCGGTACTCGACCTCGACTAGAGGTTTAGGTGAATTTGTGGGCAAATCGCCACACTTGGCTTGCACGCCCCCTACCCGCGGCTATACTCGCCGCCCACATGCCGGCCCCTACTGTCAAAACCTCTCTCGCGGCCCCCGAAAGGTCCCTCGATCAGAGGATGGAGGCACTGAAGCGGGCCAACGACATTCGCACCGCCCGCGCCAAGCTGAAGAAGGACCTCAAGGCCGGCCGGGCGAGTATCCACACGATCTTGCTCGATCCGCCTGAGTACACCTTGACCGCGAAGGTCTTCGACATGCTGCTGGCGGTTCCGAAGTACGGCAGGGTGAAGACCAACCGCATACTCAACCAGTGCCGGATCTCGCCCTCGAAGACCATCGGCGGTCTCTCTGAGCGCCAGCGTGCTGAGCTGATCTCCCTCCTGCGCCGGTAGCGACCGCCACAAAACCGGCGCATCTCGGCGTCCTTGGTCGCTCGCGTGCAGAGCACGCCACGCTCCCTGCGTCCGACCGACCTGCTTGGTTTTCGCGGCCCCACTATGTCCAAAGTCTTCGTAATTACTGGCCCTTCGGGCGTCGGCAAGGGGACCCTGATTAGGGAGCTGCTGCAGCGCGTGCCGGATCTCGAGCTCTCCGTTTCCGCTACCACGCGGCAACCGCGCGAGGGCGAGGTGGACGGGCGCGACTACCACTTCCTTACACCGGAGCAATTCGACGAACGGGTCGAGCAGGGCGACTTTCTCGAGTTCGCGACCTACAGCGGCAACCTCTACGGGACGATGCGCACAGAGGTCGAGCGGCGTCTCAGTGAAGGGCACTCGGTCGTGCTCGAGATCGAGGTGCAGGGAGCGCGGCAGGTGCGGGCGGCGATGCGCGAGTCGATCCAGGTCTTCATCGCTCCGCCGGCACTGGCGGTGTTGCGCCAGCGCCTCAACTCCCGGGGAACCGATGCACCGCACGCGATCGACGCCCGGCTCGAGGTCGCCGCCCAGGAGATGGCCGCCCAGGATGAGTTTGCCTACCGCGTCGTCAACGACAATCTCGACCAGGCGGCGAACGAGCTGGAAGGGATCGTGCGCGGCGAGTTGGGTCTCCCGCTAGACGATTGATCCCACGACCAGCTGTGGCTGGGGGCGCGGCTGGCCAAGCAGATCAAGGACGCAGGGCGCCGCCTTTGCCGGTGGCAAAGGCAGCCCGAGGACGTAGAGATGCGCGGGGTGCCAGACGCGTCATCCCAGATGGGGGTGGCCGTGGGATCAATCGTCTAGACTCGCCGCAATGATCAAACCCCGCGTAGACAAGCTTCTGGAGCATGCTGATTCTCACTACGCCGCCGTGGTCGTCTCGGCCAAGCGTGCGCGTCAGATCAACAGCTACTTTCACAACCTCGGAGAGGGCGGCTTCGGCGAGTACCCACCGCCGATGGTCGAGACGAACGCTGAGAGGAACTACCTCTCGATGGCGCTCGAAGAGCTCGCCGAGGGCAAGCTCAAATACGAGTACCGCACCTAGCGCCTCGTTCGGGGGCGCCGTCCCGAGGAGTCGGCTCTAGATGGCACGGATCCTGCTTGGCGTCAGCGGTGGGATAGCCGCCTACAAGGCGCTCGAGTTCGCCCGCTTGGCGACGCTGGCCGGCCACGGCGTGCGGGTGCTGATGACCGACAGCGCCAGCCGTTTCGTCGGCGCCGCCTCCTTCGAGGGCATCGTTGGCGCGCCAGTCCTCGTCTCCGAGTTCGAGCGTGACCCGATGCGCGGCGCCTTCCCGGGCGACCAGCCCCCCGGGCACGACCCGATCGGCCATCTCGAGCTCGCCGCCAACTGCGACGCGATGCTGATCGCGCCGGCGACCGCGAACACCGTCGCCAAGCTCGCCGCCGGCGCTGCCGAGTCGATGCTGACCACCTCCTTCCTCGCCTGCGCGGCGCCGCGGCTGGTGGCGCCGGCAATGAACGACCGCATGTTCGCCGACGCGGCGACCCAGGCGAACCTGGCGACCTTGCGCGAGCGCGGGGTGGAGGTGATCGAGCCGGCCGAGGGCCGGCTCGCCTCCCGCGGCGAGCACGGCCGTGGTCGCTTGCCCGATCCCGCGCGGCTGCTGGCTCGAGTCGAGGCGCTGCTGCCAGCGGGCGAGCGACCTTGGGATGGGCTGCGGGTCCTGGTCACCGCGGGGGGTACCCGCGAGCCAATCGACCCGGTTCGCTTCATCGGCAACCGCTCCAGCGGGCGCATGGGCATCGCCCTGGCGGCCGCGGCTGCCCGCCGCGGCGCCGAGGTCACCCTGATCGCCGCCAACGTTGCCCTGCCCGAGCCCGCTGGCGTCCGCCGCATCGACGTCGAGACCGCCGCCCAGCTCGCCGCCGCCGCCGAGGCCGAGTTCCCGCAATCCCAGCTGCTGCTGATGGCAGCCGCCCCCGCCGACTTCCGCGCCAGCAGCGTCAGCGCTGAGAAGATGGCGCGGCAGGGTGAGCTCGAGCTGCGCCTGGAGCCGACGGAGGACATCCTCGCCGCCCTCACCGGCCGCCGCCTGGAAGGCCAGACGATCGTCGGCTTCGCCGCCGAGCACGGAGGCGACGCGGTCGGTCGCGCCCGTGCGAAGCGGGAGCGCAAGGGCGTCGACATGATCGTCCTCAACGACGTCTCCAACCCGGAGATCGGGTTCGAGAGCGCCGACAACGCCGTCACCCTGATCGACGCCGAGGGCGAGGTCGAAGTGCCGATCGCCGCCAAGGACGCGATCGCCGAGGCGATCTTGGACCGGACGGAGCAGTTGCGGGCGAAAGCTGCCGAGCCGGCGGGCTGAGCGGGCTATACTGGCTTCAAGCTTTTCAGTCCAAGCAGTACGGAGAAGTGGGCCTGGCCCACTTTTTTTACGGCCCGAAACAGGTATGAGCGATCTTCAACACGACATTCAGGAGCAGCTGACCGAGCTCGATTCCGAGCTCGACGTCGTTGCCGTGGAGCGCCCCGGTAGCGAGTCGCTGCGGATCTTCATCGACCACCCCGACGGTGTCGACCTCGCGCTCTGCGAACGGGTCACCAAGCACCTCGAGCATTTGCGCGCCGATTACCTGCTCGAGGTTTCCTCGCCCGGCCCGAAGTACAGCCGTTCCAGCACCTCTTCCGAGACCAAGGAGTCGCCCCAGTGACCAAGGAGATCGTCGACGCAGTCAAAGCCCTCGAGGCAGAGAAGGGAATCTCCGCCGACAAGCTGATGGACGCCCTCGAGGACGCCCTTCTTTCCGCCTATAAGAAGACCCCCGGGGCGGCAAAATACGCCCGCGTCGATCTCGATCACGAAACCGGTGACTTCCGTGTCTTCGAACTGATCCTGCCGCCGGAGCTGGAGCAGAAGCTCCTCGCTGAAGCCGCCGAGCTCCAGGAGGAGCCCGAGGTCGACCCCGAGACGGGCGAAATGCGCGAGCCCGAGGACCCCGAGCTCGACCCGGAGATGATCGCTCCCTACGAGGATCAGATCACCACCCGCGACGTCACCCCCGAAGACTTCGGCCGGATCGCCGCTCAAACCGCCAAGCAGGTGATCCTGCAGCGGATCCGCGAGGCCGAGCGGCAGATGATGTACGACGAGTACCAGGACCGGGTCGGCGAGCTGATCACCGGGATCATCCAGCAGTCCGACAAGCGCTACACGCTGGTCCAGCTGCGCGAGCGCGTCGAGGCGCTGCTGCCGAAGTCCGAGCAGGTCTACAACGAGCGCTACGACCACGGGATGCGGGTCAAGGCTGTGATCACCGACGTCTCCGATTCGACCAAAGGGCCGGCGATCGTCGTCTCGCGCCGCAGCCCAGAGCTGATCAAGAGCCTGTTCGAGCTCGAGGTGCCGGAGATCGCCGACAAGCTGGTCGAGATCGTCGGCGTCGCCCGCGAGCCCGGCTACCGCTCGAAGATCGCCGTCGTCTCCCACGCCGACGGCGTCGACCCGGTCGGCGCCTGCGTGGGCCCGCGCGGTTCCCGGGTGCGGATGGTCGTCTCCGAGCTGCGCGGCGAGAAGATCGACATCATTCCCCACAACGACGAGCCCGCCCGCTTCGTCGCCAAAGCCCTTTCGCCGGCCCGCGTGCGCGAGGTGATCGTCGACGACGACGAGCGCCAGGCGACCGTGATCGTGCCCGACGACCAGCTCTCGCTGGCGATCGGCCGCGACGGCCAGAACGCCCGCCTCGCCGCCCGCCTGACCGGCTGGCGCGTCGACATCAAATCGGAGACCGATTTCGCTTCCGAGGAAACCGAGATCGAGTACGAGGGCGAGGAGCAGTCCGACGGGCGCTGCCTGGCGGTGCTCTCCAACGGCCGTCGTTGCCCGAACGCGGCCGTCCCGGGTTCGACCTACTGCGGCCTGCCTTCCCACCAATCTCTGACTCGGTTCGAAACCAGCCAGGTCGCGGTGCTCTCCGGGGTCTCCGAGACCGAGATCGCGATCCTCGCCGATCCCGACGCCGACCAGGGCCAGGTCGACGAGATCGTCACCCGCGCCGAAGCCGACTTCGTTGAGGAGGCCGAGCAGGAGGCCACGGTCGAGGCGGAGGCCGCCGAGGTCGACGCCGCTGCCGAGGAGGCCCTCGACGAGGTCGTCGACGAGGCGATCGCCGAGGTCGAGGCCGAGGAGACCACCGAGGACCCGGTCGAGGCCGAGATCGAGGAGGAGATCGCCGAGGTCGAGGCCGAGGAGACCACCGAGGACCCGGTCGAGGCCGAGATCGAGGAGGAGATCGCCGACGAGGCGGCCGCCGAGGCTGAGGTCGAGCCGCAGGTCGAGTCAGAAGCCGAGAGCGTTGTCGAGGAGGCTGAGCAGGCTTAGTGGCTAAGAAGCGGGTTCACGAGATCGCCAAAGCGCAGGGCGTCAGCTCCAAGGAGCTGCTCGCCGCGCTGAAGGCCGCCGGAGTCGAGGCCAAAGCGGCTGCCTCCAGCGTCGAGGAGGGCGAGGCCGTGAAAGCGATCAAAGCCGCCAAAGGCAACGGTGGTCCGGCGCCGGCCGCGAAGAAAGCCCCGCCCAAGAAGGAGAAACACGTCCCGAAGAACCCGTCGCCCGTGCAGCAGGCCGCGGCCGCCGCGGCGGCTCCGCCGGCAAAACCGGCGCCGCCCGCAGACGCCGCTCCCAAGGCCTCTTCGAAACCGGTGCGTCCGGCCGGACCCGCCCAGGGCGGTGCCGGCGGTGCCAAAAAACGCCGAGTCGTAATCGACTCACAGGCCGCCCGCCGCGACCAGATGGGTGGCCCACCGCCGCAGCGCCCGCCGCGCCGTCGTGGCGGCCGCCGCCGCCGGCCGCTGCTCGAGGAGCCGCCGATGGGTCCAGCCACCCCGGTCGAGCCCGAGGCGACGAGGGTCAACTCCGGCGCCACCGTGCGCGAGGTTGCCGAGACCCTCGGCTTGGCCCCGGCCGAGGTGATCAAAAAACTGATGATGATGGGCGAGATGGCGACCCTCACCCAGACCTTGACCGACGACTCGATCAAGGCGATCGCCGACGAGTACGACCGCAAGCTGGAGATCGTCAGCGCCGCCGAAGAGGAGCCCGAGGAGCCCGAGTTCGACGACGCCGCCGAGGACCTCGTCGACCGCCCGCCGGTGGTCACGATCATGGGTCACGTCGACCACGGCAAGACCTCGCTGCTGGACGCGATCCGGGAGACCGAGGTGGCCGCCGGCGAGGCCGGGGGCATCACCCAGCACATCGGCGCCTACCAGGTCCACAAGGACGAGAAGACGATCACCTTCCTCGACACGCCCGGCCACGCCGCCTTCACGGCGATGCGCGCCCGCGGCGCCAAGGTCACCGACGTCGCCGTCGTGGTCGTGGCAGCCGACGACGGGGTCATGCCGCAGACCAAGGAGGCGATCGACCACGCTCGCGCCGCCGACGTGCCGATGTTGATCGCCGTCAACAAGATCGACAAAGAGGGCGCAAATCCCGAACGGGTCCGCACCGAGCTCGCCCAGGAGGGCATCTCGCCCGAGGAGTGGGGCGGCGACACCGTCTTCTGTGAGGTTTCGGCGAAGACCCACGAAGGGCTCGAGAACCTGCTCGACATGATTCTGCTGGTGACCGAGCTCGAGGAGCTCGGGGCCAACCCCGATGCGCCCGCCTCGGGCACCGTGATCGAGTCCCAGCTCGACCCCGGCCGCGGTCCCGTGGTGACCGTCCTGGTCCAGCGCGGAACGTTGCAAGTCGGCGACTCGCTGGTCGCCGGTCCACAGTGGGGCAGGGTGCGAGCGATGCACGACTTCACCGGCGAGCGGGTCGAGGCCGCTGGGCCGGGGATGCCGGTCGAGGTGCTCGGATTCGACGGCGTCAGCGATGCCGGCGAATTCGCCCAGGTGGTCGAGAACGACCGCCGTGCCCGCCAGCTCGCCCAGGAGCGCGCCAACCGGCTCAAGACTGAGGCTCTCGCCCGCCGCCAGGCGCGCAAAGTCAGCCTCGACGAGGTCTTCGCGCGGGTCCAGGAGGGCGACATCAAGGAGCTCAACATCGTCCTCAAAGCCGACGTCGCCGGCTCGCTGGAGGCGCTCCAGGACGAGATCGCCAAGGTCCCTCAAGAGCAGGTTGCGATCAACATCATCCACTCGCAGACCGGCGGCATCAACGAGTCCGACGTGATGCTGGCCTCGGCCTCCGAAGCGATCATCATCGGCTTCAACGTGCGGCCGCTGGCCGACGCGCGCCGCGCCGCCGAGCGCGAGGGCGTCGACGTCCGCACTTACTCGGTCATCTACAAAATCACCGAGGACCTCCGCAACGCGATGGAGGGCCTGCTGGAGGCGGTCGAGGTCGAGGAGACCGTCGGTGAGGCCGAGGTCAAACAAACCTTCAAAGCCTCCAAGGTCGGAAAAATCGCCGGCTGCATCGTCACCGAGGGCAAGGCCGTGCGCACCGCCCAGGTGCGCCTCATCCGCGAGGGCACGGTCATCTGGACCGGCAAACTTGGCTCCCTGCGCCGCTTCAAAGACAACGTGCAGGAAGTCGAGGAGGGGCAGGAGTGCGGCATCGTGCTGGACGGCTACGCGGACGTCAAGGAGGAAGACGTGATCGAGTTCTTCCAGACGAAACAGGTCGAGCAGACCCTCGAGTAGGTGGATGGCCGGCGCTCGCATGCGGCGCATCAACGAGGTGCTCCGCGAGGTCGTGGGCGCCGCGATCTCGGGCGACCTGAGTGATCCCCGCATCGGCTTCGTGACCGTGACCGCCGTCGAGACCAGCCCCGATCTGCGCACCGCCAAGGTGTACGTAAGCGTGCTTGGCAGCGAGGAGGAGCGCGAGGAGACGCTCAGCGGCCTACGCTCCTCCCACGGTGTGATCCAATCCCGCATTGCCGCCGAGACCCGCATGAAGCGAACCCCGACCTTGACCTTCCACTACGACGACACGATCGCCAAAGGCGCGCGGATCTCGCAGCTGCTCGACGAAGAGCCCGTGCCCGGCGCTGAGGACGAGCGATGAGCGAGGCGACCGGTCTGGCGACCTCCGACATCGAGCGGGTGGGGGAGGAGCTGCGCTCGCGCCAGCGCTTCCTGCTGACCGCCCACGAGGGTCCGGACGGGGACGCCCTCGGCTCGCTGCTCGGGATGCACCACCTGCTGACCCAGCTCGGCAAGGACTCGGTGATGTTCTTGGCGGCGAAAGAGTTCCCGCTGCCGATCGAGTATCGCTTCCTGCCGCTGGAGGAGGTCTTCCACGAGCCGCCCGCGGACATGGCGGACCGCACCATCGTCTTCCTCGACTGCGGCAACATCGACCGGATGCCGGTCGATTTCCTCAGCGACGGGGACAACTTCACGATCAACATCGACCACCACCACGACAACACCCGCTTCGGTGACGTCAACCTGGTCGACGTCGAGGCCTCTTGCACGGCGGAGATCGTCTACGACCTGGCGCAGCTGCTCGAGGCGACGATCACGCAGGAGATGGCGGCGGCGCTCTACGTCGGGCTGATCACCGACACCGGCAAGTTCATGTACGAGAACACCAACGCCCACACGCACCGGGTGGCGGCGGAGCTGATCGACGCTGGAGTCGACGTCGACGACACCTATCGCCGCCTTTACGAGCACGTGCCGCTGGAGAAGCTGCGGCTGATCGCCCGCGCCCTCGAATCGATTCAGCTGCACTGCGACGGCCGCCTGGTAGTCAGCTACATCACCGCGGCCGACTACGAGGCGACGGGGGCCGGCGAGGAGATGACCGAGGGCGTGATCGACCACTTGCGCTCGATCGACGGCACCAAGGTCGCCGCGGTCGTGCGTGACCTCGGCAACCGTGGGCGCGCGGCGCGCAAGGTCAGCCTGCGCTCCAGCGAGGGCGACATCGACGTATCGGCGATCGCTCGCAAGCACGGCGGCGGCGGCCATAAGCGCGCGGCCGGGTTCTCGACGGACCTCGAGTTCGACGAGCTCGTGAAGTTCCTCGCGGCCGAGGTCGTTTCCCAACTCGATAGCTGAGCATGGCTCGAGACGACTCCCCGGGCGCGGTGCTGCTCTTCGACAAGCCGGTCGGGATCACTTCCCATGATGCCGTCGCGATGGTTCGCCGTGAGCGTCGGTGCAAAGTCGGCCACGCCGGCACCCTCGACCCCTTCGCGACCGGCCTCTTGCTGATCCTGCTCGGCCGGGCAACGCGGTTTCAGCGCTTCCTGGTGGGCCTGCCGAAGGTCTACCTCGCAACGGCACGACTGGGCTGGCGCTCGAGTACGGGTGATCCCGACGGCGAGCTGATCGAGACCGGTGTCGTCCCGGCCAGGCTGGAGCTGCCGACCGGGACCGTGCGCCAGCGGGTGCCGATGACCTCGGCGGTCCGGGTCGGAGGCGAGCGGCTCTACAAGAAGGCCCACCGCGGCGAGGTGGTGGAGACGCCAGAGCGCGACGTCTTGGTGCACCGCGCCGAGCTGCTCTCCAGCGACGGCGGGTTCGCCCACTACGAGATCGAATGCTCGGCCGGAACCTACGTTCGCACTCTGGTCGAGACCCTCGGGGACGCCTACTGCGCGGACCTGCGGCGGACCGCGATCGGGCCCTTCGGGGTCGAGGACGCGGGCGAGGAGCTGGCGGTCGACCGAGTCGCGGCGATGGTCCCGGCCGTGGCGGAGGCGATGCGATGAAGGTCACCGCGCTGCCCGCCGCCGAGCACCGCCCCCGCCAGGTCGCGATCGGGACCTTCGACGGAGTCCACAAAGGCCACCAAGCCGTGATCGAGGGCGCTGACACCGTGCTCACCTTCGAACCGCACCCGCTCGAGGTGCTGCACCCGGCGGCAATGCCGAAGCTGATCATGCCGTTCGCGGTCAAGCGCGATGTGATCGCCGGCCTCGGGGTCGAGGAGCTGGTGGTGATCCCCTTTGACGAGGGCTTCGCCCACCACACCGCGGAGGAGTTCATCGAGGAAATCCTGATCGACCGCCTTGGTGCCGAGAAGGTCTCCGTCGGCGAGAACTTCCGCTTCGGCGCCAAGGCAAAGGGCGACACGAAGCTGCTCGCCTCGCGACCGGAGTTCGAGACCCGGGTACAGCCGCTGGTCGAGGTCGACGGCGAGACGGTCTCCTCCACCCGGATCCGAGCCCTGGTGGCGGCCGGGGACATGGAGGCCGCCCGCCATTGCCTCGGCGCTCCCTTCATGTTCGAGGGCGAGGTCGTCAGCGGTGACCAGCGGGGCCGCGAGCTCGGCTTTCCGACCGCCAATCAGATTCCCGATGACCGCCTCGTCATCCCCGGTCACGGCGTCTACGCGGCCTTTGCCAATGGCCATCCCGCCGCCGTCAGCATCGGCGTCCGTCCGACCTTCGAGAGCGGCCGCGGGGTGCTGATCGAGACCTTCCTAATCGACCACGAAGAGGACCTCTATGGCAGGAATCTGCGGGTCGCCTTCCTCGAGCGTTTGCGCGGGGAGAAACGCTTCACCGAGATTGATGCCCTGGTCGAGCAGATGCACCGCGACGTCGACGATGCCCGTCGCATCTGCGCGAGCTTCGTCAGCGACTCGGGAGGGTAGTTCGATTCTCCGGCGGATATTTCTGCTCGGCTTCGCGCTCGCTCTCTGCCTGGCACAGTCGGCAGGCGCGGCCGCGCACTTCGACCTCGGCCCGGGTACGCGGGCGCTGAGCATCGTCAGCGGTCCCGACGGCAAGGTCTGGTTCGTCGGCCACGACTATCTGCTCGGTCGCGACGTCGTCGGCAGCGTCAGCCCCAGCGGCGAAGTGAAGGAATTTGAGATCGCGGCGCAGCCCGCTGCCGGCGCCGCCGAGATCGCCGTCGGCAGCGACGGCAACCTCTGGTTCACCGACCCCAACTCCGGGGCGATCGGTCAGGTGAGCAGCCAAGGCCAGATCACCAAGTTCGCCGTTCCCACCGCGGGCGCGGCTCCCACCGCGATCGTCGCCGGCCCCGGCGGCCTCTGGTTCACCGAGGAAGCGGCGGACAAGGTCGGCCGAATCAGCTACGGGGGAGCGATTGCGGAGTTCTCCCTGCCCGCCGGGGCCCGACCGACCGGGATCGCGGTGGGGCCCGACGACGCGCTCTGGGTGGCGGAGAAGGGCAGGGGCAAGATCGCCAGGCTGACCGTCGGTGGCGCGGTGACCGAGTACGCCCTCCCCGACCCTGGGAGCCTACCGCACGCGATCGTCCCCGGGCCCGGGGGGGACCTCTGGTTCAGCGAGGAAGCCGCTCCCCGGATCGGCCGGATCACGGCCGCCGGTGCGATCGACGAGTTCCGGGTCCCGACGAGGGTCGGGACCTACGATCTCGCCCTGGCTGCTGACGGCAACCTTTGGTTCACCAGCGGGCACCGCATCGGCTCGATCGCGGCGAACGGGGAGACGGGAGAACCGGCTTGCGTCGACAGCAGCTGTCGCCTGCCCGTCAACGCGCTCGCCAGAGGTCCCGAAGGAGGTCTCTGGTTTGGGGCGGGCCTTGGCGAAGGGGCGGCGTTGGCCGAGCGCGGAACCGTCGGCGGCTTCGATCCGCCGCCGCTGTCGATCCGGATCGGCCCACGGGCCGGACGCGTCGCCGGCGGCCTCACGACCGTCGGGTTCAGCTGCGCCGGCGGCGCAGCTGACGACGCCTGCGTCGGCTTCCTGCGACTGACCGCGATCGTGCCGCGAGCGGGCTCCGCGGCTCTGGATCGCCACCGCTACCGATTGCTGCCAGCGACCGGCAGGCGCCTCCCGCTACGCCTCGGCAAGCGGGGCGGGGAGCTGCTCGCCCGGCACGGAAAGCTCGTCGTCAGGGTGACCGCGACTCTCATCGAGGGCGTTGCGTCCAGCCGGCGGTTCGTGCTGCGCTCGCGCCTGCGCCGGTAGCCGCGCTGGGCGCTGGGCGCGGGGCTGTCTGTGCTACCTTGCAGCGGCCGTGACCCCCCTGGGGTGCACGGCTTTTTCGAGCTATGAGCCTGACCAAAGACAAAAAGAGCGAGCTGATCGGCAAATACGGTCGCGCCGATGGCGACACCGGGTCCGCCGAGGTCCAGATCGCCCTGGCCACCGAGCGCATCAACGAACTCACCGAGCACCTGCGCGCGCACAGCAAAGACCACCACTCGCGCCGCGGCCTCCTGATGCTGGTCGGCAAGCGCCGTCGCATGCTCCGCTACCTCGAGAAGACCGACCTCGAGCGCTACCGCGCCCTGGTCGCCGAGCTCGGCCTGCGTCGATGATCGCGGCCGGCGAGCAGGCGCCGGACTTCACCCTCCGCAACCAGGAGGGCGAGGACGTCTCTCTCACCGACTTCAAGGGCCGCAAGGTCCTGCTCGTCTTCTATCCCGCCGATTTCAGCTCCGTCTGCTCGGATCAGTTCTCGATCTACCAGGAGGTCAAGCCCGAGCTGGCCGCGAAGGGCGTCGAGGTGGTCGGGATCAGCGTCGACGGGCCCCATGCCCACAAGGCCTTTCAGGAGAAGCTCGGCATCGACACGACTCTGCTGGCTGACTTCGAGCCGAAGGGCGAGGTCGCCAAGGCCTACGGCTCCTACCTCGACGGTCCGGGCATCGCCAATCGCACGCTCGTCCTCGTCGACGAGGACGGAACGGTCGCCTGGTCCTACGAATCGCCCTCACCGGGCGAGTTCCCGGGCGCCAACGTCATCTTCGACGCCCTGTCGTCCTAGGCCCTCGAGCGTCGTGGACCTGAGCAGCGCCCCGGTCCCGCCGATCGGGCCCGATGACCATGTCCGCGGCGACGGTGCGGACGCGGTCGTCGCCTACGCCGACCTCGGTTGCCCGCATTGCGCCGGCGCCTGGGCGGAGTTGGCCGCCACACCACGCATGCTCGCCTTTCGCCACTTCCCGGTCGCCAGCAAGCACCCGCGGGCGCCGGCATTGCACGCGGCGGCTGAGGCAGCGGCGAAGCAGGGCCGCTTCTTCGAGCTGGTCGACTCGATCTACGCCGACCAGGGACACGTCGACGATCCACACCTCTGGAGTCGTGCAGAGGCGCTCGGACTCGACCTCGCTCGCTTCGACGCCGATCGCCGCTCCGACGAGGTCGCCGCCCGCGTGCGCCGCGATTTCGAGTCGGGAATTCGGGCGGGGGTGTCGGGTACCCCGGCGCTGTTCGAGGTCTCCGTTACTCTTACGAGCGAACGAGAACGAGAGTTCTGAAAGCAGATGGCCACCAACCGGGTGGCCGGAGGTAGGACAACTAAATGAGCATGTTTGACGTAACCCGCGTCTCGGCGGACATCGGCGATAGCCAGATTTCCTTCGAGACGGGCAAACTCGCAAAGCAGGCGGGTGGCGCGGTCGTGGTTCAGGCCGGCGACACGATGGTCCTCTGCACCGCAACCATCGGTGGCCTGCGCGACGTGGACTTCCTTCCCCTCACCGTCGACGTCGAGGAGCGGATGTACGCCGCGGGCAAGATCCCCGGCTCGTTCTTCCGTCGCGAGGGCAAATCCGGCGAGAAGGCGACGCTGACCGCGCGCATGATCGACCGGCCGATCCGCCCGCTCTTCCCCAAGGGCTGGCACTACGAGACCCAACTGGTCGCGATGCCGCTCTCGGTTGACCACGTCAACCCCTACGACATCCTCGCCATGAACGGTGCCTCCGCGGCGCTGGCGATCTCGCCGGTCCCGGTCGCCAAGCACGTCGGCGCCGTCCGCATCGGCAAACTCGAGGGCGACTTCGTCGTCAACCCGCCCGAGGAGCGTCACGAGGAGCTGGAGCTCGACCTGATCGTCGCTGGCACCGACGAGGCGATCCTGATGGTCGAGGCCGGCGCCGAGGGCGTCTCCGAGGCCGAGATTCTCGACGCCCTCGACATCGCCCACAGCGAGATCAAGAAGCTCGTCGCCGCGATGGAGGAGCTGCAGCAGAAGGCCGGCAAGGACAAGGTCGAGCACACCGAGCCAGAGCTCGATGCTTCCCTGCTCGATCAGATCCGCTCCGAGTACGGCCAGACTCTGATCGACGCGATCGCGACCGAGGGCAAGCTCGAGCGCTACGAGGCGATCGACAACGTCAAGGACGAGGTCGTCGCCAAGTACGCGCCCGAGGGCGATGAGGACAACTCCGAGCGCCAGGCCGAGGTCAAGGCGATCTTCGGCTCGATCGAGAAGGACACGATCCGCAAGGCGATCGCCGTCGACAAGAAGCGCCCCGACGGTCGCGCCCAGGACGAGATCCGGCCGATCGAGTGCGAGGTCGACATCTCCCCGCGCGTGCACGGCTCCGCTCTGTTCACCCGCGGCGAGACCCAGATTCTCTCCAACGTCGCGCTTGGCACGACGCGGATGGACATGCGGCTCGACACGCTCGGGCTGCAGACGACCAAACGCTTCTTCCACCACTACAACTTCCCGCCGTTCTCGGTCGGGGAGGCGGGTTTCATGCGCGGCCCGAAGCGGCGTGACATCGGTCACGGCGCCCTCGCCGAGCGCGCCCTGCTGGCGACGATCCCGGACGAAGAGTCCTTCCCCTACGTGATCCGCGCGGTCTCCGAGACGCTCGAGTCCAACGGCTCCTCCTCGATGGGCTCGGTTTGCGCGTCCTCGATGGCGTTGCAGGCCGCGGGCGTGCCGGTCAGCGCTCCGGTCGCCGGCGTCGCCATGGGCTTGATCAAGGAGGGCGACGATTACATCGTCCTCACCGACATCGCCGGCGTCGAGGACCACCTTGGCGACATGGACTTCAAGGTCGCCGGCACCAAGGACGGGATCACCGCCCTGCAGATGGACATCAAGATCACCGGCGTCACCTTCGAGATCCTCGAGGACGCGTTGGAGCAGGCCCTCAAGGGCCGTCAGTTCATCCTCGGCAAGATGGCTGAGGCGATCGACGGGCCGCGGGAGAAGCTCTCCAAGCACGCGCCGGCGATCGAGTCGATCAAGATCGACCCCGAGAAGATCGGTGCCGTGATCGGCAAAGGCGGCGAAACGATCCGCGCCCTCTGCGAGGAGTTCGAAGCGGAGATCGACGTCGAGGACGACGGCACGGTGCGGATCTACGCGCCGACCGGCGAACTCGTGGAGGGCTGTGTCGCCCGCATCAACTCGATGACCAAAGAGGCTGAGATCGGCGACCGCTACAACGCCGCCAAAGTCGTCAAGACGACCACCTTCGGCGCCTTCGTCGAGCTGGTCAAGGGTACGGACGGCCTGCTGCACATCTCCAACGTCAAACCCGGTGAGCGGGTCGACTCCGTCGACGACGTCCTCACCGCCGGCGAGGTGATCGACGTCACCGTGGTCGAGGTCGACAAGGAGCGCGGCCGGATCGGCCTGCGCCTCTCCGACGACCCCTCGGTCGCCGGCAAATCGCCGGAGGAACTGGCTGCGGTCGGCTCCGGCGGTGGCGGTGGCGGCGGTGGACGCAACGGCGGCGATCGCGGCCGCGGTGGCCGTGACCGCGGACCCCGTCGCGAGCGCCGCGGTTAAGCGTTGAGCGCACCGCAAGTCACCGCGCTGGGCTCGGGCGTCCGGGTCGTGACCGAGGAGGTTCCCTCGGTCCGATCCGTTGCCCTCGGGCTCTGGGTGCGGACTGGATCGCGCAACGAGACCCCGGCGCAGGCCGGGGTCTCGCATTTCCTCGAGCACCTGCTGTTCAAGGGGACGGCGCGCTACTCAGCGATCGAGATATCCGAGCGCTTCGACGGGCTCGGCGCTTCGGTCAACGCCGCCACCGGCAAGGAGACCACCCACTTGCACGCCCGCTTCCTCGACGAGCACACCGAGGAGGTCTTCGATCTGTTGGCGGAGATGCTGCTGGCACCGACCTACCCGGACATCGATTCCGAGCGCCAAGTGGTGCTGGAGGAGATCGCGATGTACGAGGACGAGCCGCAGGACCGCGTCCATGACGTGCTGGCGGAGGCGGTCTTCGGCTCGCATCCGCTGGGCCGCCGGGTCCTTGGCGAGGCCGAGGTAATCGCCTCGATCCCGATCCCCGATATCGAGTCCTACCATCACGCTCGCTATGCCGGCTCGGAGATCGTCGTCGGCGCCGCCGGGCACCTCGACCACAATCGCATCGTCGAGCTCGCCGAAAAGCTGGTGACGGCGCCGGCGGAAGGTGGGGGAGTGGCCCCCGAGACCGCGCTCGACGGCGTTTCCCGTTTCTGCTTCCACGAGAAGGAGACCGAGCAGTACCACATCTGCTTCGGCGCGCCCGGCCTACGCCGCGACGACGAGCGCCGCTACCCGCTGGCCGTGCTCGACTCCATCTTCGGCGGCTCGACCTCCTCGCGGCTGTTCCGCGAGGTCCGCGAGAAGCGCGGCCTCGCCTACTCGGTCGGCTCCTACAACGAGCAGTTCACCGACCAGGGCCTGGTCGCTACCTACGTCGGCACCCGCGAGGACAACGTCGAGGAGGCTTGCTCGATCATCGGGGCCGAGCTGGCGCGGCTGCGCTCGGAGCCGGTCTCCGAAGAGGAGCTCTCGCGGGCGAAGGAGAGTGTCAAGGGTCGTCTCGTCCTCTCCTCGGAGTCGACGGCGGCGCGGATGACGAGGATCTCTCGCGCCACCCTCTTCGGCCTGCCGATCGAAAGCCTTGACGAAATGCTGGCCCGGGTCGACGCGATCGAAGTCGAGGAGCTGACCGAGCTGGCGGCTGAGCTCTACGCCGAGGACCGCCTCTCCGCCGCCTGTGTCGGGGCCGACGAGGACCGATTCCGAGCGGCGTTGGCGCCGGTCAGCGAGAGTCTGGTAGCGGCGTGATCCGGGTTGGGGTCTCAGGCGCCGCCGGCAAAATGGGCCAGGCGGTCTGCGAGGCCGTCGAGGGGGCGAGCGACACCGAGTTGTCGGGCCAGGCCGATCCCGCGCTCGGGGTGGAGCTGGAGGAGATTCTCGGCGACTGCGACGTCGTCGTCGACTTCACCGTCCCCGACACCGCCCTCGCCAACGTCGAAGCCTGCCTCGGCGCCGGAGTCCACGCGGTCGTCGGCACCACCGGATTCGACCTCGGGGCCGCCCGCGCCGCCGCCGTGGCATCGGAGGCCAATTGCTTCGTGGCTCCCAACTTCGCGATCGGCGCCGTGCTGATGATGGTGGTCGCCCAGACGATCGCCCCGCACATGCCCGAGTGCGAGGTGATCGAGCTCCACCACGACCGCAAGCTCGACGCCCCTTCGGGCACCGCCAAGCGCACCCAGGAGCTGATCGACGCCGCCGGCGGCAATGTCCACCAGCCGATCCACTCGGTCCGTCTGCCTGGCCTGGTCGCCCACCAGGAAGTGATCTTCGGCGGCGAGGGCCAGACGCTCTCGATTCGCCACGACTCGATCGACCGCCGCTCCTTCATGCCCGGCGTCCTGCTCGCCGTGCGCAAGGTCGGCGAGCTGCCCGAGCGCTTCACGGTGGGGCTGGAGAAGCTGCTCTAGCCGGCCAACGGCTGGCTGACGGGGTACCCTGACAGCGATGAAGGAAATCAGTGGAGTGATAACGGCGATGGCCACCCCTTTTGCCGAGGATGGCACCGTCGACCTCGAGGGCGGGCGTCGGCTCGCCTCCCACCTGCTCGAGCACGGCTCCCACGGGCTCGTGGTCGGCGGGACCACGGGCGAGTGCCCGACCTTGACCGACGGCGAGACGATCGAGCTCTTCGAAGCGGTTCGCGCCGAGGTCGGCGAGGAGCCGTTGCTGATCTGCGGTACCGGCACCAACGACACCCGCCATTCCTGCGAGTTGACGAAGATGGCCGCGAACGCCGGGGCCGACGCCTCGCTGGTCGTCGTCCCCTATTACAACAAGCCCAACCGGGCCGGGATGGCGGCCCACTTCGAGGCGATCGCCGGCGCGGTCCCCGAGTTGCCAATGGTCATGTACAACATCCCCTCGCGGGTGATCGTGAACATGGATCCCGAGCTGCTGGCCGAGCTCGGCCAGATCGACAACATCGTCGCCGTCAAGCAGGCAAACGACGCCGAGCTGGGTCCGGTCGAGGGCCTCGCGGTGCTCGCCGGCAACGACAACACCTTCCTGCGTGTCCTCGAGTTCGGCGGTGATGGCGGCATCCTTGTCGCCTCCCACATCGTCGGCGACCAGATGCGCGAAATGTGGGACGCCGCCCAAGGCGGCGACCTGGAGCGGGCACGGCGGATCGACGCCGAGCTGACGCCGGTCTTCGAAGGGATTTCGGTGACCACCAACCCGATTCCGTTGAAGGCCGCGCTGGAGATGCTGGGGCTTGCCCCGAACCGGCTGCGACTGCCGCTGGTGCCCGCCGATACCGAACAACGGGCTGCTGTGAAAGCCGCGCTGGAGGGCTATGGCCTTCCCGTCGCCCAGTAGCCCTTTTTACAGAGAGTGAGCAACAACTAGTGCCAAGTAACAAACTTCGCGTGCTGCCCCTGGGCGGCCTCGGCGAGATCGGCAAGAACATGACCGTGATCGAGTACGACGGCCGCATCGTCGTCATCGACACCGGGCTGATGTTCCCGACCGCCGAGATGCACGGGATCGACCTCGTCCTTCCCGACTTCTCGTACCTGCGCGGGCGCGCCGACGACATCGAGGCGATCGTGCTCACGCACGGCCACGAGGACCACGTCGGTGCCCTGCCCTACGTGCTGCGGGAGATCGGCGCGCCGCCGGTCATCTACGGCGGCCTGCTGACGATCGGCATGGTCCGCTCCAAGCTCGACGAGCACAAGCTCGCCGACTCGGTGAACCTGCAGGAGCTGCCGCCGGGGGAGAAGGTGCGGAAAGGACCGTTCGAGATCGAGCTGGTCCACCTCGCGCACTCGATTCCCGACATGCGGGGCGTGCTGCTGAAGACCGACGCCGGCTCGGTGCTGATGACCGGCGACTACAAGTTCGACCAGACCCCCGTCGACGGTCGCCCGGCCGACGTCTCGCGCCTGGCCGAGATCGGTAAGGAAGGCCTGACCCTGCTCTGCGGCGACTCGACCAACGCCGACCGCCCCGGTGTGGCGCCCTCGGAGTCGAGCGTGGGGCCGGCGCTGCTGCGGGCGTTCTCGCAGTGCGAGGGCCGGATCATCGTCACCTCCTTCGCGTCGAACATCCACCGTGTCCAGCAGGTGATCGACGCCGCGGTGGCGCTCGACCGCAAGGTGGCGCTGGTCGGCCGCTCGATGCGCAAGAACTTCAACATCGCCTCGAACCTGGGGATGGCGAACGCCCCCCAGG
The DNA here is from genome assembly GCA_963715735.1 of uncultured Thermoleophilia bacterium. Classification (GTDB taxonomy): domain Bacteria; phylum Actinomycetota; class Thermoleophilia; order Solirubrobacterales; family 70-9; genus VAYN01. The sequence goes on from OY970268.1 coordinate 1,212,434, forward strand.
GGCTCTTCATCCAGCCGCGCGAGATCGAGAACTTCCCCGACGACAAAGTCGTCGTGATCTCGACCGGGAGCCAGGGCGAGCCGCTCTCGGCGCTGCGCCGGATGGCCAACAACGACCACCGCGACGTCCAGCTTCACTCCGGCGACACGGTCGTCTTCTCGGCGACGCCGGTGCCCGGCAACGAGCGCGCCGTCAACGAGACGATCGACCGGATCTACGAGATCGGCGCCACCGTCATCACCGCCAAAGACGCGCCGATCCACGCCTCTGGCCACGGCTGGCAGGAGGAGTTGAAGCTGATGATCAACCTGACCAAACCGCGCTATGTGATGCCGGTTCACGGCGACTTCAAGCGCCTGCGCCTGCATTCCGAGCTGGCCGCCGCGGTCGGGATCGAGGATGCCAACATCTTCCAGGGCCGCAACGGGTTGCCGCTGGAAGTGGACGGAAACGGCGCCGGCTTCGGCGAGGACATCCACGCCGGCGTCATGTACGTGGATGGGGTCAACATCGGCGACCCCGACGACGCCGCCCTCCGCGACCGCCGCGACATCTCCGCCGACGGGATCTTCATCGTCGTCGCGACGATCTCCTCCGACGACGGCACCGTGGTCGCCGACCCCGAGGTGATCTTCCGCGGCGTCGCCTTCCTCGAGGAGGCCGACGACCTCGTCGAAGACCTCAGCGACCTCGTCGAAGACTCCCTCGAGGACGCCGCCAAAGCGGGTAATCGCGAGGTCCATCTGATCCAGGAGGACCTGCATGACGCGATCGGGAAGTTCGTCTTCCAGAAGCTGCGGCGCAAGCCGATGATTCTGCCGGTCGTCGTAGAGGTTTAAGGACCGGGGCGCAGCGGGGGAGGGTGTGCGGTTGCCCTCCCTCCGAATTTGTCGCGCCCCCTAAAGGGGGCTGGCTCCCGAACATGCTGCCCGCCTATGGCGGGCTGGAACCGGATTGCATTTCCGCACGCTTCGCGACATTCGGATGGAGGGCAACCGCACACCCTCTCCACAGGGGCACCGGCTACGACCAAGCAGGCAGCGCCCGTCACTCGGAAGCGGCCAAGGGTGCAGCTGGTCTTTTGCGGGAGGCGGCGTTGGTGGGTGGGCTGAAGAGGGGCGGCGGCTCGAGGGAGGGACAGGGATGCCCTTCCCGGGAATGTGGCCGAACGGCCCCTGTCGTGATTCCTGCCCGCCATAGGCGGGCTCAACCTGAGGGAGCCATCCCCTTTAGGGGATGCGACAAATTCCCGGAGAGGGGATCAATGTCCCTTCGCCAACCCTCCATCCCGAAAAGGCAAGAAAAAACCCGCCGGGGCAGTGTCTGGGGAGAGCCCCGGCGGGCTAGGTGTCTCGTCCACGTACGACTCTAGGAGGCGGGTCTAAAGCGCCTCTAAAAGATCCTCGCTGCTCGCCTTTTCGGCGCCGGCCAGGGGGATGCGAGCGCAGAAGAGGGCGCCGCCGGACGGGGAGTCGGAAACCTCGACGCTGCCGCCGTGGGAGTCTGCGACCGCGCTGACGATCGCCAGGCCGAGGCCGGTGCCGGTTCCGGGCGCGGTATCGGCTGGGCCGGCGCCGCGGACGAAGCGGCTGAAGATCTGCTCGCGCATCTCGGTCGGGATCCCCGGGCCGTCGTCGGCGACCTCGACCACGGCATCGCCATCCGCGGCGCGGAGGCGGAGTTCGACCGTGGAGCGGGGGGGAGTGTGATGAGCAGCGTTGTCGAGCAGGTTGAGCACCATCCGGTGCAGCTCGTCGGGACTGCCTTCCACCCGCAGCGCCTTGTCGTTGTCGACGACGAGCTCGCGCTCGCCCATCAACGGCGCCGCCTCGGCCGCCGCTTCGCCGGCGATCTCGGCGAGATCACAGCGGCGGTGGACGTCGAGTCGACCGGCGTCGGCGCGGGCGAGCAGTAGGAGGTCGCCGATGAGCCGATTCATCCGCCGCGAGGAGCGCAGAGCGGAGTCGATCATCTCGCGGTCTTCGCCCTGGGCGGCGCTTCGCATCGAGGCCTGCAGCAGCTCGAGGTTGGCGAGGACGCTGGTCAGCGGCGTGCGCAGCTCGTGCGAGGCGTCGGCGACGAACTCGCGCTGGCGCTGCATCGCCGCCTCGCGCTCGCCTCGGGCCTCGTCGAGCGAGCGCAGCATCTGGTCCAGGGTCTCGGCCAGTTCGCCGACCTCGTCGTCGACCGGCGGCTCCGGCATCCGCTGCGAGGGGTCACGGGTCATCGCAATCTCCCGCGCGGTCGCGGTCAGGGCCGCCACCGGGCGCATTGCGCGGCTGGCGATCGCGACGCCGGCGAGCGAGGCAAGCAAGGTGCCGGCGAGGATCCCGGCAAAGATCAGCAACCAGACGCGACCGATGGTCGAGTCGACGTGCTGGATGCTGCGCCCGTACTGGACGAAGCCGGTCTGCCGACCCTGTTCGTCGAAGATCGGCTCGGTCGCAACCCGGTAGCCGTCGTGGCTGGTGACCCCTTCCTCGACCGGTCCGAGGTTGGCCTTGCCCGCGCCGCCACGGAAGTGTCCTTCGACGTCGAAGATGCGAGCGGAGGCGTCGTCGGAGAGCACGAACGATTCGAGCTGCGGGCTGTGCCGCAGCTGCGGTTCGGCGAACAGCGGGTAGATGATCTGCGCCTTGCTGGCGAGGATCTGGGCCGACCCCTTCACCTCTGCGTTGAAGTCGTTGCGGATCCGCTGGGTCGTGATCTGGCCGATCGCGCCACCGACGATGAGCAGGATCAGCAGCGTCAATCCGGCCGAGACCGAGGCCAGACGCCAGCGCACCGGCCAGGAGCGGGGATGGACCGCCTGCCGGAGCAGCGCCCCGGCGCGCTTGCCCGCGATTCCCATCGGCTAATCCTTCAGCACGTAGCCGGCGCCACGTTTGGTGTGGAGCAAGCGCGGCTCGTCGCCAGCCTCGAGCTTGCGCCTCAGGTTGGAGATGAAGACGTCGATCGTGTTGGTCGCCGCCATCGGGTCATAGCCCCAGACTTCGTCGAGCAGCCGCTCTCGCGAGACGACGAGGCGCTCGTTTCGCATCAGGAACTCCAGCAGCTCGAACTCGCGGTTGGTCAGCTCGATCTCGCGCTCGCCGCGGCGCACTTCGCGGGTGTCGGGATTCAACTGCAGGTCGCCGACCTCGAGCGAGGCGGCGCCCCGCGGCGGCCGGCGCCGCAGCAGCGCTCGGATCCGCGCCAACAGCTCCTGGCGCTCGAATGGCTTGACCAGGTAGTCGTCGGCGCCGCTGTCGAGGCCCTCGACCCGGTCCTCGGTCTCGGCTCGCGCGGTCAGCATCAGGATTGGCACGTCACCGTCGCGGCGCAGGCGCCGGCATACCTCGACCCCGTCGAGTCCGGGCAGGCCGAGGTCGAGAACGACCAGGTCCGGCATGAAGCCAGCGGCAAGATCGAGTGCCTCGGCTCCGTCGCCCGATGTGCGCACCTCGTAGCCCTCGTTTCGCAGCGATCGGCGCAGGACGTCGGCGATGTCCTCATCGTCCTCGACGATGAGGACGCGGCCCCCCGTTTGTTCCGCTGCGGCCAGCATGAATCGATAGTAGCCCGCCAAGAACCCGTTTCCGCCGGTATTTAGAGCGAATTTAGGGCCCTGCAAGCCGTCGGCCCGGCGCCTGCGCAGGGGACGGGCGCCAGACGTCGAACCGGGAGAGCAATGTTCGTGCGTCAGAAGCGGAGGCCCGCTGCCCGAAAAGCAAAAAAAGGCGCGGCCAAACGGAAAGCTGCTGTCAAGCCCCAGCGGGCGGGACTGCTCGAGCGGTTCGAGCAGCGGCATCTCGACCTGATCGGGTTGGGGCTGCTGGCTGCCGGCCTCTTTCTTCTCTTCGTTCTCTTCTTCGGATGGGAGGGCGGCAAGGTCGGCTACGGGCTCAAGACCGGCCTCACCTACCTCGGCGGCGACGTCGGAGCAAAGATCTTCACCTTGCTGCTGCTGTTGGTCGGCGGGATGCTCCTGACCGGCACCTCCGTCTCGATGCTGATGACCGGAGTCGGGCGCGGCCTGCGGACCGCCTTCCGGGCGATCTTCTTCAGCGGTACCGAAGCGGCGCAGACCGTCGCCCGCCAACACGCAGACTGGCGCGAGCAGCGGGAGACGAAGGCGGAGGATCGCGCTTCTACTGCCGAGACCGACGTCATGAGCTCCTATCCCGAGGACGACGAGGACTTCGAGCCGACTGTCGCCCTCGCCGACGACGACCCCTTCGACAGCTCGATCTTCAACGCCGAGGCCGAGTCGGAGGAGGAGACCGAGGTGATCGAGCCGGTGATCGAGCCCGACCCCGAGCTCCGGACCTATGACCCAGAGGACGCCGTCGCCGTGATCGACGAGGGCGAGCGCGCCCAGGCGGGCCTGACTCCACGGGGCAACAAGCGTGGGGTCACGATGTCGGAGGAGATCGCCTACCGGCCACCGCCGGCGAGCGCGCTGGAGCGGGGCAAAGGCGACAAAGGCCCGGACCCCCGGGACCAGGAAGTGATCGGTCGCAAACTGGTCGAGACGCTCGGTCACTTCGGGGTCGAGGCAAAGATCGTCGGCGTCATCAGCGGTCCTCACGTTTCGCGCTTCGAGCTGCGCCTGGCGCCCGGGATCAAGGTGAAGAAAGTCACCGAGCTAGCCAACGACCTCGCCTACGCGCTGGCCTCGACCGATATCCGCATCCTCGCCCCGATTCCCGGCAAGCAGGCCGTGGGGGTCGAGGTGCCGAACAGCCGCCGTCGCATGGTCCGCCTTGGCGACATCTACGCCGGCCGGCCGGAGAAGACCTCGCCGCTGGTCGCCTGGCTCGGCAAGGGCATCGACGGCAATCCCGTCTGGACCGACCTGGCGAAGATGCCGCACGTCTTGGTCGCCGGCACGACGGGCTCCGGCAAGTCCGCCTGCGTCAACGGAATCCTCTCTTCGATCCTGATGTCGGCTTCGCCGAACGAAGTGCGGCTGGTTCTGGTCGACCCCAAGCAGGTCGAGCTCAACCACTACGAGAACGTGCCGCACCTGTTGACGCCCGTCGTCACCTCACCGCGCCTGGCCGCCAACGTCCTCTCCAACCTGATCGTGGAGATGGAGAGCCGCTACGGGATCATGAGCGAGGCCCGCTGCCGCAACCTTGTCGAGCTCAATCGCTACCGCCAGAAGAAAGGCGACGCGCCGCTGCCGCACATCCTCTGTGTGATCGACGAGCTCGCGGACCTGATGATGGTCGCCCCGGCCGAAGTCGAGGACTCGATCATTCGCCTCGCCCAGAAGTCGCGCGCGACCGGGATCCACCTCGTGCTGGCGACGCAGCGGCCCTCGACCGACATCATCACCGGCACCATCAAGGTCAACATCCCCTCGCGGATCGCCTTTGCGGTCTCCTCGCAGACCGACTCGCGGGTCATCCTCGACCAAGGCGGCGCCGAGTCGCTGCTCGGCCAGGGGGACATGCTCTTCCGCGGCGCCGGCAGCTCGAAGCTGCAGCGGGTCCAGGGCGCCTTCATCACCGAGGACGAGATCGCCAAGATCACCAATCACTGGGCGAAGCAGGGCGAACCCGAATTTGAGGCGGAGCTGCTGGAGACCCCGGAGCAGGTCGAGGAGGAGGGCCGCGAGGGCGACTTCGACCCCGACAGCGACGACCTGCTCGACGAGGCGATCAGGCTCGTCGTGCAGACCGAGACCGCCTCGGTCTCGATGATCCAGCGCCGTCTGCGGGTCGGCTACACCCGTGCCGGTCGCCTGATCGACATGCTCGAGCGCCGCGGCGTCATCTCCGGCTACGAGGGGTCCAAACCGCGCCAGGTCCTTATCACCACCGCCGACTTGAACCGCGTGCTGTCGCCGCAGTCTCAGGGAGGACCGCCGGTGTCGGTCCTCGACGACTCCGATCCCGAGGACTGAGCCGCTGCGGTAGCTTCCCGGCGTGATCCGCGCCGGGATAGTCGTCACTGGGACCGAGGTAATTACCGGTCGGATCTCCGACTCCAACGGCCCCTGGGTCTCCGAACAGCTGGCCGGGCTTGGGGTCGAGGTGGCTCACATCATCGTCGTCGCCGACCGCCCCGACGACCTCGAGGCGTCGCTGCGCTTCCTCGCTGACGAGGGGATGGACCTAATCGTCACCACCGGCGGCCTCGGGCCGACCGCCGACGACCTCACCGGAGAGGTGGTGGCGCGATTCGCCGGTCGCGAGCTGATCCTCGACGAGGAGATGCTGGGGAAGATCGCCGAGATCCTCCGCGTCTTCGCTAGCCGGCGCGGCTTCGACTTCGACGAAGCGGCGTTGCTGGACGCCAACCGCAAGCAGGCGATGGTGCCGGAGGGGGCTGAGGCCCTGGATCCCGTCGGCACCGCTCCCGGGCTGGTCGTGCCCGCCGGCGAGCGGGTCGTGATCGTGTTGCCGGGGCCTCCCCGCGAGCTGCGGCCGATGTGGCCGGTGGCGCTGGAGTCGGCGCCGGTGCGCGAGATCCTCGGCCGCTCGACCCCTCTGCACGGCTACACGATGCGAATGTTCGGCGTGCCGGAGTCCGAAATCGCCAAGAGCCTGAGGGAGATCGAGGACGACGACGGAGTCGACGTCGGCGCCGTGGAGATCACCACCTGCCTGCGACGCGGCGAGATCGAGATCGACATTCACTACCGCGACGAGGCGGCGGCTGTCGCCGACCAGGTGCGCGACGGGCTGGCCGGGCGCCATCCGAAAGAGACCTTCAGCCTCGACGGAGAGACGATCGACGAACAGGTCGCGGCGCTGCTGGCGGGACGCAGGCTGGGCCTGGCGGAGTCCTGCAGCGGCGGCCTGATGGCGGCGCGGATCACCGACCTCCCCGGCGCCTCCGCGTACATGGCTGGCAGCGTCGTCTCCTACTCGAACGAGGCCAAGGTGGCGCTGCTGGGGGTCGATCCGGCCTTGATCGAGGCCAAGGGGGCGGTGTCGCCGGAGGTAGCGGAGGCGATGGCGATCGGGGCGATCGAGCGCTTTGGCGCCGATGTCGCCGTCTCGATCACCGGCATCGCCGGTCCCGACGGCGGCAGCGAGGAGAAGCCGGTCGGCTACGTCTGCTTCAACGCCCGGCTCGCCGAAGGCACTGTGATCGCCCGCGATCCGGTCATTCCCGGCGGCCGGCAGGACATTCGCGAACGCTCGGCACTGGTCGGGATGCACCTGTTGCGGACGCTGCTCGGCGGTGACGACACCCCGCTGTGAGGGAGTTTTGACGATCGGGCGTTGAGTCGTGCGCCTGGCGGCCGTAGCGTGGTCACATGGTTGATCGGGAAGAGAGGGAGCGGCGGCTGCGCCTGTTCGTGGCGCTCGATCTGCCCGACCGGGTGCGCTCCGGGATCAGTATCTGGAGCGAGGGCGCAATCCGAGACCCGGCCCTGAAGCCAGTCCCGGAGGGCTCCCTGCACATCACCCTCGCCTTTCTCGGTCATCGGCCGCAGCAGGAGGTTGCTCCAATCGCGGCGCTGGTTAGGAAATGTGCCGCACCGGCGCCCGAGGCGGTCCTGCATGAAGTCGAGCAGAGGCCGCTGCGGGGGAGAGCCCGGGTCTACGCGCTTCCGGTCCGTTCAGAGGGCGCCGAGGCGCTGCAGGCGGACCTTCAGGCCCGATTGATGGAGGCTGGGCTGTACGAGACAGAGAAGCGGCTGTTCTGGCCTCACATCACCGTTGCGAGGGTGCGGACGGAGGGGCGCGGATCGCGCCGCCCCGCGGTTGTCGAGAGACCGCCGAAATCGCTACCGCAGGAGCTCTTGCAGCCCCTGCGGTGCGTCCGACTCGCCCTCTACCTTTCTGAACTCCAGCCGGGGGGTGCGCGATACACCCCGCTGGCCCAAGTCGACCTGCCCGAGCCAGGGCGGCAGTGAGGTGAATGAGATGGCAGATAGAAGAACGAACTTGAACGACGTCTCCGCCAAGGAGGCCAAGGCCAAGGATGCGGCGCTGGAGACCGCGGTCAGCGGGATCAAAAAGGAGTTCGGCGAGGGATCGCTGATGCGGCTCGGCGACAAGGGCACGGTCAAGGTCGAATCGATCCCGACCGGCTCGCTGGCGCTCGATCTCGCGCTCGGGATCGGCGGTGTTCCGCGCGGCCGGATCGTCGAGATCTTCGGCCCCGAGTCCTCCGGTAAGACCACGCTGGTCAACCACATCATCGCCCAGGCCCAGGCATTGGGCGGCGTCTGCGCGTTCATCGACACCGAGCACGCGATCGACCCCGTCTACTCACGGGCGATCGGCGTCGACACCGATGAGCTGCTGGTCTCGCAGCCGGACTACGGCGAGCAGGCACTGCAGATCGCCGACCGCCTGATCGCCTCCGGCGCCGTCGACGTGGTCGCGATCGACTCGGTCGCGGCGCTGACCCCAAAAGCGGAGCTCGACGGCCAGATCGGCGACACCACGGTCGGCCTGCAGGCGCGCCTGATGTCGCAGGCGATGCGCAAACTGGCCGGCAACCTCAGCCGCACCAACACCGTTTGCCTCTTCACCAACCAGATCCGCGAAAAGATCGGCGTCCAGTTTGGCTCGCCGGAGACCCAGCCGGGCGGCCGGGCGCTGAAGTTCTACTCCTCACAGCGCCTCGACATCCGTCGCATCGAGACCCTCAAGGAAGGGACCGAGGCGGTCGGCAACCGGGTGCGCGTCAAAGTCGTCAAGAACAAGGTGGCTTCGCCCTTCCGTCAGGCCGAATTCGACATCGAGTACGGGGTCGGCATCTCCCGCGAGGGCGGCCTGCTCGACTTCGGCATAGAGCAGGACCTGGTCCAGAAATCGGGTTCGTTCTTCTCTTACGGGGAAACGAGGCTCGGCCAGGGGCGCAACAACGCCAAGCAGTTCCTGGTCGACAATCCCGAGCTGGCGCTCGAGATCGAAACCAAGGTGCGGTTGGCGCTGGGGATCGACGGTGAGGTTGCACCCGAGCCAGAGGTCGCCGCGCCCGAGGCGGCGGTTCCGGAGGCACAGGCGGCTTAGGGCCGCCAATCCACGCCTGACGGCGGCGGGACGGTCCCTAGGGATAGGATTCCCGCCGCCTAGCTATGAAAGAAACTCTCTTTTACGTATTCGGGATTGCGCTTGCCATCTCGGCCGTCGTTTTCAGCTTCATCGGGCTGAAAGCGCAGAACTTCCCCGGCAAAGCGTTCCCGCTGGTGGTCGTCTGGTTCCTGGTTCTGGCCGGCGGCGCCACGACCTTTGCCGTCCTCCACGCCCAGGAGGAGCAGGAGCACAAGGCGGCCGAGCTCGAGCACGCCGGCGAGGAGATCGAAAAAGAGCAGACCAGCGAGCCCTTCGAAGAAGAGGAAGAAGCTGAACCGGAAGCCGCGGAAGGCACTGGGGAAGAAGGCGAGTCTGGCCAGGGAGGCGAAGCGGTAGGTCCTGGGGGCGAGCTCAAAGTCGAAGCCGCCGAAAGCGAATTGGCTTACGACACCGACAGCCTCGAAAGCAAGCCCGGCGAAGTCACGATCGACTTCACCAACCCCTCGTCGATCGGTCACGACGTCGATGTCGAAAAAGACGGCGAACAGCTTGGCGGCACCGAAGTGATCACCCAGAGCGAGGAATCGGCCACCGTCGAGCTCGATCCGGGTGCCTACACCTTCTTCTGTTCTGTGCCCGGCCACCGCGAGGCGGGCATGGAAGGAACCCTGACGGTTAAGTAGCCGGCGCATCTCGGCGTCCTCGGTCGCTCGCGTGCAGAGCACGCCACGCTCCCTGCGTCCACCGACCTGCTTGGCTCCTCAACCGTCAGGCAGCTCACGGCTAAGAACTCCTGCTTCTCACCTCAGAAGCTTGCTGCTTTCACGCAGGCCAGCCCACCCCTGAAGTACCGGAACGGCTTAGTGGGGAGGGGTTGGGGGTCTCTCGCGCGCAGCGGCGTTAATTTTTCGCTCGCCCGTCCAGGAGAGCTTGCCCTTCTCTGGGGCGAAAAATCCAGCGAGCACGAGAGGCCCCCGACCCCTCCACGCCAAACCCCTTCCGACCCGCCCAACCACGATCCGGGCGGGTACCCTGCCCACCAATGCCCAAGAGCTTTCACGTCACCACCTTCGGCTGCCAGATGAACGTGCACGACTCCGAGCGGATGCGGGGGATGCTGGCTTCGCTCGGCTACGAGGAGGCTCCGGATCGCGAGGTGGCCGACGTGATCCTCTTCAACACCTGCTCGATCCGCGAGTCGGCCGATAGCCGCTTCATCGCCCACCTCGGCGAGGCCAAGCGGCTGAAGGGCGAAGATCCCGAGCGGGTGGTGGGCGTCGGCGGCTGCTGGGCGCAGTCGGTCAAGGACGAGGTCTTCCAGCGCTTCCCGTTCGTCGACGTCGCCTTCGGGCCGGGGCAGATCCACAAGCTGGCCGAGTTCCTCAACTCCGACTCCTTGAGTGCGCAGGGCTACTTCGAGTTCGAGGACTTCTCCGGCCATCTGCCTGTCCGGCGCGAGCGCGAGTTCCAGGGCTGGCTGCAAATCTCCCAGGGCTGCAACTGCGCCTGCTCCTACTGCATCGTCCCCTCGACCAGAGGCCGCGAGGAGAGCCGCGATCCGGCCGAGCTGATCGCCGAGGTGCATCGTCTCGCGGCCGACGGCGTTCGCGAGGTGACGTTGCTGGGGCAGAACGTCAACAGCTATGGACGCGATCTGCCCAAAGACCGTCGCCGCAGCTTCGCCGAGCTGCTGGCCGCCGTCGATGCGGTCGACGGCATCGAGCGGATCCGCTACACCAGCCCGCACCCGAAGGACATGAAGGAGGATGTGATCCGTGCCCACGCTGAGCTGCCGGCGCTATGCGAGCAGATCCACCTACCGCTGCAATCGGGCTCCAGCACGGTCCTCAAGCGGATGCGGCGCACCTACGACCGCCAGCGCTATATGGACCGGGTGGCGCTGATCCGCGAGCACGTTCCCGATTGCGCGATCACCACCGACATCATTGTCGGCTTCCCGGGCGAGACCGACGCCGATTTCGAGCAGACGATGGAGGTTGTCGAGGAGGTCGGCTACGACGGCGCCTTCACCTTCGTGTTCTCGCCGCGGCGAGAGACCGAGGCGGCGACGATGGGCGAGCAGGTGCCGCACCCGGTCAAGGTCGAGCGGATGGGGCGATTGGTGGAGGCGGTCCAGCGGCGTGCCGCCGAGCGCGCCCAGCGCTTCATCGGACGTACCCTCGACGTGCTGGTCGAAGGGACCAGTCGCACCGACGAGACCAGGCTGCGGGGGCGGACCCGCCACAACAAGGCGGTCAACTTCGACGGGCTCGCCGAACCCGGTGAGTTCATCGCGGTGGAGATCGAGTCGGCCACGTCGCAGACCTTGAGCGGCGTCTCGGCGCAGCCGCTCTCGCCTCTTCTTTGACGGTTCTCGCCGTATTCGGGCCGACGGGGGTCGGGAAGACCGGGGTCGCGATCGCGCTTGCCGAGCAGCTGCGGGACCGCGGCGGGGACCCGGTGGCGATCAATTGCGACGCGTTGCAGGTGTACGAGGGGCTGGCGGTGCTAACGGGTAGCGCCACCCGCGCGGAGCGGGCTCGCTTGGAGCACCGCCTGCTGGGTTTCGTGCCGGTCACCGAAGACTTCTCGGTCGGCGACTACATGCCGCTGGCCCACCGGGAGATCGACCAGGCGCTGGCGGCGGGACGGACGCCGATCGTCGTGGGCGGGACCGGCCTCTATCTGCGAGCGGCGCTCGCCGAGCTCTCGCTGCGGAGGGTGCCGGCGGAATCGGAGGATTCGGAGCTCTGGTCCCCCGAGACCCGCCATCCAACCACGACCTTCGGCCTCGACATGGACCGCGCGCAGCTCTACGAGCGGATCGACGCCCGTGTCGAAGCGATCGTCGCCGGCGGTGGCGCCGAGGAGGCACGCCGCGCGGATGCCCTCGGACCGGGCCGCACCGCCCGCAAAGCCCTCGGTTTCGACGAGCTGCTCGCCGGTGACGTCGAGGCGATGAAGAAACGCTCGCGCAACTACGCCCGTCGCCAGCTCACCTGGATGCGCAAAATCCCGAACCTCCATCACGTCGACCGCACCGGCAGATCCGACGCGGAGGTAGCCGCCGAGATCATCGCCACCGCGGGCGAATAGGCTGCCAGCCGTGAAATTCGAGAAGTGGCAAGCGCTTGGGAACGACTATCTGATCCTCGAGCAGGAGCAGCTGCCCTGGGAGCTCAACGCGAAACGGGTCGAGTGGCTCTGCGACCCGCATTTCGGGGTCGGCTCCGACGGGATCCTGTTGCTCTCCAAGAGCGATGACCCGCAGTTCGTCGCCGCCCTGCGGATCTTCAACCCCGACGGCTCCGAGGCCGAGCTCTCCGGCAACGGCGCCCGCGAGGCGATCCTCTACCTGCGCCGGCACGGCTGGACCGATGCCGAGGAGTTCGCGATCAGCACCGTCGCCGGGCCGATCGTGCCGACGATCACCGGCGAGTTGACCTGCGCGATCGAGATGGGCAGGGCCTCGACCACCTCCAAGGACTTCCCATCCGGCGGCGGCGACGGCAAGGGCAAACTCAGCGCCGGTGGGCGCGAGTGGGAGTTCCAGCACGTCTCGATCGGCAACCCCCAGTGCGCGATCGTCGTCGATGGCGAGCTCGACGACCTCGACCTCGGCGCGATCGGCCCCGGGATCGAAGGGAACGAGCTCTTCCCCAACCGCACCAACGTCTCCTTTCTGGAAATCGACGGCAGCACGGTTCGCGCGCGGATCTTCGAGCGCGGGGTGGGGGAGACCCTCTCCTCCGGCACCGGTGCCAGTGGCGCCGCCGTCACCGCCTCCCTGCGCGGCGCCGCCAGCCCGATCGTCGTCGAGCTCGAAGGTGGCGAGCTCGAGGTGGAGATCGGCGAGGACCTGGCGGTGCGGCTGACCGGCTGGGCCGAGCCCGTCTATGCCGGTGCGCTCTCGCCGGAGCTGCTCAGCGCGTTGTCCGAGCTGGACTAGAGCGCAAATCGTTAGGGTTCCGCGCCCATGGGGATCGCAGATCCATCCAAGCGCCTGGAGGCGATGCCGCCCTACAAGTTCCAGGAACTCGAGCAGCAGATCGCTGAAAAGCGGGCCTCCGGGATTGACGTGATCAGCCTCGGAATCGGCGATCCCGACGAGCCGACCTACGACTACGTCGTCAAGGCGATGCAGGAGGCGGTCGCCGACCCGGCCAACCACCAGTACCCCTCCAACCGCGGCCGCGAGGAGTTCCGCCAGGCCTTCGCCGACTTCTACGACCGCCGCTTCGGCGTCGAGATCGACCCGGCGGCCGAGGTGATCCCGGCGATCGGCGCCAAGGAGTGCATCTACAACCTCTGCTTCGCTTTCCTCGACCCCGGGGGCGTCGCCCTCGCCTCCGACCCCGGCTACCCGGTTTACACCGGCGGCCCGATCCTCGCCAACGCGACGCCGGAGCTGATGGCGCTGGAGCCGGACCTCGGTTTCGCCCCCGACCTCGCCGCGATCGCGCCGGACGTCGCCGAGAAGGCCCGCCTGATGTTCGTCAACTACCCGAACAACCCCACTGGCGCCGTCGTCCCCGAGGGCTTCTTCGAGCGGGTCGTCTCCTTCGCCAAGGAGTACGAAATCCTTGTCGTCCACGACAACGCCTACTCGGAGACCACCTACGACGGCTACGTCGCCCCGAGCTTCCTCGCCACCCCGGGTGCCAAAGAGGTCGGCGTCGAGGTCTTCTCGCTCTCCAAGGGCTACAACATGACCGGCTGGCGCTGCGCCGCGATCCTCGGCAACGCGGAGGCGATCCAGACCTACTGGCGGCTGAAGACCAACGTCGATTCGGGGCTCTTCGAGGCGGTGCAGATGGCCGGCGCCGCGGCGCTGCAGGGCCCGGCCGGGCCGCTGGAGCGGATGAACCAGACCTACGCCCGCCGCCGCGATCTCGTCGTCTCCGCCCTGCGCGAGATCGGCGTCGAGGTCAATGCCCCGAAGGGGACGATCTACGTCTGGGCCCCGGTCCCGAGCGGCCACACGTCGACCTCCTTCTGCGAGACCGTGCTGGAGGAGGCGGCGGTGGTGATCTCGCCCGGCTCGATGTACGGGCCCAGCGGCGAGGGCTTCTTCCGGATTTCGCTGACGACGCCCGACGAGCGCATCGAAGAGGCCGTCGAGCGCATGCGCGAGCACCTCAGCTAGTCAGGCCGCTTCGCGCTCGGCCTTCTTGCGCCAGTAGCGATCGAGGCCGCCCCACTGGTAGGCGGTTGGGACGGCTTGTAGAAGCTCGTCGACGGTCTCCTGGCCGTGTCCTTCCTCGGCCAGCTGCGCCCGGATCCGCCGCTGCAGATCTCCCTCGTACTCGCCTTCCGGCAGCCGGCGGGCCAGCTCGGCCTCCGTGCGCAGGCGCTCGCGCACGGTCTCGATATGGCCGGGCACGTCATCTTCGATCGCGCCGAAGTGGGTAAGGGCGAGACGTTGTGGGGACCATCCCGCGACGGTGTCCAGCGATTCCTCCCAGACCTCGATGTCGATGTCCGGGGGCGGGGTGGGGGGCATGATCAGGTTCGAGGGTGGGATCCGGCAGGCGGCGACGTCGCCAACGAAGGCGGTGCCGCTCTCCTCGTGCAGGTAGCAGACGTGGTGGGAAGCGTGGCCGGGGGTGTAGGCGACCCGCATGCCGAGCACCGACTCGCCGCCGCCGAGGACGTGGACGTTGGCCTCGGGGACGGGCAGGATCTTGCCCCAGAGGTACCCCAGTTTGTCGTCGTAGAGCCGCTCGGCGCTGGCCAGCAACTTCGAGGGATCGATCAGGTGCGGGGCGCCACGCTCGTGCACGTAGACCTCGAGGTCGGGCCAGCGCGCGACCATCGCCCCGGTCGCGGCGGCGTGGTCGAGGTGGATGTGGGTCAGCAGGATGGCGCGCGGTTGCTCGTCGCCGATCGCTTCGAGCACGGTCGGCAGCGAGGACTCGGGGCCGGGGTCGACGAGGGCGCCGTCGACCTCCCAGCAGCCGATCACGTGCGGGCGACCGAGGTGGCGGACGTCGATTACGCGCATGGCGCGGAGGTTATGCGAGCGGGCTAGGCGGCTGCGGCGGCCGGGACGCGGCCTTCGGCTTCGAGCATCGCCCGCAGGCCCTCCTGCAGGCCGCGCGGTTCGTACCCGAGCTCGTTCTTGGCCTTCTCGTAGCTGGCCCAGAAGGTGACGCCGTCGGCGGAGGAGATCAGCTCGCGCAGGTTGGGCGGCTGGCCCATCAGCTTCCCGATCACGGGGCCGATCGGGGTCAGGGCCTTCAGGAGTCCGGTGGGGACGGCGCGCTTGGGGGCCTTCTTGCCGGTCACGTTGGCGACTACTCCGATCGCCTCGCGCACGGTCGTCGCCGGGCCGCTGATCACGTAGGCCTCGCCGGGGCGGCCCTTGTCGAGCCCGAGCAGGATGCCGGCGGCGATGTCCTCGACGTGGCTGAGGCAGATCCCCAGGTCTGGGAAGGGGATCGCGACCATTTTGCCCTTGAGGAATTCGTTCAGCATCACCGCGATCGACGAGGTGTCGCCGGGGCCGTAGACGCCGCCGGGCTGCACGATCGTGCAGGGCAGGCCCTCTCCGATCAGCCGTTTGGCGACCTGGTGGGCTTCCCACTTGGTCTGCTCGTAGCAGGAGGTGAAGTCCACGGCGGGATGCTCGTAGCTCTCGTCGACGATCTTGCCGTCGGTATTGCCGAAGACGCCGACGGTGGAGACGTAGACGACCTTCGGGATCTTCGCCTCCAGCGCCGCGCCGAGCACCCGTTCGGTGCCGCCGACGTTGGCCTCGCGCATCGCCTCGCGCTCGGAGGCGGGAATCCCCACCTCGTAGATGGCGGCGGCGTGGATGACGGCGTCGCAACCAATCATGCCCTGGCGGATCGCCCGTTCCTCGCCGAGGTCCCCCGCGACCAGCTCGCAGCCCAGGTCGGCGGCCTCCTTGCCCTTCTCGGGATTACGGACCAGACAGGCGACCTCGTCGCCGCGGGCGCGCAGCTGACGCACAACCGCGCCGCCGATGAATCCCGTCCCCCCGGTCACGAATACCTTCACGGTTCCCGAAGCCTAAAGGAAGTCCGCCCCCGAAGTGGGGCCTACTATTAAGCGAGTGCAACGCTCCCGAAACGGTCGCAAGACCGAAACCCGTTACAGCGCCGAGCAGGGCAACGGCGCCGGCGTCACCAACCCGCGCGCCCGCCAGCGGGCGCTGGCGATCGGCATCGTCGACGGCGGTGCCGGCGACGAGCCACTGGCCGAGCTGAAGGAGCTGCTGCGCACGGCCGGCGTCGCAACGGCGGGGGAGGCGACCCAGCAGCGGCCCAAGCCCGACCCAGATCGCTACTTCGGTCGCGGCCGGCTCGTTGAACTAAAGGCGGAGATCAAGGCCTGTGACGCCAACCTGGTCGCCTGCGACGACGAGCTCGCTCCCCGGCAGGAGCGCAACCTCGAGAGCGCGCTGGGCGTACCGGTGATCGACCGCACCGCGGTGATCCTCGACATCTTCGCCGACCATGCCCATTCGGCCGAGGGGAAGCTGCAGGTCGAGCTCGCCCAGCTCGAATACAACATGGCCCGCATGCGGGGCCTCTGGACCCACCTCGAGCGCCTCGGCGCCGGCCGGATGGACGGCGGTATCGGCACCAGGGGCCCGGGCGAGACCCAGATCGAGACCGATCGCCGGCTCGCCCGCAACCGGATCGCGGCGCTGCGGCGGCGGCTGGTTCGGCTGGAGCAGAACCGCGGGGTGATGCGGGCGCGGCGCGATAGCTCCTCGCTGCCGCGGGTGGCGCTGGCTGGCTACACGAACGCGGGAAAGTCGACGCTCCTGAATGCGCTGACGGGTGCCGAGGTGGGGGTGGGGGACCGGCTCTTCCACACCCTCGACCCGACCACCCGCACCCTCGAGCTCTCCGGCCGCGACTTTCTCTTGACCGACACCGTCGGCTTCATCGAGAAGCTGCCCCACCAACTGGTCGAGGCGTTCAAAGCAACGCTCGAGGAGACCGTCCTCGCCGATCTGATCGTCCACGTCGTCGATGCCGCCGAGCCGGAGGAGCGGCGCCTGCTCGACATGAATGCGGTCGACGAGGTGCTGGAGGAGATCGGCGCCGGTGAGAAGCAGCGGCTACTGGTCCTCAACAAGGCGGACCTGCTGAGTGACGACGAGCGCAACGAGGTGACAATCAGCCACCCCGACGCGGTCCTCGTCTCGGCGATCTCGGGCAACGGGCTCGACGACCTGCGCGAGCGGATCGAGGCGGCCTTCTCGGAGACCCTGACCGAGGTCGAGCTGCTGATTCCCTACTCCGAGGGCGGCCGACTGCACGAGCTGCACGAAGTCGCCGGTGAGCTCGAGCGCACCGAGCGGCCCGGACGGGGTCCTCGTCCACGCCCGCGTGCCAGCGGCAGAGATGCACCGCTTCGACGACCTGACCGCCTCCGAGCACGTCTGACTTCGTCATCGGTCGCTTGTGTGCAGAGCACAAGGCGCTCCCTGCTTTCTTGTCAGCCACGCTCGGAGGCGGTCAGTAGGCTGCCCCGCATGCAGCTTCCCGTGCTCAAACTCAAGGACGAGGCGATCCTGCCGACTCGCGCCCACGTGGGCGACGCCGGCCTCGACCTCTACGCGAGTGAGTCCGCCCACATCGGCCCCGGGGAGCGCTGGGGAGTCGGAACCGGGATCGCGGTCGAGATTCCAGTCGGCCACGCCGGCTTGGTCCTTCCGCGCTCGGGCCTCGCCCGCGAGCACGGGATCACGCTCGTCAACAGCCCCGGTCTGATCGACGCCGGCTATCGCGGGGAACTGCGGGTGCTACTGCTGAACGCCGACCCCGCCGAGATTTTCCGGGTCGAGCCGGGTGACCGGATCGCCCAGCTCGTGGTCACGCCGATCGCCCTGGCCGAGCCGGTGGAGGCGGGCCAGCTCGCCGAGTCCGTTCGCGGCGAGGGCGGCTTCGGGTCCAGCGGCCGCTAGGAGCGGCTAGCCGACGCCCGCGGCGGCGCGGGCCGAAGCATGGGCGGCGTCCTCGAAGGCGTCGTCGAGCGGCTCCAGGTCCGGGGCGGCTCCGTAACGACGTTCCAGCGCGAGCGCGATCAGGTGGTCGGCGAGCCAGGCGTTCTTGGGCAGCAGCGGCCCATGCAGGTAGGTGCCGATCAGGTTGTTGCGACGGACACCCTCGCGACCGTCGCGACCGTTGTTTCCCTTGCCTTCGACGACCCGGCCCAGCGCCTGGGCGCCGTCGCCGAGGTAGGTGCGGCCGCCGTGGTTCTCGAAGCCGGCGAGCAGGCGCTGGCCGCGGCCGAGCTCGACCTCGATCGCGACGTTGCCGATCAAGCGTGGGCCCGGCTCGCGCACGGTTCTGAGGTCGGCCAGCTCGAGCCCGGGCAGGGTCTCGGAGTCCATCTCGTAGCTCTCGCCGAGCAGCTGGTAGCCGCCGCAGACGGCGAGCAGCGCGGCGCCGTCGTCCACCGCCTCGGACAGTGCCTCGCGCTTGCTTGCGACCATGTCCACGGCGACCATGCGTTGGTCGCGGTCTTGGCCACCGCCGATGTAGAAAAGATCGTGGGCGCCGGGGTCGACCGGATCGCCCGGGCCCGCTCCGGAGTGGCGGAAACCGATCCCGCGCCACTCGCAGCGCCGCCGCAGGAAGACGATGTTGCCGCGGTCGGCGTAGATGTTCATCTGCTCCGGATAGAGACTGAGGACGTGGAGCTCCATCAGGCCGCCTTCTCGAGCACGACGACGACCGAGCCGACGTGGATGTCGGTGGGCGGGATCGGCGCGGCGCTCGACCGGTCGCAGGCCCGCCGCGGCGGCCTCGTCCTCGAGCTGCGCGGCCGGAAAGGTGGCGATGCGCACGGCGTTCGGCTCCTCATCCATCTCGCCGCCGGGTGAGACGGTCTGGCGCAGTCGGTGGACGACGATTTCTCCCGGGCCGACGGCGGCCTCGACCGCCAAGCTCGAGTAGACCCAGCCGTCGATCTCGCGGACGTCGGGAAGCGGCGGCGGAGCGCCGTCGGGCTCGGGCATGCCCTCGAGTATGGCCGCCGCGAGGCGGCCGCCGGGCCGCAGCGCACTCGCAACGCAGCGCAGGCAGGCGACGCGGGCCTCGGGGCCGGGCAGCAGCTGCAGCATCTGGCTCGGGGCCAGGACCAGCGCGACCTGCTCGTCGAGCGCGAAGTCGCGAGCGTCGGCGAGGACGGCGCTCAGCGGCAGCCCGGCGCCACGCTGGCGCAACGCCCCGATCAGCTCGGGGTCGTTGTCGAGGCCGAGCGTCGCGTGGCCCCGTCGCGCCAGGTGCAGGGCGACGCGGCCGGTGCCACAGCCAAGCTCCAAGGTCGGACCGCCGGCGCCCGCTGCCAGCTCGTCCCAGAGGCCGAGGTCGGCGCCGTAAGCCCCGCACTCGACGTCGTGCCAGATCGTCGCCGCGCTCGCGCTCACCGCCAAAACTCCTTCGCGAGCCCGCGATCGGCGAGCAACTTGCGCAGTTCGAGTAGCGCGGTGTAGGTCGGCAGGGCGAAGAGTCGAGGCCCTTGCGACATTTTGGCCCCTATAGGGGCCCCGATGTCGCGAACGTAGGCGACGGCGGCGTCGAGCGAGGGCTCGATCCCCGGAATCACCTCGATCCGGTCGGTGGGCCAGCCGGCGTACTTGAGGCGCAGGGCCATCTCCGGGGCCCGGGTGCCAGCGCAGACGACGCGGCGCACGGCCCCGTCGAGCAGCTCGAAATCGGCGTCCCAGACCCAAGAGACGTCGCGGCCGTCGGCGATGCGGTCGTTGAGGGCGATCCAGAGGTCGATCCCCTCTCCGTCGCCCTCGACCTCCAGCAGCAGCGTTCGCAGTACCTCGTTGGCGCCGGCGGGGTTCTTGATCAGCAAAATGGAGACGGGGACGTTCCCGACCTCGATCGTCTCCACTCGACCGAAGGCCGCTTTCATCTTGCTCAGCGCCGCCGCGATCCGATCCGGCGCGACCCCGAGCCGGATCCCCGCCGCGACCGCCGCAAGGGCGTTGTAGACGTTGTACAGGCCCGGCAGCGGCAGCTCGAGCTCGATCTCTCCCGCCGGGGTGCGGATCGTCGACCGCGAGCCCTCCATCCCCCGTAGCTCGATCGCGGTGGCGGCGACGTCTGGTCGCGGCCGTTCGGCGCCGCAGTTCGGGCACGAGTAGTGGCCGAGGTGGCCGACGAAGGCACGGTCGTACTCGTAGGGATGCCCGCAGCGACGGCAGTGCTTGGCATCGAAGGCGTGCTGGAGCTCGGGTAGGGCTTGGGAGACATCGTCGATCCCGAAGTAGAGAACGCCGTCGCGAGCGCGCCCCTCGGGATCCCGGCCGAGGTCGGCGATCAAGGGGTCGTCGGCGTTGAGCGCGAAGCTCGAATGCCCCTCGCAGGCGGCGACGGTCCGTGCCCACTCGTCGGCGAGCGCCTCCATCTCGCCGTAACGGTCGAGCTGGTCGCGGAAGAGGTTGCCGAGCACGATCAAGCCAGGGTGGAGCTGTTGGCTGACTCGAGGCAGCCAGGCCTCGTCGACCTCGAACAGGCCCTCTCGACCGCGTTGCTCGAGCAACGCGGTCGCCACGCCCCAGGTCATGTTCGAGCCCGCCCAGTTGTGGACGGGTTGGCGACCCTCGGCGGCGAGGATCGCGGCGATCATCCCCGCCGTGGTCGTCTTTCCGTTGGTGGCGGAGACGACCGTGGTCCCCCGATCGAGGCTGCGGCCGAGCCGGGCGATCGCGTCGGGAGCGAGGCGCAGCAGCACCCGACCGGGCAGCGTCGTGCCGCCGCCGCGACCGCTGGCCCGGCTGGCGGCGCCGATCCCGCGCGCCAGCGCGACCTTGGTGGCGAAGCCGGCGCTCAAGTGGCGGCCGCTGCCGGGACCAGCACGCTGAGCGCCCGCGGCAACACCCGCAGTGAGGCTGGCAGGTCGGTCAGGTGCTCGCCGTCGGCGTAGACGGGAAAGGGACGACTGGCGCTCAGCTCGAGGTGCTTTGCGCGGAAGACGCGCACCTCGTCCTTGTCGACGTGGGTGCCCTTGAACACCTTCGGCAGGTTACTTACGAAGCGCAGCTTGCCGACCTCGCCGACCGAGACCACGTCGAATTCGCCGTCGTCGAGCTTGGCGTCGGGGGCGACGTACATGCCACCGCCGAAACAGCTGCTGTTGGCGACCGAGATCGAGTAGCCGGAGAGCCGGATCCGCTCGGCGTCGACGACGACCGTGAAGCGGGCGGGCTTCCAGGTCAGCAGGGTGCGAAGCGCCGCGTAGGCGTAGACGAGGCTGCCGCGCAGGAACTTGGTTTCGTTGGCGAGGCGATTGGCGTCGGAGTCGAAGCCGACGCTGACGATGCCGAGGAAGCGTTGGCCGTTGGCCTCGCCGACGTCGATGCGGCGGCTGTTCCCGGCGAGAATCACCTCTATCGCCCGCTCGGGGTCGTCGGGGATCCCCAGCACGCGGGCGAGGTCGTTGCCGCGACCGCCGGGGACGATGCCGAGCGGGGTCTCGGAGCCCGCCATCGCGCCCCCGATCGCACCGAGCAGGCCGTCACCGCTGATCACCACCGGGAGCTCGCCCGCTTCGACCGCCCGCAGCGCCTGCTCGACGCCGTGTTCGAGGCCCTTGGTCCGTTGGACCCGAAACTCCACCCGGCGCTCGTCCAGGGCCTGCTCGACCCGCGGCAGCAGCTTCAGGGTCTTCCCGCCGGCCGAGTGGGGGTTGACGAGGAGCGCCAGCGGCATACCGTCGATCGCCATCTCCTCACCCTAGTCAGACAGGGTTGGCTGACCGGCGCCACGCAGGCGGGCGACAGAGAAGCTGCCGTCACCGGCGTTCTCGCTGGCGACCAGCTCGATCCCGTGCCGAGAAAAGCGCCAGCGGCCGAGCCTGGCGGCGAGACCGCTGGCGGATCGAACCTGTTCGGAGCGGGCGATGACCAGAAAGCCGCCGGGTCGCAGCACCCGGGCGGTCTCGGCTACGGCGGGAGCCGCGTCGACCGCGGCGACGAGATCGAAGTGATCGTCGGGGAACGGCAGCACCCGTGGCGAGCCGACCTTGAAGGCGATCCGACCTTCGGGATCGAGGCCGACCCGAGCCGTAGCGCGCCGGATCGCGGACTCTGAGCTGTCGACCCCACGAACTCGGGCCCGGGGGAACTCCCGGGCGAGAAAGAGAGCGCCATCGCCGTCTCCGCACTGGACCTCGAGCACCCGCTCCGGGACGCCGACGGCGAGGACGGCGGCGGCGAGCGGCGTCAGGGGCGGCGTCGACATGAGCGCGATCGTATTGCGGTTTGCATTAACCTTCCCGGAGTGGAGGCGCAGTCCGACAGACGCTGGATCATCCTCGCCGTTTTCGCCTTGGTGGCGGTGGTCGTGGTCGGCGCAATCCTGATTTCGCGCGGCGGCGATGACGACAACGGTGGTGGCGGTGGCGATTCGACCAGCGCCAGCAATGAACCGACTGGCTGCAAAAAAGTCGAAGCGCCCGAACCCAAGAAAGTCAGCTTCCCGAAACCCGACCAGACCGTCGAAAAGGGCGAAAAGGTCAACGTGGTCATGCAGACCAGCTGCGGCAGCTTCACGATCGCCCTCGACACCGAACGGGCGCCGATAACCAGCAACTCCTTCGCATTCCTCGCCGAAGAAGGTTTCTACGACGACCTGACCTTTCATCGCATCGCCCCCGGCTTTGTGATCCAAGGCGGCGACCCCGAAGGCACCGGCACCGGCGGGCCCGGCTACAGCGTCGACGAGAAACCGCCGGCGAACCTCGCATACACCAAAGGTCTGGTGGCGATGGCCAAGAGCTCAGCCGAGCCTCCCGGCCGCTCCGGCAGCCAGTTCTACGTGGTGACCGCGCCCGACGCGGGCCTGCCCCCTGAATACGCGCTGGTCGGAGAAGTCAGCGAGGGCTACCCGGTGGTCGAACTGATCGAGAAACAGGGCGGGCCGAACGAACAGCCGAAACAGACCGTCCTGATCGAAAGCGCCACGGTCGAACGCGAATAGCGGCGGCTAAGCTGCGCTCGTGGCCAAGCTCAAAGTAGGCGACGCGGCACCCGACTTCGAGTTGCCCGGTACGGGCGGCAAGAGCTACCGGCTCGCCGACTACCGCGGGCGCAAGCTCGTTCTGGCGTTCTACCCCGGCGACTTCACCGCCGTTTGCACCAAGCAGTTCTGCTCCTACCGCGATCAGGGCGAGCGGCTCGACGACCTCGGTGCCGAGGTGCTGGGGATCTCGCCGCAGTCGGTCGAGTCGCACGAGCGCTTTACTGAGGAGAAGCGCCTCAACGTGCCGCTGCTTGCCGACGAGGACAAGGAGGTCGCGCGCGCCTACGGCGTGCTCGCCGGCCCGATCGTGCGGCGGGCGATCTTCATCATCGACGAGGAGGGGATCGTCCGCCATCGCAAGGTCACGATCGCCGGCCTCAGCTACGAGTCGGTCGACGACATCGAGCAGGCGCTGGCGGCCGTGGGCTGATGGCGGCCGACTCGGCGTCCTTCGAGCTCGGCCCGGAGCCGACGATTCGCGGGGAAGCCGCTGGCGAGGGGTCGCCGATCGTGCTCTGTCACGGGATCACGGCGACGCGGCGCTACGTCGTCCACGGGTCTCGCTCGCTGGAGCGGGCCGGCCACCGCGTCGTCAGCTACGACGCCCGCGGGCACGGAGAGTCCGATCCCTCCCCGGCCGGGGAGGATTATGGATACCCGCGACTTGTCGCCGACCTCGAGCGGGTGGTTGAGGCCGAGCTGGGGGAGGGGCGCTTCGTCCTCGCCGGGCACTCGATGGGCGCCCACACCGCGGTCGCCTATGCGCTTCGGCATCAGGAGCGTTTGGCTGGCCTGGCCGTGATCGGACCCGCCTACGCCGGGGAGATCAGCTCCGAGTCGCTGAGCTACTGGGAGGGGCTGGCATCAGCGCTCGAGGCGGACGGCGTCGACGGCTTCGTCGCCTACATCGACCGCAAGCAGGGGATCGACCCGGCCTGGCGCGAGTCGGTCCTGCGCTTCACGCGCGAGCGGATCTCGCTGCATCGACGCCCGGAGGCGCTGGTCCGGGCGCTGCGGGAGGTGCCGCGCTCGCGTCCGTTCGGATCCCTGGAAGAGCTGGCGGGCCTGGAGGTCCCGGCCCTGGTCGTCGCCAGCAACGACGAGGCCGACCCCGGCCACCCCTACGAGACCGCGGCCGCCTATGCGGAGGCACTGCCGCAGGCCCGGCTGGTCAGCGAGGGGGAGGGGGAGTCGCCGTTGGCCTGGCAGGGGGGCAAGCTCTCGCGTGAGCTGGCGGCATTCTGCGCCGAATCGGCTGTAGCCGACCGTCTGAGATCTTCAAGCACCGCTTAGTCCCAGCGTTTATCGTCCACCACTATGAACTTTCCGACCGAAGCCAACCTGCGACGCGCGATCGCCTTCGTGGCGACGCTCGGCGTCGGCGTCGCTACCTACATCACGATCGCCGAGTCCGGCGGGGGGGCACCGTCGTGCGTCGCCGGCGGACACGGCTGCGCGACCGTCGCCGAAAGCTCCTACTCGGAGATCGCCGGCATCAACGTCTCGATCTTCGGGATCGTCGGCTACGTGCTGCTGCTGGCGATGGCGTTCTTCGCGACCGACATGGCGCGCTTCGCCGGTTTCGCCCTGGCGCTGGGCGGCTTTGGCTTCAGCGTCTATCTGACCTACCTCGAGATCTACGAGATCGAAGCGATCTGTCAATGGTGCGTGGCAAGCGCCGTGCTGATGACGATTCTCTTCCTACTCACCGCCGCCCGTCTGATCGGCTACGCAGGGACTGAGACCAGCGGCAACGAACAGCAGTTACAAAGCTGAAACGCGACCAGGAGGGCACGTGAGCAACAAGCGGGAGAGGGAGAAGCGCAGGGAAGAACGGATAGCGGCTGAATCGCAGGTCGACAGCGGAGATCGCCGCAAGAAACTGCTGCAGATGGGGGCCGGCGCGGTCTTCCTGGTCGTGGTGGTGATCGCGGTCCTGATCGTGATCAGCGCTTCCGGCGACGACGGGGCCGATGCCGAGAACATCAAGGATGCCGCCGTCGTCAAACAGGAGCTGAGCGGGATCCCGCAGGATGGGCTGGTCCTCGGCGACCCCAAGGCTCCGGTCGAAGTGATCGAGTACGGCGACCTGCAGTGCCCGGCCTGCAAAGCCTATTCCGAAGAAATACTGCCGGACGCGATCGAAGGCCAGGTCAAGCAGGGCCAGGCGAAGATCTCGTTCCACAACTTCACGATCATCGGGCCGGAATCGACGCCGGCTGGCGCGGCGGCGATCGCGGCGGGCGAACAGGGGGTCGGCTGGACCTTCATCGACATCTTCTACAAGAACCAGGGCAAGGAGAACGCCGGCTACGTCGATGACGAATTCATGACCGCGATCGCGAAAAGCGCTGGCGTCGCCGACATCGCCCAGTGGAACAAAGTGCGCAACAGCGCCAAAACCAAGAGGGAAGTCGAAAAGACGACCGGGGAAGCGCAGCGCCTCGGCCTCAGCGCAACGCCCTCGTTCCTGATTCGCGGTCCGTCGACCAACGGAACCGAACTGCTCGAATTCACCTCTCCAGCCGAACTTGAAGCGGCGATCGACAAAGCCAGCTAGTCGAGCCCAAGGTTCCCTGGGGCTGAGTTGACATAACCACCATTATCGTGCGTTGGATTTGCGCATCGGGGCCTCTCGGCGGGCCGCGATCCCCAGCAGCGCCCTGAGGCCGCCGAGTATCCCCCTCGGCACCTCCGCCGAGGGCGAGGCGCCGGGATGGCCGGAGGCGATTCGCACCCGCAGCGCCTGCGGCCGGATCCGGAAGCGCAGCGGCGCCTCCAGGGTGATCGACTCGCCGTCGACGCCGACCGGAACCGGCCCGTCGCTCTCGATCTCCAATTCGGGGGCTTTCAGCTCGCGCCAGCGGGCCGTTTGCGCGATTTCCCCCGCGATCGGAGGGTGAAAGTCGACGATGCCGAGCACGCCCTCGTCGAGTCGCGGCCGCGTCCCCGATCCGAGCGTCGGTCCCAGCCTGTAGACGTTGTTCGAGATCAAGACCAGCGCCGTGCTGGTCTGCGGCTCGCCGTTGTCGTCGACCCAGCGCAGCTCGCTCGCATCGCCTTCCGGGCCGAGCGTCTCGGTCAGGGTGTCAAGCAGGGTGCGCATCTTTGCCTCGCGGTAGCTGTCCTGGCTGACCGCGGCCGCGTAGACGCCGAGCGAGACGTTGTTGACGAAGACGCGGCCGTTGACCTCCCCCAGGTCTACATAACGCTCGCCCCCATCGACGAAGGCGTCGAGGGCGCCGACGACGTCTTCGCGGTCGACTCCTAGATCGAGCGCGAAGTGGTTGCGGGTTCCCGAGGGAATGCAGGCGTAGGGCAGGTCGCGCTCGGCGGCGATCGCGGCGACCAGCGCCTGCGAGCCGTCGCCGCCGGCCATCGCGAGGGCGTCGGCTCCCCTCCCCACCGCCGCCCACACCAGCTCGCCGAGGTCCTGACCTCGTTCGAGCACGACCGTCTCCAGTCCCCGGGCCCGGGCCGCCTCGACCAGGCCCTCGCGCTCGGCACGTCCATCCCCTGACCACGGATTGACGAAGAGAACGGGCTGACCCGGCGGCGGCGCCGGTGGCAGCGAGCGTTCGGGCTTGAAGGCGGCGCGGGCGGCGAAGACGCCGACCACGAAGCCAACCCCGACCGCCACCAGGACCCCGTGGTTGTCGCCGGAGGCGATCGCCACCGCGGCGCCCGCGATCAGGACCAGCGCGACGGCAATGCCAGCCAACCGCACCGCCCCGTGCCGCAGCAGGGCCATCCAGGCAGCTCCCAGGGCTCCGAGCACACAAGCGAGCGCGACCAGGCCGAGTGGGAATTCGTCGACGAAAACGAAGATCCCAGCACCGATCGCCACGGCGCCCGCGAGGATCGCAAGGATGGCGGCCAGGCGGCGCCGGCTCATATCATCACCCGATGCGCGAGTGGTTGACCGAGGCCAAGACCGTCGACACCGCGCTGTACGCGGCGGTCGCCGGGACCGAGACGCCCCACCTCGACGTGGCGATGCGCGGCCTCTCCCGGGCGGCGGACGGGAGCAAGCTCTGGTTCGGCGTCGCGGCGACGATCGCGGTCCTCGGCGGCGCCGATGGCCGCAGCGCAGTCAGGAGCGGCCTGGTCTCGCTGGGAATCGCTTCCGCCTTCGCCAACCTCGTCGCCAAGCCGCTGACGACCAGGCGCCGGCCCGAGCGCGAGGAGCTGGCCCACCGCCACGTGCCGATGCCTGCCTCCAGCTCGTTTCCCTCCGGGCACGCCGCCTCGGCCTTCGCCTTCGCCACCGGCGTCGGCCAGGCCCAGCCGGCGCTCTCGGCGCCGTTGCGAGCGCTGGCGACGCTGGTCGGCTATTCGCGCGTCCATACCGGTGTCCACTATCCCGCAGACGTGTTGGTCGGCGCCTTCATCGGTGTCAGCGCCGCGGAGTTGGCCAAGCGTCTGCTCGACCGCCACTAGCGCCGAGCGGGCCGCTCAGGTCGGCCCGGCGAGGACAGCGCTGCCTCGCACCAACGGCCGAACTATCGGTGCCGCCTTCGGCATCCGCTCGTGCTCGATCGCGCCGAGCTCGAAACGGGAGCCCCCGATCGTCGCCAGCGTGTCGCGGTTGCAGTGGCAGCCGTCGGCGAGGAAGCGCCAGGGCCGCTCGAGTCGGTCCTGCCAGGCCGCGAGTCCCGGGTGCCGGGAGCGGACGTGCTCGAGGAAAAGGAGACGGCCCCCGGGCCTCAGGACCCTCGTCAGCTCCGCGATCGCGGCGCCCGGGTCGGGGACGGTGCATAGCACCAGGGTGCTGACCGCCGTATCGAAGCTGGCGGCCTCGAAGGGCAGACGTTCGGCGGGAGCTTCGACTACCCGTGCTTGGCGCCCGGACTCGTTTAGGCGCACCCGCAGACGCTTGGTCATGTGCGGGTCGGGCTCGACCAGGATCAACTCTTCGACCCCGTCTGGGTAGTGATCGAGGTTGGCGCCGGTGCCCGCGCCGAGCTCGACGACCCTCCCCCCCGCTCCGGCCAGCAACTCTTCGCGCATCCGCGCCAGCCCCGCTTCCTCGGTCGCCTTGATCCCACTGTCGTAGAGCGCCGAGAAGGCGCGGCCCCAGGTCGCGTCGTAGATCCTGCCCATCGAGTCCTGCATTTTCCCCCTATGAGGTGGTCAATGCAGGACTCGTCCGCTCAGGCGGCGTCCCGCTGCGGCGCCTCGGCCGGCTGCTCGCCCGCCTCGGCGCTCGGCTCGCTGGCGGCGGCTCGCTCCTCGTAGGCGCGGCGGGCGTTGTGGTCGACCTCGAACATCAGCCTGTCGACCTTCATCATCCGCCCGATCGCCTCGCGGACACCACGCGGCAGCAGGGTGAGGAATTTGTAGAGGGCGCCGTTGGCCTTCGGCACGAAGACGTCGAAGCGCGGCGCTTCCAGCGCGTCGACGATCTCGTTGGCGACATCCTCGGCCTCGACCGGTTTCACCCATTTCTGGCCGACGCCGCTGGTCAGCTCGGTGTTGACGACGGTCGGCATCACACAGGCGATCTCGATGCCGCTGTCTCGCAGCTCGCCCCGCACCGACTCGCTGAGGCCGACCACCGCGTGCTTGGTTGCTGAGTAGGTGGCGATGCCGGGGATGCCGGCCTTGCCCGCCTGCGAGGCGATGTTGACGATGTGTCCGCTGCGTCGGGGCGTCATCCGCTCGATCGCCAGCTGGGTTCCAGTGATGACCCCATGCAGGTTGATGTCGATCTGGCGCCGGACCGAGTCCTGTCCCTCGTCGACGAACGGCGTCACCGGCATGATCCCGGCGTTGTTGATCACGACGTCAACCGGGCCGAGCTGGCGTTCGGCCTCGTCGAGGAAGGCGACGAAGGAGGCGCGGTCGGTGACGTCGAGCGCCAGCGCAATGGTGCCGCCGCCGAGCCCGGCGGCGGTCTCTTCGGCCAGCCTCAGGTCGAGATCCCCGATCGCGACCCGACAGCCCTTGCGCACCAGCGCCGTCGCCGTCGCCTTGCCGATTCCGCGGGCACCGCCGGTGATCGCCACGACCTTGCCGTTCAGTGAGCGTCGTTGCTTGGCCATATCGCTTCCTCCTCGTCGCGGCGGGACTCAGCCCGCCGGCTTGTAGACGGTCACCACGGCGGCGCCGCCGAGGCCGATGTTGTGCTGGAGGGCCACCTTGGCGCCCTCGACCTGGCGCTTGTCGGCGTCCCCACGCAACTGCCAGGTCAGCTCCGAGCACTGCGCCAGCCCGGTCGCGCCCAGCGGGTGTCCCTTCGAGATCAGGCCGCCTGAGGGGTTGACCACGACCTGGCCGCCGAAGGTGGTCGCTTCTTCCTCGACCAGCTTGTGGCCCTCGCCCTCGGCGGCGAAGCCGAGCGCTTCGTAGGTGATCAGCTCGTTGGCGCTGAAGCAGTCGTGGAGCTCGCAGACGTCGACCTCCTCGGCGCTGACGCCGGCTTCCGCGTAGGCGCGGTCGGCGGCGGTCCGCGACATCTCCGAGCCGACGATCGTCATGCAGTCGGCCCCCTCGTCGAAGGTCGAGCTGAGGTCGGTGACCATCGACTGGCCGACGATCTCGATCGCCTGGTCGCCGAGGCCGTGCTCTTCGACGTAGCGCTCGGAGGCGACGATCGCGCAGGCCGAGCCGTCGGAGGTCGGCGAGCACTGCAGCTTGGTCAGCGGCTCGTGGATCACCTTCGCCGCCTTGATGTCCTCTAGCGAATACTCGTCCTGGAACTGGGCGTAGGGGTTGTTGACCGAGTGCTTGTGGTTCTTCCACCCGATCCAGGCGTAGTGGTCGGCAGTCGAGCCGTACTTGGCCATGTGGTCGCGACCGGCGTTGCCGAACATCTGCGGCGCCGGCGGCGACTGCTCGGGATCGCGGATCTCGAACATCCTCATCGCGTGCTTGTCGAGCGCGTTGGTGCGGTCGGTGTACTTGACGCCGAGGCTGCCGGGCTCCATCTTCTCGAAGCCGAGCGCCATCGCGCAGTCGACGAGGCCGCCTTTGACCGCCTGGCGCGCGAGGAACAGGGCCGAGGAGCCGGTCGAGCAGTTGTTGTTGACGTTGACGACCGGGATCCCGGTCAGGCCGAGCTGGTAGAGGGCTCGCTGTCCGTAGGTCGAGTCGCCGTAGCAGTAGCCCGCGTAGGCCTGCTCGACGTCGGTATACGGGATCCCGGCATCGGCGAGCGCCTTCTCCCCCGCCTCCTTGGCCCAGTCGGGGTAGTCCCCCTCCTTGGTGCCCGGCTTCTCGAACTTGGTCATCCCGACCCCGATCACATACGTCCTGTTGCTCAAGTCTGCTCCCCTGGTCTGCCACGCCCCGGCGCGGCCGTTTGGCTGCCTAGCCAGGAATTTACCGTGCCGCGGCCTCCGGTGGGTCCGGAGGCGGTCGCAGCGCCTCGAACCCGAGTCCCCGCCCCACCTTCGGGTTCGGCCAGGCCAGCCAGGCGAGGAAGGCGATCGCGATCCCTACGGCGGTGCCAATCGCGCGTAGGTCGGCGGCGTGCCAAGCGTCCTCGCCGAGGGTGTCGGTGAGCAGGACGACGTAGGTGGTGACCGCGGCGGTGAACAGCGCGTACTGGACCGTGAGCAGGCCGAAACAGAGGCCCGCGGCGACGAACAGGACAAGGACCGTAACCGCGTTCTCGCCCCCGATCGTCATCGCGAAGGCGGTGGCGAGGATCAGGCCCAGCACGGTTCCCGCCGCCCGCAGCACCAGGCGCAGGTACGTTTCGTCGCGGTCGGGCCGCATCACGAAGAGGATCGTCAGGGGGATCCAGAAGCCGTGGTCGTCCATGTCGAAGATGCGGTAGACGGCGACGCCGGCCGCCAACGCCGCACCGAAGCGAATCCCGTGCCGGCAGGCGTCGGATTCGAGGGTCAGGTTGGAGCGCAGCGCCGCGGCGACGGCGCGGGCGTCCCAACCGCTCGGCTCGCCGCGGGCGCGACCCTCGGCCACGACCCAGACGACGAGCGACCAGGCCACCTGGGTGAGGCCGCCGAGCGTGACCCAGAACAGGGCCGGCAGGACATCGTCAACGGGCAGGAAGAAGCCCTGGGCGACCATCAGCGCCAGCGAGACCGAGAGCCCGTAGATGGCCAGGCGTAGCGAATAGGCGAAGAGATAGCCGGCGAGGCCGCCGATCAGGCCCATCGCCAGCACCGCCGCCACAGCCCACTGGCTGCTGAGGATGCCGAGCGCCGCCGCGATCCCGATCGCGGGCGCCACGGCCGCCTGCCAGGCTGCGCGCGGCAGCGCCGGAGCGTCCATCCCCGCGAACCCGGCGAGCAACGCGCCGGTGCCGATCGCCCCCTTGGTCGGCGAATCGAAGCCGAACTCGATCGCCAGGCAGGCGCCGATCGGGATCGCGATCAGGAAGCCGCGGCGGATCGCCGCGGCGGGCTCGGCGGGGCCGATCGCGAACAGCGGCGAGGCCCGCAGACGCCGCGCCGTCCCGGCGGGGTTGTAGAGGCCTGGGGTCGGATCGGACGACACGGGCCTGAGGGTAACCTGAGGGCCAGTGGTAATCGCGGCCCTCAGCTCCGATCCCGCCGCCGGAGTGGGTTTGTTCGCCGCCCTCGCGGCCGGGATCGTCTCCTTCCTCTCGCCCTGTGTGCTGCCGCTCGTCCCCGGCTATCTCTCGGCGGTAACGGGCGTCTCGGCAAGCGAGCTGGAGAACGCGAACTGGCGCCGGGTGCTCGGGCCCAGCCTGCTCTTCGTCGCCAGCTTCTCGGTGATCTTCATCCTGCTCGGCCTCACCGCGACCGGCATCGGCTCCTTCCTCGACGACAACCAGGAGCTGCTGAGAAAGATCTCAGGGGTGCTGATCATCCTCATGGGAGTCCTCTTCGTCTCCTCCCTGTTCATCACCCGGCTGAACCAGGAGTGGCACGTCGACGCCCTGCTCGAGCGCGCCGGCAAGGGCGGCCCGATTGTCGCTGGCGCCGCCTTCGCGATCGCCTGGACCCCGTGCATCGGCCCCACGCTCGGAGCCATCCTCACCGCCGCCTCGCTCTCCGGCTCGGCCGCCCACGGCGCCCTCCTGCTCGCTGTCTACTCGGCCGGCCTGGCGATCCCCTTCGTCCTCACCGCCCTCGCCTTCTCCCGCATGACCACCGCCTTCGCCGTCGTCAAGCGCCACTACGCGGCGATCGTCGCCGTCGGCGGCGTGATCCTGATCGCGATGGGGATCCTGATTCTGACCGGCGAAATCACCCAGCTCAACTCCAACCTCGAACGCTGGGCCCAAGAAGTCGGGTTGGACGTCTGGAACTGGGTCTAGCTAGTTCTGAACTTGCGCCACGGTCTCGAGCTCTTTGCCGACGGCCTCGGTGATCTCCAATCCGGAGTCCTCGAGGTCTCGAGAGCAGACGATGCGGAAGCGGCCGGTGCCGATCTCCCCGTCGGGAATCACGGGGAGGCCGCGGATCGTGTCCCAGCCGAGCCGTTCGACCTCGAACGGGTTCATCCGCACCTCGGCCGCCGGAAACGGGCAGTTCGAGTTGTGCTGGTCGATCGCCTGGGAGATCGCCTCCAGGTTCTTCGCCTCGGGGGAAGCCACGCATGAAGGGTAAAGGACCCACTTTGCTCCGTCCCTACGCTCTCTTACCATCGCTCAGATGGCGAAGGAATGGTCATGCGGGGCCTGGAGCTGGGGACTGTCGGCGAGCGCGGTCGCTATCTCGCTCAGCCGCCGCAGGGTCTCGCGAGCGCCAGTTGGCCGCCGACGAACCCCTCCTGCTGCGCCCGCCGCACCTCGGCTACCCGCGCGTCTGGACGGTGAGGGCTTCGAACGACGGGGCGCCG
This sequence comes from uncultured Thermoleophilia bacterium, assembly GCA_963715735.1. Classification (GTDB taxonomy): domain Bacteria; phylum Actinomycetota; class Thermoleophilia; order Solirubrobacterales; family 70-9; genus VAYN01. The sequence goes on from OY970268.1 coordinate 1,245,198, forward strand.
GCTCGGCCTGTACTTCGCGTTCGAACACGCCGCTCGGCATTGTCGGTGGCCGGGTTCAGGTGCACACTCAGGGAGCGGGCTCCGCCGGCTAACAGCCATCCTGCGGGACCACTCTCTGCGCGTAGCCCTCGGCAACGGCGAGCCGCGGGCGGGCGCAGGGCGGGCAGGCCCTAGTCCTCAATGATGAACTGACCCTTCGCGGCGACGCTCTCCATGTGCCGGCGCGCCCCGGCCATGAGTTGGTCCCGGTGCTTGTCGGACAGGGTCCCCTCCGACAGATTGAAGTAGGCACTCGCCCGGCAAGCGATGAACATTCCGTTGCCGCCGCCATCGCGGAGCATCGCCGCCCACGCAACACCCAGCCACGCATCGTTCGGAAGCAGTCGCCCGCCGGTCTCGTCGGCCTCGGCCAGGTCGAATACGTAGAACGGAATCCCGACGTGGATCGCACCCGGGTGCAGCGCGTCAATCCCCTCCTGCGACACGGCGAAGTGACGATGCTCGACGGCGTGGGCGTTAAGCGCCCGGAGCGTCGGAGTGTCGGCCTCGCGAGTCGGGATCAGGTCGCCCCATCCCACCGTGAGTCCCGGTCGTCTAACTGGCCCATGCCGAGAACCTATCTGCGACCCCTTCGAGGGGCCGCGAGGGGCGAGGGCGTTCTCTGCTCGTCTCCGGGTGGCGACGGGCCGCTAGAGATACTTCCCGATCGGCGAGCCCAGCCTTACAAAGCGCGGCATGACCGCCGAGAGCCAGACGAAGAAATCGAATAGAACCTCGCCGGCCGGGACCTCTCGATACACCCATGCCTGGACTGAGCCGGCCGACGTCACGAACTGCAAGGCGCCCTGGCCGTCGCCAAAGTTGACGACCCATCCCCGGTCCAGCAGGTAGACCGCATCGACGATCTGCCCCTCAGTGGCGAGGTCGAAGGCGCGCACTCTCTCGGCGACAGTCTCGAGCTTGAGCTCGGACCCGGCCGCCACCAAGAAGTACGGCCGGTGGTCGACGAAGCGGGTGGTGTCGCCGGGATTGGAGGAGATCATCGTCCTCGGCGCTTCCTCAGCTCGGAGCGCCTTGAACTTCGCCGACTTCTCGAGGGTGGCCTGCAAGCTCTCGCCAGTCAGAGTCGTCTTTAACTCGCCGGCAGCGGCGACAAACTCGATGAAGGCGAGGCTGGGCTGATCGGGCTCGACGTGGAAGGGGTGGTCGTCGTCGAGGATCACCACGTCGGTCTGCCCCGACTCTCTGCCCTCGACGTCAATGATCTCGCCTTGCCCAACCGCCAGGCGCCGCGGTAGGTGCGCGCTCAGGAACCGACGGAAGGGAACCTCCAGCCCGGCGGTGCCAAGGTCGCCGCCCTGCTTGAACTTGGCGCGAGCCTCGGCAAGGTCGGCGACCAGGCGGGCCTGCTGGGCGTTGATCGCGTCTCTGACCCTGGGATCGGCCATTCGACGCACCACGCTAGCTCACGGCGTTCCCCCGGCCTCTCGCTTGAGGGGCGGTCGCCGTCCGGGTCGAAGACGGCGTACGCGCCCTGGCGCCTACGCGGGGTTCGGGTGCGGGGTCGGCCGATTTCTCGATGAGAGCACTGCTCGACCTCGACGTCGACACTTCAACTTCGATCAGGGAGGCGGTCGCTTCGTTATCGCCCGCCAGCGGCTGACGTCATGCGCGGGACTGGACGCGCTCCGGCTCGACCTCGGCGACGGGGCGCGTGCCGTCGCCTGGGCGCCGCCTACCATTCGGAACGTGGAGAGCCAGGGACCGCGATCCTCTGCCCGACCTGTCGGGAACAGGTAGATCCCGCGGCGCAGCCGCGTTCTTGAGTGCGCTGGCAGCGGCGCTCGCGGTCCAAGCAGCGAATCTTCGTGCTCCGCTCGCGACGCCAGCGGCCACAGCCAGTCGGTTAGGCAGTCTGGTATCCGCCGCCCCCGGGCGTACCTTCAGTTGGGTGACGGAAATCAACAAATGGCCCCGTGTGGTCGCAATTGTTGATATGGACGCCTTCTACGCGTCGGTCGAGTTACGGCGCCGCCCGGAGCTGAAAGGGAAACCGGTGGTCGTCTGCGGGTCGGGGCCGCGGGCGGTGGTGACGACGGCGAGCTATGAGGCGCGCAAGCTGGCGGGGATCCATTCGGCGATGCCGGCGGCGGTGGCGCGGCGGCGATTGCCGAACGCGGTCTACCTGACGCCGGACTTCCCCGCCTACCGCGAGGCCTCGGCGCGGGTGATGGAGGTGCTGCGGCGCAACGTCGAGGTGGTCGAGGTGGTGGGCCTGGACGAGGCCTACCTCGACCTGACCGGGATCTTCTCGCCAAAGGCGACGATGCGGCGGATCGCGGTGCAGATCCGCGAGGAGACGGGCCTCAGCTGCTCGGTGGGCATCTCCGAGAGCCGGCTGCTGGCGAAGATCACCAGCGAGCTGGGCAAGCCGGCAGGTCTGGTGGTGCTCTCGCGCGCGGCGGCGCTGGAGCGATTCGCGGGGGACTCCCCCGCTCTGATCCCCGGGATCGGGCCGAAGACGCTGGCCCGGCTGGAATCGATGGAGGTCCGCACGCTGGTCGAGCTCGGCGCCCGCAGGCGCGAGGACCTGGAAACCGCCTTCGGACCCCGCTCGGGCGCCTGGCTGCATGGCCGCGGCCGGCTTTGGGACGAGACGCCGATCACGGTCTCCCGCGAGACCAAATCGGTCTCGGTCGAGAACACCTACGACACCGACCTCAACAAGCGCGCCGAGATCGAGGCCAAGCTCGTCGGCCTCGCCGAGGAGCTCTGCCGGCGCCTGCAGGGCAAGGAGCTCGCAGGGCGCACGATAGGGCTGAAGGTAAGGCTCGACGACTGGACCAACGTCAGCCGCTCGCACACGCTCGAGAATGCGACCAACGACCCGGCGGTCGTGGTCCCGGCCGCCCTCGAGCTGCTGCGCGCCTACGACCCCCAGCGACCGGTCCGTCTGCTCGGCGTCCGCGTCGCCGGGTTCGAGGGCGAAGCCGTGGCCGAGCCGGAGCCGACCACCGGCCAGCTCCGGCTCGTGTCCTAGGAGCGCTGCGAGGTGCTCAGGTTTCTTTGGCGCCCCAGGGCCCTTTGAATGTGAGTTCGTAGTTGATCGAGCCGCTGGCCTGGGCCGCATTGGCACCAAGGGTTATGGCGCCGCCGGCTTCTTTCTGGATCGCAGACGAGAACGCCAGGTTCTGCAATTCGACTTCTTTCCCTGTCGCGTTCGGCGATTTGCCGAAGAGGGTGCCTTTGACCGAATATTTACCTTCCGCGGCGCATTCGGTAAGCGAGACGCTCGCGAGGGTTTCACCTTCGGTCGGCGTAAACCGAACGTAGACGGCCGTGCCTTCCATGTAGATCCTTGCGGTCAGCGAGTTCGTGGTGTTCGAGGCGGGGACTTTGCAGCCCACCGGTTTTTTGACCGTGAGTTCGGAGAATTTGACTTGCCCCGTTCCTTCCGCGTGTTCCCCGTTTTTTTTGATTTGCGAAATCAAGAGGGCGCATTCGAGTTTTTTGGCTTCGATTTCGAGTTCCGCCCCGGCAACCGTGCCGGTGAGAATGAAGGGGGTCAGGACTTCGGGTTTCGATGTTGCGCCTTGACACCGCACCGATTCCGGCGCCAGCAGTTTGCTGCCTTCTTCGTACCAGTATGAATTCGTTGTCGTCGCGGTCGCGAAGGCGCTGTTGGCGAAGACCGCTGCGAGTGCGAGTAACGCCGCCAGGGCGACGCTGAGTCGTTTTACGCTCATGAGACGAGCTCCCCTCTGAGTTGATGGGCAGCGTCGGCTGCCCTCGCCGGAGCGCTGGGTTCTTCCCTTGCGGCGCCCGGAGGGTGAGCATGGTCTGGCTCCCAGTCTCACGTCAAGAAAGCGGGGGCAATGTTTCTCAACTCAAATCGCTCTGTAGAGGGCAAAATAAGCCCCTATCGCCCCTCAGCAAGCTGTGCGAAGATGGGTGTGTGGCTGCGGACAGGCTGACCGGGTTGGATGCTTCCTTCCTCCATATGGAGCGTGCGGGGGCGCACATGCACGTCGCCAGCACGATCATCTTCGAAGGGCCAGCCCCCTCCCACGCCGAGTTCCGCGACCACATCGCCTCGCGCCTGCACCTGGTGCCGCGCTTCCGCCAGAAGCTGCGCTCGGTCCCGCTCGACCAGGGCCGTCCGGTCTGGGTCGACGACCCGCATCTAAACCTCGACTACCACGTGCGCCAGACCGCGCTGCCGGCGCCGGGCTCCGAGGAGCAGTTGCGCAACCTGGCGGCGCGGATCTTCTCCCAGCAGCTCGACCGCAGCAAGCCGCTCTGGGAGTTGTGGCTGGTCGAGGGCCTCCACGACGGCCGCTTCGCGATCGTCGGCAAGAGCCACCACGCGTTGGTCGACGGCGTCTCCGGGGTCGACATCACCACCGTCCTCTTCGACCTCGACCGCGAGCCCACGGGGACCGCCGGCAAGCCGCCACCTTGGCTTGCCCGGCCCGAGCCGAGCGATCTGAAGCTGGTCGGCGACGCGATGCGCGAGCGTCTGACCAGCCCGGCCGAGATCCTCCGCGGCGTCCGCCACGCGCTGCGCGGACCGCGCCAGGTCCTCCGCGGCGTCGGCGCCACGACGAAGGTGCTCGGCGCCGGCATGTCCGCGCCCAGTACGCCATTCAATGTCGAGATCGGCCCGCACCGCCGCTTCGCGATCACGCAGACGGACCTGGCCGAGCTGAAGCGGGTCAAAGACGCCTACGGCGGCACCGTCAACGACGTCATCCTCTCGATCGTCACCGGCGCGATCGGCAACTACCTGCGGGCGCGGGGACACGACACGAAGGACCTGGAGATGCGCGCCCTGGTCCCGGTCAGCGTCCGCGCCGACGAGGAGCACGGTGCCCTCGGCAACCGGATCTCGGCGATGATGGCGCCGCTCCCGGTCTGGTCTGAAGACCCGGTCGAGCGCCTCCGGGTCCTGACCGATCAGATGGGCGATCTGAAGGCCTCGGGGCAGGCGGTCGGGGCCGAGATCCTGACCAAAATCACCGACTTCGCGCCGACCACGATCGCCTCGCAGGCGGCGCGGTTACAGCCCGCTCAGCGCTTCTTCAACCTCGTCATCACCAACGTCCCGGGGCCGCAGTTCCCGCTCTACGTGCTGGGACGGCAGATGGAGTCGATCTTCCCGATGGTGCCGCTGGCCCGCCGCCAGGCCCTCTGCGTCGGGATCATGTCCTACAACGGACAGGTCAACTTCGGCCTGGTCGGCGACTACGACGCGATGGCCGACCTCGACAGCTTCGCCCTCGACCTCGAGGCGGCGACGCGGGAGATCGTCGACACCCTGCCGGCGCCCAAGCGGTCCAAGAAGGCAAAAGGCGCGAAGGCCGAAGCGGCGACCAACGGCGCCGGTCCGGTCGTGGTCGAGCCAAGTGCCTAAGGAACGAGGTTGCCGCGGGTCTCGAACGGCACCTGGTCGGTCAGGTAGCGCCAGTCAAGCCGGCGGGCGCTGAAGCCGGCGGCGCGGGCGTCGGCGTTGACGACGACGGCGGTGATCCGGTTGAAACGGGCCGGGTCGGCGAGCTGGACACGCAGTTTGCCGCCGCCCCGCTGATAATCGACGTTGCTGATCACCTGGCCACCGCGTTCGGTGCCGATCCGGCCCACCAAGGCGACCGCGGCGGCGGTTCCGCGCGGCGCCGTCACATGGATGACGACGGCGCGACCCTCGCGGGCGACCACCTGCAGAGTCTCGAAGGTGGTGTGGTTGAGCAGGTGGGTCTCCGTTGCCGCGCCCAGCACGATCTGTCCTTGGCGCGGCATGTCCGGGAAGCGGTCGCTCTCGCGGAACCCCGCCCCCGTGCGCCACTCCGCGACCGCGGCGGCGAAGCGGGCGAAGTCGCGGCTGAAGTCGGAACCGCCGGCCGCCCTGATCGCCGCCTCGTAGACGGCGACAGAGAAGCCACCGGGACGGGTCCGCAGCGCCCGCGCCCAGGCCTTGCGGATGATCTGCGGGCCGTAGCGCCGCGCCAGCCACTGGCTCCAGACGGCGGAGCCGTACTCCTTGATCGAGCTGGTCGTCAGCGGAGTGTCGAAGCGGTGCACCCAGCGGCCAACGTAGCGCAGGTAGTCGTCGATTCCGTTGTAGACCTGGTCCTCCATCCAGACCGCGGTGGCCTCGGCGAACCAGGGGTCCTGGAAGGCGTCGTAGCCGAACTGGAGGATGTGGTTGTACTCGTGGGCGATCGTCACCTGCAGGTCCTGGATCGGCTTGGTGCCCGGGAACTCGAAGGCGCTGTAGTCGTTGTCGAGGACGAGGTAGCCGTGCAGGCGGCGGGGGATCCGGTGTTCTTTGGTCGCCTGACCGCGGTCGGGAGCGGCGTAGCCGAAGAGGTCGCCGCCGATCTGCGAGAGGTAGATGTCGGTCTTGCCCAAGCCGCCGCCTTTGCGGCCGTCGCTCTTGGGCTCGCGCCAGCCCAGCTTCCCGTTCTCGATCGCGTGCACGTGTTCGGCGATCTCGAGCACCTTCTGGACGTAGTCGGGAATGCCGTCCTGGTTGCTGTCGGCGAGACTCGGCGCGTCGAGCCCCTCGGCGACCCAGTGGACGCAGAAGAACTGCGAGCAGGCGGGCGAGCGCGGTGCCTCCGGGACCGAGTAGGCGTTGCGATTGGGGTCGGGATCGTCGGTCGGGCGCTGGCGTAATTCGGTCGGCCGCGGCTTCGGGACTTTGAAGGGCTTCTGCGAGGGTGAGGCGAGGCTGGGGACGGCGTCGGCCAGCCCGGGGGCCGCGGAAGCAGCGACGGGCGTGGCGGCGAGCGCCAGCAGCGCCGCCACCGAGAAACCGACCAATTGGCGACGGCGGTCCCGCATCCGGCCCAGCCTATCGATGCCCACGGCCCGCCCTTGTGTTCGCGAAAGCGATACTTCTGGAATGAGTCCAGCGTGCCGGACATGCGCGTAGCCCTCGCCCAGATCAATCCGACGGTCGGCGACATCGACGCCAACGCGGCGAAGGTGGCCGAGTGGATCGCCCGCGCCCGCGACGGCGGCGCCGAGTTGGTGATCTTCCCCGAGCTCTGCATCCCCGGCTACCCGGCGGAGGACCTCTACCTCAAGCGCCATTTCCTCGAGGCCAACCGGCGCGCGGTCGAGGAGCTGGGGGCGGTGGTCGAGGGCATCACCGCCCTGGTCGGATACGCCGAGCCGATCCCCGGCGGCGGCGACTACCGCCATGCCCACAACTCGCTCGCGGTCCTCGCCGCCGGCGGCGTCCGCGCCGTTTACCGCAAGAACCGCCTGCCCAATTACTCGGTCTTCGACGAGCAGCGTTACTTCGTCCCCGGAACCGAGCCGATGACGGTCGACGTCGCCGGCACCAAGGTCGGACTGACGATCTGCGAGGACTGCTGGGTGCCGGGACTGCCGGCGCAGGCGGAGGCTGAGGCAGGCGCGAAGTTGATCGCCAACCCGTCGGGCTCGCCCTACCACCGCGGCAAGGGGCGCGAGCGCGAGGAGCTCTTCGCCGGGCTTGCCCGCGCCTACGGCACTTACTTCGGCTTCTGCAACCTGGTCGGCGGCCAGGACGAGCTCGTCTTCGACGGCCAGAGCCTGCTGATCTCCCCCGACGGCGAGCTGCTCGCCCGCGCCGCCCAGTTCGAGGAGGAGCTGCTGGTCTGCGACGTCCCCGCCGAGCGGCCTGGGCGGCTGGCGGAGCCGCTCGGCGAAGTCGACGAGGTCTATGGGGCGCTGGCCCTCGGCCTGCGCGACTACGTCGGCAAGAACGGATTCGAGCACGTCGGGGTCGCCCTCTCCGGGGGGATCGATTCCGCCCTGGTGGCGGAGCTCGCGGCCGATGCCGTCGGCGCCGAGCGGCTCAGCTGCGTGGTGATGCCGTCTCCTCATTCCAGCTCCGAAACCCAGCAGGACGCGAGAAATATCGCTGCAAACCTCGGCTGCGAGCTGATCGAGATCGAGATCCAGCCGCTGATGGACAGCTACGAGCGCGCGCTGGGCGGTCTGCTCAACCCCGGTCAGGCGCCGGAGATCGGCGAGGAGCAGCCGCCGCGGGATCCGGCGCGGCCTTCGGAGCCCGATCTGGCCGCGGAGAACATCCAGGCGCGGATCCGCGGCAACATGATGATGGCGCTCTCCAACCGGCACGGCTGGTTGGTCCTGACGACCGGCAACAAGAGCGAGATGTCGGTCGGCTACGCGACCCTCTACGGCGACATGGCGGGCGGCTTCGCGGTGATCAAGGACGTCCCCAAGGAGCTCGTCTACGACCTCGTGCGGCGCCGCAACGAGCGGGCGGAGACGGAGTTGGTGCCGAGCAGCGTCCTCGATCGCGCTCCCTCCGCGGAGCTGCGCCCCGACCAGTTCGACAGCGATTCCCTCCCCCCCTACGAGCTGCTCGACCGCATCCTCGAGGCCTACGTCGAGCGCGACCAAGGCCGGGAGGAGATGATCGCCGACGGGATGCCGGCCGAGACCGTCGACGAGGTGATCCGCCTCGTCGACCGCTCGGAGTACAAGCGCCGCCAGGCGGCGCCGGGCATTCGCATCACCCCGCGCGCCTTCGGCAAGGACCGCCGCCTCCCGATCACCAACAGGTTCGGCGGCTAGCTGTTCGGCTTCGGCCGAACGGCGATGGTCATCGTCGCGAGCGCGCAGAGTCTGACCTCGTCGTCGCGCACCTCGACGTCCCAGACCCAGGTGGTGCGGCCGCGATGGCGAGCGCGGGCCTCGACCTCGACCGCGCCCTCGGTGATCGGCCGGATGAAGTTGACGCTGATCGACTGGCCCATCGCGATCATCCCGCGCTCGGCAACCGCGAGTGCCGTCGCCCGCGAGCAGATGCTCTCCACCAAGCTCGACATGACGCCGCCGTGGAGCAGTCCGAACGGCTGGCGCAGCTCGTCGCGCAGCGGCAGCCGCACCCGGGCTCGGTCGGGATCGTCGCTGAGCCATTCGGTCCCCATCAGTAAGTCGAAGTCGGAGCGCAGCCCGCGCGGGTCCCCTGCCATCGTCGGCACCCTATCGGGCGCCGAAATTAAGCTTTCGCAACCCCGTGCCGGCAGCGGGCGTTCCGGCTGCCGAGGGTCGTAGGGTTTGCCGAGGATGGCGCTCAGCGACGACCAGAGAGCGATGCTGCGGCTGCTGGCGCAGCGCGAGCAGGGATACGAGGACATCGCCGCCCTGATGGGGCTGAGCGTCGACGACGTGCGCGCCAAGGTCAAAGAGGCGCTGGCGCAACTCGAGGACGAAGGCGTGGCGGCCCCGTCGTTGCCGCCGGAGCCACCCGTCGCGCCCGCGCCTCCGCCGGCCGCCAAGGAGCCGCCCGCTCCGGTCCCGGAGGCGCGGCCGGAGCCCGTCGTCGCGGCTACCCCTCCCCCAACTCAGCCGCCTGAGCCAGGGAAGCCCCGAGACAGGGGAACGCTGATCGCGATCGGGGGCGGCATCGCCGGCCTCATCGTGATCGTCGTGCTCGCCGTGCTCCTGATCTCCAACAGCGGCAGCGACTCCGACGGTGGCGACAGCACCGCTACCGCCAACTCACCCGCGAGCGAAGAACCGAACGGCTCCGCCGCGGAAACGGTGAGCGGCTCCAAAGAGCCGACCGTGGCGACCCTGGAAGCGGTCGACGGCAGCGACGCCGGTGGCGAAGCCCTCTTTGGCCGGGTCAAAGACTCGCTGGCGCTGGGGATCAAGGCGGAGGGGCTGGAACCGAACCCGAAAGGCTCCGTCTACATGATCTGGCTGGCCCAGACGCCGCAACGGATGCTGCCGCTGACGGCGCTTGCGGTGCCGAAAACCGGCCGCGTCAACGCCCAGTACGCGGTCCCGACCGAAGCCGTCGTCTACCTCGCCAGTGGCGAGTTCGACAAGCTCGTCCTCACCCGGGCAAACAACGCGCGGCTGCGCGCCTCGCTCGAAAGAGCCAACAAAGAGAAAGAGGTCCCGGCCTATACCGGTACCCCCGTTCTCGAAGGCACGGTCGAAGGCCCGATCGTCGGCGCCCAGGCCCGCCTCGAAGCGCGCCAGAAAGAAAAAGAAGCCGAATAGCTCCCGCGCTGCTACGGGAGCAGCTTGCCGGGGTTCATGATCCCGGCCGGGTCGAGCTCCTGCTTGACCGCGCGCAGCACGTCCAACCCGCTCTTCCCGACCTCGGCCTCCATGTAGGGCACGTGGTCGCGGCCGACCGCGTGGTGGTGGGTAATGGTGCCGCCGGTGGCGACGATCGCCGCGCAGGCGGCGCGCTTGACCTCCGCCCACTGCTCGAGCTCGGCGCCGCCGCGGCGGCGTGAGATGAAGGTGAAGTAGAGCGACGCACCGTCGGCGTAGGCGTGCGAGAGATGGCACCAGACCAGCCCCGGCGTCCCCTGCCCGGCAAGGGAGTCGCGGATCGCCGCGCCGACCGCCGTGTGTAGCTCGCTGAGCCGGGTCCAGGTGTGCGAGGTCTCCAGCGTCTCGACCAGCGCCCCCATGCCCATCAGGGTGTCCCGCAGATAGGGACCGTTGTAGCGGCCGTGCTCCCAGGAGCGCCCCGCGGCCTGGCCGAGGTAGGCGGCGCCGCCGGCGCGCAGGCCGCGGACGGTGAGCGAGCGGCGGCGCGAGACGGCCTCCTCCTCGCCCTCGAAGCCGACGATCATCAGGGCGCCGCCGCGGCGCTTGCGCGCTCCGAGGTAGCGATCGAAAGCCTTTCCGGTGAAGCCGCGCGGTCCTGAGACGGCCAGCGAGCCCTCGGTCTCCTCCTCGTCGGAGACGCGGATGATCTGCGGCAGCCCCGGTCCCTGCGCGAGGCCGCGGACGATCTCCGCCCCGGCCTCGAAACTCTCCGCCATCCAGGCCTCGTAGCGCTTCTGCGGCGGCGCCGGGCGCACCCGCACGGTCACGTCCGGGATCACGCCCAGCACCCCCTCCGAGCCGACGATCAGCTCGCGCAGGGCTGGGCCAGCGGCGGTGTGGGGCGTTTCCAGCGTCTCCAGGTCCCCGGCGGGCGCAAGCAGACGGACGGATCTGACCACCGCGTCGAAGCGGCCGTAGCCGCTGGAGGCCTGGCCAGCCGAGCGGGTCGCCGCGAAGCCGCCGATCGTCGCGTACTGGAAGGACTGCGGGAAGTGCCCGAGCGTGACCCCCTGGCGGTCGAGCGCCGCCTCGGCCTCGGGGCCGCGGAGGCCGGCGCCGAGGCGGGCGGTCAGCGAGCGTGGGTCGAACTCGGCTTCACGGAGGGCGGCGAGATCGAGGCTGATCAGCCGCGAGTGGGGCCCGCGCAGCGGCTCAACGCCGCCGACGACGCTGGTGCCGCCGCCGAAGGGGACGACGGCGATCCCCGAGTTGGAGCAGAGGTCGAGGACGGCGCGCAGCTGCTCGGCGTCGACCGGCATCACGACGGCGTCCGGCGCCTGCTCGAGGGCGCCCGCGCGCATCCGCGCCAGGTCGGCGTAGCCGCGGCCGCTGGCGTGCCGCAACCGGTCCTCGTCGCCGGTGAAAACGCGCTCGGCACCGACCGTGTCGATCAGAGCCTGCGGCAGCGCCTGCGCCGGCGGCAGCGAGAAACCGTCCAGCTCGCTGGCCAGGGGCCAGGGCTCCAGCTCCCCGATCCGCTCACGCAGGATCCCCAACGCCACGTCGTCGAGCGCGGGGAGTGTCCCCGGGTCTCCCCACCCCCACCACTTCGTGTCGCGTCGCGGTTCCATCAATCTCCCCTTGTCGAGTTTGTTCGACCCTTCCGAACAAAGTCGACAATCACGTCAGTGCCCCCTCGATCCCGTCGAGCGCCTCGTCGAGGATCGCCCCCTGTCCACGCCGCAGCATGACCGATCCCAGGCGAGACATCCCTTTCATCGTCTGCACCGAGCTGAGCGTGACCTCGGTCCCCTCGCCCTCGGCCCGCATCCCGACCGCGACCTCGGAGCGCCGCAGGTGGCGCGCAAACGGGGTGCCCTCGAGCTGCTGCTCCCAGACGAAGCGCTCGTTCTGAGCCGAGCTGAGACAGCGGAAGTCAGCCCGCACGCCGCGGCCCTCGGCCGTCTCCAGGACCTTGGTCCACTGGCTGCGTCGGCCGCCACTCTTGCGCTCGACGTTCTCGACCCGCGCGGTTCGCGGCCACCAGCGCGGCAGGTTGTATGGGTCGGAGACGAGCTTCCAGACCTCTCCGACGGGCGCCTCGACGGTGCGGCGCCGGGTCACGCGGGGCATCGGGTCTCAGTCGCCGGCGAGGCGCCGGAGATCCCGCACGAGCAGCAGATGCTTGAGGTGGCTGACCGTCGCCGCCAGGCTTTCCAGGCTCTGCAGCGCCTCCTTGCGACGCTCGGGATTGCGCGAGCGCAGCGACGGGCCGAGCAGCGCTTCCAGCAGCTGCGCCTCGCGGTCGGCGGAGGAGCGGAAGACGCGCAGGTTGCGGGCGCCGACGCCGACTCGCGAGAGGTCGTTGGCGGCGCGGACGATCTCGCGGTCGGTCTCGTCGTAGACCGTTTTCCCCTCGCGCTTCTCGGGTTGGACGATGCCGAAATTCTCGAGCTCACGGATCAGCTCCTCGCGAGCGCCCGTCTCCTCGACGACTTCCTCGAGGGTCAGGTAGGCACGCGAGGTATCGACCAGGATCGCCCTGCGCACGGCGCCGCCGCCCCCTTGCTTGCGATCGCCGTCGCCGAGCACGAGGTCGCCGCCGGAGGCGAGCTCCTGTCGTATCACCCGCAGCGGTAGGAACTCGTCGCGCTGCAGGCGCAGGATCGTTCGCAGCCGTTCGACGTCGGACTGGCTGTAGAGGCGGTAGCCGCCGGACGTGCGGCGCGGGCTCAGCAGCTTCTGGTCCTCGAGGTAGCGGATCTTCGAGATCGAGACGTCGTCGAACTCGCTTTGGAGGATCTTGCAAACGGCGCCGATCGTCAGCGCCTTGCGCGGCCGGGTGGGCGATTCCGGCGTCCTCGCCGGTGATTCGGAGACGGGCATCTAACGCTCCAGATAACTCAGCTTGTACTTGCCGACCTGGATCTCGTCGCCATCGGCGAGACGGTGGGACTCGATCCGGCGGCGGTTGACGTAGGTGCCGTTGAGCGAGCCGAGGTCATCGATGTAGAGGCCGTCGCGCCGGCGCACCAGCAGCGCGTGGTTGCGGGAGACCGTGACGTCGTCGAGGAAGACGCCGGCGTCGGGGCTGCGGCCGATGCTCACCCGGTCCTCGGCGATGCTGAAACTCTCGCCGGCGCGGCCGCCACCGGCGCGAATCACCAGCGCCGCCCCCGACTCCTCGACGACCTCGTCGATGTCGACCGGCTGCATGTCGCCGGTCTCGTCGACCCGATAGGTCATCGTCGTCGGGTCCTCGCCCTCCTCTTTGGGGCCGCCGAGGTACGCGCCGCACTTCTGGCAGTAGTTGGCGCCCTCGGGGTTGGCGAACCCGCACTCGGGACAGTGAACGGCCATTGCGATTCCCTGCGCTAGGCGGCGTCGTCCGCCGGGGGCTGGTTGTGCTTCCCGGCGAGGATCTCGGTCAGCTGCTCGACGTCGTCGCCGGAGATCATCGTGTCGCCGTGCTCGCGTTTGGAGCGCAGGCGGTTGACCAGCTCGGCGCGAAGGATGTCGATGCGACCGTGCAGCACGCGCCGTTTGTAGGAGATCTCGTTCTCCTCCTCGGTCAGGCTGGCGATCAGGTCTTTCAGTTCCTTGTCGCTGAGCGACCCCAGATCGGGGAAGGTCGTGTCCTCCATGGTGCTCCTAACTCGAGGGGGCGATGGCGCCTCCGTTTGCGCGAGGGCCGATTATAGGTCGAGAACCGTTCAAGGTTCAACTCTAGGTTGAAGGTTCCGGCCTTTTGGCGCTCAGCTTGCAGCGCGGGCGGCGCGGGTGGCACGGAGGCCCGCGCGGGCGTAGAGGACGGTCGCGATTATCGCCATCACCAAACCCCAGATCAGCAGTGCGGTCGCGACCCAGCCGGGCGCGAATAGGGCGAGCCAGATCCCCCCCATGATCGGGAAGACCGAGATCCGCCCGGGCCAGTTGACCTCGATGTCGACGCCGTGGCGGAGGCCGTACTGCGCGAGGAACAGCATCGAGAGCTCCCGCAGCGCGAGCAGCGCCAAGGCCCAGCGCGGCAACAGCTCGAAGCTCCAGCAGACGACGGCGCCGGCGAGGATCGTGAGGCGGTCTACGAACGGGTCCAGCAGCGCGCCGAGACGGCTGTACTGGCCGGTGACGCGAGCCAGGAAGCCGTCGACGTAGTCCCCCGCGGCGATCGCCCAGAAGACCATCGCCGCCAGGAACGAGGTGCCGTCGTCCGTGCGGTAGGCGAGGACGAGGAAGAGCGGGATCGCGGCGAGGCGGACGTAGCCGACCAGGTTCGGCAGCGTCCAGGGGTTGAGCGGCTCGCCGGAGCGGGTCTGGCGCGGTGGCGGGGCGCTGCGGTCGAGGCCGAAAAGGCGGCGCATGCGGCCGCGTCCGAAGGGGTTCTTCTCAGACATCGAGGAGCGACAGCGCCTGCGCGGCGGCGTCCTCCAGGGGCAACTTGCGCTCGGCGCCGCCGTCACGCTCGCTGGCCTCGACGACGCCCTCGGCGAGGCCGCGGCGACCGGCGACGATCCGCAGCGGGCAGCCGAGCAACTCGGCGTCGGTCAGCTTCTCCCCCGGGCCGGCGTCGCGATCGTCGTAGAGCACCTCGGCCCCGGCAGCCTGCAGCTCCGCGTAGAGCTTGTCGGCGGCTTCGCGCTCGGCCTCCCCCGCCTTCGCCAGCGAGATCAGGTGAACCTGCCAGGGGGCCAGTGCCGCTGGCCAGACGATCCCGCGCTCGTCGGCGCGCTGCTCGATCGCGGCGGCGATTATCCGCGCCGGGCCCATCCCGTAGCAGCCCATCACGATCGGCTGCTCCTTGCCGTTCTCGTCGAGGTAGGTGGCGCCGAGAGGATCGGAGTAACGGGTGCCCAGCTTGAAGATGTTGCCGACCTCGATCGCCGGCTCGATCTCGATCGTGCCGCCCCCGGGGGCCGTATCCCCCGCCTCGACCGTGCGCACGTCGAGCTCCTCGAAGGTGAAGTCCCGTCCGGGCTCGACCCCGCGCAGGTGGGTGTCGGCCTCGTTGGCGCCGCAGATCAAGCCTGCGCCGGCGATCGCCGCGTCCTTGATCACCGGCACCGTCGTCCCGACCGGGCCGATGAAGCCGGTCGGCCCGACCTCGGCGTCGATCTCCTCCGGCTTCGCCTGGCGGAAGGCGGCGCCAAGCGCGTTGCGCAGCTTGATCTCGTTGAGTCGGTGGTCGCCGCGCAGTAGCACCATCTTCAGACCCTGGCCCTCGACCACCACCGGCAGCGCCTTGATCAGCGCCCCGGGCGGGACCTTCAGCGCCCCCGCGACCCCCTCGACCGTCGTCAGGCCCGGGGTCGAGACCTTTTCGGGTGCGTCCAGCGCCGCTGGCAGCTCGACCGGCTGCGCGATCGCCGAGGCGATCTCGACGTTCGCGGCGTAGCCGGTCGCGATCGCGACCTCGTCCTCACCGGCGGGACAGGGCGCCATGAACTCGTCGGCGTCGGTGCCGCCCATCATCCCGACGTCCGACTCGACCTCGTACCAGCGCAGCCCACAGCGGTCGAGGATGCGCGCGTAGGCGCCGGACTGAGCCTCGTATGACCGCGCCAGCCCCTCCTCGTCGCGGTCGAAGGAGTAGGCGTCCTTCATCGTGAACTCGCGGGTGCGGAGCACGCCGGCGCGCGGCCGCGGCTCGTCGCGCTCCTTCGTCTGGATCTGGAACACCGCAAAGGGCAGGTCGCGGTAGGAGCGGACCTCACGGGCGACATGGGAGGTGACCGCCTCCTCATGGGTCATCGCCAAGACCATCGGCGAGCCCTTGCGATCCTCCAGCTTGAACAGCTCCTCGATCGCGTAGCGGCCGGTCTTCTGCCAGGGCTCCGCCGGCTGCAGCACCGGCATCAGCATCTGCTGGCAGCCGATCGCCTCCATCTCCTCGCGGATCACCGCCTCGACCTTGCGCTCGACCCGCCAGCCGGCAGGTAGGTAGGTCCAGAGCCCCGCGCCCAGCTGGCGGATCAGCCCGGCCCGCACCATCAGCTTGTGCGAGATCGCCTCCGCGTCGGCGGGGGGATCCTTGAGGGTCGGGAGGAAGGTCTGCGACTGCCGGCTCACGTCGAGAAACCTACCCTGAGGGCCAATGGCCTGCGCCTGGCGGTGTCCTCGGTCGCTCACCTGCAGAGCACGCTTCGCTCTCTGCGTCCTCGCCAGGCTTGGCCCTTGCCCCTCAGGCCCTGGTAAATCTGCGGCTTGCGGTTGGCGAGGACACCTCATCGAGAAGCACCTTGTCGGACTCGCCCTTCTCGACCGCTTCCTTCTCCATCAGAGCGATCTTCTCGGGGGTGAGTTCGTCGGCGTTTTCCTCCTCGATCTTGGCCAGCCACTCGGCACCCTCGCGCGACTCCGCCTCGTCGAACTCGACCTTGCCCTCGCGCCCGAGCGATTTGTCGATCTCCTCGAAGAGGGTGTCGACGAGGGTCTCCTGGGGCACCTTGCGCAGCGGTTTGCCGCCGGCGAAGATCAGGCCCTCGTTCTTGGCGCCGGCGATCCCGAAGTCGGCGGCGCTGGCCTCGCCGATGCCGTTGACGGCGCAGCCGAGGACGGCGACCTCGACCGGCTCCTCGTAGCCTTCGAGCCGCTGCTCGATTTCGGCCACGACCGAGTCCATGTCGAACTGCAGGCGGCCGCAGGTCGGGCAGGCGATCAGGACCGGCCCCTTCTCTCGCAGCTGCAGCGCCTTGAGGATCTCCCAGGCGACTTTGACCTCCTCCTCGGCGTGGAAGGTCGAGAGGCTGATCCGGATCGTGTCCCCCACCCCGTCGGCCAGCAGCGTCCCCAGGCCGACCGCCGATTTCAGCGAGCCCGACCATTTCGTTCCCGCCTCGGTGATCCCAAGGTGCAGCGGGTAGGGAACCTTCTCGGCGAGCAGCCGGTTGGCGGCGATCGTGTAGGGCACGTTCGTCGACTTGATCGAGATCTTGAAGTTCTCGAAGTCGAGGCTCTCCATCAGTTCGGTGAACTCGATCGCGGCGGCGACCAGCGCCTCGACCGGGGCTTCGCGCTCGAGCTCGTGCAGGTGCTTTGGCAGGGAGCCGGAGTTGACCCCGATCCGCATCGGGACGCCTTTGGCATTGGCCTTCTCCGCGACCTCGGCGACTTTGTCGCGACCGCCGATGTTGCCGGGGTTGAGGCGGATGCAGTGGGCGCCGGCGTCGATCGCTTTCAGCGCCAGGGTGTGGTTGAAGTGGATGTCGGCGATGATCGGGATCGGCGAGCGCTTGACGATCGTCTTCAGCGCCTCGACGTCCTTTTCGCGCGGGACCGCGCAGCGAACGATGTCGGCGCCGGCGTCGGCGACCTTGTGGATCTGCTCCATCGTCGCCGCCAGGTTGGCGGTCTCGGTCTTGGTCATCGTCTGCACGGCGACCGGGGCACCGCCCCCGATCGGCACCTTGCCTACGAATATTTGGCGTTTAGAGGCCATATGCAGAGGTTATCTGGGTGGCGCGACGCGCCCGTTACCGAGTCTGGATGCCGTCGCCGAGCCGGCCGAGGTCGTTCGAGAGTCCGAGCACGAACAGCATCAGGACCAGCGCGAAGCCGATCATGCTGGCTTTTTCCATCACCCGCAGGGAGACCGGGCGGCCGCGCAGTTTCTCGACCAGGCTCCAGAAGATGTGGCCGCCGTCGAGCGGCAGGATCGGCAGCAGGTTGATCAGGCCGAGGGAAAGGCTGACCAGGGCCAGCAGCAGCAGCGAGCGCTGGGCGCTTTCGTCGATCGTCTGGTTGGCGACGTCGCTGACGCCGACGATCCCGGAGACCTGTTCGCGCTTTTCCTTTTCGAAGAGGCGGCTGAAGACGGTGACGGTCCCGGAAGCGACCTGCCAGACGGCGTCGCCGGCTTCGCGGGCGGCGACGCCGGCGCTGACGTCGACCGAGCGGCTGCCGTAGGAGAAGCCGACCAGGGCACGTTTGGCGGCGCCGTCGTATTCGGGCTTGACGAGAATCGTCTGCGGCTGTCCCTCGCGC
This sequence comes from uncultured Thermoleophilia bacterium, assembly GCA_963715735.1. Classification (GTDB taxonomy): domain Bacteria; phylum Actinomycetota; class Thermoleophilia; order Solirubrobacterales; family 70-9; genus VAYN01. Next base: position 1,263,216 of record OY970268.1, read on the forward strand.
TCGATCCGGAGCGCAACCGGCGTCGCGGCGATGCAGCCGTCGACCTGCCTGCCGGCGCATTCGTGCGAGCCGATGTCTTCGCGGAAGCGTTCGAGCCGGTCTTCGATGCCCAGCCCCGGGTAGGTGTTGCCGTCGACGGCGAGGATCCGGTCGCCCGGCTGCAGCGTCTTCGCGGCCGGCGTCCCCGCCCGCAGTTCGCCGACCGACTGGGTCGGGTCCTGCTTCCCGTTCGCAAGGAAGACGAAGAAGATGATCGCGAAGGCGAGGACGATGTTGACCGCCGGCCCGGCCCCGATCACGACGATCCGCTTCCAGACCGGCTGGCGGTAGTAGGCGCGCTCCGCCACCTCCGGAGGAACCTCCTCCTCCGGGTTCATGCCGGTGATTTTCACGTAGCCGCCGAGCGGGATCGCGGCGACCCCGTACTCGGTCTCACCGCGTTTGACCGACCACAGCTTCGGCCCGAAGAAGAGAAAGAACTTCTCGACCCGCATCCCGGTCGCCTTGGCGGCGAAGAAGTGCCCGGCCTCGTGGAGGATGATCAACAGCGCGAAGCCGAGGAAGATCAGCAGCCAGTTCATGCTGGAGTCAACCCCCGAACCTGGTCTTCGCTGCGCCGGCGGGCCTCGGCGTCGGCGGCGAAGAGGTCGTCGAAGTGGGTCACCGGCGCGGCAGGCATCTCCGCCAGGACGCGCTCGATCACGGCCGCGATCCCGGTAAAGGGGATCTCATCGGCGAGGAAGGCGGCGACCGCGATCTCGTCGGCGGCGTTCAGCACGCAGGGCGCCGTCCCCCCCGCCTCGCCGGCCTCTAGGGCCAGGCGCAGGCAGGCGAAGGTCTCCAGGTCCGGCGCCTCGAAGGTCAGCGCCCCGGTCGCCGCCAGGTCGAGCTGCGGCACGTCGACGTCCATCCGCTCGGGGTAATGAAGCGCGTAGGAGATCGGCACCCGCATGTCGGGGTAGCCGAGGTGGGCCAGCGAGGAACCGTCGTTGAGGTGGATCAGCGAGTGGATCAGCGACTGCGGGTGGACGACCACCCCGATCCGCTCGTAGGGAACGGCGAAGAGATGGTGGGCCTCGATCGCCTCGAAGCCCTTGTTCATCAGCGTCGCGGAATCGATCGTGATCCGTCCGCCCATTTCCCAGGTCGGGTGGGCGAGCGCGTCGGCGACGCTGACGTCGCTGAGGTCTTCGCGGCCGCGGAAGGGGCCGCCGGAAGCGGTGAGGACGAGCTTCTCGACCGTTCCCGGTGCCTCGCCGCCGATCAACTGGTGCAGGGCGGAGTGCTCGGAATCGACCGGCAGCAGGCGGGCGCCGGTTGCCTCGGAGAGTGCCATCACCAGCTCACCACCGGCGACGAGGCTCTCCTTGTTGGCAAGGGCGACGTCGATGCCCTCGGTCAGGGCGACGACGGTCGAACCCAGCCCGGCGGCGCCGACGATCGCGTTCAGCACCAGGTCGGGCTCCGTCGCCGTGATCAGCTCGCGCACGCCCTCCTCGCCGCTCAGCACGCGCCCGCTCCAGCCCTCGCGAGCACGGGCGGCAGCGTCCTCGTCGGCCAGGGCGATCGTCGGCACGCCGTGCTCGCGCGCCTGCTCCACGGTCATCTCCCAGCCGCGCCCGGCGGCGAGGCCAACGACCTGGAGGTCCTCGGAGCGCGCGATCACTTCCAGCGCCTGCTTTCCGATCGACCCGGTCGAGCCGAGGATTACGAGCTTCTTCATGCCCTCCAGAGGATACGGAGGGAAGCCCCCGGCCTCAGTAGACGAGCCAGACCGAGAGGTAGTAGCCGACGACGACGGTGAACAGAACCGCGTCGAGGCGGTCGAGGATGCCGCCGTGGGGGCCGAACAGGGTTCCGGTGTCCTTGGTACCGAGGTCGCGCTTCAGCATCGACTCGAAGAGGTCGCCGACCGGCGCCAGGGCGGCGACGGCGGCGCCGATGATCAGCGCGTCGGTTCCCGAGAGCCAGTCCTGGTAGAGGCCGGCGAACCAGAAGCCCATGGTGCCGATCAGGAAGCCGCCGACGAGACCCTCGATCGTCTTGTTCGGCGAGATCCCCGGGGCGATCTTGTGGCTGCCGAACATGCGGCCGGTCGCGTAGGCGGCGGTGTCGGCGACGAAGGTGCCAACGAGGACGTCGACCAGCAGCGCCGCGCCGTGGTCGGGGAGGTCACGGAGGAGCACGGCGTGGACCAGCGGGATCCCGATCCAGGCGATCCCCAGCAGGGTGACGCTGATCGAGACGGTGACGCCGTTGCGCTGGGGTGCTTTGGCGCCGAAGGCGAAGAGCAGCGGGAAGGAGGCGGCGAGCACCATCAGGACGTTGAAGGCGGTGCCGAAGTGGGCCGCGACGATCAGGCCGGCGACGACGGCGTAGGCGGGGATCGGCAACGGCCGCGACTGCTCGGTCATCACCAGGTACTCGCGCAGGCAGGCGGCGCCGATCGCGATCATCGCCAGGGCGAAGACGAGGCCGCCGGCGACGGTGATCGCGATCGCGAAGACGATCCACGGCAGCGCCACCAGGACCCGCTTCGCGGTCTCCCCGCTGAGGCCCCGTTTGCGCGGCTCGCGCGGCGGTTTCGGCACCGGCGGCGGATCCGGCTCGAACATCTCGTCGTCGAATAGTTCGACGGTCACGAACGGGCCCCGAAGCGGCGCTGCCGCGTCTCGTACTCACCGAGGGCGGCCTCGAAGGCGGCACGGTCGAAGTCGGGCCAGAGCTCCTCGCTGAAGACGAGCTCAGAGTAGGCGCACTGCCAGAGCAGGTAGTTGGAGATCCGCTGCTCGCCGCTGGTTCGTATCAGGAGGTCTGGGTCGTGCATCTCGGGCGCGTAGAGGTGTTGGCGAAACTCCTCCTCGGAGTCCCCCTGGAAGCTTCGCGCCGCGTCGACGATCTCCGCCCTGCCGCCGTAGTTGAAGGCGACGAAAAGGGAGATTCGCTCGTTGGCGGCGGTCGTCTCCTCGGCCCAGCGCATCCGCTCCACCAGGTCCTCCCGCACCCCCTCGCGGCGGCCGATGAAGCGCATCCGCACGCCTTCGGAGTCGAGCTCGGGCGTTTCCGAGGCGATCCGCTCGCCGAACATCGCCATCAGGGCGGCGACCTCCTCGGGCGAGCGGTTCCAGTTCTCGGTCGAGAACGAGAAGACCGTCAGCTCCTCGATCCCGAGTTCGGCGGCGTCGCGCAGGCGCGCCTTGACGACGTCGGCCCCGGCTCGGTGCCCCTCGATCACCGGCAAACCGCGCTGCTGTGCCCAACGACCGTTGCCGTCGGTGATGATCGCGACGTACTTTGGTGCGCTCACGGGGTTCCCGCCGATCCGTGAGGCCGCCTCACACCTCGAGGATTTCCTCTTCCTTGCCTTTGAGGAGGGAGTCGATCTCGGCGATCGCGTCGTCGGTCTGCTTCTGCAGTGACGCCTCGGCGCGGCGCTCGTCGTCCTCGCCCGCTTCCCCCTCTTTCTTCAGGTCGCGCAGGTCGGACATCACGTCGCGGCGGACGTTGCGGATCGCGACCCGCCCCTCCTCGGCGACGCCGTGGACCACCTTGACCATCTCGCGCCGACGCTCCTCGGTCAGCTCGGGAATCTGCAGCCGGATCACGTTGCCGTCGTTGCTCGGCGTCAGGCCGACGTCGGACTCCTGGATCGCTTTCTCGATCCCGCCGAGAGCGCCCTTGTCGAAGGGGGTGACGGTGAGCAGGCGAGCGTCGGTGGTGGCGACGTTGGCGAGCTGCTTGAGCGGCGTCGGCGAGCCGTAGTAGTCGACGACGATGCGGTCGAGCAGGTGCGGCGAGGCGCGGCCGGTGCGGACGGTCGCCAGCTCGCCGCGGCTGGACTCGACCGACTTGGTCATCCGCCCCTTGGCGTCCTCGAGAAGTTCGTCGATCAGCTCCACGGTCCCATTCCTCGCTTAGGCGGCCGGTCCGTTGGAGACCAGCGTCCCCACCTTCTCGCCGCAGATGATCCTATCTATGTTGCCCTCGTCGGCCATGTTGAAGACGTAGATCGGCAGGTCGTTGTCCATACAGAGCGAGAGCGCCGTCGAGTCCATCACTTTGAGCCCGCGCTCGATCGCTTCGCGGTGGGTGATCGCCGGGATGAAAGCGGCGTCGGGGTTGGTTGCCGGGTCGGAGTCGTAGACCCCCTCCACCCCGTTCTTGGCCATCAGGATCGCCTCGGCGTGGATCTCCAGCGCCCGCAGCGCCGCCGCCGTGTCGGTGGTGAAGAACGGGTTGCCGGTGCCGGCGGCGAAGATCACGACCCGGCCCTTCTCCAGGTGGCGCATCGCGCGGCGGCGGATGTAGGGCTCGGCGACCTCCTTGACGTCGATCGCCGACATCACCCGCGTGTACTGGCCCTGGCCCTCGAGCGCATCCTGCAGGGTCAGCGCGTTGAGCACCGTCGCCAGCATCCCCATGTAGTCGCCGGTCGCCCGGTCCATCCCTTTCGCGGCTCCCTCGAGACCGCGGTAGATGTTGCCGGCGCCGACCACGATCGCCACCTCCACCCCGCGCCCACGCACGGCCGCGACCTGCCGGGCGATCCGCTCGACCTCGGTGCCGTCGGTGCCGTAATCCAGCTTGCCCATCAGGGCCTCACCGGAAAGCTTCAGCAGGATTCGTCCGAATCGTGGTTCGGCGGAGTCGCTCACGTGGGTAAGACCCTATTCCTCGCCTACGCGGAAATAGGCGAAGCGGGCGATGCGGACGTTCTCGCCGGTTTTCGCGGCGAGCTCCTGGCGCAGCTCCTCGATCGTCTTCGAATCGTGTTTCTCGGCGTTGACGTGCGTCTGGTCGAGCAACGCCACCTCGCTCGCCCACTTCGAGAGCTGGCCGGCGACGATTTTCTCGACGACGTTGTCGGGCTTGCCTTCCTCGCGCGCCTTCTCTTCGAAGACCCGTTTCTCGGCCTCGCGCTCCTCCGCGGGAATCTCCTCGGAGGAGACGTAGCGCGGCGCCGTCGCGGCCACGTGCAGGGCCACCTGGTAGGCGAAGACCTTGAAGTCCTCGTTGCGGGAGACGAAGTCGGTCTCGCACTGGACCTCGACCATCGCTCCGACCCGGTCGTTGGCGTGGATGTAGGAGGAGACGACCCCCTCGTTGGTGCCGCGCCCTTCGCGCTTGGCGGCCGATGCCTGCCCCTTGACCCGCAACAGCTCGATCGCACGATCGGTGTCGCCGTCGGCCTCGGCCAAGGCGGCTTTGCAATCCATCATCGCGGCGCCGGTGCGCTCCCGCAGCGCCTTCACGTCGGCAGCGCTGATGCTCATTTGTCCTCCCCCTTCTCCTCGGTCGAACCCTCGTCGGCCTTCGGCTCGGCCGGCTTCTCCTCAACGGCCGGAGCCTCATCTGCTTTGGGCGCCTCGGCGGCAGCCGGCGCGGCCGGCTGCTCCTCCGTGGCCGGAGCCTGCGGGGCTGCTTTCTGCTCAGCCGCAGGTGCTTGGGGCGCTCGCGGCGCATCGGGCTGCTGCGCTTTGGGCGCGGGAGGCTGGGAGGGCGTCGCCGCCGCTTTGGCGGCCGCATCAGCCTGCGCTTTGGCAGTTTTCTCCGCGTCCTCAGCCGCTTTTTTCGCCTCCTCGGCTTCGACTCGGACTTTCTCTTCTTCCTCGCGTTTCTTGCGCTCTTCCTCGTCGCGTTTGCGCCGTTCCATTTCTTCGGCGATCCGCTTCTCCTCCTGGACGCGCCAGGCCGAGGAACCCTCGTCGATCGCGGTCCCGATCGTGCCGATCACGAGCTCGCAGGAGCGGATCGCGTCGTCGTTGCCGGGAATCACGTAGTCGACCGGGGTCGGGTCGCAATTGGTATCGACCAGTCCGATGATCGGGATCCGCAGGCGAGCCGCCTCGTGGACCGCGATCTCCTCGGTTTTGAGGTCGGTGACGAAGACGGCGTCGGGCAGCCGGTCCATGTCGCGCACGCCGCCGAGGTTGAACTCGAGCTTGGCGAGTTCGGCCTCCATCCCCATCCGCTCCTTGGTCGGCAGGAGGTCGAGTTTGCCCTCCTCTTTCCAACCGTTGAGCTCGTGCAGCCGGGCGATCCGCTGCGACATCGTGTTGAAGTTGGTCAGCAGCCCGCCCAGCCAGCGCTTGTTGACGTAGGGCATCTTGCAGCGTTCGGCCCATTCCTGGACCGTGTCGCGAGCCTGCTTCTTGGTGCCGACGAAGAGCACGGTGCCGCCGCCGCTGGCGAGCTCGCCGGCGAAGCGACGGGCGTTCTCCAGCAGCGCCTCGGTCTGCAGCAGGTCGATGATGTGGATCCCGTCGAGCTCGCCGAAGATGAAGCGGCGCATGTTCGGGTTCCAACGGCGCGTCTGGTGGCCGAAGTGGACTCCGGCCTCGAGCAGCTCTTTCAAGCCTGCTTCGGGCATTCGATTCTCCTTGTGCGTTGTGGTGAAGCTCCCGTCCCGCTTGCCGGGACCCGGCGCATCTGGCGCTGGGCAGGATCCGGTTCGCTCTGAACGGGGATTGAGTTTCCGAAGCCGGGATTGTAGACGGCGTGGCCAGCAGGGGCCCTAAGGCACGCGGGCGGCCTCCAGGGCGGCCTCCAGGTCCGCGGGCAGCGGCGAGGCGAAGCTGAGCCGCTCGCCGCTCTCGGGATGCTGAAAGGCGAGCCTGTGGGCGTGCAGGAACTGCCTGGTCAGGTCGTAGCGCTCGGCGCCGCCGTAGGTGGGATCGCCGGTCAGCGGGTGTCCGATCGCGCCGAAATGGGCACGGATCTGGTGCGTACGGCCGGTCTCCAGGCGGACCTCGACGTAGCTCTCGCGCGGCAGCAGCTCCAGCACCTCGAAATGGGTGCGGGCCTGACGCGAAGCGGCGCCGGAGACGGCCATCCGGTGGCGCTGGCGCGAGGCGCGGCCGATCGGGGCGTCGATGGTTCCGGTCCGCGAGCCGAGCCGGCCTCCGGCCAGGGCCAGGTAGATGCGTTCGACCTCGCGATCGCGCACCTGCCGCTGCAGGGCGGCGTGGGCGGCGTCGTCGCGGGCGACGACCAAGAGACCGCTGGTCCCTTTGTCGAGTCGGTGCACGATCCCGGGTCGCTCGGGATCGCCGCCGCCACCGAGGAGCTCGGCCAGCTCGTCGACCAGGGTCGGGCCGGTGTGCGACGGGGCCGGGTGCACGACCAGGCCCGCCGGCTTGTCGATGACCGCCAGCGCCTCGTCGAGGTGGACGATCCGCAGCTCGGGCTCAGCCACCCTGCTCGGCCCCCGGCTCCTCGCCCTCCGCGCCGGCGTCGAGCAGGTAGAGCACGACCAGAAGGATCACCCCGGCGGTGATCGCGACGTCGGCGAGGTTGAACGGCGGCCATGGCGGCAGGTCGATGAAGTCGGTGACGTGGCCGAGTCGGACGCGGTCGACCAGGTTGCCGACCGCCCCGCCGGCCAGAAGGCCGACCGCGACCCACATCCCGGGCCGCGCCGGGTTGCGCGAGAAGAGGTAAACAACGGCCCCGAGCGCGATCAGGGTGACCAGCACCAGGGGCGCCCCGGCGCCGCCCGCGAGGCCGAAGGCCACGCCGCGGTTGTGCGTGAGGGTGAATTCGAGCGGACCCAGCACCTCGATCTGCTCGCCGAGCGAGATCCGGTCCTCGACGATCCCCTTCGCTACCTGGTCGAGCACGATCACGGCGACGCCGAGGAGCGCGGCCAGCAGCCAGGCGCGCCTGGCGGCGACGCTCACCCTTCGATCAGGCCGACGACGACGGCCCGCGCCACGAAGAGCAGGATGATCCCGACCATCGGAGCGAGGTCGAGGGCGAAGCCGCCACCGCCGACGGGCCGCATGAAGCGGCGGAAGAAGTTCAGGTACGGGTTGGTCGTGTCGGTGATGAAGTCGAGGACCGAACGCAGCCAGGGCCGGTAGGGCATTCGCGGCACGTAGGAGATCAGGATGTTGGCGAAGATCAGGATGATGTAGACGATGAACAGGGCGCTGACGTAGTCGGCGAGGTCAGCGCGGGTAAGGGCGAGCGGGATCACCCGCGCATCCTCTCCAACGAAGCGGCGACGGCGGCGGCAAAGGCCTCGCGGGCGCCCTCGCGGTCGAGCGCTTCCAGGCCTGCTTCGGTGCTGCCCCCCGGCGAGGTGACCGCCGCGCGAACGTCGGCGGGATGCCGAATCCGCAGCAGTTCGGCGGTGCCCGCGGTGGTCTCCACCACCAGCTCCCGCGCCAGCTCCGCGTCGAGGCCAGCCGCGGCGCCGGCGTCGGCCAGGGCCTCGACCGCCAGCGCCAGGTAGGCGGGCGCGCAGCCCATGATCGCGGTCGCCTGGTTGAACTCATCGTCACCGATCTCGACCACGTGGCCGAGCAGCGCCAGCTTCGCCCGTACCTCAGGGCTCGCCTCACCAGCTACGCAGAGCACGCCCTGACGAACCTCAACCGCGACATTTGGCATCACCCGCAGCACCTCAGCCTCGGGAAGGGCTTCCTCGAGCCCCGCGAGCGACGTCGCCGCCAGGATCGAGACGATTCGCTTCGTCGCGCCCAGCTCCGGCGCCACCGCCTCGAGCCCGGCGGGCTTGACCGCGAGGACGACGAAGTCGGCGCGCTCGGCCAGCTCGGCATTGGCGACGGCCTCGCCGCCGAGCTCCGCGGCCAGCGCCCGCGCTTTGCCGGAGCCAGCGTCGGAGAACAGCATCCCCTCGAGCTCACCGGCCCAGCCGCGGGCCATCGCCGCGGCCATGTTCCCGGATCCACAAAAACCGACGATCATGGCCCGGAGACTATCCCCGGGCGCGTACGAGCCCGAACCCGCCGGGCGGCTGGGCCGCTCAACGGGTTCGGGCTTCCCTCGAGAAAGATCAGCCGTCGCGGCCGATCAGGGTCTGGAACAGGTCCGTCTGGTCGCGGACGCCCATCACGTTGGACGCCTGCGGACCAATCGCCGCGACCGGCACACGGGCACCGGTGTGGGACTGCCCCGGCGGAGTCTTGCCCGTCGCGTAGGAGACGCGGATCGGCACACCATCGTCCGATTTCAACGTCGCGTAGAACCCGGGCGTGTCTTGTCCGGCGGGCACGATCTGGCTCGTGTGGGAATGATCGGCGGTGATCACGACGAGGGTGTCCTCATGTTTGTCCTGGAACGCCAGGGCAGCCCCGACCGCCCTGTCGAAGGCGAGGGTCTCGCCGATCTGGCCGCAAGCGTCGGAGGCGTGATCGCGCTTGTCGATCGAGGCTCCCTCGACCTGCAGGAAGAAGCCCTTGCGGTTCTCCAGCAGCTGGATCGCCTTCTTGGTCATCGCCTCCAGGCTTGGCTCGTTGGCGGGTCGGTTGGTCTCATCGCAGCGGAACGTCGGACTCCCCGCGCCCGGCGTCGGCGCGGCGATCAGAGGTTCGAACTCGGTGGTCATGTTGCCGGCGTTGAAGAGGCCGAGAACCGGGCCTTTGGACAGCGAGCTGACGGAATTCAGTTCGCTCGCCGACTCGACGTAGCGGTAGCCCTTCGATTTGGCGTAGTCGATCACCGTGCTGGTGCTGCCGTCGAGCGTCTGCAGGTAGCGGTTGCGGCCGCCGCCGAGGTTGACGTCGAGCAGGTGGTCGACCTGCTGCTCGGCGATCGAGCCGAGTCCGCCGGCACCCTTCGCCTCGGTCGGGCAGATCGTGCGGGTGTCTGCCGGTCCCTGACAGGCGCGCTGGGACATGTGCGCGGACGGCGCGGCGGGAGTCGCGTCGGTGATCTCGGCCGTCGAGACGTTGCCGACCAGCATGCCGCGTTTGTCGGCGATCTCGAACGTCGTCTTATAGCCGGCGTTGGAGCCCGGGATTTTTTCGGAGGCGCTTGGCCCCTGGGAGAGCCGAGCATCGATCGTCTTCTTACCGGTGGACCAAGCGGTGGCGGTCGGGGCCGAGTCAGGCACGTAGTTCGGTGCGTAATTCGGTCCCGGGCCGGCCGAAAGGCCGTAGGTGTTCAGCTCGCCCGCGAAAGGCAGCGTTTCCATGTTCAGCGTTCCGTCTGCACCCTTCGCGTAGTACTTGGCGAGGGTGATCTCGCTGTCGCCCATGCCGTCACCGATCAGCAGGATCACGTTCTTGGGCTTGTCCGAGTCGATCAGCTTCTTGATCGCGCGCGAGTTGTCCTCGGCGCCATCGTTGTCGTCAACCGTGGCCATGGCGCCTGCAGCGGCAATGGCCGTGAACGCCATGACTGCAAAGAGCCCGAGTAGCTTCCGCTTGGCTCGCATTGAGGTGCTGCCTCCTTTTTCGTCGTTCCGAAATGTGATTCCGGCTCGAACCTAGGAGGGCTTGCGAGGCTGCTTGCTAAGGAGAGGTTGCCAGCCTGAGAAGGGGGTGTGAACGGCCGGCGCCAGCTCAGTAAAAGAGAGGAAGCGGGGCGCTAGGACTGGTTGAAGAAGCCTTTGTCGATCAGCCTCGCCTTTTCCTCGGCGGAGACCTCGACGTTGCGCGGGGTCAGCAGGAACATCTTCTCGGCGATCCGCTGCATCCCGCCGTCCAGCGCGTAGGTGAGTCCGGAGCAGAAGTCGATCATCCGCTTCGAAAGCTCGTGATCGGCGGTCTGCAGGTTGAGGATCACCGGCACCGACCGTTTGAACTGGTCGGCGACCTGCTGGGCGTCGTTGAAGTTGCGGGGGATGACCAGGTGCACCTGGAGGTCGCCGCCGGTGCCGCCGTTGTCGACCGGTCGCAGCGTGCGGGTGCGGCTGGCGGCGATCGGCTCGTCGTCGGCGAAGATGTCGTCGATCTCGTCGCGGCGGGCGCGGCGCGAGGTCGGTAGGCGCCGGACCGAGCCCTGCTCGCGCTCGCGGCGTGCCTCGAAGACTTCCTCCGAGCCGGTCTCCGGCTCGAATTCGTCCTCGTATTCGGGACCGTAGTCGTGGTGGTCCTCGGCGAGGCCGAAGTAGACGAGCGCTCTATGCCAGGTATCTCTTAGTGCCATCTCACGCGTTGTTTCGGGCTGAGTCCCTCGACTCCTTTACCCATTTGCGGGGAGATTAGCGGCCATTCACACGAACAGGGTCGTGCCCAAACGGAGGATCGTCGCCCCCTCGCTCACCGCGACCCGCCAGTCCTGCGAGGTTCCCATCGAGAGTCGCGGTAGCCCGTTGGCCGCGGCGAGCTCCGCGAGGTGGGCGAAATGGGGCCGCGAGGCCTCCGGGTCGGGACTGAACGGGGGCATCGTCATCAAGCCACCGACCCGGACCGGGCAGCGGGCGATGAAGTCGGGGAGGTCGTCCGGGGCGACGCCGCCCTTGCCCTCCTCGCCGGCGACGTTGACCTCGATCAGGATCTCCGTCTCGGAACCGCCGTGCTTTCCAAGCTGCGCTAGTACCGAATCGGTGGCGACCGAGTGGATCAGCCGGCAGAGGGGCAGGACCTGCTTCACCTTGCGGCTCTGCAGGTTGCCGATGAAGTCCCAGGCGAAGCTCTTCCCCCAGCGCTCGTGCTTGGCCGCGAGGTCCTGCTGGCGGTTCTCGCCGACCAGGGTGACGCCGGCCTCCGCGAGGGCTCCCATCTCCTCCAGCGGCACGTACTTGGCGGCAACGAGGATCTCCACGCCCTCGCCGGCGACGGCCTGAACCGCTTCGAGGTTGGCGGCGACGCGAGCCGGGTCGATCCCGCGGAATGGCTCAACCATCGGCGCGGTCCTGCGGGTTGAGCCAGGCGAGGCTGCCCTGGCGACCGGTCCTGCCGGCGTCGCGGCGATGCGAGAAGAGCAGGTCCGGCTCGCAGCTGGTGCAGAGCCCGGCGGCCTCGACCCGATCCACCCCGGCTGCGGCCAGATGCCGGCGCGCGACCTCGGCGAGATCGAGCATGCGGCCGTCGGCGACTCCCTCGCCGAGCCCCGCGAAGGCGCTCAGGACCTCGTCGCCGACGTCGAAGCAACAGCGACCGATGCCAGGGCCGATCGCCGCATCGGTGGCCTGTACGGCCGCGACGCCCTTGGCGAGGATCCCCGCGGCGAGGCCGCGCCAGCCGCAGTGCAGCATCGCCACGCCGCCAGGACCCTTGAGGGCGACCGGGAGGCAGTCGGCGGTGAAGACGAGGGCCGCGACCCCAGGCCGGCCGACAACCTGCCCATCGACCTCCGCCAACGCATCGCGCGGTTCCCGATCGGCCGCAGCGGCCGAAAAGGAACCGCGGAACGAGGCGGGCACCGAGGCGAGCTCGGCACCGTGGACCTGACGCCCATAGGCGATCCGCTCCGGTGCCAGGTCGAGCGCCGCCGCAAGGCGACGGCGGTTCTCGATCACGCTCTCGAAGGCGTCGTCGGTGAGCAGTCCGACGTTGAGGCTGCCGAAGGGCCCCTCGCTGACGCCGCCGAGGCGGGTCACGAAGGCCGCACGAGCGCCGCTGAGGTCGGCTTCGAGCCAGCGCAAGCCGTCGCGTTCGCGCCAATCCATGCGCGTAACAAAGCAGATGAACCCGGTGGGGCCGGTTCAGGCTTCACGGGCGGCTGTGAGCGCGGCCGCCAGCTCCGCGTCCCGACCCTCGATCTCGCCATCGAGCTTGGCGCGGAGCGCCGCGGCGAGGCCGCGGCCGAGCGCTGGGCCCTGGGGCACACCGGCGGCGAGCAGCTCCTGACCGTCGATCTCGAGCTCGACGTTGCGCCAGACGCCCATGTAGTCGTCCAGCCACTCGGCGCCGCGGGCGCGGGCCAGGAGGAGCTCCGTCGGATCGTGGCCGTGGGCGAGCGAAACGGCTTGGGAGGGCCGGGTGGGATGGGCATGCGCGAGGTCCGCGCCGAGGTCGTCGGGCCCCAGGGCGGCCGCCACCCAGGCGCGCGCAGGATCGACCTCACCCTCCCAGGGGGAGTCAGCCAGCAATTCGGGCAGGGCCACGGCGAGGACTTCCCAGCGAGCGCCCAGCCTCAGCAACCCCCACTCAGCCAGCAGCTCGAGTCCGACTGGCGCCGTTGGTTCTGCGGCCAGGCGCAGCAGCTCAGCCTGGCGGCGGTCAGCCGAGACCGCTTCCAGGTCGGCTCCCCGCAGCAGCCGCTCCGTCTCCGTCTCCAGCTCGAACCCAAGCCGGGCGGCGTAGCGCGCCGCGCGGATCGCTCGGGTCGGGTCGTCGGCGAAGGAGGCCGGGTGCAGCACGCGCAGCAGGCCGTGTGCGAGGTCCTCGTGGCCGCCGTGGGGGTCGAGCAGTTGCGACTCAGCGGCCAGCGGCACCGCCATCGCGTTGATCGTGAAGTCGCGGCGGCAGAGGTCGTCCTCGATGTTCGCGCCGGGTTCGACAACCGGCAGCGCTCCCGGCTGCGGGTAGCTCTCAGAGCGAGCGGCCGCGACGTCGATCTCGTGCCCGTCGAGCTCGACCTTGACCGTGCCGAAGCGGTCGTGGTTCGCGGACGGAGTGAGCCCGAGCGACGCCGCCAGCTCCTCCGCGTCACCCTCGATCACGAGGTCGAGGTCGGCGCGTCCCCGTCCGAGCAAGAGATCCCGCACGGCGCCACCGACCAGGTAAACGGGGTCGCTCGCGGCCGCTCCCACCGTCCCCAGCTCGGGATATGCCTCGTGGATCGCCTCGCCGAGGCTCTCTATCGGGATCAAAGGGCTCAAACGCATTTCTTCCCGGGATGCGGGAACAGCTGCGCCCGCAGCCTAGAGCCGAACGGGGATGCCGTCGGCGGCCATCCGCTCCTTGGCCTCGCGGACGCGGTAGGTCCCGTAGTGGAAGATCGAGGCGCAGAGGACCGCGTCGGCGCCGCCGGCGGCGATCGCCTCGCTCAGGTGGGACAGCTCGCCGGCGCCGCCGGAGGCGATCACGGGTACCGAGACGGCGTCGGCCACCGTCCGGGTCAACGCGACGTCGTAGCCGTCGTTCGTGCCATCCCGGTCCATGCTGGTCAACAACACCTCCCCCGCCCCGCGCTCGACCGCCTCTTCGGCCCAGCCGACGGCGTCGCGACCCTCGATCCGCACCCGGCCCCCGTTGACGTAAACGCCCCAACCGTCGTCCTCGCGCTTGGCGTCGATCGCGATCACCACGCACTGAGCGCCGAAGTGGTCGGCCAGCTCGCTGAGCAGCTCGGGCCGCGCCAGCGCCGCCGAGTTGACCGAGACCTTGTCGGCGCCGGCGTCGAGGACCGCCTGGGCGTCCTCGACCGAACGGATTCCGCCGCCGATCGTGAACGGAATGAAAACGTTGTCGGCGGTGCGGCGGGCCAGCTCGACTATCGTCTCCCGCTTCTCGTGCGAGGCGGTGATGTCGAGGAAGACGAGCTCGTCGGCGCCCTCGGCGTCGTAGCGCTCGGCCAGCTCGACCGGGTCGCCGGCGTCGCGCAGGCCGACGAAGTTGGTTCCCTTGACGACGCGGCCCGCGTCGACGTCGAGGCACGGTATGACGCGTTTGAGCACCATGGTCGGAGCGTAGCGTGGCGAGTTTGTTCGACCCCTCCGAACAAAATCGCTAACGAAGCGCAGCGATGCCCTCGGCGACGGTGAACCTGCGCTCGTAGAGGGCGCGGCCGACGATCGCGCCCTCGAGATTCGGCGCCGAGGCGCCGAGCTTGGCAAGGGATTCGAGGTGCGAGAGGTCGCCGACGCCACCCGAAGCGATCACCAGCGCCCCGGTCGCGGCGGCGATCTCACGCAGCTCGCCCAGCGCCGGCCCCTCCATCGTCCCGTCGACCTCGATCGCGGTGCAGAGGAACCTGGCGACGCCACGGGCGCCGAGCGCCGCCACGGCCTCGACCACCCCCTCCTCACCTGCTTCAGTCCAACCCTGGAGGGCGATTCGTCCCTGCTTTGCGTCAGCCGACACGACCACGCGCTCGCCGAGCTCCCCCACCACCGCGTCGAGGAAATCGAGATCGCGGAAGGCCGCGGTCCCGACCACGACCCGCGCCGCGCCCGCCTCCAGCAGCGCTGCCACCGAAGCCTCGTCGCGGACCCCGCCGCCGACCTGGATCGGGCACTCGACCGCGGCAGCGATCCGCCGCACCGCCTCCAGGTTCTGCGGCGAACCCGCCTTGGCCCCGTCGAGGTCGACGACGTGAAGGTACTCCGCCCCTTCGCCCGCCCAGCGCCGCGCGGCGTCGACCGGGTCGGCGTCGTAGGTCGTCTCACGCTCGTAGTCGCCCTGCAGCAGCCGCACCGCCTGGCCGCCGCGGATGTCGATCGCCGGGTAGAGGATCACGCCGGGACGGCGGCGCAGACGGCGGCGAAGTTGGCGAGCAGGCGCAGCCCGGCGGCGCTCGACTTCTCCGGGTGGAACTGGACGCCGAAGACGTTGTCGCGCTCGGCCGCACAGGCGAAGCGCTCGCCGTAGGCGGCGCTGCCGAGCAACTCATCGGCACCGGGCCGCGGCGCGAACGAGTGGACGAAGTAGAACGGCGTCTCGGAGTCGATTCCCTCAGTCAACCGCGACTCCCGCTCCCAGCGCACCGGCGACCAGCCGATGTGCGGGACCTTGAGGCCGCCGGCCTCGACCCCGCCGACCGGTCCGGGAAGCAAACCGAGACCCTTGGCGCCGCCGAGCTCGGTGGTCGAGTCGAAGAGCAGCTGCAGGCCGAGACAGATACCCAGGATCGGCACGCCGGCGTCGCGGCGCTCACCGAGCAGCTGATCGAGCTCGAGCTCGCGGACCCGCTCCATCGCCCGCGGGAAGGCACCGACCCCGGGCAGGATCACGCCGTCGGCGGCGCGCACCTCCACCGGATCGTTGGTGATCTTGGCCACGGCGCCGACGTGCTCGAGCGCCTTCTCGACCGAGCGCAGGTTGCCCATCCCGTAGTCGAGGATCGTGATTCGGGCGCTACTCACTGAGGGTCCCCTTGGTGGACGGCACGCCGCTCTCCTCGGGGTCAATCGAGACCGCGACCCGCAGGGCTCGGGCAAAGGCCTTGAAGCTGGCCTCGATCATGTGGTGGGCGTTGGTGCCGTAACGGACGTTGACGTGCAGGGTCAGCTTGGCGCTGTTGGCGACGGCGCGGAAGAACTCCTCGGCCAGCTCGGTGTCGAAGCCGGCGATCGAGGTCGTCGGCAGGTCGGCGTCGAAGCGGCAGTAGGGGCGGCCGGAGATGTCGATCGCGCACTCGGCCAGCGACTCGTCCATCGGCACCACGGCGGAGCCGTAGCGACGGATCCCGGCGCGGTCACCGAGCGCCTCGTCGAGCGCCTGACCGAGCACGATGCCGACGTCCTCCACGGTGTGGTGGGCGCCGGTCTCGAGATCCCCGTTGGCCTCCACCCGCAGGCCGAGGCGGCCGTGACGGGCGAGCAGGTCCAGCATGTGGTCGAGGAAGCCGACACCCGTCTCCGAGCTCGACTCACCGCCGCCGTCGAGGTCCAGCGAAAGCTCGATCTGGGTCTCCGCCGTCTGGCGCTCTCTGTTCGCGGTGCGGCTCATCGCCTAATCATCGCCGACTCGGCGTGGACGGGGAAGCCCTCGGCCCGGGCGAGGGCGTCTACGTGCGGCGCCAGCGCCGCCGCGGAGGCGGCGTCGAGCTCGACGTTGGCGATCGGACGGCGGAAGGCGGCTGGCCCCAGCGGGCCCGAGAAACGACCGGCGCCGCCGGTCGGCAGGACGTGGTTGGAGCCGGCGACGTAGTCGCCGAAGGCGGTGGCACCGTAGCGGCCGCTGAAGACACAGCCGGCGGTGGTCACCCGCTCGGCCATCAGCGCCGCGTCCTCCTCGTCGAGCTCGAGGTGCTCGGGGGCGAAGGCGTTGGCGAGCGCGATCGCCTGCTCGGTCTCGCGTACCTGGACCAGCGCCAGCGGCGCCGCGGCGACGCTCGGGCGCGCCGCGGCAACGCTCTCGGTCGCCGCCACGATCGCCTCCAGCACCTGATCCTCGACGGCGACCAACACGAGCGGGCTGTCGGCGCCGTGCTCGGCCTGCGCGCAGAGGTCGCGCGCCGCCCACTCGGGGTCGGCATCGTGGCCGGCGATCAGCATCAGCTCCGAGGGCCCCGCCAGCGAATCGATCCCGACCGAGCCGTAGACGGCGCGCTTGGCCTCGCGAACCCAGGCGTTGCCGGGGCCGGCGATGACGTCGACCGCGACGATCGTCTCGGTCCCATAGGCGAGCGCAAAGACGGCCTGGGCGCCGCCGATCGCGAAGATCTCCTCGACCCCGCAGAGGGCCGCCGCGGCGAGGACCAGCGGGTGCAGCTTGCCGTCGGGACCAGGCGGGGACGCGAGGGCGATCCTCTCCACCCCCGCCGCCCGCGCCGGGATCGCGCACATCAGCACGCTCGAGGGGTAGGCGGCCCGCCCGCCGGGAGCGTAGATCCCGGCGGCGCCGACCGGGACTTCGCGCAGGGTGACCGTGTGTCCCTGCGGCAGCTCGATCGGCACCGGTGCCGCGAGCTGCGCCTCGGCGACGGCCTTGACGTTGGCGGCGGCGACGTCGAGTGCCTCGCGCAGCGGCGCCTCGAGGCCTGCCAGCGCCGCCGCGGCCAGCTCCGGGTCGACGCGGGTGGAGTCGAGTGGCGAGTCCACCGCGTCGAAGCGGTTGGTCAGCTCGAGCACGGCGGCGTCTCCACCCTCGAGTACTGCCTCGCCGATCGGTCCGACGTCCACCGCTGCTCCCAGCTCCGAGGCCCAGAGACGGATCTCGTCGGCGACCAGCTGCGCCTCGCTCCACTCGAAGCGCCGCGTTCTCATCGTGCGCTCGCCTTCCGCAGGCGCGCGGTGAGGTCGTCGACCTCGGCGGCGCGCAGCTTGTGGGCGACGCGGTTGGCGACGAAGCGGGCGGTGCACTCGAGGATCTCCTCGCGCACCTCGAGGTCGTTCTCTTCCAGCGTGCGCCCGGTCGCGACCAGGTCGACGATGCCGTCGCCGAGCCCGATCAGCGGCGCCAGCTCGACCGATCCCTTGACCTCGATCACTTCGACCTGGCGGCCGGTGGACTCGAAGTGGCGCTCGGCGGTGCGCGGGTACTTGGTCGCGATCCGCATCATCCCCAGCCGCCGCTGCGCCTCGCCCAGGCGGGGGTCCCCCACGCGCCCGGCGAGAACCATCCGACAGCGGCCGAAGCCGAGGTCGAGCAGCTCATAGACGGCGCGGTCGGGGTTCTCGAGCAGGACGTCCTTGCCGGTGATGCCGACGTCGGCGGCGCCAGCCTCGACGTAGGTGGGCACGTCGGAGGGCCGCATCGTCACCAGGGTCAGACCATCGGTCTCGAAGATCAGCGAGCGCGAGTCGCCGCGCAGCGCGGTGGTGTCGATGCCGGCGCCGTCGAGGACGTCGAGCGTCTCGCCGAACAGAGCGCCACGCGGGACCGCCAGCTTCAGTGGTCCGTCGGCCTTGGCGCGGCTGCCCGCCACCGAGCTCACGAGACCCTCCCCCGTCGCGACTCCTCCTCCATCTGGGCGACGTGGACGCGCTCCAGGTAGAGGGCGAAGCCGGCCGCCGGAAGATCGAGGCCGAAGCGCTTCATCAAGCCGTCGTAGCGGCCGCCGCCGCCCAGCACGTGCCCGAGCGCCGGGTCGTAGACCTCGAGGATGGCGCCGCTGTAGTAGCCGAGGTCGCGCAGCAGGCCAAGATCGATCTGCACGCGGTCGGCGCCACCGCGTTCGGCCAGTGTCTCGTAGGTCGCCTGCAGCTGCGCGGTCGCCCGTTGGACCGCTTCGCCGCCGAGCTTGCGCGCCTCCTCGAGCACCTCGCTGCCGCCTCGCAGCTGCGAGAGGGCGATGCAGGTGGCGGCCTGCTGGTCGGTGATGCCGGGTACCTCGGCGAGCTCGGTCTCGAGGCCGACGATGTCGTGCTCGGCGAGGCGCGCGAGCAGAGAATCGCGGGTCTCCCCCTCGATCCCGAACTCGGTCAGCAGCTGGCGGTAGAGGTCCGCGTCGCCGAGGCCGATCACGGCGCGATCGAGCCCGGCGGCGTCGAGCGCCGCCTCCAGCACCTCGATCACCTCGACGGTCCCCTCGGGCGCCGGCGCACCGATCAGCTCGACCCCGGCCTGGACGAACTCGCGCATCTGGCCACGCTGCGGGCGCACCGCCCGGTACGCGCTTGCCAGGTAGCAGAGGCGCAGCGGCGGCTCGGTGCCGGCAAAGCGGCTGGCGGCGAGGCGGGCGATCGGCACGGTCATGTCGGAGCGCAGCGCCAACAGCTCGCCGCTCTCGTCGAAGAAGCGGTAGGCGCTCTGGGTGTCGGGGCCGCCGCCGCGGGTGAGCACCTCGTCGTACTCGATCGTCGGCGTCGCCACCTCGCCGTAGCCACGCGCCTCGAAGACCTCGATCAGCGCACGGTTGAGCCTGCGCAGCTCGCGCATCTCGTCGGGCAGCACATCGCGGCTTCCGGGTGGAATCGGGTGGATCATCCGGCTGACCTTACGAGAGAACGCCGGAAAGCCCTGCTAGGCGGGAACCTCGGCAGAGACCCGTTCAATTTGGGCGCCGAGGGCGCGCAGGCGCTCGTCGATCTGCTCGTAGCCGCGGTCGATCTGGCGGATGTTGCCGATCTCCGAGCTCCCGTCGGCCGCCAGGGCAGCGATGAGAATCGCCATTCCGGCGCGGATGTCGGGGCTCTCGACGCGCTCGCCGTGAAGCCGGCTCGGACCGCTGACGATCGCCCGGTGGGGATCGCACAGCGTGATCCGAGCGCCCATCGCGACCAGCTTGTCGACGAAGAACAGACGGTTCTCGAACATCTTCTCGAAGATCAGGATCTCGCCTTTGGCCTGGGTGGCGAGCGCCAGTGCGATCGAGGTGAGGTCGGCCGGGAAGGCGGGCCAGGGCCCATCCTCGATCTTCGGGATCGCGTCGCCGAGGTCGGCCTGCACTTCGAGCTGCTGCCCGGGCGGCACGATCACGTCGGTGCCCTCGATCTCCGAGCGCAGCCCGAGACGGCGGAACTGGCGCCGCGTGTTCATCAGATCGGCGGGCTCGACGTCGCGGATCCGCAGCTCTCCCCCGGTCGCCGCGGCCAGCGCCATGAAGCTGCCGACCTCGATGTGGTCGGGGGTGATCGTGTGCTCGGCGCCGGCCAGTTTGTCGGCCCCATTGACGGTCATCACGTTGGAGCCGATGCCGTCGACCGCGGGCGCCCATCTTGGTCAGCAGCCGCGCCAGGTCCTGGACGTGGGGCTCAGAGGCGGCGTTGGCGATTGTCGTCGCGCCGGGCGTCAGCGCCGCCGCCATCAGCGCGTTCTCGGTCCCCATCACCGAGGGCTCGTCCATGAAGATTTCGCAGGCGCAGAGCCCGCCGGGAGCGGTCAGCTCGATCCAGCGGTCGCCGTCGACGACGGCGCCGAGGTCCCGGAAGGCGTCGAGATGGGCATCCAGCCGGCGGCGGCCGATGAAGTCGCCGCCCGGCGGCGGCAGCCGCGCCTCGCCGAAGCGGGCCAGCAAGGGGCCCGCGACCAGGAAGGAGGCCCTGATCTTCGCCGAGAGCTCCTCGTCGACGTCGGCACCGGAGACGCCCGCGGCGCAGAGCCGAACGCTGTTGTCGGCGACCCAGGCGACCTCGACGCCGAGCCGCTCCAGCAGAGCGATCTGTGCCTCGGTGTCGCGGATCCGCGGCACCCGGTGCAGCAGCAGCTCCTCCTCGGTCAGCAGGCAGGCAGCGAGGATCGGCAGAGCCGCGTTCTTGTTGCCGGCGACGGTTAGCTCGCCAGAGAGCGGCGCGCCGCCCTGGATCACGAATTTCTCCATTCCTGGGCTAGGGTAACGACCGGCATGGGGAGAGGTTGGAAGATCGCCTGTGGAATCGTCCTGGCGCTGATCGCGCTGTTGCTGATCAACGCGCTGATCGTCGACGGCGATACCGACGAGGCCGCCGTCACGGTGCCCGGCGGCAGGATCCTCGACCTCCCGAGCGGCGACGTCCAGGTGATCGACCGCGGCCCGCGCGAGGGCAAGCCGATCGTCCTCATCCACTGCTTCAGCTGTGCGATCGACTACTGGGACGGGATGCTTCCCGCCCTCGAAGCCGACCACCGGGTCGTCGCCGTCGACCTGCGCGGGCACGGGGGCTCGGAAAAACCGGAGAAGGGCTACTCGGTGCCCGAGCAGGCGACCCTCGTGGCCGAGGCGCTGCGAGAGCTGGGAGTCGACGACGCCGAGGTGGTCGGCCACTCCCTGGGCGGCTCGGTAGCGGTCGCGCTGACCGAGGAGGCGCCGGCACTGGTCGACCGCGTCGCGATCGTCGACATGCCGCCCGACAACTCGTTCGGCGACCTCGGCTTCATCGCCGGCCTCGCCTTCCAGCCGGTGCTCGGCGAGGCACTGTGGACGATCAAGCCCGACTTCTCGGTCCGCCAGGGCCTCGAGGTCGCCTTCGCACCTGGCTTCGAAGTTCCCGACGCCTTCGTCGATGACGTCAACCGGCTCACCTACACCGCCTACGACGAATCGCCCACCCACACCGAGGACTACCTCGACGAACGAGTCACTCGACCAGCGGATGCGGGCGACCGGGAAACCGCTGATGGTGCTGATGGGCGCCGAGGAGCAGATCGTCGACGAGCCGCAGCGCGCCCTCGATCAGTACGCGGCTGCGGTCCCCACCGCCGAGACCCACCTGATCGCCGGCGCCGGCCACTCGCCCAACGTCGAGAAACCAGCCGAGACCGCGCGGCTCGTGCTCGGATTTGCAAATTCCCCCTGAAGCAACGTAAGATCCATCACACAAGACGTTTTTGGGGCTCAGCTCGCTGCTGGATTCTCGAAGCTCCTGAGGGACGTCTTAAGAATCGCGCTTCTGGGGTTCGCAACGCTGCTGAGGACCGGTAGCGTTGCGGCATGCCATATTTCGGATCCGCCAAATTCCGCTTGCTGGAGCCGATTCCACTCACTTTTTGCAAACCTGATTGCAAAACCGATTAGCCGTCCGAAGGCCTCCGTACCTTACGAACCCATGTTCGATTCTAAGCAAACGCTAACCGAACGCTTGTCCGACGCGTTCGACCTGGCCATCGACTTCGCCACGCTCGGCGAGTACGGGTTCGAGCCCGTTGGGAGAACGAGCCGAGCGTGCGAAGTCCCCCGCGAGCGCCCCGCCCAAGAAAGCTTCTCCGAAGCCCTCTTCCCCAATTCATGCGGCCCCAGCCGCTTCAGCCAAGACCCCGATTGTGGTCCATGTCGGACCGCGGATCGCGGTCCTCGGCGGAATGCGGAGCGGAGCCGGGGCGTCCGAGAGGCAAGCAGCACGTTCTCGTCGACCGGCGCCGCGTAGCAGCGCTACGCAAGCCGGGCGACGAGGGCGCGATGCGCCGCCTATTCGGGCGCATCCGGCCCGCGACCCATTCCGTCGCGGACCGCCACTACAGAAGAACCGGCGGCGACCTACTCTCCCAGGGGGTTGCCCCCCAAGTACCATCGGCGCTGAAAGGCTTAACTGCTCTGTTCGGAATGGGAAGAGGTGTCTCCCTTTCGCTATGCGCCACCGGAATTTTGCGAGACCACCGCCCCGGTGGAGCTTGAAAACCGCACAAGGCCTCAAAGTACTTAATAAATCCGTCAAGCCCTCGACCCATTAGTACCGGTCGGCTGAGCACATTACTGCGCTTACACCGCCGGCCTATCAACCTGGTGGTCTACCAGGGGTCTTACTCCCTCAAGGGGATGGGAGAGTTCATCTCGAGGACGGCTTCCCGCTTAGATGCTTTCAGCGGTTATCCGTTCCGTGCGTAGCTAACCTGCGATGCCCTTGGCAGGACAACAGATACACCAGAGGCACGTTCATCCCGGTCCTCTCGTACTAGGGATGACTCCTCTCAACTCTCCAACGCCCACAGCAGATAGGGACCGAACTGTCTCACGACGTTCTGAACCCAGCTCGCGTACCGCTTTAATGGGCGAACAGCCCAACCCTTGGGACCTACTCCAGCCCCAGGATGCGACGAGCCGACATCGAGGTGCCAAACCGGTTCGTCGATGTGGACTCTTGGAACCGATAAGCCTGTTATCCCCGGAGTACCTTTTATCCGTTGAGCGACGGCGCTTCCACTTGCTACCGCCGGATCACTAAGCCCAACTTTCGTTCCTGCTCGACCCGTCGGTCTCGCAGTCAAGCTCCCTTGTTGCCTTTACACTCTACGCACGATTTCCAACCGTGCTGAGGGAACCTTTGGGCGCCTCCGTTACTCTTTAGGAGGCGACCGCCCCAGTCAAACTGCCCACCTGACACTGTTCACCGCCCGGATCACGGCACGGTGTTAGAAGCCCAGACTACCAAGGGTGGTATCTCAAGGGTGACTCCCCAACGGCCAAAGCCGCTGGTTCAAAGTCTCCCACCTATCCTGAGCGAGATACCCCAGACTCCAATATCAAGTTGCAGTAAAGGTTCACGGGGTCTTTCCGTCTAGCTGCGGGTACTCGGCATCTTCACCGAGACTTTAATTTCACCGAGCCTCTCGTTGAGACAGCGTCCAACTCGTTACGCCATTCGTGCAGGTCGGAACTTACCCGACAAGGAATTTCGCTACCTTAGGACCGTTATAGTTACGGCCGCCGTTTACCGGGGCTTAGCTTCACTGCTTCGCACCGAAGTGCTAACAAGTCCGCGTAACCTTCCGGCACCGGGCAGGCGTCAGCCCCTATACGTCGTCTTACGACTTAGCAGAGGCCTGTGTTTTTGGTAAACAGTCGGTTGGACCAATTCACTGCGGCCCCCTCGGGCTCCCTCCGTATGGAGTTCACCCTACCGGGGCGTCCCTTCTCCCGAAGTTACGGGACGATTTTGCCGAGTTCCTTAACGAGAGTTAGCTCGCTCACCTCAGTATGTTCTACTTGTCCACCTGTGTCGGTTATCGGTACGGGCACGCGAATCCTGCCTAGAGGCTTTTCTTGGAGGCATGGGATTGGGGACTTGCCGGCGTAAGCCAGCTGGCATCGCACCTCGCGTAAACATCGCTGCGGATTTTCCTACAGCGACTGGCTACGTGCTTGCCCCAGGACGACCATCGCCTGGGATCCCTTACCCTTCCCCGTCCCCCCATCGGTCATAACGGAAACGACGTGGTACAGGAATATCAACCTGTTGGCCATCGGCTACGCCTTTCGGCCTCGCCTTAGGTCCCGACTAACCCTGAGCAGACGAACTTTACTCAGGAAACCTTGGACAATCGGTGGTGGGGAGTCTCACCCCACTTTCGTTACTCATGCCGGCATTCTCACTTCTAATCGCTCCACGGAGCCTTACGACGCCGCTTCACGCAATTAGAACGCTCTCCTACCGCGTACAGAGCCCGCAGGCCTGTACACCCATAGCTTCGGAGGCTAGCTTGAGCCCCGTTGAATTATCCGCGCCCGAACACTTGACCAGTGAGCTGTTACGCACTCTTTCAAGGGTGGCTGCTTCTAAGCCAACCTCTTGGTTGTCTCTGCATTCGGACATCGTTTGCCACTTAGCTAGCACTTAGGGTCCTTAGCTGATGGTCTGGGTTGTTTCCCTCTCGCGTACGAAGTTTATCCCCCGCACACTGACTGCCGAGTTAACCGTAACGGTCTTCGGAGTTTGCCTGAAGTCGGTAACCTGGTAGGGCCCCTAGTCCAAACAGTGCTCTACGGCCGCAACGCAATTGCTCGACGCTATACCTAAATATATTTCGGAGAGAACCAGATATCTCTGAGCTTGATTAGCCTTTCACTCCGATCCACAGGTCATCCGCCCAGTTTTCAACCTAGGTCGGTTCGGCCCTCCACGAGGTCTTACCCCCGCTTCAGCCTGCCCATGGATAGCTCGCTCAGTTTCGGGTCTACCGCCAGTGACTGTGTCGCCCTATTCAGACTCGCTTTCGCTACGGCTCCGCTCATCGCTTAACCTTGCCACTGACGAGTAACTCGCCGGCTCGTGATGCAAAAAGCACGCCGTCACACCTCAAGGATGCTCCGACCACTTGTAAGTCTACGGTTTCAGGTACTATTTCACTCCCCTTCAGGGGTGCTTTTCACCTTTCCCTCACGGTACTAGTTCACTATCGGTCACCAGGTAGTACTTAGCCTTGGAGGGTGGTCCCCCCAGATTCAGACCACGTTTCACGGGTGTGGTCTTACTCAGGAACGTCAATCGACAGATCAGTGCGTTTTCACCTACGGGACGATTGCCCTCTGTGGTGCGAGGTTCCACTCGCTTCGGTTAACACCTGATTTGGTAACTGTCGCCGAGCCAGGCACGGCTCGGGCATAACGTCCTACAACCCCCGACAGACAACGCGTGCCCGCTTACATCTGTCAGGTTTGGGCTGATCCCCTTTCGCTCGCCACTACTAAGGGAGTCTCGGTTGATTTCTTTTCCTCGGGCTACTTAGATGTTTCAGTTCGCCCGGTTCCCTTCCAACCGCTATGTATTCACAGCTGGATGACGCCGCATTACCGGCGCCGGGTTTTCCCATTCGGAGATCCGCGGGTCAAAGGCTGTTCAGCGCCTCACCGCGGCTTATCGCAGCCGTCCACGTCCTTCATCGACTCCTGGTGCCAAGGCATCCACCGTAAACTCTTACTATCTTGACGGTGAGCGAACCACTCACTTGCGTGTGTGGTTCGTTAATTAAATACCCTCAGAACCCGCGGATGCGGATTCTGATTATTGGCCTTGTGCAGTTTTCAAGGTCCACCGAGGCGCACCCACGGGGGTTCCATGGGTGGTCTCTCAAAACTGAGCAGCGTACGTGCCGACTACGAGAGTCGACACGGAGCCCGGTCGACGTTCTAGAGAAATCTCCCTAGAAAGGAGGTGATCCAGCCGCAGCTTCCGCTACGGCTACCTTGTTACGACTTCACCCCAATCACGGGTCCCACCTTCGACGGCTCCCTCCTTGCGGTTAGGCCACCGGCTTCGGGTGTTACTCGCTTTCGTGGTGTGACGGGCGGTGTGTACAAGGCCCGGGAACGTATTCACCGCGGCATTGCTGATCCGCGATTACTAGCAACTCCACCTTCATGGAGGCGAGTTTCAGCCTCCAATCCGAACCGAGGCGCACTTTATGGGATTTGCTCCACCTCGCGGTATTGCTGCCCTTTGTATGCGCCAATGTAGCACGTGTGTAGCCCTGGACATAAGGGGCATGATGACTTGACGTCATCCCCACCTTCCTCCGGTTTGTCACCGGCAGTCTCCCATGAGTCCCCAACTGAATGCTGGCAACATGGAACGGGGGTTGCGCTCGTTGCGGGACTTAACCCAACATCTCACGACACGAGCTGACGACAGCCATGCACCACCTGTGATGGTGTCCCGAAGGAAAACCGTGTTTCCACGGCGGTCACCAACATGTCAAGCCCAGGTAAGGTTCTTCGCGTTGCGTCGAATTAAACCACATGCTCCGCTGCTTGTGCGGGCCCCCGTCAATTCCTTTGAGTTTTAGCCTTGCGGCCGTACTCCCCAGGCGGGGCACTTAGTGCGTTAGCGACGGCACGGGAGGAGTCGACACCTCCCACACCTAGTGCCCATCGTTTACGGCGTGGACTACCAGGGTATCTAATCCTGTTCGCTCCCCACGCTTTCGCGCCTCAGTGTCAGTAACGTCCCAGCGAGCTGCCTTCGCTATTGGTGTTCCTCCTGATATCTGCGCATTCCACCGCTACACCAGGAATTCCACTCGCCTCTTCCGTACTCTAGCTCTACAGTATCCATCGGCTTTCAAAGGTTGAGCCTTTGACTTTCACAACGGACTTATACAGCCACCTACGCGCTCTTTACGCCCAATGATTCCGGACAACGCTTGCTCCCTACGTATTACCGCGGCTGCTGGCACGTAGTTAGCCGGAGCTTCTTGTGGAGGTACCGTCAATCCACACGGCTATTCACCGGTGAACCTTCGTCCCTCCTGAAAGGGGTTTACAACCCGAAGGCCGTCTTCCCCCACGCGGCGTTGCTGCGTCACGCTTTCGCGCATTGCGCAAGATTCCCCACTGCTGCCTCCCGTAGGAGTCTGGGCCGTGTCTCAGTCCCAGTGTGGCTGATCGTCCTCTCAGACCAGCTACCCATCGTTGCCTTGGTGGGCCGTTACCCCACCAACAAGCTAATGGGCCGCGAGCTCCTCCCAATGCGGAGGCCGAAGCTTCCTTTAGTACACAGACTTAAATCCGTGCACCACATCCGGTATTAGCCCGAGTTTCCTCGGGTTGTCCCGGTCATCGGGGCAGATTACTCACGTGTTACTCACCCGTTCGCGGCTTGGCCCCAGAGCAAGCTCTGGTTCGTCGCACCACTTGCATGTGTTAAGCACGCCGCCAGCGTTCGTCCTGAGCCAGGATCAAACTCTCCGTGAAAGGTACTTCTCACAAAGAGATGCCATGCTCACTTGGTAACCGGGTACACATACTCGGCGACCGGCATGACGGGTAAATCAGACCACCCAGCGCGCTGGCGCGCCGAGTGGATCGGGCTCAAACATTCCGCAGACCTGTTGATGGGTCCACGGAGTGCACGCTGCTCAGTTTTCAAAGACCGTTGCGCCTTTGCGACGGGACTCGTCGCTCCTCAACGCATGGGGCCGCACGGGGCAGCCCCAAGAGGACGCGGGAGTATAGCGCTCTGGCGGACGTTTGCCTAGTCCCCCTGGCGGAGAGCTAGGACGGGCCGTCGACCAGTTGGAGAAAGCGCCGCTTCCCGACCTGCAGGACCTTACCGGCCAGGTCGGCGCGCGGCAACTCGAGCGTCTCGGCGGGGATCAGCTCCCCGTCGAGCTTGACCGCGCCTTGCTTGATCAGGCGCCGCGCCTCGCTCGCGCTGAGCTCGAAGCCGGCGCCGATCAGCTGCGGCAGCAAGATCACGCCGGGCTCCACGCCGCCATAGGGGCCAATCTCCAGGGCGGCGATGTCGTCGGGAATGCCATGCGCAACGAAGACCTGGTTGAACTGCGCCTCCGCGGCGGCGCCCGCTCCCTCGCCGTGGAAGCGGTCGACCAGGCGCCGAGCCAGCTCGCGCTTGGCCTCGTTTGGCGGCGCGGCCGGCGTCTCGTCGTCGAGCAGCAGTCGGAAGTACTCGTCCATCGCCGGATCCGGGATCGACATCAGCTTGCCGAACATCTGCTCGGGCGGATCGGTCACGCCGACGTAGTTTCCGAGCGACTTGCTCATCTTCTGGACTCCGTCGGTCCCGACCAGAATCGGCATCGTCAGGATCGACTGCGGGGTCTGCCCGTAGGCGATCTGCACGTCGCGGCCGAAGAGCAGATTGAATTTCTGGTCGGTCCCCCCCAGCTCGACGTCGGCGTTGACGGCGACGGAGTCGTAGCCCTGCAGCAGCGGATAGAGGAGCTCCAGCGCCGCGATCGGCTGCCCGGCGCCGAGCCGCTTCTGGAAGTCATCGCGCTCGAGCAGGCGGGCGACGGTGGTCTGGGCCAGTAGGCCCAGCAGCGCCTCGGGCTCCATCCGCAGCCACTCGCTGTTGTGGCGGACCTCGGTCTTACCGCGGTCGAGCAGCTTGAAGGCCTGCTCCTGGTAGGTGGCCGCGTTGGCCTCGATCTCCTCGGCCGAGGGCAGCGGCCGGGTGCTGGAGCGGCCGCTGGGATCGCCGACCCGGGCCGTGAAGTCGCCGATGATCAGAACCACGGTGTGCCCCTGGCGCTGGAAGGCGGCCAGCTTCTCGAGCACGACCGTGTGGCCGAGGTGGATGTCGGCGGTGGTCGGGTCGATCCCGAGCTTGACCCGCAGCGGCCGCCCGCCCTCCAGTTGCTCCTCCAGTCTGCCCGCGGGCAGCACCTCGACCGCGTTGCGCGTCAGATCCGACATCGGCGCAATGCTAGACTGCCGCCTCCGCTCGACGGACCGATCCGGTCGTCGGGCGTTTGTGTTTCTCCCCCTCGATGGCCTTCTTTGGAAGAAAGCGCCGGAAGAATGGCGGCGGAGATCTTCCGCCCGCGTCTTCGGCCCCTCAACCCAAGCCCAAGCGTCCGCGCCTCAAGAAGCTGCGGATTCTCTTCGTGCTGCTCGGTCTCGGCATCCTCGCCTTGGTGTCGACCGTCTTCGGGATGATGGCGGCGGTCTCCCAGGACCTCCCGGCGATCTACGACTTCGCCCAGTACAAGTCCTCGAAAAACAGCATCATCGTCGACGCCAACGGGGAAACGCTGGGGACGCTGACCAGCGACCAGAACAAAATTCTCCTCAACAGCGCCCAGATCTCGCCCAACATCAAGAACGCGGTGGTCTCGATCGAGGACACCCGCTTCTACGAGCACGACGGCGTCGACTTCCAGGGCATCGGGCGCGCTTTGGTCAAAGACATCCTCAGCCAGAGCGCCGCCCAGGGTGGATCGACGATCACCGAGCAGTTCGTCAAGAACGCGCTGGAAGCCGAAAGCAACCGGACCCTGTTCGTCAAGTTCAAGGAGGCCGCGCTCGCCTACCGGCTCGAGCGCCACTGGAGCAAGGACAAGATCCTCACCGAGTATCTGAACACGATCTACTTCGGCGAGGGGGCCTACGGGATCGAGGCCGCGGCCCGCACCTTCTTCGGCGCCGCCCACCCTGGCTGTGGCACGACCGAAGAGCCCTGCGCCTCGGTGCTGGAGCCCTGGGAGGCGGCAACCCTGGCCGCCTCGATCGCCTCGCCCTCGGCCTACGACCCCAAGGTCTACCCGGAAAACTCACTGACCCGGCGCAACGTCGTGCTGGAAAAGATGTACGAACAGGGCTACATCTCCGAGGATCAGCTCAGCGAAG
Organism: uncultured Thermoleophilia bacterium; assembly: GCA_963715735.1. Classification (GTDB taxonomy): domain Bacteria; phylum Actinomycetota; class Thermoleophilia; order Solirubrobacterales; family 70-9; genus VAYN01. The sequence continues at coordinate 1,292,736 of OY970268.1, forward strand.
GCGTCCAGCAGGCCCTGCCGGCGCCGAACGACATCGAACCGCCGAGCCTCGACTCCAAGGCCCCCTACTTCACCGCCTACCTGCGCCAGCAGCTGGTCGAACGGTACGGCCCCTCGAAGGCGTTCTTCGGGGGCCTGCGGGTCAAGTCGACGCTCGACCTGCGCCTGCAGGAAAAGGCCGAAGAAGCCGTCAGCTCCTACATGGGCTACACGCCGGCGACCGCTTCGCTGGTCGTGATCGACAACCACAACGCCACCATCAAGGCGATGGTCGGCGGCCCCGACTTCGAGACCGCCCCCTTCAACCTGGCGACGCAGGGACACCGCCAGCCGGGCTCCTCGATCAAGCCGTTCACGCTGATCACCGCCCTCGAACAGGGGATCTCGCCCTCGACCGTCTACGAATCGTCCGAACAGGAATTTGCCTTCGGCAAGAAAGGCAAGGAAATCTTCCGAGTCACCAACGACGAGGACGCCTACCTGGGCTCCTGCTCGATCGAATGCGCGACGACCTACTCCGACAACTCGATCTACGCCCAGCTGGCGCTGGAAGGCCTGAAGGGCAAGACGGTCGAGGACCGCACCCGCTCGATCGCCGGCACCGCTCACAAGATGGGCTACGCCGACCCGATCTCGACCAACCCGGCGATGGTCCTCGGCGGCCTCGAGGAAGGGGTGACGCCACTCGGCTGGACCTACGCGTACTCGACCCTCGGCAACGACGGCGACCGCGTCAGCGGTAGCCTGGCGCCACGCCCTGGCGACAGCCCTGTCTCCTACACCGAAGTCACCGACAAGGACGGCGACGTGATCAAAGGAGGCGACAACGACTCCACCCACGAGCAGGTGATCGACGAAAGCGTCGCGGTCGAAGCGAAGCGGATCCTCGAAACCGTCGTCTCTACCGGCACCGGCACCAACGCCCAGATCGGCGCCGAAGGGCAGTGGGGCAAGACGGGAACGACCGAGAACAACGGCGACGCCTGGTTCTGCGGCGGCGTCTCCGACGAAGTAACGGCCTGCGTTTGGGTCGGCTACGCGGACACGACGACGCCGATGACGACGCTCTACCAGGGCGGCCCGGTGCAAGGCGGCACCTTCCCGGCGCTGATCTGGGCTTCGGTGATCTCCGCCTGGGAGGACATCAAGGCCGAACGCGCCGCCGAGTCGGCAGCCGAGAAGGCGGCGAAGAAAGCAGCCGAGGACAACGGCGAAGACTTCGAAGCCGACGAATACGAATACGTCCCGACCGAACCCTCCGAAGAAGAAAGCTTCGAACCCGAAGGCGGCGGCGAATCCGCGCCCGAAGCCGAAGAAGCCGCGCCCGAAGAAGCGGCGCCCGAAGCCGCCCCTGAAGCACCGGCTACGCCCGAAAGCTCGGGGGGCGGCGGCGGGGTTACCGCCGGTTAGGGACGGCCTGCTTCGGGGGGCTTTGCCTGAGGGGTTGAGGGTCTCTCGTGCTCGCTGGGTTTTTCGCCCGGTAGCTACGCCAGCTCTCTTGGAGGGGCAAGCGAATAACTAACGCCGCTGCGCGCGAGAGACCCCCAACCCCTCCCCTCAAGCCGCCCGAAGTTCCGTCAGCTGGCCAAACCCTGGGCCAGCTCTTTTGCGTGAGGTCGCGGTTTGCCCCGCATAGCGGGGTCAACCGCGACCTCACGAAAGAGCTGGCGTCCCTTGGTCGTCGGCTTCGAGACGATCCGGGTCTCCCTGCCGGCACGAGGTCGGGCGAGAAGTTCCCGTGGTCAGGCCTCGGGCCACGGTCTGGAGACGTGGCGGTTGCCGGCGGCGCAGAAGCGCCAGGGGCGGTCGATCGCTTTGGTGATCCCGATGCGGGGGCCGACGACGACCTCGGGGGGCTCGCCTGCCGGCGACAGCAGCAGGAAGGGGTCGTGGGCGAGGTCGGTGTCGTTCTGGGCGAGGCCGATGCCGAGCGCCTCGGTCAGCTTGCCCGGGCCCGAGCAGAGGGCCGCGTCGGGATGGTGGAGGCCGCGGCGCTCGCGCATCCGCTCCAACCCCGCGGCCGGCTCGAGCGCGCGGATCAGCACCGCGGCGGCTTCGCTCTCGGGTTCGGCGACGAAGTTGAGCAGGCTGTGAATCCCGTAAGAGAGGTAGACGTAGGCTCGGCCCGGCGGTCCAAAGAGGACGCTGGTCCGCTCGGTTAGACCAACGTAGGCGTGGCAGGCGGGGTCGTCTCGCTCGTAGCTCTCGGTCTCGACGATGGTGCCGCCGACCCCGTCGAAGAAGAGCTCGCAACCGATCAGCTCGCGGGCTACCTCGTGCACGGAGCGGTCAAAGAAATCACTCGTGAGCCGTCGCTCACTCCCGCTCTTCACGAACCCGGGCCTGGACTGCGGAGAGCGTCTCCCGTGCCGCCTCGATTTGCGCCGACAGCGGCGCCGAGCCGGTGCCGCCGGCGATCCGCTTCGACTCCAGCCAGCTGCCGCGCTGCAGCACCTCGTAGTAGCTCTCGTCGAGCAGCTCCGAGCGCTGCTTGAGCTCCACCGGGGTCAGCTCTGAAAGCGACTTGCCGTGCTCGACCGCGTCGCGGACGAGGTCACCGACGATCCCATGCGCCTCGCGGAAGGGGACGCCGCGGCGGACCAGCAGGTCGGCGACCTCGGTCGCCGCCAGCATCTCGTCCCCGGAGGCCTCCTCCATGCGCTTGCGGTCGAAGGCGATGCCCTCCAGCATCCCGGCGGTCACCTCGAGGCAGGCCTCGACGGTGTCGATCGCGTCGAACAGGGGCTCCTTGTCCTCTTGCATGTCCTTGCCGTAGGTCAACGGCAGGGCGTGCATGACCCCCAACAGGGTCGCGTAGGAGGCGGCGACCCGTGGGCTCTTGGCCCGCAGCAGCTCGGCCGAGTCGGGGTTCACCTTCTGCGGCATGATCGAAGAGCCCGAGGAGAAGGACTCGTCGAGCTCGCAGAAGCCGAACTCGCTGCTCGACCAGATGACGATTTCCGAGCCCAGGCGCGAGAGGTGCATCGCGCAGGCCGAAGCGGCGGCGAGGTAGTCAAGGACGAAATCGCGATTGGAGGCGCCGTCGATCGAGTTGTGGCTGACGTGGGCGAAGCCGAGGTCGGCGGCGACCGCGTCGCGATCGATCTCCCAGTTGACGCCGGCGAGGGCGCCCGAGCCGAGCGGCATCACGCCGGCGCTGTCGAGGGCGAACTGAAAGCGAAGGACGTCGCGGGCGAGCATCCAGTAGTAGGCGAGCAGGTGGTGGCCGAGGTAGACCGGCTGGGCGCGCTGGAGATGGGTGTAGCCGGGCATCGGCCAGTCGCGATGGGTCTCGGAGAGCGCGAGCAGGCGCTCCATCGCGGCGCCGCAGAGCTCGATCGCCCGCAGCGAGTGCGCCTGCACGACCATCGCCACGTCGGTGGCGACCTGGTCGTTGCGCGAGCGGCCGGTGTGGAGCTTGCCGGCGAGGGGGCCGATCTCCTCCCCGAGCAGCCGCTCGACCGCCATGTGGATGTCCTCGTCGGCGTCCTCGAAGGCGAAGCCGTGCGCGGCCATGCGCGCCTCGACCCGGTCTAGCCCCGCGACCATCTGCTCCAGCTCGTCGGCGTCGAGGACGCCGATCTCCCGCAGCCCGCGGGCGTGGGCGCGCGACTGGTCGATGTCGTAGATCGCCAGCTGCCAGTCGAAGGGCAGAGAGCGGTTGAGGCGCCAGAAGCGCGGGTCGGGGTCTTTGCGGAAGCGTGCCTTGCGGGCCATGGAGCGCGGGATTATCCCGTGCCGGCGCTCTGACCGAGTGCCGCCGCCAGCTCCTGGCAGACGCGTGCCACCTGGCCCTCGCTCATCGCCGGGAAGAACGGCAGTGCCAGCGAGTGCGCCGAAGCGGCTTCGGCGACCGGGAACTGGCCCTCGCGGTAGCCAAGTTCAAGCAGATGTGGGAAGCGGTGAATGCAGGGCAGGTAGGCCTTGCTGGCGATACCGCACTCGGCCAGCGTCGCGATCGCCGCGTCGCGGTCGACCTCGTCGGCGAGACGCACGATGTAGACGAACCAGCTGCCGCTGCTCCCGGCCGCGACCGGCGATCGGCGCGGTAACGCCTTCGATCCCTTCCAGTCCCTGCGCGTAGAGGGCCGCGACTGCGGCTCGCCGCGCAAGCAGCTCGTCGAGCCTCTCGACCTGGGCGACGCCGATCGCCGCGGCGAGATCGGAGAGCCGGTAGTTGAAGCCGAGCCGGTCGTGGTCGAGCCAGCCCATGTCGACCGCCCGGCCCTGGTTGCGTTCGCTGCGCAGCCGCGCCGCGGCCGCGGGGTCGGTGGGGACGATCGTCCCCCCCTCCCCCGTCGTCATCTGCTTGTTCGCGTAGTAGGCGAAGGTCGCGAGGTTGCCGCGGGTGCCGACCCGACGGCCCTCCGAGTCGACCGCGCCGATCGCCTCGCAGGCGTCCTCGAGGACGCCGAGGCCTTGCGCCGATGCCAGCGCTTCGAGCTCCGCCATCGCCGCCGGGTAGCCGAAGATGTGGATCGGCAGGATCCCGGCGGTGCGCTCGCCGGCGGCGGCAGCCGCGGCGGCCGGGTCGAGGTTGAGCGTGACCGGGTCGACGTCGCAGAAGACCGGCCGCGCACCCTCGTAGAGCAGGCAGTTGGCCGAGGCGACGAAGCTGAAGGGGCTGGTCAGGACCTCGTCCCCGGGCCCCAGCCAAGCTGGCGGACGCCGAGGTGCAGGGCGGTGGTGCCGCTGGAGACCGCAACCGCGTCGGCCACCCCGAGCCAGGCCGCGAGCTCGGCCTCGAAGCGGCGGCCCATCGGCCCCAGCGAAAGCTGTCCCGAGCGCAGGACCTCGAGCACCAGCTCCTCCTCGCGGGCGCCGATCTGCGGTTGTGCGAGCGGAATCTGCGGCGGGACGTCGGTCACCCGCTGCAGCCTATTGCGCTTGGCCGCGCGGCTGAAACGCGTACTCCAGTGAATCGACGAGAGCCTGCCAGGAGGCCTCGATGATGTTCTCCGAGACGCCCGTGGTCCCCCACTCGCGGCTGCCGTCGGCGGAGTCGAGCAGGACGCGGGTGACGGCGCCGGTGCCGTGGTCTTCGTCGAGGATGCGGACCTTGTAATTGGTCAGCTCGATGTCGGCGAGGTGCGGGTAGCGGTCGGCGATCGCGGCGCGCAGGGCGCGGTCAAGTGCGTTGACGGGACCGTTGCCCTCGGCCACCCGCAGGTAGCGCTCGCCGTCGACTTCGACCTTGATCGTCGCCTCGGTCTCGACCTTGCCGCCGGCCCGGCGCTCGGTCACGACCCGGTAGCTCTCCAGCTTGAACAGGGGCTTGTAGACGCCCGCCTCATGGCGCAACAGCAGCTCGAAGGACGCCGGCGCGGCCTCGTAGTGGTAGCCGCGGTGCTCGCGCTCCTTCAGCTTCTCGATCGCTCGCGCCGCCCCCTCGTCGTCGATCTCGATCCCAGCCTGCTCGGCCTGGGCGCGGATCGTCGCTTTGCCGGAGAGCTCGGAGGGCAGGACCGCCCGCTGGTTGCCGACCGTGGCCGGATCGATGTGCTCGAAGGTGCGGGAGTCGGCCTCGATCCCGGCCACGTGCATCCCGCCCTTGTGGGCGAAGGCGTTGCGGCCGACGTAGGGCGCGTCGGGGTTCTGGGTGACGTTGCAGAGCTCGTCGACGAAATGGACGGTCTCGGTCAGCGAGGCGAGCTGCTCGGGGCTGACCACCTCGAAGCCCATCTTCAGCTGCAGCGCCGGCAGGATCGAGGTGAGGTTGGCGTTGCCGCAGCGCTCGCCGTAGCCGTTGATCGTCCCCTGCACCATCCGTGCCCCCTCGCGGACAGCAGCCAGCGAGTTGGCGACCCCGCAACCGGCGTCGTCGTGGACGTGGATCCCGACCTCGGTCCCCTCTCCCAACCGCGCCGAGACGACGGCGGTAGCCGCGGCGATCTGGTCGGGGAGGCTGGAGCCGTTGGTGTCGCAGAGGGTGACGTTCTCAGCCCCGGCAGCGACCGCCGCGTCGAGGCAGGCGAGCGCGTAGCCGGGGTCGTCGCGGTAGGCATCGAAGAAGTGCTCGGCGTCGTAGACGACGCGCTTTCCCTCCCGCAGGCAGAAGGCAACCGAGTCGGAGACCATCGCCAGGTTCTCCTCCCGGGAGACCTTGGTCACCTTCTCCAGGTGCAGGGCCCAGGTCTTGCCGACCAGGGTGATCACCGGGGCAAAGGACCCGACCAGGGTCGCCAGGGCGGGGTCATCCTCGGCGGCGACGTCGCGGCGCCGGGTCATCCCGAAGGCGCAGATCGTGGCCTGCTCGAGCTCGAGCTCGGCCAGCTGCTCGAAGAGCTCGACTTCCTTCGGGTTGGAGCTGGGGAAGCCGGCCTCGATCATCTGCACGCCGAGCCTGTCGAGCGCTTCGACCACGCGCGCCTTCTCCGCTGCCGAGAGCGACATCCCCTCGCCCTGCATGCCGTCGCGCAAGGTCGTGTCGTAGAGCTTCACCGGTTCCATTTGATGCCTTTCGAGTCTGAAGATCGGGGGTGGCCCCGAGGGGCCTGCGCGCACGGCAGAGCCGCGCCAGCCGCTAGGCGGCTGCGGTAATTCGCCCGATCGACTCGCAGAGCAGGTGCATCAGGAACCGACCTTATCGGCCGCGTCAACCTGCGACGGGGCCGCGACGAAGTCGAGCCACTCCAGGTACTCCTCGGCGCGCCCGTAGAGCGCGTCCTCGAACTTCGCCTGTACATGGCGGGTGATCTCGCCCGGCTCGCCGAGCGGGTGGTCGTCGATCTCGCGCACCGGCACCAGCTCGGCCGCGGTCCCGGTCAGGAACACCTCCTCCGCCAAGTAGAGCTCGGCGCGGGCGATGTCGCGCTCGACCACGGCGTAGCCGAGGTCGCGGGCGATCTGGATCACCGACTTGCGGTTGATCCCGTCGAGGATCGAGGCGACGTGCGGCGGCGTCACGATCTCGCCGTCACGGACCACGAAGATGTTCTCGCCAGAGCCCTCGCAGACGAAGCCGCGTTCGTCGAGCAGGATCGCCTCGTCATAGCCGGCGTTGGCCGACTCGGTCTTGGCGAGGATCGAGTTGAGATAGGAGCCCGAGGCCTTGGCGTGCGGGATCGAACCGCCGGGGCTGATCCGGCGCCAGCTCGAGACCTTGGCGCGGATGCCGCGGCCGGCGCTCTCGTCGCCGAGGTAGGCACCCCAGGGGAAGGCGGCGATGACCACGTCGACGGGCGCGTCGGTGGCGAAGAGGCCGAGGCTGCCGTAGCCGCGGAAGGCAATCGGCCGGATGTAGGCCGAGGTGAGGCCGTTGCGGCGCAGCAGCTCGTGCGTGGCCTGTCGGATCTCCTCGGCCGAGTAGGGCAGCTGCAGGTAGTAGAGCTCAGCCGACTGCTCCAGCCGCTTCAGGTGGTCGGCGTGGCGGAAGACGGCCGGACCGCGGTCGGTCTCGTAGCAGCGAATTCCCTCGAAAACGCCGGTTCCGTAGTGCAATCCGTGCGTCAAAACGTGTACCTGGGCGTCCTCCCAGGCAACGAATTCCCCGTTCTTCCAAATCAACTCCTGCGGATCCATGTTGGGGAAGTATGCCCGATCAAACGCAGGGCTTCAGGTCCGCGGGCGCGAATGACTGCCCAAACCCGAGACGAAGGAGCAAAAGTCCATGAAAGCCAGACTTCGACCGAGGCTGAACTACGCGAACGTGATCGCGACGATCGCGCTCTTCGCCGCCCTCAGCGGCGTCGCTGTGGCAGCCGGCCTGCCGAAGAACAGCGTCGGCCCCAACCAGTTGAAGCGCGGCGCCGTCAACGCGGCGAAATTGAAGAGAAACGCGGTCACCAGCGCCAAGCTGGCGCCGAAGTCGGTGATCGCCGGCAAGCTCGGCCCCAACGCGGTGACGCCCGGCAACATCGGCAACGGCGCCGTGACCAGCGCCAAGATCGCCGCCAACGCGGTGATCGCCAGCTCGATCAAAAACGGCGTGATCACGACCAACAAACTCGCCAACGCCAACGTGACGACGGCGAAACTGGCCGATGGTTCGGTGACCAACGCGAAACTGGGGCCCGAAGTGGCACCGCTACTGGGTGCGCTGAAGAGTGGGCAGACCCTGCGCGGCGTCTTCTACCTCGGCGGCAGCGACGGCGCCGGCGACGTCTCGCGCGGTTCCGTCAGCTTCCAGTTCCCGCTCGCCGGCAGCCCGCCCGCGGTAACGGTGCTGAAAAAAGGGGTGACCAACGCCAACTGCGCGGGGATCGGCAGCGGCTCCGCCCCCTCGGCCACCCCCGGCAACCTCTGCGTCTACCTGACCGAAGAAGTCAACCTCGAAGAACCGGAGCTGACCGTGGAGAACAACACGCGGCTTGGCTTCGGCTACACCGCGAAAGCGAAAGCCGCCGGCAACTACGTCGCCGCCGGCCAGTGGGCCGTCACCGCCCCCTAGAGGAGCGCTAAACCCTGAGAGCGTCGAGCACCGCGGAGGTCATCTCCGCGGTGCCGACCTCCACCTCGGGCGGCAGGTCGGACATCGGCGGCGGCGCGGTCTTCCCAGAGGCGAGGTCGGGCGTGCGCATTCCCGCTTCGAGCACGACGTCTACCGCCGCCTCGATCCGCGCTGCCTCATCGGGCCGACCGAGGCCGTGGCGCAGCATCATCGCTACCGAGAGGAAGGTCGCGAGCGGGTTGGCGAGGCCCTTGCCGGCGATGTCCGGAGCGGAGCCATGGACCGGCTCGAACAAGCCCGGGTCGCCGTCGGCGCCGAGGCTGGCGGAGGGCAGCATCCCCAGCGAGCCGGTCAGCATCGCTGCCTCGTCGCTGAGGATGTCTCCGAAGAGGTTCTCGGCGACGACGACGTCGAAATCGGCCGGTCGCGAGACGAGCTGCATCGCCGCGTTGTCGACGAGCAGGTGGTCGAGCGCGACGTCGTCGTACTCGGGGGCGATGCGGGTCACGACCTCGCGCCAGAGTCGTGAGGTCTCCATCACGTTGGCCTTGTCGACCGAGGTGACTTTGGGCCTGCGCCCGGAACCCTCGGCGCGCCGGCGGGCCGCCTCGAAGGCGGTGCGGGCGATCCGCTCGATTTCGCCGGCGTCGTATTCGCAGGTGTCGTGGGCCTCGTCGCCATTGCGGCCCGAGTCGCCGAAATAGATGCCGCCGGTCAACTCGCGGACGACCAGCAGGTCGGTGCCGGCGATCACCTCCTCGCGCAGCGGACTGGCGCCGACCAGGGCCGGGACTCGGCCGCACCGGGCGCAGGTTGGCGTAGAGCCCCATTCCCTTGCGCAGGCCGAGCAGACCCTGCTCGGGGCGCGGCGCGTCGGGATCGGTCGTGTCCCACTTGGGGCCGCCGACGGCACCGAGCAGCACCGCGTCCGACGCCTTGCAGGCCTCGAGAACCTCGTCGGTGAGGGCGATTCCGTGGGCGTCGATCGAGCAGCCGCCCATCAACCGCTCGTCGAACTCGAACTCCCCCAGCGACTCCAGCAGCTGCGTCGCCGCGGCGACGATCTCGGGGCCGATGCCGTCGCCGGGCAGGACGACTATGCGGGGGGCGGCGCTCACGGGCGCGGAACTCTACGCATTAGGCCGCCGCGACGGCCTCGATGTTGAGCCGCACGTAGTCGAGCACCAGCGGCGTGGGCGATTCGGACAGCACCGCCTCGGCAAACGGCTCGCGCAGCGCCTCCGGGAGCTGTGCGAGCACCGGTCCGAGCGTGACCGTGGTGACGAAGGCCAGCGGCCGCGCGGGCGACACCGGCTTCGGCTCCAGCCAACAACGGACCTGATCGAATCCGGCCGCGCGCAGCCTCGCCTCGGTCTGCTCGGGGCCGGCGAAGTTCCAGAGGCCCTTCATCTCGCGCAGGTGCTCGGCGTACTCGGGCCGCGCCGCCACGGCCGCGATCGCCTTGGCGTGCTCGGCGACGTTGCCCTCTCCCCCGCACTGCGCGACCAGCCGCCCTCCCGGCCGCAGCACATCACGCAGCCGCGCGAAGAGGCGGTCGTGGTCGGGGAGCCAGTGAAAGGTCGCGGTCGAGAAGACCAGGTCGACCGGCTCGGAGACCCTCAGCTCGGCGAGGTCCGCGAGCAGGTACTCGGCTCGATCGCCGAGCCGCTCGCGCGCCTTCGCGATCATCGCCTCGGAGCCGTCGACCGCGAGCAGGCTTCCCTGCGGCAGGCGCTCCAGCAGCTCGGCGCTGACCCGGCCGGAACCGCAGCCGGCGTCGAGGGCGGACTCGTTCCCGCGCAGCTCGAGCCTCTCCAGCACCTCCAAACCCCAGCTGAACTGGGGGTCGGAGACGGCGTCGTAGGTCTCCGCGTCCCACTCGCGGGCGCCGCTGTTCATCGAGCCTTCCGGCTTCGTGCCGCTCACGGCAGCGCCGTCGTCACCGGCCCGTGCTCGCCCGCCGGGGTCGCCTCGAAGGAGTCGATCGCGCCCACGTTCTCCAGGGTGATGCCGATGTCGTCGAGTCCGTTCAACAGCCGGTGCTTGACGTCGGGCTCGACCCCGAACTCGAAGACGCCGGCGGCGCAGGTGATCGTCTCGTCGTCGACGTCGATGCGAGCCTCGCCGGCCTCCGCGACGGCGCGGCAGTGCGCCTCGTCGAGGATCGCCGGCAGCAGCCCGATCTTGGTGCAGTTCGAGTAGAAGATGTCGGCGAAGGAGGGCGCGACGATGGCCTGAAAACCGAAGTCTTCCAGTGCCCAAGGGGCGTGCTCGCGGGAGGATCCGCAGCCGAAGTTCGGTCCGGTGACGAGGATCGGATTCGGCTCCAGCTCGATCTCGCCGTCACGGATCCAGTCATAGAAGAGGAACTCGCCGAAGCCGGTGCGCTCGACCCGCTTGAGGAACTGCTTGGGGATGATCTGGTCGGTGTCCACGTCGGCGCGGTCCAGCACCGACACCTTGCCCTCGATGACGTCCAGTGGCCTCATCTTCAGCTCCAATCCCTGATGTCGACGAAACGTCCCTCGATCGCCGCCGCGGCGGCCATCCTCGGGCTGACTAGGTGGGTGCGCCCGCCCTTGCCCTGGCGGCCCTCGAAGTTGCGGTTCGAGGTCGAAGCGCAGCGCTCCCCTTCGGAGAGCGTGTCTGGGTTCATCCCCAGGCACATCGAGCAGCCCGCCTCCCGCCATTCGAAGCCGGCGCCGCGGAAGACGTCGTGCAGGCCCTCGGCTTCGGCCGCGGCCTTGACCTGCTGGGAGCCGGGGACGACCATCGCGTGGACGCTGGCGGCGACGCGGCGGCCATCGACGATCTGGGCCGCCTCGCGCAGGTCCTCGATCCGCGAGTTGGTGCAGGAGCCGATGAAGACGCGTTCGGGCGCGACCTCGGTCATCGGCGTGCCGGCCTCCAGCCCCATGTAGGCGAGCGCGCGCTCGGCCGCTTCGCGTTCTGCGGCTCGACTCCATGGCCGCCGGGTCGGGGACCGTGTCGGTGACCTCGACGACCATGCCGGGGTTGGTTCCCCAGGTGACCATCGGCGAGATCTCGCCGGCGTCGACCGCGATCTCGGTGTCGAAGCTGGCACCCTCGTCGCTGGGCAGCTCGCGCCAGCGGGCGACCGCAGCCTCGAAGTCCTGCGGCGCCGCTTCGCGCCCACGCACCCACTCGAAGGTGGTCTCATCCGGAGCGATCATGCCGGCGCGGCCGCCGCCCTCGATCGTCATGTTGCAGATCGTCATCCGTCCCGGCATCTGCAGCGCCTCGATCGCCGGGCCGGCGTACTCGACCGCGTAGCCGTTCATGCCGCCGGTCCCGAGACGGCCGATCGTCGCCAGGATCAGGTCCTTGGGGGTGACGCCGGAGCCGAGCTCGCCGGAGTACTCGATCCGCATCGTCTTCGGCCGCTTCTGGACCAGGCACTGGGTCGCCAGCACGTGCTCGACCTCGGAGGTGCCGATGCCGAAGGCGAGCGCCCCGAAGGCGCCATGGGTGGAGGTGTGGCTGTCGCCGCAGACGATCGTCATTCCCGGCTGGGTGACACCGAGCTCGGGGCCGATCACGTGGACGATCCCCTGGCGATCGGAGCCCAGCGAGTAGATCGGGATCGCGAACTCCTCGCAGTTGCGCTCCAGGGTTTCGACCTGGACGCGGGAGAGCTGGTCGGCGATCAGGCGGGCGGCCATGGTGCCGTCGGTCGGGGTGTTGTGGTCGGCCGTGGCCAGCGTCTTGTCGGGGCGACGGACCGGACGGCCGGCAAGTCGGAGGCCGTCGAAGGCCTGCGGCGAGGTGACCTCGTGGACCAGGTGTAGGTCGATGTAGATCAACCCCTCGGAGACCTCGTGGGTGTCCCAGATCTTCTCGAACATCGTTTTCGGCATGGTTTCTCCTGCTCCTAGCCGCGCCTGAGGCCAGCGGCGATCACGGCGAAGAACCGGGTCGGCTCCTCGCCATCGTTCTCGAAATGATGGGGCAGGTCGGCGTCGAAGGTGACGCTGTCGCCCTCCTGAAGCTCGTAACGGGTGCCGTCGACGACCAGGGCCAAGGTGCCGGCGAGGACGACCGCGGTCTCGCGGCTGCCGGGCTCGTGCATCGGCGGGTCGGTGCGGCCGCCGGTGGTGGCGCCCGGCTCGAGGACGTGCAGGGAGACGTCGGCGCGCTGACCCGGCATCGGCGGCGTCATCTCGTCGATCCGGTGGCCGCCGCGCTCGTAGCGACGGCGACCGCTGGCGCGGCTGACGGCGACGTGCTGGCCCTCGTCGAGGCGCAGCAGCTGCGAGAGGGTCAGCTCCAAGCCCGAGGCGATCTTCGCGGCGGAGGACAGCGTCGGGCTGGTCTCCCCGCGCTCGACCTGCGAGAGCATCGGCGCGCTAACGCCGGAGCGCTCGGCCAGATCACGCAGCGACAGCCCCATCGCGTCACGCAGGGCACGGATGCGGGGCCCGATGGGGGCGGGTGGATCTGCGACGGCTTGGCTCACGGGGTGTACGTTATCACGGACGCTTGTATGACGGGCATCGAGAGCCGAGACCGGTGTGGTTGCGGTGAGGGGTCTTGGCTCAGCGGGTTAGGAGGGTGCGGAGGTCGGCGGCCAGCTCCGCGGTTTCGTTGTCCAACTGATGCCGGGTGATGCGAGTGGTCAAATATCCCGCTACCCGCAGGCGGCGGTCACGGGATTTGTCCGCCTGGAAGGCCGAGCGAGTGCCATGGGCCTGCCAGGAGTCGAGCTCGGCAATCTGGCGCTGGACCGGCCAAAGGCAGTCGACTTTGTAGCGACGGCCTTGCGCCTCGAGCCAGGCGTTCAGATGGGGCCGAGGCAGTTGGTGGGCGTCGAGGAAGGCGAGGAAACGCTCCTCGAGGCGGCTGTGGAGTTCACCCGGCGCTTCCCTCAGACTGGCGAGAGCCGCGCGGGCGACCCGGTTGCCGCGATGGCCTGGATATCGCCCGATTAGGTCCTCCAGCGAGAGGGAGTCGTAGAGCCGCAGGTATTCGGCCTGTCGCAGGGCGCTCTCCACGGCCTCCGGCCTCGAGACCGCCGCCAGGTCGAAGATCGTCCGCGGAACCGTAGTCACCCGGATCCCGTCCTGGACGGTCACCTCGTCCGGCGGCAATCGCGCGCAGTGACGACGGATTTCCCCCCGGGATCTGGTTTTGCGGGGTGAGGTGATTTCGATCGGGCCGCCGCCGGGGTCACGGATCCTCCAGAGTGCTGCGGCCGAGCGGTGGCTGAGCACCGCACTGGGCCCGGCGGCGAGCACCACCGCCATCCACCGCGCCTCGCGTGAGAGCATCCGGTGCCCGACCGCATAGGCGCCGGGACAGAGCCGATGCAACCGCCCCGCCCGCAATCGATACTCGATCGCGTCTTCCCCAAGACCCTGCTCCACCAACTGCGAGCGCCCGATCACTCCATGCTGCCGCTCGGCGATCTCCGCGATCCACAGGTCGAAACCGCGAGTCTGCTCTGACCCGTCCATATGGCGGGTAAGAGCAGACTCGACCAAAGGTCTCCCCTTCTCGGGGCGGTTGGCTAGGGGCCTGGGGTGCGTTCGACGGCGGCGTCCGCGGTGGCCGCCTCGGCCTCGCGGGTGGCGGCGCCTTCCAGGGAGTTGGACAGCGCACGCAGATAGGCGCGGGCGGAAGCCTCGAGGATGTCGGTAGCCACACCCACCCCGGTCGCCAGGCGGCCGTCGGTGCGCAGCATCACGGTCACCTCGCCGAGCGCGTCCTCTCCCCCGGTCACCGCGTCGACGGTGTACTGGCGCAACTCGCTCTGCGTCCCGGTCGCCTGCTGAATCGCGCGGAAGACGGCGTCGATCGGGCCGTCGCCGCTGGACTCGCCAACCGCGACCTCCCCGGAGGGCATCGTCACGCCGATCCTCGCCTTCGGCTCGTGGCCGGAGCCGGCGCTGACCTCGAAGGAGTCCAGCTCGTGGACGTCGGAGCGCTCGCGCATCTCATCGGAGACGATCGCCTCCAGGTCGAGCGCGGTCACCTGCTTCTTGCGGTCGGCGACCTCCTTGAACGCCTTGAAGGCCGAGTTGAGGGCGTTGCCCTCGACCTTGAAGCCCAGCTGCTCCAGGGCATCTTTCAGAGCATGGCGGCCGGAGTGCTTGCCCAGGACGATCGAGTTCGACTCCAGACCGACCTCGGTCGCGTCCATGATCTCGTAGGTGCTGCGCTCCTTCAGCACGCCGTCCTGGTGGATCCCGGACTCGTGGGCAAAAGCGTTGCGCCCGACGATCGCCTTGTTCGGTTGCACCGCGTAGCCGGTCAGGCGCGAGACCATGCGGCTGGTGCGGGCGATCTCGCGGGTATTGATCCCGGTCGAGAGCCCGTGGGCGTCCTCGCGGACCTTGACCAGCATCGCGATCTCCTCCAGCGAGCAATTGCCGGCGCGCTCGCCGATCCCGTTGACGGCGCACTCGACCTGTCGGGCCCCGGCCAATACTCCCGCGTAAGAGTTGGCGACGGCCAGCCCCAGGTCGTCGTGGCAGTGAACCGACAGCTCGACGCCCTCCAGCCCCGGCACCAACTCATACAGCCGCGCCAGGTAAGCCGAGTACTCCTCCGGCGTCGTGTAGCCGACCGTGTCGGGGATGTTGACCACGGTGGCGCCCTCCTCGACCGCGATCGCCACCACTTCGGCGGTGAACTCGATCTCGGCACGAGTCGCGTCCATCGGCGAGAACTCGACGTCCTCGCAGTAGCTCCTGGCCATGGTGACGGCAGCTCGCGCCTGGCCCTTGACGTCCTCGCGGTCGGTCTTCAGCTGGTGCTCGATGTGGATGTCGGAGGTCGAGATGAAGGTGTGGATGCGCGGTCGCACAGCCTCCTTCACGGCCCCCCAAGCGGCGTCGATGTCCGCCTTGTGGGTGCGGGCCAGGCCGCAGATCACCGGCCCCTCGACCTCTCGGGCGATTTTCTGGACCGCCTCGAAGTCGCCGGGCGAGGTGATCGGGAAGCCGGCCTCGATCACGTCGACCCCCAGGCGGGACAGCTGCTGGGCGATCTCGACCTTCTCGGCCGTGTTCAGCGAGATTCCGGGCGACTGCTCGCCGTCTCGCAGCGTCGTGTCGAAGATGTGGACGCGGTTTGCGTCGGTCTCGTTGGGTCCCATCGGAGCCTTCTCCTTCTCTACTCGAATCAAATGGCCTTGTCTCTCGCGGCTATCGCGCCGCCCAGCGCTATTCCCCCCGAGGGGGGAGGAGAAGGAGAAGCGCGAGGCTGTGGGACCGGAAAGCCATTCGTCCAAGAGGGTAGCGCAGACGCGGGATTCCGTTCGATCCGTGGCATACCCTGCCGCCATCGAGACCTCGGCCCAACGCACGAACTGGCTCGCGCTCTTTGCCATGGGGATCGCCGTCGTCGTGATCGCCAACGACTTCTCCGCCATCAACGTCGCCCTGCCGACGATGGAGAAGGACTTCGACACGAACATCAACACGATCCAGTGGGTCGTCAACGCCTACGCGCTGACCTTCGGGGTGATGATCGTCACCGGCGGCCGCCTCGCCGACATGTTCGGGCGCCGCAACGCCTTTTTCCTCGGCACCGCGATCTTCGCCTCGATGTCAGCGCTCGGCGGCGCCGCCCAGAGCGAGGCCTGGCTGATCGCGGCGCGGACGCTGATGGGGATCGGAGGAGCGCTGATGTGGCCGGCGATCCTCGGCATGACCTTCGCGATCCTGCCCGAAAAGAAGGCTGGGCTGGCGGGCGGGATCATCCTCGGCGCGGCCGGGCTCGGCAACGCGGTCGGACCGTTGATCGGCGGCGTCCTCACCGACCTTCTGAGCTGGCGCTGGATCTTCTTCCTCAACGTCCCGATCGCCCTCTTCGCCGTCGCCGTCACCTACTTCCTCGTCCACGTCAAGGAGCCCGAGAGCGATGACCGCAAGATCGACTACCCGGGCATCGCCGCGATCTCGGTCGGCCTCGTCTCGCTGCTGATCGCGCTCGACCAGGTCGACGACTGGGGTTGGGGCGATCCGAAAATCGTCGGCTTGCTGGCCGTGGCGGCGATCCTGATCGTCGCCTTCGTGCCGATCGAGCGCCGCGCAGGCACCCACGCGCTGATCCCGCGCGAGGTGATGCGCAACGAGAGCTTCAGGGCCTCCTGCTTCGCGATCCTCTTCATGTCGGCGACCTTCTTCGCGGCGCTGCTCTACCTGCCGCAGTTCATGGAGAAACAGCTCGGCTACTCGCCGCTGGAGGCGGGGGTCGGGTTGCTGCCCTTCCTCGGCACCTTCGCCCTCGTCTCCTTCATCGCCGGGCCGCTCTACGAGCGGGTCGGTGCCAAGAAGCTGGTCGTGCTCGGCGCCGCCTGCATAACGCTCGCCCCATTCCTCTTCTCGACGGTGGACGCGGACTCGGGATACGAGTCGCTGGTCATCGGCATGGTGGTGTTGGGGATCGGGGTCGGCAGCTTCTACCCGACCGCGACGACCGCCGGGGTCACCTCGGTCGACGACTCCCAGACCAGTCTCGCCGGCGGCATCGTCTACATGTTCCAGATCGCCGGCGGCTCGATCGGGCTGGGGCTGACGACGACGGTCTTCTCGGCCGCGGTTCCGCCCTTCGTGGACGGCGTCCAGGCGGGCTTCAGGCTCGACGCAGCGCTCTCGTTGGTCGGGCTGGTGATCGCCCTCCTCTTCGTCGGCGGCCGCCTCTTCTCGCGCCGTGCGCCCGTCGGTGAAGCCTCCTAGCCCCTCCTAGGGTTCGACGCCGGACTTCGAGATTTCGTTTTCGCCGCTGCCGCCGAAGTATTCGTTGAAGCCGGGACCGCCAAGCAAGCGATCGTCGCCGCGGCCGCCGTAGAGGGCATCGTCCCCGGGGCCGCCGTAGAGCCAATCGGAATCAGAGCGACCGAAGAGGGTGTCGTTGCCGGAGCCGCCAAGCAGCTTGTCGGCGGCGGCGCCGCCGTAGAGGCGGTCAGAGCCGGGACCGCCGCGCAGGGTGACCGCGATCGGGATCTTCGGCCAGACGATGACCTGGTCGTCGCCGGCACCGGCGTTGACTTCGAAGCTGGCGATCGGGGCGGCTTCGCAGAGCAGCGCGTTTTCCTTGCCTTCGCGGTGCACGCAGATGCCGTTGGCGGCTTCCAGAGGTCCCAGCGAATCGATCACGTAGGCGGTGCCGTCGAGGCTGAGCTTGATGCTGATCACGTTGACCTCGGGCCCGCCGGTGAAGAGTACGTTGAAGCGTTCGGCGGCTGCGGCGGGCGTGGCGGCAATGGCCACCAGCAGGGCGATCGTGATCGGCAAAGCCTTCTTCATAGCGAGTGTGATTCGGCCCGGAGCGTCCAGACCCTCGCTAAGGCAACAACACGACCTTGCCGACGTTGCGGCGCTGAGCGATGAACTCGTGCGCCTCTCCGGCGCGCTCGAAGGGGAAGCTGCCGCCAACCACCGGCTCCAGGCGACCGGCTTCGAGGTCGGCCATCAAAGGCTCAGTTACGCGGTCGAGGTTGCCCTCGCGGTCCCACCAGCTCAGCATGTTGAGGCCGAAGACCCCTTTGTTCTCGTTCATCACCATCAAGCTCTTCCACCACGGCATCGTCGCCAACGGCATCTTCGCCAGGCTCTTCAGCGTCGCCGGGATGTTGCGGACGCCGGCGTCCGAGTTCTCCGACAGCCCGTACATCACCAGCCGGCCGCCGGATCGCAGCAACCGATAGTCCTTGCGGAACGAGGTCGGCCCGAGGGCGTCCATGACCAGGTCCACGCCCTCGCCGCCGGTGATACGCATGACCTCAGCCTCGAAGTCCTGACCGCGGTAGTCGATCGCGTGCTCGACGCCCTGGGCGCGGATGGCCTCGTGCTTGCCGGGCGAGGCGGTGCCGAAGATCTCGGCGCCGGCGTTGCGGGCGAGCTGGGTCGCGGAGATGCCGACGCCGCCACCGGCCGCGTGGATAAGGACACGATCGCCCGCCCGCATTCCGCCCATCAGCGTCAGCGCGGCGTAGGCGGTCCCATAGTTGACCGGGAAGGCGGCGCCCTGCTCGAAGCTGAGCCGGTCGGGAAGCGGCAGCGCCTGGGCGGCGTCGACGCTGACCAGCTCGGCCTGGCCGCCGAAGCGGGTGCCAGCGATGACGCGGTCGCCGATCGCGTACGTCGTCACGCCCTCCCCCACGCTCTCGACCTCCCCCGCGACCTCGTAGCCGAGCACGCAGGGGGGCTTCGGCGCGTCGGGGTAGAGGCCGACGCGAGCCAGCGTATCGGCGAAGTTGATCCCGGCCGCCCGCACGGCGACGCGAATCTCGCCTGGCCCGACGGCAGGGTCGGGCCGCTCCAGCACCTGCAGGACCTCAGGCCCCCCCGTCCCCGTCAATACCACCGCCCGCATGGGTGCACCCTATCCGGAGATCTCTGAGCAGGCAGAGTAAGGACGCAGGGAGCGCGGCGTGCTCCGCACGCGAGCGACCGAGGACGCCGCTATGCGCCGCTCAGAGATCTACGGATCGGCCGACGGCGAAGCCGTCGAGCGCGAGGATCTTCTCGAGCGCCTCGGGACGGACGGGCGCGTCGGTGGTCAGTGCCATCACCGCGGTCTCGGTACCGGCCTCGGCGCCCACCGCAGCGGAGACGATGTTGACGCCCTCCTCGCCGAAGATCGTCCCGACCCGGCCGATCATTCCCGGCTGGTCTGCGTAGCGGAAGACGGTGATGTGCTCGGCGAAGGGCAGGTAGAAGCTCTCCTTCCAGGCGGAGACCAGGTAGGGCTCGTTGCGCGGGCCGACACTGGTGCCGGCGACCTCGACCTCGTGCTCGCCCGAGTGCACGCGGACGGTGACCAGCTCGGTGAAGTCCTCCGTGCTCGAGTCCTTGGTCTCGGTCAGCTCGATTCCGCGCTCCTCGGCCATCTGCGGCGCGTTGACGAGGTTGACCGGCTCCTCGGTGTTGCCGGAGAGGATGCCCGCCATCACCGCGATCCCGAGCAGGCGGGTGTCGTGGGAGGCGATGCGGCCGCGGAACTCGGCGGTGACGCGGTCGACCGAGCCGTCCCCCAGTCCCTGGGCAAGCCGCCCTAGTTTTTCGCAGAGCGGCACGAACGGCGCCAGCGCTTCCATCGCCTCCGGCCGCACGGCGGCGATGTTGACCGCGTTGGTGACGACGCCGCCGGTCAGCGCCTCGGTCACCTGCTCGGCGGTGACGACGCCGGCGCGGTCCTGGGCCTCGGCGGTGGAGGCACCCAAGTGCGGGGTGACGACGACGTCGGGGCGGGCGAAGATCGGGTGCTCGGTAAACGGCTCGGAGGGGAAGACGTCGAGGGCGGCGCCGGCCAGCTTGCCCGACTCGAGCCCAGCCAGCAGGTCGTCGAGCTCGACGAGCTCGCCGCGAGCGCAGTTGACCACGCGGGCGCCGTCCTTCATCGCGGCGATCGCCTCGGCGTCGATCAGCCCGATCGTCTCCGGCGTCTTCGGCACGTGGAGGGTGACCAGATCGGCCTTGGCGAGCAGGTCCTCGACGCTCTCGACGCCTTCGACCCCGAGCTCGCGAAAACGCTCGGCGGAGACGAACTTGTCGAAGGCGACCACGTCCATCTCGAAGCCCTGGGCGCGTTTGGCGACCAGCTGGCCGATCCGCCCGAAGCCGATCACCCCGAGCGTCTTGCCGTAGAGCTCGGCGCCCTTGAACTTGGCGCGGTCCCAGCGGTTGGCGACCAACGATTCGTGGGCCTGCGGGACGTTGCGAAAGAGGGCCAGGGCCAGGGCCAGCGTGTGCTCGGCCGCGGCCACCGAGTTCGATTCCGGCGCGTTGGCGACGATGATCCCGCGGCGGGTGGCGGCCGGGATGTCGACGTTGTCGACGCCGGTGCCGGCGCGGCCAATCACCTTCAGGTTGGTCGCCAGCTCGATCAGCTCCGGCGTCATCTTGGTCGCCGAGCGGATCAGGATCGCGTCGTAATCGCCGATCTTTTCGCGCAGCTCCTCGTCGGACATCTCCAGGCCGAGGTCGACGTCGAACTTCGAGCGCAGCAGATCGACGCCGGTGTCGGCGATCTTCTCCTTGACCAGAACCCGCATCAGGCGCGTACCCCGTCGACGTTCGCAACGACCCAGTCGATGCAGGCGGTCAGCGCCTCGACGTCGGCCGGCTCGACGGCCGGGAACATGCCGACGCGGAGCTGGTTGCGGCCGAGCTTGCGGTAGGGCTCGACGTCGACGATCCCGTTCGCGCGCAGGGCGGCGGCGATCGCGGCGGCATCGATCGAATCGGCGAAGTCGATCGTGCCGACCACGAGCGAGCGCTTCTCGGCGTCAGCCACGAAGGGGGTCGCGAACTCGCTCTGCTCCGCCCAGCCGTAGAGCCGACCCGAAGAGTCAGCCGTGCGCCGCACGCACCAATCGAGCCCGCCGTTGGCGAGCATCCACTCGACCTGGTCGCCGAGCAGGATCAAAGTCGCCAGCGCCGGCGTGTTGTAGGTCTGCGCCTTGCGCGAGTTCTCCAGCGCCGTCTGCAAGGAGAGGAAAGCGGGCTGCCAGCGATCGCCGGCGCCGTCGAGATCCTCGATCCGGGCGATCGCGGCTGGACTCAGCAGCGCCAGCCAGAGGCCGCCGTCGGCGCCGAAGGCCTTCTGCGGGGCGAAGTAGTAGGCGTCGGCCTGGCTGACGTCGACCGGCAGGCCGCCGGCACCCGAGGTGGCGTCGATCAGGACCAGCGACTCGCCGGCGCCATCGGGTCGAGCGACGTCGACCATAACCCCGGTCGAGGTCTCGTTGTGGGCCCAGGCGAGGACGTCGGCGGCGGGATTGGCGACAGGCGCGGGCGCGTCGCCCGGGTCGGCCTCGATCACGATCGGGTCGGCGAGGAAGGGTGCCGCCGCGGTCGCCTTGGCGAACTTCTGCGAGAACTCGCCGTAGGTCAGGTGCAGGGATCGCTCGCGCACCAGCCAGGCCGCAGCGGCCTCCCAGAAGGCGGTGGTGCCGCCGTTGCCGAGCGCCACCTCGTAGCCATCCGGGAGCGAGAAGAGCTCGCCGAGCCCCCCGCGGATGTTCTTGACCAGATCGCGCACGGGCGCCTGACGGTGCGAGGTCCCCATCAGGGCCGCCTGCTCGGCCAGTCTCGCGAGCGCCTCCGGGCGCACCTTCGAAGGGCCGCAGCCGAAGCGGCCATCGGCGGGCTTGAGGTCAGCCGGGATCTGGGCGTCGGTTTGGACGGTCATCGGGGCTCGACACCGTATCGACAGGCGCGGGTGGACTGGCGCCGGGGGCGGGGTTAGGCTGGCGCCGCTGTCGATTTCTCCCAGTCCTACAGGAGGTAGAGCCGTGTATCCGATCACTTATGAAGCGGATTTCAATCCGACGCCTAACCGATGGACCACGTTCTTCCGCCTGCTGCTGGCGATCCCATGGTTCATCGTCGCCATCTTCTGGGGATTCCTCTTCCTCTTCACCCACTTCTTCGCCTGGGTGGCTGTGGTGATCCTCGGCCGCTACCCGCAGTGGCTCTACGACTTCAACGCCGGGGTGGTTCGCTTCAGCACCCGGGTCTCGGCCTGGTTCTTCCTGCAGACCGACGTCTGGCCGCCGTTTAGCCTCAGCGACGACCCCAGCTACCCGATCCGGGTCAACTTCCCGCCGCCAGCCGCCAAGCAGAGTCGCCTGAAGGCGTTCTTCCGCCTCCTCCTCGCCTTCCCGGTCCTCTTCATCGTCTCCTACGGGACCTCCTACATCATCCAGCTGGTCGGCCTCGTCGCCTGGCTGACGATCGTCTTTCGCGGCTACCTGCCGGAATGGCTCTTCACCACCCTGACCCACCTGCACAGCTTCCAGGCCCGGGTGCTCGGCTACATCGCGATCCTGACCGATGACTACCCGCCGATCGGGCTGGAGAAAGCGAAGCCGATCAGCTCCGCCCCAGCCACGATCCCGGAGCCGCCCGCGGCCCCGGCCGTCTAAGGAAACCGACATGGCAGGGGAGAACGAGAAGGTGACCAGGGGCGACGGCTATGCCGTCGCCCACCTCGACGACCTCGGCGAGGGCTGGGGCTTCCGCAAGATCCGCAAGGACCTCGGGATCACCGCCTTCGGCGCCAACGCGATCGTGCAGCCGCCCGGCTACGCGGCCGGGTTCCACTACCACGACGAGCAGGAGGAGCTGTACTTCGTGCACAGCGGCCGCATCGAGATCACCCTCGGCGACGGCACCTCCTACGAGCTCGGCCCCGGCGGCATGGCCTGGGTCGACGCCCCGACCCACCGCAAGGTCCGCAACGCCAGCGACTCCGAGGATGCCGTCTACGTGGTCGTCGGCGCCAAGGACGGCTACGTCGGTCGAGACGGGAGAGAGCCCGAGGGCGAGACGGCTAGACCCGAAGGGCTCGGCTAGAAGGGTGGGTGACCCTCTCCCAGAGGCCGTCGCGCAGCTGGGCGAGTTGCCAGGGCTCAAGCCGTAGTCCATGAGCTCTGGGAGAGGGTCACCGCCCCTTCCACTCGGGCGCTCGTCCCGCGTCATCTTCCAATGCGCTGCATCCAGGCTAGTTCTCCTCGCGCGAAGAGAACTCAACTCGAGGGCTGAGCGGCGGTCCGTGAGGCGGGCTGTCAGGCCCTCCCCATGAGGCTCACGGACAGAGATTCCGCGGCACGGGAAGCGACCCAGCTGCGCGACGGCCTCAGGGGGAGGGCCTGACAGCCCGCCTCACCGAGCCTCGGTTCAAGTCCTAAAACTCCTGGTCGATCCAGGGCATCATGGTCCGCAACTCGCCACCGATCTCCTCGATCTGCTTCCCCTCGGCCTCTTTGCGCATGCGGTCGAAGTTCTCGTTGCCGGCCTTGTTCTCGGCGATGAACTCGCGGGCGAAGTCGCCGGACTGGATCTCGCTGAGAATCTGCTTCATCGCCGCCCGCGACTCCTCGCCGATCACGCGTTTGCCGCGGGTCATGTCGCCGTACTCGGCGGTGTTGGAGATCGAGTAGCGCATGCCCTGAATCCCCTTCTCGTACATCAGGTCGGCGATCAGCTTCAGCTCGTGCAGGCACTCGAAGTAGGCGAGACGGGGGTCGTAGCCGGCCTCGACCAGGGTCTCGTAGCCGGCCTGGACCAGCTCGGATGCGCCGCCGCAAAGAACGGCCTGCTCGCCGAAGAGGTCGGTCTCGCACTCGTCTTTGAAGCTGGTCTCGATCACCGCGGCGCGACCGCCGCCGATCCCGGAGGCGTAGGCGAGGACGAGGTCGTGCGCGTTGCCGCTGGCGTCTTGGTGGACGGCCATCAAGCAGGGGACGCCGTTGCCTTCCTCGTACTGGCGGCGGACCAGGTGGCCCGGGCCCTTGGGGGCGACCATGCCGATGTCGATCCCGGCCGGCGGCTCGATCTCGCCGAAGTGGATCGCGAAGCCGTGGGCGAAAAGCAGGAGGTTGCCGGGGGCGATCCCGTCGGCGATCTCCTCACGCCAGAGCTCGCCCTGTTTCTCGTCGGGCAGCAGGATCATCACGATGTCGCCGCGGCTGGCGGCTTCGGCGATGTCGAGCACCTCGAGGCCATGCTCTTCGGCCTTGGCGCGACTGGAGGAATCGGGCCGCAGGCCGACCACCACGTCGACGCCAGAGTCCTTCAGGTTGAGGGCATGCGCGTGCCCCTGTGAGCCGTAGCCGAGGATCGCGACGGTCTTGCCGTCGAGCTTTCCGAGGTCGGCGTCCTTGTCGTAGAAGATGTCGTCGGTTTTCATGCGCCGCAGGCTATCGGAGCGCTCTGCGCATCAGCTTGCCCGAGGGCGTGCGCGGCAGCGCCGCCGCCAACTCGACCCGCTTCGGCACCTTGAACCCCGCCAGCGACTCGGCGCAGTGGCGCCGCAGGTCGTCCGGGGTCACCTCGGAGCCGCTTTCGAGCACGACCACGGCGGTCACCGCCTGCTGCCACTCCGGGTCCTCGCGGCCGACGACGGCGGCCTCGGCGACCCCTGGGTGGCGCAACAGCACTCCCTCGACCTCGGCCGGGACCACGTTCTCGCCGCCGCTGACGATCAGGTCGTCGATCCGGTCGCGCACGTAGAGGAATCCCTCCTCGTCGATTTCGCCGAGGTCGCCGGTGTGCAGCCAGCCGTCGGGGTCTGCCTGGCCGGGGGCGACGGTGGGGCCCTGGATCAGGATCTCGCCATCGGCGGCGATCCGCAGGTGGGTGGTCAGCAGCGGCCGCCCCGCGGACCCGAGCTTGCGGCGGGAGTCGGCGGGCGCCAGCGTCGTCACCTGCGAGCAGGTCTCGGTGAGGCCGTAGGTCTGGACCACGGTGGCCCCCTTGGCGCTCGCCTGCTCCAGCGTCTCCTCCGGCACCGGGCCGCCCCCGACGAGAATCGCCCGCGGCCCAGAGAGGTCGGCCTCGGCCTCCAGCAGCCGGGCCAGCATCGTCGTCACCAGCGAGACGATCGTGATCCCGTCGCCTTCCAGGGAGGCGGCGACGCGGTCGACCTCGAAGCCGTCGTGGAGAACGGCGGCGGTGCCGTAGATGGTCGAGCGGACGACGATGCTGAGGCCGGCGATGTGGCTGAGCGGCACGCAGCAGAGCCAGCGGTCGGCTGGGTCGACGCCGATGTTGAAGCCGGACCCGACAGCGTTCCAGAGGAAGTTGCCGTAGGTGAGCCCGACCGGGCGCGGGGCGCTGGAGCTGCCGCTGGTGAGGACGCGGGCGCAGACGTCGTCCATGTCGTGCTCACCGAGCAGCGGCATGTCGGCCTCGGTCTGGGTCAGCAGGCCGGGGTCGTCGAGGTCGACGATCGGCTCCTCGGCGGCGACGATCGCCAACCGCTCGGACGCGGTCAGGCGCGGGCTCAACGGCAAGAGGGTGGCGCCGACCTTCATCAGGGCGTGGGCGAGGACGACCTGCTCGCGGCGCCCGTGCATGGTCAGCGCCGCGGTCGAGCCGCGGCGAACGCCGTGGGCTGCAAGCCGGCGCGCGACCCAGGTCGCTTCCGCCTCCAGCTGCGCGTAGGTCATCTCCTCACCTTCGGCGATCAGCGCCGTGCGGTCGGGACAACTCTGGGATCTCTGGGCTAGCCAGTCGTCGAGCTTCATCAGCCGGATATCGTGCCCATCATGCCCAAACGCCACAAGGACGCTCCGCCCGAAGCCGATCTCTATGCGCCGATCGAGTGGCGCGGGGTCGGCGAGTACACCGATATCCGCTTCGAGAAGGCCGACGGAATCGCGAAGATCACGATCGACCGGCCGCAGGTGCACAACGCCTTCAGGCCGCAGACCTTGATCGACATCTCCGCCGCGCTCGAGCTGGCCCGCGAGGACACCGGGATCGGCGTGATCGTCCTCACCGGCGCGGGAGGAAGAGCGTTTTGCTCGGGCGGCGATCAGACCGTCCGCGGCGAAACGGGATACGTCGCCGAGGGCGCCTCGCTGGGACGCTTCCACGTCACCGACCTGCAGGTGCAGATGCGGCGGCTGCCGAAGCCGGTGGTGGCGATGGTGGCTGGATATGCGATCGGCGGCGGCCACATCCTCCACCTCTGCTGCGACCTGACGATCGCCGCCGACAACGCGGTCTTCGGCCAGACCGGACCCCGGGTCGGATCCTGGGACGGTGGCTTCGGAGCGTCGCTCCTGCGCGATCTCGTCGGCACCAAGAAGGCGAAGGAGTTTTGGCTGCTGTGCCGCCAATACGACGCCGAGGAGGCGCTGGAGATGGGCCTCGTCAACACCGTCGTCCCGCTCGATCGCCTCGAGCAGGAGACGGTCGCGTGGTGTCGCGACATGCTCGTGCTCTCGCCCTTCGCCCTACGCCTGGCCAAAGCCAGCTTCAACGCCCACGAGGACGGCTACGCCGGGATCCAGCAGCTTGCCCACGACTCCAACCTGCTTTTTTACGGCAGCGACGAGGCAGCCGAGGGACGCGAGGCGTTCAAGGAGAAACGCCAGCCCGACTTCTCGAAGTTTCCGCGCCGGCCATGAGGATCTGGTTGATGGCGGCGCGGCCGCGAACGCTGCCGGCGGCAATCGCGCCGGTTTTGGTCGGCACGGCAGCGGCGGTGCAATGGGTGGGCGAGCTGCCGCGGGCCTGGGCCTTCGTCGCCGCCCTGGTCGGCTCGATCTTCATCCAGATCGGCACCAATCTCGCGAACGACTACTCCGATGCCCGACGAGGGGCGGACACCGCCGACCGACTCGGCCCGGTGCGGGTCACCTCGGCGGGGCTGGTGACGCCGCAGCGGGTTCTGACCGCGACCTACATCGCCTTCGCGGTGGCGGTCGCCTGCGGCATCTACCTCGCGGTCGTCGCCGGGATCGTGATCCTGCTGGTCGGCGCCGTCTCGATCGCGGCCGGAATCCTCTACACCGGTGGCCCCCGCCCCTACGGCTACGCCGGCCTCGGCGAGGTCTTCGTCTTCCTCTTCTTCGGCCTGGTCGCCGTCAACGGCTCCTACTACGTGCAGCTCGAGCAGCTCGACGCGCTGCCGCTGGGGCTCTCGATCTCGATCGGCTTCCTCGCCACCGCGATCATCGTCGTCAACAACGTCCGCGACGTCGAAACCGACCGCCGCGCCGACAAGATGACGCTGGCGGTACGGGTGGGACGGGCCAACGCGGTGATGCTCTACCGGCTGTTGGTGATCGGTGCCTTCGTGGTGCTGCCGATCGCCCTCTGGGCCGGCGACTCCAGCATGCTGCCGCTGATCGGCCTGCTGGCGCTGCCGCTGGCGGTGCCACCGCTGCGGACGATGGCCAACCGCAGCGACGGCCCGGCGCTGAACGGGGCGCTGGCGGCGACGGGGGCGCTGCTCGGCGTCTTCAGTCTGCTGGTCACTGCCGGGCTGCTGATCTCGGCGTGATGCGACTCGCCGCGGTTGAGGTCATCCCCTACGCGCTGCCGTTCCGCCAGCCCTACGTGACGGCGCGCGGGACGCTGACCAGGCGCGAGATGGTGTTGCTGAGGCTGCGCAGCCAGGAGGGCATGATCGGACTGGGCGAAGCGGTGCCGCTCTCGCTGCGCGGCGGGAACTCGATCGCCGACGTCGTGGGTGAGCTGGAGGCCCTGACCGAGGGAGCCCTCGACACGGACTCGATCGCGGCGAACGCGGGAGGCGTTTCGGCCCCTTCCAAGTGCGCGGTCACCACCGCCCTCGACGACCTGCTCCGCCAGGCGGCCGACAATCCATCCGCCAGCGAGGCGCCGCGCTATGCCCGCTGCAACGCCACCCTCGTCGCTGGCGAGCCGGCTGCGGTGGCTGCCGACGCCGAACGCTGGGCGGCGGCCGGGTTCGGAACCTTCAAGTTGAAGCTGGGGGCTGGCGACGACGTCGGCCAGGTGCAGGCGGTGCGAGAGGCGATCGACCCGATGGCGCGGATCAGGGTCGACGCCAACGCCGCCTGGAGCTTGGAGGAGGCGAAGCGGATCCTGGAGGCGATCGAGCCATTCGACGTGGAGCTGGTCGAGCAACCCGTTGCCGGTCTGGAGGAAATGGCCGAGCTGTCCAGGAACACCCCGATCCCGCTCGCAGCCGATGAGAGCGTCGCTTCCCGCACTGAGGCGGAGCGGGCGCACGAGCTCGGCGCCTGCGCGATCGTCGGGGTCAAGCTCTCCAAGGTCGGCGGCTGGCGCGAGGCCGAAGCGATCAAGGAAGTGATGCCCACCTACCTCTCCAGCGCCCTCGACGGCCCGGTCGGAATCGCCGCCGCGGTCGAGCTCGCATCTCAGAGCGAAGTCCACAAGCCCTTCGACGAACCGCTCGCGCACGGGCTGGCCACCCAGCGGCTGTTCGCCTCGACGATCGCCTCCGTCGAGTGCCAGCTCTTCGACGACATGTTGCAGATGCCCCGCGGCCCCGGTCTCGGGATCGAGATCGACGAGGATGCGCTGCAGGCGCACCGGCTCTAGCCTGCTCCGTGTCGATTTACTCACGCACGTGCGTGAGTAAATCGCCAAGGCCATGGACCCGACCAACGCCAACACCGCCCTCGCCTCGGCCTTCGTCGAGGAGCTCGAACGCGGGGGGCTGCGGCACGCGGTGGTCTCCCCCGGCTCGCGCTCGACCCCGCTCGCGGTGGCGCTCTGGCGGACGCCGGGGATCGAGGTGACGGTGATCCTCGACGAGCGCTCGGCGGGTTTCTTCGCGCTGGGGGCGGCGCAGGCGAGTGGCGGGACGGTGGCGCTGCTCTGTACCTCGGGCACCGCGGCCGCCAACTACCACCCCGCCGTCTGCGAGGCCGACGAATCGGCCCTGCCGCTGTTGGTGCTGAGCGCCGACCGACCGCCGGAGCTGCGCGGGATCGGCGCCGGCCAGACGATCGACCAGATCAAGCTGTTCGGCGACTCGGTGCGCTGGTTCTGCGAAGTCGGCACCCATGCGGCCGATGACGACGGCCTGCTCCACTACCGCTCGCTCGCCTGTCGGGCGCTGGCGGCGGCGCGCGGGGAGACCCGTCCCGGGCCGGTCCACCTCAACCTGCCCTGGCGCGAGCCACTGGCGCCGACCCCGATCGAGGGAGCGGTGACCGCCATCGACCCCCTGGCGCTGGCGGGACGCGAGGGCCGGCCGCTGACCGCGGTGACGAAGATCGACCTCGAGCCCTCCCCGTTCCTGCTCGACGAGGTCGCCGGCCACATCGGCGACGCGATCGCCGGCGTCATCGTCGCCGGCCGCCAGCACGACCCCGAACTGCGCGAGCCGCTCGCCCACCTGGCGCGCGCCGCGGGATTCCCGATCCTCGCCGAGCCGACCTCACAGCTGCGTTGCGGCCCTCACGACCGCTCCCACGTCGTCACCGCCTACGACCAGCTGCTGCGCGACGAGCGCTTCGCCCGCTCCGTGGTCCCGGACCTGGTCGTGCGCTTCGGCGAGATGCCGACCAGCAAGCCGCTGCGGGCCTGGCTCGCCGGTTCCGGCGCCGACCAGATCGTCGTCGACCCCTACGGGGGCTGGAACGAGCCGAGCCGGCGCGCCGCGGCGATTCTGCGCGCCGACCCGACCGAGCTGGCGGCGGGCTGGGCGGCGCGGCTGGAGAAAGAGGAGCGGGGCGAGCCGCGCGCATGGCTCGAGGCCGAGCGAGCGGCGCGGGCTGTTCTCGACGCCGAGCTGGAGAGCGGCGCCCAGATCAGCGAGCCGGCGCTACATCTGGCGCTCGGCCGCGCCCACCGCGACGGCGACCTCGTCTACACCGCCTCGAGCATGCCGATCCGCGACCAGGAGGCGTTCCTGGCCTCAGGAGACGCCGACGTGCTCTTCCTCAGCAACCGCGGCGCCAACGGGATCGACGGCCTGATCTCCTCCGGGATCGGCGCCGCCCACGCCAGCGGTCGCCCGACCACGATCGTCAGCGGCGACCTCGGCCTCTTGCACGACGTCGGCGGCCTGGCCACCCTGCGTGACGTCTCCACCCCGGTCCGGATCGTCGTCATCGACAACGACGGCGGCGGCATCTTCCACTTCCTGCCTCAGGAGGAAGCGATGGAGAGCGACGAGTTCGAGGCGATCCTCGGCACCCCGCGCGGCATCGACGTCGCCAAGGCCGCGGCGCTCTTCGACCTGCCCCACCAGAAGCTCGCGTCGCTCGCGGAGCTACCGGACGCGCTTGCGGCCGGCACCGGCCTGATCGAGGTCCAGACCAACCGCCAGACCAACGTCGAGACCCACCATCGACTCGCCGCTTCGGTATCCGCGGCGCTCGACCCACTCCCGTGACACGCGAGTCTGCTGTAGGCCGCGTATAGGACCATCTACCGCAGACTCGCTGAAACTGCCTGCTACTCCGCCACCAACGGCAACAGCGCCTGAAGCTTGACCTCGGTCTCGGCCAGCTCGGCGGCCGGGTCGGAGCCGGCGACGACGCCGACGCCGGCAAAGAGGTGAGCCTCGCGATCGCGCAGCAGGGCGCTGCGCAGGGCGACGCAGAACTCGCCGTCCTCGGTCGCGTCCATCCAGCCGACCGGGCCGGCGTACCAACCGCGGTCCATCTCCTCGAGCTCGGCGATCGTCGCCGCGGCGGCGGGCCAGGGCTCGCCGCCGACCGCTGGGGTCGGGTGCAGGAGACCGGCCAGCTCGATCGCCGAGCGCGGCTCGGTCAGCTGGGCGATCACCGCCGTCGCCAGATGCTGGATGTTCGCGACCTTGACGATCTCCGGCTCCGCCGCCGCCTCGACCCAGACCGCGTGCGGGCGCAGGGCGCGGACGATGCGCTCGACCACGATCCGCTGCTCGCGGCGGTCCTTGTCGCTGCGCAGCAGTTGCTCGCCGAGGTGGTCGTCGACCGCAGGGTCGGAGCTGCGCCGGGTCGAGCCGGCGAGGGCGACGGTGGAGACGCTGGCGCCGGAGCGCCGGACCAAGAGCTCGGGGCTGGCGCCGATGAACGCTGCCTCGGGAGTGCCACAGCAAAAGCAGAAGCAGGCCGGGAACTGCATGCGCATGGCGCCGAACAGCGCCGCCGGGTCGTGGGCGGCGGCGGCGTCGACGATCACCTCGCGGGCGAGCACGACCTTGCTGATCGGCCCTGCGTCGATCCGGGCTGTGGCGGTGGCGACAGCCGCTTCGAAGTCGGCGGGCGGGCGGGCGCTGCGGATTCCGGCATGCGCGGTCGGGTGCGGATCGAGCAGCGGCAGCTGTGCCTCCCCGGGGAGGCCGGCGACCCTCGCTTCCAGCCTCGCCAGAGCGGAACCGGCCTCCGCGCCGGATCCGACCACGGCGTTCGCGGTGAGGAAAGTGCGGCCGGCGCTGCGGCAGAGCGAGAGCTCGGGCAGAACCAGCGACCCCGGCGACAGCGAGGACCAGGTCGAGCTGGAGCCGCCGTCGGGCTCGAAGGCAAATCCGCCGAGCCAGACCGGACCGGCACCGGCGGGCAGACCCGGGGGCTCGTCGAGCAGCGCATCCCTGCCGGTCCGCGAACACTCCGAAGCGACGTCGGCGAACCGGCTGACTCCACGCGAGGCGGCCTCCGAGGCGACGCCGAGCCCGGCAAGGGCAAAGTCGCGGTCGGGCTGCTCCCAGCAGAACCAGCGGTCCGACGCCAGCCTCGAGGCGAAGACGGTCGCGCAGGGATCGGGAACGTCGACCTCGGCGGTGACGCTGACCAGCGTCCGCCGCTTCCTGGCAACCGCTCTCTCGACCGCCGCCCCGATCCGGGCGGGCAGCGATTCGAGGGCAGCCTCCAGTCTCAGTCGGCGCCTCGCGCGATTGCGATCTCGCCAGTCCGCACCATCTCGACGAGGCCATGGGGCCGGACCATCCGCTCGAAGGCCTCGATCTTGTCGGCGGAGCCCGTCACCTCGATCGTCATCGTGCGGCGGGCGACGTCGACAATCTTGCCGCGGAAGATCTCCGCGAACTGGATGATCTCGGCGCGGTTCTCGACCGCCGAGGAGACTTTGAACAGGGCCATCTCCCGGGCCACCGTCTCCTCCGGCTCCATGTCGCGGATCTTCAGCACGTTGACGAGCTTGTGCAGCTGCTTGGTCACCTGGTCGATTGGGTGGACGGCGCCGTCGAGGGTGAGGGTGATCCGCGAGACGCTGGCGTCGTCGGTCGGCCCCACCGCGAGCGTGTCGATGTTGAAGCCCCGGCGGGAGAAGAGGCCGGCGACGCGCGCCAGCACGCCGGGCTTGTTCTCGACCAGGATCGAGAGGACGTGCTTGCGGCCGCTGAGCTGGCCGGGCAGGTGCAGATCCTCCAACTTGACCGCCTGCGGGGTTCCGGCCTCCATCAGCGCTGCACCAGCCCCGGCGCCTCGACCAGGTCGCGCGCGGCGTTGCCCGGCGGGATCATCGGATAGCAGTTCTCTTCGGCGGCGACGCGGACGTCGACCAGGACCGGCCCCTCGGTCTCCAGCGCCTTCGCCATCGTTCCCTCGAGCTCGTCGGCTTTGTCGCAACGCAGGCCGGTGGCCCCGAAGGCCTCGGCCAGCTTCACCCAGTCTGGGCTGACGCCCATCTCGACGGCGCTGTAGCGGCGGTCCCAGAACAGCTCCTGCCACTGGCGGACCATGCCCATGTAGCCGTTGTTCATGAGGAAGACCTTCACCGCGATCCCCTCGCTGACGCAGGTGGCGAGCTCCTGGACGTTCATGATCAGGCTGCCGTCGCCGGCGACGCAGACGACGGTCTCGTCCGGGCAGGCAACCTTGGCGCCGATCGCCGCCGGCAGCCCGAAGCCCATCGTCCCGAGACCGCCGGAGTTGATCCAGCGGCGCGGCTTGTCGAAGGCGTAGTACTGGGCGGTCCACATCTGGTGCTGGCCGACGTCGGAGGTGACGATCGCGTCGCCATTGGTCGCCCGGTGCAGCGCCTCGATCATGAACTGGGGCTTGATCTCGCCGTCCACGCCGGGCTCGTAGAAGAGCGGATGCGCCTGTTGCCAGCCGCGCAGCGTCTCCCACCAGGTGCCCAGGCGCGAGGAGTCGGTCTGCAGCGCCCGGTACTCGCGGGTCAGTTTCGGCAGGACCAGCTTGACGTCCCCGACGATCGGGATGTGCGCTCCGACGTTCTTCGAGATCTCCGCCGGGTCGATGTCGATGTGGATCACCTTGGCGTGCGGCGCGAACTCGTCGAGCTTGCCGGTGATGCGATCGTCGAAGCGAGCGCCGATCGCGACGATCAGGTCGGCCTTGTCCATCGCGTGGTTGGCGGTGTAGGTGCCGTGCATCCCCAACATCCCGAGCCAGTTCTCGTGCGAGGCGGGGAAGGCGCCGAGGCCCATCAGGGTCGAGGTGACCGGGAAGTCGTCGGAGCCGGCCAGCTCGCGCAGCTCCTCGGAAGCGTTGGCGTTGATCACACCGCCGCCGGTGTAGAAGATCGGCCGGCGGGCGTTCGCCAGTGCCTTGGCGGCGATCCGGATCTGTTTGATGTTGCCCTCGCTCGAGGGCTTGTAGCCGGGCAGGTCGACCGGCTCGGTGCGCGGCTCGTAGTCGATGTCGGCCCGCGAGAGGTCGGTCGGAATGTCGAGCAGGACCGGCCCCGGGCGCCCGGTCGAGGCGACGTGGAAGGCCTCGTGGACGTACTCGGGGATTTGGCGCGCGTCGGTGACCTGGAAGGAGTGCTTCACGAACGGCAGCGTGGCGCCGAGGATGTCGGCCTCCTGGAAGCCGTCGGTGCCGATCAGGTCGGTGCGGACCTGGCCGGTGATGAAGACGGTTGGCGTCGAGTCGAGCATCGCGTCGGCGATCGCGGTGATCAGGTTGGTGGCCCCAGGACCGGAGGTGGCGAAGGCGACCCCGACCCGGCCCGAGGCGCGGGCGTAGCCCTCGGCGGCGTGACCGCCGCCCTGCTCGTGGCGGACCTGGACGTGGCGGAAGTCGGCGTCGACGACCGCGTCGTAGATCGGCAGGTTGGCCCCACCGGGGATCCCGAAGACGTCTCGAACGCCCTCGGCCTTCAGCGATTCCATCAAGGTATCGGCAGCTCTCATCGGACTGGCGATGGTACCAGTGGCGGGGCGCCGCCCCGGCCTCGGGGTTGCCCCCGAACTACGCCTGTCCTGCAGGCGATTTCGCCGGGTTCCAGCGGGTGTGGGGGTCGATCGAGCTCTCGATCGCGTTGGCCTTGTAGCGCTCGATCGTGTGGATCATCGACTCGACCAGCTCCTCCCCGAGCAGGGTCGGGTCGAGGCCGAGGTCGAGCAGCTTGGTGTGGATCGCGTTGTAGTAGTGCTCTTCCTTCTCGACCCGGGGGTTGTCGAGGTGGTTGATCTCGACCGTGTAGCCGAGGTGCTCCGCCGCAGCCTTGACCTTGCCGGCCAGCTCCAGAACCGAGAACTGCTCCGTGAACTGGTTGAAAACGCGGAAGTCGCCGCGCTCGGCCGGATTCGCCACCGCCAGCTCGACGCAGGCGAGGGTGTCGCGGATGTTGAGGAAGCCGCGGGTCTGATGGCCGGCGCCGTAGACGGTCAACGGGTGGCCGATCACCGCCTGCAGGCAGAAGCGGTTGAGCACGGTGCCGAACAGCTCGTCGTAGTCGAAGCGGGTGATCAGGCGCTCGTCGCCGGCGGTCTCCTCGGTCTCGATCCCGTAGACGACGCCCTGGTTGAGGTCGGTCGCGCGCAGGCCCCAGGTGCGGCAGGCGAAGTGGATGTTGGTCGAGTCGTGGACCTTCGAGCAGTGGTAGAGCGAGCCCGGCAGCTTCGGGAACGGCAGCGAGTCCTTGCGCCCCTTGTGCTCGATCTCGATGTAGCCCTCCTCGATATCGATGTTGGGTTGGCCGTACTCGCCCATCGTCCCGAGCTTGACCAGGTGCGCATCCGGCACGTGGTCGCGCATGCTGAAGAGCAGATTGAGGTTGCCGACGACGTTGGCCTGCTGGGTCTCGACCGCGGTCTGGCGGGAGATCATCGAGTAGGGCGCCGAAGGCTGCTGGCCGTAGTGGACCACCGCTTCGGGCTTGGTCTCGGCTACGACCGAGTCGAGGAAGTCGCCGTCCTCGACGCCGCCGACAAAGCTGCGGATGCGGTCGCCGGAGGTCTCCTCCCAAGCCGCGATGCGGGCCTCGAGATCGCCGACCGGGGTCAGCGAATCCGAGCCGGCGCCAGCGACCCAGCGCCGGCGGGCGAAGTTGTCGACGACGGAAACCTCGTGGCCGCGGGCGGAGAATCTAAGTGCCGTCGGCCAACCCAGGTAGCCGTCGCCCCCGAGGATCAGAACTCGCATAGGCGCGGCAGCTTAGTTGAATCCGTGGGATGGCAAACGGACTGGCGGCGCGCAACGGAGGTCGGGTGGGGCTGGCGCTGCTGGCGGCGATCTTGCTGCTGGGCCTGGGGCTGCGGGTCGGCTACGCCTGGGACGGGCGCGAGCCGGTCTACGACGCCCAGGCCTACGCGGCGATCGCGGCGAACCTCGATCGGGGCGAGGGATTCACGGTCGGTACCGGGGCGACGCAGCCGTCGAGCAACTACTCGCCAGGGCTGCCGCTGCTGGTGGCGGGCGTCTATGCGGTGACGGGGGGCGTTGACGAAAGGCTGGCGCGCGTGGCGCTGGCGATCATCGCTTCGCTGGCGGTGCTGTTCACGTACTTGATCGGGCGCAGGCTGGGGACGGGGTTCGCGGGCCCCGGCGATCCCCCACCCCCGCTGAGTGTGGTGCGGAATCGCCGGGGCAGTGACGTTGTTGCGGGACTGCTTGGGGCGCTGGCCGTGGCGGTGTATCCGGCGTTCTTGGAGTACGGGGGGATGCTGATGAGCGAGCCGCTGGCGGCGACGCTGTTGTCCGGCGCCGTGCTGGGGCTACTGTGGGCACGGGATCGGGCGGAACTATGGGCTTGGATCGTCCCCGGGCTGGCGCTCGGCGCCCTCGCTCTGGTTCGGCCCGAGTACCTGTCCGTCGGCGTGCTTCTCGCCGCCGTCGTCCTCATATCGGGCGCAATGAGCCATGCGCGCCTGCCTTTAATAGCCCAGAGGGCGAAAAAAGACAGGAGCGCTTCGGAATGGCGGCGTTGGTTGGAGGCGGCGGCGCTCGTTCTGGCCGGGATGGCGATCGTCGTAGTGCCCTGGACCGTGCGCAACGTGGTGGCGTTGGATCGGGCGGTGCCGATCTCGACCGGGGGCGGGCAAGTGCTCTACGCGGGGACCTACCTGCCGTCGGACGGAGACCCGGAGAAGGTCGGGGCCGAGGTGGTGGCCGAAAACCCGGCGATCTTCGCCCCCGCCGACGCGCAGCGGCTGCGGCTCGAGCAGATCCTCGCACGGCTTGCCGCGGCCACCCACCCGGAGCTGGAAACCAACCAGGCGCTGTCGCGGATGGGGCGCGAACAGCTCTGGGACGACGTCAGCGAAGAACCACTCGAGTACGCGGGCTTCGTCGCCACCAAGGTCGGCCGGATCTGGTCGCATGGGCCGCGCGACGTGATGCGGGAGCCGCCCTGGGAGGCACTGCACTGGGCGCTGCTGGGGTTCGGGCTGCTCGGCCTCGGGGTGCTCGTCTGGAAGCGGCGCTGGGAGGCGCTGGTGATCGCCACCGTGTTCGTCTCGATCACCGCGCTCAGCGCCCTCCTGGTCGCCTCGCCGCGGCGGGTGCTGGTGATGCTGCCCCTGCTTGCGGCCTGCGCCGGCTACGGAGTCGCGTTCGCCACGGCCTGGCTGCGGGATAGCCTGAGCCGGCCTTGACCGCCGTCGTCGATTGGTTCCGCGGGTTGCCCGAGCGCCATGGGCGCAGGACGCTGATCGCGCTCGGACTAATCGCCCTGGTGGGGCTGGTTGCGCGGGCCTACGTCGTCGTCGACCCGGTCGACCACCCGGCAGACGACTCGCGCGCCTACTTCGCGCTCTCCAAGGCTCTCTACGAGGAAGGCAGCTACGGCGGTCCCGAATTCCGCGACTCCAGCGACTGGTCGCCGGGGGCGCCGCTGCTCTACGCGGCCGCCTTCTATGCGACCGGCGGTGCCCGCGAAGGCACGGCCCGGATCGTCGAGGCGCTCTGCGGCCTCGCCGCGATCTTCGTCGTCTACTTCCTCGGCCGCCGCCTCGCCGGGGCCGTGGCGCGTCGCCGGGCGCCACCCGGGTCTGGCGCTTCAGGCGCCGCCTTCGTCGGCCTATTCGCCGCCGCCGCGGTCGCCATCTACCCGCCCTTCATCCACTCGACCGGGGAGCTGATGAGCGAGCCGCCGGCGATCCTGACGCTGCCAGCCGCGGTGCTCGCCTGCCTCTGGGCGAGCGATCAGGAGCGCCTGCGGGTCTGGCTGGCCCCCGGGCTGCTGTTCGGGCTGACGGCGATGTTCCGCCCGGAATACCTCCTCGTCGGGGCGGTGTTCGCGGTGCTCGCCGGGATCCGCCTCTACCTGACGCGCGGGTGGAAGCCTGGCCTGGCCGGAGCAGCCCTGGTGGCCGCAGCGCTGATCCTGCCGATCCTGCCGTGGACGATCCGCAACCAGGTCGTGCTCGATCGCACCGTGCCGATCTCGACCGGCGGTGGCAAGGCGCTCTATGTCGGCACCTTCCTGCCGGCCGACGGCGAATACCAGCGGGTCAAGGCGATCCTGGTTAAGCGCTACGAAGGCCGCGACCTCGACCCGAACTCGCGCGCACTCGACGAAGTCGACCCGCAGCCGCTCTTCGACCGGGTCGCCGAAGAGCGCAACCCCGACCTCCCGCGCGACCAGGCGCTTGGCAAGATCGGCAAAGAGAACTTCTCCGACTACTTCTCCGAAGACCCGGTCGGGTACGCGGCGATGACGGCGCGCAAGGTCGGCCGCATGTGGTCGAGCGGGGTCGGCGAAGCGATGGGCACCACCCTCGGGCGGGTGGTTCAGATCGCCCTGGTCGCGCTCGGCCTCGCCGGTCTGCTGCTGCTCGGGCTGCGTCGGCGCTGGTGGGAGCTGGCGGTGCTGGCGACCCCAATTGGGCTGGTGACGGTGGTCGGCGCGGCCTCGCTGGCGGCACCGCGGCGCAACGAGGTGCTGATGACGCTTGTGTTTCCGCTCGCCGGCCTCGCCCTCTCCTGGGCCCTCGCGGCCATATCCTCCGGTCGCGAATGGTCCCCAGAGCAGGCATCTTCCCCGCCGAACTGACGGCGCTCCGCAGCGCCGGGGTGCTGATCGGGATCGCGATCGTCGCCTACGCGGTCGTGCGCCGGCGCTCGCTGCGCAACGTCGACGTGCTGATCCTGCTCGCAGCCGGGATCGGCCTGGTGCTCGTCGCCGGAACCGAAATCGTCGACGGCCTGCTCTCCGCCTTCTCGTTCGAGAAAGGCAACGGCGGCCGCATCCTCGGCCTCGCGGTCTTCGCCATCTTCATCCTCTTCCTGATGATCCTGCGGGCGCTCTCGGTGGCGTCCCGCAACTCGCGCCAGCTCTCCGCCGCGCTCGAGGGCCTGGCCTGGGAGGAGTTCCGCCAGGCGGGTCTGCCGGAGCGCTTCCGCGGCAAGATCGCGATCCTGGTCCCCGCCTACAACGAGGCCGACAACATCGGCCACGTGCTCGACCAAATGCCGGCGGCGGTCTGCGGCCTTGGCACTGAGATCCTCGTCGTCGACGACGGCTCCCGCGACGGCACCGGCGATGTCGCCGCCGAGCACGGGGCCAGCGTCGCCCGCCACGTCACCAACCGCGGCGGTGGCGCCGCCCTGCGCACCGGCTACCGGCTGATGGTGGAATCC
This sequence comes from uncultured Thermoleophilia bacterium, assembly GCA_963715735.1. GTDB lineage: Bacteria > Actinomycetota > Thermoleophilia > Solirubrobacterales > 70-9 > VAYN01. The sequence continues at coordinate 1,331,125 of OY970268.1, forward strand.
GGGGCCGAGATCGTCGTCACCCTGGACGCCGACGGCCAACACCTGCCGAGCGAGATGGAGCGGCTGGTCAAGCCGGTGCTCGACGGCGAAGTCGACGTCGCCCACGGCTCCCGCGTCCTCGGCCACGCCGACCGCAACCACTTCGCCCGTGAGCTCGGCATCGTCTTCTTTAACCGCCTCGTCTCCTTCATCACCCGCACCCACGTCACCGACTGCTCCAACGGCTACCGCGCCGTCCGCACCACGGTTCTCCCGCAACTGGTCCTGCGCCAGGAGCAGTTCCACACCTCCGAGTTCATGATCGAGGCGATCAAGCGCGGGATTCCCGCCAAGGAGATCCCGATCACGGTCGAACAGCGCCTGCACGGCCACAGCAAGAAGCCGGCCGTGTTCCGCTACGGAGTCGGTTTCGCCAACGCGATCGTGCGGACCTGGCTGCGCTAGGTCGATCGTGGCCCCCAGGGGGGCGAAAAAGCACCGCGCGCTACTTGACGCCGGGGTGCCGCACCGCGGCTGGGTCCGGCAGGTAGAGGTCGGTCCCGCATTGCGGGCACACCTGCACGTAGAGCTTCAGCGCCTTGTGGCAGTTCGGGCACTGGCGTTCGGGTTCGTCCTTCTCGACCCGGTAGAGGATCACCGCGATCAGGCCCAGCAGCGGCAGGACCATGCCGATCAGGAACCAGATCCAGAACGAGCTCCCCTTGCCCTTGCCGATGATGCCGGCGGTGAGGCCGAAGAAGAAGGCGATGACCAGATACTCCATTCCTCCATTCTTGCGCTTCGCCATCGGCCTTACGTCCAGGTGGGCCCCCGGTTCTCAAGGGGCGTGCCCCGGCACCGAAAAAGGTCAGGAAGCCCGTTCCGGGCATCTAAGCCATGGCGATTCCACAGGCGACCCCCAGCGAGGCTTCCAAACAGCGGCACCGCCGCAAGCACAAGCACGTCTGGAAGGACAAGCACTGGCGCTGGGTCGAAGACGGACAGGGCGGCTGGCGCAAGCAGGGCTACATCGTCCGCCACAAGCACAAGCCGAAGAAGAACCACCGCCGCGGACCCGGCAAGCGGCCCGCGAACAGGGTCGCCGCGCCCGTCGCCCCGGTCGATCCCGACCCGCGGCCGCCGGGCACCTATCAGGGACCGTTCGGGCGTGAGCAGGCGGTGCGACTGCTGAACCGGGCGGGCTTCGGGCCGACCCCGGGACAGGCCGAGCAGCTGGCCTCGATGGGTCTGCTGAACGCCGTCTACTCGCTGAGCCGCCCAAGCGGCGGCGCGGTTCTCTCCGGCCCAGCCCCGGTCGACGGAGACGGCTACCCGATCGCCCCCGCCGACGCCTGGGGCCATGACCATCTCTGGTGGCTCGACCGCATGGTCCGCAGCAACCAGCCCCTGGTCGAGCGGCTGGCGCTGGTCTTCCACGACTGGTTCGCGACCTCGCTGGCCGGCGTCTCCAAGCAACAGCAGATGATCGACCAGTCCAACCTCTTCCGGGCCCGCGGCTTCGGCTCCTTCCTCGATCTCTTCAAGGCGGTGACGATCGACCCGGCGATGCTGCAGTGGCTGAACGGCAGCGGCAGCCACAAGTCGGCGCCGAACGAGAACTACGGGCGCGAGATGATGGAGCTGTTTTCGCTCGGCGCCGATTCCGGCGCCTACACCGAGACCGACATCCGCGAACAGGCGCGCTCGCTGACCGGCTGGCGCAACGACTGGTCGAGCGAGCTCGGTGCCTACAACTTCCGCTTCGACCCCAAACGCTGGGACACCGGGGTCAAGGCCGTGTTCGGCAGGAGCGGCAACTGGGGCTGGGAAGACGCCTGCCGGCTCTGCGTCGAGCACCCCCTCCACCCCGCCTTCTTCGTCGACAAGCTGTGGAGCTACTTCATCGCCGACCCGCCCTCGCCCGCGAGCAGGGGCGCGCTGATCTCGACCTACGCCGGCAGCGGCTGGCAGATCCGGCCGGTGCTCGAGCAGATCCTCACCAGCCCCGAGTTCTACGAAGGGCCGCCGATGGTGAAGCCGCCGGTCGTCCACCTCGCCGGGATGTTGCGGGCGCTCGGCCGCCACATCGACACCGACGCCTGGCGCTGGCTCTGCGAACCGGCCGGGCAGGTCCTCTTCTGGCCGCCCAACGTCTCCGGCTGGGACGACAGCCGCTGGCTCGACACCTCGCGGATGCGGGCCCGCTGGAACATCGTCGACTACGCCCTGGCGGGGATCTCGGTCGACGCCTGGGCCGACCCGTACCCGACCACCGAGACGCCCGACGAAGCGCTGAACCGCGCCGTCGCCTCCTGGTCGTCACCGGCGTTGCGGGCGGAGCACCGCGCCGAGCTTCTCGATCTGGCCCAACGCTCGGAGAAATTGATCACCGCCAACTGGCAGAAAGGCCCCTACCGGGCGATGCGCCAGAACGCCCTGCTGCACCTGATCGGCGTCAGCCCGGACCTGATCCTGCAATGAGCCCCATGTCCCCGAGCCACAACTGCTGCACCAACTACACGCGCTCGCAGTTGCTGCACAGCGCCGCCGCCCAGGCCGGCAATGGCCTGCCGGTGATCGAGCCCGGGATGCCGGAGCCGGCGGGGACGGGGCTCTCCCGGCGCAAGTTCCTGATGCGCAGCGCCGGCTTGGCGTTGGCCGTCTACGGCGCCTCGAAGATCCCACTCTCGGCCTTCGAAACCGGGATCGCGCAGGCGGCGCAGGGGGACAAGATCATCGTTTCCGTCTTCTTCGACGGCGGCGTCGACTCGCTCAGCGTGCTGGCCCCGGTCGGCGACCCGAAATACGCGAGCCTGCGGCCGAATCTGGCACTGAAAGAAGGCGAAGGGATCTCGTTCAGCGAGGATCCGAGCTTGCGCTGGCACCCGGCGGCCGCCGCCTTGTCGACGCTGCACGGCGAGGAAAAGGTCAGCACCTTCCCGGCGATCGGCTACGACCACCCCGACCAGTCCCACTTCACCTCGCGCCACTACTACGAGATCGGCGAGCTGGAGATCGGCTTCCGGACCGGCTGGCTCGGCCGCTACATCGATTCGGTCGGCGACGACGAGAACCCGCTGCAGGGGCTCTCGATGGACGGCTCGCTGTCGCCGATGATCGCCACCGCCGACAAGCCGGTGGCGGCGATCGACAGCGTCGACGGTTACGACCTCTGGTCGGCGGTCTCCGATCCCGTGCGGGCGGAGATGTACAGGAGCTTTGCGCGCTTCGGAGCGCTGCCATCGGACTCGAGAGGGATGTCGCAGGTGCGACGCGCCACCGCCCAAACCGACAAGCTGCGCCAGGACCTCGGCGGCATCGGCGACTTCACCAGCATGGTCGCCTACCCCGACACCTACTTCGCCCACAAGCTCGCCGGCCTCTCCGCCTACATCGCCGCCGGACTGCCGATGCGGGCGGTGACGATCCGCGCCGGCGGCGGCTACGACACCCACGCCGGCCAGGCCGAGGACCTCGAGCGCAACCTGCGCGAAACCTGCGAGGGCGTGCTCGCGTTCCAGCGCGACCTCGAAGCACGCGGGCTGGCGGACCGGGTGCTGATCGAGATGTGGAGCGAGTTCGGCCGCCGCCCGGAGGAGAACGGCTCGCTCGGCACCGACCATGGCGCCGCCGGCTGCGCCTTCGTGATCGGCTCCAAAGCCAAGGGCAAAATGGTCGGCGAGTTCCCCGGCCTCGCCAAACTCGACGCCAACAGCAACCTGCGGGTGACCAGCGACTTCCGGGCGATGTACTGCGCCTTGCTGGAGCAGTGGCTGGGACACGACGCCGACCCGATCATTCCCGGCGCCTCCGGCTTCGTCCAGCCGACCCTGGTCGAAGCATGAGGCGCGCGGCGATAGCCGCCATCTGCGCGGCGCTCCTCGCCTCCCTGGCCGGCGCGACCCAAGTCGCCGCCGACTTACCCGAGCGCGGCAGACCTTTGTCGCGGGCAACGGGACAAAGCTCTGCCGCACAACCGTGCGTAGCGTGGAAAAAGCACCACAGGCGGATCGTGAAGCGGGTTCGGCGCGGCGGCGAGTGGAAGCGGGTCGTTAGGGTCAGGCGCTGGCGGACCTGCACGCGGTGGGCGGCGGCACCGGTCGCGGCGGCGCCGGTGGTGACGCCCTCGCCTGCGCCGGAACAGCAGCCCGAACCCGAAGACCCATCGATACCGCGCCTCGGGGTCAAAGCCGAAGAGTGGTCCTACACGCTTTCGCGCCCCGAGGTCCCAGCAGGCGAGGTGATCGTCGAGCTCAACAACATGGGCGAGGATCCCCACAACCTCAACCTCCAACTCGACGACGGCAGCGGCCCGGAGGCCTCGATCCCGGTGACCGGTCCCGCGGGCCAGTCAAAGGCTCGCTTCGCGCTACCGGCGGGGACCTACCGGATCTGGTGCAGCCTCGACGGCCACGAGACCGCGGGGATGAGCGCGACATTGGCGGTCGGCGGCTAGACCCTCCCGGGACTAGACCAGCGGCTTCGGGTGCCCGATCGTGCCGAGCTCGGAAACGTCGCGGGCGAACGGCAGGCTGGCGGTCCAATCGACCAACGCCCGGGCCTTGCGGGCGGTGCCCGGAATCTGGCTCATGTGGTAGCTGCGGGCCAGCCACCAGGCGGGGAATCCGCGGAAGGTGCGATCGCCGATTCGGCCCACCGCCTTGTAGCGGCCAAGGTTGACGAAGGAGGCTTCGCTGCGGTAGTCGAAGGGACGCGGTGAGCCGATGCCGAGCTCGGCGGCGATGTTGCGGGCCGCAACCGGGCCCTGGCGGACCGCGTGCTGGGCGGTCGGGGGACAGGTGCCGCCACGCGGGTCGGGGGCGGCGGCGCAATCGCCGATCGCCCAGACCGAGTCCGAGCCCTGCACCCGCAGGAACTGGTCAACCGGGACGCGGCCGCGCTCGTCGAGCGGCAGATTGAGCTGCTTGAGGATCGGCTGCGGGGCGACGCCCGCGGTCCAGACGACGGTCTGGGTCGCCAGCGTCTCACCGCCCGAGAGGCGGGCGAAGTCGGCGCCGACCTCCTCCAGGGTGGTCTGCAGGCGGATGTCGATGCCGCGGCCACGCAGCTCCCGCAGCGCGTACTCGGCCAGCTGCAGGTCGATCTCGGGCAGGACCCGGTCGGCGGCCTCGACCAGAACCCAGCGCATTCCGTGCAGCCGCGCGCGCGGGTAGCGGTCCATCGCGTCGGCGGCGAAGTCCTGGAGCTCGGCCAGGGCCTCGAGGCCGGCGTAGCCGCCGCCGACGAAGACGTAGGTGAGCAGCTCTTCGCGGCGGCGAGGATCGTCGGTGGCATTCGCTTCCTCCAGCGTCTCGACGACGTGGTTGCGCAGGTAGATCGCATCGGCGAGGCTCTTGAAGCCGACCGCGTGCTCGGCCAGGCCGGGAATGGGCAGAACCCTAGAGACCGAACCGAGACTGAGCAGAAGCTGGTCGTAGGGAAGCGTCTCGGCGAGCCCGTGCTTGGGTCGCAGCTCGACGGTCTTCGCCTCGGGGTCGTGGCCGACGATCGAGCCCAGCCGCAGGTAGGTGCGCTTGAGGATGTCTCGCAGCGGCGTCACCACGTGCCGGGGCTCCAGGGTCCCAGCGGCGGCCTCCGGCAGAAACGGCGTGTAAAGGGCGAAGTTGGTCTCGTTGGCCATCAGCAGCCGCGCCGACTGCTTGGGCAGCGCCCGCTCCAGCTCCCGCGCCGCTGCCGCGCCGCCAAATCCACCTCCAGCGATGACTACGTTCCAGGCCATGGCTTCAAGTTAGCACTTTGTAACAATTTGTTACAAAGTGCTGTAAGTCACACTCTCGTGCGCTGTGAGTCTGCTCTGAACCGTGCTATGCGCGGGTAAATGCAGACTCGGAGTTGCGGCGCCGTTTAGCGGTCCTGACGGTAGTCATCCCAGTCGCGCTTGAGTGCGAGAACTCGCTGTCCCCATGCGGGAAGTTTCCACGCCGCCAAGAGGCCGAGCGTAACGAAATAGGCGGTTTCTGAGATGAAGGTCGGCAGCACGCGAGACCCATCCATGGATGGAGGTGGGCGGCGGCCGACGAACCTGCTGCTGACTATATCGAAGGTCTTAGCCTTCTCAATCGCGCTAAAGCCCGAGCTGCTGCTTGATCAGGCGGTTGACCTCGCCGCCGTCGGCGCGGCCTTTGGTTTCGCGCATGACGGCGCCGACGAGGGCGCCGATCGCCTTTTCGTTGCCGCCGCGGACGCGCTCGGCGGCGGCGGGGTCGGCCGCGATCGCGGCGGCGACGATCGCCTCCAGCTCGCCGTCATCGGCCGCCATCTGGGCGAGGCCCTCGCGCTCGACGATCGCGGCCGGATCGCCGCCCTCGACGACCAGCGCCGCCAGCACCGTCTTGCCGCTGCCATGGGAGATCTTCTTCTCCTGGACCAGCGCGACCAGGGCGGCGAGCGCCTCCGGCGTCACCTTCGACCCGGCGGCACCGGTGTCCGCGTCGGCGGCGCGCAGCGCCGCCGCCAACTCGCCGGTGACCCAGTTGGCGACCGCTTTCGCCTCCACCCCGTTCGCCGCGGCGGTTCGCTCGAAATAATCGGCGGTTTCGGGGTCGGTCGCCAGCACGGTCGCCACGTCGGTGCTGAGCCCCTCCCCTTCGTAGCGCTCGATCCGTGCCGCCGGCAGCTCCGGCAGCGCCTCGCGGGCCTCGCGCAGCATCTCCTCGGTGGGCACGATCGGCACCAGGTCGGGCTCGGGGAAGTAGCGGTAGTCGTGGGCTTCCTCCTTCGAGCGCAGCGAAGTGAGATCGCCACTGCGAGGGTCGAAGTGGAGGGTCTCCTGTTCGACCGTCCCCCCCGCTTCGACAAGCGCTTTTTGGCGCTCGAGCTCGGCTTCGACCCCGCGCTGGAGAAAACGGAAGCTGTTCATGTTCTTCAGCTCGGTCTTGACGCCGAGTCGCTCGGAACCAGCCGGGCGCACCGAGACGTTGGCATCGACGCGCAGGCTCCCCTCCTCCATGTTGACGTCGGAGACACCGAGCTGGCGCACGGTCTCGCGCAGCAGCCGGGCCCACTGGGCCGCTTCGGCGGCACCGCGCAAATCGGGCTCGGTGACGATCTCGACCAGCGGCGTGCCGCCGCGGTTGAAGTCGACCAGCGAGGCGCCAGAGCCGTGGATCCGACCCGACTCGCCGACGTGGATCATCTTCGCCGCATCCTCCTCGAGATGGGCACGGTGGATGCGGACATCGCCGAGGCGACCGGCGCCGGCGATCGGGATGTCGTACTGGCTGATCTGGTAGGCCTTGGGACTGTCGGGATAGAAGTAGTTCTTGCGGTGGAAGATCGAGCGCGGCGCGACCTCGCACTCCAGCGCCGCGGCGATCTGCAGCGCATAGCGGATCGCCTGCTCATTGACCACCGGCAGCACGCCAGGGTGGGCGAGGCAGATCGGGCAGGTGTGGGTGTTCGCCTCGTCGCCGAAGGACAGTTCGCAGCCACAGAACATCTTGGTTTTGGTCGCCAGCTGGACGTGGATCTCCAGCCCAATCACCGCCTCCAGCTCAGCCACCGTCGGCCCCCTGGTTCCAGGGCCGCCTCGCGGCGGCTTCGGCCTCGAACCCAATCCCCTGCTCGAGCGCGTAGGCCGCCTCGAGCAGCGTCTGCTCGGCGAAGGCCGGCGCCGCGATCTGAAAGCCGACCGGCAACTGCGGCCCGCCGCCGTCGGGTTCGGCGAGGCCGGAGGGGATCGAAATCGCCGGGATCCCGGCCAGGCTCATCGGCACCGTGAAGAAGTCGTTCAGGTACATCGCCAACGGGTCGGCGGTCTTCTCGCCGAGGCCGAACGCGACCGAGGGCGAGGTCGGGGTGACGACGAAGTCGACGCCGACAAATGCCGTGGTGAAGTCTTCGGCGATCCGCGTCCGCACCTTCTGCGCCTGCCCGTAGTAGGCCTCGTAGTAGCCCGAGGAGAGCGCGTAGGTACCCAGCATGATCCGCCGCTTCACCTCGGGTCCGAAGCCCTCGGCGCGGGTCGTCTCGTACATCTCGATCAGGTCCCCCTCACCGTCGGCGCGCAGCCCGTAGCGGACGCCGTCATAGCGGGCCAGGTTCGACGAGGCCTCGGCCGGAGCGATCACGTAGTAGGCGGAGATCCCGTGCTCGGCGCTCGGCAGGGCGATCTCGGCGATTTCCCCGCCGAGTCCCTCGATCCGAGCCAAGGTCGCCTCGAAGTTCTCCCGTACCCCGGACTCGAAGCTGTCGCGGGCAAGCTCAGCCGGGACGCCGAAGCGCAACCCCCTGAGGTCCTCGCGGCTGGGGGCGACGATGCCGCCCTCGATCCCGACCGAGGTCGAGTCGCAGGGGTCGCGGCCCTGCAGCGCCGCCAGCATCAGCGCCGCGTCGGTGACGTCGCGGGTCAGCGGCCCGCATTGGTCGAGCGAAGAGGCGAAGGCGATCATCCCGTAGCGGGAGATCGAGCCGTAGGTCGGCTTCAGGCCGACGATGCCGCAGAGCGAGGCGGGCTGGCGGATCGAGCCGCCGGTGTCGGTCCCGATCGCGCACGGCGCCAGGCCGCCGGCGACGGCCGCGGCCGAGCCGCCGGAGGAGCCGCCGGGGACGCGACCGCGATCCCACGGGTTCAGGACCGGGCCGTAGGCGGAGTTCTCGTTCGAGGACCCCATCGCGAACTCGTCCATGTTGGTCTTGCCGAGCACGCGGGCGCCGGCGGCGTCGAGCCGCTCGACCGCGGTCGCGGTGTACGGGGGGCGGTAGCCGGCGAGGATCTTCGAGCCGGCCGTGGTCGGCGAGCCCTCGGTGCAGAAGATGTCCTTGACCGCGACCGGGATACCGCCGAGCGGCCCGTCGAGCGGCTTGTAGTCATCGTGGTTCTCGACCGCCCAGAGGAAGGCGTTCAGCTGATCGCCCTCCGCCGCCGTCAGCCAGGCGGCGAAGTACTCGTCGGCGGAAACCTCGCCGGCGGCGATCTTCGCCGCCGCCTCGGCGACGCTCAGCTCGAGTAGGCCGCCCATCAGGCGTCGGCCTGGGGTGAGGGGACGCGGAAGGCACCGTCGAGCGGTTCGGGAGCCGGCTCCAGCGCCACGTCGCGCGGCAGGCTCGGCCGCGGCACGTCGGCGCGCAGGACGTTCTCCAGCGCCACCACGTGCGAGGTCGGCTCGACCCCCTCGAGATCCATCTGCGAGATCCGGTCGACGTGGGCGAGGATCCCGGAAAGCTCCTCCGTCATCCGCTCGACTTCCTCGTCGGAGAGCTCGAGGCGCGACAGCTTGGCGACGTGGAGAACCTGTGCGCGGTCGATCACCGCGGGGATTCTAGGTGTACACAACACAACAAAGCGCAACCTGACCACCTCCCGGCCCCCGAACAGTGGCGGACTGGCTGTCCAGCCAGTAAAGTGCCCGGCGGATGCAGGGACCAGCGGCCGAGAGATTCGTCGTCCTCAACCTGCGGCTGCTCGCGGGGACCTTCGCCGTGGTGGGTCTGCTCTTCATCGCCGTGCCCAACGGGACGCTCGACGTGCTCTCGGACTTCGGCGAATGGTTCGGCAACCAGACCCGCGCCCCGCACGGCGACGAGCAGCTCTGGCTCTCGCTCGGCTTCGCCTACATGGTCGTGATCACCGGGATCTGCCTGCTGGCGCAGACCGACGTCGTCCGCTATCGGGCTCTGTTGCTGGTCCTCGCGGCCGGCAAGACCGCTTCCTCCCTGGCGACGCTGGCCTTCTTCATCTTCGACGAACAGGTCTTCGCCTACCTGCTCAACTTCCTCCTCGACGGCTCGCTGGTGCTGATCTCCCTTTGGCTCTGGGCCCTGATCGGGCGGATCGGCCGGCCGGTCGATCCGGGTTGAAGGCGCCCGCCAGGGCTTTCAGCCGCTGAGCAACGCACCCTCAGCGCGATCTGCGCGGCGATGGCGCCGGGGATCGACGGGCTGCCGGCGGGCGAGCGCGACGTCGACGTCTCCGGTCCCGTCGCCCGCTTCCTCGCCACCACCTCGCCACGGGTCCTGACCCGGCTGCGACTGGGTCTGCGTGCCTTCGAGTGGCTGCCGTTCCCCTGGCGCTTCAGCCGCCTCGGCCCAGCGGCGCAGGAGGACTTCCTGCACCGGCTCGAGCGCTCGCGCCTGCCGCTCCACCACGACCTGCTGCTGATGGCGAAGCTGTTCTCCACGCTCGGCTACGCGGTGACGCCGGAGGTGCAGGCGCGGATCGGGTTCGAGATCCGCTGCGCCCGCGCCGACGGCTCGCTGCCGGAGCCGGCCGGCTCGCTGGGTGACACCGAGCCACGCGGGGAGGGCGAGGATTGCGACGTGCTGATCGTCGGCTCTGGGGCCGGCGGGGCGGTCGCGGCCGCTGAGCTGGCCGCGGCGGGGCTCGACGTGCTCGTGCTCGAGGCCGGCGGCCACTACAACCGCGACAACTACCCGAGCGACCACCTCGCGGCGATCTCCGAGCTCTATCGCGACGCCGGCCTGACGATCGCCGAAGGGAAGCCGCCGATTCCGGTGCCGGTGGCGAAAGTGGTCGGCGGGACCACGGTTATCAACTCCGGCACCTGTTTTCGGGCACCCGAGCAGGTCCTGGAGGACTGGCGCGACCGCTTCGGCCTCACCTGGGCACACGACCTCGACGCCGATTTCGCCGAGGCGGAGGAGACGCTGCACGTAACCCAGCTCGACCCCGAGCGGATGGGCCGCAACGGCCAGCTGGCGCTCGAGGGAGCGGCGGCGATCGGCGCCAGCGGCGCGCCGATCTTCCGCAACGCGGGCAGCTGCGTGCAGTGCAGCTCCTGCCCCTTCGGCTGCGAGATCGACGCCAAGCGCGGAATGCACGTCAGCTACCTGCCGCGGGCGGTTGCCGCCGGGGCCCGAATCCGCGCCGGGATCGAGGCGAGCAGGATCCTGGTCGAGGACGGCCGCGCGGTCGGCATCGAGGGGCGCGTTCGCGGCGGCCGCGCCTTCACCGCGCGGGCCCGGCGCGCGGTGATCGTCGCCGGCGGCGCCCTCGGCACGCCGGAGCTACTGCTGCGCTCGGGACTCGGCGGGCGTCAGGTCGGCCGCAACCTCCACATCCACCCCGCCTGCTGGGTCGGCGCCCGCTACGACGAGGAAGTACGCGGTTGGGACGGAGTGATGCAGAGCTTCTACATCGACGAGTGGGAGCACCAGCGGGTCCTGCTCGAGGCGACCTTCACGCCGCTCGCCTTCGGCGGCGCCTGGCTGCTCGGGGCCGGCCGCGACCACCAGCGGGCGATGCTCGACTTCGGCCATGTCGGCTCGATCGGAGTCCACCTCTGCGACGAGTCTTCCGGCAAGGTGGGGCTGGGCGCCGAAGGCTCGCTGCGCGCCAGCTACAAGCTGATCGGCGAGGACGCCCGCCGACTCGCCTTCGGGATCGCCCGCGCCGCCGAAGTCCATTTCGCCGCCGGCGCCACCGAGGTCTACCCCAACATCGCCCGGGTGGGAGTCCTGAAGCCGGACGACCTGGCGCAGTTCGAGGCGACCAGCTTCAAGCCGGCGGAGCTGCGCCTGGAGGCCTTCCACCCGATGGGCACGGCGCGGATGGCGGCGGATCCCGGTGAGGGCGTTTGCGGGATCGACGGCGCCGTGCACGGGACCAGGGACCTCTACGTGGCGGACGCCTCGTTGTTCCCAACGTCCGTCGGCGTCAACCCGATGATGACCGTCATCGCCTTCTCGAAGCATGTGGCGCGCGGGGTCGCAGGCGAGATGGCTGTGTCCTCGGTCGACCGCCTTGCTCACGCACGTTAGTGCGCTCGCTTCGACGGCCTCCCTGCGTCCTTTCCCTCTCGCCTGCGACCCTCGCGGTGACGAGGGTCGGGGTTGAGTGAGTCGGCAACCTTGGCGAAGCTCGAACCTTCCTCCCCCATCGCCCGGTAGCCCCCATAGGCGATGCCGAGGGCGGCGGCGAGGCCGAGGAAGACGCCGAGGCTCAGCGTTGCGTCGACCTCGACGCCGCCGAGGGTGCCGAAGCTGGGGGGAACCAGGATCCGGAAGCCGATCAGCAGGGTCGCGAGGCCGCCGAGGGCGGCGACGGCGGCGCCGGGTGCGATCGCGGGCTTCCAGCCCGAGCCGACGGCGCGCAGAGCCGCGGCGCCGATCGCGACGACGATCGCCAGCAGCAGGAACAGCGGGATCCACTCGAGCGTCTGCCAGGCGCTGCCGCCGGCGCCGGCACCCTCGTAGCGGATCTCACCGGCCTGGCCGGAAACTTCGGAGCCGTACCAGGTGAGGAACATGAAGACGAAGAGGAGCAGGCCGGAGATCGCGGCGATCCCCTCGCCGCGCCGCAGCCGGACGGCCCGACCGCGGGATCTGCGCCTCTCCTGCGACACCTCAGCTCGCCGGCGGTGGCGGCGGAGGCTGCTGGGACGGCGGCGGGACCTGCGGCTGCTGGCCGCCGCCGGGGACCCCGACACCGCCAGCGCCGACCGATCCGACCTCCTCTTCCTGCATCGAGAGGTAGCCGCCGATCGCCACCGCGATCGAGGCGAGCAGCCCCACCCAGACGCCGAATTCGGGGTCGAGGTCGATGCTGCCGACGCCGGTCTCGACCCCGGGCGGGGCGATGATGTGGATCAGGATGATCAGCGCCGAGATGCCGCCGAGCCCGACGGTGACCGCACTCAGAGGCGCTGCCTCGGCCCGCGAGACGTCACTGCCGAACAGCGCCAGCGCCATGCCCGCAAACGCGGTGAAGACGAGGACGATGTTGACCCAGTCGTCGAGCGCATCGAAGGCATCGCCGGTGAAGCCCTCGAGCCCAAACCAGGCGAAGAAGAACATGCTCAGGACCAGAACCAGCCCCGCGATGCCGGCAATCAGCTCGCCGCTTCCCGGACGTTCACTCATAGCGCCTCCTCAGACTGCGTAGCGAAACCCAATACGGCGACATTACACCGGCCGCCAGGCGCCAAAATTGGGCTCTGGCCACCCGTCCTAGGACGGGCTAGGCCGGCGCGGCGGTGCGGCCCCGCGCTGCCTGCAGGGTGTTGACCAGCAGCATCGCGATCGTCATCGGCCCGACCCCGCCGGGCACAGGCGTGATCGCCGCGGCCACCTCACTCGCCGCCTCGAAGTCGACGTCGCCGGCGAGACCGTCCTCGAGCCGGTTCATGCCGACGTCGACCACCACCGCACCGGGCTTGACCGCGGCGGCGCCGAGCAGGCGCGGGACGCCGACCGCGGCGACGAGGACGTCGGCGCGGGCGCAGGCGGAATCGAGGTCGCGGGTGCGCGAGTGGCAGACCGTCACCGTCGCGTTGGCGCTGAGCAGCAGCCGCGCCACCGGCACGCCGACCAGCTTCGAGCGCCCGACCACGACCGCCTCGGCCCCCTCCAGCTCGACGCCCTCGTGAGCCAGCAGCTCCATCACCCCAGCCGGCGTGCAGGGGACCAGGCCGGGGGTGCCGTGGGCGAGCAGGCCGGCGTTGAACGGGGTCAGGCCGTCGACGTCCTTGCCCGGGTCGATCGCGGCGACGACGGCGTCGGGGCGGATGTGGGCGGGCACCGGCAGCTGCACGAGGATCCCGTCGACCTCGTCGTCCTCCCCCAGCCTCGCGATCAGATCGAGCAACTCGGACTCGCCGGTCGCCGCCTCGAGGCCGTGGTGGACCGAGTTCATCCCGACCTCCCCGCAAGCGCGGTGCTTGTTGGCGACGTAGATCTCCGAGGCGGGGTCGTCGCCGACGATCACCGTCGCCAGCGTCGGCGTCCGGCCCGCCTCCTCGATATAGGCGGCGACGTCGACCTTGACCCGCTCGCGGACCGCGGCGGAGACCGCTTTGCCGTCTATGACCCGCGCTGCCACCGGCTATCGCTTCCGAATCGGCGCGTAGTCGGCCATCAGCTTGCGCTCAGAGCCGTCGCCTGAGAAACGGACGACGACGACGCCGCCGGGCTCGACCGCGGTGACGACGCCGTCGCCGAAGCTGGCGTGGACGACGTCGTCGCCGGTCTGCATCTCCAGCGCCGGCCCCGGGTCGACCGGCGGCGCGGCGCCGGGCGCGGTGGTCGGTGCGTCCCAGGTCGTTCCACCCGAAGCGAGGGTCGCGTGGCGCTCGGTCAGCTCGACCGGCAGCTCGTCGATGAAGCGCGAGGGCATGTTGCGCTCGGCGCGGCCGAACAGCCGCCGCTCGCGGGCCCAGGTCATGTAGAGGCGCCGGCGGGCCCGGGTGATGGCGACGTAACAGAGCCGCCGCTCCTCTTCTTCGCCGCCCTCTTCCAGGGCGCGCATGTGCGGGAAGGAGCCGTCCTCGCAGCCGACCACGAAGACGGTGTCGTACTCGAGGCCCTTGGCGTTGTGGACGGTCATCAGCGTCACCAGCTCCTGCTTGTCCTCGATCGAGTCCTGGTCGCTCAGCAGCGAGATCTGCTGCAGGAACTCCTCCAGGGGAGGCGTCTCGCTATCGCCCTCCAGCTCGCGATTGCGGTCGAACTCCGAGGCGGCCTCGGTGAAGGCCTCGAGGTTCTCGATCCGCCCCTCGGCCTCGACCGTGCGCTCGGCTTCCAGCGCTTCCAGGTACCCGGTCTCGCTGAGCAGCGCCTGCAGGATCTCGGCGACCGGCTGACCGGCGTCGACCCTGCCCCGCAGCAGGTCCATCGTCTCGTAGAAGCGACCGACCGACTTGACCGCGGCGGCGCTCAGCCCCGGCACCTCCTCGGCCCTTTCCATGACCTCCCAGATCGTCAGCCCGGCGGTGTTGGCGTAGGAGGCGAGGCGGCCCTGGCTCGTGTCTCCGATCCCCCGCCTTGGCGAGTTGACGATCCGCGCGAAGGAAACCTGGTCGGCGGGGTTGAGCAGCAGGTTCAGGTAGGCGACCGCGTCCTTGACCTCGGCCCGGTCGTAGAACTTGGTGCCGCCGATCACCTGGTAGGGCAGCTCGAAGCGGACCAGCGTGTCCTCCAGCACCCGGCTCATCGCGTTGGTTCGGTAAAAGACGGCGACCTCGGAGCGGGCGATGCCGTGCTCCTCGCCGAGCCGCTCGATCTCCGCCGCCACCCAGCGCGCCTCCTCGTGGTCGTCGCCGAGTTCGGAGAGCTTGATCTGCTCGCCGCCCTCGACGTCGGTCCAGAGCTTCTTCGGCCGCCGCTCGCGATTGCGCTCGACCACCGCGTTGGCGGCGGAGAGGATCGTCTGGGTCGAGCGGTAGTTCTGCTCGAGCTTGACCACGGCCGCGTCCGGGAAGTCGTGCTCGAAGTCGAGGATGTTGCGGATGTCCGCGTGCCTGAACCCGTAGATCGATTGGTCCTCGTCGCCGACCACCATCAGGTTGCCGTGCTCGGCGGAGAGCAGCTGCAGCAGCCGGTACTGGGCGTGGTTGGTGTCCTGGTACTCGTCGACGAGGACGTGGCGGAAGGTGCGGCGCCAGCGCTCGCGGACCTCGGGGAAGAGCTCGAGCGCGTTGACGGTGCGAACCAGCAGGTCGTCGAAGTCCATCGCGTTGGCTTCGAGCATCCGTTTCTCGTAGAGCGGGAAGGCTTCGGCGACGACCTCTTCGAAGACGCTGCCCTGCATTTCCGCGAAGGCGTCGGCGTCGATCAGCTGGTTCTTGGCGCCGGAGATCTTCGAGTGGATCGCCCGCGCCGGGTAGCGTTTGGGGTCGACCCCGAGCTCGCGCAGGCAGCGTTTGAGCATCCGCAGCGAGTCGGACTGGTCGTAGATCGTGAAGCTGCGCGAGTAGCCGAGCTTCTCGGCGTCGGCGCGCAGCATCCGCGCGCAGGAGGAATGGAAGGTCGTCACCCACATCGCCCGCACCGAGCGGCCGACCAGCTCGCCGACCCGCTCGCGCATCTCCGCCGCCGCCTTGTTGGTGAAGGTGATCGCGAGGATCTCACCCGGGCGTGCCGCGCCGGTCGCGAGTAGGTAGGCGATCCGGTGGGTGAGGACGCGGGTCTTGCCGGATCCGGCCCCGGCGAGGACCAACAACGCCCCCTCGGTGTGTTCGACCGCCTCGCGCTGGGGCGGGTTCAGCCCAGCGAGCAGCCGCTCGACGCGGTCGGCACCGGGTTCGGTCGGAGCGCCCGCGTGGGCGTCGTCGCCCTCCGGCGGCATCTCGAACTCGGACTGGAGCATCGCTCCGAGAATAGAGAGGCGGGCGGCTGGCCCGGCGCGGCGCGAAAGTCGCCGCTACGGCGACTTCCGCGCTCCGGGAATACCGCCTAGAGGCAGCTTTCGGCCAGTTCTTCGATCGGCGTCGAGTCGCCGCCCAACACCAGTTCTTCGATTTCTTCCTGCGGTGCTTTGGAGAGCGCATCGACGATGCAGGCGGTCACTGCCGCTTCCACTTCGCCGCCCTTTTCAAGCTGGGTCTCGAACTGCTGCACGAAGGCGTCCTGGTCGAATTCGGCGAACTCGGTGATTTCGTCGAGCTTCCACTGGTCGTCTTCCTTGACCAGCGCCAGCACCGGGGTCTGGTTGTCGAAATTGCCGCCGGTGATCGTCGCCTGTGCCGTTGCCTTGTCGCCCTCGACTTCGACTTCGGTCACTTCGACCGAATCGGCCCTGCCTTCGGGATCGGCCGCTTCTTCTTCGCAGCTCTCGAGCGCCGCCTTGCCGGATTCGCTCGAAGTCTGCTCGAGGAAGTTCTGGGTCTCCAGCTCGGTGCAGTTGGACGGATCGTCGGTCGTCGCCGAGGTCTCGATCGCGTCTTCGATTTGCGCTTCGTCGTTGTCGCCACCACCACCGCAGGCGACGAGGAAGAGTGCGGAGACGATGATCAGACAGGGGAGCAGCAGATGGCGCTTTCTCAACAGGACCTTTCAGGTGGGAACGGTGAACGTACGTGGCGCCGCACGCTACTTCAGCCGCCGGCCGGCGAGCGGCCGGTGCGGGGGCTGATCTCGGCCGCTTTCTCGCCGGCGGGGCCGTTCCCGTCGAGCTCCGCGAGCCGCCGCTCGATGTCAGCGAGACGGCCGGAGAGTCCCTTGATCGCCTCGGCGATCGGGTCCGGCAGGTGGATCCAGTCGGCGTCGGGGCCCTCGACCCGCTTGCCTTCGACCCGCACTGGGTGGCCGGGGTTGCCGACCACGGTGGCGCCCGGCGGCACGTCCTCGACGACGACGGTGTTGGCGCCGATCTTGGCGTTGGCGCCGACGGCGATCGGCCCCAGCAGCTTGGCGCCGGAGCCGACGGTGACGTTGTCCCCGAGTGTCGGGTGGCGCTTGCCGCGCTGGAAACCGGTGCCCCCCAACGTCACCCCCTGGTAGAGGGTCACGCAGTCGCCGATCACCGCCGTCTCGCCGATCACCACGCCGGCGCCGTGGTCGATGAAGAATTCGCTGCCGATCTGGGCGGCGGGATGGATCTCCACCCCGGTCACCGCGCGGGTCATGTAGGCGATGATCCGCGGCGCCACCGGCACCCCCGCCTCGAGCAGCGCGTGGGCGGCGCGGTGAGCGAGCAGCGCCTGCACGCCGGCCCAGCTCGAGAGGATCTCGAAGGTCGAGACGCCCTGGGCGGCGGGGTCGCGGTCGCGGGCCGCGGAGACGTCGGCGCGGACCTCGGCTACCAATCTCTTCCAGCGGTTCACGGTGAGAAGAACGGTAGGGACATATAGCGCTCGCCCGAGTCGCAGACGACGGTGACGACCCGCTTGCCGGCCAGCTCGGGGCGCGCCGCCAGCTGCAGCGCCGCCCAGATGTTGGCCCCGGCCGAGATCCCGGCCAGCACGCCCTCCTCGCGGGCGAGCAGCCGCGCCGTCTCCAGCGCGTCCTCGTCGCCGACCTGGAGCACCTCGTCGAGCACGGCGCGGTCGAGTACCTCGGGGACGAAGCCGGCGCCGATACCCTGGATCTTGTGGGGGCCGGGCATGCCGCCCGAGAGCACCGGCGAGCTGGCCGGCTCGACCGCGACCACGAGCGCCTCGGGCGCCCGTTCCTTCAGCATCTGACCGACGCCGGTGATCGTGCCACCGGTCCCGACCCCGGCCACGAAGGCCCCGATCTGCCCGTCGCAGTCGCTCCAGATCTCCTCCGCCGTGGTGCGGCGGTGGATTTCCGCGTTGGCGGGGTTGGAGAACTGCATCGGCATGAAGGCCCGGCGCTGCTCGCGGATCTCCTCCGCCAGCGCCACCGCCTCGTTCATCCCGCCCAGCGAGGGCGTCTCCCTCACCTCCGCCCCATAGGCGCGCAGCAGCTTCGCCCGCTCGCGGCTCATCCCCTCCGGCAGGGTCAGGATCAGCTCGTAGCCACGCGCCGCGCAGACCATCGCCAGCGCGATCCCGGTGTTGCCGCTGGTCGGCTCGACCACGACCGAGCGCCCGGGCTTGACCAGCCCCGCCTCTTCGGCGGCGTCGATCATCGCCACCCCGATCCGGTCCTTCACCGAGCCGCCGGGATTGAAGTACTCGAGCTTGGCGCACACCTGCCCGCCGAGCCCGTCCGCCATCCGGTCCAGGAGGACCATCGGCGTGCCGCCGACGACCGCCGAAGCCTCCGCCCCGATCCTCATCGCCGCGCTTCGATCCGCAACTCGACCATCCGAGCACTCTAGATCAGATTTTGGCCCGCTCCGACGAGGGAAGCGGGCCGATCGAGGACTTGTACCCCCCGCGCTCCGGCCGGCCTATCTCGCGCCGAATTTCTGGCCGGAGTTTCCCCCGGAGAGCGAGTAGGTCGCCGCGCCGGCCATCGTCGCCGCTTCTTTGCCGAGGGTCAGGCTTCCGCCGGCCGCTTCGTTGATCGCTTTCGAGAAGGTCAGCGGCTCGGCCGTGAGTTCCGTGAAGATCGGTTCGGCCTGGCCGTAGACGGTGCCTTTGAGGGGGTAGGAGCCTGCGATCGCGCAGCCGGTGATGACGACATTGGCCAGCGTTTCCCCTGAGGCCGGGGCGAACTTGTTGTAGAGCGTGCCTTTGACTTCGACCAGTTCGGTTTTCAGCGAGTTGGTTTTCAACGGCGAGGTGGCGGTGCAGCCTGCGGGTTTGCTGACGCTCAATTCGGAGAAGGAGAAGACCCCGGAGCCGGTGCCGCCTGCGACGATCTTCGTGCTTTCGCCGTTGAGTTTTTTCGCTTTCAAGACGAATTCGGAGCCGAGGATTTTGCTTTCGAAGGTGAATTCGGTCCCCGCTTTGACCGCCGGGGTGACCGTTTCTTCGCTGATCCCTTTGTCGATCAGCACCGCGTTGGCAACCGTCCATTCGAACCGATTGGCCTTGATCACTTTCACCCAGCGCTTTTCACCGACTTGGTTGGCGCAGTTTTGTTCGGTGTATTTGCCGGTTTCGGTTGCGAATTCTTCGACTTCGGCACATTCCACGGCGCCGCCGAGGGGGTTGCCACCGTTGTTTTTGACTTTGCTGAACTCTTTCGTACCACCGCCGACGTTGCAGGTGGCCTCGTCATAGAGGCCGATGCCGAGCTCGGCCACGACCGCGCAGCGGGCCGCGGCGGGGGCCGGGGCGAGCGCTGCGCCGGTGCCCATCACGACGAGCAGCAAGAGGGGAAGTGCGGCCAGCCTCTTCAACATATTCCCGTTCGATCGTAGGGACTAATCAGGAAATGTCAATGAATGATCGGCCCTCCGTGGCAGCCCTTTTTTGATGCTCAGACCTATGCCTCGACGAGGATCACCAGCGTCTCTTTGAGGACGCCGTCGCGCTCCTCGGCCGCGGCGGCCTCCGGCGTCTCCAGTGCGGCGATGACCGCGTCCATGTCGGCCACGTCCATCAGGACTCCGACGCGAGCGGGATTCGTCGGATCGACGAACTCCCGGATGTTGGTCACCCCGAGCGGGGTGAAGAACTCCTCGCGGGTGGTTGCGGCAAGCCAGTGATCTTTGTCCTTCACTTCGTGAGACACGAACACGGTCGGCATATGTGCTCCTTGATCGTTGGCTGCGTACCCTCGCACCCGACCAACCAGGCGTCAACGGGTCTCTTGCGCCCCGAGGCGAGCTGCGGTTAGTGTCGGATTTCAGGCACTTCGGCGAAAGGAAGCCCGATGTCCATCCTCACGATGTTCGAGATCCCCGGCGATCCCGACGAGCTGCTCTCCATGCAGGACCAGAAAGCGGAGTCCCTGCTCAGACCAATCATGGAGCAGAACGGCATCATCTCCAACGTGGTGGTGAAAACCGAGGGCGGCATCATGGTCGTCAACCACTGGGAGACCGCGGAGGGCATGGAGAAGGCCTCAGACGAGATCCGTCCTGAGATGGAAGCGGCGGGCATGCCGAGGCCAGAGAGCTGGCGGAGCTATGAGGTCCTCCGACACCGCAACCCTGGCAAATAGCGACTAGATGAAGTACATCCCGCTGCCGGCCTCCTCGGCCTCGCGGCGGGCGACTTCGGCGATCGTCGTCTGGCCGAAGACCTTGCGCAGGGAGGCGACGCCCTCGGCCCAGATGCCGCCGGCCTCGTCGGCCTCCTGGCCGACTTTGCCGTCGAGGGCCTGGACGACCTCGAGCACGGTGATCTCTTCGGCCGGGCGCGAGAGCGTGTAGCCGCCGCGCATGCCGCGGTGGCTGGTCAGCAACCCGGCCCGCCGCAGGGTCGAGAAAAGCTGCTCGAGGAACTGCTCGGGGATGTCGCGGCGCTCGGCCAACTCCTTGATCGGCACCGGCCTCTCACCGGAGCGGGCGAGCTCGGCGAGGGCAACGACCGCGTAGCGCGACTTGGAGGTGATCGAGATCACTAGGACTTTCTACCGCACCGTCCCCGGCTGGGCTAGGATCGGAATCGATGGGGCGCAGGGACTCAACCGGTGCCCAGACCGCCCACAAACGATCGGATCCCGTCCTGAGCGAGCGCCCGAACTGCCTGGTGATCGATCACCATCCGCTTGTCCGGCTCGGAGTTCGAGGAGTGCTCGCGGAGCGCTTCGAGGTGCACGAGACTTCATCTCGCGAAGAGGCCCTCGACCTGATCCGTGACATCGGCGACTTCGACGTGGCGATCATCGACATGCGCCACCACAGCAACGGCGCCGGCCCCACGATCGGCGCCCACGAAGCGATCCGGGTCATGCACCAATCCTCGCCGGGGCTGGGGATCGTCGCCCACGGCGATCGGCCCCACCGTCACAACGCCAGCGCCGCCCTGCAAGCGGGCGCCAGTTGCTACATATCCCGAACAGCCGGGCCCGACGCGCTGCTGCGGGCGGTCGCTGCCGCTGCCGCCCAGGAGAGCTACGTCGACCCCGACGTGCCGCCCAAAGGCAGCCGCGGCAAGCTGACCGGTCGCCAGCGTCAGATCCTGCAGCTGCTCGCAAACGGCGAGTCGACGACCGTCGCCGCCCGCGAACTCGACCTCAGCGAAGAGACGGTCAAGACCCACTCCAAGCACACCCTCGCCCGCCTAGGAGCGAGGAACCGGACCCATGCCGTCGCGATCGCCCTGCGCGAGTCGCTGATCGACTGAATCGCGGCGCACATTCCCGTGTCCCGACCAGGCGGGTCGGCGAACCTTCAACAGCGAGCGGCGGCGCCACTCGCTTTGCAGCGGTTGGCGCGGAGCGCCGTTAGATCCAGCCACGATCGCGAGCGGTGAGCACGGCCTGCGCCCTGTCCACGGCGCCGATCTTGCCGTAGACGTTGTGCAGGTGGGTCCGGATCGTCGAGACCGAGAGCTGCATCTCGCCGGCGATCTGCTTGTAGACCATGCCCTCGGAAAGGTGGCGGAGGACGTCGAGCTCGCGCGCGGAGAGCGGGCAGGGCTCGGTGATCCGGGGGGATTCCTGGCGCGACATCGGCAGCTCGTAGAGGAGATCGCGAAGTCCGTCGGGGCTGAGCCCGCAGCGCTCGGCGCTGGCGCGGAGTCGTTCGGGGGAGACCGACTCTCCCTGCGAGTAGTGGGCGACCATGTCGGCGGTCGCGACCAGGGCCGCGAGGCCTTCGGAGTCGTCGGCGTGGTGGCGCTCAATCGCGACGGCGATCCGCGATGGCAGATTCCAGCGGCGGGCGAGGACGCCGCCGACCAGCGCGTGGTCGATGCCGAGCTGCTCCCGTTCGTCGCGCAGGCGCTGCTCGGGGCTGCGCGAGATCGCGTCGAAGTAGACCTTGTAGCCCGGGTGCAAGCGGGAGATGACCAGGCGGCCGACGTCGTGCAGGAGCGCCGCCACGGCGAGCTCGTCGCGTTCGGCCCAGCCGACGACGCGGCCGATCCGGTCGGCGGCGCGCTGGGTGGCGAGGGCGTGGACACGGAAGCGCTCGGGCTTCAGCTCCCAACCCCCGTTGGACTCGAAGAAATCGAAGCTGGGAGCGGTGCCGGCGATCGCCAGCACGCCGGAGGGCTTCAGCACCTCGACCGCGGCGGGAATGCTGCCGACGCCACCGCCGGCCATGCCGCTGCGGTTGGCGATGCGGAGAACCGAGATCGAGAGGGCGACGTCGGCCTCGACGGCTTCGACGACCTCACCGACGCGGGCGGTCTCGGCGGTCGCCGCGGCGATTACGCGCTCGCGCGACTCGATCAAGACGGGGAACCGCTCTACAGCCTCGAAGGCCTCGGCCAAGCGACTGCCTGGCGCCGGCGCCGGCGTCCGGGAGCCGTTGCCGCTCTCGACGGCCTCGCGGGCAGAGACCTTGCCGTTCTCGGTTTCGTTGCTGCTTTTTGCATCTTTGGGGGCGGTCGTTGCGCTCATGGGCACAACATCGGCAGGAGAAGACGTTTGGTTTAGCCGAACGTTTGCCCGCGGTGCCTCCCCGCCTAAAACAAACGTCCAGCTAGGTACTGCTCAAGCGCTTTGCGGCCGCCTCGATCCGCTCCAACGATCGCTCCCGCCCCAGAACCGCGAGCGACTCGAAGATGCCAGGAGAGATCGAGCTACCGGTGATCGCGACCCGAATTGGCTGGTACAGCCTGCCGGGCTTGAGGTCGAAGCGCTCCAGAACCGGCGCCAGCGCGGCCTCGATCGCCGCCGGCTCGAAGGGGTCGACCGGCCCCAGCGCGGAAGCGGCGGCCTCCAGTAGCTCCCCAGCGCCCTCTTTCATCACCTTCGCCCAGGCCTTCGGGTCGTCGACCGGCGGCTCGAAGAGGAAGCGGATCAGCGGCCAGACCTCGTCCAGGGTCTGGGCTTTCTCCTGGGCGATCTCACAACCGTCCCGCAGCAGCTGGTCGGGCTCGCGGCCGACGTGACGGGCGACCGCGGCCGTGTACTCCTCGAGCGGCAGCTCGCGCATGAAGCGGCCGTTCAGCCAGCGCAGCTTCTTTTCGTCGAAGATCGCGGCCGCCTTGCCGACGTCATCGACCCGGAAGCGCCTGACCAGCTCGGCGGTGGACATCAGGGTCGTGTCGTCGTCGGTGCCCCAACCAAGCAGCGCCAGGTAGTTGCGAACCGCCGCCGGCAGATAGCCGGCATCGCGCAGCTCCTGGACCGAAGCGGCGCCGTGACGCTTGGAGAGCTTCTTGCCGTCGGGACCGTGCAGCAGCGGCAGGTGCGCGTAGCGCGGCGGCACATGCCCGAGCGCCTCCAGGACGAGCAGCTGCTTGGGCGTGTTCGAAAGGTGGTCGTCGCCGCGAACCACCTCGGTGATCCCCATCTCGGCGTCGTCAACGGCAACAGCAAAGTTGTAGAGGACGCTGCCGTCGCCGCGGGCGATTACGAAGTCGTCGTAGCTGCGGTTGGGAAAGGCGACGGGGCCGCGCAGGAGGTCCTCGACCACCGTCTCCCCCGCGTCGGGGACGCGCAGCCGGATCGCCGCTCCGGGCTCATCGGTGGGCGTGCCGCGGTAGCCGCTGCCGGCGCCGTGCTCGGCCTTCCACGCCTCGACGTCCTTGGCGGTCGCGGAGTCGCGGTAGGCGGCGCCGGAGTCCAGCAGCCGATCCAGCGCCTCGGCGTGCGCGGGTGCGCGGTCGGCCTGCGAGAGCGGGCCCTCGTCCCAGTCGAGCTCGAGCCAGCGCAGCGCGTCGAGGATCTGCTCGACGTTCTCGGGCGTCGAGCGCTCGCGATCGGTGTCCTCGATCCGCAGCACCAGCGCACCTTCGTCATGGCGGGCGGCCAGCCAGTTGTAGAGCGCCGTCCTGGCGCCGCCGATGTGCAGGGCGCCGGTCGGCGACGGGGCGAATCTGAGGCGGAGGGCAGCGGTCACGTGGCCGAGTGTATGAGCCTGGTTGTCGAGCCGGCGGCTGCCTGGAACGATCGCCCGGGGTCGGCCGCGGATCGACCCCAAACGACAAAGGAGATGGCTCACATGGACCCGATCAACCTGGCCGACGTCGAGAACGCGGAACTGACGTCGAACACCAGCGAGGACGCGGCGTGGAGGGGCGGCTTCTTCGCCTACGGCGGCAACGGGGCCGAGCGCTCCACGGTGATTACCTTCACGATTCCGCCCGGCAAGCGACTGGGCCGGCACACCGACACGGCCGAGGAGACCCAATTCATCCTCGCCGGCAGCGGCATCCTGATCCGCGACTCGGGCGAGCAGCCGATCGAGGCGGGCGACGTCGTCGTCCTCGCGGTCGGCGAGGCCCACGACCTCCACAACACCGGCGCGGAGGATCTGCAGGTAGTCGGGTTCTTCGCGGGCCCGAAGGTTCAGCAGCACTGGACCAAGGAGATCTGGGAGCCCGGCGACCTGAAGGTGACCGGGAGTCCGAACAGCTAGCCGCTTCCAGGGGCCGATCCCGCCCGGAGCCGCGCGTCCCTAGGATGCCGGGCGATGCTGATCGGGGCGCACGTATCGACTGCCGGCGGGCTCGCGAACGCGATCGAGCGCGGTGAGGAACGCGGCTGCGAATCGATCCAGATCTTCCACCAGAGCCCGCGCATGTGGCGACCGACCAGGTATGGCGAGGCGGACTTCGCGGAGTTCCGGGAGGCGATGAAGGGATCGAAGTCGGTAGACGCGGTGATCATCCACGCGGTCTACCTGATCAACTGCGCGACCAAAGACAGAGAACTGCGAAGGAAATCGCTGAACTCGCTGACCCACGCGCTGCGGATCGGCGACGGGATCGGCGCCAGGGGCGTCGTCCTCCACCCGGGCTCGCAGAAAACGGATCCCCTCGTACCTTCGCTGAAACGGGCAGCGAAGGTGATCGCCTCCGCGCTCGAGGAGAGCGACACCTGCCCGCTGCTGATCGAGCAAACCGCGGGCCACAAAGGCCTTCTGGCCAGGGACTTCGACCAGACCGCGGACCTGATCGAGCTCGCCGGCAGCGGTGAGCGCCTCGGCCTCTGCCTCGACTCCTGCCACCTCTTCGTCCAGGGCTATGACATCACCGACGAGGCGCACCTCGGCGCCGTCCTCGACGAAGCCGACGCCAAGGTCGGAATCGACCGACTCGGCGCCGTCCACGTCAACGACGCCGCCGCCCCGCTCGGCTCCTGCCGCGACCGCCACGCCAACATCGGCAAAGGCGAGATGGGCAAACGCGGCCTCTCGGCCTTCCTCTCCGAGCCCCGATTCGAGGGCCTGCCGGCCACCCTGGAGACGCCTGGGCCGGAAAAGAAAGGCACCTCGAAACAGGAAGTGAGTGCCGCTATGAGGCTCCGCAAGGAAGGGCTCAAGCGGCGGCGGAGATAGCGGTGCGTGGCGAGTTATGCACGGACGTGGGTGCATAACTCGCCACGCACCCAGGGGCCTACCGGGCTCTCGCCCCGCAAACCCCTCCTAGGTAGGCGACAAGGACCGGCCCCCCAGCCGGCCCTTGCTCTCCCGCCGTAAGTCTTATTTGACGTGGACGCCCGAGATTGCGCGGGAGATGACCAGCCGCTGGATCTCGGAGGTGCCCTCGAAGATCGTGTAGATCTTCGAATCGCGGTGCATCCGCTCGACCGGGAACTCACGGGTGTAGCCGTTGCCGCCGAGGATCTGGATCGCCCGCTCGGTCGCCCAGACGGCGACCTCTCCGGCCTTCAGCTTCGACATCGAGCCCTCGGCGTTTTCGAAGGTCTGGCCGGTCCGGCCCATCCAGGCGGCGCGCCAGACGAGCAGGCGGGCGGCGTCGATCTCCAGCTTCATGTCGGCAAGGGTGAAGGCGATCGACTGGTTCTCGATGATCTTCTTGCCGAACTGTTCGCGCTCTTTGGCGTACTCGAGCGCGTACTCGTAGGCGGCCCGAGCGATGCCGAGCGCCTGGGCGCCGACCGTCGGCCGGCTTGCCTCGAAGGTCTGCATCGCCGCCTGCGATTTCGATTTCTTGCCTTCGCGGACCCGCGCCAAGCGCTCGTCGAGCTTCTCTTTGCCGCCCAGCAGGCAGGAGCCGGGGATGCGGCAGTCGTCGAGGTGGACGTCGGAGGTGTGCGAGGCGCGGAGGCCGTGCTTCTTGACCTTGGCGCCCTGCTCGCAGCCCGGCGTACCGGGTGGGATCACGAAGGCGGCGTGGCCACGCGAGCCGAGCTCACGGTCCACGCTGGCGATGACGACGTGCACGTTGGCGATGCCGCCGTTGGTCGCCCAGGCCTTCTGGCCGTTGATCACCCATTCGTCCTTGGCCTCGTCGTACTTGGCGGTCGTGCGGATCGCCGAGACATCCGAGCCGGCGTCGGGCTCGGAGGCGCAGAACGCCCCGAGCTTGACGTCGTCCGGCGTGCCAAAGCACTGGGGGATCCACTCCCCCATCTGCTCCGGGGTTCCCTGCCCGAAGATTGCGGCCACCGCGAGCGAGGTGCCCATGATCGCCATGCCGATACCGGCGTCGCCCCAGAAGAGCTCCTCGTTGGCGATCGGCAGCGTCAGCCCGGTCTCGTCCGACCAGAACTGGCCCATTGCTTCGAAGCTGTAGAGACCGATCTCGGCGGCCTCCTGGATCACCGGCCAGGGCGTCTCCTCGCGCTCGTCCCACTCCGCGGCGGCGGGTCGGACGACGCCCTCGGCGAAGCCGTGCACCCACTCGCGGATGTCCTTCTGATCCTGGTTGAGCTCGAGCGTGAACCTGGGGCCGGACCGCTCGGACTCGCTCTCCGCCATCCCGGTCAGCACTTCGTCAGCGTTCACCTCGGCAACGGCAGCGGCGTCCGACATGCGGCCATACTACACGAAACCGTGTCGTCGTCGAGAATATCGCGTCGCCACTCAGACGTCGCGGAGATCGAAGGCGCGCAGCCCCTCCGAGCCGCCGTCGCTGCAATCGAAGAAGCGGCGGTTGACGCAGCCGTAGGATTCGCCCGACCCCTCGTATGCGCGCTCGACCGAGAATTGGCAATGCGGCAGCGGCTCGCCGGTCATCTTGACGCCGCCGAAGCCACCGGGCTCGAGCACCGCCCGCAGGTCGATCTCCGCGGCAAAGACCTCCTGCATGCAGCCAACGTATTGCTGACCCGTGAGCCGGTCCATGTAGCTGTAGAGGAAGCGGCATCCGAGTTCGACGCAACCGCGCGGCTCGACCATCTTGTCGCAGAAGGAGCGGCACTGGCGGCACTCGCCAACCTCGGTGCGCGTAGCGGTCATGGGAGAAGTCTAGGGATGCGAGACCGCGGAACCAAGCGGTTTGCACCGCTCAAGCGGCGAGTGCGTCCGGCCCCAGCAGTTGACCGATCTCGTAGCGCAGCCCAGTCGAGGGTTCGACCCGGTACTCGTCGCCGATCCTCAGTTTCTTCGGCCCTTCGCTGGTCTGCATCACGAGGTGGACGTCAGCCTCGCCCTTGTGGTCCTCGAGCAGCGACTTCAGCTCGTCCATCAGGCCGGGCACGCCGAGCTTTTCGACGTCGATCATCAGCTCGAACGGGCCGCTCGGCAGCACCCTGACCTTGCTCGCGGCGCTGGCGATCTCCGCGCTGTCGGGCTCGAAGCGCTGGGCCTCCTGGACGACCAGCTTGGTCTCGCCACGGTCCTTGTGGTCGAGCCGACCGCGGACGAGGACGATCGCGTCCGGCGCGATCACCGCGGCGCTCTCGGCCTCGTCGGCCTTGAAGACCAGCATCTCGACCTGTCCCTCGACGTCGTCGAGCGTCGCGAACATCATCTGACTACCGCTCTTGGTGCGGATTTTCTTGCAGTCGACGACGATGCCGCCAACGGTCACCCAAGCGCCGTCGGGCTTGCCGGCAAGCTGGGCCAGGCTGCAGTCGACCCGGGCCCGCAGCGCCGGCCCGACTTCGGCCAGCGGGTGCGAGGAGAGATAGGTGCCAAGCGTCTCCTTCTCCATCGCCAGCAGCTCGGCCCGGTCGAACTCGACGGCGGAGATCGGCGGTCGATGATGGGCCTGGGAGTGCGCCTGCCCTTCCCCGCCTTCGTCGCCGAAGTCGAAGATCGAGCCCTGGCCCATCTGCGCGTCCTCCTGGGCCTTTTGGCCCGCCGACTGCGCCGCCGGGAGTGCCTCCAGCATGCCTTTGCGGGTCGCCCCGGTCGAATCGAGGGCGCCGCATTTGATCAGGCATTCGATCGCCCGTTTGTTCACCGCACGCGAGTCGACCCGCTCGCAGAAGTCCCAGATCGAGACGATCTCGGAGTCCTCATGGGCACGCAGGATCGCCTCGACCGCCGAGTGGCCGACGTTCTTGACCGCGTCGAGCCCGAAGCGAATCTTGTTCTCGAAGACGACGAAGCTGTGGTCGGAGGAGTTGACGTCAGGCGGCAGGACGTCGATCCCCATCTCCGCACAGCGGTTGACGAAGAACGGCACCTTGTCTTTGGTGTTCATCACTGAGGAGATCACCGCCGCCATGTACTCGGCCGGGTAGTTGGCCTTGAGGTAGGCGGTGCGGTAGGAGATCAGCCCGTAACAGGCGGCGTGGGACTTGTTGAAGGAGTAGTCAGCGGCGGCTTCGTTCAGCTTCCAGAGGTCCTTGGCGACGTTGGGGGCGGTGTTGGATTCCGCCAGCCCCTGCATGAATTTGTCTTTCATCGTCGCCATCAGCTCGCGCTTCTTCTTGCCGATCGCCTTGCGCAAATCGTCCGCCTCGGCGCCGGTAAAGCCCGCCATCGAGCGCGAGATCTCCATCAACTGCTCCTGGTAGATGACGCAGCCGTGGGTCTCCTCGGTGATCGCCCGCAGGCGCGGATCCGGGTAGCGGACCGTCGAGGGGTCCTTCTTCCCCTTCGCGTAGGCGGGGATATAAGCCATCGCGCCGGGGCGATAGAGGGCGCCGAGCGCAACCAGGTCTGCGAACTCGGTCGGCCCGACCTTGCGCAGGGCGTCTCGCATGCCCTCGGACTCGAACTGGAAAACGCCGGTCGAGTCGCCCTTGGCCAGCATCGCGTAGGTCTTGGCGTCGTCGATCGGGATTTGCTCCATGTCGATCTCCTCGCCGCGCGAACGGCGGATGATGTCGATCGCGTCCTCGATTACGTCGAGGTTGCGGAGGCCGAGGAAATCCATCTTCAACAGCCCGATCTCCTCGATCGGGCCCATCGAATACTGGGTGACGATCTTGTACTGGCGTTCGGGCTTGGCCGACCCATTGCCGTTGCCGGCTGCCGGAGCGGTCTTGTCCTCGGCCAGCTGCAGGGGCACGATCTCCTGCAGCGGTCGGTCGGCGATGACGACGGCGGCGGCGTGGATCGAGTTGTTGCGGATGATCCCCTCGAGGCCCTGGGCGACGTCGATGACTTTTTTCGCGTCGGGCTCGGCGTCGTAGGTCCGTTTCAGCTCCTGTCCCGGCTTCAAACATTCCGCGAAGGAGGGGCTGCGGCCCATGATCGGCTCCGGGATCTGCTTCGCGAGACGGTCGCCGGTCGCGTAGTCGTAGCCGAGCACACGGGCGGCGTCGCGGGTCGCGGCGCGCGGGGCCATCTTGCCGAAGGTGATGATCTGGGCGACCGATTCGCGGCCGTACTTGTCGGCGACGTAGCGGATCATCCGCTCGCGGCCGCGGACCGAAAAGTCGATGTCGATATCCGGCATCGATTTGCGGCCGGGGTTGAGGAAGCGCTCGAAGATCAGGCCCTCGGACAGGGGGTCGAGGTCGGTGATCTTGAGCACGTAGGAGGCAATCGAGCCGGCTGCGGAACCGCGGCCGGGGCCGACCGCGACACCGTTTTCCTTGGCGTAGCGGACGAAGTCCCAAACGATCAGGAAGTAGGAGGAGAAGCCCATCTCCTCGATCACCCCGAGCTCGAACTCCAGCCGTTCGACCGCCTCGGCCGGAGGCGGGTCGCCGTAGCGGGCGCGCAGGCCCTCGCCGGCGATCCGGCGCAGCATCGCCTCCGGCTCCTCGTCGTTCTCGGTCGGGTAGCGCGGCAGCAGCAAGCTGCCCAGCTCGATGTCGAGCGAGCAGCGCTCGGCGATCTCCAACGAGGTCGGCACCGCATCCGGCCACTCGGCGAAGGACTCGTGCATTTCCTCCGAGCTCTTGATGTAGAACTCGTTCGTGTCGAAGCTCATCTTCGGCGCTTCCAGGGTCGATTTCGTCTGCACGCAGAGCAGCGCCGCGTGGTTGTCGAAGTCCTCGCGCCGCAGGTAGTGGACGTCGGCGGTGGCGACCAGGGGCCGGCCGAGCTCGCGGGCGAAGCGGGCGATCCCCTCGTTGGCCCGGTCCTGGTCGTCGATTCCGTTCTTCTGGACCTCGAAGTAGACCTGATCGGCGCCGAAGGCCTGGATCAGGTCGTCGAGGTGGGCGCGGGCATCGTCGGCGCGCTCTTCGATCAAACGGCGACAGAAGCGCGACTGCAGGCAGCCGGTGAGCACGATCACACCCTCGGCGTGGGCGGCCAGCAGCTCCATGTCGACGTTCGCCTTGCCGCGCGAGAACCCCTCGAGGAAACCGGCCGAGGTCAATTTGACGAGGTTGGCGAACCCCTGGTCGCTTTCGGCCAGCAGGGTCAGGTGGTTGCGCTCGTACCTGGTCTGTTCTTTGATCGTGCGGCGATCGTCGACCAGGTAGGCCTCGAGCCCGACGATCGGTTTGATCCCGTGCTTCTTGCAGGCCTTGTAGAGGTCGACCGCCCCGTTCATGACCCCGTGATCGGTGAGGCCAAGCGCCGGCTGGCCAAGCTCTGCCGCCCGCGCTGCCATCGCGTCGATCTTGCAGGCGCCGTCCAAGAGCGAGTACTCGCTGTGGGCATGGAGGTGGACGGCAGGGTTGCTCACGAGGTCCGACGATCATGGCAATCGAGCCCGACGGAGCCCGGGCACTTTGCCGCAAAACCCGCACTGATCTCAAACGACTTTGGACGCTCCGCAACCGCCCGAGGTGAAGCTGCTCTAGGCAAAAAGGCGTGGGATCCGACCGGCTTGTCGCGACCGCCCGGAGCGCATCAGCTCCAGCGCCATCGAGCTACGCACAGCGCCCCGCTCTACCGGCGAGCTATTGGCATGGACTCGAAGCCGCAGAAGGAGGGATGCCGGTAGGGGTGAAGCGTCTTGTGGCTTTTCGTCGGCGCGCCTTCATCGGAAGGCCGCCGGCGATTCTCGAAAAGACTAGGCGGAACCCCTACCGGCATCCCTCCCCCCGCCACGAAGCCAAATCCAAGAAATTCCCGGGACCTGTCGATCTGGGCTTCCCTCGTTCGACGTTAGTGTGAAGGCGGCGTTTGGAGCCGCCACGAACTAGGAGGAATCCCCATGCATTACATGCTGCTGCTGATGGGCGAGGAAGTGAACTGGGAGGAGATCAGGCCGGAGGACGCGCAGGCGACGATCGACGAAATGGAAGCCTTCAACAAGGAGCTCAAAGACGCGGGCGCGTGGGTCACCGGGGGCGGCCTGGAGCCCCGGGACGCCGCCACCGTCGTCCACTTCCCGCTCGAGGGCGACGTCACCGTCACCGACGGGCCGTTCATCGAGACCAAGGAGCAGCTGATGGGCTTCTGGATCATCGAAGCCGGCAACCTCGACGAGGCGCTCGCGTGGGCGAAAAAGACCCCGCTGCAGGGCGCATCGCTGGAAGTGCGGCCGTTGATCGGCACCGGTGGCGAAGAGGTGGACGGCGCCGAGCTGATCAGGCGCGGCTCTGGCCAAGACGCCTGAGCCGAGGCCGGCGGGCCCTTTGGCGCCTTCCGATCGCGACAGCGTCGTCGACCGCACCTTCCGACAGGAGTCGGGACGGGCGGTGGCGACGCTGATTCGCGTGCTGCGGAACTTCGACGCCGCCGAAGAGGCGGTCCAGGAAGCCTTCGTCGCGGCCCTGGAGCGCTGGCCGCGCGACGGGGTGCCGACGAACCCGGGCGCCTGGATCACCCAGGTCGCCCGCAACAAGGCGATCGACCGCGTGCGCCGCGAACGGAACCTGCGCGACAAGGCCGCGATCCTCGAGCGCCTGGAGGAGCTGCGGCCCCCGGCGGAGCAGCCGGCCGACGTCGTCGCTGCCAGGGGCGAGATCGAGGACGACCGCCTGCGCTTGATCTTCACCTGCTGCCATCCGGCGCTGGCGATCGAGGCGCGGGTGGCGCTCACCCTGAAGACCCTGGGCGGGCTCTCGACGGCGGAGATCGCCCGCGCCTACCTGGTCGGCGAGAGCACGATGGCGCAGCGGCTGGTGCGGGCGAAGGCGAAGATCGCCAAGGCCGGGATCCCCTACCAAGTGCCCGACGCCGAGCAGCTGCCCGAGCGCCTGCGAGGCGTGCTGGCAACGCTCTACCTGGTCTTCAACGAGGGCTATCTCGCCTCCAGCGCCGAGAACCTGGTGCGGGCCGAGCTCTGCGCCGAGGCGATCCGGCTGACGCGCTTGCTGGCGGCGTTGCTCCCGAGCGAGGCGGAAGCGCGCGGACTGCTGGCGCTGATGCTCCTCAACGACGCGCGGCGGGACTCGCGGACCGACGAGCGCGGCGAAGCGGTGTCGCTCGAAGACCAGGACCGCGCGGACTGGGACGGCGAGCGGATCGCCGAGGGGCTGACGCTATCCGAGGAAGCGGCCGCGAACGGCCCGATTGGGCCTTACGTCGTGCAAGCGCGGATCGCCGCCGCCCATGCCGCCGCGAAGCGCCCCGAGGACACCGACTGGGAGCGGATCGTGCGCCTCTACGGCTGGCTCGAAAAGGTCTCCCCGAGCCCGGTCGTGGCCTTGAACCGCGCCGCCGCGGTGGCGATGAGCGAGGGCCCCGAGCGCGGACTGGAGCTGATCGCGGAAATCGAGGGGATCGACGACTACCAACCGCTGCACGCCGCCCGCGCCGACCTGCTGCGCAGGCTCGGCCGTAACCCCGAGGCCGCCGCCGCCTACCAGCGCTCGCTGGAGCTGAGCGCGAACCCGGTCGAGCGCCGCTACATCGAAGCCCGGATCGCCGAAACGCGCTGAGTCAGCCGAGGACCGCGGCGAGCACGGCCGCCGCGGTCGAAGCGAGAACGCCGGCGCCGATGCCGGCGAACCCGACGACGAGAGTCCGCTGCATCGCGTCGATACGCGAATTTACTTCTGAGCGCAGCTCCCTCAAGTCGGCATCGACCCCGGTCGAAGCCGCGGCGCATCTCGCCCTGCAGGTCGTCCAAGCGGTCGTCGGTCCAGCTCTGTCGCACGGTCTCCATGGTAGACACCCCTGGGAGACGTTTTGTCTGCTGTGGTGCGCAGCATTAGAGAGGTAGCGGGACGTGAGTGATACGCCTTACGCGCAGACCCAGGCCGAGCCGCCGGAGTCGGCCCAGATTTCGGCGGCGATCCGGTCCTGTTCGGCCTTCGGCGCGTTCTGCGGTTCGCCCTGGCCGTCGTAGAGATCCCAGGTCGAGGGCAGGATCTGGTAGGCGCCGCCGGCGCCGCTGGAGGGATTGACGGCACCGTAGTCGCCCCCCGACTCGCACATCACGATGTAGGTCGGAATCGAATACGGCCCGCCGAGCCAGCGACCGACCTCGGCTTCCGCTTCGGCTTCGGTGGCGTGCGCTTCCTCGATCTCTTCGACCCAACCGTCGATGCTCTCGCGCAGGTTCGAGAGCGAGGCTTCGCGCCCGGCGCTGAGCGACTGCAGTTCGGCGGCCGCAGCCTCTGCCGCCGCGTGGACCGCGCCGATTTCAGCCTCGGCCGCCGCCAGCTCTTCTTCGTGTTCGACCGCTTCCTCCTGCAGGGCGACGACTTCATCGACCTCGGCCCGGACCGCGTCGCGGACCGCGGCGACGCGGTCGGCCAGGTCGCCGTCGGACTCGGCGATCAGGCTGTAGTAGTGGCTACGGGTGACGAGTTCCTCGTAATCGCCGGAGCCGAAGATGATGCTGGCGGCATCCGGAGTGCCGCTTTCGTAGATCGCCACCAGGCGGGCGGCGAGTGCAGCGCGGGCGCGGTGCAGCCGCGCTTTCTCGGCGGCGAGGCGGGCGCGGGTGAGGTCGACCTCGCGGCTCAGCTCGGCCGTCCGCTGCCGACCTTCGGCGAGCAGCCCGGAAAGCTCCGTCTCGCGCGCTTGCGCATCGGCAGCTTCGCCTTCGGCGCTGGAGAGCCGCGCGCGGCCCTGCTGCAGCTCCGCGGCAAGGGAGCCTGCCTCCTCCCGGGCACTCGCCAGCTTGCCTTCGAGCGCCTCCCCGTCGGCGGCTCCGGCCGGCGACGCCAGCGCCAGCACGGCCACCAGCAGCGCCAAGAAGAGCGCGGCGGCGGCCGCGAGCGCAAGAAGATCCCTGCTGAGTTGAAGCGGCGCCACGACGGCGCCCGAGGCTAGCGGAGTTTGTTAGCGGTCCCTAACACGTTGACGATAAGCCGCAATGGAACTTGCGGCCGGGCCGCCGCCCCTCAGCCCTCGCGCACGTTGCGGCTGGCGAGGAACGCCGCCACCGCCACCGCCGCGCCGACAACGCCGACGCCAATCCGAATCTCGCGCTTGTAGCGGCGGCGCAGATATCCGTAGGCGAAGCCGACGGCGAACTTTCCGAGCTTGTCGTACATCAGCCCTCCCCCTTCTCCCCGCGCTCGTTTCGAATCCGGTGCGCCATCCGCGACTGCAGCGACCAGAGCTCGATGAACCCCGGCGAGGCGGTCTGCGAGAAGAGGCCGCCCGACTCCGAGAAGCCGGCCAGGTCGGCGTCGTAGACGGCGTTGGGCGAAGAGCGGGTGACGACGCGGGCGCTGCCTTTGTAGAGGCGCAGCCCGATCTCCCCGCTGACCTGGGCGTTGACCGCCTCCATGTAGGCGTCGAGGTCGCTGCGCAGCGGCTCCCACCACAATCCCGCGTAAACGAGGTAGCCCCACTTCCGGTCGAGGCCGGGCTTGAACTGGTTCTGGTGGATCGTCCCGACCAGCCGCTCCAACTCCTCGTGGGCGGTGAGGACGATCGCCGCCGCCGGCACCTCGTAGATGTCGCGCACCTTGAGGCCGACGATCCGGTCCTCGATGTGGTCGACGATCCCGACCCCGTGGCGGCAACCGATCGCGGCGGCCTCTTCGAGCAGGTCGACCAGCCCCAGCCGCTCGCCGTTGAGGGAAACCGGCAGGCCGCCCTCGAAGCCGACCGTGACCACCTCGGCTTCGTCGGGCGCCAGCTCGGGCCGCGTCACCAGCTGGAAGACGTCGTCCTCGGGAGCGTGGCCGAGGTCCTCGATCCAGCGGCCCTCCGAAGAGCGCCCCCAGAGGTTGTCGTCGATCGAGTACGGCGCGGCCTCGGTCCCGCCCTTGACCGGGATCCCGTGCTCGCGGGCGTAGGCGATCTCCTCGTCGCGGCCCATCTGCCAGGAGCGCACCGGGGCGATCGTCCGCAGCTCCGGGGCCAGCGTCGCCACCGTGGCCTCGATCCGCACCTGGTCGTTGCCCTTGCCGGTGCAGCCGTGGGCGATCGTGTCGCAGTTGGTCTTGCGGGCGTACTCGACCGCGAGCTGGGCGATCAGCGGCCGGCCCAAGGCGGTGAACAACGGGTAGCCGTTGCCGTAGACGGCATTGGCGCGGATCGCCGGCGCCAGGAACTCCGCGGCAAAGCGCTCGCGAGCGTCGACCACGTGGCACTCGGCGGCACCCAGCGCCAGGGCCTTGTCTTCGATCACCTTGTAGTCCTCGCCGGGCTGACCGAGGTTGACGGTGAGACAGACGACTTCGGCCTCGTAGGAGTCCTGGATCCACTTCAGCATCACGCTGGTGTCGAGTCCGCCCGAGTAGAGCAGGAGGACGCGATCGACCTGCGCGGGGTCCGCCTCGTAGCTGGCGGTCGGAGCTGGCTGTTGGGACTGGGCACTCAAGGGGAGCGCAAGCCTACCCAGCGACCCGCTCAGGGAGCTTCGATGCCGCCGCCCCCGGCTTCTTCTTCGGGCGAGACGCCGCCTTCGCCGCCTTCTTCTTCGGGCGCCGGTTCCTCTTCTTCGACTTCTTCTTTCGGTTCTTCTTTTTCGGTCGTCGGTTCTTCGCTGGTGGTCGGCTCGGTCGAAGTCGTCTCGGTGGTTTCGGTGGTCGAGGTTTCGCTGCCGATCGATTCCGTGGACCCGCTGCCGCCGTCGTTACCGGCGATCACCACAACCGCGATCACGAGGCCGACGATGACGGCGATCAGACAGGCGATCAGCAGCCGCATGTTGCCGTGCGGGCGCCCTCCACCCGGCTCGTCGTCGGGCGTTCGCATCATCCGCGTCGGGTCCTCGTGCATCTGCCACTACTCCTCTGGCCCGAGGATCGCGTCGAGGATCGCCGCCGTGTCCTCGATCTCGAAACCGCTTCGCAGCCGCGCCTCGATCTCCTCTCGGCTGCTGCCCGAGACCGCCATCTGAGTCGCCAGCAGGCGGGCGCCGGCGGCGCTGCCGGGAGCCGGGCCAGGATCCTCGACCGCCGCGGGCTCGACGGCCCCCGGGGCCGGCGGCTGCTCGGGCTCGACGACCGGAACCGCGCTCAGGTGCGAGCCACGGCTGGGCGTCGTTGGCTCCACTGGATCACCCCCGAGCTCATGCGCGGCGCGGCTCACCACCTCGAGCACCTCGCCGCGAATCCTCTCCGCCTCGGCTTCGGCGTCGCCAAGGATCCGGCGTGCCTTCGCTTCGGCGTCGTCGATGACCTGTTCGGCGGCGCGCTCGGCGGCCGCGACGATCGTCGCCAGGCGCTGGGCGGCGTCGTCGACGAGAGCGCTGCCCACCTGGGGCGGCTTTGGCTCGTTCTGGCGGTCCTTGCTTCGCTTCACGTCCGCGACACCTTAAAGCGCTGCGCCGATCAGGCCCAGCGCCCGCTCGATCTGCGCCGAATCGACCACCAGCGGCGGCAGCAGCCGCAGGGTCTCGGGAGCGGGGACGTTGACGACCAGGCCGCGCTTCAAGAGCTCCGCGCCGAGTGCGCCTGCGTCGATTCCGTCCTCGAGGCCGACGCCCACCATCAGGCCGCGCCCGCGGGTCTCGCGAACGCCGTCGAGGGCCTCCAGGCCGTTGCGCAACTCCGTGCCGAGCTCGCGGACGCGGCGCAGGAGCACCGGGTCGTCGACCACGTCGAGCACAGCCAGCGCCGCCGCAGTCGCAATCGGGCCGCCGGCGAAGGTCGAACCGTGGTCGCCCGGCTCGAGCACGTCGGCGGCGATCGGGGCGGTTATGCAGGCTCCAATCGGGACGCCGCCGCCCAGCGCCTTGGCGCTGGTGATCACGTCGGGCCGGATCGGCGACTGCTGGTATGCCCAGAGCGAGCCGGTCCGCCCCACCCCGGTCTGGATCTCGTCGAGGATCAGCAGGGCGCCGGCCTCGTCACAGGCCTGACGAGCGGCCAGCAACGCCTCCTCGCTGGTCGGGATCACCCCTGCCTCGCCCTGGATCGGCTCGATCAGGACCGCCGCGGTGCGCTCGCCGACGGCGTCGCGCAAAGCGGCGGCGTCGTTGCGGGGGACCGAGCGGAAGCCGGGCAGCATCGGTCCCAGGGCTTCGTCGCGCGCCAGCCCCGGCGTCGCCGCGAGCGAGCCGTAGGTGCGGCCGTGGAACTCGCCTTCGAAGCTGACGATCTCCGGCTCGGAGATGCCGCGGCCGTGGGCATGCTTACGGGCGATCTTGATCGCGCACTCGTTGGCCTCGGTGCCGGAGTTGGCGAAGAAGACGCGGCCGCCCAGGCTCGACTCCGAGAGCCGCTGCGCGAGCCGCGCCATCGGCTCGGTGTAGAAGAGGTTGGAGACGTGCATCAGCCGCTCGGTCTGGTCCTTGACCGCGGCGACCACGGCCGGGTGGCAGTGGCCGATCGAGCAGACCGAGATCCCGGTCAGGAAGTCGAGGTACTCGTTGCCCTCGGCGTCCCAGAGCAGCGCCCCTTCACCGCGCACGAAGTCGACGGGACCGCGCTTGTAGGTGCGCATCAGGTAGCGCTCCTCCAGCGCCCGCGTCTCCTCCAAGCCCAAAGTCACGGCACGATCCTCACGGCGTCACCATGGTGCCGATGCCGGCGTCCGTGAAGAGCTCCAGCAGCAAGCTGTGAGGGACGCGGCCGTCGATGATGGCAGCCGACTGAGTGCCGCCGCGGATCGCGTCGACGCAGGCCTGCAGCTTCGGCCGCATGCCGCCGCCGATCGCCTCCAGCGCCGCTTCGACCTCGGAGATCGTCGCCCGTGAGATCAGCGTGCCCTCGTCGTCCGCGTCGGCGCGCCAACCCTCGACGTCGGTGAGGAAGATCGCCTTGTGGGCGCCGAGCGCGGCGGCCACCTTGCCGGCCGCCTCGTCGGCGTTGACGTTGTAGGGCTGGCCGTCGCGGTCGGAGGCCGAGGAGGCGATCACCGGGATGTAGTCGGCGGCGATGTGGTTGAGGACGTCGACGTCGACCCGCTGCACGGAGCCGACGAAGCCGACCTCGTCGGCGTTGGCGACCGGCGCCACCTCGAACAGCGAACCGTCCTCGCCGGCAAGCCCGACCGCGGGCTGGCCGCGGCGATTCAGCCGCTGCACGATTTCCGAGTTCACCTTGCCGACCAGAACCATCTTCGCCACCTCGACGGTCTCGGCGTCGGAGACCCGCAGGCCGTCGTGGAACTTGATCTCCAGCCCCATCCGCTCCATGTAGTGGCTGATCTCGGGACCGCCGCCGTGGACGATCACCGGGTTGAGGCCGACGTACTTGAGCAGGACGACGTCGGTGGCGAATTCGTCGCGCAGCGTCTTGTCGATCATCGCCGCACCGCCGTACTTGATCACCACCGTGCGGCCGTGGAACTCGCGGATGTAGGGCAGCGCCTCGAGCAGCGTCTCGACGCTGGCTCCGGCCGCCCTCGACTGCGGTGCCTGCTCGGTCATCTGCCGCTCCTCATCAGGTCGTGTACTCCGCGTTGATCCGCACGTACTCGTAGCCGAGGTCGGAGAACCAGACGTGGGCGGCGTGCTCGCCGCGCCCCAGCCGCAGGCCGATCTCCGCCTCCTCGATCTCGGCCCCCAGCTCGGCGGCGTCGATCGAGTCGGCGCCGATCTCCTCCAGGTCCTCGCCGGCCAGCGCCGCCCCGGCGGCCTGGGCGATCCGGCCCCAGTTCGGATCGCGCCCGAACAGCGCCGTCTTCACCAGCGGTGAGTTGGCGATCGCCCGCGCGACCCGCTCGGCCTCAGCCGCCGAGGCGGCCTCGCTAACGGTGATCCTCGCGACCCGGACGGCACCCTCGCCGTCGCGGACGATCTCGATCGCCAGCTGGGTCAGCACCGCCTCCAGCAGGCCGGCGGGGAGCGGCTGGCCGCTGGTCCCGGTCGCCTGCAGAAGGACGCAGTCGTTGGTGCTCATCTGGCCGTCGACGGTGATCCGGTTGAAGGAGGCGTCGGTCGCGGCCTGCAGGAGCGCAGCCGGATCGTCGACGACGGCGTCGGTCTGGACGAAGCAGAGCATCGTCGCCATGTTCGGCTCGATCATCCCCGCTCCCTTCGCCTGGGCCGAGATCGTCACGCCGCCGGCGCGCAGAGTGCAGGCCTTGGGCCAGCGGTCGGTGGTGGTGATCGCTTCCGAGAAAGCGGTGCCGCCCTCGGTGGAAAGACCCTCTGCCGCCTCCTCGATGCCGAGCAGGACGGCGCCGATCGGCAGCGGCACGCCGATCGTCCCGGTCTCGGCGACGGCGACGGCGACGGCGTCGAGACCGAGCGCATCGGCGGCCCGACCGCACATGTCGAGCGCGTCGTCGTAGCCCTTCTGACCCGTCTCCGCGTTGGCGTTGCCGGAGTTGACGACCGCGGCGCGGACGTGGGCGAGGTCCGTCACCTCGCGGCAGACGCGGATCGGCGCCGCGGCCGAGGCGTTGCGGGTCAGCACCATCGCCGAGCTGACGCCTTCCGCGTCGCAGACGAGCAGGCCGACGTCGGTGCCGCCGCCCTTCTTGAGGCCGCAGTGGGCGCCGCCGGCGCGGAACCCGGGTGCGAGCTGCGCGGGGTCGAGCTCCTCGACGCCTGCCGGCGCCTCGACCCAACGGGACCTGAAAAAACCAGCCTGGGTGCCCCGCTTCGTCTCCGCGCCTGGCGTCACAGCAGCCCCTCCGTCTCGTCGAGCCCCAACATCAAGTTGAGGTTCTGCACGCCCTGGCTCGAAGCGCCCTTCCAGATGTTGTCGATCGCCGAGAAGGCCATCACCTTGCCGTGCTCCTCGACGGTGACGTGGATGTGGCACTGGTTGGTGTCGCGCAGGGCCCGCAGGTTCGGCGGGCCGTCGAGCACGTGGACGAAGGGCTCCTCGGCGTAGCGCTCGCGATAGAGCGTGTCGACCGCCGCTGCGGAGGTCGGTTCGGCAAGGGTCACGAAGCAGGTCGCCAGCTCGCCCTGGTCGAGCGGCAGCAGGTGCGGGACGAAGGCGACGGTCGCGGGGCTGCCCAGCGCCAGCAGCTCCTGTTCGATCTCCGGCCGGTGGCGGTGGCCCTCGGTCTTGTAGGGAAAGGCGTTCTCGGTCATCGCGCTGAAATGAACGAGGTCGTCGCTGCTGCGCCCGTAGCCGGAGGTGCCCTGCATGGCGGCGACGCTGACGTCGGTGATCAGCCCCTTTTCGGCTAACGGCGCCAGCCCCAGCACGCTCGCCGTCGGGTAGCAACCGGGGGTCGCGACCAGGGTCGCCTCGCGCAGCTCCTCGCGGTACATCTCGGTCAGCCCGTAGACGCCGGTGCCGAACAGAGCGGGAGCGCCGTGCTCGCCGTACCAGCGCTCGTAGGTGGCGAGGTCGCGCAGACGGAAGTCGGCCGAGAGGTCGACGACGAGGACGCCAGCGGCCCGCAGCGCCGCCACCGTCGGCGCCGCCGCGCCGTGCGGGTAGGCGACGATCGCCGCGTCGATCCCCTCCAGGTCGTCGAGGTCGAGCTCGGTTAACTCGACCGGCACCCGGTAGCGCGGGTAGATCTGATCGATCCGCTTGCCGGCGTCGCTGCGCGAGGTCGCGGCGACCAGTTGCAGCCGCGGGTGCTCCCAGACGATCTTCGCCGCGAGGGCGCCGGTGAAGCCGTTGGCGCCGGCGACGAGGACGCGCGCGGCGGGATCGCCGCTGAGCGGTTGTGCGGCGAGGTCATTCACGCAGGGTCCCTCCGATCTTTTCCAGGCTCAGCTTGATCGTCTCGCGCAGGCCGGCGACCTCGTCCTCGGCGAGCGTACGGTCCGGCGCCCGGAACTCGAGCGTCAGGGTCAAACTCACGTTCCCCGCACCGATCTGCTCGCCGGCGTAGGAGTCGATCAGACGGGTCGATCGCAGCAGCTCGCCGCCACCGCGCAGGACCGCCGCCTCGACCTCCGCGAACGGAACCTCGCTGGGCACCACCACCGAGATGTCCTGCAGCACGGGCGGGAACTCGGCGATCTCCTCGAAGGTCTCGATGCCCGCCGTCGCGTGCGCCAGAAGCGGCGCCGCGTCGATTTCGAAGGCGACGATGAAATCCAGGTCCCACTCCCGGCAGACCAGCGGATGCACCTCGCCGAGCCAACCCGCCGCGGCGCCGCCGATCAAGACCGTCGCGGCCTTGCCGGGATGCAGAAAGGGCTCCTCGCCGGGGACCAGTTCCAACCCGACCCCGAGCTGAGCGGCGAACCCCTCGAGCACGCCCTTGAGGACGAAGAAATCGCTCGCCTCTCCGCCGTCGCGCCAGGAGCGCGGCGCCGGCGGACCGATCGAGAGTGCCGCGTAGCGGTGCGGCTCGGTCACCGCCGCCGCCCGGTCGCCGCGGAAGTTGCCGGCGAGCGCGCCGACCTCACCGCCCGGCGGGTCGCCCGCCAGGTAGACGGCGCCCGCCTCGAACAGGGCCAGTCGGTTGACGCCGCGGGCGACGTTGCGCGCGGCGATGTCGAGCAGCGAGCCCAGGACGATGGTCCGCATCGCAGACTGCTCTTCGGAAAGCGGGTTGGAGAGGCGAACCGGGTTGGCGCGAGGATCGCCAGCCGGGATCCGCAGGCGTTCGGGCTCGCCGGGGTCGGTGAAGCTCCAGCCGACGACCTGGTCGAAGCCGAGGTCACGCAGGCCGTCCTCAGCGCGCCGGCGCAGGCGCTGCTCGCGACTGAGGCCGCCGACCCGGCCGGCGACCGCCGGCAGCGTCGTCGGCAGATGCTCGTCGATCCCGTGCACGCGGGCGACCTCCTCGATCAGGTCGACCTCGCGGGTGACGTCGTAGTGGCGGTCGGGCGGGACCGTGACCGTGAGGTCCTCGCCGTCGGCCTCGACGCCGAAACCGAGCCGCTGCAGGTAGGTCGTCTGCTCGGCCTGGGCGATCGTCATCCCCAGCAATCCCTCGACCCGGGCGGCGCGCAGGGTCAGTTGCCGCGGCGTCGGGATCTCGACCGCGACGTCGATCGTCCCGGGCACCAGCTTGGCGCCGCAGAGGTCGACCATCAGCTGCGAGGCGAGCGCCTGGGCGCGCAGGCAGAGCTCCGGGTGCAGCTGCTTCTCGAAGCGCGAGGAGGCCTCCGAGCGCAGGCCGAGCAGGCGCGAGGTGCGGAGGATGTTGGTCCCGTTCCAGTTCGCCACCTCGAGCAGCACCCGAGTCGTCTTCGCGGAGACCTCGGAGACCTGGCCGCCCATGATTCCGGCGATCCCGGTCGGACCCTCGCGGTCGCAGACCAACACGGTCTCCGGGTCGAGCTCCCGCTCGACGTCGTCGAGGGTGGTCATCTTCTCCCCCGCCGCCGCGGTGCGGACGTAGAGCGCCCCGTTCGGGACCTTGTCGAGGTCGAAGGCGTGCAGCGGCTGCGCGGTCGCCAGCATCACGTAGTTGGTGATGTCGACGACGTTGTTGATCGGCCGCTGTCCCGCCGCCGAGAGCCGCGCCTGCAACCACTGCGGCGAGGGACCGACCTGCACGTCGGTGAAGACGCGGGCGGTGAAGCGCGGGCAGAGCTCGGGGACGTCGACCGCGACCGACGCGTAGTCCTCGACCGTCCCTTCCCCCTCGGCCGGGACCTCGACCGCCCACGGATCCGGCGCCAGCGGCGCCCCGCTGATCGCGTGGACCTCGCGGGCGACGCCGT
Organism: uncultured Thermoleophilia bacterium; assembly: GCA_963715735.1. Taxonomy (GTDB): domain Bacteria; phylum Actinomycetota; class Thermoleophilia; order Solirubrobacterales; family 70-9; genus VAYN01. The sequence continues at coordinate 1,374,159 of OY970268.1, forward strand.
GGACGCCGAAGCAGTCGACCCGGTTCGGAGTCACCTCGATCTCGAGCACCGGCTCGGCCAGCGGCAGCACCTCGGCCAGCGGCGTGCCGGCCGCGAGGCCGTCGTCGAGGACGAGGATCCCGTCGTGGTCCTCGCCCACCTCGAGCTCGTCGGCGGCGAGGATCATGCCTTCCGAGGCGACCCCGCGCAGCTTCGCCTTGCGCAGCTTCTCGCCGCCCGGCATCCGCGCCCCGGGCAGGGCGACGGCGACGGTCTGGCCGGCGGCGACATTGGGGGCGCCGCAGACGATCGTCCGCTCGCCCTCGCCGTCGTCGACCCTGCAGACCCGCAGCCGGTCGGCGTCGGGATGCTGCTCGGCCGCCAGCACCTTGCCGACGACGAAGTTGTCGGCGCTCGGCGGGCCGGCGACGTCGACCCGCTCGACCTCGGTCCCGGTCATCACCAGGCGGTCGGCGAGCGCCTCGGGGGCGAGACCGGGATCGCAGTACTCGCGTAGCCAGCTGTAGGGCACCTTCACGAGAACTGCTCCAGCATCCGCACGTCGTTGTCGAAGAAGCGACGCAGATCGGGAACGCCGTGGCGCAGCATCGCCACCCGCTCGACCCCGAGGCCGAAGGCAAAGCCCTGGACCCGCTCGGGGTCGTAGCCGTGGTCGGAAACGAAGCCGAGCACGTTGGGATCAACCATGCCGGCGCCGAGGATCTCGATCCAACCCTGGCCCTTGCAGAGGTTGCAGCGCTCGCCGTCGGCGAGGCTGCCGGTGCCGCCGCACTGGAAGCAGGAGACGTCGACCTCGACGCTGGGCTCGGTGAAGGGGAAGAAGTGAGGGCGCAACCGCAGCTCGCGGTCGGGCCCGAAGATCGCCCGGCAGAGCTCCAGCAGCGTCCCCTGAAGGTCGGCGAGGGTGATCCCCTCGGCGATCGCCAGGCCCTCGATCTGGTGGAACATCGGGCTGTGGGTGGCGTCGGAGTCGCGCCGATAGACCTTGCCGGGGACGATCACGAAGATCGGCGGCGGCTGCGTCTCCATCGCGCGGATCTGCATCGGCGAGGTGTGGGTGCGCAGCAGCACGTCGGGATGCGACTGCACGTAAAAGGTGTCTTGAAGCATCCGCGCAGGGTGCCCCTCGGGGTGGTTCAGAGCCGTGAAGTTGTAGTAGTCGTGCTCGATCTCCGGACCTTCGGCGACCGTGTAGCCGAGGCCGACCATGACGTCCTCGATCTGCCGCGTCGTGCGGGCGATCAGGTGAGAATGGCCTAGCGGCCGCGGCGGCGCCCCGGGCAGGGTGACGTCGACGCGGTCGGCGAGGAGCTTCGCGTCGAGCTCTGAAGCGTCGAGTCTCGCCGCGCACGCCTCCAGCAGCGCCTCCAGCTCCTTGCGCACCTTGTTGGCGGCACCGCCGACCGTTCCGCGTTCCTCCGCCGGCAACTCGGCGATGCCCCGCAGGATCGTCGTCAGCTCGGCTTTGCGGCCGAGGTGGCGGACCCGCAGCTCCTCCAACTCGGCGCTCGATCCGGCGGCTTCGATCGCCGCGCCGGCTTCGGCCCTGATCTCCTCGATCCGCTCAAGCATCGGGCCGCTCCTCCTGCATAGGAGGCGACGATATCCGCTGACAGGCGATCGCCGCCGCGGCGGCGACGTTGAGCGACTCGGCCCCGTCGCGGAGCTGGATCGTCACCTCGGCCTCGCATTGGGCGATCACCTCGCCCGGCAGCCCCTCGCGCTCCGCCCCGAGGCAGATCGTCGCGGCGCCCACGAGAGCATCCAACCCCGTGCCGCCGTGGGCAACCAGCGCCGCCCGCGGCTCCGCGGTGGCCTCGAGGCCAGCTCGAGTCGGCGGCTGGGCGAAAACCGAGCCCATGCTCGCCCTCACCGCCTTTGGCGAGTAGGGATCGGCGCATTCGGGTCCCAGAACGACCGCGGCGCCGATCAACGCATCGGCGCTGCGGATGATCGTGCCGACGTTGCCGGGGTCGGAGACGCCGTGAAGGTAGAGGCAGGGTGTCGGCGACCGCTCTCCCCAGCCCAACGGCCAGACGGCGATCGCGCGGGTGCCCGAGCCGAGCGTCGAGACCTCCACCAGCAACTCCGGTTCGACCTCCTCGCCGTCGAGCCCGCTGCCGGCGGCGGTGAGGACGAAACGCGGTTCCACGCCCGCGGCCAGGCCGGCTTCGAGCAGGTCCTCGCCCTCGGTCGCGAACAGACCCTCGCGCTCGCGGTGCTTGCGCTCATGCAGCTTGCGGACCAGCTTCAGCTTCTCGTTTTGGGGGCTGGAGATCATCGGATCGGGTCGAAATTCGGGGCGCTGGGTCTCTTTCTTGCTTGCTTGTTTCTCTCCTGGAACGCAAAACGGGCCGCAAGATTGCGGCCCGCCCGGGAAGTGGAGTGTTCGGTGTGCCGCTAGGCGGCCGCACCCTCCCGGGCTAGCTCCACAAATCGGCGGAAGGCGTCGCGATCGTGCACGGCGATGTCGGCCAGCATCTTGCGGTTGACGGTGACCTCGGCCTTGTTGAGGCCGTGGATCAGTTCGGAGTAGCTCATGCCCTCCATCCGCGCCGCGGCGTTGATCCGGGTGATCCAGAGCCGGCGGAAGGTGCGCTTCTTGTTGCGGCGATCACGGTAGGCGTACATCCCCGACCGCTGCACTTGCTCTTTGGCGAAGCGATACGAGGAATGCTTGCGGCCGAAGTAGCCCTTTGCTTCCTTGAGCACCTTGCGGCGCTTCTTGCGCGCGTGGACGGAGCGCTTGACGCGGCTCATCGCTTCTTGCCTCCACCGAGCAGGGCCCGCACCGTCGGCGCATCGTTCTTGGAAATCTCCACCGGGCGTGCCATCTTCCGCTTCCGCTTCGGCGACTTTTTCTCCAGGATGTGGCTGGAGTAGGCGCGACGGCCGCGCAGTTTGCCGGTGGCGGTCTTCTTGAAGCGCTTCTTGGCGCCGGAATGCGTTTTCATCTTCGGCATCGGGTTCGCTATTGAAGCAGACGCGAGCGCTACGGGTACGCTGCGCCGCGATGCGCATCGTCTACGTGGTCGGGACGCGGCCGAACTTCGTCAAGACGGCGCCGGTGATCGGCGCCATGCGTACCCGCCTGCCCGAGGGTCGCCACGCGATCGTCCATACCGGCCAGCACTACGACCGACTGATGTCGGAGGTCTTCCTCGAGGAGCTCGGCGTGCCGGCCCCCGACCACATGCTCGAGGTCGGCTCCGGCAGCCACGCGGTGCAGACGGCGCGGACGATGGAGCGCCTCGAGCCGGTCCTGCTCGACGAGCGCCCCGACCTGGTCGTCGTCCCCGGCGACGTCAACTCGACCCTGGCGGCGACCCTGACCGCGGTGAAGCTGCAGATCCCGGTCGCCCACGTCGAGTCGGGCCTGCGCAGCTTCGACATGACGATGCCCGAGGAGGCCAACCGGATCGTCGCCGACCGCTTCTCCGAGTACCTCTTCCTGCACAGCGAGGAGGCGGTCGGGAACCTGCGCGCCGAAGGGATCCCCGAGGAGCGCATGCACTTCGTCGGCAACACGATGATCGACACCCTGGTCGCGCTCGAAGGGCGCTTCCGGGCGGCGGAGACGGCGGCAAGCCACGGCCTCGATCCCGGTGAGTACGCCCTGGTGACCCTGCACCGGCCGGCGCTGGTCGACGGGCCGCTCCTGGGCGCAACCGTCGCGCAGCTGGCAGCGCTGGCCCAGACGATGCCTGTCGTCTTCCCGGTCCACCCGCGGACCCGGAAGATGATGGAGGGAGCTGGCGCCGGCGAGCACCCCGGCCTCTCGCTGATCGAGCCGCTCGGCTACCTCGACTTCCTCTCGCTGCTGGCCGAAGCCGGCGCCGTCCTCACCGACTCCGGAGGAATCCAGGAGGAGACGACCTACCTGGGAATCCCCTGCTTCACCCTGCGCGACAACACCGAGCGCCCGGTCACGATCAGCGCCGGCACCAACACCCTGCTCGGTCTCGACCCGGCGGCGATCGCCGGGATCCCAGCGGCACTGGACGCCCGCGACGATAAGCCAAAGGAGCCGCCGCCCCTCTGGGACGGCCACGCGGCCGAGCGAATCGCCGACGTACTGGTCGGCTAGCTCTCGGCGGTTGCGTCGGCCGCCGGCGCGTCGGCAGCGGGCGCGTCGGCGGCGGCTGCCGCGGTGCCGGCATCGGACTCGCCATCGGCTGAGCCCTCGAGCTTGTCGACCTCTTTGCTCGGGGCCAACAGCATGCTCATGTTGCGGCCTTCCTGCAGCGGCGCCGACTCGATCACGGCGAGGCCGCCGAGGTCCTCGAAGAGCTTCTGCAGCAGCGCCCGGCCACGCTCGGGGTGCGCCTGCTCGCGACCGCGGAACATGATCGTGATCTTGACCTTGTCGTGGTGCTTGAGGAAGCGCTCGACGTGGCCCTTCTTGGTCTCGTAGTCGTGGGCGGCGATCTTCGGCCGCAGCTTGATTTCGCGAATGTTGACCTGCTGCTGGTGCTTGCGCGCCTGCTTCTGCTTCTGCTCCTGCTCGTACTTGTACTTCGAGTAGTCGAGCAGGCGGGTGACCGGCGGCTTGTTGCCCGGGGCGACCTCGACCAGGTCGAGGTCGGCGTCTTGGGCGCGTTTGAGTGCCTCGGCGATCTCGACGATGCCAAGCTGCTCGCCATCGGCCCCGATCAGGCGCACCTGGGGGACGCGAATCCGCTCGTTGATCCTCGTCGTGTCGCGCTCTGGGGGGCGCCGATCGAACCTACGCGGAACCGGCACTATCGGGAGGAGCGCTGAAGCTTCAAGAGGACGAGAAGTCGGGAAACTGGCACGGGGCGCTCAGCGGCGGCGGTTGATTGGCGTGCCTGCAGTCAAGTTGGGCGGAGTATAGAGGCCAGGGCTCGCTTGGCAAGGCCGGGCTCAGGCGGCGCCGGTCTCGGCCGCGATCCGGGCGGCGAACTCGGCCAGCCCCATCTCCCCCAGTTCGCCGTCGGCGTGGGAGCGAACCGAGACCGCGCCGGCCTCCTGCTCGCGGTCGCCGACGACCAGCATGTAGGGGTAGCGGCCGATCGCGGCGTCGCGGATCTTCTTGCCGACCGACTCCGAGCGATCGTCGAGCGCGACCCGCACGCCGGCTTCGCGCAGCTCCTCCAAGGCCCTTTTGCCGAACTCGTTGTGACGGTCGGAGATCGGCAGCACGATCGCCTGTACCGGCGCCAGCCAGACCGGGAAGCGACCGGCGTAGTGCTCGATCAGGATCCCGGCGAAGCGCTCCATCGAGCCGAGCAGGGCGCGGTGGATCATCACCGGGCGCTGCTGGCGGTCCTCGTTGTCGGTGAAGTAGAGCTCGAAGCGCTCGGGCATCTGGAAATCGAGCTGGCAGGTGCCGCACTGCCAGGAGCGGCCGAGCGCATCGGTGATGTGGAAGTCGATCTTGGGGCCGTAGAAGGCGCCGTCGCCAGGGTTCAGCTCGTACTCGCGCCCCTGGCTCTCCAGCGCCGCGGCCAGCGCCGCCTCGGCCTTCCCCCACTGCTCCTCGCTGCCCATCGACTTCTCGGGCCGGGTCGAGAGCTCGACTTTGACGTCGGTGAAGCCGAAGCGGCCGTAGAGCTCGTCGATCGCCTCGCAGATGCTCGCCACCTCGTCGGTGATCTGGTCCTCGGTGCAGTAGACGTGGGCGTCGTCCTGGGTGAAGGCGCGGACCCGCAGCAGGCCGTGCAGAACCCCCTCGCGCTCGTTGCGGGAGACGCGGCCGAACTCGGCCAGGCGCAGCGGCAGCTCGCGGTAGGAGTGGCGGTCGGCGGCGTAGACGAGGCAGGCCCCTGGGCAGTTCATCGGCCGCAGGGCGTAACGGCGGTCGCCGTCGTCCATGAAGTACATGTCGTCCTTGTAGTTGTCCCAGTGCCCGGAGCGGTGCCAGAGCGCCTCGTCGAGGACCTGCGGGGTGGCGATCTCCTGGTAGTCGCGCTTGCGCAGTTGGTCGCGCACCTCGCGTTCGACCAGCCGCAGCAGGGTCGTCCCGTTGGGCAGCCAGAACGGCATCCCCGGCGCCTCGTCGCGCAGCATGAAGATGCCGAGTTGGGGGCCGAGGCGGCGGTGGTCGCGGGCTTTCGCCTCCTCGATCAGCTCCAGATGCGCCGCCAGTTCCTTGGCGGAGAAGAAGGCGGTGCCGTAAATCCGGGTCAGGCTCTCGCGATTCTCGTCGCCGCGCCAGTAGGCGCCGGCGACCGAGTTCAGCTTGATCGCCTTGATGCGGCCGGTCGAGGGCGCGTGCGGGCCGCGGCAGAGGTCCTCGAAGGGACCGTTGCGGTAGAGCGAGACGGTCTCGACCCCTTCGTTCTTCACCAGGTCCTCGATCAGCTCGACCTTGAAGTCCTGTCCCTGTTCGCGGAACAGCTCGATCGCCTCGGCGACCGGGATGTCGCGGCGGTCGAACTGCTCGTCGGCCTCGATGTGGGCGAGCATCGCCTGCTCGATTTTCGGCAGATCGTCTTCGGTGATCTTTGTCCCGGGCGGGAACTCGAAGTCGTAGTAGAAGCCGGCGTCGATCGGCGGCCCGATCGTCACCTTGGTGCCGGGATACAGCTCCATCACCGCCTCCGCCATCACGTGGGCGGCGTCGTGGCGAATCAGCTCCAGTGCCTCGGGATCGCGCTCGGTGAGGATCCCGATCTCGGCGCCGCTCTGCGGCAGCGGCGCGACCAGGTCACGCAGCTCGCCGCCGACGCGAATCGCCAGCGCCGCCTTGGCCAGGCCCGGTCCGATCGCCGCGGCGGCGTCAGCACCGGTCGCACCGGCCGGGAGCTCCAGCGGTTTGCCGTCGGGCAGGGTGACGACGAGCTTGTCGGTAGCGGCCTCCATCCGAGGCCATGGTACGCGGCAGGCGGCTCAGCGCGCCGGGCCCTGGCGGGCCTGGCGAACGGCGATCAGCGGGCAGGGGCTCTTGCCCTGGACCGGACCGCTCACTTCCCAGAGGACATAAGGCGGAGCGACGCGGCGGACCCGCAGGCCCGGGAACGGGGGCTCGCCGGGATCGCCTTCGGTGACGACGAAGCGGACGCCGGGCGGCGGCGAGCCGTCGGCTTCGGCCGCGGTCTCGATGCAGACGCGGCCCCCGCGCAGCTCCCAGGCGATGTACGGCGTGCCGTGCTGGTCGTCAAGCAGCTCATCGGAGGCGAGGACGACGGTCGAGTCGGCGGCGAGGAGCGGGCGCAGCCCGGTCAGCGCGGGCGAGTAGGAGGTGGGACCGACCGGCGCATTGGCGAGCGCGAGCAGCGAACAGATGCCGGCCGTGGCGAGAAACAGCGTCGCGACAACGGCTGCGACCGTTCCGTTGGCGCTTTTCCGTCGCATAGCGACCGAAAGTCGCCAATCCGCCTCTTCGAGCAGCGGCAACAGAATCGTCAGCGCAGAGATCGGGGCGGCGATCTCGATCGCCTTGGCGGTGGCGTAGGGCGTGCCGCCGACGCGGCCGGCGACGTAGACGAACGCGACGGCGGCGAGGCCGGCGAGGATCGCGGTCTCGCGCCGGCGCCAGCAGCGCCAGATCCCGTGGAGCAGGAGGGCGAAGGCGAAGGCGGCGCCGAGGTAATAGCCGACCGCCGGCACCGCACCGTCGCCGGGAGCGAGGCGGAAGTCGCCGGAGGGCCAGATCCCAAGCGCCTCGAAGGGCGAGATCTGACCGAAGAGGTTCCCGAGTCCAGGCCCGCTGGGGTCGAAGGTCTCGAAGCTCTGGAAGTCGATCATCCGCCCCAACTCGGGAGCGATCAGCACCGCGAAGGGAACCAGGGCGATGAGCAGCGCCCGCCAGGGCGTCCGGCGGCGCCGCAGCGCCGCTTCCGCCGCCAGCCAGATCACGAAGGCGCCACCCAGCCAGATCAGGCCCGGGAAGCTGTAGACATAGACGGCGCCGACGGCGATCAGGGCCGCCGGGACGAAGCGCAGCGCCAGCCCCTCCCACTCCCGCGTCGCCTCGCGCAGCGCCAGCACGAAGCCGAGCAGGAACAACGCCTCGATCGTCTCCTTGAAGGCGCCCTGCGCGAAGTAGGAGGCGACGAGGTAGGCGAGGCCGACGACCAGCGCCGCCGCCGTCCGCGGCAGCGCCCGCAGCTTCTCGAAAGCGGCCAGCGCCGTCAGCGGCGCCAGCACCGCGACCGCCACGGTCAGCCCGCTGAACCCCTGAACCAGACCGATCCCCAGCCCCTTGTTGAGGGCAACGACGATCGCGTGCGGTCCCAACGGGTACCCCTGTCGCAGCAGTTGCGAGCCCTGACCGTCCGCGAGCCGGTCGGTGGCCAGCAGGTGCTGGGACATGTCGGGGTTGAAGCTGGTGCCGAGGATCCCGAAGTGGCCCTCGGCGACGAACGGTAACGAGGCGGCGATCAGCGCCCCCAGCGCCACTGGCCAGCCGATCCGCAGCGCCTTTCCCCCGTCCTCGACCCGCCCCCAGAGGTAGGCGATCGCGGCGATGACGAAGACTGGCACGAGGATCGCCGGGACCACGCCGTCCCCCGGCAGCCGCACCGTCGCCCAACAGATCGCCCCCAGCAGCGCCAGACCCACGGGCGGCGCCAGCCAGGACCAGCGACGCCGGCCGCAGAGCCCGATCGCCGCCTGCCCGAGCGCCAACGAGGCCCCGCACACCGCCAACATCGCTGCATAAGTCCCGATCACGTGGCGGCGAGCCTAGACTGCGGAGATGGCGTTCGTACCGCCAACCCGCCACCTGGTCCGGGCCAGGGACCTCGCCGACGCCCGCTTCGCGGAGCCGCTGGACGTCGATGACCTCGCTCGCGCCGCCGGCCTCTCGCGCGCTCACTTCAGCCGGGAGTTTCGCCGCGCCTTCGGGGTCTCGCCCCACGCCTACCTGCTGACCCGCCGCCTCGAGCGGGCCGCGGCGCTCCTGCGGACCACCGATAACTCGGTCGCCGAGGTCTGCATGTCGGTGGGTCTGAGCAGCGTCGGCTCCTTCACGACCAGCTTCAAGCGCGCCTTCGGCAGGACTCCGACCGAGTACCGGGCCTCCTTCCCCCCGGCCGCGGCGCACGCGGTCGTGCCCGGCTGCATCGTCCGCGCCTACAGCCGCCCCCAACACCGCACGTTTCGAGAAGACAAGGCGCCAAGCCGGACCTAGCATCGGCGCACGCTTTCAATTCTCAACGAGGAGGACACGATGAAGATCGCAAACGCGCACCTATGGGTCCACGACCAGGACGAGGCCCTCGCCTTCTACACCGAGAAGGTCGGCATGGAGGTCCGCGCCGACGTCACCCTGCCGGAGATGGGCGACTTCCGCTGGCTCACCGTCGGCCCCCCCGGGCAGGAGGACGTCTCGATCGCGCTGATGGCGATCCCGGGCGCGCCGGTGTTCGAGGAGGAGACGGTCGCCCAGATCGAGACCCTGATGGCGAAGGGCGTGGCCGGCAGCGTCTTCCTCACGACCGACGACTGCCAGGCATCCTTCGAAGAGCTGAGCGCCCGCGGGGTCGAGTTCGTCGAAACGCCGGAAGAGCGTCCCTACGGGATCGACTGCGGCTTCCGCGACCCGTCCGGCAACTCGCTCCGCCTGACCCAGGTGAAAATGCCGGCCACCGCGTAACCGGGAGATGGGCGTTACTGGGCTCGAACCAGTGACCTCTACCTTGTCGAGGTAGCGCTCTCCCAACTGAGCTAAACGCCCCGGGCCGCTGAATCTAGCAGCGGCCAGGCGGCGGGCGGCGGCAGACCGGCGGCGCGCTAAAGGTCCTTCGGGCGGCGGCCGATTGGATAAGTGCAACTTTTCTGTCCCACGGGTGTTTACAGGGACGTCGCACATCTTGCGGCAGCTAGAACTTCAAAGCTCGAGGACCGACGAGCCAGCGACTTCAAACTCTCTGGTGGTACGTCCTTCGGAAACAAGGGGCCCCTTAACCGGGGCCCTTTTCCGTTCTCAGACGTGGTCCGAGGGCAGGTGCCAGCGGCGCGGCGCGATCAGGGCGTCGGCCTCGGGCGGACCCCAGGAGCCCGGCTCATAGGCAAGCACCGGTGGCGGGTCCTCCAAGACGGGGGTGGAGATCTCCCAGAGACGCTCGATCGCCTCGGAGCTGGTGAAGAGGGTGCGGTCGCCCAACATCACGTCGTGGATCAACCGCTCGTAGGGGTCGAGCGACTCCTGGTTGCCGCCGAAGTTGTCGGCATAGCTGAACCGCATGTGGGCCTCGCCGAGTTCGATCCGCGGACCCGGCACCTTGGCCAGGAAGGAAGCGGAGATGCTGCCGGGGTCGCCGAGCTCGAAGGTGAGGTGGTCGTGACCGAAGGACTCGGCGATCTGGTCGCAGTCGAGCGGGAACATCCGCCGCGGCGGTTGCTTGAAGGCGACCGTCAGCAGGTGGCGGTTCTGCGCCATCCGCTTGCCGCTCCGCAGGTAGAACGGGACCCCCTCCCAGCGCCAGTTGTCGACCGCTGCCCTGACCGCGACGAAGGTCTCGGTGTCGGAGTCGGGGGCGACACCCTCCTCGTCGCGGTAGCCGTCGTACTGGGCGCGGACGACCTCGTCGGGGGAGATCGGCGACATCGATTCGAAGACCTTCTCGCGCTCGATCCCGAGCGGCTTCGGCTGCAAGGAGATCGGCGGCTCCATCGCGACGAAGCCGAGCACCTGGAGGAGGTGCGTGACCACCATGTCGCGGAAGGCGCCCGTCTGCTCGTAGAAACTGCCACGCATCTCGATCGAGAGCGTCTCGGGGATGTCGATCTGGATGTGGTCGATGTGGTTGCGGTTCCAGACCGGCTCGAACATGCCGTTGGCGAAGCGCAGCGCCAGCAGGTTCTGCACCGCCTCGCGGCCGAGGTAGTGGTCGATCCGGTAGATGCAGTTCTCGTCGAAGACCGAATGCAGCCGCGCGTTCAGCTGGCGGGCCGAGTCGAGGTCGGTTCCAAACGGCTTCTCGGTGATCACCCGGGCACCATGGCCGAGGCCGGCGGCGCCGATCTGCTCGACGATCCCGGCCGAGGCCCGCGGCGGCAACGAGAGGTAGAAGAGCAGCCCCGGGTCGCCGCTCAGCTCCTCGCGGGCGGCGCCGACCTCCTCGCTGAGCTCGTCGAAGCCGTCACCGACGCCGGCGAAACGCAGCGACTCGGCGAAGCGCTGCCAGGCCTCGCCGTCGAACGAGCGACGGCTCGATGCCTCGACCGCCTCGCGGGCCAACTCGCGGAACTCGTCGACTTCCATCGCGGTGCGGGCGGTGCCGACAATGCGGAAGCGCTCCGGCATCAGCCCCACCTGCGCGAGGTGGAACATCCCCGGCAGCAGCTTGCGCTTGGCCAGGTCCCCGGTCGCCCCGAACAGCACGATTACCTGGTCCTTGGGGACCTCGGTAGCGGGACTCGCGGCCGCGGCGCTTGCGGTGGCGACACTCACGACTCCAGGCTGACAGATGCGCCCCGCGACCCACGGACACACCTATGCTGGGCGCCGATGGCGCTTCGCATGACCGACAGCGGCTTCGAGTACGACTCGGCCGAGCTCGACCGGGTCGAGCGGCGCTTCTGGCGCGAGGTCTGGGACTCGACGCCGGTCGACGCGGCCCGCGAGCACGGCGTCGAGCTGCGCGAGTTCGGGCCGCTGCAGGCCTCGATCGTCGCCGAGCTGCCCCAGGTGGGGATGATGAACCTGGCGCTCGGGGCGACCGAGCCCGGCGCGGTCGAGTCCGGGCACCTGGCCGCAGCCGTCGAGTGGATGAGCGCCCGCGGCGTCGCCCCCCACGTCCCGGTCAGTCCCGGAGTCGCCGGCACCGGCGCGGCTGAGACCTGGCTCGCGGGCAACGGCTTCGAGCCCGGATACGCCTGGATGAAGTTCGTCCGCGACCCCCACCCCCCGCGCTTCCGCGAGCCAAGTGGCGTCGAGGTGGTCGAGATCTCCGCCGGCAGCGAGGAGCCGTTCGGGATGATCGTCGCGACCGGCTTCGGCGCCCCTGCCTGGGCGGCGGCGATGTTCGCCGAGTTGCCGGGGCGCGAGGGCTGGCGCTGCTACGTCGCCCGCGTCAACGGGGTTGCCCAGGCCTGCGCGGGGATGCTGATCGACGCCGGCGTCGCCGAGTTCGGGATCGCGGCGACGCTGGAGCCGGCGCGTGGCCAAGGCTGCCAGCTGGCGCTGCTGCACCGACGCATCGCCGATGCCGTCGACGCCGGCTGCCGGCTGCTCTTCGTCGAGACCGGCGAGCGGGTCGAGGGGCGTCCGGCCGGCAGCTACCGAAACATCCTCCGGGCCGGATTCGAAGAGGCCTACCTGCGCCCGAACTGGCAGCGCCCAGCGGCCTAACGCAGGCTGGGAATCCGGGTGACCCCGGCGAGGCGGCGCTCGGAAGCGCTGCGCGGCCCGCGTCCCCGCCAGTGTGTGATCAGCGCGGGGTTGACGAAAACGGGTTTGCCGGAGCGGTGGTGGGTCAGCGCCAGCGGGCGGCCGCCGTTGCCCTCGAAGGCGACCTGGACCTCTCCCTCGTCCTCACGAACCATCAACTGATCCCGGCCGACGAAGTGGATGATGGTCCCCATGGCTGGGCAACCCTACGTTTTCCCACTGCCTGGCTGTCAACCCCCCGAACAGGTGGATCGCGGATAGGTTCCCCGCATGGACGACATTCGCGACACCCGCCCCTGGTTTTGGATCCTCTTCGGTTTGGTCTTCGCCGTGGCCGTCGTCGGCCTCGTGCTGGCGATCTCGGCGCGGAACGACAGCGTCGACGAGAACAAGGTCGCCAAGGAGGCGACGGCCGAAATCAAAGAAGAACTCGACGGCCTCGACGGCGCGATCAGGGCCGCCGACGAATTCCAAGAAGAAAGCAACAAAGAGGCCGCCCAGGACCGCGCCCAGATCAAACGAGCGGTGGACAAGGCGGTCAAGCAGGCGACCCGGCGGGTCCAGGGCCTACAGGGTCGTGTCGGGGATCTCGAATCCGAAACCAAAGAACTTGCCGGCGAGAACTCCAGGATGAGCAAACAGGTCGACGACTTGACCGAAGGCCAGGAAGACCTCGAAGCCGAAGTCACCCGCATCAGCAAAACCGTCCGCAACCTCAACGACAACGGCTAGCGCCCACTCGCACGGCGACCCCGAACAGGAAGTCGGGGTCGCCTGGCCGCCACCAACGAAAGTGCGCCTTGCCTTGATGCGGCTCGGGTTCGGAGGCGAAGAGGAGTCCGCCTCCGACGCCCTCGATGCTGATCGATTCCCTGCCCTGATTCGTTAAAAGCCTGTCAAGTGACGGTTTGCTCAGAGATTGGATAGGAAATTTGAGGGAATAGGGGTCTGGAGAAGTCGGGGTATCGGCGGGTCCCCGCGAGACTGCATACCCAGAGGAGAGACGATGGCTCAGACGAAAGCGAAACCGGGCAAATCGACGCGCACGAAACCCAAAGCGGCGGCGAAATCTAAAATTGCCAAAACGCGCTCGAAAGCGAAAGCACGAGCGAAAAGCCAAAAACCACGGGCGAAAACCAGCAAGAACGGCGGCTCGAACGGGGTCGGCGATAGCGCCAAAGCCGTCCGCGACGCGGTTGGCAGCGCCGGCAAAGACGCCGGCCAGGCGACGGCCCACGCCGCGAGCAAAGCCAAGATTCCGCTGCTGGCGGGCGGCGCCGCCCTGATCGGAGCCGCAGGAGGCCTCGCGCTCGGCGCCAGCCGTTCCGGCGGCAAGGTGCTCGGCGTCAAGATGCCGACTTCGAAGCGAGTCGAGATCCGCTCCAGCGACCTCGCCAGAGCCGCCAAGGACGTCGGGCATTTCGGCGACCGAGTCGGCGAGCTGACGACCGAGATCAGGAGAGTTCGTCAGGGCATCGCCGACGGCTCCGCCGATTCGCCGATCGAGGTGCTGCTGCGAGGCTTGACCAAACCCCGCCGCTGACGGAGTGCGGCCTCAATCGACGCCGATCGCTCAGTTGAGGGCGGCGATTGAGGTTCGCCGCGCCCGTTCCTCCTCGTCGCGCTTGGCGATCCGCTCGAGCACCTCTCCAAGCACCTCGCTGACGCCGTCGGCGACCGGCAGCTTTGCCTCGCCCGCGTGGGAGCGCGCCCGAACCAGCGCCCGGCGCGCCTGCAGGCGGGACGTGAACGATTGCTCCGCCGCGGCTACGACCTCACCGCTGGCACCCCGCAAACGCCAGCTCCAATCGCCGCTTTCGTCGTCCCTGAACAGCTCGTAATTCCACATTCTCGCGCCCTCCTGGCCGATTTCTCATCAATACGAACACATGTTCGCACCCCCGTCGGACGCATTTCTTCGGGGCGTGATTGCCGCTGCGGAAGCGGCTTTCGCAGAGAGACGCGAGGCAATCATCTCCGTATCCGCGGCGCTCGCTGAGACATCAACGCTGGACGAGCTGAAGGATCGGGATCGTTCGGCCCATTCGAGCGGCGCGCTGGCGGTAAGTCACGCATGGGGGGAAGAAGCGATCGGCGACTGCCCAAAGGCGCCCCAGCTCCGCCTCGTCCTCGACTGGTTGGGCCCGGAAAGGCTGCGATTCGAAGAGCACGTCCGAGTCAGCCAGGGCGTTCTGATACCAAAACGGGTCGCTGGGAAGACCCCCTTTGGTGGGAATGACCGTTATCCGCTCACCGTCGTGGAAATAGAGGACACAGCGTCGGTGCCGGTTGTCGTTGCGCGCGTCGCGCGTATCGATGACCCCAGTAGGCATCGGGAACAGGCGGGCGAAGCGGCCACCGGTCAACCGCATCAAGATCGGCGTAAGCCTCCAGACGATGAGCCGAAAAGGGAGCGTTCCCTCGAGCGTCACCGCCGCGGGCGCGCTCATCAGGCGGAGCGCCACTTGGCGCGGCGGGCTCTGGCGTGCTTCGGGGTCAACGACTGGCAGAGCGCGCTGGTATGGCATCGGCTCCGATCGTATCGGGGTGATTGCGTGAGGGTGTGGTTATAGAGGTGTGGGTCGTGGCGAGTCGGTAGGAGCTCATCGCGCTGGACGTGAGCGGCAGCTCGCTCTGTGGTGCCACCAGCGCTCGGGGGTCAACCGAACGAGGCACCCCTAGCAGACCAGAATCCCTACTCAGACAAACGGGCACCTACCGGAATCGAACCGGGTGTAACGGCAGCTGCAGACTCGCTTACAGGGTCCTGCCACCTCGGCTGGATCAGGTATTACGCCGTCCGATTCCGGTCCTATTTTGTTCGAACAATGGCCGAGCCCTTGGACCAACTGAGTGAGCAGATCGCTAGTCGATTTAAGGAAGCAGGGAGTCTGCTGTCAGAAGCCGAAACCGTCTTTCGTACGGAAACTACTGCTCAACACAGGGACCAGTGGCCTAACGTCTACCGACTGGAAAGCGCGACCGCGTTGGCCCAGAAAGCCCTTATGTGGGCCGACCCACGGATAACCCCCGAAGCTGCCGCGAACGAACTGGTTGACGCCGCTACGCAGGCTCGCAATGTCATCCGCGAAGCTGTAACGACGGGCGGCGGCAGTCTGATCGAAGCAGCCGAAAACCTGCTTAGAGTCGTGGATCAACTCGGCCGACCACCTCTCACCTCAGAGGAAGAGGCAGGTGCCGCCCAGACGAAACTCAAAGAAGTCCAGTCTGAGCTCGAAGAGCTAATCAGTCGTCAAGACGCAAAATTCAGTGAAGCCCAAGACAAATGGACCGAACGCCTCGACAACGCCTTCTCTCAAGTGCAGAGTGACCTTACTGAAGGTCAATCCAAATTTGCTCGACAAGCAGATCAAGCGCAGGACCACATCAAGGAGCTTGAGGAGGACATCAGTAAAACGGCGGCCGAGCTTGGCGGAAAGGGAATTGCGATTGATAACCACAAAGAGAGCGAAGAGCAGACTTCGCGAGCTTTTTGGTGGACGTTGGGCGTTTTAGCTTTCGCTGCAGGACTCTCCATCTTCATCGGAATCGAGGATTCGGATCAGTCTCCCGAGTCGGTCGCTGGGAAAATCACCGTTGCGCTGATCCTCGCTGGAATCGCGGGCTATACCGCCGGAGTGGCGCGACACCATCGCCAACGAGCCGCAACCGCCCGCCGTCTCGCTATCGAGTTGATCGCCTTTGGACCTTTCATCGCTCCGCTAGAAAAAGTGGATCGCGACGACATACGCAGCACGATTGTCTGGCGTTTTTTCGGTCCGCCTGATGCGCTCAACCAGGCTCAAGATGCGGCACCCACGCCAGGACCCGCACTATTGCAACAACTGAAAGACCGCCGAAACGCACGGAAGCCCCCCGAAACCACGATGTAGGTCGGCGATTCGTTAGCGACTACCGATTCGGCAGTCAGAGCGCCGGACTCTGCTCCCGGAGAGGAAGATGGGGCGCATCGATTGCATAACTCCTCGGTGACGGGCAGAGCCGCCGCCATCGAGGCGACGTTCGCTGCCGCATCGACTCCTTCCGCATCTGACGCTTTATGAACCCCGGCCGCGATCTCCTGTGGGCCACAAATGGGCCGTCATGCCAGGAAT
The DNA here is from genome assembly GCA_963715735.1 of uncultured Thermoleophilia bacterium. GTDB lineage: Bacteria > Actinomycetota > Thermoleophilia > Solirubrobacterales > 70-9 > VAYN01. The sequence continues at coordinate 1,390,575 of OY970268.1, forward strand.
TAACCGACTTAGGCCGGATTCAACCGGACAACTCTGAGCCCAAATAAGCCCATTAAATCCCTCTACAGAGCCAAAATCCCTGCTCAGCCGAAAAGGCGCCTACCAGAATCGAACTGGTGTAAACGGCTTTGCAGGCCGCTGCGTAGCCACTCCGCCAAGGCGCCGGGAAGCCGCTCAAGACTAGCGGCGCAAAGGCGGCATGGCGTGCCCCCTCGGGGATAGGGTCGCGGGCGGCAATCCACCGTCTCGTCCAATCTCAAGGGAGATCCATGTCCGCTTACAACGAGCTGCAGCTGAGTTCCTTCGTCGACCAGATCTTCGAGCGCCTGCGGGCGATCGAGGCGCAGCTCGCCATCCTCTCCGAGCAGGCGGGCGTTCCCTACGAGGCGGCGAGCCAGAGTGCCCCCGCCGAGGTGATTGAGCTGGTGCAGAGCGGCGACCGGATGGGAGCGATCAAGAAGTACCGGGAGCTGACCGGTGCCGGCATGGAGGAGGCGCAGGAGGCGATCGCGAAGCTCTGAGCCTCGCGATCGCCGCTTCCGGTCAGGGTTCCAGGGTGACCTTGATCTTGGTGCCGGGGACGAGGGTTTTGCCCGGTTTCGGGTTCTGCTTGACGACCTCGCCGGTTTTCGCGGTGGCGCCGTCGCGCTTGGTCACCTTGCCGATCTTGCAATCGGATTTCCGCGCCTTTTTCTTGCTGGCTTTGAGCTTCTTGCCCTTGAGCTGCGGGACCTTGCAGCCCTCGTAGGCATAGGTCTGGGCGCTGGCAACGGCTCCCGCGACCGTGGTCACGGTGACCGGGACCTTGCTCAGCGTTTTGCTGGCGGGCGCGGTGGCGGTGATCTGGCCTTCGGAGTCGACCGTGAAGCTCGTGGCCGGCACCGAGCCGAAGCTGACCGCCGAGACGCTGGCGAAGTTGGCGCCGGCGATCGTGACCTTCCCACCCTTGATCGAGCCACTCGCGGGGCTGATCGCAGCGATCGTCGGCGGCGGCAGCAGGGTCGCCGAGACGTTTATGCGACGGTTTTCTTCGCCTTCGACCATCGTGACCGTCCCGCCCACCGGCGCGTTACCCGACTCGTACATGATTTCGTCCCCGAGCAGGCCGGTCAGAAAGAGGCATTCGGAGGGCGCGAGCGCGGGCACCGCGGTTCCGATCAGATCCCCGGCCAGAACGGGAATCGAAACGGGGAAGGTGCTGAGGGAGTTCGGCGCCAACAGGCGCGGCCCATCCTGCGCGAGGACCAGGAATTTGCCCGCGACGGGGCGGTAAACCGCCAGGCTCAGCGAGCCGGGTTCAGCGGTGCGACTGCTCCAGGACGTGAGCACCCCGGCGGTCGGGACGACGTAGCTGGCCCCGGATGCGACCAATCGCTGAGCTTCGTTGTAGCCAAATTCGCCTCCGCAGCTCGACGGGCTTTCGAGGTCAGGTGCGACCTGGCCAATGGTGATCTGTGCGCTGGCGCTCGAGCAGAGGCCGAGCGCGGACAGCGCCGCCACGAGCGCGAAGAGACGAAATCGAACCAACGGTGATCTGCTCACTGCCACTCCCCTTTGTTCTGAAGACGAGTGCATGACCCTAACCGCCCCATCAGATGCTGAGTAAAACGGGAACGGTTTAGTCCTCGTAGGGGGTGACGTCGCCGTAGTCCTCGACGGTGCCGCCGTCGCGCACGCTGGCCTCGTCGGGGTTCTCACCGTACTGGCGCAGGGCGCGGCGCTGGCGCAGGTAGTCCCAGGCCTTGTCGAGCTGGACCTTGAGCTCCTCCATGCGGGCGTGGTCTTCGGAGCTGAGGCCCTCGCCCTCGTGGGCGTGGAGCAGGCGCTCCTCCTCCTGAACCAGCTCGTCGATGCGGTTGAGCACGTCTTGGTCGTTCATTGAACGTAGGGTAGCCGCCGCGAGGGCCGAGGCGTGTCGACTCATGCACCCCCGTGCGTGCATGAGTCGACACGGCCATCGGGGGTCCCGGAAGCGCGGCGACTTATCCTTATTGGGTGGTCACCAGGATCGAGGAGATGCCGGCGGGCACGATCGGCTTCCGAGCCTCGGGCAAGCTGACGCCGGAGGACTACCGCGACGTGCTGATCCCGACCCTGCGCGAGGCGGTCGAATCCGGTGAGGTGCGGATGCTGTTCGTGCTCTCGGACTTCGAGGAGCTGGAGCCCAAGGCCTGGCTCGAGGACGTCAAGACCGGGTTCGAGCTCGGCTTTCTCAAACACGCGGCCTGGAAGCGCTCGGCAATCGTCAGCGACGCCGAGTGGGTGAAGAAGGCGTTCCGGATGTTCGCCTGGATGACGCCGGGCGAGGTGAAGGTCTACGACCTCGGCGAGGCCACCGAAGCCGAGGCCAAAGCCTGGATCTCCGGCTGAGCCGCTCCCGCGGCGCCGGCGCGCCGGAACTGCATCGAGCCGTCGAGCAGTGAGCCGCGCCGCATCATCCGCAAGTCGTACGGGTAGCTCTGGCGCAACTTCCACGGTTCCTTCGAGCCCTGTTTGGGCAGGCCGTCGAGCGCCCGCAGCACGTAGCCGGAGTTGAAGTCGAGCAGGGGCTCCTCCGTCACCGCCGGGTCGGTGATCTGCGGCACGCAGACGTCGTAGCGACCGACGTCCATGTGATTCAACAGACGGCAGACGTATTCGCTGACCAGGTCCGCCTTGAGGGTCCAGGAGGCGTTGGTGTAGCCGAGAGCGAAGGCGAAGTTGGGGAAACCGTTCAGCATCATCCCCTTGTAGGTCATCGTCTTCGCCATCTCCGGCAACTCGCCGTCGATGGTCACCTTCACGTCACCGAGGAAGAGCACGTTGAGCCCGGTGGCGGTGATGACGATGTCGGCGTCGAGCCGCTGACCGGACTCGAGCTCGATCCCGGCCTCGTCGAAGCCGGCGATGCGATCGGTGACGATCTCGGCGCTGCCGTCGCCGAGGACGCGGAAGAGGTCGGCGTCGGGAACCAGGCAGACGCGCTGGTCCCAGGGGTTGTAGCGCGGGCTGAAGTGGGTGTCGACGTCATAGCCGGGGGGCAGCGCTTTGATCGTGCCCTTCCGCAGCAGTTTTTTGACCAGCCGCGGGCGGCGCTTTGAGAGCTTGTAGAAGGCCCCCTGGAGGATCACGTTCTTCCAGCGCACGATCGTGTAGACGGCGCGCTCGGGGAGGTGGCGGCGGAGGAAGTTGGCGATCCCGTCTTCACCCGGCATCGAGATCACGTAGGTCGGCGAGCGCTGCAGCATCGTCACCTGGGCGGCGTCCTTGGCCATCGCCGGCACCAGCGTCATCGCCGTGGCGCCGCTGCCGATCACGACCACCCGCTTGCCGGCGTAGTCGAGGTCCTCCGGCCAGTGCTGGGGATGGACCACCTCGCCGCCGAAGCTCTCGATCCCGGAGAAGTCGGGCGTGTATCCCTGGTCGTAGCGGTAGTAGCCGCTGCACATGTAGAGGAAGCCGCAGGTCAGGGTCAGCCTCTCCCCCGTGTCGCCGCGCTCCACCTCGACGCTCCAACGCGCCTCCTCGCTCGACCAGCCGGCGCTGACGACGCGGTGCTGGAGGCGGATCTTCTCGTCGATCCCACCCTCGGCGGCGGTGTCTCGGACGTAGCGCAGGATCGAGTCGCCGTCGGCGATCGACTTCGGTTCGGTCCAGGGCCGGAAGTTGTAGCCGAGGGTGTGCATGTCGGAGTCCGAGCGGATCCCCGGGTAGCGAAAGAGGTCCCAGGTCCCCCCCGTGCGCTCGCGCGCCTCGAGGATCGCGTAGGTCTTGCCCGGACAGCGTTGCTGCAGGTGATGGGCGGCGCCGATGCCGGAGAGGCCGGCGCCGACGATCAGTACGTCGAGGTGTTCAGACGACATTCCTTTGGCTCCTGCCTAGTTGGGAGGCTCCAGCACGCGGAAGGCTATCCCCGCGTCTTCGAGCCTTGTGAGAAGAGCGTCACCCATGGCGGCGGCGGTGGTGAGCTGACCCGCGGTCGCGGGCAGCTCGTCGAAAGCCAGGCAGAGACCGGACTCGGCCAGCATTTTCGCCGTCTCCGTATAGCCGGGGTCGCCGCCGGAGACCTCGGTGACGACGCGCTTGCCGCCGCCTTCGCCGACGAAGGTGACCTTGAACCAGCTGCGCTCACGACGCGCTTCGCTCGGTCCCTCGCCCGGCGATTTGAGCTTTAACAGCAGCTTGCGGGTCGGCGGCAGCGGCGCCAGCACGGCGACGGCGCCAACGCCGCCGCCGAGCGCCGCCGCCGTGGCCAGGTGCCTGGTGACCAGGTGGTGGCCGTAGGTGAAGTCGGGCCCGTAGCGCTCCAGCGCCGCGGCGGAGCGGCGAACGATGGCGCCGTCGATCGTCGGCAGCGGCACCACCCAACCGCCGAGCTCGGCGTCGCGACGGATCCCGAAGCCGGCCGAGTGGATCTGCCGGCCGGCCGGACGCTGCTCCGCCCGCTTGCGCTCTTTCGCCGCCGCCATCGTCTGGCGGCCGCGGGCGAAAGCGTTGATAGCCGAGTGATAGGTGCCGCCGGAGAACTCGGCGTTGGAGCTGACGTGCCCGTCGACCTTCAGCGGCACCCCCTCCGGCAGCTGCTTGACCGTGAAGTAGGCGCCGAGGTCGTGCGGGATCGAGTCGAAGCCGCAACAGTGGACGATGCGGGCACCGCTGCGCTCGGCCTTGGTGTGGTTCTCGACCCACATTCGGTCGACGAACTCGGGCTCGCCGGTGAGGTCGACGTAGTCGGTGCTGGCGGCGGCGCAGGCGGCGACCAGCGGGCCGCCGTAGAGCGCGTAGGGGCCGACGGTGGTGATCACGACCCTGGTCGACTCGGCGACTCCGGCCAGCGCGGCGGCGTCGCCAGCGTCGGCGACGACCAGCTCCGGCACGGGCGCCGATGGGTTCGAGGCGGCCAACCGCGCAGCGACCGCCTCCAGCTTCGCCCGGTTGCGCCCGACCAGCGCCCAGCGCATCCCGACGGGAGCGTTGGCGGCGAGATAGTCGGCGCTCAGCCCGCCGGTGAAGCCGGTGGCGCCGAACAGCACGAGGTCGTAGCTACGCTCCGCATCCACGCGGCCATTGTGTCAGGGATCCGTGCAAGGTTTGGCGATCAGCGTCAAGCAGCCGTCCGCCGCCCCCACAGCCACCCCACCAAGGCCCCGAACACGACTCCGATCTCGGGAGCAAGGGGGACCGAGGTGGTGATGCTGACGACGATGCCGAGGACGACCCCGATCACCGCCCCCGTTCCGATTGCCGCTCCGCTGCTGCCCATGGTGTTCCAGTTCTACCCGGTCCATCAGGGCTTTGCCAGCGTGGTCGGGAACCAGCCCCGCAGAACAGCGGGGTCAGGCGCCTCCGACCGCGGGCGACCATATTGTGGCGCGCCCTTGTACGACACCTCTCAGCACCTGATCGGCGGCGGGGCGCGTGGCCGATCGCTTCCGGATTGGCCCGACGCCCGACCCCTCCGCTCGTGGCAGCACGACGCGACCGAGGCCGTGCGGGCGCACTCGGCCACCAGCTTCTTGGCTTCGGCGACGCCCGCGGCCGGCAAGACCACCTTCGGCCTGCACATCGCCCACCGGATGCTGAGCGCCAGGTTCGTCTCACGCGTAATCGTGGTCGGCCCGACCACCCACATCTGCCGCCAGTGGGCCGCCGACGCGGCCCGCTACGGCATCGACCTCGAGCCGAACAGGCCAAACTCGGACGGACCGGAGTCGGCCGACTTCCACGGCGTCGCCGTCACCTACCAGACGATCGCGGCCGGCCCGGACATGCACCGGCTCGCCACCGGCAGCCGGCCGACCCTGCTGATCGCGGACGAGCCGCACCACATGGGCGATCAGGCCGCCTGGGGCCTGCAAACCCGCAGGGCCTTCGACGGCGCCCGCTTCCGGCTGCTCCTCTCGGGCACGCCCTTCCGCTCCGACAACTCGGCCATTCCCTGGGTCACCTACGACGAGGACGGCCTCAGCCAGGCCGACTACGCCTACGGCTATCCGCAGGCGTTGGTCGACCGGGTATGCCGCCCGATCACCTTCTTGCCATATGACGGGGAGATGGAGTGGCTCTCGGACGGTCGGCTGCGCAACGCCGACTTCGACCTCGCCCTGCCGGCGGCGGAGTCGGCCCGGCGCCTGCGGACGGCGCTCAGCCCGGAGGGCGAGTGGATGGGCGAGGTGCTGCGCGACGGCGACGCCAGGCTGAGCGAGGTGCGCGCCGACGGGCACCCTGACGCGGGCGGCCTGGTCATCGCCTCCGATCAGGATCACGCGCGGGCGATAGCCGCACGGCTCGAGTCGGTCTCGGGGGAGCGACCCGAGCTGGTGATGAGCGACGAGCCCGGCGCCAGCCAGCGCATCGCCGATTTCGCCTCCTCCGATCAGCGCTGGCTGGTCTCGGTCCTGATGGTCTCAGAGGGCGTCGACATCCCCCGCCTGCGGGTCGGCGTCTATGCGACGGCGGCCCGGACCGAGCTCTTCTTTCGGCAGGTGGTCGGTCGCTTCATCCGGAGCACCCCGAAGCCGCGGCGCCAGATGAGCTACCTCCTGATGCCGGCCGACCCGCGGCTGAAGGCACTCGCCCGCGAGATCGAGCTGGAGCGCCGACACGCACTCGAACTCTTGCCGGACGCCGAGGAGGAAGAGGTGGACGACCCCCGTCCGGAGCGAGGCGATCCGGGTGACCGCTTTGCCGCCCTGAGCTCAGGCGACGCCGAGCTGGACGAGGCGATCATGAGTGAGACCACGCTTCAGCTCTTCCCGACCGACGACCCCGCGCCGGGGCCAAAGAAGGCCACCGTCCTCCCCAGGCCAAAAGCCACGCCTGAGGACCCCGCACCCGAGCGGGAGTCGGCCTACGCGACCCGAGAGCGGCTGCGCGGCGAGCGCAGGCGCCTGGTCGCCGACGTCGCCCGTCGCACCAGCAAGTCGCATCGGGAGGTCCAGGCCCGCATCAACCGCGCCACCCGGGCCCGCTCGGTCGCCAGCGCCACCATCGAGCAGCTCGAGCGCGGCAATGCGATGCTGCGGCGCGAGCTGTGGCGGTGAGATCCACCCTCGCCTGCCCCGGGAGATTCCGCACCCCGAATTATCGGCTCTGTAGAGCGGCTCCTAAGTTGTTCTTGGTCGGGACGCCACACGATCCGCTCCCCGGTCTGACCCATTGGGCTAATTGGTGGCCTGAACCGGCCACACTTGCGCTAATCTATCGACTTTCGATAGATTTACATCGCAACTCGATAGAAGGGCAGGGCCATGGGAAAGCAAACCATGCTTGCGCTCCGCGCCGTGCTCGTGGTGGTGCTCGCAGGCAGCGTGCTCATACAGGCTGGGATGATGTGGGTGTTGCTCAGTGGCAGCGACCCGGAGGACGGATCGCTCCCGCTGACCGCGCTGCGCGTGATCACGATCCTCGGCATGCTGTCGGTCCAGGTCGCCCTGGGCTGCATATGGCGGCTGGTGACGATGGTGCGACGCGGCACCGTGTTCTCCCACGCCGCCTTCCGGTACGTGGACGGCGTGATCGGCGCGATCGTGGCGGCCGCCCTCGTGTGGTTCGCGGTCACGTTCATCAACGCGCCGGACCAGCGGGACGACCCGGGCGTCACCGGCATCATGGCCGGGATCGGCGTGGCCATCCTCGGGGTCGCGCTCATCGTGTACGTGCCGCGGATGCTGCTAGCCCAGGCCGTCGTGCGCGATGTCGAAGCGGCGCAGATGCAGGCCGAGCTGGACGAGGTGATCTGATGCCGATCGCCGTCGACATCGACGTGATGCTGGCCCGGCGGAAGATGTCCGTCGGCGAGCTCGCGGACCGCGTCGGGATCACGCCCGCCAACCTGGCGGTGCTCAAGAACGGCCGCGCCAAGGCGGTCCGCTTCGCGACGCTCGCCGCCCTCTGCGAGGTGCTCGAGTGCCAGCCGGGCGACCTGCTGCGCTGGGAGGCCGAACCTGCGCGGGTCAAGGTCTTCGTGGACCCGCGTTGACCTCCGACCTGGCGGTCGCAGACTGGGGTTTGGTCGGCCGACAATCCGGTTCTCCTGCTCGCCCTCTAACTTCCGAGAGCCTGGACCGTTCAATCCGACCTGTAGAGCCGTTCTTGGAAGGGAACCACCCCCTAACGATTGGCTCTAGAAAGGTAAAAAAGCGGCTGATGGGATTCGAACCCACGACCTTCTGCATGGCAAGCAGACGCTCTAGCCAGCTGAGCTACAGCCGCACAGGGGCGGATCTTAGCCGCTAGCCCGGGAGCGCGGCGCTGGCGAGCCGGGCCTGCAGCCGCCGCTGCGCCCAGATCGCGGCGACGCTGGCGAGCAGGACCCCGACGCCGTAGACGATCGCGGTCGGCCGCAGGCCGGCAGCGGTGCTGGCCAGACCCGCGGCAAGGGCCGGCAGGCTGAAGGCCAGGTAGGAGACGACATAGAAGACGGCGAAGAGGCCGCCCCGCTCCTCCGGCAGGGCAATCCGGGCGATCGTGCCAAAGGTGCCCCGCGCCGAGGCCCCGAAACCGACGCCGGCGATCAGCGTGCCAAGGCCCGCGATTGCCGCCGCCTCGAGCAGCAGGCCGGCCAGCGTCACCGCCAGGCCCGCGACCAGGAACCCGGCGGCGAGCGCCAGCGCCCGCTCCGACGACCAGCCGCGCAGACGGTAGATGGTGAGGGCGCCGGTGCCGCAGAGCAGGGTGACGACGAGGCCGCCGATCACGTGGTTGGACATCCCGAAGACCTCGGCGGCCACCGAAGGGCCGAGCGAGAGGTAGAGCCCGCCGAGCGCCCAGCTGGCGATCAGGATCGGGACCAGCGCCAGCATGTCCGCGCGCAAGCGCAACGGCACGCCGAGCCGCGGCCTCAGCGACGCCCAAGCGCCGGGGCGGCGAATCGCCGTCTCCGGCATCCGGGCGGCGACCAGCGCCGCGCCGAAGAGGCCGGCGAAGATCAGCACGTAGACCAGGTGCGTCGCCCAGGGTCCGTACTCGACCAGGGCACCCGCTGCGAGCGCGCCGACGGCGAGGCCGCCGATCGGGGCGAGCCCGCTGACGACCCCGGCCAGCCCTGGCCGCTGCGGCGGGTCGAGGTCGACCAAGGTCGCGCCCAGCGAGGTCATCGCCATCCCGGTGGCGACGCCCTGGACAACCCGGGCCAAGGCCAGCACCCCCACCCCACCGGCGACGACGAAGAGTCCCATCGCGACCATCTCCAGCGCGATCGAGGCGGCGATCACCGGGCGGCGGCCGACGTGGTCGGAGAGCCTGCCGAGCACGAGCAGCGCGGCGAGCAGGCCGAAGACGTAGACGGCGAAGATGAGGGTCAGGGTGGTCGCGGAGAAATCCCACTCGTCCTGGTAGACGACGTAGAGCGGGGTCGGCGCCGCGGAGGCCGCCAGGTAGAGGGCGAGAACCGCCGCGATCGCCCAGAAGGTTCGCGGCCGCGAGAGCGTTTTCAAGACCGGGACGATACGCAGGCGCCCTCGCGCATTCCGCGCTAGCCTGACGCAGGCATCCCGGCATGCCGTTCGCCCATGCTCTTCCGCCAGATAATCCACGAGGACCTCGGCTGCGCCTCCTACCTGGTCTCCGACCGGGAATCGGGCGTCGCGGTGGTGGTCGATCCGCAGTGGGACATCGACCCCTACCGGCGGTTGGCGCGGCTGCACGGGGTGCGGATCGGGCACGTGCTCGAGACCCACAACCACGCCGACCACGTCTCCGGGCACGGGCGCTTGGCGCGGGCAACCGGAGCCACGATCCACATCCACGAGCTGGCCGCGGCCGAGTACGAGCACGAGCCCTTCGGCGACGGCTGGGTGCTGGAGCTCGGCGACCTCTCGATCGAGGCCGTCCACACCCCGGGCCACCGTCCCGAGCACACCGCCTTCTTGCTCCGCGACGCCAGCCGTGACGGGACGCCGTGGGCGCTGCTCGGCGGCGACTCGCTGTTCGTCGGCGACGTTGCCCGACCCGACCTCGCGGTGGAGCCGCGCGAGGGAGCAAGCGAAATGTTCCGCTCCCTGCACGAGCGTCTGCTGGTACTCGACGCCGAGGTGGAGATCTGGCCCGGCCACCTCGGCGGCTCGCTCTGCGGCGGCTCCGGGCTCGACCTCAAGAACTCCTCGACGATCGGCTTCGAGCGCCGCCACAACCGCGCCCTGGCGATCACCGACGAGGCGGAGTTCGTCGAGGACGCGGTCGGCTCGCTCGGCGACAAGCCGCCCAACGTGGCTGAGATCGTCGCCGTAAACCGCGGTCCGCTGGTCGACGATTTCGGGGTCCCCGCGGCGATGTCCCCGCACGAGGTCGAGGAGCGCGTCGCCAACGGAGCCGTCGTGATCGATGGCCGCACCAACGAGCAGTTCAACGAGGCGCATATCGCCGGCGCCCTCAGCACTTCCGCCTACGACACCGGCTTCGCGACCAAGGTCTCGCGGGTCGCACCGCCGGGAGCCGAGATCATCTGCGTCGCCGCCTCCGACGGCGACGAGCTCCACGCCGCCGAGCTGCTGGCGGCCGTGGGCATACGGGTGCGGGGCTTCCTCGAGGGCGGGATGACCGCCTGGCGGATGGACGAACGGCCGGTGACCAGGATCGAGCTGATCGACCCCGAGGAGCTGGCGAAGCGGGTTGAGGGGCCGGAGCCGCCACTGGTCCTCGACGTCCGCAACGACTCCGAGTACGCCGGCGAGCACATCCCCGGCTCGCTGCACATCCCCTACGGGGAGATCGCCGCCCGCGTCGACGAGATCCCCCGCGACCGCCCCCTGGCGACGATCTGCCGCGGCGGCAAGCGCAGCGGCCTAGCCGCCTCGATCCTCCAGCGTGAGGGCTTCGCCGAGGTCGTCCACGTCGGCAAGGGCGTCGGCGCCTGGCGCGACGGTGGCCACCCGGTCGAGAGCGGCGAGGCGGCAGCCTCGGCGTTGTAGCGCGACGTCGTTTTGTCCCCCTACAAGGGAGAAAAGACACCCATCGTCAGAGGTTGGCGATCGCGTCGGCGATCGAGACCTCGCCGCCGATCAGCTCAAACGACCTGTCGATCGTGTGGCGGGAGTCGAGACAGGCGAGCAGGGCCGCCGCGACGTCGGCACGGGGGACCTTGCCTTTCTCCAGGTCGTCGCCGACTTTGACCAGGCCGGCGGGGGCGTCGTCGGTGAGCGATCCGGGGCGGACGATCGTGTACTCGAGGCCGCTCTCAACGAGTTTGCGGTCGGCCGCACCCTTGGCCCTCAGGTACTCGCCGAAGACGTCGCCGCCCTCCTCCGGGGGATCGGCGGCGCCCATCGAGCTGACCATCAGGTAGCGGCGTATCCCCTCGGCTTTGGCGGCCTCGATCAGCTTCACGGCGCCGCCGTAGTCGACCGTCCACTTGCGCTCGGTGCCGCTGCCCGGGCCGGCGCCCGCAGCGAAGACGACCGCGTCGGCTCCGCGCACCGCGGTGCCGAGGTCGCCGTCGGCCTCGAGGTCGCAGAGCACCGGCTCGATCCCGGCGGCGTGCAGGTCGGCTTCGTGGGCGGGGCTGCGGATCAGCCCGAAGGCAACGTCTCCGCGCTCGGCGAGCAGAGCGCCCAGTGCGATCCCGATCTTGCCGTGGCCGCCGGCGATTGCCACCTCCACGTTAGTTCGCCTCCGCAGTTGGTAGTTGGCAGCAACTAATCATTATTAGGTAGGCTTCGCCTTGGTCTCTGGCCGCTTGGGGCAGCTACGGATGCATGTCAAAGGGAGGAACACGATGAATCGAAGCACGTTCACCGTCGTCGCGCTAGTGCTCATCGCCAGTGCGGCGATACTCGCTCCAGCGACCGCGTCCGCCTGGGCCCCGGCCAAATCGGCGCCGATCCACCCCGGTGTGCAGACCTTCACCGCCGGTGGCCAGTGCACCGCAAACTTCGTCTTCCAGGAAGGCGCCACCGTCTTCATCGGCCAGGCCGCACATTGCTCTGGGACCGGCGGCCAGACCGAAACCGATGGCTGCACCAGCGGCTCGCTGCCGCTCGGAACGTCGGTGAAAGTCACCGGGGCCAACCAGACCGGCACCCTTGTCTACAACTCATGGCTGGCCATGCAGGCGGCTGGCGAGACCGACCCGGACACCTGCGCCTACAACGACCTGGCGCTGATCCGGCTCGACGCCGCCGACGTCGGGAACGTCAACCCCTCCGTTCCCGGCTTCGGCGGCCCAATCCGTGTCGGGACGGTCGGTGGGCTCGGCTCGACCGTCTACTCCTACGGCAACTCCGAACTGCGCGGCGGCATCACCAAACTGAGCCCCAAGCAGGGCGTCGTCGTCCAGAACGAAGGCGGCGGCTGGAGCCACAGCGTGCTGACCCTGACCCCGGGGATCCCCGGCGACTCGGGCAGCGGCTTCCTGAACGGCTCCGGCGAGGCGATCGGCGTCCTCAGCACCCTGCAGATCGCGCCGCTGCCGGCCTCCAACGGTGTCGGCGACCTCGGCAAGGAGCTCGCCTACCTGCGCTCCCACAGCTCCCTCGGCGAGGTTGCGCTGGTGCCGGGGACCGAGCCCTTCAAAGCCAATCTGGTCGGAGCCATCCTCGGCTCCTAGTTCTTCCTAGCTGCGCTCAACCCTCGACCTCGAGCTCCGCCAGCAGGTCCTCGAGGTCGAGCGGGCGCACGTACATCTCGACCTTCTGGCCCGGCTGCGGCTGCGGCCACTCCTGCTTGGGCGGTCCCAGTAGAGCTCGACGCCGTTGCCGTCGGGGTCGGCGAGGTAGATCGCCTCGCTGACGCCGTGGTCGGAGGCGCCCTGAGCGGCATGCCGGCCTCGATCAGCCGCCGCAGCGGCGTCGGCGAGGGAGCGGCGGGTCGGGTAGCGGATCGCCGTGTGGAAGAGCCCGGTGGTGCCCGCGCGGCGGCGGCGAGCCGCCCTTCGACTCCCAGGAGTTGAGGCCGATGTGGTGGTGGTAGCCGCCGGCCGAGACGAAGGCGGCGTCGGCGCCGTAGCGCTGCATCAGCTCGAAGCCGAGCACGCCGCAGTAGAAGTCGAGCGCGCGGTCGACGTCGGCGACCTTGAGGTGGACGTGGCCGATGTCGACGCCGGGATCGATCGGCTCAGCCATCCGATCCGTCCAGCGCCGCGTTGACGAGCCGGTCGGCGTCGGCGTTCTGCTCGCGCCGGACGTGGCGGATCGACCAGCTGTCGAACTCCGGCAAGCGCCTCCTTCGCCTCGGCGTGCAGCTCCCTCATCGTCGCGTCTTTGACCTTGTAGCGGCCTTCGACCTGGCGCACGATCAGCTCCGAGTCGCCGACCAGCTCCAGCTCGGTGGCGCCGTGGGCGGCGGCCAGCTCGATCCCGAGCAGCAGCGCCCGGTACTCGGCGACGTTGTTGGTGGCGCGGCCGATCCGCTCGCCCCGCTCCTCCAGGACCTCGCCCGTCGGCGTCGCGGACGACGACGCCGATCGCCGCCGGGCCGGGGTTGCCGCGGGCGCCGCCGTCGACGTTGACCGTGAGCCGCGCTCATCCGAGCGACGATGACGCCCGCCGTCGACCGTCGGTCGGCGTTCCACTGGCGCGCCGCCGAGTCGAGCTCGGCGAGCTCGACGCCGCTGGCGATCTCGTAGACCGGCCGGGACTCGTCGCCGAGGTCGACGCCCCACTGGTACCAGGTGAGCTCCCAGGCGACGGTGATCCGCACCTCGTCGGCGTGCCGGCGCAGGCGCCGACCGAGACCCGCGGCTCGCCGAGCGTGCGGACCAGGCCGGCGACGGTGCGCCCCGCCTCGCTCGCGTTGAAGCGGGCGGTGGCGCGCTCCAGCGGTGTCAGGTCCTCCAGGTCGAGGACTCGCTCCCGTCGCTGAGGGAGACGAAGCCGCACCGGCTCAGCCCTGCTGGAGGTGGGACTTGAGCCGCATCACGGCCTTGGTGTGGAGCTGGGAGACGCGCGACTCGGTCACCCCGAGGACCTCGCCGATCTCGCGCAGGGTGAGGTTCTCGTAGTAGTAGAGGGCGACGACGAGCTGCTCGCGCTCGGGCAGCGAGCCGATCGCCTCGGTCAGGCGGTCCTTGACCTCGCTCGAGGCGAGCGCCTCCTGCGGGTCGGCGGCGCCGTCGTCGGCGATCGTGTCGAGCAGGCGAGACCTGGTCGCCGGAGGAGTCGGAGACGGTCCAGAGCTCGTCGAGCGCGTAGACGGAGGAGTTGGCGATCTCCAGCAGCGCGGTCTGCAGTTCCTCCTCGGTCATGTTCAGTTTCGCCGCCAGCTCGGCCTCGCTCGGCGCCCGCTGCAGCTCGTGCTCGAGTTTGGCCTGGGCGGTTTCGATTTCGCGCGCCCGCGAGCGGACCGAGCGCGGCACCCAGTCGAGCGAGCGCAGTTCGTCGATGATCGAGCCGCGGATGCGGGTCATCGCGAAGGTCTCGAATTTGATCCCGCGCTCGGGCTCGAAGCGCTCGATCGCGCCGATCAGCCCGACCAGGCCGTAGGAGATCAGGTCGGCGTCCTCGACGTGCGAGGGCAGCCCGGCGCCGAGCCGGCCGGCGACGAACTTGACCATCGGCGAGTAGGCGACGACCAGGCGCTCGCGGGCGGTGTCGTCGCCCTGCTCCTTGTAGCGACGCCAGAGATCGCGCAGCTCTACCTCTTTTACGCCGGTCTCCATTAGCGTGCAGGGGATTCTATGGTCGATCGCGGGATTCGATGTCATGCGCGGGGGTGGCTTGCAGCGTAGGTGTCACGCAGCCGGGCGGCGTCGACTCGGGTGTAGACCTGGGTCGTCGAGATCGATGCGTGGCCGAGCAACTCCTGAATCGTACGCAGATCGGCGCCACCCTCCAACAGATGAGTTGCAAAGGAATGTCGAAGTGAATGCGGCGAAACCCCGGCGGCCAGCGCCGCTTCGCGGGTCCAGAGGCCGAGGCGGCGGGTGATGTCGGAGTTGGAGAGGCGCCGGCCGCTCTTGGAGAGGAACAGCGCCGCGCTCGCGCGGATCGACCGCCAGCGCCCGCCGGCCTCTCTGCAGGTAGCGCTCCAGCGCTCGCTGGGCGGGCTCGCCGACCGGCAGGAGCCGCTCCTTCGAGCCCTTGCCGAGCACCCGCAGCTGCTCGCTCTCGAAGTCGAGCGCGCCGAGTGTCGAGGTTGACGATCTCCTCGCAGCGCAGCCCGCAGGAGTAGGCGAGCTCGAGCATCGCCCGGTCGCGCAGCTCCAGCGGCGTCCGCGCCGGGATCCGCTCCAGCAGCGTCCGCATCTGCTCGGTCGATGAGCACGCTTCGGCAGCTTCTCCGCGCGCTTCGGGCTGGAGACCAGCTCGGCCGGGTTCTGCGCCGGCCCGCTCGGTGCGGACCAGGAAGCCGTAGAGGCCGCGGATCGCGGCGAGCTTGCGGGCGACCGTGGCCGGCGCCGCGCCGGCGCTCGAGAGCCCGGCGGCGTAGCGGCGCACGTCGCGGTGGCGGACGTCGCCGGGCCCGAGGCCCTGCGGCGCGACCCACTCGACGAAGCCGCCGAGGTCGACCCCGTAGGCGCGCCGCGTCCGCTCGGCCGCCCCGCGCGCCCGCAGGTCGCGGTCGTACTCGGCAAGGGCGCTTTCCCAATTCACGAAAGCGGAATTCGTCCTACGACTCGCCCGACGTCCCTGCGCGGCGGCGTCGTCAACCGATGAAGATCGGCGTGCCGACTTCGACTTGGTCATAGAGTTCTTCGACGTCCGGGATCGCCATCCGGACGCAGCCGTGGGAGGCGGCGCTGCCGAGCGAGGAGGTTTCTTCGGTGCCGTGGATCCCGGCGCCTTCGTAGATCGCCATCCAGCGCGCCTTGATCGGGTTCGACGGTCCCGGCGGGATCGTCTGTCCCGGCCAGGGAGCCGGCCCAGTCGGATTCCGGCACGTGCCAGGTCGGGTTTTCTTCCTTCGCCTCGATCTCGTAGAGGCCTTCGGGCGTTTCCAGCCCTTCCTGGCCGACCGCGACGGTGTAGGTCTTGGCCAGCTCCAGGTCCTTCCAGAGGCGCAGGGTGAAGGTCGCGCGGTCGAGGGTGAGGTAGGACGGGTACTCGCCGGCGACCTCGCTTGGTGGTCACCTCCGGCTTGGTCTCGTGGACGCGGGCGACGACGGTGTGCGGGGCGCCGGCGTTGAGCACCGCGTCTTCGAGCTCCTCGGTCGAGGCGGTTGTCGCGCAGCTTGCGGCCCGGCCTGGCCAGGCGACGACGTTGAGCGAGTCGGCGCTCGGGCTCGACGCTGGCGTCGAGCGGTTCGCGGTTGATTTCCTCGGCGACGTGGCGGACGAAGCGGTTGATCGCCGGCTCGGAGTAGTCGAGTTCGGCGGCGATCCGGCTCGTCGAGCTCGCCGCCGCTGACGTAGCGGACCAGGCGCGTCGGCAGGCCGCCGTCCTGGCTCTCGGCGACCGCCTCGTCGACCGCGTCGTCGATGTCGGCGCGGACCTTCAGCTTCTTGCCGGGCAGGGTCCAGGTCTCGCTCGCCGAGGCTGACCTTGAGCGTCGTGCTTGAGCGGCGCGAGCAGCTCGCGGCGCACCTGCGGCTTCGGCTTCGTCGGCGTCCATGCCGCCGACGTCGACGCCGGCGATCGTGACGCCCTCGGCGATCTTGTCCTTCTGGGAGCTGTCGTAGGCGTAGGCGCCAGCGGCCGCGAACACGATCAGCAGCACGATCGACTCCCAGCGCTATTTGCGTCTTGCGTCCCAATTGGCTCAGTCCCAGAGTCCGGTTTCGAAAAGTCTAGGCAAACGGATCATTCGGTCAGGTTGTTGCTGTTCCCTGCAATTTCGCATCTGCATCGGTCTTATCGGCAGACGAGACGGATATCTTTCGCCCGTGCGCTCGAAGGACGAGGTCCGCAAAGAGGTCTGGAAGGCGATGGACCGCGAGGGTGTCTCCCGCTTTCCCGGCGCCGAGGGGCGGATCCCGAACTTCGCCGGCGCCAAGCTGGCGGCGGAGAAGCTCGCCGGCCACCGGCTCTGGAAGCGCGCCCGGGTGATCAAGGCCAACCCCGACTCGCCGCAGACCCACGCCCGCCGGATCGCCCTCGAAGAGGGCAAGACGGTGATCATGGCGGTGCCGCGCCTGCGCGACCCCCACCCGTTCCGCGTCCTCGACCCGAAGAAGCTGTCAAAAGCGGCGGTCAAGGAGGCGGCGACGATCAAGGGCGCGCTGAAGCACGGCCGGGTCGTCGCCCTCGACGACCTGCCGGAGATCGACTTCGTCCTCTGCGGCTCGGTCGCGGTCAACCTCAGCGGCGCCCGGGTCGGCAAAGGCGGCGGCTACCACGACCTCGAGTACGGGATCCTCGTCGACGCCGGCAAGATCGACAGCCACACCTGCGTCGCCACCACCGTGCACCCGATCCAGATCCTCCGCCAGCACCTGATGGTCACCGCCCACGACCTGCCCTGCGACCTGATCGCGACCCCGCGCGCGGTGATCGAAGTCGAGCGCCAGTACGAGCGCCCCCGCGGCATCCTCTGGGACCACCTGCAGCCGCCGCAGATCCGCGAGATCCCGGTGCTGGAACGGATGGGCTACGCGTAGTCAGTCCGCTCGTTTGCTGCTGTGGGTTTCCGTCGTTTTCGCGGGGGTACAAGCCGATCGGGTCACGGCGAAGGCCGCCGTGTCAGAGAGGCGGTCTGCATGTGATCCGACCGGGGGCCTCGGCTCTCAAGGGGTCGCTTGCGAGCAGCGACCACAGAGCCCGGCCTCCGCTATCTCAGCGGCGACGCTTTGGTCGAGCACCCGGGTGGCGCTTTAAGCTCGGCTTCAGGATGGAGGAGGATTGATCAGCGGATGAGGTTCGGACGCACGGCCCTGTCGACCGCCACGGCGGCGCTGGTCGCCGCGCTCTGGCTGTGGGCTCCGCTGGCCTCCGGCGCCGCTGTCCAGGCGCGCTCGGCCGACGCCTTCGTCGACTCGATCGGCGTGAATATCCACACCCGTACAACGACACGCCGTACGTACCGGAATTTGGGACCGTGGCCGAACGGCTGCAGGAGCTCGGCGTCCGCCACGTGCGCGACGAGCTCGTCCCCGAACGACCCGATGTCTACGCCCGGCTCGACGCGCTGGCCGCGGCGGGGATCGGCTCGACGCTGATCGTTGGATCGCCGAACGGCGACGCCGGGGACCTGGAGGAACTGCTCTCGGTGGCGGCCGACCTCGACGGGGTCGAGGCGCTGGAGGGACCGAACGAGTACAGCACCATGGGCGGCGACCCCGAATGGGTGCCGCACCTGCGCGCCTACCAGCAGCAGCTCTATGAAGACGCGAAGGCGGACCCCGAGCTCGCGGCGCTCCCGGTGGTCGGACCTTCGATCGTCCATGGCGACCAGGACGAGCTCGGCGACGTCTCCCCCTTCCTGGACTTCGGCAACATCCACTCCTACCCGCAGGGCGGGCCACCCGACAAACTCGGCAGCGCGATCGACAGGGCCGAACTCAACTCGGGAGCGAAGCCGATAATGGCCACCGAGACGGGCTACAACAACGCGCTCGCCTGGACGGGTGAAAACCGGCCGGTGTCCGAGGGTGCCGCGGCCACCTACATGCCCCGGCTCTTCCTCGAGTACTGGCGCTGGGGAATCGCCCGCACCTTCCCCTACGAGCTGCTCAACGAGTTCGCCGACCCCGAGCTCGACGAGGCCGAGTCGAACTTCGGCCTGCTCCGCAACGACCTCTCCCGCAAGCCCGCCTTCGACGCGCTGCGCAACGCGATCGCCATCCTCGAAGACCCGGGGCCGCCGTACGCGGCGGGCGCGCTCGACTACACCCTGAGCGAAGGTGGCGTGCCGCTGACGGGACCGGAAAGCCCAGGACTCCACAAGGTGCTGCTGCAAAGGCGGGACGGCTCCTTCGACCTGGCCCTATGGCGGACGACGAGCGTCTGGAACCCAGCGACGGGCGTGCCGATCGTGGCGCCGTCGAGCCCGGTCGAAGTCGCCGTGGCGCCGGGTCTGGCCGCGGCGGCCGAGTACAGGCCAAACGACGCCGCGGGCGCGATCTGGTCGGCGACGCAACCGAGCCAGCCGCTCACGGTCCAGGTCGGCCCGGCGGTCGTGATCCTGCGGCTCGTCCCGGCCGCGGCGGCCACGCCGCAACCCGAACCCCAAGCGACCCCACAACAGGTGACGCTCGTCGGCCCGCCGCCCCCCGCCCGCTGCATCGTCCCCAGCTTGAAGGGGAGAACGGTCCCCGGCGGTCGCGCAGCGCTGAAGGGGCGGCGCTGCCGGCTGGGTGCGATCAGCGGCCAGCGCCGGCGGGGAAGCCGAATCGTCAGCCAGCGGCCCCAGGCGGGCCGGGTCCTGCCGCCGGCGAGCCTCGTCAGCGTCAGGCTCGGCGAGACCTGAGCCGCGCCGAGCGCGCGATGAACCTTCCCGGCCGCGGGCACGTAGGACCGGATCCACCCCCGAAACGAAAAGGGAGGCACCCGATGGCAACCACCACCCGTGTCCCATCCTTGCTCGCCACCTGCGCGATCTTCGCCGCGATGATCGCTGGTGTCCTCGCCACCACGGCCCAGGCGGCCGTGCGCCATATCGACGGCACCGTCGTCTCGAAGAACGGCGATGCCAGGACCTTCAAGATCTCGACCCAGAGCGGCGCGGTCCGGATCAGGGTCAACGCTGGCACCGAGTTCGAGCGCATCTCCGGCGGCTTCAGCGGCCTCCACAAAGGGTTGGCGATCGAGGTCGACGCCCGGCAGACGACCAACGGACTGGTTGCGGTTCAGGTCGAGCCGCAGGGCGGCAACGGTGGTGGTGACGAAAGCGGCGGAGAGGACAACGGCGGCCACGGCGGCGGCTCCGACGATGGGCCCAACCACACCTAGCTGGCGCGCCGCGGCGATTGCTTAACTCTCCCTGGGAGATGGAGCTGAGTAACCAGACCAGGGCACTCGATCCGCGCATCGCCTCCGGCGCCGACTACGGCAACCCCGACCCGGTGCCGGAGTGGATGCGGGTCGACTGGTTGGCCCAGCGGCGCAGTGTCGAGCTGCCCGGGGCGACGGTCAACTACGTCGAGATCGGCGAGGGATCGCCGATCCTCTTCATCCACGGCATTTCCGGCGGTTGGCAGAACTGGCTCGAGAACCTGCCGCACTTCGGCGCAAACCAGCGGGCGATCGCCCTCGACCTGCCGGGCTTCGGGAACAGCCCGATGCCCGAGTGGGAGGTCGGGATGCCCGCCTACGGGCAGCTGATCCACGACTTCTGCGAGAAGCTCGGCCTCGAGCGGGCGACCCTGGTCGGCAACTCGATGGGCGGCTTTGTCGCGGTCGAGGCGGCGACGGCAGAGCCCCAGCGCTACAGCCGCCTGGTCCTGGTTGCGGCGGCCGGAATCCTCAACACCTGGAACCCGCAGGTGCGGGCGACGGTGACCGCCTACGCCTGGAGCAAGCTCGGCGGCGTCGTCGCCGACAACGGCCGCTGGCTGGTCGCCCACCCGCGCAGCCGGCAGCTCGCCCTGGCCCCCTTCCTGCGCTATCCGGGGCGACTGCGGCCGGAGCTGTTGGTCGAGCAGATGGCGGGCGGGCGCTGCCCCGGCTTCGGCGACGCACTGCAAAGCCTGATCAGCCACGACATCCGCGAGCGCCTGGCGACGATCGAGATGCCGACCCTGATCGTCTGGGGCCTATCGGACCGTGTGATCCCGGTCGCGGCCGCGATCAGCTACCACCGCCGCATCCCCCACTCGCGGCTGGAGATTTTCGAGCGGACGGGCCACGTCCCCCAGCTCGAGCGGCCAGCCCGCTTCAACGCGCTGCTGGACGAATTCCTCGCGAGCTAGTCCCTCCTAGGTCGTCACAGCCCCTTTGGAGGCGGTTGAGACGGTGGCCGCGTACTTGCTCATGACGCCGATGCCGAACGGCGACGGCGGCGCCTCGTACTTCTCGATCCGGCGGGCGATCTCCTCGTCGCTGAGCTCGACGTCCATCCGCCGCTCGTCGATGTCGAGGGTGATCTGGTCGCCCTCCTGGATCGCCGCGATCGGACCGCCCTTCACGGCCTCGGGAGTGACGTGGCCGAACATCAGCCCGCGGGTCGCGCCGGAGAAGCGGCCGTCGGTCAGCAGCGCCACGCTCTCTCCGAGCCCCTCGCCGACGATCGCCGCCGTCACCTGCAGCATCTCGCGCATCCCCGGGCCGCCGATCGGGCCCTCGTTGCGGATCACGATGATGTCGCCGGCATTGATCTGCTGTTCCTTGACCGCGCGGAAGCAGTCCTCTTCGGACTCGAAGACGCGAGCGGGTCCGGACTGCTTGCGGCGCTCGGTGCCGGCAACCTTGATCACGGCGCCGTCGGGAGCGATGTTGCCGTACATGATCGCCAGCCCACCTTCGGCCTTGACCGGGTCGTCCAGCGGCCGCACGACTTCCTGGCCGGGCGCCTCGGTAGCGGCGTCGGCGACCTCGCCGATCGTCTGACCGGTGATCGTGATCGCGTCCTCGTGCAGAACGCCCTTGTCCCGCAGCCGCTTGATGATCACCGGCACGCCGCCGGCGGCGTAGAGATCGGTGGCGATGAAGCGACCGCCCGGCTTCAGGTCGGCGTAGAGCGGCGTCGCCCGCGAGATCCGCTCGAAGTCATCGATGGTGAGTTCGACTCCGACCTCGTGCGCGAGCGCGATCAGGTGCAGGACGCCGTTCGTCGAACCCCCCGAGGCACAGACACAGGCGATCGCGTTTTCCAACGAGTCGCGGGTGATGATCTTGCTCGGGCGCAGGTCGTCGACCAGGACCTTCAACACCAGCTCGCCGATTTTCTCGGCGACGCTCTGCTTCTCGTCGTCTTCGGCCGGCACCATCGCCGAGCCGCCGGCGCTGACCCCCAGCGCCTCGAAAGCACAGGCCATCGTGTTCGCGGTGAACTGACCGCCGCAGGCGCCGGCGCCAGGGCTGGCAACACCCTCCAGCTCGTTCAGTTCCTCGTCGGTCATGTCGCCGGCGTTGTGGGCCCCGATCGCCTCGAAGATGTCGAGGATGGTGACGTCGCGGCCGTGCCAGTGGCCGGGGGCGATCGAGCCGCCGTAGAGCACCACCGAGGGCACGTCGAGCCGGGCCAGGCCCATCGCGCAACCGGGGATCGTCTTGTCGCAGGCGCAGAGGGCAACGATCGCATCGAACTGGTAGCCGCGGGCCATCAGCTCGATCGAATCGGCGATCACCTCGCGGCTGACCAGCGAGGTCTTCATCCCCTGGGTGCCCATCGTCACCCCGTCGGAGACGGCGACGGTGTTGAACTCCATCGGCGTGCCGCCGGCGGCGCGCACACCATCTTTGACGTGCTCGGCCAGCGCCCGCAGGTGGAAGTTGCAGGGCATCGCCTCGGTCCAGGTGTTGGCGATCCCAATCGTCGGCCGACTGAGGGCGTCGTCGTCGAAGCCGATCCCCTTCATGTAGGCGCGCGAATGGGCGCGGTCGGGCCCGTCGAAGACGGTTGCCGAGCGGGGACGCGGGAGCTTGGTCGTGGTGCTGCCGTTCGTGCTCATAGGACAAATCTATTCATCGCGGCAAGTCTGCTTCCTCGTCTGCCCGCGTGGTGAGCTCGAAGACGTCGACCGGACCCGGTCCTTTCCCGATCCCCCGCAGGCCGGCGCCGACGGCGACGGCCGCGACTTGACGCGCGGCGAGGGCCGCCTGTACCGGTTCCGCGCCCCGGGCGAGAAACGCGGTCAGGGCCGAGGAGTGGGTGCAGCCGGAGCCGTGAGCGGCGCCGTCGGGATGGCGCTCGCCGGGGATCTCGACCAGCTGCTCGCCGTCGTAGAAGAGGTCGACCAGGTCCTCGCTGTGGCCGCCGGTGACGACCACCGAGCCGGGGCCCAGCGCGAACACCCCTCGCGCCAGATCCTCCTGCGTGGCTCCCTCCCCCAGCCCAGTCAGCTCGCGAGCCTCGGGGATGTTCGGGGTGACGACAGAAGCCAGCGGCAGCAGGCGGCCGAGCAGAGCGTTGCGGGCATCCGCATCGAGCAGCACGGAGCCGCTCTCGGAGACCATCACCGGGTCGATCACGACCGGCACGTCGCCGACCAGGCCCAGTGACTCAACCACCGCATCGACCGTCGCCGCCGTGCCCAGCATCCCGATCTTGACCGCGTCGACGCCGATGTCCTCGGCGACCGCCCGCACCTGCGCGACGATGATCTCCGGCGCGATCGTTTCGACCGCCTCGACCCCGACCGTGTTCTGCGCCGTGATCGCCGTGATCGCCGTCATCCCGTGCACGCCGCAACGCGCGAACGCCTTCAGATCCGCCTGGATCCCGGCGCCGCCGCCAGAGTCCGAGCCGGCGATCGAGAGGACTGCGGGAATGGGTCGGCCGCTCACGGCCCGAAGCCTAAACGGCGCCGGGAGTCCGCATTTACCCGCGCATATGGCGGGTGAGGACAGACTCGCGGTCACGATGCCCTCAACAGGGTCCGGGAGTACACGCCCATCGGCGAGCAGGTGACGTAGCCGAGGGCCTCGAGGCGAGCGAGGGCGGCCGCGGTGTCGGGACCGGGAAGCCCGAGGGCGGCGGCGACGCCGTCGCAGGTGCCCTCGCCGGACTCGACCGCCAGCAGAACGGTGGCGAGGGCTGGGTCCAGGGGCGGCCCGGCACGCTCGATCCGGTCGGCACCGGGGCCGAGCATCGCGTCGAGAACGTCCTGGGCGTCGCGAACCAGACAGGCGCCGCCGGCAAGGAGGCCGTTGGGGCCGGCGGAGGCGCGCGAGGTGACAGGGCCGGGAACGGCCCCGATATCGCGACCGAGGTCAGCGGCAAGGTCGGTGGTGATCAGAGAGCCGGAGCGGGTGGCGGCCTCGACGACGACGGTCATCCCGGCGAGGGCGGCCATGATCCGGTTGCGGGCGGGGAAGGTCCAGCGCCAGGGCGTCGAGCCCGGCGGCAGCTCCGAGATGACGAGACCCTGTTCGCAGATCCGTCGCCAAAGTGAGCGGTGAGCCGCCGGGTAGGCGGTGTCGGGGCCGCAGCCGAGCACGGCGATCGTGCGGCCACCGGCGTCCAGGGCGCCGCGGTGAGAGCAGGCGTCGATACCGAAGGCGAGGCCGCTGACGACGGTGATCCCGGCGGTAGCGAGATCGCGGCCGAGATCACGTGCGATCTCCCGGCCATAGGACGTGGCCCGGCGGGCGCCGACGATCGTCACCGTCCCAAACGGCTCGAGCCCGTCGAGCAAGCCGGGGTCGCCGCGCCCGATCAGCGCCCATGGGGCGTCGGCGGCGTCGCGCAACGGCGCCGGGTAAAGGTCGCCGTGACGGCAGCAAGCCCAACACTGCGCCGCCCGCAGCTCTTCGTCCAGATGACGCTCCGATCTCGCCTCGACACGCGCCAGCAGCTGCTCCGCCACGTTCGGTGCCGCCACCTCGACCAGGTCCTCGTTGGAGAGCCGCAGAAGTTCCGGTGAACGCGAGCCCGGCGTTCCCGTCGCGACCCTCTCGACGTAGGGTCCCAGCGAGGACAGCAGCCAGGAGCGACGCAGGCATTGAGGACAGGCGCCGGGCTCAACCACGATCCCGCCTCCGCAGCTGCAATGCCTGAGCCATCTGCTCCTGGCCGATCGCCTCGATGCCGGCGAGATCGGCGATCGTCTGCGCCAGGCGCAGCGCCCGGTCGTGGGCGCGGCCGCTGAGGCGCTGGCGCGCGTAGAGCTCCGCCAGCAGCGCCCCGGCCTGTGGCTCCAAGGCGCACTCGCGTGCCTCGCTCGGAGTCATCTCGGCGTTACAACGACCCGGTCCGAGACGGCGCTCCTGGCGATCGCGTGCCGCCGTCACCCGCTCCCGCACTGCCGCCGACGGCTCACCGGGCGCGCCGCCGATGTCCACGGCACTGGGTTGGCGAACCGCGGCGAGAATGTCGATCCGATCGGCCAGGGCACCGCTGAGGCGACCCTGATAGCGCTGCACCGCAACTGGCGCGCAGCTGCAGTCCGGATCGGCTTCGCCGCGTCCGCAGGGGCACGGATTGGCCGCGGCGACGAGCATGAACCGGCACGGCAGGTTGCTGCGGCCACTGGCCCGGGCGATCGAGACCTGACCCGACTCCAATGGCGCCCGCAACGCCTCCAGCGCGTCGCGGCGGAACTCGCAGAGCTCGTCGAGGAAGAGGACGCCGCGGTGGGCGAGGGTCGCCTCCCCGGGGGTCGGGGGCGTGCCGCCCCCGACCAATCCCGCGGGGCTGATCGTGTGATGGGGCGAGCGAAAAGGCCGGCCGCTGTCTCGGGCCCCGGCCAGACGCCCACAGGCGCTGGCGATCCGCGCCACCTCGAGCGCCTCGACCCTCGCCAGCGGCGGCAGGATCGAGGGCAAGCGGCTGGCGGCGAGAGACTTGCCGGCCCCGGGTGGACCGATCATCAAGAGGCTGTGGCCGCCAGCCGCAGCGACCTCGAGCGCGTGGCGCAGGTGAGGTTGACCGCGCAGGTCCGCGAGGTCGGGACCCCCAGCTCCCTCCTCCAGCTCCAGCGAAAGCGGTTGCGGCGGCGGCGGCGCCCAATCGCCGGCGACAAGAGCCGGTAGGCGGCCGAGGCTGTCGAGCGGCACCACGTCGATTCCCTGGGCCAGGGCTGCCTCTGGCCCGTTCTCCTCCGGCAGGAGGATCGCTTCCGCACCTCCCGCGCCCGCCGCCTCCGCGATCGCCAACGCGCCGTTGACCGGCCGCGTGGTTCCGTCCAACGCCAGCTCCCCCGCCCAGGCGACCCGTGCGAGCGGCTCCCACGCGAGCTGGCCGGACGCGCTCAGCAGCGCTGCGGCGATTGCCAGGTCCATGCCGGGACCGACCTTGCGCAGGCTCGCCGGCGCCAGATTGACGACGATCCGCCGCAGCGGGAACTCAAAGCCACAGTTGACCAGCGCCGCCCGCACCCGCTCGCGCGCCTCCCGCACCGCGGTATCTGGCAGGCCGACGATCGTGAAGCCGGGCAGGCCGCGATGCACGTCGACCTCGACCCGAACCGGGCGGGCGGCGATGCCGTCGAGGGTGAAGGTCCTGGCCGTGGCGAGCACGGTGCCGACGCTATGGAGCGAGGTTTCACACGTGGCCGGCAGATCGGAACTTCTCCGTGCCACGGGTGGGGTGAGTTTCCCACCGCAGCAACCTTGGCCCTGGGATGACCCACGCCCGCCTACGAACCGGCGCCCGCGCCGAGGAGCTGGTCGCCCGCCGCCTCATCGCAGCCCGCTGGGAGATCGTCGAGCGCAACGCTCGCACCCGCTTCGGCGAGCTCGACATCGTCGCCCTCGACGGCCGCACGCTCGTCTTCGTCGAGGTCAAGGCCGGCCGCGAGGGCAACCGGTTCGGACCCGAGCGACCGGTCCTCTCGGTCGACTGGCGCAAGCAGCTCCGCATCCGCCGCCTCGCCACCGCCTGGATGGCCGAGCGTCGCGGCGCTACCCCCCACTACGAGGACATTCGCTTCGACGCGGTCGGCGTCACCTTCGGCAGCGGCGACCGGGTGGTCGACCTCGAGCACATCCAAGCCGCTTTCTGACTCGAGATCGCCTGGCCAAGCAGATCAAGGACGCAGGGAGCGAAGCATGCTCCGCAGGTGAGCGACCGAGGACGCCGAGATGCGCCGGTCAGGCGATCTCGAGTTGGGTGTAGGCCACGGATTGGAAGCTACGCCGGTGCAGCGGCGAGATGCCCTGCCGGTCGATCGCCGCGCGGTGCTCCGGCGTCGAGTAGCCGACGTGCTCGTCGAAGCCCCAGCCGGGATGCTCGAGGGCGGCTTCGCACATATAGCGATCGCGGGTGACCTTGGCGATCACCGAGGCGGCGGCGATCGCGGCGCTGGTGGCGTCACCCCCGATCACCCGGCGGTGCGGAACCCGGCAACGCGGCAGCGCGAAACCGTCGACGAGGCTGATCGCCGTCTCCCCCGGCGCCAGCCGTTCGAGCGCGACCGAGAGTGCTTCGATGTTGGTCACGTGCAGCCCGCGACGGTCGATCCCGGCCGCCGAGCGGACGACGACGCTGACCCGCTCGGCCGCCCGCAACACGCAGGGGAACATCTCCAACCGGTGCTCCTCCGTCATCTGCTTGGAGTCGTGCAGGCCGCCGAGGAGGCGGCGATCGGGGACCGAGAGCCGCTCGTAGTCGATCAGCACCGCGGCGGCGACGAGCGGGCCGGCCAGACAGCCGCGACCGGCCTCGTCGGCGCCGGCGACGTAGCGGCTCGCCAGCCCGCGGTCGAAAGCAAACAACCGACGGCTGCGGGCGAGCCGGCGGCGATGGCGCTTGGGCTTAGAAGATGCCGACGCGGTCGGGAGGCCAGTAGGTGGCAAAGGCCTTGCCGATGAGCCAGTCGCGTGGGACTGGTCCCCAGAAACGGCTGTCGTCGCTGGCTCCACGGTTGTCGCCCATCATGAAGTAATGGTCGGGCGGGATGGTGATCGCTTTCGGCATATTGCAGGCTCCGGCGTTGCCGCAGGGCAGCGTGTAGGGCTCGTCCTTCTTCCAGACGCCGTTGACCACCGGGTGCCCGTCTTTGACCGAGAGGGTGTCGCCGGGCCCGGCGACGATGCGCTTGATGAAGTTCTGGCTCGACTCGGCAGCGGTCGGCTCCGGGCACGGTTCGCCTTCCGACTTCGGGACGACCCCGCATTCGGTGCCGTTATCGGCGCCGGCCGGCGGATGGAAGACGACGATGTCGCCGATCGAGGGATCGGTGAAGTTGTAGAGGAAGCGGTTGACGAGAACCCGCTGGCCGACGTCGAGGGTCGGCTCCATCGATTCCGAGGGAATCTGGTACGGCTTGACGATCCATGCCTGGATCGCGAGCGCCAGGCCCAAGGCCAGCGCGACGATGACGACCAACTCAACAAGCCCGCCGCCTTTGCCCTTCGGCTTCGGGATGCTGAGTTTCAGGCTGCCGAGTCCTCGTCGGAGTCGCCGGCTTTGGCCGGCTCCTCGTCCTCGGCATCCTCCGCTGCGTTCTCCTCGGTCTCCCCCGCATCGGGCGCTGCCGCTTCCGCGTCTGCCGCCTCCGTCTCCCCGGCCGCCGCAGCCTCGGGCTCGGCGGCCTCCTCAGTCTCAATGACCTCCTCGACCTCAGGGGTCGCCTCAGCCTCGGCCTCTGGCGCCTCCTCAGTCGCCTCAGCGGCCTCGGCCTCTGGCGCCTCCTCGGTCGTCTCAGCGGCCTCGGCCCGCGGAGCCTCCTGCGGCTCTTCGACCGGCACTACCTCCTCCTGGCTGACTCCGTCCGCATCGGTCGGCGCCGCCGCGGCGGGAGCCGAAACCATGTCCTCGTCGATGCCCCAGCGTCGCTCGGCGACGCGGGCGGCCTTGCCGACGCGGCCGCGCAGGTAGTAGAGCTTGGCCCGCCGTACGGCTCCGCGCGCCGCTACCTCGAGTTTCTCGATCTTCGGCGAGTGCAGGGGGAACGTCCGCTCGACCCCGACTCCGAAGGACTGCTTGCGAACCGTGAAGGTCTCCCGCGCCCCGGAACCCTGGCGCTTCAGTACGACGCCCTCGAAGACCTGGGTCCGTTTGCGCGTTCCCTCGATCACCTGGAAGTGCACGCGGACGCGATCGCCCGGGGCGAACGACGGCAGGCCCGGCCGTAGCTGGGCGCGCTCGATGCTGTCGATTACGGAGCTCATTTGGCGAGAAAAAACCGCCGGACCCGGAAGCGGGAACCGCGCGGTTGCGGAATGGTAGCTATTCGCCGGCTTTTTCGGACTCGCGTGCCCGCATCCGGCTCTGCTCGAGTCGCCACTCGCGGACTTTGCCGTGGTCGCCGGAGAGCAGAACCTCGGGCACATCCCAGCCGCGATAGGACGGCGGCCGGGTGTAGTGCGGGTACTCGGGCATGCCCTCGAGGACCTGGCTGAAGGACTCCTCGGCGGCGGAATCCTCATGGCCGAGGGCTCCCGGCAGCTTGCGCATGAGGACGTCGGCGACGACCATCGCCGGCAGCTCGCCGCCGGCGAGGACGTAGCGGCCGATCGAGAGCTCGTCATCGGCGAGGTGCTGGTGGACGCGGTCGTCGAAGCCCTCGTAGCGTCCGCAGAGCAGTGCCAGGTGAGGCTCGGCAACCAGCTCGTCGGCGATCAGGTCGTCGAGCAGCGGCCCGGTCGGCGAGAGCAGGACGATCCGCGGTCGCTCCTCGCCGTAGGTCGCCTCCAGCGCCGCGTCGACGACGTCGACCCGCAGCACCATCCCCGCCCCGCCCCCGTAGGGCGAGTCGTCGACTTTGCCGGCGTTGATCGGCGTCGTGTCGCGGTAGTTGATCAACCGCAGCTCGTTCCCCAGCGCGATCGCGTTGGTCACCGATCGCTGGGTCTTGAACCAGTCGAAGGCCTCCGGGAACAGCGTGAAGATGTCGAGCTTCATCGGCTCGCCGGCAGGGTCAGTCGAGGATGTCGACGATGACGCGGCGGTCGAGGCGAACGGCCGCGGCCTTCGCGATCGTCCTGATCGCGTTGGCGACCCGACCGCCCTTGCCGATCACCCGGCCGAGGTCGCCCTCGGCGACGCTGATCTGGTAGACGAGGTCGCCGTCCTCTTCGAGCTCCTCGACCACCACGGCCTCGGGCTCCTCCACCAACGATCTGACGAGGAACTCGAGCAGCTCCGTCATCGACAGGACCGCCTAGGAACCGGAGGCCTTGATGCCCTTGGTGCGCAGCAGCCCGGCAACCGTCTCCGAGGGCTGAGCGCCGTGCTCGAGCCAGTGACGCGCACGCTCCTCGTCGAGCACGATCGTCGACGGGTTCGTCTGCGGGTTGTACTGGCCGATCGTCTCGATCGAGCGCCCGTCACGCGGAGAGCGCTTGTCGGCGACGACGATGCGCCAGATCGGGTTCTTCTTGGACCCGACTCGTCTTAGTCTGATTCGGACTGCCATGAGCGGCGAGAGATTAGCGCCTGCGGACCTTTGGGCGCGGCGCGCCGCCCGCCATCTGGGCCAACTGCTGCTGATCGGGCATCTTGCCGTTAGCCATCGAACGCATCAGAACCCGCATCTGATCGAACTGCTTGACCAGCTGGTTGACGTGCTGGACGCGGGTTCCGGAGCCGTTGGCGATCCGTTTGCGCCGCGAGCCGTTGATCATCCCCGGGTTGGCCCGCTCGGACGGGGTCATCGAGAGGATGATCGCCTCGGTGCGGTCGAGCTCGCGCTCGTCGATGTCGGCGTTCTTGAGCTGCTTCATCGCCCCCATCCCAGGCAACATCCCCAGCAGGCCGCTGATCGGCCCCATTTTGCGCACCTGTTTCATCTGGGTGAGGAAGTCCTGGAGAGTGAACTGGTCCTTTTTGATCTTCTCCTGGAGGTCGAGCGCCTGCTTCTCGTCGACCTGCTGCTCGGCTTTCTCGATCAGGCTGAGAACGTCGCCCATGCCGAGGATCCGCTGGGCCATGCGGTCGGGGTGGAATTTGTCGAAGTCCTCGATTTTCTCGCCGGTGGAGGCGAAGAGGATCGGCTTGCCGGTAACCGCTTTGACCGAGAGCGCGGCGCCGCCGCGGGCGTCGCCGTCGAGCTTGGTCATCACGACGCCGTCGAACTCGGCCGCCTCGGCGAAGGATTCGGCAACGCCGACCGCGTCCTGGCCGGTCATCGCGTCGACGACGAGCAGGACGTCGTGGGGCTTGGTCTTCTTGCGGATCCGCGAGAGCTCGCCCATCAGGTCCTGGTCGATGTGGAGGCGGCCGGCGGTGTCGACGATCAGCACGTCGCGGCGCTCTTCGCGGGCGCGGTCGAGCGCCCAGGCGGCGATCTCGACCGGGTCGGCATCGGTCCCCTGCTGGTAGACGTGGGCACCGGCGCGCTCGCCCATCGTCACCAGCTGCTCAACTGCGGCTGGCCGGTAGACGTCGCAGGCGGCGAGAGCGACGTCCTTGTTCTGCTTGCGGAAGAACTGCGCCAGCTTGGCGCAGGCGGTCGTCTTGCCGGAACCCTGCAGGCCCGCCATCAGGATCACGGTCGGGCCGCTCGAGGCCATCGCCAGCTCGCTGCCGGTCCCGCCCATCAGCGAGGCCAGCTCCTCGTTGACGATCTTCACCACCTGCTGACCGGGATCGAGGCTGTTGAGCACGTCAGCGCCCAGACAGCGCTCCTTCAGCGTCTTCGTGAAGGTTTTGACGACTTTGAAGTTGACGTCGGCCTCGAGCAGGGCGAGGCGAATCTCGCGCATCGCCGCGTCGACGTCGGACTCGCTCAGTTTGCCGCGCGAGCGAACGTCGGAGAGGGTCGACTGCAGGCGGTCTGAAAGCTGGTCGAACACGTCGTCCAGCTTAGACGGGCTACTCGGCGAGGAGGGCGGCGGCGTACTCGGCGGGGTCGAAGGGACGCAAGTCCTCGAGCGTCTCGCCGACCCCGATCAGCTTGACCGGGATCTCGAGGTCGCCAGCGATCGCCAGCGCGATGCCGCCCTTGGCGGTGCCGTCGAGCTTGGTCAGGACGACGCCGTCGATCGGTACCGCTTCGGAGAAGACCTTTGCCTGACGCAGCCCGTTCTGGCCGGTCGTGGCGTCGATCGAGATCAGCGTCTCGTGCGGTGCGTCGGGGATCTGCTTGCCGATCACCCGCCGCACCTTCGCCAGCTCCTCCATCAGGTTGCCCTGGGTGTGGAGACGCCCGGCGGTGTCGACGATGACGACGTCGGCGCCGCGGGCACGGGCGGCGGAGATCGCGTCGTAGGCGACGGCGCCGGGGTCGGCGCCCGATTCGCCGCGGATCAGCTCGGCGCCGGCGCGGTCGGCCCACTCGGCGAGCTGCTCGGTGGCGGCGGCGCGGTAGGTGTCGCCGGCGGCGAGAACGACCGAGAGGCCCATCTCCTTGCTGAGGTGCCAGGCGATCTTGCCGATCGTCGTCGTCTTGCCGGTGCCGTTGACGCCGACCATCATCAGCACCGCGGGCTCGGCGCTGAGATCGATCGGGGCGCGGCCGGTCGAGGCAACCTCGGCAAGGATCTCGATCAAGCGGTCGCGGACGGCGACGCCGTCGGCGGAAACGGTGCCCGCCTCGACCTCGTGCTCGAGCCGTTCGACCACGGCGGCGGTGGTCGGGGCGCCGGCGTCGGCGAGGATCAGCGCCTCCTCGAGGCGCTCCCAGGTTTCCTCGTCGATGCGGTCGAAGAGGCTGGCCGAGATCTCCTCGGTCAGCGCCTGGCGGCTTTTCGAGAGGCTCTCGCGCAGGCGCTTGAAGACACCGCGGCGCTGGCCCTCCTCGGCCGCCGGAGCGGCCTCGCTGACCTGTGGCGCGCGGGCGCCGAGGTCGATGATCTGCTGCCAGCTCGTCGCCATCGGCGGCTCAGCTTAGAGAGGCGCCTAGGCGACGGCGGAGAGGGTGCTGCCGCTCTCACCCTCGTCGTCCTCGCCGTCCTCTGCCACTTCGCGCGGCAGTCGGCGGGAGACGACCTTGGTGACGCCGTCGCCACCCATGCTGACGCCGTAGAGCACGTCGGCGGCGTCCATCGTCCGTTTCTGATGGGTGACGATGACGAACTGGGCGCGATCGGAGAAGCGCCGGATCAGCTGCAGGAAGCGATCGATGTTGGCGTCGTCGAGGGCGGCCTCGACCTCGTCGAGGATGTAGAACGGGCACGGCCGAGCGAGGAAGACGGCGAAGACGAAGGCCAGCGCGACCAATGACTTCTCGCCGCCGGAAAGCAAGGAGAGCTTGCGGGTCGACTTGCCGGCCGGGGTGACCTCGATCTCGACCCCGAGCTCGTCGCGCTGCTCCTCCCCCTCCTCCTCCGGCTCGGGCTCGTCGTCCTCACTGGGAACCTCCTGCTCGCCAGCGGGCCGTTCGGCCTCGCGGACCGGCCGTAGGCTGACCCGGCGCAGGCGACCGCGGCCGCCCGGGAAGAGGTGCTCCACCATCTCCTCGAAGTTCTTCGCGGTCGCCTCGAAGGTCTGCTCGAAGGCGCGCTCGATCTCAGCGTCGATCTCGCGGATCAGCGACTCCAGCTCGCGCATCGCCCGCTCGGTGTCCTCGCGTTGGGCCTGCAGAGCCTCGACGTGCTCACGGGCCTCGTCGTATTCGCGCTCGGCCAGCGGATTGACGGGGCCGATCTGCCCGCGGCGACGGTCCAGTCGCTGCAGGCCGCGGTCGATCTCGGCCCGCTCCTCCTCGCTCAGCGCCGCCTCGGCGGCGGGGATGTCCTCGCCGAGCCGCTCGGCGATGCTGGTCAGCTCGCGCTCGGCCTCGGCGCGGCGGTCGCCGAGGTGGGCGGCCTCGACCTCGGCTTTGGTCAGCTCGTCGGCGATGGACCGCATCTGCGCCTGCAGCTCGAACTCCTGCTGGGAGCAGGCCCGCAGCTCGTCGGCGATCTCGTCGCCGTCGTCCTCGCCGCCGACGACCAGGACCTCGGTGCGGCCGACGCGGGCGCGGATCGCGGCGCCGGCGCCCTCGACCGCGGCCAGCGCGGCGCGGACGTCGTCGAGCAGCTCCTCGCCGGCGACGACCCGCCTGCGCAGCGCCTCGCGGTGGCGCTCGCCGAGCAGACCCTCGGCCCGCAGCGCGTGGCGCGCGGCGCGTTCGGCGCCGCCGCGGAGCTCGCCGAGAGCCGCCTCCCGAGCGGACTCGGCCTCGGCGTCGGAGCGAGCGACGTTGAATTTCTCGGCCGCGGTGCGCAGGCCGGCGTCGACCTCGCCCAGCTCCTGCTCGAGCTGGCGGGCGCGGGCGGCGGGAGCGCCGCTGCCGCCGACATCCAGGGTCAGGGGCCCGAGCTCGCCGCGCAATCGCTCCAAACCGGCCTCGATCTCCGCCTCGCGGCTGGAGAGTCCGGCGACGCGGACCGCGACCCGCTCCTGGTCACCGCGCAGCTTCGTCAGCAGGCCCCAGGCCTGGGTGCGCTCGCGGTCGCGGGCGGCGAAGCGCTCCTCGGCCTCGCTGCGGCGCTTGCTGACCGCGGCGAGCTGCTCCTCCAGCTTGGTCCGCGCCGCCCGCGCCGCCTCGGCGGCTTTCGAGGCGGCAGCGGCACGATCGGCGCCGAAGCGCAGCTCCTCGGAGACCAGCCGTCCCCGCAAGCCGAGTTCCTGGCGCTCGATCCGCGCCCCCAGCTCAGCGGCTTCGGCCTGGCGCTTCAGCGGCCGCAGCCGGCCGCGGGCCTCACGCTCGACGTCGAGCGCGCGGTCGAGGTTGTCGCGGGTCCCGCGCAGCTTCAGCTCGGCCCGGCGGCGGCGCTTGCGGTGCTTGCCGAGGCCGGCCGCCTCCTCGACCAGGAGCCGGCGCTCGCGCGGCTTCGAGTGCACGATCGTCTCCACCCGTCCCTGGCTGATCACCGAGTGCATCTCTTTGCCGAGGTTGGTGTCGGAGAGGACGTCGGAGACGTCGGCGAGCCGGCAGCGGGCGCCGTTGAGCCGGTAGACGCCGTCGCCAGAGCGGTCGAGCTTGCGTTCGATCGCGATCTCGGAGAACTCGGTCGCGGCGCGCCCGTCGGAGTTGTCGATCACGACCTCGACTTCGGCGGCGCGGCGCTGGCCGATCCCTTTTCCACCCGCCGAAATCACGTCCTGCATCGAGGCGCCCCGGATCGCGCCGGGGCTCTGCTCGCCGAGCGCCCAGAGCACGGCGTCGGTGATGTTGCTCTTGCCGGAGCCGTTGGGGCCGACGATCACGCTGACGCCGGGCGAGAACTCGAGGTTCACCCGCTCGGGGAACGACTTGAACCCCTTCATCGATATCGATCTCAGATACATGCGCTTTCGTCCTCGAAATTCCTAGGGAACCCTGCCGCGAAGGTTTGCGCCTGGCTCGGACGCCCAGCGGGTGCCCTCAACCGCCAAATTGCGCCAAAGCCTGCTCGGCCGCGACCTGCTCGGCGGCCTTCTTGCTACGCCCCTCCCCCGACCCGACCTGCTCGGAATCCACGATCGCCGCTACCTCGAAGGTGCGCCGGTGCGGGGGGCCCGTCGCCGCGATCACCTCGTAGCTTACGCGCGCCCCGCGCTGTGCCAAAAGCTCCTGCAAAGCGGACTTGAAGTCGATCCTGGTCTCGGAGGCGTGCTCGATCCGCGACTCGAAGGCGGCGGCGACGGCGGGGGCGGTCCGCTCGAAGCCGAAGGCCAGGAAGCAGGCGCCGATCAGCGCCTCGGTCGCCTCCGGCAACGGCCGCTCGCCTTCGAGCAGAACCTCGGCCGGGATCGCCGCGGTGACGTCGTCGGGCTCGTTGGCGCGCAACATCTCCGGCACGCCGAGGCTGCGGCCGACCTCGGCGCAGGAGACGCCGCTGACCGCCTGGTTGTGGATCTTGGTCAGGCCGCCGGAGTCGATCGCGTTGAAGCGGAGGGAGATCTGGCTGGCGACCGAGAGACCGAGGACGCTGTCGCCGAGGAAGGCGAGACGCTCGAAGGAGTCGACCCGGCGCTCGGTCCAGGAGGAATGGGTGAGCGCCTGCTCGCGCAGCTCCGGCGGCAGCTCCGCGATCAGCTCCGAGAGCGCCGCTACGCCTGAGTCGTGGTCGGTCGCCAAAGTCGCGCTTAGGCCGGGGCGTGCTCGACCACGAAGCCGACCGCGTCCCCGACCGTCTGGATCCGGCTGGCCTGCTCCTCGGAGATGCTGACCCCGTAGTTGTCCTCGAGCTCCATCACCAACTCGTAGAGGTCGAGCGAGTCGGCATCGAGGTCCTCCCTGAACCTGGTCGTCTCGGTGATCTTCGCGACATCGACTTCGAGCTCCTCGGCGAGGTGCTCGCGGACGAGGGTGAGGACTTGGTCGCGGTTCATCGGGACCTTCCTATCACGCGCCCTCGGCGTCCGCCAAGGCGGCGCGGCCGGCACCGCCCTCGTGCAGCAGCGCCGCCGTGCGGCCGACCGCGTCGACCTCGGCGCAGCGGGCGGCGAGCCGGATCGCGTTGGCGATCCCGTCCGCCCCAGAGCTGCCGTGGCCGACGACGGCGATCCCGCGCAGGCCGAGCAGGATCGCGCCACCCGTGGTGTCGGGGTGCAGCTCGCGGCGCAGGCCGCCGAGCGCCGGCTTCAGCAGCAGGCCGCCGACGGCCGCGAGCGGGTTCGAGCGAGCGGCGTCGCCGACGGCGCCGGCGACCGCACGGGCGGTTCCCTCCATCAGCTTCAGCGAGACGTTGCCGGTGAAGCCGTCGGTCACGACGACGTCCACCGTCGCCGCCGGCAGGTCGCGCCCCTCGACGTTGCCGGCGAACTCGATGTTGGTGGCGGCGCTGAGCAGGCGGTGGGCCTCGACGACTTCCTCGCGGCCCTTGCCGGCCTCCTCGCCAACGGTGAGCAGACCGACGCTGGGGTTCTGAACCCCGAGGACGGCGGCGCTGAAGGCCGCGCCGAGGAAGGCGAACTGGACCAGGTGCTGGGCGCGAACTTCGACGTTGGCGCCGACGTCGAGGAAGAGGACGGCTTTGCCGGGGACCGGCAGCTGCACCGCCAGCGCCGGCCGCTGCACCCCCTTGATCCGCCGCATCCCGAAGGTCGCCGCCGCCATCGTCGCCCCGGTCGAGCCGGGGCTGACCATCGCTGCGGCGCCGCCCGCGGCGACGTCGCGGGCGGCGCGCACGACCGAAGCCTCCGCCTTCGCCCTGACAGCGGCGATCGGGTCCTCGTCGTTGCCGATCCAATCCGCCGTCTGCACCACCTCGACGCCTTCGACGCCGGCCAGACCGAGCGCTCGCTCGGGACCGAAGACGCGCACCCCGATCGCCGGGTCGGCAGCGGCCAGCCTCGCTCCCTCGGCGAGCACCTCGAAGCCCTGCTCAGCGCCGTAGCCGTCGAGGGCAACGGTGACGCGGCGCTCGGGCGCCACGGCCTACTCGGAGTCGGTAGCGGGGGTCACCGTGGGATCGGCGACTTTGTGAGAGATGACCTCACGACCCGCGTAGGTGCCACAGGTGGGGCAGACGCGGTGGGGCAGACGCGGGCTGTGGCAGCGCGGACAGTTGTTCAGCCTCGCCTTGCCGGCCTTGTGGTTGGCGCGCCGCTTGTCGCGGCGGGCGCTGGAGGTTCTCTTCTTCGGGACAGCCATCGCGACGCGGGATGGTAGCGGCTCAGTAGACGGCGCGAACCACGGCAAGGTCGTCTGCACGCCAAACGACCTCCCCACCGCACCACTCAGCGAGATCCTCGGCAGTCTCGGGAAAGTCGTAATCGGGGTCGATCGGGGTGATCTGCTCATCGGCCTTGACGATGTCGCCGATCACCAGCGCCCGCGACTCCTCGCGGACGCGGCGGAAGAGGTTGCGCTTCTGTTCGGTGGTCAGGTGGTGGATGGTGAGCACGCCGATCACCAGGTCCCAGGGCCCGTCGGGCAGCGGATCCTCGATGCGGGCGAGCTGGACGTCGTCGTAGGCCTCGCGAGCGCGGAAGACCATGTCGGGGCTGGAGTCGAGGCCGATCACCCAGGATTCGGGGTGGGCCTCGATCAGCCGCCGCGTCGTCTCCCCGGTCCCCATTCCCAGCTCCAGCACCCGCTCGGGCGCGAACGGGATCGCCGCCACGGCCGCATCCTGCAGCTCGTCGTAGCGCGGCACCTCGGAGCGGATCAGCTCCAGGTAGGTCTCGGGTGTCCAGTGGAATTGGCCCATCTCGTAACCTCGGTTGAGGGTGTCCCATCGTAAGTCCCCTCCCAGCGGAGGCGCGTAATGCCGCCAGTGCCGACCACCACGATCGATCTCTCCCGCCTCAACCTCTCGCATGGGGAGGGCAAGCGCATCGAGCTTCCGGTCGGGCTCGAGCCGTTCGAGCTCGGCGGCCAGACGTATGTGCCCAGCCCCTCCTCGGTGCCGGTCCGACTCGAGGTCTCGCGGCCCAGCGGCGGCTTCGCTTTCCGCATCAACTTCCCCGTGCACCTCGAAGGGCCCTGTATGCGCTGCCTCGAGCAGGCGGCCATCGACCTCGAGGTCGAGGCGCGCGAGGTCGACGCCGCCATGACCGGCGACGAGGAACTGCGCAGTCCCTACGTCGAGGACGACCAGCTCGACATCGGCCGTTGGGCCCACGACGCCACCATCCTCGCCCTCCCCACCCGCATCCTCTGTCGGCCCGACTGCCTCGGCCTCTGCCCTGTCTGCGGCGTCTCCCTCAACGACGCCGACCCCGCCGACCACGAACACGAGAAGCCGATCGACCCCCGCTGGGCGGCGCTGGACGACCTCAAGCTGGAGTAGCCGTTTCCGGGGGGAGAACCCGCGCGGGGTGTCGACTTATACGGCCTATAGCCGAGAAAGTCGACACCCCGGATGGACGGGTGGCCCGTTTGGCCACGCAGCAGCATGGGGTTGTCTCGATCAGCCAATTGCGGAGCCTGGGGCTCAGCGACGGCGCGGTCCTGGTTCGCCGCCGGGCGGGGCGGCTGCACCGGGTACATCGCGGGGTGTACGCCGTCGGGCACCGTCCACTCACCTTCGAGAGCGAGTGCATGGGCGCGGTGCTCGCCTGTGGCCCCGGAGCGGTGATCAGCCGCCGCACTGCCGCTGGCCTCTGGAAGTTGCTTGAGCCGCCCGACGGGAGAATCCACGTCTCGATCTCCGGTAGATCAGGCCGCAGCGCGCAAAATGGGATACACCTACACCGCTGTCCGTCCTTGACACTGGAACAGACGACGAAGAGAAACGGCATCTCGGTAACCACCTCGACGCGGACGATCGCGGATCTGCGCAGGGAAGTCGACCCGGCAACCCTTCGTCGGGCATTACGACGGGCGGATGTGCTTGGAGTGCCGACCGGGCTGACGGTCGCAGGTCCAACTCGGAGCGAGCTGGAGGACCTGTTTCTCCGGATCTGCCAGCGGCATCGCATCCCGACGCCGCGGGTCAATGTACGGGTCGTAGGAATGGAGGTCGACTTCCTCTGGCCCAAAGAGCACCTGGTCGTGGAAACCGACGGCTACCGCTACCACCGCGGCTCGTCCGCCTTCGAGTCGGACCACGATCGGGACCTTCGCCTGCGCGCCGCTAACTACGACGTGCTGCGGGTCAGCTACAAACAGGTCACGACCCAGCCGGCCCACATCGCCGAACTGGTCCACCGCGAACTGCAGCGAGCCGGCTAGCTAAGGCTGCTCGAGCTCGGCGGCGGGCTCTTCGTCGCGGCCGGCAAGCCGGTCGCGACCGCGCTGCACCGCGGCGAGGAACTTCTGAAGGTTGACTTCGAGGGTGTTGAGGATCTCGTCGGCGTAGTCCTCGGCGCCGAGGCGGATTTCACGCTCGCGGTTGCGGGCGTCCTCGACGATCTCGTCGGCGGCCCGCTCGGCCTGCTTGGTGACCTCCTCGTCGGAGATCAGGCGGGCTTGCTGCTCACGAGCCTCGCGGACGATCCGCTCCGCCTCGCGCTTGGCCTCGGCCAGCATCTCCTGGCGCTCCTTGACGATCCACCGCGCCTGCTTGATCTCCTCGGGGATCGTGGCACGCATCTGATCGAGGAGGTCATAGATCTCCTCTCGATCCACGCGCACCTGATCCGTCAAAGGGACGGGACGGGCGTTGTGGACGACGTCGTCCAGCTTGTCTATGAGGACCAGTACGTCCATTGGAAGATCGTAAGCCTACGTGTACGCGGGGATTTTGGTGAAGATGCGGATATCCAGGGCCTTTTTTGCAAGCAGACGCCCACGCGCCCCAGACTGAGATGACAAGACTATCGCCCGCCCAGGCGTTCGGAGAGGGCGGCGGCGACGGGGCCCGGAACGAGGTCGGAGACGTCGCCGCCGAAGGTGGCCATCTCCTTGACCCCGGTCGAGGAAAGGAAGCTGTAGTGCGGAGAAGCGATCACATACATGCTCTCGATCCCCGGGTCGAGCTTGCGATTCAGCTGCGCCATCTCGAACTCGTACTCGAAGTCCGAGATCGCCCGCAGACCCTTGACGATCGCCTTCGCGTCGTTGTCGCGGGCGAACTCGACCAGCAGCGTCGCGAAGATCTGGACCTCGACGTTGCCGAGGTCGGCGGTCGCTTCGCGGATCAACTCGCAGCGCTCTTCCGCGGTGAACAACGTTTTTTCCTTGCGAACCGGATTGTTGACGACACCGACGACCACGCGCTCGAAGACGTTCGAGGTGCGGGTGATGATGTCGACGTGGCCGTTGGTGACCGGGTCGTAGCTGCCCGGGCAGACCACGGTGCCATTGCGCCGCTGGTTCACGCCTGCGCCCCGTAGATCGCGACGTCGGCGGCGCCGTAGCGGCGCTGGCGCAGCCGCTGCAGCGACTCGATCCGCAGCGGCTTGCGGGCGCCGCTCTCGACGACCGCCCGCCCCTCGGGGGCGAGCAGCTCGGGAAGGTGGGTATTGAGGGGGTCGCTCACGCGGTCGGCGAGTCTATAGGGGGCATCGACGAAGACGAGGTCGAAACTGCCCGCCTCGGGGCCAGCCGAAACCTGTGCCAGCCAGCGCTCGACGTCGGCGCGGACCAGATCGGCCCGCGCCCCGAGGTCCAGCCGCTCGACGTTTCCGAGCGCCGGTCTGGTGTCACGGTCGACCAAAGTCGCCGCCGCGGCGCCGCGCGAGAGCGCCTCGATCGCCAAGGCGCCGGTGCCGCAGTAGAGGTCGAGGACGCGGGCGCCGACGACGCGCTCCCCGAGGGCCGAGAAGGTCGCCTCGCGGACGCGGTCGGAGGTCGGCCGCACCTTCCAGCCGCGGGGCGCGACCAGGGTTTGGCCGCGGAGCTCTCCAGCGATTACGCGCATACCGTCTTATTAGAGGGGAATCGGGTCGGCCGCGCCGGTCCCGAAACGCCGGCGGGCGGCGTCGAGCAGCGGCCCCAGCGCCACGTCCTCGAGCGAGCCGTGAGCGCTCAGCAGGCTCAGCACCTCATCTTTGGCTTCGAGCAGGAGCGGCAGATCGTCCGGCAGATCGGCGACGCCGAAGCGCGGCACCCCGGACTGGCGGGTACCGAGGATCTCGCCCTCGCCGCGCAGCGCCAGATCGACCTCGGCCAGCTTGAAGCCGTCGGTCTCGCTCTCGACCGCGCGCAGACGACGCCGTGCCAGGTCCCCCGCATCTTCTGCGAACAACAGGCATTGGGACGGGTGGTCGCCGCGGCCGACCCGGCCGCGCAGCTGGTGCAACTGGGAGACGCCGAAGCGCTCGGCGCCCTCGATCACCATCACGGTCGCGTTGCCGACGTCGATCCCGACCTCGATCACCGTCGTCGCCACCAGCACGTCGGTCTCGCCGGCGGCGAAGGCACGCATCGCCTCGGCCTTGTCGTTGGAGTGCATCTGCCCGTGCAGTACGCCGACCCGGAAGTCGCGCAGCTCGCCGGCCCGCAGCCTCTCCGCCTCGACCGCGGCCGCCTTGCCGGTCACTTTCTCGGACTCGGAGACCAATGGGCAAACGACGAAGGCCTGGCGGCCCTCGCGCAGGCGCCGGCGCATGAACTCAAAGGCTTCGGAGCGCTGCTCCTCTTCGACCAGCCGGGTCTCGACCGGCGTCCGCCCGGCGGGAAGCTCGTGCAGCGCGGTCGTGTCGAGGTCGCCATAGGCGGTCAGCGAGAGCGTGCGCGGGATCGGCGTCGCGGTCATGTGCAGCACGTGCGGAGCCATCCCCTCCACCCCCTTGGCGTCGAGGGCGCGGCGCTGCTCGACCCCGAAGCGGTGCTGCTCGTCGACCACGCAGAGACCGAGACGGGCGAAGCGAACGGTCGGCTCGATCAGCGCGTGGGTCCCGATCGCCAATCCGAGCTCGCCGCTGGCGAGCTGGTCGAGGGCGCGCTTGCGGCTCGCCGCCGCGGTCGCCCCGGTCAGCAGCGCGAAGGGAATCGCCTCCGCTCCAAGCAGGCGGTCGAGGGTCAGCGCGTGCTGCTCGGCGAGCGTCTCGGTCGGCGCCATCAAGACGGCCTGGTAGCCGGCTTCGAGGGCGCGCAACATCGCGTAGACGGCGACCACCGTCTTGCCGGAGCCGACCTCGCCCATCAGCAGCCGCTGCATCGGCTCGCCGCGGTCGAGGTCGGCGTCGATGTCGGCTAGCGCCAGTCGCTGGTCTGCGGTCGGCTCGAAGGGCAGCGATTCGAGCCAGCGGTTGACGCGATCGCCCGGCTTGCCGAAGCGCGGCGCCGGCCGCGCCAGGCGCTGGCTGCGCTTGCGGGTGGCCAGCAGTGCCTGGTGCAGGAAGAGCTCTTCGAAGGCGAGCCGCTCCCGGGCCGCCTCCAGGTCGGTCTCCGAGTCTGGGAAGTGAGCTGCGCGCAGCGCCTCCGCGATGCCGCAGAGCCGGCGCCGTGCCCGCAGCGATGCCGGCAGCCCCTCGACCGCGTTCGGCGCCCAGGCGAGCGCCCGCTCGGCCCACTCGCGGATTCGCTGTGGCCGCAGATCCTCGGTGGCCGGATGGACCGGGACGAAAGAGCCACCCGACCGCGCCGCGGCCTCGTCTTCACCCTCCTCCTCGTCCTCCCCGGAAGAGACGACCTCCCACTGGTTGACGGCGAAGCCGCGCTCGCTGCGTTTGCCGGTCAGCAGCAGCCGCGTGCCCGGGATCAGCTTCGCCGCCGCCCATGGCTGGTTGAACCAGGTAGCCCGAATGTGGCCGCTCTCGTCGCCGACTTTGACGCCGACGATCGTCAACCGGCGTTTGCGAAAGGGCCGCGGCTGCGCTCCCAACACCTCGACCAGGACGGTGCCGTTGGCGCCGACCTCGATTTCCGCCAGCGGGCGGACCTGGAGGTCACGGTGGCGGCGCGGCAGCCACAGCAGCAGGTCCCAGACGGTTCCGATTCCAGCCGCGGCGGCCGCCGCCGCGGTTTTCGGGCCGACGCCCTCGAGCGCCTGGATCGAGACGTCGAGGACGCTGGGGCGGGGCCAGTGGACGGGAGCGTCGCGAAGGTCGGCGGCGCTGAGCTCGCGAGGCGCCGGCGAAGGAGCGCACCGCTACTGCGCCGCCAGCAGCCACCACCAGCTCGGCTGTCCCCCCTCGTGGATCTCGATCTCGACCCCGTCGGGGACGTGGGTGTCGACTTCGGAGAGCCCGATCGGCGCCCCCTCGCCGGCGATCACGGTGACGATCTCGGCGTCGGCGGCGAGGTGCTGGATCGTCTTCGTCAAGGTCGAGCCGGCGCCGCCCCAGGCGATGATCTCGCTGTCGGCGAAGCCGACCGCGTCGCCCTGCTTGAAGCGCCCCTGCGCGTCGTCGCGGGCTGCTGGCGCGACGCCTCCGGTGGCGACGCCGGAGAGCGCCCCTTCCAGCCGGGTCGCGTTCTCGTCGGAGGAAGCGGTCGGGTCGAGCTCGACCAGCGCCAGCAGGCTCGCCTGCTGGGAGAGCGCCGGGACCACCCGCGCCGGCTTCTCGGAGAGCTCGCAGGCGCGCTCGGCGGCCATCACCACGTTCGACGAGGAGGGCAGGACGAGCACCTCCGCCGCCGCGACCCCGTGGATCCCGGCCAACAGCTCGTAGGTCGATGGGTTGAGCGTCTCGCCGCCGGGGATGACGGTCGGCCCGAGCTCCGCGAACAGGCGCTCCATCCCAGCTCCCGCCGCGACCGCGACGACGCCGGTGCGGCCGGAGGCGCCCAGCCTCGCGCTGCGCTCGGCCATCTGCTCGCGCATGTCGGCGACGTCGAGGTTGGCGACGTCGCCGACCCCGTCGAACAGCGCCACCGCCAGCTCGGGGTCGTCGGTGTGGACGTGCACCTTGAGCGTGGCGGCGTCGCCGACGACCAGGACCGAGTCGCCGAGACCCTCCAGGCGCGGCAGGAACTCGCGGCTGTCGAGGTTGCTGCCGGCGACGATGAAGTTGGTGCAGTAGCGGTAGCGGCTGTCCTCGTGGTGGGGCAGGCTCAGCTGCGGCGCCTCGTGGTGCTGGACCTCGGGCAGCTCGCCGTCCTCACCGCGCAGGCCGGCGACGACCCCGGCGAGGATCAGGACCAGGCCGTGGCCGCCGGCATCGACGACTCCCGATTCGCGCAGGACCTCGAGCTGCTCCGGCGTCCGCGCCACCGCCCGCTCACCGTCCTCGATCGCCCGCTCCAGGACCTCGGCCAGCACGGCGTCCTGCTGCTCTTCGCCGACGTCGCGGCCGAGTCGCTGTTTGTCGGCTTCGAGGTGGGCGAGCTGGCGGGTCAGCGAGTGGGCCATCTCGCGGAAGACGGTGAGCATCGTTCCCTCGGCCGGCTCGCGGACCGAGTCATAGGCAGCGTCGGCGGCGCTGGCGAAGGCGGCCGCGACGAGGACGGGGTCGACCAGCTCGCCGGGGCGGCTGGCCAGCTCCTCGGCGGCGCCGCGAACGATCTGGCTGAGGATCACGCCGGAGTTGCCGCGGGCCCCCATCAAGGCGGCCCGCGCCAGCGCCTGGACCAGCTCGGTGCGACCGATCTCGTCGACCTCCTGACCGTCGAGGCGGTCGAGTTCGACCATCACCGCGTGCAGCGTCATCGCCATGTTGTCGCCGGTGTCGCCGTCGGCGACCGGGAACACGTTGAGGTCGTTCACCTCCTGGCGCCTCGCCTCCAGGGAGGCGTACGCAGAAGTGATGACCCGGCGGAAGCGGGCGATCGATGGATCCGGCATCGGAAGGGAATCTAACCGCCCTCTGTGACGCTTGAACGCAGCGGACGGCGAAGCGTTGCTACGGTGCCGCCGGATGCGCTCCTTCGCCACCTGGATCACCGGTCACCGCAAGACCGTGATCATCGGCTGGATCGTTGCATTGATCGGTGTCGGGATGCTCGCCAGCTCGGCCGGTTCGGACTTCAGCGAAGAATTCAAGCTGCCGTCCTCGGACTCCCAGGAAGCATTCGAGCTGCTGGAAACGAAATTCCCGGCCCAGTCGGGCGACACGGCGCAGATCGTCTACCGCGCACCGGGTGGGGTCGAGTCGGCGGCGGTCAAGCAGCGGATGGAATCCGTCTTCGCCGAAGCCGAAGAGTTGCCCCACGTCAGCGAAGTCGCCAGCCCCTACGTCAAGGGCGGCGCCGGCGCGGTCAGCGACAACGGCAAGATCGCCTACGCCACCGTCCAGTTCGACGTGACCAGCGACAAGCTTGCCGACAAGGAAGGCAAACGTCTGATCGATATGTCCGAGCGCGCCTCCCAGGGCGACCTCCAGGTCGACGTCGGCGGTCAGCCGATCGAGGAAGCGCGGGCCGAAGAAGAACAGGACTCCTCCTTCGCGATCGGGCTGCTGGCGGCGATCGTGATCCTGCTGATCACCTTCGGCTCCGTGGTCGCGA
This sequence comes from uncultured Thermoleophilia bacterium, assembly GCA_963715735.1. Lineage (GTDB taxonomy): Bacteria > Actinomycetota > Thermoleophilia > Solirubrobacterales > 70-9 > VAYN01. The sequence continues at coordinate 1,435,541 of OY970268.1, forward strand.
TGGGCCTGCCGCTGATCACCGCGCTGTTCGCGCTCGGCGTCGGCCTCAGCGTCGTCACCCTCGGCACCCACGTCTTCGACACGGCCGAGTTCGCGCCGCAGCTGGCGCTGATGATCGGGCTCGGGGTCGGGATCGACTACGCCCTGTTCATCGTCACCCGCTTCCGCAACGCGATGGGCGCTGGCCTGGAGCCGCGCGAGGCGGCGGTCCTCGCCACCGACACCGCCGGCCGCGCCGTCCTCTTCGCGGGGATCACCGTGATCATCGCCCTGATGGGGATGTTCCTGCTCGGCCTCAGCTTCCTCTACGGGGTGGCGATGGCGGCGGCGATCGCGGTGCTGTTCACGATGATCTCCGCGCTGACCCTGCTGCCGGCGCTGCTCTCGCTGGTCGGCCACCGGATCGACAAACTGCGGATCCCCGGCTACGGGCGCAAGGCCGGGGTCGACGACCACACCTGGTGGCTGCGCTGGAGCCAGACGATCCAGCGCAAGCCGGCGCTCTGGGCCGCCCTCTCCGGGGTTCTGCTGATCGCCCTCTGCATCCCGACGCTGTCGCTGCGGCTGGGCTCCAACGACGCCGGCACCGACCCCGCGGGGACGACCACGCGCGAAGCCTACGATCTGCTCGCCGAGGGCTTCGGGCCCGGCTTCAACGGTCCCTTCGCGATCGTCGCCGAACTGCCGTCCAAGGGCGACGACGCGGCCCTGGTCGAGCTGAGCAAGACGCTCGAAAAGGAAGAAGGCGTCGCCACCATCACCGACGTGACGATGAACGACGCCGGCAACACCGCCGTCGTCCAGCTCTACCCGACGACCTCGCCACAGAGCGAGGACACGACCGCGCTGCTCAACCACATTCGCGACGACGTGATCCCGCCGCTGGAGCAATCGACCGGTGCCACCGTCCACGTCGGCGGCATCACCGCGATCTTCGAGGACTTCGGCGACGCGATCGCCGAAAAGCTGCCGCTCTTCATCGGCGTCGTCGTCCTGCTCTCGGCGCTGCTGCTAATGATCGTCTTCCGCTCGATCTGGGTGCCGCTGAAGGCGGTGGTGATGAACTTGCTCTCGATCGGCGCCGCCTTCGGCCTGATCGTCGCCGTCTTCCAGTGGGGCTGGGGCGCCAGCCTGATCGGCGTGGACGGGACCGGGCCGATCATCTCCTTCTTCCCGATCTTCCTCTTCGCGATCGTCTTCGGGCTCTCGATGGACTACGAGGTCTTCCTGATGTCGCGGATCCACGAGGAGTGGGAGCACACCCACGACGCCACCGAGTCGGTCACCCGCGGCCTCGCCCTGACCGGCCGCGTGATCACCGCGGCGGCGGCGATCATGATCACCGTCTTCGCCTCCTTCATGCTCGGCGAAGACCGGATCATCAAACTCTTCGGACTCGGCCTCGCCTCCGCCGTCTTCATCGACGCCGTGATCATCCGCTCGGTCCTGGTGCCGGCGGTGATGCAACTACTCGGCAAGCGCGCCTGGTGGTTCCCGAAGTGGCTGGACTTCCTCCCGAAGCTCCACGTCGAGCCGGCGGAGCCGCCAGTTACCGGCGAGCAGCCGGTCGTTACCGCCGACGCTAAGTAGCGGGGCCCTAGAGGGACGGCTGAGGGGACGGGAGGCAATCCCCTCCCCGTGAATTTGTCGCATCCCCTAAAGGGGATGGCTCCCTCGGATTGAGCCCGCCTATGGCGGGCTGGAATCAGGAAAGGGGCGGTTCGGCCACATTCTCGGGGAGGGATTGCCTCCCGTCCTACGCAACCGCTCCATCTCTCGCTTGCTCGAAAGGAGCGGCGGACTTCCTTAAAGATGAACAGCCCTCCCTCAGTAGCTAGCGAAAGAAGCTGGGGCCCGTGGGAGGGGTTCGGTGGTGCTCCGGGCGAATGTCGCGAAGCGTGCGGAAATGCAATCCGATTCCTGGCGGCCCTAGGCGGGCACCATGTTCGGGAGCATGCGCCCTTTAGGGCGCGCGACAAATTCGCCCGGAGCACCCCCCGAACCCCTCAGGCAAAACCTAAGCGGCCTTGGTGACCTTGTTGGCCTTGAGGCAGCGCGTACATACGTACGTACGCAGCGGGCGACCGTTCTCGGTGATCCGGACCTTCTGCAGGTTCGGGTCGAAGCGGCGCTTGGTGGCGACCATCGAGTGGCTTCGGGACTGGCCGAACGCCGGTCCCTTCCCGCAGCTGTGACATACCTTGGCCATGAGGACGCGGGATTATGCCAGTTGGCGCTTCAAGAGGGCCATGCGGGCGACCGTGAGGGCGCCGTTGCGGCCCTGGTCGCGCTTGCCGCCGCCCGAGCGGGCGAGGGCCTGGTCCATGTTGTCGCAGGTGATCACACCGAAGGCGCAGGGCACGCCCGTCTCGAGCTGGACGTCCTGGATGCCGCGGGCGGACTCGGCGCAGACGAAGTCGAAGTGGTCGGTCTCGCCGCGGATCACGACGCCGAGGCAGACGACGCCCGCGTAGTCGCCGGTCGCGGCGAAGAGCTTGGCCGCGTAGGGCAGCTCATAGGCGCCGGGGACGGAGGTGCGATCGACCGAAGAGCCCGGAACGCCGAGCAGGTCGAAGCCCTCGTCGGCGCCGGCGAGCAGGCGCTGCGCGAGGTCCTCGTAGTAGCGGCCGACGCAGACCGCGAAGCGCTGCGCCGCCAGATAGGCCTTCTCCTCCTCGCCGAACTGCTCGAGGAACTGCCCGTCGCCTTCAGCCATTGCCGGCTTCCGCGTCGTGCTCGTGCTCGTCGTGGATCATCTCCTCGTCGAGTGCCAGGCCCTGGTGGTGCAGGGAGTGGCCGAGCTTGTCGCGCTTGGCCCGCAGGTAGGCCTCGTTGTGGGTGTTGGGCGCCGACTCGATCGGCACCTGCTCGCTGACCGAGAGCCCGTAGCCCTCGAGGCCGACGATCTTTTTCGGGTTGTTGGTGAGGATGCGGATGCTGGTCAGCCCGAGGTCGCCGAGGATCTGGGCGCCGATCCCGTAGTCGCGCAGGTCCGCCGGCAGGCCCAGTTTGAGGTTGGCCTCGACCGTGTCGGCGCCCTCCTCCTGCAGCTTGTAGGCGCGCAGCTTGTTCAGCAGGCCGATCCCGCGACCCTCCTGGGAGAGGTAGAGGAGAACGCCCTGTCCCTCCTCCTCGATCATCGCCAGCGCCGCCTCCAGCTGTTCGCCGCAGTCACAGCGCATGCTGTGGAAGACGTCGCCGGTGAGGCACTCGCTGTGGACCCGGATGAGCACGTCCTCGGCCCCGTCGACGTCGCCCTTGACCATCGCCACGTGGTGTTTGTCGTCGACCAGCGAGCGGTAGCCGACCGCGGTGAAGTCGCCGAACGCGGTTGGCAGCGCGGTGGCGACGACGCGCTCGACCAGCTTCTCGGTCTGGCGCCTGTAGGCGATCAGGTCGGCGACCGTAATCATCTTCAGGCCGTGCTTCTGGCAGTAGGGGATCAGGTCGGGAACCCGGGCCATGGTGCCGTCGTCGTTCATCACCTCGCAGATCACTCCGGCCGGAGTGAGGCCGGCGAGACGGGCGAGGTCGACGCTGGCCTCGGTATGCCCCGTGCGCTCGAGGACGCCGCCCTCTTTGGCGCGCAGCGGAAACATGTGGCCGGGGACGACGATGTCCGCGGGGCCGGAGCTGGGGTCGATCGCGACCTGGATCGTGTGGGCGCGATCGTGCGCGGAGATGCCGGTGCTGACGCCGGTCGCAGCCTCGATCGTGACCGTAAAGGCGGTCTGTAGCGGCGCCTCGTTCTTGGCCGCCATCACTTTCAGGCCGAGCTGCTCGCAGCGCTCGGCGGTCAGCGCCAGGCAGATCAGCCCGCGCGCCTCCTTGGCCATGAAATTGACGCCCTCCGGGGTGGCGAACTGCGCCGCCATCACCAGGTCGCCCTCGTTCTCGCGATCTTCGCCGTCGCAGACGACCACCATGCGGCCGCGGCGAATCTCCTCGATCGCCTCCTCGATCGTCGAGAACGCGCCCTCGGTTCGGCTGGAGCCCTGCTTCTGCTTCTGGGTATCGGTCATCTGACTCACGCTCAATCCTTTCCGGCGAATGGTGGCAGCAAGCGCTCCACGTACTTGGCGACCATGTCGCTCTCGACGTTGAGCTTATTTCCCGGCCCCGTTTCCCCCAGCGTCGTCCGCTCCAGGGTCTCCGGGATCAGCGACACCTCGACCCACTCCTCGCCGAGCTCGGCGATCGTGAGGCTGACGCCAGCCAGCGTGATCGAGCCCTTGTCGATCGCGTAGCGCATCAGCTGCGGCGCCAATGCAACCCGCAGGCGCCGCGCGAAGCCGTCCTCGCGGGTCTCCAAAACGGCGCCGACGCCGTCGACGTGGCCCTGGACGATGTGACCGCCGAGGCGGTCAGAGGCCCGCATCGCCAGCTCCAGGTTGACCCGACCGCCGGCCTTGACCGCGCCGAGCGCGGTGACCTCGAGCGTCTGGTTCATCGCCTCGGTCTCGAAGCCGTTCTCATCGGCCGCGGTGGCGGTCAGGCAGACGCCGTCGACCGCGACCGAATCGCCGAGCCCGATCTCGCGGCCGAGGGCGGTCGCGATCCGCAGTCGCGCCCCGGCGCCGTCGGCATCGAGCCGCTCGACCCTGCCGACGTCCTGGATCAGGCCGGTGAACACCTCACCACTCCTTGAAACGGGCCGTGATCAGGGTGTCAGGGCCGACCGGTTCGGCGCGGGACTCGAGCGCCTCGCGCCGCCTCGCGCCCGCCGCGGCCGAGTGCAGGCCCCCGCCGAGCAGGGTCGGCGCGACGAAGGTTCGCGCCTCGTCGATCTGGTCGGCGCTGAGGAAGGCGGTCGCAAGGGTGCGACCACCCTCGAGGAAGACGCTGGTGATGCCGCGACGGCCGAGATCGGCGAGGGCGGTCTGGACCCGCTCAGCGGGTGAGTCACCGCCGGCAAGGAGGATCTCGGTGCCGCTGTCGCGCAGGGCGCCCAGCCGGGCAGGGTCGGCGTCGGGGGAGACGACGACGAGCAGTGGCGAGCGGTCGAGGGTCGCCAGCAGCTGCGAGCCGCAGGGCAGCCGCGCCTCGCTGTCGAAGACGACTCGGATCGGCTGCCGGGCCCCCGGCATGCGCGCGGTCAGCAGCGGGTCGTCAGCGAGGACGGTGCCGATCCCGACCGCGATCGCGTCGGCTTCCGAGCGCCAGCGATGGACCAGCGGCCGGCTGCTCTCGCCCGAGATCCAGCGGTCCTCGCCGGGCCCGGTCGTGGTCTGCCCGTCGAGCGACATCGCCATCTTCAGGATGACCAGGGGAACGCCGGTGCGGGCGTGCTTGCGGAAGGCTTGGTTCAGCAGCCGCGCCGCCGCCGCCTCGGCGCCGGCGGCGAACTCGACCGCGATGCCGCCGTCGCGCAGCATCCCCGGCCCGCGTCCGTTCGCCTTCTCGGATGGGTCCTCGGAGGCGATCACGACCCGGGCGATACCCGACTCGAGGATCGCGTCGACGCAGGGCGGCTGGCGGCCCTGGTGGGCGCAGGGCTCCAGCGTCACGTACATCGTCGCCCCGGCCGGGTCCTCGCCGCGGGCGCGGCACTCGGCCAGTGCCGCCCGCTCGGCGTGCAGCCCACCCAGATCGGCGTGGTAGCCCTCGCCGATAAGCTCTCCGCCCCGGACCAGCACGACGCCAACGAGAGGGTTCGGGCTGACCCTGCCCCTGCCGCGCTCGGCCAGCTCCAGAGCGTGTCTGAGATGGTCCCGATCGGTGTCTGTAAGCAGGGAGTTCATAAACCGATTGACGAGTCAATCAACGATTCTACTCTCGGCCCGCCTCGCCCCCGAATACTCTGGGCCCCGCCTTTGAAACTCATTATCCAGATCCCCTGCCTGAACGAGGAGGCAACGCTGCCGGCGACGATCGCCGACCTCCCGCGGCAGCTCGACGGCTTCGACGCGGTCGAGCTGCTGGTGATCGACGACGGCTCCAGCGACCGCACCGTCGAGGTGGCACGCGAGTGCGGGGTCGAGCACATCGTCCGCCTAACCAACAACAAGGGGCTCGCGGCCGGCTTCCAAGCGGGCCTGGACGCCTGCCTCAAGCTCGGCGCCGACGTCGTCGTCAACACCGACGCCGACAACCAGTACAGGGGCGCCGACGTCACCAAGCTGGTGGCGCCGATCCTCGCCGGCGCCGCCGACATGGTCGTCGGCGACCGCCAGACCTCCTCGATCGACCACTTCTCCGGCTCCAAGAAGGGACTGCAGCGGCTCGGCAGCTGGGTCGTGCGGCGGCTCTCGGGCACCGAGATCACCGACACCACCTCCGGCTTCCGCGCCTACAACCGCGAGGCGGCGCTGCAGCTGCTGGTCGTTGACAACTTCACCTACACGCTGGAGAGCCTGATCCAGGCCGGGAAGATGCTGGTCGCCGTCGACGAGGTGAAGATCGAGACCAACCCACAGACGCGTGAGTCGCGCCTGTTCGCCTCGACCGGCGCCTACGTGCGTCGCAACGGGCCCGCGATCCTCCGCATCTACGCCCGCTACGAGCCGCTGCGCGCCTTCGCCAGCGCCGGCGCCGTGGTGCTGGTGCTGGCGCTCGCCGCCTGGATGCCGTTCCTGATCGACTGGATCTTCAACGGCGACTCCAACGGCCACGTGCAGTCGCTGATCCTCGGGGCGGTCCTCTTCATCGCCGCGATTCAACTCTTCGCGCTCGGCGTGATCGGCGACCTGCTCGCCGGCCAGCGGGTGATGACGCAGCGGGTCTTCGAGCGGGTGCGCCGGGTCGAGCTGGCGCTTGGGGTCCCCCCCTCGCATTACGAGCGCGGCGACCAGCAAGAGCGATGAAGAACCCGCTGCGGCGTGGCGCCGCCGAGGGCGAGACCTCGAGCTCGGCCGAATACGGCAGGACGGCGAGCTTCCTGGCGATCGGCGTCGGCCTCACCGGCCTGATCACGTACGCCTACTTCCTGATCGCCTCGCACACCCTCTCCAAGCTCGACTACGGGCAAATCACGATCCTCTGGTCGGCCGTCTTCATCACGATCTCGACCCTCTACCGGCCGGTCGAACAGCTGCTCTCGCGCCACATCTCCGAGCGCCTGGTCAACCGCGAATCGATCAGCCAGCCGATGCGGGTTGCCTCGACGATCCAGATCGGCCTGGCGCTGACCTTCGCGGTCGCGGCCCTGGCCCTGCGCGGGCCGATCGAAGACGACCTATTGGACGGCAACGAACCGCTCTACTGGGTCTTCTTCGGCGCCGTCCTCTTCTACGCCGCCTCCTACTTCGCCCGCGGCTACCTCGCCGGCCGCCGCGAGTTCGGCCCGTTCACGGCGCTGATCCTCTCCGAGTCGATCTTCCGCACCTCGTTCGCGGTGCTGGTCGCGGTCGGGATCCTCAGCGGCCAGGACATGGTCGCGGTCGGGATCGTCGCCGCGCCCTCCCTGTCGCTGATCGTGGTCCCTATCTTCTTCGCCTGGCGAGCGAAGAAAGCGAAGGACGAACCGCCTCGGCCGGTAGCCGACGACGCGCCGGACGAGGACTTTTCGATGAAAGAGGGCTCCGGGTTCGCCGCGGCGGTGCTGGTGATCATGTTCAGCGAACAGGCCTTCCTCAACGCCGGGCCGCTGATCATCGGCGCCCTCTCGGGAGCGACCGCGACCGGCTTCATCTTCAACGTGCTGATGATCGCGCGGGCGCCGCTGCAGCTCTTCCAGGCGGTCTCGACCAGCATCCTGCCCCACCTGACCAGCCTCCACACCTCGACCGAGCCCGACTCCGAGCGCGAGTTCCACCGCTCGGTGCGCGGCGTCCTGCTCGGGATCGCCGGCTTCGCCACCTTCACCGGGATCGTCGTCCTGATCGCCGGGCCGAAGCTGATGGAGATCGCCTTCAGCGGCAAGTACACCTACGACCGTCCCGCGCTGCTGCTTGTGACCCTGGGGATGGGGCTCTATCTGGGGGCGGTGACGCTGAACCAGGCCTGCCTCGCCCAGGGCCAGGTGCGGCGCGCGGCGGCGCGCTGGATCGCCTGCGCGGCGTTCTTCATCGCCTGGAACTTCGTCCCGCTCGTCTCCGACGAGTTCCGCCGCGTCGAGATCGGCTTCGCGCTCACCGCCGGGATCCTCTTCGCCCTGCTCTACCTCGCCTATCGCCGCCCGCACGAACGGCCCGAGGATGTGCCCTCGGCGGGCTCGCCAGAGGAGCTCGAGGCGCGGCTGGCGGCGATCGACGAGAACGTGTGAGCGGTAGCCAGCAGCGGCAGCGTTTTGTTCTTTATTAGGGTCCCTTGATGGGTGCACACGATGCCGAGCTGATCCTGATAGCCGGCATCCTTCTGGCCGCGGGCATCGCCGGCGTCCTCTTCGCCGACCGGGTTCGGGTCCCGAGCCTGCTGCTCTTCCTCGGCCTCGGCATGCTCGCCGGCTCGGAGGGAATCGGCGGCATCGACTTCACCAACGCGGAGCTGGCACGGACCCTGGGCACGATCGCGCTGGTCCTGATCCTCTTCGAGGGCGGCCTGACCGCGGGCTGGTCGGAGATCCGGCCGGTGCTCGGCACGGCGGCCTCGCTGGCCACGGTCGGAACCCTGGCCACCGCAGCGATCGCCGGCTTCGCGGCCAAGTTCATCTTCGACCTCTCGACCCTGGAAGGCCTGCTGGTCGGCGCCGCGATCGCCGCCACCGACTCGGCGGCGATCTTCGCCGTGCTGCGTAACTCGACGGTCGAGAAGCGCCTCGCGCGCTCGCTCGAGGGCGAGTCCGGGATGAACGACCCCGTCGCCCTGCTGCTGGTGATCGGGTTCATCGAATGGATCCAGGAGCCGGGCTACGGGCTCACCGACATGGTCGGCCTGCTGGCGGTGAAACTCGCGGTCGGGATCGTGATCGGCGTCGTCATCGGGAAACTGGCGACGCTGGCCATGGAGCGGGTCAAACTGCCCTCCGACGGGCTCTACCCGGTAGCGACCATGGCGATCGCCGGCCTCTCCTACGGGATCGCGGAGACCGCTCACGGCTCCGGCTTCCTGGCGATCTACCTGACCGCACTGGCCCTGGGATCGGCCCGGCTGCCGGCCCGCCGCACCCTAATCGCCTTCCACGAAGGGCTCGGCTGGATCGCCCAGATCTCGCTGTTCATCCTGCTCGGCCTGCTGATCTTTCCCAGCAACCTCGGCGGCGTCGCCTTCGAGGGCCTGGCGCTCTCGGCGGTGCTGATCTTCATCGCCCGCCCGGTGGCGACCTTCATGGCCACGGCGCTGGGGCCGTTCAAGGCACGCGAGCGGCTGATGCTCGGCTGGGCGGGTCTGCGCGGGGCGACGCCGATCTGGCTCGCCACCTTCCCGGTCGTCGCCGGGGTCGCCGGCGGCCAGGAACTGTTCTCGATCGTCTTCTTCGTCGTCGTCAGCTCGACCCTGGTCCAGGGGGCCAGCTTCGAGCCACTCGCCAGCCGGCTCGGCCTGACCACCGACGAACCGGCGCTGCCGCGGCGCATGCTCGCGACGGGGCGGATCCGCGAGATGGGCGGCGAGGTGATCTCCTTCAAACTGCCACCGGGAGCGGCCGCGGTCGGCCACCCGGTGCGCGACCTGGCGCTGCCGCGCGAGGCGCTGGTGAACGTGATCGTGCGCGAAGGCAAGGCGATCCCGCCGCGCGGCTCGACCGAGCTGCGAGAGGGCGACGAGCTGCACGTGCTCGCCCGCAGCGAGCTGCGGGACGAGGTCGAGGCGCTGACCGAGGTCTGGAGCGACGGACCGGTCGGCAAGCCGCCGCCGCCGCAGATGCCGCGCCGCGGCGCCTCACAAGTCTTCTCGGTGCGTCCGGCCCGCGACGACGAGGACCCACTGGCGCTCGACCAGGTCAGCGGCGTGCCGGTGATCGCCGTGATGCGCACCCGCAACGACGGGCCCGGAGCGATGGTGGCCCTGGCCGACGGACGCTACGCGGTGACCGGCGCAGTGATCGCGATTGGCGGTCGCCGGGCGCTGGCCGACTGGTGCGAGCGCCGGGCGGCGCGCGAGGGCGTTTCGGCCGCAGAGCGGGCCTGGTGGCAGGAGGTGACCGGGGCTTTGATCGCGACCGGGTAGGACCGGCGCATTTCGGCGTCATCGCTCGGTCATGTGCAGAGCACACTCCCTCGCTCTTCCTTGAACTGCTTGGCCCTACCCGGTCGTGGCTTTGTTCAGCTCGCGCCTGCGGCGCTCGCGATATCGCGATAGGACTGCGCTGGGTCCGGGGCGTTGAAGATTGCGGAGCCGGCGACGAAGAGGGAGGCGCCGGCGCTGGCGAGACGGCCGGCGGTGGTCGCGTCGACACCGCCGTCGACCTCGATCCGGGCGTCGCCGACCAGCGGCACCAAACGCTCGACCTTCGCGGGCGAGGTCTCGATGAAGGACTGGCCGCCCCAGCCGGGGTTGACGCTCATGCAGAGGACGACGTCGGCGAGGCCGCGCAACTCGGCAACCGCCTGCGGCGGCGTGCCGGGGTTGATCGCGATTCCCGCCAGGCAGCCGAGCTCACGAACCGCGTGCAGCGTGCGATGCGCGTGCGGGGTCGCCTCCTCGTGGAAGGTGATCGAGTCGGCGCCGGCCTTGGCGAACTCCTCTACCTGACGCTCGGGCGCCGCGATCATCAGGTGGACGTCAATCGCGCCGCCGGCGTCGTGGACCTGGTCGGCGATCGCGCCGAGGACCAGCGGCCCGATCGTGATCGGCGGCACGAAATGCCCGTCCATCACGTCGTAGTGAATAACCCGGGCACCGGCATCCATCACCTCTTCGATCTGAGCGCCGAGGTTCGACATGTCGGCAGAGAGAACCGACGGGGCGACCCGCGGCGACTGAATCAGCTCCCACATCCGCTCGCTCATGGCGCCACCCTACTGAGCGGTTGCGGACGCGACTAACCCTCTCTGAGCATCGAGGCGCCGCAGGACTGACACTGCAGGTCCTCGGTCTGGCTCATGCGGGCGATCGTGCCGTGTTCGCCGCAGTTGGGGCATTGCGAGACGAGTTCGAAGCGGCTGAGGCAGTTGACGCAGCGCAGCCGACCAGGCAGCTGGGTCGGGCGCAGCCAGGGCTCGCCGCAATTGGGGCAAGGGGCGCGATTGAGAACGCTGCTACCACCGATTTCTCCGGGTTCGCTCATCGCCTAATCATTGCGCTTTAGGCGCGCGAGGAAGAAGCCGGTGGTCCGGTCACGGTCGGGGCGCAGCTGCAGGCAGCGCGGATCGTGGCTGGACGCGAGGGCCGGAGCGCGGGCACCGAGGTCCTCCAGCTCGAGCGCCGGCAGGCCCTCCGACCCGGCCGCGGCGAGCAGGGCTGCGACCCGGTCCTCGTTCTCGGCACGGGAGATGGTGCAGGTCGAGTAGACGAGGGCGCCGCCTGGACGCAGCGAGCGAGCGGCCGCTCGCAGGGCCTGCTCCTGGACCCCGACGAGGCGTTCGATCCCCTTCGGCGATTTGCGCCAGCGAGCGTCGGGCCGCGAGGCGAGCGCACCGAGGTCCGAGCAGGGGGCGTCGAGGAGGACGCGGTCGAATTCGGGTGGCATCTCGATCTTGGCGGCGTCGGTCTCGAAGACGGTGGCGCTGCGCAGACGCAGGCGTCGGGCCTGGCCCGCGACTTCCTCGGCCCGCTTGGAATCGAGCTCGACCGAGATCACCAGCCCGCTGTCGCCGCGGCGCTCGGCGATCTGGCCGGTCTTGATCCCGGGGCCGGCGCAGAGGTCGAGGACGTGATCCTCGGCCTCGGGGTCGAGGATCTCGACGACGGCGGCCGAGCCGCGGCTCTGTGGGGTCAGCTCGCCGGCGGCGACCATCTCGGGGACGGTGGCGCCGGTGCGCCCCGCGATCACGATCATCTCCGCGCTCGCCAGCGGCCAACCGCCACCGGCCGGGGCGGCCTCCACCCCAGCCTCGCGCAGGCGCGCCAGCGCCGCCGCCGGGTCACCGGCGCGCATCGCCACCTCGGCCGGCTCGTTGCAGGAGGCGAGCAGGGCGCGGGCGGCCTCGGGGCCGAGCTCGCGCCACCACATTCGCGCCAGCCACTCGGGGGCCGAGTGGGCGACGGCCGCCCGCTCCGGGGTCGAGTCGTCGCTGAGAAGCACAGCGGTCAGCTGGTCGCGCTCGCGGGCGGCGCGGCGCAGAACGGCGTTGACGAGGCCGGAGGCGTGGGTCGCGCCGGCGCCCTTGACCAGCTCCACCGCCTGGTCGACCGCGGCGTGGTCGGGGGTGCCGTCGGCGAACAGCAGCTCGTAGATTCCCAGCCGCAGCGCGGCCAGCACCGGCGGGTCAAGCAGGCTGGTGGAACGGTCGGCGAGCCGCTCGATCGCGGCATCGGCGGTGCCGCGGCGCTGGACGGCCCCGTAGGCAAGGCGCTGCGCCTGGGCGCGCTCGCGCCCATCGAGGTCGAGCGCCTCGGCGGCGACGCGGAAGGCGCGCTCGGTGTGGGCGCCATCCTCGAAGGTCTCACGGATCGTCGCGAAGGCGAGGCTCCGGGCCGGGGCGATCGCCGAGCCCGTCACAGGAGCTTCGGCAACGGGTGGCCCCTGAGGTAGGCATCGACCGACATCGGCTTGCCGCCGGGCGGCTGCACGACATCCAAGCGCAGGGCACCGCGGCAGCAGCCGACCAGCATCGCCCCCCATTCGGCCCTGACCGCGCCCACCTTGACGCTGACGTCGACGGCGCGCGCCCGCTTGACGCCGAGCCGCTCGCCGTCGGCGGTCTCGAGGTAGGCGCCGACGTGCGGGGTGAGGCCGCGCACGGTGGCGGCAAGCTCGCGCGCCGGTCGCCGCGGGTCGAGGCGGCGCTCGGCGGGGTCGATCTTCTCGGCGTAGGTGGCGGCGGCCTCGTCCTGCTCGCTGAACTCGAGCCCTCCCTCGACCTGGAGGTCGAGGGCGCGGACGAGCAGGTCGCCGCCAAGCTGGGCCAGGGTCGCCGCCAGCGCCTCGAAGTCTTCGTCCTGGCCGATCCGGACCCGCTCGCAGAGCGCCACCGGGCCGGAGTCGAGCCCGGCGGTGAGGCGCATGATGCAGACGCCGGTCTCGGGGTCGCCGGCCATGATCGCCCGCTCGATCGGCGCCGCCCCGCGCCAGCGCGGCAGCAGCGATGGGTGGACGTTGAGGATCGGGAACTCGGAGAGCAGCGGCTCCCGGATCAGCTGGCCGAAGGCGCAGACGACCAGCGCCTCGGGCTCGGCGGCGCGGATCCGCTCCAACGCCACCTCCTCGTTGACGTTCTCGCTCTGCAGCAGCGGGATACCCAGCTCCTGCGCCGCCGCGACCGCGGGTGGCGGCAGCTGACGACGGCCGCGGCCGCGGCGACTGTCGGGCGGAGTGACGACGAGCGCGGGTTTGTGGGGTGAGCCCGCCTGGCGCCGCAGAACGGTGGCGGCGAAATCGGAAGTCCCCAGATAGACCGTTCTCACGCGTCGGTGCGCGGCTCGCGCAACTCGTCCTCGCCCTCGCCGTCCTCGCCGGGTGGGCTGTAGCTGCCGCCCTCGCGGAGCGCCCGCAGGGCGCCCTTGCGCTGTTCGCGGGTGGTGCGGTCGAGGATCAAAACCCCGTCGAGATGGTCTATCTCGTGCTGGAGCACCCGCGCCTCGAGCCCGGCGGCCTCGATCTCGATCGGCTCACCTTCGGCGTCGAGGCCGCTGACCCGGGCGAAGAGGGGTCGCTCGACGTCCATCGAGACCCGCGGCAGGCTCAGGCAGCCCTCCTCGGCGACGACGGCTTCCTCGGAGAGCCACTCGATCTGGGGATTGACGAGCGCGGTCGGCTCGGCATCGGGGCCGGCCTGGAAGACGAGCAGACGCCGCAGCACCCCGAGTTGGGTGGCGGCGAGGCCGACGCCCATGCCGTCGCGCATGATCGCGATCATCCGCTCGACCTCGGCCCGCAGCTCGGGGCCGAAGCTCTGCACCGGCGAAGCCTTGCTCTTCAGCACCGGGTCGCCGAACTTGACCACGTGCGCCAGCGCCGCGTCGCGGCGCTCCAGCAGCTCTGCTTCGAGCTCCTTGCGCTCCTGCTCGTCGGCCCCGATTGCCTTTGCCTGCTCGTCGCTCACTCGCTCGATTGTATGACGACTACTGGGGATCGACGTCGACGCCGATCGAGACCTCGCGCAGCGAGCGCTCGGCGGCGCGGCGCTCGACCACGGTCCGAACCGCCACGACGGTGCGCTCTCGGTCGGCGGCCTTGATCAGGAGCCGGCGGCGGTGGCGGTTGCGGACGCGGAACATCGGCGCCGGCCCGAGCAGATCGGAGTCCGCGGGCATCGCCTTGCGCAGCTCGGTGGCGATCGCCAGGGCGGCGCCTTCGAGCTTGCGCTCGTGCTCGGCGGAGAGGTTGATCCGGAGCAGGTGCGAGAAGGGCGGGTAGCGGAGGATCCGTCGCCGCTCCAGCTCGCCGGCGAGGAAGCCGGCGGAGTCGTGGCGGGAGGCGTGCTCGATGCTGGCGGCGCCGGGGGCAAGGGTCTGGACCATCACCTCTCCCCCGGCCTCGCCGCGGCCGGAGCGGCCGGCGAGCTGGGCGACCATCGCGAAGGTCCGCTCCTCGGCGCGGAAGTCGGGGAAGCGCAGGGTCGCGTCGGCGTCGAGGATCGCGCTCAGCGTCACCTCGGGGAAGTCGTGGCCCTTGGCGACCATCTGGGTGCCGACGAGGACCCCACTCTCCGCCTCACCGAAGCGGGCGAGGATGCTGGCGTGGGCGCCGCGGGCGGCGGCGGTGTCGGAATCGAGGCGGAAGACCGGCATCGGCTCGAGCCGCTCGGCCAGCAGCTCCTCGATCCGTTCGGTCCCCGCCCCCGCCTGCGAGAGCGTGGTCGAGGCGCACTGGGGGCAGGCGCGCGGCGCCGCCTCGGTGTGGGCGCAGTGGTGGCAGACGAGGCGGCCGCTGTGGCGGTGGACGATCAGCGAGACGTCGCAGTTGGGGCAGCCCCAGTGGTGACCGCAGGAGCGGCAGGTGAGCCAGGGCGCGAAACCACGGCGGTTGATCATCACGATCGCCTTGGCGCCGGCGGCGCGCACGCCCTCGAGCGCCGCCCAGGTCTGCGGATGCAGCGGGCCCGAGCGCGGGTCGGCCTCGCGCATGTCGACCAGGTTGACCGGCGGCAGGCGGCGGCCGTCGACGCGGTTGGGCAGCTCCAGCCGCGGCAGCTCCAGCCACGACTCCGGGCGCGGCGTCGCGGTGCCCGCGACCAGTACGGCGCCGCTGTCCTCGGCCCGTTTGCGGGCGACGGCACGGGCGTCGTAGGTGGGATCGCCCTCCTGCTTGTAGGAGGGGTCGTGCTCCTCGTCGATCACGATCAGGCCGAGGTCGCGGACGGGAGCGAAGACGGCCGAGCGGGGGCCGACGCAGACGCTGGCCTCACCGCTGCGCAGACGCCGCCACTCGTCGTAGCGCTCACCGGCGGACAGCGCCGAGTGGAGGACCGCGAAGCGATCTCCGAGCCTGGCCCGGAAGCGCGCCACCGCCTGCGGCGCCAGCCCGATCTCCGGCACCAGGACAATCGCGCCGCGGCCGCGCTCCAGCGCCGCCTCCACCGCGGCCAGGTAGACCTCGGTCTTGCCGGAGCCGGTGACGCCGTGCAGGAGCTGCTCGCGGGGCGCGCCGGCCTCGCCGTCGAGCGCGGCGACGAGGGCGTTGACCGCCGCCATCTGCTCGGGCAGCAGCTGCGGGCGCTCGGCGGGAGCGCGCAGGCCCGAGGCGCCCGGAGCGCGGCGCAGGTGCGAGCTGCGGGTGGCGACCAGTCCACGTGCCTCGAGCCGGCGCAGGGCGGCGCGGTCGGCGCCGACGGCCGCGGCCAGCTCCGGCGCCGACATCTCCCCCGCGCTCAGCGCCTCCAGCACCGCCCGCTGCTTGACCCCGAGCCGCTCACCACCGCTCAGCGCCGCTTCACCGGCGGGCAGGATCTCCGCCCGCAGCTCGCGCTTGGAGCGAACGGTACGACCGCCGGTGCCGGTTCCCGGCGGCAGCACCAGCTGCAGGCCCCGGGAGGGCGTCGAACAGTACTCGCGGGCAACCCAGAGGCCGAGCTCGACGAGATCGGGCGGCGCCCCGGCCTCCAGCGCCTCGATCGGCTCCGCAAGGCGCTCGGGGGGCAGCTCGGAGGCCTCGGCGAGCTCGACGACGACGCCGAGCAGGCGGCGGGGGCCGAAGGGGACGCGGACGACGCTGCCGACCTCGAGCCCATCCATCGCAGCCGGGTGGCGGTAGTCGAACGGCCCCCGCAGCGCCCGGGCGGTGGTCAGCGGCTCGACCCTGAGGATTGACACCAAGCGAGCGTATGCGGGCAGGGGGACGGTGCGTCCAGCGCCCCTGGCGGGCGCCCGGCCCAACGCTTATGCTGGCGCCCGTGAGCCTCAATCTCAGCCCCGGGGAGCAGGTCATCTTCGAGGGCCACCCCTCCTGGCGGGCGATCCTCGGCTTCTACCTCAAAGGCGTGGTGGTTGCGGCGATCCTGGGCGTGATCGCGAAGCTCGTCGACGGCAACGGCACCGCCTTCCTCGTCGTCCTCGTGGTGATCGCGCTGACCGTGCTGATCGGCTTCGTCAAGCGGGTGGCGACGACCTACACGATCACCAACCGGCGCCTCAACATCAAGCGCGGAATCATCTCGCGGGAGATCCAGGAGACGCGCCTGGAGCGGGTCCAGAACGTCAACTACCAGCAGTCGGTCTACCAGCGGATCATGCAGATCGGTGACGTCGACTTCGACACCGCCGCGACCGACGACAACAGCTTCATCTTTGCCGGCGTCGCCAACCCGGAGGAAGTCGTCCACCGCGTCGACCAGGCGACCGGGGTTCACGCGGCTGGGGAACACGGGTTGGGCGAGGCGCAACCGCCTGACAGCCCTTCTGCGTAGTCAGCCGCCGCGGCTGCCCTGCATCCCCAGGGCTAGGTGTGGATGCAGTTCAGCCGCGCTGGACGAAGCGGTCGGCGGTTTGGGTGAGGATGCGCAGGACGTAGTCGGCTTCGTACTTGACTTGGCGGTGGGAGAAGCGCAGGCGGGTGAACCCAGCGGCCGTGTGGGCCTGATCGCGGCGAGCATCCCGCGCCTGGGCGGACGGGGTGCGGTGATAGCGAAGACCGTCGGTCTCGACCACGAACTTGAGCGCAGGCCAGAAGAAGTCAACCTCATAGCCGTTGACCATCTCTTTCGTCATCGGAAGAGGGAGTCCAACCTCCCGGGCCAGAGGGAGAAATGGCGTTCCAATTCCTCGTCCGAGAGCACGAAGGTGTCACGATCGAGGAGAGTCCGCAGAGGCCGGACGCCCGGTTGCCCGGCGTAGGCGTCGAGCGCTTCACGCAAGTCGTCGGCGCAGATCACCTCCCTGCTGTCCGCCTCGTTGATCGTGCGCAGCAGCGTTTGAGGACCCTGCTCGGTCGCCAGGTCGATCACGGTGCGAGCAGGTGAGGTGACCGGGATCCGATTCACGGTGCCGATGTCCCGGCTGGGTAGGGATGGTCGGCGGTGGACCTTGATCCCGGGCCTGGCGCGGCGACCGCTTCGGCGCACGGAGATTTCGATAACACCGTTTCTCTCCTCGCCGATCCCGTAGAGCGCTGCGGCGCTGCGGTGGCTCAGAACCGCACTCTCACCGCAGGCCAGGATCGCCGCCATCCACCGTCCCCTGGGGCCAACATCGCGGTGACCGACGCCGTAGACACCCGCCCACAACGGAAAGAGGCGACCCACCGCGATGCGGTGACGGATCGCCTTGGCGCTGAACCCAAGCGTCAGCAGCTGCGCCCGCGACACCACCCCATGTTGCGCACGCGCCTGCTCCAGGCTCGCGCGCTTCGCTCGCGGTGCATCTTGGCCCCCATAGGGGCTCAAATGCACCAAGACAGGGATCTCTCCCCCGGCCCGGACTTACCTGCCGGTATTTCGAGACGCTAAGCGGTGGCGGTGATGCCGGCGGCGTCGCGCAAGGCGTCGGCGCGGTCGGTCTGCTCCCAGGTGAAATCGGCGTCTTTGCGGCCGAAGTGGCCGTAGGCGGCGGTCTTCTGGAAGATCGCGCGGTGCAGATCGAGGTACTCGCGGAAGGCACCGGGGCGCATGTCGAACTCGGCCTCGACCAACTGCGAGATCCGCGAGTCCGGGAGCGCGCCCGTTCCAAACGTTTCGACCATCAGCGAGACCGGGTGGGCAACGCCGATCGCGTAGGCGACCTGGACCTCGCAGCGCTCGGCGAGGCCTGCGGCAACGACGTTCTTGGCGACATAGCGGGCGGCGTAGGCGGCGGAGCGGTCGACCTTTGACGGGTCCTTGCCCGAGAAGGCGCCGCCGCCGTGGCGGGCCATGCCGCCGTAGGTGTCGACGATGATCTTGCGGCCGGTGAGGCCGGCATCGCCGACCGGGCCGCCGATCACGAACTTGCCGGTTGGGTTGACGAGGAAGCCGTCGAGCAGTTCAGCTTCGTCATAGCGGCCGGGTACCTCAGCCGCGAGCACCGGCAGCACCACGTGCTCCCAGAGGTCGGGCTTGATCTGGGTCACCGAGTCGACGCCGTCGTCGTGCTGGGTGGAGATCAGCAGCTTGTCGATCGAGACCGGGCGGCCGTCTGCGTAGCGGACGCTGACCTGCGTCTTGCCGTCGGGGCCGAGGTAGCCGAGGGTGCCGTCCTTGCGCACCGCCGCCAGCCGCTCGGCGAGCCGGTGGGCGATGTGGATCGGCATCGGCATCAGCGCCTCGGTCTCGTCGCTGGCGTAGCCGAACATCATTCCCTGGTCGCCGGCGCCGGCGATGTCGAGCTCGTCGTCGTCGCTGGGGTCGGTGCGCGCCTCGAAGGCGACGTCGACGCCCTGGGCGATGTCGGGCGACTGTTTGTCGAGTGAGACGAGGACCGAGATGTGATCGCAGTCGTAGCCGTACTTGCCGGTGTAGCCGATCTCGCGCACCGTCTCGCGGACGATCTCGGGGATGTCGAGGTGGACGTCGGTCGAGATCTCGCCCGAGACCACCGCCATGCCGGTGTTGACGAGCGTCTCGCAGGCGACGCGGCCGCCCGGATCCTCGGCCATGATCGCGTCGAGGACGCCGTCGGAGATCTGGTCGGCAACCTTGTCGGGATGGCCCTCGGTTACTGACTCGGACGTGAAGAGGTGCTCGTTCTCGGCGAGCGGCTTGGTCGTAGGCATCGGGGAAGCCTAGAGGAATCGGCGGAGGCGCAGCCGTCAATCCTCGCGGCCGCGATAGCCCGTCCGGGGGACGAAATCGATCACCAGCGGCACGCCCTCGAGCTCGTAGTTCTCGCGCATCCGGTTCTCCAGGTGGTAGGCCCAATCGCGTTTGATCAGCTTGCGATCGTTGACCTGGATCGCGATCCGGATCGGCCGCTCCCCGACCTGCGCCGCGTAGAGGGTCTTGAGGCGGCGCCCACGACGCGCCGGCGGCGGCGTTTTCGCCACGACCGAGCTGACGAAGCGGTTCAGGTCCGGGGTCGGGATCCGCTCGCCGGCGCGGTCGGCGAGCTGCAGCGCCCGCGGCAGCAGTGCCGGCACGTTGCGGCCGCGGGTGGCCGAGCAGGTGATCACGGCGGGGCGCAGTCGCAGTTTGCGGGCCACCCGGGCGCGGGCGTCGTCGATGTCGGTGTCGGTCAAGTCCCACTTGTTCATCACCAGCACGGTCGCGCAGCCGCCTTTCATCGCCATCTCGGCCACCCGCAGGTCCTCGGAGGTGACCCCCTCGGAGGCGTCGCAGACGACGAGCGCGACGTCGGCGCGATCGACAGCGCGTTCGGAGCGCAGCTGCGCGTAGTAATCGATCGTGCCGGCGACCTTCGAGCGCCGCCTCAACCCCGCGGTGTCGACCAGGATCACCCGCCGCCCGTCGACCTCGAGCTCGGTGTCGATCGTGTCGCGGGTGGTGCCGGCGATGTCGGAGACGATCACCCGGTCGGAGCCGAGGAAGGCGTTGACGAGCGAGGACTTGCCGACGTTGGGGCGGCCGATCACGGCGATGCGGACCGTGTCGGGATCCTCCACCCGCGGCTCGCGGTCGCCGAGGGCGTCGACGATCCCGTCGAGCAGGTCGCCCGCGCCGAGCCCGTGGGTGGCGGAGACGGCCAACGGCTCACCGAGTCCGAGCGCGTGGAACTCGGCCGTGACCGCGTAGTCGTTGGGACGGTCGGCTTTGTTGACGGCGACCAGCACCGGAACGCCGCCGCCGCGCAAGGTCTTGGCCAACTCGGCGTCGCCAGCCCGCAGCCCGGCGCGGCCGTCGACGACCATCACCACGGCGTCGGCCTCGGCGATCGCCAGGCGCGCCTGCGCCTGCACGTCGCGGGCCAGCTCGGCCTCGTCCTCGAGGTCGATGCCGCCGGTGTCGATCAGCTCGAAGGCGACTCCGTTCCATTCGGTGCCGAGCCGCTTGCGGTCGCGGGTGACTCCCGGCTCGGCGGCGGTCACCGCCTCGGTCCCGCCGACCAGGCGGTTGACCAGGGTGCTCTTGCCGACGTTGGGGAAGCCGACGACGGCGACCAGCGGCACCCGGTTCACGCGAGGCCCCTTTCCCTCGCCATCGCCACGACCCGGCCGACGACCTCTTCGAGTCCGAGCCCGGTCGTGTCCAGCTCGACCGCGTCCGCGGCGGGGCGCAGGGCGCCGTGCTCACGCTCGGTGTCGCGGGCGTCGCGGCGGCGCTGGGCGTCGAGGACGAAGGCGAAGTCATCGCCGGTCTCCGCCGCGCGGCGGCGCGCCCGCTCCTCGTCGGAGGCGGTGAGGAAGACCTTCAGCGGCGCCTCGGGGCTGACCACGGTGCCGATGTCCCGCCCCTCGGCGACGTAGTCAGCGGCGGCGATCAGCTGGCGCTGGCGCGAGACCAGCGCTTCGCGCACACCCGGGTGGACCGAGACCTTGGATGCCGCGGCGGTGACCCGCGGCTCGCGGATCGCCGTGCTGACGTCGCGGCCGTCGAGCAGCACCCGGCGCCCGCCGAGCTGGATCTCCAACTCTGAAGCGAGGGTGGCGAGAGCCTCGCCGCCGTCGAGGTCGACGCCGGCATCGAGCGCGGCCAGCGCCACGCAGCGGTACATCGCCCCGGAGTCGAGGTAGGTGATGCCGAGCTCGGCGGCGACGGCGCGAGCGACCGTGGACTTGCCGGCCCCAGCGGGACCGTCGATGGCGATGACCATCAGCGCAGGGTATGGATGCGACGGCTCAGGGCGTTTCTCGACGGCGCTCAGCTGCCGCCGAGCAGCGAGCCGAGGTCGGACTCGAAGCCGGGATAGCTGACCGCGGCCGCCCCCATCCCCTCCACCTCGACCCCCTCGCGGGAAGCGAGCCCGGCGACGGCGCCGAGCATCGCGATCCGGTGGTCGCCGCGGGAGGCGACGACGCCGCCGCGCAGGCCGCCGCCACCGTTCACGACCATCCCGTCGGCGGTCGGCTCGACCTCGCCACCGAGCGCGGTCAGAGCGGCGCAAACGGTCTCGACCCGGTCGGACTCCTTGCGGCGCAGCTCGGCGGCGTCGCGGATCGTCGTCGTTCCCTCGGCGAAACAGGCGGCGAGGGCGACCAGCGGCAGCTCGTCGATCGCCAACGGGATCTCGGCGCCGCCGACCTCGGTCCCCCGCAGCGCTGCGGGTCGCACCCGCAGGCGCGCCGTCGGCTCGCCGCCACGCTCGCCGAGCGGCTCGGTCTCGATCACCGCGCCCATCCGCTCCAGGATCGCCAGCAGACCGGTGCGGGTGGGGTTGACCCCGACCTCGTCGAGGACGACCTCGCTACCTCCTACGAGCAGGGCCGCGACGATGAAGAAGGCGGCCGAAGAGATGTCGGCAGGGACGGCGATCTCCCCCGGTTCCAGCCGCGCCGCCGGCTTGATCCTCACGGTCGCCCCTTCGCTGCCCACCTCGGCGCCGGCCGCGAGGAGCATCCGCTCGGTGTGGTCGCGGCTCGGATGCGACTCGACCACAGCGGTGTCTCCCTCGGCCAGGAGCCCCGCAAACAGAAGGCAGGACTTGACCTGGGCGCTGGCGATCGGCATCTCGTAGGTGATGCCGTGCAACGGCGCGGCGGCAACCCGCAGCGGCGGCAGCCGGTCCTCGCGGGCGCTGAGGCTGGCGCCCATCTCGCGCAGCGGCGCGGCGATGCGATCGACCGGGCGCTGGCGGATCGAGTCGTCGCCGTCGAGCGTCCACTCGCCGATCTCCTGCCCCGCCAGCCAGCCCGGCAGCAACCGCAGCAGGGTCCCGGCGTTGCCGACGTCGATCGCGGCCGGACGCGGTCCGCGCAGGCCGACGCCCTCGATCCGCAGCTCTCGGCGCAGGCCGTCGGCACTCTCGACGCCGGCGCCGAGCGCCTCGACCGCGGCCAGGGTCGAGTGCGTGTCGGCGGCGTCGAGGTAGTCGTCGATCGTCGTCACCCCCTCCCCCATCGCCGCGATCAAGGCGGCGCGGTGGGAGATCGACTTGTCCGAGGGCGGGCGCAGGGAACCGCGCAGTGGTCCCGAGGGCTCGAAGCGGACGGCCGACATCGCCCGGTTCTACTCGGCGCCGAGGACGGTGACCGTGTGGCCGAGCCCGCGAACCAGCTCGGCCGCCTTCGCGGCCTGCTCGGCTCCGGCGACCCAGAGGGTGACCGGGCCGGAGGTCATGTCAGGTGCGGGATAGAGCGCCATGTCCTCGATGTTGACACCGGCCTCGCCGAGGGCCAAGGCCAGCTCGGCGATCGTGCCCGGTCTGTTGGCGACGACGATCCGCAGCTCGTGCAGCGGGCCGGCGGCGAGCTCGGACTCCAGCAGCCGCCGCCGGTCCTCGCCCGCGGCGGCGTGCCAGGCGGCAACCGCCTCGCGGTCACCCGAGCGGATCAGCGCGGCCGCCTCGCCCAGCCGCCCCGCCACCGCCTCGACCGCGTCGGCGACGGCGTCGCGGTTGCTGGCGAAGATGTCGGCCCAGATCGCCGGGTTGGAGCCGGCGACGCGGGTGGTGTCGCGAAAGCTCGGCCCGACCTCGGGTAGCCGCTCAGAATCGCCGAGCAGCGACTCCGCCGCCTCGGCGACGAGGGCGTTGGCGACCACGTGCGGGAGATGGCTGACCGTCGCCATCAGCCGGTCGTGGGTGTGGGGATCGATCGCCAGCGGGCGGGCGCCGAGGCCGGCGACGGTGCGCTGCAGGCGGTCGTAGAGGAGGCCGCTGGAGCGCTCTGTCGGGGTCAGGTACCAGCGGGCTCCCTCGAAGAGGTCCGCGCGGGCGTTCTCGACCCCGGCCGTCTCCGCCCCGGCCAGCGGGTGGCCGCCGATGAAGCGTTCGTCAACGCCGCGGGCGTCGACCAGCTCGCCCTTGGTCGAGCCGACGTCGGTGACCACGGTCTCGGGTCCAGAGGCGGCCAGCGCCTCGGCGGCCTGATCGGGCAGCACCCCCACCGGTCCGGCGCAGAAGACGACCTCGGCTCCCTCGCATGCCTCGGCGACCGAGCCGGCGCCGCGGTCGAGGGCACCGAGCTCGACCGCGCGGGCGATCGTCGCCGGGCTGCGCCCGCAGCCGACCACCTCAGCACCCAGCCGCCGCCGCGCGGCAAGCCCGATCGAACCTCCGATCAGACCAACCCCGAGGACGGCTAGCTTGGGAGCGTCGTTCAACTGCGGCGGGCCTCGACCGCCGAAGCGAACCGCTCGAGCGCCCCGACCGTGTCCTCCCATTCGATGCAAGGGTCGGTGACCGACTGTCCGTAGACCAGATCCTCGCCCGGGGTTAGGTCCTGGCGGCCCTCCTGGAGGAAGGACTCCAGCATCACCCCGACGATCGCCTTGTTGCCGTCGGCGATCTGGTCGGCGATTTCGCCGGCGGCGAAGACCTGTTTTTGGGGATCCTTGGCGCTGTTGTCGTGCGAGGCGTCGATTACGAGCCGCTCCGGCAACCCGGCGACGCCGAGCGTGACCAGCGCGTCCTCGACGTCGGGCACGTAGTAGTTGGGCGTCCCGTGGCCACCGCGAAGAATGATGTGGCAGTCGGGATTGCCGGTCGTGTGCAGGATCGCCGGCTGGCCGGCGTCGTCGATGCCGGCGAAGGCGTGCGGGGCCGCGGCCGCGCGGACCGCATCCACGGCCACCTGAATATTGCCGTCGGTGCGGTTCTTGAAGCCGATCGGCATCGAGAGCCCGGAGCCGAGCTGGCGATGGGTCTGGCTCTCGGCGGTGCGCGCACCGATCGCGCCCCAGGCGACCGTGTCGGAGATGTACTGGGGAATGATCGGGTCGAGGAACTCGCAGCCGACCGGCAACCCCATCCCGACGACCTTGAGCAGCAGTTGGCGGGCGATTCGCAGGCCGGCGTTGACGTCGCCGGAGCCGTCCAGGTGCGGATCGTTGATCAGCCCCTTCCAGCCGGTCGTCGTCCGCGGCTTCTCGAAGTAGACACGCATCACGATCAGCAGCTCGTCCTGCAGCTGTTGGGAGAGCGCGGCCAGCCGGGTCGCGTACTCCAGCGCCGCTTTCGGGTCGTGGACGCTGCACGGCCCGACCACGACCATCAGCCGCGGGTCGCGGCCGTGCAGGACCTCGACGACCTCTTCCCTCCCTTTGACCACGGCCTGTGCCCGCTCGGAGCCAAGCGGGAGTTCCTCCAGCAACCGCTCCGGTGGGACCAGCTCGACCACTTTCGCGATGCGCTGATCCCTGACCCGGTCTCTCTTGGCGCCCTCCATCCCGATGTGCATATTGCCTGAGCCTTTCTCCACGACGCTGAAATCGTACTTTCTGGTTGTCGGCCGCCAGCGCGCGGCAGCGGCCGCTGAAAACGAGAGTCGGCGCCCGGGCCGAGAAAGTCTTGAGGCGGCACGACTCACCGCCAGGCCGGACGCCTAGCTAAATCGCCAATAGGTGAGATACGCAGGGGCGACGGCGGCGCTGATCGCGCGGGGGCCGTTCGCTGCTGTGCGCTTCGTCTTCACCTTGAGTTGGTTGTACCACGCTGCCAGCGATTAGTCGAGTAATTCCGACAGGACGGCGAGAAAGCGGTCGTCCTCGGCTTCGGTGCCGTAGGTGACGCGGATGTGGCCGGGAGCCCCGAGGGGGGTTCCGGCGCGCACCGCGATCAGGCGCTCGCCGAGCCCGGCGACCACGTCGGCCTCCTCGGCGTCGCCGAGATCGATCCAGGAGAAGTTGGCCTGCGACTCGGAAGTTTCGAGGTCGAGCTCGGCCAGCCCCTCCTCGACCCGCAGCCGCTCGGCGACGGTGCTCTCGACCCGGCGCAGGACGTCGTCCTGGTGGAGGATCGCCTCCGCTCCCGCCGCCTGGGCGAGGGCGTTGACGCTGAAGGGCTGGCGTACGGCGTCGACGGCGGCGCGGAAGTTGGCGGAGCCGATCGCGTAGCCGACCCTCAGCCCGGCGAGGCCGTAGCACTTGCTGAAGGTGCGGAGCGCGACCAGGTTGGGGAAGTCGCCGAGCAGGTCGAGGGTGGCATCGGGATCGTCGTGGGTCTGGAACTCGATGTAGGCCTCGTCGAGGATCACCGTCACGTGCGGCGGAATCCGCTCGCAGAACTCGGCGATCTCCGCAGCTGGGATGTGGGTCGCGGTCGGGTTGTTCGGGTTGCAGACGATCAGCAGTTGGGTCGCGGCGGTTACCTCGTTGGCCATCGCCTCGAGGTCGTGGATGTCGCCCGGGGCGAGCGGAACGCGGATCTCGCGGGCGCCCGTCAGCGCCGGCAGATATGGGTACATCGAGAAAGAAGGCCAGGCGTAGACGATCTCGGCGCCGGGCTCGCAGAGCGCCTCGGCGGCGGCGAGGAGGATCTCGCAGGAGCCGTTGGCGACGGCGATCCGACCCGGCTCGGTCTCGTAGTGCTCGGCCAGGCGCCGGCGCAGCAGGGTCGCGTCGGGATCCGGGTAGCGGTTCATCGCCGCCGCGGTCCGCTGGATCGCCTCGACCACCTTCGGGTGTGGCGGAAAGGGCGACTCGTTGGAAGCAAGCTGGGCGATCCCTCCCGAGGCGATCGCCTCGGGTGCCTGCCCAGTCGGGACGCCGGCCTGGTAGCCGGGCATCCGCGCCAGCTTCTCGGCGAAGGTGACGGTCATCGTCGCCGGATTGTGACGCAAGCCCGGCGCCCCCGCCGCGAGTGGAGCTACAGGCGCCCTATTGGGCGGACTGGAGATCGCGGCGCAGGTCCTGGGCGCCGCCCATGTAGACGTGCGCCGGCACGTGGTCGGCGGCCGCGTAGTAGTGGGCGAGCACGCGGATCACCCGCGGCATCGAGCCAGGCACGGGGATCTCGCGACAGCAAAGCAGCGGCACCTGGTCGAGCCCGAGCCGGCGCGCGGCCACGGCCGGAAACTCGGCGTCGAGGTCGTCGGTGGTCGTGAACAGGCAGCTGACCATCAGCTCGGCTACCAGCCGGTTGCGGGCAATCAGCTCCTTCATCAGCTCCTCGGTGGCCGCCAGGATCGCGTCCGCCTCGTTGGCCTCAACCTGTGTCGCGCCGCGCACGGCGAAGAGGCGCTGCTCGGGCCCTTCGTATCTCCCTCGCTCCGTAGTCACCCCGCCATCTTTCCAGAGCCGGGGGCGAGTTCCGGTTCCGGTGCGACTTAACCGCGAATAGCGCGGCAAACTCGCACCACAACGGCCGAAGGCGTCGCGAGGCTCGCCGACGGACAACACGGCGCTGTCTCTCGGCGACAGCTGCGCAAGCTCGGGCTCAGCGATGACGCGATCGATCGCGCGATCCGCGGGGCGCACCTTTACCCGGTGTTCCGTGGCGCCTACGCGGTCGGCCACCGCAACATCGGCGAGCGCGGGCAAATGATGGCGGCGGTGCTGGCCTGCGGCCACGGCACGGTCCTCTCGCACCGGAGCGCCGCGGCCCTGCTCGGCCTGATCGAGACGGCGGCGCTCGTCGTCGATGTGGTCGCCCCGGGCAGCCGTGGCCGCACGATCGACGGAATCCGCGCCCACGACGTGGGGCGGCCCACCGTCGCGGAGGGTGGGACGGTCGCGGGTATTCCGTGCACCAGCCCGGCGCGGACCCTGGTCGACCTCGCGACGGTCTCCGGGCAACGCACCCTGCGCGGGGCGTTCGACGTTGCGGCGCACCGTGGCCTGCTCGACCTCGACGCCGTCGAAGTCGCGGTGGGTGCGGGGCGACGACCCGGTACGCCTGCCCTACGAGCCCTAATCGCTGGGTGGCGCGCCGCCACTCCCCTCCTCTCCACCCAGCCCAACCTGCGCAGCCCTTTCGAGGCGCGCGTCCTGCCGCTGATCGCCAGCACCGGCCTGCCCACGCCGGAGATCAACGCCTCGGTCTCGACCCCCGGCGGCGTACTCGAGGTCGACCTCGTGTGGCGAGCGAGCGGCTCGCCGTCGAGGCGGACAGCCGCCGGCACCACGGCACCGAGGTCGCCTTCGAGCGCGACCGCCGGCGCGACCGCGAACTGATGCGCGTCGGCTACGCGACGCTGCGACCCACTTGGCTGCAGGTCGAACACGAACCCGAGGCCGTGGTCGAGGCCATTACCGCCCATCTCTCACGCCGCCCGTAGAAAGCAGCCCGGCCCCGGAGCGACAGATCCGGAGCCGCACCTACCTGGCTAGTTGAGGTGGGGTATCCGGATCTGTCGCCTCTGCCGCGCCCCGTAGTTCCGCGACCTCCCGCCCCGACAGCCGCCGCGCCCCGCCTTTCGCCAGGCGCCCCAGGCGCAACGGACCGAACCCGGTCCGTTGCAGCGAGACGACGCGATTGCCGATCGCTTCGACCATCCGCCGCACCTGGCGGTTGCGGCCTTCGCGCAGGACGATCTCGATTTCCTGGCGACTGACCCGCGTCACCTCGGTGGGCGCCGTCAGTCCGTCCTCGAGCTTGATCCCGTTGCGCAGGCGGCCGAGGTCGCGATCGGTCGGCGGCTTGCCGAGCCGGGCGAGGTAGGTCTTGGCGACACCGTAGCGCGGGTGGGTGAGGAGGTTGGCGAGCTCACCGTCGTTGGTCAGCAGCAGCAGGCCGGTCGAGTCGGCGTCGAGGCGGCCGACCGGATAGAGGCGGGCCGGCGAGTCGACCAGCTCGACGACGGCCGGGCGATCCCCCGGCTCCTTCGCCGTGGAGACCACGCCGGCCGGCTTGTTGACTGCCCAGATCTCGTGCGCCTCTGGCCCAACCGGGCTGCCGTTGACCCGCACGTCGTGCTCGTGCTCGACGTCGCGGGCGGGGTCGGTGACGACCTTGCCTTCGACGGTGACGAGGCCCTTGGCGATGATCTCCTCGGCCTTGCGGCGTGAGGCGACGCCGCCGTGGGCGAGGTATTTGGCGAGACGCACCGGCTCAGGCTACGCGGGGGTGCTACTCGGCGCGCTGTTCGCCGGCCTTGAGCAGCCGCTCGCGCAGCTCGCGCTCGTCCTCCGGCGTCGGGTCGAAGCGGGCCGGATCGGGAAGCTGGTCGAGGCCGGCGAGTCCGAAGAGGCGCTCGAACAGCTCCGAGGTCTTGAAGATCGCGGCGCCGAAGCGCGAGCGGCCCGACTCCTCGATCAGGCCGCGCTCGGCCAGGGTCTGCACCGCCGACTCGCCGCTGACGCCGCGGATGCGGGCGATCTCCGGCCGCGAGACCGGCTGCAGGTAGGCGACGATCGCCAGCGTCTCCGCCTGCGCCTGGGTCAGCGGCGGGGTCCGCGGTTTCGCCAGCAGGCGCCGCGCCGCCTCCTCGCTGGCGGGATCGCTGGCGAGGGTGAAGCCGCCGGAGACCTCGCGCAGGACGACGCCGCGCTTGCCCTCGGCGAGGTCCTCGCGCAGCAGCTCGATCGCCTCGGCGACCTGACCCTCGGTCGCCTCGGTCGCCAGCGCCAGGTCGGCCGCGCTGACCGGCTGGGCGGAGAGGAAGAGCAGCGCCTCGACGGTGCGGGTGAGGTCGCTCATCCGGCCACCTTCCTCACCGTGATCGGGCCGAACGGCTTGGACTGCTCCCAGGTCACCTCGCCCTTGCGGTAGAGCTCGAGCAGGGCGAAGACCGTGACCGCCTGGGTCAACCGGTCCTCGTCGCCGAACTCGTCGTCGAAGTCGAAGTTGGTGCGGCGGCCGAGCGCGTCGCGCAGCGCACGCAAGCGACGCTCCAGCGAGACGGTGGGACGAATGTGGCTGAGGTTCAGCTCCTCCGGTTCGGTCAGGAGGTCAGCGAGGGCGGCGCCGAGGGTGTCGGGGTCGTAGACGGCGACGGCGGCCTCGATCTCGACCCGCCGCAGCGCCGGCGGCAGCGGCGCCGAGCGATAGAGGTAGCCGCGCTGGGACTCGAAGCGGGCCGCCAGCTCGGCCGAGGCGTCGCGGTAGCGGCGGTACTCGAGCATCCGCGCCAACAGCTCCTCGACCGCCTCCTCCGGCGCCAGCTCCTCGAGGCCGTCCTCGGGCCCGGGCAGCATCAGCCGCGACTTCAGCTCCAGCAGCGCCGCGATCAGGACCAGGAACTCGGTCGCGACCTCGAGCTCCAGCTCGCCCTCGCGCTCGAGGTGCTCGACGTAGGCGACCACGACCTCGCCCAGCTGCAGGTCGAGCAGGCTGACCTCCTCGCGCAGGACGACCGCCATCAGCAGGTCGAACGGCCCCGCGAAGATGTCGAGGTCTAGATCGAGGTCGAGTTCGGAGACCGCCACGCGTCCAAATTAACGCGCAGGCCCGATGCCCATGCGGTCGCGGACGTCGGCGACCGTGCCGGCGGCGAGCTCGCGCGCCTTTTCGGCGCCCCCCGCCAGCATCGCCTCCAGCGCCGCCTCGTCCGGGCGCAGCTCGGCGTAGCGCTCGCGGACCGGCGCCAGCAGCTCGATCACTCCCTCGGCGACCGCCTTCTTGAAGTCGCCGTAGCCGGCGTCGGCGAACTCCGCCTCGACCTCGGAGGGGTCGATCTCCCGGCTGGCGGCGAGGACGTCGATCAGATTGGTGATCCCGGCCTTTCCCTCGCCGCGAACGACGTCGCGGCCGGAGTCGGTGACGGCGCTACCGAGCTTCTTGCGAATCGCACCGGGCTCGTCGAGCACGTAGACGGTGCCGGCCTCGCTGGCGTTGGAGGTGGACATCTTCCGCTCCGGCTCCTGCAGGTCCATGATCCGGGCGCCGACACCGGGGATCAGCAGCTCCGGCACGACCAGGGTCTCGCCGAAGCGCTCGTTGAAGCGGCGGGCGATCTCCCGCATCAGCTCGACGTGCTGGCGCTGGTCGTCGCCGACCGGGACCTCGGTGGCTCGGTAGGCGAGAACGTCGGCGGCCATCAGCACCGGGTAGAAGAAGAGCGCCGCCGAGACCAGCTCGCGCTGGCGCGCCGACTTGTCCTTGAACTGGTGCATGCGATTGAGGTCGCCGTGAGAGGTGACGGCGGCGAGCAGCCAGGTCAGCTCGGTGTGCTCGCGCACGTCGGACTGGCGGAAGAGGATGCAACGGGCCGGGTCGAGGCCGGCGGCGAGCAGGATCGCGGTCGTGTCGTAGAGCCGTTCGCGCAGCTCCGCGGGGTCGTAGGCGACCGAGAGCGCGTGCAGGTCGACGATGCAGAAGATCGCCGGCTCTCCGCGCTCCTGGGCCTCGACGTACTGGCGAATCGCGCCGATGTAGTTGCCGAGGTGCTTGCGGCCGGTCGGCTGGATGCCGGAGAAGACGATCGGGGCGTCGCTCATCGTTGAACCCTACGACGGGACCTCTCGCGGGTGCTCGGCCGTATCCATGGCATGAAGAGGAACTCGATTGCGCTGGCCATCCTGGGCCTGGTCGCGGCCGCGACCCTCGGCCTCGCCGCCGGAGCCGCGGCGAAGGGGCTCGGTTCGCTGACCTCCCCCAGCGGGGTCGCCCTTCCCGGCTCGCCCTTCCGCTACCAGACGTTTGCCCCCGGCTATCCCGACGAGCTGACCGTGATCACCCGGATCAACCGCGAGGGCGGCAAGGTGCGGAGGTGGTGGAGCCTGCCCGGAGGCTGGTATGTGCCGGCGGTCACCCCCAGCACCGGCACCGGCCTCTCCGCCGACGGCAGTCGTCTCGTCCTCCTCGAGCGCGGGCCGCGGAACTACACGCGGCCGCCCGGCGACACCAAGCTGGCGATCCTGCGGCCACAGGTCGAGATGCGCCGCGCCGCGGGCACCGGCTTCCCGCACTGGGTCGATTTCGCCCGCCTTCCGGGCGAATGGGGGGTCGTCGCGATCTCGCCCGACGGCGCGACGCTGTTCGTCAGCCGCTACCGCACCGGGGTCGATGAGATCCGTCCCGGTCTCTACACCCCCCACGTCCCCGGGACCGACGACCTCGAAGTGCGGGCGTTCGACACCGCCAGGGGTCGCCTCCTCCCCGGCCGCGTTCTCGATCGCGACGGCAACCGCACCCGCCTGGAGGGGATCGCGTACGACCAGCTGAGCGCAGCCGGGGGTCGCTGGACCTACACGCTCTACGCGGGGGATCGCCGCCGACCGTTCGTCTACGCGCTCGACTCGGTCACCGGTCGCGGCACGAGGATCGACCTGCCGCACCTGCACGGGCTGCGCGAACCGTATGCCCTGCACCTGGAGCTCGCGAGCTCCGGCCGCAGCGTCGAAGTGGTCCGCCGCTGGTTCCCCGACGGACGCAAGCGCGAACGCACGCTGGCGCGGATCGACACCGCCAGCTTCGAGGTCGAGCGCCCCCAGCCACAGGCAGCGGCCTCGCGGAGTTGGTGGCTGATCGAGCCCTATCTTGCCTTCGCCGAAACGCCCCGCCACCCCGGCAACCTGCTGGCCCGCCGGGACGTGGTCGGCCGCTCCGCCGAAGGCAGGCCGATCGGCCTGCTGCAGCGCGGCGACCCGGCGATCGAGGGCGAGTTGCTCGTCTTCGGCTGCGTCCACGGCGACGAGTGCGCCGGCAGCGAGATCCAGCCGCTTGCCAACGGATGCCCCGACCCCCACTCGGACATCCTCCTCGTCCCCAACCTCGACCCCGACGGGACCGCCCAGGGCACCCGCCTCAACGGGCGCGGCGTCGACCTCAACCGCAACTTTCCCTCGGGCTGGAAGCCGATCGGCCGGCGCGGCGATCCCGAATACGCCGGCCCGCGCCCCTTCTCGGAGCCCGAAACCAGGCTGGCGGCGCGGATCGTCCGCGAGCTCGAACCGCGGGCGACGGTCTGGTTCCACCAACACCGGGGCGCGGGCGCCTACGTCCGCGCCTGGGGCCCAAGCGCGCCGGCGGCGCGCGAACTCGCCCGGGCGGCGGGGATCCGCTTCCGACTGATGCCGTGGCTCGCCGGGACGGCGCCCAACTGGCAGAACCACCGTTTCCCCGGCGCCGCCGCCTTCGTCGTCGAGCTGCCATCCGGGGGGCTCACGTCCGGGCTGGAGACGAGGCTCGGCAAGGCGCTCGTCCACCTCGGCCGGAAGGTGGGCGAAGATTGAGATGTCGCGAGGAGGAGGTGAGGATTGGGGACTGAGAGCGGTGCGGTGCAGCGAGCCGAGTGGCCCGGTCCACTCCCGGCACGGCGGGAGCGATCGCTCGTGCGCGAGGCCCAGCGCGGGTCCAAGGCCGCCCTCGCCGAGCTCTACACCGCCCACTGGCGGCGCGCCCACCGCGCCGCCTTCTTCATCGTCCACGACGCGGTCGCCGCCGAGGACGTCGCCCAGGATGCCTTCCTCGCCGCGGTCGACGCGCTCGACCGCTTCGACCGCCGCCGTCCCTTCGGCCCCTGGCTGCACCGGATCGTCGCCAACCGGGCGATCGACTGGGCGCGGCGGGAGGCGCTGCGACGCCGGGTCGACGGTGCCCAGGGGGTCGAGCAGCCGGCGCGGCCGCCGGAGGGGCTCGGCGGCGAGCTGATGGAGGCGCTGGCCGAGCTGCCCGCCGAGCAGCGCGCCGCGGTCGTGCTGCGCTACCTGCTCGAGTACACGCCGGGGGAGATCGCGGCGATGCTGGAGCTGCCGCGCGGGACCGTCAATTCGCGCCTGCGGCGGGCACTCGACAGCCTCGGCACGCGGCTGGAGGCGGTGCGATGAACGAGGCACGGCTGCGGCAGCTCCTGCGCGAGGCGCCCGTTCCGGGATCCGAGGCGGCGGAGCAGCGCGGTCTCGGGGTGCTCGAGGCGGCCTTCGAGGAGCGCCGGCGCGAGCGGCCGCGGGCGACCTCGCTACCGCGCCTGGCGATCGCCTTCGCCATCGCCACCCTGCTGGCGGCGCTGCTGCTCTCCCCCGCCGGCGCCGCGGTCCGCGACTGGGTCGACGACGTCTTCACCGCGCAGGCCCCGCGGACGGGGCCGGGCCTCGCCGAGATCCCCGGCGGCGGCCGCCT
Source organism: uncultured Thermoleophilia bacterium (assembly GCA_963715735.1). GTDB lineage: Bacteria > Actinomycetota > Thermoleophilia > Solirubrobacterales > 70-9 > VAYN01. The sequence continues at coordinate 1,468,699 of OY970268.1, forward strand.
CCTCGTCCAGTCCCAGGCCGGCCCCTGGGTGGTCCAGCCAGACGGCTCGCGCCGCCTGCTCGGCGACTTCGAGGAAGCGACCTGGTCGCCCCACGGGCTCTTCGTCGCCGCCGTCTCCGGCCGCACCCTGAACGCGCTGGAGCCGGACGGGACGCCGCGCTGGTCGCTCGACGCCGCGGCGCCGATCTCCGACCCGCGCTGGTCGCCGTCGGGCCTGGAGATCGCCTATCGCAGCGGCAAGGCGCTGCGGGTCACCGACGCGGACGGCAGCGGCGACCGGCTGATCGACCCCTCGGTGGCCGCGGTCGCGCCGGTCTGGTCGCCACTCGGCCCCTCCCAACTCGCGTATGTCGACGCCGACGGCAGGCTGCGGATCGCCGACAGCGGGAGCGGCGCGAGGATCGCCTCGGCCACCGCGCTGAGGGGAGTCGAACGGCTGGAGTGGGCCAGCTCCGGCGTGCTCTTGGAAGCGAGCCGCTTCGCCATGCGGGTTCGATCGACGTCGATCGACAAGCTGGCGCAGGCGATCGCGCTCGGGCCGCTGCGGCGGCTGTCGCTGCCCCCCGGGGCGAGCGTTCGCGACACCGCCCTGGCCCCCTCCGGCAAGACGATCGCCGCCGTGCTCGGCGTGCGCAGCAGCCTCGGGCCGCGCGGCCTGCTCGTCCTCTTTGCCGGCGGCGGCGGCAAGCGGCGCCTCTTCAACGCCCCGGGGCGCCTCTCCGAAGTGGCCTGGGCGCCGCACGACAGCCGCCTCCTGATCGCCTGGCCGAGCGCCGACCAGTGGCTCTTCCTGCCCACCGGCAGGGGCGCAGAGGGTCGCTCGGTCACCGGCCTCGCCAGCGCCTTCGCCCCCGGGCGGCGCGCCGCCGCCTTCCCGCGCATCGAGGGCTGGTGCTGTCCCGCGGCGCTCGGCGGCGGCTGAGCCGCGGCGCAAGATGGCTCTCGCCGTAGCCGCCCGGCAGGAAGCGACCGCGATTGACTGGAACAATCCGGGTAGGTGATGCGCTGATGGCGAGATCCATATGGAGCGGTTCGATCAGCTTCGGGCTTCTGAACGTGCCCGTGAAGCTCTACAGCGCGGTCGCGCGGCGCAGCATCGCGCTGCGGGAAATCCGCGAGTCCGACAGTGCCCGGATCAAACATCGCCTCTTCGCCGATGGCACCGACGAGGAAGTCTCGCGCGACGACATCGTCAAAGCCTATGAGGTCACCTCGGGCCAGTACGTGCCGCTGACCAAAGACGAGATGGCGGCGCTGGCGCCGGAGAAAACGCGCGCGATCGACGTCCAGGACTTCGTCGATATCGAGGAAATCGACCCCATGTACTTCAACAGCCCCTACTACCTGGGACCGGCCGACGGCGCCGAGAAGGCCTACTCGCTGCTGGCCAGCGCGATGGAGTCCTCCGGCAAGGCAGCGATCGCCCGCTTCGTCTTCCGCAACAAGGAGCAACTGGCGGCGATCCGCGCCTCCGACGGGGCGCTGACGCTGACCACGATGCGCTTCGCGGACGAGGTCGTTCCCGCCGGAGAGCTCGACGACGTCTTCCCCGAGGGCAACCAGAAAGTCGCGAAAAAAGAGCAGCAGATGGCCGAAGCGTTGATCGACTCGCTGAGCACGAAGTTCGACCCGTCGAGCTACCGCGACGAGTACCGCGAGGAACTGCTGGCGCTGATTGAACGCAAGGCCGAAGGCAAGGAGATCGTCGCCTCCGAGGCCGAGTCGCCGAAGGCGACCAAAGCGCCGGACCTGATGGCGGCCCTGGAGGAGAGCATCGCCGCCGTCCAGGACAAGAAGGGCTCGGCGAAGGCGGGCAAGAAAGCGCCCGCCAAACGCAAATCGACTTCGAAGGCCAAGGCGAAACCCAAAGCCAAAAAAGCGAAGTCGACCAAGTCCAAAAAAGCCAAAGCCTCGAAGTAGGCCGTGGCCAAGAGCCAGACGGTCGAGGTCGACGGACGTGAGCTGAAACTCACCAACCTCGACAAGCTGCTGTACCCGCAGGCGGGCTTCAGCAAGGGTGAGATGGTCGATTACTACGCCAAGGTGGCGGACGCGATGGTGCCGCACCTCAAGGGCCGCGCGGTGACCCTGCGCCGCTTCCCGGAAGGCGTTGACGACCTCGACTCCGCCTTCTTCGAGAAGCGCTGCCCCAAGCACCGGCCCAAATGGGTCAAGACCACGAACGTGCGCGCCGGCCCCAACGCGGGCAACATCGACTTCTGCGTCTGCGACGGGCGCCCGACGCTGGTCTGGATGGCGCAGCTGGCGGCGATCGAGCTGCACCCCTCGCTCTCGCTGGGGCGGGCACCGACGCGGCCGACCGTGCTGGCCTTCGACCTCGACCCGGGACCGCCGGCCGACGTCGTCGACTGCTGCCGGGTGGCGCTGCGCCTGCGCGAGATGTTCGGCCACTTCGGCGTCCAGTCCTTCCCGAAGACCTCGGGCTCGAAGGGGATGCAGGTCTACGTCCCGCTGAACCGCAAAGAGATCTCCTACGAGATGACCAAACCGTTCGCGAAAGCGATCGCACAGCTGCTCGAAAAGCAGACCCCGGACCTGGTCGTGTCGAAAATGAAAAAGGTCGAACGCGGCGGCAAGGTCTTCGTCGACTGGTCCCAGAACCACCGCAGCAAAACGACGATCGCCGTCTACTCGCTGCGGGCACGCGAGCGCCCGACCGCCTCCACCCCGATCAGCTGGGACGAGGTCGAGTCGGCGGCGGACTCCGGCGACGGCTCCGGGCTCGTTTTCGAAGCCAGCGACGTGCTGGAGCGGATCGAGCAGCACGGCGATCTCTTCGCGCCGGTGCTGGAGCTCGAACAGGAGTTGCCGGAGCTGTAGGCCGTCTCCGGAGGTCCCACCGTCACAGGCCCCCGGCCCACTCCGTCTAGTTGGTGAAGACCAACGAAAGGAGCTCACCATGAAGGTGTTCGTAGCGGGTGCAAGTGGCGCGCTGGGACAGGAGCTGGTGCCGCGACTGGTCACGGACGGTCACGAGGTTGTCGGGATGGTGCGGACCGATGCCAAGGTCGAGCTGGTCCGCCAGCTCGGGGCGCGTCCCGTGGTCGCCGACGCGCTCGACCCCGCCGCCGTGGCCGGCGCGGTCGGCGCGGCCGAGCCGGAGGTGATCGTCCACCAGCTGACCGCGCTTTCGGGCAAGCTCGACCTGCGCTACTTCGACCGCGACTTCGCACCCACCAACCGCCTGCGGACCGAGGGAACCGACCACCTGCTGGCGGCGGCGCGCGCGGTCGGGGCCAGGCGCTTCGTCGCGCAGAGCTTCGCCGGCTGGCCCGCTGCCCGCGAGGGCGGGCCGATCAAGACCGAGGAGGACCGGTTCGATCCGGATCCGGTGCCGGCCTTCCGCGGAACGCTCGCCGCGATCCGGCACCTGGAGGAGGCCGTCGCCGAAGCCAGCTGGATCGAGGGGCTGGCGCTGCGCTACGGCGGCTTCTACGGCCCCGGCACCTCGCTGAGGGTGAACCCCGACGGCGAGCACGTCGAGGCCGTCCGCAAGCGGCGCTTCCCGATCGTCGCCGGGGGGACCGGGATCTGGTCCTTCGTCCACATCGCCGACGCGGCGGCCGCGACCGCAGCGGCCGTGAACCAGGGGGCGCCCGGGGTCTACAACGTCGTCGACGACGAGCCCGCCGCGGTGGCCGAGTGGCTGCCGGCGCTGGCCGAGAGGATCGGGGCCAGACCGCCGCGGCGAGTGCCGCGCTGGGCCGGGCGACTGCTCGCGGGCGAGGCGGCGACGGTCATGATGACTGAGGTGAGAGGCGCCGCAAACGCGAAGGCAAAACGGGAGCTCGGCTGGCGGCTTCGCTACCCGAGCTGGCGGGACGGCTTCCGGGAAGGCCTGGGCTGACCGTGGCCGACCCCCGCACCTTGGAGGAGATCAGGCCGGCGGTCTTCGCGGTCGCCTACCGGATGCTGGGCACGGTCGGCGAGGCGGAGGAAATCGTCCAGGAGTCGCTGCTGCGACTGCACCAGGCGCTCGAGACCGGCGAGGAGATCGCTTCGCCGCGGGCCTACGCGATGACGATCGCGACCAGGCTGGCGATCGACGAGCTGCGCTCGGCCCGCGCCCGGCGCGAGGTATACGTCGGCGAGTGGCTGCCCGAGCCGCTGCTGACCGACGCCAGCGAGGGTCCCGAGCAGCGGGCGGAGACCGCCGACTCGCTCTCGCTCGCCTTCCTCGTCGTGCTCGAGCAACTGACGCCGGAGCAGCGGGCCGCCTTCCTCCTCCACGACGTCTTCGACTACGGCTACGCGGAGCTGGCGGAGATCCTCGGCGTGCGCGAGGACAACGCCCGCCAGTTGGCCTCGCGAGCCCGCCGCCTGGTCCGTGAGCGCCAGCCCAGGTTCGAGACCTCGGCGCAGCAGCGGGAGGCGCTGGCGAGCCGCTTCTTCGCCGCCGTCGAGGGCGGCGACGTGAAGGGACTCGAGGCGCTCTTGGCGGGAGACGTCGAGCTGCACGGGGACGGTGGCGGCAAGGCGCCGGCGCTGGCCCGGCCGGTCGCGGGCCGCGAGCGGGTAGTCCGCACGCTGCTCGCCTGGAGCAAGGCCAGCAGCCGCATCGAGGGGGTGAGGGTCGAGCGGGTCGAGGTCAACGGTCAGCCCGGGGCGCGCATGCTCGACGCGCGCGGCGAGCTGATCAACGTCCTCGCGCTCGACATCGTCGGCGGCGAGATCCGCGCCGTGCGTTCGGTCGTCAACCCCGAGAAGCTGGGCCACCTCGGCCCCGTCGCCGACCTCCGCGGCCTGCTCGGCGGCGGCTAGGCACAACTGAAGAGTTCTAGAGCGGCTGGCGGACGACCGGCTGGCGGGTCGCCTTGACCTCGTCGAGGCGGCGGACCGGGGTCGTGTAGGGAGCCTGCTTGGCGATTCCGGGATCGCCCTCGGCCTCCTCGAGGATCTGCTCGATCGCGGCGGCGAAGGCGTCGAGGCTCTCCTTGGTCTCGGTCTCGGTCGGCTCGATCATCAGCGCCTCGTCGACCAGCAGCGGGAAGTAGACGGTCGGCGGGTGGAAGCCGAAGTCGAGCAGGCGCTTGGCAAGGTCGAGGGTGGCCAGGCCGAGCTCCTTTTTCATCGGCTTGCCGGAGAGGACGAACTCGTGCATGCAGTGGCGGTCGAAGGCAATCGGCAGGCGCTCGCCGGCGCGTCCCTCGGCGAGGCGCGCCTTCAGGTAATTGGCGTTGAGGACGGCGGTCTCCGAGGCCTCGGCGAGGCCGTCGGCGCCGAGACTGAGGATGTAGGCGTAGGAGCGCACGAAGACGCCGAAGTTGCCCTGGAAGCCCCGCAGGCGGCCGATCGACCTGGGGCGCTCGTGGTCGAGGTCGAAGCTGGGGCCGTGGCCGTTTTCGGCCTCGCGGCGGACAACCTGCGGGCGCGGCAGGAAGGGCTCGATCCGGTTGGAGACGGCGATCGGGCCGGCACCGGGGCCGCCGCCGCCGTGCGGCTGGCTGAAGGACTTGTGGAGGTTGACGTGGACGATGTCGAAGCCCATGTCGCCGGGGCGCGACTGACCCATCACCGCGTTGAGGTTGGCGCCGTCGTAGTAGAGCGTCCCCCCCGCCGCGTGGATCAGGCTGGCGATCTCGGCGATGTTCTCGTCGAAGAGCCCGAGCGTGTTCGGGTTGGTCAGCATCAGGCAGGCGATCTGGCCCGGATCCTCGTCGATCTTCGCCCGCAGGTCGTCCATCTCCACCCCGCCGCGCTCGTTGGTCGCCACCTTGACCACCTCGTAGCCGGCCATCGTCACCGAGGCCGGGTTGGTGCCGTGGGAAGTGTCGGGGGCGAGCACCTTGGTCCGCTCTTCGCCGCGGTCGGCGTGGTAAGCCCGGGTGAGCAGCAGGCCGGCGAGCTCCCCGTGGGAGCCCGCCGAGGGCTGCAGGCTGACGTGGGGCAGGCCGCAGATCTCGCTGAGGCTCTCCTGCAGCAACCACATCAGCTCCAGCGCCCCCTGGGCGCGGCCCGGGTCCTGGGCCGGGTGCAGGCGGGCGTGGCCGGGCAGCGCCGCCACGCGCTCGTTCAGCCGCGGGTTGTGCTTCATCGTGCAGGACCCGAGCGGGTAGAAGCCGCTGTCGAGGTCGAAGTTGCGGCGCGAGAGCCTGTTGTAGTGGCGGACGATCTCCGGCTCGGCGATCTCCGGCAGGTTCGGCGCCTCCTCACGCAGCAGGTGCGATGGGATCAGCTCCTCCAACGGCGCCGTGGGGACGCCGGGGTCGGGCAGGACGGCGGCGCGCCGTCCCGGCTTCGACTTCTCGTAGATCGTCGTCGCCCGTTCGCGCTGCATCGGCGTCTCGGTCAGCGCCATCAGGCCACCCCTCCGACTTGTGGTTCCTTTTCGGCCTCCTGGGCCGTTGTGGAACCACGCGATTCGGAGATCGCCGCGCCCAGCGCCTCGGCGAGCTCGTCGATCTGCTCGCGGGTGCGGCGCTCGGTGATCGCGACCAGGAGGCCGTCCTCGTGCTCGGGGTACTCGCGGCCAAGCGGGTAGCCGGCGGCGATGCCGCGCTCGGCGCAGCGGTCGAGGACGGCGGCGACCGGCGCCTCGAGGCGGACGGCGAACTCGCGCGCGACCGGTGCCTCGTGCAGCAGCTCGACCCCGTCGACCGCGGCCAGGCGCTCCCGCGCGTAAGCGGTGCGCTGGACCAGCAGCTCACCGAGCTCGCGGAAGCCCCGGCGGCCGAGCCAGGCGAGGTGGACCATCGCCCCGAGCGCGTTCAGGGCCTGCGCCGTGCAGATGTTGTTGGTCGCTTTCTCGCGGCGGATGTGCTGCTCGCGAGTCTGCAGCGCAAGGACGAAGCCGCGGCGGCCGTCGACGTCCTCGGTTTCGCCGGCGATCCGGCCCGGCATGCGGCGGATCTGCGCCTCGGTGGCGCAGAAGAAGCCAAACGAAGGACCGCCGAAGTCCAGGCGGTTGCCGAGCGGCTGCCCCTCCCCGAGCGCGATGTCGGCGCCGCAGGCGCCGGGCGGCTTCAGGATCCCGAGGGTCATCGGGTCGCAGGCGACGACCAGCAGGGCGCCGTGCTCCTTGGCGGCGGCGCCGAGCGCCTCGACGTCCTCGACCGCACCGAGGAAGTTGGGGCTCTGCAGGATCACGGCGGCGGTCTCGCCATCAACCGCCGCGGCCAGCGCGGCGGCGTCGGTCAACCCGCCCTCGAGCCCGACCTCGACGACCTCGGCGCCGTAGCCCTCGGAGTAGGTCGTGAGCGTCTCGCGGCTGTGCGGGTGGACGCCGCGGGAGACGACGAAGCGCCGCCGCTTGGTAGCGCCCATCGCCAGATAGCCGGCGGAGGCGACCGAGGACGGCCCCTCGTAGAGGCCGGCGTTGGAGACGGGCAGCCCGGTCAGCTCCGACATCGCCGTCTGGAACTCGAACATCACCTGCAGCCCACCCTGGGAGATCTCCGGCTGGTAGGGCGTGTAGGGGGTCAGGAACTCCGAGCGCGAGGTGATCGCGTCGACGATCGCCGGTACGTAGTGGTCGTACATCCCGGCGCCGACGAAGCAGACCTCCGACTCGGCGTCGGCGTTGCGCGCCGGCAAGCTCGGAGAGGCGCTCGTAGACCTCCGCCTCGCTGAGGCCGGCGGGGATCGCCAGCGGCCGGCCGAGGCGCAGGGGCTTGGGGATCTGCTCGAAGAGCTCGGCGGCGGACTCGACGCCGATCGCGTCGAGCATCTCGGCGCGGTCGTCGGGGGTGGCAGAGGTGTAGCGAGTCAAGGATCTAAGGCTACGGAAGCGGGGGGCGGGGCCGCGACGCTAGCTCTCGAGCAGCTTGCGATACTCGCTGGCGGCGAGCAACGATCTCGGCCTCCTCCGGCGAGCTGAGCCGGACCTTGACCAGCCAGCCGTCGCCGTAGGGATCCTCGTTGATCTTCTCGGGCGCGTCTTCTAGCGCGTCGTTGACCGCGACGATCTCGCCTGACATCGGCGCGATCACGTCGGAGACCGCCTTGACCGACTCGACCTCCGCGTACGAGGAGTCTTTCTGGACCGTGGCGCCGACCTCCGGTCCGTCGTAGAAGACGACCTCGCCGAGCGAGTCCTGGGCGTACCAAGTGACGCCGAAAACGGCGTGATCGTCGCCCTCGAGTCGCACCCAGTCGTGCTGGTCGTGGTAGCGGAGGTCGTCTGGGTAATTCGCGTCTGACAAGGCTCAGCCGCCTTTCCGGTAGAGGGGTTTGGACGCTACTCGGGCGCGGCGATGCTTGCCGCGGACGTCGATCTCCAGCTCGGTGCCCGGCTCGGCGAGGTCGCTGCGGACGTAGGCCATCCCGGCGCCGACCTCGAGCGAGGGCGAGAAGGTGCCGCTGGTGACCGTGCCAACCGTCTCGGCGCCGGCGAGAACCGGGTTGCCGTCGCGCGGAATGCCGGCGCCCTCGATCAGGAAGGGCGCCAGCTTCTCCGCGGTGCCGTTGGCGCGGGCCTCGGCGACGGCCTCGGAGCCGATGAACCCGGTCGCCTCAGCGCAGCACCAGCCGAGCCCCGCCTCGATCGGGTTGCGCTCGGGGCCGAGCTCGTTGCCGTGGAGCGGGTAAGCAGACCTCCAGGCGCAGGGTGTCGCGGGCGCCAAGCCCGCAGGGGACGACGCCGGCGTCGAGCAGCTCGGCCCAGATCGGCGCCGCGACCTCAGGGTCGATGCAGGATCTCGACGCCGTCCTCGCCGGTGTAGCCGGTGCCGCAGGCAAGCGCCGGGCGGCGGCCGATCTTGACCGGCGCCGACCCGCAAGCGCGGCGGCAGCTCGACCCGCAGCGCCGCGCTGAGCACGCCGCGCGCGTGCGGCCCTTGCACCGCGAGCATCGCGTAACGGTCGGCGACGTCGCGGACGCTAACGTCGAACTCGCGGCTGCAGCGGCCGAGCCAGGCAAGGTCGGTCTCGTGGTTGGCCGCGTTGGTGACGATCAGGTAGCGGTCGCCGCCGAGCCGGTAGAGCGAAGAGGTCGTCGATCACGCCGCCGTCCTCGTTGCAAAGGCAGGAGTACTGAGCGCCGCCGAGCTCGATCTTGGCGACGTCGTTGGAGAGCACGCGCTGCAGGAAGGCGAGCGCTCCGGGCCCCTCGACCTCGACCTCGCCCATGTGCGAGACGTCGAACATCCCCGCGTGCGTCCGCACCGCCGAGTGCTCCTCCCGAATCCCCTCATAGGTCACCGGCATCTCCCACCCGGCAAACGGCACCAGCTTGGCGCCAAGCGCCTCGTGCTGCTCGTAGAAAGGGGTACGCCGAAGGGCCGAATCGCTCACGCTCGCCAGCGTATTGAAGGCAAGCCGTCGGAGAGGGGGCCGGTCGGGCTCCCGAACGTTTTGCGCGGAGGAGAGCCGACCAAGAGGCGTCAGCCACTCGACTCTCCAACGACGAGTTGCGAGTGAGGGAGCCCGACCGGCCCCCTCTCCCCACCGCTATTCCTTCAGGAAGCCCGGGACGTCGATGTCGTCGTCGCGACACGCGAAGTTTGCGAATGTCCGTGTCCTCGGCCGAAACCCGCGGGCGGCTCTCGTAGCGGCGCCGGACCCGCTGCGGCGAGCGGGCGAGGAGCTCGAAGCCCTCGAAGCCGGTGGCGATCACGGTGACGCGGACCTCGTCGCGCATCGACTGGTCGACGACCGAGCCGAAGATGATGTTGGCGTTGTCGTCGGCCTCGGCCTGGACCAGCTGCGCGGCCTCGTTGACCTCGAACAGGCCGAGGTCCTCGGGGCCGGTGATGTTCAGCAGCATCCCGGTCGCGCCTTTGATCGACTCCTCGATCAGCGGCGAGGTGATCGCCGCCTTGGCGGCGTCGAGGGCGCGGGCCTCGCCGGAGGCGGAGCCGACGCCCATCAGGGCCGAGCCGGCGTCGCGCATGATCGTCCGCACGTCGGCGAAATCGAGGTTGATCAGGCCGGGGATCGTGATCAGGTCGGTGATGCCCTGGACGCCCTGGCGGAGGATGTCGTCGGCCTGGCGGAACGCCTCCAGCACGGAGGTGCGCCGCTCGACCGCCTGCAGCAGCTTCTCGTTCGGGAACGATGATCAGGGTGTCGACGTTGTTGCGCAGTTTCTCGATGCCCTCGAGCGCCTGCTGCATGCGCCGTTTGCCCTCGAACTCGAAGGGCTTGGTGACGGCGCCGACCGTCAGCGCGCCGATCTCTTCCTTGGCGATCTCGGCGATGACCGGGGCCGAGCCGGTGCCGGTGCCGCCGCCCTCGCCCGCGGTGACGAAGACCATGTCGGCGCCCTTCAGCGCCTCCTTGATCTCGTCGCGGCTCTCCGCCGCCGCGCCCGCTCCGACCTCAGGGTTGCCGCCGGCGCCGAGGCCGCGGGTCAGCTCCTGCCCGATCGAAAGCTTGATGTCGGCGTCGCAGGCCTGCAGGGCCTGCGCGTCGGTGTTGACGGCGACGAACTCGACGCCGCGAATGCCGGCATCGATCATGCGGCTGACCGCATTGGTGCCACCGCCGCCGGCGCCGACGACCTTGATGACCGCGAGGTAAGTGGATTCCATCTCCCGATTTCTCCAGCTGCGCCGCACCCGGGGAGAGAGCGGCGCTATAGCCAAGTCTTGGTTTTGAGTTGAGCCCTGTTCTGTCCGAGCCTTCAGCAATGCTCAAGGGTTCAAGCATTTGCCTCAACTGCGGAAATTGCGCTCAACGTAGGGCATTCCAGCCCCTCTGTCAAACGCCCGAACGGCATCCTGCAAGGCCCAAGTCTCGATCCTGGGTTGAGGGTTTCGTTACCCTCACTCTAAGGTCGAACCTTGGTCCTGAGGGTTGTATACGCCTTGTGATGCGGGCCTCCTGCAAGCGGCCTGCGCCTAGGGAACCGGTGGCAGGAGGTGCCCTTCGCCGCCGTAGGCCGGGTGGGCTGGCGCGTGCAGGTCTACATAATCGAGCGCTTCGATCGTCGGATCGGCGAGGATCGCGGCCGCCGCCTTCCACTTCAACGCCGCCTGCGAGGCATCGCCGAAGCGCAGTTCGATCCCGGAATCGAGTTCCACGTCCACCCCGCTTTCGCCGTAACGGCTGCTCGTCACGAAGCGGCGCAGCGCCGGCGGCACCGCCCCCAGCACGCGCGCCTGCTCCAGCACCGGACCCTTGACTCGATCGCCTTTGGGCGGATCGGCAAGCGGCAGTTCGGGCAGCGAGAGGTCCTCCGGCACGACCAGCCAGGTCAGGACCTCGCCGTTGGCGCTGACCGGCACCGCGTCCTCGCCGCTGCCGATCGTCGCCGCCAGTTCGAGCCCCTGCAGGTGCGGGGCAACGACCGTGTCGCGGACCACGAGGTAGTAGACGGCGGCGGCCGCGACCCCAACCAGGGCGAGGACCGCGAGCGCGCGCCTCACAGCTCCCAGCCGCCGGGCCAGCGCACCTCGCCCAGCACCTGGACCTCCGGCTCCAGCTCGACCCCGGTGCGGGCGTGGACCCGGCGCCTGCCCTCCGCCATCAGCTCGAGCACGTCGGCGGTGGTGGCGCGCGTCGAAATTCTCGACGAAGTTGGCGTGCTTCGCGGAGAAACGGGCGCCGCCATGGGCGAGGCCGCGGCAACCGGCGGCGTCGAGCAGCTGGCCGGCGCTGCGGCCCTCCGCGCGCTCGTCCTCGGGGTTCTTGAAGGTCGAGCCGAAGGTCTTGATCCCTGAAGGTTGGTCCTCGCGGCGGCGGGAACGCATCGCGGCCAGCGTCGCCCGAATCTCAGCCGGGTCCTGAGCCGCCAGCCGGAAGCAGGCGCGAGCTGACCACCTCCCCCTCGGCAAGGTTCGAGCGCCGGTAGCCGAACCCAAGCTGCTCGGGGGCGCGGCGCTCGCTGCCAGCGCCGGTGCTGATCTCGACCCACTCGAGGACCCGGGCCAGCTGTCCGCCATAGGCGTTGGCGTTCATCCGCACCGAGCCGCCGACGGTGCCGGGGATGTTGACGCCGAACTCGAGCCCTGAGAGCCCCCAGCCCGCGGCCTTGGCGGCCACCGACGGCAGGCGGGCAGCACCGCCGGCGAGCACGAGGTCACCGTCGCGCTCGAACGAGGCGAGGTCACCCTCCAGCTTGATCGCGAGACCGTGGAATCCATCGTCGGCTACCAGCAGGTTCGAGCCAGAGCCGACCAGTCCTACGGCCAGGCCCTGCTGCCGCGCCCAGCGCAACGCCTCGACCAGCGCCTCCCGATCGGTCGGGGCGACGAACCAGTCGGCGGCACCCCCGGTCCGAACTTTGGTCAGCGGCGCCAGCGGCACGTCGCGGCGCGCGCTGAGCGGCGGCGATGCGCTCACGACCCCTCCCCGCTCACCAGGGCCTCGCCGAGGCGGAAGATGTCGCCCGCGCCGATCGTGACCAGGACCTGACCGCCGTCGGCGCGGCCAGGTTCGCGGTCGAGGCGCTGGGCGAGGTAGCGCTCGGCGCTGGAGGCCTGCGGCAGCCAGGCCACCGGCCTGCCCCCCATCCGCTCCGCCGCCGCTTGCGCGACCCGCAAGCCGCTGACCCCGGCCAGCTCGCCGACCGGCTCCTCGCGGGCGGGGTAGACGTCGAGCACGACGACCTCGTCGGCGAGGGCGAGAGCGGAGCCGAACTCCTCCCCGAACGCCTTCGTGCGCGAGTAGAGGTGGGGCTGGAATACGGCGATCAGCCGCTCGGGCTCGAGCTCACGCAGCGCCGCGAGAGCGGCCCGGACCTCCGTCGGGTGGTGGGCGTAGTCGTCATACACGCGGGTGGCACCGCGGCTGCCCTTCAGCTCGAGCCGCCGCCGCACTCCCGGAAAGTCGGTCAAGCCCCGCGGCGGCGGGTTCGAGGTCGAAGCCGGCGGCGCCGATCGCGGCGAGCGCGGCACGGGCGTTGGCGCGGTTGTGGCGACCGGGGACCGCGAGATCGAGATCAGCCGGGCCGGGGACCTCGGCGTCGAAGCCGACGCTCTCACCCGCTCCGGCGAGGTCGTCGAGGCTGCCGTCGGCGGGCAGGACCGCCGCCGACGCCGGCTCGGTGAACTCCCGAAAGGCCCGGTGCAGCTCTGCCAGCGAGCCCCAGCGCGCGTGGTGGTCCATCTCGACGTTGGTGACGACCGCGATCTCGGGGCGCAGGCGCAAGAAGCTGGCGTCGCTCTCGTCGGCCTCGGCGACCACCCACTCGCCCTCCCCCCAGCTCGGCGTTCGCCGCCTCGCCGTCCCGCCCGAGCCCAGGCACCTCGCCACCGATGAAGAAGGCCGGATCGGCGCCGATCGCCCGCAGCGCCCAGACCGCCATCGCGGTCGTCGTCGTCTTGCCGTGGGTGCCGGCGATCGCGATCAACCGCTTCTCGGCGCAGAGCTCTGCCAGCAGAGCGCCGCGGTGGATCGGCTCGACCCCGCGCTCGCGGGCCAGCGCCAGCTCCGGGTTGTCGGCGCCGATCGCGGTCGAGACGACGACCTCGGCTCCCTGCGGCAGGTTGTCGGCGTCGTGACCGACGACGGGCGCGAGGCCGGCGGCGCGCAGGCGCTCCATGTAAGAGGACTCGGCGCGGTCGCTGCCGGTGACCGTGGCACCGAGGCGGGCGCAGACCAGGGCCAGGCCGCTCATCCCGGCGCCGCCGACACCGATGAAGTGCAGGCTCCGCCCCGCCCAGGCCGCCGCCGTCACCGCGCGGCCTCAAGGACCTCGTCGGCGATCCGGCGGGCGGCGTCGGGCCTGGCGATCCGGCGCGCGGCCGCCGCCATCTCCCGTAGGCGCGCACCGTCTCCGAACAGCTCCTCGACCTCGCCCGCGAGGCGCTCGGGGCCGAGGTCGGCGTCGGCGATCACGGTCGCCGCCCCCTGCTCGCGCATCCACTCGGCGTTGGCGGCCTGGTGCCCGCCCGTGGCGTAGGGATAGGGAACGAGGATCGCCGGGCGCCCGGCGGCGGTCAGTTCGAAGATCGAGCCACCGGAGCGGCCGAGGACGAGGTCGGCGGCGGCGAGGACCTCGCCGAAGCTCGGCTCGTAGGCGCTCAGCGCGTAGCGCTCCGCGTGCGGGGCCGCGGCGAGACGCGCCGCCAGCTCCTCGTGGTCGCGGCGGCCGCTGAGGTGGATCACGTCGAAGTCGCGGCCGCCGCGCTCGGCGAAGGCCTCGAGCGCGGCGAAGTTGATCGAGCGAGCCCCCTGGCTGCCGCCGAAGACCATCAGGCAACGGGCGTCGGCGGCGATGCCAAATCGCTCTCGGGCAGACTCGCGACTCGCACCGACCACCCCGGCGGGGACGGGGCGGCCGGTGAGCGCGTAGCGCTCGCCCTCGCGGCCGGCGATCGGGAAGGCGAGGCAGACCCGCCGCGCCCGGGCGGCGAGCAGACGATTGGCGAGGCCCATGTGGCTGTCGGCCTCGGTCAGCACCAGCGGCGTCCGGGTCAGCGTCGCCGCCACCCCGGCCGGCCCGGCGACGAAGCCGCCGCCGCCCATCACCACGTCGGCCCCGCGTCGGCGCAGGATCTTGCGCGCGGCTCCGACCGCGACCAGCGCCTCGACCCCAGCCCGTGCCGCCCGCAACGGGTTGCGCCGGTCGATGCCGCGGACCTTGACGAAATCGATCTCGTAGCCGGCCGCCGGGACCAGCTCGGCCTCGACCCGCTCGCTGGTGCCGATGAAGCTGACCTCGGCGCCGCTAGCCCGAAGCTCGTCGGCGACCGCCATGGCGGGAACGACGTGCCCCGCGGTTCCCCCCGCCGCTACCACCACTCTTGGCTTTCCTGGCACCGCTCGATCGACTCCTTTCACGGGCGGGCGCACGGCCGCCATCGACGCTGCGCAGTTTGCCAGCGCGGGAGCCCGTAGAAGCGCGCGCCACCGAGGCGGTGCCGCCGCGGGCGACGTTGAGGATCAATCCAACCGCGAACAGCGAGGTCATCAGGCTGCTGTTCCCATAGGAGACGAAGGGCAGCGGCACCCCCGTCAACGGCGCCAACCCCATCACCGCGAAGAGGTTGATCGCCGCCTGCACGAGGATCAGCGAGGTCAGGCCCGCGACCAGCAGCTTGCCGTAGTTGTCGCGGGCTTTCTGGGCGACTTTGAGCCCCGCGTATCCGAACATCGCGAACAGGCCGACGACGCCGACGATCCCGACCAGCCCCAACTCCTCGCCGATCACGGCGGAGATCATGTCGGTGTGGGCCTCGGGCAGGTAGAAGGCCTTCTGGACGCCGTTGCCGATCCCGACCCCGAAGAGCCCGCCCGAACCGAGCGCGATCTTCGCCTGGGCAGCCTGGAAGCCGGCGCCGTGGACGTCGTCGCCGGGATTGAGGAAGCCGGTCAGGCGGGCCATCCGGTAGGGCTCGACCACCGTCAACAGCAAAGCGAGGACGCCGATTCCGAGCGCCAGCATCCCGAGGTCGCGCGGCCGCGCCCCGGCCGCGACCAGCATCGCGCCGACGGAGAAGGCGATCACCATCGTCGTCCCCATGTCGGGCTGCAGCATGATCAGCAGGCAACTGGCGCCAACGACCAGCAGGAAGGGCATCATTCCCTCGATCGTCCGCACCCGCTTTGGCTTGCGCGAGAGCAGGTCGGCCCCGTAGAGGATCAGCGCCACCTTGGCGATCTCGGAGGGCTGGATCTGCAGGAAGCCCGAGCCGATCCAGCGGCTGGCGCCGTTGACGGAGTTGCCGGCGCCGAGGACGACGAGCAGGAGGAAGATCGAGCCGGCGAGGAAGGCCGGCGTCAGGCGCCGGACCGCGGTGAGTCCGTGGCGAGCGGCGAAGTGCATGATCAGCAGCCCGACCGCACCGAACATCAGCGTCCGCTTCAGATAGAAGGCGCTGTCGGAGAGGCCGCCGTTCTGGAGGATCCGCGTGGTCGAGCTGGCCGAGAAGACCATCACCGCGCCCAGCGCCAAGAGGCAGAGCGTCGCGGTGAGCAGCAGGCTGTACTCGGTCGAGACCGTCGCGGCCCGGCTCTTGGCCTTTTTCTTCTTCTTGCCCTTCGACTTGCTGGAGCCGCCGAAGCGGCGCAGCGCCAGCGTGCTCATCGCAGCCCCGCGACGAGCAGTTCGACCGTAGAGCTCATCCACGACCTCGATCCTGTGCTCCAAAGCGGTCGCGATCGCCGCCGCCTCCCGGGGTACCCCCGGGCTCCAGACGACCGTCCGCGTCCCCTCGAGCTGTGCAAGACCATCCGTATCCAGCCCCACTTCGACGCCGGCCTCCCGAAGTCCTTCCGCGATCCCGTGTCAAAGCACCCGGGCCGATCGCGGGCCGCCCAGGCCGTCAGCGCCCGATCGACTGCTGGTACAGCGTGAACCCGATCCCCGAGCAGACCGCAGCGATGATCCAGAAGCGGAGCATGATCTTCGTCTCCGACCAGGCCATCATCTCGAAGTGGTGGTGGAGCGGAGCCATCAGGAAGACGCGGCGGCGGAAGGTCTTGAACGAGAAGACCTGGATCGCCACCGAGAGGGCCTCGATCACGAAGATGCCGCCGATGATCAGGAGCAGGACCTCGGTTTGGGTCATGACGGCAAGCGCACCGATGGCTCCGCCCAAGCCCAGAGAGCCGGTGTCTCCCATGAAGATCGAGGCCGGGAAGGCGTTGAACCAGAGGAAGCCGATGCAGGCGCCCACGAGGCAGGCGGAGAGCAGGGCCAGGTCCTGCTGCTCGTTGGCAACGAAGGCGATTGCGGTGTAGGCGAGGAGGACGATCGCGCAGGAGCCGGCGGCGAGGCCGTCGAGGCCGTCGGTGAGGTTGACGCCGTTGGAGAAGCCGGAGAGGACGAGGAAGACGAGGACGAAGTAGAGAACCGGGCCGAGATCGAGGCTGGCGTCGCCGATCCGGAAGTAGAGGATCGGCTCGAGGCCGACCTCGTGGCGGGCGACCCACCAGAGGACCAGCGCCAGGATCACCTGGAAGCCGATCTTGTAGCGGGCCGAGAGCCCGAGCGAGCGGCGTTTGACGATCTTGATGAAGTCGTCGGCGAAGCCGAGGCCAGCGCAGCCCAGGGCGACGCCGAAAACGGTCAGGCTCGGCGCGTCGCGGTCGGAGAGGACCAGGTAGGGGACGCAGATCGAGACGAAGATGATCAGGCCGCCCATCGTCGGCGTCCCCGCCTTGGCGTGGTGCTCCTGGGGGCCGTCCTCGCGGATGTGCTGCCCGAACTCGCGCACCCGCAGGTATTCGATGAATTTGGGGCCGAGGAAGATGCAGATCAGCATCGCCGCCATCCCCGCGATCAGAACTTCCCCCATCAGCCAGCCTCTCGCAGTTCCGGCAACAGCTCGGCGACCGTCTCCAACCCGGCCGAGCGCGACCCCTTTATAAGGACCGCGTCGCCGGGTTCCAGTTGGGCGGCGAGCCATTCGGCCGCCTCGCCGGGATCGGCCAGGAGCTCGTCGGGGTCGTAGTCGCGAGCCGGCTCGCCGACGCCGACGACGACGTCGACCCCGTGGGCGCGAGCGTGTTCGCCGACTTCGCGGTGATAGGCCGGGGTGTCGGCCCCCAGCTCGCCCATTTCGCCGAGGACCGCGAGGGTGCGCGGCGCCCCGAGGGTCGCGAGATGGTCGAGCGCCGCGCGCATCGACACCGGGTTGGCGTTGTAACAGTCGTTCACGAGGACGATCCCGTCGCTGAGCTCCAACCGCTCTCCGCGGAACCGGGAGAAGCCTATGCTCGCAGCGCCGTCGGCCATATCCGCCGGGGGCACCCCGAGCGCGACGCCGGCGGCGATCGCGGCGAGGGCGTTGGTCAGGTTATGGGCCTCGGTGAAGGGAAAGTGGAAGAGCTGCTCGCCGAGCGGGGTCGAGATCAGCGCCACGGTGACGCCCTCGTCGATCCGCGACTCGACCACCTCGACGTCGCCGCCGGGGCCGAAGCGCAGCAGCCGCTCGACGCCGCCGAGGTGGGGCTCGAGCGCGCCCGCCTCGAGCGGCGCCACCGCGGCGCCACCGGGCCGCAGCGTCGCCAGGATCTCCGCCTTCGCCGCCGCAATCGCCTCGACGGAGCCAAGCAGCTCGACGTGGACGGGCCCGACGTTGGTGATCACGGCGACGTCGGGCTCGGCGATCTCGCCCAGCTCGGCGATCTGGCCGACGCCACGCATCGCCATCTCCAGCACCAGCGTCTCGGTGTCGTCGGGGGCGTCGAGCAGGGTCAGCGGCAGTCCGATCTCGGTGTTGAGGTTCTCGCGGTTGGCGTGGACGCGACCGGGGAGGATCGAGCGGGCGATGTCCTTGACCGAGGTCTTGCCGACCGAGCCGGTGACGCCGACGACGCGGGCGCCGAGCGCCCGCCGCCAGGCACGCGCCAGCGCCTGCATCGCTGCCAGCGGGTCCTCGACCGCGAACACCCAAGCATCCCGTGATCCCTTTTCGGCCACATAGGCCGCCAAGGAACCATGGGATGCGGGACCGACGACGACGCCCCAGGCGCCGGCCCCGATCGCCGCCGGGGCGAACTCGCCGCCGTCCCGGTTGGCGCCGCGCAAGCCGAAGAAGAGGTCGCCCTCGCCGCTTGTCGAGGAGTCGATCGTCGCTCGCCGCGGCGAGCCCGCCGCGCCCTGGGCGAGGACCTCGGCGGCAAGCGCAGCGGCAACCTCCTGCGCCAAGAGGTTCACGTCGCGCTCCCCAGCCGTCGCAGCTCCTCACGGGCCACGTCGCGGTCGTCGAACGGGATCTTGCGGCCGCCCTCGAACTCCTGGCCCTGCTCGTGGCCCTTGCCGGCGATCACAACGGTGTCGCCAGCGCCCGCCCGTTCCAGAGCCAGGGCGATCGCGGCGCGACGGTCGACCTCGACCTCGAGCTCGGCGGCCCGCCCCTCTGCCCCCGCCGCGACTTCGGCGACGATCGCCGCGGGGTCCTCGGACCGCGGGTTGTCGGAGGTGACGACGGCAAGGTCGGAGAGCTCTCCCCCGGCCCGCCCCATCTTCGGGCGCTTGTCGCGGTCGCGGTCGCCGCCGGCGCCGAAGACCGAGATCAGCCGCCCCCCGGTCAGCCGGCGGGCGGCCCGCAGCACGTTCTCCATCGAGTCGGGCGTGTGCGCGTAGTCGACGAGGACCGAGAAGTCCTGGCCCTCGTCGATCGGCTCGAAGCGCCCCGGCACCCGCGCCGCCCGCGCCAGCCCCGCCGCGGCGGTCTCGGCATCGACGCCGAGCGCCCGCGCCGCCGCGAACGCGCCCAGCGCGTTGGCGACGTTGAAGTGCCCAGGCAACCCGGTCCGCAGCTCGATCTCGCCGTTGACCGTGAAGCTGGCGCCGCCCGCGTCGAACTCGACCCCGCTCGCCGAGTAGTCCGCCTCCGCCCCCTCGGTGGAGAAGGTCCACGCACTCGAATTCCCCGGCGAGGCGCCGACCGTAGGGGTCGTCGACGTTGACGATCCGCGGTCCCCTCACCCGCCGCGGCGAAAAGCATCCGCTTGGCGAGGAAGTAGTCCTCCATGTCCGCGTGGAAGTCGAGGTGGTCCTGGGTCAGGTTGGTGAAGAGGGCGACCGCGAAGTGGATCGCGTCGGCGCGGTGCAGAACCATCGCGTGCGAGGAAACCTCCATCGCACAGGCGGCGTCGCCACCGTCGAGCATGCGCCGGAAGGTCGCCTGCAGCTCGATCGCCTCCGGCGTCGTCCGCTCGACCTCCTCCTCGACCCCGGCGACGACCTGCTTCACGGTCCCCAGCAGCCCCGACTGGATGCCCGCGGCTTCGAGGATCTCGCGGACCAGGAACGCCGTCGTCGTCTTGCCGTTGGTCCCGGTCACCCCCAGCACCCGCAGCTCCGCGGTCGGATCGCTCCAGAACCGCGCCGCCAGCGGGGCCATCGCCGCCCGGGCGTCGGCGACGACCACCTGGGGGACCTGGACCTCGAGCTCGCGCTCGACCACGAGCGCCGCCGCCCCCGCCGCGGCCGCCGCCGGCCCGAACTCGTGCCCATCGACCTTCTCCCCCGGCACGCAGAAGAACAAGGTCCCCGGCCCGACCTTGCGGCTGTCGTAGGCGAGGGAGGTGATCTGGGTGGCGCCGACGTCGCCCCGGATCCGGGCCCCACCGTCGCCCGCGACAAGCTCGTCCAGCCTCATCGCCGCGATTCTAGGCGGGGCTGGCGACACCCCCGTGCGGGGAGACGGTGCCCTATTCCGGCTCGACGCCGAGATAGGGGAGCGCGAAGGAGGCGATCTGGCCGAAGGCCGGCGCCGCCACCGAGCCACCGTAGATTTCGCCCTGCGGCTGATCGACGATCACCGCCGCCAGCAGCTGCGGGTTCTGGGCCGGCGCGAAGCCGATGAAGGAAGCGACGTACTTGGTCTCCGAGTAGGTGCCGTTTTCGGCCACCTGGGCGGTTCCGGTCTTGCCGGCAAGGGTGTAGCCGGGGACGCTGACCTCCGACGCGGTACCGCCTGGCGCCAGCACTCCCTCGAGCATTTCGCGGACCTCGGCGGCGACGGCGGGGTCGATCACCCGCTTGCCCTTCGGCTCGTGCACCTCTTCGTCGCCGATCCGCTCGATCAGCTGCGGCGGCCGCAGCATGCCGCCGTTGGCGATCGCCGTGTAGGCGGCGATCATCTGCATCGGCGTCACCGAGAGGCCCTGGCCGAGCGGCAGGTTGCCCATCGTCGAGCCCGAGTATTCGTCGAGCTCGGGAACCAGTCCCCGTTCCTCGCCCGGGAACTGGACCCCGGTCGGCTTGCCGAAGCCAAAGCGGTGGATCCAGCGGTCGAATTTCTCGCTCCCCACTTCGAGCCCGATCGTGACCGCGCCTACGTTCGAGGAGTGGGCGAGGATTTCGCCGACGCTGAGGGTTTCGGTCCCGCGTTCGTGCGACTCCTCGATCGTGCGGTCGGCGACTTCGATGCTCGGCGCCAGCGTGAAGGAGCTGGTCGGCGTCACCACTTTGTCCTGCAGCGCCGCCGCAACGGTAAACGCCTTGAAGGTCGAGCCCGGCTCGTAGTTGAACCCCGTTGCCCGGTTCATCAGGTCCTCGTTGCTGGCCTCGGAAAGGTCGCTGGGGTCGACCGGCGGCCAGTTGGCCATCGCCAGCACCTCCGAGCTGCGCGGGTCGACGACGATCGCCGTCGCCCCCTTCGGCGTATACGTTTCGCCGACTCCGGCCAGTGCCCGTTCGGTTTCCCGCTGGATCAGCGGGTCGAGGGTGAGCTGGATGTCTTCGCCGTCCTCGGTCGACTCGACAGTTTCAAGCCGGATCGGGTCGCCGAGCGCGTCGGTGACGATCCGGCGCTCTCCGTCGCTGCCGCCGAGGACCGATTCCTCGCCCATCTCCAGGCCGGTCAACCCCTCGTTTTCGGAGCCGACCGAGCCGATCACCTGGCCGGCCATTTCGCCCTGCGGGTAGGTGCGGCGGCTGTCGGGCAGCTCGCCGATGCCTTCGAGCTCGAGCCGCTTGATCCGTGCCGCCTGTTCGAGCGGGACTTTCTGGGCGATGTAGGAGAAGCCGCTTTCCTCGGTCAGGTCGGCGAGCACGTCAGCCGGGTCAAGGTCGAGGATCCGGGCCAGTTTCTCCGCCGCGGCCGGGGCGTTTTTCACCTGGTAGGGCGTCGCGTAGATCGTCGCCGCGTCCTCGGAGGCGGCGAGCGCGTTGCCGCGGCGGTCGAGCAGGCTGCCGCGCAGGCCGGGGACGGTGATCGTTTCGCTCTGCTGGGAGATCGCCTGCGAGGCGAGCGAGGAGCCCTGCACGCCCTGCAGCCAGAAGGCGCGGCCGACGACGAGGAGGAAACACAACAGGAAGGCGGCGAAGAGGAGGCCGATCCGGCGTTCGATCAGGCGCATCCGCGGCGGCTCCTAGGGCGACGCGGCCGCGAGGCGCGAAGCAGCCGTCGCGATCGTGTCGCGGTCGACGTCGATGAAGTGGATCGTCTCGCTGGAAGGCATCGAGAGGCCGAGCGCGGCGCCGGCTTCGCGGACCCTGCCGATGCCCCCGCGCTGGGCGTCGCGACCAGCGAGGATCGAGTTCTCCTGTTCGAGCGTGGTGATCTGGGCGTCGATCTTGCCGGCCGAGGCGGCGAAGCTGAGCGTGACCACGTTGAGGGCGACGATTCCGACCAGGAGGAAGCCGAGGACGCCGATCCAGGCGCGGCCGCGGGTCAACCGCACCATCAGGCTCGAATCGGGAAGCTGGCCGACGGCGACGGCGGTACGGCCGGCAAACGGGATGACGCGGCCGCCGGGGCTGCGGCGCGTTTTCGGACGGGCCCGCTGCGGGGCTCGGGCGGGGGCGCGCCGAGCCGGGGCGCGAGCGGGCGCCGGGGCGGCTACCGCCCTACCCCGCGGCGAAGCGGCCGCTTTGGAGCGGCGCGCCGGCGCGGGCGCGGCTTTGCGGCGTTTGGGCGGCGTCGTCCGGGTCGGCGGCGGGGCCGGCGCGGTGCGTCGCTTCGGTACGGCGACGGCCATCAGCCCGTCTCCTCCACCGTCGGCAGGCCGATCTTGCGGGCAACCCGCAGGTGCGCCGAGCGCGAGCGCGGGTTGTCCTCGACCTCGTCGGGGCCGGGCGAGACGGCGCGGCGGGTCAGCAGCTCCGCCTCGGGCTCGTGCCCGCAGACGCAGACCGGCAGCTCCGGCGGGCAGAGGCACCCGCGCGCCTTGCCGGCCAGGAACTGCTTGACCGGCCGGTCCTCGAGCGAGTGGAAGGAGATCGCGCCGAAGCGGCCACCGACCGGCAGCAGGTCCCAGGCCAGCGGCAGCGCCTCGTTGAGCGCGTCGAGCTCGCCGTTGACGGCGATCCGGATCGCCTGGAAGCTGCGCTTGGCCGGGTGGCCGGCGCCGAATCGGGCCGAAGCCGGCATCCCCGCCTTGATCGCGGCGACCAGCTCAGAGGTGGTGCTGAGCGGCCGGCGGCGGACGATCTCGCGAGCGATGCCGCCGGCGTAACGCTCCTCGCCGAAGCGGCGCAGAACCTGGGCGATCCGCGACTCCGGCCACTCGTTGAGCAAGGTCGGCGGCGGCGAACTCCTGGCGCGTGTCCATGCGCATGTCGAGCGGAGCGTCGTAGGCGTAGGAGAAGCCGCGCTCCCAGGCATCGACCTGCATCGAGGACATCCCTAGATCCATGTAGACCATGTCTGGGCGTATGCCTTCGCCACGGAGGGCCTCGAGCCCTTCTGCGAAGTTTGCAGGGATAAAGAGGGTCCGACAGGGCGCTTCGCCGGCGAAGGAGGCAAAGCGGGTCGCGGCGGCCGGGTCACGGTCGATCCCGATCAGCGTCCCAGAGGAACCGAGCTGGGCGGCGACACGGCGGGCGTGGCCGCCACCGCCGAAGGTGCAGTCGACCGCGGTCTGGCCCGGCTCGGGGGCCAGCAGCGAGGTCAGCTCGTCGGCGAGGACCGGCTCGTGGGCGCTCATCGACGATGCTGCCCGGCTGGTGGCGGGGGCTATAGGTGGGGATTCGTTCGGCATGCAGTCTCATGATCACGCGGTCCCGGCGCTGGCGAGGCCCTCGGCGATCTCGGGCGCCGCGGCGTCGAGCTCGAGCTCCTGCTTGGCCCAGGCGTCGGCGTCCCAGATCTCCAGGTACTCCCCCGCCCCGATCACGACGCAGTTGCCGTCGAGGCCGGCGTGCTCGAGCAGCGGCTTGGGGATGCGGATGCGGCCGGCGGAGTCGAGCTTCTCGTCGAAGGAGCCGCCGTGGAAGCGGCGGCGAAGTTGGCGGGCGTCGCGCCCGAAGGGGCTGTGCGGCGAGAGGAAGCGATCCGAGAGCTGCTCGAACTCGGCGGTCGTGTGCACCCAGACGCAGGGGTCGAAGCCCTTGGAGAGAACCACTCCATCGGCAAGCGGTGCGCGGAACCTTGACGGGACCGTGAGTCGGTCCTTCGAATCGAGACTGTGCTCGTAGAGACCCCGAAAAGCCACCTCGGTGAGTCCTTTCTGAGCGGGAGGGCCGGAAGGAGTTGGGACCGGAGTGATGAGGTGGGAGGAGCCTCACCACCCCGGTCCTGGGCTTCAACTCGAGCGCCACAATAACCCACACTCCCCCACTTTGCAACACGACCTCCCTCTGCAACCCCATTTGCATCCGCTGCCTGAGGGCCTGGCGAGATCCGCCGGCGTCTCGCCAGACCCTCCATGTCGCGGTAGGTTGCGGCGCATGAGCACGCCAGAGGACGCCAGCCCGCCGCCCCAGCCGCCCCAGCCCCAGGTCCTCGACGACGCCAACGACCTCCGCGGCCATCACTTCAAGCTGCTCATGGGCCGCCCGCTGACCTGGTTCCTGATCGGCGGCTTCGCGCTGCTCGGCGCCGCCGCCGGCGCGATCTTCCTCAGCGCCCCGATCGGCGGTGCGGTCGCCGCCGGCGTCGTCGTCGCCGGCATCCTGATCGTCTTCGCGATCGCCGACAACCGCGCCGCCGACGCCTTCTTCACCGCCTACGCGAAAGAACGCGGTCTCGAATTGGGAGGCAAGTCACCGCTGCCGCCGGCGACGCCGCTGCTGCGCAAGGGCGACGACCGCTACGCCGAGCGGACCCTCTCCGGGCCGATCGGCGGAGGCCTGGAAGGGATCCTCGCCCTCTACACCTACGAGGAAGAGTCGACCGACAGCAAGGGCAACCGCCAGACCAACTACTACCGCTACACGGTCGGCCTGGTCAACGTCCCCGAGTGCGTCGCCCACATCCCCGAGCTCTACTGCCAGCGCAAGTTCGGCTTTCGCGCTCTGGAGAAGTTCGAGGACGTCTTCCGCGGCTCCAAGGAACGGGTCAGCCTCGAGAGCGAGGTGCTGCACGAGAAGTACGAGATCTTCGCCGGGGACAAGCAGGACCCGGTCTGGCTGCGCCGCCTCTTCTCACCCACCTTCATCGTCTGGCTGACCGACTCGGCCCCGGAGAAGTTCGCCTTCGAGCTGGTCGGCGGCAACCTCTGCTGCTATGTCAGCGGCCACAAGGAGAAGGCCGCCGACCTCGACGTCATCGCCGCGGCGAGCGCCGCCGTCGCGAAACGCCTGCGCGAGGAGGCGACCGAGTAGCGCTCGCGACATTTGGGCCCTTATAGGGGCCAGGATGTTGCGAGCGCCTTCAGAAACCGGCGAGCAGGGTGCCGGCGTTGGCGATCAGGGCGGCGGCGATCATCAGCAGGACCGAGGGGACGAGGACGAGGGCGACGACGAGCTGGATCTTCGGGGCGGCGCGGGCGGCGCGCTCCTCGACGGCGCGGCGGCTGTCGCGACGCAGGGCGCCGGCCTGGCGGCGCAGCTGGTCGGCGAGTGGCGAGCCGAAGCGGCGCGAGCGCTCGATCGAGGCGATCAGGGTGGCCAGCTCGCTGCCCGGAACCCGGGCGCGCAGGGACTGAAGCGCGGCGCTGAGCGGGCTGCCGCAGGAGAGCTCGGTGACGGCGATCCGCAGCTCGTCCGCGAGCGGTCCCTCCCCCGCCCCAGCCAGCTGCTCCAAGCCCGCAGCGGAACCGCGGCCGGAACTGGCGCTGACCGCGAGCAGGTCGAGGGCGTCGGGAAGGGCGGCGACAAGACGCCTTTGCCGGCGGCGCGCCTCGCGCTCGAGCAGCGCGTCCGGGACCAGGAAGCCGGCAAACGGCATCGCCACCGCGACCAGCAGCGCGGTCCGGCCGGGCGCTGCCGGGGCCGCCGCCAGCCCCACCAGGCCGCCGCCGGCGGCGCCGCCGAGCTTTGCGGCCAAGACGGCAGCGAGCGGCAGCCGCGGCTGCAGACCGGAGCGGCGCAGTCGCTCCGGCAGGCCGAGGCGCAGGGCGGCGGCGGCCGAGTGGTGGCTGATCCCGAACGGGAGCTGCGGCAGCCGGGCGCCGCCGCGGGCGACCAGGTACTCGCGGCCCGCAGCGCAGATGCAAAGGACCGCGATCGCCGCCAGCAGGCCCGCCACCTCACTCGACCACCCGCGAGAAGCGCTTGATCGCGACGTAGCCGACAAACTGAAGCGCCGCGGCGAGAGCGAGCAGGATCGTCGAGACCGGCGAGCCGAGCAACTTGGCGATGAATCCCGGCTGCAGGAGCTCGGCGAAGAGGGCGCCGGCGGTCGGCATCGCCACCACCAGCAGGCCGGTGAAGCGCGCCTGCGCCGTCGCCGAGCGAGCGTCCTCGGCGACCCGGTCGCGCTCCGCCGCCCCCGCTGCGAAGCGGCGCAACAACCCGGCCAGGTCGCCACCGGCGAGACGCTGGCTGAGCAGCGCCGCGGCGAAAGCGTCGACTCGCTCGGAGCGCATCCGCTGCCGCCAGCCCTCGATCGTCGCCGCCGTCGCGGCACCGAGGTCGAGCTCGGTGCCGAGTCGCGCGAGCTCGGCGGCGGGCGGGCCGTCCAGGTATCCCGCCGCGGCCGGCAGGGAAGCCCGCAGGGAGCGCCCGGCGCTGAGTGAGTCGGCGATCGCCGTCGCCACTTCCGGCAGCGAGCGCTCGACCGCGGCCCGGTAGCGGCGGCGCCGGCTCGAGATCGCCCAGGCGGCGGCCGCCGGGCCCGCGACCGAGAGCGGCAGCGCCAACAGTGGCCCCGCCAGCGACCAGCCGGCGAGCACCGTCGCCAGGGTTGCGACCGCCGCCAGCCGCCGGCGCTCGACGCTGGTCGGGATGTAGCCCTCGCTGCCGGCCCGGCGCAGCGGCTCCAGGGCCAACCGCAGCCAGGCCGCCAGCGCCGGGCTGGCAAGCAGCGCCTCGCGCGCCGCCAGCGCCAGTAGACCGCCAGCCGCCGCGGCGATCAGGACCGGGAACACTCGGCCACCTCGCTGACCCGCCGCGAACCGTCCGCTTCGCGCCGTAGGTGGACCACAAGGTCGATTCCGCGCCGCACCTGCTCGGAGATCGCCTCATGGGGCAGGCCCACACCGGCCATCAGCGCCAGCGTCTCGAGCCGTTTGAGGGCGTCCGCGGGCGAGTTGGCGTGGACCGTCGAGAGAGCACCGTCGTGGCCGGTATTGAGCGCGGTCAGCAGGTCGAGCGCCTCCGGCCCCCTGACCTCGCCGATCACGATCCGGTCGGGACGCATCCTCAGGGCGTTGCGCAAGAGGTCGCGAATCGTCACCTCTCCCCTGCCCTCGACCCCGGCCGGCCGACTCTCCAAGCGCACCACGTGCGGTTGCTGAAGGCGCAACTCGGCCGCGTCCTCGATCGTCACCACCCGCTCCGCCGGGTCGACGAAGCTGGAGAGAGCGTTGAGCAGCGTCGTCTTGCCCGAGCCGGTGCCGCCGCTGACGAGCACGCTGCGGCGGGCTCTTATCGCCGCCCCTAAAGCATCGAGCTGCGCCTGGCTCAGCGTGCCGAGCTCGACCAGCTGCTCGGGGCCCGGCCGGCGAGCGCCGAAGCGCCGGATCGAGATCGCCGGGCCGTCGAGCGCCAGGGGCGGGATCACGACGTTGACACGGGAGCCGTCGGCAAGGCGGCCGTCGACCATCGGGCTGAGCTCGTCGACCCGGCGCCCAAGCGGCGCCAGGATCCGCTCGATCGCGTTGCGGAGCTCCTCCTCGTCGGCGAAGGCGACAGCGGTCGATTCGATCCGGCCGCCGCGCTCGACGTAGACGCGATCGGGCCCGTTCACCATCACCTCCTCCACCGCGGGGTCGGCGAGCAGGACCTCCAGCGGCCCGAGGCCGACGCTGTCGCGAATGATCCTGGCGACGACCTCCTCGCGATCGGCGAGGCCGAGCAACGTCGCCTCCTCCGCAACCAGCTGCCGGACGGCGTCGCTCAGATCGCCCTCGGGCGCGCGACCGGCGGCCGCTTCGGAGCGGCGGCGCTCGAGCAGCCGACCGCGCAGCCGGGCGGCCAGCGCAGCGACGTTTCGCTCCCGCGCGTCCACGCTCACCCCGCCGGCAGGATCGTCACCCGGCGGGCGAAGCTCTGGGCGGCGATCAGCCGCAGTGCCTGACCTCTGGTCAGACCCAGCGTCGCGGCGGCCGTTCCTCCGCCGCCTTCTTCTCCCGGCCCGAGCGCCAGCAACGGCACCGCGCTGGCCGCGACGTAGGTTCGCCCGTTGCCAGCACCGCTGGGTTCGTTCGTGACCACGACGTCGACGGGGGCGCCGACCGGCTGGTTGCCGGGCGACCAGCAATGCGTCGGCGCCGCTGACCGCGATCTCGACCGGACGCCGGCCGCGGCCCAGCGAATTCCCGAGACCGCCCTGCGAACGCGGCGGCCGCAGCTGCGAGGCGAGGACGTAGGTGCCGGCCGGCACCACCACCGTCGCCTCCAAGCCGATCGCATCGGCCGGGGACACGAGGGCTCCCGGTGGCGCGAAGCGAACCGGGACCCGGCGTACCTCGAGCTTGCCGGGATCGATCGGCTCACCGGCCGGCAGATCCTCGGCCGCCACCACGACTGGACGCAGCTCGCCGTAGCCCTGGGCGACGCGATCGCCGTAGCCGTCGGCGATCGCAGCCGCAGCGGCGGCGGCCAACGCGGCGGCGAGCAGGAAGGCGAGCGAACGAGCGCGCCGGCTCATCCCGCCGCACCGGCCAGCAGCGGCAGCTCCAAAACCGCCTCGGTTCCGGTCGCCAAACGCCGTAGGTCGAAGCTGCCCCCATGGGCCAGCGCGGTGCGCCGCACGACCCTCAGACCATGACCGTGGCGGCTGCGACCGGAGATCCGAGCCACGAGATCCGCGGCTGCCGGCCGACGTCGCCGCGCTGGCAAAGACTCGCCGGAATCGAGAACCGCCACCCGTACCCCGCCGCCGACCCTGGTCGCCTCGACGACGATCCGCGCACCGCCGTGTTCGATCGCGTTGAGAACGAGATTGTCGAGCGCCTGCAGCATTCCGCGGCGATCGCCGTGAACGACCGCGTCACCCGCCAGCCAGCGCAGCTCGAGCCTGCCGCCAACGAGACCGGCCCGCCGGCGCCAGCGGGGAACCGCCGACTCCAGCAGAGGCCGTACCCGGAGCGGCGCCCGCGCATCTCCCGCCGCGCCGCCGTTGATCTCACGATCGAGTCGCTCCAGCGCCGCGGCGGCGAGCTGCACGGACTGCTCGACCTCCGTCGCCTCGCAGTTCCCCGAGCCGGCTAGAGCCAACGCCTGCAGCGGCCGGCGCAGCTCGTGCACCGCCTCGTTGAGCGCCGTGCGCCGTCGCCTGGTCATGGGCGAATAAGAGTCGGGGCCTGCGATCTCTCCCCCGGCCGTCGAGTCGCTATGCGGACCCGCCGCCCCAATGCGGTCTCGGCCAGGCGCCTGAGACGACGGGCTCGCACGGATTAGACCCCGAAGTCGTCGATCCGGTTCCAAATCCCGTCACGAAACGGTGTCGAGTTATTGCCCCGCTCGGTCTTTTTCACTGTGAAAAAGGCGCTCGGCGCGGGAACGACTGCGCGTTTTGGAATACTTGACTGAGAAACCACCGAAGAACCGGGACAGACAGGCCCTTCCCCAGCCTCCCGGACATCCCCCCAATTCGAACGGAGGCCATTCCCTTGGCTCAACAGACCCGAACCTCCCCCGAGGGCATCACGCAACAGCTCGCGAAGGCCCTTGCGCACCCACTGCGCGTGCGCATCCTCACCTCCCTCCACAAAGGGATCTCCAGCCCGAACCAGCTCTCGCAGGAACTCGGCGAGCCGCTCGGCAACGTCAGCTACCACGTCAAGACCCTGCTCGAGTACGACTGCGTCGAGCTGGTCAAAACCGAGCCCCGCCGCGGTGCCGTCGAGCACTTCTACCGCGCCACGGAGCGAGCCTTCTTCAGCGACTCCGACTGGGCGAAGATCCCGGCCTCGGCCCGCAAGGGCATCTCCGGCGTGATCCTCGAGTCGATCGGCACCGACTCCACCCGGGCGCTGATGGCCGGCAAGGTCGACGCCCGCACCGACTCGCACGTCAGCCACACCGCGCTGGTGATCGACGAGCAGGGTTGGACCGAGATCACCGCAATGCTGGCGGAGACCCTCGATCGCGCGATCGCGATCCAGGAGGAAGCGGCCAGCCGCCTCGCCAAGGACGACTCCGAGTCGCTCTCGACCATGCTCGGACTCCTCCACTTCGAGCTGCCCGAGGCAAAAGAAGCGAAGTAGCCCCCGTCTGCTTCGGCAGACCTGGTCCGACGCCCCCGGTCGCGAGCGATCGCCCGGGGGCGTCGTCGTTCAGCCGTCCAGCAGGCGGTAACCGATTCCCCAGCAGTTGATGACGTAGCGGCTGTGCTCCGGGTCGAGCTTGCGGCGCAGACGGCTGGCGTGCGAATCGAGGGTCCTGGTTTTGCCTGGGCTCTTGTAGCCCCAGACGTCGCGCAGCAGCTCTTCCTTGGTGAAGACCCTGGTCGGGTCGGTGGCGAGGACGCGCAGGAGGGTGAATTCCTTCTTCGCCAACGGCACCTCGCGCTCCCCGACGGTCACCTTGCGGCGGATCGGGTCGATGACGAGGTCGCCGACCCGGCTGGGACCGTCGCGGCGGCTGGAGCGGCGGCGCAGGACGGCGCCGATCCGGGCCCGCAGCTCGGGCATCAGGAAAGGCTTGGTGACGTAGTCGTCCGCCCCCGCGTCAAGACCGCGGACCCGATCGACGTCGGCACCGCGCCCGGTCAGAATGATCACCGGCAGACGCGGGTCAAAGCGCGACTCGACTCCGTCCGCCTCGCGGATCTCGCGCAGGACGTCGAGGCCGGAGGCGTCGGGGAGCGAGAGGTCGAGCAGCAGCAGGTCGGGCTGGTTGTAGCGGCAGAGGCGGAGGGCGTCGGAGGCGCTGGGTGCCGGCAAGACGCCGAAGCGGTCGGCGGCGAGGTGGTCGCAGAGCAGGTCGAGGGTGACCTCGTCGTCCTCGCAGACGACGACGCTGGCGAGCTCTTGTCGTTGCGGCAGCATCGGCGTCCTAAGGAGCGGGCGCGGCGAACTCTCCCCCCTGAGCGGCGGGGAGCTCGAGAACCGCCGCGGCGCCCCCGCACCAGACGTGCCGCCGCGGCGGCACGTCGCGACAGGCCGCCAGCGGCGCTCCGGCGCGATCGAGGAAGACGAGGTCGAGGGCGAACCGCATCCCGAAGGTGTGGACGCCGGCGCAGCGCGGGAGCAGCAGACCGGCTCCCGCCTCGCCACGGTCGAGCCAGGCGAGGCCGAGCAGCCGCGCCCGGAAGCCGGTGGCGACGCGAACCTCGCGACCTAGAACATGGCGCCGCGGCAGCGCCATCAACCTGTTCGCGACCGGATCCGCCTCCATCCCAGTCCAAGCCCGGGGCGCCACGACCTCGCCCCCAAAAACCGGTAGCGGGTGCAACCACGCGTTCAGGTACCGCCCCGAGCCGGCACCGGACTACGATGATCGGCAAGATCATGGACCTGCCGTCACGGGTTCCGCGAGGGCAGACGGGCTTCAACTTATGGACAAGAAAACGACCCGCCGAGGGAACTACGAGTCTGGCTCCGATTACGTGCTCGAGTACGGGGAGCTGCGGTTCGCCTTCAACGAGGAGGACTTCGGCCAGCGGGTCGAGCAGGCGGCGGTCAAGCTGGCCTTCGTCGAACAGGGGCTGAGCCAGGAGGAGCTCGACGACCTACTCGACCTCGCGGTCAGCGGCGAGATCGCCGAGCCCAGCTCGCACCTCGGCGAGCACATCAACGAGAACTGGGAGGACCTGGTCGGTCCGTCCAATCGCAGCCTCGTCCACTGGATTCGCCGCCTCGTCTTCCGGGGCGCCTGGCTCGACCAGCGGGTCAAGGAGGGCGAGCTCGACATCGTCTTCGACGAGCGCACCCAGACCTTCGGCTACGTCCAGCCGGATCGCTCTCCCGAGCTGATCGAGCTCTCCAAAGAGCCCAGCTGGCGCCGCATCGCTTACCGCCGGTAGGGGTGGAGGGCCCGGGTAGGGCCTGCACTTAACTTTTTCGAGAGCGGCGCCGGCCGTCCGAGAGTTCGCGCCCGCCGAAAAAGTACAAGACGTTCCGGCCCTACCCGGGCCCTCCCCGACAGGGGTAAGAGATACGGGCACAAGCTGCCCGGCCCAGGCGCTCAAGAGCTCAGATCGCTCTTCAGATGCTTAGGCCGGGCGCTCGATCGCGACTACGACCGTGAGCGAGCCGCCGCCGGATGAGCCTTGGGCGCGGCCGGCGTCGAAGAACTCCTTGGCGGCGTCGGTGTCGCCGAAGTCCTCGCTGGCGAGGCGGGTCAGGGAATCGACCAGCAGGATCACGTCTTCGCTGCCGGCGCGGGACGACGCCTGGGCGAGCGCATCGCTGGCGTGGCGGGCCTGGCCGGCGGCGACGAGCTCCGCCTGTGGGGCCTCGCGCTTCCAGTCGGCCAACTCCTCGGGGCTGGGATCGATCAGCAAGACGATCGGATCGGGCCCCTTCGAGTCGGCGGCGAGGTCGGCGGCGACGCTGCGCAGCAGGGTCGTGCAGCCCTCGCGGGTCTCGGCGCAGAGGATCGCCTGGCGGCCGGACTCGGGCGGCAGCAGCAGGTCCTGGATCGTCACGCCCTCCTTGCGACGACCGAAGCGACGGCGGCGTCGACGACGTTTGGGCCGAGCCGGCTCGGACGATTCGGCGCTGGGAGCAGCGGCTGCTCGCGGTGCCGGCGGCGGCTCGGGGGTCTCCATCGGCGTCGGCTTCTCGGAGACGGGATCGCGCGGAGCGGGGCCGACCGCCTCGTCGCCGAGCGGGTCGCCGCTGCCGGAGCGCCGGCGACGCCGGCGCGGCGGGCGCTCGCGAGCTCCGGCGGAGGGCCGCTGCTGACGCTCACCGCCCCTGCCGTTGCCGCCACCCTTGCCGTCACTCAACTTCGCGATCAGCTCGTTGCGGGTCAGCATCCGGAAGCGCTCGACGCCCGCCTCGGCGGCGAGGGCGTGCAGGTCGGACAGGTGCTTGGATTCCAGCTCGGCCTTGGTCATCGGCGCAGGTTATTCAACCGCCTAGATGATTGGCCCCACGGCCGCGCGTGACCGGGGATGGGAGTGGCCGAGCAGGTCAAGGACGCGGGGCGCAGCCTTTGGCGGCGCCAAAGGCAAGCCCGAGGACGCAGAGATGCGATGTGCCACGCACATCATCCGGGTGCGTGGGGCCGTGGGGCCAATCATCTCTGGGCGGGGTCGATTCCCTCCGCCGCGGCGGCTTCGGGCCAGGCCTCGGCCTCCCGCTTGACCCGACGCTTGTCCCAGCCGAGCTCGGCGCCGAGCAGCTCGGCGACCGGCTTGACGTCGGCGGCGCTGCGCAGCCCGGGGGCCGCCAGGATTCCCAGCCGAGTGCGGCGGAGCAGCACGTCGGCGACGCTGCGCGCCTGCTCGTGGCGGGCGGCGAGCACGACCTCGGCCAACAGGTCGGGACGGTCGGCGACGATCGGCCGCGCCAGCTTCGCGTCCTCGCGGGCGAGGTCGAGCACGCGGCGGGCAGCGTGGCCGTAGCGGAATGCGAGCTGGTCGATCGCGCCCTCCCCCACCCCCTCGGGCGCCTCCAGATCTCCCGGGCGCGCCGGCATCCCGAGCGGGATCTCGGCCGTGTGGCAGGGGGCCTCGCGGCCCTCGCGCAGGACCAACCGGTCGACCGTCTGTCTCGCCATCCGCCGCCAGGTCGTCAACTTGCCGCCGGTGATCGTCAGCATCCCCGAGGAGGTCTCATAGAGCTCGGCCTTGCGGGAGATGTCGACCGACTTGCGGGGGTCGCCGCTGGAGATCAGCGGCCGCACCCCGGCGTAGGCACCGACCAGGTCGCCCTGGCCGAGCGCGACCCCGAAGAAGTCATTCACAGCTGCCAGCAGGTACTCGACGTCTTCCTCACCCGGCCGCGGGTGCGTGATGTCGCCGTCGAAATCGTTGTCGGTGGTGCCGATCAGGGTACGGCCGTACCAGGGCAGCGAGAAGATCATCCGCCCTTCCCCCGCCGGGACGATGCAGGCGGCGCTGCCCATCGGCAGGTCGGCCTGGTCGAGGATGAGGTGGGTACCGCGGCTGGGCGCGATCCGTGGCACGTCCTCCTCCTCGAGCACCTCGGGGCGGATCTGGTCGGCCCAGACCCCGGTCGCGTTGATGACGTGGTCGGCGCCGACCTCGAGCCGCTCGCCGGAGTCGGACTCGACGAAGGCGACACCGCTGGCCTGGCCGTCCTTGGTCAACACCTCGACGACGTCGGCCCCGTTGAGGGAGATCGCGCCGAAGCGTTCGGCCTCGCCGAGGATGGTCAGGACCAGCCGCACGTCGTCGGTTTGGCAGTCGTAGAAGAGGTAGGCGTCCTTGGGGTCGCGGGCGGCCAGCGCCGGGACCAGTTGCAGGACCTCGTCGCGGTCGATCGTGCGGTGTCGGTCCGGCGACCAGGAGAACTGCGCGTCCTCGTCCTTGGAGCTGCGCAGCTCGCGGCTGGAGCGGCCGACCCGGCTGGTCGCCATCACGTCGTACATGTTCAGCCCGAGGCCGAGTTTGCGGTCGCGGCGCTCCTCGCCCAGGGCGGCAACCAGGAACGGGGTCGGGTAGACGAGGTGCGGCGCCAACTGGACCATCAGCTGGCGCTCCAGCAGCGCCTCGCGGACCAGGCCGAGGTCGAAGTTCTGCAGGTAGCGGAGGCCGCCGTGGACCATCTTCGAGGAGCGGCTGGAGGTACCGACGGCGTAGTCGCCGCGCTCCAGCAGCGCCACCGAATAGCCGCGCGAAGCGGCGTCGAGGGCGACGCCGGCGCCGGTGATGCCGCCGCCGATCACCACCAGCTCGAAGTGCTGGCCGGCGATCTCCTCGATTGCGCGCGGGCGGGTCAGCATCAGTGACAGTGACTCCCCGGAAACTCGCGCGTGCGGCTGGCGAGGGCCGGACCGAGTGGGGGTAGGACGCATGGAGGCCGAATAGCAGCGCTATTTGGCCGACCGAGGACGACGCCCCGCGAAGTGTGTCCGGGGCCGCCAGGCGTGCGTGGGGGTTTCCGGGGAGTCACTTAGTCGAGGAAGACGACGGTCGGTTCGGGCTGCGGGCGCGCGGGCACCGGCCGCTCCTGGCGCGGGTGGCCGAGGTGCAGGAGGCCGACGATCCGCTCCTCGGGCGGGACCCCGACGGCAGCGCGTCCCTCCTCTCCCCGCAGCAGCCCTGGCGTGCGCCAGTAGCCGGCGAGGCCGCGGGCGTGGGCGGCGAGCAGGATGATGTAGGACGCGACCGCGGTGGCGTGCAGGTCCTCCTCGCTCTGGACCGGGTCCTCGTCGAGGTGGCTGCTGACGACGACCAGGGTCGGGCAGCGGTCGAGCTTGGCGGCACCCTCGGGACCCGCAGCCTGCTTCAGGCGACCCAGCGCCGCCGGGCCGACGACGCGAAAGCGCCAGGGAACGGTGAGGTTGTGATTCGGGGCCCAGTTGGCGAGCTCGAACAGCTCGCCCAGCACCTGCGGCGAGAGCGGCTCGGGGCCGAAGGCCTTGTGGGTGCGGCGGGTGCGAATCGCGGTCTCGACGTCCATCGGACTGGATGACATCTAGAGACCGTAGCGCCAGCGCATCCAGCCCTTGCGGCCGAGCAGGCCGAGGCCGAAGAGGAGGCAGCCGGCGAGCAGGCCCAGCAGGATCGCGCCGGCGGTGCTGCTGTCGGAGTCGTCGTCCGCCGGGTATCCGGTCGAGAACGATTCGCCCGCGGCCTCCGACGCGGACGGTTTGGAGCCGGAGTCGTCGGACCCTCCCGGCTCTCGATCCGCGGGAGGGGAGGTGCCGGCTGACGCCTCGGGCGCGTTCTGCCCAGGGGCCGCAAAACGATCGGGGAGGGATCCGACGCCACCGCTGGCGGAGCCGGACGGAGGCACCGAAGGCGCTTTGGTTTCGGTCGAAGGGCTCACGGATTGACCCGACGGAGGCGGAGCGGCGCCGCCGGTATTCGCGGAGCTGGTTTGTGACGGCTTCTGCTCGCGCGAGACCGCGGAGATCGGGAAGTAGTCGCGGGAGACGGCGACGAGGGCGTAGGCGGTCACCCAGATCGGGGTCTGGTCGCTGGAATTCGAGTAGCGGTAGTGACCGTCGCCAGCCTGGTTGGAGGCGATGTACTCAAGCGGCGTGGAACCAGCCTTCTTGAACGAGTCGGGGTCCCCGCCGGTGGCGAGGATCCCCTGCAGCGCCCAGGCGGTCGCCTGGGTATTGATCGCGCCGTTGCCGCCGATCCGGTACCCACCGTTGCTCTGCTGGCTCTCGCGCAGGTACTTCAACCCCTTGCCAGAGGCCTTCGAATCCGGCGAGAGAGCCTGCAGCACCGTGCCGGTCGACTCGGCGTCGCTGCGCTGGCCCGGCTCGATGCCCCAGCCGCCGTCGTCGTTCTGGACCGTGCGCAACCAGGCGAGCGTCTCCTCGACCCCCCCGGGCGAGTCGGCCGCGCGCAGCGCGATCGCCGCGAAGGCGGTCGAGTTGGGCCAGTTCTTGTAGGAGCCGTTGTCGAGGCGCTTGTCGCGCAGGGCGGCGACCAGGTTGCGGCCGCCGAAGGAGTGCGGGTCGGCGCCGGCACCGAGCAAGGCGAGGATCGTGCGGGCGAGGTCGCCGGGGCTGTCGAGCTCGTCGACGTGGCCGCGCAGGTAGGTGATCGGCGTCTGCTTGCCGCGGGCGAGGTCGTGGGGATTGCGGCCGGTCGCCTCGAGCCCGAGCATCGCCCAGGCAGTCATTTCGGTCCCCGAGTCGTCGCCGGGCGAGGCGCCGAAGCCGCCGTCTTCATTCTGGACCGAGAGCAACCACTGGACCGCGCTGTCGGCGCCGGCGGCCTCGGAGCGGCCCGGGACAAGCAGGGCCAAGAGCAGGGAGATGACGATCAGGGCGGCGATGCCGCCGCCCTTCAGCGCCGGCCCGAGGCGGCGCGGCGGCTTGCGGTCGGACGGTTCGGAGTCCTCGCCGCCGCCCCCACGCCGCTCCCATTCGAAGCGCTGGCGGAAACGGCTCAGCATCCGCACGAACGCCGGCCCGGCGACCAGCGCCAGGACGACGTTGCCGACCACGTGGGCGGCGTCGAACGGGATCGCTCGCGCCATCAGCACGCCGAAACGCTCCAGCGACAACTCGCCTCCGTAAGTTGCCATCAGGGAGAAGTTCAGCAGAGCGCCGTAGGCGATGCCGGCCAGACCGCAGGTGGCGGCGAGGCTGAGCCGGCCCGCGTTGCGGCCGCCGAGCGCCAGCGCCGCGCCGAGCATCCCGCACAGCCCCCAGCCGGCCATCTGCCACGGCGTCCACGGCCCCTGCCCGAACCAGAAGTTGGAGACCAGCGCGGCGAGCGCACCGACCGCGAAGCCCGGCGCCGGGCCGAGCGCGTAGCCGGCGAAGATGACGATGTCGGTGGTCGGCTTGACGTTTGGGAAGGCGGCGAAGGCGATCCGGCCGGCGATCGCCAACGCCGCCAGGGCGGCGACCAGGGCGACGACCTGCGCCGGCGGCCGCGAGCGCTCGTACCAGGCGAAGCCGCCGAGCAGGACGGCACCGACGATCAGGAAGCTGACCAGCTCCCAACTCATTCGCGACCTTCTTCGGCGCGCAGCACCGCCGCGCCCTGCTCGGGCGTGACGACGCCGGGCAGATCGAGCACGCGGGCGACCTCGGTGGCGAAATACCAGCCCCCGGAGAGGACGTCGGAGGCGGGGCCGTCGGCGATCACGACGCCGTCGCCGAGCAGCACGACCCGCTCGGCGAAGGCGGCGGCGAACTCGACGTCGTGGGTGGCGACGACTACGCCGGCGCCGCGGGACGCGAGCCGTCGGGTCAGCTCGACGAGGTCGTCCTTGCGGGCGCGGTCCATGCCACGGGTGGGCTCGTCGAGGGCGACAAGACCCGGCAGCTGCTCGCCGTCCATGCGGCCGGCGAGGGCGATCGCCAGGGCGAGGCGCTGGCGCTCGCCGCCGGAGAGGTCGCGCGGATCGGCGTCGACCGCGTGCTCGAGGCCGACGACTCGGAGCGCCTCCGCCCCGACCTCACCGGGGAGCTCGTCGCCGACGCGCTCGCGGACCAGGTAGTCGCCGGGGTTCTGGGTCAACAGCGCCATCCCGGCGGACGCATCGATCCTGCCGGCGACCGGGTCGATCAGGCCGGCAGCGGTCTTCAGGAGGGTGCTCTTGCCCGCGCCGTTGCGACCCATCAGGGCAACCCGCTCACCGCGGCGGATCTCCAGGTCAATGCCTTTGAGGACGTCCTCGGGTTGGTCGCCTTGTTCGAGCTCCACCCAGAGCGCTCTTACCACCAAGGCAATCGAGGCCGGGGGACGAACCTCCGGCGCCACACCCTTCCCCGGGTGGGGGACAGCGGTGGCGGGGGCCGGGGATGCACGCGATTCGAGCGCCTTGCGCGCGGCGCGGACGCCCACCGGCAGGGGTGCGATGCCGGTCAAGGAGAAGAGGTGGGCTGCGGGGGTCTCCAGGGCGGGATCGGAAAGCTGAGACCAAGCGAGAAAGTCGCCGGGGGTGCCGTCGAAGGCAACCCCGCTCGAAGCCATGGCGACGACCCGGTCGGCGGCGGCAAGGCAACGCTCGAGGCGATGTTCGGCCAGGAGCACCGCCACCCCCCACTCCTCGTTGAGGCGGCGAAGCAGCCAGATCAGCTCGTCGCCGGCGACCGGGTCGAGCTGGGAGGTCGGCTCGTCGAGGAGGACCAGCGACGGGCGGGTGACCAGGGCCGCAGCCAGCGCCACCCGCTGCAGCTCGCCACCGGAAAGGGTGTCGACGGTCCTGCTCAGCAAGTGGGGAATCGCGAGCGCGAGCGCGACCTCCTCGACAGCACGAGCGCGGTCGGTGGGCGGGTCCCCCCGCAGCTCCAGCGGCAACTCGATCTCGGCGGCGACGGTGGTCGAGACGACCTGGGTCTCGGGGTCTTGAGAGACGTAGCCGACCGCCGAAGCGAGCTCGCCCGGACCGGAGGAGATCGCGTCCATCCCGGCCACCTCGACGGCCCCTTCGATCTCGCCACCGTGGAAGTGCGGGACGAGACCGCAGGCGGCTTTCAGCAGCGTCGACTTGCCAGAGGCGGAGCGGCCGGCGAGGAGGACGAACTCGCCGGGGGCGACGTCGAGCGAGACCTCCTCGAGCGCCGGCCGGGTTGCTCCCGGATAGGTGTAGACGAGCCCCGCGACCGCGAGGGCCGGGGCGGCGCCGCGACGGATCGCCAGCTCAGACACGGCGCGCCTCGAGGGTCGCGGCGGATGCCGGCCGGCGGCGTGAACGCCGCCGCTTGCGGCGCAGGGGCAGGAAGCCGCTAAGAACGAGTAGCGCCGAGAGAGCGAGCGCCGTGGGTCCCAGAGAGAGCTCGATCCGCGGGTACGTATGGAAGTCGTCCGCACCAAGCACCTTGCCGACGATCGCCGCCGCCAGGATCAGCGCACCCGCCAGATAGAAGCGGGTGTCGAATCGCGAGCGGTTGCGACTTTTGGGCCCCTGGAGGGGCCACGATGTCGCGACCGAGCGGCGCCTGCGCGGCCGCTCGAGGCTGTAGCCGCGCAGCTCCAGGGTCGCGGCGACGTCGACAGCCCGATCGAGCGAGCCGGCGAGCAGGCGGCGGGCCAGCGCCGCCTTGCCGACCTCGGCGGCGCCGGGGCCGCGCAGGCGACCGGCGTCGCGCAAGCGGCCGGCGTCGGCCGCGGCCACCGGGACCAGGCGCGAGACCAGGGTCGCGGTTAGCGCCGAGCGGCCGGCGATCGGACGCAGCGCTCGCAACACCCGGTCGGGATCGACGCAGGCCGAGTAGACCGCGAAGGCGACCATCGCCACCGCCGCCCGCAGCCCGATCGCGAGCCCGGCGACGATCGCCTCGAGGGTGACGTCGACCTGGCCGAACCAGGGCCACTCGCCGAGGCGGGCCAGCACGGTCTCGCCCCGGCTGACGACGAGGGCGTTGACGACGACGATCAGCAGCGCCAGGCTGAGGCCCATCCGCAGGGCCGCGCGCACAGCGGTGCGGGCGCCCGCCACGAGCCCCGCGATCGTCACCGCGGCGCCCGCGGCGAGCAGGACCAGCGGGCTCGAATAGAGGAAGGCGACGACCACGAGCGCCCCGAGATAGGCGACGGCTGCCCCGGGCGATGCGTCCTGGAGCGGTCCCGGCCTCGGCGTGTAGGCGTAGGGCGACCTCATCGAACCAGCACCGGCAGCGGCGTCTCCTTCCCGTTCTCGCTCGCCACCGCGTAATGGTCGCGCAGCTTGGCCGTGTCGAGCAGCTCGGCGGCGGCCTGCACCGCCGCTGGCGTGCCCCCGGTCACCACCCAAACCGGCGGCGCTTCGTAGCGCCTGGTCGCGGCGACGAGGCCGGCGTCGGGGCCGAGGTCACGGACGGGGTCGCCGCTCAGGTCGAGGCCGACCAAGCGGAAGCCGCCGCCGACCCCCTGGCCGCCGGCCCCCTGCTCGAAGTCCGCGTAGACCCCGCTTTCCTGCGGGCCGTCCTCGATCAGCGCCGCCGCCGGGTCCTCGCGCACCTGCACCCAGGGACCGACGAGGACACGGATCGCCGCGTCGGGCGAACCGGCGGCGAGCTCCACGCCAGCGCCCTCCAGCGCCGCGCGCACCTCCGCGCAGACCGCTCCCCCACCCTCGCACTCGACCGCGACGGGGTGGGACTTGCCTTCGTAGCCGTCGCTGAACGGCGCCGGCCAGGTGCCGACCACCGCCGGCACCCGGTTGGTGGCGGTCCAATCGCGATGGTCCCACCAGATCCGCTCGCCGCCCTGGAGGTCGTAGTCGGCGGCGCCGATCGGCGACTCGATGCCGTCGACGAAGAAGAACCAGTCGTAGGGACGGCCGTCGCGCCGGGCTTCCTCGAAGCCCCCGATCGACCGCACGAAGCCGCCTCCGTAGCGGGTCTCGATCTCGGTCTCGCCTTCGAGGACCCGCATCACCGTGTCTGACTCGTTCGCCTCGACCGTGCTCTCGAGCATCGGCACCGAGCCGAATTCGCGCGTTACCGTCTGCTCCACCGAGCCGACGTCCTCACCGGGGCCGAGGCCGCAGCCGGCGGCCGCGAGCGCTGCCAAAAGCAGCGTCGTCGCGACCGCCGTGCCACGGCTCCGACTCACGGGCTAGCTACCGGCGGGGCATTTTCCACCGACGCAGACCGCGGCGCGCGAGGGGATCAGGTCCCCCTTGGTCGCCAACAACTGGCTCGGCTTCGCCAGCGTCACCGTGGTCTTGCCGTCGGCGGCGGTGAGGCCGCTGGCGCCGCTGACCTTGACCCCCGCGGCCGGCTTGCGCTTGCCTTTTTCGTCGTAGGCGTAGGCGCGAACCGTGAACGCCGCGCCCGCGGTCGCTTTCGCCGGCGCGCTCAGCCAGAGCTCATCCGGGTAGGCGAAGGTCTTCGGGTCCGATTCGGTCAGGGCGAAGAGAACCTCGTCGCCCGCCTTGATCTTCGCCGCATCGGCTCCGACCGAGAGGCCCTTGTGGTTGACCTTCACGAACCAGGAGGTGCTGCCCTTGGCGACGCTCGAACCGACGCCGCAAAGCGCCAGGCCGAAGTCGAAGCTGTCGCTGATCAGCAACGGCTTCAAAGCGCTGGCCGAGAGCGACGCTCGGGCCAGCAGACCCAGCGCGGTGTTTCCTTCGATCGAGACCGATTTGCCGCTGCCGCCGGTGCCGGCGCCGAAGCAGGTCGC
The DNA here is from genome assembly GCA_963715735.1 of uncultured Thermoleophilia bacterium. Lineage (GTDB taxonomy): Bacteria > Actinomycetota > Thermoleophilia > Solirubrobacterales > 70-9 > VAYN01. Next base: position 1,509,996 of record OY970268.1, read on the forward strand.
CTTCGGGCTGGTCGCCACCGACGTCGTCTTGGTGCCGACCGTCTTTTCGCTGAGGATCTTGCCGCCGGAGCCGACGACCCGAAGGTCGGCCGAGAAGCCTTTGGCGACCGCACCCGCGGCCATCGTCAGAGACAGGGCCACTACCAGCGCGCACGCGATAGCCAGCCGTACGGAGATGATTCTTGGCATTTAAGCCACCCTTTCCTCGAGGGTTGTATTGGCTGGCCGGGGACAGGTCTCCTGGCTTCCGGGGTTGGTCGGCCGCACCTTCCCGGGGACTCTGTGTCGTCCCCAGTGGCTGGCGCGCTGGGCGCCCGCGACCTCCTTGACCCGGTCACAGTGGCGGGACCACGCCGGATTCACACCGGACTTCCCTTGACCACCGACCGTATTTACAGCCGCGAGTCTAGCCGGCCGGACCGGGGTAAGATCCGCGGTGCAGGGGGAAGATGCTCAGGGGATTTCGCCGACACTCAGCGGCGCTGCCGATCGCCTGCGTGGCGCTGTTCGTCACGCTCGGCGGCAGCGTCTGGGCCGCGACCAAGATCGACGGCCGCTCGATCCGTGCCGGCTCGCTGCCCGGCGACCGGCTCGTGCCGGGCTCGCTGCCCGGGAACCGGTTGCGGCCGGGGGCGATCCCGGCCAACCGCCTCGCGCCCGGGTCGATCACCGGCTCCCAGGTCAACGCGGAGACGCTGGGCGAGGTCCCGAGCGCCGCTCATGCCGACCTCGCCGACAAGGCGAGGGAGGCAGGGCGGGCGCTGCGCGCGGAGAGCGCCAGCAACGCTGAACGCCTCAACGGCCACCACGCCGGCTGCGAGCGGGGGATGCGGACCTTCGCCGGTGCCTGCTGGCAGCTGGAACACAGCGAAACGGCGCTGGAAGCGCCGGAGGCGGCGGCGGCCTGCGCGGATATCGGTGGCGAGTTGCCGGCGGCGCTGACCCTGGCGGCGTTCGCGCAAGAGCCGGGGGTGCTTTTGGCGGTTGGGGATGAGTGGTCTGGCGATGTGACGAACGCATCAGGGCTAAATGCCTATTCCGTCCTCACGGTCTCATCAACGGGGAAGATCGGGTTCATGATCTCTACCGCCACCAAGAAATTCCGCTGCGTGATCCCACTGGTGAGCTGATCCGCCTGGCCGCCGCGGTCGGACATGCGTCGGGTCGCCGCGCCGGCTCTCTATTGTCAACCCCGATGCGTTCGGAGTCCGATCGCCCGGCAGGGGCCCGCGCAGCACTGACCGCGAGCACGCTCGCGCTGATCGTCGCCGCCCTGCTCGCCTTCCCGCTCGCCGCCGGCGCCAGCTTCCGCACCCACGCCCCCGCGACCGCGACCGCCGGCGTTTCCCAAGTTCGAGCCGCACAGGTCCTCCGCTACTGGACGCCGCGGCGGATGCGCGAAGCGCGCCCGCTCGACCTCGTCGTCGACGCTTCCGGCGCGGCGCGGCTGCGGGTCGGCACCCCGACTCCCGCCGGCGCCGGCGCCAGCTTCGTCCGCGTCGCCACCCCCGAAGTCCCGCCCTACAGCGTCAACGGCCGCATCTTCATCCGCCGCGGCAAGCTCAAGGGCTTCTGCTCGGGGACCGCGATCAACACGCCGTCCCGCCAGCTCGTCCTCACCGCCGGCCACTGCGTCAACAGCGGCCCCGAAGACGGCCACGCCGCGGTCTGGTCCAACTTCCTCGAGTTCGTCCCCGCCTACACCGGCGGCGTCGCCCCCTTCGGCGCCTTCGTCGCCCGCACCGACAAGGTCTTCGCCCCCAAGCAGTGGACCAAGCACGGCAACCCCGACTTCGACCTCGGCGCCTTCCTGACCAAGCCCAACGCCGAGGGCGTCAACCTCGCCGACGCGGTCGGCGGCGGGGCGACGATCGTCACCGAGCTGCCGCGCGCGCAGAACTTCCTCACCTTCGGCTACCCCGGCGAGACGACGCGGATGCAGGGCTGCCAGTCCCCCTACATCGGCGACGACACCCTCACCTATCCCTTCTCCGGCCCGCCGACGATGGCGATCCGCTGCCGCTGGGCCCCCGGCGCCAGCGGCGGCGGCTGGTTGATCGGCGACGGTACCCAGATCAACGGCGTCAACTCCTACCTGCACCTCAACAACAAGTCACGCACCTTCGGCCCCTACTTCGGCGAAGAGACCGTCGGCAAGCTGGTCCGCGGCCTCTGAGCCGCGCCCCCTGCCCCTCAGGCGTCGAGCAGGCGGCGGTAGTAGCGGTAGTCGCGGCGGTCGGGTCGCAGGTTCGAGGCCAGCGCCAGGTGGTGGCGGGCGCGGGCCTTCTCGCCGGTCTTGGAGAGCGCCCGGCCGAGGCAGAAGTGGGCGAAGTCGTTGACGTGGTGGGTCTCGACCACCGCCTCGAACTCGACCGCGGCCTTGGCGTAGCGACCGGAGCGGTAGTAGGCACGGCCGAGCGCCTCGCGCACCGAGGTCTTCTCGGGCACCCGCCGCGCCGCCTCGGCCAGCGGCTCGGCGGCGTGCTCGAAATCGCCGTCTTCGAGCAGCTCGATCCCACGCCTGTACAGCGTGTAGGTAGGGATCGTGACCGAATCCGAGGCCATCGACAAATTGTAGGAGGCCGGTAAAAGTGGCCTCCTAGCAGGCCAAAAGTGCCGGCCTGCTACCTTGTCTAAGTCGGGTTCGGCCTCAACGCCACCCGAGAGGTTCCGTTTCCTCTGTGCGCTGAAGGCGTTTGGGGCTGCTGGATCTCCCTCATTCGCTGCACATAAAGGAGCACAGAATTTCTACCTCATTTGCCGATCTCGGCATTTCTAATTCCGTCGTGTCCGCGCTCGCGGCCCGCGGCATCGATGCACCCTTCCCCGTCCAGGAGATGGTCGTCAGCGACGCCCTCGACGGTCACGATCTTCTCGTCCAGTCCCCGACCGGTTCCGGCAAGACGCTTGCCTTCGGGATCCCGATGGTCGACCTGGTCGAGCCGGGCAAGGGCGTCTCCGCCCTCGTCCTCGCCCCCACCCGCGAGCTCGCCAGTCAGATCGTCGACGAGCTCGACTCGATCTGCCGCGCCCGCAAGCTCAACATCGCCGCCGTCTACGGCGGCGTCGGCTTCGGTCCCCAGACCAGCGCCGCGCGTCGCGCCGACATCGTCGTCGCCACCCCCGGCCGCCTCGAGGACCTGATCTCCCGCAACGTGATCAAGCTCGACCGCGTGCGGATCCTGGTCCTCGACGAGGCCGACCGCATGCTCGACATGGGCTTCAAGCCCGCGGTCAGCCGGATCGTCGGCCAGACCCCGCGCGATCGCCAGACCCTGTTCTTCTCGGCCACGCTCGAGGGCGCGACCGGCGAGCTCGCCGCCGCCTACACCCGCCAACCGCGCCGCCACACCCAGAAGCCGGCGGTCGACAGCAAGGCCGACATCGAGCACAGCTTCGTCCACCTCGATTCCCCGGCGGAGAAGATGGACCACCTGGTCGGGCGCCTGCGCGATTCCGAGCGGGGCCGCACCCTGGTCTTCGTCCGCACCAAGCGCGGCGCCGACCGCCTGGTCAAGCGGCTCCGCAAACAGTCGCTGGAGTCGGTCGCGATGCACGGCGACAAGAGCCAGAGCCAGCGCGAAAAGGCGCTGGCCCGCTTCGAGCGGGGCGACGTCGACACCCTGATCGCCACCGACGTGGCCGCCCGCGGCATCGACGTCGCCGGCGTCACCCACGTGATCAACTTCGACGCCCCGGGCGACCAGGACGCCTACGTGCACCGGATCGGCCGCACCGGCCGGGCCGGCAGCCGTGGCAACGGGATCAGCTTCGTGCTCGGGGACCAGACTTCGGAGATGCGCCGGATCGCCCGCGACCTCGGCCTCTCCCGCGAGTTCGACCAGGGCCGCGGCGGCAGCGCCACCGCGGCGTCGACCGGCGCCAACGCGAAGATGAACGCGGACGGCGGCCAGAGCCCGAACACCCCGTCGGCCCAGAAACGGCGCCGGCGCAATCGCAATCGCAACCGAACGAAGGCACCCGCATGAGCCCTACTGCAACCAGCACCACCGCGAAAAAGTGGACCTGCGACCAGTGTGGTGTCTCGATCAGCCGGATGAACGGCGAGAAGGTCGAGCTGCCCGATACCTGGGACGCCAACCCCGAAGGCACCTACTGCCTGATCTGCCGGCGTGACCGCGCCGCCCAGGCAGCGCTGGACTCGGCGCCGGAGGACTGCACGATCGACACCCGCGCCAAACTGCGGCGCGCCGCGCTGATCGAGTTCGAGGTCAGCCGCCGTCCCGACCACGGCGACGGCATCATCGCCAAAGCCTGCCGCTCCTCGGTATCGGCGGTGGCGGCGGCTCGACGGCGGCTCGACCTGCCGGCCCCCTCGCACACCCAGCGCTGAGCTAGACCCTCCCCCTCCTGGCCTCGGTGCGCTCGGCGAGGGCGCCGAGCAGGAGCTCCATGCCGCCCTCGCCGTGGAGGCGCCGTTGCTGGTCGGCGCCGTTGCCGTCGCCCAGGATCCGCTCGATCGGCGCCAGCGCCGCGGCGCCGCCGACGGCGAACGGCGCCGCCTCCTCGAGCACGGCGCGACCGACCTCGCGGGCCGGTGCCGCGGTTTCGCCGTCGACCAGCAGCCGCGCCTCGAGGCCATGGCGGCCGGCCTGGAAGTAGGACTCCTCGAGCGCCTCGCGGGCGAGCCCGCCGGCGCTCGGCCGCTCGATCTCCCGCGCCGCCAGTGCCTGGATCACCGCCGCCACGGCGACGTTGGTCGCCACCTCGGGCTGCACGTCCATCCCCCGCACCTCGACCGTCCCCAGCCGCGGGTGCAGGCGCACGTCCCACCAGAGGTAGGTGTAGTCCTCGACCCCAGCGGCGAGGACGAGCTGGTCGGCGACGCGGACGAACTCCTCGAAGTCGGCGAACTCGCGCGGCATTTCGAAGCGCGGATAGGCGCGGACGACCGCGGCGCGGGCGCTCGCCATGCCGGCGTCGGCGCCGGCGCGGAAGGGCGAGTTGGCCGTCAATGCCTGCAGCAGCGGCAGGTGCTGGCGCAGCGCGTTGGCGACCGCGACCGCCGTTTCGGGGTCGGGCATGCCGACGTGGACGTGCAGCCCGCAGGGCGGCGTGTCGAGCAACCCGGCGAGGTCCTCCTGAACGACCTCGTAGCGCGGCTTGTCGACCAGCTCGGAGTCGCCCGCGTGGGCGGGGTGCAGCCCCGACCCCATCAGCCGGGCGCCGGCGGCGCGGACTGCGCGGCGCGCCGCCTCGAGCTCGGCCAGCGCCCCGTCGGCGCCGTCGCAGATCCCCGTCTTCAGCTCGATCTGGTTGGCGAACAGCTCGGTCGAGACGCTTTCCCGCGCCGCCGGCGCCAGCCGCTCGATCGTCACCTCGGCGACGGCGACGAGCTGCAACTCCTCGTCGACGAGGAGCAGCTCTTCCTCGACCCCCAGCGAGAGCGGCGGCGAGGATCCGAAGCGGTGGTCGGCGGTCGGCGCTGCCATGGCGAGGGGGTACCCAGCCCGATCCGCCGCTAACCGCGCGGAGTGCCCGCCTATCCTGGCCCGGTGGGGTTCTGGCAGAGACTCGCGGTCCTCGGCGAACCGAGCTTCCGGCGGCTCTATTTCGCCCGCACGATCTCTCTGGTCGGCGATGGCATCGCCCCGGTCGCGATCGCCTTCGCGGTCCTCGACCTGACCGGATCCGCGACCGATCTCGGCATCGTCCTCGCCACCCACAGCCTCGTCATCACCGCCCTGGTCCTGGTCGGCGGCGTCTACGCCGACCGGCTCTCGCCGCGGATCTCGATGCTCGGCTCCGACCTCGTGCGCGCCCTGGTGGTCGGCCTAATCGCGGCCCTGTTGCTCTTGGGCCAGGCGCAGATCTGGCAGCTCGCGATCCTCTACGCGATCGAGGGCGCGGCGACGGCGTTCTTCAACCCGGCCTCGATCGCGATCGTCCCACAGGTCGTCAGCGGCGCCCGACTGCAGGAGGCCAACGCCCTGCTCAACCTCTCCTGGTCGGTCGGGAAGGTGATCGGCCCGGCGCTGGCCGGGATCCTGCTCGCGCTCGGCGACCCCGGCTGGGCACTCGCCGCCGACTCGCTCACCTTCGCGCTCAGCGCCGCCTTCCTGCTCGGTCTGCGGGCGCCCGGACTGGGCTCCCGCGGCGTTCCCTCTTTTCTGGCCGAGCTGCGGCGCGGCTGGACGGAGTTCTCCTCGCGGACCTGGCTCTGGGTCGTCGTGCTCGGCGCGGCGATCAGCAACGCGGTGTTCACTCCCACCTTCCTCGTCCTCGGCCCCACCGTGGCCCAGGACTCGCTTGGCGGCTCCAGCGCCTGGGCGCTGATCGCGGCGGGGTTCGGAATCGGCGCCGTCGCCGGCGGCGTCGTCGCCCTCGCCTTCCGGCCGCGCCGGCCGCTGTTGGTCGGCCAGGCGGCGTTGCTGCTATTCGGGCTGCCGGTGCTGCTGCTGACCGGACCGGCGCCGGTGCTCGCGATCGCCCTCGGCGCCTGCGCCTCCGGCGCGGTCGTCAGCCTCTCCGACATCCTCCACGAAACGGTGATGGCCCTGCGGATCCCACCCGAGGCGCTTTCCCGGGTCAGCGCCTACGACTGGTTCGGCTCGCTGGCGCTGGAGCCGCTCGGCCTCGCCCTGGTCGGCCCCCTAGCCGCGGGCCTGGGAACGTCGACGACGCTCTGGGCCGCGGTCGCCGTGATCCTCGTCTGCCAGATCGCGGTCCTCTGCGTGGGCAGCGTGCGCCGACTCGAAATCCCGGATCGCGATCCCGGGGAGGCGGAGACGGCCGGCCCCGCGCTGCTGCGGCGGCCGATCGACCCCGGCGAGTGATTCAGCGCTGCCTGAGGACGGGTCCTCCCTGACATTCCGCTCCCCGATGCGTTTAAGGAGCGATCGAAATGCCCATACTCTCAATGGGATGCAGGCCGACACGCACCGTCAGCCATGAGCGAAGCCGTGGCCTCTGCGGGGGCTGGGGTGAGGGCGCCCGCCCTGGCCCGGTTCTCGAGCGACGAACGCCTGACGCGACGGGCGATCGCTGGCGACGAGCGCGCCTTCGCGGCGATCTTCCGGCGCTACCAGCAGGACCTTTACCGCTACTGCCTGGCGATCCTCGCCAATCCCGACGACGCCCAGGACGCGCTGCAGAACACGATGGTGAAGGCACTGCGGGCGCTGCCGGGCGAGTCGCGGCGGATCGAGCTGAAGCCCTGGCTCTACCGGATCGCCCACAACGAGTCGATCGACCTGGTGCGGAGGCGGCGCGCGGGCGAGCCGCTCGACCCCGAGTTGACCGCCGCCGGCCCCGGCCTGGCGCAGGAGGCGGAGGCACGGGAACGGCTCGGCAAGCTGATCGCCGACCTCGAGACGCTGCCCGAGCGCCAGCGCGGGGTGCTGGTGATGCGGGAGCTGTCCGGGCTCGACTTCGACGAGATCGCCGGCGCCCTCGGCACTTCCGCCGCGACCGCGCGGCAGACCCTCTACGAGGCGCGGCTGAGCCTGCGCCAGATCGAGGCGGGGCGTGAGATGGACTGCGACGCCGTGACCCGGGCGCTCTCCGACGCCGATGGCCGGGTGACGCGGCGGCGCGACATTCGCGCCCACCTACGTGCCTGTCCGAGCTGCCGCGCCTTCGGGGCGGAAATCGAGGGGCGCTCGCGCGACCTCGCCGCGCTCTCGCCGCTGCCGGCGCTGGTTGCCGCCGGCCTGCTGCAGGGGGTGCTCGGAGGCGGCGGGGGCACGGGCGGAGGTCTCACGGGCCTGCTCGGCGGTGGCGCTGCCCAAGCGGTGGGAACCTCGGCGGCGGTGAAGGCGACGGCGACCGTCGCGGTCGTCGCCGCGATCGGGGTCACGGCGGCGCAGCGCGGCGACCTCGTCCAGATCGGGCTCCCCGGCGAAGGTGGTTCGAAGTCGACGCAGACCCTTCGACCGGCAGCCGGGTCCGGAGACGCGGCGAACGCGGCGGGAGGATCGGCTCAAGCCACGGAAGCCGCTGCCCCGACCGCCGCCCGACGCGCGGGCGCGCCGATTCGACAGCTGGGCGATCGGCGCGCGCTGGATGGAAACGATCGAGCCGCGGCGACGAACGTCCCCGCCTCGCCGCGATCCGACGCCGCTGCCGAAGCGCCCGGCCACGACGGCACCCTGCCGAGCGCCTCGAACCATGGCCAGCAAACCGCCGCCGCGCACAGGAACGCTTCCCAGGGCAAGGCCGCGGCGCCCGAACACCCCGCGCACCCCGCCCACCCCAGCCATCCCGCCAAGCCCGCGAAGCCCCCCACGGCCGGGCAGACGTCGAAGCCCGCAAAGCCAACCAAGGCGACTACCCCCAAGCCGGCCGCGAAGGGCTCCGAAAGGGCCGCGCAGACGCCCGCGGCCACGGCCGAACCGCCCACGAACGGCAATAGCCCCAAGTAACGCCTGACAAGACCCTCCTGAGCGCGTTTCAAGACCGGAACGCAGATCGGAGCCCCGTGACGGGGCCGCCATGACTCAAGGAGGCAATGATGAAGCTGCACCTGAAGCTCGCCGTCATCCTCGGCGCCCTGGCCCTCGCCACGGTTCCCGCGATCGCCCTGGCCGACCAGTCTCCGACCGGCGCCGAACACGGGAACGGGCCCAAGTACGCCCCCGAAAATCCGCCGACCCCGGGCCCCGGAGACAGCCTGCCGGAGAAGGCGAAGGCCTACGGCGTCTACTGCAAGGGGGAGAGCCGCAAGCACGTCGCCGGCGAGAAGGGCACGCCGTTCAGCCAGTGCGTGACGGCGATGGCGAAGGCCGCCGAGAACGAAAAGCTGACCGCACGCCAAGCCTGCAAAGGACTGAGCAAGAAGCACGTCAAAGGCGAGAAGGGCACCGCTTTCTCCCGTTGTGTGACGGCTGCCGCGAAGCTCAGGACCCAGCAGGCCTAACGGTCCAAAATCTGCCCTCGTCGCCCCGCCGCGACGGGGGCAGATCTGTCCCTCCTCGCCAGCGCCCGCCGCCGGCAGCCTGGTTTCCGTGGGATCCTGGGGCGGTGGTCCGCCTGGTCGCCGCCGACGTGCATCTGATCGACGCCGCCGTGGCCGGCGACGAGGCGCTGGCGGAGGCGCTGGGGCATCCCGTCGTCCCCGGCTGGTGCGGTTTCGCCGAGGCTCTGCCGCCGACCCGCGACGCGCTCGCCGCCGACCCCAGCCGCGCCGCTTGGGGGGCCCGCCTGTTCCTCGCCGGCGACCCGCTCGAGCTGGTGGGCTGGGGCGGCTTCAAGGGGCCGCCGACCGACGGAGTCGTCGAGATCGGCTACGAGGTCGCCGCCAGCCGCCGCCGCCAGGGCCTCGCCGGGGCAGCGGTCGAGGCGATGCTGGCCGAGGCGTTTGCCGACGAGCGCGTCAGCACGGTGATCGCCCACACCCTGGCCGAGCGCAACGCCTCCAACCGCCTGCTCGAGCGCGCCGGCTTCGCCCACGACGCCGAGGGCGAAGAGGACGGCGAGAGCGTCTGGCGCTTCCGGCTGGCGCGGCCCGGCTGAGGCGTGTCCGCGGGCTCAGCCCAGGGCCAGCTGGCGGAACGCCCAGGCCGGCTCGGGCGGGTGGCCGGCGACCTTCGCCTCGAGGTTGAGCAGGGTTCGCTTGCGATCGAGACCGCCGCGGTAACCGGTCAGGTCGCCGTTGGCGGCGACGACCCGGTGACAGGGGACGACGATCGGCACCGGCGTCCGCCCCACCGCGGCGCCGACGTCGCGGGCCGCTTCGGGGTGGTCGAGGTCGAGGCGCTTGGCCAGCTCTCCGTAGGAGACGGTGGTGCCGTAGGGGATCGCCCGCAGCTGCTCCCAGACGGCGCGCTGCAACGGCGAGCCGACGAGCTCGATCGGCAGCTCGAAGGCCTGGCGCTCGCCGGCGAAGTACTGCTCGAGCTGAGCACGGGCACGCTCGCACTCCCGCGGCTGGTGCAGCTCCTCGCTCAACCCCGGTCGCTCGTCGGGGAAGCAGAGCCGCCGCAGCCGACCGTCGCCGACCACCAGGGTCAACGACCCGATCGGGCTCTCGCAGGTGGTCCAGGCGGTTCCCATCGTCCTCACACCAATACAACGGCGCCGGGACAGAATCCGTGAGATCGCTAGAGATCCCAGCCGAAGTAGACCTCGGTCTTGACGATCTGCCCGCCGGAGATCGTCTGCACCTCGGTGTTGCGGAACCTGCGGCCGTCGGTTTTGGTGCTCTCGTAGGTGACGACCACCTCGTCCCCGTCCTCGATCAGCCGCACGAACTCGAACGAGGCGATCGTCTCGTGGTTCGGCCAGCAGCGCTCGAAATAGAGGTCGCGATCGATCCCCGGGTCGGTCGGGGCGTGGAAGACGTAGTCGTCGCTGAGCAGACGCTCGACGACCGACCTGTCACCGCTCTCGTAGGCGCCGTAGATCTCGCGGACGATCTGCAGTCGCTGCGAATCGGACATCACCCGCTCCTACCCGGGTTGGGATCCAGCGACTGAACCTTCCCCCGACAGCCGGCTCTCGTCGCCGGGCGCCGGCCGCAGGATCAGAACCTCCGCCGGCGCGCTGCGCAGCAGCCAGACGAGGTCGTCGCCGCTGAGGCCGTCGGCGCCGTTGACGCCGGCGGGGACGACGACGCGGTCGAAATCCTCGCGGGCGAGCAGGCGCTCGAGGGCGTGACGGTAGGAGCGACCGCGCTCGACCCGAGCGTCGACTGAAACTCCCTGGGCGCCGGCGCGCTGCTCGATCGCCTCCAGCATCGCCATCGCCCTGCCGGCCTCGGCGGGGATCGCGCATTCCAGCGGCAGCCGCATCGGCACCTCGGCGAGGTAGGCGGGCATCAGCGCCGCGTCCTCGGCCCGGGCCAGCCGCAGAGCGGCGTCGACGGCGCGGCGGGAGATCTCGCTGCCGGTGAAGGGCAGGAGGATGTGGTGCAGGCGCTCCCCCGGGCGCGGCCCGCGACCGCCCCAGCGCGAGCGCGCCAGCAGGTAGCCGCCGCCGAGGCCGAGGATCAGCGCCAGCGCGATCGACAGGTGCTCGACCGCGATCACGGGCCGTCCTCCCGGAGCGTGCGGTGGGCGACGATCCGCACGTCGACGCCGGGTGGAGTCGCCCGCATCAAGCGCTGCGGCAGCGGCTCGCGCAGGCGCGCCAACCCCCTCCGCGGCTCTGCCTCGCCAACCATGATGTAGGTGGAGCCGCGCTCGCGGACGACCCGGGCGACCGCGGTGACGAGGTCGTCGTGCTCCTCGATCAGCAGCGACGCCCCGAGCGCCGAGGCGAGCTGCCGCAGCGCCGTCACCTGACGCTCCTCCTCGCCCTCGATCGGCTTGCCCGGCGGCTTCACCCAAAGCAGATCGAGGTCGGTCCCGAGCCGCTGCGCCGAGCGCCAGGCGCGCCGCACCAGCCGCTGGGAGCTGGGCTGCGGGCGGACCAGGGCGAGCAGCCGCTCCCCCACCGCCCGCGGGGTGTCGGCGGAGAGCCGCTCCTCGGCTCGCGTTCCGAGCGCCGCTCCTCGACTGAAGGTGAGCCGCTTGGACTCCACGTCCTCGGCGACCTGGCGCAGGCTGACCTCGCGCAGGGCGGCGAGGTTCTCGATCCGAAAGAAGTTGTTGAGGGCGGCGTCGACGTTCTCGCCGGGGTAAATCTTTCCCGCCCGCAGACGGGCGATCAGTTCCTCCGGCGTGAGGTCGATCAGAACGACTTCGTCGGCGGACCCGAGCACGGAATCGGGCACGGTCTCCCGCACCCGCACCCCGGTCAGCTCGGCCACCTGGTCGACCAGCGACTCGAGGTGTTGGACGTTGACGGTGGAGAAGACGTCGATCCCGGCCTCGAGCAAGTCGGCGATGTCCTGGTAGCGCTTCTCGTGGACCTGGCCGGGAGGGTTGGTGTGGGCGAGCTCGTCGATCAGCGCCAGGTCGGGGGCCCTCGCGAGCACCGCGGCCAGGTCCATCTCCCCGAGCGTCACGTCGCGGATCCGCACGTCGCGCCGCGGCACCGCCTCCAGCCCGCGCGCCTGGGCGCTCGTCTCCTCCCGTTCGTGGGGCTCCAGGTAGCCGATCACGACGTCGCGGCCTGCGGCCGCCTCGGCCTGGCCCTCCTGCAGCATCCGGTAGGTCTTCCCCACCCCCGCCGCCATGCCGAGGAAGATCTTGTAGTGGCCGTGGCTCACGGCCCCACCCTGGTCAGGCCCCCAGCAGGTTGTGGACGACGAGGTCGATCGCTTTGATCCCGACGAAGGGGACGATCAGGCCGCCGAGGCCGTAGATCAGCATGTTCCGGCGCAGCAGCCCGGTGGCGCCGATCGGCCGGTAGCGGACCCCGCGCAGGGATAGCGGGATCAGGAGCGGGATGATCAGGGCATTGAAGATCACCGCTGAGAGGATCGCCGATTCCGGCGTGCCCAACGACATCACGTTGAGGGCGTCGAGCGGCCCCTTCTCGCCGGCCAAGGCGTAGGTGGCGGCGAACATCGCCGGCAGGATCGCGAAGTACTTGGCGACGTCGTTGGCGATCGAGAAGGTGGTGAGGGCGCCGCGGGTGATCAGCAGCTGCTTGCCGACCTCGACGATCTCGATCAACTTCGTCGGGTTGGAGTCGAGGTCGACCATGTTGCCGGCCTCGCGAGCGGCCTGGGTTCCGGTGTTCATGGCGACACCGACGTCGGCCTGGGCAAGCGCGGGGGCGTCGTTGGTCCCGTCGCCGGTCATCGCGATCAGGCGCCCGTCGGCCTGCTGCTCCTTGATCAGCTCCAGCTTGCGCTCCGGGGTCGCTTCGGCGAGGAAGTCGTCGACGCCGGCCTCCGCGGCGATCTTCGCCGCGGTCAGCTTGTTGTCGCCGGTGACCATGATCGTGCGGATTCCCATCGCCCGCAGCTGGTCGAAGCGGGCTTTCATCCCCTCCTTGACCACGTCCTTGAGGTAGACGACGCCGAGCACGCGCTCGTTGCGGGCGACCGCCAGCGGCGTGCCGCCCTCGCGCCCCACCCGGTCGAGCTCCGCCTGCAGCTCCGCGGGCGCCCGGCCGCCCTCGGCGGCGACCCAGGCCTGGACCGCGTCACCGGCCCCCTTGCGCAGCCGGGTTCCGTCGTAGTCGACGCCGCTCATCCGCGTCTCCGCGGTGAAGGGGACGAAGGTCGGCTCGTGGCCGGCGAAGTCGTGCTCGCGGATCCCGAAGCCCTTGGCGAGGACGACGATCGAGCGGCCCTCGGGGGTCTCGTCGGCGAGCGACGCCATCTGCGCGGCCTCGGCCAGCTCCGCCCCGCTGACGCCGGGCATCGGGACGAACTCGGTCGCCTCGCGGTTGCCGAGCGTGATCGTCCCGGTCTTGTCGAGCAGCAGCACGTCGCAGTCGCCGGAGGCCTCGACCGCGCGGCCGGAGAGCGCCAGCACGTTGCGGCGGACGAGCCGGTCCATGCCGGCGATCCCGATCGCCGAGAGCAGGGCGCCGATCGTCGTCGGGATCAGGGCCACGAGCAGCGCGATCAGGGTCGTCTCCGAGAGCTCGGTACCGGCGAACAGCGCGAACGGCCGCAGCGCCACGACGACCACGACGAAGACGAGGGTCAGCGCCGCCAGCAGGATCCCGAGCGCGATCTCGTTCGGCGTCTTGCGCCGCTCGGCGCCCTCGACGAGGGCGATCATCCGGTCGAGGAACGACCCGCCCGGCTCCTGGGTGATTTCGACGACGATGCGGTCGGAGAGGACTTTGGTGCCGCCGGTGACGGCGGAGCGGTCGCCGCCGGCCTCGCGGATCACCGGGGCCGACTCGCCGGTGATCGCCGACTCGTCGACCGAGGCGATGCCCTCGACCACGGTGCCGTCGCCGGGTATCGACTCCCCCGCCTCGACGACGACGACGTCGCCGCGGGTCAGCTCCGCCGCCGATTTCTCGCCGCCATCGCGCAGCCGCGCCGTGGTTTCCGTCCGCATCGCCCGCAGGCTGGCGGCCTGGGCGCGCCCGCGTCCCTCCGCCAGCGCCTCGGCGAGATTGGCGAAGACGACGGTCAGCCAGAGCCAGACGGTGATGCTGAAGGTGAACCACGACGGCTCGTCGCCGCCACCGAGCGGGCCGCCGCCGAAGAGCTGGATCAGCCAGGCGACGGTGGTGATCAGGGCGCCGATCTCGACCACGAACATGACCGGGTTGCGGACCTGGACCCGCGGGTCGAGCTTGCGAACCGACTCGAGCAGCGCCGGACGGACGATCTCGGGGTCGAACAGCGAACGGGCCTGGGTTTCGGTGGTCATTTGGTCGGCGCTTCCCGGTCGAGGGCGATGTTGAGCTCGAGCACGTTCACCCCGGGCTCGCCGAACAGGCCGAGGAAACGACCGTCGGTATTGGCGGAGATCAGGTCTTCGACCCGGCTGAGCGGGAGGCCGCGAACGGCGGCGATCCGGTGCGCCTGGATCCGGGCGTTGGCCTCGGAGATGTGGGGGTCGACCCCCGAGGCCGAGTGGGTGACCGCGTCGACCGGAACCTGGTCCTTGGTCAGACCCTGGTCGTAGGGCTTCTCCAAAGCGACGTAGGCGGCGAGGTTCGCGCGCACGGTCTCGCGCGCTTCGACGCTGTTGGGGCCCTGGTTGGCGAAGAAGGTGACATTGCCGGAATATTCGGTCGCCGAGGGTCGCGAGTGGAAGTAACGCTTGCCCTTGAATTCCTGGCCGATCAGGCTGGAGCCGACGACCTCTCCGTCGACCGTGACCAGAGAGCCGCCGGCCTTCCCCGGAAAGGCGACCTGGGCGATGCCGGTGATCACCAGCGGATAGGCCAGCCCGAGGACGACGGTGATGACGACGATCGCGAGCAGCCCGGTGATCAGGTCCTTCCTCATCAGAACAACCTCGTGGTCAGGCTCTGCACCACCGGTCCGAGCAGGAGGGCGGGGAAGAAGGTGAGGGCGCCGACCAGGATCACGATGCCGACGAGGAGGACGACGAAGGTCGGGTTGTCGGTGCGCATCGTCCCCAGGCCGGCCGGCGAAACCCGCTTGCCGGCGAGCGACCCGGCGAGGGCGAGGACGAAGACGATCGGCAGGAAGCGCGACCCGATCAAGACGAAGCCGCCGAGCAGGTCGGCGAAGCTGATCCCGTAGGCGCCGACGTTGCCAGGCGCGTTGGGCTGGATGAAGCCGGTGTAGCCGGCCCAGGCGGAGCCGTTGTTGTTGGCCTGGGAGAGGTAGGCGTAGAGCGTCTCGGAGAAGCCCTGCGGGTTGAACCCCGCGTAGAGCGAGCGGGTTCCGGCCCTGGTCGCCGCGGCGATCCCGGAGGACGTCAGCGCCATCAGCGGCGTCACCAGCACCCCGAGTGAGACCAGCTTGATCTCCCGGGCGCCGATCTTCTTGCCGAGGTACTCCGGGGTGCGGCCGACCATCAGGCCGCCGATGAAGACGGCAAGGACGACGTAGAGGAGCATCGAGTAGAGACCCGAACCGACGCCGCCGAAGATCACCTCGCTGAAGCCGAGGTTGGCGAACGGCACCGCGCCGCCCAGTCCGGTCAGCGACTCGAAGGCGGAGTTGACCGCGCCGGTCGAGGTCGCCGTCGTCACCGCCGTGAACAGCGAGGAGTCGGCGATCCCGAAGCGCTGCTCCTTGCCCTCGAGGTTGCCGCCGGTGGAGCCGTCGAAAGCGTGGGTGTGGAGGCCGGCGAGGTGCTGCGCCGGGGTGCCGTTCTGCTCGGCCATGTAGACGACCGCGACTCCGGCGACGAAAAGCACCGCCATCGCCGAGAAGATCGCCCAGCCCTGGCGCTGGCTGCCGACCATGCGTCCGTAGGTGTAGGTCAGGCTGGCCGGGATCAGCAGGATCAACAGCATCTCGACGAAGTTCGTGAAACCGCTGGGGTTCTCGAACGGGAAGGACGAGTTGACGTTGAAGAAGCCCCCGCCGTTGGTGCCGAGCAGCTTGATCGCCTCCTGCGAGGCGACCGGCCCCCGGCCGAGTTCCTGCGTGCCGCCGGTGAGGGTCCGAACCACGGTGGTGTCGCCGAGGCTCTGGATCACGCCCTGGGAGGCGAGGAGGAGGGCGCCGACGATCGCGACCGGGACGAGGATGTAAAGCAGGATCCGCACTAGATCGCGCCAGAAGTTGCCGATCGCGCTGCCGCTGCGGGCGATGATGCCGCGAATCAGGGCGACGAGGACGGCGATCCCGACCGCGGCGGAGACGAAGTTCTGCACCGCCAGCCCAGCCATCTGGGAGAAGTAGCTGAGCGTCGTCTCACCGCCGTAGTACTGCCAGTTGGTGTTGGTGATGAACGAGGACGCCGTGTTGAAGCTGAGGTCCCAGGGGCCGGAGTTGAAGCCCTCGGGGTTGAAGGGATGGATGCCCTGGGTGCGCAGGATCAGGTAGAGCGCGATCCAGAACAGCAGCGAGAAGACGACCAGGCTGCGGGCGTACCCCTTCCAGTCCTGGTCCTCGTCGGGCCGCACGCGCAACAGGCTGTAGGCAAGGCGCTCGATTGGCCCGGCGACGGGGCTGAGGAAGACCCGCTGGTTGCTGACAACGCGCGCCATGTAGATGCCGAGCGGCTTGATCAGGGCGACCAGGACGACGAAGAAGACCGCGATCTGCAGCCAGCCCTGAGTCATCAGAGGTTCTCCCCGCGCAACAGCGCGTAGACGAGGTAAACGCAGATACAAGCGGCGATGAGCAGGCCGATCAGGTCGGCACCGCCCAAGGTCGCGAGCGGCAACGTCATATCCGGTCGATCAGGTCGATCGCCCAGTAGAGGAGGGCGAAGAGGCCGACCGCGAGCGCTATCGAGAAGGCATCGGCGAGGGGACCGCCGCCACCGGGAAAGACGTCCGCAAGGGATAGCAGCGAGAGCACGGATCGATCATGCGCCCGCCCCCGTCAAGACCGCATGAAGTTCCGCGGCGCCCGTATACAGATCGTGTGAAGGTCGGCTAGGCCGCGAACCTGTAACCAACACCGGGGTCGGTGAGGATGTAGCGGGGGCCGTCGGGGGGCTCGATCTTGCGGCGCAGGTTGGCGACGTGGGCGCGCAGGACCTGGAAGTCGTCTTCGTACTCGACGCCCCAGACCTCGACCAGCAGCGCCCGGTGGGTCATCAGCCGGCCGCGGTTGCGCGCCAGCACCCGCAGCAGACCGAACTCGGTCGGGGTGAGGTGGACCGGCTCGCCATCGCGGCGCACCGTGCGCCCGGCGAGGTCGATCTCCAGCCCCTCGGCCGAGATCGCCGGCTCGTCCCCCTCCGGCGCTGCCCGCCGCAGCAGCGCCTGCAGCCGGGCGACCAGCTCGCGGGGGCCGAACGGCTTGGTCACGTAGTCGTCGGCGCCGGCGGCGAGCGCCTCGACCTTGCGGTCCTCCTCCCCGACCGCGGAGAGGACGAGGATCGGCATCTCGCTCCACTCGCGCAGCCGTCGCGTCAGCTCGACCCCGTCGATGTCGGGCAGCATCAGATCGAGGATCGCCGCCTCCGGCGGCTTCAGCGCGGCGCGGTCGAGCGCCTCCTCTCCCGTGCTCGCCGTCACCGCCTCGAAGCCGGCGTCGCGCAGGATCACCCGCAGCGCCCGCAGGATCTGCGGCTCGTCGTCGCAGACGAGGATCCGCGGCAGGCCGCTCATCCGCCGTTCCCCCCCACCGCGAAACTGACGACGAAGGTGCTGCCCTGGCCTGGCACCGACTCGACCGCGATCTCGCCCCCGTTGGCCTCGACGAACCCTTTGGCGATCGCCAGCCCGAGCCCGGAGCCGCGGCCGGGTCCGTCGGGGCGCCGGTAGAAGGGCTCAAACACCAGTGCCCGCTCGGGTTCGGGGATTCCCGCGCCCTGATCGACCACCCGCACGACCAGCCGCCCGCCGGTCGTGCGCGAGCGCACCAGCACCGGGCGGCCGGCCCCGTGGCGGACCGCGTTCTCGAGCAGGTTGGCGAAGGCACGCTCGAGCTGGGCGGCGTCGCCTTCGAGCGGGGGCAGCTCGCCGTCGAGCGCCAGCTTCACCTCCTCGGGGCCGACCCCGACCGAGGCCCGCGCCGCCTCCAGCACCCCGGCCAGGTCGACGGGCTCGCGCCGCGGCTCGGCATTGCCCGACTCCAGCCGCGAGACGTCGAGCAGATTCTCGAGTAGCCGCGAGAGCCGCTGCCCTTCTTCGACCACGGCCTCGCTGAGCTCGCGGCGCTCCTCGCTGCTCACGCTCGGCGAGTCGAGCGCGGCGCCGGCGGCGATGATCGAGGTCAGCGGCGTCCGCAGGTCGTGGGAGACCGAGCGCAGCAGCGCCGTCTTCAGCTCGTCGCTGCGCCGCAGCGCCCCCGCCTCGATCGCCTCGGCCTGCATCCGGTCGCGCTCGGACGCCGTCTCCCGCAGCTCCGCGAGCAGCCGATCGGCCTCCTCGCGGCGGCGCTCGGCTTCGGCGGCACGAGCCCGCGCCATCTCCGCCAGGGCGCTGCTCGCCACGGCGACGATCGCGAAGACGACCAGAGCCACCCCGTCACGGTCGGCAGCGATTCCCAGCCGCCCGGTCGGCGGGATGTGGAAGAAGTTGAAGGCGAGGGCGCTGAGGACCGCGGTCAGCAATCCGAGGCGCCAGCCCCAAACGGTCGAGATCAGCAGCACCCCCGGCAGATAGACGACCCCGAGCGAAACCACCGGCGCGACGTCCTTCAGCGGGTAGACGACGAGCGTTCCCGCCGCGACCACGGCGATCGCCGCCAGGACCCCCCAGCCAAAGGGGGGCGGCTCGGCGCGGAGTCCGAGGGACGGGCGCAGCCGTTGCATCGGCCCAGCGTATTGCGCCGTGGGCTACAGCCAGCCGGAGCGTTTGAAGCGCAGGTACAGCAGCGAGCATGCGATCAGGATCACCGCGATCACCAGCGGATAGCCGTAGCGCCAGTGCAGCTCCGGCATGTTGTCGAAGTTCATCCCGTAGATGCCGGCGATCGAGGTCGGTACGGCGAGGATCGCGACCCAGGCGGAGATCTTGCGCATGTCTTCGTTCTGGCGCACGGAGACCTGGGTCAGGTTCGCGTGCAGGGCGCTGCCGAGCAGGTCGCGGAAGCCGGCGATCCGGCCCTCGACCCGGCGCAGGTGGTCGTGGACGTCGCGGTAGTACTCCTGGAGTCCCTCGGGCACGACCTCGAAGTGACCCCGGGCAATTTCGTCGACGGCCCCCGAGAGCGGCGCCACCGCGGTGTGGAAGTCGAGCACCTCGCGCTCGAGCTTGTAGATGCGCTCGGCCGGGTTGTGGCCGTCGTTGGAAAAGACCTGACGCTCGACTTCCTGGATGTCGAGGTCGACCCCCTGGGCCGCGTCCTCGTAGCCGTCGACGAGGTAGTCGAGGATCGCGTAGAGCACCATCCCGACCCCGTGGCGCAGCAGGTCGGGGCGCTGCTCGATCCGGTTCCGCACCGCGCTCAGCTCGCCGGCGCCGTGGCGGACGGTGATGATGAAGGCCGGGTTGACGAAGAGGAGCAGCTCGCCGACCTCGATCACCTCATCGGTGTCGACGTAGCGGGCGCTCTTGACGACGACCAGCAGGGTGTCGCCGAAGAGCTCGACCTTCGGGCGCTGGTGGGCGTTGACCGCGTCCTCGACGGCGAGCTCGTGCAGGTCGAACTCCTCGGCGATCGCCTCGAACTCCTCGGCGGTCGGTTCGACGACGCCGAGCCAGACGAAGGAGTCGTCGCCGCGGGCCGCCTTGCCGGCCTCGTCGAGCGGCAGCTCGCCCTCGCGGCGCTCCCCACCCTCGTAGACGGCGCAGTTGACGATCACGCCGGGAGTATCCAGCACTCCATTCGCTTAAGGTCGTGCTGCTACGGTGATTGGACGGGCTTGGCCTCCTGGCCACCCCGAGAGGGTCCGTTCCTCCGAGTGCCGCTTGGCGCCCCTGGGGCCGCTGGATCATCAATCGCCCTCAGAAGGAGCAGACAAGATGACCTCGCTCATCGCACTCGAGGACCGGCGCAAGGCCATGTCTTGAGCACCGTCCAACCAATGGCCGCGAAATGGACCTGCGACGGGTGCGGGGTCGCGGCGAGCCGCATCGACGGCCAGCCAGCCGCTCAGCCGAGCTGCTGGGCAAACTCGGAGGAGGGACGGTTTTGCCTGGTCTGCCGGCGCACCCGCGCCGGTGAGGCCGCGGTCGACCTCGCACCTGCCGGCAGCAGCGCCGAAGAGGCCCTGAAGATCCGCCGAACGGGCTTGATCGAATTCGAGATGCGGCGCTCGCCAGACCAGCTCAACCGCGCCATCGCCACCGCCTGCCACACGTCCGCGATGACCGTGGCCGCCGTGCGCCGCCGCCTCGAGGCGCCCGAGGGCTGACATGGAGCTCGGAATCTTTCTCGCCGTGGCGGTGGCGCTGATGACGAACCTCGCCTCGCTGCTCAAGCACCGCGGCTGTCAGGCCGCGACACCGGTCCGCCTCGCGCGCCCGCTGCAGAGCATCCGCAGCCTCGCGGCCTCGCCCTGGTTCGCGGCGGGCTGGGGACTGGCCGCGCTCGCCTGGCTGGTCCACATCGCGGCGCTCTCGATGGCGCCGATCTCCCTCGTGCAGGCGGTCTTGGCCGGCGGTGCCGTGACCCTGGCGGTGATGTCGCAGAGGATCTTCGGGCACCGAGTCGAGCGGCGCCAATGGCTGGCGCTCTTCCTCGGCGGCGCCGGCCTCCTCCTCCTCGCCCTCACCATCCCCAACTTCAGCGGCAGCCACTCCGAGTTCTCGCTCGCGGCCATCCTCAGCTTCGAGGGCGGCCTGGTCCTGCTGGCCGTCGGCCTGGCGCTCGGCCACCGCACCGAGCGACTGGCGCAGCGGCGCGGAGTCCTGCTGGCAGCGCTGGCCGGATTGCTCTTCGCCCTCGCCGGAGTCGCGATCAAGGCCCTGACCGGCGCCGGCGCGGACTCGATCCTGCTGATCGCCTCGCTCGTCGCCCTGACGATCGTCTGCGGAGTGCTCGCCCAGTACACCGCCGTCGCCGCGCTCCAGCTCGGAGGCGCGATCGAGACGATCGGCCTCATGGGCCTCGTCGCCAACGCCGTCCAGATCGTCGGCGGCGTGCTCGTCTTCGGCGACCCCCTCTCCCCCAGCCCGCTGGGGATCACGCTTCAGGTCACCGCCTTCTCGATGGTCTGCCTCTCGGCGCTGCTGATGCCGGGAGCACCGGGGCGACGGGCGACCGCGCCGCAGCTGGCTTAACCGCCAATTCCCCGCAGGAGTCGCCGGCAACCGGCGACTCCGGGAACGCGTCAAGTACCGCTACAGCGATTCGTCCTCAATGGAGACCTGTGATGCGCGCGGACGCAGGCAGCCACGCTGAAGTTTCTGTCGTCTCTATCCTGCCCAGCATGGCGGGGCACAGCGTTGCCAGACAGGCGTCCTCCCTTTTCGGGAACGAGGCTAAGGCGCGACCGATCTTCGACTCTTTGTCAGCGGACGAACTGGCGCCGCTTGTCGGCTTCGGCTTCACGATTGAAAACTCCTGGTCGCCAAGCGATCGAAAGGAAAGGGTCTTCGCGGCGCTGTCCGACTGGCACGCGCAACACGTCGAGCCTTTCCAGAAGGACGCAGTAATGGTCGATACCACGACTCTCGCCACGGTGGAGGCATTCGCCAGGGGTGAGTACGAAATCGGCGGTTACTCCTACGAGCTGTCCGTGACCCCGGGGCTCCTCTATGACCTCTGTGCATTCATCAACGCAGTGGTGCTATTCGACACCGTGTTCCACCTTGAGAGCTCGTCCATCGACTCGGGCAACCTCAACGCGAGTCTCACTTCGAAGGTTCCACCGCTTCGTCAATTGCCCGTCAAGAGCTTTGATGGCGCGGCCATCGAGGAGGACCCGATCGTGGGCGTCGGCGGAGCGCTGACGAGCTTGATGTGGAATGCACAGGCCGAGGTCAGCAGCTGGCGTCGGGGGCACACGGCCGGCGCTCGGGAAGCTCGAGACGCCGTCGGTGCAGCGTGGAGATGTGCAACCAACTCTGATCTCACGGTCGACCAGTTCGCGAATGGCGACTGCCTCGACCACGATTTTTACAGCGACGGGCCCCAGCTACTACACCAAGCCCTGAAATTCGAGCATGTCGCCCCAGACGAGAAGATGAGGTTGACCCTTGATCCGACGTATCTGACGGAGTCAACCGTCCGGAGCGTTTTCAACACCGGTGTCAGCGAGGTAATAGGAGTGGGCTACGCCGCGAGCAGCGCTCGATTGCCGTTTCGCCGGTACTGGCTGGACATCCAAGACGCCGCCCGGGCTCAGCTTCTCGTCTCGAAGCAGTTGGATGTAGCACTTCGCGATGCCGCCACCAGAACCGTTGACAAGGTGAGTCTCGAGCTTCCTTTCTTCGCGGCGGCGGTGATTAGGGACATTCGGGATCCGGGGGAGCTCCTGCCGGCGATAGGCCGACTCCGCGACGAAGCAGCAGGATTCCGTGCTCGCCGTGCCGAACTGAATGCGGCCATCGACGAAGGCAATGATCCGGTTATCGCGGAACTGTCACGTGCGGTTCAGGACGAGTCCAAGAGCCTCGGGAAAATGTTGGCCGTGCCCGTGATTGGGGCGGCGGTGGCCGTCGTTACGGCACCGGTTGCGCTAGCGCACTCGCTCTGGGTGCCCATGCTGGCGGTCTATGCGTTTGCCAAAGACCTGGCTTCAGAGGACAGGGAGCGTCTGTACAGGCGCCTGGCGAGGCGCCACCTGTGCTTCCTCACGAGAACCGCGGACCAGAGCCGTCAGCTACTAGACGCATACCCTGCGATCGGCAAGCTCTGGCCACTTTCTCCAATGTTCAAGCGGGAGGATTTTGGCGGCCTCTTTGCCTCGCTTGGCCAGCTTGGCGAATCCTAAGTCAGACGAGGTCCAAGACAGACCAACGATTCTCGCCACTCTCCTGAAATCAAACCCCCTGGACCTCCACTCGAAGCCGGGTCCTTCGCTGCAATGTCCTATTTGGCCCCTCGGTCACTGCGATGCCCGTGGACATGGTTGCCCCATAGATTGCGAGCACCATCGTTTGCTTCCATCTCGCTAAGAGGCCTCGGCTGAATTCGGCATGGCCGAACTCTGATGCCTCTCCACTAAGGCCATACCGCTACGGGGATTCGAACCCCGGTTTCTGGCATGAGAAGCCAGCGTCCTAGTCCCCTAGACGATAGCGGCAGGGAAACGCCATTCTAGCGAGAGAGGGGATTCGCTTGCGTTGAGAGGGGGAGTCGGCCAGAGGGGCGCAACCGGTAAATTGCCTGCTCCCGCGGCTGTGGCGGAACTGGTAGACGCGCACGGTTCAGGTCCGTGTGGGCGAGAGCCCGTGAAGGTTCGACTCCTTTCAGCCGCATCGCCGTGCGTTCGGCGTCGCGCGCGTTCAGGCGGTCTGGGTGACGCGGTCGCCCGCGCGGGCCGCGTTGGTGGCGATCTCGTCGACGATCTCGGACCAAAGCTGAGGCGGCAAGTCGTGGCCCATGCCCTCGAAGATCCGCAGGCGGGCACCGGGGACGGCGCGGGCCGTGGCGCGGCCGCCGGTCGGCCGCACGAGGACGTCGGCGCTGCCGTGGATGACGAGGGTCGGGACTTCGACGCGGCGCAGGGCCTGGGTGCGGTCGCCGGAGGCGAGGATCGCGTGCAGTTGGCGGGCGACGCCGGCGGCGGAGTGGCCGCGGTCGTAGGAGGCGGCGGCGATCTCGCGGATGCGGTCCTCTTCGAAGGGGTAGGCAGGCGAGCCGATCACGCGGAAGGTCTTGATCGCGCGCTCGATCACCTGGTCGCGGCCCTTGGGAGGGCCGCCGAAAAGGACGCCGAAGGCCTTCATGCTGGGCAGGCCGGCCCAGCGGCTGCCGGTGGTCGACATGATCGAGACCATCGAGCGGACGCGGTCGGGGTCGGCGATCGCCATCGACTGGGCGACCATCCCTCCCATCGAGGCGCCGACGACGTGGGCGGACGTCGATCTCCAGGTGGTCCATCAGGCCGAAGCTGTCGCGGGCCATGTCGGCGAGCAGATAGGGCGCGCTCGCGCGGCGGCCGGTCAGCATGTCCACCCGGCTGGGCACGCCGGCGGCGTCGATCTTGGTCGAGCGGCCGATGTCGCGGTTGTCGAAGCGGACGACGCGGAAGCCGCGGTCGACCAGCATCGAGCAGAACTCCTCGTTCCAGGCGATCATCTGCGTCGCCAGGCCCATCACCAGCAGCAGCGGCTCCCCATCGGGGTCGCCCATCTCCTGGTAGGCGAGCTCGATGCCGTTGGCGGGCGCGAGCTGCTCTTCGCCGAATCGGTGCATCGGCGGATCTTAGCCAAGACTGGCTGGACAGCCAGTTGCAGGGTTGGCGACTTACTCACGCACGTGGGTGCATAACTCGCCACGTCCTGTAGAAACGACGGATGCGGACCGCGGTCATCTCCGACCTGCACCTCGGCTTGATCAGCGGCGGCGACGTGCTGCGCGACGCCGGCGTTCGGCGGATCCTGCTCGAGGAGATCGGCGAGGCCGACCGCGTCGTCCTACTCGGCGACGTGGTCGAGCTGCGCGAGCAGTCCCTCGGCCGCTCGCTGGCGGCCGCCCGCCCCTTCTTCGAGGAGCTCGGCGCCGCCCTCGCCGGCCGCGAGGTGACACTCGTCCCCGGCAACCACGACCACCGCTTCGCCGAGCCACTGCTCGACGAGTTGGCGCTCGAGGGCATGCCGCTCGGGCTCGAGCACCACGCCGACCCCTCCCCCGGCCCGACCGCGGCGATCGCCGCCTGGCTCGGCCCGGCGCAGCTGCGGCTCGCCTACCCGGGGATCTGGCTGCGCGAGGACGTCTACGCGACCCACGGCCACTACATGGACCCGCACCTCACCCTGCCGCGTGCCGAGTGCATCGCCACCGCGATCGTCAGCCGGGTCACCGGGCCCCTCCCCACCCCCGCCACCCCGGCCGACTACGAGCGGGTCCTGCGCCCGATCTACGGGCTCGCCTACGCCGCCGCCCAGAACCGCCGCCCCCGCAACGTCGGGCCCCAGCAGCACGCGGCCGAGCTCGCCTGGGAGACGCTCGCCGGCATCGAGAAGGCGCGAAGTCGGCGCCGGCAGCTCACGGTCGCCGGTATCCGCGCCGCCTTCCCGGCCGGGATCCGGGCACTCAATCGCCTGCTCCACTCCGACTTCGAGCCCGACGTCTCCACCGCGGCGATCTTCGGCGGCGGCGTCGAGGCGGCCGCCGAGCTCGCCGCCCGCCTGCAGGTCGACGCCGCCCACGTGATCACCGGCCACTCGCACCGCGGCGGGCCGACCGATGCCGAAGTCCGCTGGGGGCTCGCCGGCGGCGGCAGCCTCCACAACACCGGCAGCTGGATCTTCTCCTCCGTCTTCCACCATCCGGGCAAGCCGCCCAACGCCTACTGGCCCGGCACCGTCACCTGGGTCGAAGACGGCGAGCCTCCCCGCCGGGTCCAGCTACTGCTCGACCGCTCCCACGCCGACCTGATCGAGCTGGTCGAGCGCGCCAGCCTCAGTAGCCCCGCCTAACCCAACCACTCGGCGATGACTCGGCCGATCTCCTCGCCGGCGTCCTCTTGGAGGAAGTGAGCTGCGTCGGCGATCGCCCGCGGCGGTGGAAAGTTGAGCCCGCTGGACACCCGCTCGCCGACGCTGAAAGGCAGGATCGGATCCGAGTCGGCCCACAGGACCAGGGTCGGGCGCTCGTCGCCGCGCAGCCCGTCGGCGACCGCTTTGCCCTCGGCGGCTCCGACCATCTCCGGCGTCGTCGGCAGGATCAGCGGGAAGGCACGGACACCGGCCTTCGAAGGTCCGTCTATATAAGGGGCCTCGTAGGCGGCGATCACTTCGTCGCCGGGGTCGTGCTTGCAGCCGCCGCGGATCAGCATGCCGACCGGCACGTCCTCGTTGTCGCGGACGAAGTCACGAAAGGCGAACCAGGCGTCGCTCATTCGCTGGTGGCCGGTGAAGGGGCCGGTCTCCATGATCACGATCCGCGCGATCCGGTCCGGGTGCTCGACCGCGAGCCGCAGCCCGATCGGCCCGCCCCAGTCGTGGACGACCGCGGTCGCGTCGCGCAGGTCCAGCTCCTCCAGCAGGGCCGCCATCTGCTCGACGTGGCGGTCGTAGGTGTACCAGCCGAGGTCGGTCGGCTTGTCGGAGCGGCCGAAGCCGGCGTAGTCGGGAGCGATGCAGCGGTAGCCGGCGTCCCGCACCGGCGGGATCACCTTGCGCCACAGGTACGACCAGGTCGGCTCGCCGTGGAAGAAGACGACCGGTTTGCCCTCCCCCTCGTCGAGGTGGGCGAGCCGCAGCCCGTCGACCTCGCGGTATTGCGACTCGAACGGATAGTCCGGCAGTCCCTCGCAGCCGCTCCTCCGGCGTGCGCACAACATTCAACGCTCATCCCGCTCCTCCCCCGTCGGTGTCTACGCGCAGGCGGGGCCGATTCCGCTCTGCCGTGCGCGGAAGTCTAGTTCTCCTATATCCCGATAGGAATTCCCTACTTTGCCGATCAACTTTGTGCTAGCCTGCCGGAACTTCATTCAGGAGTAAGTTAGTCGACATAGGAAGGAATCTAGATGCGGAACGCTCGCAAAACCCGGCGGCGCAGCGTGAAGGTTGGCCTCTCGGCCGCCCTGCTCACGCTGCTCATCGCAGTCTTCGCCGTCGGATGCGGTGGAGGCGATGACAGCAGTTCCAGTTCAAGCGGAGGCTCGGACACCGGAGGCAGCACCTCGGTGGGAGGCAAGCTCGACGTGGTCGGTTACTCGACCCCCGAATACGTCTACACCGAATTCATGGAGCCCGCCTTCGAGAAAACCTCGGAGGGGGCTGACGTCTCGTTCAGCAACTCCTTCGGCGCCTCCGGCGACCAGAGTCGCGCGGTAGTGGCGGGTCAGCCCGCCTCGGTAGTCCACTTCGCCCAGGCCGGCGACATGGAAAGGCTCGTCGAAGAAGGCGGCACTCGTCGCCAAAGACTGGGCCAACAACAAATACAAAGGGATCGCCCAGAACTCGGTGGTCGTGATCAGCGTCCGCAGCGGCAACCCCGAGGGGATCAAATCCCTCGACGACGTGCTCAGCAAAGACGTCGACGTGGTCACCCCGAACCCGTTCAGCTCCGGCGCCGCGCGCTGGAACATCATGGCGGTCTACGGGACCCTGATCAACGAGGGCAAATCCCCCGACCAGGCTCTGGCCGGCGTCAAGACGCTGCTGGAAAAGACGGTCGCGCAGCCGGGCAGCGCCCGCGACGCGCTGGCCACGTTCACGCAGGGCGAGGGCGACGTGCTCCTCGGCTACGAGAACGAGGCGATCAAAGCGATCGAAGAGGGAGAGGACATCGAATACGTCGTGCCGCCCTCGACGATCCAGATCGAAACCCCGATCGCCGTCACCACCGACGCCCCGGAGCCCGCGGCGCAGGCGTTCCTCGACTTCATCTGGTCCGATGAAGGTCAGAACATCTGGGCCGAGAACGGCTACCGCCCGGTCAATCCGAAACTCGTCGACGAGAAACAGTTCCCGACCCCGGCCGATCTGTTCACGATCGACCAGTTCGGTGGCTGGGGCAAAGTCAACGACGAGTTCTTCGACGACGAAACCGGTTCCGTCGCGAAAATCGAGACCGAACTCGGCGTGTCGACGAGCGGCTGAACCATGGAGGCTAACCCGGCAGCCCTCCCCAACAGCGCAGCTCCCCGGGCAGGCATCCGCCTGCCCGGGGTCGGCGTCGGCCTCGGTCGCGGCTACGTCGTCCTCTATCTCAGCCTGATGGTCCTGATCCCGCTGGCGGCGCTGGTCGACGAATCGCTCAGCTCCGGCCTCAGCCACTTCTGGGACCAGGTCACCTCGCCGCAGGCGGTCCGCTCGCTCGAGCTGACCCTGATCGCCTCGCTGATCGTGGTCGCGATCAACGCCGTCTTCGGCACGATCATCGCCTGGATCCTCGTGCGGGACGAGTTCCCCGGCAAGGCCGCGGTCAACGCGATCATCGACCTCCCCTTCGCGCTGCCGACGATCGTCGCCAGCCTCACCCTGCTCGCCCTCTACGGCAACGAGAGCCCGTTCGGGATCGACATCGCCTTCACCCGCGCCGCCGTCGTCGTCGCCCTGCTCTTCGTAACCCTCCCCTTCGTCGTCCGCGCGGTGCAGCCGCTGCTGATCGAGATGGATCGCGAGATGGAGGAGGCCGCGGCCTCGCTCGGCGCCGGCGGCTTCACCATCTTCCGCAAGCATCATCTTCCCCAACCTCCTCCCCGGCCTCGCCGCCGGCGTCGCGCTGGCCTTCGCCCGCGCGCTCGGCGAGTTCGGCTCGGTCCTGATCTTCGCCGGCGGCCTGCCCGACACCCAGGTCTCCTCGGTCTTCATCAGGACCCAGGTCGAGTCGGGCAACCTGCCCGGCGCCGCGGCGGTCTCGATGGTGCTGCTGCTCGCCTCACTGGTCTGTCTGCTGGCGATCTCGCTGATCCAGCGCTGGGGCAGCCGCCACGAACGCTCCACCGGCGGCACCCTGGTGATGCCGATGGCCGGCGAGATGCCCAGCGACGCCGAGGAGAAGGGGGGCGACGATGAGCTCCGCTAGCGCCCGCGGTCACGTCGGCAGCGGCACCGTCAGCCGCTGGGGCCTGCGCATCCTCGGCCTTGGATTCCTGGCCCTGCTCCTGGTTGCGCCGCTGGTGATCATCTTCTTCGAAACCTTCAAAGACGGGATCACGCCGCCGCTCGACGCGATCACCTCGCCGAACGGCATGCACGCGCTGAAACTGAGCCTGATCATGGTCGCGATCGCGGTGCCGCTCAACACCGTCTTCGGGATCGCCTGCGCGCTGCTGCTGGTCCGGCACAAGTGGAAGGGGAACGCGGTGATCGACGCCGTGATCAACCTCCCCTTCGCGCTCTCCCCGATCGTCATCGGGCTCGCCCTCTACCTGCTCTACAGCACCAACGGCGGCTGGTTCGGACCGGCCCTGGCGGAAGCCGGGTTCGAAGTCCTGTTCTCGGTGCCGGGGATGGTGCTGGCCAGCATCTTCGTCTCGCTGCCCTTCGTGGTGCGGGAGACGGTGCCGGTGCTGCAGGAGATCGGCACCGAGCAGGAGCAGGCGGCGTCGACGCTCGGCGCCAACGCCTGGCAGACCTTCCGGCGGGTCACCCTGCCGGCGATCCGCTGGGGGGTCGCCTACGGCGTCGTCCTCACCACCGCCCGCGTGCTGGGCGAGTTCGGCGCGGTGACGATCGTCTCCGGCTCGATCTCGGGCGAGACCGAAACCCTGCCGATCTTCGTCCAGAAGCAGTTCGACGCCTTCAACGAGCCGGGTGCCTACGGCGCTTCCCTGCTGCTGGCCCTGCTCGCCCTGATGACCTTGCTGGCAATGAACGTTCTCAAACGAAAGGAGGACGCCTGATGGGTATCTCAGTCGAGGGAGCCAACAAGAGCTTCGGGGACTTTCAGGCGCTTGACGACGTATCGATCGAGGTCCCGGACGGGTCCCTCACGGCCCTGCTGGGGCCCAGCGGCAGCGGCAAGTCGACGCTGCTGCGGGCGATCGCCGGGCTCGAGGACTTGGACAGCGGCAGCGTCCTGATCGACGGCCAAGACGTCTCCAGGAAGCCGACCCAGAAACGCGAAGTCGGCTTCGTCTTCCAGCACTACGCCGCCTTCAAGCACATGACCGTGTTCGAGAACGTCGGCTTCGGGCTGAAGATCCGCAAGTGGGACAAGGCGAAGATCGCCGACCGCGTGCACGAGCTGCTCAACCTGGTCCAGCTTCCAGGCCTGGCCGACCGCTACCCCTCCCAGCTCTCCGGCGGCCAGCGCCAGCGGATGGCGCTGGCGCGGGCGCTGGCGGTGGAGCCGCAGGTGCTGCTGCTCGACGAGCCCTTCGGCGCCCTCGACGCCAAGGTCCGCAAGGACCTGCGCACCTGGCTGCGCCGCCTCCACGAGGAGATGCACGTGACGACGATCTTCGTCACCCACGACCAGGAGGAGGCGATGGACGTCGCCGGCCAGCTGGTGGTGATGAACGAGGGTCGGGTCGAGCAGTCGGGGAGCGCGGACGAGCTCTACGAGCAGCCCGCCAACGAGTTCGTGATGAGCTTCGTCGGCGAGGTCAACCGGCTCGGCGACGACTTCGTGCGCCCGCACGACATGGACGTCGTGCTCGACGCCGACGAGCGCACCCAGGAGGGCATGGTCCAGCGCATCGTCGCCCTCGGCTTCGAGATCCGGGTCGAGTTCGTGCTCGGCGACGGGACCGAGGTCTGGGCGCAGCTGACCCGCAGCGAGCTGCAGCGGCTGGAGCTGCGGGAGGGGCAGATCGCCTACCTGCGGCCCGTCTCAGGCAAAGAGCTTCAACGGTCCGCAGCCGTCCGATCCCCAGGGGGCCTCGACTCCCCCCGGGTCCGACGACGGCGGCGACGCAGAGGTATCTGCAGCCGTCTGAAGGGGCGACGGGCGGGGCGCGCTTTTTGCCGGGTGGCGCCCCGCCCACCTCGCCACTCCATTTTCGCAGCGCTCGACGGGATCGGCCAAACGTCCAGCGCCGCTAACGCCGTGCTGCTATTGTTGAGTTAGATGCTCAACAAACTCTGGAAAGGACGGCAAAGATGAGCAAGAGGGTTTCCCAAACCACCTTTGTTTCACGCGGTCGGATCGCCGGCCTGGTCAGGGACGAGATTCCGGCCGGCAACGGACAGAACCGGACCAGCCGCCTCGCCAATCGCGACGCCGGTACCACCGCCGCCGACGAGGCGCTCTTCTACCGGGCTCGCCTGGTCCTGGGCGACGCCCTCCCCCGCCCCCAGCGCTGACGCTGGGGGCGGGGCCAGGGAATCAGCTGCCGCCTTTGGAGCCTTTGGTCTCGGTCGAGCCGGTATCGGTCTCGAGCGGTTCCTCGGGCTGCGGATAGGCCTCGACCGCCAGGTCCCAGCTTTTCAGCGTGAACGCGACGTCTTTGGCACCCGCGTACTGGACTGCGATCGTGTGACCGCCTTTGGTCAGCACGCTGGTCTTGAGGATCGTGCTGACGACCGGCACCGGCGCCGGCGTAGCCGCCGTCGAGGGCAGGAGGTTCACTTTCCCGCTGTTCTGGCCGTCGATCAGGATCTGCACGGGGCAGGCCAGGTTGGCTCCCGGTTTCGCCGCGGTGCAGTTTCCGGTTCCGGAGAACGTGATCACCACGTTGCTTACCGACGCCTTGGTCGCGAACGAGGCAAAGGCGCTGGGGATGTAGCCAGCGGTGGTCGCCGCGATCGGCCCGAACTGCGCCGTGCCGGCGGCGACCGCCCCGACCGGCGCCTTCGGCGCCGTCGCTTTCGTCACGTAGAGGTTCGCCGCCGCTTTCTTCTTCAGGAAGAGCGACTGCGCCTTCTTATTGCTGACGTAGACCTTGGCGGCCTTCTGGTTCGTCAGGAACGACTGCGCCACCGACGGGACCACCGTCACCGATACGGCGACAGCGGCCGCCAGGACGATGACGGTGGCCGCTCGAGGGGTTGAAAGCCTTCTTCTCAACAAGTGATTCCTCCTTTATTGACTAAGTGGGTCAATAAACTACAGAAGCTGCTAGCTTTAGGCCATCAAGTTGGTCAAGAAACTCGAAATAACCCGGCAAGAGAGGAATCACTGCAGATGAGAAACAAGACCCTCGCCATCGCGGCGCTGGCCCTAGCGGGGCTCGCTGCGCCGGCGTCGGCCGGTGCTGTGACCTACATCGGGTCGGGCTCCGTAGCCGCGCAGCCAGTGCTCCAGGCGCTGTTTGCCACCTACACCAAACAGGTCAACCCGAAAGTCAAGTTCGTCTACACCGCCAACGGAGGCAACGCCGGCGTCAAAGACGTCCAGAACGGGACCAGCCAGTTCGCTGGCAACGCCCGGACGCCCCTCCCCAGCGATGCGGGCACGACCTACATCAAGATGTTCATGGACGGGCTCTGCCTCGACGTCAACGCCAAGAACCCGCTGAAAAACATCACCATCCAGCAGGCCCACGACATCTACCGCGGCCTGTTGACCAACTGGAACCAGATCCCTGGCTCCTACTCGGACGCGACGATCTCCCCGGTCGGTCGTGACACCAACGGAGGGACCTACAACTTCTTCCTCCAGGCGGTGCTCAACAACGAACCGCCGGCATCCAACGTCAACGCTCTGACCGCCGACGGCCTCGTCGTCAACGCGGTAAAGCAGGACGTCAACGCAATCGGCTACGCCGGCCTCGCCTGGCTCGGCAGCAAGAAGCTGAAACCGCTGAAGGTCAACGGCGTTCCCTGCCAGGCGAACAAGATCAGCGTCGAGCCGCTCAAGTACCCGCTCTCGCGCTACCTGTTCCTGGTCCTGCCGGGCGACGGCAGCACGAGCCCGAAAGGCCTGCTGAAATTCGTCGACTGGATGCGTCGCAGCAAGCTCGCCGGTGAAGTGATCACCAAAGCCGGCGGCGTGCCCGCGTTCAACAAGAAGTAAGGGATTCGTGGACGAAGAGTTCACTCCCGAGTACGGCCCGAAATGGTCCGACAAGCGCGTCGAGCTGATGCTCGGCGCGCTTGTCTGCGGCCTCGTCGGGCTGCTGCTGGCGATGATCGTCGTCGTCCTGATCGAGGGCTGGCCGTCGTTCGCCCACAACGGCCTCGCCTGGTTCGGCCCCGGCGGCAACGTCGACGATCAGCTCAACGAAATCTTCCTCTCCGGCCAGGCCGGAGCCGACTACGTCTACACCTTCCACGCCTGGCCGCTGATCTGGAGCACGATCCTGGTCACCGGCGGCGCCGTCCTCGTCTCCCTCTTCTCAGCGCTCTTCGTCGCCGTCTTCATCGTCGAGTTCGCGCCGGAGTGGATGAGCAACATCCTGCAGCCGGTCGTCCGCTTCCTCGCCAGCGTGCCCTCGGTGATCTACGGCCTGCTCGGCGTCGTCATCCTCGTGCCCTTCATCGGCAACCACCTGATCAGCGAGGAGCAGAAGGCCTCGGTGGCGGGAATCATCTCGCTGACCGGCTACAGCCTGCTGGCGGCGGTGATCGTGCTGACGATGATGATCGCGCCGCTGATGGTCTCGATTTTCTCCGACGGCCTGCGCTCGGTGAAACCCGGCTGGCTCGAGGGCTCGCTGGCGCTCGGCGTCAACCGCTGGCGCACGACCTGGAAGATCGGCGTACGCAGCGCCCGCCCCGCGATCGTCGCCGGCACCGTGCTGGCGACCGCACGGGCGATCGGCGAGGCGGTGATGCTGGCGATGCTCTCGGGCTCGGTCGGCTTCGCCCCCAACCCCGCCGACGGCCTGATCTTCATCTACGAGCCCTCGCGGCCTCTGGCGCCGACGATTGTCAAGAACATCGACCAGCTGAGCTCTCCGGCCGGCGGCGCCACCCTCTTCTCGATCGCCACCGTGCTGCTCTTCTCAGCCGCCTTCTTCTCCTTCGCCGGCTACATCGCGCGCCGCTCGATGCAGAAATACGGGAGCGCCTGATGGAGAGCTCGGTGACGATCCCGGCGGTCCCGAAGAACAGGCCACCGCTGCCCGGGTCGGGGGGCAAGGGCGCGGTCGAGGGCAGCGGCACCTGGGCGCTCAGCGACCGCATCGGGCTGGCGATCTGCTGGGCCCTTGGCCTGCTCTTCTGCGCGCTCGCGGTGGCGATCGTCGTCTACCTGTTCATCCAGGGAGTCAAGTTCCTACGCCCTTCGATGCTGGTGACGCCGGCCGCGGCGGGCTTCGACCAGACCGAATCCGGCGGCTTCTCCGACGCCTTCGTCGGCACCCTGATCGTCGCCACGATGGGGATCGCGATCGCCCTCCCGGTCGGCGTCGCCACCGCGGTCTGGCTGGTCGAGTACGGCCGCCCGACGGCGCTGGCGCGGATCACCGAGTCGACGATCGAGGCGATCGCCGGGATCCCCTCGATCGTGCTCGCCCTGTTCGGCACGGTGATCTTCTCCAGCACCGCCCTCGCCTTCCTCAGCCGCAGCACCGAAGGGGTCGTCTTCGGTCGCTCCTTCTTCGCCGCCTCGGCGATGCTCTCGCTGGTGGCGCTGCCGCTGATCGTCGCCAGCACCCGCGAGGGGCTGAACGCGATCCCCCGGCACGTGCGCGAGGCCTCCTACGCGGTCGGCAAGACCAAGGCGGCGACGACCCGGCGGATCCTGCTGCCGACCGCGAAGCCACAGATCGCAACCGGCGCGATGCTCGGCCTCGGCCGCATCATCGGCGACACCGCGATCATCCTCGTCCTGCTCGGCGCCACCCAGAACTTCGCCCCCGTCGACGGCGCGCCGTTCCCCCTCAACTTCCTGCGCGGGGCCGGCACCACCCTGACCAACTTCGTCTACGAGGCCTCCCCGACCGGGAACCTCAATCAGCCCGAGAAAGCCTACGCGGCGGCTTTCGTCCTGCTGCTGATGGTCCTCGCCCTGAACGGGGCCGTCGACATCGTCCATCGCCGCGCACGAAAGGTTGGAACGTGGAGTTCCTGAACTCTCCCCCGCCGCCGATCCGGCGGCTGCCGCTCGAGGACCCGGCGCCCGCGGCCGAGATTGACCCGCCGCTACCCGCGTCCAACGGCAACGGCAACAGCGCCGCCTCCCCGCAGCAGAGCGGCTTCACCGCGGCGCGGCGCTCGATCAGCGCGCCCCAGTTCTCGATCCGGCGCATGGAGATCGACCAGGTCTCGGTCTTCTACGGCGCCAAAGAGGCGGTCAAGTCGGTCTCGCTGCCGGTCCGCCAGGGCGAGGTGCTGTCGTTGATCGGTCCCTCGGGCTGCGGCAAGACGACGCTGCTGCGCTCGCTGAACCGGCTCACCGAGCTGACCAGCAGCGCGACCCTGCATGGGCGCATCCTCCTCGACGACGTCGACATCAAGCAGATCGAGCCGACCCTGCTGCGGCGGCGGGTGACGATGGTCTTCCAGCAGCCGAACCCGTTCCCGATGAGCGTCTTCGACAACATCGCCTACGTGATCCGCGAGCAGGGCTCGCGCCGGATGCGCAAAAAGGCGCTGGAACCGGCGGTCCACAGCGCCCTCGACCGCGCCGGCCTGCTGGAGGAGGTCAAGGACAACCTCGACCACCCGGCGCTGAAGCTCTCCGGCGGCCAGCAGCAGCGGCTCTGCATCGCCCGCGCGCTCGCCGCCGAGCCCGAGGTGCTGCTGCTCGACGAGCCCTGCTCGGCGCTCGACCCGAAATCGACGCAGGTGATCGAGGACCTGATCGTGAAGCTGCGCGACGACGTGGCCGTCGTGATCGTCACCCACAACCTGCAGCAGGCCTACCGGATCGCCGACCATGTCGCCTTCATGTACCTCGGCGACCTGGTCGAGTACAACAGCGCCACGGCGCTGTTCAACACGCCGCGCGAGCAACGGACCAGGGAGTACGTGAGCGGTGCGTTCGGCTAGGCCACGACAGACCCTGCCGCGCCTTGCGGTCGCCGCCTGCGCCGGCTCGCTCCTGCTCGGGGCGGCCGCCGGCTGCTCGACGACGCAGGAAAAGGCCGCCGAGCACCAGGCGGAATCGAAACGCATCCTCGATGCCCGCGCCGCGCGCCAGGCGAAAAAGAAGAAGGCGAAGAACAAGGGCGGCGAGGACGGAAAGCCGCAGAAGAACGGGGGAAAGCAGCAATGACCGAGAAGCAAGGACCGCCGGTGGGCTATGAGCCCTGCGAGGAGTGCGGGGCGCCGATGGACCCGCAGCAGCGCTACTGCGTCAACTGCGCCGCCCGCCGTGGGAACGGCGCCAACCCCTCCTCCCGCTACTTCGCGGCGATGAGCGCGAAGGCGCGCAAACCGCTTGTCGGCGCGAAAAAAGAGAAGTCGGCGCCGGGTAGCCGCGCCGCCGCGGTCGGCTTCTTCGCGCTGCTGCCGATCGCGGTCGCCCTCGGCGTGATCGTCGGCCGCGGCGGCTCCGATGGCGGCGACAGCGACGCCCTGCTGCAGGCGCTGCGGGCCCAGGAAGCGAGCGCGGCGACCGCCAACACCGCAACCGGGGCGACCGCCACCGCCACCGGCGGCAAAGCCAAAGACAAACCGAAGACCAAGAAAGAGGAAGTCAAAGCCGAAGGCAAGGTCACCGAGACCGCCAACGGCGACGTCCACGAAGTGACCCACTTCAAGGCCTCCAAGGAGAAGGAAGCCGAGGACACCAAGCTGGTCGAAGAAAACCCCGAACAGGTCGGCGACGACTACATCAAGGCCCAGCAGAACCTCCCGGACGTGGTCGTCGTCGGTGGCGACGGCGGCTCGGCGCCGGCACCGACGAACGGAGCGGAACCATGAGTCGCCTGACCGATCTCGCGCGCCGACCGGCGAAGGTGCTGCGCCGCGAGGAGCCCAAACCCACTCCCGCGGCGAAATCCGCTGGCGCGGCCGCGCCGGTGCCCGAGAAGCCGAACCACAAAGAGCTGGTCGCTCAGCGCGACCGGCTGCTGGAGAAGTTCACGGTGATGCAGGCCGACCTCGGCGGCGCCTTCTATGAGATGGCGATCCGCGACCACGTCCGCCTCGACGTCCTCACCCGCAAGGCGGCCGAACTGCAGCGCGTCGACGCCGAGCTGACCGCGGCCGAGCGGGTGCTCGACATCGAGCGCTCCGACGCGGCCGGGCACTGCCCGAGCTGTGGGTCCCCGTTCATGCACGGGGTCCGCTTCTGCGCCCAGTGCGGCAGCTCGCTGTCGGCCTCGATCGAGGCCGCTCCGGCTCCGGCGCCGGCCCCGCCGACGCCGGCATCGGGCCCGATCCCACCGCCCACCCCGCCAGCCCCGCCGGCGGAGGCGCCCACGCAGGAGGTCCCCAGAACCCCGCGGGCGGAGTCCGCTCCGTGACCGCGATCTCCGCCCTGGTGGCGAAATTCGTCGCGGCGACCGCGGCGCTTACCGGGAAACAGTTCGCGCTGATGGTCGCCTCCTCGCTGGTCGCCACCAGCGGGATCGTCGCCGCGGGCCTGACCACGACCTCGAGCGACCTGCCGCTGGCGGCGCTGCTCGGCCGCGATCTCGCCGCCAGCGAATCGCCCTTGCCCGCCGAACCGGTCGCCGAACCCGAAGGTGGTGAACTTGAAACGGCTGGCGGGTCTCCCCCACCCGCATCCGGCGGGGGAGCGGCTTCCTCCGGGTCGCTCCCCGCGCCGGCGCCGGTTGAACCCGAAGAAGAAACGACGCCCGAACCCGAAGAAGAACCGACCCCGGAAGAGCCGGTGGTCGAACCGGGCCCGATCCAGCACGTCTTCGTGATCAACCTGGCCAGCCCCGGCTACGAAGCCGCCTTCGGGACGGCGCCGACGATGCCCTATCTGGCGAGCACCCTGCGCCCGCAGGGCAGCCTGCTCAGCAACTACTCGCTGCTCGACAGCGCCGCCAGCTCGAACTCGATCGCGGAGATCAGCGGTCAGCGACCGAATGCCGCGACCAAGGCGGACTGCCCGACCAACGACAACTTCCCGCCGACGGCCGCGGCCGACAAGGCCGGGTTCGTCTCCGGCGACGGCTGCATCTACCCCGTGGCGACGCTCTCGATCGGCGACCAGATGTCGAGCGCGACGATCAAATGGAAGGCCTATATGGAGAGCATGGTCGATCCGCTCACCGGCGCTCCGGGCAACTGCGTCTACCCCGAGCCGGGAACCGCCGAAGTCCCGGTCGCCGGCGGCTATGCGGTGCGGCTGAACCCCTTCACCCGCTTCCACTCGCTGCTCGACCTCGGCGACTGCCAGGCCAACGACGTGCCGCTGACCGAGCTCGACAAGGACCTGAAGAAGGTCGAGACGACGCCGAATTACGCCTACATCTCCCCCAACCTCTGCAACGCCGGCGTCGCTGGGCAGTGCCCGGCCGGGGCACCGCAGGGAGCTGCCGCCGCCGACGCCTTCCTCGCGACCGCGGTCCCGAAGATCCTCAAATCGGCCGCCTACAAGAAGGACGGCCTGCTGATCGTCACCTTCAACCAGGTCAGTCCGCCCGACCCGGCCCTGCCGGCACCGCCGCCCAACCCCGAGCCGCTCAAAGCAGGGACCCTGCTGGTCTCGCGCTTCGCCAGCCCCGGCGGCATCGACGCCACCCCCTACGACCCGTACTCGATGCTGCGCTCGATCGAGGAGATCTTCCAGCTCGACTACCTGGCCGGGGCCGCGCCGAAAGGCGTCAGGTCATTCGCCCCCGCCCTGCTGGGCACCAACGGCGGCGATTGAGCACACTTCGCCGCGGTGACGTTTCTGGCAGGCTGGGCCGATGAGCCCCGCCGAGCAGAATGCCGAGCCGATCACCAAGGCTGGGATCGAAGAGCTGAAAGCCGAGCTGGCCGAGCTCGAAGGGCCGGCGCGGCTGGCGATGGCGGCGCGGATCAAATCCGCCCGCGATGAAGGCGACCTCAAGGAGAACGCCGAGTATCACGTCGCCAAAGAGGACCAGGCCCATATGGAGACGCGGATCAAGCGCCTGCGTGAACGGCTCGACAACGCCGTCGTGGTCGAGGTCGACCAGGCGCCCGCCGACACCTTCGCCTTCGGCCGCAGCGCCGAAATCCTCGACGAAGCCAAAGGCGAGACCAACGTCTGGACCCTGGTCGGCTCGACCGAGGCCAATCTCGCCGAGGGCCGGCTCTCGGCCGAGTCGCCGATCGGACGCGCCCTGATGAACGCGCAGGTCGGCGCCACGGTCGACGTCGAGACCCCGCGCGGGAGCCGGGCCTTCAAGGTCATCAAGCTCGTCTCCTAGCCCTCCTCCTAGCGGCGGTTGACGCCGATGCCCGGGTGAGAATGGCCCCGTGCTGATGCTGCGCTCATCCGTGGAGGCCGACCGGGCCCCCCACTTCGCGGCACTGCTGCGGGAGATCGAGGGAGTTAGGAGGATCGTCCAGCAACCGGATCAGTGCTCGGACGCGAGCGGCAGCGTCTTCGTCGCCGACGTCGAGCCGGCCGCCGCCGACCGCCTGGTCGAAGCGATCGCCGAGCTCGGCATCCCGCTCGACGACTACCTGCTCTCGAAGGTCGAGGTGGTGGCTCCGTTGCGGCGCCACCACGGCAGCGAGCGCGGCATCGAGGGCTTCGCCTGGGTCGAGGTTCTGGGCCAGGCGCGCGCGAACTCGCGGCCGCTGGCCCGCTACCTGGCGCTGATCACCGTCGCCGCCGTGATCGCCACCCTCGGCGTGATCACCAGCAGCTC
This sequence comes from uncultured Thermoleophilia bacterium, assembly GCA_963715735.1. Classification (GTDB taxonomy): domain Bacteria; phylum Actinomycetota; class Thermoleophilia; order Solirubrobacterales; family 70-9; genus VAYN01. The sequence continues at coordinate 1,549,004 of OY970268.1, forward strand.
GATCCTGATCGTCGGCGCGATGGCGGTCAGCCCCGACCTGCTGCCGATCTGCGCCACCTGCGTCGGCATCGTCGCCGGCAGGCGCCGCCTCACCGAGCGCTCCGCCACCACCCTCACCCTCGGCCTCGCCCTGGTCGTGATCGTCGCCGCTGTGCTCTCGGCCCTGCTCACCTGGGCGGACCTGCTGCCGACGGGCTTCCGGGTCGAGGACTCGGCCCTCAGCACCCTCGCCCACACCGACTACTCGACCGTGCTGGTCGCGCTGGCAGCGGGAGTCGCCGCGATGCTCGCCTTCGAGACCCGGGCCAGCGCCGCGGTCGGCGTCGCGATCTCGGTGACGACGATGCCCGCCTCCGCGTACCTAGGCGTCTCGATCGGCGCCGGCGGCTCCGGCGAAGCGCTCGGCGCCCTCGTCGTGCTCGCCGTGAACGTCGCCCTGATGATCATCGCCGGCAGCAGCACCCTCTACGTGCAGCGCTGGCTCGCCTCCCGGCACAACGACGGCTGAGGCCGGCAGCGGCCGCGACCACGGGGCCGGCTCGGGGCGGCGCTCGTCGTAGAGGACGTCGATGCCGGAGAAGCGGTCTTCCCAGCCGCGCCGGTTCTCGCGGAAGACGACGCCGAGGAAGCCGATGCCGAGGGTGACGACCGAGAGGTAGAGGCCCAACAGCCGTTTGAAGCCGCGCCGCAGCGGCAGTCGGCCGGAGCTGAGGCGGATCCCGACGAAGCGCATCCCGGGCGTCTGCCCCGCCAGCGCCCAGAAGGAGACCAGGTACAGCGATCCCATCGCGACCCAGGCAGTCGAGCCGACCGCGATCGCAAAGCTGGAACCGCCGTCGGGGCTGCCGCCGAAAGCGTTGTCGACCAAGGTGACGAGGGCGACCAGGGCGGTGAAGCCGAGGTTGACGAAGACGCCGTCGATCACGTAAGCGATCGCCCGGCTGACGAAGCCGGCGTCGGGAGTGGGCAGCGGCCGCGGCTTGCGGAAGAAGATGCGGCGCACGATCCGCTCGAAGGTGCTGTCGAGGTCGCGGGCGATCTTGCCGATCGTGCGGCCGACGTCCTCCAGCAGCCCAGCCCCCTGGGCGCTGATCGCGGCCCGCAGCTCGGGGGCGCCGGCGATCCGCTCGACCAGCTGCTGGGCCTCCTCGCTGGCCAGTAGGCGCCGCCAGACCTCGTCGACCAGCTCGCTGTCCATCGCCTCGACCAGGGCCCGCTTGACGGCGTCACTCTCCAGCGCACCCTGCACCGCCTCTTCGACCGCCGGGCCGTTGAGCACGCGGGCAATCGCCCGCTCCACCGCCTCGCTCTCGATCGCGCCGACGATCGCCTCCTCGGCCGCCACCTCGACGGCGCGGTCGATCCCGGTCGCCTTGCCGACGCTGCGGGCGCCGCGGACGCCGACCCCGAGCAGACGGGCCGACAGCGGCAGGTTTCCGTTTTCCCCAGGAGCGGAGCCGTTCAAGCCCGGAGTGGAGCCGTTTTCCATCCCGCGCCGAGTATAAGACGGCTCAGGGAGCTTCGCTCGATATGCGCGAGCAGGCGATCGATGAAGGGGGCCTGCGCCGGCAGAATCTTGGTTCGCGCCAGCGCCTCGCCGAACCACTCGGCACGGTCGACCTCGGGGAACTCACTCTCCTTGCCGCTGCGCGGCGGCCACTCCATCGCGAAGGAAATCGATTCGAGGGCGGCGGGGTCGAAGTCGCCCTCGGCGCCCCAGGCCTCGACGACCTTGCCGGACTTCTGCCTGACCTGGCCGAGCTCGATCAGCTGCTCGAGCGCTAGCTCCGGCGCCGGCCCGAGCTCCTCGCGCAGCTCCCGCAGGGCGCACGCCCGGGCCTCCTCACCGGGCTCGATTTCGCCCTTCGGGATCGACCACGACTCCTCGTCGCGCTTGCTCCAGTAGGGGCCGCCGGGATGGACGAGCAGGAACTCCGCCTCCCCGGCCTGGCGGCGGTAGAGCAGGACGCCGGCGCTGCGCTTGGCCGCCATCGTCGCTCAGTCCGATCCGAGCGAATCGACGAGCGGGGCCAGGACCTCCAGCACCTCCGCGCGGGGCGCCGCGGCAAGCGTCTCCAGGGTGCCGTTGGCGCGGGTCATCGCGATTCCCACCGCGAGTGCGATCAGCAACTCCGCCAGCAGCTCTGGTGCCGCCGCCCCGCGCCCGCGCAGCAACTCGACCTCACCGTTCAGCAACTGCTCGCGGACGATGCCGCTGACCTGGCGGCGGACGTCATCGGTCAGCGCCGGGCTCGCCAGAGCGCGGCTGATCGGGCTGTGGCCGAGCTCGTCCCAGCGCTCCAGCAGGAAAGCCACGAGTGTCGCCGGCTCGTAGTCGAGCTGGGGCCCATCGTCGGGCCCGAGGTCGGCGATCGCCGCCATGAAGAGACCCTCTTTGCTCTCGAAGTAGCGGGCGATCAGGGCCGGGTCGACGCCGGCGCGCTCGCCGATCTCACGCGTCGTCGCCCGCTCGTAGCCAAGCTCGACGAAGACCGTGCGGGCGGCGGCGAGCAGTGCCTGCTGGCTGGCCTGTGCGTCGTGCGGGCGTCGCTCCTTGGTAGCGTTGTCACCAATTGATGACATCGATTCCCGACAGTATCACCCCTGTGCCGATGCCGTCCGCAACCGACTGATGTCCCTGTACCGCAACATCCTCGTCGCCGTCGACGGCTCACCCGATGCCGAAGCGGCACTGCGCCACGCGGAGGCCCTGGCCCACGACCAGAACGCGATCCTGACCCTGCTCACCGTCGCCCCCGCCGCCGCCTCGACCGCGGGCGGCGGCGCCCCAGCCGACCCGCTCGAGTTCCACACGATGGTGCTGCGCCAAGCGGCCGACTCAGTTCCGGCCGACGCCGTCGTCAGGACCCTGCTCGAGCGCGGCGATGCCGCCGAGGCGATCCTCGCGACCGCCGCCGAGGGCGGCCACGACCTGATCGTGATGGGCTCCCACGGGCACAGCCGCTTCCACCGTGCGTTGCTTGGCTCGGTCTCCCAGCGGGTGCTGCGCGCAAGCTCTACCCCGGTGCTGTTGATGCGCGGCGGCCAGCCCGCGGAGGACACCGGGAAATAGCAAGAGGAGGGGCGCACATCCCCTCCCCTTGCATGCGTCTCTATTACCCAAACTTCTACTGACTATTCGCCGGCGGCCCCCAACCTGTAGGCGACGATCTGCGCTTTCTGGCCTTCGGCCAGCGGCAACCCCGCCGCTGCGACCACGGTGTCGCCGCTGATCGAGACGCCGGAGTTGGTCCCGGCTGGCAGCGCGCCCTGCCAAACTTCTCCACCGGTTTTCGCGTCGAGGGCGTGGACGATGCCGTCGAAGCTGGTCGCGAAGACGAGGTCGTTGACCGCGGTCGGCGAGCCGTAGGCGGGGGATTCGAATTCGGCGTTCCAGACGATCTTGCCGCTGGCGATGTCGATCGCCACCAGTTCGCCGGTCGATTCCGCACCGGCCTGGCTGAGTCCCACTCCTTTCGACACCACCACCGGCGAGTTGACCACGGGCACGAAGAGGGTCGTCTCGTTGGCGGCCATCGGCGCGATCACGCCGCCGAGGAAACCCGGGCAGCACCAGTCCGTCCTTCAGCTTCGAGTATTCGCCCCGCATCGCCAGCAGGCCGTCGTCGTCGTGGCCGTTGTGGTCGCCGACCGGGCCGTCTTCCAGACCGGCTTGCCGGTCTTGGCGTCGACGGCGACGACGATCCCCGACTTGCCCGAGCCGATCGCCAACTCGCGGCCCTTGGCGGAGGTCAGGATCGGCGAGTTCTGGAAGTCCCAGTCGTAGACGTCGTGCGGGGTCTGCTGGTAGTACCACTCCATCTTGCCGGTCTTGGCGTCCAGCTTCACCATCGAGTTGGTGTAGAGGTTGGGCCCGGGCCGGCTTTTGCCCCAGGGGTCGGTCGGGCTGCCCGGATACGGCGCCGGGTTGCCGGTCCCGAAGTACATGAAGCCTTCGTCGTCGAAGGAGGGCGGGTACCAGAGGCCGCCGCCGGCGTTCTGCTGCTTGTCGCCCCAGAGACTCGGCGGCACGGTGTCGAAGCTCCAGACTTTCTTGCCGGTCTTGGCGTCGAGCGCCCAGAGCACGCCGACGCCGCCGCCGGGGTAGCTGGGGTCGGCGGTGCGTCGGCACGGTCGAGACGTAGACCAGCCCGTCGTGGTACCCGGGGGCGATGTCGATCGCTTCCTTGCTGGCGCTCGCCAGCAGCGGCGTCGACCAGAGCTCCTTGCCGGTTTCCTGGTCGAGCGCGAAGGCATCGCTGGCGGTCGCGCCGAAGACGCTGCCGTCGGCGACGACGACGCCGTTGGGACCCTGGTCGGGCACCGCGTACCGTTTCGTCCACAGCACCTCGCCGCTCTCGAGGTCGATCGCCTGCACGTTGGACTCGAGGTCCTGCGAGTAGATCGACGCCCTTCGCGATCACCGGCGTCGACGCGTAGGCGCCGTAGGTGCTCTGGGCGGTCAGCGGCAGTTTCCAGGCGACTTCGAGCGAACTCGCGTTGTCGCGTTTGATCGGGCCCCCGACGTAGCGGGTGTTGGCGGCGTCCACGCCCGGGATAGCCGCTGCCGTTGAATTCGAGGTCACCTGCCTGAGGAGCCGCCGTCGTCTGACGACCCTCCGCAGCCGGCGAGCCCCGCCAGCGCGATCGCGAACAGCGCCAAGGCGCTTATGGCACGACTGCCCCTGCTTGCAAGCGGCTGCGGCATCCCTGCTCCTCCCCTAGTCGATGAGTACGGATTTACGTTGCTGCGATCCCGTGCCGCCGACCCCGCCGGCAAGCGCCGGCCCCAGCAGCGGCTGCAGCACGCGGTTGGCGAGCAGCCCGAGGCTGCCGAGGTTGGCGAAGCCCGGGCCCTGGCTGAGGCCGCCGAGGCCCGGGATGTGCAGGCGCGGGATCGCATCCCCGCCAGCTCGAGCGCGCGGCCGATCGGGATCTCGGTCCTGCGGCGGGCGGTCCCAGAGCGGGCCGGCGCGGCGCTCGACCTCGCCCCGCAGCCGCTCGGCGAAGAGGCCGCGCAGCTGCGCCAGCAGGTCGAAGCCGGTGCAGTTGACGACGTAGTCGTAGGGCTCGGCGACGACACCGTCCGGCCGCCTCGTATTCGAGCTCCACCCGCTCGCCATCGCCGCAGCGCCGACGTGGACAGCGCGGCCGGTCACGAAGCGAGCACTGGCCGTCGCCGGCGATCGAGGCGAGCACGCCCGTGTCGAAGACGCCGCGGTCGCAGTGCTTGACGAAGTCGCGCCGGGTCTGCAGGTCGAGCCGCTCCCAGCCGACGTCGTCGGGGTCGGCGAAGACGCGGTTCTCGAGGAAGCTCTCGCCGCGGCTCAGCGGCAGGGTCGGCGTGTAGACGGTGAGCCGCGCCCGCGGGCCGGAAGGCGCGCAGGAAGACGAGGGCGCTGAGGGCGCTCTCGCCGCCGCCGACGATCGCGATCTCGGCATCCTCGTCAGCCGGCACGCGGGCGAACTCGTCGCGGCGGCTGTCGCAGTGGAAGACCCGATCGGCGATCGCTCGGGTCGTGCGGGAAGGCGCGGTGGACGCCGGGGCCGGTCAGGAGCAGGGCGCGGCCGACGGTGGCGGTCGGGGTCCGCCGGGTCGCCGCGCTCGGCCACCTCGACCTCCCAGCCGTCGCGCTCGGGGGTCAGGCTGACGCCGCTGACCCGGCCGTGGAAGTGCGAGACGCCCTCGGTCGCGCGCGCCAGGACCCAGCCGAGGTAGCTCGCCGTAGTCGCGGTGGCGGACCGGCGGCGAGCCGCGAGTTGACCCAGGCGCGCGTAGATCGCCGCGTTCGATCGCGTAGCGCTGCCAGCTGAACGGCAGCAGCGCGGCGTCGATCGTCGTCCCCGACCTCGCCGAACTGGCGGCGGCTGCGGTAGGGGAAGCCGACGTCCTTGATCGGCGGGATCGCCAGCGGCTCCTCGCCCGAGGTCATCCCGTTGCGCCCCAGCCAGGAGGCGGCGGGCTCGGTTTTCTCGACGATCGTCACCGAGAAGCGGGCCGAGCCCGAGCTGGTTGAGCGACGTGGACCTTGGCTGCGATCGCCGCCGCCTTGGCGCCGGCGCCGACGATCAGCAGGTCGGACTGCGGGATGTTCGACTCCGCACCCATCGAGCTGTTCCTACGCGGCCGCCAGGGCGGTCTTGGACCTGCCCGCAGGTCTCGGTTCGGCGATCACCAGGCCGCTGCTGTCGGGGCTGAAGGAGATCGCGCTTTTGCGCATCCGCCTCGGCGCCGCTCGTCGGCCGGACGCAGGTCGACCGCGGCGAGGACCGTCCGCAGCACCCGCTTCATCTCCATTTCCGCGTAGCTGGCGGCGAGGCAGCGGCGGACGCCGCCGCCGAAGGGGATCCAGGTGTAGGTGCCGGGCCGGCTCGTCGAGGAAGCGCTCGGGCTGGAAGCGGTGCGGCTCCGGGTAGTGGCGCCGTCGCGGTGGATCAGGTGGATGCAGGGGGCGACGACCGTGTCCCGGCGGGCAGGTCGTGGCCGCCGAGCTGCATCGGCTCCAGCAGGCGGCGCACCACCACCGGCACCGGCGGCCGCAGCCGCAGCGTCTCCTTGATCACCGCGTCGAGGTAGGCGCCCTCGCCGCCCGAGAGCACCTCTTCCCGGGCCCGCTCGAGCTGTCTCCGGGTTGCGCAGCAGCCGCTCGAAGGTCCAGGCCAGCGAGGTCGAGGTCGGCCCGTCGGTGAGCAGGGTCAGCAGTTCGTCGCGCAGGTCCCGCTCGCTCAGCGGCGAGCCGTCCTCGTAGCGGGCCCCGACCAGCATCGAGACGACGTCGAGCGGAGCCGCGTCGGGATCTTCGCGGCGCCGCTGCGCCTCGGCGAGCACCGCCTCCTCGACCGGGCCCATCGCCTCGCGGTAGCCGCGGCTGCGGGCCAACGCGCTCGGGGCCGAGCAGGACCAGCGTGGCGAGGTTGCGCGGCCTGTTCATCCACTCGGTCAGCGCCGTCAGCCGTGCGCGCAGGCCGTCGAGCCGCGGCCCTCGTCGGGGCCGAAGACGGCTCGCATCACCACCTCCTGGGTGATCGCCTGCATCCGCGGCCAGAGCTCGAACGGCTCGCCGACCGGCCAGCGAGGCGACCTCGCGCCGCGCGACCTCGGCCATCATCTCGGCGTCGGCTGCGACCGCGCGCGCCGTGGAAGGCGGGCAGCATCAGCTTGCGGCGGGTCATGTGCTCCGGTTCTTCGAGCAGCATCACCGAGCGCGGTCCGAGGACCGGGCCGAGCAGCGGGTTGGCGATCGCGACGCCGACCGCGTCGCCGGCGGTGAAGACCCGTTTGACGTCGGCCGGGTCGCAGAGCAGGACCCAGTCGCCCCAGTGGCGGCATCCGCAGGGTGAAGGTGTCGCCGTAGCGCGCGCTGGCAGCGCTCCAGATAGGGCAGCGGCCGCTGCGTCCAGGCGAGCGCCTGCAGCGCCCGCGGCAGCCGCGGCCCGGGCGGCAGGCTCACTGCCGCGCCCCTCCCGCTCGCGCCAGTCGGTCCATCAGCTCGTCCTCGGCGCGGCAGGTGGCGGCGATCAGGAGGTCGAAGAGCTCGGCGGTGAAGTCGGCGGGGAGGTCGACCTCGGCGCCGCGGTCGAGGTAGCGCTCGCGGACGATCTTGACCCGGTCGGGCTGCATCATCGGGATCTCGTGCTCGCTCTTGTAGACGGCGACTTCGCGGCAGATCTCGAAGCGCTCGCCGAGCAGGTGGGCGATCTGGTCGTCGATCACGTCGAGGCGCTCGCGGAACGGCTCCAGCCGCGCTCATCGCTCCTCGCCCCCGAGCAGGCCGGTGGCGAAGGCGTGGCTGCAGGCGGCCAGCGCCGGCAGCGAGTAGCCGCCCTCCTGGATCACGCAGACCGGCAGCCCGCAGTCGGCAAGCAGGCGGCCGACCTCGGCGAAGATCTCCGGCTCGAAGCCCCAGCCGCCATGCGGGTCGCCGCTGACGGTGTCGTAGCCGAGCGAGACGACCAGCGCCGCCGCCTCGGCGGCCAGCGCTTCGATCGAAGCGGCGACCTCCTCCACGTAGGTCGTCCTCGGCGGGGCCCTCGGCGAAGGCGAGGGCGCGTTCGCCCTCGCCCTGCGGCAGGACGGTGCCGGGCGGCGACGTTGGTGACCGGCGCCGCGTGCAGCGAGTGCAGCGTCGCCGCTTCCATCCGCTCGACCAGCGCCGCGGTCCCGTTCGGGTAGTGGAGGTCGAGGTCGAGGATCGCCGACCGGCGTCAGGCCTCCGTCGCAGAGCGTCTGCACCGCCGCGGCGGCGTTGTTGAGGTAGCAGTAGCCGCCGAGGAAGTCGGGGCCGGCGTGGTGGCCGGGCGGACGGCAGACCGCGTAGGTGTAGCGGGCGCCCGCGAGCAGTTGCACGGCGGCGGTGATCGCGGTGCGCACCCCCTCGCGGGCGGCGGCGACCAGCGCCGGCGTTGACCGGGATGTCGGGCTCCAGACCCGGCGGGGCGAACTCGGGCAAGACCACGTACTCCCCGTTGACGGCGGCCAGCGCTTCCAGGTAGCGGCGCTCGTGCAGGGCGCCGAGGGTGCGCTCGAGCGCCTCGTCGTCGGCGTCGGCGGCGAGGGCGCGCACCCTGGCGTGGCGGGCGAGACCCTCGCCGCAGCTCGGTGAGGCGTCGGTTGCTGTCGTGGCCGGGCAGCCGCTGGCTCGCCTTCGCGAACCCAGGGGGCGGCGTCGTCGCTGCCACGCCGCTGCTCGACCATCAGCAGCTCCGTCATCCCAGCAGCCGCCGCATCCGCGGGCCGAGGTGCTCGAAACCGTTGGCGCGGTAGAAGGCCTCGGTCTTGGCGATCGCCGCGAAGGTCTCGCGGGGCAGACCAACCTCCAGCCGTGCCGCCCCCTGCTCCTCGGCGGTCCGAGCGAGCGCCTCGACCAGCGCCGCTCCGACCCCGCTGCTGCGCCAGGCCGGATCGACCCAGAGGTCCTCGACGACGACGTAGCGCCCCGGCACGTGGATCGCCCGCAGCCAGCTCGCCGCCAGCACGCCGACGATCTCCCCGGCGGCGTCGGCGACCAGCACCTCACCCTGGCTCGGATCCTCGATCAGCGCCCGTACCTCGGCTTCGAGCGCGGGACGGGGCGGCCGCCGCCCACCCAGCTCCGACAACAGCGACTCAACCGCTGCCGCCGCGGCGCCAACATCGCCGGCCCCCGCCCCGCGCACCTGCCAGTCCGAGCTCCCCGGCGCGGTGCCGGGCGTGGTCGCCGTCGGGTCGCTCACGCCGCCCCTGCCTGCCTTGCCGCTGGCTCCAGCTCGACGCTCCAGGCCTCGTCCTGCTCGCCACGGCCGGTTACCGCTTCGGCGATCGCCGCCATCGGCGCCCTTGCCTTGAGCAGGATCTCGTCGAACTCCTCCTCCGGGTCGGACTGCATCACGATCGCGCCGCCGGCGCCGATCGTCGTCCGCCCCGGCCGCATCACGATCGTGCGAATGACGATGCTGAGGTCGGTGCTGCCGTCGAGGCCGAAGTAGCCGATCGCGCCCGAGTAGACGCCGCGAGCCTCGGCCTCGAGGTCGTCGATGATCTCCATCGTGCGCTCCTTCGGCGCGCCGGTCATCGAGCCGCCGGGGAAGCAGGCGCGCACGCACTCGGCCGCGCTGCGGTGCTCTTCCAGCCTGCCGACGATCGTCGAGACGACCTGGTGGACGGTCGCGTAGGGCTCGACCACCATCAGGTCGGGGACGCTGACGCTGCCGACGTCGCAGACCCTGCCGAGGTCGTTGCGCAGCAGGTCGACGATCATCAGGTGCTCGGCCTTGGTCTTCTCGTCTGCGCCGAGGAAGGCGCGACGGGCGGCGTCCTCGGCCGGGTCCTCGTGGCGGGAGATCGTCCCCTTGATCGGCCGCGCCTGGACCTGGCGCTGACGATCGACCGAGAGGAAGCGCTCGGGCGAGGAGCTGACGATCGCCCGCTCGCCGAAGCGCAGAAAAGCGGCGAACGGTGCCGGGTTGGTGCGGCGCAGCTGACGGTAGAGCGCGAAGGGCTCGGGGCTGGCGTCGGTCGAGATCTGGTCGGTGAGGCAGACCTCGTAGGACTCGCCCGCCGCGAGTTCGGCCTGCGAACGGAGGATGTCGGCGAGGTAGCGCTCGCGGCCGCGGCCACAGCGGAAGCTGACGTGGCCGTCGGGATCCGGGGGTGCGCTCAGCGGCGCCAGCGGCGGCGGATCGGCGATCGCCGCGGCGACGATCTCCTCCGCGTCGGCCAGCCAACGCTCGGCCTCCTCATCCCCGGCCGGGCCGAGCGCGAACAGGTAGCTGCGGCCGTTGGCGTGGTCGACCGCGAGGACCCGGTTGGCGAGCATGAAGGCAGCGTCGGGCAGGTCGGAGCTGTGTAGGTTGCGGGCACCGCAGTCGGCCTTGCACTCGTAACCGAGGTAGCCGACGAAGCCGCCGATCAGGCCGCGGCTGACCGCGGCCGGCGGCTCGACCTCGTTCAAGGCCAGCTCCTTGTCGAGGAAGTCGAAGATCGACTGTTGCTGGACCGTCCTCGCCCCGTCGCGCTCGACCGCGATCTCGCCGGCGTCGACGTCGTATTCGAGCAGGCAGCCGCCGGGGCCGGCGCTGGTCCCGAGGTAGGAGCACTGGGCGAGCCAGGTGGGGGCGTCGGCGCTGTCGAGCCAGAAGGCGTTGTCGGCGCCGCCGAAGAGCCGTTCGTAGAGCTGCTCCGTCGGCGCCTCCCCATCGAGCTCGCGCCAGTGCAGCCGCAGCCCGCCCTCGCGCGGCTCCAGCACCGGCGCCGAGGGACCCGAAGCGTCGGCTCTGGCGCCGCTCGAGTCGTGGCGGCGCGGCGGCTTGCGGCTGGCGCCGTGGCGCTCGGCCATCGCGTAGAAGTTTTCGGCGATCCTGCGGCCGTGCTCGGTGGCCACCGACTCGGGGTGGAACTGGACACCCCACATCGGCCGCACGCTGTGCTCGATCCCCATCACCACGCCGTCGTCGGCCCAGGCGGTCTCCTGGCCCTCGGGCCCGATCGACCTGGTGATCGCCAGCGAGTGGTAGCGAACCACCGAGAAGTCCTGGGGCACGCCCTCGAAGAGGCCAGTGCCGCTGTGCCGCACCCGGCTGAGCCGACCGTGCATCGCTTCCGGGGCGACGTGGACGCCGCCCTCGAGCAGATTGCCGAGCCCCTGGTGGCCGAGGCAGATACCGAAGACGGGCACCTCGCTGTAGGTGAGGATGTCCCGGCAGACGCCGAAGTCATGCCAGCGTTCCGGCCGACCGGGGCCCGGTGAGAGCACGAAGGCATCGAAGTCCGAGCGCGAGAGCACCCGCCAGGAGACGGCGTCGTTGTTGACGACGACCGGCTCCTCACCCGAAGCCGCGGCGAGCAGGTGGAAGACGTTGTAGGTGTAGGAGTCGTGGTTGTCGACCAGCAGCGTTCTCATCCCGCTCCCTCCAGCCCGAGCCCGCGGGCGCCGCGGTCGAGCACCGCCTGCACGACCCGCTCGACCTCGGGCGAGCGCTCGTCCTCGCGGTACCAGCGGGCGAAGTGCGAGAGGTAGCGGGCGAGCGGGACGACGTCGAGCTCCTCGACGGCGCTGCGCAGGTGCAGCCTGTACATCTGCGACTGCACCACCGCGAAGCGGTAGGCGAGGTCGGCGGCGGGCGGCCCGGCGATCGTGGCGGTGCCGCCACGGTGCGCCTGGGCGCGGACCAGATCCCAGCCGAGGCTGCGGTCGTCGTCGAGCAGCTTCGGCGGCTCGAACTCGACTCGTTTGGAGGTCTGCTGGAGCAGGAAGTACCCGAGCGCCACCTCGGCCGCGACCCGGTCGGGGTGCGGGTGGTCGGCGCGGACGGCACCGCGCTCGGGGTCGGCCTCCAGTTGCTCCTCCAGCCACTCGACCAGGTCGTCGATCAGCAGCGCCCCCTCCTCGCTCGACGTGATCGCCCGCTTCTGGCGGGCGACCATCCCGTGGAAGACGTCGTGGGTCGGGAAGCCACCGCCCTTGGCGCTGGCGTTGCCATTCCCCTTGGCGACCCCGAGCGCGTCCATCAGCTGGCGGCGGCAGGTGACGTGGGCGACCCACTCGGTCCCGCAGACCTGCAGCGAGGTGACGTCGTCGAGCTCCGGCCCGGCCGCCCAGTAGGCCAGCGCTCGCATGTGCTGGGTCGGCAGCCCGTCGGCGCGGACCAGCGGCATCTCTTCCAGCTCCTCACGCTCGGTCGCGTACATGACCATGCCGTCGTCGCGCCGGCGCAACGTCCCATCGCTCAGTCCCTGGTTGGTCAGTTCGGCGACCTCGGGCAGGAAGTCGGACTCGAAGATCACCTTGTCGAAGGCGACGCCGAGCCGGGCCAGGGTCTTGCGCTGGCCCGAGATCACCCAGGCGCGGGTCTTCGACCACAGTTCCAGCGCCCCCTGATCGCCGGCGAGGACGCTCATCATCAGCTCGTCAGCTTTGTCGTCGTAGAGCGACGCCTCACGCGCAACGGAGTCCTCAGCACCGTCCTCCTCGGCGCCGTTCGCTGCGCGTCCCGACTTCACGTAGTCGGCGTAGCAGTAGCCAACGAAATGGTCGCTCTTCTCGTCGCCGTCGGGCCAGACCTGCTGGTCGCGGCCACTGTTGACGATCCCCGCCATCGCCTCGCCCATGCTGCGGCCGACGTCGCAGATCAGGCTGCGGTGCTCGACCCGGGCGCCGGCCTGGGCGAGGGTGCCGCCGATCGCGTTGCCGATCGCCAGATTGCGGAGATGGCCGATGTGCAGCGCCTTCGTGGTGTTGGCACCCCAGAAGTAGACGGCGTAGCGCTGGCCGGCGGCGAGGTCCGCGTCCGCGGCCTCTCCCAGTCCCGCCTCCAGCGCCGCGCCCGTCTGCGCCACCCACTCGTCCGTAAGTCGCAGACGCACCGCGTCGCCGCTCTGGTCGACGCTGTCGACCCAGTCCTGGCCTTCGATCTGCTCGAGCGCGGCGCGGGAATCGTCGTGGTCCCACCAGTCGGGCACCCGCGGGACCAGCATCAGGTCGAAGCTCGCCTCAGGTCGGAAGGGCGCCCGCGCCGCCCAGTGCACGTGGCCGTCGCCGCGTCCCGCGATCACGTCCAGACTGTCGAAAAGGTTTTCCCCCATGGCCCCGTTCCCGGTTCTCCCGTTTGCGAATGCACCAACCGGGGCTCGAACCCGGATCTCCGGCTTACAAATCCGGCCCTTTAACCGATTAAGGCATTGGTGCGGGCTATGAGGGTCTTCCGATCAAGAATTCTGATTGGTCGATCCGGCCGCGACCATAACACCCTGAAAGCCGCTGCGTCAAATCTTCTGAGTAAACGAGCAGACTTGCAGGGTGGAATCAGGCGAGGCGGCGTTCGAAGACGCAGTCGAGTCGGCGCTCCTCGTCCTCGCCGGGGACCGTCTTGTCGAGCTTCATCTGCGCCCGGCGACCGTCGAGGCGGAGCGTCGCCACCTGGTTGTCGAAGAACGGGCCGTCGGTCAGGCGCCAGCGGAGGCCCGGGTCGGGGGCGCCGGCGGCGCGGCCCAGCGCTCGCGTCAGCGCGGTGAAGGGACGCGAAAAGCCCGCCTTGATCACCCGCCGCTCTTTCTCGTCGAGCGGGTTGCGGTAGGGCGAGCAGACCGCCTGGTAGGCGGCGCTCTCGACCTCGGAGCCGGGTTCGAAGCCGATCTCCGCCAGGTAGGCGTGGTGAACGTCGCCGGAGAGGACGACGATCGAAGCCGGTGGCTTACCGCGGCCGCCCGAGCCGACGTCCTGGATCAGGTCGCGCAGGCGGGCAAAGGACTCTCCGAAGGAGGCCCAGTGGTCGAAGTCGACGCCGCGCCGCAGCTTCTCTGCGGCCTTTGCGACGAGGCCACCCCAGGCGCCGTCGCAGACCCGCTCGCTCCAGGCCTCGAGGTGATGGAAGCCGGGTGAGAGCAGGAACGGGATCGTGGTCGCGATCAGCAGATGGTCGAAGTCGCCGCTGGCGTGCTCGACGAGCCACTCCCACTCCTCGTCGTCGACCATCGCCCGCCGGTCGGGCTCCAGCACCCTCCCCGCCCGCGAGTCGAGGAAGATCGCGCGGCTGTTGCCGAAGTCGCGGCAAAAGCTCCAGCGGGTCCCGGAGCCGACCAGGTGGGCGTGCTCGGCGAACTCGCGCAGCGGCGCCGTCGCCTCGCGGTTCCCGCGCACCTCCCGGTAGAGCTCGTTTTCGTCGAGGTGGCGCGGCGAGAGGTTGCCGAGGTGCTGGTAGACCCAGTAGGTCATCGCCCCGGCGGTCGCGCGCCGGTGCCACCATGACGTTTCGCGGATCTCCTGCAGCCAGGAGTGGGAGATGTTCCAGTCGTCACTGACGTCGTGGTCGTCCCAGATCATCGAGACCGAGACGGTCGAGAAGAGCCAGCGAATCAGCGGCTCGCTCCACGACTCTTCGTAGAGCCACGAGTACTCGGTGTAGTCGGTCACCTCCTCGCCGGGCGGAGTTGCGGTCCCACGCCGTTCCCGAATCTTTTCGCGCGCCCGCGGCGAGCCCTCGTCGACGTAGACCTGGTCGCCGAGCAGGAACAGCAACTCCGGCCACTCGCTGTGCTCGCCGCGCAGCATCTCCGCGGCCAGCACCCGCAGCGCGTCGAACTCGCGGCCGTCTTCGTGGCGGTCCTTGCTGTGGACGTAGGGCTCGACGTGCGGCAGCGCCACTCGACAGGAGCCGAAGCAGATATCGAGCGGTGCGTCGCGCCCCAGCGTGCGAATGGCGCTCGGCGGCAGCTCGGAATCGGGTTCGGGCCAGCGGCGCTCGCCGTCGAGGGCGACCTCGTACTCGTTGAAGCTCCCCGGCTCCAGGTCCTCGATTCGGACCAGCGCGTAGTGCTGCTCCTCGACGCTGAAAGTCGGCTCGCGGCTGCCGAGGATCTCGACCTCGCAGGGTTCGTCGGTCTCGACCCAGACGGTCGCCTCGGTTTCGCTGACGTAGCGCAGCAGCGGTCCTAGCACCAGGTTGGCCATCGCCTACCCGTGCCCGCGCCGTCGACCGCTCAAACTTTCAGATTCGACCAGCCTCGAGGAGGCGACTGAGGAAGCGGCGGGTCTCCGGGCGTTCGGGCTCGCCAAGGACTCTTGCGGGGGGCCCCGACTCGACGATCTTCCCTTCGTGCAGGAAGGCGACTTCGTCGGCGACCTCGCGGGCGAAACTCATCTCGTGGGTGGCGATCACCATCGTCAGCCCCTCGCCCTTGAGGTCGCGAACCGCAGCCAGCACCTCCCCGACCAGCTCCGGGTCCAGCGCGCTGGTTACCTCGTCGAGCAGCAGCGCCCGCGGCCGCCCGGAGAAGGCGCGGGCGATCGCGACCCGCTGCTGCTGGCCGCCGGAAAGGTTGTCGGGACGGTCGTGCTCGCGGCCGGCGAGGCCGAAGCGGGCCAACAGGGCGCGGCCGCGCTCCTCGGCCTCGGCGCGGGAGATGCCGTGCGCCCGGGTCTCCCCCAGCACCACGTTCTCCAGCGCCGTCAGGTGCGGGAAGAGGTTGTAGGCCTGGAAGACGAGGCCGAGCCGTCGTCGAACCGCGACCGGGTCGACGGAGGGGTCGGTGATCACCTCGCCGTCGAGGAGGACGTCGCCGTCGTCGATCTCCTCGAGCAGGTCGATGCAGCGCAGCAGGGTCGACTTGCCCGAGCCGGAGGCGCCGATCAACGCGATCGCCTCGTGCTCGGTCACGGTCAGGTCGACCCCGCGCAGGACCTCGCGCTCGCCGAAGGACTTGGTGACGCCGCGCACCTCGAGCACCGGCGCCGCCACCGCTACCGCACCTCCCCGTGGGCTCCGCCCATGCGGTCGACGACGCGGGCCAGCGGCACCGTCACCGCCAGGTAGAGCAGCGCCGCGGCGATCAGCGGCGTGTAGTTGAAGTTCTGGCCCTGGAAGATCTGGGCGATCCGGAAGGCCTCGAGCGGGCCGAGGATCGAGACCAGCGCGACGTCCTTCTGCAGGGCGACGAAATCGTTGAGCAGCGGCGGCGGCAGCAGCCGCACCGCCTGCGGCAGGATCACGTGGCGCATCGTCTGCGCCTCGGTCAGGCCCACTGCCAGCGCCGCGTCGCGCTGGCCGCGGTGGACGGAGCGGATGCCGGCGCGGTAGACCTCGGCGACGTAGGCGCTGTAGGAGAGACCCAGGGCGATCCCGCCCAGCACCACCGGGTCGGTGGGGAGCCCGCTCAGCTGCAGCGCCGGGACCCCGAAGCCGACCAGGTAGACGAGCAGGATCGTCGGGATGCCGCGGAAGACGTCGACCCAGACCGCGGAGAGCAGCCGCAGGGGAAAGAGCGCGGCGCCGCGACTGGTGCGGATCAGGGCGATCCCCAGCCCGACCGCCAGCACCGCGATCTCGACGATCACGAACAGCTTGACGTCGAGCCAGAAGCCCTCGAGGACTTCGGGGAAGGCTTCCTTGAAGACCTCCCAGTTGAAGAACAGCTCGCGGACTTCGGGCCAGCCGGGGCTGGTCAGGATCCAGGCGGCGAGGCCGCCGAGGACGATGACCGTCGAGGCCGCCGCGATCCCCTGCGAACGCCGCTCTTGGCGCCGCTTCGCCGCCTCGCGTTCCAGACGGCGATCGCTGATGACGGCGGAGTCGGACAATCCAGCCGCGATTCTGACCGCGCCCGGGGACGGCTTCGGGGCGTGGCGACTTACTCACTCACGTGCGTGAGGAAGTCGCCAACCCGCCTCCGAGTGCGGCTTCTGCCCTATTCGAGAACGGGAGCGCCGGCGGCTTGGCTCATCCACTTGGTGTTGAGCTTGTCCAGCTCACCCGAGGATTCGAGCTCTTCGACCGCTCCGGAGACGCAAGTGGTGAGCGGCGAGTCCTTGGCGAGCAGGGCGCCCCACTCGTCGCCTTCGGGATCGCTGAACTGGCCGGTGACGGTCGCCTCGGGCACTTCCACCGCGGTCAGGTAGAGCGCGGTCGGGAGGTCGACGACGATCGCGTCGATCTGGCCGTTTTTGAGCGCCGTGACGACGTCGGTGGAGTTGTTGAAGACTTCCGGTTTGGAGCTGGGGACGATCACTTCTTCGGTTGCCGAGAGGCTGGTGGTGCCGATCTGGACGCCGAACTGGACGTCCTCGAGCTCCGCCAGCGTGGTCGCCTTCGCCGCCTCGGAGTCCTTCAACGCCAGCACCGCCTGGTTGGCCGTGTAGTAGGGCGCCGAGAAGTCGACGGCTTTTTCGCGCACCGGCGAGATCGAGATCTGGTTGACGTCGAAGTCGAAGTCCTTGGGGCCGGGCGCGTAGGAGGAGTTGAACGGCTCGACCGTCCATTTCACTTTCGCGGCGGGGTAGCCGAGCTGTTCGGCGATCGCGTACGCGACGGCGCTCTCGAAGCCTTCGCCGTTGGTCGGGTCGTCGTCTTCGAAGTAGGGCGGGAAGGCCGGTTTGTCGGTGGCGACGGTGAGCACGCCGGCGGTCTCGGTCGGCAGGTTGCCGGGCTCGCAGGCGTCGGCGGTGGCGCCGGTGTCCGAGCTCGAGTCGTCGTCGGAGCCGCCGCAGCCGGCGACGAGCAGGCCGAGGGCCAGGACAAGGACGAGGGTGGCGTAGAGCTGCTTCATCGAGGCTCCCACGCGACTGCCGCGGAGGAAGCGGGCATCCTAGATCAAATCAGTCCCCATGTGGGACGGACTGACGCGCACGCTGCTGATCCTCACCTTCGTCACCGGCATCCTCGACGCGGTCTGCTTCATCGCCCTCGGCCAGGTCTTCGTCGCGATGCAGACCGGCAACGTGATCTTCCTCGGGATCGGCTTCGCCGGTTCGGCCGGTGCCGCGGTGACGGGGCCGCTGGTCAGCCTGGTCGGGTTCCTCCTCGGCGCCGCCGCGGCGGCGTCCTTCGTCCGCCCTGTCGGGCCGGGCCATCCCGGCTCCCTCGCCGGCCCGATCGAGATCGGCCTGCTCGGGCTGGCGACGCTGGTGGCGGCGGTCGCGGCGGTCGAGCCCGGCGCCTTCGCCGCATATCTGCTGATCGCCGTTCTCGCCACGGCAATGGGGTTGCGGAACACGATCGCGCGGCGGGTCGGCGACCCAAACCTGGCGACGACCGTGCTCAACCTGACGCTGACCGCGTTCGCCTCCCACACGCCGCTGACCCACGCCTCGCCGAACGAGCTGGAGACGCGCGCGGCCGCCTTGCTCGCGATCCTCGCCGGTGCGATCTGCGGCGCTCTGCTGCTGAAGGCGAGCCTGACGCTGGCGCTCGCCGCGGCGGCCGTGCTGGTGGTGCTGGCCGCCGTCACCCACGCCCGCGCCATTTCGCCGTAACCTCGATCGATGGCGGACGACGAAGCGCCGATCGAGCTCTCCAAGAAGGGGTACGAAAAGGAGCTGGGGCGCCTGCAGACCGAGTTGGTGAAACTGCAGGAATGGGTCCTGAGCGAGGGCCTGAAGGTCGTCGTCGTCTTCGAGGGACGCGACACCGCCGGCAAGGGTGGGGTGATCAAGCGGATCACCGAAAAGACCAACCCGCGGGTGGTGCGGACGGTTGCGCTCGCCACCCCAACCGATCGCGAGAAAACCCAGTGGTACTTCCAGCGCTACGTCGCCCAGCTGCCGGCCGCGGGCGAGATCGTCCTCTTCGACCGCAGTTGGTACAACCGCGCCGGGGTCGAGAAAGTGATGGGCTTCTGCACCGAAGCCGAGTACGAGGAGTTCATGCGCTCGACCCCTCATTTCGAGCGGATGTTGATGCGCTCGGGCCTGGTCCTCGTCAAGTACTGGCTCTCGGTCTCCGACGAGGAGCAGGAGCGCCGCTTCAAGGCGCGGATCGAGAACCCCGACAAGCAGTGGAAGCTGAGCCCGATGGACCTCGAGGCGCGGGCCCGCTGGGTCGACTACGCCGAGGCCAAGGACGAGATGTTCGCCTACACCGACACCAAGGAGTCTCCTTGGTGGGTGGTCGAGGCCGACGACAAGCGCACGGCCCGCCTCAACCTGATCAGCCACCTGCTCGAGCAGGTGCCATACGAGCCGGTGCACCGGGAGAAGATCAAGCTGCCGCCGCGCCAACGGCGCTCCTACGAGCGACCGCCGCCGGAGACCCAGAACTTCGTCCCGACCCGCTTCCTCGTCGGCTAGCCCACTATGTAGAGCATGGAACGAAATCAGCTACGAGCGATTCAGGCTCCGTTGAAGGAGCGATACGAGTCCGAGCCAGAGGCGGCGGTGGTGACGCTCTCGGCGACCGGGACCCTCGGCGAAGGGGTCTCCTGCTCGGTGAACACCGGGCGGGCGATCGCCGAGGCGGGCCTGCATCCCGCTTCCGGCGGCGACGGCTCGCAGCTCTGCTCGGGCGACATGCTGTTGGAGGCGCTGGCCGCCTGTGCCGGGGTGACCCTGCGCGCGGTGGCGACCTCGCTGGGGATCGCGGTCGAGTCAGGGACGATCCGCGCCGACGGCGACCTCGACTTCCGCGGCACCCTCGCCGTCGACCGCGGAGCGCCGGTCGGCTTCCGTGCGATCCGGCTCAGCTTCGAGCTCGAGACCGACGCCGGCGATGAGGAACTGGCGACGCTCTTGAAGCTGACCGAGCGCTACTGCGTCGTTCTGCAAACGATCTCCAGCCCACCCCAGCTCTCGGCGACGATCGCCGCCCCCGCACGCTGAAAGGCGGGTTGGCTCCCCCCAGGTGGGGGTTTCAAGGCAGGCTCACCAAGCTGGATTGGGAACATGTCTGATCGCCACCGTCAACAAGACCGTCGAGACCCCCGAAGTCTCGATCTGCGTCCCCGCCTGCAACCGCCCCGAGGAACTGCGGGCAGCCGTGGCGAGCGCACTCGGCCAGACGGTGACCGACCTCGAGGTCGTCGTCAGCGACGACTCCGACCGCGACCAGGATCTGACGGCGGAGATCGACGACGACCGCCTGCGCTATTACTGGAACCCGGAGCGCCTGGGGATGGCGGCGAACTGGGAGCGCGCGGTCTCGCTCGCCCGCGGCCGCTACATCGGCTTGCTGATGGACGACGACCGTCTCCTGCCTCCTTACCTGGAGCGCTGCCTCGCCGCCTTCGAGATCGACGACAAGGTCGGGGTCGTCTTCACCAACCACTTCTTCGACGACGGCAAGCGGGTCACCTCGCGCGAGTCCCTGCTCCGCGAAGGCACCTACACGGCATTCCTGCCGACGCTGCTGCGCCAAAAGCCGGTCGCGATCTGCGCGACGCTGATGCGCCGCAACGTCTGGAACGAGGTTCTGCCGGTCCCCGACCTGCACACCGCCGACATGGCGATGCACGTCAAAGCCGCGCAGGCCGGCTGGCCCTTCCACTACATCGACGAGCCGCTGATGGTCTACCGGACCAACCACAACCAGCTCTCCGGCGACCTCTCCTTCCGCGACCACGAGGTCGCGCTCTGGCGTCAGTTCCGCTTCGCCGCCGGCTCCGACGAGGAGAAACTCCGCTGCGCGCTCTTCGCCGAGGCCCTGCTCTCCAGCGCCGCCGGCCGCATGCAGCGGGGGGAATACGAGCACTGCGAGGCCCTGGCGAGCGAGGCCAGGGGCCTCGGCTTGCCCGCTCGGGAGCTGAGCCGCCGCGCCCGTCTCGTCGCCCTCATTGCCCGCAGCCGCCTGGCGATGCGATCGGCGGCGACGGCATTCCGGTCGGCCGGACGCTTGGCCAGCGTCTTGCGGAGGTAGAGAGCGGCTAGCTGCCGAGGCAGCTCTCGCAGATGCTGGCGACGTGGCGTTGGTCGGTGCCGCAACAGCCGCCCAGCACGCGCAGATTCGGCAGCCGCGGCTCGAGGCCGGCGTATTCGCCGCCGAGCTCCTGGGGGTTGCCGTCGTCGAGCTGCTCGGCTTCGTCGAGCTCGGCGTGGCTCATCCGCGAGGCGTTGGCGCGGATGCCGCCGATCCGCTCGAGCCAGGTGCCGCCCGCCTCGAGCTCGGCGGCGAAGTGGGTCGGGTGCGCGCAGTTGATCATCAGGTAAAGCGCGGCCGCGTTCGTCTCGGCGTCGACCCGCTCGATCGCCTCCCGCAGCGGCTCTTCGCTCGGCAGGCGGCCGTCCGTCTCGACGGTGAAGGAGACCGATACCGGGAGGCCGGCGGCGCTGGCCGCACGAACGATCCCGATCGCCTCCTCGGCATAGGTCAGCGTGTAGGCACTGATCATGTCCACGCCCTCGGCGGCGAAGACCCCGACCTGTGCGGAGTGGTAGCGCTCGGCCTGCTCCGGCGTGAGCATGTGGTCGGGGTGGTAGGCGTCGCTCTCGGGGCCGAGCGTGCCGCAGATCGCGATCGGGGTCTCCGGCTCCGCCCCGGCGCGGACCTCCTCCGCGAAGGCGACCGCTTCGCGGTTGACGTCGCCGATCTCCCGCGCCGAGAGGCCGAGGTTTCGCCCCCAGCCCTCGCTGGCGCGCCAGGTCGGCGTGTCGAAGGCGAAGCCGGTGCCGTGGGCGGCGGCGATCTCGAGGAAGCCCTCGTAGTAGCGCCGCAGAGCAGCCCTTCCCTGCGGCTCGCGGAGCAAGGTGAAGGAGGCGAATTCGGGCAGCTCGAGCCCTTCGCGGAAGATCATCACCGTCTCCAGCCCGCCGTCGCCGATGAACATGCGATTGCCGTCGGGAATGGGCACGATCGAATCCTAAGACCTACCCGGATGGCGCCGCGGCTCCCAAGCAGAGAGGATGTATGCATGCCCCAACCCCGCCGAACGAAAAAAGGCAGCGAACCGGTCGACTACGGCTGGGTGATCTCCTTCGGCTGCAAAACGGCTGGCGAGCTCCGACGCCTCAAAGTCGACACCGACCCGGCCGCCGACACCAGCCCGATCCAGGTCCCCTGCGCCTGCGGGGAAACCCACCGCGTGATCGTCTCCCCGTACCGGCGCCGGCGCGCGGCCGACGAGCCGTTCGACCTCGAGGTCGCCTCGCTCGACGAGCTGCGCTGACTCGCCGTCCGGGTATTGATCGCCCCGGGCAGGCATCATTAGGTAATCCCTAATAAGTTCTAGATATTAGGAAGCAGCTAATAGCAGGAGCGCGAGCGCCGCGGCGATGATGACGCTGGTGAACGTGCCGACGAGGAAGTACTCGGTGAGCCAGTCGATCTTGGCTCCATTGTGCTTGCGGCTGATCTCGGGGAAGCGGAGCAGCCCCTTTGCCGCAATCACGAAGCCAGCTCCGGCGAGGTCGCCGGAAACGATCGAGGCGGCGACGATCAAGCGCTCCATCGGGCCGAGGAACCGCCCTCCTTTGAGCGGTTCCGGCTTCCCGTCTTCCTCGCTGTCTTCCTTGGCCGCGGCAAGCACGAGCCCGACTATCCGGTTGCTCGTCGCGAGCAGGAAGAGAAACGCCCCCACGCCGAGGACGAACTGATCCGCGGGGACCAGGCCCGGCTCGGCGAAGGAGAGGGGGAGGTTTTCGTACCAGTCCCGCAGCGACCCCCCGACCGGCCTCGCCGATCCACTCGCGGCGACGGTTCCCACCAGCGCGGCGATTGGAAACACGAGCGCCCAAACGTACTTTCGCTGGGTACCGGGCCTCCAGTCGACCGCGAGCCAGGCGACGGCCGGCAGGGCGACGATCGTCGTCAGCGCGACCGAGCACCAGTCCATGCCGCTCAGTCGCGCCGTGCCCCAGGTTGCGAGAAGGGCGCCGGCGATCGCGATCGAGGTACGACGCCGTGCCCTCTCCGACTTCACCGGCAGCAGCCTCAGGAGGTCGCCGACTCCGAAGGCGAGCAGGGCGAGGGCCGGCAGGATCACCGGGAGCCGTCTTCGAGGCGGGCCTGAGCGATGTGGACGGCGTAGGCGCCGCTGCGCGCCAGGTTCTGCGAGATGGCGCTTTGGGTCGTCCCCTCGGCCGCGGCGATTCGCGACTGCGACCACCCTCGCGTCAGGCCGTTGAGGCGCCGGCGGCTCTGGGCGTTCATCCGATCGATCATCGCGTCGCGGCAGAGCAGGAAAGCGTTCAACGAGGCGGCCTCCGCGAGCTCGGCTTCGCTGTTGCTTGGGTCTGGCTCGAAACAGGTGCGGACGAAGGAGGTCGAGCTGACCTCCGCCATTTCCTTCGCGACGTCGATCGCGCGCCGCGCCGTCCACCAGCCGGGGCCGTCCTGGGAAACGGGCTTGCGCGCCGCGAAGACCGTGATCGATCCGTGGCCGAGTCCGAACCTCGTGTCGGCGTCGGCGCGTTCGAAGAACTCCA
Source organism: uncultured Thermoleophilia bacterium (assembly GCA_963715735.1). Lineage (GTDB taxonomy): Bacteria > Actinomycetota > Thermoleophilia > Solirubrobacterales > 70-9 > VAYN01. The sequence goes on from OY970268.1 coordinate 1,572,103, forward strand.
GCCGGATGACCATGCTCGCCCGAACCGCTTCGGCGATGCTCTCGAACCCCCCTTGGAACTCGTCCCCGATCGTCGGTTCGAGGCGCAGCGCCGGCTTCAGCTCCTTGTTCATCCGCTGGAGCATTGCCCGGAGCTGTTTCTGGAGCGCCGGGCGATCATCGGCACGCCGTGACTCGACGATGTCGCCGATCAGGGTGTAGACGGGTCCATGCAGTTTTTCCAGCTCCGCCATAACCATTAGAGGATAGCTAATAAAACCAGGAAATTAGCTATTCCCTAATAAGCAAGGAAAGCTGCAGATGGGCGCCGGGCAGGGTATCGGGGTGAGAACCAGGTCCGATCTATCCTGCGGCGATGTCCCCTCGTCAAGCCCAGATACGTCGATGCCGCGAGCAGGACCTGCCCGCGGTCTTGAGCCTCTGGGAGGAGGCGAGGAGCGAACACGCCAGCACGCCCGACCGAATCGAGGACCTCGAACGCCTGATCGGCGGTCCTTCCGCGCTTTTGCTGGCCGAGCGAGAGGGGGAGGTCGTCGGCGTCCTGATCGCCGGGTGGGACGGCTGGAGGGGCAACATGTATCGCTTGACGGTACGAGCCGACTGCCGCCGCCAAGGCATCGGCCTGCGACTGATCCGAGCCGGCGAGGAGTACCTGCGCAGTCAGGGCGCCCGCCGAATCACCGCGCTCGTCGCATACGGCGACGACGAGGTGGGACTCTTCTGGGACATAGCGGGATATCCGCAGGACGACCAGATCGGGCGGCGCGTGCGGAACATCTAGCGCGCTCCGCTCGCCAGGGTCGGCCCTGAATCATGGCGATTGCATCGGGGAGACAGGATTTGAACCTGCGACCGCTCGGCCCCCAGCCGAGTGCGCTACCAGACTGCGCCACTCCCCGTGGGGATCTGCATCTTACGAATACGCGAGCGGGTGGCTAGGCTTCCCTCTGCGCGCGGCGGTAGCTCAACGGTAGAGCCTCAGCCTTCCAAGCTGATGACGCGAGTTCGATTCTCGTCCGCCGCTCTCCTCCAGGCGTCCAGCTTGGGGCGGTCTGATTCGGGTGCGGGCCGGTTCTGCCGATCTGGATCCCAGGGATGCACCTCACTGCTCGCAGTCACTCATCGCTCCTTGCCGCACTGCTCCTGGCGGTCTTCGCGCTGGTCCCTGCCGGGTGCGGCGGTTCTGACGAGGAGGGCGTCCCGTCGGGTGCGGGCGCCGGGGGCGGTGCGGGCGGTGGCGGCTCCGCGCAGACCGGCCTCGTCGACTGGCCCTATTTCGGTCGCGTGCCGGAACGCACGCACTACCTCCCCGCAGACAGGCAGGCGCTCGACCCGCCGCTGCGGCAGGCGTGGTCGATCAATACGCACGCGCTGATCGAGTTCCCACCCGCGATCAACGACGGAATCGCCTACGTGATCAACAAGTACGGCAACGGCAAGGCGGTGCGCTTGAGCGATCGCAAGGTCCTCTGGGAACTGAAGCTCCACCCCAGCGACAAAGGCAAGCCGATTGACGTCACCGCGCCGGTCTACTACGAGGGTCGCGTCTTCGGCGCCTTCCTCGACGGCTACGTCGCCGCCGGCGACGTGGCGACCGGCAAGGAGGCCTGGGTCCGCAAGCTCGACGCCCACCTCGAATCCTCGCCGATGGCGGTCAACGACACGCTCTACCTCGGCACCGACACCACCGACGTGGTGGCGCTGCGGACCGACGATGGGAAGACCCGCTGGAAGTTCAACGCGCCCGGGGCGACCAAAGCGAGCCCCAGCTACCACGACGACAACGTCTTTGTCGCCGATTACCAGGGATCGATGTTCGCGCTCGAAGCCAGTAGCGGCAAGCCGGTCTGGCGCAGCAACACGACCACCCAGCCTCCGTTTGGGCGGGGCGGCTTCTTCTCCTCCCCGGCGATCGCCTTCGGCAACGTCTACGCCGCCCGCGACGACGGCACCGTCTTCGCCTTCGACGAGAAGAGCGGCAAGATCGCCTGGTCCTTCGCGACCGGCGGCCAGGTCTACGGCTCGCCCGCGACCGCCGCCGTGCCCGGCACCCCGCCAACCGTCTACATCGGCTCCGAAAACGGGATCCTCTACGCGCTCGACGCGAAGACCGGCAAGCCGCGCTGGAAATACGACGTCGGCGGCCCGATCCCGGGCACGGCGACGGTGATCGGCCACACCGTCTACACCTCCAGCTTCGAAGCCGACAGGACGATCGGGATCGACGCCCTCAACCACAAGAAAACCTTCGAGCTCGAGCAGGCCGGCTACACCCCGGTCGTCTCCGACGGCAAGCGCCTATTCCTGATCGGGTATTTCGACCTGATCGGGCTGGAACCGACGGGGTAGCGGGATCAGCCGACCGGGGTCAGCAGCGGCTCGCCCCGCACCGCCGCCAGCGCGTTGCGGGCCGCCAGCTCCGCCATCGCCGTGCGCGTCTCGATCGTCGCCGAGCCGAGGTGCGGGACGAGGACGACGTTCTCGAGCTCGAGCAGGCCAGGGTGCACCCGCGGCTCCTGCTCGAAGACGTCGAGACCGGCGGCGGCGATCTCGCCCTCCCGCAGCCCCGCGACCAGCGCCTCTTCGTCGACGACCGGCCCGCGGGCGGTGTTGACCAGCGTCGCGGTGGGCTTCATCGCCGCCAGCTCGGCGGCGCCGATCAGGTGGCGGGTCTGCGCGGTCAGCGGGCAGTGCAGGGTGACCACGTCCGCGCTCGCCAGCAGCTCCTCCAGCTCCAGCCGCTCCGCCCCCAGGGGTCCCGTCACCGTGGCGGGGGCCTCGCCGCGGTTGTTGTAGGCGATCGTCATCCCGAAGGCGCGGGCGCGCTCGGCAACTCGGGCGCCGATCCCACCCAGTCCGACCACGCCGAGGCGCTTGCCGCGCAGGCCGCGGCCGAGCATGAAGTCCATCGCCCAGGCCCAGTCCTGACCGCGGCGAACCAGCCTCTCCCCCTCCCCGAGCCGCCGGGTCGCGGCGAGGATCAGGCCGAGGGTGAGGTCGGCGGTGGCATCGTCGAGCACGCCGGGCGTGTTGGTGACGGCGACGCCACGGCGGGCGGCGGCGGCGAGATCGACGTTGTCGACGCCAACGGCGACGTTGCAGACGCAGCGCAGCTGCGGGCCGGCGGCGTCCAACAGCTCCTCGTCGACGCGGTCGCCGAGTTGGGTGAGGACGACGTCGGCGCCGGCGACCAACTCCAGCAGATCTTCCCGGGACAGCGTCCCGGCGTCGGTGGAGCGCAGCTGGCCGGCCCCCTCGAGGAGGTCGAGGGCCGACCGCGGCAGACGGGTGCTGACAGCGAAGGTCGACATCGGCATGCTTCTACCACGATGCCCGCCCGCCGGCCCCGGATCCTCGTCGCGCCCGACTCGTTCAAGGGCACGCTGAGCGCGGTCGAGGTCGCGGCGGCGCTGGGTGAGGGGATCGAAGCCGGCGGCGGCGACGTCGACCTCTGCCCGCTCGCCGACGGCGGCGAAGGGACGCTGGACGCCTTCCTCGCCGCTCGCGGCGGCAGCGCATTCCAGGTCCGGGTCCACGACCCATTGGGTCGGCCAATCGGCGCCCGCTTCGGTTTGCTCGACGGCGGCACCGAGGCGGTCGTCGACACCGCGGCCGCCTCCGGGTTCGGGCTGCTGGCCCCGGCCGAGCGGGACCCGCTGCGGGCGACCACGGCGGGTACCGGGGAGCTGATCGCCGCCGCGATCGAGGCGGGCGCGAAGCGCGTCCTCCTCGCCGCCGGCGGTAGCGCCACCGTCGACGGCGGCCGCGGCGCGATCGAAGCCCTGGGTCGCGATCGGGTCGGGACCGAGCTGGTCGTGCTCTGCGACGTCCGCACGCCGTACGAGGACGCGGCCCGCGTCTTCGGGCCCCAAAAGGGCGCCAACGCCGATGCGGTGCGAGTCCTCTCCGAGCGGCTCGACGCCTTTGCCGCGACCCTTCCCGCGGACCCCCGCGGGGTGCCGATGGGCGGCTGCGCGGGCGGCCTCAGCGGCGGCCTCTGGGCCGCCTTCGGCGCCGAGCTGGTGCCCGGCACCGAGCGGATCTTCGAGCTGCTCGACTTCGACCGCCGCCTCGCCCGGGCCGACCTCGTCGTTACCGGCGAGGGCCGCCTCGACGAGCAGAGCCTGGAAGGCAAGGTCGTCGGCGAGGTCCTGCGCCGCTGCTCCGAGCACGAACGCGAGCTGGCGATCGTCGTCGGCCAGAACGCGCTCGAGCCCGAGCATCTGCCTTCGCCGCCGCTGCACTCGGTCGACGAGGCGGGCACCGCCGCGGAACTGGTCGCCGCCGGCGGGCGAATCGCCACAGCGCTGCGCGCCTAGAAGGATGCCGTAGTGGGCGACATCCAGATCTTCATCGCGGCGCTGCTGGTCTCGGTCGCGCTGCTGAACGCGATCGCCAACTGGTGCTCGGTTCCCTACCCGATCGTGCTCGTGCTCGGCGGCCTCTTACTGGGGCTGGTGCCGGGGATCCCGGAGATCGAGCTGGAGCCGGACCTGGTCCTGCTGATCTTCCTGCCGCCGCTGCTCTACTCGGGCGCGTTCTTCGCCGACCTGCCGGCGCTGCGCAGCGATCTGCGGGTGATCTCGCTGCTCTCGATCGGGCTGGTGCTGGCGACCACGGTCGCGATCGCCTGCCTCGCCCATGCCGTCTTCGACCTGCCCTGGGCGATGGCCTTCGCGCTGGGCGCGATCGTCTCCCCCACCGACCCGGTCGCCGCGACCTCGATCCTGCGCCGGCTGGGGGCGCCGCGACGGCTGGTCAACGTGCTCGAGGGCGAGAGCCTCGTCAACGACGCCACCGCCCTGGTCGCCTACAAAGTCGCCGTGGCCGCCGCGATCGGCGGCAGCTTCTCGCTGCTCGACGCCAGCCTCGAGTTCGTCCTCGTCGCCAGCGGCGGGATCGCGATCGGGCTGATCGTCGGCTACCTGGTCGCCGAGATCCGCAGCCGCATCGAGGACCCGACCACCGAGGTGACGATCTCGCTCTTCACCGGCTACGCCGCCTTCCTCAGCGCCGATGAGATCGGCGCCTCCGGCGTCCTCGCCGCGGTCACCGCCGGCATCTACCTCGGCTGGCGGGCGCCGCAGCTCGTCTCCGCGGAAACCCGCCTGCGCTCCTTTTCGGTCTGGGAGATCCTCGTCTTCCTGCTCAACGCGACGCTGTTCATCCTGATCGGGCTGCAGCTGCCGGTGATCGTCGACGGGATCGACGCGGCGGGGATCTCGACCGGTACGGCGCTCGCCTACGGAGCGCTCGCCTGCGTCGCGATCGTCGCCGTTCGCTTCCTCTGGGTCTTCGGGACGACGGTGCTGATCCGCACCCTCGACCGCCGCCCGGCGCAACGTGATCGGCGGGTCGGCTCCAGGGCCAGGGTGATCTCCTCCTGGGCCGGGATGCGGGGAGCCGTTTCCCTGGCGGCGGCGCTCGCCCTGCCGCTGGAGACCGACGCCGGCGCGGCGTTGCCCGGCCGCGACCTGATCCTCTTCATCACCTTCGTCGTCATCCTCTTCACCCTGGTCGGCCAGGGGCTGACGCTGCCCTGGCTGATCCGCCGTCTCGGCTTGCGCGAGAGTCCCGACGTCGAGGAGCACGAGGAGGCGCTCGCGCGCTATCGCGCCGTCACCGCGGCGCTGGAGCGACTGGACGAGCTGGCGCCCGAGGACTGGACCAACGACGACACGATCGAGCGAGTCCGCGCGATGTTCGAGTTCCGCCGCCGCCGGGTGAAGATCAAAGTCGGGAAGGTCGAGGACGAGGACGGGCTCGAGGATCGCTCGCTCGCCTACCAGCGACTGATGCACGAGCTGTTCACCGCCCAGCGCGGCGCCCTCGTCGGCCTCCGCGACAGCGGCGAGGTCTCCGGCGAAGTGATGCGGCGGGTCGAGCGCGAGCTCGACCTTGAAGAGTCCCGCCTGGAGGTGTAGCTCCTCAGGGCACCAGCACCGCGGCCCCGCGGAAGCGCCCCGCCCGCAGATCCTCCAAGGCGACGTTCGCCTCCTCCAGCGCGTAGGCGGTGACCTCGGTCCGCACCGGGACCCGCGGGGCCAAGGCCAGGAACTCCTCGCCGTCGCGGCGGGTCAGGTTGGCGACCGAGCCGAGGCTGCGCTCCTCCCAGAGGATCTCGTAGGGGAAGGCGGGGATCTCGCTCATGTGGATGCCGGCGCTGATCACCCGGGCACCCTTGGCGCTGGCCCGCAGCGCCGCCGGCATCAGGGCGCCGGCCGCGGCGAAGACGATCGCGCCGTCGAGCTGCTCCGGCGGCGCACCCTCGGAGGAGCCGGCCCACTCGGCGCCGAGCGAGCGCGCGAACGCCTGCCCCTCCTCGTCACCCGCGCGGGTGAAGGCGAAGACTCGGCGGCCTTCGTGGACCGCGACCTGGCAGAGGATGTGGGCGGAGGAACCGAAGCCGTAGAAGCCGATCCGCTCGGCCTCACCGACCAGGCGCAGCGCCCGGTAGCCGATCAAACCGGCGCAGAGCAGCGGCGCCGCTTCGGTGTCGGCATAGTCGGCCGGGATCGGGAAGCAGAAACGCTCGTCGGCGACCGCCAGCTCCGCGTAGCCGCCGTCGAGGTCGTAGCCGCTGAAGCGGGCCTGGTCGCAGAGGTTCTCGCGGCCGCTGGCGCAGTAGCGACAGACGCCATCGGTCCAGCCGAGCCAGGGGACGCCGACCCGCTCGCCGGGCGCGAAGCGCTCCGCCCCCTCCCCCAAACCGGCGACGGTGCCGACGATCTGGTGGCCGAGGACGAGCGGCAGCTTCGGCTCGCTGAGCTCGCCGTCGAGGATGTGGAGGTCGGTGCGGCAGACGCCGCAGGCGCCGACGGAGATCAGGACCTGGCCCGGACCCGGCTGCGGGTCGGGAAGCTCGGCCGCGCGCAACGGCTCGCCGGCGCGCTCCAGGAGCATCGCTCGCATGCACCAATGATGGCGCCTCGTTCCCCCGCGGCGGGTGGGGTGGCGGAGGCCGGCGGCTCTAGAGTCGGCCGATGCTCTACTTCAGCCACCCGGCCTGCCTCGAGCACGACCCGCGGGAGCTGATGCCCGGCCACCCGGACACGCCCGAGCGACTGGTCGCGATCGAGGCGGCGCTGGCCGAGCGCGACTGGCTCGGCTGGGAGCGGCGGGAAGCGCCGGCGGCGAGCGCGCGCGAGCTGGAACTGGTCCACACCCCCAGGCTGGTCGCCTCGATCCGCGACCTCTGCGACTCGGGCGGCGGCGTGATCGACGCCGACACGGTCGCCGGCGAAGCCTCCTACCGGGCGGCGCTGCACGCGGCGGGCGGCGCCTGCGAGATGACCCGGGCGCTGGTGCGCGGCGAGGCCGAGGTCGGCTACTGCTGCGTCCGCCCCTCCGGCCACCACGCCGAGGCCGACCGGGCGATGGGCTTCTGCCTCTTCGACAACGTCGCCGTCGCGGCAGCGATGGCGATCGAGGACCTCGGCCTGCAGCGGGTGATGATCCTCGACTGGGACGTCCACCACGGCAACGGGACCGCGGAGATCTTCCGCCACCGCGACGACGTCTTCTTCTTCAGCATCCACCAGTCGCCGCTCTACCCGGGTAGCGGGCCCGCCGACGATCGCGGCTCGGGGGCCGGCGAGGGCTACACGATCAACCTGCCGGTGCCGCCCGGCGCCGGCGAGGCCATCTGGCTCGAGCTGGTCGACGGGATCGTGATCCCCCGGGCCGAGGCCTACCGGCCCGAGCTGATCCTGATCTCCGCCGGCTACGACGCCCACCGCGCCGACCCGCTCGCCGCCTGCACGCTGGAGTCGTCCAGCTTCGCGCTGATGGCAAGCCGGCTGCGCGAGCTCTCGCTCCGCCTCGATGTCCCCCTCGGCGCGGTCCAGGAGGGCGGCTACCAAGTCCCCTCCCTGGTCGAGTCGGTGCTGGCGACCCTGCGGGCGCTCGGCGGCAAGGGCTAGGCCCGCGACGTTCGATGCCAACGCCCCGTTCAGTCCAGCGCACCTACCTGCTGCTCCTGCTCGGGAACACCCTGGCGGCATCGCTGATCTGGGGGATCAACACGATCTTCCTGCTCGACGCCGGCCTCTCGAACCTGGAGGCGTTCGCCGCCAACGCCTTTTTCACCGCCGGGATGGTGCTGTTCGAGGTGCCGACCGGGATCGTCGCGGACACGGTCGGGCGCCGCGCCTCGTACCTGCTCGGCACGGTAACGCTGACCGCATCGACTTTCATCTACGTGCTGCTGTGGCAGATCGAGGCGCCGTTCTGGCAGTGGGCAGTCGCCTCGGTGCTGCTCGGCCTCGGCTTCACGTTCTTCTCCGGCGCGGTCGAGGCCTGGCTGGTCGACGCGCTCACCGCAACCGGTTTCACCGGCCAGCTCGAGGAGGTGTTCGGCCGCGGTCAGATCGTCACCGGCGCGGCGATGCTGACCGGCTCGGTAGCGGGCGGGTTCGTCGCCGAGCAGACCAGCCTCGGGGTCCCTTTCGTGCTTCGCGGCCTGATCTTGATCGTCATGTTCGGAGTTGCGTTCAGGCTGATGCACGACGTCGGCTTCACTCCCGAGAAGGGCGGCAAGCCGCTCGCCGAGATGCGGAAGATCGCCTCCGATTCAATCGAGTACGGCTGGCGGGTCCCGGCGGTCAAGTGGCTCATGGTCGAGGTCCTGTTCACCGGCGGCGTCGGCATCTACGCCTTCTATGCCCTGCAGCCGTACCTGCTGGAGCTCTACGGCGATCCGGACGCTTACCAGGTCGCCGGCTTGGTGGCGGCGATCGTCGCCGGCGCCCAGATAGCCGGCGGAATCCTCGCTCCGCGAATCCGCCGCCTCTTCCGCCGCCGCACCTCGGCGCTGATCGCGATGGCGAGCCTAGGTGTCGTTTCGCTCGGCTTGATCGGGATCTTCGAGAACTTCTGGGCAGTGATCGGGTTGATCGTGGTCTGGGGACTGCTGTTCGCGGCGACGATGCCGATTCGGCAGGCCTACATCAACGGCCTAATTCCCTCGCGCCAGCGAGCGACCATCCTCTCGTTCGACTCGATGATGTCCTCGGCCGGCGGAGTCTGGGCCCAGCCGGTGCTTGGCCGGGCCGCCGACGCGTGGGGATATGCGCCGTCCTATCTGATTGGAGCGGGGATCTCGGTTCTGGCCCTACCGTTCCTCGTCCTTTCCAGACGGCAGAACGCTCCCGCCGACACGGTCGAGATCTCCGCTGAGAAGGCCGCCCCCCGGCCCGACTGAGGATGCCCGCATCCCCTCCCTGGTCGAGTCGCTGCTGGCGACGATGACGGCGCTGGGCGACGTATTAGGGGCGATTACTCGGCCCCGGCGGCGCCGGTTTGCCGGCCCCAGATTCAAGTTCCGTCGCCATCGATTCGATGCTGTTGGAGCCATGCACGCGCTCCCTCGCTTTCAGAGCCTCCTGATCCGGTGCGGCGGCGCCTTCCTCTCGATCCTGCTGCTCGCTTCCGCCCTTCACGCCGCGACCGGCTTCGGCGGGGCCGGCGCGGATCGAGTCTTCGGGGTCTGGGTCTATGACACCTTGATGCTGGGGGCCGCGGGGTCCTGCTTGCTGCGGGCCGCGATGGTCAGGCGCGAGCGGCTCGCCTGGGGACTGCTGGGGGTCGGGCTGGCCGCCTGGACCAGCGGCGAAATCTATTACTCGGTGGCGTTCGCGGGCACCGAAACCGTGCCGATCCCCTCGCTCGCCGACGCCGGCTACCTTCTCTTCTACCCGCTGGCCTATGCGGCGCTGATCGTCCTCCTGCGCGAGCGGATCGGCTCCTTTCCGGTCGCACGCTGGCTCGACGGCCTCGTCGTCGGCACCGCCATCGCCGCCCTCGCGGCCGCGCTCGCGCTCGGCCCGATCGTCGACTCGAGCACCAACGGCGACGTCGCCGAAGTCGTCACCAACCTCGCCTACCCGATCGCCGACCTGGCCCTGCTCACGCTCGTGTTCACGGCTTGCGCGTTCACCGGCTGGCGGCCGGGCCTGACCTGGCTCACGCTCGGCAGCGGCTTCGTCGTCCTCGCCCTCTCCGACGGCGTCTACCTGCTCCAGTCCGCACAGGGCACCTACGCCGAAGGTGGCGTCCTCGACGTCGCCTGGCCCCTCGGCGCCCTCCTGCTCGCTTCCGCAGCCTGGCTGGAGCCGGCTCGGCGCCAGGTCGTGCACTCGCGCGGCCTCCGCGTCGCCCTGGTCCCGGCGACGGCGGCCTTGATCGCGATCGGCATCCAGTTCAGCGATCGCTCCAGCTCGGTGCCGACGATCGCCGCCTGGCTCTCGTTGCTGACGCTGCTGGCCGTCGTCGTACGGATGATGGTCTCCTTCCGCGAAAGCCAGGCCAACCTCGAATCCAGCGTCCGCGAGTCCCTGACCGATTCCCTCACCGGCCTCGCCAACCGCCGCCGCCTGATGGACGATCTCGCCGAAGCGGCGTCGCATCCGCCCGACCGCAGCCGCGTTCGGCTTCTCATCCTCTTCGACCTCGACGGCTTCAAGGCCTATAACGACGCCTACGGCCATCCCACCGGCGACGCGCTGCTGGCCCGGCTGGGGGGTCGCCTGGCGGATTTCGCCGGCGAGCGAGCGACCGCCTACAGGCTCGGCGGCGACGAGTTCTGCCTGCTGACCGAGTGCACGGCGGCACAGGTCGACGGCTTCGTCGCCGGTGCCTCGGCGGCGCTCTCGGAGCGCGGCGAAGGATTCGTCGTCACCAACTCCCAGGGCAGCGTCCTGCTCCCCTCCGAGGCCAGCACTCGCGAGGCGGCGCTGCAGCTCGCCGACCGGCGCATGTACGCCAACAAGAGCCGCGAGCGCGCCTCCGCCGGTTCGCAGTCGCGAGACGTCTTGATGAGCGCGCTGCGCGAGCGCCAGCCCGCCCTGCACGACCACCTCGTCGACGTCGCCCGGCTGGCGCTGCGGCTCGCCGAAGAGCTGGGGATGGATCCCGAGCAGCGCGACGAGGTCCGCCGCGCCGCCGAGCTCCACGACACGGGCAAGGTCGCGATCCCCGACGCGATCCTCAACAAGCCCGGCCCGCTCGAGGAGCAGGAGTGGGAGTTCATGCGCAAACACACGCTGATCGGCGAGCGCATCATCTCCGCCGCGCCGGCGCTGGTCCCGGTCGCCCGCCTGGTCCGCTCGACCCACGAGCGCTGGGACGGCAGCGGCTACCCCGACGGTCTGGCGGGGGAGCAGATCCCGCTCGGTTCGCGGGTGATCTCGGTCTGCGACGCCTACGAGGCGATGGTGAGCGACCGTCCCTACAGCGTTGCCATGCGCCCGCCGCGGGCGCTGGACGAGCTTCGACGCGGCGCCGGGTCCCAGTTCGACGCCACCGTGGTCGAGGCGTTCTGTCGGGTGATCGATGCCGAGGCGCCAGCTCGGCCGATCCTTGGCGCGCCCGATGTGGCCGGATAGGTCGCGAGACGGGGCAGCCAGGACTCGAACCTGGAATCGCCGGTTTTGGAGACCGGTGCCTTAGCCAGTTGGGCCACTGCCCCAGACGGCGGATCGTAACGAGCGGGAGGTGCTCGCGATTTCAGTGCGGGCGGAGGGACTCGAACCCCCACGGGCCGAAGCCCACCAGGACCTAAACCTGGCGCGTATTCCAATTCCGCCACGCCCGCGTGGCTGGCCCCGCGAGGGGCTTAACGTGCGGCCAACGCCGCAGCGTCGCTGAGGGATTCTATGATCGACGCATGGCTGTGGGAGAGGTGAGGCCGGGATACGAGCTTTGGCGGCCGAATCGGCAGAAGGCCGGGTCGGTCACGACCAAGTTCGTGATCGTGCTTTTGCTGCTGGCGACGGCGGTGATCGCGGGAGTGATCACGATCGGTGGCTGGTCGCTGCTGAAGGGCGGCAGCGGCATGGGCCTGGTCTGCGCGATCTACGCGATCCTCTACGCCTTCTTCGCCTTCCTCGTCGCCCGCTGGAGCCGCGGCATCCTGCCGCTGACGGCGGCGCTCTCGATGATCCTGGCGATCTTCTGCGCGGTCGGGGCCAGCAGCTGGTTCGAACGCGACAAGGCCGGCTTCGACGAGGCGCTCCTGCCCTCCTCGCTGCTGGGTCTGCTGGTGGTGATCCTCGGGCTGCTGCAGATCGTCCTCATCGTCGTCGCCTTCTACGGCTTCAGCCAGGAGTGGCACGTCGAGGAGGAGCGCCCGATCGGATCCGGCGAGGACTACGGCGCCGGCGCCGCCCCCGGCGGCGGCACGCCTCAGCCCGCCTAAGCCTCGAGCTCTACGGCGTTCGCGACATCGTGGCCCACATAGGGGCCTAAATGTCGCGAACGGGATGCCGGAGGAGGGACTCGAACCCTCAAGCCCGCAAGGGCAATCGATTTTGAGTCGATCGCGTATGCCAATTCCGCCACTCCGGCGCCGGGCAGGAGGATAGAGCGCGGAGACCTGGGAGCGATCGCGTCCGCTACTCGGGAGAGGTCGCGAAGCGAGCGCGGGCACCGGCCCGTGGCGATGGCTCGGCGGGCCGCGAGAGCCGCAGCGCCGCCAGGGTGGCGAATCCCCAACCAGCCACGACCAGGAAGCCACCGATCACGTCGCTCGCGAAGTGCCACTGCAGGACGACCACCGAGACGCCGACGAGGACCGCGAAGCCCGAGCCGACGAGGATGGCGAGCGGCTGCAGCCGCGGCGGCGCCGCGAACATCAGGGCCACCCCGATCGAGGCCGCTGCGGTCGCGTGGCCGCTGGGGAAGGCATCGGACCAGGGCTGCTCGTAGCCGGCGTAAGGCTGGAATCGGGGATGGGCGAGCACCATCTTCAGCACCTGGGTGGTGAGGTTGGCGCCGGCGACGACGGCGATCGCGGCGATCGCCTCGCGCTTGCCGCGGCAGCTCAACGCCAACAAGCAGGTCGCGGCGAGCATCAGGAGCAGCGGCCCCAGGTCGGCGAGGCGGGCGAAGCCTTCGGCGGTTTCGAAGCCGCCCGTGTAGGGCCGGGCACCGACGTGGGCCAGCAAGGAGGCGTCAAGCCGCTCGAACGGCCCGAAGGCGTAAGCGAGCAGGACGAGCACGACGAGGGCGCCGGCGCAGGCGAGTGAGGCGGCGATCGGGGCTTTGACTCTGGCGGCCACCGGAGAACGGTAGCGAGGCCGCCTTAAGGAAACCTCAGACCATGCCGAGGCCGCCGCTGACGCCGAGGGTCTCGCCGGTGACGTAGGTGGCGTCGTCGGAGGCGAGGAAGGCGACGGCGGCGGCGACCTCGTCGGGCTGGCCGAGGCGGCCCATCTGGGTCGCGGCTTTCATCGTCTCGATCACCTTCTCGCCGATCTCGCCGAACTCCTTGGCGCCCATCAGCAGCGGCGTCTCGATCGGGCCCGGGGCGATCGAGTTGGCGGTGACGCCGTAGCGGGCGTTCTCGCGGGCGATCGCCTTCATGAAGGCGACGATCGCCGCCCTTGGCGGCCGAGTAGACGGCGGAGCCCTTGGAGCCGACCCGTCCCGCCTCCGAGGAGATGCGAGACGATGCGGCCGTAGCGCGCCTCCTGCATCCCCGGCAGCGCCGCGTGGGTGCAGTTGAGGACGCCGACGAGGTTGACCGCGAGCACCCGCTGCCACTGCTCGGGCGTCGTGTAGGTGAAGAAGCCGAACTCGTCCATGCCGGCGTTGTTGACGAGGATGTCGAGGGTGCCGGTGGCGGCGATCGCCGCCTGCGCGGACTCGATCTCGGTGACGTCGAGCTCGAGCGCGTGGCCGGCGATCTCGCCCGCTACCCGCTCGGCGCCGTCGTTGTCGATGTCGCCGACCCAGACCTCGGCGCCCTCGGCGGCGAGGCGCGCGGAGATCGCGGCGCCGATGCCGCTGCCGCCCCCCGTGACCAGTGCCTTGCGCCCCTCCAGCCTCACGGCGATGAGCATAGACTGCGCGGCCGTGCCCGACGGAACCGATCCCGATCATCGGCGGCACCGGCGCCCTCGGCGCCGGTCTCGCCCGGCGCTGGGCCAGGGCCGGGGTGCCGGTGGTGCTCGGCTCGCGCTCGGCCGAGCGCGCTGCCGAAGCGGCGGCGAAGGTCCGCGAGGCCGTTCCCGGACGCGAGGTGAGCGGCCTCGAGAACGGCGAGGCCGCCGGCAAGGGCGAGATCGTCTTCCTCACCGTCCCCTTCCGCGCCCAGTCGGAGAACCTCAACAACCTGCGCGAGGCGCTGCAACCCGGCCAGATCCTGGTCGACTGCACCGTCCCCCTCGCCGCCGCGATCAGCGGCAAAGCGACCCGCTCGCTCGGCGTCTGGCAGGGCTCCGCCGCCCAGCAGGCGCAGGAGATGGTGCCCGAGGGGGTCACCGTCGTCTCCGCCCTGCACACCGTCGGCGCCCCGACCCTCGCCGACCTCGACGCCGAGCTCGGCGAGGACGTCCTCGTCTGCGGCGACAAGAAGGCCGACAAGGCGCGGGTCGCGCGGCTGATCGAGCTGATCCCCGGCCTGCGCGCGGTCAACGCCGGCCCGCTGGAGATGGCGCGCATCGTCGAGCAGCTGACGCCGATGCTGATCTCGGTCAACAGCCGCTACAAGGCCCACGCCGGCATCCGGCTCACCGGCCTGCCCGCCGGCGACCACTGGGCCTAGGGGGCCGTGCGGGTCGCGCTTCTCGCCGGCGGCACCGGCGGCGCCAAGCTCGGCGCCGGCATGCAGGAGGAGGTCGGCGGCGAACTGGCGGTGATCGCCAACACCGGCGACGACATCGAGGCGCTCGGCGTCCACGTCTCCCCCGACCCCGACCTCGTCACCTACTGGCTCAGCGGCGAAATCGACGAGGAGCGCGGCTGGGGCATCCGCGACGACACCTTCACCGTCTTCGAGCGCCTCCAGCAGCTCGGCGCGCCCGAGCTGGTTCGGGCTCTCCGACCGCGACCTCGCCGCCTGCCTCTACCGCCGCCAGTTCCTCGAGGAGGGCGGCCGCCTCGACCGACGCCCAGGCGCAGATCGCCCGCGGCCTCGGGGTCGAGGCGCAGGTGCTGCCGATGTCCGACTCGCCGGTGCGGACCAAGGTCCTCACCGAGGCCGGCCGCCGCGACCTGCAGGAGTACCTGATCGTCGACGGCGGCACGCCCGACCGTGCTCGGGGTCGAGCTGGAGGGGATCGCCGAGGCGGAGCCGAGCCGCGAGGTGCTCGACGCGATCCGCAAGGCCGACGCGATCGTGATCGGCCCCTCCAACCCGGTGATCAGCATCGGCCCGATCCTCGCCGTACCGGGCCTGCGCGAGGCGATCGCCGCCTCCCCCGCCCCGGTCGTCGCGGTCAGCCCCTACGTCGCCGGCGCCGTCGTCAAGGGCCCGACCGACCGCTTCATGGAAGCGATCGGCCGGCCGACCACCGCGGCCGGGGTCGCCTCGCTCTACGCCGGGCTGATCGACGGCATGGTCGTCGACGAGGGCGACCCCGACCCGCCTCCGGCCGATGTCCCGACCCTGGCCGCCGCGACCCTGATGGAGGGCGCCGGCGGCCGCGCCCGGCTGGCCCGGATCGTGCTCGACTACGCCGACACGCTCGCGGCGAGCTGATGGCGACCGCGGTCCTGCCGGTCAAGCGCTTCGACGACGCCAAGCAGCGCCTCACGGCCGGCTTCGACGAGGAGCGCCGCCGCGAGCTGGTCGGGCGATGGTCGCCGACGTGCTCGAGGCGATCGGCGGGGCGCGATCGATCGAGCGCACGATCGTCGTCACCGGCGACCCGATCGCCCAGGAGATCGCCGCCGAGGCCGGCGCCGAGGTCGTGCCCGACCCCGGCGACGCCGGCCACGTCGCAGGCGGCGCTGGCGGGAATCGCGCGGGCCGAGGTCGAGGGCGCGCGAGTGCGTCGTCCTGCTCGCCCGGCGACTGCCCGCTGCTCGACCCGCGTGAGCTCGACCGGCTGCTGACCGGCGTCCCCGAGCGCTACGTCGCCGTCGTCCCCGACCGCCACGGCACCGGCACCAACGCGCTGGTGCTGAGCCCGCCGAGCGCGATCGTCCCCGCCTTCGGCGAGGGCAGCCGCGAGCGCCACGTCGCCGCCGCCCGCGAAGCCGGCATCCCCTTCGGCGGTCGAGGAGCTGGCCTCGCTCGGACTCGACCTCGACACCCCCGCCGACGTCGTCGCCCTGACCACGCAGCTGATGACCAACCCCGGCCGCGCCAAGCGCACCGCCAAGGCCCTGGGGATATGAGCGGGCATGAACGAGCTGACGATCCGCGGCGTTGAGGGCCTGCCCGAGTTCGAGCCGGGGATGACGGTCGGCGCCGAGATCGCCGCCCGCGCCGAGACTCGCCGACGGGCGACCTCGTCGTCGTCTCCCAGAAGGTCGTCTCCAAGGCCGAGGGACGGCTGCGCAAGCTCTCCTCGGTCCTGCCCGGCGGCCGAGGCGCGCCGGCTTGCCGCCGTGCTCGGCAAGGAGCCGGCGCTGGTCGAGCTGGTGCTCGAGGAGAGCGCCGAGGTGCTGCGGGCCGAGCGCGGCGTCCTGATCGTCGAGACCAAGCACGGCCTCGTCTGCGCCAACGCCGGCATCGACAGCTCCAACCTCCCGATGACGACACCGTCTGCCTGCTGCCCGAGGACCCCGACGCCTCCGCCCGCCGGATCCGCGCCGAGCTCGCCGCGGCGCGGCGGCGCCGATCGCCGCGGTCGTCATCGCCGACAGCTTCGGCCGGGCCTGGCGGCTGGGCCAGGCCGAGGTGGCGATCGGCTGCGCCGGACTGCTGCCGCTCGACGACTGGCGCGGGCGCCAGGACGCCAGCGGCCGCGAACTGGCGGCGACCCTGATCGCGATCGCCGACGAGGCGGCCGGCGCCGCCGACCTCGTCCGCGACAAGGCGAGCGGCGATCGCCGGCGGCGGTCGTGCGCGGCCTCGGCCGATACGTCGGTGCCGAGGACGGACCCGGGGCCGCCGCCCTGCGCCGCCCGCGCGAAGAGGACCTCTTCCGCTAGGGCCGACGCCGGCGCTGGATCAGTCTTTCCTGAGGACGTCCTTGACCTTGTCGGTCAGCTTCTCGATGCCGTCCTTGGCCTTGCCGCCGGCCTGGTCGACCTTGCCCTCGTTCTTCAGGTCCTTGTCGCCCGTGAGGTCGCCTGCGGCCTCCTTGACGCGGCCCTTGGCGTCGTCCTTGTTGCGTACCTCGTCGTTCATAGTGCTCCTTTCCGGTGGCATTTCCCTTCTGGGATAGGCCTACCCGGATAGGTGCTGCCCATGCGGGGGCTAGGCGAGGCTCAGGCGGGGACGGCGGCGACCGGGTAGGTCTCGATGAGCTCGTAGAGCGTCGTCCGCTGCGCCGGCTCGCGGCCGGCGGCGCGGGCGGCCTCGATCAGCTGCGTCGGGCTCGAGCCGCACCCCGTGCTGGGAGCCGGCCATGCGGGAGATGTTCTCCTCCATCAGGGTGCCGCCGAGGTCGTTGACGCCCCAGCGCAGCGCCTCGGTCGCGCCCTCCAGGCCCATCTTCACCCAGCTCGCCTGCAGGTTGGTGATCGCTGCGCCCGAGCGCCAGCCGGAAGGCGGCGGTGTGCTTGAGGTTCTCCCGCATCGAGATCTCCTCGATCCCGTGGGTGCGGCCGAGCATCGTGTTGAAGGGGATGAAGCTGAGCGGGACGAACTCGGTGATGCCGCCGGTCCGCTCCTGCAGGCCGCGGACGACCGCCATGTGGCGGGCCAGCTCGCGCGGCTCCTCGATGTGGCCGAACATCACCGTCGAGGTCGAGCGCAGGCCGGCGCGGTGGGAGGCTTCGATGATCTCGACCCAGCGGGCGGCCGGGCAGCTTGTTCGGCGAGATCCGCTGGCGGACCCCGTCGTCGAGCACCTCGGCCGCGGTCCCCGGGGTCGAGCCGAGCCCGCACTCGAGCAGGTACTCGAAGACCTCCCCGGCGGCTCTTGCCCGAGCGCTCGCAGCAGTAGTCGATCTCCATCGGCGAGTAGGCGTGCAGGTGCAGCTGCGGCGCCACGTCCTTGGCCAGGCGCAGCCACTGCCGTACTCCTCCAGGGTCAGGTCGGGATGGATCCCGCCCTGCATGCAGAGCTCGGTCGCGCCGAACTCGACCGCTTCCTCGATCCGCGCCGCGAAGTCCGGCTCGGAGACTTCGTAGGCGTCCGGCGAGCGCTTGCCCTGGCCGAACCCGCAGAAGGCGCAGCCGACGATGCAGATGTTGGTGAAGTTGATGTTGCGGTTGACGACGAAGGTGACCCTGTCCCCGGCCAGCTCCGCCCGCAGCTCGTCGGCGGCGATCCGCATCTCCTCGATCACCTCGGGCCGCGTCTCGGAGAACAGCGCCGTCAGCTCGTCCTCGCTCAGCTCCAGTCCCTCGCGCCCCTTGGCGATCGCCCGCTCGGCGACCCCGGCCTCGAAGCTCTCCTCGCTGACGCCGCCCGGACCCGCGGCGCGGGATGAAGCTCCAGTACTTCAGCTTGATCACGTCGAGGACCCCCTGCTCCATCCACTCGGGGTCCATGTACTGCGGGTAGACGCAGAGCCGCTCGGTCAGCGCGTAGCCCTTGGGCGCCAGCTCCTTGCGCACCTGGTGCGGGCTCGGGAAGGGCTCCTCGGGGGAGATGTGGTCGCCGTTGGCGGAGAGCCCGCCGAGGTCGGTCGCGCCCGCCTCGACCAGCTCCGGCCACCAGTCGGAGAGGTTCGGCGGCACCTGCACCCCGACGTCCGGCATCAGCCGCTTGCACTCGGCGATCAGGCGCTTGATCTCCTCGATCCCGACGGGATTCGCCCACTCGGGCATCGACGGCGATTCGGACGATGGGGATGACCCCGGACGCGCCTCCCCATCTGTTGCGAGGGAGGAGTCATCCCCATCGTCCCCCCACCTCGCCTTCGAAGCCTGATCGGCGATCTCCGCGACCTCGGCCCCGTAGTACCGCGGGTGCGGAACGAAGTTCTGGAGGATGACCTCCTGAGATGTGGCCGTAGCGCTCGTGCGACGTCGCGCTAGCGCTTCGAGCGATTCGACCCGCGACTCCTCGCTCTCGCCGATGCCGACCAGGATCCCGGTAGTGAAGGGGATCTTCAGCTCGCCGGCGGCTTCGATCGTCGCCAGGCGCGCGGCGGGATGCTTGGTCGGGGTGCCGGCGTGGACCGTCTCCATCAGCCGCTCGTCGAGCGACTCCAGCATCAGGCCCTGGGAGGCGGTCACTTCGCGCAGGCGGCGCCAGGTCCTCGTGGTTGAGCGACGCCGATGTTGGTGTGCGGGAGCATGCCCCGCTCCAGCGCCCGCTCGCAGGCCCAGACGACGTAGGAGGTGAAGTCCTCGTGGCCCCAGGCGGCGAGCCGCTCGGCGACCACCGGGTTGACCTCGGGCTTCTCGCCGGTGAGGACCAGCAGCTCCTTGGTGTTGCGTTTCAGCGCCTCGTCGAGCTGCCGTTCGACCTCATCGGGCGCGTGGACGTGCGCCTGGTGGGTCGCGAAGGCGCAGTACTTGCAGTAGCACTGGCAGGTGCGCGAGAGCGAGAGGGTGAAGTTCCGCGAGAAGGTGACCCGGCGCACCTGCCGGAAGCTACCGCACGCGCCGCTCGGGCCGGCGCGTGCGGATGACGCCTAGGCTTTGGCCGACGCGCCTCTGGCGGCGTCGCCTTTGACCCGCTGCGGCGGCTCGCTCGGGGCACGGCCGCCGGCCTCGATGCACGAATCGCCAGACGGCGACGGCGAGCAGGGCGCCGACGACCGGGCCGACCAGGTAGGGCCAGACGCCGCCCCACTCGTTGCTGACCAGCGCCGCGCCGAACCAGCGGGCCGGGTTGAAGCAGGCCGCCGGTCAGCGGACCGCCGACCATGACCATGAAGACGAAGGTGGTGCCGATCGCCAGCGGGCGCCCAGTCCTTGATGCTCTTTTTCGAGAAGACGACGGCGAGGATCACGAGGACGAGGCAGAAGACGCCGATCGCCTCGACGATCGTGCCCGGCGAAGTTGCCGCTGAGCAGGCCGCTGACTTCGCCGGCGCCGTAGTTGGTGGCGCGGCCCTCGTCCTCGCAGCAGACCCTTGGTCAGCAGGGCGCCGAGGACGGCGCCGGAGAGCTGGGCGAGGATGTAGATCACCGCGTCGAGCGGGCTGATCCGGCGATCGTCGCCGCGGCCAGGGTCACGGCCGGGTTGAAGTGGCCGCCGCTGACGGCGCCGAACATCACGATCACGCCGAAGAGGGTGAGCCCCTGGACGAAGCCGATGACCGCGAAGTCAGAGCCGAACTGGGCCTGGCTACCCGTCGACACGTACAGCGTGACGACGCTGGTGATGAAAAAGACCAGCAAGAACGTGCCGATCAACTCAGCCAGGTATGCGGACAGCCCTCTCTCCTGCACTCTTCCTCCTCCTCGCAGATCAGTAAACGCGCCGGCAGTCATACCCACATTTGCTCAATGAATTAGTTTCGAGGCCAGATGAGATGGGCTGTCGCGCTGCTGGCGGCCGTCCTCCTGCTCGCCGGCGTCGCCGGCTGCGGAGAGGACGGCGCGGAACCGGGCGTGCCGAAAGGCGCGAGCCTCGTGCTCGATTTCACGCCCAACGCCGTCCACAGCGGCATCTACGCAGCGCAAGCGCAGGGCTTCTACGAGCGGGCCGGCGTCGACCTCACAGTCCACCTGCCGGGCGAATCGACCGACGCGCCGAAGCTGCTCGCCGCCGGCCGCACCGACTTCGCGATCCTCGACATCCACGACCTCGGGATCGCCCGCGAGCGCGGCCTCGACCTGGTCGGGGTGATGCCGATCGTCAACGCCCCGCTGGCCTCGGTGATCGCCCGCGCCGACGGCCCGGTCCGCCGCCCCCGCGACCTCGACGGCCACGACGTCGGCGTCACCGGCCTGCCCTCCGACGAAGCGGTGGTCGACTCCGAGGTCAGCGCCGACGGCGGCGACCCGGCGGCGGTCGACGCGGCTGACGATCGGCTTCAACGCCGTCTCCGCCCTCGCCGCCGGCAAGGTCGACGCGGCGACCGGCTTCTGGAACGCCGAGGGCGTGGCGCTGCGCCGCCAGGGCGTGCCGATGCGGGTCTTCAAGGTCGACGAATACGGCGCGCCGCCCTACCCGGAGCTGGTCCTGACGACCTCGCGCCGCAGACCTCGACGAGCGACCCCGAGCTGGTCGACGGCGGTGGTCGCCGCGACCCGCCGCGGCTACGCCGCTCGCCGTCGCCGATCCCGCCGCAGGCCCTCGACGACCTGCTCGCCGCCAACCCCGCCCTCGACCGCGCCGACCAGGCGGCGCAGCTGCGGGCCCTGCGCGCCGACCTGCGGCCCGCGCCCGTTCGACCGCCGGGTGCTGCGCGAATGGGCCGCCTGGGACCTCGAGCACGGCCTGCTCGACACGCCCGCTCGACGTCGGCGCGGCCTTCGACCTCAGTCGCTAAGGCGTCTCGCCGAGGAGCTTCTCGGCCAGCGCCGGCAGTTCGCGCGCCATCCGCGAGCGCGGCACCGCGAGGTCGACCCCAGCCGCCTCGGCCGCCGCCTTCGTCTCGGCGTCGACGTGCGAGTAGTAGCCGAGCACCGGCACCCCGAGCCCGACCAGCGCCTCCGGCGTTCTCGACGTCGAGGTCGGCGACGATCAGCTCGGCGCCGTCGAGCGACGCCTCCGCCAGCGAGCGGGCGAGGATCACGTGGTGGCCGGCGCCGGTCAGCATCACGTCGACGCGGCTGGCCAGCATCAGGTCCTCGGCGATGCTGACGACCTGCGCCACCGCTCAGCGACCAGCCACTAGATCGCGCGGCGCTGGCGGAACTCTTCGCGCACGCTTTCGGGCCGGCCCCACATCTGCACGACCTCGGAGCGACCCTCGCGCACCTCGCGCGACCGCGAGCTCGCCGCTGACGCCGTCGCCGTCGAGCTTCGCGAGCACGCCGAGCACCGTCTCCGCCGCGGCCGCGTGGCCGAAGCTGTGGGCGACCAGCAGCCGCCAGTGCCACTCCGTCCGGTCGTAGACCTGGGCGTTGACCTGGCTCAGAGCCACGGCCGAGTCGATGTACTGGCGCTCGTCGTCGATCCGCAGGTCGACCTCGAGGTCGGTCCAGTCCGGCGGCAGCGCGTCGAGGATCAGCTGGAAGTCGGCTGCAAGGCGCACGGGCTCGAAGACTACCCGGCGGGAGCGGCGGCCGGCGCGCCTCCGAAGCGACGGCGCAAGCGGCCGTGGCGATGGCGGAAGATCGTCGCGATCAGCGGCCCAGCAGCGCCCCCGGCAGCGGCAGCCGCGGCTCCCAGGCGACCCGGTCGGTGAGGGTGCAGCCGCCCTCGCCATCGGGCTCGATCGTGCGTTCGTGCTCCCAGAGCCGCTGGCTCAGCATCGAGGAGCGCTCGAGAAAACCGCGCCCGGGCTCGACCCGCTCCAGCACCAGGTCGTCGTAGTCGAAGGGGATCAGCCCGAAGGCCAGTACCCAGCTGCGGCCGATCCGCCGTCCCGGCTCGACGCTCTCGATCCCGAAATCCCCCAGCCCGCGCGGCACGGTCATCCGCATCAACGGCCGCAGCTCGTCGTTGACCCCCGCCGGGGTGATCACCCGCTCCCAGACCGCCTCCGCCGGCGCCGCCAGCCGCGAGGAGACCTCGATCTCCGCTCTTCGCTCCATCCTCACCACTTTCAGCCGAAGAACACCTGCTCGAGCAGGAAGACGTTGAGGGCGATGATCAGGCTGGCGAGGACGCCGGCGAGGCCGGTCAGCCAGCGCGGGTTGACCAGGTCCCCCATCACCTCGCGCTTGCTGGCGATGATCAGCAGCGGCACCAGCGCGAAGGGGATGCCGAAGGAGAGCACGACCTGGCTGCCGACCAGGGCGTCGGTCGGGTTGATCCCGATCGCCAGCACCAGCAGCGCCGGCGCCAGGGTGATCGCGCGGCGGAAGAAGAGCGGGATGCGGCGGCGGATGAAGCCCTGCATCACCACCTGGCCGGCCATCGTCCCGACCGAGGAGGAGGCGAAGCCGGAGGCCAGCAGGGCGATCCCGAAGATCGTCGCGGCGCGGTCGGAGACGAGCTGCTGGAAGCCTGCGTAGGCGCCTTCGATCGAGTCGACCCCGGTCAGCCCGCTCTCGTGGAAGAGCGCGGCGGCGACGATCATCATCGAGAGGTTGACCAGGCCCGCCAGCGAGAGCGCGATCACGACGTCGACCTTCTCGAAGCCGAGGATCTTCTTCCTCTCGGCGGTGTCGCGGCCGACGATCCGGCGCTGGGTCAGCGCCGAGTGCAGGTAGACGACGTGCGGCATCACCGTCGCGCCGATGATCCCGGTGGCGAGCAGGATGCTCTCGGTGCCGGCGAAGCCGGGCACGAAGAGGTGCCTGGCGACTTCGCCGCCGTCGGGGCTGGAGTCGAACAGCTCGTAGACGAAGGAGGCGACGACGACACCGACCAGGACCGTGATCCCGGCCTCGAGCCGGCGGTAGCCCATCTGCTGCAGGGCGAGGATCGCGAAGGCGCCGGCGCCGGCGATGAGCCCGGCCGGGAAGAGCGGGATCCCGAACAGCAGGTGGAGGCCGAGGGCGGCGCCGACGACCTCGGCGATGTCGGTCGCCATCGCCACCAGCTCGGCCTGCAGCCAGAGGCCGATCGAGGTGCGGCGGCGAGAAGCGCTCGCGGCAGAGCTCGGCGAGGTTGCGGCCGGTCGCGATCCCCAGCTTCGCCGACTGGGTCTGGACCAGCATCGCGATCAGGTTGGCGGCGAGGACGACCCAGAGCAGCAGGTAGCCGAACTTGGCGCCGCCGGCGATGTTGGTGGCGAAGTTGCCGGGGTCGATGTAGGCGACCGCGGCGATGAAGGCGGGGCCGAGGAAGGGCCAGATGCGGCCGAGGCCCCTGGCTCTGCCCGTCGAGCGAGCGGCGGGCCGCCGCGGCGACGGCGGCCTCGCCCGGGCAGGACGTCCTCGACGGACGCCTGGCTGCGCCGGAACAGAGGCTTCAGATCGTTCTCCGCTCGCCCGGGGGCAGCAGGTCCGGGCCCGGGATCGGCGATGCCGTGCGGGTCGTGGCTCGGTTCGCCGAGCTTCGCCGCCATCAGCGCCTCCAGCTCCTCGGAGATGTAGTGCTCGAGCACCTCGGCCTCGTCGTGGATGCGGTCGGCGTCCATCCCCAGCGCCTCGGAGAGGTAGGCCTCGATCAGCCGGTGGTGGCGGATCACCTCCAGCGCCACCCGCTCCCCCGCCGGGGTCAGGCTGACCCCCTTGTAGGGGACGTAATCGACGAGGCCGAGGTCGGCGAGCCGTTTCAGCATCGAGGTCGCCGTCGCCGGCGTCACCCCGAGCCGCTGCGCGACCTCGCCGTTGAGGACGAGCCCGTCGCGCTCGCGGGAGATCGCGTAGATCGCCTTCGCGTAGTCCTCGATCGCCTCGGTGCTGGGGTCACGGCGCGAGCGGCCCGCCTCGGCGGCCATCAGACGGACACCAGCAGGCCGGTGAGGTAGAGGACGGCGATGCCGGCCAGCATGCCGGCGACGGTCGACGGATAGAGCAGGCGGCCGTCGCGCGTCGCGCATCGCCGGGGCGATCTGGACGATCACCCGGACGATCGCGCCGACGCCGACGCCGAACAGCAGCGCCGCCAGGCTCGGGTTGAAGGCGGAGGCGCCGATCCAGGCGCCGAGGATCGCCGGCGCGCCGGCGATCAGGCCGAGGCCGAGCAGGCGGCCGATCCCGGGGCTGGGAGCGCCCTCGCTCGCCGCCGCCGCGCAGCGGCGCCACGATCGCCAGGCCCTCGGTGGTGTTGTGGATCGCGAAGCCGACGACCAGGAAGGCTCCCAGGGCGAGCGCGCCGGTGGCATAGGCGGAGCCGATCGCCAGCCCCTCGCCGAGGTTGTGGAGGCCGATCCCGATCGCGACCAGCAGCGCCAGGTAGGCGCCGCCGGCTGGCGGCCGTGCCGCCGGCTCGCGTCGCTTCGCGCCGTTCCAGGTAGGCGTCGATGCCGGCAAGGACCAGGTAGGCGACCAGCGCTCCCGCGAAGACGAGGCTGGCGCCGCCGAAGGCGGCCGGCGCCTCGGCGGCGATCTCCAGCCCCTCGAGGCCGGCGTCGATCGCGAGGAAGGCGAGCAGGCCGACGTGAAGGCGAGCAGCGCCGCCATCCACTGCGAGCCGAGGCGGCGCAGGAAGGGCAGCCAGAGCATCCCGAGGCTGACCGGGATGACGCCGACGTAGATCCCCAGCAGAGCCATCAGGCCGTAGAAGCTGGCGTCGGCCTCCGGCGTTTCGGCGGCGACCGGGATCGAGGCTTCGATCGTGCCGCCGGCTCGAGGTGAGGACGAAGATCTCGTAGGCCTCGCCTTCGATCCAGGGGTAGGCGATCTCCAGGGTGGTCGAGCCGAGGCGGCCGATCTCGAGGCCGCCGTCGGCCGAGAAGGGCGCGTAGGCGTCGTTGACGGCGACCTGGGCGACCGCGACCGGGTCGGGGCCGTCGTTGCGCAGGGTCAGCTCGATCCGGCCCGGGTGCAGCCGGTCTTCTCGACGCTGACTTCCTCGACCGGCGGGCCGGTGCGATCGCCGAGGCCGGGACCGCCGAGCAGCGCGAAGGAGCCGATCGCGACCGCGATCAGGGCCAGCGGGATCACCCCCAGCGCCCAGGCGGGCAGGCCGCCGACGGGGCGCTCGGCGCGGGCGCCGGCCTCCATCAGGCCTTCCTCCCGCCGCCCCAGGGCAGGTCGCAGTAGAGCGCCGCCGCCGCGGCCGCAGCCAGCTGCGAGGGGTCGCCGACGCGGAAGAAGCCCGACCAGCCGAGCTCGGCGAACTCGCTGACGTGGGCGTGGAACATGTAGTCGCCGTCGAGCGGGAACTCGAGCTCGAGGATCGCCGCGCTGCGCCTGCCCCTGGATGATCGTGTCGGTGAACTCGGCTCGGCGTCAGCGAGGTCCCGGTCGGGAAGTGTTGGAAGAAGTTGCCGTGGATGTGGAAGGAGTTGACCGGGTCGTACTCGAGCACGTTGACGAGGTAGATCCGGACCAGCTCGTCGCGCGGCACGACGATCGGCTCGTTGATGTAGTGGAAGCCGATCGTGTTGACCGCGTAGACCTCGTTGGCGAGGTCGAAGTTGGTGTCGAAGCCGTTCATCACCATCACCATCTCGTCGGCTTCGGGGCGGCCCTCCTTGGGGTCGATGATGAAGGCGCCGTAGAGGCCGCGGGAGATGTGGGCGGCCAGCGGGCGCCACGTGGCAGTGGTAGAGGTGGACGCCGAAGGGGGTGGCGTCGAACTCGTAGGTGAACGCTTCGCCGGGTTCGATCTGGCCGCCGCCGCGGCTCTCGCCGATCCCCGGCATCCCGTCCATCAGCGCCGAGTGGATGCCGTGGAAGTGCATCGTGTGCGGGTGGTCGGAGCCGTTGACGAAGCGGATCCGCAGCAGCTCGCCCTCGCGCGCCCGCAGGGTCGGGCCGGGGACGCGGCCGTTGTAGGTCCAGGCTTCGTACTTGACGCCGGGGGCGACTTCGATCTCGCGGTCGGCGGCGACGATCTCCCATTCGCGCAGGACCCGGCCGCTGGGGAGCCGCCGCGTCTTGCCGTAGTCGAAGTCGCGCAGGAGCTCGGTCGGGTGGAAGCCGTTGGCGCGATGGTCGACGCTGCGGCCCTTGGCGAAGCTGGCGTGCGGGAAGTCGCCGTGGCCCGAGTGGCCGGGCGGCCGCTCCGCCGCGGCCGGTGCCGCCGCGGCCCCGGAGCCCGAGACGAGCTGGTTGAGGCCGATCGCGGCGGGCACGCCGACCGCCGCCGCCCCGCCGAGCAGACGCCTGCGGCTGATCCCGTTGTCGGTCATGCGAGCCAAGGCCGGAGATTTTGACACATCTAAACAAGATTTCGACCCATCTAAATATTCGTTCGTCTTTTGGCCGGAGAGGCTGGCCTCGTAGGATTTGAGGAGATGCCGACGGACACCGAGATCGAGCTCGACGCCCAGTACCGGCAGCTGCGCGAGGAGTGCGGGCTGCTCGACCGCTCCGATCGCGGCAAGCTGGCGGTCACCGGCCCCGACGCCGCCGAGTACCTGCAGGGCCAGCTGACCAACGACACCGAGGCGCTGGGGCCGGGCGACGGCCTCTACGCGGCCCTGCTCGATCGCAAGGGGCACATGCAGGCCGACATGCGGGTGCTGCGGCCGGGAGCGGGACCGGACCTCTGGCTCGACACCGAGGCGGTGGCGCTTGCCGCCGTGCTGAAGCACCTGACGATGTACTCGATCGGCCGCGACGTCGCCGTCACCGACGTCAGCGCAGAGCGATCGATCCTCTCGCTGATCGGGCCCCGCAGCGTCGAGCTTGCGGGCACGGCGGCGCTGCCCGAGAACGCCTGCGAAGTCACCGGCGTCGCCGGGGTCGAGTGCGTCGCCGCCGGCACGGCCGCCGGCATCGACCTGATCGCGCCCGCCGAGGAGGCCGAGCGACTGCGCGCGGCGATCGTCGCGAAGCCGGCGCCGTCGTCGTCTCCCCCGCGGCGGCGGAGATCCTCCGGATCGAGGCCGGCATGCCCCGCTACGGCGCCGAGATGGGCGGCGAGACGATGCCCGCCGAGGCCGACATCGTCGAGCGTGCCGTCAGCTTCACCAAGGGCTGCTACATCGGCCAGGAGACGGTCGCCCGCCTCCACTACAAGGGGCGGCCCAACCGCCACCTGCGGGGGCTGCGACTGAGCGCGCCGGCAGCGGCGGGAGCAGCCTTGCGTGCTAGGCGAGAAGGAGGTCGGAAAGCTCGGCAGCGCCGCCGTCTCCCCCGCCCTCGGCCCGATCGGGCTGGCGATCCTGCGCCGCGAGGCGGAGCCGGGCACGGAGCTGGCCGTAGGTGAAGATGGCGTTACGGCTGAAGTAGTCGCCCTGCCCTTCGGTTAGATTCAGCCCCGATGGGTCGTGGGAGAGCCATAGTCGGGGCCGCCGGCATCCTCGGCGCGATTGCGATCGCGGCCGGCGGCTGCGGGAGCGAGAGCCACACCAACGACCCGCGCCCGCAGGTGGCGACCCGGGTCAGCGTCACCGTCACGGAGAAGGCGGTGACCGTGCAGCCTGGCGGCATCGGGAATGGCCCCGACCGGACCCAGCAGATCCCCCAGAATCAGAACCACGCGCAACCCCGGATCAAGACCGACGCCCCGCTCGACGTCGTCTTCGTCGCCGCCAACCAGACCGGGATCGACTCCGAATTAGAGGTCAGCGGCCCCACCGACGCCAGCTCCGGACCGCTGTTCGCCAACAGTCCTGGCAGTTTCCAGGCCGACCTCCCGACCGGCACCTACGTGATCACGGCCGCCGACATCCCCTCAGCCCGCCCCGGCAAACTCGTCGTCGGGCCCTTCCGCGCCTCCAGCGAGAACGACGTCCTGCTGCCCTAGACCCTCCTGCGAGGGTCCGGCGGAACCCCGCTGCACGCGGCGTTGCAGCGAGCCCGGTCCGTCCGGAGCGCGGATCAATATCGATGGAGATGACCGTCGTCCTCGCCATCGCCGTCGTTCTGCTCGCCGCCGGGCTCGTCTACCTGCTCGTCTCGCGCCGCGAGGAGCCGCAGGACCAGGTCGACCTCGGCCCCGCGATCCAGGAGGCCGCCGCCCAGGTCAGCGCCCAGGTCCGGGACGAGCTGGTCCAGCTCAACGACGAGTCGCGCAAGCTCGACGCCAAGACCGCCGAGGCGACGCTCGACAAGCGCCAGGCGGAGATCAAGGCGCTGGCTGAGCGAATTTCCAAGGGCCAGGAGAAAATCGAGGCCGAGGTCCGTCGCCGTGGCGAGGCCGACCTGCAGACGCGCACGCTGCTCGAGCAGATGGGCCAAACCGTGGGCAACCTCAACTCCGAGACCGCCGGCCTGAAGAAGGCGCTGCGCCAGCCGCAGACCCGCGGTCAGTGGGGCGAGCTGCAGCTGCGCCGCTGCATCGAGATCGCCGGCATGACCGAGCACGTCGACTTCGAGCTACAGGAGACGCTGCGGACCGAAGACGGCCGCCTGCGCCCCGACGCTCGCTTCCTGCTGCCGGAGGGGCGCAGCTTCGTCGCCGACTCGAAGGTCCCGCTCGACGCCTTCCTCGACGCGCAGGAGTCCGAGGTCGAATCCGAGCGGCAGGTTCACCTCCAGCGCCACGCCCGGCAGGCCCGCGAGCACGTCCGCGCCCTCAGCTCAAAGGACTACCAAGGACAGTTCAAGGCCGGCGAGACGCCCGACCTGGTGATCTGCTTCATCCCCAACGAGCCCGCTCTGCACGCGGCCTTCGCCGCCGATCCCGATCTCTTCGACTACGCGCTCGAGCGCAACGTGCTGCTGGTCAGCCCGACCTCGTTGATCGGGCTGCTGCGGACGATGGAGCTGGGTTGGCGCCAGGAGCGGATGGTCGCGCAGGCAGCCGAGATCGCCGATGCCGCCGGAACCATGCACGCGCGCTTCTCCAAGTTCCTCAGCGACTTCGACAAGATCGGCCGCGGCCTGACCACCGCCTCGAGCGCTTACGACACCGCCGTCGGCTCGATGGAGCGCCGGCTGCTACCGCAGCTGCGCAAGGTCGAGAGCCTCGGCATCGGCTCCGGCAAGGAGATCGAGCCGCCCGAGCCGACCCACATCACCGTCCGCGCCATCTCCGCCCCCGAGCTCCGCGAGTCGCCCGACCCGGAGCTCGACGAATCTCCCCCGCAGGCCGACGCCGCCTAGCGGCGAGCTCGGAGGGGTTGGCGTGAGGGGTTGGGGGTCTCTCATGCTCGCTGGATTTTTCGCCCGGAAGGATGGGCAGCGCGCTTGGAGGGACGAGCGAGAATTACCGCCGCTGCGGGCGAGAGATCCCCAACCCCTCCCCCACGAAACTCCTCCTCCCTCCCGAGCAGAATCAGCTCTCGAAGGCCGGTTATGCCGCCGCGAGACCAGCGCCCAGCTGAGGTGCGGGTCGGGTGCCCCTCCCATGAAGCTCACGGACAGACCTCTCGAATCGTCGCAAGCGACCCAGCTGCGCGACGGCTTCAGGGGAGGGGCACCCGACCCGCACCTGAACTAGGATCTCCGGCGATAGCGGGAGATCGACAAGAGGCGGAGGAAACGTTGGCAGTTGACATCAACCAAGTGGCGAAACTCGACGTCGAGCCGGGCACGCTGCCCGAGTCGATGGCGGCATGGGTGATCAGACAGGAGCGCGAGGGGGAGCCCAACGACGCCTTCCAGCTCGAGCAGGTCGAAGTCCCCGAGCCCGGCGCCTTCGAGGTGATCGTGCGGGTGATGGCCGCCGGCGTCAATTTCAACAACGTCTGGGCGGCGCTGGGCAAACCGGTCTCGGTCTTCGGCTACGGCGACCACCCCGAGTACGGCCACCACATCGGCGGCTCCGACGCTTCCGGAGTCGTCTGGAAGGTTGGCGAGGGCGTCACCCGCTGGAAGCCCGGCGACGAGGTCGTGGTCCACTGCAACCAGGCCTCCTACGAGGACGTCGAGGTCCACGGGCTCGACCCGCTGGCCGCCCCGAGCCAGCAGATCTGGGGCTATGAGACGACCTGGGGCTCGTTCGCCCAGTTCACGAAAGTGCAGGCGCAGCAGCTCCTCCCCCGCCCCACCAACTTGACTTGGGCGGAGGCCTCCTCCTACGGCCTCACGTACTTCACCGCCTACCGGATGCTGATCGACCAGTGCAAGCTGCAGCCCGGGCACAACGTGCTCATTTGGGGCGCCGCCGGCGGCCTCGGCGTCTTTGCCGTGCAGCTCTGCAAAGCCGCCGGCGCCAATGCGATCGGCGTCGTCTCCAACGACGAGAAGGGCGAGCTGGTCAAGCAACTGGGGGCGGTCGACTACATCAACCGCAGCGAGTTCGGCGAGATGATGCGGACCAAGGAGAACCTCGCCGACCCCGCCCTCGACAAGGAGCGCTTCAAGGCCTCGCGCGGTTTCGCCAAGCGAATCAAAGAGATCCTCGGCGATGCCCCCGACATCGTCTTCGAGCACGTCGGCCAGGCGACCTTCCCGACCTCGGTCTACGTCGTCAAGCCGTTCGGCAAAGTCGTCATCTGCGGCGCCACCTCGGGCTTCCAGCTCGACTTCGACGTGCGCTACCTGTGGATGCGCCAGAAGCAGATCATCGGCTCCCATTTCGCCAACGCGTACGAGTGCATGCGGGCGAACCAGCTGATGGCCGAGGGCAAGGTGCGGCCGGTGCTGTGGCAGACGATGGACTTCGACGGCGTCCCCGCCGCCCACCAGCTCCTGCACGAAAACAAGCACCTCGGCAAGATCGCAATCCTGGTCGGCGCCGATTCCGAGGACGACGGCCGCTACGAGCAGGGACCGGGGGCGATCCGCGCCGAGGTCGGAGCTTGACCGCGAAGATAGGCAACGCGCGCCCGGAAAGGAGTATCTGAATGGCTGAGGTCAACAGGCTCGATTGGCACATCGCCCCCTTCCGGGCGGACCGCTGGCTCGACCTCTGGGAACCGGCGGCGGCGAAGATGCCCGCCTACGGCGCCAGCAGCTGGTCGCTGACCCGCTCCAAGGACGACCCGCTGGCCTTCCAGCAGACCTCGATCTGGGAGCAGCGCTCGGACTTCGAACGCTATTGGTTCTCCGACGAGATCGCCAAGGTTCGCGAGCAGAGCCTCGGCTACTACGACATCCCGCTGCTGCCCACCTGGCACACGCTCGTCCTCGCCGAGTAGCGGCGTCGGATCGACTCAGACGCGGGCGCGCTTGGCCCGCGGTTTCGGCTGCTCGACCCGCCAGCGAAAGACCGCGGGCTTGATCTCGGCGGTGCCGTCGGCGGCGATCGCCAGCACGCGCAGCACGTGCCTGCCGGGCGCGAGGTTGCGGTAGACCTGCGGTGAGCGACAGGGGCGATAGGGCTTGCGGTCGAGCTTGCAGCGGAAGCTGACGCCGGCCTGGTCCGCGGCGAAGGCGAAGCGCGCGGTTCTGCTCCTGGTCTGCGCCAGAGGCTTCTTGCGCAGGCTCGTCTGCGGCGCCACCCGCGGCGGCTCGTCGATGGGCTGCGGTGGGTCCCGGTAACTGGCGACGTAGGTCTCGTCCCGGTTGGCGACGATCGTCTGCACCCGAGCGCCCCCGTTGGACCAGCGGCGGAAGGGCTGGAGGGCGCCGGCGACGAGTGCCGTCGAGGGCGCCGTCAGGGTCACGTTCGAGCCCTCGATCACACGCAGGTCGTAGGGCGCTGCCCTGGATTCGACCCCGGCGCCAATCGAGACCCCGGCCGGGTCGGACTCGATCCGCAGGTCGACGGAGCGGGGGAAGATCGCGAACTCCTTCGTGCTCGTGAGTCCGCGCGAATCGGTCGCGGTGAGGATCACTTTGAGGTAGGCGGGATAGTCGTGGTCGGGCGCCGAGAAGCTGCCCTCGGCCACCCCGGGGAAAACCCGCAGTGGGTGCGCGTGGCAGGAGTCGGGGCAGTGGTAGAGCTGCGTTTTCCAGAAGAGCCCGGATTCGCCGATCCCGCTGCCCGGATCCCCCCCTTCGTCGTCCTCGACGTCGGCGGCGTGACCGGAGAAGGAGACCTCGCTGCCAACGGCCCAGTTCTCGGTCGGCGATTCGATCACCGGGTCCGGCGGGGTGTTGCCCGGGTAGAGCGTCACCCGCGCTACATCGGACTTGTTCGTTAGGTCTTTGACCCGCACGGAGACGACCACGTTTTCGTCCCCCGGAAAGTCGAGCCCGCTCCTCACCGCCATGCCGTTGCTCTCGAAGCTGCCGTTGCCGTCGAGATCCCAGGCGTAGGTCAACGTTTCGCCGTTGGGGTCCGAGGAGGTGCTGGCGTCCAGGGTCACGTCGTCGAGCGGCGCCCCGAAAACCTCGCTGGCGCCGAGGCGGGCCACCGGCGAGTCGGGATCGTAGGAGATCCGGCGCAGCGAGCCCTCGTCTTCCTCGCCGTAGAACTTGAGATAGAAGAGGTTGCCTTCCGGCCCGACCAGGAAGTCGGCGCCCGGATAGAGGCCGCCTTCGGTCAGGAAGGGAGAGATGTTGGCGGGGTCGGGGCGGCCGTCCTCGCCGGGGCCGACCGTCCAGATGCAGCCGCGCACCGTGTCGGCGAAGAAGAGCGCGCCGTCGTACTCGGCGGGAAAGGTCCCACCTGGATAGACGATCAGCGCGGCGGCGGCCGAGCCGAACTGGGGCGAGCAACCGTCTCCGGGCAGCAGGTTGGTGCCGTGCTTGTAGTACAGGAACGGTTCCTGGGCGGCCCCCGGTTCGGCGTAGAGGTCACCGCAGATGCTCAGGCCGAGGTCCTGATAGCTGGGGTTCGGCCCCGGCCCCTCGTAACAGGGCCAACCGGAGTTCGGGGCCTGGCTCGGCAGCGCCGGCACGCGGTCGATCTCCTCGTAGCTTCCCCAGCCGACGTTGGCGGCGTAGAGGTCGCCATGCGCGGGGTCGAGCGCGATCCGGAAGGGGTTGCGGAACCCATAGGCGACGATGCGGCGGGCGTTTGCGTCGAAACTGCCGAAGAACGGGTTGCCCGGGACGCCCGCGCCGGTATCCGGATCGATTCGGAGAATTGCGCCGTTGAGGCCGGTCGGATCGCCCAGCGTGCGCAGGTCCTGCGCGCGCAAAGCCCCACCCTCCGCGGTCGGCGGCGCCAGCAGGTCGCCGACCCCGCCGGGCGGGTCGGCGCAGCGGTTCTCGGCGCCGGGGAAGCCGAGCTGACCGTAGTCGGGAACGTTGAAGCTGGCGCCGTCGCCGCCGCTGACGTAGAGGTTGCCGTCGGGGTCGAACTGGAGGTCGCCGACGGAGTGCGAGGAGAACTGCTGGCACCAGTCTTCCCCGATCAGCTCGTGCTCGTCGGCTTCGCCGCCGGATTCGACGACGTGCTCGCCCGCGCCCCCGCCCTCGACCGTGAGTCGGACGAGGCGACCGCTGACCGGGCAGACGTCCGCGGTGGAGCCTTCCGGGACCACGCAGGGGTCGCCGAGGTAGTCGGGCCCTTTGCCCCAGTGCGGGAACTCACCTGGGGCGTCTTCGCCGATCACGTGGTCGAAGGTGTAGAGCGCGTAGAGGTAGGGGCGGCTCGGGAACTCCGGGTCCAACGCCATCGAGAGCAGGCCGCGATCGCCGGTGTCGTAGACCTGTTTGCGCAGGTCGGCGGCGACGGTCTTCTCGTCGTCTTCGAGATCGTCGTAGACGACGATCCTGCCGGACTTCTCGGAAGCGAAGATGCGGCCGTCGGGGGTGAACGCGACCGAGGTCGGTTCCTTCAGATCGGCGAGGAAGCGGTCTTCGCGGAAACCGCTGGGTAGGTTCGCGGCGCCGGCGTCGGCAGCCGCAAAGGCGACCAGGATCGAGGCCGCAGCCTGCGCGACGAGCAACAACGAGTGCGGGAAGCGACGGCCCCTCACCAGCCTCACCCGCCCTTCTGGGGACGCTTGATCGCGATCACGAGCTTGCGGGAAGTGGCCGCAGCGTGGGCGCTGTCGGCGGCGATCTTGACCCGGAAGGCGGCGCGGCGGGAGATCCGCGGGTGGAAACGGGTGGCGCAGCGACGGTTCAGCTTCCGGCCGCCGATCCGCTGCTTGCCGCGGAACAGCTCGACCCGGGTCGCCGCGCGGCCCGCGCAGGGGGAGACCCAGATCTTGATCGTCGCCTTTGCTCCCCGCGCGACCCTGCGGCGCACCGCCTTGATCCGCACCCGCGAGCCGGCGCGCGCTGGTGCCTCGCAGCTCGATCTGCCGCTACCGGTCAACCGGGAGACCCCGCCGCTGCGGGCAACGACGTAGATGCGGTCGCAGGAATCCCGCCCGAAGGACGTGACTTCGCCGACCGAGATGCCCTCGGAGCGGTCGCTGGCGACGGGGTTGGCGAGGGCGAAGGAGCGGATCGCGGCGGTGCAGAAGTCCGCGTAGACGTAGCGACCGGCGAGTTCGGGGACACCGGCATCGCGGACCACGTAGCCGCCGATGATCGCGCAGCCCCAAGCGCCGCCGGTGTTCTGGTGGCCGTATTCGAAGACGGGCTCAACGAAGGGGCCAGCGGACCCCGCGCACTGGGGATCGGTGGCAGGCCCGGGGAGGCGGCCCTCGAGGCAGTTCCAGCCGAAGTTGGCCCCTGCCGAGGCGGCGACGCCGAGCGCGTCGACCTCCTCCCTGACGTCTTCCCCGACGTCGGGGATCAACACCTGGCCGCTGCCGGGATCGAAAGAGAAGCGCCAGGGGTTCCGCAGCCCGTAGCTCCAGATCGCGTCGTAGGGTGGCGGTGCCGCGGCAAACGGATTGCCGGCCGGAACCGAGTAGGGAGAAGCACCGTTCGGCAGCGGATCGATCCGCAGCAGCTTGCCCAGCAGCGAGCCGAGGTTCTGGGCGTTGTGGTACTCGTCGCCGGGGCCTTCGCCGCCGAAACCGCCGTCCCCGGTGGAGATCCAGAGATTGCCGTCGGGTCCAAACTCGATCTGGCCGCCGTAGTGGTTGGCGTTAGCTTCGAAGGGGATCGTGATGACGCTGCGCAGGGTCGACAGCGGCGCACTGGCGCCGACGACGCGCATTTCGGCGATCACGATGTTGCCGGCGGCATCGGTGTAGTCGAGGTAGAAACGCCCGCTCGTCCCGAAATCGGGCGCCACCGCGATCGACTGCAGGCCACGGTCGCCAGAGCAGCAGTCGACGACGGAGCGGATGTCGGCGAGGGTGGAGACCGCGCCGTTCTCGACCTCGATCACGCGGCCGTCGCGCTCGGCGACGAAGAGGCGGTTGGGCTCGGTGGGCGAGGAGGTGACGTAGATCGGTTCGTCGAAGCTTCCGATCGGCTCCAGCGTCGCCGCCTGAGCGCCGGCAGCGGCGATCAGCAGCATCGCGAGAGCAGCCAGGAGGAGCTTGGTCATCACCCCCATAACCGTCGCGATCGGGCGCCGATGCGGCCCCTGCTCATGCGCGCTCGAGCGGGGCCATCGTCAGGCCGGCCTCGTCGAGCAGGGCCCAGTAATGCTCGGCCAGCTCGCGCGGGCCCGACCAGACGATCGCCTGACCGCTGTTGTGGATGGCGTCGGCGATCCGGTGCCCCTGCTCGAGGGACACTCCGGGGAGGACGCGCGCCAAGGTCTGGGCGACGTGCTCGAAGGTGTTGTGGTTGTCGTTGCGAACGATCACGCGCCAGTCCCCGCCGAGTCCTGAATCAGGTCCTGCACTGCGTGGCCGCTCGACCGTGGAAGCGGACATCGCCCGCCATTATGCATCCCATCAGCCGGCCCGCTGACAGCCGCTTCCCATATCTGCCTGGAATCGACGCACTCCGGGCGCTGGCGGTGCTCGCCGTCTTCCTCTACCACGCGGGGGTCGAGTGGATGCCCGGGGGCTTTCTCGGCGTCGACCTCTTCTTCGTGATCAGCGGCTACCTGATCACCTCGCTGCTGCTGCGGGAGTTCCGGGGCGGCGGCCACGTCAAGCTCGGCCGCTTCTGGCTGCGGCGGGCGCGGCGGCTGCTGCCCGCGGTCGGGGTGATGATCGCGGTGACGATGGTGGTCGGGGCGATCGTCGAGCCCGACCGGGTCGACCAGATGCGCGGCGACGCGATCGCCTCGCTCGCCTACTTCGCCAACTGGCACTTCGTCTACGCCGACGTCTCCTACTTCGACCAGTTCCAGCGGCCCTCGCTGTTCACCCACCTCTGGTCGCTCTCGGTCGAGGAGCAGTTCTACCTCTTCTGGCCGCTGGTCTTCGCCGCCGGGATGAAGCTGTTCGGGCGCGGCAGGCTGTTGCTCGGCGTTCTCGCCGGCGCCGCCGGCTCGGTCGCCCTGGCCTGGATCCTCTTCGACCCTGGCGCCGACGCTTCGCGGGTCTACTACGGCACCGACACCCACGCCGTCGGCCTCCTCGCGGGCGTCGCCCTGGCCCTGGTCTGGAGCCCGATCGAGCTGCGGCGGCGGCGCACCGGCCCGCTGGTCGGCCCGATCCTCGACGTCGTCGGCGTCCTCGCCCTCGCCTTCGTGGTGCTCGGCTTCCTCCGCGTCCATGACTACGACCCCGCGCTCTATCACGGCGGCTACGCCTGGCTGGCGCTGGTTTCGGCGCTGCTGCTGGCCGTGCTCGCCCACCCCGCCGCCCGGCTCGGCGGCATTCTCGGACAGGCGCCGGTGCTGTGGCTGGGGCTGCGCAGCTACAGCTTCTACCTCTGGCATTGGCCGGTCCTCGTCCTCACCCGGCCCGGGGTCGACGTCGACCTGCCGACCGAGGTCCTGGTCCCGCTGCAGCTGGCGCTGGTGCTGCTGCTCGCCGACCTCTCCTACCGCTACGTCGAGCTGCCCTTCCGGGGCCAGGCGAAGCTGGGACTGCCCGACGGCTGGCAGCGGGTGGCGCGACCGGTGCTGGTAGCCGGCGTGCTGGCGGTCGTCGTGTTCGTTGGCTGGAGCGGCCTCTTCTCCAGCAACGAGAAGAGGATCGACGCGGCCGCGGCCTCCACGCCCACCAAGGCCGTCGTCACCGTCCATGATCCCCAGCCACAGCCACCAGGTGGCGGATTCCACCCCCAGGTGCGGGAGGAAACCGCCCGCCGCCACCAGAATGCAACGCCGACCAGGGCGTTGCCGCCGGCCAGGCGCCCGCCGCGGATCTACGCCTTCGGCGACTCGGTGATGATCGGCGCCCGCGACAGGCTCGCCGGCCGGCTCGGCCCCGGCTTCTCGATGGACGCCGAAGTCGGCCGCCAGGCGGACGAGTTCGTCGCCCTCGTTCGGCAGCTCGCGCGCGCAGGCAAGACCCCGAACGCGGTGATCATCCAAATGGGCAACAACGGCCCCCTCTTCGGCGAAGACATGGAGGCGATCCAGCAAGCGACCGCGAAGGTCGGCCAGCTGTTCTTGATCAACGACCACGCCCCGGTCAGCTGGATCGACGAGTCCAACGACGCGCTCGCCGAAGCGGGCGAGGATTGGCCGCACACGACCGTGATCGACTGGGCCGCGGTCGCGACCGCGCACGAAGACCTGCTCTGGGACGGCATCCACCTGAGCCCAGCCGCCGCCTCGCTCTTCGCGCGGCTGGTCTCGCGCGCGGTCCGCGAGAAGGTCCCCTTCCCGCCCAAGCCGAAACCCCGGCCAAAGCCCCGCCCCAGCCGCTAAGTCCCTTACCAAGTCCCCTAGGAGGGACTGGCGAAACCCGCGTCTGCGACTGGCGAGCGCCGGACCAAGCGGGGCAAGGACGCAGGGAGGCCGGATAGCAGCGCTATTCGGCCGACTGAGGACGCAGCACCGCGCCGTGTCCGCCGCCGCCAGGCGTGGGCGGGGGGTTTCGCCAGTCCCTCCTAGTAGGGACTGGGAACGCGGACGACGACGTCATCGATGCTGGCGATCACGCCGTCGCCGTTTTTCGGCGCGCCGACGACCACGGTCGAGTTTTCACCGGGGATCTCGCCCGGGAGGGCGTCGATCCCTTCGACGATGCGCTCGCGACCGAGGAAACCAGTCAGCGCGACCTTGCCGCGATCCGGTCCCTCTTTGCGGATCAACAGCGCCCGCAGCCGCAACGCGTTGGCTTTGTTGACGCCCAACACCGAGGGAAGGTTTTTGGCGATCTGGAAGTACTCGGGGCCCTCCGCGGTCACCTTGATCAGCTGCGCCTTGCGCTGCAGCGGGTAGACGAGCAGCTGGTACTTGGCGCCTCCCCCAGCGCGCAGCTCGACCCCGACGAAGGCCTTCTTCTGCAGCGCCGTTGGGGTGCCGCTGAGCAGCCGCGCGGTCGCCGCGATCTCCAAATCGGTGCCCAGCACCGGGGTCCGCAGGGAGCAGGCTTCGGTCTGTTTGCCGACCGTCAACCGCAGCGCCTCTTCGGTGCCCCCGCGGCTGCAGGCGCGCCCGGCGACCTTGATCAGCTGGCTGCGCTGGGTAAGCGAGTCGAGGCTATTCCGGTAAATCCCCACCATCGCCCCGCTCGCCAAAGAGGCGAGCGCAAGGGCGGCAAGGAGGCCGGCAAGGGCGGTGATGGCAAGAAGCTTCTTCATGGGGCGCTCCGCAGCCTAAACACAGGTCTGCCCCAAAGATGCGCCCCGGCGGACCCTGAACGGCGGATTTCGGCCTGCTGCAAATATCATCAGTGACATGAGCAACCACCGACTTCCCGAGCGCGACCGCCCCTGGGTGATGCGCACCTACGCCGGCCACTCCGACGCGAAGCGCTCCAACGAGCTCTACCGCGGCAACCTCGCCAAGGGCCAAACCGGACTCTCGGTCGCCTTCGACCTGCCGACCCAGACCGGCTACGACCCCGACCACGTCCTCGCCCGCGGCGAGGTCGGCAAGGTCGGCGTCTCGATCGCCCACAAGGGCGACATGCACCAGCTCTTCGACGGCATCCCCCTCGACGCGATGAACACCTCGATGACGATCAACGCCACCGCCGCCTGGCTGCTGGGGCTCTACGTGACGGTCGCGGAGGAGAACGGCGTCGAGCGCACGCAGCTGACCGGGACCACGCAGAACGACATCATCAAGGAGTACCTCTCGCGCGGCACCTACGCCTTCCCGCCGGAGCCCTCGATGCGGTTGATCGCCGACATGGTCGCCTTCAGCGTCAACGAGGTGCCGCAGTGGAACCCGACCAACATCTGCAGCTACCACCTGCAGGAGGCGGGGGCGACGCCGGTCCAGGAGATCGCCTACGCGCTCTCGACCGGGATCGCCGTGCTCGACGAGGTCAAAGCCCGCGGCCAGGTCGCCGAGGCGGACTTCCCCAAGGTCTTCGGCCGCATCTCCTTCTTCGTCAACGCCGGCATCAGGCTGATCGAGGAGATCGCCAAGCTGCGGACGATGGGAGCGCTGTGGAACCAGATCGGCCGCGAGCGCTACGGCGTCACCGACGAGAAGATGCTGCGCTTCCGCTACGGCGTCCAGGTCAACAGCCTCGGCCTGACCGAGGCCCAGCCGGAGAACAACATCCAGCGGATCGTGCTGGAGGCGCTGGCCGTGACCCTCAGTCGCGACGCCCGCGCCCGCGCCCTGCAGCTGCCGGCCTGGAACGAGGCGATGGGCCTGCCGCGCCCTTGGGACCAGCAGTGGAGCCTGCGGATCCAGCAGGTGCTCGCCAACGAGACCGACCTGCTCGAGTACCCCGACGTCTTCGAGGGCTCGGTGGTGATGGAGGGCCTGGTCGAGGAGCTGACCGCGGGCGCCCGGGCCGAGATGGCGGTGGTCGAAGAGCACGGCGGCGCCGTTCAGGCGGTTCCCTACATGAAGGCCCGCCTGGTCGAGTCCCACCGCGAGCGGGTCGGCCGGATCGAGCGCGGCGAGCAGAAGGTGGTCGGCCAGAACAGCTACACCGAGAGCGAGGACTCCCCCCTTACCGCCGGTGCCGACGGCGGCATCCTCACCCCCGACCCCGAGGTCGAGCGCGAGCGGATCGCGGCGCTGGAGGTGTGGAAGGCCGAGCGCGACCAGGGCGCCGTCGACGCCGCGCTGGAGGAGCTCAGCCGGGTCGCCGCCGACCAGAGCCTCAACATAATGCCGGCGACGATCGCCGCCGCCAAGGCGGGCGCCACCACCGGCGAGTGGGCGGCGGTCCTGCGCGACTCCTTCGGCGCCTACCGGGCGCCGACCGGCGTCGACGGGGCAGCACCGTCGAGCGACCGCGACCAGCTCGAGGAGATTCGCAAGCGGGTCGACGAGACTTCGGAGAAGATCGGGCACCGGATCAAGATCCTGGTCGGCAAGCCCGGCCTCGACGGCCACTCGAATGGTGCCGAGCAGGTGGCGCTGCGAGCCCGCGACGTCGGTATGGAGGTGATCTACCAGGGGATCCGCCTGACGCCTGAGGAGATCGCCGAGTCCGCGCTGCAGGAGGACGTCGACGTGGTCGGCCTCTCGATCCTCTCCGGCTCCCATCTGGAGCTGATCCCCGAGGTCGTGCGGCTGCTGCGGGCCGAGGACGTCGACGTTCCCGTGGTGGTCGGCGGAATCATCCCCGTGGCCGACGCCGAGCGCCTGCGCGAGGCCGGCGTCGCCGGCGTCTACACGCCGAAGGACTTCGACGTGAACAAGATCATGGGCGAGATCGTGGTCCTCGTCGGCGATCGCGCCGGCGCCACGACCGCAGCCTGAACCCGGTCGCCTCGCGTCGAACGTCCGCCCTCGCCACAATGGAACGATGAGCGAGCTGAACGGGGACCGCTCGGCCTGGTTGCGCTGTTACCGCTGCTGGTCGCAGAACCTCGAGATCCAGATCCACTACGACGCGATCCGCCGCGTCGATCCCGACACCGGCGTGCTCGCCGAAGGCATCGACGAGGTCCAGGAATCGGTGGTCCAGTGCCTCGCCTGCATGCACGACCAGCCCCACTTGACCTTCCAGGAGGACCGCGTGGTCCCGATCGAGGACCGCTGGGAGCGGATGGTGGCCGGTACCCCCTGGGTCGCCTCCTGCACGGTCACCGTCGACCAGGACCGGGTCGAGACCTGCTCGGGGCCGGAGGCGATCGAGTTCCTCACCTACGGCGCCTTCGGCGACGCCGGGGTGCGCGAGTTCTTCACCCACGTCCGCTTCCACAAGCACGACGACGAGCAGATCGTCGTCCACCTCCTGGTCGAGCTCTACGCGCGTTCCGCCCAGGAGGCGACCGAAGTGCTCGAAGACGCCGCCCTGGGTCCGCTCGAGATCACCTCGCTCGCGGAGGAGTCGCGGCCGCCCGCGCACGCCTCCGACGAGGCGCACTAGCTCGGATATCCGTCCGTGGGTTTGCCGGAACCCTTCGCTGCAAGGCGGGTTGCCAAGTTGTGCTGTACGACCAACCTGCCGATACGTGAACCGCAATGGAGATTCGGGCGAATGAGGACTATGTTCTACGGAAGCGATGGATTGCCCATCGACCGTCAATGACGGTCGAGCGCCGCAATCGAAAAGATGTCGCTGTCCGCAGCAATGATTTCCCCAGGAAAAGTCTGGGCTTCGTCTCCCCGAAGCGCAATTACAACGGCTGGGCGACCCCTGCCCTAACCCCCTGAGGCCACACCACCATGGAGAGCTCAACCGCAACTCACGACACCAAAGGCGACGCGAACGTCGACGCCGCCCGCTCGGCGCTGAAAGCGCCCGGGAGGGCGACTACCCAGGCCAGTCAGCGCGGCGCCGTGCTGGTGCGCAGGCTGCTGATCGGCGACGCGCTCGCGGCCAGCATCGCCGCCGCCCTCGCCGTGGTCCTGGTCGGCTTCAACGGCTGGGAGGGCTTCATCTACGTCGCCTCCGCCGCCGTCCTCTGGCCCTTCACCGCCTTCAGCATCGGCCTCTACCGCAGCGACCAGCTCGCCAGCTGGGCCTCCGCGGTCCCGGAGGTCCCCCGCACCTTCGTCGCGATCCTGATCCTCACCTGGCCCCTGTTCGGGATCGCCACCGCGACCGGCTTCAGCGAGACCGTCCTGCTCACCCTGCTGACGATCACCGGGGTCGGCCTGCTCGCCTCGGTCTCCCGCGCCGGGGTTCGGGCCGGGCTGCACAAATCCGAGGCGCTGCGCCAGCGCACGCTGATCCTCGGCTCCGGAGTCGTCGCCGGCCAGGTCGTGGAGAAGCTCGCCAAGAACGCCCAGTTCGGGCTGCTGCCGGTGGGAATCGTCGACGACGACGTCCACATGGTCGGCTCGCCTGACCTGCCCTGGCTCGGCCGCTTTGCCGATCTCGACAAGATCATCCAGGAGCAGCAGGTCGAGCGGGTCATCATCGCCTTCTCCCGGGCCAGCCACGAGCAGCTGCTCGAGTGCATCCGCGCCTGCCGCGACGCCGGCGTCGCCGTCGACGTCGTCCCCCGCCTCTTCGAGTTCCTCGACGGCGTCCGCGCCCTCGACCAGGTCGGCGGCCTGCCGCTGCTCTCGATCGGCAGCCCGACCCTGAACTCCGTCTCGATCGCCGCGAAGCGAATGCTCGACGTGGTCGGCTCGCTGTCGCTGCTGCTGCTCTTCTCGCCGGTGATGATCGTGGTCGCGATCGCGATCAAGCTCGAGTCCCGCGGGCCAGTCTTCTTCCGCCAGCCGCGAGCCGGCCGCAACCGTACGAGCTTCCGCCTGGTCAAGTTCCGCTCGATGTACGTCGACGCCGAGGAGCGCAAGGCGGAAATGGCCGAGCTCAACGAAGCCGAAGACGGCGTCATGTTCAAGATCCGCGACGACCCGCGAATCACCCGCATCGGCGGCTTCATGCGCCGCTTCTCGATCGACGAGCTGCCCCAGCTCTTTAACGTCCTCGTCGGCGAGATGAGCCTGGTCGGTCCGCGGCCGCTGATCTTCCCGGAGACGGCGGCGCTGGAGGAGCATTGGCATCTGCGCCGGCTCGAGCTGCGACCCGGCCTGACCGGCCCCTGGCAGGTCTACGGCCGCTCCCAGAACCCCTTCCAGGAGATGGTCCGCTTCGACTACCAGTACGTCGCCGGCTGGTCGCTGGCGCGCGACATCGAGATTCTCCTGGCGACGCTCCCTGCGGTCCTTTCGGGCCGCGGCGCTTACTGAAGGCCTGCTTCGGGGGGTTTGGCGTGGGGGGTTGCGGGTCTCTCGTGGTCGCTGGGTTTTTCGCCCGGGAGGGAGCTACGCCAGCTCTCTTGGAGGGGCAAGCGAAAAACTAACGCCGCCGCGCGCGAGAGACCCCCAACCCCTCCCCTCGAGCCGCGCCGAAGTTCCGTCAGCTCATGAGGTCAGTCATCTCTCATGAGGTCAGTCATCTCTCTCGAGGTGAGGTCGCACTTTTCCCCGCATAGCGGGGTCAACCGCGACCTCACGAAAGAGCTGGCGTCCCTTGGTCGTCGGCTTCGAGACGATCCAGGTCTCGAAGGGAGGGTGGGGCATCCTCCGTACGAGCGGCGTCGATTTTTCGCTCGTCCGTTCTTGAGAGCTGGTGTTGTTCGGGGCGAAAAATCCAGCGAAGGTAGGTGGCCCACCCTCCCTGACGGCCCGAGGTGGGGGGAGGGGCGCTAGTCCTTCTGGTCGCGCTTCGCCGGTGCTTTGAGCAGCAGCTCCGGCGGCCGCCCGTAGCCGTAGCCGTCGTAGGAGCGGCCGGTGCTGGTCGCGAAGTTGGCGACCAGGCCGAGCGTCGGCGCATCCATCCGTTCCAGCTGCTCGGCGAGGTCATTGGCGGCGGTGCGGGTGCTGACGCCGAGGCCGCTCACGGCGAGCACGCCGCTGACCGCCGAGACCAGCGGGATCGCGTCGGCGACGAGCATGATCGGCGCCGTGTCGATGACCACGAAGTCGTATTCGCCTTCGGCCTTGGTCAGCATGTCACGCATCGTTTTCGACTCGATCAGCTCCGTCGGATTGGCCGGGATCGGGCCCGAGGACAGCACGTCGAGCGTGGCGTCGCCGGCGATTTCAGCAACGTCACGGGCCTCGACGCTGACGATCGCGTCGGCGAGCTCGACGCTCGGATCCGCGAGCAGCGAGCTGAGGCCTAGGGCGTCGCCGGTCTTCAGGGTGCCTTCGAGCGAGGGGTCGCGCATGTCGGCCTCGATCAGCAGCACCCGCTCGCCGCTCATCGCCGCTCCGAGGGCGAGGC
Source organism: uncultured Thermoleophilia bacterium (assembly GCA_963715735.1). GTDB lineage: Bacteria > Actinomycetota > Thermoleophilia > Solirubrobacterales > 70-9 > VAYN01. The sequence continues at coordinate 1,616,382 of OY970268.1, forward strand.
CGAGAGCGATCGTCGTCTTCCCCTCTCCCGGCCCAGCCGAGGTGACGAGGACCGAGCGGATGTCTTTGCGGACGTTGAAGTAGCGCAGGTTCGCGCGCAGCATCAGGAAGATCTCCGCCTCCGCCGGTGAGAGCGAGCTATCCCCGAGGTGGTCCGAATCGAAGGCTTTGCGCTTGGGAACCGTGGCCAGCAGCGGCAGCCCGGTCACTTCCGGCAGGTCGTCCTGGCGCTTGACCCGGCGGTCGAGCTGCTCCAGCAGCAGCGCCAGCCCGACTCCCAGAGCCAGCCCGATCAAGGCGCCGAAGACGATGTTGCGGGCAGGGTTGGGTGAGACCGGGGTGTCTTCGACTTTGGCCCGCTCGACCAGCTGCACTTTGCTGATCAGTTCGCCGTCGGTGCTGGAGGCGCTTTCGCGGAACTCGATGAACTGCTCGGCGAAGGTGTTGGCGATCTCGGCCGCTTCCTCCGGATCGCTGGTCGTCGCCTTGACCTGGATGATGTCCGATTCGCCCTGCTGGCTGGCTTCGATCGAAGATTCGACTTCTTCGCCGGTCATCCCCGGGATCTCTTTCGCGGTCGCGTTGGCGAGCGCCGGCAAGCCGGTCAGCTGCAGGTTCGTTTCGACCACGCGCTGGGGTTCGACCGCGGCCGAAGGCCGCAGGAGCAGAGCCGAGGTCGAGGAATACTGCTTTTCTGCTTTCAGCGTGAACAGCACCGCACCGATGACCGCCACCGCGAGACACACGCCGACGACCCAAAGCCGCCGCCTGATCGTCTGCACGATCAGCGAGAGGTCGGACTCGTCGGTGTGGCGTTCCGGAGGCAAGGTGGGCGCGGTCCAATGGGCGATCGGGCGATCGGCGGCGCCGACCTTAGCAACAGCCCCCGTCGTCACCAAGGACTCGACGGATGACTGAGAACATGCGGATGTCCGTCCTGATACCTACGTGGCGAAGGCCGGAATCCCTGCTCCGGGGCCTCGAGGCGCTGCGAAAACAGGAGCGCCTTCCCGACCAGCTCGTGCTCGTCGTACGCGACGACGACGAGCAGACCCGCGCCGCCCTGGTTGGCTTAGAGCTGCCGTTCGAGCTCGACGTGGTCGCGCCGCCGCGCAACGGAGTCGTCGCCGCCCTCAACGCCGGCTTCGACCGCGCCGGCGGCGACCTGATCGCCATCACCGACGACGACACGGAGCCGCTGCCGGATTGGCTGGCGCGGATCGAGCGTCATTTCGCCGCCGACTCTGGCCTCGGCGCCCTCGGCGGCCGCGACCGCATCGTCAATTCTGAGTCCGAAGGCGAGGGCGACGCCTCGCTGCCGGTCGGCCAGGTGCTTTGGTTCGGCCGCGTCACCGGCTACCACCACCTCGGCGCCGGTCCGGCCCGCCGAGTCGACATCGTGAAGGGCGCGAACATGGCGGTCCGTCGCGCCGCACTCGCCGACAAGCGGATCGACTCCGACCTGCGTGGGGCCGGCGCCGAGCACCACTGGGAGATCGACCTCAGCCTCGCGATCCAGGCCGCCGGTTGGGATCTGCTCTACGACCCGGAGGTCGAGGTCCTCCACCACGAGGCCGAGCGTTTCGGCGGCCAGCGCGAGGAGCTGATGAGCGAAGAGGAGCGGTTCAACGCCGTCCACAACCAGACCCTCGTCCTCCTGCGGAACCTGCGCGGCGCCCGCCGCCTCGTCGCCGCCTCCTACGGCTTCCTGGTCGGGACCAGGGCCGACCCGGGCCCGGCGCTGGCGCTGGAGTCGATCGCTCGCCGCAAGGAGCCGGCCGCGGAGGTGCGCGCGCGGCTACGCACCGCCACCGCTGCCCGCCGCGTCGCGGTCAGGGAGTGGCGGCGCTCGGGCTGAGCGCGTTGATCGGGAACGACTCCTCCGGCTCTTGGATGGTGCGGCCGGATACGGCGGCGACGGACAACCCCGCCAGGTACCAGAAGACGACGCCGGGAACGCCGAAGAGAACGTCCGCCGAGGACTGTGCGACCAGCAGCATGACCAGGATCCCGAGCACCGCGGCGCGGTGGAAGCGGGCCGGCGGCGAGGCTTTGCCGAGCGCCTTGATCGCGGCGCCGACGCAGCCGAAGAGCACGCAGACCACCAGCAGGAACCCGAGCGGACCCACCTGGTAGATCAGGGCCACGTAGCCGTTGTCGACGTCGATCACGCCAGATTCTTTCGACTCGCTCAGGTTCGAGGCGAGGCCGGCCTGGCCGAGCCCGGCGCCGAGCGGCTTTTTGATCGATTCCGGCAGCAGCCGGTTGGTCGTTTCCAGTCGCTCTTTGGCGGAGAGGTCCTCGGGATCGCCGAGCGAGGTGATGCGGTCGGTGAACGCTTTCGTGGTCGGGTTGCTGCCGCCGAGGACGACGATCGCGACCAGGCTGACGAGGATGATCGCGACGGTTTTGCCGGCGGCGCGGCCTTTGGCGGCGGCGGCGTAGACGATCAGCCCGATCACCAGCGAGAGCCAGGCGCTACGAACGAAGGTCAGCGCCAGGGCAACGAGCAGCGGCAGCATGTAGAGCAGCGCCGAGCTGAAGCGTTTCCGCATCGAAACCGACAGCACCAGCCCGACCGCCAGCAGGATCGCGAAGGTGAAGGGCGAGTTGAGGGTCGAGAAGATGCGGATGTGGCCCTCCTGCGGGGCCTGGATGCTGCCGAGGTCGGTCGAGGTGACCCAGTTGTCGTCCCAGGCGGTCAGCGGCCAGAAGTACTGGGCGATCCCGTAGAGGGCGAGCGGCACCAGGGCGACCAGCAGGGTTCGCTCCAGCGTCGGCCCCGAGCCCGGCCGCACCTCGTCCCCCCAACCGATCACGAAGGCCGAGAGACCGGCCAGGTAGGCCGTAGCGGCGAAGGTGGTCGCGGCCGGGTCGACCGTGAGACCGACCGGGACGCCGATCAAGAAGCCAAGGGAGGCCAGCCCGAGGTATTTGCGGGCGCGGGGGCTGAGGCGGTTCTCGCGCAACTCCATCACCGCCAGCAGCCCGGTGGCGACGAACGGCAGCAGTGAGAGCGGGTCCGCAGCGGGCGCCGCCGAGATCAGGTCGACGACGCGGCGGATCCCGGGAATCAGCAGCCAAAAGAGCCAGAGCGTCGCCAGACCGGCGCTGCGCGATTCGACCCGGATCGCGAACAGCAGCAGCAGCAGGGTGCCGGCGACCGCCAGTTGGGCGGATTTCACCGTCATCGCGCCGGCCATCAGCGCCACGAAGGCGATCAGCGGCGCGCTCGCGAGGTTCGAACGGGAGATCGTGCGGGCCATCGCGCTGGCGACTATAGAGACGGCGGGAGAGGGCGCCGGGCGCCTATTTCTGGGGACGCTTTCTGGACGTACGTCCAACCCGACCGCGTGAGCCGTCCAAACCGACGGTGCTTCCGGGGGAAACGGGTCGGGACTGCCGACAGGTGTGAATGCCCCGCAGCCTCCGCATTCCCTGCCCGGCGCTGGCGCTCACCGCGATCCTCGTCTGCTTCGCCCTCGCTCCCGCCGCCAACGCCGCCACCCAGGCGCGCGAGGCGGATTCGGTCGTCGAGTCGATCGGGGTCAACACCCACCTCGGGTACAACGACACGCCGTACAACAACTTCGCGATGGTGCGCCAGCGCTTGCAGGAACTCGGCATCCGCTACATCCGCGACGGCATCACGCTCAACCGCTCCGACGTCTACGCGAAGCTGCGGACCCTGGCCGGCGACGGGATCAAGCTCAACGTGATCGCCGGCGACCCCTTGCAGCGCTGGAACTACGGCACCGTCGACCAGCAGCTCGACATGATCCAGAAAGAACTCTCCTCCTCGGTGGTCTCGATCGAGGGTCCCAACGAGTACGACCTGCAGGGCGACCCGAACTGGGCGCCGGTCCTGCGCGCTTACACGCAGAAGCTCTGGGAAGGAGTCAAGGCGCGGCCGAAACTGACCGGGCTGCCGGTGCTCGGCCCCTCGATCGTGATCCGCGAGAACATGGCCAAGGTCGGCGACCTGACGCCCTGGACCGACTACGGCAACACCCACACCTACCTCTCCGGCGACATCCCCGAGCGCGACTCGATCTGGAACGGCGAACTGGCGGCCGCGGCGAAGAACTCCGGCGCCGAGCCGGTGCAGACGACCGAGACCGGCTACCACAACGGCGTCAAAGGAACCGAGGGCCACCAGCCCTGCTCGGAAAAGGCGACCGGCGTCTACATGCCGCGCCTCTTCCTCGAAAACTTCCGCCGTGGGATCGCCCGCAGCTTCTCGTATGAGTTCATGGACCAGCGCAACGACAGCTCCAAGACCGACATCGAGGCGGCCTTCGGCCTGCTGCGCAACGACTTCTCGAAGAAGCCGGCGGCGGTGGCGACCGAACGGCTGATCGGGCTGCTTGCCGACAAGGGCTCGAAATTCAGCCCCGCCAGCCTCGACTACAGCGTCAGCGGCGCCCCGTCCACCGCGCAGCAGCTGCTGCTGCAGAAGCGCGACGGCAGCTTCTACCTGGTGATGTGGAACCGGGTCAGCGTCTGGAACACCTCCAACCGCATCGACGTGGACCCCGCCGACGTCGCGGTGACGGTGAGGCTCAACCAGCCGGTCGCCAGCGCCGAGGTCTACGAACCTAACGTCTCCGCCGGCCCGGTGGCCACCAGTGCCAACCCCTCCAGCCTCAAACTGAGCCTCTCCGAGCGGGTGATGGTGGTCAAGCTGACGCCGGGGGCCGCGGAGCCCGCACCCGCTCCGGCCCCGGCGCCCGAGCCGAGCCCGGCGCCCTCCCCCGCTCCGGCTCCGCAGCCCGAGCCCGCGCCCGCGCCCGCGCCGACCCCGGCCCCGGCCTCCGCCCCGGTCGAGGAGGCCGCCGCCGAAGTCCCGGTCGAGCCCGTCCCGGCCCCCGCTCCCGCCCCGACGCCGACGAAACCGGCCAAGGCCAAGAAGTCGAACCACTACCGCGGTCAGCGCGGCGGCAAGAACGCCTCGGTCAGGAAGGGAGCAGCCGCCGATAGGCCTCCAGGACCTGCGCGGCGTGGACGGGGACGCTGAAGTCACGGGCGCGCTCGCGACCGGCGGCGCCCATCCGCTCGCGGGTCTCCGCGCTGTCGACCAGGGGCTCGAGGGCGGTCGCCCAGGCGGCCGGCTGGCGTGGCGGCAACAGCAGGCCGTCGACGCCGGGGCGGACGATCTCGGCCGGGCCGCCGTTGTCGGTGGCGGCGACCGGGATGCCGATCGCCATCGCCTCGATCGCGATCCGGCCGAAGGCCTCCTGCCAGGAAGGCAGCAGCAGCACGTCGGCGGCGGCGAGGACGTGCGGGACGTCGCTGCGCTCGCCGAGGAAGCGGACTCGGTCGGCGACGCCGAGCTCGGCGGCGAGCGAGCGCAGCCCCTCGGCGTAGGCGGCGTTGTCGAACTGGGTGCCGGCGGCGGCGAACTTGGCCGAGCCGGCAAGCAGCAGGGTCGCCTCACGGCCACCGTCGCGCAGCGCCGCCAGAGCGCGGACGGCATCGTCCTGCCCCTTCCATGGGGTCAGCTGGGCGACGACCGCCAGCGCCACCGCGCCCTCTTCGAGGCCGAACTCCTGCCGAGCGGCGGCGCGGTCGACCTTGGCCGGGTCGAACCTGTTGAGGTCGACCGGGTTGTGGATCACCTCCACCGGGCGCCGCAGCTCCAGACCATCGAACCGGCGGGCGATGTAGGCGGAGTTGGCGACGACGAGGTCGGCGCGGCGGGAGACGACGCCGAGTACGAGGTTGGAGAAGCGGCCCTCGGGGGCCCAGTCGCGGATGTGGGCGATCACAGGCGGCCGCGGGCGTCGCGCCAGTAGAGCCAGCAGCGCCGCCCGGGTCGTGTTGGCGTGGACGAGGTCGGGCCCCTGGCGCCGCGCCAGCCGTCGCACCTGCAGCGCCGAGCGGCCGATTTCTCCCACTCCCCTGCTCGTGTGCAGCGGGTGCAGGCGGAAGCTCGCCTGGGTGCCGACGATCGGCTCGCTGGGGATGCCGGCCTCGTGGGCCAGCTCGGAAAGGGTCCCGCGGGGACAGGCCAGGGTCGGCGCGACCTCGTCCCGCAAGCCGGCGATCAGGGCCAGCAGCGAGTGCTCGGCGCCGCTGACGTCGGCGGTCTGGTTGACGTAGAGGACTCGCATCGGCTCAGCCCGCGGCAACGCGACGCAGCAGCTCCTCGACCTGGGCCGCGATCAGCGGCCAGGCGTGCTGCTCAGCGTAGGCGCGGCCGGCTTCGCCCATCACCCGTGCCCGCTCGGGGTCGGCCAGCAGCTCGGTCGCGGCCCCGGCCAGCGCCAGGTGATCGGTCGGGTCGATCAGCAACCCGGTTTTGCCGTTGACGACGGAGTCGCGGGCGCCGGCGACGTCGCCGCCGATCGTCGGGATCCCGTGCGCGGCGGCCTCCATGTAGACGATCCCGAAGCCCTCGCCGCCGAGTCCGGCGGCCGGAATCCGGCTGGGCATGCAGAAGGCGCTGGCGCGGTCCAGCCACTCGTCGCGCTCGGCGTCGGAGACGCGGCCGCGCAGCTCGACCATGTCCGCGACCCCGTAGGCGCGGATCGCGTTCTCCAGCGCCGGCCGGAAGGGCCCGTCGCCGACCACGACCCAGCGCGCGTCGGGGACCTTGGCGCGGATCAACGGCAGCGCCCGCACGGTCACGTCGTGGCCCTTGTAGCGGAAGAGCAGGGTGGCGACGGTGAGCAGGGTCGGCTGCTCGTCGCGGGCGATCGTCGGCACCGGCGGCAGGTCGATGCCGGGGTGGATCACCTCGACCCGGTCCGGGTCGGCGCCTGCGTCGAGGCACATCCCGCGGGTGTACTCGGAGACGGCGATCGTCGCGTCGGCGGCGCGCACCGCCAGCGCGCAGAGCCGGGCGCGGACCCGGAACTCGTCGGCGTGCACGTACTGGACCAGCGGCACCCGCAAAATCCGGCGCAGGGCGACCGCGCCGAGACTGGCGACGACGTGGCCGCTGAGGATCAGGTCGGGCCGGTAGGTGCGCGCCTCGGCGAGCGAGCGCGCGTTCAGCTTCAGCGCGGCGAGACGGCGGTCGCCGCCGGCGCTGCCGACCCGCTCGACCTCGGCCGCGAACTCGTGGTCGTAGGCGTCGTCGCCCTCCTGGCCGAGCGTCAGCACCCGGTACTCGATCTCCGGCGTGCATTCGACCAAGCGGCTCAGCAGCAGCTGGATGCCGCCCTCCGACGGCGGGAAGTCGGGGGTGACGAGGAGGACCTTGAGGCGGTCAGACACCGGCGTCGCGCCCTCGCAAGCGGTCGAGCCAGAGCCCGAAGGAGAGCAGCGGCCAGAGCGCGGCGCTGTTGTCGGCGGCGCCGGAGAGGTGCTCGTCGAGCGTCCGGGTCGCCGCGGCGCGGTCGATCCAGCCCTCGGCGCAGGCGTGTCCCGACTCGACCTGGTCGCGCAGGACCGGTGCCAGCGGCCCCCGCAGCCATTCGGCGGCGGGCACCCGGAAGGCGGTCTTCGGGCGCTTCAGCGCCGTCTTCGGCAGCAGTTCGGCGAGCAGCACACGCAGCAGCGCCTTGCCGCCGCCGCTGGTGTGGAGTGCCGGCGGGATCGTCGCCGCGAACTCGGCCAGCTCGTGGTTCAGGTAGGGCGTGCGGACCTCGAGCGAGACCTGCATGCTCGCCCGATCGGCCTTGGCGAGCACGTCGCCGGGCAGCCAGTGCAGCTGGTCGATCAGCATGAAGCGGCCGGCCACCGAGAGGCCATCGGCGTCCACCAGCCCGTCGAGCCCGGCGGCGAGATCGGCCAGCGAGGCGGCGGCGCGCAGGCGCTCGCCGTAGAGCGAGTCGCGCATCGCCAGGCGCTCGCCGGCGATCCAGTCGATGTGGCGCTCGGTACTCGGGCGCGGCCGGGCGACGTCGGCCAGGCGGCCGAGTTTGCCGGCCGGCAGGCCGGCCTCCAGGAGCTTCGCGGCGGGACCGGTGACGAGCGCCGGGACCGAGCCGTGGAGCGCCTCGGCCCGAGCCAGCCAGCGGTAGCGCGGGTAGCCGCCGAAGAGCTCGTCGGCGCCCTCGCCGCCGACCGCGACGGTGACGCTCTCACGGGCGAAGCCGGCGATCGCCTGGAAGGCGGGCAGCGATTGGTCGGCCTGCGGCTGGTCGAGCATCCGCAGCACGCCCGGCACTCGGGCGGCGATCTCATCGACCGCGAGCACCAGCTCGTGGTGCTCGGAGCCGATCTCCTGCGCGGTCTGGCGCGCGTTCTCGCTCTCGTCGACGTCGCCGACGTCGTAGCCGACAGTGAAGGTCTTCACCGGGGCGCTCGACTCGCGGGCGGCGATCGCCGCGATCAGGGTCGAGTCGACGCCGCCGCTGAGGAAGACCCCGAGCGGCACGTCGGCGACCAGCCGCGAGCGCACCGACTCGGAGAGCAGGCGGCCGAGCTCACCGACCAGGTCGGAGGTCGACTCGGCATCGGTGACTGCCGCGGCCGGCGGGCTCCAGTAGCGGCGCTCGGCCAGAGCGCCTCCCGGCTCCCAAGTGAAGAGGTGACCCGGCGGCAGCTGGCGCACCCCGGCGACGATCGAGCGCTCGCCCGGGACGTAGCCATAGACGAAGAACTCGTGGACCGCGACCGGGTCGAGCTCCGCCCCGAGCTCGGCGCCGGCGGCGAGCGAGGTCAGCTCGGAGGAGAAGGCGACCCCCTCCCCCACCGGCGCGTAGAAGAGTGGCTTCTCGCCGAAGCGGTCGCGGGCGACGACCAGCAGGCGCCGCTTCGCGTCCCAGACGGCGAAGGCGAACATGCCCTCGAGCGCGTGCACGAGCTCGGGCCCGTACTCCTCGTAGAGGTGAACGAGGACCTCGGTGTCGGTCCCGGTCCGCAGCGTGTGGCCGCGCTCGCGCAGCAGCTGCTGCAGGCGCGGGTGGTTGTAGATCTCGCCGTTCAGCGCCGCCCAGACGGTCCCGTCCTCGTTGCTGAGCGGCTGGTGGCCGCCCTCGACGTCGATCACGCTGAGCCGGCGGGCGCCGAGGCTGACGCCAGCGGCGGCGTCGGTGTGGTGGCCTTCGTCGTCGGGGCCGCGGTGGACCATCGCCGCGTTCATCGCCCGCACGGCGAGCGCTTGCGGGTCGGCCGTGTGGCCGCAGATCCCGCACATGGCTAACCGACCCCGGCGGCCGCGGCCTCGACGTGCTCGACCAAACGCTCGCGGAAGCGCCGGCTGTCCCACTGCAGGGCGTGCTCGCGGATCGCCGCCGACTCGTAGGCGGCCGGGTCGAAGGCCCGCAGGGCGGCCTCGACCGAGTCGGCGGTCTGCTCGGGGAAGAGCTCGCCGGTCACGCCCGGCTTCGAGGTATAGAGCGAGCCGCCGTCGGCGTAGGCGAGGACCGGACGGCCGCAGGCCATCACCTCGACCGGGATCAACCCGAAGTCGTCGCGACTGGGGAAGACGAGCGCTTGGCAGCGTTGCATCAGCGGCACCAGGACGTCATCGGCAACGTGGCCGAGAAACTCGACGTTTGGCGGCGCGTTTGCGGCCAGCCGCTCGAAATCAGGGCCGCCGCCGGCGACGACCAGCCGCTGGCCGGTGCGGCGGAAGGCCTCGATCGTGATCCCGACCCGCTTGTAGGGCTCGATCAGACGGCCGCAGAAGAGGTAGTAGTCGTCCGGCCCCTGCTCGCCGGGATGGAACAGGGTGCAGTCGATCGGCGCCCCGATCACCGAGACCGGGCGCTCGTAGAAGCGCTCGATCTGCTCGGCCGTGAACGGCGACTGGGTCATGTACTCCTGGATCGACTGGGCGCTGCGCTTGTCCGAACGGCGCATCATCGCCGCCAGCCCCTCGAAGGCACCCCGGGTCAGCGGGTTGCCCGCCCGTTCGGCCTTGTAGCTCTCGGTCATCGACCAGGCGAAGCGCAGGGCGCTGTGGCAGTAACAGACGCGCGGCGCGTCGTTGCGCGAGCGCAGCCGGTGGGCGAAGGCGTAGCTGGAGCTGAGCACGACGTCGGCCCGCTCCAGCCTGACCCGGTCGGCGTAGGCACCGAGGACCGGGGTCAGGTAGCGATAGTGCTTGAGCAGCGCCGGGCGCGGCGGCAGCAGGCTGCGGAAGCGATCGCCCACCCCCATCCGCTCGGCAACGTCCTGGCGGCCGAGGATCGCGACGACCGGCGCCTCGGGGAAGGCGACCGCCATCTCCGCGGTAACGCGCTCGGCACCGCCGTAGGTCTCCATGAAGTCGTGGGTGATGACGATGCTGGGGCGGCTGTCGGACACGGGGATTAACCTACGCGACCGATCCCCGAATCCCTGTGCCAACCTCGCAATCGCCTCTCCTGATCGTCAACGCCGATGACTTCGGCTGGGACGATGCGGCCACCGACCTGACGATCGCCTGCTTTGGCGCCGGTCAGATCACCAGCGCCACGGCGATGATGTACATGGAGGACTCCGACCGCGCCGCCGAGCTGGCGCTCGAGCACGACCTGCCCGTCGGCCTGCACCTCAATTTCACCGACCGCTTCAGCGGCGCCTCGGTGCCGGATCCCGTCCGCCGACGCCAGGCCAAGGCCTGTGAGATCTTCGGCGGCGGCGGCATGCGGCTGCGCTCGTGGACCTATGACCCGCGGATCCAGGGCCTGGTCGAGGCCGCGGTGGGCGACCAGCTGGAACGCTTCCGCGCCCTCTACGGGCGCGAGCCGACCCACGTCGACGGCCACAACCACGTCCAGGCCTGCCCCAACGTCGTCCGCGCCAAGGCCCTGCGCGGCTTCAAGCTGCGCAACGCGCTCTGGTCCTGGCCCTCGACCCGGTCGGCGATGGGGGCGGCGCGCGCGCTGCGCCGCGGGCTCACCGCGCGCGGCCACCTCAGCACCCGCTACTTCCTCGACATCGCCGAGCTGTACCGGCTTTCCCCCGAGGCGATGGCCGAGCGCGTCGGCCTGGCCCGCACGACTTCGGTCGAGGTGATGGGGCACCCACGCTTCGAGCAGGAGCTCGAGGGGCTGACCTCCCTCGCCTGGGAACAGGCGATCGCAGCGCTTCCGCTCGGCTCCTATCGCGAGCTCGTATGAGCGGGCTGCGATGCGCATCCTGATCTCGACCCACCACGAGCAGAACCCCAACTCAGGCGCCTCGGGGGTGGGGCTCGGGCTCGGCGCTTCCTACGCCGCGCTCGGCCACCAGGTCTCCCCTCTCTCCTTCGATGACATGCCGAGACTGCCGGAGCGTGCCGCGGCGCTGGTCTACCCGTACTTCGTCGCCGCCCAGCTGCAGCGCCGGCGCCGCGAGCTCGACGTCGTCGACGCCTCGACCGGCGACACCTGGCTCTGGAGCAGCCTGCGACGGCGCGGCCGGCGGCCGGTGACGGTGACCCGCTCGCACGGCCTCGAGCACCTCTTCGACCGCCACACCGTCGAACACGAAGGCCGCCACGGGCGCCGGCTCTCGCGCCGTCATCGGCTCTACTGGGGCGGCTTGAGGCTGTGGGAGGTCAAGCGCTCGCTGCGCGCTGCCGATCTGATCATCGTGCTGAACGAGACCGAGCGGCGATTTTCGATCGAGGAACTCGGGGTCGACCCGACGCGGATCGAGGTCGTCCCCAACGGGATCGACGAGCGCTTCCTCGCCGCCGCCCGCGCGGCGAACCCGCATCCCGGCGCCCGCACGATCGCCCACGTCGGCGAGTGCCGGGAGATGAAGGGCGTCGACTACGCCTGCGCCGCGCTGGTCGAGGTGCTGCGCGCACAGCCCGACGTCCGCGCCTCCTTTCTCGGCACCGGCGTCCCCGCCGCAGAGGTCCTCGACCGCTTTCCGGCCGAGCTGCGGGAGCGGATCGCGATTCACGAGCGCTACGAGCGCCAGCAACTGCCGCAGCTCCTCGATGGACACGGGATCCTGCTCTTCCCCAGCCTCTCGGAGGGGTTCGGCAACGCCCTGGCCGAGGGCATGGCCTGTGGGCTGGCGCCCGTGGCAGCACGCAGCGCCGGGGCCGAGCAGATCGTCGACGACGGCGAGAACGGGCTGCTGGTGCCCCGCTATGACGCCGCGGCGATCGCCCGCGCGACGCTGCGACTGCTCGGCGACGACGCCCTGCGCGAGCGCCTGCAGGGCGGGGCGCGCGAGACCGCCGAGGGCTTCTCCATGGCCACCGTCGCCGCCCGCACCCTCGACCTCTACGGGCAGGCCCTGGCACGGAGTGACCGGTGAGCGAGCCCCCGCGGCCCGGCGACCCCGGGCCCGAGCCCGAGTCGGCTTACGAGGGCGACGCCGAAGGCCTCGGCGAATCGCAGCTGCGCTCCCGCCTGCTCGAGGTCTTCCGGCGCAGCAGCGTGCGCCAGCGCGTGCTGGCCCCGATGGGCTTCGACGCCGCGATCCTGATCACCAACCTGGCGACCGGGATCATCGTCGCCCGCGCCCTCGGCCCGACCGGGCGCGGCGAGCTAGCGGCGACCCTGCTGGTGACCCAGATCGCCGCCTGGCTGTTCTCGATGGGCAGCTCGGAGGCGCTCTCCTACGGCCAGGCGCGCAAACCCGAGCAGGGCGCCCGCCTGCTCTCCAGCTGGCTGGTCCTGACCGTGCCGTTGGCCGTCGTCGGCATCGCCGTTGCCGAGCTGATGCTGCCGATTCTCTTCTCCGCCCAGACCAGCGAAGCGATCGACCTCGCGCGGATCTACCTGATCGTGATCCCGGTGATCGCCTACCAGCAGATCTTCAGCGGCATGCTGCTCGGCGACCACGACTTCGTCTTCTACAACGTCACCCGCTTCCTCTACCCGGCCCTCTCGGCGCTGGTCTACGCCGGCTGCCTGATCTTCGACGCCTTCACGGTCGAGACCGCGCTGATCGCCAACGGCGGCGCGATGGCGGTGGCGCTGGCGCTCAGCCTGATTCGCTGTCTCCGACGTCACGGCCTCACCCGTCCCGACGGGGCCCTGCTGCGCAGCAGCCTCGGTTACGGCCTGCGGGCCCACGCCGGCTCCACCGCCGGCCTCGTCAACGCCCGCCTCGACCTGGTGATCATCCCGGCCTTCCTCACTGCCGCCAGCGTCGGCCTCTATTCGATCGCGATCAACGTCACTTCGATCATCACCACCCTCACCGGCACGGTCGCGCTGATGGCGCTGCCGGTCGCCGCCCGCCGCGGGGGATCGGCGCGACCGGTGCTGCTCACCCTGCAGGCCGCGCTGGGGATTTCGATCGTGCTGGCGATCCCGCTGGCGATCCTGGCCCCGGTCCTGCTCGGCCTCGTCTACGGCGCCGAGTTCGAAAGCGCCGCCACGGCCCTGCGCCTGCTCCTGCCCGGGGCGATCCTCGCCGCCGGGGTCAACGTCCTGGTCGCCGGCCTGCTCGCCAGCAACCGCCCGCTGCTGGTCAGCGCAGCATCGGGTACGGCGGCGGTCGTCACCATCGTCGGTCTGATCGTCTTCCTCCCGATTGGCGGTATCGTCGCTGCGGCGATCGTCACCAGCAGCGTCTACGTAATCGAGTTCTCGGTGATGACGGTTCTCTACAAGCGAACGGTCTCAATCTCGTGGAACCACTTCTTCCAGCCTCCCGCGCAATGATCGACCCTGCGCTCGCCGGCGAGCTGCAGGTGGAGCGACTCGCCGAGCTGGTGCGACTAGAGGCGCCCTGGCGCAAGCTCAGTGCCGTCTGCGGCAACCCGTTCCTCACCTGGGAGTGGGCCTCGGCCTGGTGGCGGCACTTCGGCCGCGACCGCGAGCAGATGATCCTCGGCTTCAGCGACGCGAGCGGCAACCTGCTCGGGATCGCCCCCCTCTATTTCAAGTCGCGGCGGCCGCTGCGGGCCCTGCGCACGATCGGCCACTTCCCGGCCGACCAGCTCGGCCTCCTCTGCGCCCCCGAGCACGAGCCCGACGTGAGGCGATCGCTGCACGCCTACCTCGCCGCCAGCCGCGACTGGGACCTCCTGCTCGACGAGAGGGTCCCGGTGGCGGAGGGATCGGCGCCCGCGCAGCCCGGACGGTTGCTGAACTACGAGGAGATGCCGCAGTTGCGGATCGCCAGCGGCGACTGGGACGAGTTCCTGGGGACGAAAAGCTCGAACTTCCGCGGCCAGGCGCGCAACTACGAGCGACGCCTGCTGCGCGACAGCTCGCTCGAGTACCGGCTCTGCGCGGACCCCGACCGCCTCGAGGCGGACATGCGGACGCTGTTCGACCTGCACCAGCGAGCCTGGGCGGCGAAGAGCGAGCCCGGCGCCTTCCCCGAGGCGCTCTCCGCGTTCCACCTCGACTTCGCGCGGGAGGCGCTGGCAAGTGGCTGGCTCCGGCTCTGGATCGCCGAGCTGGAGGGAGCCCCGGCGGCAGCCTGGTACGGGTTCCGCCTGCGCGATACCGACTGGTACTACCAGGGTGGCCGAGACCCCAAGTGGGAGCGCTCCTCGGTCGGCTTCGTGCTGATGACGCAGACGGTTCGCGATGCAGTCGAGAGCGGCGTCGGCCTCTACAAGCTGCTGCTCGGCACCGAGGAGTACAAGAAGCGCTTCTCCAACGAGCTGCAGAGGGCCGAGACCCGGGCCACGACCCGCACCCTCCGCGGCCGCCTGGGGGTCGCCGCGGTGCTGGCGAAGAACACCCTCAGGCGCTGAGGCGCAGGACCGCGGTCGTCGCCTCTCGCCCGACCAACTCCCAGCCGGGGGATCCGGCGAGGATCCAGGGCACGATCTCGTCGCCGCTGGCCATCTCGTCGGCCTCGGCGACCGCCGCGGAGACGACGTCGGCACGGACGGCGACGTTCCCCCCGGGCCGAATCCAGGGGCTCCAGTCGCTCCAGTCCCGCTGGACTCCCTCGAGCGTGTGGACGCCGTCGACGCGGAGGAAGTCGATCTGCTCGTCCCAACCGCGGGCTGCCTCGCTGGACGTCTGGCGCAGCCAACGGACCTTCGCGTCGACCCCCCTGCCGACCGCGCGGCGGGCGGTGACCCGCGACATGTTGATGCCGAGCAGCTTGCCGGGCGGGTAGGGGTCGACCAGGACGAGCTCACCGCCGGGACCAACCGCCTCTCCAAGCCTGATCGCGGTTCCTCCCTCGAAGACGCCGAGCTCGACGCCCAAGGCGAATCCGCCCGCGTGGCGCAGGATCAGCTCGGTCTCGGCGGCGGTGATGTCGGAGAGCGGTGGCCGTACACCGATGGCCCCGAAAATCGAGCGTCGGCGCCAACCGAGGCCCTCCCACCTGCCTTCGCCGTGCGACCGCGTCCTGTGGATTGGTCCGGACGGCATCCTCGGTTCCGCCCATCCTAGGTGCTCGCCCGGCGACTACTCGCCGGGCTCGCGCCGCGGCACCAGCACCAGGCGCTTGAACTCGGCGACGAGGACCCCGTCCTGGTTGAGGACGCGGGTGTGGACTTTGACCGTGCCGCGGTCGAGCTTGGACCGCGAGGGCTTGACGTCGAGCACCTCGGTCTCGCAGAACAGGGTGTCGCCGTGGAAGACCGGGTTCGGGTGGCTCAGTTCTTCGGTCGCCAGGTTGGCGATCGCCTTGCCGGAGACGTCGGAGACCGACATCCCCAGGGCCAGCGAGTAGACCAGCGGCCCGACGACGACGTTGCGCCCCTGCTGGGACTGCTTGGCGTAGACGTCGTTGATGTGCAGCGGGTGGTGGTTCATCGTGATCAGGCAGAAGAGGTGGTCGTCCGCCTCGGTCACGGTCTTCGCCGGCCAGTGCTTGTAGATCGCGCCGACCTCGAACTCCTCCAGGTAGCGGCCGTAGCTGTGGGCGCCGGAGGCCTCGCGCTCGGCTTGATCGGTGGTCAGCTGCGTCTCGTTGTCGCTCATTTGCTCCTATGTCTCCCGTTCGTTTAGCGGCGCGGGATGCTATCTCGGAGCCGGGAGCTCGGGTACGCTGGCGCCTCCGCATGGACCCCCACCTCTCCCCCGACGCGATCGCTGGCTGGGAAACGCTCGCCGTCGAGGCCGGCGCGCTTCCGACCCAGGACGCACCCTGGACGCTGGCCAGCCTCGGCAGCTTCGCCGCCGCGCCGCAGATCCTCAGCGCGGGCGAGGCCGGCGCCCCCGAAGCGATCGCGCCGCTGGTCCGGCGCGGCAGCATGCTCGAGCTGGCCGGAGGGCGCGACCTCGGCGAGCCCGCCGACCTGCTCGCCCGCTCCCCCGAGGCGCTCGGCGCGCTGGTCGAGCAGGTCGTCGCGACGAAGCGGCCGCTGACCCTGGAGCGGGTCCCGGCCGGGTCGGCGACGATCGCCGCGCTGCGCGAGGCGCTCGGCGAGCGCGGCCGGGTGCGGACCGAAGAGGCCGCCGGCCACCCGGCGATCGAGCTCGAGGAGAAATGGGCCGAGCCCGGAGGCGGCCTCAGCTCCAGCCGCCGCTCCTCGCTGCGGCGGGCCCGGCGCAAGGCCGAGAAACTTGGAGAGATCGAGGTCGAACTGCTGAGCCCCGCGGTCGCCGAGGTCGACGCGGTGCTCGACGAGGCCTTCGCGGTCGAGTCGCGCTCGTGGAAGGGCGAGGCCGGAACCGCCGTGGTCTTCGTGCCGAAGATGGAGGCCTTCTTCCGCCGCTACGCGGCCGAGCTCGCCGCCCGCGACAGCCTGCGGATCGACCTGCTGCGAATCGACGGGCGGGCGGTGGCGATGCAGTACGGGGTGCGCTGGAGCAACCGCCACTGGCTGTTCAAGATCGGCTATGACGAAGCTTTCTCGGCCGGCTCCCCGGGCCAGATCCTGCTCTCGGAGAGCGTCGCCGCCGCCGCCCGCGACGGCCTCGCCAGCTACGAGCTGCTGGGCTCGCGCGACGGCTGGACCGACGTCTGGACCAAGGAGGTCAGCGGCAGTGTCCGCGTCGTCGCCGTGCCGCTCTCGGTGCGCGGCGCACTCGGGGTCGGCGCGATCCACCGCCGCGCCGCCGAGGAGCACCTCGGAGGCCTGGTCAAGCGCGGCAAGCGCCTGGCCCGCCGGACCGCGACCTCGCGCTACGTCGCCGGCCCGGAGCTCGGCGACGCCCTGCGCGAGGAGGCGGTCTACGCCGCCGCCGGCTTCCCGACCACCGTCGGCTTCTGGAACGGCACCAGCGAGACCCCGGCCGAAGTCCTCGCCGAGGCCGTCGCCGGCGCCGAATCGCTGCCCGCGGGCAGCGAGATCTCGATCAAGATCGTCGGCATCGGCGGCGACGGGCCCCACCTCGACGAGCTGCTCGGGACCTGCACCGACCGCAGCCTCACCCTGCATCTCGACGCGCTCGGGCCGGACTCGGCAACCCTCGCCCAGGAGACGGCGAAGCGGCTCGCGGAGGCGGCGCCGGGCAGCGTCGGCTGCACCCTCCCCGGCCGCTGGCCGCGCAGCGTCGAGGACGCGGCGGCGCTGGCCGCGAGCGGGCTGCGAGTGCGGATCGTCAAGGGCGAGGTCGAGGACACCGCGGACGCGGAGTCCGACCCCGCCGCCGGCTTCCTCGCGATCGCCGCGGCGCTGGCCGGTGGCTCCTGCCACGTCGAGGTCGCGACCCAGGACGCCGAGGTCGCCGAGGCGGCGCTGACCCGTCTGCAGGGCGCCGGCAGCACCTGCGAGCTGCAGGTCCTGCACGGGATGCGCAGCGCCCCCGCGGTCGCGGTGGCCCGCGCCCACGGCGTCCCCGTACGCGTCTACATCCCCTACGGCAGCGGCCGCCTCCCGTACACGCGTGAGGATCTGCAGCGGCGCCCGGCGCTGTTGGCGGCGCTGGCCCGCGACCTGCTGCCGGTCCCCCCGCGCCGCCCACCCGGCGCCTAGGCGCCCGCGGCTCCACCTAGACTGGCGCGATGAGCATCGGGATCGTCGGGATCGGCTATGTCGGGCTGCCGCTGGCGGTCGCCTTCGCCCAGGAGGGCGCCGACGTCGTCTGCGTCGACTCCGACCAGACCAAGCTCGACGCTCTCGCCGCCGGCCGCAGCTACATCGAGGACATTCCCAGCACGACCCTCGAGCCGCTGCGCGAGCGCCTGCACCCGAGCGCCGACCACGCCGAGCTGGCCGAGTGCGAGGCGGTGATCGTCTGCGTGCCGACGCCGCTGACCAACTCGCGCGAACCCGACCTCTCCTATCTGCTCGGGGCCGGCGAGGCGATCGCTTCGGTCCTCCGCAAGGACCAGCTGATCGTGCTCGAGTCGACCACCTACCCCGGCACCACCCGCGAGCGGCTGGTGCCGATCCTCGAGAGCTCGGGGATGACAGCGGGGCGCGACTTCCACGTCGCCTTCTCGCCGGAGCGGATCGATCCCGGCCGCACCGACTACTCGGTTCGCACGACGCCGAAGATCGTCGGCGGCGTCCACCCCGACTCGACCGAGCGCGCGGCCGAGCTCTACCGGCGGATCTGCGACGAGGTCGTCGTCGTCTCGACGCCGGAGGCGGCGGAGCTGGCAAAGCTGCTGGAGAACATCTTCCGCTCGGTGAACATCGCGCTCGTGAACGAGCTCTCCCAGCTCTGTCACCGGCTCGGGATCGACGTCTGGGAGGTGATCGACGCGGCCGCGACCAAGCCGTTCGGGTTCATGCGCTTCGAGCCGGGACCCGGGATGGGCGGCCACTGCCTCCCGGTCGACCCCTTCTACCTCGCCTTCAAGGCCCGCGAAGCCGACTTCTACCCGGAGTTCGTCGAGCTCGCCGGCAAGGTCAACCAGACCCAGCCGGTCTTCTGTGTCGAGCGCATCGAGCGGGCGCTGAACGATGCCGGGAAGCCGGTGCGGGGCTCGAAGATCCTCCTGCTCGGCGCCAGCTACAAGGCCGGGATCGGCGACATCCGCGAGTCGCCGGCGCTGAAGATCGTCCGCATGCTGCGCGAACGCGGCGGCGAGGTCTCCTACCACGACCCCCACGTCCCCGAGCTGCCGGAGCTGGACCTGCGCTCGGTCGAGCTCGGTCCGGCACTCGCCGCCGCCGACCTGGCGGCGATCGTCACCGCCCACCCCGAGCTCGACTACCCAGAGCTGGTCGGGGCGACGGCGCTGGTCGTCGACTTCCGCGGCGTCACCCGCGGGCTCGACGCCGACAATCTGATCCGGCTGTAGTCGCGCGGCAGCGCTGGGTCGAGCGCCCGCATCGGCGCCCAGCCCTTCAGCAGCGTCTCCTCGAACTCGGACTCGGGGTCGGAGCCGATCACGATCGCCCCCCCGACCCCGATCGTGGCGCCGCCCTCGCCGTCGAGCACGATCGTCCGGATCGCGACGCTGAGGTCGCACTCGCCGCCGAGGCCGAGGTATCCGATCGCCCCGGAGTAGACGCCGCGGGCCTCGCCCTCGAGCTCGTCGATGAGCTCCATCGTCCGCTCCTTCGGGGCACCGGTCATCGAGCCCGGCGGGAAGCAGGCGCGGACGCAGGCGAGCGAGTCCACACCCTCGCGCAGGCGGCCGCGAATCGTCGATACGAGCTGGTGGACGGTCTCGAAGCTCTCGACCACCATCAGCCGCGGCACCTCGACGCTGCCGACCGCGCAGACGCGGCCGAGGTCGTTGCGCAGGAGGTCGACGATCATCAGGTTCTCGGCTCGGTTCTTGGCGTCGGCGCGCAACTCCGCCGCCAGGCGCGCGTCCTCGGCGGCGTCGGCGCCACGCCGAGCGGTCCCCTTGATCGGCTTCGCCTCGACGGCGCCCTCAGCGCCGATCCGCAGGAAACGCTCGGGGGAGGAGCTGAGCACCGAGAGCTCGGGACCGAGCCGCAGCAGCGCCGCGTAGGGCGCCGGGTTGACCCGCCGCAGCGCCCGGTAGAGCGCCAGCGGTGGTGGCGCTCCCTCGGCGCGGATCCGGTTTGTCAGGCAGACCTCGTAGGACTCCCCCTCGAACAGAGCGTCCTTGCACCTGGCGATGTCCTCCAGGTAGCGCTCGCGGGAGCGAGCAAGGTGGAACTCGACCGGATCGCCGCCCGGCTCGATCGGCTCCGGCTCGCCGCGGCTCGCCGGTAGCCCCTCCAGAATGGCGCCGGTCTCCTGCAGCCAACGCTCCCCCTCCCCCCCGTCCTCGGGCCCGACCAGGCAGACCAGGTAGGTGCGGCCGTCCTCGTGATCGAAGCCGACGAGCCGGTCGACGAAGAGGAAGGCGGCGTCGGCACTTGCCGCGCCGTGAGCGGCGCGGCCACCGCATTCGGCCTTCAACTCGTAGCCGAAATAGCCGACGAAGCCGCAGTTGAAGCCGAAGGGAAGCTCGCCGACCGGAAACGGCAGCCGCTGCAGCTCGGCGGCGAGGTAGTCGAAGATCGATTCGCGCCGAACCTCTTCCCCCTCCCCGCGCCGCACCCGCACCTCGCCGGCGCCGAGGTCGTAGGAGACCGTCGCGCCCAACGGTCCCGGCGCGCCGATGAAGGAGAAGCGGGCGCCCTCGCCGACACGGCTGCTGTCGAGCCAGAAGGCCTCCTCGCACTCGCCGTAGAGGCGCGTAAAGGCGAGCTCGGCGTCGCGGTCGCCGTCGATCCGCTCGACCCTCAGTTCCATCGCGCGCACCCCGCTGTGAGGTCGCGGAAGTTGGCGAGCAGGCGACGGCCGTGCTCGGAGGCGACCGACTCCGGGTGGAACTGGACCCCCCAGCGCGGCAGGCGGCGGTGGGCGATCGCCATCAGCAGCCCGTCCTCGGCCCAGGCGATCGGCTCCAGCCCGGCCGGCAGCGGCTCGGCCAGGCAGAGCGAGTGGTAGCGGACGGCGTTGAACTCGGCCGGGATCCCAGCGAAGAGCGAGGCACCGCGGTGATGGACGTTGACGACGGCGCCGTGCACCGGCTCGGGTGCGTGGACGACGGCGGCGCCCTCGACCCAACCGAGGCCCTGGTGCCCGAGACAGACCCCCAGCAGCGGTATCTCGGCGCGGCGGATCGCCGCCGCGCAGACGCCGAAGTCCTCCGCCCGCTCGGGGCGGCCCGGACCTGGCGAGAGGACGACGTTGTCGCAGCCCAGACCCGCCAGCTCCTCCCACTCCGCCTCGTCGTTGCGGACGACCACCGGCTCCTCGCCGTTGACCTCCGCCAGCAGGTGGAAGAGGTTGTAGGTGAAGGAATCGTGGTTGTCGATCAGCAGCGTCTTCATCGCCAACGACGGATACTTACGTGGTGAACCCACCGGCGCCACCCGACCCCAGCCGCGGCCTCTTCGAGACGATGCTGATCGCCGGCGGTCGTCCGGTCGAGCTGGTCGCCCACCTCGGCCGCCTCACCGGCAGTGCCCGCGAGCTGTTCGGCGCCGAGCTGCCGCAGGAGCTGCCCGGCGACACCGTCCGCGCGGCGGCGGGGATCGAGCTGGGACGACTGCGGGTCGACGTCGTTCCCGACGGCGAGGGCGGGCTGCGTCACTCGATCGACGCGACAACCATCGACAGCTCCGCCTTCTTCCCCGACTGGGAGCGCGGCGAGCGTCTTCGCAGCGTCGCCGCCGAAGGCTGGTCGGGCGCGCACAAGTGGTCGGACCGGCGTTGGCTCGAAGACGCCGAGCAGGAGCTCGGCGAGGAAGTGCCGCTGCTGGTCGACGCCGACGGCAACGCCCTCGAGGCGGGCCGCGCCAACATCTTCATCGTCGACGGCGGCGGGCTCGCCACTCCCGCCGTCGACGGCCGCATCCTCCCTGGCACAGCCCGGGCCGCAACCCTGGAGATCGCGGCCAACCTCGGAATCGACGCGGTCGAGCGCACCTTGCCGCTGGCCGAGCTGCGCGAGGCGGACGAGGTCTTCCTCACCTCTTCGGTCAAGGGCCTGCGGCCGGTTCGCTGGCTCGACGGCATCGAGCTGGAGCGCCGCAGCGAGCTGGTCGAGCGCCTGGCGGCGGAGCTGCGCGAGCGCTGGCTCGGCAGCCGCGCTTTGACGTAGCCGAGCAATGGGCAAAAATAGAGCGATGAGAGAAACCAGCCTTGCCCCTCGCTCAAAGCTCACCGCCCCGACCCTCGTCGCTTCGGTGCTCCTCGCCCTCGGGCTAGCGAGCGCCCCCGCGCAGGCCGAGCCTCCCAGCGCCACCTTTCACAATTGCGGCGACATTCCGACGCTGACCACCTGGGACATCGAAGCGAAGCGCACCAAGTGCGGTTTGGCCAAGCGCGTGGCCCGGGTCTTTGTCACGGAAGGCCTCGAAGACGGCGACGATGCCGCCCAGGTCCTGGGCTTCAGCTGCCGTCCGAACGGCTCTTACTACGACGGCGGCTACTACCGCTGCACCGCCAAAGGACCCCGCGTGATCAAGTTCACCCGTGGCGTATAGCCGTCAGTGCACTTTCTTCAGTTTCGAGCGTTCCTCGTGGCGTTCGACGACCTGGACGATCAGCTTGACCACGTTGGAGTCGCCGACGGCCTTGATGTGGCCGGTCTCGGCGGCGCGGCGGTAGCTCTTGACCGTCCCTTTCTCGGCCAGCTCATTGAACTGGGGACGGTCGACTTCGACCAGGACCCGCTCGTCCTGGGCGAGGTCCTTGCTGATTTTCGGGCCCGGTAGCTCTACCCGGTAGAGCTGGACGTCGTGTTTGGCTTTGAGCTCGAGCCCGAAGACGAGCTTCAGGTTCGCCAGCGCCGGGACTTCGGCCACGAAGCGCTCGACGGCGGTACGAATCAGATCAGCGGTCGAGGCCATCGCGTGATGCTAGCCGAGCTCTCGGGTATGTACCTCTGGCGATGACAGAACACGCGAGCTGGGACTTCGAAGAAGGCGACGAGCTGGCGCCGGGCCGGGTCGTGCTGAAGACGATTGGCGGCGGCAACCAGTACGAGGTTTGCCTGGTCTGGGACGAAGCGCTCTACGCGCTCGCCGTCGCCAAGGTGCTGCGCCCCGACCGAGCCGGCGAGGAGAGGGCACGGCGGGACCTCGGGCTCGAGGCCGAGGCGCTGGACGCGTTGGCCCACCCGATGCTCGTACGCGGCTTCGACGCCGTCCTCGACGAGCCCCGCCCGCACCTGCTGATCGAGCACCTCGAGGGACCGTCGCTGCGGCGCCTGATCAGGCGCGACGGAGCGATCCCGCTGCAGCAGCTGTTGCCGCTGGCGGCGAACATCGCCGGTGCCCTGCAGTACATGGCGCAGAGCGGCTACGTCCACCTCGACGTCAAGCCCGACAACATCATCATGGGCGTGCCGCCGCGGCTGATCGACCTCAGCATCGCCCGCCCGCTCGAGCGCGCGGCCCAGACCCGCGGCCCGATCGGCACCGACGCCTACATGCCGCCCGAGCAGTGCCTGGGCGAGTACGAGGGTCAGCCGATCGGTCCCGCCGCCGACAGCTGGGGCCTCGGCGCCACCCTCCACCACGCGATCTCCGGCGCCAAGCCGTTCCCGGGAAGTGGTGACGGTGAGGAGCGCTTCCCGCAGCTGAGCCAACCGCCGGCTCCGCTGCCGGTAGACCTCAGCGAGGATCTGCGCGAGCTGATCCTCGACCTGCTCGAGCGCGACCCGAGCCGACGGCCGAGCCCGGCCGAGGCAGTCGAGCGGCTGGAGCCGCAGATCTCCCAGTTGCCGACCCGGATGAAGGTCACCAAACGGGGCGCGATCGGCACCTGATTCGGGCGTGATCTTGAAGCCGCGCTCGGGTTGTAGGGGTGTTCAACCTGGGTATGCGCGCGCATACCCCGAGAGGAGGCACCAAAGTGTCCAAGCGAGATTCGCATAGGAAACAGGTCCCAGCCGCGGCACGGGCGTTCCGGTCGCTGCAGGCCGAGGAGGCGCTGCTGCCCGGCGGCGCGTCGCTGAGCCGGAGAGGTGGCGCGGCGGCGCTGGCGTTGCTGGTGTTGGCCGCCTTCCCGCTCTACCTCGCCGCCAGCGCCGCCGGCGTGGTCGACACCCCGACGGCGCTCGCCAAGAGCGGCAACAGCGGCCCTGGCAGCGGCGACGATGACGACGACAGCAGCGGCCCCGGCTCCGGCGGCAGCAGCGGCGATGACGACGACACCGGCACGCACACGCGGACCGGTGCCAACAATGCCACCGACGACACCAGCCGCAACGGCCATTCGACCCGCGGTACCACCAACGACAACGACACCAACACGCGCCTCGGCACCAACGACACCAGCCGCAACAGCGCCGACACCCGCGGAACCACGAACGACAACGACACCCGCACGGGCACCGGCACCCAAACCAGAACCCGGACCGGGAGCTAGGCGGCTACGGCGAGAGCTCCTGCGTGCCTAAATTTTGTGGCGCTGCAGGAGCTTCTTGCCGATCACCATGCGCTGGATCTCCGAGGTTCCCTCGCCGATCAACAGCAGCGGCGCGTCGCGGTAGAGGCGCTCGATCTCGTACTCCTTCGAGTAGCCGTAGCCGCCGTGGATGCGGAAGCTCTCCTCGACGCACTCCTTGCCGGTCTCCGAGGCCAGGAGCTTGGCCATCCCCGCCTCGAGGTCCGAGCGCTCGCCGGCGTCCTTCATCCGCGCCGCTTTGCGGGTGACCAGCCGGGCGGCCTCGATCTTGGTCGCCATGTCGGCGAGCTTGAACTGGATCGCCTGGTGCTGGGCGATCGGCTTGCCGAAGGTCTTGCGCTCCTGGCTGTAGCGAATCGCCAGCTCGAAGGCGCGCTGGGCGATGCCGACGCCGCGGGCGGCGACGTTGACCCGTCCGACCTCGAGCGCGTCCATCATCTGGCTGAAGCCCTGGCCGACGCCCTCGGGGCCACCGAGCACCCGCTCGGGGGGACAGCGGTAGCCGTCGTAGACGAGCTCGGTCGACTCGACGCCCTTGTAGCCCATCTTCTTGATCTTCGGCGGCACCGTCAGCCCGGCGAAGTCGCCCTCGTTCACTTCTTTCCAAGGCTCCTTCTCGGTGATGAAGCAGGTCATCCCCTTGTAGGCCGGTTCTGCTTTGGGGTCGTTCTTCATCAGCACGAAGACGACGCCGGAGCCGAGTCCGTTGGTCACCCACATCTTCTGTCCGTTCAGCTCCCAGGCGCCGTCGACTTCCTTGGCGCCGCCCTTGATGCCCTGGACGTCGGAGCCGACCTCGGGCTCGGAGAGCGAGAAGGCGGCGCGGATCTCGCCGGTAGCCATCTTCGGCAGGAAGTAGTTTTTCTGCTCGTCGGTGCCGAACTTCATCAGCAGGTAGGAGCCGATGAAATGGGTGTTGACGACGCCGGAGATCGAGATCCAGCCGCGCGAAAGCTCTTCGACGATCATCGCGTAGGTCGTCAGATCGAGCCCCATGCCGCCGTACTCCTCGGGGATCGTCACCCCGAACAGACCCAGCTCTTTCATTTCCTCGACGATCTGCTCCGGGAAGGTGTCCTCGTGGTCGAAGTGCTCGGCGTTGGGGATGATCTTCTCGTCGGCGAACTGCCGAACCATCTCCGTGATGTCGCGCTGGAGGTCGGTCTGTTCGCTGAATGAAGCGGTGTCTACGGCCATTGCTCCTGCCTGTTTCGAAGTTTTCGTTGTTTGAAGGTTATCCGGCGGCCGCGCCGCGCAGCCGCGCCCCAGGGAACGACAAAGGGCGCGCCGCCGGTCGATGCCCCGGCGGCGCGCCCTCGAACTTCAGCGCTGCGTCTCGGTTATTCCACGAGGGTCATCGAGAACCGTGCGCCGTCCCATTTCGCGGGAGTGCTGTCGGGATTCACCTCGAGCGTGACCAGGTCACCGGCGGTGACCGCAACGGTCGCCGAGCTGGTGCAGGCTTTCGCGCTCGAACCTTCGATTTTGCAGGTGAGGGCAGTGTCGACGCCGTTCTTGCGAACCGTCAAGTCGTACTTCCTGGAAGCCCCCGGTGCGATGTCGATGCTCACGGCCAGGTGGGAGAGCGTGCCGGAAACCGGCACGACCGTCTGCACGGTGCTCTCGGTGGACGAGAGCCCGGCCCCAAACAGCCCGAGGTAGTTGTCGTTGCTCTGGCTCGCGTCCGACGTGGTCGAGCCGGCCAGCATCATGCCGCTGGTTCCAGCCGGGCCTTTGTCCCCTACGGGACCCTGGTTGCCGACTGGACCCTGGTTCCCTACGGGACCCTGGTTGCCGACGGCACCCTGCGGGCCTTTGTCGCCGACCGGGCCCTGATTACCAACCGGACCCTGGTTGCCGACGGCACCCTGGGGGCCTTTGTCACCGGTGGGACCTTTGTCGCCCACCGGACCCTGATTGCCCACTGGACCATTGTCGCCAACCGGACCCTGGGGGCCCTGGTCGCCGTCGGGGCCTTTGGCACCGGTCGGACCGACAAGCCCGATCGGACCCTGGTCGCCGATCAGACCGTGCTCGCCAATCGGTCCTTTCTCGCCCACGGGGCCCTGGTCACCGTCGGGGCCTTTGGCACCGTTGTCACCGTCGGGGCCTTTGTCGCCCACCGGACCCTGGTCGCCAATGGGACCCTGGTCGCCGTTCGGACCTTTCTCGCCCACAGGACCCTGGTCGCCGTCGGGGCCTTTGGCACCGTTGTCACCGTCGGGGCCTTTGTCGCCCACCGGACCCTGGTCGCCGATCGGACCCTGGGGACCTTGGTCGCCGTCGGGGCCTTTGGCACCGTTGTCACCGTCGGGGCCTTTGTCACCGTCGGGGCCTTTGTCGCCCACCGGACCCTGGTCGCCGATCAGACCCTGGGAGCCCTGGTCGCCGTCGGGGCCTTTGGCACCGTTGTCACCGTCGGGGCCTTTGTCGCCTACGGGACCCTGGTCGCCAATGGGACCCTGGTCGCCGTTCGGACCTTTCTCGCCCACGGGACCCTGGTCGCCGTCGGGGCCTTTGGCACCGTTGTCACCGTCGGGGCCTTTGGCACCGTTGTCGCCGTCAGGACCTTTGTCACCGTCGGGGCCTTTGTCGCCGGTCGGACCCACGAGCCCGATCGGACCCTGGTCGCCGATCAGGCCCTGGGGACCTTGGTCACCCGTCGGTCCCTTGTCGCCGTTCGGTCCCTTGTCGCCATCGGGGCCTTTGTTGCCAACCGGACCCTTGTCGCCGGTGGCACCCTTCTCGCCCGCAGCGCCTGGTGCGCCAGCGGCGCCGGTTGCACCGGCTTCGCCGCTGCCTTCGGAGACGCCGAGCACGCCCTGGCCACTACCGGCCACGACCTGGATCAGTTCCTCGCCTTTCTTGCACTTGGCCTTGCCAGCGAAGTGGACGACGCCCTTTTCGGGGCCGCTCTTGACGACGCAGAGGTTGAGGGTCTGCAGGGTCTTCTTCTTAGCCGCCTCGGCGGGGGCAGCGAAGGCCATAACGGCCAGCGCAGCACATGCCGCGAGCGCCAGTGCCAGCCACCCGGGCCGGTACAGACGAGACGAGATCGGTGCAGTCATTTCGGACAGTCTCCTTACGGTTTTTTTTGCCACTGAAAGCGGGGGGCGCCGCTTTCCTGGCGGCCTCCGACAGGCGCGAAGGTAGGACAGGTGACCGACCGCCGCGATAGAACATGCGGCTAAAGGGAGTTGCCGCGCTAAAGCTTTGGAAGCTCGATTTGAGCATCTTGGAACGCCACTGAAACGGCTCTGCAATGGGGGAATCTGGGACATCGCCGCGATCGCGTTGACAATGGATCTGCGAACCCCTCCTACGTATGTCCAGCCAAGGGTGCCCAGGCGCGGGTGAATGGCCGCACCCGGCGATACAGCGTCAATGGCACGTGTCGCCCTCGCCCTCCTCTCCGTCGTTGCTCTGCTCGCGGCGATGACCGCGACCGCCTCCGCCGCGGGCGGCGGCCTGGTCGCCCCGGCAAGCGTCTGCCCCGGTCAGGGCAAGCTCGACGCCCCGGTCCCGACCCAGGAGCGCGCGATGCTCTGCATGGCCAACTTCGCCCGCGCGCAGGTCGGGGTCGCGCCGCTCGAAGCAACGCTGCCGCTGGAAGAATCGGCGCGGGAGAAGGCGCGCGACATCCTCCGCTGCGACAGCTTCAGCCACAACGCCTGTGGCCGCGAATTCGCCTACTGGATCCGCGCCACCGGCTACCTCTCGTCCGCATGCTGGCGAGCCGGCGAGAACCTCGCCTTCGGCAGCGGCACCCTCGGCAGCGTCCGCGCGATCTTCCGCGCCTGGATGCGCTCGCCCGAGCACCGCGAGAACATCCTCGGCGACTACACCCAGACCGGCATCGACCTGACCGCCGGCACGCTCGAAGGCTTCGCCGGCACCAGGGTCTGGGCCCAGCACTTCGGCACCCACTGCGAAGCCGCGGCCTGACCGCCTGAGCCCGCATCCGCCACCACTCCCCGGGGAGCGCACGCGTCGCTCGCGACATTTGGGCCCCTATGGGGGACACGATGTCGCGAGGGCCAGGGGATCGACGCAGCTCGGAGATCTGGCGGCTCGTCAGGGAGCAGCACGGCGTGATCGCTCGCCGCCACCTCCTGGCGCTCGGCTACACGGCCAAGGCAATCAGGCACCGCCGGCGCTGGAGCGCTCTACGGGATCGCCGAGGAGCGACCCGGGTCAACGGCTTCGAGGTCGACTTCTTCAGGCCCGGACTCGGCCTCGTGGTCGAGACCGACGGCCGGCGCTCCCACCGCACCCCGTCCGCCGCGTCCTTGCCGACACGGCCGCCCATCTCCGTCCGCCCGCTAAGGAACCGGCGCCATCGCCCGCAGTCGCGCCGCGACCCGATCGGCGCGCTCGCTGAACTGCCGCAGGGGATCGAACTCCGGCACCGGCGCGGAATCGGCCGCGGGGTCATCGTCACCGACGCCCCCGGTCTGGCCCGGCACCGCGGCCGCGGGCCCACCAGCGCTCGCCCGTTCGGCGAGCTCAGCCGCCCGCCGCGCCTGCTCGGCGGCGTCGAGGGCGGCGGCGCCGATCTCCAACGCCGCCGCTTCAGAGGCGCGGGCGACGGCGAGGGCGTGGTCGATCCGCTGCTCGAGCTGGGCCAGCGTTGCCGGCCGCGCCGCGGCAGGCAGGATCCACTCGCCAGTGCTGTCACGCTCGCCCTCGGCCATGGCGGTTCAATCTAGGGCCCCTGGAGGCGGGAAATCCGGCGCGCCGGGCGATTCCCCGTCCATTGGTTAGATTTCGCTCGGCCCAGGAAACGACCCGAGGAGCAGCTTGAGACACCCCAGAGACTTCTTCCTGCCGCAGGCGATCGGCGCCCCGACGCCCCTGACCGAGATCCCGGTCAAGCCTTCGCGGATGATCCACTTCCTCGACTTCTCGAACGAGAAGATGGTCGCCAAGGCTGGAGACATCGCCAAGCAGACCGACATCCTGCTCGGCAACCTCGAGGACGCCGTCCCCGTGGACCGCAAGGAGGCCGCCCGCGCCGGTCTGATTCGCGCGGCCAAGGAGGCCGACTTCGGCGGCACCTCGCTGTGGACCAGGGTCAACTCGCTGGAGAGCCCCTGGGTGCTCGACGACCTGACCGAGATCGTCGCCGAGATCGGCGACAAGCTGGAGACCGTGATGGTGCCCAAGGTCGAGGGCGCCTGGGACATCCACTACGTCGACCGCCTGCTCGCGCAGCTGGAGGCCAAGGCCGGGCTCGAGCGCCCGATCCTGATCCACGCGATCCTGGAGACCCCGCAGGGCGTCGTCAACCTCGAGGAGATCGCCAACGCCAGCCCGCGCATGCAGGGAATGAGCTTCGGCCCCGCCGACCTCGCCGCGGCGCGGCGGATGAAGACGACCCGCGTCGGCGGCGGTCACCCCGGCTACCGGGTGATGGAGGACCCGACCGACCCGGAGAACCCCGAGGCCGACCGCGTCAGTGCCCAGCAGGACCTCTGGCACTACTCGATCGCCCGTATGGTCGACGCCTGCACGTCCGCCGGCATCCTCCCCTTCTACGGCCCCTTCGGCGACATCAAGGACACCGCCGGCTGCGAGACCCAGTTCCGCGCCGCGTTCCTGATGGGCTGCGTCGGCGCCTGGTCGCTGCACCCGGTACAGATCGGGATCGCGAAGAAGGTCTTCAGCCCGCCGCCGGACGAGGTCAAATTCGCGAAGAAGGTGATCGCGGCGATCCCCGACGGCCGCGGCGTCCACATGATCGACGGCAAGATGCAGGACGACGCCACCTGGAAGCAGTGCAAGGTGATGGTCGAGCTGGCGGAAATGCTGGCCGCCAAGGACCCGGAGCTGGCCGCCGCCTACGAGGCCTGATTCGTCCGAACACATTTGTCCCCCCTTTTGCGGGGCAAATGTGCTCGCAGCAGCGTTTGCAAGCCGCTTCAGCGGCATCGAACAAACGTCCAGAGAGCCCCGGCTAATTCCTGTGGAGGCGCGGGGGGGCCGAGTGACCCTCCGTGGTCACCTCTCCCCGCAAGCTCCTCCTCACGGCCCTCACGGCAGCTTTCCTGCTGGCGCCGGCGAGCGCCAACGCCGCCGTGGCCCGACCCGCCGATGGCTTCGTCGACTCGATCGGCGTCAACACCCACCTCTATTACGACGACACCGACTACTACCAGGCGTTCGGCACGATCGAGCAGCGGCTGGGGGAACTCGGCGTTCGCCACATCCGCGAGAACCTCGTCCCCAACCGCACCGATCAGTACGAGCGGCTGAATCAGCTGGCCGCGCGGGGGATCCACTCGACGCTGATCCTCGGCGAGCCCGATGACGGCAGCGCCGGGCTCGCCAAGCTGACCTCGATCCTCAGCAACCATCTGCGCGGCACCGTCGAGGCGGTCGAGGGACCGAACGAGTGGGACCTCAACGGGCCCTCGACCTGGATGTCCGGCCTCGCTCCCTACCAGGCCGAGATCTACTCGCAGATCAAGAGCTCCTCGCTCGCCGGCCTGCCGGTCATCGGCCCCTCGCTCGGCAACACCAACAGCGCCGGCACCGACGTCTCCGGCTCACTCGACTACGGCAACATCCATTCCTACCCCAACGGCGAGCCGCCTGAGTGGAACATCGCCAAGCGGCTCAGCGAGGCGACGCGGATGTCCGGCTCGAAGCCGGTGATGGCGACCGAGACCGGTTACCACACGGCGGTCAACTACAGCGGCGACCACCGCCCCACCTCGGAAGCCGCCGAGGCCGTCTACCTACCCCGCCTCTTCCTCGAGTACTACAGCCGCGGCGTCGTCCGCACCTTCTCCTACGAGCTGCTGGACCAGTTCGCCGACCCCAACCACGAGGAGGCGGAGTCGAACTTCGGCCTGCTGCGCAACGACCTCTCCCCCAAGCCCGCCTTCGTCGCGATGAAGAACCTGATCTCGATCCTCGCCGACCCCGGCTCCTCCTTCGCTCCCGGCAAGCTCGACTACACCCTCTCCGGCGACCAGGACGACCTGCACCAACTGCTGCTCCAGAAGAGCGACGGCAGCTACTACCTCGCCCTCTGGCGCGCGGAGAGCGTCTGGGACAACGACCGCCTCGCCGCCGAGAGCGCGGCCACCGGAACCGTCAAGGTCAGCTTCGGCGACGGCGTCGCCAGCGCCGAGGAATTCGCGCCCAACGCCTCCAGCCAGCCGCTGCGCACCATCAACGCCAGCGGCGGCCAGGTTGCCGTCAACGTCGGCGCCCAGGTGACGATCCTTCGCGTTGGCTCCGCCGGCGCCTCGCTTGGACGGATCAAGGCCTGGGTCTCGAAGAAGTCGGTCGAGTCCGGCGACTCGGTCGTGGTCCAGGGCAAGTTGCCGGGCGCGGGCGGGGTCCCGCAGAAGGTGACGATCCAACGTTGGAAGAACGGCTGGAAGACGACCGGCACGAGCCGCACCAGCGCCAGCGGCCGCTTCAAGAAGATGCTGCGGCTGACCGCCGGCCCCGGCCCCTCGCGGATCCGCGTGATCGCCCAGCGGGCGAAGCCGTCGAACCCGGTCAAGGTTCGCGTCCTCGCTCGCGACAGCGGCAGCGGCCCGGCGCCGGCCCTGGCCGAAGCACACAGGCTCTAGCGGTCCCCCCAGCCGGCCCGACGAACGCCGCTCGCTAGCTTGCGTCGATGCTCGCGCTGGCTCGCAGAAGGATGCCCTTGCTCCTCGTCGCGATCGCCGCCACGCTGCTGGCCGGCTGCGGCTCGACGGCTTCGGAGAGCAGCTCGGCCACGGCCAGCGCCAGCGGCGTCCAGGCCCGCTCGGCGGCGGCCTTCGTGGACTCGATCGGGGTCAACACCCACACCTACTACAGCGACACCGTCTACCACCGCCGCTTCGGCACCGTCGTCCGGCGCCTGCGCGAACTCGGGATCCACCACCTGCGCGAGAACCTCGTCCCTCGCCGACCCGACCAGTACCGAGGCTTGCGCCGGCTCGGCGCCGCCGGGATCGGCTCGACCCTGATCCTCGGCGACCCCGACAACGGGATCGCCGGGATGCGGCGCCTGGTCACGATCCTCGCCGGCGAGCTGGCCGACAGCGCCGACGCGGCCGAGGGTCCGAACGAGTTCGACCTCAGCGGCGACCCGGACTGGAGCCGGCGGGTCGCCCGCTATCAGGCGGCGCTCTACCGGCGGGTGAAGTCGACGCCAGCCCTGTCGGCCCTGCCGGTGATCGGCCCTTCGCTCGGCCAGCTTGGCGACCAGCTCGAGGTCCCCGACCTCTCGCGGTACCTCGACTACGGGAACATCCACTCCTACCCGGACGGCGAACCGCCGGAGCGAAACGTCGACGAATGGCTGGCGGCGACGCGGCGGATCTCCGGCGCCAAGCCGGTGATGGCGACCGAGACCGGCTACCACAACGCCCTCAACGCCAGCGTCGGCCAGCGGCCGACCTCGGAGCGGGCGGCGGCGATCTACCTGCCGCGGCTCTTCCTCGACTATTTCCGCCACGGCATCGTCAGGACCTTCCCTTACGAGCTCGTCGACGAGTTTCCCGACCGTGCCCGCGACGAACCCGAGTCCGACTTCGGACTGCTGCGCAACGACCTCAGCGCCAAGCCCGCGTTCTACGCGATCCGCAACCTGGTCACGGTCCTCGACGACGGCGACCCCGACCCCGACTTCGAGCCGGGCCGACTCGACTACACCCTCTCCGGGGACCAGCGCGGCCTCGAGCAATTGCTGCTGGCGAAGCGCGACGGCAGTTTCTACCTCGTCCTCTGGCGCGCCAGCCAGGTCTGGGACCCGAACGAGCGCCGACCGTCCATCACCGCCCCGGCCCCTGTTGGCATCGGCTTTGCGACCGCCCCCGAGCGGGTACGCCGGTACCTCCCCAACGCCTCGGACAAGAGCCTGGGGCAGCTACCGCTGACCGCGGGCGCGACCTCGGTCGAGGTCGGCCCGCGGGCGCTGATTCTCGAAGTGGTGCCCTGAGGGCTAGCCGAGCCGCCGCTCGAGCGCGTCGAGCTGAGCGGAGACCGAGGCTGGCAGCTTGTCGCCGAACTTCTGCAGGTGCTCGCGCACCTGCGGCAGCTGCTGCTTGACGAGGTCGGTATCGACCGAGAGCAGCTCCTGCATCGCCTCCTGGGAGATCTCGAGCCCGTCGGTGTCGATCGCATCGACCCGCGGCAACAGCCCGATCGGCGTCTCGATCGCCTCGGCCTTGCCCTCGCAGCGGCGGAAGACCCACTCGAGCACGCGGCTGTTCTCGCCGAAGCCGGGCCAGAGAAACTTGCCGTCGGCGTCTTTGCGGAACCAGTTGACGTAGAACACGCGCGGCAGCTGAGCGCCCTCGTGCTCGCCCATCCTCAGCCAGTGGGCGAAGTAGTCGCCCATGTTGTAGCCGCAGAACGGCAGCATCGCCATCGGGTCGAAGCGCAGCTGGCCGACGGCGCCGGCGGCGGCGGCGGTCGTCTCCGAGGACATCGTCGCCCCCATGAAGACGGCGTGCTCCCAGTCGAAGGCTTCCTGGACCAGCGGCACCACGGTGGCGCGGCGGCCGCCGAAGAGGAAGGCGTCGATCGGGACCCCGGCCGGGTCCTCCCACTCGGGCGCGATCGAGGGGCACTGCGCGGCCGGCGTGGTGAAGCGAGCGTTTGGGTGCGCGGCGGGCGTGTCGGACTCGGGGGTCCAGTCGTTGCCGTGCCAATCGACCACGTGGTCGGGCGGAGCGCCGGTCATCCCCTCCCACCAGATGTCGCCGTCGTCGGTCTTGGCGCAGTTGGTGAAGATCGAGTTGCTCTCGATCGTGTCCATCGCGTTCGGGTTGGTCTTGTGGCTGGTGTTGGGGGCGACCCCGAAGAAGCCGGCCTCGGGGTTTACCGCGTAGAGCTTGCCGTCCTCGCCGAACTTCATCCAGGCGATGTCGTCGCCGACCGTCTCGACCTTCCAGCCGGGCAGGGTCGGGATCAGCATCGCCAGGTTGGTCTTGCCGCAGGCCGAGGGGAAGGCGCCGCCGATGAACTTCGAGGTGCCCTCCGGCGAGGTCAGTTTGAGGATCAGCATGTGCTCGGCCAGCCAGCCCTCGTCGCGGGCCATCGCCGAGGCGATCCGCAGCGCGAAGCACTTCTTGCCCAGCAGGGCGTTGCCGCCGTAGCCCGAGCCGTAGGACCAGATCTCGCGCGTCTCCGGGTAGTGGACGATGTACTTGTTGTCGCCGTTGCAGGGCCAGGAGACGTCTTCGACCCCCTCGGTCAGGGGCATGCCGACCGAATGCACGCAGGGGACGAACTCGCCGTCGCTCCCGAGCACGTCGAGCGCGGCCTTGCCCATTCGGGTCATGATCCGCATCGAGACCGCGACGTAGGCGGAGTCGGTCAGCTGGACGCCGATTTCGGAGATGTCGGAGCCGAGCGGTCCCATCGAGAAGGGGACGACGTACATCGTGCGGCCTTTCATGCAGCCGCTGAAAAAGCCGTTCAGCTCCGCGCGCATCTCGGCCGGGGCCTTCCAGTTGTTGGTCGGGCCCGCGTCCTCCTCGCGATCGGAGCAGATGAAGGTGCGGTCTTCAACCCGGGCGACGTCGGCCGGGTCGGAAAGGGCGAGGTAGGAGTTCGGCCGCTTCGCGTCGGAGAGCTTCTCGAAGGTGCCGGCGTCGATCAGGGTCTGGGCCAGAGCGTCGTACTCCTCGGCCGAGCCGTCGCACCAGTGGACGGAGTCGGGCTGCGTCAGGGTGGCGATCTCACCGACCCACTGGAGCAGCTTGGTGTGGGTGGTCAACGCGGGGGCGGTGGTCAGGTCGCTCATTCGCCTCTCTCTATTCGTTTTTTCGGAGGCCGACGATCGAGAGGTCGGCGTCGCTGTTTCGGATCTTCAAGGTGACTATTTCTCGCTCGCCGTCAGGGGAGACAATCGAGCAGTCGAAGCTGGCTCCGGCTTCGACCTTCTGGTCGGCGGGGCAGTCGACGGCCTTGATTTTTCCGCCAAGTGATTTTTCGAGACTCGCCTGAATGGTGTCCTCGGCCTTGGTGCTGTCGATCACCGTGTCGCCGCAGCCAGCGGTCGTGAACGCTAGCGCAATCCCCAGGCTGAGAGCACAGCAGCAGACCAATTTTCGCCACGCGATCAACGGTCGAACAAGGGCGAGAGCGGGTTCAGCGATTTCGCTTCGCGATAGGCGGCAAGGGCGGCGTCGACGTTACCGCGCTCGGCTTCCAGGCGCGACAGCACAAGCCAGGTGCGCCAATTGGTCGACTCGCGCTCGGTGGCGCCGCGGGCGGCTTCGGCGGCGGCGGCAAGGTCACCCTGCAGCTCCAGCACCAGCGCCTGCTGCAGCCGTGGCGTCGCCGCGCTCGGCTCGACGTTCTCGGCGCTGCGGGCATCGCCCAGCGCCGCTTCGAGGTCGCCGTCGCGGACCTCCGCCTCGCTGCTGCGGACGAGGCTGGTCGAGGCCAGCGGCACGGCGATCGCGAAGACGGCGACCAGGGCCCCGAGGGCCAAGGGGATCCGCAGCGGCCAGGCGCGAAAGAGCGAGACGCCGCCGCCGGCGGCGCGGCCGGCCATGACCAGGGTCGCGGCCAGCATCAGCGCCGCGACCGGCAGCACCGGCATCTGCCAGGTCCAGTCCACCGCGGCGGCGAGGAAGAAGGCGACACAGCCCGCCAGCGCGGCCGCCAGCTGCGAGCGTTGCTCCGGCCCCGAGCGAATCGCCAGCAGCGCCCCCGCCACCAAGACCAGCCCGAGGAAGCCGAGCAGCAGCGCCACGCCGACAATCCCGAGCTCACCCAGCGTCTGCAGGTAGACCGAGTGCGCGTCCTGGACCGCCTCGGAGCCGGCGGCGTCGCGGTCCCACCAGTAGACGAAGGTGCCGGAGCCGGTGCCGATCAGCGGCGCCGTCGCGTTCTCGTCGACCGCCGAGCGCCAGAGGTCGTAGCGGCTCTCGCCAGCGAAGCTGTTGAGGCGGCCGGTGCCGGTGCCGGGATTGCCGCCGCCCTTGAATTCGTCGACCGCGTTGGAGATCCGGTCGGGGGCGTTGGCGGCCACCGCGCCGACGATTACGACCACGGCCAGCGCCGCGACGGCGGCGAGGGAGAAGTTACGGCTCGGTCGGGTCCAGGCCGGCCGCCGCCCGTCGATCAGGAGCTTCGAGATGCCGGCGTGGATCAGCGCGATTACGCCACAGACGACGATCGCGATCAACAGCAGTTCGTTGCCCTGGTCGTGGGCGGTGGAGTTGGTGAGGCCGTGGCGAAGCTCTTCGCGCTGGGCGGCGAGGGCGATCAGGATGCCGCCGCCGAGGCCGGCGAGGACGAGGGTGGCCAGCCTCGGGGTGCGGTCGTCGCTGACCGCGATGAAGACGGCGACCGCGACCGCGGCGGCGACGATGCTGCCACGCGAGAGGGTGAAGAAGATCGCCAGCATCATCGCCGGCAGCACCGCCGCCGCGAGGGCGCGGACGACAACGGTCTTGGCGGCAGCGGAGATCTGCAGCATCAGCGGAAACCCGATCGCGATCAGCGCCCCCAGCGCGTTCCAGTAGTTGAGCGGGTAGGAGAGGCGTTCGCGGCTGTCGTTGAGGAACTGGGCGGTCTGGTCGGCGGAAGGAAACCAGGCGGGATGCAGGCGCGAAAGCAGGGCCAGCAGCGCGATCAGGGCGATCGCCGAGCCGACGGCGGCGACCAGACGCTGCGATTCCCGCGGTGCCTTGACGAAGAGGACGAGCGAGAAGACCCCGAGGTAGGTGAGGACCCGGGCCAGGTCGGTGACGGTGCGCTCGGAGCTCTCGGTCCAGATCAGGCTCAGCGCGGTCCAGGCTGCGAAGGCGGCGAAGAGACCGAGGGCGAGAAGGGCGAGCCGGCTCGGGCCGACCCGCGGCAGGGCGCCGACGAGGACGCCGACCAGCAGCACCCACCAGACCCCGATCCCGACCTGGTCGTAGACGAGCGCGTCGAACCCCCCGCCTTCGAAGCCCAGGTAGGCGACCAGGCCGAAGCAGAGGACCCAGGTGACGACGGCGTCCCACTCGATTCTGCTGACGAGATCAGCGTTTCGCGGTCGTGGCCGCATCGTTGACGCCTCCATTCGGTTCTATGCTACGAGCGTGAGTCGGACGCCGCCCAGGCGCCGGACGCGAGGGCAGGCGACTCACGGACCTCTATATGAAGAAGAAATCCCCCCTCTTCGCAGTTCTGGCCACGGTGGTGGCCCTGCTGGCGCTGCCCGCCGCGGCGAGCGCTGAATATCTGATCCCCGACGGCAACTCCGCCGTCAACCAGTACACCGAAGGCATCCCCACCGGCGGCGGCGAAAAAGACGCCAAGGGCGCGGGCGAGAAGAAGGTGAAGCCGGCGCAGACGATCGGCGCCAAAACCACCCGCGAGCTCGAGGAGAAGGGGTCCGAAGGCGAAGACCTGGCCGAAGTCGCGGCCGAAACCGCGCCGCCGGACGTCGTCGTCGAAGAACCGAGCGGCGGCGACAAGTCCGACGGCAAGGGCAACGGCAACGCCGGCCGCTCCAAGGGCAACGGCCAGCAGGGGCAGAACGGCTCCGGCGACGCCAACGACGAATCCGAAGCAGGCCAGACCGGCGGCGCCACGCCGCCGAGCGGCTCCGGCCCCAGCGGCTCCGGCGGCTTCGGCGAGATCGTCGCCGCCGCGACCGGCTCCTCCGACGGCGGCATCGGCCTGCTGCTGCCGCTGGCAATCATCGGCGCCCTGATCTGGGGCATCGCCTTCGCCTGGCGCAAGCGCGAGTCCGACCGCACCGCGACCACCCAGTCGTGAGCGCCGGCATCTCGAATCCGGCCCGGGCCAACCGGGCACGCGGGCTGTTGGCCGGTCTGCTCGCGGCGACCGCGCTACTGGCGCTGCTGTGGACGGCGGCCCCGCCGGCGAGCGCACGGCCGCTGGTAACCGGGGTCACGAACGTCGGCACCAATGCCCCCCTCGCCTTTCAGCGGACCCGCTCCGCCGGCGCCCAGATGGTCAGGTTGCAGCTCTACTGGGGCGGCGCCGCCCCAACCACTCGACCGGCCAGCTGGAATCCGGCGAACCCCAACGACCCCGCTTATGACTGGGGAGCCAGCGACGAGGCGGTCCGCAACGCGGTCGCCGCCGGCCTGACCCCGGTGATCCAGGTCGACGGGACCCCCTCCTGGGCGCAGCGATGCCAGACGCCGAGCGTCTTTCCGGGCGCGATCTGCGATCCCAACCCGGGCGACCTGCGGGACTTCGCCACCGCCGTCGCCGCCCGCTACAGCGGCCGCACCAACGGCGTCCCCGCGGTCAAATACTTCCAGGGCCTCAACGAGCCCAACCTCAGCCTCTTCTTCTTCCCCCAGTACGAAGCCAACGGCAAGCCGCTCTCGCCGTTCATGTACCGGGACCTGATCAACGCCTTCTACTTCGGCGTCAAAGCGGCCGAACCGAACGCCCTGGTGCTCGCCGCGGGGCTCGGCCCGGTGGCGGTGCCGCAGTACACGATCGGGCCGATCCAGTTCGCCAGGCTGATGCTCTGCATGACCGGCTCGAACAAGAAGCCGCGCCCCGTCAAGGGCGACTGCGGCGGCGGCGTCCACTTCGACATCTTCGCGATGCAGCCCTACTCGACCGGCGGCCCGACCCACGAAGGTCGTCAAAACGACGTCCAGATCGGCGACCTGCCGAAGCTGCAGCGGCTGATCGAGGCAGCCAACAAGGCGGGCAGGATCAAGAGCGTGTACAAGCGCGTCCCGCTCTGGGTGACCGAGTTCTCCTGGGACTCGAGGCCGCCGGACCCGAACGGGCTGCCGATCGCGATCGAGACCCGCTGGGTCCCGGAGGCGCTGCACACCGCCTGGAGCGCCGGGGTCAGCAACTTCTTCTGGTTCAGTCTCCGCGATGACCCGCGGGATCCGAGCAGGAAGTTCAGCGAAACCCTGGAGTCGGGCCTCTACTTCCGCGGCGCCAGCCTCGAGCAGGACAAACCGAAGGGGTTCCTGCGCGCCTTCCGCTTCCCCTTCGTCGCCTATCCCGGCCCGAAGCTGACCTATTGGGGCCGGACCCCCACCAGCGGCGCTGGCACGGTCAAGCTGCAGCTCCTGGAGGGCGGCAAGTGGACGACGGCGAAA
Organism: uncultured Thermoleophilia bacterium; assembly: GCA_963715735.1. GTDB lineage: Bacteria > Actinomycetota > Thermoleophilia > Solirubrobacterales > 70-9 > VAYN01. The sequence continues at coordinate 1,655,469 of OY970268.1, forward strand.
ACCGTCCGCGCCGACAAAGACGGCATCTTCCGGGGCTCGATCGCGACCTCCTACGGCCGCGACAAGAAGGGCGCCGCGCGCGCCATGTTCGGCAAGCAGGCCGGTGCCAGCTTCGCGATGAAGCCGGTGCCGGACTACCACCACCCGCCGTTCGGCTAGCCACGTCGGATAGGGTTCCGCGCCGCGGATGAGGTTCTACGAGTTCGAGGCAAGGCAGATCGTCGAGTTGGCGGGTATCCCCGTCACCAAGTACGGCTTCTGTAAAACGGCCGACGAGGCCCGCGAGGCCGCCGCGGAGATCGGCGGCCCGGTCGTGATCAAGTCGCAGGTCCTCAGCGGCGGCCGGATGAAGGCCGGCGGCGTCAAGTTCGCCGACACGCCCGACGAGGCCGCGGCGCATGCCGCCGACATCCTCGAGCTGGAGATCAACGGTCATATGCCGCGCGGCGTCCTCGTGGACCCCAAAGCCGAGGTCAAGCAGGAGTACTACGCGAGCGTGGTCTGGGACGGCACCGCGAAGAAGCCGCTGATGCTGTTCAGCGACATGGGCGGGATCGACATCGAGGAGGTCGCCGAGAAGCATCCGGATCACGTCGGCAGAGGCCACGTCACCAACCTGATGCCGATCCCCGACTTCGAGGCGAAGCAGGTGATCGCCGCCACCGGGGTGACCGGCTCGCAGCTGAACCGGGCGACGCCGATCCTCGCCAAGCTGGCCCGCCTCTTCCGCGACTACGACATGACCCTGGCCGAGATCAACCCGCTGGCCGAGCTGACCGACGGCAGCTTCGTCGCCCTCGACGCCCACATGGAGATGGAGAACGAGGCGGTCGGGCGCCAGAAGGTCCTCCTCCGCAAGCAGCTGGGAATCGCCGAGGACGACACCCGCGAGACCTACGAACCGTCCGACTTCGAGCGCAACGTCGCCGCGATCGACGCCGCCGACCACCGCGGCGTGATCCAGGGCAAGGACCACGGCTTCACCGGCAACCTCGGCCTTGTGATCGGCGCCGGCGGCGGCTCGCTGACCTTGACCGACGCGGTCCGCAGCCAGGACGGCAAGCCGGCCAACTACTCCGAGATCGGCGGCAACCCCTCGGTCGCCAAGGCCTGCGGCCTGGCCAAGGAGGTGCTGGAAAAGGACGGCGTCGAGAAGATCGCGGTGATGATGTCGATCGTCTCCAACACCCGCGTCGACATCGTCGCCCGCGGCGTCATCAAGGCCTGCCTGGAGCTCGGCAAGGACCCCGGCGAGACGATCGCGATCTTCCGCATCCCCGGTGCCTGGGAGGAGGAGGGCTTCAAGATCCTCGAGCGCTACGGGGTCGAGTACTGCGACCGCTCGGTCTCGATGTGGGAGGCGGCGGGACGCGCCGTCGCCAAGATCCAAGGCGAGGGTGCGGCCGCATGAGCCCCAGGGCAATTCCGGCGGATGCTCCGCAAACGCGTCCGCTCCACCGGGGAGGCGACTGCTGAGATGTCGATCCTTCTAAACCGCGATACCACCTTCATCGTGCAGGGGATCACCGGCCGCGAGGCCGTCAACCTGACCCGCGAGTGCCTCGACTACGGCTCCAAGATCGTCGGTGGCGTCACCCCCGGCCGCAAGGGCCGCGACGTCCACGGCGTGCCGGTCTTCGACACCGTCGCCCAAGCGGTCGAGCACCACGGCGGCCCGATCGACGGCTCCGTCGTCACCGTCCCCCCCGCCTTCACCAAGGACGCCGTCTTCGAGGCGATCCTCAACGGAATCAAGCTGGTCGTGATCGTCACCGAGCGGATCCCCCGCCGCGACGTCGCCCAGATGGTCGAGCTGGCCAACATGGAGGGCGCCCGCATCATCGGCCCCAACTGCCTCGGCCTGATCGTCCCCGACGTCTGCAAGATGGGCGGCATCGGCGGCCCCGCCCGCGACGCCGCCAAGGCCTACGCCCCCGGCCCGGTCGGCGTGATGAGTCGCTCCGGCGGGATGACCACCGAGATCTCCTCCTCGCTGACCCAGGCCGGCCTCGGCGTCTCCACCGCCGTCTCGATCGGTGGCGACGCGATCATCGGCTCCGCCTACGCCGAGCTGATGCCCTACTTCGAGGCCGACGAGGAGACGCAGGCGATCGTCATCTACACCGAGCCCGGCGGCCGCATGGAGGCCCAGCTCGCCCAGTGGGTGGCAGACAACGACAGCCGCCTGCCGATCGTCGCCTTCATGGCCGGCAAGTTCATGGACGACGAGGAGATGAAGGGCATGAGCTTCGGCCACGCGGGCACGATCGTCGAGGGCAAAGAGGACACGGCGACCGAGAAGATCGCCCGCCTCGAAGCCGCCGGCATCCGCGTCGTCGAGCGGATCGACGAGATCCCCTCCGTGGTCAAGGAAAAACTGGGGGCGGCAGCCTGATGGCCGAGAAGCTAAACGGGATCTTCATCGCGGTCGAGGTCGACGACTCCGTCGCCGGCGACGCCGCCCTGGCGGCGAAGCTGGAGGAAGTCTGCCCGGTCAACATCTTCAAGGGCACCGATTCCGGCGTCGAAATCGTCGAGGAGAACCTCGACGAGTGCGTGCTCTGCAAGCTCTGCCTCGAAGCGGCGCCGACTGGGACCGTGCACGTCAAGAAGCTCTACGACGGCACCGAGCTCGACTGAGTCGCTGCCGCGACTTCCCGCGCCAGCCGCTCCGGTAGCTGTGCACACTCGCGCAGCCGCGTCAGCATCGCGCCATCGCCGTCGATCACGACTCCGTCCTCGAGCCCGTTCGGGGCCAGCGCCAGCAGCACCGCCGGCGGCGCTCCGGTGACGGTCAGGTCCGGATTCTCGGCCTCGCCGCGCCCGGCGCTCATCCCCCCTGCCTCGATCCGCAGCCAGCTGGGCAGCCCTTCGCTGTAGACCTGGAGCGTCATCGTCAGCGTCGGGGGCGGATCGAGCACGACCTGCAGCGGCCCGGGCATGCTGATCGGCTGGATCCCGGCGATCTCCTCCAGCCGGTAGAAGTGCAATCCCCAGCGGCCCAATGCCAGCAGCGGCTCTTCCAGTTCGCGGCCGAGATCGGTCAGCTCGTAGACGGTGGCGCCGACCGGGGGTCCCAGCTCGACCCGGTGGACGATCGCTTCGGACTCGAGGTCGCGCAGCCGCCGGGTGAGGATGTCAGTCGGGGCGCCGCCGACAGCCCGGGCGAGCTCGGAGAAGCGCAGCGGCCCCAGCAGCAGCTCGCGCACGACCAGCAACGACCAGCGCTCACCGACCCGGTCGAGGGCGGCGGCGATGCTGCAGGCCTGGTCGTAGCGGCGGGTCATCCCGATTCAGTCTACAGAGACTTAACTTGGTATTTCAAAGCAGTCGCTTGGAAATCTGGTACGGTGCCGCCCGATGGGCCGGATAGCCGACCTCACCTGGAAGCGACCGAAGCTGGTTCTTGCCCTGGTCGGCGTTTTCGTGCTGCTGGCGATCGTGGTCGGCCGCGACGTCGAGAGCCATCTGAAGGCGGCCGGCTTCACCGACAGCGCCTCCGAGAGCGAGCGGGCCGGAGCCCTGCTGCGCGGCTCGCTCGGCTACGACCCCAACCCGGGCCTGGTGGTCGTCGTGCGCGCCCCCGGCGGCGGCCGGCTCGACACCGCCGACCCCACCGTCCGGGCCGAGATCGACCGGCTCAGCCGGGAGATGGCGGGCGTCGAGTACATCGGCCGGGTCGTCAACCCCTTACGCAACCGCGCCGCGGCGCCGACGCTGATCGCCCGCGACGGCGATTCGGTCGTAATTGCCGCCTACCTCTCCACCGACGACATCCAGGACGCCGGCGGCATCGCCGCCGAGGACGTCGCGCCAATCGCCGCCTCGAGCTCGCTGGACGCCGCGATGGGTGGCTACGCGGCCGGCTTCAACGAGACCAACGACCAGACCCGCAAGGACCTGACGAAGGCCGAGCTGATCGCCTTCCCGATTCTCGCGTTGCTGCTGTTGTTCGTCTTCCGAGGCGTGGTCGCGGCCGCGATCCCACTGCTGCTGGGGGTGATCTCGATCGTCGGGACGCTGTTGGTGCTGCGGGTGATGGCGGGGCTCACCGACACCTCCCTGTTCGCGCTCAACATCGCCACCGGCCTCAGCCTCGGCCTCGCCGTCGACTACGCGCTGCTGCTGGTCTCCCGCTACCGAGAGGAGATCGCCCGCGGCGGTGCCACCCGCGAGGCGCACCGGCGCACCGTGCAGACCGCCGGCCGCACCGCGGTCTTCTCCGGCCTCACCGTCGCCGCCGCGATGGCGGCGCTGATCGTGATGCCGCAACGCTTCCTCTACTCGATGGCCGTCGCCGGGGCCTCGGTCGCCGTCCTCTCTGCGCTGATGGCGATCCTGGTCGTGCCCTCGCTGCTGGCGATCCTCGGCCCCCGCATCGACGCCCTCTCGATCCGCCGCGGCCCCGCCGTCTCCGACGCCTCCGACGGTTGGTACCGGCTCGCCCGCGGCGTCATGCGCAGGCCGGTCGCGGTCGCCCTCGCCAGCTCGGCGCTGCTGCTGACCGCGGCGGCGCCGCTGCTGTGGACGACGCTGACCGGGCCCAGCGCCGAAGCCGTGCCCCCCGGCCAGCCCTCCTACGACGCCTACCGCTACCTCGAGGCGCACTACCCGCGCGACGTCACCGAGGCCGTCACCGTGACTATCGACGGCGCCGCCGAGCCCTCGCAGCTGGCCGCTTTCGCCAAACGCGTCGAAGCGATCGACGGGGTCGTCGGCGGCACCCCCTTCACGCCCGCGGCCGACGGGGTCGGCTACGCCAACTTCGCCCTCGCCGGTCCCGCCCTCAGCGGCGCCTCCCAGGATTCCGTCCACGCGATCCGCTCACTGCACCCGCCGGCCGCCGGCACCGTCCTCGTCTCCGGCAACACCGCCGGCTTCATCGACCAGAAGCAGAGCCTGATCGACCACGCGCCGCTGGTCGTCGCGATCGTCGCCTTCACCACCCTCCTGCTGCTCTTCCTGCTGACCGGGTCGGTTTTGCTGCCGATCAAGACGCTGCTGATGAACACGCTGACGCTGGGGGCCACGCTCGGGATCCTCGTCCTCGCCTTCCAGGAGGGCTGGCTCGACGCCCCGCTCGACTACACCGGTCCGGCCGCGATCGAGGTGACCAGCCTGGTCTTCCTCTTCGCCATCCTGTTCGGCCTCGCGACCGACTACGCGGTCCTGGTGATGGCGCGGATCAAGGAACGCCACGACCAGGGCGACAGCAACGAGGAGGCGGTCGCGACGGGAATCGCCCGCACCGGCCGGGTGATCACGGCCGCCGCGGTCGCGATCGCCGTCGTCTTCCTCGCCTTCGCGGTCAGCTCCGTCTTCTTCGTCAAGCAGATCGCGATTGGGATGGCGGTCGGGGTGATGATCGACGCGACGATCGTCCGCGCCCTCCTGGTCCCCTCGCTGATGCGCCTGCTCGGCGAGTGGAACTGGTGGGCGCCGGCCCCCCTGCGCCGGCTGCAGCGGCGGTACGGCTTCTCCGACGCGTAGAGGGCGGGTCTAGAGATTCAGATAGCTCTGGAGCTTGCCGCAGCGGATCAGTTGAGAACGACTTCTCTGATTCGGGTCATGGAGTAAGAGCCCAGCTCCTCCCCAATCTCGGCGTCGAAGCCGCTCGTCCCAAGATCCTGGGTCACGAAGGTGATGAAGTGTCCCTCCGTGCCGGCGGAGCGAATCTCTGCCTCGCCGACGGGATTTCCGTCCTCGAAGCCCACCATCGCGATGTCGCCCGGCACTCCGGCCTGACCAGCCATCCGGTCGAGCGCTGACCTGGCATCCCCCTCATCGTCAAACCAGCCGAGGACATTGCCGTCGGCATCGATGATTCCGTAGTACATAGGCATAGGTTTACTCGACAGGAATGATTTCCACAACGCATTGTGACAAACGCAACTTATCCCCCCAAACCGTTAGGTGTCCCGGTCGGTCAAGGGAGGGCTCCAAGTAGTCAAATCCCTCACCCGATCGCAGGTACACGTGGGCGACATGGCTCCCGATCACCGGAAAGCGTTTAGCGAGTCCCATCGCCTGCTCTCGGCTTCGCCAAAGCGATACGGCCATGTGGATCGATGAATGGCGCGCCTCCAGAGGCTGTGGACGGAGTCCCGACTCGTAATGGGACCGGAACGACTGGATCAGGTGAGGATCGCCTGGCTCTGCCACGCGGACGATCCGAAACGCCTCGATCTCAGATTCAGGATCGACCTCCAAAATCCGCAACTCGGACTCGTTCATGCTCGTCTAGGCAGGTGGTTTGACATAGAGCTGGGAACGACCAAGCTCGATGGCATCGACTCGAACCGAGAACTCATAAGGCCCAAATTCTGGGAAGTTGAGGTCTCGGAGCTGCAAGACCCAGATCAGCCTCCACATTCGATCTTGAGGGGCCTGATCGACTTCCTCCTGGGCAATCGGATTGATGTCCCCCGTTAGAGAGGTGATCTCCTCCCCCTTGGAGCCCAGAAGCGCAAGCTCGAGGACGTGTGGATTGACGGTCTCCTCCGGCCGGGCAAGAACTCGTATGACAACGCTGATCTCGCTCCGCACGGTCGGGACGCTGTTCGCGGTAATCGTGTCCCAGGCGGCTCCGACGATGTCCAGTTTCTGACCCTCGGATGGTTCAACCCGATCGGCAAGAAGTAGAAAGTCTAGGTTCATTAAGCGGCGATCCTATAGCGCTGAAAGCATTTGTTCGGGTTTTGCCGAGAAAGCTACTTGCATATAAATTTATATCGAGGTAACGTATGCACCGATGGATGCATCGGTTGCACGGACCAGGCTTTCGCGGGACGACCGCATGGAGCAGACCCTGACGGCGGCGCACGGGTTGTTCGCCGCGCGCGGCTACGCCGACGTGAAGATGGACGAGATCGCGGCGGCGGTCGGGGTGACGAAGCCGCTGCTCTACAACTACTTCGGTAACAAGGAGCGGCTCTACATCGCCTGCATGGAGCGGGCGGGCGACGCGCTGACCGAGTCGGTCGGCACCGCGGTCGCCGCCACCGCCTCCCCCGGGGACGCACTCGGCGCCGGCGTCCACGCCTTCTTCGCCTTCCTCGACGACGACCGCGCCGCCTGGGCGGTCCTGTTCGACGAGACCCTTCCCAACGCCGGCGAGATCGCCGAGCGGGTCGCCGAGTACCGCGGCCGCATCCTCGCCTTCGTCTCCGCCTCGATGCTGGCCCAGCTTCCCGACGACAAGCGCGCGGGCGCCAAGGTCGAAATCGAGGCCCTCTCCACCGCCCTGCTGGGCGCCGCCGAGGCGCTCGCCCGCTGGTGGCTGCGAACCGAGGCGCTGAGTGCCGACGAGGCCGCCGAGCTGCTGATCGCGACGGTCGAGCCCGGCCTGCGCTCGCGCTCGCAACTCCCCAATTCCCCGTCCCCACGAAAAGGAAATACCTCCGCATGAATTCGAAAACCCGCCGCGTGGCGATCCTCGGCGGCAACCGCATCCCCTTCGCGCGGTCCGACAGCGCCTACGCCCACGCCTCCAACCAGGACATGCTCACCGCCGCTCTCGACGGTCTCGTCGACCGCTTCGGACTCGAGGGAGAGGCGCTCGGCGAGGTCGCCGGCGGCGCCGTCCTCAAGCACTCCCACGACCGCGACCTCGCCCGCGAGAGCGTGCTCAGCACGCGGTTGGCGCCGGAGACCCCCGCCTACGACGTCCAGCAGGCCTGCGGCACCGGCCTGGAGACGACGATCCTGGTCGCCAACAAGATCGCCCTCGGCCAGATCGACGCCGGCATCGCCTGCGGCGCCGACACGACCTCCGACGCCCCGATCGCGCTCAACGAGCAGCTGCGTTCGACCCTGCTGGAGGCCAATCGCCAGCGCTCGACGAGCGGCAAGCTGCGCGCCCTGACCGGTTTCCGGCCCCAGCACGTGATCCCCAACATCCCCCGCAACGAGGAGCCCCGCACCGGCCTCTCGATGGGTGAGCATTGCGCGATCATGGCCAGCGAATGGGAGGTCGGCAGGGCCGAGCAGGACGAGCTCGCCGTCGCCAGCCACCACAACCTCGCCGCCGCCTATGAGCGCGGCTTCTTCGACGACCTGCTCACCCCCTACCTCGGGCTCGAGCGCGACCAGAACCTGCGCCCGGACTCGAGCGCCGCGAAGCTGGCGAAGCTGAAGCCGGTCTTCGGCGGCCCTGAGGGGACGATGACCGCGGCCAACTCGACGCCGCTCTCCGACGGCGCCTCCGCCGTGCTGCTCGCCTCCGAGGAGTGGGCGAAAGAGCGCGAGTTGCCGGTCCTGGCCTACCTGACCGAGGCCCAGACCGCCGCCGTCGACCACGTCCACAAGCGCGAAGGCCTGCTGATGGCGCCGGCCTACGCGATGCCGACGATGCTCGACCGTGCCGGCATCACCCTGCAGGACTTCGACTACTACGAGATCCATGAGGCCTTCGCCGCCCAGGTGCTCTGCACGCTGGCGGCCTGGGAGGACGAGTCCTTCTGCAAGGACAAGCTCGGCCGGGCGAAACCGTTGGGCTCGATCGACCGCGCCAAGCTCAACGTCAACGGCGGCTCGCTGGCGGCGGCGCACCCGTTCGCCGCGACCGGCGGGCGGATCGTCGCCGGCCTCGCCAAGCAGCTGCACGAAGACGGCGCCGGCCGCGGCGCGATCAGCATCTGCGCCGCCGGCGGCCAGGGCGTCGTCGCCATCCTCGAGGGTCCGGAGGGCGCCAAATGAGCGACCGCTATTCGCAGCTCGTCAACGCCCCCGTCGTCTCCAGCGTCGCCAAGCAGCTCGGGTTGCCGCAGCCGGTCGAGCTCGACCGCTACCGCGCCGGCGCCCCGGTCGTCGCCGGCCCGGTCCTGACCGGCGCCGCTCCCGGCGGCCGCCTCTCGAAGGCGGTCGCGACCCTGCTCGACGAGATCAAGGCCGAACGGGCCGGCGCCGAGGGCCCGGCCAAGGCGCTCGTCTTCGACGCCACCGGGATCGCCGACTCGACCGAGTTGGTCGAGCTGCAGCGCTTCTTCTATCCCGCCGTTTCGCGCCTGCAGCGCAGCGGCCGCGTCGTCGTGCTGGGCACGCCGCCGGCCGAGGCCGGCTCGCCCCGCGCCCACACCGCGCAACGGGCGCTGGAGGGCTTCGTCCGCTCGCTCGGCAAGGAGATCGGGGGCCGCGGCAGCACCGCCCAGCTGGTCCTCGTCTCCCCCGGCGCCGAGGACCAGCTCGCCTCGACCCTGCGCTTCCTGCTCTCGCCGCGCTCGGCCTACGTCTCCGGCCAGGTGGTGGGGATCGGGGCCGGCGTGGCGCCGATGCCGGAGATCGACTGGACGCGCCCGCTCGACGGCAAGACCGCCCTCGTCACCGGCGCCTCGCGCGGGATCGGCGCCGCGATCGCCGCCACCCTCGGCCGCGACGGCGCCAAGGTCGTCGGGCTCGACATCCCGCCGATGGTCGATGAGCTGCGTCGGGTCGTCGAGACCATCGGCGGCGAGGCAATCGGGCTCGACATCACCGCCGACGACGCCCCCGAACGAATCGCCGAGCACTTCGCGGACGGCGGCGTCGACATCGTCGTCCACAACGCCGGCGTCACCAAAGACCGCACGATCGCGAAGATGCCCGAGGAGCGGTGGTCGCAGTTGCTGGAGATCAACCTCTCCAGCGAGGAGCGAATCGACGACGCCCTGCTCGGCGGCAAGCGCCTCAACGCCAACGGCCGCATCGTCTGCGTCTCCTCGATGTCGGGGATCGCCGGCAACTCCGGCCAGACCAACTACGCGGCCTCCAAGGCGGGGGTGATCGGGATGGTCGAAGCGCTGGCGCCCGCGCTCGCGGAGTCCGGCGCGACGATCAACGCCGTCGCCCCCGGCTTCATCGAGACGAAGATGACGGCGGCGATGCCGATCGGGCCGCGCGAAGCGGGCCGCCGGCTCAGCAGCCTCTCCCAGGGCGGGCTGCCGGTCGACGTCGCCGAGACGATCGCCTGGTTCGCCAGCCCCGCCTCGACCGGGGTCAACGGAAACGTCGTCCGCGTCTGCGGACAGAACCTGCTGGGGGCCTGACGTGGAGACCCTCTCCCTCACCAGCGCCCCGAGCATCCCCCTCCTCTACGCCCGCGCCGCGGCGCCGCTGATCCCCGGCGCCTCGCTGTTGCCGTTCATTCCCGGCGGCGGTGGTGAGATCCCCGAGCTCGAGCTGGAGCTGCCCGGGGTCAGCGCCGACGCCGCCGACGTCGCCGCCTACGCCAAGGTCTGCGGCTTCGCCCTCCGCGATCAGCTGCCGCCGACCTACCCGCACGTGCTCGCCTTCCCGCTGCACATGGCGGTGATGGCGAACGGCAGCTTCCCGTTCGGGGCCGTCGGGCTGGTCCACCTCGAGAACCGGATCGTCCAGCGGCGACCGCTCGGCATCGGCGAGGAGTTGACCCTGCGCGTCCGCCCGACCAAGCTCCTGCCCCACCCGAAGGGGCGCACCTTCACGCTGGTGACCGAGGTACGCGCCGGCGGCGAGCTCGCCTGGGAAAGCGTCAGCACGATGTTGCGACGCGGCGGCGACGGCTCGGGCGCAGCTGCTCCCGATCGGCGGGGACGGCCGCGCCCGGACGCCGAGGAGTTCGCCACCGTTCCCAACGACGTCCCGGCCAGTGCCGAGTGGCGCCTCGATGGCGGCCTCGGCCGCCGCTACGCCAGCGTCTCCGGCGACCGCAACCCGATCCACATGCATTCTCTCGCCGCGAAGCCGCTCGGCTTCCCGGCCGCGATCGCACACGGGATGTGGACCAAGGCCCGTTGCCTGGCGGCGCTGGAGAGCAGGCTGCCGGGCACCTTCGCCGTCGACGTCCGCTTCCGCAAGCCCATCTTGCTGCCCTCGCGGGTCGAGTTCGCCAGCGAGGCAATCAGCGAGAGCCCAGCGGACAGCACCGCAGGGAGCGACATCGCCTTCAGCGTCCGCGACGCCAAGCGCGGCGTCCCTCATCTCGACGGCCTGATCCGGCCATCCGAACCGAAGCCAGCCAAAACCGGGAGGAAGAAGTGACCACCACGAGCACCGACAACAGGGGGATCGCCGAGCGCAGCATGGGCTTTGGCCTACGGGCGCTGAACCGCCTGGCCGGCTCCGACCTGCTCGACCGCATCCGCCTCCGCAAGCAGGCCGAGAAGGCTCTCTTCCAGGGGACCAAGAACGGCTTCCGCTCCGCCACCGCGGCCGGCCGGACCTTCAAGGCCGCCCAGCAGCTCGGCAAACCGGCGCGCCAGAAGCGCAGCAAGTCCAAAGGCCTGTTCGACGTCACCCCCGATGACGAGCAGCAGATGTTCCAGGAGGCCGGCCGCGCTTTCGCCGAGGCGGAGGTCCGCCCGGCGGCGCTCGAGGCCGACAACGACTGTGAGACCCCGGTGGCGCTGCTCGAGCAGGCGGCGGAGCTCGGCGTCAACATGCTCGGCGTCCCCGAGGAGCTCGGCGGCGTCATGCACGAGCAATCGGCGGTGACCAGCGTCCTGATCGGCGAGGCACTCGCCCACGGCGACATGGGGATCGCCTACGCGGCGCTCGCCCCCGGCGCCGTAGCCACGGCGATCGGGCTCTGGGGCAGCGCCGAGCAGGAGGCCACCTACCTGCCCGCCTTCACCGGCGAGAACGTGCCCGCCGCCGCCCTCGCGGTGCTCGAGCCGCGGCCGCTGTTCGATCCCCTGAAGCTGGAGACCAAGGCCCGCCGTGACGGCGAGGAGTGGGTGCTCGACGGCGCCAAGTCGCTGCTGGCGCGGGCCAAGGACTGCGAGCTGTTCGTGATCGCCGCCGAGGCCGAGGACATCGGCCCGACCCTGTTCGTGGTCGAGTCCGGGACCAAGGGCCTCGCGGTCGAGGAGGAGCCGGCGATGGGGCTGCGTCCCGCCGCCACCGGTCGCCTCCTGATCGAGGGGGCCCGACTGCCGGCAGGCGCCCTGCTCGGCGAGGGCAGGCCCGAGGACTACGTCGAGTGCCTCAACCGGGCGCGAATCGCCTGGTGCGCGCTCGCGGTCGGCACCTCCCAGGCGGTGCTCGACTACGTGATCCCCTACGTCAACGAACGCCAGGCCTTCGGCGAACCGATCTCCAACCGCCAGGGCGTCGCCTTCGCGGTCTCCGACATCGGCATCGAGTGCGGCGGCATGCGGCTGACGACCTACCGAGCCGCTTCCCGCGCCGACCGTGGCGAGGAGTTCGGCCGCGAGGCGGCGATCGCGCGTCGGCTCTGCGCCGTCAAGGGCATGCAGATCGGCTCCGACGGCGTCCAGCTGCTCGGCGGCCACGGCTTCGTCAAGGAGCACCCGGTCGAGCGCTGGTACCGAGACCTCAGAGCAGCGGGCGTGCTGGAGGGCGCCCTGCTCGTCTAGCGGCCGTCCGCGACCAGAGCGAAAGGCAACCATGATCAATCTCGAGATTCCCAAGAAGTTCAAACCGCTGGCGAGCCAGGCCAACCAGGTCGCGACCGAGGTCTTCCGGCCGATCTCCCGCAAGTACGACGAGGCCGAGCACGCCTACCCGAAAGAGCTCGACATGCTCGCCTCGCTGATCGACGGCATGAACGAGGGCTCCGACATCGGCGGCGCCGGTGCGGCTGGCGTGCGCCGTGAGGAGAGCGATGGCGACGGCGAGAACCGCAACGGCTCCAACCTCTCGACCGTGCTCGGGATCATCGAGCTCTGCTGGGGCGACGTCGGCCTGCTGCTCTCGATGCCGCGCCAGGGTCTCGGCAACTCCGCGATCGCCTCGGTGGCGAGCGCGGAGCAGCTCGAGCAGTACGGCGGCAAGTGGGCGGCGATGGCGATCACCGAGCCCGAAGCGGGCTCCGATTCGGCTTCGATTCGCACCACCGCCGAGCTCGACGGCGACGAGTACGTCCTCAACGGCGAGAAGATCTTCGTCACCTCGGGCGACCGCGCCGACCTGATCGTCGTCTGGGCGACGCTCGACCGCAGCGTCGGCCGCGCCGCGATCAAGTCGTTCATCGTCGAGCGCGACAACCCCGGACTCAAGCTCGACCGGCTCGAGCACAAGCTCGGGATCCGCGCTTCCGACACCGCCAACTTCACCCTTCAGGACTGCAGGGTGCCAAAGGAAGCGCTGCTCGGCGACCCCGAGGTCAACGTCGAGAAGGGCTTCGCCGGGGTGATGGAAACCTTCGACAACACGCGGCCGCTGGTCGCGGCGATGGCCGTTGGCCTGACCCGCGCGGCGCTGGAAGAGACCCGCACCCGCCTCGCCGAGGCCGGCGTCGAGGTCGACTACGACGCCCCCGCCCTCTCCCAGCACGCCGCCGCCGCGCGGTTCCTGGAGATGGAGTCCGACTACGAGGCGGCCTGGCTGCTAACCCTGCACGCCGCCTGGATGGCCGACAACGCCAAGCCCAACTCGCTGCAGGCCTCGATGGCCAAGGCCAAGGCGGGTCGCACCTGCGTCGACGTCGCCCTCGGCTGCGTCGAGCTCTGCGGCAGCGTCGGCTACGGCGAGACCGAGCTGCTGGAGAAGTGGGCCCGCGACGCCAAGATCCTCGACCTCTTCGAGGGCACCCAGCAGATCCAGCTGCTGATCGTCGCCCGCCAGCTACTCGGCAAGAGCTCCGCCGAACTTCGGTAGCCAGGGATAATCCTCGATCGTGAATCTGATCGAGGACTTGATGGAACGGTCCCCAGCCTCACGGCTGGGGATCGTCGCCGTCGACTCGGAGGCGAACCGGCGGGATTGGTACTTCGGGGAACTGATCGCTTGCTCGGCGGGGATCTCGGGTGCCCTCGCGGCCCGGGGTGTCGAGCGCGGCGACGTCGTCATGACCCTGGTCGGCAACCGGATCGAGTGGGTGCTGACCCTGCTCGCCTGCTGGCGGATGGGGGCGGTGGCGCTGCCGTGCAACCCGCAGCTGCGGCCACACGACCTCGAACTGCGGGTTGAGGCCGCCTCGCCGAAACTATGCGTTGGCGAAGCGGAGCTGCTGGCGAGCCTGCCGGCGGGGGTCGCGACGATGGACCTCGACGAAGTCGCCACGGTCCTGGACGAGGATCTGCCGCAGGAGACGCCGGCGGCGATCGAGGCGATGGAGCCCGAGGACCCGGCGCTGATCGTCTTCACCTCCGGCACCACCGGCGCCCCGCGCGGCGTCGTCCACGCCTACCGCTACCTACAGGGGCAACAGATCCAGGCCGACCACTGGTTCGGCTCACGCAAGGGCGAGCTGGCCTGGTGCACGACCGCACCCGGCTGGTCGAAGTCGGCACGCAACGTCTTCCTCGCCCCCTGGCTGACCGGCGCCGCCGCGGTCATCCACGACGGCCGCTTCGACGCCGCCGAGCGGCTCGACTTCGCCGAGGCGCTCGGCGTCAACGTCCTCTGCCAGGCACCGACCGAGTACCGGATGCTGGCCCAGCGGACGCCGCTCCGCCCTCTTCCCGCCCTGCGCCGGATGGTCTCAGCCGGGGAGCCGCTCGACCCGGAGACGATCGCCGCCTTCCGCGAGGCAATGGACCTGGAGCCCGCCGACGGCTACGGCCAGACCGAGACCGGCCACATCAGCGCCAACCTCGTCGGAGAGCCGGTGCGACAGGGCTCGATGGGGAAGCCGCTGCCGGGGATCGAGACCCGGATCGTCGAGCGCGAGCTGCAGCTGCGCGCCGCCTCCTCCCCCACCTTCTTCTCGCGCTACCTCGACGGCGAGCGCTTCGAGGACGAGTGGTGGCCGACCGGCGACCTGGTGCGCGAAGACGACGACGGCTACCTCTTCTTCGAAGGCCGCGACGACGACATCATCCTCTCGGCCGGCTACCGGATCGGCCCGACCGAGGTCGAGGCGGCGCTGCTCGCCCACCCCGCCGTCGCCGACGCCGCCGCGGTCGCCGCCCCCGACCCCGAGCGTGGCTCGGTGGTGCGGGCGATCGTCGTCCTCCGCAACGGCGAGCCAGGCGAAGCGATGGCGCTGGAGCTGCAGGAACACTGCAAGCGGGAGACCGCCCCGTACAAGTTTCCCCGCATCGTCGAGTTCGCCGCCGAGCTGCCGCGCACGAGCAGCGGCAAGATCAAACGTGCGCAGCTGCGGACGGAGTAGGCTCGCTCTCGTGCCCGCAAGCGAGCAGACCGAAGCCGAGTCCGTCGCCCGCGCCTACTTCGACGCCGTCACCAAGCGCGACGTCGCGGCCATGGTTGCCTGCTGGGAGCCCGGCTCCCCCGACGTCCTCCACGGCGTCGCCGAGCTGACCGTCCCGGCTGACCTCGAAGCCTGGTTCGGCAACCTCTTCGCCGCCTTTCCGGACTTTCGCTTCGAGGTGATCGACGTGATCGCCGGCGACGAGAAGGCCGCCGTCCACTGGCACGCGACCGGCACCTTCGACGGCAGCGGTCGCTTCGAGGGGTTGATTCCCAACGGCGCCGGCGTCGACCTGCAAGGTTGCGACGTCGTCACCGTCCGCAACGGCAAGGTCGTCCGCAACGACGCCTTCCTCAACGGCGCCGAGATGGCCCGCCAGCTCGGCGCCCTGCCGCCGGCCGGCTCGCTGCCCGAACGCGCCCTCTCCGGGGCGCTCAACGCGAAGACTCGGGCCGCGAACTGGCTCGCCTCGCGGCGTGCTGGGCGAAGCTAGGGACGGCCTGCTTCGGGGGCTTTGCCGCTCGAAATTCCGTTAGCTGCCGAACCCTGGGCCAGCTCTTGTGCGTGAGGTCGCGGTTTGCCCCGCATAGCGGGGTCAACTACGACCTCACGAAAGAGCTGGCGTCCCTTGGTCGTCGGCTTCGAGACGATCCAGGTCTCGAAGGGAGGGTGGGGCGTCCTCCGTGGGAGCGGCGTTAATTTTACGCTCGTCCGTACGCTCGTCCGTATACGGGGAGCTGAGTGTTGTTCGGGGCGAAAATCCCAGCGAAGGTAGGAGGGTGGCCCACCCTCCCTACCGGCCCGAGGTCCGGCGAGAGGCGCCCACCACACCGACCCCTTAGTTCATCGCGAAGCCCTCGGCGGAATCGACCGGCTTGCCGAGGTGAAACCCCTGGGCCATGTCGACGCCGTATTCGCGCAGCATCCGGGTGGTGTCGTCGTCCTGGACGAAGGCGGCGATCGTGCGCTTGCCGAGTCCGCGGGCGATTTGGACGATCGCCTTCACGGTCAGCTGGTCGGCGTCGTTGCGGGGCATGTCGCGGACGAAGGCGCCGTCGATCTTGATCACGTCGAAGGGGATCCGTTTGAGGTAGCTGAAGGGCCCGTAGCCAGCGCCGTAGTCGTCGATCGCGACTTCGCAGCCGAACTCGGTGAGGCGGTCGGCGAAGCCGGCGGCGGTCTCGTAGTCGTCGATCCGCGCCGTCTGGGTGATCTCGAAGGTGCAGCGCCCGGGGTCGGCCTCGCCCTCGTCGAGGCGTCGTTCGATGTACTCGAGCACGGAGATGTCGGTCATCGAAACGCCCGAGAGGTTGACGTGGAGGGAGACCGGCTCGCCGGCGCGCTCCCGCTCGGCGAGCATCTCCAGCGCCCGTCCCACCACCCAGCGGTCGAGCTCCTGGATCATCCCGGTGCGCTCCGCCGCCTGGATGAAGGACGCCGCCGGCAGCAGCTCGCCGCCCTCGCCGGTCATCCGCAGCAGCAGCTCATAGCGCTCGACACCGCCCGAGGCGAGGCTGCGGATCGGCTGCGTCGCCAGGCTGAGGCGGTCGTGGATGAGCGCGTCGCGGATCCGCGCCGTCGTCGTCTGCGACCGCCGGGTCGCCCGGTCCTCGCTCTGCTCGCTGTCGCAGAGAGCGATGCGATTTCGCCCCGCCCCCTTCGCCTCGTACATCGCCCGGTCGGCCTCGACCAGGACCGCCTCGGCGCCGGCGTCGCGCTTGCTGCCGAACATCTTGATCCCGACGCTGATCGTCGCCGAGCCGATCTCCGAATCGGCGGGAAACCCCTCGGCGACCTCCGCCCGCAGGTCCTCGCCGAGCTGCATGGCGCCGGCGGTGTCGGTCTGCGGCATCAACACCGCAAACTCGTCGCCGGAGAGGCGCGCGACGATGTCGGTGTTCCGCACTCGCTCACGGAGGATGTCGGCGATCCGTCGGATCAGGTTGTCTCCAGGCTGGTGCCCGAGTCGGTCGTTGACCTCCTTCAACCCGTCGATGTCGATGACCATCACCGCGCCCTGACCGCCGTAGCGGGCGGTAAAGGAGACCTGCTGGTCGAGTTCGGCGCGGAAGCGGCGGCGGTTCTGAAGCCCGGTGAGCGGGTCGTGGTCGGCCAGGTGGCGCAGCTCGGCCTCGGTCTTCTCGGCTCTGTCGAGCGCTCCCTGCAGCACCGCTCGGTCGCCCGGGTCGAGTTTCGCCAGCGCCCGCTCCACAGCCTGCTCGTGCTCGTCGGATCGAAGTGGGCGGCTCACCGAGATGAACTTAGTGACTTCACCGCACAAAGTGGCTCAAACCAACGGTAGATCCCCCAGGGGACACGAATTTCGGCGATCCTGACTGGGCCAATAATTGGCTTCTCGCGGCCGCGGGTAGGGTGAGATCGATGCCCAACCGGCTCGCCCAGGAGACCAGCCCCTACCTGCTCCAGCACCGCGACAACCCGGTTGACTGGTACCCCTGGGGAGAAGAAGCACTGGGCCGCGCCCGGGCCGAGGACCGGCCGATCCTGCTCTCGGTCGGCTACTCCGCCTGCCACTGGTGCCACGTGATGGAGCGCGAGTCCTTCGAGGACCTGGAGACCGCCGCCTACATGAACGAGCACTTCGTCAACGTCAAGGTCGACCGCGAGGAGCGTCCCGACGTCGACGCGATCTACATGGAGGCGGTGCAGTCAATGACCGGCCACGGCGGCTGGCCGATGACCGTCTTCCTCGATCCCGACGGGGTGCCCTTCTACGGCGGCACCTACTTCCCGCCAGACGAGAGCCGCGGCATGCCGAGCTTCCGCATGGTGATGGAAGCGATCGTCGACGCCTACACCCGCAAACGCGAGGAGATCGCAGAGCGGGCCGCCGGGACCCGTGCCCGGCTTGGCGCGGTCGGCCAGATCGCGCCCGACCCGGACCTGCCCACCGCCGAGGAGCTCAACGCCGCCGTCGCGCAGTTGCTGAGCAGCGCCGATCGCGAGCACGGCGGGTTCCGCGGCGCCCCGAAGTTCCCGCCCGCCTCAGCGCTGGAGCTGCTCTTGAGCCGGGGCGAGACCGAGGTCGTCGCGGAGACGCTCGACGCGATGCTGGCCGGCGGCATCTACGACCAGGTCGGGGGCGGCTTCGCCCGCTACTCAGTCGACGCCGTCTGGCTCGTCCCCCACTTCGAGAAGATGCTCTACGACAACGCCCTGCTCGCCGGCGCCTACCTGCACGGCTGGCAAACCCTGGGCCACCAGCGCTACCGCCGCGTCTGTGAGGAGACGCTGGATTGGATGCTGCGCGAGATGCGCGGGCCCGAGGGCGGTTTCTACTCGGCGCTCGACGCCGACTCCGAGGGAGTGGAGGGACGCTTCTACGTCTGGGCCCCAGCCCAGATCCGAGCGGTTCTCGCCCCGGGAGAGGCCGAGGCGGTAATCGACTTCTACGGGGTGAGCGAGCAGGGCAACTTCGAGGGCGCCAACATCCTCCACCTCGCCCACGGCCCCGAGGCGGCGCCCCCCGAGAACCTGCAGCAGGCGCGGCGAACGCTCTACGAGGCGCGGGCCAAGCGGGTCTGGCCCGGCCTCGACGACAAGCGCCTGACCTCCTGGAACGCGCTGGCGATCGGCGCCCTGGCCGAGGCCGGCGCCGTGCTCGGCCGCGCCGACTACCTCGACGCCGCTGCCGCCTGCGCTTCCTTCGTGCTCGACTCCCTGCGCGACGATGAGGGCCGCCTGCTGCGTAGCTACAAGGACGGCGACGCCCGCCTCAACGCCTATCTCGAGGACCACGCCTTCCTGCTCGAGGCCCTGCTGACGCTGTATGAGTCGACGTTCGACGGGCGCTGGTTCGAGCAGGCCCGAGGGATCGCCGAGACGATGATCGAGCGCTTCGGCGACGCCGAACGCGGCGGCTTCTTCTCGACCTCCTCCGACCACGAGGTGCTGATCGCCCGCCGCAAGGAGATCGGCGACCACCCGATCCCCTCCGGCAACAGCGCCGCGGCCCTGGGACTACTGAGGCTGGCGGCCCTGACGGGCGAGCACCGCTACGAAGACGAGGCTCGGAGAGTTCTCTATTTGTTCGCCAAACCGGCGACGGAGCACCCCGAGACCTTCGCCCACCTGCTGCGAGCGCTCGACTTCCAGCTGGCGCCAACCCGGGAGGTGGCGCTGGTCGGCGCTGAACTCGATCAGCTGGCGGCGACGGTGCGCTCCGACTTTCGCCCACACCTGGTCCTCGCCGGCGGTCCGGAGGGCAGCGAGGAGCCCCCGCTGCTGCGCGACCGCGGCACCGTAGAAGGAAGGCCCGCCGCTTACGTCTGCGAGAACTTCGCCTGCAAGCTGCCGGTGACCACGGCCGACGAGCTCGCCAACGCGCTCTAAACGCTCGTCGCCTCTGTATTTGTAAGTATGAGCCGCGGTGCGCGGCTCGTTCTTCACCTTCCCCGCCGGTCGTCGATCCAAGTGGGTCGTCTTCGGGCTCTGGATCGCGGCTTTCTTCATCGTTAGCGCCGCCAACCTGCCTGGCAAGTTCGAAGACGCCGAAAGCAACGAGGCGACCTCCTACCTGCCCGGCTCGGCCGAATCGACCAAGGCGCTGAGCGCTACCGAGGAACTGCAGGACGGCGAACTTGCCACCGCGGTGATCATCTACCGCCGCGCCGACGGCCTCACCCCCGCCGACTTCAGCCAGATCGAAGCCGACGTCGGCAAGATGTCCTCGAAGAAGTTCACCGGGGTGCTGGCCGACGGCGAAACCGCCGCCTCCGGCGGCAGCGACAACGGTGGGCCGGCCGCCGAAGCCGGCCTCCCGCCAGGCTGCGGCAGCTCAACCACGACGGTTCCCGGCCAACCTTCCGACTACGCGCCGTTCGTCGGCCCCGTCTGCTCTGAAGACGGCAACGCCGCGATCGTCACCGCCTACATCAACGCCGAAGGCGAGGGCGATCGGATCGTCGACCCGGTCAAGTTCTGGCGCGACGAGCTCGAAGACCAGCCCGCCGGTCTCGACGTGAAGATCACCGGCGGCGCCGGATTCTCCGCCGACGCGATCGAAGTCTTCGAAGGAATCAACGGCACCCTGCTGCTGGCCGCGGTCAGCCTGGTGATCTTCCTCCTGATCATCATCTACCGCTCGCCGATCTTCCTCTTCATCCCGTTGATCGCGGTGATCTTCGCGGAGATCCTCTCGCGCTCGATCGGCTACGGCGTCTCCGAGCTCGGGGTGACGATCAACGGCCAGTCGAGCTCGATCATGTCCGTGCTGGTACTGGGCGCCGGAACCGACTACGCCCTCCTGCTCGTTGCCCGCTACCGCGAGGAGCTGCACCACACCGCCGACAAGTATGAGGCGATGCGGACCGCGCTGATGTCGGCCGGACCGGCGATCTTCGCCTCGGCCCTGACCGTGATCGCGGCGCTGCTCTGCCTGCTGATTGCCAAGGTCAACGGCACCTCCGGCCTCGGCCCGATCGCGGCAATCGGGATCGCCTGCGCGGCGCTCTCGATGCTGACCCTGCTGCCGGCGCTGCTGGCGATCTTCGGCCGCCGCGCCTTCTGGCCCTTCGTCCCGCACACGCCCGATACCGCACCACGCGCGGAAGCGGTCTCCGCTGGGGCCCGCCGGCGGATCGTCGAGGGCAACGGCGCCGTAGCGCTGCTCCTGGTGGTGCTCGGGTCCCTGCTCGTCATCCTGTTCAGCTGGCTGATCCTGATCAACTGGGTGCTGCGGATCCTCAGCGGCAAACGGATCCCATCGCTGTTCGCGCTGACGCTCGATCGCTGGTTCTTCACGCCCTACGAGATGCGCCGCTACCGTCTCGAGCACGCCAGCGATGCCACCCACGGTGCCTGGGCGCGACTGGGCAAACGGATCGCGGTATCGCCGCGCCGGGTCATGTTCGGCACGATCGGGGTGCTGCTGATCTGCTGCGTCGGCTTCGCCACCTTCTCGACCGACCTGACCAGCGAAGACACTTACCGCGAAGAGGTCGAATCGGTCGAAGGCCAGGACCTGCTCAACCTCAGCTTCCCGTCGGGAACGACGGCGCCGACCGACGTCGTCGTCGCCAACCCCGCCAAGGTCGCCGCGGTGACGCAGGCGGTAGCAGGCGTCGGCGGTGTCGAGGCGGTCTCGGCCCCGGTCGCCACCGGGGCACCGGGCGTTCTCGTCCAGGCGACCCTCGAACCCAACCCCTACTCGACCGACGCCTTCGACTTGATCGAACCGATCCGCGACGCCGCGCATGGCGCCGAACCCGAGGCCCTGGTCGGCGGCCCGACCGCGGTCGAATTCGACGTCCGCGACGCGGCCGGCTGGGATTCGATCGTGATCCCGCCGATCATCCTGCTCGTCGTCTTCCTGATCCTGATCGGCCTGCTGCGAGCGGTGATCGCGCCGCTGGTCCTGATCGGAACCGTGATTCTCAGCTTCCTGGCGGCCCTTGGCGTCGGCTACTTCTTCTTCGACGTCGTCTTCGGCTTCCCCGGCTCTGACCCGTCCTTACCGCTCTTCGCCTTCGTCTTCCTCGTCGCGCTCGGGGTCGACTACAACATCTTCCTGATCGCCCGCGCCCGCGAGGAGACCGAAAAGCACGGCTCCGAACAGGGCATCCTGCGGGCGCTCGCGGTCACCGGCGGCGTCATCACCAGCGCCGGGATCGTCCTCGCCGGCACCTTCTCGGTGCTCGCCGTGCTCCCCCTCACCTTCCTCACCGAGCTCGGCTTCGTCGTCGCCTTCGGCGTCCTGCTCGACACCTTCGTCGTCCGCAGCATCCTCGTCCCTGCGATCGCCCTCAACCTCGGCGACAAATTCTGGTGGCCGAGCTCGCTCAGCCGCGGTCGCTCGTCGGATTCACCACACTCCAGCGTGGGGAAGACGTCGAGCGGCGCTCAGTAGTCCCGGACCTCGTCGAGAACGACGCGACCGCCGACCTCAGCCCAACCGTGGCCCAGCGGCGCTGCGTGGAGCAGCGAGCCCGCGCCCTGGTGGATCGTCAGCGGGCGGTCGAGCTCGGCGGCGAGCATGATCGCCGCCGATCCCGTCGCCTCGTCCTCGCCGACGCCGTCGGCTAGGGAGAAGCAGCGCGAGCGCACCGCCCCCGCTGCCCGATCGGCCCAGGCCCAGAGGTAGATTTCGTCCTCACGACCACCAGGCGGTCCCGCGAGAGCTTCCACCTCGGCCGCCGACCCAAGCTCGATCAGCTCCCAGGGCGGCGACCACTCCGCGCGAGCGGCGACGTAGGTCAGATCGCCCTCGCGCCGCACCTTCACCTCCCCCGCCGGTGGCCGCAGCACCCCTCCTGGCTTGCCCTCCCGCGCCAGCAACCAGGCGGTGCCGACGGTCGGATGGCCGGCGAACTCCAGCTCCAGCCCGGGGGTGAAGATCCGGCACTCGCCGCGCCCGCGGTCGTCGACGAAGACGGTCTCCGAGAAACCGAGCTCACGGGCGACCGCTTGGCGGTGCTCCCCCGGCACCTCCGCCCCGTCGAGGAAGACCCCGAGCGGGTTGCCCCAGACCCCGTCCTCGCCGGTGAAGACGCGGAGGACGTGCAGCGTCGCCATGGCCCTCCCCGCCCTAGAGGATCGGCAGGAAGTTTTCGATCTCGTACGGGGTTACCTGGACCCGGTAGTCGTCCCATTCCTGGCGCTTGATCTCGACAAAGCGGCGGAAGGTGTGCTCGCCCAGCGTGCGCAGGACCAGCTCCGAGTCGGCGGCAACCTCGATCGCCTCGCCCAGCGTCGACGGCAGCTGCTCGATGCCCTGGTGGGCCAGCTCCTCCTGGGAGAGGTGGTAGAGGTTCTGCTCCATCGGCTCCGGCAGCTCGTACCCCTTCTCGATCCCTTCGAGGCCGGCCTGCAGCATGCCGGCGAAGCAGAGGTAGGGATTGGCCGCTGGGTCGGGACAGCGCAGCTCGGCCCGCGTCGCGCTCTCCTTGCCGGGGTGGTAGAGCGGTACCCGGATCAGCGCCGAGCGGTTGCGGCGCGACCAGGCCAGGTAGACGGGCGCCTCGTAGCCGGGCACCAGCCGCTTGTAGGAGTTTACCCACTGGGCGAAGAGGGGCGAGATCTCACGGGCGTGCTTGAGCTGGCCGGCGATGAACGACTTCGCGGTTGGCGAGAGGTAGTAGGGGTCGTCCTCGTCGTAGAAGGCGTTCTTGCCGTCCTTGGAGAGCGACTGGTGGACGTGCATCCCGGAGCCGTTCTCGCCGAACAGCGGCTTCGGCATGAAGGTCGCGTGGTAGCCGTATTTCATCGCGTACTCCTTGACGACGATCCGATAGGTCATGCAGTCGTCGGCCATCTCGAGCGCGTTCTTGTAGCGCATGTCGACCTCGTGCTGGGAGGGGCCGACCTCGTGGTGGGTGTACTCAACGTGGATGCCCATCTTCTCCAGCGCCAGGACCGTCTCGCGGCGCAGGTCGGAGCCCGCGTCGAGCGTCGTCAGGTCGAAGTAGCCGCCCTCGTCGAGGACCTCCGGGACGCCGTTCTCCGGTTTGGCTGAGCGGAAGTAGAAGAACTCGAGCTCGGGGCCAATGTTGTAGGCCTCGAAGCCCATCTCTTCGGCCCGCTTCAGCGCTCGCTGCAGGATCCAGCGTGGGTCACCCTCGTAGGGGCCGCCGCCGGGCACACGGATGTCGCAGAACATGCGGGCGACGAGATCCTCGTCGCCGGGGCGCCAGGGGATCAGCTCGAAGGTGGCCGGGTCGGGCACGGCGAGCATGTCCGACTCCTCGATCGGGTTGAAGCCGGTAATCGAGGAGCCGTCGAAGCCCATGCCGCCATCGAAGGCGTCCTCGAGCTCGGAGGAGTTGACCGAGAAGCTCTTCAACTGACCGAGCACATCGGTGAACCAGAGGCGGATGAAGCGAACGTCGTTCTGGGCGACCAGCTCGATGACGTCAGCGGCGCTGCGGGGTTGCTCTGCCATTACCTGCCTCCTTGGCTCCAGGGCGCGAGAAGCTGGCAACGATAGGCGAATGAACCGCGAGGGTGCCTGTCGACGTATTGCGGGTAGGGAAAAGCAATCCTGGTCGGCTTGCACGCGCCGTCGAAAGCAGGTATAACTTACTCCTAGTAAGTAAGAGGCTGAAAGTAAAGTAAAGGCCACGTAAAGGCTCTGTAAAGCGAAAAACCGCTCAGGCAGACCAGAAGCGAGAAGCAACGTGACGGTAAAAACGGCAGTCAGCAGATTCCAAATCCACGATGAGCTCACCGCGCCCGACGAGAGCGCGCCGCTGATCAAAACCATCCAGGCGACCGGCGGTGCGGTCACCAAGTTCGTCGGCGTCCTCGCCGGCTCCCCCGCGGTCCTCCGCGCCTACACCCGGATGCGCTCGGAGCTGCGCGGCGGCGTTCTGCCCCAGGCGACTCGGGAGCGAATCGCCCTGGCGGTGGCCGAGCACCGTGAAGACAACTACAGCATCGCCCAGCACGCGAAGTCGGCGCGACGCGCCGGGCTTGGCCTCGACGAGGTCTCCCGCGCACGCAGCTTCACCTCGGCCGACGAGAAGGAGGCAGCCCTGCTGCTCTTCCTCAAGGAGGCACTCGATGCCGACGGACCTCCGCCGCTCCACCTCCACGAGGAGGCGCGTGAAGCCGGCTGGACCGACGAGGAGATCCTCGAGGCGGTCGGCCACCTGGCGCTGAACGAGTTCCAAAGCCTGATCGCCAGCGCCGCGGCGCTGCCGAAAGACCAGGCTACCCCGCGCGTCCTGCCCTCAGCGGCATAAGACACGCCAACCAAGCAGGTCCGGGGAGGGGCGAACGCCCCTCCCCTTTCTCGTGCTCAGTCCTCGACGAGCGTGGCCGTGTACAGCAGGCGGGCGGTCGTGTACTTGCAGCCGTAGGTGGCGCGTTTGCCGACGACCTGCTGCGGTTCGCCCTGGCGGATATCGGTTGAGTTGGTGCAGGTGCCGGGGGCGCGACTGGCGCGCCAGATGTTGTTGTCGGGCAGGTCCTGCGAGAAGGCGGGCGCCCAGGTCGGGACGGTAATCCCAACGATGTCGTTCCTTTCCACCTTCAGGTTGGAGCCGAATTTGACCGTCTGTCCGAGGTAGGGGCTGAGAACCTTTATCGCGCCCTGGCGGACCAGGTTGTAGCGGGGCGGGTTGGTGCCGGCCACGCGCCGCAGAATCGCCAATCTCGCCTCCGGCGGCGTCCCGAAGAAACCGTTGAAGAAGGAGCGCTGGCTGTTGGTCGGCTGCGCCAGGGTGAGCGTCCAGGACTTGATCGTGCCAGCGTGGCGAACCAAGAAGGGGTTGACCGTCTGACCATTGTTGACCTGGAAGCCGGTGACGCTGCCGATCGCCTGGCAGGGCAGGCCAGGGCAGGAGGGGTCGGGGGTGGTCGACGTGAGCCCGAGGGTCACCGTCGTCTGCTCGACCTTGGCGGCGCTGGTGGCGACGAAACCGACGCTGAGCGCGGCGAGGGAGCAAGACGTAACTGCTGCCGCCACCCACTTGGACCTCGACATCACTATGACTGCTCCTCTCGGTTAATTGGCCCTGCCTAAACACGGCAGATTAGCCATCGGAGCGGCCGTTTCGTCTTATTTGCAGGGAGAGGCGGCGGCGGGCGGCGTTTTTACTTGCTGCGGGCGAAGCTGGTTGCGACCGCGTACTGGACCTGGCCGACGCCAACGTCCTCGAAATCGAGGGCTTCCGCGGCGGCCTCGGTGAGGTCCCAGGTGCGCCCCGAGATGTAGGGGCCGCGGTCGATCACCCTGGCGATCACCACGTGGCCGCGGTGCTTGAACTTGACCGGCGTGCCGCACGGAAGAGTCTTGTGGGCGACCCCGATCGTCGAGGGCCGGAGCGTCCCCCCGCAGGCGACGCCGTTGCCGTAGAGGCCCGGCCCGTACCAACTTGCGCCGCCGCTGCGCCAGGCGCTGAAGGCGTAATCGGCGCCCGCCGAGGTGCTGGTGGCCGTGGGTGCGGCGGTGAAGCTGGAGGCCCCGCCGGTGCCGGCCTGCGCGGCGGCAGGACCGCAGATGGCGATCGCGAGGGCGGCTAGGGCAAGAGCCCAGCGCAGGGTTGAGTGTCTGCTGTGTTTCATTCTCTTTCCAAGCGCTTACGGGGTTAGCTGTCGGGCTCGCGCTGAAAGAGCTGCGCTACGCCGGTCACGCCGGCGACTCGCCCCCACTAATTGGGTCCCCCGCTCCCCGCGATATGTAGGCGGAGATTCAGCGGAAGTTGGCGCCAGGTTAGCAAACGCTAAGACGGAAACCTTGCACCCGTGAGCAGTCGCTCACGAAAAAGCAGGAATTTGGCCCTGCAATGGGAAGGGCCCCCATCGCTGGGGGCCCTTCCGTTAGCGGGCCTGTAAGCCGGATCCTGTCTTGAGCGGCCATCTATCTATGCGGCCTACCTGGACCTCGCCGAGCCGGGTCGACGGTCCTGCTTGGCCTTGCACCGGGCGGGGTTTGCCTGGCCGCCGCGTCACCGCGACGCCGGTGCGCTCTTACCGCACCTTTTCACCTTTGCCTGTACGCGACTCACGTGTGGCCGCGCCATCGGCCGTGTGTTTCTGTGGCACTTTCCCGCGGGTTTCCCCGGGTGGGCGTTACCCACCGCCCTACTCTGTGGTGTCCGGACTTTCCTCGAGGGGTTTTCTCTCCCCCCGCGGTCCGCTCGGCCCGCCCATCGATGGTAGACCGGCGCCGGCCTGAGGGCAAACGACGGCCGGATATGGTGGCCGGGATGCGGAACGCGGTCGTCACCGGGGCGGGTACGGGGCTGGGCCGGGCGATCGCGCTCGAGCTCGCCGGGCGCGGGTATCGCGTCCACGCCACCGACCTCGACGCCGAGGCCGCCGCCCGCACGGCCGCCGAGCTCAGCGGCACCGCGAGCGCCGCGGCGCTGGACGTGCGCGACGAGGCTGCCTGCCGGGTGACCGCCGGCGCCGTTGCCGCCGACGGCGGGCTCGACCTCTGGGTCAACAACGCCGGCGTCTTCTTCAGCGGCCCCGCCTGGGAACAGGGCTCGGAGCTGCGCCAGACCATGCTCGACGTCAACGTCACCGGCCTGATCAACGGGTCGCTGGCCGCGCTGGCGCCAATGATGGCGGCCGGCCGCGGTCACGTCGTCAACGTCGTCTCGCTGGCCGGGATCGTCGCCGCGCCGGGTGAGGTCGTCTACTCGGCCAGCAAGCACGCGGCAATGGCGTTCACGCTCGGGACCCTCTTCGACCTGCGCCGCAGCGGCTATCGCGACGTCCGCCTCTCGGCGGTCTGCCCCGATGGGATCTGGACCTCGATGCTGGCGGACAAGCTCGACGACCCCGACGCCGCCGGCTCCTTCTCCGGCCACCTGCTCACCCCCGAGCGGGTCGCGAAGGAGGTCGGCAGGCTGACCGAGCGCCCCCGCCCGGTCCTGATCGTGCCCCGCTGGCGCGGTCCGCAGCTGCGCTTCTTCGACGCCTTTCCAGGCCTCGCCCTACGACTGGTGCCGTTGGTGATGTGGGACGCGCGCCGGCGTCAGCGGCGCTACAAGAAGCTGATCGAAGCCGACAAGTGGCCCTGACGGCCGCCGAAGCTCAAACCTTGCGAAAGACGCCGACTACCCTGCCGAGCACGCGAGCCTCGGTGGTGATGATCGGCTCCATTTCGTCGTTCTCGGGCTGCAGGCGGATGTGGCTCTTCTCGCGGAAGAAGCGCTTGACGGTCGCCTCCTCACCGATCAGGGCGACGACGATTTCGCCGTCGACGGCGTCGTCGGCCGGCCGCACGATTACGTAGTCGGATTCGATGATGCCGGCGTTCTTCATGCTTTCGCCGCGGACCTGGAGGATGTAGTCGCCCTCCTCGCCGCCGATCACGTCGGGGATCTCGAGGTACTCCTCGATGTTCTCCTCGGCCAGAATCGGCTCACCGGCGGCGACCTGGCCGACCAGCGGCAGCCCGTTGCCCGGCCGGATCGTCTTCTTTGCCTTGTCGAAGAGCAGCTCGATCGCACGCGGCTTCGAAGGGTCGCGCTTCAGCAGCCCGATCTTCTCCAGGTTCGCGAGGTGCGCGTGCACGGTCGAGGACGAGTGCAGCCCCACGGCCTTCCCGATCTCCCGAACCGTCGGCGGGTACCCGGTCTTAGCCGCGTACTTGCCGATGAAATCGAAGATCTCCTTCTGCCTTTTGGTCAGATCAAGGTCAACCATGGATTTGGCTCGTTTCCCTCCGCTAGCCGGGTGTGCACGGGGTGAATAGACATTCGAACACCTGTTCGTAATCTACCGCCTGCCCCGGATACTCGCAAGGCGGCGGCTCGCCCGACCGCCAAACATCTAGAATCCGCCTCCCTCTGCGGCTGTGGCGGAACTGGTAGACGCGCAAGGTTGAGGGCCTTGTGGGTGGAAACACCCGTGATGGTTCGACTCCATTCAGCCGCATAGGAAAACCCCCGCTACCAGGGGGTTTTTCTGTTTTTGCAGGTCTCTTGCACAGGACCCCTCGACCCGTGGTGCGCCAGTCGGTGCGCCAGTCAGAACCTAAAGATGCCAGCGCGGCGAGCTAGGAGCTGGGTGCATTCAGGCGCCGATCGGCGACCTTGTAGACCGTCTGCGCGGTCGATCCGTGCGGGATCAGAACAGTGGTCTGGAGCCGAGGTCGATCGTCAGGTAGACGCTGTGGGGACCATGGCGGTAGGTACCAAACGGCTCGCAGGGCGAAAAGCCCGCGCCTTCGTAGAGGGACCGGGCCGGCGCGAAGGCGTCCGTCGAACCGGTCTCCAGGCTGACCCGCCGGTAGCCACGGCCGCTCGCCTCGGCCAGCAGACGGTCGAGCATTGCTCGGCCGATGCCCCGACCGCGGGCCGCCTCGACGGTGTGCATCGTCTTCAGCTCGCCGAGGTCGTCGCCGATCTCCTTGAGCGCCCCGACAGCTAGGACCTCCTCGCCGGACCGAGCAGCAAAGAGCGCGATCGCCGGATCGAGCAGCTCGTCGACCCTGAGGGCGTGGGCGTCCTCGATCGGGGTGAAGGAGCGGCCGAAGGTGAGGTGCCGCTCGACCAGGTCCCGCACCCGCTCGTCGCGGGGATCCGCCCTGTCGATCTCGAAACCGTCCATGTGAGGTGGGACAGTTTGACGGCCGGCGGGTTTTCTGCATTTAGCAGGCGTTTTCGGTCAATGTCTTCGACTCGTGGTGCGCCAGTGCGATTGCGGCTTTACAAGAAGTGCCCGACCTCAGTTGGCGCCACAGACCTCGAATCCATAGCCCTTGGCAATGCCATCGGAAGTGGCATTGGTCGTTTCTAGTTCGTCGGCCACATCTTCGATTCGTGCCGTGTCCTCCGCGTCGACAGCATCGGCCAAAGCTTCAACCTGAGACAACTGCCGCTCGAACGATCTGAGGTAGCTGTTGTAGATCGCAGTGTCTTCGGGCGGAGGCGTGAGGGCTCGCAGTTCTTCGTCGCCTTCTTCCACAATCGAGATCACTTCCCGATAGATCTGGGCGACCTCACCAACACAGATCAAGCTCACGATGCCAGCCGCCTGCCTAACGTGACGCCTCAAGTCGCTACCTACACCTATCCACAGCCGTCAACGCGCGGCCCATTCGTCGGAATCTCGGGCCAGAAGAATCAATGCTTGCGTGTGGGAGCCTGAGACGCGCCCGACCCCCTCTGGCGAGACGCCCGGCTCAGGATTTGGAACAGGTGCATCCTCAAGGATGCGTTCGATCTCGGTGGGGTCAGCGACCTGCTCGCTAACCACTCGGAGTATCGCCTCCCTATGGGCTCCTACCAACTCGGCGAAATCTCGCACTAGGTCGTCGGCCTCAAAGGGCTGAGGCCCATGAACTCTCGCGGTCAGCCAAATGGGCAATCGGTCGATTGCCTGCTGCATGGCTCGGCGAAGCTCGTCGGCCGTAGTTTCGTCTCGCGCCAACTCTGCGACCAGCCTCCCGTGCCGTCGAAGGCGCTCAAAGATGTTCTCGATTTCAAGCTGGGCATCACTGATCGGAGGAGGAGGGCCGTCGCCCTTCCAAAGCGCTTCCCAGCCCTCCCGTGAGATGTCGGCACCGATCAATTGACGACGAACGAGATCCTCCAGGTGATTCGGTGCGGCCTCCACCGGAACTACCCTAGATGCGTTCGCGGCGACTCCATTCAGCCGCATCGGAAAACCCCCGCTAGCCGGTGGTTTTTCGGTTTTTGCAGGTCTTTCCTAGATCGGACCAGCGCGTAATCGCTACCTATCGCCCCAGACCATCGCTTTGGTCAGGGCCGGAGCGATCGTCGTCTCGCCCGATCTGAAGCCGCGGGTTCGCACCTTGATCGTCACCCGTTCCCAGCGGGACGGACCCTTGGTCCAGACGACCTGAGAGCGGCGGAGGGTCAGCGCCCTGCTCTTCGGGCCGCCGAGGGGGCGCCAGCCGCAGGGTCCGGCCGGCGAGGCGAAGGCCTTGCCGCATCCCTTTTCGTGACGGAAGACGGTGATCCGGGCCGAACGTCCGATCAGCACGGGGTCGGCCTTGAGGCGAAAGCGGATCCTCTTGCCCCGGTCGGCCAGGCGATGCAAGGAGAAGAAGGGCGCGCGGGTCGGGCGCTCCTCCTCGAGCCGTTTGCTTCCGGTGGCGAAGGTGAACCGCTGGGGGAAGAACTCGGTCGAGCCCAGCGGCCCTTCGCCTTTGGGCCCTTCGTAGGCGAGGTTCTTCCAAAGAACGCTGACCTCGTAGGCCGTGTTCGGGGCGAGCGGCTGCTCCGGGATCAGCACGCCGCCGCCGTAGAACCATCCGCCGCTGCCAACCTCGTTCTGGGTATCCGCGTCGACCATCCGCGCCGCCACCGGACCGGCGGGACCGGTGACGGCGAAGCCGACCGCGTCCAGCCCCGACGTCCCGGTCGAGAACAGGAGGATGTTCGTCCCGGTGACCGTCCCTTCCGGGATCCCGACCAGCTCCTGGGGGACGTAGGGAGCCTCGTAGGCCTTCTCTTCGGGGTAGATCCCCGCGGTTCCGGGGCCCGGGTAGCTGAAGAAGCGCGCCTCTCCGGCGCCGGGGTCACGCTGGCCGCCCATCCTCATGCAGGTGTACTTCGCCGAGTCGTAGCCGGCCGTCGTCCGCTCCGGGTCGAGCATCAGGTAGAGGTGGATCGGCGCCCACTCCCACGGGTTCCAGCCGTCCATCTCGTACCCCTCGTAGTGGAGCACCTCGGCCCGGTATGCCCAGGGGCCCGCCGCGCCGCCTTCGGGCGTGTAGAAGGGGCTGGAGCTGTTCTCGCCGTGTTCGAGACCGCCGATGGCCTCCATGTAGCGGTTGTGCTGCCGGCAGCCGAGTTCCAGATTCGGGTCGTTCGCCAGGTCCCCCGGGATGCCGTTGGCCGCGCGCTGGACGTTGAGGAAAGCGACGGCCTGGGCAGAGCCGACCGCCGCCGACGCCGTCGAGGCTGCAAGTGAGAACGCGACCAGAACGAAGCTTGCAGCCGAGGCTCCCCGCCAAGCCAACATGGTCGTAAGCCTAGGCCGAGAGCCTGACCGGCAACGTTTTCAGCTGGTTGAGGAAGGCCGACTCGACGAAGGCCGGCTTGCCCGCCAGGGCGATGTCCGGGTAGCGGGCGAGCGTCTCCTCCATGAGGATCTTCAGCTCCAGGCGAGCGAGGGCGGTGCCGAGGCAGAAGTGGCGGCCGCCAGCGCCGAAGGCCTGGTGCTCCGGGTTGCGCAGCACGTCGAAGTGGTCGGGGTCTTCGTAGCGGGTCGCGTCGCGGTTGGAGGAGGCGTACCACATCACGACCTTCTCGCCCTGCTTGATCTCCTGGCCACCCAGGACGGTGTCCTTGGTCGCGGTGCGGCGAAAGTGGGCGAAAGCGGGGAACATGCGCAGCGACTCCTCGACCGCGCCCGGAATCAGCGCGGGATCGTTGCGGACCAGGGCAAGCTGCTCCGGGTCTTCGAGCAGCGCCCGCATCCCGCTGCAGTAGGTCGCCTTGGTGCTGTCGTTGCCGGCGGCGACGAGGAGGAAGAAGCCCATCACGATCTCGTGCTCCTCGAGCATCTGGCCTTCGACCTCGGAGTGGATGAGGACGCTGGTCAGGTCCTCGGTCGGGTTCTCGCGGCGGGCGGCGATCATCGTGCTGCAGCGCTCGAAGATCTGGGTGATCGCCTTCTGGATCGTCTCTTCGATGTTCTCGACGCCCTCGGGGCTGTAGTCGGGGTCGCTCGCCGCGAGCGCCGTGTTCATCAGCTCGGCCCAGGCCACGTCGTCCTCCTCGGGGATGCCCATGAAGCTGCCGATCACGCGCGAGACGGCCGGCTGGGCGACGTCGGTGACCAGGTCGCAGCTCTCGCGGCCCTCGAGTCGGTCGAGGACGCCGACGACGATCTTCCTGATCTCGTCCTCGTGGGCGGCGATCCGCTTCGGCGTGAACCCGGCCTGGAACAGGGCCTTGAGGCGGTCGTGCTTGGGCGGATCCATACCGATGAACATCGCCCGCGCCAGCTCGATCGGAAAGACCTCGTCGATCACGACGACTCCCCCGAGTTCGGAGGAGTAGGTCTCGAAGTCGCGGCTTACCTTGTACACGTCGTCAGCCGTGGTCACCGACCAGAAGCCAGCGGCCGCCGGGACCTCGGTTACTTCCGGGGTCCAGTGCACCGGGCACTTGGCGCGCATCTCCTCGAACAGGGCGTGGGGAGGGCCGTCGACCCAGTGCTCGCGCTCCAGCACCATCTCCTTCTCGACGTCGCGTCCGGAATCTCTTGGCTCGGTCTGTCCCTCCACCGCAAGGGATCCTACTGGCTGGCCAGCCAGTAGGTCCTCACTTGCCGTCCGTGAAACGACGCAACGCGTAGGAGACGACCCGGCGGCGCTCCTGGCGGTCGAGGCCTCGCAGCGTGGCGCCGTCGATCGTCGCCAGCAGTGCCTCGGCGGCGAGCTCCAGATCGGCGTCGGGAACCGCTCCCCTCAGTGCATTCGCGACCAGGTGGTGCGAGCTCGCGTTCAGTTCCTCCGCGAAGCGTGCGACGACCGGGCTCCACCGGGCCCTCTCGTACAGGGAGATCCGCAGAGGGTCGAGCTCCTCGAGCTGCTCGACGAACCAGAGCACCTGGCGTTCGACGCTGCCTCGCGCGGGCGGCTTCTGGGTAATCAACAGCTCGAGCATGTGCCGGATCGCGGCGACAAACAGATGGTCCTTGGAAGGGAAGTACCAGTAGATCGAATTCGGAGCCAAACCGAGCTCGCGTGCGATCGCGGCGATCGAGAGGGACTCATAGCCGTCCTCGCGGAGTCGAGCCTCAGCCGCCTCGAGGATTTCCGCCGTCTTTTTCTCCCGCTCGATCGAGCTTCGGTTCCGGGGCACGCTCGCAGTCTCGCATCGCGGGAGCCATCGGCGGCGACCTTCTTGATAGGGTGCTAAGAATCTCTTGATACCTGGTCAAGAAATTGCGTTGGGCTCGCTGCTCGAGGAGCGGAGCCACCGCGTGCTCTTCGGCGCGCTGCTCGGGAGGTTGGTCAAGCTTCCGGCAGTCGGTCCATGGCTGGCGCGGGCGACTCGTGCTCCGATTCGGGTAAGGCCTGCCAGCACGCGGATCACCCGGTTCCACGCCTGGCTACTGCGGCGCTCAGGGGGCAGGCTCCGGCGTTCCTGGCTATTCGCCGCCGGTCAGCCTGTGCTCGCACTCACCACGACGGGACGCAAGAGCGGACTTCTCCGTACGACGGCCGTCGCGTGCTTCCGAGACGGCGCCGACCTCGTCCTGGCCGGGATGAATCTCGGTCTTTCGCGCGACCCCTACTGGGCCCTCAACCTGGAAGCAAACCCCGAGGCCGCAATCGAGCTCGACGGGCAGAGGATTCCGGTCCTGGCGCGCCGAGCAGTGGGCCCAGAGGCAGAGCGGCTGTGGGCGCGGTGGCTCGACCTGCAGCCCTCGGCAGATGCTTTCCGCGCGCTTGCCGCCAGGGAGATCCCGCTGTTCGTCATTACCCGCCGCACCGCGGGCGTTTCCTAGACCGCTTGCTCCGGAGCCCTGGGCCGACTAGGGTCGGCTCATGGCTGTAAAGCTTCATCGCTGCGGGCTGATGTTCGTGAAGATCGGCGTTCACCCCTGCTGGAAAGTGCAGAAGGCGCTCGACGAGGAGGGAATCGAGTACGAGGTCGTCAAGGGGCCGCTGCGCGACCGCTCGGCGATCGAGGAGTCGACCGGCCAGACCAAGTACCCGGCAATCGAGTTCGAGGACGGCCGCGTCTACCGCGAGGAATCGAAGGACATGGCGGCGCGGATCAGAGCCGGCAAGCTCTTCGACCAGGCCGCCTAGGACCCTCCTCAGCCCAGCCGCTCAGGCGCTGCCGAGCGCCTTGTCGATGAAGGGCCCGAGCAGCTCGGCGACCGCCGTGGCCGTCGTATCGGGCGACTCGGTGGGCGCGGTGATGTAGCTGATCGCGAGCCGGACCAGGGATTCGGAGAGCAGGTGGACGTCGTCCTTTGGCGCCTGCGGCCAGCCCTGCTCGATCGTCGACCGCGAGGCGGGCGGTGGCCCACTGGACCACCGGCATGCCCCTGGGTGGTGACGAAGGGCAGCATGCCGCCGGTGCCGTCGTCGGTGAGCAGCATCCGGATCAGGGGGTCCTCGCCGGCGGTGCGCAGGAACAGCTCCAGGGCGGCGCCGATCGCCGCCCGGGGGTCGTCGACGTGAGCCAGGACGGCAGCTTCGACCTCGTCGAGGAAACGCTCGCCCTCGTGGATCACAAGGGCGAGCCCGAACTCGTTGCGGTTGCCGAACTCCTTGTAGAGGGTCTGGCGGCTAGACCCCGGCGGCGGCGGCGATGTCGGCCATCGTGATCTCCGACCAGGGGCGCTGCTGCGAGCTCGTCGCGGGCGGCGCCGAAAAGGGTCTGGCGCAGCAGCTCGCGAGCGGCCTCCGGGTATGGGGTGCGGGTGCTCTGCCATCGCCCCCATCGTCGCAGCGTCAGCGGTCAAACGTCCTCCCCGACCGGCTCGAAGTCGACCTTGTCGCGGACCCCGCAGTCGGGGCAGGCCCAGTCGTCGGGCACCTCGCTCCACGGCGTCGCCGGCGGGAAGCCCTCGCGGGGGTGGCCGGCGTCCTCGTCGTAGACGTAGCCGCAGGCGGGGCAGCGGTAGGCGCTCACGAGGCGGCCCCCGCCCCACCGCCGTAGCGGGCCAGCAGCTGGCGGCGCTTGCGCGGCTGGATGTTGGCGCGGCTGACGTCGCCGTCGAAGTGGTCGATCAGGCGCGGGTCCATCACCCGGCGCCAGAGCGGCGGGAACCAGGCGAGCACGATCATCCCCGCGTACCCGGTCGGCAGCTGCGGCGCCTCGTCGACGTGGCGCAGCGCCTGGTAGCGGCGGGTCGGGTTGGCGTGGTGGTCGGAGTGGCGCTGCAGGTGGTAGAGCAGCACGTTGGAGGCGACGTTGTTGCTGTTCCAGCTGTGCTCGGGGCGGCAGCGCTCGTAGCGGCCGTCCTCCTTCTTCTGGCGCAGCAGCCCGTAGTGCTCGAGGTAGTTGACGACCTCCAGCAGCGAGAAGCCGAGCACCGCCTGCAGCCAGCAGGTAGGGCAGGACGACCGGGCCGAAGGCGACCGCCAGCGCGGCGAAGAGGCCGACGGTCATCGCCCAGGCGCCGAGGATGTCGTTGCGCAGGGTCCAGTGCGACTTGCCGAGCCGGTCGAGGCGGGCGGCCTCGATCCCCCAGGCCGAGCGCAGGCTGCCGGCGACGGTGCGCGGCAGGAAGGCCCAGAAGCTCTCTCCCAGCCGCGAGCTGGCCGGGTCCTCCGGCGTGGCGACGCGGACGTGGTGGCCGCGGTTGTGCTCGATGAAGAAGTGGCCGTAGCCGGTCTGCGCGAGGGCGACCCGGCTCAGCCACTTCTCCGAGCGGCCGCGCTTGTGGCCGAGCTCGTGGGCGGTGTTGATCGCGATCCCGCCGACCACGCCCATGGTCAGCGCCAGGCCGATCGTTCTCGGCGATGTTGAGGTCGCCGCTGGACCACAGCCAGCAGGCGAGGACGAGGCCGGCGTACTGGATCGGGATGAAGACGTAGGTGCACCAGCGGTAGTAGCGGTCCTGCTCGAGGAACTTGAGGACGCTGTCGGGGGGGTTGGTGTTGTCGAGCCCGATCGCGATGTCGAGCAGCGGGAAGGCGACGAAGACGAGGACCGGGCCGATGAACCAGAAGCCGCCGAACCCGGTCAGCGTGTAGGCGCCCCAGGCGAGGAAGGGCGCCAGCGGGACGACGATCCCCAGCAGCCATGCGTAGCGCTTGGGGTCGGTCCAGGCGCCGGGTTGACCTCGACGTCGTCGTGATCGTGGTGATGGTGATGCTCGTGTGCGTCTGCAGTGGTGGCCTCCATCGGGGCCTCCTCCTTGTCAGAAGTTGACGGAACGTCCCTAACGTAGACATAAGAGCGCTGTTTGTCAACCACGCTAAACAACACAAGGCGAATTGACGCCCGGCCAACGCGCGCCTGTCTTTAATCGCCCAGAGGGCGACTTAAAGACAGGAGCAGACAAAGAGGCTCGCGCCGCGCTAGATCTTCAGCAGCAGGAAGGTGTTCAGCACGAAGATGATCGCGAAGAAGATCGTGGCGCGGTCGAGGTTGCGCTCGACCATCGAGCCGCCGCCGATCGAGCTGCCGCCGCCGCCGATGCCGAAGGCACCGGAGAGGCCCGCGTCTTTGCCCGAGTGCAGGAGCACGAGGAAGATCAGGACGACGGAGATGATCACCTGGATGACGCTGAAGAACGTGTACACGGTCAGGAAGTCTAGCCGTGCTCGATGTTTTCGGGCTTCTTGGCCGAGCCGTCGCCGTTCATCGACCCGTTCGAACCCCCGTTCGCTGCTTCCCGGCCCCGACGCTGTCGAGGATCTCGACCGCTTCCCGGCGCAGCTCGGCGTCGAGCGGCGGCGAAGTCCTCGTCGGAGAGCTTGCCGGCCGCGTGGTCGAGCTCGGCGTCGCGGATCTCGCGGTACTTGGCTTCCTTGCGGGCGTCGGCCTCGGTCCGCACCAGGGCACCGCGGCGGCGGCCGCGGGTCGGCCAGAGCGCGATCAGGGCGCCGCTCAGCGCGATCAGGCCGCCGATCCACATCCAGGTGACCAGCGGGTCGACGATCACACGGAAGGTCGCCGGGGCGTCGTCGTCGAGGTAGC
The DNA here is from genome assembly GCA_963715735.1 of uncultured Thermoleophilia bacterium. Lineage (GTDB taxonomy): Bacteria > Actinomycetota > Thermoleophilia > Solirubrobacterales > 70-9 > VAYN01. Next base: position 1,692,603 of record OY970268.1, read on the forward strand.
TGGCGGCGATTTTGCCCGCGGTCAGCTCCTGCAGTTCGTTGATCTGCTCGAGCGCGGTCGGCCGCAGCGCCGGGTTGGCGCGGGCGGCGAGCATCAGCGCGGTCAGGGCCTCGCACTCCGGCGGCGCGCCGGGGCCGCCGCGCACGCAGGTGGCAAAGGCCGCATCCGCTTTGTCGACCCGGCCCTGGACGCCGGTCAGGTTCGGCGCCATCGAGGTCCAGAGGTCGCTGGTGAGGCCGGCCTCGAGCCCGACCTCGGTGGTCGCCTCGCCGTCGAAGAAGCTGGCGATCGTGCCGCCCTCCTGCCCGGTCGGGCGGAAGTAGTCGCGGCTCGGGCCGCAGCGTCGCCACCACCTCGCCGTCTTCTTCGACCCGCAGCACGCCGCCGAAGCTGAGCTTCTCCGGGTCGGTGGCGACGGTCGGTTTGACGTAGGTGACCTTGCGGCCGTCGATGACGGTGCTCTCCCCCGGCCGCAGGGTCGACGTCGCGGTTGGTCTGGAAGCTGGAGGAGGCGGCGATCCCGATCAAGCAGGACGACGACGCCGATGTGGACGATGTAGCCGCCATAGCGGCGACGGTTGCGGGAGACGACCCCGCCAGCGCCGACCGGCAAGGACTCCCCCGACAGGCGCTTGCGCGCCGCGGCGCCGTTCCAGAACTCCTGCCCGAGCCCGGTCAGGGCGAAGGCGGCGAAGGTGAACAGCGCGAAGGCCCAGAGCGAGTCGGCGGCGTCGGTGAAGAGGAGCAGGCCGACGGCGACGACGGCGGCCACGATCGCCGGCACCCGGAAGACCCGCTTGGCCGAGGCCCAGCTGACCCGGCGCCAGGCCAGCAGCGGCCCGATCCCGGTGAAGAGCACCAGCAGGATCCCCAGCGGCGTCGTGTAGCCGTCGAACCAGGGCGCCGCCAGCGAGGCCTTGCTCGCCGGTGAACAGTTCGGAGATCAGCGGGAAGAAGGTGCCCCAGAAGATCACCGCGACCAGCGCCGACCAGCAGCAGGTTGTTGACGAGGAAGACCGACTCGCGCGAGACCAGCGAGTCGATCCGCTTCTCCGAGCGCAGGTCGTCGAGACGGGAGACGATCAGCGCCGTCGAGCCGATCAGGACGACCCCGATCAGGCCGAGGATGTAGGGGCCGACGGTGCTGTCGCCGAAGGCGTGGATCGACTGCAGAACGCCGGAGCGGACCAGGAAGGTGCCGAGCAGCGCCATCGAGAAGGTGCCGACGATCAGGCTCGCGTTCCAGACCTTCAGCATCCCGCGCTTCTCCTGGACCATGATCGAGTGCAGGAAGGCGGTGCCGAGCAGCCACGGCATCAGCGCCGCGTTCTCGACCGGGTCCCAGGCCCAGTAGCCGCCCCAGCCGAGCTCGGTGTAGGACCAGCGGGCGCCGAGCAGCAGGCCGAAGCCGAGGAAGGCCCAGGCGATCAGGGCGAAGCGGCGGGTGGCGCGGATCCACTCGGCGTCGACCCGGCGGGTGATCAAGCGCGCCGATCGCGAAGGCGAAGGGGACGGTGAAGGCGACGTACCCCGAGTAGAGCATCGGCGGGTGGATCATCATGCTCGGGTGCTGCAGCAGCGGGTTGAGGCCGACGCCGTCGGCCGGGCGCCGGGTTGAGTCGTCGCGAAGGGGTCGACGCCGGGCGCGAACAGCATCAGGCCGGTGAAGAAGGCGGCGATGCCCATCATCACCGCGGTCGCCCAGGGGACGAGCTCGCGCAGCTTGTTGCGGGTCGCGTAGAGGGCGGCGGTCGGAGACGATCGAGAGCACCCAGGCCCAGAGCAGCAGCGAGCCCTCCTGGCTCGACCACATCGCCGCCAGCTTGTAGAAGGTCCGGCGTCTCGATCGAGGAGTGCTCGGCGACGATGTTGAAGGAGAAGTCGTCGCCGGCGAAGGCGATCTCGATGATCACCACGCAGGCGGTGACCAGGGCGAAGAAGGCGTAGACGATGCGGCGGGAGAGGTCGATCCAGCGGCGCTCGCCGTTGCGCCCGAGGAGGGCGATGACTGCGGCGGCGACGGCGGTGAGGAAGGCGAGCGCCAGCAGGGCGCTGCCAAGGCTAGGCATCGCTCTTGGTCGTGAACTTCGACGGGCACTTCGTGATCAGGGTGTCCGGCTCGCCGACGAAGGTGCCCGACTGGACGCTGCCGGTGAGGATGATCTCGCGGCCGCCCCGGAACGGGTCGGGGACGGTGCCGTTGTAGGTGACCGGCAGCGCCTTGCCCTCGCCGTCGCGGTCGCGCACCTGGAAGGCGATCCCGTTGCCCTCCTGGCGGACCGAGCCGGGGACGACCTTGCCGGTCATCTCGTAGCTGGTGCCGGGGGCGGCGCTGAGCAGCTGCGAGGGCTCCTTCGCCTCGGTCGAGGCCGAGAAGGAGGTGTAGATCAGCGCCACCGCGAGCAGCACGGCGACGCTGAGCGCGACTACGAGGCGGATCTTCCGCTTGCGCTGGGGGTCCACGAGGTCCGATTATCGCAAGCTGAGAGACTTCGAGCATGGCCGACCCCGTGATGCTGATCACCGGAGCCAGCAGCGGCATCGGCGCCGCCACCGCGCGCGCCGCCGCTCCGACGCTACCGGCTGGTGCTGGCGGCGCGGCGCCTGGAGGAGCTGGAGGCGCTCGCCGAGGAGCTCGGCGGCCCCGAGCGGGCGCTGGCGGTGCGCTGCGACGTCACCGAGTGGGACCAGGTCGAGGCGCTGGCCGCCGCGGCGCTCGGAGCGCTTCGGCCGGATCGACGCGGTCTTCGCCAACGCCGGCTTCGGCGCCAGCCGCGGCTTCCTCGAGGAGTCGGTCGAGCACTGGCGCTCGATGGTCCTGACCAACGTCTACGGGGCGGCGCTGACGATCCGCGCCACCCTCCCCCACCTGCTCGAGCGCGGCGACGGCCACTTCGTGATCACCAGCTCGGTCGCCGGCCGGCGGGCGCTGCCGGGCTCGCTCTACTCGGCGACCAAGTGGGCGGCGACGGCGATCGGCGAGTCGCTGCGAGGCGAGCTGCGCCAGATGCACGACAACAGCGCGATCAAGGTGACGCTGATCGAGCCGGGGATGGTCGACACGCCTTTCTTCGACAACCGCCCCGGCGACTGGGCGCTGCAGGACGACGACATCGCCCGCGCGGTGATGTTCGCGCTCGAGCAGCCGGCGCAACGTCGACGTCGACGAGATCCTGATCCGCCCGACCGGCCAACCGACCTGAGGAGGCCGGGATGCGGGAGACGGCCGCCGACCTGGAGCGCCTGCAGGAGCTGATCGACGCGTAGCTACGCGGGCGCCGGCCTCCACCTGCTGCGGATCCACACGCCGGAGCGCCGCCTCGACGCCGCGCAGGTCGCGGAGCGGCTGACCGGAATGCGCCTGCTGGCGCTTGCCACCGCTGGCGCCGACGGGCGTCCGGTGGCCGGCCCGGTCGACGGCATCTTCCTCCACGGCGCCTTCCACTTCGGCTCCGCTCCCGACTCGGTCCGCGCCCGCCACATCCGTCGCCGCCCCGAGGTCAGCGCCACCCACCTGCCCGGCGAGGAGCTGGCGATCACCGTCCACGGCCGCGCCGTCGCGGTCGACGTCAACGCTCCCGAAGGCGCCGAGCTGCGCCAGACGCTGCTCGACATCTATGTGCCCCGCTACGGCGAGAGCTGGGCGGAGATGCTCGAGTCCGGCGCCGTCTACTGGCGGCTCGAGCCCGAGCGCATGTTCAGCTTCTTCATGGACGAGGAGTAGCGCCCAGCAGCGCCCGGACCGCCCCGAGGTAACCGCGAAGGAGCAGGCGGACGGGGAGGGAACGGGCGGGGCCGGCGATGAAGGGCGAGTCGAGGTCGGCGCTGAGCCAGGAGGCGAACTCGGCGCTGTCGACCGTCCGCCGGCGCTGGATCCGCCGCCGCTCGCGCAGCAGCCGCGGCAGCCAGCGCAGCGCTTCGGCGTTGGCGGCGAGCTTCTGGGCCCCCCAGCCCCCGGCCGCGGCGACGAAGAGCAGCGCCAGCTCGGTGGCGATCAGCGCCGGCGCCAGCAGGATCAGCAGCGGCGCCGGGTAGGCGCGGACGAGGAAGGCGAGCCGGTTGCGCTCGAGCCAGCGCCACTTGTGCTCGCGGGCGCCGAACTCGTAGTCGTGGGCGACCACGGCGGCGGGCTCGATCCCGAGCGTGCCCCCTGCCAGCCGCAGCCGCAGCGAGAGGTCGACGTCCTCGTGGTAGAGGAAGAACTTGGCCGGGAAGCCGCCGACGCGCTCCCAGGTCGTGCGTGGGATCGCCAGGCAGGCGCCGGAGAGGACGGCCACCTCACCTGCCGGCGGCGCCTCGGCGATCGGCCGGCCGTGGCCGCCGGCCCAGACGATGCCGGTGAAGTGGAGCGGGTTGCCGGCGGAGTTGATCGTCGTCCCCCCGGCCTCGGCGACCAGCGCCTGCCATGCTGCCCAGCCGCGTCCCTCGAGCCAGGGCCGGCGGATCGCCGCCCCGAAGCCCGGCAGCGGCGCCGCGTCGGGGTTGAGGATCACCAGCAAGTCGCCGCTTCGCTTCGGCGGCGCCGGCGTTGACAGCCGCCGGCGAAGCCGACGTTGCGGCCCATCCGCACCAGCCGCGCCTCCGGCGCGAGGCCGCCGACCAACTCGACGGTGTCGTCGGCGGAGTCGTTGTCGACGACGATCAGCTCGTCGTCCGGGTCCAGCTCCGCCAGCAAGGCGGGCAGGGTCCGGTCCAGCTCCTCACGGCTGTTCCAGGCGACGATCAGGACCGAAAGCGACGGGCGCACCGGCGCGGAGGCTAGTCGGCCATCCGCGCCGGTGCGAGCGACGTCGCTCGCGCGCTCCCTACTTCTTCTTCCCGCAGGAAGCGATGTTGAGCTTGAACTTGTTGTTCTTGACCTTCTTGCCGTTCTGGCCCTTGATGTTGAGGACCGCCAGCTGGCTCGCTTTACAGGTGTTTTGGGAGTTGACGAGCAGGCTCTTCTTGCCGCCCTACATGTTGAGGATGAACTTCTTCACCGGCACGTCCGGCAGCCCGTTGAAGACGGTCTTCAGACCGCCCCGCTTGGAGCTGATGACGCCACGGAGCTGGATGTTCACCTGGCCGCGCAGGTCGGCCAGCAGGTCCGGCAGTTTGTGTGCCGGGTTGGCCACCAGGTAGACCGTTGCCCTTCAACTTCCCGTCGAGCAACGGCGTCTTCGCTTCCGCCTTGCCGTAGATCGACGCTTTCGGGCAGGTCTGCGAGGCCAACTGCGGCCTCGTGCAGACGGTGCCGATGTGACTCTGGTCGAGGAACAGCGAGTGCGGCAGCGTCAGCGCCGTGCGGGCGATGTTGGCGTTACCGCTCTTCGCTTCCAGGATCGCCCGCAACTTCGGGTTCCCGTCGCGCTTGGTCGGACCGGTGAGCTTGGTGAAGAACTTCGGCTTGAAGGCCAAGCTTGTTGCATTCGTTTGCCTGGTACGGAGCGCTGACCGCGTAGGAGCTGAACGCCGCCGGGTTGGTCGGGTCCGCTCCGCCGCCGGAGATCGCGCCGCTGGTTGCCTGCGCCGAGCAGTTCGTCGGGTTGAGCATGAACTGCGAGCGATCAACGTCGACGTCGATCGAGCGCAAGTCCAGCTTCACCCCGCCGAAGACGTCGGGAATGACGTCGGAGACGGCGTTGATCTGAGCGGTTTCCGGGTTGACGTTGAGCGCCACCCGGACGACCACGGTGCCGAGGTCGAACGGACCCGAGACCGCCGGCGTGATCACGACCATCGAGAGCGGCGCCCCCTTGTAGGGGCCGGCGAGGAACGCCTTGCCGCCCAGTTTGAGCGGGCTGGCGCCGGTGCCGGACTCGGTGGCCGCGGTGCCGATCTGGCTTGCGGCCGAACAGCTCGACGCCGCCAGCTCGGCTTTGCCGGCGGCCGCCGCGGCCGCCGCGATCGCATCCTCCGAGCAGTAGGGGATGCCGGCAAGTTTGCCGGTCAGCCCTTTCGGCAGGGTGACGTCGACGATCTTCAGCTCCTGCTCTCCGTCGGGCCGGCCGATGTGAACCCGGAACGGACTGTAGGCGCCGGCTTTGGTGCTGGCGGAGCTAGCCGAGTAAGGCGGTGCGAATTTGCGCTCGGCCATCGTCGTCGGGCAGGTACCTCCACCGGGGACGCTGGAGAGGGTGAAGCTGGCGTTGACCGGGACGCTGGTCCCCGGCCGGGCCCACGGTTCCATCTGGCCGGTGGTGATCGCGGGGCCGCAGATCGGCGGCGTCGTCAACACCTGTTTCGCGGCGTCGAAGCTCAATTTCACCGCTTCGAACGGCACCTGCGGCAGGCCGTTCGGCAGCGCCCCGGTGAACTGGCCCGACTGCTGTTCGTCGAAGACGGCGGTCAGCTGACCCGTTTTCTCGTTGGCGATCACGTTGCCGATCAGGCGCACGACGATTCCCTCGTTCGCGCTCTTTGCTTCGACCAGGATCCTGAACTCTTCGCCGGATTCCGGGCTGCGGCTCTTCTGTTCGCCGACGTAGATGTCGCCGACCAGCGGCTCTGCCAATGGAGCCGAGGTGATCTCCGCGGTGCCGACTTTGGAGGCTGCCGGGCATTCGTTGGCGAAGGTGCGGATGCCCTTCTTGAACTGGGAGTCCTTGCAGTCGGCCAGGTCCTTGGAGCCGGAGGGGTTGAGACCCATCCCCGGCGGCAGGGTCACCCGAGCGCTGCGCAGGTGCGACTGCATCAGCCCTTCGTCGCCTTCTTTGGCGGGGTCGAACGGCAATTTCGTCGTCACCGTACCGCCGGTCGGCGAGTCGACCGCGGCCGTCGTGGCCGAGGCCTCGATCGAAGGTTCGAAGGGGATGCCCACGCAGCCTTCCTGTTCGACCCTGGGACTGGTCGGGTCGAGCGGATCGGTCCGCGGCAGTTTCGCCTCGAACGGAGTCGAGCCGACCGGGAAGGTCGGGTTCGGTTCACCCCAGGACTCGGCCCGGAACCAGGTCGAGTAGAGGCGTTCGTTGGCCGCCTCGTTCGGGTTGAAGCAGGTGGTCGGGTTGGTGATGTAGGTGCCGTTGCCACCCGTCCCGCCTTCCAGGTTGCCGGCGTCTTGGCCGAAGTTCACCAAGCGGCTGATCGCGGTCGAGACCCCCACCGAGGGTTCGGGCAGTTTGATCGTGAAGCTCTCGTGGAAGTCGTTCTCCCAGGCGACTTCGGTTTCGAGGTAGATGACTTTGCTGAAGGCGATGATGAAACCGAACCGCGCCGGTTCGCCCGGTTTCGGCTCGAGGTTGTAGACCTTGACCAGCGTGCCTTTCGCCGGGTCCGGGGCGATCCGGAAGCCGACCGGCAGGAAGGTTCCCGGCGGTGCCGGGGCGGGGGCCGCGACGACACCGGCGGTATTGACGACGAGCGTCACTTCCTCCTGGCCGACGACCGTGTCCTGGTCGCACGCGGGTACCCGCCCCATCGTGCCGCCAGAGCCGGGTATTTCGCCGATCGCTTCGAAATCGGCCTGCGTGCACTTCGGCGTCGCCTGGGGGTTGACGGTCAGACCCGGCGGCAGGTCGACGCGCAGCGTTTTGATCGTCCGGTTCGCGTACGGTTCTTCGAGCGGATAGAGGGTCCCAAACGGGGTGCCGGTGATTTCCCCGTGTTTGACGATGTACTGGGTGAAACCGACCGGCGGATGCCCACCCGCCTGTTTGTAGAAGAGGTCAGGGGTGGCCAGCGAACAGAACGCGTTCGGCGGATTCGGGTCTTTGTTCGAAAAGCAGGTTCCCGCCTGAAAACCCTGATCGGTGGTTTCGTTCTGCGGCTGAACGACGTTGCCGGTGTCCGCCTGTGCGACGGACGCGGTGAGCAGCATTCCCAATGCCGTCAGCAAGAGTGCGATCGAGCGCCTGGCCATTCGGTCCCTCCTCGTTACGCATGAGCAATTTGCCGCCGCCCCTGCGTGGCGCCCCTGGTACTTCTCCCGCCTTCGACACTAGTCGGTCAGCCGGCCAAAAGGCAAGTGCGTTCCCGTACTAGCTTTGTAGGAACTACCTTTTGCGCTGCTTCTTGCCTTTGCAAGCGGTTCGCACCAGCGGCCGCTTGTTGGCCTTCCTGCCGTTCTGCCCCTTGAGCTGGATGACCGCGCGGATCGACTTTTTGCAGAGGTTGGTCGAGTTGACCAAGAGGCCGCGTTTGCCGCCGGGCAGGGTCATCACGAATTTGGTCACCGGCACGTCGGGAACGCGGTCGAAGGTGGTGCGAATGCCGCCCTTGAAAGTGTCGATGCGACCGACCAGGTCGATGTCGACCTGGCCCTTGAGGTGGGCGACGAGGTCGGGCAGGGTGTTGTCGGAGGAGCGCAGGAAGACCGGGCCTTCGAGCGGTTTGCCGAGCAGCGGAGTGAAGGCGCGCGCCTTGCCGTAGATCGATTTCTTCGGGCAGTTGTCGGCGACGAACTGGACCCGGGTGCAGATGTTCGCCAGGTTGGCCTGGTCGAGGAAGATCGCGTGCGGAAGCGCCACCGAGGCGCGCTTGATGTTGGCGTCCCCGGTCCGGGTCCTTAGCGCCGCCCGCAGTTTCGGGTTCTTGTTGCGCAGGGTGGCGCCGAAGAGGCGCAGCTTCAGCCGCGGTTTGAACTTGAGTTTGCGGCAGCCTTGGCCGCGGGAGGGCTCGGAAACGGGGAACGCCTTGAAGGCGGCCGGGTTGGTCGGGTCCGCCCCGCCCCCGAACAGCGAGCCGGTGGTCGCGTCTTTGCGGCAGTTGGTCCCGGTCAGGGCGAAGTCTTTGCGGTTGACGTTGACGAAGATCGAGCGGATATCGAGCTTGGCCCCGCCGAAGACGTCGGGGATCTCGGCGACCGGGTTGATCCGCGCCGTCTCCGGCTTCAGGTTGAGGGCGACGCGGACGACGACGTTGCCGAGGTCAAAGGGCCCGGCGATCGCCGGGGTAACGACCACGAGCGACAACGGCGCGCCCTGGTAGCGACCGGCGAGGTAGGCCTTGCCCTCGATCTGCAGCGGTTTCGGGCCAGTGCCGGCGCTGACCTTGGCGATGCCGACGAGACTGTCGGCGTCGCAGCTGGCGTTTTTCCGCTCGGCGGCGCCGGAGCGCTGTTCGGCGTCGGCGATGTCGCCGGGTTTGCAGTAGGGGACGCCTTTCAGCTTCGCGGTCGCTCCCGCCGGCAGCAGGATGTCGACCGCTTTCAACTCTTGCTGGCCCTGCGGCCGCACGAAGTTGGCGGCGAAATTGGTGAAGGTCTTGACCTTGTCGTCACCGGGGCCGGCGTTGAAACCGGGGGCGAAGGGTCGCGCGGCCATCGTTTTCGCGCAGGGCCCGCCGCCGGGAGCATTGGTCAAGCTGAAGCCTTTGTCGGCCGGGAAGGCGTCGGCGCCGCCGGACCATGGGGTGAGCTGCCCGCTGGTGACGTTCGGCCCGCAGGTCGGCGGGCTGGTCACCACTCCTTTTGCTCCGTCCAGGTTGACGCTGATCGAGCTGAAGGGAAGCTGTGGCGCCTCCTTGACGACGGTCGTCAGCTGGCCCGTCTGGGGGTTGGCGACGACGTTGCCGAGCAGCCGCACCGACTGTCCGTAGCGGGCCGACTCGGCGTCGATGAAGACCCGGTAGACGTTGCCGGAACTCGGGTCGCGGCCCTGCTGCTCGCCGAGGAAGACTTTGCCGTTCAGCGAGTTCGGCGGCAGGACCGGCGTCTGGATCGCCACGGTCCCGATCTCGGATTTCGGCGGGCAGGCGACGGCCCGGGTCGTGCCCTTGCCGAACTGCTCGTCGGTGCAGGCCACTAGGCCCTCGGCGGCGGCCGGGTTGAGTCCGGCGCCGCGCGGCAGCGATACCCGCGCCGTGCGGACGTTGGAGTTCGCGATCGCGGCGTCGGGGTCGTACGGCACTTTCACTTCGATCGTGGGTCCCGAGGGCGAGTCGGTCACGGCGGTGTTCGAAGCGCTGCCGACCGCAGGGCTGAAGGGCACGTTGCCGCAACCGGTCGGTTTCACTCCGGGCGGCAGCGGCGACTCGAGCGTCTGCGCCCCGGCCGGGAATTGCGGCGCCAGGAATTGCGGCTCGTAGCCGTCGGCCCGCAGGAAGGTCGAGTAGATGTGCTGGTTGGGATCGACCGTGGGCTCGAAGCAGGTGCTCGGGTTGGTCAGGAAGGGACCCCGCCCGGCGACGCCGAGGCCGACGTTGCCGTTGAATACCAGCCGGTTTTTGAGCACCCGGACGCCTTCGAGCAGGGGGATTTCCGGCAGGCTCAGCTGTGGCACGTTGATCAGGAAGAACTCGTGGTAATCGCCCCACCATTCGACTCCCGGTTCGAGGAAGACGTCGTTCCCGGCCGAGCTGAAGCCGAAGCGCGCGGGCTGCCCCGCTTTGGGGACGAGGTTGTAGACGGGCGCCGGCGGCAGGGTCAGCGAGCTGCCACCGACGACGGCCACGACAAGGGCGGCCGTGAGGATGCTCGATCCGACCTGCGTGGTCGGCGGACAGAGGCTCGGACTCTGACCCGCGGCCAGCTCGCACTGGGGAGTGGCCTGCGGATTGACGCTGAGTCCTGGCGGGAGGTCGACCAGCAGGGTCCTGACGTTGCCGACCGGGGTTTCGTTCCCGAGTAGGCCGGGACTGTTTTTGACGATGAACTGGGTGAACCCGACCCCGGGATGGCCCGCCGCCTGGGTGAAGAACTGGTCTTTGGTCGCGGGCGAGCAGGTCAGGTCCGTCCCCGTTTTGCAGGTTGCGGCCTGCCATCCGGCAGCGGCGGTTTCCGACTGGGCTTCGATGATGTCGGCGCCCTGCGCGGGGGCGGCCAGGGGAATCGACAGCGCGGCGATCGCGGCGATCAAGATTCCGAGTCGCGCTGACGTCTTCTTCATCGATTCATCCCTCAGTCCCATTGATGTCATCGATCCGTGCAGGATCGCTTCGAATCCGCGCTACCCGCTTGGCGCCGGGTTCAATCGGAGCCCTTGGCTTTGCCAGCCCCGGCCCGACAGCCGGGCACCCGTAGCTTCAGTTTCTTCTTCTTCAGCTTCTTTCCGTTCTGGGCTTCGAAGTTGAGCACCGAGGTGACGCGGCGATTGCAGAGGTCGCGGGTGGCCGTCAACAGACCGCGCTTGCCGCCCTTCATCGTCAGCACGAACTTGCTCACGGGCACGTCCGGCACGGTCGGGAAGACGGTCTTGAGACGTCCTTTGGTGGCGCTGATCACACCGCGCAGGCGAATGTTCACCTGGCCGCGCAGGTCGGCGAGGAGGTCCGGCAGACCACTGTCGGTGCTGCCGGGAACGAGGTAGACGGGGCCGACGAGTTCGTCGTCGAGGAGCGGCGATTTCGCCCGCGCGTTGCCGTAGATCGACTGCTGCGGGCAGGCCCCGGCGGCGAGCTGCGGCCGGGTGCAGAGGGTGCGGATGTGGCCCTGTTCGAGAATCAGCGCGGCGGATAGCGTCACCGCCGCGCGGCGGATGTTCGCGTCGCCCTCGCGAGCGACGAGGGTGGCGCGGAATTTCGGGAACTGACCCCGTTTGGTTTTCTGCTTGCCGCCGAACAGCCGCGTGTAGAGCTTTGGGCGGAACTTGAGGGCGCCGCAGTCGCTGCTCTGGAAACCGATCGCGACCGGGAAGGCGCTGAAAGCCAGCGGATCGGCCGGGTTGGCACCGCCGCCGCGCAGGGCGCCGCCGCCCGCGAGCGCGTCGCAGCTGGTCGGGTTGAGCGTGAAATTCTCGCGGTCGAGGTCGACGTCGACCGAGCGGACGCTGAGCTGGGTACCGCCGTAGACGTCGGGGATCGGGTCGGAGACGGCGTGGATCTGAGCCGTCTCCGGTTCGAGGAACAGCGCCACCCTCACCACGACCGTGCCGAGATCGAACGGCCCGGCCGTGGCGGGGGTGACGACTGCCAGGGAAAGAGGAGCCCCTTTGTACGGGCCCGAGAGGAAGGCTTTGCCGGTGATCTGCAGGGGCGCGGGACCGGTACCGGCGTTGACCGTTGCGCTGCCGACGAGGCTGGCGGCGGGGCAGCTGGAGGCGGCCCGCTCGGCTTTGCCAGCGTTGGCGATGGCGGCCGCGATCGCGCTCTCCGGGCAGTAGGGGATCCCCGCGAGCTTGCCGGTCATCCCGGGCGGCAGGGTGATGTCGACGCCTTTGAGCTCCTGCTGCCCGTCGGTCCGGGCGAGCCGCATCGAGAGCGGGCTGTAGGCGCCGGCTTTGTTCGTCTTCGGGGCGACCGCGAACGCGGGGGTGAACGCGCGCTCGACCATCGTTTTGGCGCAGGCGCCCCCGCCCGGGGCGGCGGTGAGTTGGAACTCGTCGCCGGGAGTCGCGGGCGGCCGGTTGTTTCCGGCCGCGGCCCAGGGCGTGAGGCTCGTGGTCGTGGCGTTCGGGCCGCAGGTCGGGGGGCTACTGAGCACCGCCCGCTGGCCGCCGTCGAACTCGAGCAGGAAAGAGGTGAAGGGAACCTGCGGGGCCTCGCTGATGGTGGTCGTCAGCTGACCGGTGATCGGATCGGCGCTGACGTTTCCGACCAGGCGAGCGTCGACCCCGTAGCGCTCGGACACCGCGTTGATGAAGATCCGGTACTCCTCGCCCGAGGTCGGATCGCGGCTGAGTTGCTGGCCGACGTAGACGTCGCCTTCCAGATCCTCATCCCGCAGCGGCGGCGAGTCGATCGTGACGCTCCCGATCCGCGACTCCGGCGGGCAGGCGACCGGGTTCTGGGTCCCCTTGCCGAACTCTCCGTCGGTGCAGACTTTGAGCCCGTTCGCGGCGGACGGGTTGATCCCCATGCCGCGCGGAAGGGTCACCTTCGCGGTGCGCGTGTTGGAGCTGTCCTGGGCTTCGGGATCTTCAATGTGAGGGACGGTGAGGTTCACCGCGGCACCAGCAGGGGAGTTGGCCTGCTCGGTGCCGGGGTCAACCGCGATCTCCGGCTCATAAGGGATCGTCGCGCATCCTTTGGGGCTGGTGCCGGGCGGGATCGGTGACTCCAGCGCCGGCCCGGCGTCCTGCGGAAAGTCGTAGCTCGGATCTGCTTCCTCGGTGGTCGAGCTCACCCGAAGGTAGGTGGAATAGATGTGGCCGGAGGGACCGGTCGGCGCTTCGCCCGGGGTCCAGGGATCCTGGTAGGCCGGGCCGAGACAGGTGCTCGGGGCCGTGATGAAGGTCCCGTCCCCGGCCTGGCCGTTGAAGACCAGGCGGTTTTTGAGGATCAGGCCTTTTTCGCCTCCGAGCAGCCCGAGCAGGCTGCCCAGGGCTTCCGGCAAAACCTCCGGGACGTGGATCGTGAAGCCCTCGTGGTAGTCGCTCGACCAGGCGACGTCGCCCTCGAGGTAGACCTCGTTGCCAGCGAGTTCGAGACCGAACCGCGCCGCCTCCCCCGGTTCCGGCTCGACGTTATAGACGTCCACCTCCGTCAGGCCCGCCTGCGGCGGGGCGGGAGTGCCGAGCGGCGGCAGCGAGACGGTGACGAAGCTTTTGCCGACTTTGGAGGGGTCCGGGCAACCGCCGGCGCCGGCTTTGAAGGTCAGCAGCGGGCACTGGTCGGTCGCGCTTGGGTTGACACTGAGGCCGACCGGAAGGTCGACCCGAACCGTCGCGAGTTCTGCCACCGGCGTTTGGCCCGGGGCTTTGCTGCGGACGATGAACTGCGTGAATCCGACCGGCGGGTGCCCGGCGGCCTGTTCGAAGAACTGGGTATCGGTAGCGACGCCGCAGGTCGGCGAGTCCGTCGTGCAGGTACCCGCCTGCCATCCGGAATCGGGTTCTGGATTGGTCGTTTTGCTGTCTGCGATCAGCCCTTCGGTGTCCCCGAAAGCCGAGCTGGGTGCCCAAAACACAGTCGCCAGCGCAACCATCAGCAGCCCTCGACGTACGCGGCCCAGCGAAATTCCCCTCACGACCATTTCCCCTCCTCGAAGAACATCCCGGTTCCGAGGCTACCCGATTTTAATGAGCCGAATCAACATTTTTTGGTAATGTCGCACCTATGCCATCCCCCAACGGTCGCTCAGCAAACGGCAACGGCGTCACCCACGCCGTTGAAAACGGACACGGCTCGCTGCCTGTGGACTGGGAGGCCCTCGCGCGCTCGACCGCCCACCCGCTGCGGGTCTCGATCCTCGAAATCCTCGGTCTCGACGGAGGCCGCATCCTCTCCCCCAGCGAGCTCAGTCAAGAGCTGCAGATCCCCCTCAGCAACACGAACTACCACGTAACCGAGCTGGCGAAATCCAAACTGATCGAGATGGTCAGGCAGCGCCAGGTCCGCGGCGCCACCGAGCACTTCTACTGTCTCCCCGGCATCGCCCCCGCGGCGAGCAACGGGAACGGTAAGAGCGTGCAGGCGAAGCGGGAGCTGGCTTTAGCGCGCTGAGAAGCGTTGCAGCGCTCGCGACATCGCTGCCCCTCTAGGGGATCAAATGTCGCGAGCGGCGAAGGCCGGCTCGGAGCCTTTGGCAAGCGGACGACGGGGGTCGAACCCGCGACCTCAAGCTTGGGAAGCTTGCGCTCTACCAACTGAGCTACGTCCGCGCTGGTTTAAGTCTATGGGCGCCGGCGGGTTGCCGGAGGCCGGCGGGATCTAATCTTGGCGGCCCGTGAGCGCTCGCTCTGTCATCGCCGTTCTCGCCGTGCTGGCCGTCGTCGGCCTGCTCGCCTTCGGGCTGCTCAGCAAGGGCTCCTCCGGGATCGCGCTCGGCGATCCCGCCCCGGACACGGCGCTGCCGCGGCTCGAAGGGAGCGGCAGCGAATCGATCGTCGACTACCGCGGCAGCTGGGTCCTGGTCAACTTCTGGGCCTCTTGGTGCGTGCCCTGCCGCGAGGAGGCACCGGCGCTGGAGGACTTCCAGCGCCGCCACGGCGACGACAAGTTCACGGTGCTGGGGATCGACAGCCGCGACCTCAGCGGCGACGGTCGTGAGTTCGTGCGCGAATTCGACCTCAGCTACCCGCAGCTGCGCGACGGCGACGGCGGCATCGCCGGTGACTTCGGGACCACCGGGGTGCCGGAGAACTATCTGATCGACCCTCGCGGCAAGGTGCGGCTCCTGGTCCGGGGGCCGATCACGGCCGAGTATCTGGAAGACGAAGTGGCGCCGCTGCTGTCCGGTCCGAAGTCATGAGGCGACGCGCGATCGGGACGCTGCTCGCGATCGCGGCGCTCGCCCTGGTCCCGGCCAGCGCCGGGGGAGCGACGCCGCAGACCTCGCTGGGCGAGATCGAAGGCGAAGTGATGTGCCCCGTCTGCGGCACCCTGCTCGAGCTGGCCGAAGCACCGCAAGCCCTGCGCGAGAAAGCCTTCATCAAAAGGCTGGTGGCCAAAGGCGCCAGCAAGGAGCAGGTCAAGGATGCGCTGGTCGCCGAGTACGGCGAGGCGGTGCTGGCGCTGCCCGAGGGAAAGGGCTTCAGCCTCTCCGCCTACGTCGTCCCGATCGTCGCCTTCATCGTCGCCGCGATCGCGCTCGCCCTCGGAGTCTGGAAGTGGCGCCGCGCCGGCGGGCCGTCCGATCGCAACGGCCCCGGGCCCGCCGGGCCGAGCGAGGCCGACAGCGAGCGCCTCGACGCCGACCTCGCGCGCTACGACCTCTAGCCCGCCCTACTCGCCGGCGCCGACGACGACGGCACCAAGCGCGGCCACCGGCAGTGCGGCGACCGCCGTCCGCAGCGCGCGGCCGCCGCGCCGCGAAGCCTGCGGCGGTGAGATCGCGACCAGCATCGTCTCGGCGCTGGCGGCGATCGCGCCGAGACCAGGGGCCCCGTCGGCGAGCGCAGGGCCGACGAGGACCACGAGGTCGTAGGCGGCGCCCAGCTTGGCGCTCATGTGGCGAAAGCTCTGCAGACCCAGCAGGGTCGTTGGGTCGGGGGCCTGACGGCCCGCGGCGATGAAGACGAGGGGCTCGCTGGCGCCGGCGGAGGCCGGCCCGGCCAGGGCCAGGGGCTGGAGGATCTGCTCCGGCTTCGCCTCCCAGCGCAGGTACTCGTGCAGCCCCGGCGAGGGCGCGAGCCCGAGGTCGACCGCCAACCGCGGTCGCGCCAGGTCGCACTCGACCAGGACGGTGCGGCGCCCGGTAGCGCCGGCCGCACCGGCGAGGGCGATCGCCAACGGCCCACCGAGCTCGGCGCCGCCGGTGATGAGGACGCTGCGGGTGCCGCCGAGGCGCTCTGCCACTCCGCTCAGGCGCTCGAAGTCGGAGCGGCGCAACGACCAAACCTGGTCCTCGCCCGGGGCGAAAGCCGAGACCTCGGCGAGGACGGGCAGCTTGGCGCGCCCGCCGCGCATCACATCCGCTCGGGGGCGGAGATCCCCAGTAGTCCCAGCGCGGCGGCGATCGTCCGCTTCGTCGCCAGGCAGAGCGCCAGGCGCGAGCGCTCCACCCCCTCCCCCTCGGCACCGACGACCTGGCAGTCGCGGTAGAAGGCGTGGAAGTCGGCGGCGACGGCGGTCGCGTAGGCGCAGATCCGGTGCGGCGCCCGCCGCGAGGCCGATACCCGCACCTCGTCCGGGAACTCGAGCAGACGCTTGATCAGCGCTTTCTCGCTTGGCTCCAGCACCGCCCTCGCCGCCGGGTCGGGACCGGCGCCGGCCGCCTCCCCCGCGGCGCCGGCTTTGCGGAGGATGCTGGCGATCCGAGCGTGCGCGTACTGGACGTAATAGACGGGGTTGTCGCTGGACTGGCTGCGGGCGACGGCGAGGTCGAGGTCGACCGCCGTCTCGTGGCCGCGCCAGAGCATGAACCAGCGGGTGGCGTCGACGCCGATGTCGTCGAGCAGGTCGTCGAGCGAGACGAAGTCGCCGCTGCGCTTCGACATCTGCACCCGCTCACCGCCTTCGACAACGTGGACGAGGTTCATGATCTGCGCCTCGAAGGCATCCGGGTTGCCGCCGAGCGCGGCGATCGCCGCCCGCACCCGGCCGACGTAGCCGTGGTGGTCGGCACCGAGGACGTCGACGAGGCGGTTGAAGCCGCGCTGGAGCTTGTCCCAGTGGTAGGCGACGTCGGCGGCCAGGTAGGTCGGCTCGCCGTCGGACTTGATTAGGACCCGGTCCTTGTCGTCGCCGAAGCTCGTGGTCCGCAGCCAGAGGGCGTCTTCGCTGCGATACGAATGGCCGCCCTGCTCGAGCTTGGCAAGCGCGGACTCGACCTCGCCGCGGGCGTAGATCGAGCGCTCGGAGGTCCAGGTGTCGATCTGGACCCCGAAGCGCTCCAGCGTTTCCCCGACCTCGACCAGCATCAACTCGATCCCGCGCAGCCCGATCGCCTCGCGGTCGGCGGAGTCGAGGCCCTCGGCCGCGATCTCCTGGGCCAGCTCGTCGACGTACTCGCCGCCGTAACCGTCCTCCGGAACCGACTCGCCGGCCATGCGGGCGGCGATCGAATCGGCGAAGCGCACGACCTGGGCGCCGGCGTCGTTGACGTAATACTCACGCTCGACTTCGTGCCCCAACGCTTCGAGGAGCCGCGCGACCGAGTCGCCGAAGGCGGCGAGCCGGCCGCCGCCGACGTGCAGCGGGCCGGTCGGGTTCGCCGACGGTCCCTCGACCAGGATCCGCTCCGGGGCCGCGGTTGGCGCCGGCCCGAGGTCCTCGCCGGCGGCGACGAGCGCCGCCAGGGCGCGTGAGTACCAGGCATCGGCGAGGAAGAGGTTGACGAAGCCCGGGCCGGCCACCTCGATCCGCGCGATGCTGCCGCTGTCGTCGAGCTGGCGTCGCAGCTCCTCGCTGAGGCGCTCGGCGACGGCCCGCGGGTTGTCGCCGAGCGGGCCCGCCAGGAGCATCGCCGCGTTGGAGCTGTAGTCGCCCAGCTCGGGCTTCGGCGGCCGGTCGAGCGAGGGTGCCGGTTGGGTGGTCTCGCCGTCGCGCAGGGCGCGGGCGGCTCCTTCGACGGCGCCCCGCAGCTCTGCGATCGAATCGGTCGGGTTCACCCGCCAATCGTATGGACCGGAGCTGGCCCAGGGTACGCTGGCCGCTTGCGCGCAGCCGTTCTCAGCGACGTCCACTCCAACCTGCCTGCCCTCGAAGCCGTCCTGGCCGCGGTGGACGAGGCCTCCCCCGACGAGCTCTGGTGCCTCGGCGACGTGGTCGGCTACGGGGCGGATCCGGACGCCTGCACGGCCTTGGTGCGTGAGCGTTGCGAGGTCTGCCTGGTCGGCAACCACGACCTCGCGGTGCTCGACGCGCTCGACATCTCCGCCTTCTCGGAGACGGCCAAGGCGGCGGTCGAGTGGACCCGGGCGGAAGCCAGCGCCGCGACCTTGGAGTTCCTCGGGGGTTTGCAGCCAGCGATGGTGCACACCGGCATTGCCCTCTACCACGCCTCTCCGCGCGACCCGATCTGGGAGTACGTGCTCTCGATCGAACAGGCGGAAGCGGGCTTCGACGCCCAGGAGCAGCGGATCGGACTGATCGGCCACTCCCACGTATCCCTTTTCTTCAACCGGCCCGACGGGGCGCGGCGCGGCTACTCGCACGGCGCCCAGGCCGGCGACGGCGCGATCGTCGACCTCGAAGGCGGCGAGTGGCTGCTCAACCCCGGCAGCGTCGGCCAACCCCGCGACGGCGACCCGCGCGCCGCCTGGCTGGAGCTCGACACCGAGGAGCTGACGGCGCGCTATCACCGCGTCCCCTACGACATCGAGGCGGCCGCGGCGGCGATCCGCGCCGCCGGCCTGCCGGAGCCGCTCGCCGAGCGTCTGCAGAGCGGTCGCTGATGCATATATGCAGGGAAAATCCAGCCTCGACGGCGTTGTCTAGACTCGCCCTATGGGTCGCTTGAGAGCCATTCTGCTCGCGCTTGTGCTCAGCCTCGCGGCGGCGACGGCTCTGTCCGCCTGCGGCGGCGGCGGCGACCCCGACCTGCTGCCCGGCGAAACCGCGAGCGAGATCAACGCCAACCTCGATCTGATCGAAAATCTGGTCAGTGAAGGGGATTGCGTCGGCGCCGCCAACGCCGCCTCGTCGGTGGGCGAACAGGTCGAAGCGCTGACCGGCGTCGACAAGGAGCTAAAGGAAGCGCTGAGCGAAGGGGCCGCCCGGCTGAACGAAGTGATCGTCGAATGCGACGAAGCGCCGGAAGAAGAAGACACCACCTCGAGCCTGGAAGCCGAAGAAGAATCCGAACAGCTCGAAGCGGACGAAAAGGCCCAGGAAAAGGCCGAAAAGCAGGAAGAGAAGGAAGCCGAAAAGGAAGAAAAGAAAGAAGAGAAATCGGAAAAAGAAGCGCCTCCGGTCGAACCGCCTGGACAGGAAAAACAGGAAGAAGGATCCGAAACGCCGACCGAATCGAGCGACGGGGGCACGTCGTCCGGGGGCGTCTCCCCGAGCGCCCCAGCGGGGGCTGAATGATGGAGGCG
Source organism: uncultured Thermoleophilia bacterium (assembly GCA_963715735.1). Taxonomy (GTDB): domain Bacteria; phylum Actinomycetota; class Thermoleophilia; order Solirubrobacterales; family 70-9; genus VAYN01. The sequence continues at coordinate 1,711,874 of OY970268.1, forward strand.
GGCACGCTCTCGGGACGCTACGAAACCGGCGACAAGCTCGGCTCCGGCGGGATGTCGAACGTCTACAAGGCGACCGACCGCATCCTCGAGCGGACCGTCGCGGTGAAGATCCTCGCCGAGCATCTCTCCGATGACGAGCGCTTCGTCGCCCGCTTCCGCCGCGAGGCGCTGGCGGTGGCGAAGCTGATCCACCCCAACATCGTCCAGGTCTACGACACCGGCGTCGACGACGGGCGCCACTACATCGTCATGGAGTACGTCGAGGGCCGCTCAGGGGCGCAGATCCTCCAGCGCCAGGGCCCGGTCGAGCCTGAGACCGCGGCGGAGATCGGGATCCAGGCCTGCGCCGGCCTCGACTACGCGCACCGACGCGGGATCATCCACCGCGACGTCAAGCCCGGCAACCTGATGGTCGTCGGCGGCCCGGTCGGTGGCGGTGAGATGACCGTGAAGCTGACCGATTTCGGGATCGCACGGGCGATCGCGCAGACGCGGATCACCCAGGTGGGCTCGGTCGTCGGCACCGCCGCCTACCTGGCGCCCGAGCAGGTGCGCGGCGAGGAGGCGACGCCGGCGACCGACGTCTACGCGCTCGGCGTCGTCCTCTACCAGTTCCTCACCGGTCGCCTGCCCTACGAGGGATCCTCGCTGGCGGAGCTGGCGGTGCGCCAGCAGAACGAGAAGCCGCTGCCGCCGAGCACCTACAACGACGAGGTGCCGGAGCCGCTCGGATCGGTGGTCCTGCGCGCCCTGGAGGGCGACCCGAACCGGCGCTACGCGAGCGCCGACGAGCTCGCCAGCGGGCTCCGGCTCGGGCTCGAAGGCGAGGACGTGACGCTGCCGATCCAGGAAGGCACGGCGGCGACCGGGATCCTCGGCGGTGAGACCGCCGCCACCCGCCACCTCGAGCGCGACACGGCGCCGACCGAGTACCGGCCGGCCGACTCGCCGACCCGGCGCCCGCGACCGCGCGTCGCCTCCCCACCCCCGGTCCAGCCGGCACGGCCGGCCAAGCGCTCCGGCTTCTCCCGCTTCGTCCGCTTCGTGCTGGCGCTGGTGGCGCTGGTTCTGGTCGCCGGAGCCGTGGCGACCGCCGTGATCGTCCTCACCGACAAGGCTGCCGGCGTGCACGTCCGCGAAGTGGCCGGCGACACGATCGACCAGGTCACCGAAGAACTCAAAGACCTGGTCGAGAAGAACACCGAATAGGCGCCCTGTCGACTTAATCACGCACGTGCGTGATTAAGTCGACAGGGCCGCGTCCCAAGGGGCGCTACCGCCGAGAACCGCCGCGCGGTACTCCTCGAACCGTCCCGCCGCGATCGCCTCGCGGGCGTGGGTCGTCAGCTCCCGCATGTAGGTGAGATTGTGGAGGACGATCAGGCGGACGGCGGTCAGCTCTTCGGCGCGGGAGAGATAGGAGACGTAGTCGCGGTCGTGGCGCTGGCAGGCCGGACAGGGGCAGCCGGCGACGAGCGGCTCGCGGTCGCCGACCCAGCGTCCCTTGCGCATGTCCAAGCGCCAGCGGGTCTCGGGGCTGGGCGCCAGGGCGACGCCGTGGCGGGCGAGACGGGTGGGGACGGCGCAATCGAAGACGTCGAGGCCGAGGGCGATGCCGCCGAGCAGGTCGTCGACCTCGCCGATCCCGAGCAGGTGCTTCGGGGCCTCCACGGGAAGGAGCGGCGCCGTCATCGCCAGCACCGCCGCCATCTCCTCCTTGTCGCGACCGAGGGTGCCGCCGATCGCCAGCCCGTCGACGCCGGCCTCGGAGACCGCCTGCGCCGATTCCCGCCGCAGGTCCTCGTAGACGCCTCCCTGGACGATGCCGAAGACCGCCTGGCTCGCCGGGCCGTTCTCCTCGTGCCAGGCGAGGCAGCGGCCGAGCCAGCGGTGGGTGCGCTCGGTCGAGCGGGCGGTGTAGTCGCGCTCGGCGTGGAACGGCGTGCACTCGTCGAAGACGAGGGCGATGTCGGAGCCCAGCGCCGCCTGCACGCTCATCGAGACCTCGGGTGAGATGAACAGCTCGGCCCCGTCGCGGTAGGACTGGAAGCGGGCGCCCTCCTCGGTGATCTCCACCTTGGAACCGGCGCCGCCGCCGGAGCGGCCACTGCCCTTGACCTCGTTGGCGACGCCGCCGTGGGCGAGCGAGAAGACCTGGAATCCGCCGGAGTCGGTGATCAGGGCCCGCTCCCAGCCCATGAACCCGTGCAGCCCGCCGGCAGCGGCGATCCGCTCCGGTCCCGGCGAGACGAACAGGTGGTAGGTGTTGCCGAGGATCAGCTGGTAACCCAGCTCGGCGACCTCGGCCGAGTCCAGCCCCCGCACCGTCCCCTTCGTCGCGAGTGGGATGAAGGCGGGCGTCTCGATCGGCCCGTGCGCGGTGTGGACGACGCCGGCGCGGGCCGCCCCGTCGCGGGCCGAGATCTCGAACCGGAGTCGCTCCGGATCGCTCCTCACGCGATCAGCGAGCGACCGGTCATCGCCTCGGGCTGGGCGATGCCGAGCAGCTGTAGCGCCGTGGGAGCGACGTCGGCGAGAATGCCGCGGTCCCGCAGCTCGAGGCCGTCGGCGGTGACGATCAGCGGCACCGGGTTCAGCGAGTGGGCGGTGTTGGGCGAGCCGTCGGGCTCGAGCATGTGGTCGCAGTTGCCGTGATCGGCGGTGACGATGCAGGCGCCGCCCTTGGCGAGGACCGCCTCGACGACGTCGCCGAGCTGCGCGTCGACCGTCTCCACCGCGGCGACCGCGGCGGGGATCACGCCGGTGTGCCCGACCATGTCGGGGTTGGCGAAGTTGATGATCCCGAAGCGGTAGGTGTTGTCGCGCCAGTGATCGACGAAGGCGTCGGCGGCGGCCGCTGCGCTCATCTCCGGCTTCAAGTCGTAGGTGGGCACGTCGCGCGGGGATTCGACCAGGCAGTGCTCCTCACCCGGCAGCTCCTGCTCGCGGCCGCCGTTGAAGAAGTAGGTGACGTGGGCGTACTTCTCGGTCTCGGCGACGTGCAGCTGCAGGCCCCCGGCGGCGGCGATCGTCTCCGCCAACGTCGTCTGCGGTCGCGCCTCCGGGAAGGCGACCGGGTAAGGCCAACCCTTGCGGTAGGAGGTCATCGTCGCCAGGTCGATCGTGGCGCCGCCGGTGCGCGAGAACTCGTCGAAGCCGGGCTCGGCCAGGGCGCGGGTCATCTGTCGGGCGCGGTCGGGGCGGAAGTTGACGAAGATCCCGACGTCGCCGGCGGCGACGCCGTCGTAGTCCCCGATCACCGTCGGTTTCACGAACTCGTCGGTCTCGCCGCGCTCATAGCCGCCCTCGATCGCCTCCGCGGCGCTCGCGGCGCGCAGGCCGCGGGCGTGGACGATCGCGTCGTAGGCGAGCTTGGTCCGCTCCCAGCGGGTGTCACGGTCCATCGCGTAGTAGCGGCCGCCGACGGTGGCGATGCGCCCGGCCGAGCGCAGCCAGCGCTCCAGCTCCGTCAGGTAGCCGCGGCCGCCGTGCGGCAGCGTGTCGCGGCCGTCGGTGAAGGCGTGAAAGACGACGTCCGGGACCCCCTCCTGCGAGGCCAGCTCGATCGTCGCCTCGATGTGCTCCCAGCCGGAGTGAACGCCGCCGTCAGAGACCAGCCCGAGCAGGTGAAGGCGTCCGCGCGGGCTGTTGCGGGCGCGCTCGCAGGCCTCCAGCAACGCCTCGTTCTCGAAGAAGCTGCCATCGGCGATGGCGTCGTCGATCCGGGCCAGGTCCTGCTTGACCACCGCTCCCGCGCCGAGGTTGAGGTGGCCGACCTCGGAGTTGCCCATCTGCCCCTCCGGCAGGCCGACATCGGGGCCCTGAGCCGAGAGTTGGGTGTGGGGGTAGTGCACCCAAAGGCGGTCGAACACCGGCGTGTCCGCCAGCGAGATCGCGTTGCCGGGCCCGGCCTCGGCGAGACCCCAGCCGTCGAGGATGATCAGCGCCAGCGAGGGAACTAGTGGGGCCATGACGGATCCGTCATGCCGCTTCGACGATGGCCGCGAAATCTTCGGGGTCGAGCGCGGCGCCGCCGACCAGGGCGCCGTCGACGTCGGGTTGGGAGAGCAGCTCGGCGGCGTTGGCCGGCTTGACCGAGCCGCCATAGAGGACGCGGAGGTCGTCGGCGGCGCCGCCGCGCATGCGGACGACGTCGCGGATGAACGCGCACGCCTCCTGCGCCTGCTCGGCCGTCGCGGTACGGCCGGTGCCGATCGCCCAGACCGGCTCGTAGGCGATCACGACCCTGTCGAGGTCGGCGCCCTCGACGCCGGCCAGGTCGGCCTGGAGCTGGCGCTCGAGCACTTCCTCGGTCTCGCCGCCGTCGCGCGCGGCCTCGCTCTCGCCGACGCAGAGAATCGGCTCGAGGTCGGCGGCCAGCGCCGCGGGAACCTTGCGCCCCAGCGCCTCGTCGGTCTCGCCGAAGAACTGGCGGCGCTCGGAGTGGCCGAGCACCACCGCTTCGACGTCGAGCTCGACCAGCATCGGCGCCGAGACCTCGCCGGTGAAGGCGCCCCACTCCTCACAGTGCATGTTCTGCGCGGCAACGCGAACGGCGGTGCCCCGGCGACGCTCGACGACCTCCTGCAGTGCGAGGAACGACGGGCAGATCACCACATCGCATTGGGTGGCGGCGATCCGCGGCAGCAACGCGTCGACGAATTCCGCCGCCTCGGCGATCGTCTTGTTCATCTTCCAGTTGGCGGCGATGTAAGGCGTTCTAGGCATCTACCAAGGCCTCCACTCCGGGCAGCTTCGTTCCCTCAAGCAGCTCCAAGGATGCTCCTCCTCCAGTCGAAAGCCAATCGACCTCGTTCTCGAGGCCGAACTTGCGGATCGCGGCGACCGAGTCGCCGCCTCCGATCACAGTGGTTCCCGGCGCCTTCGCGACGGCCTCGGCGACGGCCCGGGTGCCGCCGGCGAAGGGCTCCAGCTCGAACGCCCCCATCGGCCCGTTCCAGAGCACGGTGCCGGCGTCGGCGATCGCGGCGGCGTAGAGCTCGGCGGTGCGCGGTCCGACGTCGAGGCCCATCCAGCCGTCGGGGACTTCGACGCCGCCGCTCTCGCGCCGCTCCGTGTCGGCATCGAACTCGCGACCCAGCACGAGGTCGATCGGCAGGACCAACTCGCAGTCGGAATCGCGCGCCTTCTCCAGCGCCTCGCCGGCGAGCTCGACGCCCTCGACCAGCGAGTCGCCGACCGCCACGCCCTGGGCGCGGAAGAAACCGAACGCCATCGCGCCGCCGATCAGGATCTTGTCGGCGACGTCGAGGAAGCGGTCGATCACGGCGACCTTGTCGGAGACCTTGGCGCCACCGAGGACGACGACCAGCGGCCGCTGCGGCGACTCGATCACGCCGGTCAGTTCGATCACCTCGCGTTCCAGCAGCAGGCCGGCGTAGCCGGGCAGGATCTGGGCGACGCCCTCGGTGCTGGCGTGGGCGCGGTGGGCGGCGCCGAAGGCGTCGTTGACGAAGAGGTCGCCAAGGTCGGCCAGCGCCTCGGCCAGCTTCGTGTCGTTTTCGGTCTCGCCGGGCTCGAAGCGGGTGTTCTCGAGCAGTAGGACGTCGCCGGGGCCGAGACCGCGAGCCATCGTCTCGACGTCGGCGCCGACCACCGCGGGCGCCTGCGTCACCTCGGTCCCGAGCAGCGCCGCCAGCCTCTCCCCCACCGGCTGCAACGACAGCTCCGGGACGACCTTGCCGCCGGGGCGGCCGAGGTGCGAGGCGAGGACCAGGGCGGCGCCGCGCTCGCGCAGCAGTTCGATCGTCGGCAACGCCGCGCGGATTCGCATGTCGTCGGCCACAGCGCCATCGGCGAGCGGCACGTTGAAGTCGACCCTGACGAGGACCCGCCGACCGGAGACCTCGGCCTCGCGGACGCTTGCCTTCGCGAAAGCCACGGCGCCGGCCCCGCTACCGCTAGGCCAGAACCTTGCCGGCCAGCTCCACGCAGCGGTTCGAGTAGCCCCACTCGTTGTCGTACCAGGCGATCACCTTGACCATGCGGCCATCGCCGATCACCATCGTCGACTTGCCGTCGACGATCGAGGAGTGTGGGTCGCCGACGATGTCCGTGGAGACGATCGGGTCCTCGGTGTAGGCGAGGATTCCCCGCAGCGGACCGTCGGCCGCGGCTTTGAGGGCGGCGTTGATCTGGTCGACGTCGAGCGGGTTCGGGGTCGTGAAGACGAGGTCGACGGCGGAGCCGGTCGGGACCGGAGCCCGCATCGAGAAGCCGTTCAGTTTGCCGTTCAGCTCCGGCAGCACCAACCCGACCGCCTTGGCGGCGCCGGTCGTGGTCGGGATCAGGTTGAGCGCCGCCGCCCGCGAGCGCCGCGGGTCGGAGTGCGGCATGTCCTGCAGCCGTTGATCGGCGGTGTAGGCGTGGATCGTGGTCATCAGCCCCTGCTCGATCCCGAAGGCCTCGTGCAGCACTTTGGCCAGCGGCGCCAGGCAGTTGGTCGTGCAGGAGGCGTTGGAGATGATGTGGTGGTTCTCCGCGTCGTAGGCCTCGTCGAAGTTGACCCCGAGCGCGACGGTGACGTCGGGCTCCTTGGCGGGGGCGGAGATGATCACCTTCTGGGCGCCGGCGTCGAGGTGCTTGGCGGCGTCAGCGCGGGCGGTGAAGAAACCGGTCGACTCGATCACCACGTCGACCCCGAGGTCGCCCCAGGGCAGGGCCGCCGGGTCGCGCTCGGAGAGCACCTTGAGCTCGTCGCCGGCGACCGAGATCGAGCCCTCAGCGGACTGGACCTCACCGGGGTAGCGGCCGAGGATCGAGTCGTACTTGAGGAGATTGGCGAGCGTGCCGGTGTCCGTGAGGTCGTTCACCGCGACGAAGTCGATGTCCGCGTTCGCCGCCTTTGCCGCCCGGAACACGTTGCGCCCGATGCGACCGAAACCGTTGATGCCGACCTTCACAGCCATGGAGCCATTGCCTCCTGATTCGTTGGGGTGGCGCCGATCCTACGGAGTCGGCAACTAGTCGGACCCAATCGTGATCTCGATCTCGTATCCGTCTGGGTCCTTGAGGAAGGCGGAGTACGAACCGGAACCGTGCGAGCGGCGTTGGCCGGGGTCGCTGACGCTGGTGCCACCGCCGTTGAGCCCGCCCTCCCAGGCGGCCTTGACGGCGACGATCCCCAGCGCCGAGAAGCTGAGCAGGCCGAAGCCCGGTTTCGGGTTCGTGGTGCGACGCGGCGAAGAAAACCGGCTTGGCGATGCCCCAGCCGATCGTCTGGTCCTCCTCGAAATGCCGACGCCAGCCCAGCGGGGCCAGCATCGAGTCATAGAAGGCGGCACTGCGGTCGAGGTCGGAGACCTCCAGGAGGACGTGGTGCAACATCGGGCAAGGAAAGCTATATGGCGGAACCGATGGACGGCGGGCGGTCTAGCCGGAACGGGGGGTCCAGCGGAAGAAGCGAATCGCCGCCAGTAGGCCGGCGACGCCCCAGATCACGACCACGAGCAACTCATTCCAGGCGATCGCCGGGCCCGTGCCGGGGACGTAGGACTGGAAGAACGCCTCGAAGAAGGGGCGAACCGGGAAGTGGTTGGCGAAGTCGATCACGCCGTTCGGGAGCTCGTCTTCGGGGATGAAGATGCCGGAGAGGAAGTAGAGCGGCAGCAGCAGCGCGTTGACGATCGCCGCCGCCGCGTCCTGCGAGGGAATCGCCGCCGTGAGGGCGATGCCGAGGCAGCAGAAGCAGGTGGCGCCGATCGCCAGCGTCACCAGCATCTCCGGCAGCCGCTCCCACGGGAAGGGCACCGAGTAGAGGACGCCGCCGATCGCCGCCAGCAGCGCCAGCATCAGCACCGTGACCACGATCGAGTTGCCGATCCGGCCGGCGATGAAGACCCAGGCCGGCATCGGGGTGCCGCGGCCGCGCTTGAGGCGGCCGTCTTCGCGGGCGATCACCAGGGTCATCGCCAGCGTCTGCATCGTCGCCGAGATCACCGAGAGGGCCATGATCGCCGGCACGTAATAGGTCGTCGCCTCGATCCCGCCCTCGACGTTGACGATCGTGCCGTCGAAGACGACGGCGAGGATCAGGAAGACGACGACCGGGAACATCACCGTGAAGAAGACGGCCGCGGGGTTGCGCCAGAACGCCTTCTGGTCGAAGCGCAGTTGGTGGGCGACGAGGGTCAGGGCGCTCACGTCGCCTGCTCCCCCACCGGCGCCTCGGGCGGTTCGGTCAGCTCGAGATAGACGTCCTCGAGGGTGGGGCGGGTAACTTCGAGGGCCTCGAGATCCTCGCCGCGGGCCAAGGCCTCGCCGGTCAGCTCGTGCAGGGTCTGGACCGGGGTCGTCGTCTGCACCGAGACCTCCTCGCCGCCGGAGCGGTAGCGGATCGTCGCCGCCTGCGCCTCGCGTTCGCCGAGGTCCCCGGGGGTGCCGCGGGCGACGATCTCACCGCCGGCGATGATCGTCACCCGGTCGGCGAGCCGCTGCGCCTCGTCCATGTAATGGGTGGTGAGGAAGACGGTCTTGCCGAGGTCGCGGAGGCCCGCGATCACGTCCCAGGCCTGGCGCCGGGCGGAAGGATCGAAGCCCGTGGTCGGCTCGTCGAGGAAGAGCAGCTCGGGATCGCCGATCAGCGCCATGCCGACGTCGAGGCGCCGCTGCTGGCCGCCCGAGAGCTTGCTGGCCCGGGTCTCGGCTTTCTCCTCCAGGCCGACCAGCGCGATCACGTCGTCGATCGCACGCGGATGCCGGTAGTAGCCGGCGTAGAGGCCAAGCGACTCCCGCACCGTCAGGTAGGGATCGAGGCGGCCACTCTGGAGGACGATGCCGATCCGCTCGCGCCAGGCGCGACCGGCGCGCTGCGGGTCCTCGCCGAGCACCGTGACCTCGCCGCCGCTGCGCTTGCGGTAGCCCTCGAGGATCTCGACCGTGGTCGTCTTGCCGGCGCCGTTGGGGCCGAGGAAGGCGAAGATTTCGCCGGGCATCACCTCGAGGTCGATGCCACGGACTGCCTCGACCTCGCCGTAGCTCATGCGCAGGCCGGAGATGGAGATGACGGGTTCGGGCAAAGCCCGGCCAGTCTAGGGACGCTCAGTCGAGCGCGACGTCGCGGTGCTTGACCTTGACGATCACGCCCTCGAGTCCGGCGAGATCGCGGCGGATGCGGTCGGCGACGGTGACCGAGCGGTGCCGCCCGCCGGTACAGCCGACCGCGATCGTCAGGTGGCTCTTGCCCTCGGCGACGTAGGCGGGAACGAGGAACTCCAGCAGCGGCAGCAAGCGGCCGTAGAACTCGCCCGCCTGGGTCCCCGACTCGACGTAGGCGCGGACCTCCTCGTCGTGGCCGGTCAGCGGGCGCAGGTCGTCGACGTAGTGGGGGTTGGGCAGGAAGCGCACGTCGAGGGTGAGGTCGGCGTCGCGCGGCGGCCCGTTCTTGAAGCCGAAGGTGAGCAGGGTCAGGGCCAGCTTGCCGCCCTCCTCCCCGTCGAGCATCTCGTCGGCGATCCGCCGTCGCAGCTCGGCGCCGGTCAGGTCGCTGGTGTCCATCACCACGTCGGCGCGCTCGCGCAGCGGCGCCAGCAGCGCCCGCTCGGCGCGGATGCCCTCGACGATCCGCCCTTCCGGGGCCAGCGGGTGGCGGCGGCGGGTCTCCTTGTAGCGGTCGAGCAGGGTCTCCTCGTCGGCCTCGAGGAAGAGCACCGTCGGCTTCAGGCCGCCGGCCTCGAGATCGTCCATGACCTGGACCAGGCCGTCGAAGTACTCGCCGCCGCGCACATCGGAGACGACGGCGGCGCGCTCGACCCCGCTGCCCTCGTGGCGGAACAGCTCGCCGAGGCTGTCGATCATCCGCGGCGGCAGGTTGTCGACGCAGAAGTAGCCGCCGTCCTCGAAAGCGGCGATCGCTTCCGACTTGCCGGCCCCCGAGTGGCCGGTGATGACGACCAGCGCCACATTGGCTCCGTCTGGCATTTGTTCTTTCAGCCGATTCTGTTGAGCTGCTCGTGGATCTCGCGCCCTACTTTGCCAGGCAGGCCGGGCACCGCCTCGAGCTCCTCCCTGGTGGCCGCGAGAAACCGCTCCGGGGAGCCGAAGTGCTGGAGCAGCGCGCGCTTGCGAGCGGGCCCGATCCCCTTCAGCTCGTCGAGCACCGAGCCGGTCATCGCCCGGTCGCGGCGGCCGCGGTGGTGGTCGATCGCGAAGCGGTGCGCCTCGTCGCGGACCCGCTGCAGGAGCTTCGAGGCCTCGCTGTCGGCGGCCAGGTCGAGCGGAGCGGACCGCCCAGGCACGTAGACCTCCTCCAGCTTCTTCGCAAGGCTGACCACGGTGACGCCGCGCTCGCTGAACGGCGCCAGCGCCCGCATCCCCGCCGCCAGCTGGCCTTTGCCGCCGTCGATCAGGATCAGCGAGGGCAGCGAGGCGAAGCTCGCGTCGCGCTTGCCGTCGTGGGGCGAGAGGTCCGCCTGTTCGAGGTAGCGGTTCATCCGCCGGCTCAGCACCTCCTCCATCGAGGCGAAGTCGTCTGGGCCGCCGTTGCCGACGCTCGCCTCACGCAGGTCGCCCCGAACTTTGAAGCGCCGATAGTCGGACTTCTTGGTCGCCCCGCCCTCGAAGACGACCATCGAGGCGACCGTGTGCTCGCCACCGATCGTGGAGATGTCGAAGCCCTCGATCCGCACCGGCAGCTCCTCCATGCCCAGCGCTTCCTGCAGGGATGAGAGCGACTCAACGCGGCGGGCGCGGCGGTGCTCGCGCCGCAGGCGGTCCTGGTCGAGGGCGAGTTGGGCGTTGCGCTCGGCCAGCTCGCGCAACCGCCGTTTGTCGCCGCGCTCGGCCGCCCTCACCTCGACCGGCGAGCCGCGGCGTTCGCTCAGCGCCTGCGAGAGCACCTCGGTGCGGTCGCGCAGATAGGGGCCGACGACGATCATCGACGGCATCGAGGGAGAGGCCGAGTAGTACTGGCCGATGAACTCCTCGGCGACCTCGGCGGTCTCGCGCTCGGCCTGGTTCTCGAGGTAGAAGCTCTGGCGCTCGGCGAGGATGCCGTCGCGGACCTGGAAGACCTGGGCGTTGGCATCGGGCCCCTCGACCGCGACCCCAATCAGGTCGGCGGTCCCGACTGAGCCCCCGGCGACGCGCTGGCGCTCGAACAGCGAGCGGATCGCCTTCAGACGGTCGCGGTGCAGGGCCGCGCGCTCGAATTCTTCGGCCCCAGCCGCCGCTTCCATTTTCGCCTGCTCCTCGTCCTCGACCTGGCGGTAGCGGCCGGAGAGGAAGTCGACGATCGCCTCGACGTTGTGGCGGTACTCGTCCTGGCTGACGTGGCCGACGCAAGGCGCTCCACAGCGCTTTATGTAGTAGTCGAGGCAGGGACTGCCGGAGCGCCGGCCGGGCTCCGTGCCCTCGCAGGTGCGGAACTGGAAGAGCTTGCCGAGCAGGTCGAGCGTCTCGCGCACCCGCTTGGCGCTGGAGAACGGCCCGAAGTAGGCGCGGTGGGCGCGGTGCTTCTCGCGGGTGAAGTAGACCCGCGGGTACTCCTCGTCGAGGCTGACGGCGACGTAGGGGTAGGACTTGTCGTCGCGCAGGCGGATGTTGAAGCGTGGCCGATGGCGCTTGATGAAGCTCTGCTCGGCCAGCAGCGCCTCCGCCTCGTTGGCGGTGACCAGCGTCTCGATCCGCTCCACGCGCGAGGTCAGACGGGTCTCGCCGCCGGAAAAGTGGGAGTTGACCCGTTTGCGGATCGAGCGCGCCTTGCCGACGTAGAGCAGGTCGTCGGCGCGGTCGTGAAAGAGGTACACGCCCGGGGAATCGGGCAGCTCACGGCGCCGCTGGGCGATCCGCTCGGATCGCGACAGGGTCTGGTCTGCGTCGCCTTCGGCCACATGCCAAAGGGTAGGCTGCCCGTCACTCCACCAAATTTGCGGCATTCGACCACGGAGAGGGAGATGAGCAGCCAGACGATGAACGTGCCGGACCTGAACACGATGAGGATCGAGATCGACGGTGCGATCGGCACCCTGACCCTCGACCGCCCGGACGCGTTCAACGCGATGAGCCCGGAGATGATCGGCGAGATGACCGTCGCCTTCGCCTGGCTCGCCGACCGGGCGCCGCTGCGGGCGCTGATCGTGACCGGCGCCGGCAAAGCCTTCTGCGCCGGCGGCGACGTCACCTGGTTCCGCAAAGGCGTCGAAGAGGAGGGGCTCGACCTGCCCTCGGAAGTGCGCCGCGGCGCCGAGGCGCTGCACTCAGCGATCGTCGACCTGCGCCGGATCCCCTACCCCGTGATCGCCGCGGTCAACGGTCCGGCCGCCGGGGCGGGCTTTTCGCTGGCGCTCGCCTGCGACACCAGGATCGCCTCCGAAAGCGCCTTCTTCGCCTGTGCCTACGGCCGCATCGGCGCCTCGCCGGACGGCGGCATGACCTACTTCCTGCCGCGCGTGGTCGGTCCCTCGCGGGCGCTTGAACTGCTGCTCGACGACCCCAACCTGAGCGCCGCGGACGCGCTCGCGGAGAAACTGGTCAGCGAGGTCGTCGCGCCCGAACAGCTTCCGGAGCGGGCGCGAGCCAAGGCCGAGAAGCTGGCGGCGATGGCGCCGCACTACGTGCGAACGGCGAAGGTTCTGGTCGGCGGCAGCATCGAGCACACTCTCACCGAGCACCTCCAGCTCGAGCGCCACGGGATCGCCGACAGCATGGCAACCGAGGATCTGCGCTCCGGCGTTGCCGCCTTCTTCGGCGGTGAGAAGCCCGAGTTCGCGGGTAAGTGAACCCTGTCGGCCGCCTCCACGTATCCATCAACTAGTCACGCCCACCCGCTTCCCGAAAGGACCAGTCATGAAGAAGGCCCTTCTCGTCGCCCTCGCGCTCGTGGTCGCATCGCTCGCGCTCGCAGCCTGCGGCGGCTCCGACGACAGCTCCGACACCAGCGCCGAAACCCAGTCCCAGAGCGGCGGCGGCGCTGAAGCGGGCGGTGAATCAACCGGCGGCGAAGCCGAAGGCGGCACGGCCGGCAGCGCCTCCGCGATCGACTTCGAAACTCCCGAAGGCAGCGAACTCGCCTACACGACCAATAGCGCCGAAGCCGAAGCCGGCAAAGACACCGTCAACTTCACCAACGTCCAGGCCATCCCCCACGACGTGACGATTGAAGACAAGGGTGGCGAAACGATCGGCGCGACCGATGTGATCTCCGAAGATTCCGCATCGACCACGGTCGACCTCAAACCCGGCACCTACACGTTCTTCTGCTCTATCCCCGGCCACCGCGAGGCGGGTATGGAAGGCACGCTCACCGTCAAGTAGGAACGGCTCGTTCCCCGCTCGCGACTTTTTGGCCCCCATAGGGGCCTCAATGTCGCGAGCGGCTCAGCTGGCCGGCGCCATCACGCGCACGACGCTGTCGCCAACGAAGCAGGGCTTCTCGGAGCCCTCGACCTCGACCGTGAAGCGGGTGACGAACTCCCACCAGCCGCCGCCCCGCTCGTCCATCGAGACGACCTCGGACCTGGCGCGGATCTTCGAGTCGACCGGTACCGGGGCGGGAAATCGGATCTTGTTCCAGCCATAGTTGACGGCGAGGGCGAAGCCAGTGGGGGCGATCAGTTCGCCGCGGAAGCCGTCGACCATCGAGAGGGTGAGGTTGCCGTGGGCGATCGTGGTGCCGAAAGGACTCTCGGCCTTGGCCCGCTCGGCGTCGACGTGGATCCACTGGTGGTCGCCGGAGAGCTCGGCGAAGGTGTCGATGTCCTCCTGGGACACCGTGCGCCACTCGCTGGGGCCGACCTCTTGGTCGACCAGTTGCTGCATTCCCTCGACTCCCTGGACCTCTTTCGCGGGCATCGGCGGGAATCCTATGCGAAGCGGGCGCGGCCCTCTACGCTTGGTCGATGAGCAGTGAGATCGAGCGGAAGTTCCTGCTCGGCGAGCTCCCCTCCTGGCTCGCCGATCGCCAAGGCGAGCAGATCTCCCAGGGCTACCTGACCAACGGCGAGGGCGCCGAGATCCGGCTGCGCCGGGCCGGGCCGAAGGCGCTGCTGACGGTCAAGACCGGCCGTGGCGAAGTCCGCGAGGAGGTAGAGGTCGAACTGAACGAGGAACTCTTCGACTCGCTCTGGCCGTTGACGGAAGACCGGCGCATCGCCAAGACCCGGCTGCGCGAGCCGCTCGGGGAGGGGCTCGACGCCGAGGTCGACGTCTACGACGGCGACCTGAGGGGCCTGGTGGTCGCCGAGGTCGAGTTCGACTCCGGCGAGGACAGCCGCGCCTTCCAGCCGCCGAGCTGGCTGGGCGATGAGGTGACCGGCGACCCCCGCTACGCGAACCGCCAGCTTGCCGCCGCCGGGATACCGATCCACAGCCGCGGAGCCGAGGGTGGGCACGGTCCCTCGCTTGCCTTCCGCTTGAAGCGGAAGGAGGAGGCGGGCGACGGAATCCGGCGCGTCGTCCACGGCCGCATCGCCAAGGTGTTGGAAGCGCTGGAAGTCGACATCGATGCCGACCGCGCGGGCGCGATTCACTCCGCCCGCAAAGACCTGAAGAAGATCCGCGCGGTCCTCCGGTTGGCGCGGGAGGAGCTCGGCGACGATCTCTTCCGGGCTGAAAGCCGACGCTACCGCGCCGCCGGGAGGGCGCTTTCCGGCAGCCGCGACGCCGAGGTCAAGGTCCAGACTCTGGCCGCCCTCGAGGATCACTTCGGCAAGCGCGGCCCGAGCGCCTCGGCCGGCGGCTGGCGACGGCTGCTGGAAGCCGAGCGCGACGCAGCCGAGCGCCGGGCGAGCAGCGCCGACTCCGGCGCGCTCGGCGAAGCGATCGGGGCCGTCTCGGCGGGGCAGGAGGCGATCGATTCGTGGCCGCTCGAAGGCGGCTCCTGGGGCTTGATCGGCGCCGGTCTGCGCCGCAGCTACAGTCGCGGGCGCACGGCGATGCGGCGGGTCGCCGCCGACCCCGATCCGGAGTTGGTCCACGATTGGCGCAAGCGCTCGAAGGACCTCTGGTACCAGCTGCGGCTGATCCGTCGTGCCTGGCCCGAGGTCCTGGGCGAGACGGTCGAGAGCACCCACCATCTCGCCGATCTACTCGGCGACCACCACGACCTCACCGTGCTCGCCGCCGACCTGGAGAGCCGGGCATCGGTCGGCAGCAAGCCGCAGCTGGCCGAGCTGATCAGACGCCGACAGGCCGAGCTGCTGGACGAAGCGTTGGAACTCGGCGAGCGGCTCTACGCGGAGAAGCCGAAGGCCTTCGCGAAGCGCATCCGCGCCTACTGGTCGGCCTGGCGCTGAGCTCCTCAGTCGCTCCACCACCCGGGGATGGTCCTGCCATCACCGTCGTGCCGGGCGCCGACCGCAAGGACCTCGAGCCCGCCGGGACCGGCCTCGAAGGCACGGATGACGCCGGGTGCGACCCGGATCGCGTCGAGCGGCTCGATCTCGATCACCTCGTCGTCGAGCTTGAGCCGGCCACTGCCGCCGAGCACGACGTAGACCTCCTCCGCCTCGTCGTGCTGGTGGGCGAACGGCTGTCGCTTGCCGGGCTTGAAACGGGTGTGGCCAACGCCGGTGCGCTCGGCATCGAGGTCGTCGTTGGCGAAGCGGGCTTCCATCACGTCGTCGAACCCGAACTCCTGGGCAGAGTCTTTGACGTCGGTAAGTCTCTTGCGGGTGTAGGGCGTTGACATCCGGGCCTCCTCCGTTGTGGTCCAAACAACTCCATACCCAGCAACCTAGGCGCCAAGCAGAGGAGCGCCACGGGGTAGCCTTGACGGCGTGATCGGTCCAGCCACCCGGGTGCTCTCCAGCTCGCAGTTCGAGACCCTGGCTGAACACGGCGAGGAACGGACGGCGGCCGTCGGCGACGAGCTCTTCAGGGTCGGCGACGCGACCTATCCGTTCATCGCGATCATCGAGGGCGAGGTCTCGGTCCAGGACGCCAGCGGCCACGAGATCGTCCGCCACGGGGCCTCCGGCTTCCTCGGCGAGATGAACCTGCTCTCCGGCCAGACGGTCTTTCTCACCGCGGTCGTGACCGCGCCAATGCGTTACATCGCGGTCGAGCGCGAAGCCTTGCGCCAGCTCCTCTTCGAGGACGGCTCACTCTCCGACCTGCTCCTCTCCGCCTTCGTCCAGCGCCGTGAAATGCTGCAGCAGCTGCAGGGGGTCGGGGTGGAGATCATCGGCCCGCCGCACCTCGAGGAAACGCGGCGCCTGGTCGATTTCGCGAAACGGTTTCGGCTCCCCCATTCCCCGCGCGACCCGGCGACCGACGCCGACGCCGCGGCCCTGCTCGAGGGGCTGTCGGAGGAGGAGATCCCCCTGGTGCGCC
Source organism: uncultured Thermoleophilia bacterium (assembly GCA_963715735.1). Lineage (GTDB taxonomy): Bacteria > Actinomycetota > Thermoleophilia > Solirubrobacterales > 70-9 > VAYN01. The sequence goes on from OY970268.1 coordinate 1,728,164, forward strand.
TGCCCGGCGGCCCCGACCTGCGCCGGCCCTCCAACGGCGAGCTCTCACGGGCGCTCGGGATCGGGCTCGAGCTGGCGCCGCGCGAGGAGGTCGACCTGCTGGTGATCGGCGGTGGCCCGGCGGGGCTCGGCGCCGCCGTCTACGGGGCCTCAGAGGGCCTCGACACGCTCGTAGTCGAGAGCACCTCACTGGGCGGCCAGGCCGGGACCTCACGGCGAATCGAGAACTACCTCGGGTTCCCGGCTGGGATCAGCGGCACCGAGCTGATCAGCCGCGCGATCACGCAGGCGCGCAAGTTCACGGCGCGGACCGCGACCCCCTACCGGGCCCTCTCGCTGGAGCCGGGCGAGGACCAGCACACCGTCAAGCTCGACGGCGAGGTCGAGGTGGCGGCGAAGGCGGTGCTGCTCTCGACCGGCGCCGAATACCGGCGCTTGCCGGTCGAGAATCTCGAGGAGTACGAGGGGTTCAGCGTCTTTTACGCCGCCGGGCCACCCGAGGCGCAGCTCTGCGGCGCCCAGCGGGTGGGTGTCGTCGGCGGTGGCAACTCGGCCGCGCAGGCGGCGATCTGGCTGGCCCGCGGCGGCGCCCTGGTCACCCTCCTGCACCGCCGCGCCGATCTGCGGGAGACGATGTCGAACTACCTGATCGAGGACCTCGACCGCTACGGCGTCGCCGTCCGCGACCGCAGCGAAATCACCGCCCTCGACGGCGCGGACGGCAAGCTCAACGGGGTTGAGCTCTCTGACGGGACCGCGATGCCGCTCTCCTTCCTTTTCCTCTTCCTCGGGGCCTCCCCCTGCACCGAGTGGCTCGGCGACTGCATCGCCCGCGACGAGAAAGGCTTCGTCCTCACCGGCGAGGAAGCCGGCGCCGACGGCCTGTTGGAGACCAGCGTGCCGGGCGTCTACGCCGCCGGCGACGTCCGCTCGGGCTCGATCAAGCGCTGTGCCACCGCGGTCGGCGAGGGCGCGACCGTCGTCCGCTTCGTCCACGAGCACCTCGCGGCTGCGGCGATCGGGTCCTGACTAGGCCACCAGGCGCACCTCAAAGCTCGGCATCAGCAGCGCCCCGGCGCCGCCGAGCAAGGCGAGGATGCGGGTGACGTAGGCCTGGGTCTCGGGGTACGGCGGGATGCAGCTGCACGGTTCGACCGCGCCGGGGCCGGAGTTGTAGGCGGCGAGGGCGAGTTCGGGGGAGCCGAACTGGCGCAAGAGGTCGGACATCAGGTGGGCCTGGGCCTCGATCGCTGCAACCGGGTCGAAGGGGTCGGTGAGGCCATATGCAGCCGCGGTCCCGGGCATGAACTGCGCAATCCCCTGCGCCCCTGCGGGCGAGCCGGCGTTGGGGTCGAAGCCCGACTCCGCCATCAACTGGGCGGCCAGCAGCGCCGGCGAGACGTTCCAGTGGGTCCCCGACCGCAGCAGCGGATCGCGGAACTGGGCCGGGACGAACGAGGGCAGGGACGTATCCACAGCCGCGGCCCCTCCCCCGCTCTGGAACGTCGAGCCGCCGGCGGCGGAGCAGGGCGGCGGGCCGGCCTCGAAGCCGAAGTGCCAGGCCTCCCACGAATAGCGCTTAACGAAGCCGAACCTGTTGGCGTTGGCGGCCAGCCAGGCGTAGGCGGCTTCGGGACCGAGGTCGAGCTCGGTGGCGCAGCGGTGCAGGGAGTGACCGGGCGGCGCCACCCATTTCGGGTCGGGATGGGCGGCGAACAGCGCCGCCTGTTCGGCGTCGGAGCGAAAGCCGGAGACGACGACCAGAGTCAGGCCGTCGCCGCCGGCATCCGCCTTCATGCGGTCGTAGGCGGCGGCGACGTCGGGCCGCATCCCCTTGCCATCCCGGTAGACCAGCGGCCCGCTGTAGCCGCCGCCGTTGGCCATCGCCATGCCGCCTGCCGCACCGCTCGGAGCAGCGGCTTCAGCCAGCGCCGAGGCTTCGACCCGCGGGCTGCGCTCGATGCCGTCGATGCGGGCGATCACGGTCGCCCTCACCTGCACCGGCGCGAAGGAGTCGACATCCGGGAAGGCCACCCGCAAGCGGGCCGGGTCGACGCCGTTGGCACGGCCGGCGTCGGCCGCCGCCGCGCTGGCCCGCGCCAGGTAGGCCGACTTTTCGATGTGCTCGGGGTTGGGTCGGCCGTTGGCCAGAGTCGGGGGCGCCAACAGCTTCGAGAGGTCGTCGCGGAGCGATCGTGCGGCCGAGATCGCCGCCAGGTCCGCCGCCCGCTGCGCCCTGCCCTTGCCGGATATCGCGCCGGCGATCGCGACCAAGGCCAGCGCCCCCGCGATCACCACGGTGGCCCCACCCAAAGCCAGGATCAGTGCCTGTCCCGACTCGTTCGTGACCATGACTGGGCCCCGGCGGCGGAGCATCGATCCTGGCAGCGCCATCCTCATGCCACCATCCGTCGATCGACCTCCCCGCCGGGCACCTGCGCGACGAAGCGACGCAGCAGGGCCGGCTGCAAGCCGCCAGCGAGCACGCCGAACAGGGCCCGGCGCTCGTCGACCCAGCTGAGGCGATGCTTCAGCACGCCGACCGGCAGACCCCTGTCCATCAGGTCGCGAACCACCAGCGCCAGCAACGGTCGGTCGGCGGCGACGTCCGCTCGCAGCAGCACGGCCGACGGTCGCGGGCCTCGTTTCGAGCCGAGCAGATCCCGTAGCGCCGGCGGCGGCACGTGGACGACCGCGAGCATTCCCCGCGCCACCGTCACTGCCGCCGCGGCCACCGCGAACCCGTCCTCGTCCGCCGCCGCGGCGAGATGGCAGACCTGGCCGCGGGCGGCGACCCGGACCCGGGGCAAATGGGAGATGAGGCGCTCCTCCAGGCTCCGCGCTGGGGTCGAGGCAATCAGGGTCGGCCGCGGTGCCCGCCCGTCGAGATCGACCAGCAGAGCGGCGCGGTCGACGTCGGCGCCCGCGCAGGCGAGAGCCGCGGCCGCGGCGCGAGCGCCCTCTGCCACACCGACCGCGGTGACCAGGACGGTCGGCGCATCGGGCGCGCTGCCATAGCTCACCGCGCCGGCCTCGCGCTGGCGGCGCTGGTCACGACAAGGCGGTCGGCGATCGCGCGAAACGGCGACGGCGGCCGCAGCTCCACCGTCACCCGGCCTCCCTCGACCGCGACGGAGACGTCGTCCTCAGCCCAGCCTGGCAGCGCCGCGCGAACCGCCTCCGGCGCCGAGCCACCACCGGCAAGCGCCAGCGCCCCCGCCTCGGCGGCCCCGTCGGCGAGCGTCAGCGCGTAGCCGGCGGCGAGCAACTGCAGGCTGACAAGCGCGGCGAGCAGCAGCGCCGGCAGCGCCGCGACCAACTCCACCGAAGCCTGTCCGGACGAGTCAGCCACCGTCCGGCTCCAGACCGGAGCTGGCCCCAACCCGAAGCGTCGGCAGCTGCGCCAGCAAGGTTGGTACCCGCACCCGAACCGAGACCGTGCCGGAGTCCTCGACCTTGGCGTCTTTCCGCAACGCCGGCGGCAATGCCCGCTTCGCGACCGCTTCCGGATCGCCGCCGACAAGCGCCGCCCTGGCCCCAGCACGGGCGGCGACGCTCGCCGACCAGAGCGCATGGCCGGCGAGCGTCGCCTGCGCCGCCACTACGACCACGAACAGCAAGAACGGGATCGCGGCGATCAGCTCGACCGACGCCGTCCCATCCTCCCCGTGGCTTCTGCTGGCGGTCCCTGGCGGCACCAACCAACCGTCCCAGCGAACGATTCACCCGTGGCGCGCAGGAAGCCAATTGTCCGTGTCATCCGGAGCGCGGGAGGCTGGCGAGTCCCGACCGAGCCAGCTCCCGCGCCCCTAGTAAGTGTTCGCCTCGGTCCAGATCCGATAGATCGCCAACACCGCGGCGACCAGCATCAGGATCCACAGCACGGTGCCGCCGCCGGTCGAGAAGAGCTTGTCGGTGCCCGCGACGAGCAGCACCAGCAGCCCAAAGGCGCCGTAGAAGATCCCCCTGCGGCCGTCGCTGAGGGTGGCCAAGGTCAGCTGGTTTTCGCGGCTGAGCACGTAGAGCATCCAGGTGATCCCAGCCAGGAAGCCCATCGTCAGCGCGGTCAGCACCGCGTTGGCGAAGTTCTCCCCAGACGGCGCAAAAGCCACTGCCAGGGCGATGACCATGATGATCGCGACGTTGCGAAAGGCGCGCACGATCTCAGTGTACGGCGCCGAGTAGCGCCTAGTTGCTGGTCATCACGACGATGCCGAAGACCAGCGCCGCACCGACACAGGCGAGGGCAACGGCGGCTACGGCGAGCGAGCCGGCGGCGGCGAGCGGTCGCTCCTCGCGGCTGAGGTCGGCAAACCTGCCGACCCCCCGGATCGCCACCGAGAAGGCGAAGGTGACGCCGATGCCGGCGACGACCGAAGCGGCGACCGTCTCCCAGAGTGCTTTGCCCTCGACCAGGCTGGCGAGGATCATGCGCCCGAGGCCGGCACCGGCGCCCCCTCGCGCGCCCGCCGCGCGAAGAGCACGGCGATCAGCGAGAGCGCCATCAGGGTCACCAGCACCGGCCCCAGCGCGCCGGTGCCGAAGATCCGCGTGAAGCCGTAGACGAGCGCGCCGATCGCGGCCGCCGCGGGCAGGGTCAGCAGCCAGGCCGTGACGATGTTTCCGGCAACCCCCCAGCGCACCGCCGAGACCCGCTTGGCGGCCCCGGCGCCCATCACGCCGCCGTTGATCACGTGGGTGGTCGAGAGCGGGAAGCCGAAGTGGGTCGAGGCGAGGATCACGGCTGCGCCGGCCCCCTGCGCCGAGAAGCCCTGGGCGGCATCCATCTTGATGATCCGCGTGCCGGTGGTTTTGATGATCCGCCAGCCACCGCTGTAGGTGCCGAGGGCGATCGCGGCGGCGGCGCTGAAGATCACCCAGAAGGGCGGGTCGGCATCGGCCCCGAGGCTGCCGTTGGCGATCAGGGCGAGGGTGATGATGCCCATCGTCTTCTGGGCGTCATTGGTCCCGTGGGCCAGCGCCAGCAGGCTGCCGGAGAGGACCTGACCGTGCTTGAAGCCGCGGCTGACGATTCCCGGGCGCTGATTGCCGACGACCCGGTAGACGATCCCGATCGAGAGCCCGGCGACGAGAAAGGCGAGGACCGGAGCGACCACGGCCGGGACGAGAACTTTGCCGACCAGGCCTTCGGCGATCACCGCGTCGAACCCGACCGCCGCGACGGCGGAGCCGACGACGCCGCCGATCAGCGCGTGCGAGGAGCTCGAAGGCAGTCCGAACCACCAGGTGATCAGGTTCCAGGTGATCGCTCCGATCAAGCCCGCGAAGACGATCGTCGGCGTGATCACGTCGGCGTTGACGACATCGTTGGCGACGGTCGCCGCAACCGAGATCGAGATGAAAGCGCCGACGAAATTCAGCAGCGCCGCCATTCCGATCGCCACCTGCGGCCGCGCCGCCCCGGTCGAAATCGAGGTCGCCACCACGTTGGCGGTGTCGTGGAAGCCGTTGGTGAAGTCGAAAGCGAGGGCCGTGCAGACGACGATCACGAGAATGACGTCGGAGCTCACAGGCCCTGACCCCGCTCCGTGACGAGGGCCAGACGTCGCCAGGCAAGGACGCAGGGAGCGAGACGAGGGGAGCGCACATCAGTGCGTGACCCGAAGGCGAGCGACCGAGGACACAGCCTGGCGACGTCTGGCCCCGTCACGAGTTCTTGATGACGATGCCCTCGAGGATCTGGGCCGCGGTCTCGGTCGCGTCGATCGCCTCCTCGAGCACCGCGAACATGTCCTTCCAACGGATCACCACCATCGGGTCGATCCCGTTGGAGAAGAGCGAGGCGACGGCGTCGCGAGAGATCCGGTCGCCCTCGTTCTCGAGCCGGTGGATCTCGATCCAGTACTTGTCGAGGTCCTTGAACTCCGGCAGGTGCTCGAGCCCGGCGGCGAGCTGTTCGCAGGAGGCGACGAGGACCTTGGTCAGCGCCGTCGCCTGCTCCATCGGCGCCTCGATCTTGTAGAGGCCGAGGAAGTCGGCGGCCTCCTCGGCGAAGTCGACGATGTCGTCCATCTGGGTGGCGAGGCCGTAGATGTCCTCGCGATCGATCGGCGTGACGAAGGTCGAGTTGAGCCGTTTGACGATGTCGTGAGTGATCCGATCGCCCTCCTGCTCGGCCGCGACTATCTCACTGAGCAGGCCGTCGTCCTCGGGCCACGTGTTCATCATCTTGTCGAGCAGGCGCGAGGCGTGGACGTTGTTCTGGCCCGCTTCGATGAAGAGGTCAAAGAACGTCCGATCACGGGGAAGGAGCGAGAAGCGCACCACTGGCCGCCATCCTAGTGGCGGCGCAGGCGCCCCGCGCCTCAGCCCGCGGAAGCGGCGAGCTGCTCGGCGGCACGGGCCGCGTAGCGTTCGCGCAGCTCCGTCTGAACGCTGCGCCGCTCACCCTCCGGAACGGCGTTGCGGACCCAACGACCATCCTCGCCAAGCTCCCAGGAGTTGGTGTTGTCGGCGAAGCAGCGTTCGAGCACGTCGAGCATCTCCGCCTTCAGCTCCTCGTCCTCGACCGGAGCCACCAGCTCGACGCGGCTGTCGAGGTTGCGCGGCATCAGGTCGGCGGAGCCCATCATTACCCTGGTCTCATCGCCGCGCTGGAAAGCGTAGACGCGCGAGTGCTCGAGGAAGCGACCGACGATCGAGACGACGCGGATGTTCTCCGAGACCCCCGGCACGCCGGGCCGCAGACAGCAGATCCCGCGCACGTTGAGGTCGACGGTGACGCCGGCTTTGGAAGCCGCGTAGAGCGCGCGGATACAGCCCGCGTCGACGAGCGAGTTCATCTTCAGCGCGATCCGCGCCTTCTGCCCAGCTTCGTGGGCGGCAACGGTGCTCTCGATCTCCTCGATGATGCCGTCGCGCATGGTGGTCGGCGAGACCAGCATTTTGCGATACATGGCCGGTCGCCCGTAGCCGGTCAGGAAGTTGAACATCTCGGCGACGTCGGCGCCGACGTCGGGGTCGGCCGTGAAGAGGCCGAAGTCGGTGTAGAGCCGGGCCGTCTTCGGGTGGTAGTTACCGGTTCCGATGTGGACGTACTCGCGCACCCGCTCGCCCTCGCGACGGGCGACGAGGATCGCCTTGACGTGGGTCTTCAGCCCCGGGATCCCGTAGACGACGTGGACCCCCGCCTCCTCCAGCGACTTCGCCCAGTGAATGTTCGCCTCCTCGTCGAAGCGCGCTTTCAGCTCGACCATGCAAACCGCCTGCTTGCCGCGTTCGGAGGCGCGAATCAGCGACGGGACCAGCGGCGAGTCGTCGCTGGTGCGGTAGACGGTGTGCTTGATAGCCAGCACGTCGGGGTCGGCTACGGCCTGGGCGACGAAGCGCTCGACCGAGGTCGCGAAGGAGTCGTAGGGATGGTGGACCAGCAGGTCGCGCTGGCGGATCTCGGCGAACATGTCGACCGGCTCGTCGTCCTCCCCCTGCAAGCGCGGCTGGGTGACCGGCGACCAGGGCGAGTAGCGCAGCTCGGCGTGGCCGGGGATGTCGGCGATCGTGCCGATGTCGCCGAGGTCGATCAACCCGTCGATGTCGTAGACCTCGCGGTCTTCCAGGCGCAGCGCGCCGATCAGCTGCTGGCGCAGCTTCGGATTCATCCCGGCCGCCACCTCGAGCCGCACCACCTCGCCGAAGCGGCGACGGCGAATCTCGTCCTGGACCGCCTGCAAGAGGTCGTCGGCCTCGTCGGAGACGGTGAAGTCAGCGTCGCGGGTGACCCGGAAGTAGCCGTGCTCGACGACCTCGGTGCCCGGGAAGAGCGCGTCGAGGTTGGCGGCGATCACCTCCTCCAGCGGCACGAAGGCCATGCCGTCCTCGCCGACCGGCAGGAAGCGGCCGAGCAGCTCCTTCGGGACCTTGACCCGGGCGATGATCTCGACCCCGCTCTCGGGGTCGCGCAGCAGCACGCCGAGGCTGAGCGAGAGGTTGGAGATGTAAGGAAAGGGACGGCCGAGCCCGATCACCAGCGGCGTCAGCGCCGGGAAGACCTGCTCGTGGAAGCGGGTGTCGATATCGCGCCGCTCGGCCTCGGTCGCGGTCTCGAGCGAGACGATCCTGATCCCCTGCTCGTCGAGCGCCGGCCGCAGAACACCGTCGAAACAGGCGTGCAGGCGGCGGTCGAGCTCCAGCACGCGGGTCTGGATGCGGTCGATCTGACCGCTGGGCGCCAGCCCGTCGGGGCCGCGGGCATCGATCCCGGCGTCGAGCTGGTCGAAGAGGCCGGCGACGCGGACCATGAAGAACTCGTCGAGGTTGGAGGCATAGATGCCGCAGAAGCGCAGGCGCTCCAGCAACGGCACCTCGGGGTCCTCGGCCAGCTCGAGGACCCGCTGGTTGAACTCCAGCCAGGAGAGCTCGCGGTTGAAGTAGAGAGCCGAGTCGTCGATCGTCGCATCGTACTGCGGGGGAGCCTCCACTCAGCCCGCCTCAGGCGGCCTGGACGAAGTGCTGCTCGACCGCCGCGACCTCGGTCGCCAGCAGGCGCTCGTAGCCGGCGCCGAGCTGCTCCATCGAGCGCTCCCAGGTCCGCCCGCGGGCGGCGACGGCGCCGCTGGCGCCGAGATGGCTGCGCAGCAGCGGCGAGGAGGCGAGCTGGAGCAGCGCTCCCGCCAGGTGGTCGGGATCGGGCCTGCAGAGCAGGCCGGTGTGACGGTTCTCGACCAGCGCCGCCGGGCCGCCCTCGGCGACGGCAACCACCGGCAGGCCGCTCGCCGCCGCCTCGAGGATCACCTGGCCATAGGTGTCGGTGCTGCTGGCGAAGAGAAAGACGTCGGCGCTGGCGTAGGCCCGTGCCAGGTCCTCGCCGCCGAGCCAACCGAGAAAGGTCGCGCGCTCGCCGAGCCGCTCGCGCAGCTCGCCCTCCTCGGGACCACCGCCGGCCAGCAGCAGGTGCAGGCGCGGGTCCGCGCGCTGCGCCCGCAGGAAGCTCTCGGCCAGCAGGTCGACGCCCTTCTCGCGGGTGAGGCGGCCGGCGTAGAGGACCTTGATCTCCCCCGGGTAGTCGTCGCGGCGGGCCTTCGTCGGGTCGAAGCGGTCGAGGTCGACGCCGCGCTCCCAGCGCCGCACCCTGGCCGGGTCAAGGCCCAGCCCTGTCAGCGAGGAATCGGCCGCGGGGCTCGGCGAGAGCACGATCCCGGGGACACCGTAGAAGGCGCCGAGGGCGCCGCGGGCTATTGCCTCGATGCCGCCATCCCCGCTCCGCAGCCCCGCGTAGGAGGCGAGCTCGGTGTGGTAACTGGCCAGCAACGGTAGCCCGGTGACGCGGCTGAGCAGGGTCGCGGCGATCCCCGCGGGCCCGGGGGCGGTGACGTGAACGAGGTCGTAATCGCCTTCGGTGAGGGTCTCGACCAGGTCCGGCAAGCCGGGAACCCCCAGCTTCATCCCCAGGTAGAAGGGGATCTCGAGCTCGGTGGCGGCGGGCAGGCGGCGATCGACGCCGGGATCGGTGCCGACCACGTCGACCTCGAAACCGGGTACGCCGCGCTCGCGGATCTGCTCGATCGTGTGGGTGACGCCGTGCATCGAGCCGATCCCGTCGACGATCACGGCAACCCGGCGCGGCTCGTCGGAGCGGTTGCGCAGGCGGCCCACCTCGGCGCCGAGGAAGGCGGTGGCCGGCGCGTAGGGAAGCGCCGGCAGCAGCGCCTCGAAGATCCCGTTCATCGCGGTCGGAAAGTCGCCGGCGGCGACCGCGGCGGCGCCCTCCTCGACGGCGCCGCGCAGGCGTCGGTCGTGGGAGCGGCGGGCGCGGCGGTAGAGCCCCGAGTGCGAGAACTCGTCGGCCTGGAGGTGGGCGATCAGCTCGGGGCCGCGGAGGTCGAGGCCGACGCTGCCGAGCCAGGACTCGAGCAGGCAGCGGGCGTCGTCGGGACCGATGTCGGTCGCCACCTTGCCCTCGCGGGCAGCCCCCTCGCGAATGACTCTTTCGGCCATCTTCAGGACCGCCCCGGGGTCGGGAGTGCGGCCGCCCGGCATGCACTCCGCCTCTTCGCCGAGGGCGCGGGTCGCCAGCGCCATCGCCGCGTGGGCCCACTTCGCGGCGCTGCCCTGGCTCCCCCCCGCCTCGGCCTCGCCGGCGCGGAGATGGTGCAGAAACTCTTCCGGCGTGCTGGCAGCGGGCGCCTCGGTGAAGGTGCGGCCGATGTCGACGCCGGCATGGTCGTCGGAACCGCCGATGCCGGTGCCGTCGTTGGTCTCCACATAGACGACGGCGGGCATGTTCAGCTCGGCGGCCCGGGACCCGTTGCGGACCTCCCAGATCGGGAACAGCTCCGCCAGGCGACGCCGGTGGCGCCTGGTCAGCGGCGCTCCAACGTCGAAGAAAGGGTGCGCGAGTGCGCTGGTGATCTCGTTCTCGCGCAGGTACGCGGCGCAGGCTTCGACGTCGCCGGCATGTGCCTGTAGCCACTCGTGGTCTCCGGGGGTGATCCCGTAACAGAGGACGTGAACCGCCTGGGGCTCGCCGGCGAAACGGGCGGTCAGCTCCTCGGAGACGAAGGTGTCGGGACGGTCTGCCAGCTCCAAGCAGCCGCTGATCGTGTCGTGATCGGTAATCGTCACGAAGTCCATCCCCCGCCGCTTGGCCAACTCGTAGACCTCCTGCGGAGGCGTCGCGCACTCGGGCAACCCGAGCGAGCGCTGAACCCCCAGCCGGGAAAGCTGGGAGGCGGTGGAATGGCAATGCATGTCAACTCGGGAAGTCATCGGTGTCTCCCTGGCTCAATCAATTTCGGTCACTACAGAATTCGCGATTTGCAGCGAAAACATGTGAAAGTCCCGCCAAGCTCGTGTGAACTTCCCGTGACCGACCAAGGGACGACGGCTGCTGCGAGGAGGGATGGAGCGTCTTGTACTTTGTCCCTGAAAAGCCTGCTCGGAGCGGTCGCTAGACGAGGCTGGAAAAGTTAAGTGAAAGTCCTGCCCGGACTCCCCGTCTCAGAGAGCTGGCGAGGGGCTAGGCGGCGAGGCGCTCGGGCGAGTGGCCGTTGGCGCTGCCGTTGAGAAGGTCGAGGATGATCCCCTCGCGGAGGCCGCCCTTGCCGATCTGCAGCGGCTGTCCGAGCAGGTCGGAGACCTTCTCCAGCAGGAGGACGCCGGTGGTGAGGATGCGGACGCGGACGGGGTCGAGCTCGAAGCGGCGGGCGACGTCGGCGGCGGGGTCGCCGCAGAGGACGCGGATCCCTCGCTCGAGGGTCTCGTACTCGAGCACGGTGCCGACCAGACGGCGCAATGAGGTGGCGCTGCCGCCGACGGCTACGGCCTGGGCGGGGTGCTCGAACTCGACCCCCTCGAAGATGTCGTCGATGCGGTCGCGAACCTTGCGGATCTCAGCCGCGGAGGGCGGGTCGGAGCTGATCAGCTCCTCGGCGAGGGCGCCGGAGCCGACGCTCCAGGAGCGCACCTTCTCGACCCCGCCGGCAACCGTGCCGACGATCACCTCGGTCGAGCCGCCGCCGACGTCGACGACGCCGATCTTGCCCTCGACCGGGTGGCCGAGGCCCTTGGTGGCGCCGAGGAAGGCGAGCCGGCCCTCCTCCTCCTCACTGAGGATGTCGACCGGTATCCCCGAGGTCTCCTCGATCGCCCGCGCAACCTCCTCGCCGTTCTTGGCATCGCGGATCGCGGCAGTGGCGACCGCGCGAATCCGTTCGGCCCCGAGCTCACGCGCGAGCCGCACCTGGGTGGCGACCAACTCGGCGACCTCGTCGATCTTGGCCGGAAGAATCTCGCCCTTCTTGCCGAGAGCGCTGTTGATCCGCGTGTAGGCGCGCTGCTCCATCACCTTCTTCAGCTGCCCGTCAACCGGCTCGGCGACGAGCACGCGGGTCGTGTTGGAGCCGATATCTATCGCTGCGCAGAGCATCAGGGCGTCTCCTCCATCTTCCCAAACGCCCCGGATCTCACACGCCCAGCGGCGCGGGACCTTTCCTACGCGGGGTGCGAGGCGTCCTCGAACTCGCGGAACAATCCGGTAACGACGAAGGCGACCTGCTCGCCGATGTCGACAGCGTTGTCGGCGATCCGCTCGATCGCCCGCGCCGTCAGCAGCATCGTCATCGCCCACTCGCGGCGGTCGGTGTCATCGCCGATCTCCAGCGCGTGGTGGAAGCATTCGCGATTGAGGTTGTCGACGACGTCGTCCTGGCGGACCAGGTCTCGCGCTTGCTCGACGTCGCGTTCGAGGAAAGCCCGCTTGGCCTGCACGATCAGGGTCCGGGTCTGCCGGCCCATCGTCAGGATCATCTTCACCATCTCCTCGTCGGCCGGCGGCTCGTTGCCCGAGAGTGGGATGACCTTGCAGATGTTCACGCACTGGTCGCCCATCCGCTCGATGTTCTTCAGCACGTGCAGCAGCGAGGCGATCAGGCGCAGGTCGGTCGCCACCGGAGACTGCGTCGCCAGCAACGCGATCAGGCTCTGGTGGACCTCGAGGTAGCGGCCGTCGATGCGGTCATCATCCGCGACGACCAGCTGGGCCAGCTCGATGTCCTGGTGCTCGATCGCCTCCAGGGTCCGGGCCAGGGCGTCGTTGACGAGGTCGAGGCCGCCTAGCGCGCTGTTCTCGAGCGTCGAGAGTTCATCCTGGTACTGGATGCGGACGCCCTCGGGCATCAGCCGACTTTCCCGGACACGTAGTCCTCGGTGCGCTTGTTCTCTGGGTTGGTAAAGATCTTCTCGGTCTCGTCGTACTCGACCAGCCGGCCCCAGCGGTTTTGCTCGTCGGCGCCGAGCTCGGTGATCAGGAACGCGGTGCGATCCGAGACCCGCGCCGCCTGCTGCATGTTGTGGGTGACGATGACGATCGAGAACTCGTCCTTAAGCTCGGTCATCAAGTCCTCGATTTTCCCGGTGGAGATCGGATCGAGGGCCGAGCAGGGCTCGTCCATCAGGATCACGTCCGGCTCGACGGCGATGCAGCGGGCTATGCAGAGCCGCTGCTGCTGTCCTCCCGAGAGGCCGAAGGCGTTGTCGGCGAGCCTGTCTTTAACCTCGTCCCAGAGCGCCGCGCCACGCAGGGCCTTCTCGACCTTCGCATCGAGGCCCTCCTTGTTGCCGAGTATGCGGGGGCCGAAGGCGACGTTGTCGTAGATCGACTTCGGGAACGGATTTGGTTTCTGGAAGACCATCCCGATCATCTTTCGCACCTGCACCGGGTCCACTGATGGTCCGTATAGATCCTCCCCGTGGTAGAGCAGCTCGCCCTCGACTTCGGCGTTCGGGATCAGGTCGTTCATCCTGTTGAGGCAACGAAGCAGGGTGCTCTTGCCGCAACCGGAGGGGCCGATCATGGCGGTGACATCGTTGCGATGGATGTCCATGGAGATGCCCTTGACCGCGGCGGTGCCGCTGTAGAGAACGTCGACGCCCTTCAACTCGAAGACCTTTTCACGCGCGCCGCTGTAGCGCTTTTGCTGGAACTCGTCAGGACGGACGGCGATGTTCGCTCGCGTCGATGCGTCCTCACGCGCTTCCGTACCCTCCTGGGGCCTATCGTCCTGCGTCATCTTCTCGCTCACAGTAGATCACCTACCACCTTCTCTCGTAACGATTTCGTAGCCAGATCGCAAAGGAGTTCATTGCGAGCAGGACGACCAGCATCAGAAGGATCCCCGCCGCCGCCAGGGCCTGGAACTCCTCCTGGGGGCGCAGCGCGTAGTTGAAGATCTGGACCGGCATCGCCGAGTAGCCGTCGCTGCCAAACGGAGTCGGGTCGAAGGTGACGAACACGGTTGCGCCAACCAGCAGCAGCGGTGCCGTCTCACCGAGGGCGCGGGAGACGGCGAGGATGACGCCGGTTGCGATCCCCGGAATCGATGCAGGCAGGACCTGGGTGCGAATCGTCTGCCACTGGGTCGCACCGAGCGCAAGCGAGCCTTGGCGGATCGAATCGGGGACGGCGCGGATCGCCTCGCGGGCGGCGATGATCACCATCGGCAGCACCAGTAGCGCCAGCGTCAGCGAGCCGGCGGCGAGGATGAAGCCGAGGTCGAGTGGTCCGCGGACGATGAAGGCCAGGCCGAGGATGCCGTAGATGATCGAGGGAACGGCGGCGAGGTTCTGGATGTTGACCTCGATCAGCTTGTTCCACCAGCGCGTCTTGTCGGCGTACTCCTCGAGGTAGAGCGCCGCCCCGATTCCAACCGGGACCACGAACAGGATCACGCCGGCGATCAGCTGCAGCGAGCCGATGATCGCCGGGCGATAGCCCGCTTTCTCGGGAAATGCCGTCGATGGCGGGTTGGTGATCAAATCGAGGCTGAGCGCCGAGGAACCTTTGATGAAGGCCTGGATTAGCAGGGCGAGCAGCCCCGCCAGGGCGATCACGACCGCGAGCAGCAACAGCCCGGCGAAGACGGTGTTGCGAATCACGTCGCGCCGCGGCTGGTCGCGCAGCATTGCTTCCGTGGTCGCCCGAGCGCCGGCGACCGCGAGGCGGTTGCGGGGAGCCCCCGCGTCGATGCCGGCCATCAGTCGTAGACCTCGCGGTACTTGCGGACGAGCCTGATGCTGATCACGTTCATGATCAGGGTCATCACGAAGAGAACGGAGCCGACGGCGAAGACCGATTTGTAATCGACCGATCCAGTCGAGATGTCGCCGGTCGCAGTGGTCGCGATGTAGGACGTCATCGCCTGGATCGCTTCCAACGGGTTGAAGGTGAGCTGAGGCGTCGAGCCGGCGGCGAGGACGACGATCATCGTCTCGCCGAGAGCGCGGGAGATCGCCAGCACAATCGAGGCGACGATGCCCGAGAGCGCTGCCGGGAAGACGACCCGGATTGCCACCTTTGCCTTGGTGGCACCAAGCGCGTAGGCGCCTTCGCGCAGACCGCGGGGCACGGCAGACATCGCGTCCTCGGAGATCGAAGCAATGATCGGCACGACCATCAGGCCGATGCCGAGTCCAGCCGCGAGTGCCATGAAGGGTTTGCCGGTGGCGCCGCCGAGGAACTCGCCCGGCCAGAGCGGGACGATGATCTCCGGCAGGATGAAGCTGACCGCGAAGAAGCCGATTGCGACGGTGGGGATGCCGGCCAGGATCTCCAACGCCGGCTTCAGGGTCTTGCGAACCCGGGGCGAGGCGTACTCACTTAGGTAGATCGCCGAGCCGAGGCCGATCGGGATCGCGAACAGCATCGCCCAGAGGGTGACGCTGAGGGTGCCGACGACGATCGGCAAGACGCCGAAGCTGGGCGGCTCGAACTGCGGGGTCCAATCGGTGCCGAAAAGGAACTTGTCGACCGGGACGATCTCGAAGAAGTCGATCGTCGGGATCAGCAGCGAGACCAGGATCGCGGTCGTGGTGAGGACGGAGAGAAAAGCGCAAAATGCCAGAACCCACTGGATCGCCTTCTCGCCATAGCGCTTGTTCTGCGCCTGGAGCCGGCGGGGGGGTCCCCCCGCCGGCTCTTTCGCGATCGTGGTTCCTGGGCTCATCAGAGCGGTTGTGAGCCTTAGGCGCCGATTTTGGCGGCGGCCGCTTCCGATTCTTCGAGCTGTTCTTCGGTCAGCGGCACGAATCCGAGGGCTTCAGCCACCGAACCGACGTTTTCAAGGTAGTAGGCAATGAACGCTTTAACCTCGGGCTTTTTCAGGGCCTGCTCGCTGGGATACATGAACAGCGGGCGGCTCAGGGGGGCGTATTCACCTTCCTGAGCGGTTTCGACCGACGGCGGCACACAGCCTTTGCCGTTGTCGACTTCCAGCGCTTTCAGTTTGTCTTCGTTCTCCTGGTAGAAGGAGAAGCCGGCGTAACCCATGCCGCCGGGCGAGCCCTCGACGCCTTTGACGGTGGCATTGTCATCCTCGCCGACGTTGTTGTAGTCCTTGCGGGTGACGCCCTCCTCACCATTGATCGATTCGGTGAAGTAGTCGAAGGTGCCGGAGTCGGTGCCAGGCCCGAACAGTGCGAGGGTCTCGTCGAAGTCCTCTTTGAGACCGGGAATTTCACTCCAGTTGGAGATCTTCGAGTCGGGGCCCCATACAGCGGCCAGCTGATCAACGGTGAGACAGGAGACCGGATTCTCGTTGTTGATCATCACGGTCAGCGCGTCGGTCGCGACATGAACCTCCTGGAAGCCGACCCCGTCTTTCTCACAGAGTTCTTCCTCTTCGGGCTCGATCGCGCGTGAGGCGTCACTGATGTCGGTCTCACCAGCGCAGAATTTTTCGAAACCACCGCCGGTGCCCGACGTCCCGACCGTCACCCGGACGCCGGAGTTTTCGGCCATGAATTCCTCGGCGACCGCTTCGGTCAGTGGGGCCACGGTGCTTGATCCATCGATACGGACCGAGCCCGACAGGTCTTCGCCTCCGCTGCTGCCGCTCGAACTGTCGTCACTGCTGCCGCACGCCGCCATCCCTAGAGCCAGGACGGCTGCGGAAACGATGACCACGAGCCACTTAGAGCTAGTCACTCTGTCTCCTTCTTGTTGGTTCACTCAAAACAACCGGCCTTCTTGGCCGGGCGCGCGGGACACTCGCAGCGGCCACCCGGGACCTTGTTACCTGCATGTGTCGAAGATGTGAAAAAGATGTAAAAGAGCCCTGGACCGGGGCATGGGCACTAGCCATCGGGCGAGAACCGGTAGCCGATCCCGTTGTGCGTGTGGATCAGCTGTGCCTCGGGCAGTGCCTCCCCCAGCTTCGCCCGCAGACGACTGACGTAGACGTCGACCGAGCGGTCCTCGCGCCGGGGCTGGCTCGCCCAGACCTCGGCGAAGAGCTCCTCGCGGGTCATGATCCGCTGCGGGTGCTCGGCCAGGGTGACCAGCAACTGCAACTCGCGCACGGTCAGGCTCAGCGGCCGCCCGTCAACCAGCGCCGCGTGCTCCTCCGGCCTGATCTCCAGGCGTCCGGCCGAAATCCGCGAAGATTGCCCGGTTCCCATCGCCATGGTTGCTGAGCATGGCGGGGTGGGTGTGGACGCCGGTTATCCCGGCGTGAAACTGCTGTGAACGACCTGTGAAGCTGGCTCTGACTGCGGTGCCGAGTCTGGCTTGGCGGGGCGCAGCTCCTCCTTGACGATCCCGGCCGGTTCGGGGTCGAAGCGATAGCCGACGCCGAAGTGCGTGTGGATGTAGCCCCAGTTGGGGGACTGCCGCTCCAGCTTCTGGCGCAGCTTGCGGATGAAGACATCGACCGAACGATCGCCGTGGGCCATCGCATATCCCCAGACCCGCTGGTAGATGGTCTCGCGCTCGAGCACCTGTCCTTTGGCCTCCGCGAGCAGGTGGAGGAGCTCGAACTCGCGACGGGTCAGGTCGAGGCTGGTGCCGCCGACGAAGGCCTGGAACTGGTCGCTGCGAATCTCCAGCTCAGCGGTCACGATCGGGCCGTTCTCGACCTCGCGGCGGCCACGACGGTGGCGGCGCGAGGTCGCTTCGATCCGGGCCATCGCCTCCTCCGGGTGGCAGGGCTTGGTGATCCAGTCGTCGACTCCGAGCCGCAGGCCCCGCACCCGCTGGGCCACGGTCGAGCGGCCGGTACAGACGACCACGCCGAGGTCGGGGAAGGCGCCGCAGACCCGCTCCAGGTAACCCCAGGCGTCGTCGCCGAGCAGCGCCGGGTCGACCAGCAGCGCGTTCAGCTTCATCGCCACCAGTTCCTCCGGCGGCACGGCCCCCGTCGCCAGGCGCAATTGCCAGCCAGCCGCCTCCGCGCGCTTGGAAAGGACGGTGACGAAACCGCTGTCGGAATCGATCACCGCGAGCCTGGTCTGCTGTGGGTTCATATTTGAGAGAGGGTCACCGCCGGCGGCGCAAACTCGGGGTGGGCCGGCAGGACATCTGGATTGTATGCAGACGGAGACCCCGAACTCCCTGCGTTCACAGGATTTTCACAGCCCTGTCACCCCGAAATTGCGGCCGATCTGGCCTCAGCTGATCGTCCCAGCGGCGGCCAGGGCGAGGACCAACACCCCGAGGGCGATTCGGTAGACGACGAAGATGCGCAGGCTGTGGGTGCCCAGGTAGCGGATCAGCCAGGCGATCGCGGCGTAGCCGGTGACAAAAGCGACCAGGGTCGCGATCGCCGTCGCCCCGGCGCCGGGGCTGCCCTCTTCGCCGACCTTGCGCAGCTCGAAGAGGCCGCTGAGCACGACGGCGGGGATCGAGAGCAGGAACGAGTAGCGCGCCGCCGCGACCCGGTCGAAGCCGCGGAAGAGGCCGGCCGAGATCGTCGCGCCCGAGCGCGAGACGCCGGGGATCAGGGCCAGCGCCTGGGCGAAGCCGATGAAGAGCCCGTCGCGCCCGTTCATCTGATCCAGGAACCGTTTCCGCGTTCCCACGTGCTCGGCGAGGACCATCACGAAGGAGAAGAGGATCAGCGCCGAGCCGATCAGGTAGAGGTCGCGAGCGCCCGACTCGATCTGGCTGCTGAAGACGATGCCGAAGATCGAGATCGGGATCGTGCCGAGGACGATGAACCAGCCCAGCCTGGCGTCGGTGCTGGCGCGGGGGATCGGCGTACGCAGTTCCCGCAGCCACGCCGCCGCGATGCGCCAGAGGTCGGCGCGAAAGTAGATCAGCACCGCGGCCATGGTCCCGAGCTGGATCACCGCGGTGAATCCCGCCCCAGGGTCTTCCCAGCCCAGGAAGGCCGGGACGATCCGCAGGTGGCCGCTGGAGGAGATCGGCAGGAACTCGGTCAGCCCCTGCACGAGGCCGAGAACGATCGCTTCGAGGCTCGACATAGCGGCGCATCCTATGGGCGGGGCCCAAAGCCCCGATGAGGGCCGTCCCCACCTGCAACCTCGGCGCCGGGCGGGTGCGGTAGATTTCCGGCCGTGAAGCGCACCGTCGCAGCCCTGCTCTCGATCTGGGCCCTGATGCTCCTCGCCGCCCCGGCGGCGCTGGCCGAGAACGGCGTCGGCCTGATGGGCCCGACCGACGACAAGATGGTGACCTTCTTCTGCTTCGGCGTGATCGCCTTCTTCGCGATCCTGGTCATCGCGATGTCGCTGCTCCAAGGCAAATTGGAGAAGCGCAAGGCTCGCCGCCGCACCGACCTCGAACGCTTCAGCTAGCCCTAGCAAGCGGGGGTGAGTCCCCGCGAGGTAGCACTTGACCCCGGTATGCGGGGTGAAACGCGACCTCAAGGAAGAGACGAAGCGATTTGGCTCCTCGCGGAGTCTCAACACGGCGTCGTGGCCCGCCGGCAACTGCTCGAGCTCGGAATTCGATCGGGGGCGATTGAGCGTGCGGTCGCAGCCGGGCGCCTGCATCCCCTCCATCGAGGTGTATACGCGGTGGGGCACACCGTTCTCTCCCCACGTGGCCGCTGGATCGCCGCCGTCCTCGCCTGTGGAGCGGGCGCGGTCTTGAGCCATCAGTCGGCGGGAGCCCTGTGGGGCGCTCGGGATCACTACGGCGGCGCGATCGACGTCACCTCTCCCAGCCGGACGAAGTCACGGGGCGCGATCCGGGCCCACCACGCGGTCCTCCCACCTGACGAGATGACGATCGAGTGCGGCATCCCGGTGACGACCGTGCCTCGCACGCTCTTCGACCTGGCGGCCAACTCGCCAGACGCCGTCGAGCCAGCGTTGCGCCAGGCCGAATACCTGCGGCTGCGCAACAGGCGCTCGCTGCCCGACCTCCTCGACCGCTACCCCAGTCACCGTGGCAACAGGGCGATACGCGCCGCTTTGGTGCGCCTGGAGAAGAACACCGGACGCTCCAGAAGCGACCTAGAGGAACGCTTCCTCTGCTTCCTCGACCGATACCGCCTTCCCCGCCCCAACCTGAACGTATGGCTCACGGTCGCCCCCGACCGCTTTCAGGTCGACTGCCTCTGGCCCGACCAGCACCTGATCGCGGAGCTCGACAGCTGGTCGGCCCACGGCACCCGTTCCGCCTTCCGCGCCGACAAGACTCGCGACCGCAAGCTCCTCGCCGCTGGCTACAGGACCACCCGGGTCGCCTGGTCCCACCTCGACGACGAACCGGATTCGCTGGCCAGCGACCTCCGCTTCCTCCTCACGGCGGCGGCAGCGCCGCCGCACTAAGACAACCGGAACCCGCTGAGCAACCGTTTCTCCGACTCGCCCTCGATCTTCGCCACGACTTCGAGCTTGCCCTCGAGCGGAGTACCGCGGATCTTCGTCGCCAGCAGGTCGTCGACCTGAAAGATGCCGGCTGAGTTGTTCAGCTCGATCTCGACCCGGACCGGGCGCTCCTCCCCCGCCTCGATCCTCACCTCGTCGATCGCCGCGGCCGAAATCGAGTGGATCCCCTCGTGGCCGGCCTCGATCGGGATCCGGGTCCGACCCTGGGCCATGTCGAGCGCATCGGCGACCCGGACGACGCCGGCCTCCAGCGTGTAGGGCTCGCCGCGGCGCCGGTGGCCGATGATCGCGTGCAGGATCTCGGAGGCGATCACGGTTCGCTCGGGCTGCTTGTAGGCGTCGGCGAGCAACCGCTCGAGGACGCCGTTGGCGAGGAAGAGCGAGTAGGCCTCGTGGTCGGCCCGGTGGATCGACATCCCGACGTCGTGCAGCAGGGCACCGCCGGCGACGATCACCTCGGCGTCACGATCGCGCATGCCGTGGTCGGCGACGACCGCCGGCTCGACGCCGGCCTTGACCAGCAAGCGCAGCAGCCGCAGGGAGATGTTGAGGACGATCTGCATGTGCACCCAGGAGTGGTCGGACATGCCGAGCCGCTCGGCGTGAACCTGGGCCATGTACCACCAGGCCCGCACCTGCTCGTCCGAATTGACAGCGGCGAGGAAGCTCTCCAGCTTCCGGTTGCCGCGGGTCGGGACGCGGACCTGGGCGTCTTCGATCGCCTCTTTGGGTGGTTTTCGAGCGGGGCCCGCGGGATCGGGCGCTGGAACTTTGTCCTCGGGCATCGGCGTGATCGTAGGGCAGGGGTCGGGCCCCGAGAGGCGGCGCTGGCTCAGCAGCTGCGGATCAGCCGCAGACAGGCCACGGACTCGAGCCCGCGCGCGAGTAAAGGAGAGCTGCTCGGTAATCCTGCTCGACCTCGGGAGCAACCGCGGGATCGCCGCTGCCGCCGACGGATTCCCAGGTGCCGAAGTCGAACTGGTATTTGCCGCGGTAGCTGCCGTCGGAGGAGACGACGGTGGGGTCGCCGCCGGACTCGCACTCGGCGATCGACACGAGCGTCTCCAGCGAGACGCCGCCGGGAAGCGCTTCGAAGGCTTCCCTCTCTTCGCGGGCTTTCTTCGCGGCACGCTCTTCCTTCTCGACGCGGATCCGCTCGGCGACGTTCGCGACCAGGCGGTGGAAGGCGTCGGTCGAGCCCTGCAAGGCGAGCGGGGCGACCTCCGCATCAGCCACGGCTGGCTTCAAGTGGCCGTCGCCGGGATCGGTGGTGGCAAGCGCGACCGCGGGGAAGGCCAAGGTGGCGATTGCGAGCAGGGCAATATGTGAGCGCTTTATGAGCAAGCGTTGAACCGTTGCAGGGATCTTGCGCTTTCATGTGTGCGCCCAATCACACAGGGTCTCTTGTGACGAAACCCGCCAGAATGCGCTCGGTGACCGTCCAGCCCACTTCGCGCCTGCTCCTCGCCTGCCCGGATCGCCCCGGGTTGATCGCGACCGTGAGCGGCTTCCTCGCCGAGGCGGGTCTCAACATCGTCGACGTCGACCAGCACTCGACCGCCGAGGGCCGCTTTTTCATGCGGATGGTCTTCGACTCGGTCTCACCCACGCGGCGGGCCGCGCTCGAGCGTCGCTTCGAAGTCGAGATCGCCGGGCCCTACGAGATGGACCACCGTTTCGCGGAGTCGGGGCGCCGCAAGCAGGTCGCGCTCATGGTCTCGCGCGAAGACCACTGCCTCTCCGACCTGCTCTGGCGCTGGCGTAACGACGAGCTCGGCGGTGAGCTGGTCTCCGTCATCTCCAACCACGCCGACCACGCCTCCCAGGTGGCCGCGGTCGGTCTTCCTTTCCATCACGTACCGGTCGACCCTGCCGACCGCGGGGCCGCCGAGCGACGGATGCTGGAGTTGATCGGCGAGGTCGACCTGCTCGTCCTCGCCCGCTACATGCAGATCCTCTCCGACGACTTCCTCGCCCAGCTCGGAGCGCCGGCGATCAACATCCACCACAGCTTCCTCCCCGCCTTCGTCGGCGCCGACCCCTACCACCGCGCCCACGAGCGCGGGGTGAAGCTGATCGGCGCCACCGCTCACTACGTCACCGCCGAGCTCGACGCCGGGCCGATCATCGACCAGGACGTGACCAGGGTCAGCCACAGCGACGAGATCACCGACCTGGTCCGGATCGGCCGCGACATCGAGCGGCTGGTGCTGGCCCGAGCGGTGATGGCCCACCTCGACGACCGGGTCCTGGTCGACGGCGAGCGCACGGTCGTCTTCTAGCCCAGGACCGAAACTGGCCAGTCAGCCAGTTTTCTCTAGACTGCGGCTGGATGGAGCAGGCAACCCTCCCCCACCCGCCACTTCGAGCCGCAACCGCCTACCCGCCGGGCCCGCGCACCCCAGCTCTGGGACAGGCGCTCAACTACGGCCGCGATCCGCTCGGCTTCCTCGCTGCCCACCAGCGCCGCTACGGCGACATCTTCACCATCCGCTTCCCTTATTACGGGCGCGTCGTCTACGTCGCTGCGCCCGAACTGGTCAAAGCCGTTTTCACCGGCGACCCCGCGGTCTTCCACGCGGGTGAAGCGAACGCGACCGTGCTGGAGCCCGCGCTGGGGCCGAACTCGGTCCTCACCCTCGACGACGCCCCCCACATGCGCCAGCGCAAACTGCTGCTGCCGCCCTTCCACGGCGAGCGCGTTCAACGCTACGGCGAGCTGATCGTCGAGATGACCCGGCGCGAGATGGAGCGCTGGCCGGTGGGAGAGCCCTTTGCGATTCGCACGCACACCCAGCGGATCACCCTGGCGGTGATCATGCGCGCCGTCTTCGGCGTCCACGACGAGACCCGGCTGGCCCGCTTCGAGCGTCTGATCGACGAGTTCGCCCACCGGGTCGACCCGATCACCAGGTATCCCTTCCTGCGCCGCAGCTACGGACGCCTCAGCCCCTGGGCCAAATTCGTCCGCGCCCGCGAGGCGCTCGACAGCTTCATCTACGAGGAGATCCACCTGCGACGGGCCGAACCGGGGCACGAGCAGCGCGACGACGTGCTCTCGCTGCTACTCAGCGCCCGCGACGAGGAGGGCGAGCAGATGAGCGACGAAGAACTGCGCGACGAGATGATCACCGTGCTCGGCGCCGGCCACGAGACCACCGCGACCGGACTTGCCTGGGCGGTCGAGCGTCTCGTCCGCAACCCCCAGATCCTCACCCGCTTGCGCGAGTCGCTGGCGGCGGAGGATGAGGACTACCTGAACGCGACCGTCAAAGAGGTGCTGCGCTCGCGCCCGGTGATCGTCGACGTCGCCCGCAGGCTGACCGCGCCGGCGACGATCGGCGGCTACGAGCTCCCCGCCGGCACTTTCGTGCTGCCGGCGATCGCCGCCCTGCACCACCGCGAGGACGTCTTCCCCGAACCGCGCGAGTTCCGCCCCGAGCGCTTCCTCGACGGCAAGGCCGACAACTACGCATGGATCCCGTTCGGCGGCGGCGTGCGCCGCTGCATCGGCGCCGCCTTCGCCGAATACGAGATGCGGACGATCCTGCGCGAGTTCGTCGAGCACGCCGACCTGCGGGCCGTCGACCCCAAGCCCGAGCGGGTCCGAGTCCGCAACATCACCCTGGCGCCCGCCAAGGGCGGGAGAGTCATACTCGCCCCTCAGGTCGACTGACCAAGCCAGGCCAAGGACGCAGGGAGCACCGTGTGCTCTGCACACAAGCGACCGAGGACGCCGGGATGCGCCGGTCAGACGGCCTGAGCTTGCGCCGCCTCCCATTCTCCGTATAGCTCTTCGAGCTTCTGCTTCGCCTCGGTGTGGCGCTCGCCGGCGCGCTCGGCCCGGCCGGGGCTCGACCAGGCGCCCGGATCGGCGAGCTCGTCCTCGATCTCGCGCAGCTCCGCCTCGGCGCGCTCGATCCGCTGCTCCAGTCGTGCCACCCTCTTGGCCGCCTTTTCCGCTGGCTTGGTGGCGCTGTAGCGGCCACCACCTTTGCCGTTAGTCGACTTCGCCGCGGCGGTCTCGGCGGAAGCCTGTTCGTCGCGCCGACGCTGGTACTCGGCCCAACCGCTGTCGTGGCTGCGCAGCTTGCCGTCCTCGCAGACCAGGGTGCGGCTGCCGACCGCCTCCAGCAGGGCGCGGTCATGGGAGACGAGGACGATCGCGCCCTCGAACTCCATCAGCGCGTCCTCGAGCGCCTCGCGGCTCTCGATGTCGAGATGGTTGGTGGGCTCGTCGAGGATCAGCACGTTGGCCCCCGAGGCGACCAGGATCGCCAGCGAGAGCCGCCGCTGCTCGCCGCCGGAGATGTCGGCGAGCTGCTTCTCGGCGTCGGCACCGGAGAAGAGGAAGCCGCCGAGCAGCGCCCGCGCCTTTGGGCCGGCGAGCCCGGTCTCGCGCTGGGCGGCGTCGAGCACGGTGCCGGTGCCGGCGGCGGTGTCGGCGTGCTGGGAGAGGTAACCGAGCTTGACGTTGTGGCCGTTGCGGACGCTGCCCGATGCGGGCGGGCGACTGCCGGCGAGGGTCTCGATCAGGGTCGTCTTGCCGCTGCCGTTGGCGCCGACCAGAACCACGTGCTCGCCGCGTTCTATTTCGAGCTCGGCGCCGGCGAGCAGGGTGCGCCCCGGCACCTCGATCGTCCCGTTGACCAGTTTGAGCACGATCCGGCCGGGTCGCTCCGGCGCTTTGAAGGAGAAGCGAAGGCGGCGGTTGTCGCGGCGTTCGGCACTGGGCCCGTCGCGCTTCTTCTTCTCGATTTGCTTGACCCGCGACTGCGCCTGTTTCGCCTTGGTCGCCTTATAGCGGAAGCGCTCGACGAAGCGCTCCATCCGCTCGATCTCGGCTTGCTGGCGATCGATCGCCTTGCCGAGCGCGATCTGCCGCGCCGCCTGCTCTTTGCGCCAGGCGTGCCAGGGCCCGGCGAAGAAGCGGGCGCGCTGCGCCTCCAGCTCCAGCACCGAGGTCCCGACCGCCTCCAGGAACCAGCGGTCGTGGGCGACCAGGACGACGGCCGCGTCGAGGTCGACCAGATAGCCCTCGAGCCACTCCAGGGAGGGGATGTCCAGATGGTTGGTGGGCTCGTCGAGCAGCAGCAGGTCGGGGCCACTGGAGAGCGCGCGCGCCAGCGAGGCCCGGGTCAGCTCGCCACCGGAGAAGGTCGTGAGCTGGCGCTCGGTCTGCTCGGCGTCGAAGCCGAGCCCGCGAACGACTTCGAGCACGCGGTCGCGCCAGCGGTAGCCGCCGCCCGCTTCCAGGCGCTGCTGCGCCGCCGCGTAGCTGGCCAGCGTCTCCGCGCCGGCATCGCCGCCCGACATCCGCTCCTCCAGCCGAGCCAGCTCGGCCTCGGTCTCGATCAGGTCGGCGCGGCCGGAGTAGACGTACTCGCCGAGGGTTTGGCGCGATTCCCGCGGCGGCCGCTGGTCGTGCAGCGCCAGCCGCGACCCGCGCTGCAGGGATACCGAACCCGATTCCGGGGCCAGCTCGCCGGCCAGCACCCGCAGCAACGTCGACTTGCCGGCGCCGTTGCGGCCCGAGAGCGTCATCCGATCGCGCGACTCGAGCTTGAAGCCGACGTCCTCGAACAGCAGCTTGCCGCCGACGTGGACGTCCAGGGAGGTTGCGGTGACGATCGCCATCGTCCGAGCGTAGCCTTCCCGAGATGGCAGGTCCGTTGCGGCACCTGGGAGAGCTGGCGAGGGCGCGGGCGACGCGACGCTCGAGCGAGCGCGCCGACACCCAGATGCTGGCGGAGCTCGAGGCGCGGCCGATCGCCCTGCCGCCCGGGCTGGAGGTCGAATGGCTGGGCGTCTCCGGCTACCGGCTCAGCTACGAGGGCAAGACGATCTACGTCGACCCCTACCTCTCGCGCGTCCCCTTCCGCGACCTCGTCTTGCGGCGCCCGGCCAGGCCCGCCCCGGCCGCGCTCGACCGCTTCGTCCGAGCGCACGGCGACACCGTGGGCGTGCTGGTCGGCCACACCCACTTCGATCACGCGGTCGACGCCCCGGCGATCGCCAGACGCCACCGTTGCAAGGCCTACGGATCACGCTCCCTGGCCAACCTGATGGCGCTGCACGGGCTTGCCGAGCAGGCGGTCGAGGTCGAGCCGTACCGAACCTACGAACTGGGACCCTTCGAGGTCTCCTTTACGCCGAGCGTGCACTCGAAGCTGCTCCTGGGGCTGGCGGTTCCCTACGCCGGAGAACTCAGCTGCGAGCACCTCGACGCACTCTCCCCAGGCGCCTACCGCTGCGGCCAGGTCTGGGGCATCTCGATCGCGGTCGCGGGCGTCCGCTTCTACCACCAAGGCAGCGCCAACCTGATCGACGATGCCATCCGCGACCGCGGCGTCGACTACTTCCTGGCGGGAGTCGCAGGGCGCAGTTTCACCGACGCCTACTGGCGCCGGATCCTCACTCGCTTGCAGCCCCGGGCCGTGGTTCCCACCCATTACGACAACTTCTTCCGCCCGCTTGGAAGCCGTCTCGAGTTCGTCGCGAACGTCCAGCTCTCCACCCTGCCGGAGGAGATCGGCGCCGTCAGTCGGGAAATCGAAATCGTGGCGCTGCCCCGCGCCGACACGGCGGAACCCGTTTAGGCGCAGTGTTTTGCGGCGATCTGCTCGATCGTGCCCATCGTCCGCTGAGTGCCGGGGCCGAGGGAAGTTTCGATCGCCTTCAGGTCCAGATCAGAATCGATCGTGCCGCCGCTCGGAAGCCAGTAGAGCTCGCTTCCGACGATCTCCAGCCGGTCGTCCTCGCTGCCCAGCGCGAGCACATTCTTGGTCACCGCCGCGCTCGGCTTCTTCCGCAGCACCGTCACCTGGAGCTTGCCCTTCGAGTCGCTGACGGCCTTGGGCGGGAACGGCCTCTGGGCAGCGATCCTCGCCACCTCGGCGACGCTGCGCAGGTAGACCGGCACCTCGTAACCGAGGCCGTCCCGCAGCCCGGCTTCGATGCGCGCGGTGAGCTTCGCCCTGGCCTCCTTGTTCGCAATGCCGAAGACGACGTTGCCGCTGGCGCGAAAGGTCGCGACCTCCATCAGCTCGAGGCTCTCGAACTCGGCCTTCAGCTCTGGGTTCTTGATCCGGCGCCTGCCGAGGTTCATCCCCCGCAGGAAGGCGACGTAGCGGTCCACCCGCCCACCTTAATTGGGAGGACCGGCATCATCGGCCAAAACCATGCCGGTCCTCCCCTGCCATCCCGGGGTCTTTCGGGGATCCCAAAATAGCGAGGCTGAGTATAGAGTTAAGCTCAAGGAGTTCGGACCAAACACGCGGGTTCTTTACGCAAAGCGGGTTCAGCCGTGTTTGCGCTCGAAGTCCTCAGCCAGGGCGGCCAGCTCCGGCAGCGGCACCTTCAGGCCCGCCGCGATCCGCCTCACATTGCCCCAGGTCGGGTTGATCCGGCCGGACTCGATGTGGGAGATCCAGGTGGGATGGATCTCCGATCGCAGTCCCAGCGTCTCCTGGCTGAGCTCAACCTCGGTCCGAAGTTTTCTGATTGCCCGGCCGAGGCCGATCTGAGGGTCGTTGCGCCGGGGCATCTATAGGAGGGAATTGGCCTCCCGGGCCCACGTCCATAGAGGTGAACTCAAGCCAGGGCAGGAAAGCCGCGCAACCCGTCTTCCGGTACGCGCCGATTCACCCTGTCGCCACGCAGAAAGACCCATTCGAGGGGGCCGGTCTTTCAGCAAAGCGAACACGAACATATGTTCGCATCTAAGACCTCAAAATTAAAGGACCCATTTCATAGAGTCGACCTCAATCCCCCACCTACGAGATTTGGCTAGCGCGCTTGCCAATTTCCTGCAACTATGCCTGAGCGGTCGAACGAGATTGCCCCAACGACCCAAGGTTGTGGAGGTTCGGCCGCACTTCTTACAGCAGGGTTTTTCATTCCCCGAGCGGAGGGTTTCGCGTTGCCCAAAGACGAGCACGACTTGCAGGCTGATCTTTCGGCCGCGCTGGCGCCGCATCTGCGCCATGCCCTCGACAGTCCCCCTCGCCGCCGCATTCTTCGGGCGCTCAACGCCATCGCTGACGCGCAGACGCTCGAGGAGCTCCGCGAAACGATCCCCGTCGCCAGCACCAGCACACTGGGCTACCACGTCCTAATCCTCGAAAGGGCGGGCTGCGTCTCCGAGACCGGCCCGATCGTCCGGCCCAACGGCACGCTGCGAGGCTATGCCAGCAACATCAAGGAGAGCCGGATGGTGCTGGAGGTTTTGCGGGCAACCAAGCGGGAGGATGACGGGCTCGGCGGCTAGCGGTCCGGTGCACCAGTCGCGGACGTGAGGCTCGCCGGGCCCCTAGTGCTCCGCGCTGCGAATGATCTGCGAAACCCGCTGGTGGGAAATTTCCAAGACCGTGGCGATTTCCCGCATCGGCATCCCGCCGTCGTAGGCCTCCCGGATCGCCAGGTCGCGGTCCGCGCGTAGCTCTTCCACTGTCTTCTCCAAGTTCTCCTCACGCCGCCGGTAGTCCGCGGCAAAGGCCCGAAGCGCGGCGCGGGCGTCCAGTGCTTTGCGCTTCGGGCGAGAGATGCCCGGATCGTGGATCCTATTTTGGCCACTGGGTTAGCCAGAACGTCGAATTCCCCCCATACAGGCGACGATTACCCCCGAAAGCAGGCTCACGACGTGCTCGCTTTGGGAACCGCGCCAGCCGTCGTCGAGAATCTCGAGACATGCCGGCAGCGCCCAGGCCCAAACCCCTGAGGCGGGGTTTGGGCCTGCGCTTTAGTGGAGGCGCCGAGATTCGAACTCGGATCCGCGGACGCGGCGCGAGGGTGTCTACAGGTTTAGCCGACGCTTGATTCTCGGCTCCCGGGGTCCGCGTCGGCGGGCACTACGGGAGACAAAGCCCTCTGAAATGTCCCCTGACGGACGGGGCGATCCGATCGGGTGAGCCCACTTTCTGAAGCCGGCGCCCCTCCCCGTGGGCAAGGGAGGACCGACTCTCACAGCGCTTAGCTATTGACTAAGCGGCGAGGGCGAACTCATGGTCCGCACGTATTGGTTTGTGTCGGGGTTTAACGAGGCCTCCGACAACCTCGACCTGCAACCTCTCGCACGAATCGACCACGTCGAAGCCTGTCGCCCCCGTGCGAACTTCGCTTGGAATTGTACGTTGTCGGGGATGGTGGCCCTGTGAGCGAGTTCAAATACGACGCAATCGTGCTCGGAGCCGGCCCCGCCGGCGAGGTTTGCGCCGGCCTTCTGGCCGACGCCGGGATGTCGGTCGCCTTGGTCGAGAAAGACCTGGTGGGCGGCGAATGCTCCTACTACGCCTGCATGCCTTCGAAGGCGTTGCTGCGTCCGGCAGACGTCCTCGGCGAGGCGCGGCGGATACCCGGGGTGCCTGTCGACGAGAACAGCAAACTCGACCCGCAGGCGATCCTCGACCGCCGAGACGAGGTGATTCACGACCGCGACGACTCGACTCAGCTGCCCTGGCTCGAAGAACGCGATATCGCTCTGTACCGGGGCGCTGGGCGCTTCGACGGACCCCGGCGCATCGTCGTTGGTGATGACCTCCTGATCGCCGCCAAAGCGGTGATCGTCGCCACCGGCTCCGGTGCCGCGATGCCGCCGATCGATGGTCTCGACTCGGTCTCGGCCTGGAACAACCGGCAGGCGACCACTTCGCGGCGAATTCCCACCAGCATGATCGTGCTCGGCGGCGGTCCGGTCGGCAGCGAGCTCTCGCTGGCCTGGTCCTCGCTGGGAACGAAGGTAGCCCTGATCGAGGGCAACGATCACCTGCTCGGGCGCGACGAGCCGTTCGCGGGCGAAGAAGTGCAGGCGTCCCTGCATGAACGGTTCGGCGTCGACGTCCGCACCGGCGTCCTGGCCAAGCGGGTGAGCTCCGGCGGGGCCGGAGTGTTGGTCGAGCTCGACGACGGCAGCAGCGTCGAGGGCGAAGAGATCCTGGTCGCGATCGGACGGGTCCCCCACACCGCCGAGCTTGGGCTCGAGGCGGCCGGCGTCGAGCCTGGCGAGCATGGATTCCTCGAGACCGACGACCGGCTGCAGGTAAGGGGAACCGACTGGCTGCACGCGATCGGCGACGTCAACGGCCGGGCGCTGTTCACCCATATGGGCAAGTACCAGGCCTGGGTCGCGGCCGAGAACCTGCTCGGGCGGCCGGTCGAGGCCGTCGCCGAGGCGATCGGCTCGCCGCGGGTCACCTTCACCGACCCGCAGGTCGCTGCGGTCGGCAAGACCCTGCAGCAGGCGCTCGACGCGGGCATCGAGGCGCGCGCCGTCGACGTCTCCACCGATGGATCTCCCGGCGCCAGCTTCCAAGGCAAGGACACCGGTGGCACCTCCAGGCTCGTCGTCGATCAGGCGAGGAAGACGATCGTCGGCGCCACCTTCACCGGCTTCGAGACCGCCGACTTCCTCCACGCCGCAACCGTCGCCATCGTCGCCGAAGTGCCCTTGCCGCGGCTGCGCCACGCAATCGCGGCCTATCCCACGCGTAGCGAGATTTGGCTGAAGCTGCTGGAGAAGTGTGAGAGTGACGACTAGCTTCGGGGGGCTTTGCCTGAGGGGTTGGGGGTCTCTCGTGCTCGCTGGGTTTCGCCCGGGAGCAACGCCAGCTCTCTTGGAGGGGCAAGCGAAAAACTAACGCCGCCGCGCGCGAGAGACCCCCAACCCCTCCCCTCGAGCCGCGCCGAAGTTCCGTCAGCTCATGAGGTCAGTCATCTCTCATGAGGTCAGTCATCTCTCTCGAGGTGAGGTCGCACTTTTCCCCGCATAGCGGGGTCAACCGCGACCTCACGAAAGAGCTGGCGTCCCTTGGTCGTCGGCTTCGAGACGATCCTGGTCTCGAAGGGTGGGTGGGGCGTCCTCCGTACGAGCGGCGTTAGCTATTCGCACCACCGACGCTTTCGGACGGGCGGGCAAGTCTCCAGGCGAATAGCCCAGCGAAGGTAGGAGGGTGGCCCACCCTCCCTGACGGCCCGAGTTGGGGGGAGGGGCGTCCGCCTAAACGGTCGCGCGGCCCTTGAGGCTGGTGAGTACCTCGAGCGGGAAGCCGTCGACTCCGTCGAGGTCGTCGACTGACTTGAAGCCGCCCATGCGCTCGCGATGGGCGAGCAGGCGGGTCGCTTGGGTGACCGAGAGGTCGTTCGCCCGCAGCTGCTCGAAGGTGACGGAGTTGAGGTTGATCCGCGCACCCGACGCTGCCGCCGGGGGCGGCGGCGGGGGGTCCAGGGGTGACGGGGGCGGCGGCGACCAGGGCTCGGGCGCGGGCGGCTGGGGGGCTGGGGTGGGCGCTGGCGGCGGCCCCGGCGCGGGCGGAGGGGTCGGGGGTCCGGGCGGCTGCGACGGCACCGGCGGAGCGGGATCGGGGGCAGGTGGAGTCGGCTGCGACGCTGGAGGCGGCGGGCCGGGATCCGGTGCCGGCGCGGGCGGCGTCGGAGCGGGCGGCGCGGGCTCGGGGCCAGGCGTCTCCGCAAACGGAGCCGGAGGCGCTGGCGCCGAGAAGCCGCCGGCTGGAACCCCGCCCTGTACGGAGCGGACGACCGCTTGCTCGGCCTCGATCGCGCGGCGCTCGGCCTCGCGCGCCCGCTCCTCGGCTTCGGCGACGCTGCGCTGCATCTCCGCCAGCCGCTGTTGGCGGGCGTCTTCCTCGGCTTTGAGAGCCTCCAGGCGCTGGGCCTCGGTGGCACGACGTTCCGCGGCTTTGGTCCGCTCGTCGATCTCGCGCAGACGCTCCTCCGCGGCGGCCATCTCACGCTCGCGGGCGCTCCTTTCAGCTTCGATCATCTGCTCGGCGCTGCGCAGATCCGCTGCCGGCGTCGGGGGCGCGACTACAGGCGGGGCCTGCTGTTGGAGTCGTTCCGCCTCCGCCAGGCGGCGGTCGGCCTCGGCGCGGATCCGCTGCTCCTCGAAGCGAACCTGCTCGACCTTTTCGCGCACGCGCTGTTCGGCGGCGACCGGGTCGTACTCGGACGGGGCCGGTGGCAGGACGCTGCCGACGGGCGGCGGCACCGCGGGAAGCGCCGCGGTATCGGCGGGGCTCGGAGGCGGCGGAACGGCAGCCGGCCGCGGAACCGCGGGCATGCTGCCGGTCGCCTGCCCCTGCTCGCGCTCGCGGGCGGCCCGGGCAGCCGCGAGTCGCTGCTCGGCGATCGCCGCCTCGCGCTTCTGCTTGCCGCCTCCGTACTTGATCCCGAAGAAGCTCTTCTGCTTGACCGCCGGCGCGCTGGCCTCAGCCACCGCGGTCGCTTGCGCGGCGCTTTCGGCCGGAGATGGCTTGTAGCGCTTCGACGCCCGCTTGGCGACGCGTTCGTCCTTGCGGCGTTTGACCTCCTGGCGCCGCGCCTCGCGCTTCGCGTCGCGTTCCTGGCGACGTTTGTCCTTGGCGCTCACCGGTTGCACCGGAGCCGGGGCAGCGACGGGTGCGACGGGAGCCACGGCCGGCATCTCCGCGGTCGCTGCGGCGGCAGCAGGCGGTGGGCCCGGCGCGGGCGCCAGCCCCGGGGTCGGCGGCGGTACCGAACCCGCTGGCGGCGGCACGGCGGCCGCTCCCGCGGCGGAATCCTTCTCTGCCTTCGCCTTGCTGCGGCGCTGGCTGATGCTGACGACAAGCAGGAGCAGCAGGATCGCGACGGCCAGGGCGGCGACGAAGTAGCCGGTGTGGTCGCTGACGTAATCGCTCGCCTTTTGCGGAAAGGACTCCGCCTGCGCCTGGGCCGGAGCCACGACGGCAAGGGAGACGAGGCCAATAGTGCAGGTCGAGAAAAGCGTTCTGATCCTCATTCCCCTGCATCCTTGCATGTGATGCGGCAGTTTCAAGCGCAGTGGCCGCATCAACGCATGCGCCCCTTGAACTCGCGCTCGACCTCACGGCGGACGTCGCGGTCGGCGATCTCCCGACGGCGGTCCTGCCCCTCCTTGCCGCGCGCCAGCGCCAGCTCGACCTTGGCTCGCGGACCCTTGAAGTAGATGCGGGTGGGAATCAGGGTCAACCCTTTCTGGGCGGTTTTGCCGACCAGGCGCTCGATTTCCGCGCGGTGCAGCAAGAGCTTGCGCGGCCGCTCCGCTTCGTGGGCGTCGACCGCGGAGAACTCATAAGGCGGGATATGCAGCTTGCGGAGCCAGACCTCGCCGCCGTCGACGACCGCGTAGGCGTCGGTCATCTGAGCCTGGCCGCTGCGCAGAGCCTTGACCTCGGAGCCGCTGAGCACGATCCCGGCCTCCATTTTCTCGACCCACTCGAATTTGTGGCGGGCGCGGCGGTTGGTGACAACGTCTCCGGACGCCGGCTCGCGTTTCTTCTTTTGCTTCTTAGCCATCGATGCACTCCAGATCGACCCGACCACGCGCCGTGTCGACGCCGGTAACCCGCACAGATAGCGGATCGCCGAGGCGGAAGGTCGGTCCCGACCCCTTGGTCTCCAGCTTTACCTCGGCGCGGTCGAGGTCGTAGCGCCCGCCGGGCAGGGTTCGCGCCGGCACCATGCCCTCGTAGACGTCGCCGAGCTCGCCGCCGAAGCCGACGAAGGCGCCAGCGCGAATCACGCCGGAGATCTCGCCCTCGAAGCGGGCGTCCAGCCCGCGCTCGCCGAGCTCCCGCTCGAGCAGGTAGGCGGCGCAGACGTCGTCGGCCTCGCGCTCGATCTTCGCCGACTCGCGCTCACGGGCCGAGCTGTCGGCGGCCACGTCGCGCGCCTCGGCCAGCCGCGGCGCCTCCTCCCCCTCCCCCAGCGTCGCCAGCAGCGCCCGGTGCACGATCAGGTCGGGATAGCGGCGGATCGGCGAGGTGAAGTGGGTGTAGGCGTCGCTGCCGAGGCCGGCGTGGCCGCGGTTGCGCTCGCTGTACTGGGCTTGCTTGAGGGAACGGAGCACAAGCGAGGTATACGCCTCGCGGCCGTGCCCGCGCCGTTTGGCCTCACGCTGCACAAGCCGGCTCGCCTCGGCGGCCATCTCGCCGGCCGCTCGGGGCGAGAGCCCCTGGCGTAGCGGCGGCGTCGGGACGCCCAGCGCGGACAGCTGCGCCAGCAGGCGTTCGATCCGGGCTGGATCGGGCTGCTCGTGGACCCGGTAGATCGCCGGCACCCGTTTGCGCTCGAGCAGTTGCGCCACCTGTTCGTTGGTGAGGATCATCAAACGCTCGATCAGCCGGTGCGCCTCGGTCTGGCGCATCCCTTCGGCGCCGATCACGTTGCCGGCCCTGTCGAAGCGAAACTCCGGCTCGACGGATTCGACCTCGAGGCTGCCGGGGCCGCGTCGCTCGTCGAGCGCGGCGGCGACGTCGCGTGCTGCCTGGAGTGGTTCGGCGACCGGCTCCGGTGCCCCCGCCCGACCGGCGAAGATCGTGTCGAGCTGGTCGTAGTCGAGGCGGGCGTCGGAGCGGATCCGGCTGCGGTAGAAGCGAGTCCGCCGCACCTCGGCCCCGGGCCCTAGCTCGATCTCGGCGGTGACCGCCAGCCGGTCGACGCCCGGAGAGAGACTGCAGGCGTCGCTGCTGAGCGCGTGCGGCAGCATCGGCTCGACCGCGCCGGGAACGTAGGTGCTGTTGGCGCGGCGGCGGGCCTCGAGGTCGAGCGCTGTGCCCGGTCGAACGTGCGCGGCCACGTCGGCGATGTGGATCCAGACGCGGGCGCCATCGCCCTCGCTCTGGGCGGAGACGGCATCGTCGAAATCGCGTGCCGTGGCCGGATCGACGGTGAAGGTCTGCAGCGCGGTCAGGTCGCGCCGAGCCCCGGGCTCGCGCTCGAGCGCATCGGCGACCCGGCTCGCCTCGACCTCGAGGCTGGGCCGGAAGCCACGGTAGCCGAGCCGCTCGCGCAGCAGCGTCTCGACCGCCTCGCGCGCCTTCGGCGCCTGCTGGCGGCGCTGCGCTCGCGGCTGGCCGCCCCGACGCCGCGGAGCGGCCCGCTGGCGGCGACCGCTCACCCGTCGACCTGGCCGGCGAGAACCTCGAACGATCGCCGCAGCGCCTCGTCGGCTTTGGTCCGCGGATCGCCGTTCGCCTTCACATCCGGGTGGATCCCCTTGCTCTCGGCCAGGTTGACGCCGTCGGGGGTGAAGTACTCGCCCACCGTCAGCTTCAGGGCACCGCCGTTGGCAAGGTCGCGCTCCTCCTGGAAGACACCCTTGCCAAAGGAGCGGGTCCCGACCACCTCGGCGTCGCCGTTGTCGGCCAGCGCCGCGGTGAGGATCTCGGCCGCGGAGGCGGTACCGCCGTCGATCAGGACGACCATCGGCAGCGGCGGCAGGTTGCCGCCAACCGTCTCGTGGACGCTCTCGCCCTGGCTGCGCGAGTCGGTCGAAACGACGACCTCGTCCTCGGGCAGGAAAACGCTGGCGCTCAGCACCGCCTCCTCGAGCAGCCCACCCGGGTTACCGCGCAGGTCGAGGACGATCCCTTCCGCCCCTTCGCGCTGGACCTTGCGAACGGCGTCGGCGAGCAGCGCGTGGGCGCCAACGCTGAAGCTGAGCAGCCGCACGTAGCCGAGTTTGCGGTCTCCCCGCTGCTCGACCCTGCTGCTGACGTTCGGCAGCGCCACCTCGGCCCGGGTCATCGTCTCCTGGCGAACCTCGCCGCTCTTGGCGTCGAGGACGCCAACCGTAACCTCGGTCCCCTCCGGCCCCTTGATCTTGGCCGTCGCCTCGGTGCTGCTCTCACCGGCGATCGAATCGCCGCCCACCGAGACGATCGTCTCGCCGGCCCGCAGGCCGGCGCCGGCGGCGGGCGAGCCGGGGAAGACCCGGGTGATCCGCAGGCCGCGTTTGACCGGCACCACCGATAGCCCGATTCCGGTGAAGCGACCCTCGATCTGCTCGTTGAAGCTTTCGAGGCTTTCCGGCGAGAAGTATTCGGTGAAGTGGTCGTCGTGGCGGCGGCGCAGCTCGCGGACCATCCCCTGCAGCGAAGCGTTGCTCAGCTCCTCCGCGCCGACCGGCCGGTAATAGCTGTCCTCGATCAGTTCGGCGGCTTCGGTGGTCAGTCCCGCCGGTTCGGCCACGAAGGCGTCGCGCAGAAATCCGGGCAGCTGCGAAGGGTGACCGCCCAGCCAGAGACCGAGGCAGAGGACGGCTACCAGTGCCCCGGCGAACGCCACGGCCCCGCGTGCTCTCACGCGTGCCTCAGACCTTGAGGAAGCGCCGCAGGGTGAGGCCCGACCCGATCGTCGAGACCAGCACCGCGGCGGCGAAGAGAATCGCGACCAGCAGCGGGAAGCTCATCGTGTCCTGCGCCGAAAGGAAGTCGAAGGCACCGCCCTTGAGCGGATCGACGATCGTCAGCTTGCCGAGCCACAGGACAAGTATGGCCACCAGCCCTCCGGCGAAGCCGACGACGACGCCCTCGATCATGAACGGCCAGCGGATGAACCAGCGGGTCGCTCCGACCAGGCGCATCACCTCCACCTCGCGGCGGCGGGTGTAGATCGAGAGCCGGATCGTGTTGCCGATCAGCATCAGCGAGGCGGCCACCAGCAGCAGCGTGATCACGGTGAGGACGATCTTCAGGGCGCCGGTGACTTCCTCGATCTGCTCCTGGCCCTGCTTGCGGTCGAAGATGTCGCTGATGATCGGCGAGATCGGTTGCGGATTGCCGTTGGCGCCGGTGGGGATGATCGCCGCTTCGATCCCCTCCAGGTTCGCGGCATCGTCGGCCTTGACTTCGAAGCTGGCGGGCAGCGGGTTGCGGTTCAGCTCTTCGAGGATCGATTTGTCCTCGAGTTCGCTGCGGAAGGTCTTCAGAGCCTCCGCCTTGGTGATCAGGGTGACCGAGGCGACGTGCGAGATCGCCAGCAGTTCCTCTTTGAGCGCATCGCGTTCGGCCGGAGTGGCGTCGTCGAAGAGGCCGACCTGGACGTTGAGCTCGTCGCGGACCTCTTCGCTCTTGGCTTGCGTCGTCTGGAAGATCGGGATCAGGACGCCGAGCAGGATCACGGTCACGACCGTGGTCACGATCGCGGCCAGGGTCGGGGCGCCGTTGCGGCGCAGGGCGCGGAACGCCTCCTGGAGGAAGAAGATCAGCTTCGACATCAGAGCAGGGCGTCGTGGCCGTGGCCGTTGGTCTGTCCCTCGCCCTGCGAGCCGACGCCCATCTCCGCCCGCATCCGCAGGCCGAATTCGCTGGTCGATTCCTCGGTGTAGCCGCCGCTGACTTCATCGCGAACCACGCGGCCCTCGTAGAGCTCGACGACACGGCGGCGCATGTTGTCGACCATCTCGCGGTCGTGGGTGACGACGACGACCGTGGTGCCGGTCTTGTTGATCCGGTAGAGCAGCTGCATGATCCCGATCGAGGTGACTGGGTCGAGGTTGCCGCTGGGCTCGTCGGCGAGCAGCAGCGGCGGGTGGTTGACGAAGGCGCGGGCGACGGAGACGCGCTGCTGCTCGCCGCCGGAGAGCTGGTCGGGGAAGCTGTGGAGCTTGGTCGAGAGACCGACCAAGCGCAGGGTCGCCGGCACCTGATCGCGGATTTCGGCGCGGCTGGCGCCGATCACCTGCAGCGCGTAGGCGACGTTGTCGTAGACGGTGCGGTTGGGCAGCAGCTTGAAGTCCTGGAACACCGTGCCGATGTTGCGTCGCAGCTGCGGAATCTTCTTCTCCGGCAGCGC
This sequence comes from uncultured Thermoleophilia bacterium, assembly GCA_963715735.1. Lineage (GTDB taxonomy): Bacteria > Actinomycetota > Thermoleophilia > Solirubrobacterales > 70-9 > VAYN01. Next base: position 1,765,840 of record OY970268.1, read on the forward strand.
GCCGATGTCGCGGCCGGCGATCTTCACCGCGCCGTCGGTGGCGGCAAGCTCGCGGATCAGCATCTTGATCAGCGTCGACTTGCCGCAGCCGGTCGGGCCGACGAGGAAGACGAACTCGCCGCGGCCGATCGCCAGCGAGACCCGGTCGAGCGCCATGTGGCCGCCGGGGTAGACCTTGGTGACGTCGTTCAGCTCGATGATCGGCGCGCGGCGCCCGCGGGGGCGCTGCGGCTGCTCGTCGCGCTGGGATTTCTTTCTGGATCTCGCCATAGGTGAGGAGGGTTCTGCAAACACAGGGTGACTCCTGCGACCCCTCGGGGGCGCAACTCTGCGCCCAAGAAGGTTGGCGAGATCTTAGCGAATTGTTAGCGGACGCTCGTATATAGCTCGGCTGCCGCATGCCGGGTCATCTTGCGCGAGTCGGCGATGACCACCTCGTCGAAGCGACGCACGTGCAGGACGTCCCCCACCGCGACGAAGGGATCGGGGTCGCCGACGATCGTCTCTTCGAGCTCGAGCCCGCTCGCGCGGATTCGCGCGGCGGCACGCTCGGCGCGACCGGTCGCCTCGGGCCAGCCGGGAACGAGCAGGGTGAAGCTGGTCGGGCGCTGGCGGTCATAGCCGCGCAGGCCCGCGATCAACCCGGGGTAATCGGCGGCGCTACCGGCGACGACGAGGGCGCGCTGTCGTTCGGGGTCGTCGAACATCTGGTGGCCTCCTGGTCGATTGACTGGAGCCCCAGCCTGCACCCGGACGCTAACCGGGACCTAAGTCCTGACTGAGAGTTGCCTAAGAGTCGGCGAGCGCGAGGGCTCTAGCCAATCGCGACCATGCGCTCGATCGGGATCCGCGCCCGCTCGGCGACCGCATCTGGGACGCTGACCTCGAACTTCATCTCCAGTAGGGAATCGCGCAGCTTCGGCAAGGTGATCATCTTCATGTATTTGCAGAAGGCCATCCGGTTGGCCTCGATCAGGTTGGCTTGCGGCGCCGCCTGCTGGAGCGGATAGAGCATCCCGTTCTCGGTGGCGACGATGAAGCTGCCCTCGGGATGGGCTTCCACGTGCTGCTGCATGCCCGAGGTCGAGAGCATGTGGACGCCCTCGGGCTCGATGTCGCCGGCGGCGACGTACTCCATCGCCTGGGTCGAGCAGCCGCACTCGGGGTGGATCAGGAACTCCGCCTCTGGGTTTTCGGCCCGAGTCCTGGCGATGTCCTCCGGTCGGATTCCGGCATGGACGTGGCACTCGCCGTCCCAGATGTGGAAGCGGCCGCGGCGCTCCTGATCGTCGACCAGGCCGGTCTCGCGCTCGACGAAGGCGCCGAGCCACATGTCGGGGCCGAAGAGGATCTCGGCATCGGGCCCGTGCTCGGCCCAGATGTGCTCGACGACCTGGACCGCGTTGGAGGAGGTGCAGCAGTAATCGGTCTCCGCCTTCACCTCGGCCGAGGTGTTGACGTACATGACGACCAGGGCGCCGGGGTGCTCGGCCTTCCAGGCCCGCAGCTGGTCGGCGTCGATCGAGTCGGCGAGCGAGCAGCCAGCATCGAGATCGGGGATCAGCACCTGCTTCTCCGGCGAGAGGATCGAGGCGGTCTCCGCCATGAAGTGGACGCCGCAGAAGACGATCGCCTCGGCGCCGGTGGCGGCCGCCTGGCGGGAGAGGCCGAGCGAGTCGCCCATGTGGTCGGCGACGTCCTGGACCTCGGGAAGCATGTAGTTGTGGGCGAGGATGACGGCGTTGCGCTGCCGCGCGAGCGCACGGATCTCCTCGCTGAGCTCAGCGATTTCGTCCGGGGTCAGCTCCGGGGCGAAATTGGCTTGGATCGTCGGGAGCTCCTGCATGAGCCCTTCCTTTCCTGATGTTCGCTGGCAGGACGTCGCCCGAAACCAGTCGAATGAACGTGCCCGAAGTTTACTCCGTGGCGGTGGCGGGGTGGCCAAAGCGCCAGACTTTCGGTCATGCCGGAGCTTCCCGAGGTCGAGATCGTCGCCCGCCGCCTGGACGCCGCGCTCTCCGGTGCCGTGGTCGAATCGGCGCTGGCGCCGGGGATGAACGTGATGAAGACCTTCGAGCCGCCGTTGGAAGCGCTGGCCGGACGCGAGCTGACGGGGGTGCGGCGGGTGGCGAAGATGCCGGTGGTGGAGTTCGGCGACCTGGCGCTGCTGATCCACCTGATGTCGGCGGGGCGACTGCGGGCCTTCGACAAACGCGCCTCCCCAAAAGACCGTGCCTCGCGGGTCCTGATCCGGCTCGAGGACGGCCGCGAGCTGCGCTTGCGCGAGTTCGGGACCAAACAGCGCGCCTGGGCGAAACTGCTGCCGAGCGACGCGGTCGCCGACGACGAGATGGTGAAGACGCTGGGGCCCGAAGCGTGGCCCCCTCCGACGCTGGCTGCATTCGCCGCGGCCATCGACCACCCCCGCCACCTGCACCCGTTGCTGCGCCACCAGCGGGACATCGCCGGGATCGGGCGCTCCTGGGTCGACGAGATCCTCTGGGAGGCGCGACTCTCGCCCTTCAAGAAAGGGTCTGAACTCGAGAGCGGGGAGGTCGAGCGCCTACACGCCGCCCTGCACGTGCTCGGCGACGCGATCGACCACTACGAGCAGACGATCGGCGCCGAGGTGCCCGACAAGGTGCCGATGCCGCTCAGGGTCCACAAGCGCGAGGGCGAGCCCTGCCCGCGCTGCGGGACGACGATCGAGGCCGTCTTCTTCTCCGAACACCAGATGAACTACTGCCCCGAGGAGCAGACCGGGGGCAGGGTCCTGAAAGACCGGCGCCTCTCCAAACTGCTCAAGTAGCTGGCTCGAGCAGCAGGCTGAAGTCGAGGCTGGGCGCCGAGTGGGTGAGGGCGCCGACGGAGATGAAGTCGACGCCGGTCTCGGCGATCTCGCGAACGTTGTCGAGGCCGATGCCGCCGGAGGCCTCCAGAGTGGGGCCCTCGCCACCGCCGGCATGCTCGTCGCGCAGCGCCACGGCTTCACGCATCGTCTCGACGTCCATGTTGTCCAGCAGCAACCGCGTCGGCGCCGGTCCCGAGCGCGTAGGCGGTCTCGTCGAGGTTGCGGACCTCGACCTCGATCGGCAGCTCAGGGTGGGCGTCGTGGGCGGAGATCACCGCTTTCGCGAGGCTGCCGGCGAGGGCAATGTGGTTCTCCTTGATCAGGAAGGCGTCATAGAGGCCAAGGCGGTGGTTGCGGCCGCCGCCGGCCGCGACCGCGGCCTTCTCGAGGCCGCGCAAGCCCGGGGTCGTCTTGCGGGTGTCGAGGATCTTCGCACCGGTGCCCTCGATCGCCTCGACGAAGCGGCCGGTCAGCGTCGCGATCCCGGAGAGGTGGCCGAGAAAGTTCAGCGCAGTGCGCTCGGCCGCCAACAGCGAGCGGGCGCTACCGCTGGCGACCAGGACCTCGGCCGGCACCTGCTGGCGCCACTGGCCCTCGACGACGAGGTTGTCGACGTGCTCGACGCCGCATTGGCGCATCGTCTCGGCGACGGCGGCGAGGCCAAAGGCGACGCCGGGCGCTTTCTGCACGATCCGTGCGCGGGCGCGGGCAGCGGCGGGCACCGTTGCCTCCGCGGTGACGTCGCCGGGCCCGATGTCCTCGGCCAGCGCCCGCGCGACGATCTGCTCCAGGTCGACCATCGCGGCAGAATCTCACGTTCGGGGGCGCCGGGGCGTTTAATCCAGGTGGTGAGCGAACTGCCCCCGTTCCAGGTCTTGATCGACGAGCACGCGGCCGACGTGATGGCGGTGCTGCGCGGTGCGGTCGGCCGCGAGGGGGCCGAGGACTGCTTCCAGGAGACCTTCCTTGCCGCCCTGCGCGCCTACCCGAAGCTCAGGGACGACGACAACCTGCGCGGGTGGCTGATCACGATCGCGCACCGCAAGGCGGTCGACCACCACCGCGCCAGGGGCCGGCGGCCGGTGCCGGTCGCCGAAGTTGCCGAGACCCCCGTCCCCGGGCCGGAGCCGAGCGACGACGGGATCTGGCTCGCGGTCGGCGCGCTGCCGCCAAAACAGCGGGCGGCGGTGACCCTGCGCTACGCCTCCGACCTGCCGCACAGCGAGATCGCCGACGCGCTCGGCTGCTCGCCGGAGGCGGCCCGTCGAAGCCTGCACGAGGGAATCAAACGACTGCGAAAGGAACTGGCATGAAGGCGACTCTGATGCGACTTGGCGAGCGCGCCGCGGCGGAGGGACTGCTCGACGTCGCCTACACCACGACCGACTCGCCCTACGGACCGCTGCTGCTGGCGAAAACTCCGAAAGGCCTGGTCCGGGTCGGCCTACCGAACCAGGATGCCGACGAGCTGCTCGTCGAGCTCGCCTCGCGGGTCTCGCCCCGGGTGCTGGAGGCACCGGCGGCGCTCGACGAGGAGCGCCGCGAGCTCGATCGCTACTTCGACGGCAAGCTCGACTCGCTTCGGCCTGCCGCTCGACTGGAGCCTCAGCGACGGCTTCCGTCTGCGGGTTCTGCGGCAGATCGCGCGAATTCCCTACGGCGAGACCCGCACCTACACGGAAATGGCGAGGGGCGCGGGCAACGAGCGGGCCGTGCGCGCCGCCGGCACCGCTTGCGGCAAGAACCCGATCCCGCTCGTCGTCCCCTGCCACCGCGTCCTACGCAGCAGTGGCGGGCTCGGCGGCTACGGCGGCGGCCTGCCGATGAAGCAGGGCCTGCTGGTGCTCGAGGGCGTACTGGACGAAAGCCGCCCAGGCTAAAGGAATCGCCGCCCCAGACCGATCTTGGGGGAATGCGACGAAAGGCCGCGAGCTTCCCCCATCATCCTCCCGCTACGACCAAGATCGCCTGGTGGGTGTCGTTCCTCGCCACCCTGGCGTTGGTTTTCGGGCTCGGCCTTGCCAAGTCGGCTCAGGCACTGACGCCCACTGCCGGCACGGGGCCGGTTCTCGCCGCCGCCCTCCCTGAGGTCGAAGAAGAAGAGGGCGAGGAAGACGAAACCCCATCCGACGAGGGATGGGAATTCGAAGAATGCGAACTCAGCGAAGACGAAGAAGAAGAATTCTGCGAGGAAGACGAAGGCGAAGAGGGCAGTCCGCCCGAGTGCCTGCTGAGCAGCGCCGAGGCCACCGTCTCCACGATCCCAGCCCACGACACGGTGCGCCTGGCCATCCGCTATACGGCCCGCAGCCCCGCCGCGGTAACGATCAACCTCGGCCTGCGCGGCAGGAAGGGATCGCTCAGCCTCGGCGAGGACCAAAAGCGCTTCAAGCGCGCCGGCGTCTTCCACCGGACCGAGCGGCTCAGCGAGGCGCAGATGGCGAAGGTGATGGCCGCGAAGAGCTTCACGGTCGAGCTGCAGGCGGTCAACACCCCGCGCTACTGCCACCGATACTTCGATCGCAGCCTGACCGTCAAGCGGGCCAGCGGCGCCGGACTCACCTGGTCGGCGCCGGCGGCTCGATCAGGCGCCTGAGGCGAGCGTCGCTGCCAGCCAGCCGCTCGCGTCGGCGAGACCGGCCGGGTCGATCTGGTGGCCGAGGTCGGACTCGCGATAGGTGACGTCGAGACCGCCGGCTTCGAGCAGCTCCCGGGCGCGTTGGGCGAAGCCCACCTCCATGATCGGGTCACGGCGGCCGTGGGCGATGAAGGCGCGGGTGTCGGTGCGGTCGGCGAGCGACGGCTCCCAGCCCGCGACGGTCGGCACGAAGCCGCTGAACGCGAGGATGCCGGCGACAGCCGGCCGATCGGCGCCGAGCGCCATCGCGTAGCTCATCACCGAACCCATCGAGAAGCCGGCGAAGACCGTCCGCTCCGGCCCCACCCCGCTCTCCTCCCAGACCCGGTCGTGGAACTCGGCCAGAGCCTCCCGGGCGGCGTAGAAGGTCTCGGGATCCGGATAGCCGACCCGCGGGACCAGATACCAGTGGTAACCCGGGGATCCCGCGAGGGTCAGCGGCGCCCGCGCCGAGACCACCCGCAGGCGCTGCTCGGGGTCAAGGTGGTCGGCAAGGCGAAGCAGATCGGTCTCGTCGGTGCCGCGGCCGTGGTGCAGGGCCAGCACTCCCGCTGGATCCCCGGCAGCGGGCCGTTCGAGTTGGACCAGCGGCGCCACTAGCCGGCCGAGGCAGCTGCCGTCTTGTTCAGGTAGTCGCGCACGAACTCGTCGATGTCGCCGTCGAGGACCCTCTGCACGTCGCCTACCTCGTGCTCGGTGCGATGGTCCTTGACCATCGTGTACGGATGGAGGACGTAGCTGCGGATCTGCGAGCCCCAGGCGACGTCTTTGACCTCGCCGCGCGCCCTGGCCAGCTCTTCGGTCCGTTTGCGCTCCTCGAGCTCGATCAGCTTCGAGCGCAGCAGCTGCATCGCCACCGCCTTGTTCTGGGTCTGCGAGCGCTCGTTCTGGCACTGGACGACCGTGTTGGTCGGGATGTGGGTAATCCGCACCGCCGAGTCCGTCTTGTTGACGTGCTGCCCGCCGGCGCCCGAGGCGCGATAGGTGTCGATCCGCAGGTCGGCCTCGTCGATCTCGACGTCGACCCCGGCATCGACCACCGGCCCGATGTCGACCTGGGCGAAGCTCGTGTGGCGGCGCGAGGACGAGTCGAAGGGCGAGATCCGGACCAGCCGGTGGACGCCGCGCTCGGCGGCAAAGAGGCCGTAGGCGTTCTCCCCGCGGGCGATGAAGGTCGCCGACTTCAGCCCCGCCTCCTCCCCCGGTGAGGCCTCCACCATCTCGACCTCGAAGCCGCGGCGTTCTGACCAGCGTAGGTACATCCGCAGCAGGATCTCGGCCCAATCCTGGGAGTCGGTGCCGCCGGCGCCGGCGTGGACGGTGACGACGGCATCGCCAGCGTCGTACTCACCGCTGAACAACCGCGCCTCTTCGAGCTCGGCGAGGCGGCTCTCGACGGCGCGGAGCTGGGTGTCGAGCTCGGCCGCGATCTCCTCGTCCTCGGCCGCGATCTCCGCCAGATCGGCGAGGTCGGCTACGTCGGACTCGAGGCCGCGGAACATCTCCAGCCGCCGCTGCGCGCGCGCGTGTGCGGCGGAAGTGCGAGCGGCGACGTCCTGGTCGTCCCAGAACCCCGGCTGCCCCATCTCCGCCTCCAACCGCTCTGCCTCGGCCTCCAGCGCAGCTGGGTCAAAGGTAGTCCGAGAGCAGGGACAGCTGCTCGCGGACAGCGGCGAGGCGTGGCGCTACGGGTTCCGTCTGCGCGGCATCGGCCATGGCGGCAGCTTACCCACCGTCGATGCCGTGCTCGAAGCCGCCGGCCCGAAGCGCCTCGATGCGGTCCTCGTAGGGGCGCCAGCTCAGCACCCGGTGCTCACGCAGCTCAAACAACCACGCCATCGCGTCTTCATTCGCCAGAGAATCGTCCTCCGCCCAGCGCCAAACGCGGGTGATCAGCGCCACCGCCCGATCGGGTTCCTCGTAGAGCTCGTCGAGCACGATCGTCTGCTGGACACCCCCAGGCGCTCGGGTCGCCCAGAGGACGGCTCCCTCGACCCCTTTTCTGAGGCCCCGGCTGGAATGCAGTTCGACTTCGGGATCGAGAACCTCGGCAAACGCCTCCAGGTCCCGCTCATTGAAGGCTCGGATGAACTCCCTTACCGGGTCAACGGGCATCTAATTTCCGAATCACGCACGGCCGTGAACCAAGCAGGTCGGCGGACGCGGGGAGCGAGGTGAGGGGAGCGCACTGTGGGCGCGTGACCCGATCCGAGCGACCGAGGACTCCGAGATGCGCAGGTTTGCAGCGGCCGCGCCTAAGCCCCGTGACAGCGCTTGTACTTTTTGCCGGAGCCGCACCAGCAGGGATCGTTGCGGCCGATTTTGTCGTGCTCGTCTTTGACCACGGTCTCGACCACCTCGGCGCCGTTGCCGGCGACCTCCTGCGAAGCAGCCACGTCGACACCGCCAGCGGTACTGGTGGCGCCGGAGGCGAGCTGCTGCAGAGCCGAGGGCTGGCCCTCGGCCGGACCGGAGTAGTCGAGGGCGGTTGCGCCGCCTCCCCCGTTCGCGGCGGCGGCGCCCGGCTGGACTTCGATTTCGGCACGGAAGACGAGGCGGCTGAACTCGTCCCAGATCGAGTGCATGAGCTCCTCGAACATCGTGAAGCCCTCGTTTTTGTAGGCCACCAGCGGGTCGATCTGAGCGAAGCCGCGAAGGTGGATGCCTTCGCGCAGGTAATCCATGTCGAAGAGGTGTTCGCGCCAGCGGTTGTCGATCACCTGCAGCAGGATCGAGCGCTCGAGGTAGCGCATCAGCTCCTCGCCGAGCTCGGTCTCACGGTCGTCGTAGGCGCTCATCGCGTCGTCGTCGAGGGCGTCCTTGAGCTTCTCGCGGTCGACCTGCTCCGGCGCCAGCGAGGCGACGTCGACGCCAATCGGCCAGATCTGGCGCAGCTGCGTCTCCATCTCCTCCAGGTCCCACTCGTCGAGGTCGTCGCCAGGCGTGTACTCGTCGACGAGGCGCTCGATCACTCCCTCGACCTCGTCGCGCGCGGTCTCGGATATGTCGCGCCCTTCGAGGATCTCGCGGCGGTATTTGTAGACGACGCGACGCTGCTCGTTCATCACGTCGTCGTACTCGAGCACACGTTTGCGGATCAGGAAGTTCTGCTCCTCGACCTTCTTCTGCGCGTTCTCCACCGTTTTCGTCAGCATCTTCGCCTCGAGCGGAACTTCGGTGCCGTCGTCGTCGACGGGCCCGAGGCGATCGAGGATTTTGTAGATGCGGTCACCCGCGAAGAGGCGGATCACGTCGTCTTCGGCGGAAAGGAAAAAGCGCGACTCGCCGGGATCGCCCTGGCGGCCGGAGCGGCCACGCAGCTGGTTGTCGATCCGCCGCGACTCGTGGCGCTCGGTCCCGCAGATGAAGAGGCCGCCGAGATCGCGGACTTCCTCGGCCTCGGCCTTGCACTGGGGCGCGAGCTCCTCGGCCTTCGCCGCCAACGCCTCCGGGTAGCCCTCGCTGTCGTGGGTGATCCCCTGCTTTTTGAGCTCGTGGATCGCCAAGTGCTCGGGGTCGCCGCCGAGCTTGATGTCGACGCCGCGACCGGCCATGTTGGTTGCGATCATCACCTCGCCCTTGCGGCCGGCGTTGGCGATCAACTCACCCTCTCGTTCGGCGTGCTCGGGTTTCGCGTTGAGGACCGCGTGTTTGATCCCGTCGCGCTTGAGCGCCTCGGAGATCATCTCCGAGGTCTCGACCGAGACGGTGCCGACCAGGATCGGCTGCCCGCGTTGGTGGCGAGAGACGATTTCGTCGAGCACGGCTTTCCACTTGCCGTCTTTGGTTTTGAAGATCTGGTCGTTGTGGTCGGCCCGCACCATCGGTTGGTTGGTCGGGACCTCGACCACGGGAACTTTGTAGATTTTCATGAACTCGGTCGCCTCGGTCAGGGCGGTTCCGGTCATGCCCGAGAGCTTGCCGTAGAGGCGGAAGTAGTTCTGCAGGGTGATCGTCGCCAGGGTCTGGTTCTCCTCGCGGATTGCGACACCCTCCTTCGCCTCGACCGCCTGGTGCAGACCCTCCGACCAGCGCCGGCCCTCGAGGATGCGGCCGGTGAACTCGTCGATGATCATCACCTCGCCGTCGATAACCGCGTAGTCGTCGTCCTTCTTGTAGAGCGACTCGGCCTTGAGCGACTGGACCAGATGGTTGACGAGGCTGCCGTGCTCGCCGAGGTAGAGGTTGTCGACGCCGATGAACTCCTCGGCCTTCTTAACGCCGCGCTCGGTCGGGGCGACGGTCTTGTGTTTTTCGTCGTACTCGTAGTCGTAGTCGACCTCGGTCGTGTCCTTCGATTCGCCGAGCGATTTCAGTTTCTGTTTGGCCGGGGCGCCGATCAACTGTTTGGCCAGGCGGGCGAAGGTGTAATAGGTCTGCGCCGCCTGTTCGGGCTGGCCGGAGATGATCAGCGGCGTCCGCGCCTCGTCGATCAGGATGTTGTCGACCTCGTCGACGATCGCGAAGTCGTGGCCGGTCTGGACGCAGTTCTCGAGCGTCGCCGACATGTTGTCCCGCAGGTAGTCGAAGCCGAACTCGGAGTTGGTCCCATAGGTGACGTCGCAGGCGTATTTGCGCTGGCGGGCAGCGTGGTCGTCGGCGTCCTGGAGGGCGGCGACACTGACCCCGAGGGCCTCGTAGATCGGCGCCATCCATTCCGAGTCGCGGCGGGCGAGGTAGTCGTTGACGGTGACGACGTGGACGCTGCCGCCCGCCAGGGTGTTGAGAAATACCGGCAGGGTCGCGGTCAAGGTCTTGCCCTCACCGGTGCGCATCTCGGCGATGGCGCCGTCGTGGAGGACCATGCCGCCGATCAGCTGGACGTCGTAGTGGCGCTGGCCGGTAGTCCGCCGCGACGCCTCGCGGGTCAGGGCGAAAGCCTCCGGCAGCAGGTCGTCGAGCGAGCTGCCGTCGCGGGCGCGCTCGCGCAGCGAGTCGGCCTCCTCGCGCAGCTCCTCATCCGAGAGTGCTTCCATCTCGGGCTCAAAGCGATTGATCGCCTCCGCGCGCTTCTGGTAGGCCTTGAACTTCCGACCCTCCCCCGCGCGCAAGGCCTTGCTGACCAGGTCCATTGCGGGCATTGCTCAAGGGTAGCGGTGCAGCCCTTGCTCCGAGCCGCCGGCAGGCGTAGCATCGGAACAGGAACCCACAAGGAGGCACTCATGCGGATAGAGATTCGGGGCCGGAACGTCGAAATGACGGATGACCTGCGTGAGATGGTCAGGAAGAGATTCCAGCGGCTTGGGCGGCAGGTTTCCACCTTGGCGACGCTGGAGGTCGTTCTCTCCGAGGAGCGCAACCCGTCGATCGCCGACAGCCAGGTCGCGGAGGCGACCTTCTACCTGAAGGGCGTGACCCTGCACGCGCACGAGGCGTCGCCGGACATGACCCATTCGGTTCGCGAACTCGCCGAGGACGTGCAGCGCCAGGTAAAGAAACATCGGGAACTGCGTCGCAAGCGCAGTCGGACCCGGCATCTGGTCGACCAAATGCGCGGTCGGCCTGCCGAGATGCATCCCTGAAGAAACGAAGTTAGAGGCGGCGGGCAAAGGTAACCGCGACCACGCGGGCGGCCCCCGCTGCCCTCAGCGCCTGGGCACAGGCGCTGAGGGTGGCACCCGTGGTGAGGACGTCGTCGACGAGAAGGACGCTGCGGGGGGCGGCGGAACGGATTTGAATCCGCGGCGGATGAGCGATCCGCTCGGCTCGGCGGCGCCCGACCTGCCTGCCGCCGCCGCGTCGCACCAGACATGTCTCCAGCGGCGCCTCCAGGCGCGCGGCGAGGGCGGTGGCGATCTCGCCGGTCGGGTCGAAGCCGCGGCGGCGCAGCCGCAGCGGCGCCGGCGGCACCGGGACGATTGCGCCGCTCAGCATGTGGGCGGGAGCGAGCCAGTGGATCCGCTCCGCGAGCAGGCCGGCGACCGGCAGTAGGCGGCGGAACTTGAGCGCCGTGATGAGGTCGCGGGCGACCCCATCGTGGGCAGCCGAAGACCAGGCGCGGTCAAGTCCGGGCGGCCCCTTGCCGAGCAAGGGCTCGGCCGCCGCCAGGCGGCGCGCGCAGCGGCTGCAGATAACCGCCTCGGGCCGGCAGGAGCGCCCGCAAGCCGCGCACAGCGGCGGCGCGAATCCGACGGCGACGCTTTCGAGGAGCTCCATGCCGCCATCCTGCGCGGCGCCGGCGCACGCGTTGCGCGCGGGTCGAGAAACATCGGTGCGGACTTCGCCTCGGAAGTCGCGCTAGGAGGGTCTAGCGAAACTCGCGTCTGCGACTGGCGAGCGCCGGACCAAGCGGGGCAAGGACACAGGGAGGCCGAATAGCAGCGCTATTTGGCCGACTGAGGACGCCGCACCGCACCGTGTCCGCCGCGGCCAGGCGTGGGCGGGGGTTTCGCTAGACCCTCCTAGCCGCGCTGGGCGACGATCGCGCCGACCAGCACCGAACAGGGGGAGATCTCGGCTCCCGGCAGGGCGATGACTTCCCGTAGACGGCTCCCCGCGCCGACGCGAACGCCATCGCCGATCACGGCCGGGCCGTCGATGCGGACGTCGTCGCCGATCTCGCAGCCGGGGCCGAGCAAAACCGGCCCGAGCAGCTCCCCCTCGTCGTTCTCGGGAGCTCCGCTGCGATAGCCGTCGCGGAGCTCGCCGGCGAGCTCGACCTCGACGGCGCCGCTGAGCGCGTCGCGGGTGCTGTCGCGCAGCTCCTCGAGGTTGCCGATGTCGTTCCAGTAGGCGTCGATCTCGTGCGAGTAGAACGGCACGTCGCCCTCCAGCAGGCCCGGAAAGACGTCCATCGCCCAGTCGGCGAAACCGTCGGGATCGCCAGGCCTGGCCGCCTTGCTCGTGCCCGGCGCGGGGAAGAAATCGAAGATCTCCCGGCGGAACATGTAGATGCCGCAGTTGGCGAGGTCGGAGAGCGCTTCGGCCGGGTCGGGCTTCTCCTGGAAGCCCTGGATGCGACCGTCGGCGCCGGTGATCGCGACCCCGAACTGGCTGGTGTCGGCGACTCGCTTGGTCGCCAGGGTCGCGATCCCGTCGTGGGACTCGTGGAACTCGCGCATCGCGCTCAGGTCGATGTCGGTGAGGGCGTCGCCGGAGATCACCAGGAAGGAGTCGCCGAGGAAGTCGGCGGCTTTGCGGACCCCGCCCGAGGTCCCCAGCAGCTGGTCCTCGTAGCTGTAGGAGAGCCGCACGCCGCAGCTCGACCCATCGCCGAAGTAGCCCTTGATCAGATCGGGGAACCAGTGCAGGTTGGCGATCGTCTCGGTGAATCCGTGGCGGGCCAGCAGGCGCAGGATGTGCTCCATCACCGGCCGGTTGGCGACCGGCACCATCGGCTTCGGCATCGCGTAGGTGATCGGGCGCAGGCGCGTTCCCAGCCCCGCTGCCAGGATCATCGCCTTCATCGGCCCATCGCCTCCTTGAAGCTCTCGATCGCCGCGACCGGGAGCGGGTCGACGCCGCGCTGTTGGGCGAGCTCGAGCGAGACGAGGTCGCCCAACATCGTCGCCCAGAGCAAGCGGGCGGTACGCGTCTCCCCCGCGGTCTCGATCCGCACCGCGGGGGCCCCGGCGGCCGTGACCGCCTCGGCGGTGAGCTCGAAACGACGGCCGATCCGCGGATGCTGATCGCGGTCCTCGAGGAAGACGGCCGCGAGACGGTGCTCGCCGGCGGCGCCCCAGCCGCAGAGCTCGTTGTGGTCGGCCTCGGGGAGCTCGCTGGAGAAGGCGGGGAGCTTGGCGTTCTCGTTCACCTGGGACTTCCAGCGCACCGCGACCGGGGTGGTCAAGTCGGCGCCGTAGACCACCGGCGCCGCGTCCGCCAGCAGGGCGGCGACCTCGGCCGCCTGGAACTTCAGGGTCTCGACCTGCTCGGCGAGGAAGCTGGCGGCGGCGTCGATCTCGGTGTGGATGCGCGGCGCGACCCCAGCCAGGGCGGCGACCTCGGCGGCGGCGGTGAACATGTAGGCGATCGCTGCGCGCGGCTGGAAGATCCCCGGCAGACCGACCACCGGAACGCCGGCCTCTCGCGCCTGCTCGACCAGCGGGCCGCCGGTGCTGACGACGGCGCGGCGGGCACCCAGCGCCTCGGCCGCCGCGAAGCAGGCCAGCGTCTCCTCGGTGGCGCCCGAGTAGCTCGAGCAGAGCACCGTCCACTCCGGCGTCGCCCAGCTCGGCAGCGCGTAGCCGCGGACCGTCAGCAACGGCTTGGTGAGGCGATCGCCAAGGGCGGCAGCGGCAAGGTCGGCGCCGATCGCCGAGCCGCCCATGCCGCAGATCATCAATCCCGCCGCGTCCGCTGCTTCCAGACGCGCCGATTCGACCCGCCAGAGGGCGTCGCGAAGCTGGTCTGGGATGGCGAGGACGTCGTCGATCATGGCCGGATCATGCCCTACCCGGCCGAAACCATCTCGTCGCGGGCGGCGACGGCGTCGCTGACGACGGCCCCGGGGGCGACGCTGGCCCCGGGGGCAAGGATCGAGCCGCTGACCGTGGCCCCGGCCCCGACCGTGCACCCGTCGAGCAGGACCGATTCGCGGACGCTGGCCCCGGCTTCCACCACGCTGCCGGCCGAGATCACCGCGCGCGGACCGATCGTGGCCGCACTCGCGACCTCGGCGCCGGCGCCGACGAAGAGACCGGGGCCGGTCGGGAGGACGCGGGTCGCGACCCGCCCCTCGAGGATGTCCCAGCTCGCCTCGAGGTAGCGCTCGGGGGTCCCGATGTCCATCCAATAGCCATCGAGGCGCAGGGCGCCGAGGCCGTCCCCGATCAGGCGCGGGAAGACCTCGCGCTCGATCGAGACCTCGCGCTCGGGTGGGATCAGGTCGAGGACCGAGCGCTCGAGCACGTAGGCGCCGGCGTTGATCTCGCCCGGCACCACCTCGCCGCTCTTTTCGAGGAATTCCGAGACGGCGCCCTCGCCGTCATAGCTGACCAGACCGTAGGTGGAGGAGTCCTCTACCGGGTGGAGCGCGAGCGTGGCGCGGCTACCGCGCTCCTCGTGCGCCCGCAGCAGAGCGGTGAGGTCGAGGTCGGTGAGGACGTCGCCGTTCAAAGCGAGGAAGCGGTCCTCGAGTCGCTCGCCGAGCGAGTCGGCGGCGAAGCGAATCGCTCCAGCGGTACCGCGCGGGTCCGGCTCGGCGACGTAGCTGAGCCGGACCCCAGCGTGCTCCCCGCCGCCGAGTGCCTCCTGCAGCACGTCGGGAAGGAAGCCGCAGGCGAAGACCGCTTCGGTGACGCCGTGCACCGCCAACCACTCGATCATGTAGGCCAGGAAGGGGCGGTCGACCAACGTCAGCGCCGGCTTCGGAACGTCGTTGGTCAGCGGCCGTAGCCGCGTCCCTTCGCCGCCGACCAGGACGATCGCCTGCATCTACTCGGTCGCTGCTGGGGCAGGCGAGGCCTGGGCGGTGCCGATTCCCTCGTACTCGAAGCCCGCACCGACCAGCGCCTTGGCGTCGAGGAAGTTGCGACCGTCGACGATCAGGGGCCGGGCCATGCGCGCCGCTGCCTCCGCCCAGTCGAGCTCGGCGAACTCGCGCCACTCGGTGACCAAAATCGCCGCGTCAGCCCCCTCCAGCGCCGCCAGCGCCGAACCCGCCATCTCGACCGAGGCCAGCAGTTCGCCGGCGCGCTCGGCGGCGACCGGGTCGTAGGCGACCACCTCGGCTCCCTCGCCCTGCAGTCGCGCCGCCAAAACCAGGCTCGAGGCCTCGCGCATGTCGTCGGTGTCGGGCTTGAAGGCAAGGCCGAGCAATGCGATCCGCTTGCCCAGCAGCGAACCGAGGTGCCCCTCGAGCTTGCCCACCACTCGGCGCTTCTGCAGCTCGTTTACCTCGATGACCGCGTTGAGCAGCTGGAAGTGGTAGCCGGTGTTGCCCGCCAGCATCTTCAGCGCCTTGACGTCCTTGGGGAAGCAGGAGCCGCCGTAGCCAATCCCCGCACGCAGAAACGAGGACCCGATCCGGGTGTCGAGGCCCATCCCCGCGGCGACCTCGCCGACGTCGGCGCCGACCTCCTCGCAGACGTTGGCGATCTCGTTGATGAAGGAGATCTTGGTCGCCAGGAAGGCGTTGGAGGCGAGCTTGATCATCTCGGCGCTGGCGACGTCGGTGCGGAGGATGTCACCACCGAGCGGGACGTAGAGATCGGCGACCGCCGTCGCCGCCGCCTCGTCTCCAGGGTCGGCGCCGATCACCACCCGGTCGGGGTGCATGAAATCGGCAACCGCCGAGCCCTCCTTGAGGAACTCGGGGCAGGAGACGTAGGAGAGGCTGGGCAGGTCGCGGCGGATCGATTGGCCCGTCCCAGCCGGGACGGTGCTCTTCATCACCAGCACGTGGCCGCCATCGGCGGGCAGATCCTCGACCACGGCACGGACCCGGGAGAGGTCGGCGTCCCCGGAGTAGGTCGGGGGCGTGTCGACGCAGACGAACAGCAGCCGCGCCCGCTCCAACAGCACCTCCATCTCGGTGGTGAAGGTGATCCGTTCGGCGTTGCGGCTCAGCATCTCCTCGAGGCCCGGCTCGTGGATCGTCGTCTCGCCGCGCGAGAGCGATTCGATCTTCTCGGGAAGGATGTCGCGGGCGACGACCTCGTGACCGAGCTCGGCGAAACAGACCGCGGTCACCAGACCGACCCAGCCCACCCCGATCACGCCCACTGGCTCGCGCTGCGCGCTCATCCTTTGCTCCCGCCTTTCTTTGGCTTTACCTTCGGCACCAGCACGTCCGCGGATCGTGCCATCCCGACCATTTGGTCGTTGCTCAAGCTCTGTAACAGGTCATTCGACACCCAGTAGCTGTTTTCGCCACGATGCCAGGCGATCAGCTTGATTCGGCCGCTGTCGGCGAAGATCTCGTACTCGCGGCCGTTGATCGTCTTCGTTTCGCTCGGGTTCTCGAGGATCGGTGGGTCCGGCCAGCCGCGGATCCCCTGCACGCCAAAGTAGTGGGTGCCGTCCGACATTTCCGTGACGAGGACCATCCGGTAGGCCTCATAGCGGTTGCCGTCGTCGTCCTTGATGCCGTAGATGCGTGGATCGACGATCTTCTCGTAGGGGTTGCTTTCCACGTAATAGGCGCCCGCGGGCAGGCGGGTCGGGTAGAAGATCGGGAACGGCCCGTGGACTCGGCGGGCGGCGATCTCGGCCTCCATTTCGCCGGCTTCGCGCGCCAGCACCAGTTCGTCGGAACCCTGCGGAGGCGTCTCGACGATCGGCTTCTCCTTCTGCTTCTTTTTCTTGCCTTTGGCCTTCCTGCTCTTCTTGGCCTTCTTCTCGGGCGCTTCGTCCTGTTCGTTTTCTTCCGCGCCTTCCTGATTGGGCTGGGCGCCGCCGCTGGCTTCGACGCCGAGGAACTGGTTGACGGCTTCGTTGATCGCTTCCGGCGTCGCGGTCACGTAGCTGGGGCCGAGTTCGGCCGGGAAGTGGACCTCCTCGATTTCCGCGCCGCGCACCGCGAGGAAGAGTTTGAGGACTTCCAGCATCGTCTCTTTGTCGCTGATGTCGGAGGTCGTGTATTCGGTGAAGATCTGGATCAGATCCTGTTTGCCGCCGCCGAGGAAGACGTCTTCGACCAGGTCGTCGACGGCGATCCGCTGGCGAGCATCGCTGATGAAGGCCTGCTGGCGCGAGGAGCGGACGATGTCGGTGTCGGTGTGGCGATAGCGCACGTACTCCAGCGCCGGCCTGCCACAGAGCAGCTGATATCCCGGCTGGATGTTGATTTCGGCGTATTGTTCGGAGGCGGGCACGCCTTCGTTGGAGTGGTAGTAACGGCGGTCGACGTCGGTGTAGACGCAACCGATCGCGTAAACGGCACGGACGAAGCCGAGAAAGTCGACGTTGACGACGTGGTTGATCGGCAGCCCGGTCAGTTCCTTGACCACCCGCAGCGTCAGTTTCGGGCCGCCGTAGGCGTAGGCGGCGTTGAACTTGTCGGTCCCGACTTCGGGAATTTCGACTTCGAGGTCGCGCGGAATCGACATCACCGCGATCTTCCCCTTGTCGGGGTCGAGGCGCAGCAGGATCGTCGTGTCCGAGCGTCCCGGGTCTTCTTCGAATTCCGCTCCCGCGCGTTTGTCGGAGCCGAGAATGAGGATGTTCTGGGCCGCGCCTCCATCGACTTTGGAGAGGAAACGATCGACCTTGTTGCCGAAGGCGTCGTTGTGCGAGAGCGCCTTGGCGACGCTGTCGATGTAGACCAACACCCCCGTCGCGGTCGCCGCGGCGGAGACGAGGACGATGATCACCGAGGCGAGCGTGAAGCGCAGCCAGTAGCGCCTCGGTTTTGGCGGCTTCTCGGGGTCACCGCTCGGCGGTGGCTTCTTCGGAGCCCAGCCCGGCCCCAGCGGCTCACTCATTGGCGAGCCGCTCCGGGATCGCCCGCAGGAACGATTCGAGCGCCTGCTGGTAGGTGGCGAGCGAGCTGACCGAGACCCACTCCTCGGGGCCGTGGTGACCCGCCCCCACCGGTCCGAACTCGACCGCCGGCACGCCCACTCGCAGGAACGAAACCGCGTCGGAGGCGCCGTCGCGGCCGACGCTCATCGGCTCGCCGTGATGGTGCGCGGCCGCCGAGGCGCGCAGCCCCCGCACGAACGGCGACTCGCGATCGACGGTGGCCGGTGGCCGGGTCAGCAGCGAGGTCGGCTCGCAGCCGGGCAGGGCGCGAACTTCCTCGAGAATCGCGACTGGGTCCTGTTCGGGCAGGTAGCGGATGTCGACGTCGATCACGCATCGGTCGGGCACCTTGTTCAGAGCGTCGCCTCCCCAGATACGGCCGAGGTTTATCGAGGGGCGGTCGAACAACTCAGAACTGTGCCGGGCAAACGGTAGCGACTCGATACTGCGGAAAACGTCGATCGCGTTGAGGACGGCGTTGTCGCCGAGCCAGGGGGTCGCTCCGTGGGCCGCCGTCCCCCCCACGTCCAGACGCAGGGCCAAGACCCCCTTGGCCTCGATCCCGATGTGGAGATCGGTGGGCTCGCCGGTGATCGCGAAGTCGCCGAGGAAGCCGCTGTCGACGAGGTGGTCGGAACCGCGCTCGGACTCCTCCTCGGACTCCTCGTCGCCGACCAGGCCAAGCCGGACGCGGACCCGGTCCTGATCGCGCATCGAAGCGGCGACGACCATCATCGCCGCGACCGCGCCCTTCATGTCATAGGCGCCGCGCCCGTAGAGCCGGTCGCCCTCGATCCGCGGGTCGAACTGTCCGGGCCGGCCGGGAACGACGTCGATATGGCCGTGCAGGACCACCGTCGGCGCCTCGGCCGGGCCGACCTCGGCCATCACCACCGGCAACCCCCGCACCTCGTCGCCCGAAACCTCGATCCCGCGCGCCTCCAACCAACCCCTGACGAACCCCGCCGCCTCCGAGATCGCCTCCGGCTCAGACGTTTCGTAGCCGATCAGCCGCTGGGCGAGGGCTACGAGCTCTTCGCTCATCCCGTCGATATAGCGAGAAACGCTTCGGCCCGGTCGCGATCTTTCTTGGCACGGGCGAACTCGGCGCTGCCCTCGTCGCTATCGGAGAGGCGTTGCTCAGCGTCGGAGAGCTGCTCTTTCAGCACCCCGGCGTCGAGATCCTCGGGCGCGATCGCCTCCTCGACCAGAAGCCGGGCGCGGTTGCCGAAGACCTGCAGCCAGCCATGCGCCTGCGCGTAGCGCACGGTCTCCGACTCGGAGACTTTCAGCCGCAGTTCGGTCGGCTGCAGCGCCGCCAGCAGCGGCGTGTGGTTGGCGAGGATGCCGATCTCGCCGACCTCGGTGCGGGTCGAGACCTGCTTGGCTTCGCCGTCGAAGACCTCACCCTCGGGGGTGAGGACCTCGACGTCGATCATGTGCTCAGCGGCCATCAGGTCCCTAAGCGGCCGCGGCGGCCTTGGCGTTCTCGGTGACCTGGTCGATCGAGCCCTGCATGTAGAAGGCGCCCTCGGAGAGGTCGTCGTGCTCGCCGTCGAGGATCTCGCGGAAGCCGCGGACCGTCTCGGCGACCGGCACGTACTCGCCGGTGCGGCCGGTGAACTGTTCGGCGACGAAGAACGGCTGCGAGAGGAAGCGCTCGATCTTGCGGGCGCGGGAAACCGTCTGGCGGTCCTCGTCGGAGAGCTCGTCGATGCCGAGGATGGCGATGATGTCCTGGAGCTCCTTGTAGCGCTGCAGCACCTCCTGGACGTCGGTCGCGGTGCGGTAGTGCTCGTCGCCGACGACGTCGGGCTTGAGGATCGTCGAGGTCGAGTCGAGCGGGTCGACCGCCGGGTAGATCCCTTTCTCGGAGATCGACCGCGAGAGCGCGGTGGTCGCGTTGAGGTGGGCGAACACCGAGGCTGGAGCCGGGTCGGTGTAGTCGTCGGCCGGGACGTAAACCGCCTGAATCGAGGTGACCGAGCCGCGGTCGGTGGAGGTGATCCGCTCCTGCAGTTCGCCCATCTCCGTCTCCAGGGTCGGCTGGTAGCCGACCGCCGAAGGCATCCGGCCCAGCAGCGCCGAGACCTCGGAGCCGGCCTGGACGAAGCGGAAGATGTTGTCGATGAACAGGAGCACGTCCTGGCCACCCTGCTCGCGGTAGTACTCGGCCATCGTCAGGCCGGAGAGGGCGACGCGCAGACGCGCTCCCGGGGGCTCGTTCATCTGGCCGAAGACGAGCATGGTTTTGTCGATCACTCCCGACTCTTTCATCTCGAGCCAGAGGTCGTTGCCCTCGCGCGAGCGCTCGCCGACGCCGACGAAGGCGGACAGCCCCTCGTGCTCCTCGGCGATGTTGCGGATCAGCTCCTGGATCAGCACGGTCTTGCCGACGCCGGCGCCGCCGAACAGCCCGACCTTGCCGCCTTTGGCGTAGGGAGCGAGCAGGTCGATGACCTTGATTCCGGTCTCGAGGACCTCCTGGGTCGGGGTCAGGTCCGAGGCCTTGGGGGCGGGGCGGTGGATCGGCCAGCGCTCGATGCCGTCGTCGAGCTCGGCGCCGTTGTCGATCGGATCGCCGAGCAGGTTGAAGATGCGGCCGAGGGTGGCGTCACCGACCGGGACCGTGATCGGGCCGCCGGTGTCGGTCACCTTGGCGCCGCGCTGGATCCCGTCGGTCGCGTCCATCGCGACCGCGCGGACGCGGTCGTCGCCGAGGTGCTGCTGCACCTCGCAGACCAGCTGGGTCGGTTCGCCGTCGCCGTCGCCGCCGGTCTCGATCGTCACCGCCGAGTAGATCTCCGGCAGCTGGTCGGGGAAGACAGCGTCGATCACCACGCCCGTGACCTGCTCGACGCGCCCTACGTTGGTACCGCTTGATCCGTTCTCAGCCATGACTTCCTTTTCTCATTTCCAAGGTTTCCATCGTCGCTACCCGAGCGCCTCGGCGCCGGAGACGACCTCCAAGATCTGCTGCGTGATCTCCGACTGGCGGACCCGGTTCATTTCCAGGGTCAGGTCGTCCATGATCGTTTCCGCGTTCTCAGCGGCGTTGCGCATCGCCGTCATCCGCGCCCCCAACTCGGAGGCGGCGGACTCGAGCAGCGCCCGGTACACGGAGATCGTCACGTACTCGGGGATCAGGCGAGCGAGCAGCTCCTCGGGCTCGGGCTCGTAGCTCCACTCCGATTTCGCCTGCAGCCTTTCCGCCTCGGTCTCCTCACCGCTGTCCTGTTCGTCGTCGGAGCCCTCGCCGGTCACCTCGGCCTGCTGCAACGGCAGCAGGGTCTGGCGCCAGACGTGCTGGGTCAGCGGCGAGACGAACTTGTTGTAGACGAGTTCGACTCGGTCGAGCTCCTCGTCGACGTAGCGAGCGGTCAGCGCCTCGCCGATTTCGCGGGCGTTGGCGAAGGCGGGGCGGTCGGTGAAGCCGACGTAGGAGCCGGTCACCTCCTGTTTGCGGAAGGTCAGGGCGGAAACGCCGCGTTTGCCGACGGCGGCGAAGGCGGGCTCGGCCCCCTCGGAGCGAACGTCGGCCGCCATCCGCATCCCCTCGCGGATGATGTTCGAGTTGAAGGCGCCGGCCAGGCCGCGGTCGCCCGTGACCAGGAGGATCCCCACCCGCTCGACGTTCTCGCGCTCCGCCATCACCGGCACCCGCGGGATCGCGCCGGCGTGGGCGGACGCCTGACGGGTCAGTTTGCGGATGCCCTCGGCGTAGGGACGCAGATCGTCGATCCGCTGTTCGGCGCGGCGCAGACGAGCCGCCGCGACCATCTCCATCGCCCGCGTGATCTTGTTGATGTTCTTGATCGACGCGATGCGATTTTTGACTTCCTTCTGGGTGGCCATGGTTCAGTGCGGACGAGCGGACTAGGCCGTCGCGGTCTCTTTCGCGTCCTCGGTGTCGTCGGACTCCGAGCCCGACGTGCGGCCCGGGGCCTCGCGCTCCTCGTGCGACTTGACCCGGTCGGATTCGCCCGCCTCGAGCGCATCGCCGTGCTCGTCGAAGTCAGGGCCGAAGTCGTCGACGAAGTCGGCGATCGCGGAACCGAGCGCCTTTTCGTCATCTTCCTCGAGCTTGCCGGTCTCTTCGATCCGCTTCAGCAGCTCCGCGTTCTCGCTGTGCAGCCGAACCCGCAGGTCGGCGAGGAACTCACCGACGCGCTCGACTTTGATCCGGTCGAGGTAGCCGCCGGTTCCGGAGTAGATCGATGCCACCTGGTCGCCGACGCTGAGCGGTTCCCGCTCTTTCTGTTTCAGCAGCTCGACCAGTCGTTCGCCGCGGGTCAGCGCCTTCTGCGTCTCCGCATCGAGCTCGGAGCCGAACTGGGCAAAGGCCTCGAGGTCGCGGTACTGGGAGAGGTCGAGGCGCAGTTTTCCGGCGACCTTCTTCATCGCCTTCGTCTGCGCGTTGCCGCCCACCCGCGAGACCGAGATACCGACGTTGATCGCCGGCCGCACGCCGGAGAAGAAGAGGTCGGACTCGAGGAAGATCTGACCGTCGGTGATCGAGATCACGTTGGTCGGGATGTAGGCGGAGACGTCGGAGGCCTGGGTCTCGATGATCGGCAGCGCCGTCAGCGAGCCGCCGCCGAGGTCGTCGTTGAGCTTGACCGCCCGCTCGAGCAGCCTCGAATGCAGGTAGAAGACGTCGCCCGGGTAGGCCTCGCGACCCGGCGGGCGGCGCAGCAAGAGGGACATCTGGCGATACGCCGCGGCGTGTTTGGTGAGGTCGTCGTAGACGCAGAGGGCGGCTTTGCCGTTGTAGAGGAAGTGCTCGCCCATCGCGCAACCGGCGTAGGGGGCGATGTACTTGATCGGCGCCGCCTCGTCGGCGGGGGCGGCGACGATGATGGTGTTCTCCATCGCCCCGTTCTCCTCCAGCGTCTCTTTCAGCTGGACGACGGTCGACATCCGCTGCCCGATCGCGACGTAGATGCAGATCAGGTCCTTGTCCTTGTTGTTGATGATCGTGTCGATCGCGATCGCGGTCTTGCCGGTCTGGCGATCGCCGATGATCAGCTCGCGCTGGCCACGGCCGATCGGGATCATCCCGTCGATCGACATCAGTCCGGTCTGGACGGGTTCCTCGACCGGCTGGCGCTCGACTACGCCGGGAGCTTTGAACTCGGCCGGGCGGGTCTCGGTGGTCGCGACCTCGCCGCGGTTGTCGAGCGGGCGGCCGAGCGGGTCGACCATGCGGCCGAGCAGCTCCTCGCCGACCGGGATCTCCAGCAGGTGGCCGGTCCGTTTGACCGTGTCGCCCTCGACGATCTTGTCCCACTCGCCGAACAGCACGGCACCGACGTTGTCGGCCTCGAGGTTGAGCGCGAGCCCGGTCACCCCATGCGGCAGGTCGAGCATCTCCAGCGCCATCACGTTGTCGAGGCCGTGGATGCGGGCGATGCCGTCCGCCACCGAGAGGACGGTGCCCACCTCGGTGAGGTCGGCGGAGTCGGTCTCCAACCCCTCGATTCGCTCTCGCAGAATGCTTGCGATCTCGTCCGGCTTGATCTCCATCTTCTTTCTTGACTCCCTTTAGTGCGCCGCGGTGGCGACGGTCTTTCGAAGTTTGTCCAGGCGACTGCGGATGCTCGCGTCCAGAACCATGTTGCCGACCTGCAGGACGATGCCGCCGAGGATGCCGTCGTCGACGCGGCTCGACAGCTCGACCTCCTCGCCGGTCTGGCGTTCGACCTCTTCGCCGATCTTCCTGACGACGTCCTCGTCGAGCTCGACGGCGCTGACGACGGTGACGTCGAGGCGGCGTTTCTCCTTCTTCCAGAGCTCGTCGAACTCGCGGCGCATGCGGAAGATTTCCGGCATCCGGTGCTTCTCGATCAGCAGGTCGAGGAAGTTCATCAGCTCGGGCTCGGCGTCGGAGATCGCCCTCTGCAGTCCCTCCACCTTGTCGGCGGAAGAGAGGTAGGGGCTGAACAGGAACACCTGCAGCTCCCGGTTGCGGTCGACCGCGTCGACGAACTCGCCCAGCTGCGAATGCAGCTCGTCGAGCTTGCCTTTGTCCTTGCCGGCCTCGAACAGGGCCTCGGCATATACGCGGGCGGCCTCGGCCATCGACTAGTTCTCCGAGCCCTTCCCCGAGAGCGAGGAGAAGTCGACCTCGGCCAGGGCCTCCTCGACGAGCCGCTTCTGGTCCTCGCCGGTGAGGCTCTTGCGGGTGACCTTCTCGGTCGCCAACACGGTTAGATCGGCGACCTCGCCGCGGATCTGCTCCAGCGAGCGCCTGGTCTCGGCTTCGATGTCGCGCTTGGCCTGGGAGACCAACTCCTCGCGTTTCTCGCGACCGGCAGCGGTTGCCTCGGCCTCGGCCGTCTCGGCCGCTTTGCGAGCGCGGGCCATGATGTCGTCGGCCTGCTCGCGAGCCTCGGCGAGGCGGCTGCGGTACTCCGTGAGCAACTCGTCGGATTCGCGGCGCTGGCGCTCGGCCGCATCGAGCGACTCGGCGATCGTTTTCGCCCGCCGGTCCAGCGCCTCCTGGATTTTCGGGAAGGCGAACTTGCTGAGGACCCACATCGTGAAGAGGAAGAGGACGAGGGTCCAGATCATCAGGCCAAGACCTGGCGAGACGAGGAAGCTGCCACCGCCTTCCTCGCCTGCGGCCTCAGCGGCCAGCGGAACCATGTTGCCGAGCAGCTCCATATCGGCCTAGAGGAAGAAGGCGATGAGGCCGAAGATGAACGTGTAGAAGGCGACGGCCTCGGTCAGCGCGAAGCCGAGCCAACGGATGCTCTGAAGCTCGTCTTTCATCTCGGGCTGGCGGGCGACCGACTCGATCTCCTTGCCGAAGATGAAGCCGATGCCGATGCCGGCGCCGATCGAGCCGAGGCCGGCTCCAACGCCGAGAGCGATGGCCTTGCCGGCGCTTTCAATGCCTTCGTCGGTGACGGCGGCGACCACGGGGGACAGATCCATGGAAAAAGTGCTCCTTTTCTAGTGACTGGCGGAGGTAGCTCCGCCGAGGTAGATGGCAGTAAGGGTCGAGAAGATGAACGCCTGCAGGGTCGCGATAAGGCCGACCTCGAGGATGAAGAAGAAGAAGGCGAGCGGGAAGGTCAGCGCGCCCAGGGCGGCGATCCCCAGCAGCACGGCGAGCCCGCCGCCCATGAAGAGCAGCAGCAGGTGGCCGGCGAGGATGTTGGCGAAGAGTCGTACGGAGAGCGAGATCAGGCGGGCGATGTGGGAGATCGCCTCGATCACGAAGATGAAGCCCTTGGCGGCAGGGTTCATGTCCTCGAGGCCGGGCGGCAACCAGCTCGCCAGGTACTTGAACAGGCCCTTGGCCCGGATGCCTTCGACGTGGTAGCTGACCCAGACGACCAGGGTCAGGACCAGCGGGATCGAGAGGTTGGCGGTGGCGGCGTAGAGCGCGAAGGAGGGAACGGCGACGCCGAAGATGTCGACGGTGTGCTCGGTGTTGGTCGGCAGCGGCAGGAACCCGATCATGTTCGAGAACCAGATCCAGAAGAAGAGCGCGGCCAGGAACGGGAACCATTTTCTCGCCATCGACTTGTCGAGACTGCCGCCGGCGATCGTGTTCTTGGTCATGTCGTAGGCGACCTCGATCGCGGTCTGCACCCGATTCGGCTTCTGCTGCATCCGCTTCGCGATCCACAACATCGTCCCGATCGTCAGGCCGCTTGCCAAAAGCAAGTAGACGACCGCCTTGTTGATGCTGAAATCGATCCCGCCCAGTTCGAGCGTGACCCACGGTTCCAGCTTGAACTCGTTCTGGGGCTGGAAGTGTTCATTTTTGCCGGCGTCGCCGAAGATCAGGAACATCAGGATCGCGATCGCGAAGTAGGCGCCGAGCCCGATGAAGACCTTCGCTTTGGTGCTGAGCCCGCCGGACTTCGAGGCGCCGGCCGGCGCCTCGGTAGCTGCCTGCTCGGGGCTCACGCGACTCCCTGCCCTTCGGGCTCGCCGAAGAGGTGGGCGAGCCCCTGCGCGGCGAAGGTGACGGTGAAGAGGACGAGGACCATGACCGCGGCTGCGAGCCCGTCCTCTTTGTCGGCGACGAGGCCGACCACGAGCACCGCGGTCGCCATCAGCCAGACGCGGCCGAGAGTCGTCGCGGCGACTATCCCCATCGCCTTCTGGCGGTTGCCGGCGGCCAGTTCGGCGTTGGCGCGGCGGGTCGCGAGGACCTGGACGAGGCGCTGGACAATCCAGACCGCGGCGCCAACGGCGTAGCCGAGGAGCGGAAAATCACCCACAAGAAAGACAGCCAGCGCGGCGGCCAGCAGAAGGGGGTCTACGTACTTGGGGAGAGACATAGAGGCGCCCGTCTCTGATTCGAGCGGGCAGAGCGCGACTATAACTCAAAGGTCCCGAGAATGGCTTTCTGATGCGGGATAGTGCCCCTTGTCACAACCTGTTACTAGCTCCGATCAGGGGGCTCAACCACACCGAACTCCCCCGTTTCCGGGTCTACGGTCGGGAAGCTGCCCGTCTCCAGCTCGCGCTCTACCGCGCGGTCGACCTCCCGGGGCTCCGGCTCGGGAGCGCCGACCTCGCGACGCAAGCTGACGAGCTGCCGCAGCCGAACCTGGCGCAGCTTGAAGATCTCCAGCACCGTCACCAGGTAGAAGCTGGCGGCGATCGCCAGCAGCCCGCAGACCCCGATCACGACCGTCCAGCCGACGTTGAAGTGGCCGTGGTCGTCGCTGTAGGGGACGAAGCGCAGGGCCAGGGCGAGGGCGGCCATCACCAGAGTCCAGCCGTAGAGATAGAGCAGGGTGCGGCGCTGGGAGAAACCGATGTCGGCCATCCGGTGGTGGAAGTGCCAGCGGTCGGCGCGGTAGATCGGACGCCGGTATTTGAGCCGCTTGGCGACGACGAAGCCGGTGTCGAGGATCGGCACGGCCAGCACGATCAGGGGCAAGAAAAGAGCGACGACGGCGTTCGTCTTCAGCGCTCCCTGGATCGCGATCATCCCGAGCAGGTAGCCGAGCAGGTTGGAGCCGGTGTCGCCGAGGAAGGTGCTGGCGGGCGGGAAGCCGTAGCGCAGGAAACCGAGTGAGGCGCCGGCGACGAGCGCGGCGAGGACGCCGGCTGCGGTGCGGTCGAGCGAGAGCGCGATCACCGCCAGGGTAAGGGCCGAGATCACGCAGACCCCGGCGGCCAGGCCGTCGACGCCGTCGATCAGGTTGATCACGTTGATCATCGCGACGACGCCGAGCACGGTGAGGACCTGGCCGAGATCGACCACCCCTCCCCCCGGCAGCGTCAGCAGGTCGACGGTGCCGGGCGAGAGGCGGCCGAAGAACGGGAAGGTGAAGTTCTCGACCGTGACCCCGACCGAGACCGGAATGATCACCGAGACGGCTTGTCCGGCCAGCTTCGGGATCGGCCCGAGCTCGAAGACGTCGTCGATGACGCCGAACAGGGTGACGAAGACGGCGCCGATCAGGATCGCGTGGCTCTCGGTGTCGTCTGGCAGCCAGATCAGGCCGGCGGCGAGAATGCCGACGAGGATCGCCAGGCCGCCCAGCTTCGGCGTCGGCACGTCGTGCAGAGAGCGCTCGTTGGGAAAATCGATCGCGCCAACCCGGCGCGCCAGCCGCATCGTCAGCGGCACCAAGAGCATCGTCAGGACGCCCGCGAGGAGGAAGGCGAAAAGCGCGTCCAGCGTAGTCGGCGTATGCGTCATGGGCGCTCCAGCCAGGCGCCGGCCAGTCTAGATCGCGCGGCGGTCAAACCGGGGTGGCATAGCGGTCGAACCAGAGGCTGAAGGACATCAGGCCCCAGAGCTGCCGGCTCAGGTCCTCGCGCCCCGAGCAGTGGGCGTCGAGCAGGCCCTGCACCGTCGCCGGGTCGAGGCAGCCCTGGCGCTCGAGGTTGGAGCTGGAGAGGACTTCGCGGGCAAACGGTTGCATCGGCCCGCGTATCCAGGCGGCAACCGGGATCGAGAAGCCCTGCTTGCGTCCGCCGACGACCTCCTTCGGCAGCAGCGGCGCCAGCGCCCGCCGCAGCAGCCGCTTCTTGGCGAAGCCGCGCACCCGCATCGCTCGCGGCAGCGAGAAGGCGAACTCGGCGACGTGCTGGTCGAGGAAGGGGACCCGCAGCTCCAGGGAATTGGCCATGCTGAGGCGGTCGGTCTTGACCAGCAGGTCGTCGGCCATGTAGATGCCGAGGTCGACGTCCTGCATGCGCGCGAGCTGCTCGGCTCCAGCGGTCTCCGCGTAGCGAGCCCGGTAGAGGTCGACCGGATCCCAGGCTGGGTTGCGCCCGCCGAGCAGGGCGGCGCGGAGCGGGGGCGCGAAGATCTCCTTCCAGGCGTGGTGGCGCTCCAGCGGCGGCAGCTTGGCGCCGCGGGCGAAGCGCTTGGCTTTGTAGTCGAAGCCGACCCGCCGGTCCGAGCTCGGCAGCGCCTCGGCCAGGGGCCTCGCGAGCGCCGCGACAGGGCCGACCCGCGAGGCGAGGAGGTCGGCGACGTACGTGTAGTAGCCGCCGAAGAGCTCGTCGCCGCCCTCGCCGGAGAGGGCGACCTTCACCTCCCCTGCCGCCAGCTCGGAGACGAGGTAGGTCGGCAGCGCCGAGGAATCGCCGAAGGGCTCGTCGAAGGATTCGACCAGCCGCGGCAGCAGCTCGATCGCGTCGGGGCGCAGGATCAGCTCGTGGTGGTCGGTGCCGTAGCGCTCGGCGACCAGGCGCGCCCGGTCGAGCTCGTCGAAGCCGGCCTCCTCGAAGCCGATCGAGAAGGTCTTCAGCGGCTCGCGCGACTGCGCCGCCGCCAACGCCGTGATGCCCCCCGAGTCGACGCCGCCGGAGAGCAGCACCCCGACCGGGACGTCGGCCACGAGGTGGGCGCGGATCGAGTCCTCCAGCACCCCGCGCAGCTCCTCGGCCAGGTCCTCGGCAGAGCCGTTGCGGAGGCGCTCGGCGTCGACCGGTCCCGGCCGCGCGAAGCGGCTCTGGTGGATCTGGCCGTCCTGCCAACTGAGCAGGTGGCCCTGGGGCAGCTTGCGGGCCTCGGCGAAGATCGTCAGCGGCGCCGGGATCGAGTTGAAGGCGAGGTAGGCGGCCATCGCCTCGGGGTCGATCCCGCGCGAGAACCCAGGCTGCTCGAGCATCGCCTTCAGCTCCGAGGCAAAGGACAGTTCCCCGTCGACGGTGCGGTAGTAGAGCGGCTTGATCCCGAAGCGGTCGCGGGCAAGCAGCAGCCGCCGCTGACGGTCGTCCCAGAGGGCGATCGCGAACATCCCGCGCAGGCGCTCGACGAAGCCGTCGCCGTGCTCCTCGTAGAGATGTACGAGCACCTCGGTGTCGCAGTCGGTGGCGAACCGATGGCCAGCTCCTTCGAGCTCGCGCTTGAGCTCTCGATAGTTGTAGATCTCCCCGTTCTGGACGACGACGATGCTGCCGTCCTCGTTGGCGATCGGCTGGTGGCCGCCGACGAGGTCGATGATCGAAAGTCGCCGCGCCGCCAGCGCCACCTGGCCGCGGTGAAAGAAACCCTCGTCGTCGGGCCCACGATGGACCATCGTCGCGTTCATCCGCCGCACCGCCTCCAGATCGGGTGGCCCGTTCCGCTCACCCCGCACGATTCCGCAGATCCCGCACATGCGCGGCAGTCTCGCAGTCGGGGGGTTTGGCGTGAGGGGTTGGGGGTCCCTCGTGCTCGCTGAGTTTTCGCCCGGGAGCAATCGGTCATCCCTCCCAACGCGAGGTCGCAGTTAGCTCCGAATAGCGGGGTCAACTGCGACCTCACGAAGCTGGCATCCCTCGGTCGTCGACTTCGAGACGATCCCGGGTCTCGTACGGAGGGTGGGGCACCCTCCGTACGAGCGGCGTAAATTTTTCGCCTGGCCGTCCTTGAGAGCTGGCGTTGTTCGGGCGAAGAATCCAGCGAAGGTAGGAGGGTGCCCCACCTCCCTCCCGGCCCGAGGTCAGGCGAGGAGCGCTAGGCCCTCAGCCCTCGGCGTTACCCGGAGCAGCCGGCCCGCGCCCCATCACCTTGCCGACCGTCGCCAACAGCACGTTGAAGTAGAGGCCGACCGAGCGATCGGCGATGTACTCCATGTCGTGGGCGAGCTTGTTGGCCCACGACTCCTCCCTGGTGACCCTGGTCTGGGCGAAGCCGGTGACCCCGGGGCGGACGACCAGGCGCTGCCAGTACTGCGGGATCTCGCGGCAGAGCTCGGCGAAGAAGGCGGGCCGGATCGGCCGCGGCCCGACGATCGCCATGTCGCCACGGAGGACGTTCCAGAGCTGCGGCACCTCGTCGAGGTGGGTTGAGCGCAGGACGCCGCCGATCCGGGTCCGCTCTTCCTCGGTTCGCCGCGAGAGCTCCTCCCCGTAGAAGGGGCCGAGACGATCCTCGGCGTCCGGCTTGAGAGTGCGGAACTTGTACATCCAGAAGAGGTGGCCAGCGCGGCCCACACGGGCGCCGCGGTAGAGAATCGGCCGCCCCGAGGTGATCAGGATCGCCAGCGCGGTCAGGCCCAGCAGCGGCGAGAGCACCAGCAGCGCCGAGGCGGAGATGAGGACATCGAGTCCACGCAGGAGCACGTCCACCGGCCGTGATTCGCCCTCCGCGGCGTGCGCGATCAACTCCTCCAGGCCCTGTTCGCTGAGGCCGGAGTCGTCTAGGAAGGAGTTACTTGGGGTGCCTCGCCGCGCAATGGTAGGGCTCCGACGGTACCGAGAATCGTCTCCACCAGGACGGCGGGGTCGCGTTTTATGGCGGTCGCTGCGGCCGTCCGCTTCTCCAGCACCAGGGCCCGCGGATCGGTCAGCGGGCGCAAGCGGCCGGAGCGGATCAAAGCTTCGTCGACGCCGCCGAGGCGACCGCCGTAGGTCGTGTAGACCGGCGTTCCCAGCGCCGCCGCCTCACGGTTCATCGTCCCCCCGGCGGAGATCACCAGGTCCGCCAGGGCCACCAGGCTCTGCGCCTCGACCGCGTCGTCAGGGACGATCAGCGAGGGCAGGTCGAGTCCGTTGATGAAGGAGCGTTGGGCTTCGGTGCGGGGCAGGACCACGGCGTGCAGGCCCTCGTCGCGGCCGATCCGCTCCAGCACCTTCGGGAACAGCGGATTGGACTTACGGTGGTAGAGCGAGACGTCGGGCGGCGGCCGCACGATCACCACGACCCGCTCGGTGTCGACCGCGAGTCGGGTCAGCGCCTGCGGATCGGGCTCGAAGTCGAAGAGGTAGTACTCCTCCTTCAGGCCCGGGTAGGGGAAGAGCTTGTCGGGGCCAACCCCGAAACGCCGCAGCCGCGAGGCGGGAACCGTGTCGGGGAACATCACCCGGCGGGCGAGGCGGCAGCCGATGTGGTGCTGGGTGACCGCGTACTCGTAGTCGTGCATGTTGGCCTCGGGGATGCCGAGCGCTCGGGCGGAGAGGGCGAGGTCGTTGGAGCCGTGAGCGAGCGCCAGGTCAAAGGAGCGCTTGCGGCCGAAGGCCAGCATCCCGGCGGTCCGCCCCGCGAGCCGGCGGGCCTTGCCGATCCGCGAAGCGCCGCCGTGGCGGCCGATCGGCGTATGCGGCATGCCATGCAGCTCCAGCAGCGACTGGGTCTGGGCGTAGTCGCGCGAGGTCACCTCGACGGAATGCCCTTCGGCCTGCAGCCGCTCGATAATCGGGCGCAGCACGAGGACGTGCGCCGGGGCGCTCATGTCGACCCAGATATTCAAGGGCTCAGGCGGTTGCCAGCTCGGGATAAAGCGGGTGACGACCGATCAACGCCTCGGTGCGGGCGCGCAGTCCGTCCTTCTCGAAGACGAAGTCCCCGGTCAGCGCGGTCGCGATCACCGAGGCGATTTCGGCCATCTCCGCCTCACCCATGCCGCGCGTGGTCAGCGCCGGGGTGCCGATCCGCAGGCCCGAGGGATTCATCGGCGGGCGCGGGTCGAAGGGGATCGCGTTGCGGTTGACCGTGATTCCGACCTCGTCGAGCCGGTCCTCGGCGGTCTGGCCGTCGAGTCCGGTCGGGGTCAGATCGACAAGCACCAAGTGGACGTCGGTGCCGCCGGTAAGGACCGGGACGCCACCGGCTTCCAGTCCGGTCGCGAGCTCACGCGCGTTGGAGATCGTCTGGCGCTGGCGGCGCTTGAACTGGGCACTGGAGGCGATGTGCAGCGCCACCGCCTTGGCGGCGATCGTGTGCATCAGCGGCCCGCCCTGCTGGCCGGGGAAGATCGCTTTGTCGATCGCTTTCGCGTGTTCCTCGCGGCAAAGGATCATGCCGCTGCGGGGGCCGCAGAGGGTCTTGTGAATGGTCGTGGTGACGACGTCGGCGTGCTCGACCGGGTTTGGGTGCTCGCCGGCGGCGACGAGGCCGGCGAAGTGGGCCATGTCGACCATCAGCTTGGCCCCGACCGAGTCGGCGATCTCGCGAAAGGCGGCGAAGTCAAGCTGGCGCGGGTAGGCAGACCAGCCGGCGACGATCAGTTTCGGCTTGTGCTCCTCGGCGAGCGCGGCGACCTCGTCCATGTCGACCAGGAGGTCGTCTTTGCGGACGTGATAGGCGACCGGGTTGTAGAGGGTGCCGGAGACGTTGATCTTCATCCCGTGACTGAGGTGGCCGCCGTGGTCGAGGGCGAGACCGAGGAAGGTGTCGCCCGGTTCGATCAGCGCCATGTAGGCGGCGTTATTGGCCTGGGCGCCAGCGTGAGCCTGGACGTTTGCGTGCTCGGCGCCGAACAGCGCCTTGGCGCGGTCGATCGCCAGCCGCTCGGCGACGTCGACCTCCTCGCAGCCGCCGTAGTAACGGCGGCCGGGATAACCCTCGGCGTACTTGTTGGTCAGCACGGAGCCGACCGCGTCCAGCACCGCCTGCGGCACGAAGTTCTCCGAGGCGATCATCTCCAGCGTGTTGCGCTGGCGTCGCAGCTCGCCCTCGAGGACGGTGGCGATCTCGGGATCGACCTCGCCGAGCGGGGCGGTCTGGTAGTTCTCGGGCATCTCACTCACGGGCTGGCGACGATAGCAACGCGTCGGGATATTCTGAGGCCGGTGAGAGCCCGAATCTCCGTCTTGGCCACGGCCCTCCTCGTCGCCGCCGCCCTACCTGTCGCGAGCCAGGCCGCACCAGCCGAGAACCCCTGCGAAGGTGAGGAAGCCAAGCAGCTGCTCTGCCCCAACCTGCGGATCGGGCCGGCGAGCGAACTGTATGTCGAGGACAAAGGCCCAGGCCGAGTCCTGCTGCGGGCGACCAGCGACGTCCGCAGCCGCGGCCGCGGCCCGCTGGAGCTGATCGGCAAGCGCAACGGCTGGCGGACGATGCGGACCAACCAGCGCATCTACAGGGCCGGCGGCGGCCACATCACCGTGCAGAGCGACGCGACCCTGCGCTTCACCGACGTCGGCGCCTACTGGGGCGGCGCCTACTGGAAGGTCCACCAGCTCGCCCAGTTCGATCTGCGGGCCGTCGAACCCGACGGCAGCCTCGGCGCGGTCGTCCGCACCAGCCCCAAGCTCAACTACTGCCTACGCGACCTCGAGCGGACGCAGCCGAGCGCGGTCTCGCCGGCGAGCCGTCACTACCCCGGCTGCAACCAGAACCCCTACCGCGGCCGGGTCACCCTGGGGACCTCGGTCGGCTGGTCGGACATCTACCCCGCCCCCTACCACCAGCAGTGGATCAACGTGGCCGGCCTGAGCGGCTGCTTTGGCTACGAAATGACCGTCGACCCAGAGGAAAACCTCTTCGAGTCGAACGAGAAAGACAACACCTCGGTGCGACTCGTCAGCCTGCCGTACACCGGCATCACCTCCTGCTAGGCGGGGGGCCCGCCCAGCAGGGACTAGTCGACGCCGAAAGCGGCGAGGGCGCTCGCCAAGTCTCCTTCGGAGACGGCGCCCTCGCGCAAAATCGTCCAGGCGCCGTCGCTGTCGATCGCGGTGAGGTCGACAACGGTCGAGGGCAGGCCGGTAAGGGCGCCACCGTCGATCGCCAGATCGACCCCGGCGAGGATCGAGTTCGGAACCTCGTCGAAACGCGACGGCGGCGGCTCGCCGCTGCGGTTGGCGGAGGTTTGGAAGATCGGGCACATCGCCCCCGCCAGCGGCCCGGCGAGCAGGCGCACACCGAGCCGGGCTGCGTCCTCGCGGCAGGCGAGCGGATAGCGCCGTTCCGGGTTGGCGACGACGAGCGTCAGCGGCCCCGGCAGGAGGGCGCTGACCGCGGCTTTCGTGCGCGAGCCGAGCCCGGCGACGAGCTCCCGCAGCGCCAGCGGCGAGAAGTACATGACCGCGGAAGGCTTGCCGTCGTCGCGCCCCTTGAGGCGGTGGATCCGGGCGATCGCGCCGGCGTGGAGAGGGTCGCAAGCAAGACCGTAGAGTCCGTCGGCCGGGAACACGGCGACACCACCACCGGCGATCGTCCGCTCCAGTGCGCGGCGCGCCGGCGCGCCGCCGTCGTCCGCGACCGAGACGTGCTCCGTCATCGCTCCTCCCCGCCCTTGGCCTTTTGTGCATGCCCTGACGTGTACGAGCGACCAAGCGCTCCGATCACCACGCGCTCGATTCCGGCCAGGTCTCGCCGCACATCGATTGCCTCGAATCCGGCCTCCGTCATCAGCTTCCCGACCGCAGCCGCCTGCCCCTCCCCCACCTCGACCGCCAACGCCGAACAGGGTGCGGCAGACCTTTGTGCCGGATTCCGAAACAAAGGTCTGCCGCACTCGGGAATGAAGGCGCGGTAGGCGTCGAGGCCGTCGCGGCCGGCGAGCAAAGCCTCGCGGGGCTCCCACTGGGTGACCTCCGGTTGGAGGCCGGCCCAGTCGAGCTCGGGGACGTAGGGGAGGTTGGCGAGGACGAGGTCGAAGCCGCCGCCAGCCTCGCCCTCCCCGCCCAGACCATCTCCCGGCAGCGTGCCGTCGACGAACGTCACGCGCTCCGCGAGGCCGAGCCGAGCGGCGTTTGCCCGGGCAACTTCCAGCGCCCCGGGCGAGGTGTCCGTCGCGACGACCTCACACTCCGGCAGCTCGTCGGCGACCGCCAAGGCGATCGCGCCGGAGCCGGTACCGACGTCGAGCAGCCGTGCCGGTCTGCGATCCAACGCCACTTCAACCAGCAGCTCGGTCTCCGGCCGCGGCACCAGGACCCGCCGGTCGATCTCCAGCTCGACGTGCCGGAACCCTCTTCGTCGCAGGATGTAGGCGACCGGCTCACGCCGCAGCCGCCGCCGCACCATCTCGGCAAACAGCCGGGCGGCGGGCGGCGGCACGGCGGCCGCGGAATCGGCAACCAACATCGCCCTATCCAGCCCCAACGCCTCCGACAGCAGCACTTCCGCGTCGAGGCGGGGATCTTCGACTCCGGCCGCCCGCAACCCGTCGGTGGCGGCATCCAATGCCTGTCTCGCGTCACTGGTGGGCATGACCAAGGAGATCAAGGACGCAGGGAGCGTGGCGTGCTCTGCACGCGAGCGACCGAGGACGCCGATATCCGCCGGTCATGCACGTCAGCCTATGGCGGCAGTCTCCAGCCGCTGCCTCTTCTCCTCTGCGGACAAGGCGTCGGTGAACTCCGCGAGGTCGCCGGCGAGGACGCCGTCGAGGTTGTGGGACGTGTGCTTGATCCGGTGGTCGGTGACCCGCCCCTGCGGGTAGTTGTAGGTGCGGACCTTCTCCGAACGCTCGCCGCTGCCGACCTGGGCCTTGCGCTCGGAGGCAATCTTCGCCTGCTGCTCGGCGATCTCGCGCTCGAGCAGGCGCGCCCGCAGCACCCGCATCGCCTTGTCCTTGTTCTGGAGCTGGGACTTCTCGTCCTGCATCGAGACGACGATGCCGCTCGGTTTGTGGGTGATCCGGACCGCCGAGTCGGTCGTGTTGACCGACTGGCCACCGGGCCCGGAGGAGCGGTAGACGTCGATCTGCAGATCGTTCTGGTCGACCTGGACGTCGACCTCCTCGGCCTCGGGCAACACCGCGATCGTCGCCGTCGAGGTGTGGATCCGCCCCTGCGACTCGGTCTCGGGGACGCGCTGGACGCGGTGGGTCCCGCCCTCGTACTTGAACACCGAGTACGCGCCGTCGCCCTTGACCCCAAGCGTCACCTCCTTGAACCCGCCCGCCTCGGAGACCGACTGCGAGAGCACCTCGGTGGCGAAACCGCGCTCCTCGGCGTAGCGCGTCAGCATTTTGTAGAGGTCGCCGGCAAACAGGGCCGCCTCGTCGCCGCCGGTCCCGGCACGGATCTCGACCAGCACGTTCTTGTCGTCGTTGGGGTCGCGCTCGACCATCGCCAGCCGGATTCCCTCTTCCAGCTCGGCAATGCGCGCCGGGGCCTCGTCGACGACCTTGCGCAGTTCCTCGTCCTCGCCTTCCTCGAGCATTTCGCGAGCACCCTCGAGGTCGTCCTTGAGGGTCGCGTACTCGCCCGCCAGCTCGCGCGCCGGCTGCAGTTCTCGG
Organism: uncultured Thermoleophilia bacterium; assembly: GCA_963715735.1. Classification (GTDB taxonomy): domain Bacteria; phylum Actinomycetota; class Thermoleophilia; order Solirubrobacterales; family 70-9; genus VAYN01. The sequence continues at coordinate 1,802,120 of OY970268.1, forward strand.
TACTCGCGCCCAACTTCGGCGTAGCGCTCGCGGTCGCCGATCACGGCGGGGTCGGACATCTGCTGCTCCAACTCGGCGAAGCGCGCCTGAATCTGCTCGACGAGCTGCTCGATCATCGCTAGAAGCCTAGAGGCGCGCGGAGCGCCGGCTAGGCCACGATCTCGATGTGCTGCTGCTTCGCCGCCTCCTCGGGATTCTCCCGGGCGAGCACGGCGTTGAGCGAAGCGATCGCGACCTCGAGCTGTTGCTCGTCGGGTTCGCGGGTGGTCAGGTTCTGGAGCATCAACCCCGGCCACATCACCGCCCGCACCCAGGCTTTGCGACGGTTTTTACCGGCCCACTTGATCACCTCGTATGAGAGGCCGGCGATCAGCGGGATGCCGAGGATCCGCGAGAGCAGCAGCCAGTACCACTCGGGCAGGCCGATCGGGGCGAAGACGAAGATCGCCAGCACCATCACGATCAGCAGGAAGCTGGTCCCACAGCGAGGGTGCAGGCGCGAGTAGAGCTTGGCCCGGGCGGGGACCAGCTCGTCTTCGGCCTCATAGCAGGAGATCGTCTTGTGCTCGGCGCCGTGGTACTCGAAGACACGGCGCAGGTCGGGCATTTTGCTGATCGCGAGGATGTAGAGGATGAAGATCGCGGTGCGGAGAATCCCCTCGACCAGCCAGAAGAGCAGCGGCGAGCCGAGCTGGTCCTTGATCAAGCTGGTCAGCCCGACCGGGACGACGAAGAAGAGGCCGACCGCGAGCAGCAGCGAGAACATGATCGTCAGGCCCCACATCCAGCCGCCGATTTCTTCCTTCTCGCCTTCCTCGTCCTCCTCCAGCTGCGCGTTGGCGGAGATCGCCAGGGCCTTGAAGCCGATCTTCATCGACTCGCCAAGGGCGACGACGCCGCGGATCACCGGCGCTCGCCAGATCCGGTGCCGCTTGGCCCAGGGCTTGATCGTCTCGGACTCGATCTCGATCTGACCCTCGGGAGTGCGGACGGCGACGGCCCAAACCGCGACGCCGCGCATCATCACGCCCTCGAGCACCGCCTGACCGCCAACCGGAGCGTCGCGCTTCGCGACCAGGGCGCCATCGGGCATCCGCACATCGCGATCGCCGCCGCCGTTGCGGCCAGCACCATTCTGCCCCTCGGTGGGGGCATGGGACGCTCGAGACAAGCCCGCCGGCGGGCTCACCGGACTACTTCCCGGCCCTGTGCTTGGCGGCGCGGCGCTGGAAGCGCTCGACGCGGCCACCGGTGTCAACCAGCTTCTGCTTGCCCGTGTAGAAGGGGTGGCACTCGGAGCAGAGCTCTACGTGCAGGTCGTCCTTGGTCGACCGCGTGTAGAACTGGTTGCCACACGAGCAGTGCACGTTGGCAAGCGTGTAATTGGGGTGAATTCCTGCCTTCATCTCCACTAAGTCTAGAGAACCGCGCAAGTGCTGCCGATACCCCCTTGTGAGCACTGCTGCCCACAGGCGTAAGACGACCCCCCAGAGCGCTCTGAAGGCGGCGATCGCCGCTGTCCTCTTCGGCGGCGCCGTGCTCCTCACCGCCCACGACTGGCTCGGGGTCGGCGGCTCCCGGCTCGACTCCGCCGTCAACGGTCCGCTCTATGACGCCGTCATCATCGCCGCCGGCCTGGCCTGCCTGCTGAAGGGCCACGACAGCGATCGCGAGCGCGCCGCCTGGTACACGCTCGCGGCGGCGATCTTCTCCTGGGCCGCTGGCGAGATCTACTGGACCGCGGCGATCGAGAACAACCCAGCGCCTCCCTACCCCTCGCCGGCGGACGTCGGCTACCTCGCCTTTTACCCCCTGGCCGTAGCCGGCGTCGCCATGTTGGTTCGAGCCCGCGCCCGCGAGCTCGACTGGCGGCTCTGGATGGACGGGCTGATCGCCGCCCTCGGAACCGCCGCCCTCGGCGCATCACTGGTCTTCGAGTACGTCGCCGACCGGACCAGCGGCACCTCCATCGAAATGGCGACGACGCTCGCCTATCCGCTCGCCGACATTTTCACGCTGGCCCTGCTCGTCGGCGTCGTCGCCCTCACCCGCTGGCGTCCCGGCAGAACCTGGACCTTGCTGCTGCTCGGCCTCGGCGCTCTGGCGATCGCCGACATCGCCTACACGCTGCAGTCCAGTGGCGGCCTCCCGGAGGGAAGCTGGGTCGAACCGATCTACCTGCTCGGCGCGGTCTGCATCGGCGCCGAGGCGTGGCAGCCACGGGCGGAGACGATCCGGCCGGTTGCTCGCTTCGACGGCTGGCGCGAGCTGATCATCCCGGGATTCTTCGCCGTGCTGACGCTGACCCTCTTCGGGATCCAGTACGCCAGCGCCGCCAACGCCCTGACCGGGACCCTGACCGCGGGGACGATGCTCGCCGTGATCGCCCGCCTGGCGATCAGCGTGCGCGAAAACAAGCGCCTGCTGGAGCTCGTCCGCACCGACCAGCTGACCGGGCTCGGCAACCAGGGACGACTCCAGGTCGACCTCGCCGAACGCTGCGCGCGGGCCAGCGAGCAGCCGCTCACCCTGCTGCTGCTCGACCTCAACGGCTTCAAGCGCTTCAACGACACCTTCGGCCATCCCGCCGGGGACGCGATGCTCGCCAAGCTCGGGCGACAGCTGCGCGGCGCCGCGCGGGGCAGCGGTTTCGCCTACCGGATCGGTGGTGACGAGTTCGCGGTCTTGATCGACAGCAAGGAGGACGGCCACGACACCCTCGCCAAGCGCGCCGCCGAGGCCCTAACTACCCGCGGCCAGGGGTACAAGGTCAGCGCCGCCTGGGGCACTGTCGCGATCCCGAGCGAGGCGGCGACGCCCAGCGAGGCGATGCAGCTGGCCGACGTGCGGATGTACGCACAGAAGGAGTCGCGCCGAATCGCCAGCGACGAGGAGCTCGACGCCGGCGCCGCCGACGAAATGACCTCCCGCCTACGGCGGGTCGGCGACGGCGAAGCTCTCGAGCAGAGCTAGCAGCACCGTCGTCACCTCGGCCCTGGCGACCGGGTCATCGCTGCGCGCGACCAGCATCGCCGCCTCGTCGAGGGCGCCGAGCAGGAGGTGCGCCAGCGGCTTCACCGGCAGAGCGCGGATCTCCCCGGCCTCGATCGCCGCGGTCAAGCTTGCCTCGATCAGCCCTAGCCCGTTGGCGGCGGCAATCTCCCGCCAGCGGTCCCACCCAAGCACCGCCGGCGCGTCGTGCAGGGCGATCCGCTGCAGCTCCGGCTCCGCACATTCGTCGAGGAAGGCCTCGATCCCAGCTTTCATCGCCTCCAGCGGGCTCTCGAGGTGGGAGCCGAGGACCACCCGCGCCACCCGCTCGGTCGACTCCGCCTCAAGCCGCTCGTAGACGGCCTCGAGCAGCTCGGCCTTGCCGCCGAAGTGGTGGTAGAGCGCACCGCGGGAGACCCCGGCGGCGCGAACGATCTCCTCGGTGGCGACCTCGTCGTAGCCACGCTCGGTGAATAGCTTGCGGGCGGCGGCGATCAGTGCCGCCCTGGTCGCCTCGGTGCGCGCGCTCTGGCTGCGCCGTTCAGGTTTGCTCGCTCTTTGCGGCTTTTCCGGGGTGTCGGGATTTACATGCATGCTGTTTGTATGTTACTTACTGGAGCATGGATAGAAAAGAGATTCAACTCGCAGCGGGAACGGTTCGCTACCGCGAGGCCGGCTCGGGGCCGCCGATCGTCTTCGTCCATGGCTACCTCGTCGACGGCCGTCTCTGGGATGGCGTCGTCGACCGCCTCGCCGACCGCTGCCGCTGCATCGCGCCAGATTGGCCGATCGGCGCCCAGCAGATCGCGATGGACCCGAACGCCGACCTCTCCCCTCCCGGCGTCGCCGCGATCATCGCCGACTTCCTCGCCAAGCTCGACCTCGAGGACGTGACGATCGTGGGCAACGACTCCGGCGGCGCGATGTCCCAGGTGCTGGTGACCCGCCACCCGGAGCGAATCGGCCGTCTGGTCCTGACCAACTGCGATACCCATGAGAACTTCCCGCCCGGGATCTTCAAGTCGATGCCACCGCTGGCGAAGCTGCCGGGCGGGATGACGCTTCTCTCGGTCCCGTTCCGATTCGGCGCCGTTGCCCGCCGTGCCTTCAAGCCGTTCGCCAAGACCCGGATCCCGGACGATTTGATCGCCTCCTGGATGAAGCCGGCAACGTCCGACCGCGGCGTCAAACACGACATCAAAAAGGTCACGGTGGGGATGCATCGGCGCTACACGGAAGAGGCCGCGGAAAAGCTCCGAGGGTCCGATCTGCCAATCCTGCTGACCTGGGCCCCCGGCGACAAGCTCTTTCCGATCTCCTACGCGGAACGCCTCGCCGGCGAAGCGGGCAACGCCCGAATCGTGCCAATCCCGGATGCCAGTACGTTCGTCCCGCTCGACCAGCCGCAACGCCTGGCCGACGAGATCGCGCAGTTCGCGGCAACGCCGTAACCGCAAGTTTTCCCCAAATTCCCGGCTTTTTCGCAAAGTGCAGATATTTCGTCCGACTGGGGAGCGAATCTTTATCGACCCCCCTACCCAGGACGGAGAGCTATGTCCAAGCAGATCTTCGACCAGAATCGGCCGAAGAGCACCATGGCGCAACAACTCGACGAAGCTTTCGCGGGTTGTGACGTGTGGACGCTCGCCCCGCCGACTCAGCGCCGGAGCAGCCTCGATGTCAGTCCCCGCTCCCCGAGGTCCTCGAGGATCATCGGCAGCGCCGCCGCCGTGCGGACCCAGGAGTCGCGCGCGCTGTAGTAGTCGGCATCGTGCAGCAGCAGCACGTCCCCGGCCCGGGCGCCGGCGGTCGCGCGACGCGCGATCGAGCTCGGCGTCGCTCGCCTGTCCCAATCGCGGCCCCAGAGCGACCAGAGGACCGGCCTCCAGCCACGACTGCGAACGGCCCGCAACCCGACGGCGCTGAAGATTCCGTAGGGCGGCCGGTAGTCGAGGACCTCTTGGCCGCTCGCCTCCTCGATCGCGGCCTTGGCCCGGTCGGCGTCGTCCAGCAGCGCCCCCGCTCCGAGCCGCAGCTGGTTGCGATGGCGGAAGCAGTGCAGCTCGACCCGGTGGCCGGCGGCGGCGATCTCGGCCACCAGCGCCGGCCGCCGCACCACCTGCTCGCCGGCTAAGAAGAAGGTCGCGACAGCGCCGGCATCGCGCAGGATCTCCAGAACCGCGGGCGTTCCCCGGGGATGAGGGCCGTCGTCGAAGGTGACGGCGACTCCCTCCTCACCCTCCTCGCTCAGCAGCACGTCCAACGCCCGGCCAAGCGGCGGCACCACCGGCGCCAGGGCCGGGCCGGCGTAAGCAACCGCGGCAGCGCCGATTCCGACCCCGGCCGCGGTGGCGGCGATCAAGGGATAGCGGTCGCCGCGGTTTCCTTCGACGCTGCCTTCTGCGCCGACGTTTCCCCGGGGACGGTGACCTGTGCGGCCGGACTGGCCGTCGCCTGCTCCTTTTCCTTGCCGATGTGGATCCGGCTGGTCACCGGCTTGGCGACGCTCCAGGGGCTCTCCCACTTGAACACCGAGAGCATCAGCACGACGACGATCGCGGCGAAGGAAACGGCGGTGGCGACGCGCTCGGAGCGCAGGCGCCAGACCGGTTGCGGCTTCACCCGCGGGCGCACGGTGAGCGCCCGTGAGGCGATCGACGGCAATGAGGCGAAGGATGAGTCGGGCGAGCGCCGTTCGCGGGTGACGTGGCGCAGCATCGACTCCAGCTCGTGCTCGGAGCGGGCGACCTCGGCCAGGCCGAAGCGCTCGAAGGCGGCGTTATTGGCGCGCAGGTGGCCAGCATTGAAGCCGTAGGAGACGACCGGGCAGCCGCGGATGTGGGCCTCGAGCACGGTCAGGCCGGCGGTCGCGTGGACCATCGCGTCGGCGGCCGCCATCCAATCGCTCATCTGTTCGGTGAAGCCGAGGATCCGCACGTTCTCGGTGTCGCCGAAGCGCTGCTCGAGCCTTTCGCGGAGCGCCTCGTTGCGACCGGTGATGCAGGCGACGAGGGTGTCGCCGTCGGCGAGCGCGGTCTCGATCGCACCCTCGAGGTCGCCGACGCCCCAACCACCGCCGGAGACCAGGACCATCCGCGCGTGGGCGGGAACGTCGAGTGCCTCGCGGGCATCGCGCCGGGTGCGCGGCATCAGGAACTCGCGTGCGATCGGCGGCCGTGCCCACTCGACGGTTCCCGGCCCGACCAGCCGCTCGACTTCCTCGATCGACTCGGGGTGGGTGACGTAGTGGAGGTCGACGCCGGGGTGGGCCCAATAGCGCAGCCCGGCAAGGTCGGTGATCGCCGATTGGACCGGTATCCCGAGCCGGCGGTTCTCGCGCAGCATCCCGAGCACCGCGGTGACGCCGGGGTAGGTGGAGATGACGACGTCGGGATCGTGCTTTTCGACCACCCGCATCAGCCCGCGCCCGGAAGTCACGTAGCCGATGTGGTGGAAGAGCCAACGGGTCGGGGCGAACTTGGTGATCAGCCAGTACTGAACGTCGAACACCCAGGGCATCCAGCGGAACACGAACTTCGAGCCGTTGCGAAGCACCGAAGCGGCCATCCTCCCCATCGCTTCCAGGCCGTTCTCGATCTCGACCTCCGCCTGCGGGTACTCCTCTTCGATATCGGCCTTGATGATCCGCGCCGGCAGATCGTGTCCCTCACCGATGTCGGCGGTCAGCACCAACACCCGCGGTGGCCGGGCTTGCTCGCGACTGGCTCCCGCCAGCAGCGCCCCTGCGGCATGTTCGTTGCCGTTCAGCGACGGCATTTTGCCGGGGATCGGGTCGGGCGGCCGGGTGGTGCCACGAACCCACTCGACGTACTTGCGGACCCCTTCCCGAAAGCTGGTCTCCGCTTTCCAGCCGAGCTCGGCGAGCGCCCTCTCGTTGGAGATCGTCTTGCCGGGAAAGTCGCCGGGGCGCGGCGGGGTGTGGACGATCTCGCAGTTGTCCGTATTTTCCTGGACCCGCTCGGCGATTTCGAGGATCGTCACGATTTCGTCGCCGGAGAGGTTGTAGGTGCGACCGGCCGCCTCGGGGGCGAGCGCGGCGACGATCCCGTCGGCGAGGTCCTCGACGTAGATGAAGCTGCGGGTCGTGCTGCCGTCGCCGGCGATCGTCAGCGCCTTGCCTTCGAAGGCGAGGTCGGTGAACTTGGCGACGACGCCGGCGGCGCGGGCGCGGGGACCGTAGGGGATGCCGAAGCGCAGCACGGTGCTCTCGAGGTCGTAGAGCTCGGCGTATCCCGAGCAGTAGGTCTCGCCGGCGAGCTTGGTCGCGGTATAGAGGTGGCGCGGCGCCGGGATCGCGGTTTCCTCGTCGACCTCCTGCTCGACGCAGTCGCTGTAGACCCAGGTGGTCGAGCCGTAGACGACGCGCCCGACCTTGGCCCGGCAGGCGGCCTCGAGAACGTTGAGGGTGCCGCGGGTGTTGACCTCCTCGGCCAGCACCGGGTCGGCGAGCACGTGACCGACGTCGGCGACCGCGGCGAGGTGGATGACGGCGTCGCAATCGCGCATCGCCAGGTCGAGGTTGGCGGGGTCGGTGATGCTGCCGGTGAAGGTCTCGACTTCAAGCGGCGAGTGGTAGGGCGAGGCGCTGAGGTCGAAGATCCGCGGCGTGATGCCGCGGTCGACCAGGCGATCGACGACGTGGGAGCCGATGAAGCCCCCTCCTCCGGTAACCAGGACCCTCATCGAAGCGCCTCCTTGCCCAGCGCAGCATCGCGGCTCTCCGGGCGGTAATAGAGCGGCACGCACCAATGGTTCTCGGCCACCCAGTCGGTGTTCGGCAACGCGTCAGAGCGGCCCATGATGCGGTGGCAGGGCTGCTCGTAGACGCGGCCGGTGGACTTCTCGATCTGCTCGAAGACGACGTACTTGTAGAAGCCGGAGGTCATGCCCTCGGGCAGCTCCAGCCGGGCCGGGTGGACGGGGTCGAGATGCTCGCGGGCGTACCCGTTCTTCCAGGCGACGATCTCCTCCATCCGCTCGGCCGCCACCAGCGCCAGAGCGGCGGTGAACTCGCTCATCCGAAAATTGAGGCCGTCGACCTCGTGCTCGAACTTGCCGTAGTTGCGGAACTTGGCCGCGAAGTCGATCAGCTCCTGGTTGCCGGAGACGAGGACGCCGCCCTCGCCGCTGGAAACGGTCTTGGTCGCGTAGAGCGAGTAGACGCCGGCGTCTCCGAAGCCGCCGGGGCGGCTGCCGTTCCAGTCGGCTCCGTGAGCGTGGGCACAGTCCTCGAGCAGGAAGATCCCCTGGTCCCGGCAGTAGGCGGCAATGCGCTCTGCGTCGAAGGCGATGTGGCCGCCGATGTGGACGAGGATCGCGGCCCGCGGCTTGTGCCGCTCGGCCTTGCGCTCGAAGTCCTCGAAGGACATGCAGAGGTCGCTGCGATTGCAGTCGACGAACTCGACCTCGGCGCCGGCCCCAATCGCCGCCAGCGGCGTCGCCATGAAGGTGTTGGAGGGACAGAGCACGGTCTCCCCTTCGACGCCCGCGAACTCGAGCGCCGCCAGAGCCCCACCGGCCCAGCTGGAGAGTCCGAGGCTGGGCAGCCCGTTCCACTCCGACCAGCGCTGCTCGAAGGCGGCCAGCTTGGCGCCCTCGGACCACTGCTCGGAATCGAGCACCTCCGTCCACAGCTCGAAGAGCCTGGCGCGGTCGCGGTGGTCGAACCCGATTGCGAACTTGGTCGCGTCGAGCAGGGATTTCTCTGCGGGACCTACGATGGCTCCTTGGATGAGGTGACTGGGGTGGCGCTCAGCGGGTAGAGGAAAAGGTCGTACGCACGGCCAAGCAGGCGGCACAGTACCAGCGAATCCGGCGAGAACGGGGCCGATCGGCGCCGGTTTGTGTCCCCAGTCGCTCGCGTGCGGAGCACGCGGCGCTCCCCGCGTCCTCGACCTGCTCGATCAGTCCCGCTCTCGGTGCGCCGAATCGATTACGGCTCCGACCGCCTTCGAGCCGGCCAGCAACATCACTCCGACCAGCGCGACGAGCATGAAGGCGACGAGGGCGGCGCCGTCGAGCGGGGTCGTCGACCACTTCTCCATGAAGATCAGCGGCGCCAGGATCACCGGTACCAGGACCTGGAAGGCAAACATGACCGGCGCCACGTGGGTCGCGGGCCGCCGTTGCAAAGCGCTCATCTCGCTGAGCAGGGCCAGGCCCTCAGAGAGGACCGCCGTCGCCAGCCAGGCGACGGCGACCAGCAGTGCCCCGGCCGCGAGTTCGTCGGTCAGCAGCTTGCTGGCGATCGCCGTCCAGGCGTAGCCACAACCGGCGCTGACCACCGCGATGATCCCCGCCGCCGCGACCCGGCGCCGCAGCACGTAAGGGGCAGCGATCGGAATCGCGACCAGGCCGAGGGCGAGGGCGATCGCCCAGGTATCGGCGTGCTCGGTGGTGCGGTCGGGCGCCGCCCAGGCGACGCCGGCGACGCCGGCGACGATCGCCGCCACCGCCAGGTACTCGCGCTTCCCCGGCACCTCCCCCAGCCGTTTCACCCCGAGCCAGAGCAGGACCACCAATCCACTGGCGAGGCAAGGCTGGACAACCGTCAGCGGCGCCAGCAGCAGGGCCACGATCTCCAGCGGCCAACCGACCAGTCCCAGCACCGTCGCCCCCAGCCAGCGCTTGTTGCGCATCAGCTTCCCGATCAGCGAGACGCGCAGCGAGTGCTCGTGATGCACGCCGCGCACCTGCAGCGCCTGCAGGGCGATCGAGGTGTTGTAGAGGACCGAGGCCCCTACGGCGGCGAAGATCCCGAGTACCAGCACCGGCCGGACCCTAACCAGCTACGGCGACACTGCTGCCGGAGGGCGGCGCCCCTTGCCAGGAGCTGGGACCAGGCCGGAGGGCCGGGGTGCCCCTCCGAATGAAGCTCACGGACCAGCGCCTCGAAGCGCGCGAAACGACCCAGCTGCGCGACGGCTTCAGGCGGAGGGGCACCCGGCCCTCCGGCCCAGCCTCAGGTCTCTTGGTAGAGCGGCCCGTCGCCGCCCTCGGGCAGCGTCAGGCGCCCGCCCTTGGCGGTGATCGCGCCGCACTGGACGCAGTTGGAGGCGGTGACGTGGACGTCGACCTCGGCAGCGCCGTTCTCCAGTTGCTCCTCGGGGATCTCGTAGACCTGGGCCGGGCACATCGAGACCCAGGTCTGCGCGATCTCACGCGGCACCCGGGTCTGGATGCGCACGTGGTTGGGCGCGTCGTCGCGGGTCGCGTTGCCGGAGAGGAAGACCGAGTCGAGCTTGTTGAAGGTGATCTCGTTGTCGGGCTTCGGGTACTTGTCGGCCGCCTTGCCGATGTCAACGGGGATCTCGGCGTTGTCCTCGATCTTCCAATGGCCGCCCGGGAAGGCGCCTTTGGTCGCGACCATCATGCTGCCCATCGCCCCGCCGAAAAGCAGCCCCTTCGTCAGCGGCTGCTTCATGTTGCGCGAGCGGTAGAGATCCTCCTCGATGATCGATCCGCGGATCGCCTCGTCGTAGCTCGCGAAGTTGACCGAGTCGATGTCCTCCTTCAGCGAATCGACGATCGCTTCCGCCGCGTACATGCCCGCGTGCATCGCGTAGTGAATGCCCGCCAGTTCGGCGATGTTGACCATCCCGGCGGCGTCGCCGGCGATCAGCATGCCGGGCACCGAGAAGCGCTTTGGCAGCGCCCAATAACCGCCGGAGGGGATCGTCTTCGCGCCCCAGCCGACTCGCTTGCCGCCCCCGAGGATCTTCTCGATGAATGGATGGGTCTTGAACTGCTGCAGGGCATCGTGGACGGAGAAGGTGGCGTCCGTCGTGTCTAGTCCGACGACCAGCCCCAAGCAGACCTTGTCCTCGCCCATCGGGTATATGAAGCTGCCTCCCGCCTCCTTGAAGCGCGGGCTCCAGCGCAGCGGCCAGCCGAGCGTGTGGATCACCCGGTCCAGCGGCTTGGGCACCTCCCAGACCTCCTTCACCCCGAGCTCCCAGACCTGGGGATCGGACCCGTGCATGTCGAAGTAGTCGTAGGCCGCGTAGGTCAGGTGGCCGATCGTTCCCTCGGCGAGCACGGTCGCTTTCGCCATCACGTCGGCACCGGGCTCGAAGTTGCCCATCTCCTCGCCGTCTTTGCCGCGGCCGCGGTCGCCCGAGCGCACGCCGCGGACGATCCGGTCCTCGACCAGCAGCTTGGTCGCAGCGGTCTCGGAAAGGATGTAGACGCCGGCCTCTTCGGCTTTCTCGGCGAGGAAGCGACCGAGCTTGGAGACCGAGAGGGTGTAGGTGCCCTCTTTGCGGAAGTTGGGCGGCGGCGGCTTCAGTGGGAACGCTTTCTTCGGGGTGAGGAAGTACGTCGCGTCCTTCGTCACCTCCTGGTAGACCGGCGGCCACTCCGCGGGTGGCAGGTCGGGAAAGAGGCGCTCCAAGGCCGAGGGGTCGACGTTCGCGCCGGAGAGCAAGTGCGCTCCGGGAACTTTCCCCTTCTCGATCACGGCAACCGGGACTTCGCCGAGCTTCTCGGTCAGCTCCGGCTCGTTCTCGAGCAGCTGCATCAATTTGTTGGCGCAGGCGAGGCCCGCGGGCCCGCCGCCGACGATCGCGATTCCGACCTCGATCCGCTCGTCCGGCGCGTCGGTCGGCGGACCGATCACGTCAGACGAGTCAAACGGCGGCGGGAACTCGCTGGGGGCGACGGCGGGCATGGCTCAGCCGCCCTTCTTCGCTTTGATCGCCTCCGTCAGCTTGGGGACGATCTTGTGCAGGTCGCCCACCACGCCGAGGTCGGAGAACTCGAAGATCGGCGCGTTCGGGTCCTTGTTGATCGCGAGGATGTTCTCGGAGTTCTGCATCCCCACCTTGTGCTGGATCGCGCCGGAGACTCCAGCGGCCAGGTAGAGCTTCGGCGCGACCGTCTTGCCGGTCTGGCCGATCTGGGCTGCGTAGGGGTACCAGCCGGCGTCGACGACCGCGCGGGTCGCGGCGACGGCGCCGCCCATCGAGTCGGCGAGTTCCTCGCACATCTTGAAGCCCTCGGCCGCACCGAGACCGCGGCCGCCGCCGACGAGGATGTCGGCGTCCTCGATGTTGACGTCGGCGCCACGCTGCTCGCCGCGCTGCACCATCGTCGCCTTGGTCGACCAGGCCGAGAGCTCGACCTCGACGTCGACGACCTCGGCGCTGCCACCGCTCTCCTTGGCGTCGAACGCGTTGAGGCGGCTGATGATGATCCCCGGCTCACCGACGTAGCCGACGTCGGCGATCTGCGAGTCCTGGAGGATCGGTCGCTCGGCGATCAGCTTGCCGTCCTGGACTTTGACCGCGGTTACCTCCATGGTCACGCCGGCGTTGAGGCGGGCCGTGAGGCCAGCGCCGATCTCGAAGCCGAGCAGGCCGCCGCCGAACAGCGCGTAGGAGAGGTCGTTCTCCTGGATCACCTTCGCCATCGCGTCGACGATCGGCTGAGCCAGGCCCTCCGGGACGCTCTTGGCCCGGTAGACCTTGGCGGCGCCGTAGTTGCCGAGCGAAGCGCAGGCGTCGTCGGCGATGTCGCCGACGACCAGCGCGGCAGCCTCGCCGCCGATCTCGCCGGTCAGCTTCGCCGCCTCGGAGATCGCTCCGAGCGAGTTTTTGTTGAAGTTGCCCTCGTCGTCGTGGAGGGCGTAAACCAGAATGCCTGCCATCTAGATCAATTTCCTCTCGTCAAGCCACGCGACGATCTTTTCGACCGTCTCGTTGGTGTCCTCGTCCTCGATGATCTCGCCGGCTTCCTTGGCGGGCGGCGGGTTGAGGGCGATCACGGTGGTCTTCGAGCCATCGGCGCCGACCATGCCGGCGTCGATGCCGACGTCGCCGATCGACTTCTCGTCTTTCGGCTTCTTTTTCGCGCCCATGATCGCTTTCAGGCTCGGGTAGCGGGGCTCGTTGATCGCGTCGCCGACGCTGATCACGGCTGGCAACTCGACCTCGACCGTGTCGTAGCCGTACTCGGCCTGGCGCTCGCAGCGGAGCTTGCCCTCGCTGACGTCGATCTTGATCACCTGGGTCAGCGACGGCATCTGCAGATGGTCGGCGACGACGGCCCCGATCGTGTAGCACTCGCCGTCATCGGACTGCTGGCCGAGCAGGACCAGGTCCGGGCTCTCGGACTCGAGAACTTTGGCCAGCGAGTAGCCGGTGGCGCAGACGTCGGAGCCGGACAGCGCCGCGTCGGAGAGGTGAACAGAACGGTCGGCACCGAGCGAGACCGCCTTGGTCAGGGCGCGGTAGGCCGACTCGGGGCCCATCGTCACGGCGACGATCTCCTCGACCGGGATCACCCCGCCCTCCCTGATCTGCATCGCCGCCTCGAGGGCGTGGGTATCGAACGGGTTGAGGTTTTTCTCGCCGCCGCGGTCCAAACGCATGGTGCCGGGATCGATGCGCTTCTGCACCGCGGCATCCGGGACCTCCTTGACGAGGACGCAGATCTTCAAGTTGAAGCCTCCTTGGGGAACGATTCTCAGGTCGTGCGGGCTGCGGTTTGCGCCTCGCATGCCCGTCGCGGGCGGGCATGCTATCGGTTGCTGTCAGCGGTTGACTGACGAGTCAATCAAGATAATACCCGGATCGGCGGAACCTATGCACCAAACGGTGTAGAGGCGCCTATTCGGAGCGTTCGTGGCGCTCGCTGGCGGCCCTGCGAATGAACTCGACGATCTCGTCGGTGCCGGCGCCGGGAGTGAAGACGGCGGCGACCCCGAGCTCCTTCAGCTCCGGGATGTCGTCGGCCGGGATCGTGCCGCCGACGGTAACGAGGACGTCGTCGACCCCCTGCTCGGCGAGCAGGGCGACCACCTTCGGGACCAGGGTCATGTGGGCGCCCGAGAGGATCGAGAGGCCGACGGCGTCGGCGTCCTCCTGGATCACCGTCTCGGCGATCTGCTCCGGAGTCTGGTGCAGGCCGGTGTAGATGACCTCCATGCCGGCGTCGCGCAGGGCGCGGGCGATGATCTTGGCGCCGCGGTCATGCCCATCCAGACCGGGCTTGGCGACGACGACGCGGATCTTCCTGGCGGTAGCTGCCTCCACGCCGCGAACCTTATCCGCTGGAAACCGAATTGGGCTCAGGAGCGCTGACGCCGGGCGGCAAAGCCCCGCGGTTGGGGGCGGCGGCGAGCGATCAACCGCCGGCCGCCGAGCGCGGCGGCGCTCGCCGCCAGGGTCACGCCGATCGCGACGAGGCGGCGGCCAAGTCGCTCGAAGCGGAGCGTTTGCCAGTTTTCTTCCTTGGCCAGAAGCGCCAGCGGCGGATCGGGGTTGACCGCGACCGGGTTGCCGACGGCGCGAAGCATCGGCAGGTCCGAGAGCGAGTCCGAGTAGGCGTAGGAGGCGGCGAGGTCGATGTCGTGCTGCGCCGCGAAGGCCTCCATCGCCTCGACCTTGCCGGGGCCGTAGACGAAGGGCCCGTCGAGGCGGCCGGTGAAGTTGTCCTCGGCGTCGACTTCGTAGCGGGTCCCGATCCCCCCCTCCATCCCCAGCACCCGAGCCAGCGATTCGACGATGTCGTTGCCGGCGGCGCTGACGATAAAGGCGGGGCGGCCGGCGTCCTGGTGGGCGTGGACCTCGGCCAGCATCTGCGGGAAGACCCGCGGCAGGATCCCCGCCATCACGTCCGGCTCCATCCGCGCGATCGTCTTGGCGGGCACGCCGGTGATCAGCTCGCGGGCGATCTTCAGGACCTCGACCGTGCGCTCGTCGGTGGTGCCGCGGAGGCGGTAGCGCAGGTGCTCGGCGCCCCAGCTGGCCAACTGGCGGCGGCTGACGATCCCCTGGCTGGTGGCGACCCGCGCGAACTGCATTCCCGACGACCCCGCCATCAGGGTCTTGTCCAAATCGAAAAATGCAGCAGCGCGGCTCACACCGTTTGGCTCAGACCTCGATCACGATCGCGTCGCCCTGCCCACCGCCGGAGCAGATCGCGGCGACGCCGAGACCCCCGCCGCGGCGGCGCAGCTCGTGGACCAGCGAGCCGACGATGCGCGAGCCGGAGGCTCCAATCGGGTGCCCGAAGGCGATCGCGCCGCCGTTGACGTTGACCTTCTCCTCGTCGATGCCGAGGATCCGCATCGAGCCGATCGCGACCGAGGCAAAGGCCTCGTTGATCTCCCAGAGGTCGACGTCCTCTGGGGATTTGCCGATCTTCTCCAGCGCCGCCAGCGCCGCGTGGCCCGGCGTGCGGGCGAGATAGGCGAAGTCGTCGGCCACCATCCCGTAGGAGAGGACCTTGGCCAGCGGCGTCTTGCCTTCGGCCTGCGCCCACTCCTCGGAGGCGACGACGATCGCGCCGGCGCCGTCGTTGACGCCGGGGGCGTTGCCGGCGGTGTGGGTCGCGCCCTCGCCGCCGACCGCCTTCAGCTTGGCGAGCGTCTCCAGGGTGGTCTCGGGACGGGGGCCCTCGTCGACCTCGACCGTGGTCTCGCCCTTGCGCGACTTGACGGTGACGCCGACGATCTCGTCGGCGATCCGACCGGAGTCCATCGCCTCCGCGGCGAGGCGCTGCGAGCGCTCGGCGAAGCGGTCCATGTCGACGCGGGTGATCTCCATCTCGTTGGAGACCTCGCTGGCCTCGTTGATCATCTGCTTGCCGGTGAAAGGGTTGGTGAGGCCGTCGTGGGTCATCGCGTCGAGCGCCTGCACGTCACCCATCCGGAAGCCGAAGCGGGCGTTCGGCAGCAGGTAGGGCGCCTTGCTCATCGACTCCATGCCGCCGGTCACGGCGACCTCGGTGTCGCCGGCGCGGATCGCCATGTCGGCGAGGCCGAGGGTGCGCATGCCCGAAGCGCAGACCTTGTTGATCGTCTCCGAGGGGACCTCCTTGGGGATGCCGCCCTTGATCTGGGCCTGGCGCGAGGGGATTTGGCCCTGGCCGGCCTGCAGCACCTGGCCGAAGACGACCTGCTGGACCTGCTCGGGGGCGACGGTCGAGCGCTCGAGCGCGGCCGCGATCGCGGTACCGCCGAGATCGGGGGCGTCAACCGACGCGAGGCCGCCTCCCATCTTGCCGATTGGGGTGCGAGCGGTTCCGAGGATCACTGAGCTGGGCATTCCCTGCCTTTCCATTCCGAAGTGTTGGGCCGTCGACAAGCATAAACTCGCGCTCGATGAAGGTCGTCGCGCGCGAGATCGAGCTGGGGGAAGTGGAGGCCGACCTGGCCGCGGTCGGAATCTTCGAGGGCGAGCCGGCGCCGGAGGAGATCGCCGGCGCCGCGGGCGCCGAGGCGGCCAAGGGCACCTACAGGGCGCTCTCCCCCGCCTTCGCGGACGGCGGACGCGTCATCCTCGCCGGCCTCGGCAAGCGCGAGGAGCTCGATCCCGAGCGGCTGCGCGTGGTCGCGGCGCTGGTCGCCAAGGAGGCCGGCCGGCTCGAGGCGGGCTCGTTGGCCTGGGTCCTGCCGCAGGGCGACGAAGACGCTGCCGCCGAGGCGCTGGTGACCGGGACGATCCTCGGCTCCTACCGCTTCGACCGCTTTCGCAGCGAGGGGCCCTCCGACGAGCCGACGCCGCGCTTGGCCTCGCTGACGCTGCTGAGCTCGAGCGACGTCGCCGGGGCAGCCGAGACCGCGCGCGTCTACGCGGAGGCGCAGAACCGGGCGCGCGACCTGCAGAGCACTCCCGCCAACTTCGCCACGCCCTCCACGCTCGCCGACCGCGCCGAGGAGATCGCCGCCGGGGCCGAAGCGGTCAGCGCCGAGGTGATCGGCCCCGCCCGGCTCGAGCAGATGGGCATGGGTGGGCTGCTGGCCGTCAGCCAGGGCGGGCCCGTGGAGCCGCGCCTGATCGTGCTCCGCTACGCCGGCGGCGAGGGGCCGACGCTCGGCCTGGTCGGCAAGGGCGTCACCTTCGACACCGGCGGCATCTCGCTGAAGCCCGGCGCCGGCATGCAGGAGATGAAGATGGACATGTCCGGCGCCGCCGCGGTTCTCGAGGCGGTCGCCGCGATCGCCGAGCTCGGCCTCGCCCTCGACCTCGTTGCGGTGATCCCTTCGACCGAGAACATGCCGTCGGGGACGGCGATCAAGCCGGGCGACGTCATAACCCAATACAACGGGGTGACGGTGGAGGTCAACAACACCGACGCCGAGGGGCGGCTGATCCTCGCCGACGCGCTCGCCTACGCGGTCGAGCTCGGCGCCGAGCGCATCGTCGACCTCGCCACCCTGACCGGCGCCGTCGTGATCGCCCTCGGCTCGACCTACGCGGCCGTGATCGCCAACGACGACGAGCTCGCCACCGCGGTCGCCGCTGCCGGCGCCAGCAGCGGCGAGCTGACCTGGCGACTCCCCCTCCACCCCGAGTACAAGGAGCTGATGAAGGGTAAGGTCGCCGACCTCTCCAACCTCGCTTCCCAGCGCAAGGCGGGGACGATCACCGCCGCCTCGTTCCTGGAGGAGTTCGTCGACGAGACGCCCTGGGCGCACGTCGACATCGCCGGCACCTCCTGGGACGTCGGCCGCGAGTACACGGGGAAGGACGCAAGTGGCTTCGGGGTGCGGCTCTTGGTCGAGCTCGCCCGCCAGCTCGCCGCCTAGGTCGGCTGGAGTGGGGTTTGGCGTGAGGGGTTGGGTGACCCTCCGCCTGAGGCCGTCGCGCAGCTGGATCGCGCTCCCAGGGCTCGATTTGTCTGTCCCAAGCCTCATTCGGAGGGTCACCCAACCCCTCCCCACGAAGGCTCCACTCCGCTCCCAAGGTGAATCAGCTTTCGCGAAAAGCGTGTGGCCCCGGTAGGCAGCAATCGGCCCCCGCGAGCTTTTCCGCGGGATGGGCAAGGGACTTGCGTGTGACGGGGAGCTGTCGTCGGGAGAAGCAGGTGACCCTCTCCATGAGGCTTGGGACAGAACGCCCCGCACCCAGACTGGCGCCCCAGCTGCGCGACGGCCTCAGGGAGAGGGTCACCTGCTTCTCCCCTACGCCTCGCCCAGGATCATGCAGGTGGCGGTGCCGCTCGCCAGCAGCTTGCCACTGTCGGCTGCCGTCAGGGTGGCCTCCGCGGTCGCCTGTTTGCGGCCGCGATAGAGCACGCTGGCCTCGCAGAGGACGCGGCCGGTGTCGCGGCTGATCGGCCGCACGAACTTGGCCTCGAGACCGAGCGAGGTGTAGCCGACGCCGGCCGGCAGCGTGGTGTGAACTGCGCAGCCGAGGGCCGAGTCGAGCAGGGTTGCGGCGTAGCCGCCGTGGACGACGCCGATCGGGTTGTAGTGCTCCTCCCCCGGCTCCCCCTCGAAGACGACCCGCCCCTCCTCCAGCTCGACCGGCCGCAGGCTCATCGTCACCGCGATCGGCGGCGGCGGCATCTTGCCGGCGACGATCGCCTCCATGTACTCCATCCCCGTCATCGTCGCCCCCGCAGCCGCGGTCGCCACCGGGTCCTGCCAGACCAGGGTGCGACGGCGCGTCGTCTCCGGGCTGGAGGCGGCGAAGACCTCGGCGACGTCGGCCGCGGTCGCATCGCTGGCCAACACCACTCCCTCGGCGTTCATCGATTGCCGAGCCGGCGCGCGGTCGCCATCGTCTGCCGCACCTGGCGCGAGTGCGACGGGTACTGGAGGTCGGCAGTGATCTCGTCTTGGCTGATCGCGATCCGCAGCCCCTTGCCGCGCTGGTGCCTGTGTCTGTGGACGATTCGCATTTGGTCGCCTCCGATCGGGCAGTGGGTTTCATCAAGAAACTGAACAATGGGCAGCCTACCTCAAGTGAGTTGCTTGATGCAACCAAGTGTGCGAACATCACACTGTGCTGCGCCACGACTACCCCGGTCAGTTCTGCTCGGTCGCCAAGTCCCTGGAGGTGATCGGCGAGCGCTGGTCGTTGCTGATCGTGCGTGAGGTGATGCACGGGCGGCGGCGCTTCAGCCAGCTGCAGGGCTCGCTCGGGGTCGCCCGCAACGTGCTCTCGGCGCGACTGGCACGGCTGCTCGAGGAGGGCATCCTCGAGCGCCGCGCCTACCAGGAAAGCCCGCCCCGCTACGAATACTTCCTGACCGAGAAGGGCCTCGACCTCTGGCCGGCGCTGATCGCCCTGCAGGGTTGGGGCGACCGCCACTCGACCGGCCCCGAGGGCCCGCCGATGATGATCCTTCACAAGGGCTGCGGCGGTCGGGTCTCCGACCGCGGCATCTGCGACGAGTGCGGCGAGGTCCTGCACGCCCGCGACGCGCGGGCGGTTCCCGGCCCCGGCCTCGCCTCGGCCTTGGCCGACGCCGAGACCGAAGCCTGAATCGCGCCGTGAGGCGCTAGCTTTGGCGGGGCAGCCAAACGGGCGAACGAGCTGAGGAGGAACGGGAATGGCGACTGCGGCGGAGCTTCAGGTGCGGGACAAGGTCTTCATCGGCGGCGAGTGGGTCGAGCCGGCCGGCGGCGAGGCGATCGAGGTGATCAACGCCGCCACCGAGGAGGTGATGGGCACGATCCCCGCCTGCTCGGAGGCCGACGCCGACGCCGCCGTGAGCGCCGCCCGCGGCGCCTTCGACTCCTGGTCGCAGACCTCCCGCGAGGAGCGCGCCAACCACCTATCGGCGATTGCCGCCGGACTCGGCGAGCGCAGCGAGGAGATCGCGACGACGATCGCCCAGGAGCTGGGGATGCCGCTGAAGCTGAGCCGGTTGATCCAGGCGGGCCTGCCGGCGCTGCACTTCGGCTCGATGCCGAAGCTGATGGAGGAAATCGCCTGGGAGGAGGAGCTCGGCAACTCGAGGGTGCTGCGCGAGCCGGTCGGCGTGCTCGGCGCGATCACCCCGTGGAATTACCCGCTGAACCAGATCGCCGTCAAGGTCGCCCCCGCCCTCGCCGCCGGCTGCACGGTCGTCCTCAAGCCGAGCGAGGTGACGCCGCTGAACGCCTTCCTGCTGGCCGAGGTGATCGAGGCGGCCGGGCTGCCCGCCGGCGTCTTCAACCTGGTCAGCGGCACCGGCCCCGAGGTCGGCGAGGCGATTGCCGGCCACCCCGGCGTCGACATGGTCTCCTTCACCGGCTCCACCCGGGCCGGACGCCGGGTCAGCGAGCTGGCCGCGGCGACGGTCAAGCCAGTGGCGATGGAGCTCGGGGGCAAGTCGCCTAACGTGATCCTCGACGGTGCCGACTTCGGGAAGGCGGTCCCCGACGGCGTTGGCAAATGCTTCCTCAACTCCGGTCAGACCTGCAGCGCCCTGACTCGGATGCTGGTCCCCCGCGAGCGCCTCGCCGAGGCCGAGGAGCTCGCCGCCCAGGCGGCCGAGTCCTTCACGCCGGGTGACCCGTTCGCCGACGGCACCCGCCTCGGCCCGCTCGTCTCCGAGGTCCAGCGCCAGCGCGTGCGCGGCTACATCGAGAAGGGAGAGGCGGAGGGAGCGAAGCTGCTGACCGGCGGCGCCGAGGCGCCCGACGGCCTCGACCGCGGTTACTTTGTCCGCCCCACCGTCTTCTCCGAGGTGACGCCGGAGATGACCATCGCGCGCGAGGAGATCTTCGGCCCGGTGCTGGCGATCCAGCCCTACGAGGACGTCGACGACGCGGTGCGGATCGCCAACGACAGCGACTACGGCCTCGCCGGCGGCGTCTGGGCAGGCGACGAGGAGCAGGCGATCGCGGTCGCGCGCCGGATCCGTAGCGGCCAGATCGAGATCAACGGCGGCGCCTTCAACCCGATGGCGCCCTTCGGCGGCTACGGCCAGTCCGGCCACGGCCGCGAGAACGGCCGCTACGGGCTCGAGGAGCTGCTGCAGGTGAAGAGCCTGCAGCTGTAAGAGCGTAGGCTGGCCGGCGTGAACTTCGAGCTATCCGACGAGCAGGCGCTGCTGCGCGACACCGTGCGGGACTTCGCCCGCCAAGAGGTGGCGCCGGTCGCCGAGGAGCTCGACCGCACCAAGTCCTTCCCCTACGAAATCGTCGCCAAGCTCGGCGGGCTGGGGCTGATGGGGATCCCGTTTCCCGAGGAGTACGGGGGCGGCGGTGGCGACACCCTCTCCTACGTGCTCGCGGTCGAAGAGCTGGCACGGATCGACTCGTCGGTCTGCATCACGATGGCCGCCCATACCTCGCTGGGGACGATGCCGATCCACCTCTGGGGGAGCGCCGAGCAGAAGCAGGAGTGGATGCCGAGCCTCTGCAGCGGCGAGCGGCTCGCCTCCTTCGGGCTGACCGAGCCGGAGGCCGGCTCGGACGCCGGCAACGTTCGCACCACCGCAAGGCTGGACGACGGCGAGTGGGTGATCAACGGCGCCAAGCAGTTCATCACCAACTCCGGGACCGAGATCTCCGGCTGCGTCGCGATCACCGCGGTCACCGGCGAAGCCGACGGGCGCAAGGAGATCTCCAACCTCATCGTCCCCAGCGGCACGCCGGGCTACGAGGTCGGCACGGCCTATCGGAAGATGGGCTGGAACGCCTCGGACACCCGCCCGCTCTCCTTCGAGGACTGCCGGGTGCCGGAGTCGAGCCTGCTCGGGCGCCGCGGCGAAGGCTTCAAGAACTTCCTCCATATCCTCGACGGCGGCCGGATCGGCGTCGCCGCGATGGGCGTCGGCCTCGCCCAGGGCGCGCTCGACGAGGCGATCTCCTACGCCAAGGAGCGCCGCGCCTTCGGCCAGCCGATCTCCAAATTCCAGTCGATTCAGGCCAAGATCGCCGACCTCTCGGCCCAGATCGAGGCGGCGCGGCTGCTGACCTGGCGAGCGGCGCTGGAGAAAGACGCCGGCCAGTCGTTCACTCTCACCGCCGCCCAGGCGAAGCTGATCACCGGCCGCCTCGCCGTCCGGGCCACCGAGGAGGCGGTCCAGATCCACGGCGGCTACGGGTTCATCGAGGAGTACCCGGTCTGCCGCTTCTACCGCGACGCCAAGATCCTCACGATCGGCGAGGGCACCGACGAGGTCCAGCAGATGGTGATCGCCCGCCAGCTCGGCTGCTAAGAGGGCGGGAGCAGCACAGCACTGTGACTTTGCCGCGCTATCCGCGGCAAAGTCACAGTGGAACTCGCGCTAGCCGAAGGTGAAGGCATAGCCGGTGACTCCGGTTTCCGGGATCAGGGTCAGCACGTGGTCGCCGGCCGCGGGCAGGTCGACGAGGTCGTAAAGGCGCTGCTCGGAGACGGTGACAGCGCCGTCCTCGACGTCACTGCCGGCGTCGTCGGCCTCGATCGGGCGGCCATCGAGGAGGACACGGACGCGGCGATCTTGCCCGGGCGAGCCGAGCACCAGGTAGACCCGGCGGGCGCCGAAATGGAGATCGAGACTCGAGTCGCCGGCGGCCGTCGCCGACTCCAACGAGATCCGCCAGCGACCGTGGAAGGCGAATTCGTTCAGCGGCAGCTCCGCTGGAGCGGAGTAATCGTCCAGGCCTGGCGCGAGCGTCGGGTTCGTGTAACGCTCGGCGCGGGCGGCGCCGAGATAGGTCTCCGGCGTGGTCACACCGGGCGAGGCTTCGATCCCCTGCCCACCCGCCATCCCTTTGCCGACTGGATGTCCCGCTTCGGCCAACAGCTCGCGGATCACCGCCTCCTTCTTGTCGTAGTCGCCCTCGCCGAAGTGCGCGTAGCGGACATGACCCCCGGCGTCGATGAAGTACTCGGCCGGCCAGTAGAGGTTTTCGTAGGCGTTCCAGGTCGCCTGCTCGTTGTCCTGGGCAACCGGGTAGCGGATCTCGTTTTCGGCGATCGCCGTCCGCACGTTGTCGGCCTCGCGCTCGAAGGCGAACTCGGGGGTGTGCACGCCGACGATCGTCAGCCCGTCCTTGCGGTAGCGCCGGTCCCAGGCCTTCAGATACGGAAAGGTGCGGATGCAGTTGATGCAGCTGTAGGTCCAAAAGTCGACCAGGACCACGCGGCCGCGCAGCTGCTTCAGGTTCAGCGGCCGCCCGCCGGGCGTGTTGAACCACTGCTGGTTGCCGACGAAATCCGGCGCCGGGCCGAGGTCCGGCAGGTCGAGGCTCCCGCCCGCGTCCGGCTCGGGTTCGGCGGCAGCCTGCGCCCGCGAGCCAAGCCCGTGGCCGGATCCGCCACGGACGTCGGCGAGGGCGTCTTTCGCCGCGGCGGTGTCCTCGAGCGCTTCGCTGGGGTTGACGAGGAAGGCCGGCAGATCGCTGGCGATCGTGTTCTGGAAGCGGACGTCGTAGTCGCGCCACATCGCCAGCGCGACGACGACCATCACCGCCCCGATCGCGATCTGCAGGGCGGGGCCGCGGCGGATCAGCGGCCGCAGCACCCGGCGGCCGCCGATCATCAGGAAGTAGAGGACCACGGCGGAGCCGATTCCGTAGGCGAGGGCGACGGCGAGCCGGCCGGCCGTGAACGACTGTGAGGCGGAGACGGTGATCACCCCGGCCAGGATCGGCCCCGCGCACGGCGTGTAGAGAATCCCGAGGCTGGCGCCGATCGCGGTCCCGGACCAAAAACCGTCGCCGCCAGCACGCGGAGAGCCAAAGCGTCCCGCGATGCCGCTCATCCAGGCCTCCAGCCAGTCGGCCAGCGGCGGCACCAGTAGAACGACCCCGAAGACCAGCAGGACCGCGATCGCCAGCTTGCGGAGGAAGTCGTTGGGCAGGCCCAGGGCCGAGATCACGTAGACGAGAGCGACGGTCGCGAAGGTGAAGGAGAGCGCGAGCCCGGCGACGATGCCGAGCGGGCGGCGGCGCCCGCCGGTGGCCCCCGCCGAGAGCGCAACCGGCAGCACCGGCAGCACGCAGGGCGAGAGTGCGGTGGCGGCGCCGGCGACAAAACCGAAGAGGATCAGCAGGACCATCGGGACAACCTTCCCAAGCGTGGACTAGGAGGGAATACGGGCGCGGGCTCGATTCGGCTCAGCGAACCCAGGCGAGGGGCTCAGCCGCGGGGCGGCGTCGCCGTGATCTCGCCGTCGGCGCGGCCGACGACCTCGGCGGCACGGCCGACCCGCTCGCCGATCTTGAAGTGCGAGCAGATCGCCAGCTCGTGCTCGCGGCGCAGCGGCCGGGTCGGGTCGACGACGGGGGCGCCCCGCAGCGCCTCGCCGCGCTGGGCGACCCAGACGCCGAAGGGAGCGCCGGCGCAGCCGCTCAACGGGACCGCGACGACCCGCGTGTTGCGACGGCGCCCCAGCCGAGCGATCAGCCAGGCGGGGTCGCCGCTGGCGCTGTCGACGTAGAAGCCCTGGACCTGGCCGACGCTGGCGCCGTCGACGGCGGCGACGTCGGCGCCGATCCAGCTCATCGCCTCGGCAAGCGATGGCATGGGCGCTGCCTCAGCCATCGACGTGGCGCTCCAACAGCTCGCCCGCGGCCGAGGCCGGGTCGAGCTCACGGCTGACGACACGGTCCAGCAGCTCCGCCGTCGCCGGGTCCTCGCCGACGGTCTTTTCGAGCCGGCGCCGCATCCGCGAGGTGGCGATGCCGAGGACCTCGCTGCGCAGGTTGCGGGCGCGGCGCTCGACCAGGGTCCCAGCCGCCTCGATGAAAGCGCGGTGCTCGTCGATCTTCTCGGCCAGCTCCTCGACGCCCTCGCCGCGGGCGGCCTCGGTGCGGAGAATCGGCACGGTCCAGCCCTCGGGGTCATGGGAGAGCGCGAGCACGCCGCGGACCTCGCGGACCATCGTGTCGGTCATCGGGTGGTCGGCCTTGTTGACGACGATCACGTCAGGGATCTCCATCACCCCAGCCTTCAGCGCCTGGATCGAATCGCCGGAGCCGGGCATCAGCGCCAGCACGATCGTGTCGGCGTGGTCGACGATGTCGATCTCTGCCTGGCCGACGCCGACGGTCTCGATCAGGACGTCGTCTTTGCCGGCGGCGTCCATCACCAGCGCCACCTGCAGCGCCGCCTCGGAGAGGCCCCCGAGGGCGCCGCGCGAGGCCATCGAGCGGATGAAGACGCCGGGATCGAGGAAGTGATCGGTGAGGCGGATCCGGTCGCCGAGCAGAGCGCCGCGGGTGAAGGGGCTGGAGGGGTCGATCGAGAGCACCGCGACCTCGCGCTCGCTCTTGCGCAGCTCGCCGGTGAGCGCGCCGATCAGGGTGCTCTTGCCCACCCCCGGCGGGCCGGTGAAGCCGACGATGCGGGCCTTGCCAGTGCGCGGGTAGACCTCGCGGACGAGCTCCCAACCGGCCGGATCGTCGGACTCGATCAGCGTGATCGCCCGCGCCAGGGCACGCTTGTCGCCGGCGACGAGGCGCTCGGCGAGCGGGGCGGTCTTGGCGGCGTCGGGCAAGGCCGCCCCAGCATAGAGTTGGCTCGCTGTGCTCCGCTTCCTGGCCCGCAACGGAATGCTGAACCGCCACTACGGGCGGTTGCTGTGGCGCTACGCGTGGCGGCGGCTGCTGACCCAGGCCGGGCGGCGCTGGCGCACCGACGGCTTTCTCTTCCTCGGCCGCCGGCTCGAACTGCAGATCGGGCGCCGCGGCACGATCCATTTTGGCCGCTTCGTCTGGATCGGCGATGGCTCGAAGATTCGCTGCCACGAGGGCCAGGTCGAAATCGGTGCGAAAACCGTGATCGGCCAGGAGTGCACCATCTCCGCTTTCCAGCGGGTGCGAATCGGGGCCGAGTGCGTGATCGCCGACAGGGCGATGTTCATCGACTTCGACCACGGCGTCGTCGAAACCGAGCGGCCGATCCGCCTGCAGGGCATCTACAAGCGCGACGTCGTCGTCGGCTCCAACGTCTGGATCGGCTACGGCGCCTGCGTGCTGCGCGGCGTCAGCGTCGGCGACAACGCGGTGGTCGGGACGAACTCCGTGGTGACCAAGGACGTCCCGGCCAACGCCGTCGTCGCCGGCATCCCCGCGCGGGTGATCCGGATGCGGGAGGCGCCGACGGAGTTGCGCTGGCCGGACCCGGTCGAGCCCGACCCGGCGGCGCACACGACGCTGCAGCCGCCACCGGCTTAGCCTGCGCTATCGTCACCAGCGATGGAGCGTTCTGTCTGAGCGGGGTGTATCGAGACCTCGCGCTGAAGATCACAGGCTTCCACCTAAAAATCGGTCCTGCTGCTGCCGGGTGACATGGCGGCGGCGCTTGGGGGGAGTTGTGGAACGCTTGGCAGACAACAAGACTCGGCTCGTGGATGTAGCCGCTCGCTTTGGGGAAAACCTCCTCCGCTGCCGAAAACGTGCCGGCCTCTCCCAGGAAGAGCTCAGCTTCCGCGCCTCTCTGCACCGGACCGAGATCGGGATGCTCGAGCGGGGAATCCGGCTGGCGAGGGTCGACACCCTGGTGAAGCTCGCGGGCGCCCTGGAGATCCCGCCGGAAGAGCTGCTCGAGGGGCTGGTCTGGACACCGGGCGAACCCCGGCCTGGCCAGTTCGGCCCGCGCGCCTAGCCGCGCCTCAGGCGGGGCCCAGAGCGGCGCCGACGAGGTCGGCGTAGACCTCGGCGGTGCTGGCGGCGACGTCCGCCCAGTCGAAGCGACGAACGTGCTCGTGCGCCTCGGCGACGAGGCGGCGGCTGAGCTCATCGTCGCGAAGGACCCGGACCGCCACCTCCCCCAGCGCCTCGGCGTCGTGGGCGCGGAAGCGCAGTCCGGCCTCCTCGTGCGGCACGACCTCGCGCAGCCCACCGGTGTCGGCGACGATGCAGGGACAGCCGGAGGCCATCGCCTCCAGGGCGACCAGCCCAAAGGGCTCGTAGATCGAGGGCACCACGGTGAGGTCGGAGATGCGGTAGAGCGAGTGCAGGACGTCGTCGCCGATCCAGCCAAGGAAGGTGCCGTGCTCCATCAGCCCCAGTTCCTCGGCCTGGCGGTGGAGCTCGGCCTCGTGGGTGCCGGAGCCGGCGACCAGGAAGCGCGTTCCGGGGGCTTCCTCGATCACCCGTGGCATCGCCTCCAGGGCCAGCTGGAACCCCTTCTCGTAGACCAGCCGCCCGATCAGCAAGACCAGCTTCTGGTCGGGAGCGGCGAACTCGGCGCGCAGGCGCGCCAGCTCGGCCGGGTGCTGGGCCGGTAGATCCTCCGGGTCGATCCCGTTCGGGATCACGCTGACCCGCTCTTCCTCGACGCCGAAGATGTCGACGATCTGCTCGCGCATGTAGTGCGAGCAGGCGATCGTCCGCTGCGAGCGGTTGACGATCCAGCGCTCGACGCCGTGGATGTAGGTCTGCGGGTGCTTGTCCACCCAGCCCTGGTGGCGGCCGTACTCGGTGGCGTGGATCGTCGTCACCAGCGGTGCGCCGAAGCGCTTGGCGAGATGGTCGCAGGCGTTGGCGACCAGCCAGTCGTGGCCGTGGACGACGTCGAAGCTGTAGCGGTCGCCGAGCTCGACCCCAGCGGCGAGCATGTCGGAGTTCATGCGCTCGACCCAGGCGACGAACTCACCGAGGTCGGTCGGTCGTTTCGGCTCGCGAATGCGGTGGATGACGACGCCGTTGCTGCGCTGCTCGACCGGCGACTCCTCGCCCCCCCGAGTCAGCACGTGAACGTCGATGCCAAGCTCGACCAGGGCCTCCGAGAGCTTGCGCACGTGGCGTGCCAGGCCGCCCTCGATCAGCGGCGGGTACTCCCAGGAGAGGATCAGGATGCGGGTCATTCGGCTGAGTCAGGGCTCCAGGAGAGGCGCGAGACTCAGGTCCGGAGCGAGGGAACGCATACGCGAATCGGTGTCGTATACGGAGTCTATGGCCTCCAGCATCGCCCGCGCGTGGTCGGTCGCGCGCTGGTAGGCGTAGTCGCCCGCCTGGCCACGCTGGTCGAGGAAGGCCCAGTCGCTGGACTGCGCCGCCAGCAGCTCGCGGGCGGCGCGCAGCGCCGCGTCGCCGCGCAGGCCCTCGGACAGGGCCCGCAGCAGGCGCAGCTCCAACCGCCGCGCACCCCAGGCGAGGTCGGCAACCGGCGGCGAGTCCCAGGTGCGCAGGTCCTTGCCCTCGCCCCAGCTCGACGCGCGCAGCGGCCGCTCGACCGGCTCGTGCTCGGCCAGCGCCCGCGGCGCGTCGAGCAGGCGCACGCCGGCCTCCTCGGCCCCGTCGAGCACGGCCCGCAGCCAGATCGGCCCCTCCGACCACCAGTGCCCCAGCAGCTCGGTGTCGATCGCGAAGACGAGCAGGCCGCGGCGCCCGTGCGCCGCTTCGTAGGTGCGAAGCCGCGCCGCCGTCGCCGCCAGGAACTCGCCGGCCTGACGTCGCGCCGCCGCGGCGGCGGCCTCCGGGTCATAGGCGCCGCCGCCGACTTTCCACAGGCGCATGCCGCGCAGCGATTTGCCGTCGAACTGGGCGTGGGCGGGGTCGGAAGGGTAGCCGTCGAGCGACCACAACCAGCTGACCGCCTCCCAGTCGATTGGCAATCCCACCGGGCCCGCCGCGGTCCGCACCGGCGCCAGCGCCGCCAGCGGCTCCTCGTGGGCGCTCTGGTCGACGCAGAACCAGTCGACAGCATGTTCGGCCAGCCGCCACTCGAGGCCGGGCGCGTAGGCGCACTCCGGCAGCCAGGCGCCTCCGTCCCAGCCGAAGCGTCGGCGGTGGGAGCGAACACCGGCGTCGAGCTGGAGTGCCAGCCCTGGCCTGCTCGCCAGCAGCGGCAGCACCGCGTGGGTCGCCGAGGAACCCGCCAGCGCCACCCGTCCCTCCTCGCGGGCGCGCTGGAAGGGGCGCAGCGGGTCGCCGCCGTCGGCGTCGAGCAGCTCCAGCGCCCGCCGGTAGCGGGCCAATTCTGCCTCGCAGGCGGGCCGACACTCGACCGGCACCTCGGCGAGGTCGGCTTCGGCGGCGCCGATCCGCCACTCGACGAGGAAGTCCCGCAGCCGCTGCCGGGCGCCGGCGTCCTCGAGCTGGTCGGCGAGGACCGGGGTCACCGTCATCGTCAGATCGCGCGCCACCTCCAGCACCGGCAGGTAGGAGCGAATCACCGCGTCGAACAGCCACTCCTCGCCGAATGGGTAGGTCCCGAAGCCCTCGACGTAGGGCATGTGGGAGTGCAGGACCAGCGCCAGGTCGCCCGCGGTCCCCCCCGCGCTCATGCCGGCAGGCGACAGACCGCGAGGAAGTCGAGGGCCTTGTCGAGGTCGCCCTGCCGCAGGCGGAAGTCCGAGGCGGCGATCGCCGGGGTGAAGCGGTCATAGAAGCGCTTGGTCAGGCCGAGCCGCTTGTGGACGCTGTCCCAGCCGAACTCGAGCGCGAGCTCGTGGGCGCGTAGCTTGCGGGCGTGGAAGAGGCCGTACACCTCGACCGTGGGGAAGTGGGCCTGGCAGAGCTGGCGAAACTCCTCGGCGCGGTACTCGTGGACGTGCCAGGGGTTGTCGGACTTCTCCGCCCCCGGCGGCGCCAGGGTCAGCAGGTTCGGGGTCGAGACGTAGGCGACGCCGCCCGGATCGAGCATCGACTTGAAGTGCTCGAGGATGGCGCCGGCGTCCTGCACGTGCTCGATCGTCTGCAGGAAGACGACGGCATCGCTGGGCTCGGCGAAGCCTTCGACGAGGTCGCGCTCGAAGCGCAGGTTCGGGCGCCGGTAGCGCAGCCGCGCGTGCTCGTGTGCCTCCGGGTTTGCGTCGACGCCGACGACGCTGGCGGCGCCGCGCGCCAGCACGTCCGAGCCGTAGCCCTCGCCGCAGGCCATGTCGACCACGCGGGCACCAGCAACTCGCGCGGCGATCCACTCGTAGACGACCAGATGGCGCCGGTACCAGTAGTTCTCCTCCGGCACGTCCGGGAGCGTCCGCTCGCCGGTCAGGGGCAGCGGCGGCACGCCCGGCGGCTGGTTCAACTGCACGTACTTTCCCTCCACCGCGCAGACCGTATTAGAGTTCCGCCGCGATGCCGGCCTCTCCCTCCGCCACCCCGGAGCACATAAAAGACGTCAACACCCGCTACCACGACGCCGCGGCCGAGGAGTACGACGCCAAGTGGGGCATCGATTTCGGCGACATCGGTCAGCGCCAGGTGCGCCTGAAGCTGGTCAAGGCGCTGGGCGGTCTCGACGGCCGCGCCTTCGGCGACGCGCTGGAGATCGGCTCCGGCACCGGCTACTTCTCGCTCAACCTGGTCCAGCTCGGCGTGATCGAGCGACTGACCGCGACCGACATCTCAGCGGGGATGCTGAAGCGGCTGGCGGCTACCGCCGAGGCGCTCGGCCTGGAGAGCGTCAGCACGGTCGCCACCGAGGCCGAGGAGCTGCCCTTCGAGGACGAGAGCTTCGACCTCGTCTTCGGCCACGCCGTCCTCCATCACATCCCCGACCTCGATCGCGCCTTCGCCGAATTCCGCCGCGTCCTGCGGCCGGGCGGGATGATCGCCTTCGCCGGCGAGCCCTCGCGGTACGGCGACCGCTTGGCGGCACTGCCGAAGCGAACCGGAATGCTGGTCGCCCCCGCCTGGCGGCGCCTGACCGGGGCGCATCGGCGAGAGATCGCCGAGGCCGAACAGTCCCACGGCCACGCGCTGGAGAGTGAGGTCGACGTCCACGCCTTCGCACCCGCCGACCTGCGCCGCCTGCTCCGCGACGGCGGCTTCGAGGAGCGCCGGGTCGGCGGCGAGGAGCTGCTCTCCAACGCTTGGGGCTGGGGTCTGCGCACGGTCGAGTCCAGCGCCGAGCCCGACTCGGTCCCCTTCCGCTGGCGTCGCTTCGCCTTCCACAGCTACATCGCCCTGCAGAAGGTAGACACCCGCCTGCTCGAGCCCTACCTCCCGGCCGAGCTCTTCTACAACCTGCTCGTCTCCGGCCGCAAGCCCCTTGCCTGACCTCAGGCCGGCAGCGAGCCCGGATCAAGCTCGAAGCCGACGACCATGAGACGCCCGCTCTTTCGTGAGGTCGCAGTTGACCCCGCTATGCGGAGCAAACCGCGACCTCACCTCGGGAGCCCCCCGAAGCAGGCCGGCTAGTCCCCCACCCGCGCGCGGTAGAGCTTGGTCCTGGTATCGATGCCCTTCAGCCGCCGGTCGCCGATGAAGGTGTAGGCGAAGCCGTCGCCAACGCAGTCGTGGGTGGCCTGGTCGACGACGACGCTGCCGGGACGGGCGACGCCGGTGATCCTGCTCGCCAAGTTGACGGAGCGGCCGTAATAGTCGCCCGACTGGGGCAGGACCGGCCCGGTGGCGAGGCCGGCGCGGAGCAGGGGGAACTCGTCGCCTTCGGCTGCGGCGGCGGCGATCAGCGCGAGGCTGGCCCCCAGCAGCGGCTCGGCTTCGTTGGAGACGAACATCGCCGCATCGCCGATCGTCTTCACCAGGCGCACCGGCGGCTCGGCGACGGCGGTTGCCATCTCTTCCAGCCGCCCGGCGACCAACCCCAGCTCCTCGGCCGGCACCTCCTCGCCGAGGCGGGTGAACTCGACCAGGTCGGCAAAACAGACCGTGAGCTCGACGGTGCCGCCGATCGCACCGGAGGCGAGGTCGGTGGTGGCGATCACGTCGCGGCGGATCTGCTCCAGCATGTTGGCCTGCAGCGCATGGACCAGGGTCGGGCCGACCAGCGGCATCATGAACTCGGCCGCCGCCGCGAAGCGCATCGCCAGGTCGCGCTCGCTGTCGCCGGGCTGGGCCAGGGTGCGAATCACCAGCTCGCGGTTGGCCTCGGCGATCCGAGCCGTCCCCATCCCGATCGTGCGCGCCACCTGCAGCATCCCGTCCTCGGGCAGGCCGGCGTCGCGAAAGGCTTTGATCCGCCGCGCGGCGTCGAGGTCGGCCTCGGTCGCGCGCGGCTCGTCGGGATCCGTGTAGGGGACGCCGAGGGCGGCGCTGAAACGGCGCAGCAGCTCGAGCTCGACGCCGGAGATCTTGGCGATTTCCCGCGCGGTATAGCGGCGGCCGTCCCCGGCCAGCGCTCGCTCGACCGGCAGCAGAGCGAGCCGGCCGGCGGCCACCGCGTCGCGCAGCTCCTCCAGCGACACCCCGTCGGCGGCCAGGTGCCCCAGCAGCGCCAGCCGCTCCTCGCGAGCCTCGCCCTCGACCCCGTCGAGCAACCCCTCGGCCGCGAAGTCGATCACGCGCTCGCGACCGCCCCGCCGCGGCGGGGGTCGCCGCCGCCGCTGAGCGCACCGGTACTGGGATCCCGCGCCACCGCCTGCACGCCGCCGAAGAATAGGTTGATCGACGGCCAGCGGGAGACTGCGGTGCCGGCCGCTTCGAGCCGGCGCAGGGCGTCCTCGTCCAGGCCCGGCTCGGCCTGGACGATTCCCTGCTCGAAATGCAGGCGCGGCGCCCGCACCGCGGCGTCGACGTCGAAGCCCTGCTCGACCACGCGAACGACGGTCTCCAGGATCGCCGAGCGGATCCGGTTGGAGCCGGCGCTACCGAGCCCGAGCACGATCTCCCCGTCGCGCAGGACGATCGTCGGCGCCATCATCGAGGAGACACGGCGACCCGGGGCGATCTTGTGGAACCCCTGCGGGTGGAGGTCCTCCTCGCCGAGCATGTTGTTGAGGATCACGCCGGTGCCGGGCACCAGCACTCCCGACCCAGAGCCGTTGGAGCAGGTGACGCTGGCGCAGGTTCCCTCCTCGTCGAGCACCGCGACGTGGGTGGTCGACCCGAGCAGGTCGGCGGCGGCAAGGTCGAGGCCGGCGCGGTCGAGGAAGCTCGCCTCCATTCCCTCTTCGTAGAGCGCCTCGGCGAACTCGAGGCTGCGGCGGTCGTTGGCGGCGGCGAGAGCGGCGACCAGCTGCTCGGGGCCGCTGCTCGGCCCGAGCCGCTCCAGCAGCCCGAGGCTGTAGGCGAGCAGGATCCCGCCCGAGGACGGCGGCGGATTGGTGAAGACCTCGGTGCCGCGGAAGTCGGCGCTGATCGGGCGCCGCTCGATCGCCTCGTAGGCGGCGAGATCACCGCGCCCGAGGGTGCCGCCGTGTTCGACGACGAAGTCGCTGAGGGTGGCGGCGAGCGCGCCGTGGTAGAACGGCTCGGCCCCCTCGGCCGCGAAGCGTTCGAGCGCCTCGGCCAGTTCGGGAAAGCGGAAGGTCCCCCCCTCCCGCAGCCGCTCGCCGGCGGGCGCGTAGAGCTCGCGGGTGCCGGGCAGCCGCTCGTGGATCGGCGCCAGGATCTCCAGCAGGTAGGCCTGCTGCGGGTTGACGATCACGCCATCGCGAGCGAAGCCGATCGCCGGAGCGACCAGCGCCGAGAGCGGCATCGTCCCGAACCGCCCCAGCGCGTCCACCAGCCCCGCGGCGGCGCCGGGAACGCCGCAGGAGGCGGGCCCGACGAAAAACGTTTGCGAGGTCTCGGCGTCGAAGTGAACCGGCACCGGGACCAGCTCGGCGCGCCGCTCGATGCCGTCGAGGCCCGGGGCGGCGACGAAGAAGTCGATAAGGGCGATGTCGGCAGCGGCGCCGCCCTCGCGGTGGACCAGGATGTAGCCGCCGGCGCCGAACCCCGTCAGCGGGCTCTCGACCGCGAAGGAGGCAAGGACGGCGCCGATCGCGGCGTCGACCGCGTTGCCGCCCTCGCGCAGCACCGCGGCACCGGCCTCGGCGCTGAGCGGATGGCCGGCTGCGACTACACCCTTCACCAGACCCACCCATTCCCTTTCCGGCAGCCGGGGGAGCGGTCACTCCCGCCGCTGGGGTGGTGAGCGGGCGAGCGAAAACCGAGCATGACAAGGACGCAAGGAGACCGAATAGCAGAGCTATTCGGGTGACTGAGGACGCAGTCAGGCGAAGGTTTGCAGCCGCCCGATCGCCACCCCAGCAAGGGAGGGGCCGCTACCCCGGGAGGAACTCAGGGACGTCGATGCCGAGGTCGCCACCGCGCTCACCGGAGCGGCCGGGGCGACGCTCGCCACCGCCGGCCTCTTTGGTGCGACGGATCGTCGGCTCGGCGTCTCGCCGGGGCGGGGTCGGCCGGCCGTCGAAGCGGGTGGCGACGACGGTGACCCAGATCTGGTCCTGGAGCTCGTCGTCCACGTTGGCGCCGAAGATGATGTTGGCGTCGGGGTGGGCGGCCTCACCGACGACCTTGGCGGCCTCGGAGACCTCGACCAGCGAGAGGTCGGAGCCGCCGGTGATCGAGAGCAGGATCGAACGGGCGCCCTCCATCGAGGTCTCCAGCAGCGGCGAGGAGATCGCTTTTTCGGCGGCGAGCACCGCGCGGTCGTCGCCGTAGGCCATGCCGATCCCCAGCAGCGCGCGGCCGGCGTCGGACATGATCGTCCGCACGTCGGCGAAGTCGAGGTTGATCACGGCGGGCAGGGTGACGAGGTCGGAGATCCCCTGGACCCCCTGGCGGAGGACGTCGTCGGCGACCTGGAAGGCCTCGACCATCGAGGTCTGCTGGTCGAGCACCTGCAGCAGGCGGTCGTTGGGGACGACGATCAGGGTGTCGACCTCGGCCGCCAGTTCCTCGATGCCCTTGTCGGCTTGGGTGCCGCGACGGCTGCCCTCGAAGCTGAACGGCTTGGTGACGATGCCGACGGTCAGCGCGCCGACCTCGCGGGCGAGGCGGGCGACGACCGGGGCGGCGCCCGATCCCGTGCCACCGCCGGCTCCGGCGGCGACGAAGACCATGTCCGAGCCCTTCAACAGGCGCTTGATTTTGTCCTGCTCCTCGAAGGCCGAACGGTGACCGACCGCGGGGTCGGCACCGGCGCCGAGGCCGCGCGTCTGCTGATCGCCGATGTGGATCGTGACGTCGGCGACGCAGAGCTGCAGCGACTGCAGGTCGGTGTTGACCGCCATGAACTCGACCCCGGGGATGCTGGCGTCGACCATGCGGTTGACGGCGTTGACACCGGCACCGCCGACGCCGACGACTTTGATCACCGGCTGGTGCGGCTCGCCGCTCCCAGGCGGCTCGTACGCCGGCTCCTCGCGCCCGTAGCGCGGGTTGGCGGTACTGAAATCTTCCTGACCTCGCCGCGGCATCGGTTCCTCGGCAAAGACCCTTTTCAGCCTCTCCGGAGCACTCTCGGCGCTCGAACCGAGTTCTTCCTGCGGCTCCTCGGACGCCTGATCGAAGAACGGAGCCTCAGCGGCGGCGGCTGCGGGCGGGTCTGCTGCGGGTGGCGCGGGGGCTGGTTCATCGCCCGCGGCTTGCGGAGACGGAACGTCGTCCCCGGCGACAGGACCGGCGTCCTGGCCGCCTTCGTCCGCGGCCTTCTTGGCCTCAGCGGGATCAAGGCGCCCGTACCGCGGCGCGTCCTCTGCGGTCGAACGAAAGAGATCGGCGAGGGGACCCTCGCGCATGCTTGCCCGCTTGTTACGCCGAGCCATTCGCCAGGACCTCCTTCGCCAGCTCCCGGTAGTAGTTCGCGGCGCTGCTGCCGGAATCGTACTTGAGGACGCTCGCACCTTTCACGGGCGCCTCGGCGAATTTGATCGCCTTTTTGATGCGGGAGCGGAAAACGAGGTCACCGAAGTTCTCCTCGAGGATCTCCACCGCCTCCTTGGCGTGGACGGTCCGCGAGTCCAGCATCGTCGGCAGGATGCCCTCGATGCGAACGTCTGGATTGAGATTCTCCTGAATCATCTTCAGCGTGTTCTGCAGCTGGACCAGCCCGCGCATCGACAAATACTCGCACTGGACGGGGACGATCACTTTGTTCGCCGCCGTCAGTGCGTTGATCGTCAGCAACCCTAGGCTGGGCGGCGTGTCGATGCAAACGAAGTCGTAGTCGCCGGCGACCTCTTTCAGCGCTTTCTCCAGCGAGCGCTCGCGGCCGATCTTGGTGCTCATCGCGATCTCGGCGCCCGCCAGGTCGATCGAGGCGACGGCGATGTCGATCTCGCGCTTGACGATGATCTCGGAGATCGGCATGTCGTTGACGAGCACGTCGTAGAGGCTCTTCTCGACCTTGTCGGGATCGATCCCCTGGCTCATCGTCAGATTGCCTTGGGGGTCGAGGTCGATGCAGAGGACCCGGTAGCCGGACTCGGCGAAGGCGACGGCGAGGTTGAGGGTCGTGGTCGTCTTGGCGACGCCGCCCTTCTGGTTGGCGAAGGCGATCACATCGGCCGCCTTCACCGGCACCTCGGCCTCCTGGCGCTGCTCGGCGATGAAGTCGAGTCGGGTCGGCGCGATCAGATCGATCGCCTTGACGCGTCCATCGTCCTCATCCTCCGCCTCCTCGACGACCTCCTCGACCTCGACGGCGGCGACGGTCGGCTCCGCGACCTCGACCTCGGCGACGGGCTCGGGATCGGGCTCGGGCTCCACCACGGGCTCGGACTCAGGCTCGGGCTCGGCGTACTCCTCCTGCTCCTCGTAGTCGTCCGAGTAGGACTCCTCCTCGTAGGACCCGGAGTAGGTCGGCTCGAAATCGTCCTCGGCCGGACGCTCGGGCACGGCTTCCTCCATACGCTGGAGCTCCTCGACGATCGGGTGAGTCTCCTCGACGGCGATGGACGAACGCTTGGACTTGCGGCTTAGAAATCCCATTGCGCGGATATTCGTATGGAGACCGGCTTTTCCTGCCGGCTCTCGAAATTGCTAGGAATTGCCCGATACCCGAACTTCTCGACAAGCGATTGGTGATCGTCACCGGCAAGGGTGGCGTCGGCAAGACGACGGTCGCCGTGGCGCTTGGCCTGCGGGCCGCCGCGGAGGGCAAGCGAACGATCGTCTGCGAGGTCTCCTCGCAGGAGAACACCTCGCGGATGTTCGACCACACCGCCGTCGGCTTCCACGAGGTCGAGATGGAGGAGAACCTCTGGTCGATCTCGATCGACCCCGACGAGTCGATGCGCGAGTACGTGCTGCTGCAGCTGAAGGTGCGGGCGATGCGCGACATGCTCTTCCGCAGCCGCATCTTCAACTACCTCGCCGCCGCGACCCCGGGCCTGAAGGAGCTCGTCACGATCGGCAAAATCTGGGAGCTGGCGCAGCTCGACCGCAAGGTCAAGAAGGGGCGCAAGTACGACCTCGTGATCGTCGACGCCCCCGCCACCGGCCACGGCGTCGGCTTCCTGCAGACGCCGCGCACCTTCGCCTCGATCGCTCGCGTCGGCCCGATCCACTCGCAGGCACTGCAGTTGGACCGCCTGATCACCGACCACGAGCACACCGGCACCGCGATCGTCGCCCTGCCGGAGGAGATGCCGGTCAACGAGTCGGCGGCGCTGGAGAAGGACCTGCGCGACGAGGTCGGCGTCGCCGTCGATCGCGTCTACCTCAACGGCCTCTACCCGGAGCGCTTCTCCAAACCGGAGGCAGAGCAGCTGGCCTTGCTCGCCGAGGAAGAGAACGGCGCCGTCCGGGCGGCAGCTCGGGCGGCGCTCTCCGAGCACGGTCGCGCCCGCTCGCAGCGCGCGCAGCTCTCGCGCCTGCGCCGCCGCGTCGAGGCGCCGGTCAAGACCCTCCCCTTCCTGTTCGAGCCCGAGCTCGGCGTCGAGGCGGCACGGCGGCTCTCGAAGAGGGTCGGCTGATGCCGACGCTGGGCGACGTCCTGGCGGGCAAAGAGGTCTGCATCTGCGCCGGCTCCGGCGGCGTCGGCAAGACCACCACCTCCGCCTCGATCGCCGCGGGGATGGCCGCACAGGGCCTCAAAGTCTGCGTGCTGACGATCGACCCAGCGAAGCGCCTGGCCGACTCGCTGGGCCTGAAGGAGCTCGGCAACGAGGCGCGCCGGGTCGACCCGGAGCTGTTCGAACAGCAGGGGATCGAGATGAAGGGCGAGCTGTGGGCGATGATGCTCGACGCCAAGGCGACCTTCGACGAGCTGATCGCGCGCCAGGCGCCTGACGAGGAGTCGCGCGACCGCGTCCTCGAAAACCGCATCTACCAGCAGATCTCCAGCGCCCTGGCGGGATCGCAGGAGTACATGGCGATGGAGAAGCTGTTCGAGCTCCACACCGAAGGCGGCTTCGACCTGCTCGTCCTCGACACGCCGCCGACCCGCAACGCGCTCGACTTCCTCGACGCGCCGAAACGGCTGACCCAGTTCATCGAAGGCAAATCGCTGCGGATGTTCATGAAGCCAACCGGGCTGGCGGCCAAGGTCGCCGGCCGCGGGACCTCGGTGGTCCTCGGCGTGCTGAAGCGGATCGTCGGCTTCGACCTGCTCGCCGACCTGGCCGAGTTCTTCAACGCCTTCAGCGGCATGGTCGACGGCTTCCAGGCGCGGGCCAAACGGGTCAACAAGCTGCTCGCCGATCCGAGCACCTGCTTCCTCGTCGTCTGCGGCCCACAGGGCGAGCCGATCGACGAGGCCGTCTACTTCCACCGCAAGCTGGTCGAGGCGAAACTGCCCTTCGGCGGCGTCATCGTCAACAAGGTCCACTACCCGGCCGAGCAGCTGCGCGGTGAGGCCGAGGACCTGTCGGCGGCCCTCGCCGAGAAGCTCGGCGACGAGGACCTCGCCCGGCGGGTCGCCGCCAACTTCTCCGACTACCAAGCGCTGGCCGAGCGCGACGCCCGCAACATCGAGCACCTCGCCTCGGAGCTGCGAACCAAAGGCGTGATCCGCGTCCCCTACCTCGACGAGGACGTGCACGACCTCGCCGGCCTGGCGCAGATCAACAGGTACTTGTTCGCGACGGGCGAGGAGCGAGTCGCGATGGCGGCGGGCCTAGCCTGACGGCTTGAAGCCGGCCTCAGCCCGTCAGGGCTTGCGGCGCGAGTACTCGTACTCGAGGTGCGAGACGTCCCAGTCCGCGTCCGGGACCGGGAAGAGGTGGCGGACGCGCGGGGTGTCGATCCGCTCGCGGTGCTGGAGGTCGCGGTCGCCCTCGACGGCGGGCGCAGGCCACTCGAGGGAGTCGCCGGGGCGGCCTTCGGAGACCTCGTCGAGCCACGGCGTGGCGGTGATCTTGATCTCGTCCTCGGCCGGGATCGGCTCCATGATGCGCGTGTCCTGCAAGTGGTCCTCCTCGGTTGAGTCGAGCTCTGGGGGCAGGTGTTCGATCCGGATCTCGGCAGGCTCCGGAACGTCGTCCGGCTCGGGCACTGCTACCGGCTCGGGGAAGTCGTCGGGCTCGGCGCTCTCCTGAACGGAGATCGCGATCTCGGCGTCGCCCTCGGCCAGGCCACTGACGATCAGGGACTCGTCCGCGGTGCCGATCAGGTCGTTGCCGAGCTCGCCGAGGGCGGCCTGGCGCAGCAGCCTGCGCGCGCTTTCCTCGGCCCAGCAGGCGAGGTCGGTGGCGCCGACCAGCAGGCGCCCGTTCATCATCGCCCGCTCCAGCTCGAGGATCTCCTCGACCTGCTCGCGAGCCTCGATCCGGTCCATCGACTCATCGCTGATCAGCGCTGCGGCACGCATCGGCAGCGAGGCGCCGACCGGCCCATGGCCCTCGAGCACGGCGCGCAGCGCCAGCAGGTGGTCGCTCAGTCCCTCCAGGGCGCTCTCGCGCTCGCAGGCCATCTCGAAGCGGCCGACCGCCCAGGTGAGGGCGCCGTCGGGGTCCGGCAACGACTCCAGGGTGCTGGCGAAATCTGTCAGCTCCTCGGCCTCGCTCTCGTTGAGGCGGTAACCGCCGGGGCGCGTGGCCGGGGCGCCGGTCGCGACCCGGCGCCAGTTGTCGGCGCCGGTCGGGGCAAAGGCGTATGGGCCGAGGCCGACGCCGCCGGCTTTGAAGAGCCTCATCACGCTGATCAGTTCGCGCAGCTGGCCGAGGGCGTCGTCGGTACCGCCGTCGGGGTCCTGGTCGGCGACGGCGAGGAACTGCGGCTCCCAGGCCGCGCGCCCCATCCCCTCGCTGCGCATCGCGTCGACGGGCGCCTCGATCGAGTCGGCGCGCACGACCCGCACGCCGTGGGGTAGTTGCAGCCGGGCGATCGACATCCGCAGGCCGACGATCGGGACGATCAGGACGTCGGCGTCGTCGGCCTCGCGGGCCTCGGCGTCGAGCGAGGCGAGTGCCTCCTCGAGCCGCTGGAGGTCCAGCGCAAACCCCGTCGATCCCTCCCAGAGATCGACAAAGAAGACAGTCAACATCCGCTCCGCGCGCTCGCCGGGGTCGGCGGCGACCTGCTCGCCGCGCGCCTCCAGGTAAGCGGCGGCGACGCCGGCCTCGACCGCGGCCTCGCGGGCCGGCACGAAGCTCGGCAACGAGCGCAGCTCGTCGGCGTGGTCCTCGACGTAGCGGCCGGTCATCGGCACGTAGCTGTAGAAGGCCGACTCCTCGCCATCGGAGGCACCGACGTCGAAGGGAATCTCCTCGCCACCGGCGACCAGCGAGCTGAACCGGGTCGCGGCCTCGGTGGCGAGGCGCTTCAGGGCTTCGTTGAGCAGGAAATCACGCACGGCTCAGGCTTCCGCCCCACGGCCGGCGCTCCTGCGTGTGCACGACAGCTTGCAGCGCCGCCGTTTGGACGTTTGATCTAGGCGGCGGCGGGCGCCGGAGAAGCGGATTCTTCGCTGAGGAGCCAGCGGGTGCCGTACTGGCGCATGTCTTCGACCAGCGGCACCAGCGCCTCGCCCTTCTTGGTCAGGGCGTACTCGACGCGGGGCGGAACCTCGGGGTAGGTGTGCCGCTCGACGATGCCCTCGTCCTCCAGGGCCCGCAGTCGCAGCGACAGCGTGCGCGGGCTGATCCCCTCCAGAGACCGCTCTAGCTCGCAAAAACGGCTGCTTCCCTCGGCGAGGTCGCGGATCAGCAGCAGCGTCCACTTGCCGCAGACGATCTCGGCGGTGCGACAGACAGGGCAGGTTGAGTTGCTGATTGCGCTCATTGCGACGTTCCGCAGCGGCTGGGTGGACCGCCTGCTTCAACAAGTGTAGCTACATGGCTTCACTTACTGAAGCATTGGCCAAGCTCAGGCCCGGAGCGCGAAAACAGGGTATGGGCGGTTAAAGCCGCCAAGGTGGCGATCCGATGGGAAGCGGGTGAGGATCGCCCCGCCCCAGGAGCCCCGTGCTGAGGACGGATTCGTGCTGATCGAGATCCTCGTCAGCGCTCTGGTCCTCGTGGTCGCCACCGCCGGCGTCGTGACCCTGCTCGTAACGACGACCAAGACGCAGGCGGAGCAGCGGCACAACTCCGAGGCCTACGCGCTCGCCCAGGAAGACCAGGCACGGCTGGCCTCGATGCGCCTGGCGACGCTCAACCGGCTCGACCAGACGCGGCCGGTCAAACTCAACAAAACGATCTTCCAGGTCCGCTCGCGCG
This sequence comes from uncultured Thermoleophilia bacterium, assembly GCA_963715735.1. Classification (GTDB taxonomy): domain Bacteria; phylum Actinomycetota; class Thermoleophilia; order Solirubrobacterales; family 70-9; genus VAYN01. The sequence goes on from OY970268.1 coordinate 1,843,028, forward strand.
GAGTCTTCATCAACGACAAGACCTCGACGCCGTCCTGCGGCGTCGGGACGTCGTCCGCCGACTACGTCGAAATCACCTCGGTCGTCAGCTGGCAAGGGATGAACCCTGGCGAAAGGGCGAAGATCGTCAGCATCCTCTCGCCGTCGAACGGCTCGCTCGACGCCAACAACGGCACCCTGGCGATCTCGGTCAAGACCCAGCCGCAGGTGCCGGTCCCCAACGTCTACGTTTCCGGCGGCAGCGGCGCCTTCGCCGGCTACACCGACGCCGCCGGCTGCGCCGTGTTCGCCGACCTCCCCGCGGCCACCTACTCGACGACGGTCTCGGGTGTGGCCGCCGGCGTCGTCAACAAGGACGGGAGCTACATCGAAGAAAAAAAACTCACGGTCGTCGGGGGCGACACGAAAACGACTCCCTTCGAGTTCGACCGGCCCGGGACGATCCCCGTCAACTTCAAATACCGGGTCGGAAGCGGCTCGGAATTCAAAATCTCCGGCGCCGACTCCTTGGTCGCCAACAACTCTGGGATGTCGGCGGGAAGGGTTTTCTGGACCCCGGGGACGATCCGCGAACCGACCGTCAACGCGACTCCGCTCTTCCCGTTCGGCTCCACCTATTACCTGTATGCCGGCTCCTGCGCCTCCAACAACCCGGACCCGGAAGCCAAAGGCCTGAACCCCGCGGCGGTGGCGAACGTCGTCGCCCCGCCCGGCGGCACCGCGGCAGCCGTGACGCTGCAGCTGCCGGCGCTCGAACTGGTGGTCAAAAACGGCAGCACCGCGCTCCCGGGGGCGAAAGTCACGATTACCGATAAGAGCTGCAAAGAAGTGAAAAACAACTTCGTCAAACGGACCTACACGACGAATGCGGCCGGCATGCCAAGCAACAGCTCGACCGGGATAGCCGAACTCGGCCTGCCCTGGGGCAGCTACGAAGTCTGCGCCTCGACGAACGTCTCCGGCACCAACCGCCGCAAGTTTGTCTCGACGGTCAACGTCAAAAATCTCGCCGCGGCCACGACTCAGACGATCGACCTCGGCAGCGGCGGCGAAACCGGAAGCACGGCGATCTGCCCATGAGGCGGTTGAGGCGCCTGGCGCACGACCAGCGGGGCACCACCCTCACCGAGCTCGTCGTCGGGATGGGTGCCGGCCTGGTGGTTCTGGCCGGGCTGACGATGGTGATCATGGTCACGATCGAGACGACCGGCCGGGTCAGCGCCCGGGTCCACTCGACCCAGACCGCCCGCCTGACCCTGACCCGCGTCGTCGACCAGCTCCACTCAGCCTGCATCGCGCCGAAAGTGGCACCGATCCGCGCGGGGAGCACCGACAGCGAGCTGCGGTTCGTCCATGCGACGGGCTCGGCGGTATCGCCGGTTCCCACCCTGACCAAAATCACCTATAGCGCAGGCACCCTGACCCAGCGCGACTACACGTGGCAATCAGGCACGGCCCCGTTCTGGGTGTTCAAAGAAGACGTGCCCAGCCGCACGGTCCCGCTGAGCAACCTGATCGCGCCGATTCCCGGCCAACCGATCTTCTCCTACTACGGGTACGCCGCCGGCGCGGTCGCGACGACCCCGCTGGCGGTGCCGCTCAGCACCACCGCCGCCGGCGAAGCGATCCAGGTGACGATCGGCTTCATGGGCCTCCCCGACGGCGGCAATTCCGAGGACGCGACGCCCGCCCGCATGCAGGGCAGCGCCTCCCTGCGGCTCACCGCCTCCTCCTACAATCCCACCGCCCCGAGCCGGCCATGTCAGTGAAGCGAGGCGACAGCGAGGCCGGCTTCACGATGATCTCGGTCGTCCTCGGGCTGACGCTCGTGATCGCCCTCTCGGTCGTCACCGTCACCGCGGTTAGGGGCGACCTCAACCTCAACCGCAACGACCTCGACAAGAAGCGCGCCTACGAGGCGGCGAAAGCGGGGGTCAACGACTACGTCTTCCACCTCCACAACGAAACCGACTACTGGACGAAATGCACCAACGTCCAGCCGCCGAGCAACGCGGTCAACCAGGTCGGCTCGACCGCCAAGCGGCGTCCGGTGCCCGGCAACACCGGCGGTAGCTACGCGATCGAACTGCTCCCCGCGGCGGGGCAGTCGCAGTACACGCAGTGTGATCCGGCCAACCCGGGGCCGAGCATGCTGGAGCCCGCGGGACTGCTGAAGGGAACGTTCAGGATCCGCTCGACCGGTTTCGCCGGTGGTGAGGACGTCTCGATCGTCGCCACCTTCAAGCCGGCGACCTTCCTCGACTACGTCTACTTCACCCAGCGCGAGACGCTCGATCCCGTTACCTACGGCTACGCAAACCCGTCCACGCAGCTCGACGGGGTCAACTCCCAGTGCAGCAAATCGTTCGAGGAAAAACGCATGCTGGCCCCGATCCCGAGCGCCGGGGGTTACTGCGTGGTGATCTCCTTCGTCCAGGACGACCACATCAACGGCCCGATGCACACCAACGACGCCTTCGTCTTCTGCGGCGACCCGACGCTCGGCCGCGGCCCCGCCGATCCGATCGAGGTCAGCGGACCAGCGCCAGGGTGGTCCGAGACCGATGACGTGCCCAACTCGGGGTCGGACTGCCACGGTGACGATGACAACGTGGAAGGCACCTACACCCCCGACTCGGGGGTGATCAACCCGCCGCCTTCGAACAGCGCTCTGAAATCGATCGCGGGGTTGAAATTCTCCGGCCAGGTGCGGATGTGCCTCAACGGCGAAAACATCAGCGTCAGCGCCGGGAAAACCTGCACGGAATCGCCGCTCTACTCCGGCCCGATCCCGTCCAACGGCGTCATCTACGTGCAGAGCACCTCCTGCCCACCCGTCTACTCGCCGTTCACGGCCACGTATCCGGAAAAATCGGGTTGCGGCACCGCCTTCATCCACGGCAACTACTCGGGCCAGCTGACGGTCGCCACCGAGAACGACGTCATCGTCGACGGCAACCTGATCCATTCCGGCGAAGGCGTGCTCGGCCTGGTGGCAAACAACTTCGTCCGCGTCTACCACCCGTTCTCCACCGATACGGTCTCCACCCAGACCGGGCGCAACCAGTGCAACTCGGGCAGCAACGGGGCCGGGTCGATCAAAGACCTGCGGATCGACGCGGCGATCCTGGCGATCGACCACTCCTTCATCGTCGACCACTACGACTGCGGGGCCGGGCTGGGAACCCTGACCGTGAACGGCGCGATCGCGATGAAGTACCGCGGCCCGGTCGGGACCACCGGCGGCAGGGGCTACGTCAAGAACTACAACTACGACGACCGCCTGCGCTATCTGCAACCGCCCAGCTTCATCGAACCGGCGGAATCGGACTGGGTGGTCGGCCGGCTGACGCTCGACTGAGCGAGTTCTTTCGAAATTGAGTAGTTGCAGGGCGAAAGTTTTGGCCCCATCTGTCGATCTAAGAGCTAGCGCCTGCGCCCCGGCGCAGCCGCAGGCCAAAAAAAGATGAAGCTCCAGCTCAAGAACCCAGAGATACGCCTAAAGCGCGCGAAGGACAGCGCGCTGGTCGGCCTCGAGATCGAGGCGGGCAGCATCGGCGCAGTCGAGCTGGCCCAGGACGGAACGGGAGTCGCCAAGGTCGCCACCCAACCCCTGCCGGCCGCGGCCTTCGACGACGGCGAGGTGGTCGACGCCGAGGCCGTGACCGCGGCGCTGCGGACGCTGTTCGAAGAGAACAAGCTCTCCAAGCGCGTCCGCCTCGGGATCGCCAACCAGCGGGTCGTTGTCCGCACCGTGCGACTTCCTGCGATCGAGAATCCTGGAGAGCTCGAGTCGGCGATTCGATTCTCCGCCCAGGAGCAGATCGCGATGCCGCTCGACGAGGCGGTGGTCGACCACCGCGTAGTGGGCGGCGTCGCCGCGGCTGAGGGCGCACCGCCACAGATCGACGTGATGGTCGTGGCGGCGCGGCGCGACATGATCGCCGCCTCGCTGAAGCCGCTCCGCGAAGCGGGGCTCGAACCGGTCGGCGTCGACCTCTCCGCCTTCGGCATGATCCGTGCGCTTGGCGAGCCCACGGCGCCGGTGACGTCGACCGAACCCGATCCGACCGAGCGTCAGGCGAGTGCGCTCCTCTACTGCAACGTCGGCGACGTGACCAACCTGGCGGTGGCCAAGGGCCGGTCCTGCCTCTTTACCCGGGTCTCGCCGGCGGGCCTCGACGACATGGCGGCTTCGCTCGCATCCAACACCGGCCTGGCACGCGAGCATGCCCGGATGTGGCTGGAATACACCGGCTTGGCGAGCCCGCTCGACGAGATCGAGGGGGATCCGGCGATGCTCGACCAGGCCCGTCGCACGCTGGAACGGGGGACCGATGGCCTGCTCGACGAGCTGCGACTCTCACTGGACTTCTACGGCGCCCAGGAGGCGGCCGTCCCGGTCGACCGCGTCGTCCTCTGCGGGCCCGGCAGCGCGATCGCCGGACTTGCAGAGCGTTTGGAACCCGGACTCAACCTGCCGATCGCAACCGGCCGGCCGGAAGCGCTCGCCGGCCTCGACGGTGCCTCCGCCGCTCGCCTCACCCTCCCCTACGGACTCGCCCTCGAGCAGTAGCCATGCGTCCCGTCAACCTGATCCCCAAGGAGGAACGCCTCGGCACGCGGCGCCCGATGCGCAGCGGTCCGACCGCCTACATCGTGGTCGGCGCCCTCGTCGCCGCTCTGTTGGGTGTCACCGCACTCGTGGTGACCGGCGATCGCATCGATGACACCAAGGCGGAAATCGTCCAGATCGAAGACGAGGTCGCGGCGGCCGCAGAGAAGGCGAGCGAACTCGCCGCCTACGCCCAGTTCCAAGACGTGCGCGAACAGCGGGTCGCGACCGTGACCAGCCTCGCCGACAGCCGCTTCGACTGGGAGCGCGTGATGCGCGAACTGGCGTTGGTGCTGCCCGACGACGTCTTGCTCACCGCGCTGACGGCGTCGGCGAGCCCCGCCGTGGCGCCCGCGGGCGGCGCCAATGTCTCACTGCGCGGTCTGGTCCCGGGACCGGCGCTTACGTTGAGCGGCTGCGCCGGCGGCCAGGAGGGCGTCGCCGGGTTCGTGCAAGCGGCGAAGGACATCGACGGGGTAACCCGGGTCGCCGTGCCTTCCTCCTCGCAGGACGAAGGCCAGGGCGCCGAAACCGACTCCGCCGGATCGGCCGGCTGCGGGAGCAACGGCCTCACGGCCCAGTTCCAGATGGTCGTCGCCTTCGACGCAGCCCCCGTCTCGACGGCGACGACCGAACCGGCTCCGGAAGTCGCCCCGTCCTCACCGGAAGCGGAAGCGACGGCGGCCGAATGAGCTCTTCCAACCGCCTGATCGTGGCGATCCTGCTCGTGGCTGCGCTCGCGATCGGATTCTGGGTGCTCCTGCTCGGCCCAAAGCGAGAGGAAGCCGACAAACTGAGCGCGGAGTTGAGCACGCTCGAAACGAGCCTGACCCAGGCGCAGGCGAGCGTGGCCGCCAACGAAGCGGCGAAACGTGAGTTCCCCGACAACTACCGCCAGCTCGTCGTCCTCGGGGAGGCCGTCCCCGAGAGCGACGAAACGGCTTCGCTTCTGGTCGAACTGAACCGCATCTCCGCCCACTCGAAGGTTCGTTTCGAAAGCATCCAGCTGTCCGGCGGCGGCGAAGCCGCCGCACCCGAAGCAGCCGCCGCCGTACCCCCGGCCGAAGCGCCTGCGGAAGGTTCGACGGGCGCGGTCCCAGCCGCGGCAGCCGTGCCCCCGACCGAGGCCGCGGCTTCGCTGATGCCGCTGGGGGCGACGATCGGCCCCGCGGGCCTGGCCGTGATGCCGTACACCCTCACCTTCAGCGGTGATTTCTTCCAGATCGCCGACTTCATCGAGGAAATCGATTCGCTGGTCGAAACCGAGAGCTCGAAGGTGGGCGTAGAGGGTCGCCTGGTCACGATCGACGGGTTCGCGCTCACGGGCAGCGGCTCCAGTGGGAGCAGTCAGCTCGACGCCAGCTTCGTCGTGACCGCCTACGTGACCCCGCCCGGACAGGGCATCACCGCGGGGGCCTCGCCGTCCGAACCGGCGCCGTCGACGCCGACCTCCGCGACGCCCGAACCCGAAGCAGCGCCCGCAGCCCCGGAAGGAGGCGATGCGCAATGAACTTTCTCAAGAAGGGACCGGAGCTGAAGCTGTCGGAGATCAAGGTCCCCGGCTTCCTCCAGGACATCTACTACGACCTCAAGGACCGGCACCTGTTGCCGGTCGCGGCGATCCTGCTGGTGGCGATCTTCGCGGTGCCGATCGCGATCAGCGGAGGCTCGAGCTCCGAAGTGCCAGGCTCCGGCGGCACGGCAGAAGCGGGCGCGAGCCAGAGCGGCGTCGGCGCGGCGTCGGGCGACCTCGTCGCCGAATCGGCGCCGGGACTCAGGGACTACCGCCGCAGGCTCGACCATCAGCAGGCCACGGACCCGTTCGGAACCGAGACGGAGACTTCGGAGCAATCCGGCGGCGGCAGCACCGGAGGCGAATCGGAAGGGTCCTCGAGCGGCTCCACCCCCACCGAATCCCCGAGCTTCTCCGAATCGCCCGAACCGACGCCGTTCCCGTCGTCTGAGCCAAGCGGCGAAGGGGAACCCACGAAGAGCAAGCTGACCTACTACTCCTACGCGATCGACGTTCGGATCTCGGGAGGTTCCGAAGGCCAGCGGTCGCGCGTGAGGAAGAACCTGCCCGAGCTGACCATGCTCCCCAGCCGCGAGACCCCGGCGATCGTCTACATGGGCTCGACCGCCGACGGCAAGAAGGCGGTGATGACCGTCTCCTCGGACGTGCAGGCGATCTTCGGCGACGCCAAGTGCGTGCTCGGGTCGGAGACCTGCCAGCTGCTGGCGCTGGAACCCGGGCTGCCGCAGACCTTCGTATACGGCGGCGCCGGCAAGACCTACAAGATCGAACTGCTGAAGATCCACCTGGTCAAAAGCGACAAGCTGAACAAGGCTCCGCTGGGCGAAGGCGACGAGAAGAAGGGCAAGACGGAGAAGGACTCGCTGAGGACGGCCGAGAAGCTGCCTTTGACGAGTCAGCCCAGGTAGACGTCGACGAGCTCGTCGCCGGCGAGCAAGCCGATCACCCCTCCCAGAGCAAGGAAGGGCCCGAAGGGGATCGCCATCTTGCGGGCGCCGGAACCGTGACGGGCGATCAGCGCGAGGCCGACGACGGAGCCGATCAAGAGGGCGGCGAGGATCGCGGGGGCGACGGCGCGACCGAGGAAGAGGCCCATCGTCGCCGCCAGCTTCACGTCTCCCAGGCCCATCCCACGCGGATAGGCGAGAGCGACGAGGAAGAAGACCGTGCCCGCCGCGACGGCGGCGATCGCCCGCTCGGGCAGGCCGCCGGGGTCCGTCGGCGCGGCGATCGCGACGCAGAGGATCGCGCCCGCGATGAGGATCTTGTTGGGGATGATCCGGTGCTCGAGGTCGGTCAGCGTTATTGCCCCCAGCATGGTCAGGAAGATGAGGCCGATCACGGCTCCCGCCGGCTCGTCCCAGTAGACGACCACGGTGGCGGCGAAGAGGACGCCGAGCGCCAGCTCGGTCAGCGGGTAGCGCGGCGAGATCGCCGCGCCGCAGCAGCGCGCCCGGCCACGCAGCAGCAGCCAGGAGACGACGGGAATGTTGTCGTAGGCGGCGATCTGCGCCCCGCAGGCGGGGCACTGCGAGCGCGGCCCGGCAAGGGAGAGGCCGAGGGGCAGCCGATGAGCGACGGCGGTGATGAAGCTGCCGGCGACCAGGCCCCCGACGAAAGCGATAACGACTATTGCGGCCATCGAGGCGGAAGTTCTACCCGAGCGACCGGCCGGCAGATCCCGGACGCACCCGCCTCAAGGACGCCGGATTACCTTGAACCCGCGCTTCGCGCCCTTGACCTCGGCATTGCCGGCGGGGTCGATCGCCTTCACCCTGACGACGTGGCGCTTGGGCTTCAGCTTCGCCAGCCGCAGCGGCGAGGTGCACTGCTTCCACTTGCGCTTATCGATCTTGCAGAGGAAGGTGGTCCCCGGCGCGTTGCCGGTCGTGTCCGTGAACCGGAGGGTCGCCTTTCGTTTCGCCGTCTTCGCGGCAGGACCCATGGTGATCCGGGTTCGCGGCGTCAGCGAATCCTCGACGTAGACGACGGGGTCAGAGCACTTGGAAGACGTCTCGCCGGCGACCGAGACCGCGGTGATGGCGACGACGGCGTTGTCGACCACGCGCACCGGGATGCCGGCCGCGAACTCGGCCTCCGAGCCCTTCGCCACCGGAGACCCATCGCAGCTGGCGCTCGCATAGATCCGAACGGCTGCCGCACCCGCTGCGATTCCGGTCACCAGCGGCGTGTTGTCGTTCGCCGAACCGCCGGGGACGGTGCGCAGGCGTGGGGGCGGAGGCGGCGTGACCGGGGTACCCGGTGCCACTCCCCCACCGCCGCCATTCTGTTCGCCACCCCCAGGAGCGGGAGGCGGAGTCACCTCGCGGTAGACGATCGGCGCCGCCGAACAGCCGGAGACGAAGCCGGCGATGGTGACTTTTGCGGAGAAGCTGGTTTCGGAATTATCGGTGACGACGACCTGGATGCCTTCGGAACCGAACTGGGCGCCGCTGCCGCTGGCGACCTCGCCACCGGTGCAGCTCGGGCTGGCGTAGATCGAGACCGTCGCTTCCGGATCGGCGCCGCCGATCAAGCGAGGGAAGTTCTGGTTCGCGGGCGAGGCGGGGTTTACCGCAGTGAGTACAGGTGGACCCGGCGGCGTCGTCACCTGCCGGTACTGCAACCCCGCGGAGCATTCGGAAGTTTCCAGCCCATCCGTCTGGGTCGCGTAGAAGGTGGTGATTGCATCGGTCGTAACCGAAGCGCTGACCGGGATTCCTTCGCCTTCCAGTACCGACACCGTCCCTTCACCTGCGACGGGGCCCGTACAGTTTGCTGCGGTGTACAGCCGGACCAGGTTGTTGGGATCCTCATCCTGCGTGATCGGGAGAAGTTCGCTGGAGCCCCCTCCGAGCGTGACGACTTTCGTCTCCGATTCTTCGACGAGGCCTTTGACGTGGGGCGTGAGAGATTCCCCCGGGGAGACCGGGTTCGTGCCCGTCAACGTTGGGACGAAGAGAGCAGCGTCCGCTGCGGGAGCAGATGCGAACAACAGCACCGCCAATCCCACAAAGCACACCAAGGGGCGGGCCGTGATGGCCCGCCCCTTGGTGGCGATGAAACGCTGCCTAGCCACGGCTAAGCGGTTGCTCTGGGATCAATCCCAAGCGCCTAGACCGCCAGCTGCGCCGACGTCGGGACAGCCGCCCTCGCCGCCGGTTTCACAGTCGTAGGTCATGTCGCCCGCATCGTTCTCGACCGAGAACGTGTTGCCGGTCGTCGACGTCACCGTCAGCGTGTAGCCGGTGGCACCCGCTGCCGTCACGGCCAGCGTCAGGTCACCCGCAACCGGCACAGCCGGGGTCTGCGGGGGCAACGTCGGCTCGATGCCCTCGAGATCGTTGATATCGCAGCTGGTGTACACACCGTCGTTCTCGGTAGCACAGGTCTCCATCGCCACCTGAGCGGAGTGCGCGGTCTCCTTGGCCTCAGCATCTCCGGCCTTGTCCCGCTGGTTGAAGAACGCCGGCAGCGCGATCGCGGCCAGGATTCCGAGGATCAGCATGACGACGAGAAGCTCGATCAGGGTGAACCCTGCCTCTTTGTCGCCGTTGAGCCGGGCGCCAACCTTTGCCCGGATGTTCTGGAGCAACATAGGTACCTCCTATTGGACCTATCGTTTGCGCCAGAGCCCGGGGATCGCCTTGCGGCTCCGAGACACTGGCATTCTTTGCACAGTGCTCATCGACCTCCTGAGCGGCACCTTTAGCCCCTGCAAGCGAGAAACCGGGGATGTTGGGCCTCACACTTCCGGATGCATAAAAGTGGGGCATATGGCTGGCAATAAGTACCAAGCCAGGGTTGGTGGCTCCGCATTACTGGCGACCCCCACCCGTACGAACGTCTAGCGCGCGTCCAGTTCGTACTCGGCGCGTACCGCTCAGCGGATGTTTTCGTAGATGCTGAACATCGGCAGGTACATCGCGACCACGATGAAGCCGACGATGCCGCCGACGAAGACGATCATGATCGGCTCGATCAGCGCGGTCAGCGCCTTGACCTTGGCGTCGACCTCGGCCTCGTAGAAGTCGGCGACCTTCGACGTCATCGCCTGCAGCTGCCCGGTCTCCTCGCCGACGGCGACCATGTGACCGACCATCGGCGGGAAGATCGCGTTCGCCTCGATCGGCCCGGCGAGGGTGCCGCCGCGCTTGACCGAAGCGTAGACGTCTTCCATCGCCCGCTCGAGCACGATGTTGCCCGACGTTTCCCCGGTCAGTTTGATCGCCTGCAGCATCGGCACGCCGGCCGAGACCGAGCCGGCAAACGTCCGCGACCAGCGGGCCAGCGCCACCTTCTGGATCACGTCGCCGATCTTCATCGGCAGCCGCAATTTGAGCTTGTCCCAGACTTCGTGCCCGCGCTCGGTCTGCTTCAGTTTCACCACACCGACGACGATCGCGACGATCGCCGGCACCAGGATGTACCAGGAGCCGGTGAGCAGGTCCGAAGCGGTGACGCAGATCTGGGTCGGCAGCGGCAGCGAGGCGCTCGCTTCGGAGTTTTCTTCGGCCAGCTCTTCGAAGACCTCGGCGAAGATCGGAATCACGAAGGCGACGATCGCGACCAGGACGACGACCGCAAACCCGAAGACGAGCAGCGGATACATCATCGCCGATTTGACCTGCCGCCTCAGTGAGTCCTGTTTCTCGACCTGGAAGGCGATCCGATCGAGCACCTCGTCGAGCCGCCCGGACTGCTCGCCGGAGCGAACCATCGCCCGGAAGAGGCGGTCGAAGACCTTCGGGTAGCGCTCCATCGACTGCTCGAGGGTGCTGCCGGCCTCGACGTCGGACCTGACCCCCCCGATCGCTTCGCTGATCTGATCGTCCTGGGTCTGATCCTCGAGCGTCTGCAGCGTCCGCAGCATCGGCATCCCCGAGGAGACCAGGGTGGCGAACTGCCGCGAGGACACGGCCAGCTCGCGTTTGTCGACGCCCCGCCACTTCTTGAAGAAGTCCTCGACGTTGACCGGGCTCGACTTCTCGCTGACGTCGAGGACGATCAGGCCGCGCTGGCGCAGCTGCTCCCCGACCGCGGCCTTGGATTCGGCTTCGAGCTCGCCGGTCGAGGTCGTGCCGGCCATGTCCATCGCCCGAAACTCGAAGCTGGTCGCCGACGCCATCTAGGCGCCCCCTCCCGGCTGCGCGTAGACCGGCGGCGGCACGCCGTCGGTGGCGGTGGCGGCCGTGGCCGCGTCGACGGGGGACCCGCCGAGCAGCCGACTCAGCTCCTCCGGGACCGAGGCCCGCTGTTCGGCCAGCGCCCGGCTGATCTTGCCGGTGCGCACGAGGCGAGCGAGGTCGGCGTCCATCGTCTGCATCCCGACCGCCCCCGAGGTCTGCAGGGCGCCGTAGATCTGGTGCGTTTTGCCCTCGCGAATCAGGTTGCGGATCGCCGGCGTCGGGATCAGCACCTCGCAGGCGACGACCCGCCCCCTGCCGTCGATCGTCGGCAGCAGCTGCTGGGTGACGATCCCCTGCAGGGCGATCGAGAGCTGGGTCCGCACCTGGCCCTGCTGCGCGGAGGGGAAGACGTCGATGATCCGGTCGACGGTCTGCGCGGTCGACTGGGTATGCAGGGTGGCGAAGACGAGGTGGCCGGTCTCGGCCGCGGTCAGGGCGGTGGAGATCGTCTCCAGGTCGCGCATCTCGCCGACCAGGATCACGTCCGGGTCCTGGCGCAGGGCGGCGCGCAGGCCGAGCGAGAAGTCGGGCGCGTCGGAGCCCACCTCGCGCTGGTTGACGATCGAGCGTTTGTGGCGGTGCAGGAACTCGATCGGGTCCTCGATCGTGAGGATGTGGTCCTCGCGCTCGCTGTTGATCGCGTCGATCATCGCCGCCAGCGTCGTGCTCTTGCCGGAGCCGGTCGGGCCGGTGACCAGCACGAACCCGCGCGGTTTCCTGGTCAGCTCGCGCAGGACCTGGGGGACGCCGAGCGAGTCGAGGGCGGGGATCTCCTGGGGGACGAGGCGAAAGGCGGCGCTGACCGAGCCGCGCTGGAAGAAGCAGTTGACGCGGAAGCGGGCGACGCCGGGGATCGCGTAGGCGAAGTCGAGCTGCTGGTTGTTCTCGAAGCGCTTGCGCTGGTCGTCGTTGAGGATTCCGTAGACGATCTCGCGGGTCTGCTGACCGTTGAGCACCGGGAATCCCTCCATCGGCCTGATCTTGCCCTTGTCGCGGATCGCGGGCGGGAACCCGGGGGTCAGGTGGACGTCGGAGGCGCGTGCCTCGACCATCTGGTGCAGCACGTCGGCGAAGTCGAACTCAGGCGGTGACACGGAGTACCTCCTCGAGGCTGGTCTGGCCGGAGCGGATCTTGGTGATGCCGTCCTCGCGCAGGGTCAGCATGCCCTCCTGGCGGGCGACGGCGGCGATTTCGGGCTCGGCGGCGCGGGCGATCGTCATCTCCTTGATCCGGTCGCTGAGGCTCATCACCGAGTAGAGGCCGACCCGGCCGCTGTAGCCGCCGTGGCCGCAGCGCGGACAGCCGACGGGTTCGTAGCCCTCGACCTCGGTCGCCGCCCCGACCCCCGCTTCGGTCAGCACCGAGACGGGGATGATCGTGCGCCGCTTGCAGGTCGAGCAGAGCTTGCGGGCGAGGCGCTGGGCGACGACGCAGTCGACCGCGGAGGCGGTGAGGAAGGTCTCGATGCCCATCTCGGTCAGCCGCGCGATCGCCCCGGGCGCGTCGTTGGTGTGCAGGGTGGTCAGCATCATGTGGCCGGTCAGCGCCGCCTCGATCGCGATCCGCGCGGTCTCGGCGTCGCGGATCTCGCCGACCATCACGATGTCGGGATCGGCGCGCAGGATCGAGCGCAGGCCGGTCGCGAAGTCGAGCCCAGCCTTGCGGTTCACGTTCATCTGGTTGACGCCGTCGATCCGGTACTCGACCGGGTCCTCGATCGTGATGATCTTCTTCTCGATCGCGTTCAGCTCGCCGAGCGCCGCGTAGAGGGTGGTGCTCTTGCCCGAGCCGGTCGGTCCGGTCACCAGCACCGCGCCGTAGGCCTGCCCGAAGGCGTCCTCGAAGCGGGCCCGAGCCGAGCCCTCCATGCCGAGGTCGTCGAGCGAGCGCTGGGCGTTGCTTTCGTCGAGGATGCGGATCGTCGCCCCCTCTCCGCGCTGGGTCGGCAGGGTGGTGACGCGAAGGTCGATGCGGCGCTCCTCGACGGCGACGCTGACCCGCCCGTCCTGGGGTACCCGCTTCTCGGCGATGTCGAGCTCGCTCATGATCTTCAGGCGCGAGATCACGGCGCCGATCATCCGCTTCGGCACGTGGGCGGCTTCCCTGAGAACGCCGTCGATGCGGAAGCGGATCCGCAGCTCGCCCTCCTCGGGCTCGAGGTGGACATCGGAGGCGCCCTCGGCGACCGCCTGGGCGAGGATGCTGTAGACGAGCTTGATCACCGGCGCGTCCTCGGCGCTGACCTGCATGTCGCTGACCGGCGCCAGGCCCGCATCCGCTTCTTCCTCCGCCTCCTCGGTGATGATCGCGTCGGCGGCGGCGCTCTGCAGGGTGCCGAGCCGCGAGAGCAGCCCCTCGACGTCGGCTTTGGCGGCGACGGCGATGTGGCAGTCGAGGCCGGTGGCGATCTGGATGTCGTCGACGGCGAGGACGTTGGCCGGATCGGCGGCGGCGACCAGCAGCGTGTGCTGGTCCAGGTAGCCGACCGGCACCGCCATGTAGCGACGCGCCATCGTCACCGGGAAGAGCGCGGCGGCGGCGACGTCGACGTTGTAGACGGTGAGGTCGACGTGGTCGAGCCCGTAGCGCTCCGCGGTGGCGCGGGAGAGCTGGTCTTCGTTGATCGCGCCCTGCTCGAGCAGCAGCGCCTCGGGCGTGCGGCCGGCGGCACGCGCCCCCTCGATCGCGCCTGCGACCAACTCCTGCGAGGCGTAGCCGAGCTCGACCAGGACATCGGTGATGTAACCGCGCGAGTGGCCGCGTTGCAGCGGCGCGGTGAGGCCGGGAGGGCCGCTTGCCTCGGGCCCGGGCAACGCCGGCGCGGCCGAGGTCCCGGAATCGGGGACCGGCTGCAGGTGGCTCGGGTATTCGGGGGGCGTCATCGCTGGCCTCAGTCGGGGTGGTAGGTCTCTTCGGGCCCGGCGTAGGAGGCGTCGCGGACCGCCTGAACGACGCTCTGCGACGTCTGGAAGCCGTAATCGACGCTCGCCTGCGGCACGCCGCCGCTGAGCCGTTGCGGCCGCATCACGATCAGCGCCGGCACCCGATTGACGTCGAGCCCGAGGGTCACGCCGGCGTAACGGGGCAGCTGTTCGAGCGGGACCCGCAGCAGCGTCACGCCAGGCATCCCCTCGATCTGGTCGACCGCCTTCGAGGTCAGCCTGTCGTCGATGCCACCGTCGTGGACGACGAGCAGGGCCACGGTCTGGCCGCCGTCGTAGGCAGAGGTGAACGCCGCCGGGGGCGGCGGCGCCGGAATCGAGCTGGGAACCGCGGTGGCGCCCGCTGCGGCGGCGCCTTCTTCGAGGCCGGAGATCGCCGATTCGATCGCTTCGCCCGGCGTGTCGCCGACCGCGGTGGCGCCATTGACCGTGGCCAAGGTCGCGCCCGCTCCCGATTCACCTTCGCCGCCACCACTGGATTTGAGGAAGAAAACGAGGCCGACGACGACCAGGACCGCGATCACCGCCACCTGCGCGATCGGGTTGCTGTTCAGCTTCTCCCTCATCCGGCCACCGCCTTGGCGTCGAGCTGCTCCAGACCGCTTGCCCGCTGCCCGCCCGCCGCCAGCATCAGCTTGAAGTCGTGCGGGCTGGAGGCGTAATCCATCGCCGTCTCCTCGGTGATCCGGCCCTCCATCGTGTAGGTGAGCAGCGACTGGTCGAAGGTCCGCATCCCGTAGTACTCGCCTTCGGAGATGACCTCGGTGATCTTGCCGGTTTCCTCCGGGTTGAGGATCAGGTCCTGGACCCGGCCGGTGACGACCAGCACCTCCGAAGCCGGGACCCTCCCCTCCCCGGTCACGTCGGGGACCAGGCGTTGGGCGATCGCGCCCTTGAGGGTCGAGGCAAGCATCACCCGCGCCTGCTGCTGCAGGTGGGGCGGGAAGAAGTCGATGATGCGGTTGATCGTCTCGGTGGCGTCCAGGGTGTGGACGGTGGAGAGGACGAGGTGGCCGGTCTCGGCGGCCGAGAGGGCGGTGCGAACCGTCTCCTCGTCGCGCATCTCGCCGATCAGGATCACGTCGGGGTCCTGGCGCAGCACCCGCCGCATCGCCCGCCCGAAGCCCTTCGTGTCCGAGCCGACTTCGCGCTGATTGACGATCGACGTCTTGTCGGCGTGCAGGTACTCGATCGGGTCCTCGAGCGTGATGATGTGCCGCGCCCGGGTGCGGTTGATGTGGTCGATCATCGCCGCCAGCGTCGTGCTCTTGCCGGAGCCGGTGGTGCCGGTGACGAGGACGATCCCCCGCTGCTCCTCGGCCAGCAAGCGGACCACCTCGGGTAGCCCGAGCTGCTCGATCGAGCGAATCTCGAAGGGAATCGCGCGGCAGACGATCGAGATCGCGCCACGCTGCTTGAAGACGTTGACGCGGAAGCGGGAGACGCCGGCAAGCGCGTAGGAGAAGTCCGCCTCGCCGTCCTCCTCGAACTCGGCCTGCGAGCGGGCCTCGGCGATCGCGTGGAACGCCGTCTCGGTGTCCTCGGCGGAGAGCTCGCCAAACCCCTCGAGCGGGATCAGCTCGCCGTGCATGCGGGCGATCGGCGGGGAGTCGACCTTGATGTGCAGGTCGGAGCCCTCCCGCTCGACGAGAGTACGCAGCGCTGAATCGATCTCGAACATCCCGACCTGTATCGGCCGGGACGAACCAGGGCTTAAACCCTTATGCCAAGCGGGTTGCAAGCAGCCGAGTCTGCCCTAGGGCAGACTCGGCGCTGCAGGGTCGCCTAAGCGACCTCGCGGAGTTTCTGAGCCTCGCCCAAACTCTGGAGCTTTTTGAGGCTCTGGTTCTCGATCTGGCGGATCCGCTCGCGGGTGACGTTGAAGGTCCGCCCGACCTCGTCCAGGGTCCGCGGGTGCTCGCCGCCGAGCCCGTAACGGAGCTCGAGCACGCGGCGCTCGCGGTAGGAGAGGTTCTCCAGCGCTTCCTTCAACGCCTCTTTGGTCAGCAGGTCCGCGGCCCGGTCGAACGGGGACTCGGCCTTCTCGTCGGCGATGAACTGGCCGAACTCGGACTCCTCCTCGTCGCCGACCGGCTTCTCCAGTGAGACGGGAGCCTGGGCCGAGCGCTTGATCGAGTCGACCTCCTCCGGATCGATCCCCGTTACCTCGGCGATCTCCTCCGGCGTCGGCTCACGGCCGAGCTCGGTGACCAACTTGCGCTCGGCGCGGCCAATCTTGTTCAGCTTCTCGACCACGTGGACCGGGATGCGAATCGTCCGTGCCTTGTCGGCCAGCGCGCGGGCGATCGCCTGGCGGATCCACCAGGTCGCGTAGGTCGAGAACTTGAAGCCCTTGCGGTAGTCGAACTTCTCCGCCGCGCGGACCAGCCCCAGCGTTCCCTCCTGGATCAGGTCGAGGAAGGGAAGCCCCTGGTTCCGATAATTTTTCGCGATCGAGACGACCAGGCGCAGGTTCGACTCGACCATTTTCTGCTTGGCGTCGAGGTCTCCGCGCTCGATCCGCTTCGCGAGTTCGACCTCCTCCGCCGCGGTGAGCAGGCGGACTTTGCCGATGTCCTTGAGGAACAACTGCAAGGAATCGGTGGTCATGTCGGGTTTCAGGTCGAGCGCTTGTTTCGGGCGCCTCCGGCCTTTTTTCCCGGTGTCGGCGGGCATCGCGTCCGCCGCCGCTTTCTGGGCGGGATCCATGTCCTCGACGAGCTCGATCCCCGACTTCTCGAGGTGGCCGTAGAGGTCCTCTACGTCAGACTCGTCGAGGTCGACCTCGGATACCGCCGAGGCGACGTCGCCGAAGGTCAGCACGCCAAGCTGCTGACCACGATTCATGAGGTTTTTAACCTCCTCCAACTCCTGAAGCTCTGCTACCAGCATCCTTGTCTACTCGTTTCCCTAGCGCGTGGTGTTTAGTCCTGGGCGATGAAATGCCGCCGCGAGTGAAAAGTCGCGCCGGACGATGAAAAAGCGGACCAGAGACTCGGTCCGCGAAAGTAGGTGTTGCCCATCAGAGTGCCCAACAGGGCGGGCGTCAAACTCTTCAAACGCCTGTTCGCATGGTAGTCGCTTCAGTTTGTAAAGTCAATGCCCCGCTCTCGCCGCCATCCACGCCCCTGGCTGAAAGCCTTTTGGCAGCGCGCGTACACCGAGAACGTCACCGGGCTCTCGGCGATGGTCGCCTACAACCTGATGCTGGCGGTCTTCCCCTTCGCCCTCCTCGTGCTCTTCGTATTCGGGCAGGTGCTGAAGATCGAGGGCGTCGAGACCAGCGTCCTCAGCGACCTGCAGCGGCTCTTCCCCGACACCGAGCAACAAACGCTCACCGACGTCCTCGGCCGCATCGAGAACAACTCGACGACGATCGGGATCGCCGCTTTCGTCGGCTCGCTCTGGATCGGCGCCTCGTTCTGGGGGGCGATGGACACCGCCTTCTGCCGCATCTACCACGTCGAGTGCCGCGGCTGGGTCGAGCAGAAGCGCTTCTCCTTCGCGATGCTCGGCGTCGTCCTCCTCTTCATCGCCGCCAGCATCTTCGTGCCGGCGGTCGAGAGCGGCCTGATCGATAGCACCGACCGCCTCCCCTTCGGGCTCTCCGACATCAAGGCGATCGACACGGCCCTGCTGCTCGCCGCGGCCCTGCTCGTCACCTTCCTGATCTGCTCGGTGATCTTCTGGGCGGTGCCGAAGGGGCATATGCCCTGGCGGGCGGTCTGGCCCGGAGCGGTCTTCGTCACGGTCGCGGTCGGCCTCGCCAACTGGCTGTTCCCGATCTATCTCTCGAACGTCTCCAGCCTCTCCGCCTTCGGCTCGACCGTCGGCTTCATCCTCATCGCCCTGCTCTGGTTCTACCTGCTGA
Organism: uncultured Thermoleophilia bacterium; assembly: GCA_963715735.1. Taxonomy (GTDB): domain Bacteria; phylum Actinomycetota; class Thermoleophilia; order Solirubrobacterales; family 70-9; genus VAYN01. The sequence continues at coordinate 1,861,179 of OY970268.1, forward strand.
GCCTGGCGCTGATGGCCGGAGCCGTGATCAACTCGCTGCGCTTCGAGGTCCACGACACCGGTGAACTTCCCTACCGCTCCAAGCCCCCTTGCCAGGGCTGTGGCGATTCGCCGCAGGGCGCGGCAGATACGACGTCTTCACCCGGTTAGGAATAAAAACTGTCATATATTTGGACCGGTGTTCGGCGTTCTAGACCCACAGACACCCTCCAACCTCGGCGCCCAGTCTCAGCGGACGCGGATCATCGACGCGATGGTCCAGAGCTGCGCCGAGAAGACCTACACGGGGACGACGATCACCGACATCGTCGCGCGCGCCTCGATCTCCCGGACGACGTTTTACAAGCACTTCACCGACAAGCGGGCCTGCTTCGACGCCAGCGTCGACGCCTGCGTCGAGGAGATCGAAGCGGTGGCGCGGGAGGCCCATACCCTCTCCGACCCGCCGATCGAGGCGGTGCCCAAGGCCACCGCCTCGATCCTCGAGCGGATGGCGGCGAAGCCCGCCCTCGCCCAGCTGCTGACCGGCGACGCCCTGGCGGTCGAACCGTCCATCGTCGACCGCTACCGCCGGCTCGCGATCCCAGCCGTCGCCGGGCTCTGGGACGCGGCCGGCGAGCCGCAGACACCTCACATGGACCCGGGCCTCGCCTTCAGCCGCGCCCAGCTGCTGATCTTCAACCAGATCGCCGCCGGAAGGTCCTCGTCACTGCCCGAGCTGCTGCCGGAGATCGTCTACCTCGCCGTGGCCCCTTTTGCCGGGCACGAGAAGGCCCTCGAGCAGGTGGGCCTCGCCGAACGCGGACTCGGCTCCCGGGACTCGCCGGGCCGGTGAGCGAGGAGCCCGAAGACCTGCGCAACTGGCGGCTGCCGCGCGGCCGCCACGGATTGCCGCGCGAGCTCATCACCCGATCCCAGCGCGAACGACTGCTGGCCGGAGTCGTGCGAGCTACCGCGACCAAGGGCTACGCGGCGACGACCGTCGCCGACGTCCTCAACGAGGCGGGGGTCGGCCGAGAGACCTTTTACGAACTCTTCGCCGACAAGCGCGCCTGCGCCCTGGCCGCCCACGCGATCCTCTTCGACGACCTCGAAGAGAAGGTTCGCAGCGCCTACATGGAGCCTGGCGAGTGGCCCGAACGAGTGCGAAGCGCCCTGGCCGCGACGCTCGAGTGGTTCGCGGCCGACCCCACGGCAGCGAGATTCATGCTGGTCGAGCTGTCCGCGATGGGCACCGAGTACCGAGTCCGTTTTCAGGCTGAATTCAGCCGCTTCGTCGGACTGCTCGACGAGGGGCTGGCCGGGTGCTGCCCCGACGTCACCCAAGCCACCAGCCTCGCCGTCGGCGCCACGGTTGCGCGGCTCTACGAGCAGGTCGCGCTGGGTCGCGCCGCCGAGCTGCCCGCACTGCTCCCCGATTTGACCTACGAGATGCTGGTTCCCTTCCTGGGCGAAGAGCCAGCCCAGGCAGAGCGCAGCCGAGCCGCTGCCGGTCTATGAAGGTCGGCCCTCGACCGCAGCGCGCAAGGAGTCCTTCAGCGGCTTCCGGCTCCGGGGTGGGAGAACTTCCATGCCGGTCGGGTCGGTGACGACCGTCTCGGTCCCCAGACCCTCGATCAAGGGCCGGGCGACACCGGCGTCGACGGGCGTTACGAGGCCGATCCACAGCGAGGAGAGCGCCGGGGTGAGCACTGGGACGGTGATCCGCAAGGGTGGGCGGCGGTCGAGGGCCCGGGCAAGTTCGTCGATCATGCCGCCGTAGGTCGTGATGTCAGGACCGCCGATCTGCAGCTCACGGTCGACGGGGAGCTCGAGGTCGCCGGCGGCGGCAAGGTAGGCGACCGCGTCTTCGACGGCGATCGGCTGGGTCCGCGTCGTCACCCAGCGCGGCGTCACCATCACCGGCAGCCGTTTGACGAGATAGAAGACGGTGCGGAAGGACTCGCTGCCGGCGCCGATCACGGCGGCGGCGCGAAAGTAAGCGACGGGCACCGTTCCTTCGCGCAGCGCCTCGGCCGTGGCGTGGCGGCTGGCGAGATGCTCGGAACCCTCCCCCAGCCCGCCGAGGTAGACGATCCGCCGCACCCGCCCCGTAGCTGCGGCCGCGGCGAAGTTCTCCGCTCCTTGATGGTCGCGGCGGGCGAAGTCGCCGTCGGACCCCCGTCCCATCGAGTGGACGAGGTAGTAGGCGACGTCGACCCCCTCCAGCGCCGACCGCAGGCTCGCTGGGTCCAGCACATCCGCCTGCACCACCTCGCACCCAGCTTGGGCCAGGTCGCCGGCGCGCTCGGGACGACGAGCCAGAGCCCGCACCTCCACCCCCTGTTTACGCAGCTCCTTGCAGAGCAACGCGCCGATGTAGCCGGTGGCCCCGGCAACCGCGATCACTCCCTCTACGTAACCCGAGGGAGCGAAAGCTAAGCCTCGGAGCTAGCCGTACCGCTCCGCACCGGCGCCGAGAATCGCCCGTAGCTTGGCGCGATCGTGACGGGCGTGGACGCGGCGGACCGTGCCCGAGCGCGAGCGCATGACCAGCGATTCGGTGGTGACCCCGGCGCCGCGGTAGCGGACGCCCTGAAGGACGTCGCCGTCGGTGACGCCGGTGGCGGAGAAGAAGACGTCCTCGCCGCCGCAGAGGTCGTTCGCCGTGAGGATCCGTGTGAGGTCGTAGCCGGCATCGAGCGCCGCCTGGCGCTCCTCGTCGTTGCGAGGCCAGAGGCGGCCGAGCAACTGCCCCCCCATCGACTTCAGCGCCGCGGCGGAGATCACTCCCTCGGGCGTGCCGCCGATCCCCCACAGCAGGTCCACCGGCGAGCGTTCCGAGACCGCGAGCAGCGCGGCGGAGACGTCGCCGTCGGTGATCAGTCGAATGCGGCCGCCGGCCTCGCGCACCTCGCGGATCGCCTCCTCGTGGCGAGGGCGGTCGAGCATGACAACGGTGACGTCGCCGACGCTGCCGCCCTTGCGCTCGGCGATCAGCTTCAAGGTCTCCGGGAGGGGTCGGTCGAGGTCGAGCAGGTCGGCGATCTCCTCCCCGCCCGCCATCTTTTCCATGTAGACGCAGGGGCCCGGGTCGAACATCGAGCCGCGCTCGGCAAGCGCGATCACGGCGATCGCGCTGGGCATGCCGAGGGCGCAGAGGCGGGTCCCCTCGAGCGGGTCGACCGCGATGTCGACGACCGGCGGCGAGCCATCGCCGATCTGCTCGCCGTTGTAGAGCATCGGCGCTTCGTCCTTCTCGCCCTCGCCGATCACGACCGTGCCGTCCATCGAGACCGAGTCGAGCACGAAGCGCATCGCGTCGACGGCGGCGCCGTCGGCGGCGATCTTGTCGCCGCGGCCGACCCAGCGGGCGGAGGCGAGTGCGGCCGCCTCGGTCACCCGCACCAGCTCGAGTGCGAGGTTGCGGTCGGGCTTGGCTTGCGAACCCTCGGCCATCGGCGCCGCAGGCTATACGGTTGGCGAATGGAGAGTCGCTGGGGGCTGACCTTGCCGCTGCCGGGCGTATCGCTGGCCGACCAGCGCGGGTTCGTCGAACGGGCCGAGGCGGCCGGCTATACCGATCTCTGGACCGGTGAGACGGCCGGGCCCGATGGCTTCACGCCGCTGACCCTGAGCGCCGCCTACACCGAGCGGGTCAGGCTCGGCAGCGGGATCGTCGGCGTCTTCCAGCGCGGCCCGGCGCTGCTTGCCCAGGAGGCGGCGGCGCTGGCCGACGCCTCGCGCGGGCGCTTCGTGCTCGGGATCGGCTCCTCCTCGGACCGGATCGTCGAAGGCTGGAATCAGATCCCCTTCGAGAAGCCGCTCAGCCGGGTTCGCGAGACCCTCGATTTTCTCGACGCGGCGCTTGCCGGCGAACGCACCTCGACCGGGTTCAAGCTCGAAACCGCCCCCGAGCACCGGGTGGCGATCGTGCTGGCGGCGCTGCGGGGGAAGATGCTGCAACTCGCGGTCGACCGTGCCGCCGGCGCCTTCACCAACTTCCTTCCCCTCTCCGGCCTGCCCAAGGTCGTCGCCCAGCTCGAGGATGCCCCCGCCGACTTCGAGCTGCTCTGCCGCTTCTTCTGCATCCCCGGCGAGCGCGAGCAGGCGGAGCCGCTGGCCCGCTTCATGTTCTCTTCCTACATCACCGTCCCCGTCTACACCGCCTTCTACCGCTGGCTCGGGTTCGGCGAGCAGATCGACCCGATGGTCGCGGCCTGGGAGGCCGGCGACCGCCAGGCGGCGGCTGCGGCAGCACCCTGGGAGCTGATCGAGGACATGTTCGTCTTCGGCACGCCGGAGCAGATGAAAGAGCGCCTCGGCGCCTTCGTCGCGGGTGGCATCACGCTGCCGATCGTGACCCCAATCGTCACCCCGGACAAGCTGGCGGAGACGATCGAGGCGCTGGCGCCTTAGGGACGGCGTGCTTTCGGGGGCGAGGTCGCAGTTTGCCCCGCATAGCGGGGTCAACTGCAACCTCACGAAAGAGCCGCGGTCAGACGAGGGCGGCCTAGGGCTGAATCGGCCGCGCCAGGCTCAACGCGTAGTCACCAGCCGCGTCGGTGAACCAGCCGCGCATTTCCAGCCCCGCTTCGGCATAGACGCATTCGAGCCGCTCGCGGGTGAACTTGGTCGAGATCTCGGTCCGCATCTCCTCGCCGGCGGCGAACTCGATCGTGATCCCGAGATCGGCGAGTTGGACGGTCTGTTCGGCCAACGAGCGCAGGCGGATGTCCATCCGCTCCTCGCGGGCGTCGTAGCGGGCGACGTGCTCGAAGGCGTCGAGGTCGAAGTCGGCGCCGAGCTCGCGGTTCAAGACTTGGAGCACGTTCTTGTTGAACTCGGCGGTGACGCCGGCGGCGTCGTCGTAGGCGGCCTCCAGGCGCGTCGTCTCCTTGACCAGGTCGGTGCCGAGCAGAAGGTGGTCGCCGGGCCCGAACAGGGCCGCGATCCGGGTCAGGAACTCGCGCCGCTCACCCGGGTAGAGGTTGCCGATCGTGCCGCCGAGGAAGGCGAGCAACCGATCCTGGCCATCGCTGTGGATCCGCTCGAGGTCGCTCTCGAAGTCGCAAACGAGACCGCGGATCTCGAGCTCCGGGTACTCCTCGACCAGCATCCGGGCGGTCTCGTGGGTGATCTCCTCGGAGATGTCGACCGGGACGTAGGTCTCGAGGCGACCGGCGTCTCGCATCGCGCTCAACAGATGGCGCGTCTTCGAGGCCGAGCCGGAGCCGAGCTCGACCAGCGTGCCGGGACCACCGGCGGTGGCGACGATCGCCGCCGAGCGGTCGGCGAGCACCTCGCGCTCGCGTCGCGTCGGGTAGTACTCGGGCAGCTCGGTGATCTGCTCGAAGAGCTGGGAGCCGCGCTCGTCGTAGAAGTACTTCGGCGAGAGCTCCTTCGGCGAGGCCGAAAGCCCGATCCGCACGTCCTCGGCCATGGCCGCGGCGGCATCGGCGTCGAGATGGACCTCAATCGCGATCATGCGTCCCTCGCGCAGCGTAGTCCGGAGAAGATCTGGCTTCGTTGGGGTAGGTCCCAGTTGCGAAAGCTCGACCGGGCGACGTGCGGGTGGGTGGCCCAGGCGCTCCCGCGCAAGACCTTGTGCTCGTCACCGAAGAAGACCTCGGAATACTCGCGATAGGGAAAGGCCGCGAAGCCCGGGTAGGCGCGGAACTCGGAGGACGTCCACTCCCAGACCTGGCCGACTGAGTCCAGGCGCTCGCTCGCGGCCTCCCACTCGAACTCGGTGGGCAGCCTCTTTCCGGCCCAGCGGGCAAAGGCATCGGCCTGGTGCCAGGAGACGTGGACGACGGGATGGTTGGGATCGATCGGGTCACGGCGGCCCATCGCGGTATCGACCCAGCCATCGCCGTCGCGCTGCCAGTAGCTGGGCGGCTCGGCCCCCGTCTCCTCCATGAACTCGGTGTACGCGGCATTGGTGGCCGGGGTTCGATCGATCTCGAACGCGGCCAGCTCGACCTCGTGGCGGGCGCGCTCGTTGTCGTAGGCGAAACCCTTCGAAGGAGCGCCGACTTCGTAGCTGCCGCCCGCGATCGCAATCGTCTCCGGCCCAGTCGGCACGATCTCGGAGGTGCCGAACTCCCAGGGCGGCCGATAGCCCTCGACGAGTTGCAGCAACTGCAGCATCGTCTCGTTGTGCTGAAGCTCGTGGGCGAGCAACATCTCGTAGACGAACCCTTCCCGCAGCAGAGGGTGCTCCGCGTCGGGACCGATCTCGACCTCGTCGAGCACCTCGAGGGTGCGCTCGCGAACGTCGGCCATGTAGGAGCGCAACTCGGCGTCGCGCAGGATCGGCAGCTCGCCACGGGTCTTCCGCGGGTTCTCGATCGCGTCGTAGAAGCGCCCCAGCTCGCCGTGCATCGGTTCGCGACTGCCGATCGTCTGCACCAGCCAGAGCTCCTCGAAGTTGGCGATGTGGCCAAGGTCCCAGGCGAGGGGGCTGAGGATCGGCGAGTAGACGCGGTTGAGCTGCTCGTCGCCGAGCGGCTCGACGAGCGCGAGCGTCCGCCGGCGAGCCTCCGCGAGCAGATCCGCGATCTCCCCCTTGCGAGCCTTGCTGCCCGCAGCCTGGGTGTTTGCCGTCACCTCGGTGGCGATACGGAGACCCTACCCAGGTCGGAATACCGGGATGTGAAATACGCTGCACGTCGATGAGGGTTCAAGGAGCAGGAGCACTGGTGACCGGAGGGGCCTCGGGCCTCGGCGCGGCCACCGCACGGGCGCTCGCCAAGGCCGGGGCCAAGGTCGTCATCGCCGACCGCGACGCCCAGCTGGGAGAGGAGCTTGCGGCGGAGATAGGCGCCGGCTTTGCCGAGGTCGACGTGATCGATCCCGCAGCCGTCGCCGGCGCGGTCGAGCAGGCCGCGACGGCACCGGGGGGCCTGCGGATCTCGGTCTGCTGCGCCGGCATCGGCTGGGCCGAACGCCTGGCGCGCGCCCGAGGCGCCCACGACCTCGACCACTTCAGCAAAGTCATCAACGTCAACCTCGTCGGCACCTTCAACGTGATGCGGACCGCGGCCGCCGTGATGATCGAAAACGAGCCCGACGCGGGGGAGGAGCGCGGGGTCTGCATCAACACCGCCTCGATCGCAGCCTTCGAGGGGCAGATCGGCCAGGTCGCCTACTCGGCGTCGAAGGGCGCGATCGTCGCGATGACGCTGCCGGCCGCCCGCGACCTCTCCTCGCGCGGAGTGCGGGTGATGGCGATCGCCCCGGGCACCTTCGACACCCGCCTGCTGGAGGGTCTACCGGAGCCGGCGCGACTCTCCCTCGGTGCCGAAGTTCCGTTCCCGAAACGCCTTGGCAACCCCGAGGAGTACGCACAGTTGGTCGAGCAGATCGTCGCCAACCCGATGTTGAACGGCGAGACGATCCGCCTCGACGGCGCCCTGCGGATGAAGCCAAAGTAGGTCGCGTGCGCGGCGCCGAGCTGATCGCCGAGTTCCTCAAGCACTCGCCGTTCGTCGGCCATTTGGGGATGGAGCTGCGGGAGATCGAGGACGAACGCTGCGTGCTGGCCCTGCCCTTCTCCGACGAGGTGGTGACGATTGGCGACGTGGTCCACGGCGGCGCGATCTCCGCCCTGATCGACACCGCGGCCATGGCTGCCTCCTGGTCGGCGATCGAGTTCGACGGCGAACCCCCGCGCGGCACGACCGTCGGCCTGACCGTCGACTTCCTGGCGGCGGCCCGCGCCCAGGTCCTGCTCGCCGAGGCCCGCGTCCTGCGCCGCGGGACCAGCCTCTGCTTCTGCGAGGCGAAGGTGACCGGCGCCAGCGACGGCACGCTCGTCGCCACCGGCCTGGTCACGTACAAGCTCGGCTGAGATCGAAAACCCAACCTTTCGTTCTCAATCGAGCAGAGGTGGATCTCGACCTCAGTCCGTCCCCTCGGCCTCGGGATCGAGCCAGACTTTCTTGCGCCAGGGTGGGTCGATCGCGAAGGCGGCATCGGCGTCGATGGAGATCGGCTCGAGCGGGATCAGGTGGACACGGCGGCCCGGCGTGAAGCGGTCGGTGCGGCCCTCGCCGGCCGCGTTGCCGGCGTGGCTGCCGCCGGAAACCAGCAGAAGGTGGGTCTCCGGGCCCCAGCCGTTCGGCGCGCGGGCTCCGAGCTCCTCGGCAAGGTCCTCCAGTGGGCCAAAACCGGCGTCTGAGCCCCAGTTGGCGACCCCGCGCTCGTAGTTGTAGCCGCCGTGCGAGGAGGCCCTCTGGTCGACTTTGCCGTCAGGGCCGAGGCGGAATTGGACCGACTCCCAGTCGTCCTCGTGGAAACCCGCCTCCCCGACCACCGGCACGTCTCGCAGGGTCGCCGAATCGGCGTAGTAGAACCAGTACTGGAGGTAGAGGTTGCCGGCGCGGTGCCCGGAGCAGTTGGCCTCCGCTGGCTCGGACTCCCCCTCCCCGACCCGGCAGTCGACCACGTGGACGAAGGCAGTGACCGGCAGCCGACGATCGCTGCGGTGGACGAGGCCCTCGTCGGGCCCATCGCCGCATTCCGCACTCCGGCAGCGGCGGAAGTCGACGGGCAGCGCCCGCGAGCCGTGCTCGAAAGCGAGCGTCGGCATGTGCTCGCGGATCAGCTTGCCGACCTCGGTCCCGTAGGCCGCGATCATCACCGGCTCGTCCCCACACCCATCGGCGAACGAAGCAGCGCAGAGGATCCGCGACGCCACCACCCGCGCCAGCTCCCCGCCCGGCACCCGTACCCCGGCGGCAACCAGGCCCGCCATCAGCAGTGAGACGACGCAAAGCGTCCCGACCCACTCCACCGTCCCCTGCCCCCGCTCGTCCCTCGCCATCTCCAACCAAGAAACGAAGGCACCGAGTTCTCCCCAGGGCCGTAGAGGGCTCCGTCCGAGGTCGCGGTGAGATGCCCCCGCCCGTGAGGACCTGTCCCGGTAGGGGTGAAGCGTCTTGTACTTTTTCCCTGGAAATCACCCTCGGACGGCCGCTGCCGATCCTGGAAAAAGTTAAGCGGAACCCCTGCCGGGGCAGGTCCCCGCTAGAGCTGCTGAATCTCAGCCGCGATGTCCGCCGCCGCCTTCTTCGCGTCGTCGAACAACATCGAGGTATTCGGTTCGTAGAAGAGGTCGTTGTCGATGCCGGCAAAGCCTGGGCTCATCGAGCGCTTGATCACGATCACCTGCTGGGCCTGGTTGACCTCGATGATCGGCATCCCGGCGATCGGGCTGTCGGGGTCGTTTTTGGCGGCCGGGTTGGTGACGTCGTTGGCGCCGACGACGACGGCGACGTCGGTGCGCGGCATTTCCGGGTTGATCTCCTCCATCTCCTTGAGCTGCTCGTAGGGGACGTCGGCCTCGGCGAGGAGAACGTTCATGTGCCCGGGCATGCGGCCCGCGACCGGGTGGATCGCGTAGTTGACGGTAACTCCGCGCGCCTCGAGCTCGTCGCCGACCTCTTTGATCGCGTGCTGGGCCTGCGCGACCGCGAGGCCGTAGCCGGGGACGATCACCACCGTGTCGGCGTAGGCGAGCTTGATCGCCGCGTCCTGGGCGCCGATCGAAACGTGGGGTCGGGTCTCGGTCGAGCCCGCGGCACCGCCGCTGGGGGCGCCGCCGAAGCCGGCGAAGAGCACGTTGGCGACTGAGCGGTTCATCGCCGTCGCCATCTCCATCGTCAGGATCGTTCCCGAGGAGCCGACCAGGGTGCCGGCGACGATCAGAGCGACGTTGTCAAGGGCAAAGCCGGCGGCCGCCGCGCTGAGGCCGGTGAAGGCGTTCAGCAGGCTGATCACGACCGGCATGTCGGCGCCGCCGATCGGCAGCACGACGAGGTTTCCGAGCAGCCCCGCGGCGAGCAGGATGCCGATGAAGATCGCCTGGTTGGGATCGTCGTTGTTGACGGCGATCGAGATGCAGGCGGCAAGGATCCCGATCAGCAGGACGCCGTTGATGACCTGCTGGCCAGGCACCGCCAGCGGCTTGGTCGGGATCAGGTCCTGGAGCTTGGCGAAGGCGATGTTCGAGCCCCAGAAGGAGACCGAGCCGACAACCGCGGCGAAGAGGATCGGGATCAGCTCGTCGAGCGGGATCTCCTCACCCAGAGAGATCCCGTGGCGGATCTCTGACCAGGCGATCAGCGCCACGGCGCCGCCGCCAACGCCGTTGTAGAGGGCGACCATCTGCGGCATCTCGGTCATCTGCACGCGCACCGAGGCGATCACGCCGACGGCGGTGCCGACGCCGAGCCCGGCGGCGATCAGGCCCCAGTTGCCCATCCCGTCCAGCAGCAGGGTGGTGACGACGGCGACCGCCATGCCGCCGGCGGCGATCAGGTTGCCGCGCTTGGCGGTGGTCGGGTGGGTCCCCTGTTTGACGCCGATGATGAAGAGCGAGAAAGCGACGATGTAGAGCGCCGTGGCGGCGTCGCCGCCCGGCTCGAAGACCGCGAACAGGGACGTCACGAGGGCGGCCCTTTCGCGTCAGGCTCTGCCTTCGGTTTCGGCTTTTTGGAGAACATGCCGAGCATCCGGTCGGTGACCATGAAGCCGCCGACGATGTTGATCGCGCCGAAGGCGACGGCGATCGTGCCAATCACGTACTCGACCCCGTCGTCGGCGAAGCCGAGGACGATGAGGCCGCCGAGCATGACGATGCCGTGGATCGCGTTGGTCTGCGACATCAGCGGCGTGTGCAGGGTGGTCGGGACCTTGGAGATCACCTCGAAGCCGACGAAGGCGGCGAGGACGAAGATCGTGATCTCGGTCATCAAGCTCATTACTTTGCGGCCCTCTCGTTCTTGATCTCGCCGCCCTGCGCGATGCAGGCGGCGGCGATGATGTCGTCCTCGAAATCAACGTTCAGGGCGCCCTCCTCGGTGACCATCAGCCCGAGCAGGTTCTCCAGGTTCTTGGCGTAGAGCTGGGAGGCCGGGACCGGCATCTCCGAGGCGAGGTTGCGCGGGCCGAGCACCTTGACCCCGTTCTCGATCACGGTCTGGCCCAACTGGGTCAGCTCGCAGTTGCCGCCGGTCTCGGCGGCGAGGTCGACGATCACCGAGCCGGGCGACATCCCACGGACGGCCTCGGCGGTGATCAGCAGCGGTGCCGGGCGGCCGGGGATCGCGGCGGTGGTGACGATGATGTCCTGTTTCGCCGCGTTGTCGGTGAGAGCGTCGCGCACCTGCGCGTTCTCCTCGTCGGTGAGCGGCCGGGCGTAGCCACCCTCGCCCTCAGCGTCGGGGATGAAGTCGAGTTCCAGCGGCCGGCCGCCGAGCGAGGCGATCTGCTCCCAGGCGGCGCGGCGGATGTCGAAGCCGGTGACGATCGCACCCAGACGCTTGCCGGTGGCGACGGCCTGCAATCCGGCAACGCCGGCGCCCAGGACCAGGACCTTGGCCGGCGGCACGGTGCCGGCGGCGGTGGTCATCATCCCGAAGAAGCGACCGGACTCGCGAGCGGCGATCAGCATCGCCGCGTAGCCGGCGGCGGCGGCCTGCGAGGAGAGCGCGTCCATCGCCTGGGCGCGGGTCGTGCGCGGGATCGCCTCCATCGCGAAAGCGGTGACACCCGCCTGGGCGAGGGCGTTGTTGGTCTCGGCCGCGGTCCAGGGCGAGAGATGGGAGATCAGCAGTTGGCCGGAGGAGAGCTTTGAGATCTCCTCGAGGGTCGGAACGGCGACCCGCAGGACCACGTCGGCGCCCCAGGCGGCCGCGCCGTCGACGACCTCGGCCCCGGCCTCGGCGTACTGGGAGTCGGGGTGACCGGCAGCGTCGCCGGCGCCAGCCTCTACGAGCACCTCGACGTGCTCGTTTTTGCGCAGCGATTTGACCACGTCGGGGACCAGCGCGACGCGGCGCTCACCATCCCCTGACTCTTTCGGAACTCCGATCTTCATACCGTGCGGCGCGGAAGGTTATGCGAAACACTCAGCCGCGCGCTGCCACCCCGGACAGTGCGGCAAGGCGCTCCAGGGTGTGCATGCGCTCGCTGGTCTCGACATGGACCGGAGAGACGATCAGACGGTCGATCCCGGCCTCGCGGAAACGCTCGAGCCGGGCTGCGACCTCGCTCTCGGTGCCGACCAGGGAGGTCGCCTCGACGATCTCGTCGGGCATCGCCTCGAAAGCGCCGGCACGGTCGCCGTCTTGGAAGCGCTGCTGGACGTCGTCGGCGACGTCGCCGAAGCCGAAGCGGTGGGCGAGGTCGACGTAGAAGTTCGTTTTGCGACTCCCCATGCCGCCGAAGTAGAGGACGAGCCCGGCCTTGACGACGCTCTTGGCCGCCTCCTGGTCGCCGTCGATCGCGACCTGCAGCGAGGGGCTGACCTCGAGGTCGGAGCGCTGGCGCCCACCTTTGGCGAAACCGGCCTCCAGGTGCTCGCCCCAGGTCTGCTCGAAGGCGTCGACGCTGAAGAAGATCGGGATCCAGCCGTCGCAGATCTCCGCCGCCATTTCGACCGATTTGCGGCCGATCGCGCCAACGAAGACCGGGATCTCGTTGCGCTCGGGATGGAAGTTGAGCTTCAGCGACTTGCCCTGCCCCCCCTCCAGCGGCAGTTCGTAGTGCTCGCCCTTGTGCTCGAGCGGGCCCTCGCGAGCGATGATCGCGCGCACCACTTCGATGTACTCGCGGGTGCGACCCCACGGCTTCGCGTAGGGCACTCCGTACCAGCCCTCCGAGACCTGCGGGCCAGAGGGGCCGAAGCCGAAGAGGAAGCGGCCGCCGGAAAGTTTGTCGATCGTCGCCCCGGCCATCGCCGCCGCGGCCGGCGGGCGCGCCGGCACCTGCAGGATCGCGGCGCCAAGGTTGATCTCCTCGGTTTGCGCCGCCAGCCAGGCGAGTACTGAGACCACATCGGAGCCGTAGGACTCAGCCGCCCAGACCGACTCGTAGCCGAGCCGCTCGGCCTCCAGCACGAGGTCGGCCGCCTCCTGGCCGGAGGGCCCGATTCCCCAATACCCCAAGTTGATCCCCAGCTTCAATGCCATCCCGGCCCCCACCCTATTGAATAGCTCTGTGGGAAACGGCCACCCATCGCCAGAAGAAGGCCTGTCGGCTGTAGAGGCTGACAAACGCCTGCGAAAGCTGGGGCCGCCGCCGGAGACCTCCTCGCGCTCGACCGCGAGCATCGTCGCCGGCAACGTCTTCACCCTCTTCAACGCGATCATCGCCGTCTTCTTCGTGCTCGACATCGGGCTCGGGCTCTGGGCCGACGCGCTGTTCGGGGTGATCGCGGTGATCAACTCGACGATCGGGATCCGCCAGGAGCTGAAGGCGAAGGAGACCCTGGACGAGCTGGCGGTGCTGGTCGCGCCGCGTGCAAGCGTCGTCCGCGACGGCGCGGTGATGGAGCTGCTGGCGACCGAGATCGTCCCCGGCGACGTGGTCCAGGTCAGCCCCGGCGACCAACTCGTCGCCGACGGGGAGGTGATCGCCTCGCGCGGAATGACCGTCGACGAGTCGATGCTGACCGGCGAGGCCGAGGGCGTTCCCAAGCGCGACGGCGAGCGGGTTCTCTCCGGCTCCTTCTGCATCTCCGGCTCGGGCCACTACGCCGTCGACGCGGTCCGCGAGCAGAGCTACGCGGGCAGCCTGGCCGGCGAGGCGCGCGCCTTCCGACACCCCCCTTCGCCGCTGCAGGAAGAGGTGAATCAGGTAATCCTCGCCTGCACCTACCTGATGCTGCCGCTGGCGGCGGTGCTGATCGCCAGCCTCACGATCCGCAGCGTCGACCTCCACGAGGCGGCGCAGACGGCCACCGCCGGGCTCGTCACCCTGATCCCCGAGGGCCTGGTCCTGCTGATGAGCGTGACCTTCGCGGTCGCCGCGGTGCGGCTGGCCAAACGCGACACCCTGGTCCAGCAGATAAGCGCCTCCGAGAGCCTGGCCGCGGTCGACACGATCTGCGTCGACAAGACCGGCACCCTGACCGCCGGCGAACTGCGGCTGGCCGCGGTCGAGTTCGCCGAGGGGATCGACCCCGCCGCAGGAGCGGCGGCGCTGGGGCGCTTCGCCGCCAGCGCCGGCGACCGCAACAAGACCCTGGAAACGATCGCCGAGCGCTACCCGGGGGACGCGGCGCGGGTCTCCGAAGAGGTCCCGTTCTCTTCGGAGTGGAAGTGGAGCGGGTTGATGCTGGCCGAGGGCGGCGGCGCCTACGTGCTCGGCGCCCCCGACGTCCTCGCCGAGGCGGGAGCGCTGACCCTCCCCCCCGGGCTCGCCGCCAAGCTCGAGCAGGAGACCTCGGCCGGGCGCCGGGTCGTCGCCTTCGGACAGTCGAATGGGCAGCTGCCCGCGGACGCCGCCAGCGCGCCGCCACCGCGGCTGACGGCGCTGGCGCTGGTCGTCCTCGAGGAGTCGCTGCGCCCCGACGCCGCCGAGACGATCGCGTTCATGCGCGAGCAGGAAGTTGACCTGAAGCTGATCTCCGGCGACGCTCGCGCCACCGTCACCGCGGTCGCCTACGGGGTCGGGGTTCCGCGCGATGCGGGCGTGGTCGAGGGGCCCGACCTACCCGAGGACCCCGAGCAGCTGACCGAGGTCGTCCTCGCCAACACGATCTTCTGCCGGATCAAGCCGGAGCAGAAGAAATCATTGGTCGCGGCTTTGGTCGGGGCCGGGCGCTACGTGGCGATGATCGGCGACGGCGTCAACGACGTGCCGGCGCTGAAGCAGGCCCGAATGGCGGTGGCAATGGGCTCCGGCGCCCAGGTGACCAAAGGCGTCGCCGACGTGGTCCTGCTCAAAGACCAGTTCTCGCGGCTGCCCGAAGCGGTCGGCGAGGGCCGCCGGATCGCCCGCAACATCCACCGCCTCGGCCGCCTCTACATGACCAAGACGGTCTACGCGGCGACCCTGATCCTGCTCGTCGCGGTACCCGGATTCGCCTTCCCCTTCCTCCCCCGCCATCTCACCCTGGCGGCCTTCCTGACCATCGGCATCCCCTCTTTCGTACTCGCCCTGGCGCCCTCGGACGGGCCCCTGTACCGCGGCCGCCTGCTGCGGGCGCTGGCGGCCTTCGCGGTACCGGCTGGGGTGGCGATCGCGATCGCCTCGATCCTCTCCTTCTTCCTCGTCGACACCGTCGCCGGAGGCAGCCTCGAAGACGGCCGCACCGCCGCGACGACGACGCTGATCGTGCTCGGCCTCGCCTTCATCCTGCTGCTAGAGCGCGGCCCCGGCCGCGAGCACATCGCGATCCAGAGCAACATGCTGGCGATGGTCGTCGGCCTTGCCGGCCTCTACGCGGGCATCCTCGCGATCGCGCCGCTGCGCGACTTCTTCGAGATGGAGCTCGCCAACGCGACCCAATGGTTCCTGGCCCTGTTGGCGGCGGCGGTCGGCCTCACCATCGCCAGCCTGATCTGGAAAATCCCCCAGGTCGAAGCCCTGGAAGCGCCGGTGGAGGACGAGGGGTCGCCGATGGAGGCTGAGGAGGGACGGCCTGCTTCGGGGGGCTTTGCCTGAGGGGTTGGGGTCTCTCGTGCTCGCTGGGTTTTTCGCCCGGGAGCAACGCCAGCTCTCTTGGAGGGGCAAGCGAAAAACTAACGCCGCCGCGCGCGAGAGACCCCCAACCCCTCCCCTCGAGCCGCGCCGAAGTTCCGTCAGCTCATGAGGTCAGTCATCTCTCATGAGGTCAGTCATCTCTCTCGAGGTGAGGTCGCACTTTTCCCCGCATAGCGGGGTCAACCGCGACCTCACGAAAGAGCTGGCGTCCCTTGGTCGTCGGCTTCGAGACGATCCTGGTCTCGAAGGGTGGGTGGGGCGTCCTCCGTACGAGCGGCGTTAGCTATTCGCACCACCGACGCTTTCGGACGGGCGGGCAAGTCTCCAGGCGAATAGCCCAGCGAAGGTAGGAGGGTGGCCCACCCTCCCTGACGGCCCGAGTTGGGGGAGGGGCCGCTTAGCCCCCTGTCCAGCTCGCGGCCCCCCTTTTTCGACGTTGGGCCATGTGCGCGCCGGGGTACCGTCCATAGCGTGCGTGAATGGCGACGACCTTGAAGCCGGCCCGTCCCTTTCCCGGCGCCGGCAAGTACCCGATCGACACGGGTCACTACGACGAGGCGTTCGCCGCGACCGGTACTCCGCGCCCTCCCTACGCGGAGCTACTCGACGCGCTCGCGCGGCAGGACCTGGCGGTGCTGCGCGAGCGCGTCCGGTCCAACATCGCCTCGCTCGGACTCAGCTTCGGGCCGGGGCAGCCGATCGCCGTCGACCCGGTGCCGCGCCTGATCGAGGCCGCCGAGTGGGAGTCGCTGCAGCCGGGATTGCTGCAGCGCGCCCGCGCCCTCAACGCCTTCCTCGCCGACACCTACGGCGGCCAGCGGATCTTCGACGCCGATGTCGTCCCGCGCAGCCTGCTCGCGTCCTCGAGCGGCTATGAGCCGCGGATGCGGGGCCTGCTCGATCCCGCCGTTCCCGCCGCTACCGTCGCCGGGCTCGATCTGATCCGCGACGAGGAGGGAAACTTGCTGGTTTTGGAGGACAATCTGCGCATGCCCTCGGGAGCCACCTACGCGATCGCCGTGCGCGAGGCAGTCGAGCCGGAGGTCGGCACGAGCGCGAAACCGCTGCCGCTCGACGGTTACGTGGCGATGCTTGGCGAGGCAATCCGCGCCGCCGCTCCGGCCGGCAGCGAAGCGAGTGCGGCGATCCTCTCCGACGGCCCTGAGAGCGGCGCCTGGTACGAGCACCACCGGCTCGGCCGCGAGCTCGGGATCCCAGTCGTGCAGCCGCGCCAGCTCGAGGTCGAGCGCGGGCGCCTCTACGCGCGCACCTCCTCGCGCCAGCGCCAACAGCTCGACGTCGTCTACCGGCGCACCGACGAGGACCGGCTCAGCACCGCCGAGGGCGAGCTCACGGCGCTCGGAGAAGTGCTGCTGCCGGCGCTCGAGTCGGGCCGGCTGCGCTGTGTCAACGCCTTCGGAACCGGTGTCGCTGACGACAAGCTTGCCCATGCCTACACCGAGAAGATGATCCGCTTCTACCTCGACGAGGAGCCGCTGCTGCGCTCGGTGCCGAGCTTCGACCTCTCCGACGACGGAGACCGCCGGCGGGCGATGGACCGCCTCGACGAGCTGGTCCTGAAGCCGCGCGACGGCTTCGGCGGCCAGGGCGTGACGATCATGCCGCGGGCCACGGCGCCCCAGCGTCGCCGCGCGATCGGTCTGGTGCGGCGGCGTCCCGAGCACTTCGTCGCCCAAGAGACGATCCAGCTCTCCAGCCACCCGACGGTCTGCGGCGGCCGCCTGCGACCGCGCCGGATCGACCTCCGCCCCTTCGTGCTCAGCAGCCCGGCGGGGTCGGCGACGATGGCGGGCGGCCTGACCCGCTACGCCCGCGGCGCCGGCGAGATGGTCGTCAACAGCTCCCGCGGCGGCGGCTGCAAGGACACCTGGGTAGTCGAGAGCCGGCGCGAAGGCTCACGATGAAGCGCCGCTCACTCGCGTCCCGCCACGAGCGGCCGCTGATCGGCGTAACGACCTCCGAGGTCCGTGCCGCCGAGCGGGTGACCCCGTTGCCCGAGGGCGAGCCGCGCGGCCGCGAGATGGCGCTCGGACTCCCCTACCTGCGCGGCCTCGAGACCGCCGGCGGCCTGCCGCTGGTGATGCCGCCCCTGGAGGAGGAGGCGATCGAGCCGCTGCTCGACCGCCTCGATGGGATCTGCCTCTCCGGCGGCCCCGACCTCGATCCCCAGACCTACGACCGTGACCCGCACCCCGAGCTGGGCCCAACCGAGCCCGATCTCGACCGCTTCGAGCTGGCGGTGGCCCGCCGCGCCGACGCCCGCGAAATGCCGATCCTGGCGATCTGCCGCGGCACCCAAGCGCTGAACATCGTCCGAGGCGGCATCCTCCACCAGCACCTGCCGGAGATCTCGACCGAGATCGCCCACCGCCAGAGAACCGGCGGCGACCAGACCAGCCACGCGGTGGCGGTCGAGCCCGGGAGCCGCTTGGCGACGGTGCTCGGGGGTAGTGAGCTCGATGTGAACTCGTTCCACCACCAGGCGATCGATCGCCTCGGCGAGGGCCTCGTGGTCAGCGCCCGGGCCCCCGACGGCACGATCGAGGGGATCGAGGATCCGAGCCGGCGCTTCCTGATCGGCGTCCAGTGGCACGCCGAGACGCTCCTGCATCGGCCCTACGAGGCGGCCCTGTTCGAGCGCTTCGTCGACGCCTGTCGAGCTGACAGCGCCGAGTTCAGCCGGCGCAGCGGGCGCGAGGTAGCTTGAGCGTGGGCTCGGAGACGCTGCCGGCCTGGGCGACCTGGGCGGAGGCGCACGAGCTCGGTCCCTACACGGTCGGTATCGAGGAGGAGGTGATGCTCCTCGACCAGCACAGCTGGGCGCTCGCGCACCGGATCGACAGCGTCCTGCCGCGCCTACCCCACGGCCACACCGACAGCTTCACCGCCGAGACCCACGGCTCGGCGCTGGAGATCCAGACCGGCGTCCACGCCCGGATCGGCGAGGCGATCGAGGAGCTGGGGGCGCTGCGAACCGAGCTCGACGAGACCCTGCGGCCGCTCTCGATGCGGGCCGCCAGCGCCGGCACCCACCCCTTCGCGGTCTGGCAGGAGATCGTCGTCTCCGCCGGCGAGCGCTACCAGTTCGTCTACGGCTCGATGCGCGAGCTGGCCCGGCGCGAGCCGACCTTCGGCCTCCACGTCCACGTCGGCGTCCCCGGCGCCGAGGCGGCGATCTTCGCCGCCAACCGCCTGCGCACGCACATCCCGCTGCTGCTGGCGCTCTCGGTCAACTCGCCGTTCTGGCAGGGCCGCGACACCGGCCTCGCCTCCGCCCGCACGCCGCTCTTCCAGGCCTTCCCCCGCGTCGGCATCCCTCGCGATTTCGCCGACTACGCCGAATACGTCGAGTCCGTCGATGTGCTGATCCGCTGCGACGCGGTGCCGGAGCCGACCTTCCTCTGGTGGGACGTGCGGCCGCAGCCGCGCTTCGGGACCGTCGAGGTGAGGATCATGGACGCGCAGACGAAGCTCGGCGAGTCGGCCGCGATCGCCGCCCTGGTCCAGTCGATCGTCCGCGCCGAGGTCGAGGGCGAAGAGCACCTGGAACGATCGATGCCGCAAGAGGTCCTCGCCGAGAACCGCTTCCTCGCCGCCCGCGACGGCATGGACGCCGAGCTGATCGAGCCGGAGCTGGGCAAACGGGTGCCGGCGCGGGAACTGCTGGCTGACCTCGTCGCCGTCTGCCGCCCCCACGCCAAAGCGCTCGGCTGCGCCGACGAGCTCGACGCGGTGCTCGAGCTCGGCGACCGTACGGGCGCCCAACGCCAGATCGAACAAGCCCGCGCCCTCGGCTCGCTGCCGCGGCTAGTCGGGATCCTCTCCGCAGATTTTCTCGCGCGGAACTGACTAAGCAGTTCAAGGACGCAGGGAGCGAAGCGTGCTCCGTACGCGAGCGACCGAGGAACTCGCGCTCCGCGCTCGCACCGCTCCCTTCGGTCGCTGAATGCGCCGGTCAGGCCGTGCGAGGGGGGATCACGAACTGAGTGACGATGAGGTTCGCGGCGAGCTTGGTCTCGCCGCCCCGGGTGCGGTCGATCTTGACCTCGATCACGACGGTGTTGCGGCCGACGTGCAGCGGCGTCGCCACCGCGATCAACTCGTCGCCGTCGAGGCCCGAGCCGAACACGTTCAGCTTCAGCTCGATCGTCGTGAAGTCGTGGCCCGGGGGAATGTTGCGGAAGGTCGCCCAGGCGGCGACCGTGTCGCCGAGCGCGGTCCAGGCGCCGCCGTGGACATAGCCGCCCGGGTGCAGGTGGCGCTTGTCGACGACTATCCGGCCGCGGGCGCGATCCTGGTCGATTTCCAGCGGGTCGATCCCGAGATGGCCCGGGAAACTGTCGCCGAGGAAGCCGCGGATGTGCTCCGGCGTGATCTGTGACATGTCGTGCATGCGGTCGCGGACCCTAGCGCTCTGAATCGAGGCCGAACCCCTCGAGGCCGTGGTCGCCGAAGGGCTCGTCGCGCTCTCGCACCGCCTCGCGGAAGCCCGACCCGGCGGCCCGGCGAACGAAACCGTGGCCCTCCTCGGTGTGACGGGCGATCCCATCGAAGAAGGTGCCGAGGACCTGCGTCTGGGAGAGACCCTGGGCGTGGACCGTCTGGTTGACGAGCAGCTTCATCATCACCAACTGGTTGATCGGCATCCGCGCCACCCGCGCCAGCAACCGCTCGAAGCGAGCGTCGAGATCGGCCGCCGACGGCGCCTCGGTCGCCAGTCCCCACTCCGCCGCCTCGGCGCCGGTCAGGGAATCGCCGGTGAGCAGCAGCCGCTTGGCGCGCATCGGGCCCAACCGGCTCGCCCACATCGCCGTCGTCGGCGATCCCCAAACGCGAGCCGGCGGGTAGCCGATCTTCGCGTCGGCGGCGATCACCAGCAGATCCGAGCAGAGCGCCATGTCGGTGCCGCCGGCGACGCAGTAGCCGTGCACCTTGCAGAGCACGGGCTTCTCGGAATGGAAGAGACTCATGAAGCCGCGCACGTTGCGCGACATGAACTGGTAATCGGTGACCGGATCCCAGTTGGAGTCGGGGACGTGGTTGGCACCGATCACGGCCGGATCGAGCGGGGATCCGGCCGGCGCCTCCGCCCCGCCCAGCTCGCTCATGTCCCCCTCGGCCGAGGCGACGAGGTCATAGCCGCCGCAGAAGCCGCTGCCGTTGCCGGCAAGAGCGATCGCGTGGACCTCGGGGTCGAGGTTGGCGCGCTCTACGCAGCGCGCCAGCTCGACCGGCATCAGCGGCGTGATCCCGTTGCCGCGCTCGGGGCGGTCCAGGGTGATGCGAGCGACCCGGTCGCTGCTCTCGTAGGTCAGCGTCTCCAGTCGCATCGCATCAACCGCGACGGCCTAGTTCAGTCTTTCCACGATCATCGCCTCGCCCTGCCCCCCGGCGACGCACATGGTCTCCAAGCCGACCTGGTGGTCATCGGTCTCGAGCACATTGAGCAGGGTGCCCATGATGCGGGCGCCGGTCATCCCGAACGGGTGGCCGAGGGCGATCGCGCCCCCGTGGGTGTTCATCTTCTCCTCGGGGATGTCGCATTCGGCCATGATCGGGATCACCTGGGCGGCGAAGGCCTCGTTGAGCTCGACCGCGCCGACGTCGGAGATCGACATCCCGGCCCGATCCAACACCTTCTTGATCGCGCCGATCGGGGCCACGCCCATCAGCTCGGGCTCGTTGCCGTGGGTGGCCGCGGTGACGATGCGGGCGCGCGGGGATAGGCCGAGCTCCTTGGCCTTGGTGTCGCTCATGATCAGGGCGGCGGCGGCGCCGTCGTTGAGCGGGCAGGAGTTGCCGGCGGTAACGCCGCCGCCGCCCTCGAAGGCCTCCGGCAGTTCGGAGAGCTTCTCCAGCGACGAGGAGGCGCGGGGGCCGTCGTCCTTGGTCACCTCGGTGCCGTCGGGCAGGGTCACCGGGACGATCTCGCGGTCGAAGAAGCCGTCCTCCTGCGATTTCACCGCCAGTTCCTGGGAGCGCTGCGCGTACTTGTCCATGTCGGCGCGGCTGACCTCGTACTTCTTGGCGACGTTGACGGCGGTGATGCCCATGTCGATGTAGGCGTTGGGCTGGCCGTTGTTGCCGAGCAGGTTCTCGTTGCGATCGGCGGCGCCGGCAGCCTCGGTGCGCTCGTTGTAGCGGCTCACCCACTCGACCCCGGCGGCGATGTAGACGTCGCCCTGGCCGGCCTTGACCGCGTTGGCGGCGTGGCGGATCGAGTCGAGGCTGGAGGCGCAGTAGCGCGACATCGTCACGCCGTTGACGGTCTGCGGCAGCTTCTCCGAGAGCAGCGAGATGATGCGAGCGAGGTTGAACGCCTGCAGGCCCTGCGGCATGCCGACGCCGCAGAAGAGGTCTTCGATCTCGGCCGGGTCGACGCCGGGATTGCGCTCGAGCAGCTGGTCGACCACGTAGGCACCCATCTCGTCGGGACGGAGCTGGGCAAGCGACCCCTTGAAGGCACGGCCGATCGGCGTGCGGAGGGTGTCGACGATGACGGCTTCGGGCATTTGAAGTTCTCCTTGAGCGCTATGGAAGTACCGGTTGCGCGGTGGAGCGTAATCGATTGGCTAGTCAACCAATTGTGCGAAATCGCACATAGGATTGGGTTTGTGTCCCCTGGCTGCGTTACATTCGCCTCAATCCAGCTCGCCATGCGAGACCACGCCGCTGCGGCGGCTGCGAAAGGAGACCCTTCATGCCCGAGGGCTACTGCGTCAAAGAGCGCAAGAAGGTTGAGATCAAAGACGCCAAACAGGTGACCATGAAGAACGGTCGCCCGGCGATCCAGGGGGTCTGCCCTGATTGCGGGACGAAGATCTTCAAGATCGGAAAACTCGAAGCGTAAGCCCGCAGAGAGGTCGCGGCCCGGCGGGCGCCGGGTCGCCACGGTCTGAACCTGGGCGCGGCGCCCTCCGTATTCCAGGTCCAATGGTCGATCTGAGCAGCGAGCGGGATGTGCGGGAGGCCTACTCCGCCCACTCCGGGGAGCTCTACGGCTTCGCGCTGCGCTCGCTCGGCGATTCTGGGCTCGCCGAAGAAGCGGTGCAGGAGACCTTCGTCCGCGCCTGGCGGGCCGGGGAGCGCTTCGACCCCGAGATCGCCTCGCTGCGGACCTGGCTGTTCGCGATCCTGCGCAACGTCGTGATCGACTTCGGCCGCGCCCGCGCGGTCCGCCCGAAGTTGGCCGGCGAGTCGGGGGTCGAGCCCTCGGTCGAGCCGCTCGAGCAGGCCCTGCTCGCCTGGCAGGTCGAGGAGGCGATGCGGCGGATTGGCGACGACCACCGCCACGTCCTCGTCGAGACCCACTACCGGGGCCGGCCCTACGCCGAGGTCGCGGCTGAGCTCGGCGTGCCCGAGGGGACGGTAAAGAGCCGGGTCTACTACGGCTTGCGGGCGTTGCGGGTGGCACTGGAGGAGATGGGCTATGAGGACTGACGACCACCGCGACTGGCGGCACGCGCTCGGCGCCTACGCGCTCGGCGACCTGCCAGCGGCGGAGCGGGCCACGGTCGAGGGACACCTCGAGGGCTGCGCCGATTGCCGCGCCGAGGCGAGCGCGCTGGAAACGGTCGGCCGCCTGCTGCCGCTGGCCGACCCGGCGCGCTTCAGCCAACCGGCGCCGCAGCCGCCGGCGGAGCTCGGCGAGCGAGTGGCGGCGACGATCGGGGCTGAGCGCAAGAGCAAACGCACGCGGCGCCGGCGGCGGCGCGGCTTCGGCCTGGCGCTGGCTGGCGCCACCGTCGCCGCAGCCGCGCTTCTCGCCTTCGCCGTGCTTCCGGGCGAGGACGATGGCGGCGGCGGCCCGGTGCAGCTCGTCGAGTTTGCCTCGGCCTCCGGCGAGGTCGAGATCAGCGCCGCCCTGGAGCCACACGCTTTCGGCACCGAGATCCACATGTACGTCACCGGGGTTCGCTCCGGCACCCTCTGCCGCGTCTTCCTGCGCGACCGCAGCGGCCGCAACTTCTCCGCCGGCAGCTTCCGCTACCGCTGGGGCGACGATTCCGACGCGGTCCTGAGCTCGGCCCTCGACCTCTCACGCACCCGCGCAATCGGCGTCCACGCCGGCGGTCGCACCTACGTCGCCCCGGTCGGCCAAGGAGCCACGGCGGCGATCCAGAAACTCACCAAGGAGGACGCCTGATGAACCGCATTGCCTTCCCATCGATCCTGCTGGCGCTGATCGCCGCCCTCCTCATCGCCGGCTGCGGCGATGACGGCGGCGCGGGTGGCGGCTACGGCGGCAAGGGCGGCGACACCACGGCGGCCGTCGACACGACCGCGGCTCCCAACCCCGAAGAAGGCGCCACCTTCGTCTCCGTCGCCGCGGTCCCGAGCCTGGGCCGCGTCCTCGTCGACTCCAGCGGGCTGACCCTCTATGACTTCCACAAGGATCAAGGCACGACGTCCTCCTGCTACGACGAATGCGCCGGCATCTGGCCACCGCTGCTGACCGACGGCGCGCCGCACGCCAGCAACGGCGCCCAGGCCGGCCTCCTGGGAACCACCCAACGCAAAGACGGGACCACGCAGGTCACCTACGCCGGCCACCCTCTCTACACCTACGTCGAGGACAAGGGCCCGGGCGACGCCAAGGGCAACGACATCGACTCCTTCGGGGGCGAGTGGTACGCGCTGACGCCGAGCGGGGCCGAGCCCGAGGACGACGGCGGCGCGCCGCCACCGCCGACCAGCTACTGAGCGGAGGCCTGCCTGCCGCGCTTGCGGTAGCTGAGCGAGGGCGGGGAGATCGCGCGAACCTCGGCCAGCAGGCGCGCTGAGAGCTCGCCGGGGTCCTCGTCGGGACGCGGCTGACCGCCGACCGGGTCGAAGAAGCGGACCCGCAGCCGGGGGCGGCGCGGGAAGCCGGTCAGGTCGCTCGTCCCCTCGATCGCGACCAGGCTGACGTGCGCCTCGGGAACCTCCAGCGCCAGCCGGCCGACGCCGCTGCGCGCGCGCAGCACCTTGCCGCGCGAGCGCGTGCCTTCGGGAAAGACGCCGATGCAGGCACCGGCCCGCAGCGTCTCGATCGCCTTCGCCAGCGCCTGCTTGTCGCCGCTGCCCCGCTCGATCGGAATCTGGCCCATCCCGTTGAGGATCGGGGCCAGCCCCCTGACGTCCCAGAGTTCGGCTTTGGCGAGGGCGCGGATCTGGCGGCGCTTGACCGCGGCCATCCCGACCATCACCGGGTCCCAGTGGCTGTCGTGGTTGCCGATGACCAGCAGCGGGCCGCTCTCGGGCAAGGTCTCCACGCCCTCCACGGAAAGCCGGCCCCACAGCGCAACGGGGCGGCAAAGGGCCATGACGGTGCGATAGGTGCGGGTCCGCTCGCGCATCGGGACGTGAGTTCTACGCGTTTTCGGCCGTTTCGGGTCAGGCGACCGCGTCGGCAGCGCGGCGCAGCAGGTCCCGGAGGGCGCGCTGATCGCGCTCGGAGAGCCCCTTCAGCCAGTCCGGCGGCTCGCTCAGCTCACCCATCGCGCGCCGCCGCAGCCGCTCACCCTTCGCGGTCAGCTCGATCGCCTTGACCCGCCGGTCGGCCTGCGAGGGGCGGCGATGGGCGAGTCCGCGGGTTTCGAGCGCGTCGGCGATCCCGGTCACGTTGGAGGGATCGCAGCGCAGCAGCTCCGCGATCTCCCCCATGGTCCGCGGCTCGCCGAGGCGGGCGAGGGCACCGAGGGTCGCCGGGGTCAGCTTGAGATCCCGGGCGATGTCGAGCAATCGCGGTGGGTAGACGAGGCTGGCCAGCAGCCCCCAGGCTTCGCGAGAGGTGTCGGAGTCGGTCATGAACCTAGTGTATCTCAATCTTTGATAGCCTCAAATATTGAGTTAGCCGAGCGATTGGAGAGGACCGATGTCAGCAGACGCGACCGCCGCGAAAGGGATCGAAGTCGAAGGCCTCGTGCGCGAGTTCAAGAACGGGCCCCGCGCCGTCGACGGCATCGATCTCGAGGTCGCCCCGGGTGAGATCTACGGCTTCCTCGGCCCCAACGGCGCCGGCAAGTCGACGACCGTGCTGATGCTGACCACCCTGCTCCCGCCCACCGCCGGCAGCGCCCGGGTGGCCGGCTTCGACATCGCCTCCGAAGGCCCACGGGTGCGCGCGGCGATCGGCGCCGCGCTGCAGGAGGCGGCACTCGACCCGCTGCTCAGCGGCCGCGAGCACATGCGCCTGCAGACCGCCCTGCACGGGATCGCCAAGGCCGAGCGCCAGCGCCGCGGCGACGAGCTGCTGGCGCGGGTCGGGCTCTCGCAGGCGGCCGATCGCAAGGTCGGCGGCTACTCGGGCGGGATGAAGCGCCGCCTCGACCTCGCGCTCGCCCTGGTCCACCGCCCCCGCATCCTCTTCCTCGACGAGCCGACCACGGGTCTCGACATCCAGAGCCGCACCGCGCTCTGGGAGGAGGTCGCCCGGCTCGCCGCCGAGGACGGGGTGACCGTCTTCCTCACCACCCAGTACCTGGAGGAGGCGGATGCGCTCGCCAACCGGGTCGGGATCATCGACCACGGCTCGATCGTCGCCGAGGGCACCCCGGCGGCACTGAAGGCCGAAATTGGCCGCCCCACCGTCGAGGCGGCACCCCGCGACCCCGCCCAGCAGGAGCGCACCGCCGCGGTCCTCAGCCGTTTCGGCGAGCCGGCCGGGTCCAGTCCCAAGGGCGCCGCGGTGCGGTTGGAAGGCGGGGAGTCCGAACTGGCCGAGGTGGTGCGCGCGCTCGACGCCGAGGGGATCGCGATCGAGACCCTGCAACTGCACGCCCCCTCGCTCGACGACGTCTTCCTGGCCAAGACCGGCCGCACCCTGGAGGGGGCCGAGGAGGACGAGGAGCGCTCCGAGGACGTCCTCGCCGAGGCGAAGGCGGCGTGAACCAAGCGCTCGGTACCCAGGTCAGCCAGCTGGCCCGCCGCTCGGTGCTGCGGACGCTGCGCCAACCGGCGCAGATCGTGCCGGCGATGATCTTTCCTCTCTTCCTCCTGGCGGTCAACGCCGGCGGACTCAAAGACGCGACCAGCCTGCCCGGTTTCCCCACCGACTCCTACCTGACCTTTGCGCTGGCGATCACCTTCATGCAGGGAGCGCTGTTCTCGGTGATGAACTCCGGCACCGACCTCGCCCGCGACATCGAGACCGGCTTCCTCAACCGCATGGCCCTCACCCCGCTGCGCGGTGCCGCCCTGCTCAGCGGCCTGCTCGCCGGCTCCTTCGTGCTGGGACTGCTGCAGGCGGTCGCCTACCTGACCGTCGGGCTCGTCGCCGGCGCCGAACTGGCGGCGGGGGTCGGCGGCGCCCTGGTGATCGTCGCGCTCTCCGTGGCGATCACCGTCGCCTTCGGCACGATCGGCCTCTTCGCGGCGCTTCGCACCGGCTCCGGCGAGGCGGTGCAGGGGCTCTTCCCGATCTTCTTCGTCACCCTCTTCCTCTCCTCGATGGCGCTGCCGCTGGACCTGATCGAAACCGACTGGTTCCACGCCGTCGCCAGCGTCAACCCGGTCACCTATCTGCTCGAGGCGTTCCGCTCGCTGCTGATCGAAGGCTGGGACGGCGGCGCCCTGGCGCTCGGCTTCGGAATCGCCGCGGCGATCTTCGCGATCGGGATGACGGCCGCCGCCAGCGCCCTGAAGACGAGGCTGGTGCGGACGTGAACCCGACCTCCCATGCCACCGTCCCCAACCCCGCCGGGTTCCGCGCCGTCGCCCTCGCGGTCGCCTGGCGCAGCATCCACAACTTCCTCACCAACCCGGCCTTCCTGGTCCCCTCGCTGCTCTTCCCGCTGTTCTTCTTCGCCTCCTTCGCAGGCGGCCTCTCGGCCGTCGGCAACGTCCCCGGCTTCGACTTCCCGAGCGGCTACACCGCCTTCCAGTTCGTCTTCGTGCTGCTGCAGTCGGCGGCTTTCGGCGGTGTCTTCACCGGCTTCGGGATCGCCCGCGACTTCGAGACCGGTTTCGCCCGCCGCTACCTGCTGGCGGCCGCGAACCGCAACGGGATCACCGGCGGCTACGCGATCGCGGCGCTGGTCCGCGCCCTGGTCACCTGGACCGTCCTCACGGTCGTCGCCCTGGTGGCCGGGATGGAGATCGACGGCGGCGGCGTCGACATCGTCGGCCTCTTCGTCCTCGCGGTTCTCGTCAACGTCGCGGCGACCTTGTGGGCGGCGGGCGTGGCGATGCGGGTGCGCTCGATCCAGGGCGGGCCGCTGATGCAGCTGCCGATCTTCCTGATCCTCTTCCTCGCCCCGGTCTACGTGCCGCTCGACCTGCTCAGCGGCTGGATCCACGCGGTCGCCTCGGTCAACCCGGTGACCGCGCTGCTCGAGGCCGGGCGCGGCTTCATCTCCGGCGAGCCGGACGTCGTCGCCCTCGCCTTCGGGGTCGCGATCGTGCTGCCGATCCTCTTCGCGCTGTGGTCGCGCGGGGGGTTGAGGCGCGCTGAAGCAGCCGGCTGACCTTGGGATCTCGAAGGGGTTTGGCGTAAGCGGTCCGGTGACCCTCCGAATGAGGCTTGGGACGAGCGTTCGAGCCCTGGGAGCTCGACCCAGCTGCGCGACGGCCTCAGGCGGAGGGTCACCGGACCGCTCCCACGAAAGCCCATCTCGCCCCCGAGACGCGGAAGCTTCCGTGGACGGAAAGCTCCCGAGGGACGGTGCTTGAACTGGCGAGGTCGGCGACCCGGGGTTGCCGAGAAGGTTGAGGCCCACTTCCTTGAAGCAGGGCGTGGGTTCGGAGGGAGGGCAGGGTGTCCCTCCGAATGAGGCTTGGGACAGACGCTCCGCAGTTCGGAGCTCGATCCAGCTGCGCGACGGCCTCAGGCGGAGGGACACCCTGCCCTCCCTCACGCGCACCCACCCAGCAACACGACAGTTCGCCTAAGTGATGAAAGTCACGCCGCCGGGTAGCCCCGGGCAGGAGGCTGGCCAACTTGGGTCTCCCCCGGGGGAAGCCAAATCGCCCATCTTGGGACGACTAAAGTCTTGACTGTGTCGCAAAAGCCACTTGAGCTGATACTCGCGCGGAATCTGATGTCCGCCCTGTCGACGCCGGCCTTTCTGGTCGACGAGGGCGGCCTGCTCGTCTTCTACAACGAGGCGGCCGGGATCCTGCTCGGCAGGCACTTCGAGGAGATGGGAACCGTCGGGCCCGAGGAATGGGGCAGGCTGTTCGGTCCCTTCGACGACGGCGGCGAGCCGATCCCCTACGACGAGCTGCCGCTGGTGACGGCGGTGCGCAGCGGCCGCCCCGCCCATACCGAGCTGACAATCCGCTCGGCCGACGGCACCGCCCACGCGGTCGAGGCCTCCGCCTTCCCGATCCTCACCGCCCACGGCTCCCAGGGCGCGATCGCGGTCTTCTGGCCGATCCAGGACCGCGCCCACAGCAACGGGACGGGGCCGGCGTGAAGGTCAAGCTCTGGGGGACCCGCGGCTCGATCCCCTCGCCCGGGCCGGAGACGATCCGCTACGGCGGCAACACCTCCTGCGTCGGCGTCACCCTCAGCGACGGCTCGATGCTGGCGCTCGACGCCGGCACCGGCATCCGCAGCCTCGGCCTCGCGCTCGGCGATGCGCCCTCGCGGCTGCACATCCTGCTCACCCACCTCCATCTCGATCACATCCAGGGCCTGGTCTTCTTCGCCCCCGCCTTCCGCCCGCAGACCGAGCTGACGATCTGGGGGCCGGCCTCGCCGGAGGCCTCGCTGCGCGACCGCATCGCCCGCTACATCTCCGCGCCGCTCTCGCCGATCGAGGTCCGCGAGCTGCCCTGCGACTTCTCCTTCCGCCACTGCCCCGACGCCGAGTGGGAGATCGGCCCGGCGCGGATCCGCTGCGCCCCCGTCTCCCATCGCGGCCCCACGCTCGGCTACCGGATCGAGGACGGCGACTCCTCGCTCACCTACATCCCCGACCACGAGCCGGCGCTCGGCACCGACCTCGACGGGCTCGAGGAGGATTGGATCTCCGGCTTCGAGCTGGCCCGCGACACCTCGATGCTGATCCACGACGGCCAGTACGCCGACGACGAGTACCCCGACCACGTCGGCTGGGGCCACTCGGCGATCAGCCACTCGCTCGCCTTCGCCAAGCGCAGCGGCGCCGAGCGCACCGTGCTCTTCCACCACGATCCCCGCCACTCCGACGAGTTCCTCGATGGGCTCGGCGAGCAGGCGCGGGCACGCTGGAGCGAGCTCGGCGGCGCCCCGGGCGCGGTCGAGCTGGGGGCCGAGGGCGCCGAATACGAGCTGCCGGTGCACTCGGACAGCCCGGCCGCCGTCGCCTGAGCGATACCCTGCCGCCCGTGCCCGGGCTCCCCCCCTCGCCACTCGTGCGCACAGCGCTGGCAGCCGCCACCGAGGCGCACGCCGGCCAGATCCGCAACGGCGCCGGCGGCATCCCCTACATCGAGCATCCGCTGGCGGTCGCCGAGCTGCTGGCCGCGCACGGCTGGACCGACGAGGTACTGGCGGCGGCGCTGCTGCACGACGTCGTCGAGGACAGCGACAAGACCGTGGCCGCGCTGCGCGAGCAGTTCGGCGAACCGGTCGCGGGCCTGGTCGCGGCGCTCAGCGACGACGAATCGATCGAGGACTGGCGCCAGCGCAAGACAGAGCACCGCGGGCGGGTCTCCGACAGCGGCGAAGACGCGCTGGCGATCTACGGCGCCGACAAGCTGACCAACGTCAAGGCGCTGCGCCGCGCCTACGCCGAGCAGGGGGAGGCGGTCGCCGAGGAGCTGAAGGTGCCGCTCGACGACAAGCTCGACGCCTGGCAGGCGGACCTGGCGATGCTGCGGAAGCGGGCCTCCCAGCTGCCGTTTCTGGACGAGCTCGAGCGCGAGCTGGCGCTCATGAACGAGGATCGCGCTCCTCGTCGTCCGGATCGGGCGAGTCGGCGCTGAGGCGCCGCTTCAGCGGCAGCGCGTACCAGAACAGGGCGAAGAAGCCGAGCGAGGCGGCGCCGGCGACGATCGTCAGGATCGCCCCGAAGAGGAAATCGGTGACCAACACGATCGCCCCGGTCATCCCCAGGGCGAGAGCGCCGAGGCCGACGATCGCGAAGCGGTTGGAGAGGAAGATCAGGTGGTCCTTCTGCTGCAGTCGGAAGGTCAGCCGGTGGTAGGCGGAGGGCGACATCAACAGCGCCGCTGAGAGCGCGGTCATCATCAGCGTCCCGAAGTAGACGTCCTTCTGGAACTCGGTCACTTTCGTGAAGTTCTGCTGGAACGGGACCGCCAGCAGGAAGGCGAACAGAACCTGGACGCCGGGCAGGACCACGCGCAGCTCCTGCAGCAACTCGCCGAGATTGCGATCCAGGCGTTCGCCCTCGCTCTCGTCCCTCCCCGAGGACCGCTCGCTCATCCCGTCACCATATGCCCAGTGATAACCGCAATCGTCCTTTTCAATCGCGACCTGCGGATCCACGACAACCCGGCCTTGGTCGCGGCGGCGAGAGCGGAGCGCACGGTGCCGCTGTTCGTCCTCGACGAGCGCCTGCTCGGGTCGCGCTTCGCGGCGCCCAACCGGGTCGCCACCATGCGCGAGGCGCTGGCCGACCTCGACGACTCGCTGCGGCGGGCGGGCGGGCGACTGTTCGTGCGCCGCGGCGACCCGGTGCGGGAGGCGATCGCCGTCGCCCGCGAATGCGGGGCCACGCAGCTGCACGTCAGCGCCGATTGGAGCGCCTACGCCCGGGCGCGCGAGCAGCGCTTGGCCAATGCCTGCGAGGAGGAGCGGATCGAGTTCCGCGCCCATCCGGGGGTGACGATCCTGCCGCCGGGGGCGGTGACGCCGAGCGGCGGCGATCACTTCAAGGTCTTCACTCCCTACCACCGCGCCTGGAGCGAGGCGCCGCTGCGCCAGGGCCACGGGGCGCCGCGCAAGCTCACCGTCCCGAGCAAGCTCGCGGCGGGGCGCCTGCCGGCGCTGGAGCAGCTCAGCGGCGGTCGCCCCTCGCCGCGCCGGGCGGTGGGCGGGGAGCGCGCGGGACGACGGCTGATGCGCGCCTTCCTGCGCGACGGCCTCGGCGCATACGACGAACGCCACGACGACCTACCGGGCGACGCCACCTCGCGGCTCAGCGCCCACCTGCGCTGGGGTTGCATCTCGCCGCTGGAGCTGATGCGCGAGGCAGGTGAGCGTCGCGGCGGTGCCCCTTACGTGCGGCAGCTCTGTTGGCGGGACTTCCACCACCAGGTGCTGGCCGCCGTCCCCTCGCTGCCGCGCCGCGACTACCGCCCGCGTGGGGATCGCTGGTCGCGCTCGCAGCGGGCGCTCGACGCCTGGCGCGAGGGGCTGACGGGCTACCCGATCGTCGACGCGGCGATGCGCCAGCTGGCCGCCGAGGGCTTCATGCACAACCGGGCGCGGATGACCGTCGCCTCCTTCCTCACCAAGGACCTCTACGTCGACTGGCGCCAGGGGGCCCGGCATTTCTGGGACCTGCTCAGCGACGGCGAGATCGCCAACAACGCCGGCAACTGGCAGTGGGTCGCGGGGACCGGCAACGACACCCGGCCCAACCGCGTCCTCAACCCGTTGCGCCAGGCCGAGCGCTTCGACCCCGACGGCGAGTACGTGCGGCGCTATCTGCCGGAGCTGGAGGGGATCGAGGGCAAGGCGGTGCACCGCCCCTGGCGGCTGCCGGCGAAGGAGCGCCAGCGCTACCCGGCCCCAATCGTCGACCACGACGAGGCCGCAGCCGCGTTCAGGGCCCATCGCGGCGGCTAGGATCGCGCGATGGGCAGGCTCGCGGTGATCCTCGGAAGCAACGCGCTGGGGCCGGGAGGCGGCGAGATCGCCGCGGCGGCGGCCGAGCACGGGGCGGCGATCGTGCAGCGCCACGACAGCGCCGAGGAGTACGTCCTGCCCCACCAGATCGACCACGCCGCCAACCTGCGGCCGCTGGCCGAGCAGGGCTGCGACCGGGTCCTGGCGATCGCCTCGGTCGGCTCGCTGAAAGCAGAGCTGCCGGTGGGCAGCTTGGTCTGCCCCGACGACTTCATCGCGCTTCACCTCGGTCTCTCGACCTTTGCCGGCCAGCGCGCGCACATTGCGCCCGCCTTCGATGCCCGTTGGCGAGCGGAAGTGATCGAGGCCTGGGGGGTGGGTGGAACGCCGCCGCGCGACGGCGGCATCTACTGGCAGACGATCGGGCCGCGCTTCGAGACCCCGGCCGAGATCCGGATGATCGCCGCCCACGCCGACGTGGTCGGGATGACGGTCGCCTCGGAGTGCGTCGTCGCCGGCGAGCTCGGACTCGACTACGCGGCGCTCTGCATGGTCGACAACCTCGCCAACGGCCTCGGCGAGGGCGGGCTGAGCGTCGCCGAGATGGAAGCCGACCGCCTGATCAACGCGACCGTGCTGCGCGAGGGACTGGCGGCGGTGTTACCGCAACTCGGGGCGGTCGGTCGGTGATCACGCGATGGGGTTGACCGTGACCGACGCACTGCTCGACGGCAGCCGCGTCGGGGTCCGCTGCGTGGACGGGGCGATCGACGCGATCGGGTCGGACGTCGCCGCCGAGCCGGGCGACGAGGTAATCGACGCCGACGGCGCCCACCTCCTGGCGCCGCTCGTCAACGGCCACACCCATGCGGCGATGACCCTGTTCCGCGGCAGCGGCGGCGACCTGCCGCTGATGCCCTGGCTGGAGGAACGGATCTGGCCGGTCGAGGCGAAGCTGGAGGACGAAGACGTCTACTGGGGCGCGCGCCTCGCCTGCGCGGAGATGACCCGCAGCGGCACCACCCGCTTCTGGGACATGTACTGGCACCCGGAGGCGACCGCGCGGGCCGTCGCCGACGCCGGCATCCGCGCCACGATCGGGGCGCCGTTGTTCGACGTCGGCCGCGACGGCGAGGAGATGCGGCGCTCGGCGCTGGAGAGCCTCGACCACCTGGCCGGGCTCGGCCCGGCGGTCTCCCCCGCGCTCGCCCCGCACTCGATCTACATGGTCAGCGAGGAGTCGCTGCGTTGGATCGCCGAGCTCGGCTCCGAGCGGACGGTGCCGATCCACATCCACCTCTCCGAGACGGCGAAAGAGGTCGAAGACTGCCTCGCCGCCCACGGCGAGCGGCCAGCCTTCTACCTGGACCGGCTGGGGATGATGAACGAGCGCACCGTGCTCGCCCACGGCGTCTGGCTGGACCCCGAGGAGCTGGCGCTGGTCGCCGAGCGCGGCGCCACCGTCGTCACCAACCCGGTCGCCAACATGAAGCTCGCCGTCGGCGGCGTCTTCCCGCACCCGGCGGCGCGGGCGGCGGGGGTCAGCGTCGGCCTCGGCACCGACGGCGCCGGCTCCAACGACTCGCTCGACCTGCTCAGCGACCTGAAGTCCTTCGCGCTGATCCAAAAGCACGCCGCCGCCGACCCGACCGCGATCGACGCGGCCGAGGCCTGGGCGGTCGCCAGCGGCGCCCGGGCGCCGCTGCTCGGCGCCGGCGAGCCGCTGACCCCGGGCGCCGCCGCCGACTTCCTGCTGCTGGCGCCCGATTCCCCGGAGCTCGGGGTCGGCGACCTCACCGCCGACCTCGTCTACGCCGCCAGCGGCTCGGTGGTCGACACCACGGTCGTCGGCGGCCGGGTCCTGATGCGGCGGCGGGGAACTGCCGGAGCTGGCCGAGATCGTCGCCTGCGCCGCCGCGCGGGCGCGCCGCCTCGGCCTGTGAACCGCCGCGTAGGCATTCCTGCGTAAGCGGGACCGCGACTGGGTATAGGCTCGGCTCCAGTGCCCACCGGCGAGGCCGCCACCGACATACAGCCGCACTCCGGAGCCTCCTCGGTCCGCTACGAGGGTGCGACGAAACGCTACGGCGACTCCGAGGTCGCGGCGGTCGACGAGCTCACCCTCGAGGTCCCCGCCGGGGAGATCTGCGTCCTCGTCGGCCCCTCCGGCTGCGGCAAGACGACGGCGATGCGGATGGTCAACCGCACGGTCGAGATGAGCGCCGGCGACATCCTCGTCGGCGACGAGTCGGTGCGCAGCAAGGACGCCGCCCAGCTGCGGCGGGAGATCGGCTACGTGATCCAGCAGATCGGGCTCTTCCCGCACCGCACGATCAGCGAGAACATCGGCACGGTGCCGCAGTTGCTGGGCCGCAGGAAGGAGTGGCTTCGCGAGCGCTCGGCCGAGCTGCTGGCGCTGGTTGGCCTCGACCCCGACCTCGGCGACCGCTACCCAGCGCAGCTCTCGGGCGGCCAGCAGCAGCGCGTCGGCGTCGCCCGCGCGCTCGCCGCCGACCCGCTGGTGATGCTGATGGACGAGCCCTTCGGGGCGATCGACCCGATCAACCGCGAGCGCCTGCAGAACGAGTTCCTGCGCCTGCAGGCGCAGGTGCAGAAGACCGTCCTCTTCGTCACCCACGACATCGACGAGGCGATCAAGATGGGCGACCGGATCGCGGTCATGCGCGAGGGCGGGCGGGTCGAGCAGTACGCGACCCCGGCGGAGCTCTTGATGGCACCCGCCAACGAGTTCGTCGAGGACTTCGTCGGCGCCGACCGAGCGCTGAAGCGACTGGCGCTGATGCGCGTCTCCGACATCGACCTCTGGGAGGCCCCCTGGGCAACCGCCGGGCAGCCCACCGCCGAGGTGCGAGCGAAACTCGACGCGCCCGACGTCGAGGTGCCCTACCCGCTGTTGGTCGACGCCGAGCTGCGGCCGCTCGGCTGGCTCTCCGAGCGCGACCTCGCCCAGCCCACGGTCCCCGAGCGGCCCGACTCGCCGCTGGGGCCGGTGCTCGAGCTCGACGACGTGATGCGCGACGCCCTCGCCGACATGCTCCAGGGCGGCGCCCAGTACGCGGCGGTCACCGACGCCAATGGCAAGGTCGCCGGGGTGCTCTCGGTCGAGATCATCTCCGAGTTCCTGGTCTCGCCGGCGGCGAAGGTCGACGAGCACCCGGCGGTCGAGCGGCCGCTCGGTGCCGAGGGTTCCGATGACTAGCCCGGCCCTCCTCGCGGCGGTCGGCGAAGTCGGGAAAGACTTCTTCAAAGAACGGACCACCGACACGCTCCCCTGCCAGGCGACCGACAAGCTCTTCTGCTGGGACTGGGCGCGGGAGCACCTCGACCGCTACGAGACGCCGCTGCGCCAGCACGTCGAACTGGTGCTGATCGCGGTCGCAATCGGATTCGCCCTGGCGTTCGCGCTCGCCCTGCTCGCCCACCGCCACCGCTGGTTGCGACCGCCGTTCCTGCTCGGCACCGGCGTCCTCTACACGATCCCCAGCATCGCCTTCTTCTTCCTGCTGCTGCCGCTCACGGGGCGCGGTCGCGACACCGCGATCATCGCCCTCAGCGCCTACACGCTGCAGATCATCTACCGCAACACGGTGATCGGCCTCGACAACGTCTCCACCGCGGCGGTCGAGGCCGCCCGCGGGATCGGCATGACCGACCGCCAGATCCTCTGGAAGGTCGAGATCCCCTTGGCGCGGCCGGAGATCTTCGCCGGTCTGCAGATCGCCACCGTCAGCACCGTCGCGATCGCCACCCTCGCCACCTTCGCCGGCGGCGGCGGGCTCGGCGAACCGATCTTCAAAGGCGAACTCGGGCTCACCTTCAAGACCAACATCATCATCGCCGGCGGCCTCGCGGTCCTGCTGGCGGCGGTGTTCGGGGTGCTGCTGCTCTGGTTGCAGCGCCTGGTCACCCCCTGGCGGCGGGTGGAAGCGGCGTGAACGCACTGTTCTCGCAGCTACCGCTCGGCTCGATCGACGGTGCGATCGAATTCATCTTCGAGCCCCAGTACTCGAACGTCACCGGCGGCAACAAAGTCGGCGGGATCGACCAGGTGATCGAACTGACGATCAAACAGCTCGAAGTGACGGTGCTGGCGCTGGCGGTGGCCTTGGCGGTGGCGATGCCGATCGCCCTCTACCTCGGCCACAAGCACAGGTTCGAAACCGTGGCGATCGCCTTCGGCAACGCCGGCCGCGGCATTCCCGAGCTTGCCCTGATCGCCTTCATGGCGGCGGCGATCGGGGTCGGCAAGCTGAACGTGGTGATCGCCCTGGCGGTGCTCGGAATCCCGCCGATCCTCACCAACACCTTCGTCGGCATCCACCAGGTCGACCGGGCCGCGGTCGACGCGGCGCGCGGGATGGGGATGACCGAGTTCGAGATCCTCCGCAAGGTCGAGATCCCGCTGGCGATCCCGACCCTGATGGGCGGCATCCGCGGGGCCGCGATCGCGATCGTCGCGACCGCGACGATCGCTCCCCTGGCCGGCTATGAAACGCTCGGCGACTTCATCATCAACGAAAATGTCTACGGCGAGAACGGAGTGCTGGCGGGGGCGATCCTCGTGGCGCTCCTGGCCCTTGCCCTCGAGCTGGCGCTCGCAGGGATCCAGCGCCTGCTCACCTCACCCGGGCTGAAGCCGAGGCCGGCGTGAACCACCAAAGACCAGTCAAGTCCACCCAAGGAGGCAACTAGTGAGCATGAACCCAACTCGATGGCGAGCGGTACTCGCCCTTCTGGCAGCGCTGACGCTGACGCTCGGTATCGCCGCTTGCGGCAGCAGCGACGACAGCACCAGCGGCTCCGCCACCGAAACGGAATCGACCGAAGGCGGCGAGGAAAGCGGCGGCGCGATCGTCGACAACCCCGAAAACGGCAAAGTCACCCTCACCGTCGGCTCCAAGAACTTCACCGAACAGATCATCCTCGGTGAGATCTACGCCCAGGCGCTGGAAGCGGCCGGCTACAAGGTCAAGAAAGACCTCAACCTCGGCTCCGAAACGGTGGCGCTGAAAAACGTCAAAGCGGGGACGATCTCCGGCTACCCGGAGTACGTCTCGACGGCGCTGACCTCGTTCTTCGGCAAGGAACCCGAAGAAGTGCCCGCGGACGCGACCGAAGCCTACGAAGAGGCCAAAGCCGAATTCGAAAAAGAGAACCTGACGGCGTTCCCGCCGACCCCATTCGCCTCCGCCAACGCGGTCGGGACGACCGTCGCCACGGCTGAAAAATACGGGCTCGAAAACGTCTCCGACCTCGAAGGCGTGTCCGAAAAACTGACGCTGTACGGCTCGCCCGAGTGCCGCCAGCGGATCGACTGCCTGGCCGGGCTGGAAAAACTGTACGGGCTGAAGTTCAAGAAGTTCACGCCCGTCGACATCGGCCTCCGCTACACGGTCCTCGACAAGGGTCAGAACAACCTCTCGATCCTCTTCACGACCGATCCGCAGCTGTCGGCGGAGAGCGACAAGTACGTGATCCTGGAAGACGACAAGAAGGTCTTCCCGGCCGGCAACGTGATCTGGGTGACCACCCCGAAGGTCGTCGAAGAAGCGGGCCCGGATTACGAAAAGACGATCACCCAGGTGCAGGAAGGCCTCGACCTCGAAGTGGTCCAGGAGCTCGGCGCCCGGGTCGAACTCGAAAAGGAACCGGCGGCCAAAGTCGCGGCGGAATACCTCGAAGCGGCCGGCTATACCGGCTGACGAATCGGGGTGCTCCGGGGGAGGGGGCGGGTGCCCCTCCCCCGGAGGCCGTCGCGCAGCTGGGCGAATTCAGGGGGCGCCACCGAGCGCCGCCTGAGCCTCCGGGGGAGGGGCACCCGCCCCCTCCAGCGAAGGGATACCGCTGGATCGGCTGGCTAACCCGCCGCGGCGAGGTTCTCTTCGCGGGCTGACCTGGTGCGCAGGCGAGCGAACGACACATGGGCCGCCCAGGCGGCGCTGAGGCCGGTGATGCCGGCGAGCAGGAGGGCCACGCGGGGGTCGTAGGCCTGGGAGAGCCAGCCGACGAGGGGGGCGCCGATCGGGGTCGAGCCGAGGAAGACGACCGAGTAGAGCGCCATCACCCGGCCGCGCATCTCGGGCTCGACCGCCAGCTGCAGCGAGGAGTTGATCGTCGCCGCGAAGGTGACCGCGGCGCCGCCGAGCACGACCAGCAGCGGGATCTCCAGCGCCAGCGACGGCATCGCCGCCGCCCCCAGCGCCGGAGACGCCGAAGGCGAGCGCGCCGCCGGCGATCAACCGCGGGCCGGTGCGGCCGTGGGCGCCGTTGATCAGGGCGCCGACGATCGAGCCGACCGCCATCGCCGAGACCAGCGCCCCGTAGGTCATCGCGCCGCCGCCGAAGCTGAATTTGGCCAGCAGCGGCAGCACCACCTGGAAGTTGAAGCCGAGCGTCCCGACCAGCGCCATCAGCGCCAGCGGCACCGCCAGCTCCGGGGTGCGAGCGACGTAGCGCAGGCCGGCGCGGATCGCGCCGCGTTCGCGGCCGGCGACCGGCGGCTCCTGCAGACGCTTGGGGTCCATGCCCAGCAGCGCCAGGATCATCGCGACGAAGGTCAGGGCGTTGATCGCGAAGCAGGGGACGACGCCGACGGTGGCGATCAGGATGCCGGCGATCGCCGGGCCGACGATCCGCGCCGCCTGGACGATGACGCTGTTGAGACTGACCGCGTTGACGACCCGGTCGGGGCCGACCATCTCGATCACGAAGCTCTGCCGGGTCGGGTTGTCGACGGCGTTGAGCAGGCCGAAGGCGAAGACGCCGAGGTAGACCATCCAGGGAGTGACGACGCCGGTGGCGGTGACGACCAGGAGGCCGACCGCGGGGATCGTCATCAGCGCCTGGGTCGAAGATCAGCAGCCGCCGCTTCGACATCCGGTCGGCGAGCAGTCCGCCCCAGGCGCCGAACAGCAGCATCGGCAGGAACTGCAGCGCGGTGGTGAGGCCGACGGCGATGCCGCTGCCGGTGAGGGTGAGGATCGACCCAGACCGCGGCGACGGTCTGCATCCAGGTGCCCGAGAGGGAGATCAGCTGGCCGGCGAAGTAACGGCGGTAGTTGGGGACCTCGAGCGAGTTGAAGGATCGGCGCAGGTGGTACCTCATGAACCGAGCTCGCGCCCGGACCGCGGCTCCCCCTCTCGCATCCGGTCGAGGATCTCGGCCGCCCGAGTCAAGGTCTCCACTTCCTCCGGCGCCAGGTCGCGCATGCGCCGCGCCAGGTAGGCGTTCTTGCGGCTGCGCAGGCGGCGCAGCCGCTCGCGGCCGGCGGCGTTGATCGCAATCAGGGCGCTGCGGCCGTCGGCCGGGTCGGGCGTGCGTTCGATCAGCCCCTCCCGCTCCAGGCAGCCGAGCGTGCGGGTCATCGTCGGACGCTTGACCCGCTCGATGTCCGCCAGCTCGCTCGGCGTCAGCGGCCCGAAGCCGTCGATCGAGGCCAGGGTCGCGGTCGAGGTCGGGGTCAACCCGCTCGCCTCCGCTGCGGCCTCCTGACGCAGGCGCCTGGCGGTACGCACGACCGCCATCCGCAGCTGCGCCGCCGAGTCCGTGAGTGAGGGGTTGGGCTTGAGGTCCATAGTGATTAGCTCTGGTAATTAGTCTAGCGAATCACTTCATGCTTAGCAAGCCATTAGGGCCCTGCCGCGCCCGCATCCCCTCCTCCTCAGTCGTTCAGATCGCTCATCTCCTCGAGCAGCTCCAGCATCTTGCGCTGGTAGGTGATGCCGGTGATGAGTGCCCGGCGCGGGCCCTCGAACCCCTCGACGCTCTCGATACCGGCGAGCAGACCCTCCAGCTCGGCCAGCTTCCCCCGGTGCCACTCGGCCCGGCCCGCGAGCAAAGGCCCAGGGTCGGCGCCGGCGAACACCTTCAGCACCGATTCCTCGCGCAGCTGCGGCGGCGAGGCGCTCGGGTCGGCGGTCCAGGCGACGAGCGCCTCGCGGCCGGCGTCGGTCAGCGAATAGACGCGGCGGCGGCGGCCAGCCTCCTCCTGGCGCGCCGACAGATAGCCGGCGGCGGCGAGACGGGCCGGCTCCTCGTAGGCGGTCGTATGCGGGAGCGGCCAGAAGTTCTCGATCGTGACCTCGAGCGCGCCTTTGATTTCGTAGGAGGTCGCTTCGCCCATCTCGGCCAGCAGCGCCAGCAGCGCATAGGAGTTGCCCGTCAGCTTGATCGACTTGCTTTTCATAGTTCGAAGCGTATAGTGCGAGACGAACGGTGTGCAATATGAACTGGAGGCCCCGAATGGCAACCACCGATCGCAGCGACCGCATCATCGACCACCCGGCGGACTACGACGCGGTGGTGGTCGGCGCCAGCCTCGCCGGCTGCGCCACCGCGACGCTGCTGGCCCGCGGCGGCGCCCGGGTCGCGCTGGTCGAGAAACAGCCGGACCCGCGCGCCTACAAACGGATCTGCTCGCACTTCATCCAGGCCTCGGCGGTGCCGACGCTGGAGCGGCTGGGCCTGCTCGAGCCGATCGCCTCCGCGGGAGGGCTGCGTTCCCAGATGCGCATCTGGACGCGGTGGGGCTGGATCGAACCCCCCGCCGACGGGGGCGCTTTCTCGGTCAACGTGCGCCGTGAGGTCCTCGACCCCCTGGCCCGCGACGCGGCCGCGGCCGAACCCGGGGTCGAGCTGATGCTCGGACAGACCGCCGAGCGCCTGGTGCAGGAGCACGGCGCCGTCCGCGGCGTCGCGATCCGCGACGCCGACGGCGGCGAGACCGAGCTGCGGGCGCGGCTGACGGTCGGCGCCGACGGCCGCGACTCGCGGATCGCCAAGCTCGCCGGCGTCGCCGAGAAGGTTCGTCCGCATGGCCGGGTCGCCTATGGCGCCTACTACGAGGACGCGCTGCCGGAGACCGCGCCGAACACGCCGGTCTGGATGCTCGACCCGCAGTGGGCCGCCGCCTTCCCGACCGATTCCGGGCTGACCTTCTACGCGGCGATGCCGACCGTGGACCGCCTGCCCGAGTTCAAGCGCGATCCCGAGGCGGCGCTGGTCTCCATGGTCTCGAGCGTCCCCGACCCCCCGCCGATCCAGGCCGGCCGGCTGGTCGGCGAGGTGATGGGCCGGATCGACATGACCAACCGCGAACGAGACCCGGTCGCCCCCGGCCTGGCGCTGGTCGGCGACGCCGCGCTCGCGATCGACCCGCTCTTCGGCGTCGGCTGCGGCTGGGCGCTGCAGTCGGGCGAATGGCTGGCCGACAGCGTCGCACCCGCGCTGCACGGCGAGGAGCCGCTCGAACGCGGCCTGCGGCGCTATCGGCGCCGGCGCCGGCGCCAACTGCGGCTCCACTCCTACCTGATCCACGACTACGCGACCGGGCGACGAATGCAGCCCCCCGAACGGATGCTGTTCGCCGCCGCCGCCCGTGACCCCAAGACGGCCTCCCTGTTCGAGGCGATCGGGACGCGGCAGTCGAAGCCGGGGCGGACGATGGCGAAGGTGATGTCGCGGGCGGTCGCCGTCAACGCCCGCCACGCGCTCGGGCGCAGCGGGCGCGGCCCCGGGGGTCGAGCGGCGGACTCGTCGGTGGTTCAGGCGGCGAAGCGCTGAGCCGAGCGGGCCCGGGCCTTCTCCGCCTCGACCTCGCGGTTCTTCGGCGGCGCCGAAGTCACGAGCCGGTCGAGCAGCCGCGTGGTCACGTCCGCGATCTCGTCGACCGC
Organism: uncultured Thermoleophilia bacterium; assembly: GCA_963715735.1. Classification (GTDB taxonomy): domain Bacteria; phylum Actinomycetota; class Thermoleophilia; order Solirubrobacterales; family 70-9; genus VAYN01. The sequence continues at coordinate 1,903,089 of OY970268.1, forward strand.
TTCCTGGAACGCCTCGGCGTTGGCCTGAGAGGGCTTGGTCGAGCCGCTGATCTTGCGCACGTACTGCAGGGATGAGGCCTGGACCTCGTCCTCGGTCGCGGGTGGATCGAAATTGTGGAGGGTCCTGATGTTTCTGCACATGGGCTCGATTTTAGCCCCCGTCCGCCAACTCGGCACGTTTCGAGAAGAGCCGGGCTTGGCGGTGTGAAATCCTGCGCCGATGACCGATCCCGCGGAGGCTCCCGACAAGCGCTGGATCGCGCTGATCCTGCTCTGCGCGGCCCAGTTCGTCGTCGTTCTCGACGCCTCGATCGTCAACGTCGCCCTGCCGACGATCGGCGAGGCGCTCGATTTCTCCGAGAGCAGCCTGCCCTGGGTCGTCAACGCCTACGTGCTGACCTTCGGCGGCTTCCTGCTGCTGGGCGGCCGGCTGGCCGACCTCTTGGGGCGACGGCGCATCTTCATGATCGGCCTCGTCCTCTTCGCCCTTGCCTCGCTGGCCGGCGGCCTCGCCACCAGCTCCGGCCAGCTGATCGCCGCCCGCGCCGTGCAGGGACTCGGCGGGGCGCTGCTCTCCCCCGCCGCGCTCTCGATCGTCGCCACCACCTTCAAAGACGGTGCCGAGCGCAACAAAGCGCTGGGGATCTGGGGTGCGGTCGCCGGCTCCGGCGGCGCCGCCGGCGTCCTCCTCGGCGGCGTCCTCACCGAATACCTCGGCTGGGAGTGGGTGCTCTGGGTCAACGTTCCGATCGGGATCGCCGCGGCGGCGATCGCCCCGACCCTGCTGGTCGAAAGCCGCGACGAGAACGAGGTCCGCCGCTTCGACGTCGCCGGCGCGGTGACGATCACGGTCGGCCTCTCGGCCCTGGTCTTCGCCCTCGTCGACGCCAACGAGGTCGGCTGGGGCTCGACCCAGACGATCCTCACCCTGCTCGGCTCGGCGCTGCTGCTGGCCGCCTTCGTCGTGATCGAGACCCGCTCGCGGGCGCCGCTGGTGCCCTTCTCGATCTTCCGCATCCGCACGATCACCGGCGCCAACGTGGTCGGCCTGCTGGTCGGTGCCTCGCTGTTCTCGATGTTCTTCTTCATCTCGCTGTACATGCAGCAGGTGCTCGGCTACAGCGCGATCAAGGCCGGCCTCTCCTACCTGCCGCTGGCGATCTCGATCATCCTCTCCGCCGGGATCGCTTCCCAGCTGGTGACCAAAGTCGGCTTCAAGCCGATCCTCGCGACCGGAATGGCGCTGATCGCCGCCGGCCTCGTCTGGTTCTCCCAGATCTCCGTCGACGGCACCTTCCTCGGCGACGTCCTCGGTCCCTCGCTGCTGGCGGCGGTCGGCCTCGGCTTTGCCTTCGTGCCGGTGACGATCGCCGCCGTCTCCGGGATCGAAGACCGCGAGCAAGGCCTCGCCAGCGGCCTGATCAACACCTCCCAGCAGATCGGCGGCGCCCTCGGCCTGGCGATCCTCGCCGCGGTCTCCAGCTCGGTGACGGGCAACTCGATCGACCCGAAGGTGCTGACCGAAGGGTTCCAGGACGCCTTCCTCGTCGGCGCCGCCTTCGCGCTCCTGGGCCTGCTCGCGACCCTGGTGCTGATCCGCAGCAGCGACAGCAAGGCCCACGTCGCGCTCAGCCAAGAGGTGGCGACGGAGACCGAGTAGCCGGGGCAGCGGCTAGGGTGGCCCCGTGTCGCTCGCCCGCCCCCTCGCTGGTCTCTCCGCCCTGGTGCTGCTCGGCCTCGCCGTGCTCGCGATCGGCGTCGAGAGCCGCGCCGCGACCAGCGGCGTCACGGCGGTCGACTCGTCGGCCTGCGGCGCACTCCAGTACGGCGGCTCCGGGCTAGCGGAGGCGCTGATCGTCTCCGATCTGCCGCTGCAGGGGGACTCGCGCCGGCGCTCGCTGCAGCAGAACGACGCGATCCGGCTCGTGCTCGAAGGCGCCAACTGGAAAGCCGGCGGCCGCAACGTCGCCTTCCAGGCCTGCGACGACTCGCTCGCCGACACCGGGCTCTGGAGCAGGGCGCAGTGCCAGAAGAACGCCCGGGCCTACGCCGCCAACCCCGGCGTCCTCGGGGTGATCGGCACCTACAACTCCGGTTGCGCCGAGGCGATGGTCCCGATCCTCGGCGGCGCCCCGGGCGGCGGCCTGGCGATGGTCTCGCCCGGCAACACGCTGATCTGCCTCACCCAATCGAGCCCCAGCTGCGGCAAGGGCGAGCCTGGCAGCCTCTACCCAGGGCGCCGCAACTACTCGCGCGTCGTCCCCAACGACGCCTACCAGGGCGCGGGTTTGGCGAGCTTCGCCAAACAGCAGAGAATCGACAGCGCCTTCGTTCTCTACGCCGCCGGTGACCCGACCAGCCTCGGGCAGGCGAAGACCTTCCGCGGTGCCGCCCGCAAGCTCGGGATCCAGGTCAAGGGCTTCAGAGCCTGGAACCAGAACGCCGGCGGCTACACCGGGCTGATGAACGCGGCTGGCGCCACGGCACCTGACGCGGTGCTGCTGGCCGGGCTGACCGAAGAGAACGGCGCCCAGCTGATCAAGGACAAGGTCTCGGTCCTCGGCCCCAACAACGGGGACATCAAGCTGCTGGCGCCCGACGGCTTCGCCCAGCAGTCGACGATCGACCTCGCCGGGCCCGCCTCACGAGGGATGTTCGTCAGCGTTCCCGGGCTCGTCCCCCAGGACCTGACCGGCCCAGGCAAGCAGCTGGTCACCGAACTCGAGAACAAGGTCAGCGGCCCGGTTGAACTCTTCGCCCCCTACGCCGGCCAGGCCGCCAGCGTCCTGCTCGGCGCGATCGGCAAGAGCGACACCCGCTCCGGAGTGCTTGACGCGGTGCGCTCGACCAAAGTCCGCAACGGGATCACCGGCAGCTTTAACATCCTGCCCAGCGGCGACCCCAGCATCGGGCCGATCACGATCTCGGTCGCGAAGTCGAGCTTCGTGCCCGAGCGGGTCATCAAGCCCGGCCAGAGCTTGGTCAAGGCCGCCCGCCAGGGCTGACTCTCGACGTAGGTAGGCACCGGCCCTTCGGCGTCGAATCAGTCGCGGTGAGCTCTGTCGCCGCACAGGCACCGGTCCACTACCCGCCCGGGATGGACGCCCGCAGCACCCGGGTCGCCGAACGCCTGAACACGCCGATGCTGATCGCGGCGGCGCTGACCCTGCCGACCGTGGCGATCACCGAGTCCCAGCCCGGGGGCACCCTGGAGGCGGTCGCCCACGCGCTCAACTGGGTCACCTGGATCGCCTTCCTGGTCGAGTTCGTGACGATGCTCTCGGTGGTGCCCGACCGCTGGGCCTGGCTGCGACGCCACCCGCTCGACGCCGTGATCGTCTTCCTGACGCCGCCGGTGCTGCCGGCGGGGCTGCAGAGCCTGCGGGTGCTGCGGCTCCTGCGTCTGCTCAGGCTGCTGCGGCTCGCCCAGCTCTCCCGCGAGGCCTTCTCGCTCGAGGGGGTTCGCTACGCAGCGCTGCTGGCCCTGCTCTCCGCCGTCGGCGGGGCCGCGCTCTTCGGCGCCTTCGAGCAACACAGCCAGCACCTGACCTTCTGGGAGGACCTCTACTGGGCGGTGACGACGATGACCACGCTGGGGTCGGGGATCGAGGCGACGACGACGGGTGGCCAGATCGTCTCCGTTGCCGTCCTCCTGGTCGGGATCGGTTTCGTGGCGCTGCTAACCGGCTCCTTCGCCCAGCGCTTCCTGGCGCCCGAGATCTCCGAGCTCGAGCAGGAGCTGGGTGAGGAAGAGCTCTCGGCCGAGCAGCTGGCGCTACGCGAGCTGAAGAATGTCCAGGCGCAGCTGCAAGCGCTCGAGCTCGCCGTCGAGCAGATGGTCAGCCAGCGTTCCGACCAGGAGACTCCTAGCAAGGCTGAAGGGTGACAGTCACCGACAGCGGCTTCTCCCCGCCCCGCTTCGCCTTCACCTTCAGTTTGTAGAAGACGTTCAGTTCCGGCTCGAGGCGGGACGCCGGCACCTTGACCCGCAGCGTTCCGCCCTGCACGGTCTTCTGCCAGGTCCGGCCTTCACCTTCCTCGTTGATGCCCAGGTAGAGCGACGCGCGCATCTTCTTCACACCCTTTACGTTCGTCGTCGCCTTGAGGGTGAAGTCAGCCGGCGCACACCCCGAGGGCAGGCCGCTGAGCTTGATCTTCTTCGAGCCGGTCACCGTCGGTGCAATGCTCGCCGTAGTTCGGGTCACCGCTTCGTTGTTGGCGTTGTTCTCGTCGTTGAAGCCACCCTCGTACGGATTCGGGAGCAGGGCGGCGATCTGGTTCATCGACTCGTTCACCTGGACGACGGCGACGATCTTGATGCTCGCGCCGCCAGCCAGGGGACCAAGCGTGCAGACCAGCTGGTGGTATCCGCCCGTCGTCTGGTCAGGGCAGGTCCCCTGCGAAGTGGAGACGGAGAGGTATGGGTTATCCGCGCCGAGCCCTTCGCCTCGCAAGGAGAAGAGGTTGACGTAGACCGCCTCGTAGGGATCGGAGCCGTGGTTGGTCACCGTGACCGTGTAGGTGGCCGAGTCCCCTTTGTCGACGACTTGGGCCGACGCGGTCTGGGTGATGCCGAGATCGAGGCGGGCGGCTTGCGCCGCAGCTGGCAATGCCAAGATCGAGGCTGCGGCAATCAGGGTCAGGCCCAGCGAAGTACGGAGCGACCGTCGGTCCACGATGCGGCTCATGCGAGCCTTCCTGTTGCGGCTACGCTCTCCTCGCAGCTCGCAACGACCTTACTCCCCGCTCTGCTCGGTGGCGATCTTCGCCTCCAGCTCGGCCATCACCTCGGGGTCGCGCAGGGTGGTGACGTCGCCCAGCGCGCGGCCCTCGGCGATGTCGCGCAGCAGCCGGCGCATGATCTTGCCCGAGCGGGTCTTCGGCAGGTCCTCGGCCCAGACGATCCGCTTCGGTCGGGCGAATTTGCCGATCCGCTCGGCGACTTCGCCGCGGATGCCTTCGATCAGCTCATCGGTGGGCTCGGTGCCGCCGCGCAGGGTGACGAAGGCGCAGATCGCCTGGCCGGTGTCCTCGTCTGACTGGCCGATCACCGCCGCCTCGGCGACGTCGGGGTGGGCGACGATCGCCGACTCGACCTCGGCGGTGGAGAGGCGGTGCCCGGAGACGTTGACGACGTCGTCGATGCGGCCGATCACCCAGAGGTAGCCGTCGGCGTCCTTGCGGGCGGCGTCGCCGACCAGGTAGCGCTCCTTGCCAAAGCGCGAGAAGTAGGTCTCGACGAAGCGCTCGTCCTCCTTGAAGAGCCCGCGCAGCATCGCCGGCCAGGGGCGCTCTAAGACCAGCAGGCCCTGGCCCTCGGAGATCGGCTCGCCGTCGTTCTCGTCGACCACCTGCGCGGAGACCCCCGGGAACGGCGTCGTCGCCGAGCCCGGCTTGGTCGCGGTGATCCCCGGCAGCGGCGTGATCATGATCGCGCCGGTCTCCGTCTGCCACCAGGTGTCGACGATCGGGCAGCGTTCGCCGCCGATCGCCTGGTGGTACCAGAGCCAGGCCTTGGGGTTGATCGGCTCGCCGACCGAGCCCAAGAGGCGCAACGAGGAGAGGTCGAACTTGGCGGGAATCTCCGCGCCCCACTTGATGAAGGTGCGGATCGCGGTCGGGGCGGCGTAGAGGATCGTCGCCTTGTAGCGCTCGACGAGCTCCCACCAGATCCCCTGGTGGGGGTAGTCGGGCGCCCCCTCCCAGATCACGCTGGTGGCGCCGTTCAAAAGCGGGCCGTAGACGATGTAGGAGTGGCCGGTGACCCAGCCGACGTCGGCGGCGCACCAATAGACGTCGGAGGAGGGCTTTAGGTCGAAGACGTAGCGGTGGGTGGCGGCGACGCCGGTCAGGTAGCCGCCGGTGGTGTGGAGGATGCCCTTGGGCTTCGCGGTCGAGCCGGAGGTGTAGAGGATGAAGAGCGGGTGCTCGGCGTCCATCGGCTCGGCCGGGCAGACTGGGTCGGCGGCGGCGCAGATCTCCTCGTAGAAGACGTCGCGGCCCGCGGTCATCGGGCACTCGATCCCGGTGTGGGCGACGACGACGATCCTCTCCAGGCTGGTCAGGTCGCCCATCTGCTCGTCGACCGCCGCCTTAATCGGGGCGGTCTTGCCCTTGCGGCGGGCGCCGTCGACGGTGATCAGGCACTTCGCCTCCGAGAAGGCCATGCGCTCGCGCACCGACTCGGCGGAGAAGCCGCCGAAGACGACGTTGTGGGGGGCGCCGATTCTGGCGCAGGCGAGCATCGCGACGACGACCTCGGGGATCATCGGCAGGTAGATCCCGACCACGTCGCCCTTCTGCACGCCCTGGTCTTTGAGCGCGTTGGCGAAGCGCTGGACCTCGCGGTGCAACTCGGCGTAGGTGAGGTCGCGCTCCTCGCCCTCCTCGCCGCGCCAGTGATAGGCCACCCGCTCGCCGTTGCCGGCCTCGACGTGGCGGTCGAGGCAGTTGTGGGAGGCGTTGAGGCGGCCGTCGGCAAACCACTCGTAGAAGGGCGGGTTGGAGTCGTCGAGGCCCTGGGTGGGCTCGGTCTCCCAGTCGAGCAGCTCCCGCGCTTGCGCGCTCCACCAGGCCTCGGGGTCGGCCGCGGCCCGCTCGTAGATCGCCGGGTCGCTCCAGAGGGCGTGCTCGCGGAACGCCTGCGGCGGCTCGAAGCGCTCGACCTCGAGCAGCTCCTCGATCTCCTGCTCCAAACCCATTGATCGAAACCTACCTCAGCGCTCCGCGTGGGGAGAACCGAGTGGCCGTATCGACTTTGTTCGGACATGTCGAACAAAGTCGCCAAGGTCGGGATCGCGGTCGCGCGACTCGCGGAGCGCCAGCATGGAGTCGTGAGCGCCGCTCAGCTCGGAGCGCTTGGGTGGTCGCGAACGACCATCACCGAACGGGCGCGGGACGGACGCCTGCACCGCATCCACCGCGGCGTCTATTCCGTCGGCCACCGTGGCCCCAGCCAGCACGGCCACTGGTTGGCGGCGGTACTCGCCTGCGGCGACGGTGCCGTACTCAGCCACACGAGTGCTGCGGCGCTATGGGGACTACTGAAGCCCTTCCGCGGTCCGATCCACATCACCTCACCCAGCCCCAACGGCCGAGCGAGGCGCCGCGGCATCGCCTTGCACCGCAGCCGCTCGCTCGCGGCCGGCGTCGTCACGCAACGCCACCGCATCCCCGCCACCACTCCGCAGCGCACGATCGATGATCTGCACGGGATCGTCGCCCCGTACCTCGTGCGCAGGGCGATCCGCCAGGCCGAGCACGGTGGGCTGCGCCTCGACCAGGTGACCAGGTCGAAGACGATGCGCACCCGCTCTGACCTCGAGCTCGACTTCCTCGCCTTCCTGCGCCACCACTCGCTCCCTCGCCCCGAGGTCAACGTCAAGGTCGGCTCCTGGGAGGTCGACTTCCTCTGGCCCGAGCAGAGGGTCGCGGTCGAAACGGACTTCTTCGACTATCACCAGGGCTCGGTCTCCTTCGAGGACGACCATCAGCGCGAGCTCGACCTGCGGCGCGCTGACTTCACCGTCCGCCGCTACACCGGAGCCCAGATCCGCAACCACCCAGCCGAAGTTGTTGCGGATCTGGGCGAAGCCCTGGGGGGCGAAATGAGCTCTCGGAGGTTCTGACTACCGCGCGTGGGTTAGTACCCGGTGGGGTGCCGCACGATGAAACCTTCGGTGCTGCTCGTCGGCGAGGAGTGCCAGCGCGGCCCTGGGCCGCCGACGGTGTCGAAGGCGAGGCCGGCGATGATCATCCAGGCGTGGCCGGCGTTGGCGTAGACCGTGATCCACTTGCCCGCCCCCGGTTCGCCCCAGCTCTCCAGCCCGGTCGAGTCGAGCGGGCTTTCGAGGAAGCCGCCGCCGTGCAGGGCGTAGCTGACCGCGCCCGAGCAGTCGTAGCCGGATGATTCGAAGGAGCCGTGACCGCCGCCCCAGATGTAGGGGGTCGAGGCGATTGCGTTGGCGGCGGCGATCGCGTTCTTGACCGCGTCCGGCGCGTTCGCCGGAGCGCTCGCTTCGCTTTCGCTGATGAAGCCGGCGCTTTCGCCCGGGTTCAACGGCGCCGGCACACTGGCGCCCGCAGGCAGCGGCGCGCCTTCCTCGGCGATCTGCTGGGAGATGTCGGCGAGGTTGTCGTTCAGCGCCTCTTCTTCTGACTCCAATTCGTTCATCGAGGCGCGGCGTTCGGCCTGAGCCGCCTGGAGGTCGGCGAAGCGCGCCTCGGCTTCGGCGCTGCGGGCTGCGACTTCCTGCTCGATCGCGGCGATCGAGTCGCGTGCCTCTTCGACCTTGGCGCGGTTGTCCGAGAGACGGGCGACGGCGTCGGTGACTTCGTCGCGCAGCGTCTTCACCCGTTCGACGACCGAGTCGTCGTAGCTTTGGATCCGGTTCAGGTATTCCGTCTGCGCCGACATCTCCGACCAGTCTTCGGATTCGAGAATCGCGTTGACGATGCTCGGCGAACCGGCCTCGTAGATCGCGACCAGACGGTCGGTGAGGATGGCCAGCGAGCGGCGCAGCTGCTGGCGGACTTCGTCGAGATGATCCTGTTCGGCTTCGAGCGCCGCCGTGGCGCGCTCGAGCTGCGCCTGTTTGGCGGCGAGTTCGGCCTCGACCGCGGCCAGTTCCTGGCGCAGCGCCGAGACTTCGCCGATCATCGAGTCGATCGCCTTGTTCTGGGCGGCGATCGTTTCCGCCAGCGAGCTCTGGTCGGCGCGCACCCCTTCCAGCTGGTCCTGGGTGGCGTCGTATTTTTCCTGCGGGGTGACCGCGGGAGCACTCGCCGTCAGCGTGACCGCCAAGGTGCAGAGTGCTGCGAAAAAGAGCGCGGCGAAGAGCAGCGCCCGGCGCTTGGCGCCCGGATGTGAACTCGAAGTCGGCAGGGCCGCGCAGGCTAGCGGAGTCGTCTGAAGATTGTGAGGAGTTGCTAATAACCTGCAACTTCCCTTGCAAATCGGCACCTTCAGGAGGAATCCGAAGGTCCCTGTCGAGTCGGCAGAGGCGGCCCGCGGGCCGCCTCTGGACCCGATTTGAAGCGACTAGGCGAGCAGCTTGGCCTTCGCCGCGTCGAACTCCTCGGCGCTGAGAGCGCCCTTTTCCTTCAACTCGTTGAGTTTGTGGAGTTCATCGGCAGGCGAGGTGTGGGCCTGCGTCCTGACGTATTCGTCGAAATGCTTTTTGGCGTCGGCCTGGGCTTTGATCGTTCGGTCCCGCATTCCGCTGCCGCGGGCGATCAGGTAGATCAGCGCGGTGAGGAACGGGATGAAGACCAAGAACAGGACCCAGGCTGCCTTTGCCCAGCCGGAGAGCTCGTGATCGCGAAAGAGATCGGAGAGGATCGTGATCAGAATCCAAATCCAGACCACGAAGAAGAAGATCTCAAAGGCGATGAGGAGAAGTTCCCCAAGGCTGATGTCAGCGAGCAGCAAGGTGCTTCCTTTCGGTCATGTGCGCAACAGAGCGTTGCCTCGTGCGTACTTCGACACGCTATCCGCAGTGCCCGCCCGTTGCATCGATTCTTTCCTCTAATCCGGAGGAAAGCCCAAGCGCCAGGCGAACAGCACCGCTGCCACGGTCGTCGCCAGGTTGAGGCTGGAGACCCCCTCGCGCATCGGGATCGCGAGGCGGCGATCGGCGCGCCCCAGCAGCTCGTCGCTGAGCCCGTGCCGCTCGGTGCCGAAGGCGAGCACGGCCCGCGCCGGCAGCCGCCCGGGATCGAGTCTCTCCCCCGCGGGGTCGATCGCCAGCAGCGGCCGCTCGCCGAGCTCGGGCAGGGTCGTGACCGCGGCCACCGGCAGCGCGAACTGCAGGCCGGCGCCACCGCGGACCGCGTCGGGACCCCAGGGGTCGTTCTCGCCGAGCGTGAGGACCGCCGCCGCGTCGGCGGCCGCGGCGACGCGAACGCAGGCGCCCATGTTGCCCATGTTGCGGGGCTGCTCGAGCAGGACGACGGGCGCCGGGCGCGGGTCGGCGAGGACGGCGGCGAGGTCGACTCGCGGGCGCCGGGCGAGGGCGACGACGCCGGTGCGGGGCGCCTGCGGGACCAGCGCCGCCAAGGTCCCCGGCGCGACCGGCTCGACTCGCGCGGCGAGCTCGTCGGCCAGATCCGGCGCCAGCTCGGCGGCCAGCTGCTCCAGCCCGACCGGGTCCTCGCTGACCGCGATCTCCAGCTCGGCGCCGAAGCGCAGCGCGTGCTTGAGCGCGTGAAAGCCCTCGAGAACGGTCAGCTCGGGGTCGCGGCGGGCACCGCGGAAGCGCTGCGATAGGTCGTCGCCCACGCGGCCATCATGACGGGGCGTGCGCGGGAGTTTCGCTAGTCCCTCCTGGCCAGCGGGGCCTGGACGAGGCAGTCGCGGCCGCCGGCCTTGGCCACATAGAGGGCGGAGTCGGCGCGAGCCACCAGCTCATCGATGCTCTCGACCCCGTCCCAGACCGCGATCCCAGCCGAACAGGTCTGCTCGCCCGGCGTCGCCGCACGCAGCCGCTCGACGATCTCCTCGGCCCCCTCGAGCGGGGTGTCTGGGATCACGACGAGAAACTCCTCGCCGCCGAAGCGAACCAGTAGGTCTTCGCCGCGCAGGGCCGAGTCCCAAGCGATCGCGCAGTCGCGCAGCAGTTCGTCGCCGGCGATGTGGCCGTGGCTGTCGTTGTAGACCTTGAAGCGGTCGAGGTCGACGATCGCCAGGCAGAGGTCCGACCCGGCCCGTCGCGCCCGCGCCATCTCCCGCGGCAGCTGTTCGTCGAGCGCCCGCCGGTTCGGCAGGCCGGTGAGGGCGTCGCTGCGGGCGAGGTTCTCGACCCGGTCGAGCAGCGTCTCGCGTTCGCCCTCGATCTGCTTCAGCTCGGTGATGTCGGTGGCCCGGGCATAGAGCATCTCTTCGTCGGCGGCCAGGGCGGAGCTCGAGCGCAGCCAGTGCAGGCGGCCGTCTTTGGACCAGACGCGCGCCTCCAGCCCGAGCGACGGTTCGCCTTTGAAGACCGCGATCGCCTCGGCGATCGCGTGCTCGTGGTCGTCGGGGTGGGTGAGGTCGATCAGCCGCCGGCCCTGCAGTTCCTCCGGCGTGTACCCGAGGAACTCGGTCCAGGCGTCGTTTGCCTCGACGAACCGACCGCTGGTGTCGAGCGTGCAGAGCATGTCCTGCGAGAGGTCGAAGAAGCGGCGGGCGCGGCGGTCGGCTCGGGCGCGGCGGGTGACGATGACGCTGGTGAAAAGCATCACCACGCTCAGCGAGACGGCGGTGAAGAACCAGCGCGTTACCGGCGAGTATCCGGCCGTGCTTGGGACCACCGCCAAGGCCACCGCGTAGACGACGAGGATCCAACCGACGTGGGCAGCGGCGACCCTGCGGGGGAAGAAGTAGGCGGCGACCAAGATCGCCCAGACCCAGATCGACCCGTACTGTCCGGCGGCGATCGCCGACTCGTAGATCAACAGGCCGGTGACCGCAGCGGTCAGGACCAGAATCGCGTGGGTGGCGGCGGTCGGGATGCGCTCGGCGCCGAGCCAGCAGAGCAGGCCGGCGACCGCCATTCCGGCGGCGGTCAGGATCAAGGCGGCGGTGTCGCCGCCACTGGGATGCGGGAGCAGGAGCGAGAGCCCGACGAAGCCGGCGCCGGCCATGAGCAGCGCCCCGACGGCCCGCGCTTGCGAGCGCTCAGGCGCGTTCAGTGCTCGCTCGTTGAGAAACTCCTGCATACGAGAGCATCGGGCCGCAGCCGCTCTGACTTTAGGCTTGAGGGACGTCTATCTGACGACCTGGAACTGGCCCATCAGGCCATGGTCCTCATGGTCGAGCATGTGACAGTGAAGGACGAACTTTCCGGTGTAATCGGAGAACCGCCCCGCGACCCGGATCCGTTCGCCGGGGTAGACGAAAAAGGTCTCCTTGAGGCAGTCTTCCCACGGCGGCGGCGGCTTGCCGTCGCGGGAGAGCAGGTACCAGTCGGCGTGGTGCAGGTGCATCACATGGGCGACCTTGGTGTTGTTGTGGATCTCCCAGATCTCCGTCGTGCCGAGCTTCGGAAAGGCCTCGGAGCGGGCCGGGTTGAAGGTCCTGCCGTTGAGCACCCAGGTCGGCTTGAAGAAGCCGGCGATCGCGATCTTCCAGAGCTTGTCCGGCGCCCGGTCGGCGTGGCGGGCGGCGTGCGTGGCCCACTTGGGCAGCGGTCGCAGCCGGCGCGGAACCCGGGTGCTGTCGTCGACCCGGGCGCGGCCGACCCGGAACTGCATCAGCGCGCCGCTGTAGGTGTGGGCGCCATCGGGGTTGCGGCCGGGATGCTGGGCGCTGCTGCGCAGCTCCACGGTCTCGCCGCGGAAGGGCGCGAAGTCGACGACCACCTCGACCCGCTCGGCCGGCCCGATCATGATCTCGCGGCGGCGGATCGGCTTCGGCATCAGCCCGCTTTCGGTCGCGATCTGGACCATCGTGGCGCCGTTGGAGAGCCGCAGGTTGTAGCTACGGAACTGGGAGACGTTGAGGATCCGCAGCCGGTAGCGACGGGCGCTGACCCAGTGGTGGGGCATGTAGGTGCCGTTGACGAGGATCGAAGCGCCGGCCAGGCCGTCGGCCGGCGGCCGCTCCGCCCCGAACGGGTCGGTCAGCTGGTTGTCGCGGTCGAAGGTGCGGTCGGCGATCATCAGCGGGACGTCGTGCTCGCCGCGGGGCAACGGCAGCGAGGCGTCGAACTCGTCGTCGACGATCCACATCCCCGCCAGCCCTTTCCAGACGTGTGGAGAGGTCCGGTCGAGGCGGTGGTCGTGGTACCACTGGAACGAGGCCCGTTCGGGGCGCCCGTCCTCGACCAGGTCGTAGACGTAGGTTTTGCTGCGACCGGGCTCGAGCAGGAACTCGTTGCCCGACTCCCGCGGCGAGAGGCTCCGCGAGATCTTGCAGAAGTAGGAGATCGGCTGGCGCTTGGTCAGGCCGCCGGGCTGGCCGTCGAACTGGGTGCGGTTGTGGCCGCCGTGGAGGTGGACCGAGAGCTCACCCGCCTGCTCCGGCAGCTGATGGCGGAAGGTCACCTCGGTGCGCTCGCCGGCGCGGCGGCGCACGGTCGGCCCCGGGAAGGTGCCGCCGTAGGTCCACATCCTCGTCTTGCGCCCGGGCAGCACCTGCACCTCGGCCTCGCGGATCGGAATCTCGATCCGGTCGCCGGCGAGGACCCGCGGAATCGGCAGGCGCTGGCGGAAGGGTGCTGCGGCGTGCGCGGGCTCGGGGGCGACGCCGAGCTCGGGCAGGAGCCCGTTGCGGCGGCCGCTCAGCGGCAGCGCCAGGGCCGCGGCAGCAGCACCCAGGGCGCCGAGGAAAGCTCGGCGCCCCAGGCGTGGCGTGGATGAGGACCGCGTGGCCGTCTCGCTACAGCGTCGGGGTCGGCAGAGTCGTCGGCGCGACGACTTTGACCTGGCCCTGCATGAACGAGTGGACGGCGCACATGAAGTACAGCGTCCCCGGGGCCGCGGTCACCTGCTGCTCGAAGGACTCGTCCTTCTTTTCGGTGAACCAGGAGTCGCCCTTCTTGCTGTTGTTGCCCATCGTGCTCCAGCCCGCGGGCCCAGCTTTGACCGGGTCGATCGTGATCTCTTCGGTTTTCGGGTTGAAGCCGTGCCATTTGGCGATCGAGAGGCAGATGTGTTTCGGCGTGAAACAGTTCTTCCGCGTCTCTTTCGTTTTCGGCAGCACCGCTTTGGTGACCAGCGAGAACGTGTGCGGACCGATCTGTTTCGGGTTCGTCGAGTTGACGATTTTCAGCGTGTCACCCTGGGTGACCGTCGTCGGCCCTTCGAAGAACATCTTGCCTTTTTCGAATTTCATGTCGATCTCGGCGGTGACGCCGGTCGACGGAATTTCGGCGGCGCCCACAGGGGCGGCGAAGGCGAGCGAGAGGGCGGCCACGGGGGCCGCAAGCAGGAGGGCCCTGACCGAGGCCCTGCGGGAAAGCAGCTTGCGCAAGGGTTGCCTTTCTTAGGTGATGTCGAACGAGTGTCCAGCTTCGCGAGCGCAGGGCAAAATATTCGTTTAGGGGCGGCAGATCAAGTTTTCCGAGCGGTCTTTCCCCCGTGCCCATCGGCTTGTAGCCTGAAAGGACGCCTGTGGCCACCTATTTACACACCTGTTACAGAATCGGCGACATCGAGCGGTCGGTCGCCTTCTACGAGAAGCTCGGCTTCGAAGAGGTGCGGCGGATGCCGATCGGGGAGGAGGCGATCAACGTCTTCATGGGCCTGCCCGGCGACGAACCGCGGCTGGAGCTGACCTACAACCACGGCGTCGATTCCTACGACCACGGCACCGGCTACAACCACATCGCGATCATGGTCGACGATCTCGACGGCACCCTCGAGCGCCTCGCCAGCGAAGACGTCGAGCCCGAGAAGCCGCCCTACCGCCCCGGCGGCCGCACCGAGGGCCACCGGATCGCCTTCGTCCGCGATCCGGACGGGTACCGGATCGAGCTGATCGGCGAGTAGGAGGGTCAGTATTCGCCACGTTCTGCTTTCCAGACCTGATAGTCCTCCCAGTCGACCAGCGTGAAACGAATCGTGTTGCCGGTCTCGTTCGCGATTCGAGCCGGATAGCCTTTGGTCACCACCTCGGACAGAGACCGCTTTGCGCTCCCTGGAGGGAGGTTGAAATCTTCATCGAGCTGCCTGAAGTGCAGCAATTGTTCGCCAAAGACTCTGTCTCCAAAGCTCGGGTATTGGCTGTCGAAGTTCCAATTTGGTTTGACGATCGTGTCGTCTAGGACCAGCGCCAACTCCTCGTCGGAGTACCCCTCGTATGGTCCGGTGTAAAGCGTGCCTGATCGAAGGTCCGCGTCGGCGACCGGTAGGTCGTCGTACTTCGGCAGCTTTGCCTTGATCGTCGAGTAGCGAAACCCCCCGATCTTTCCGAACCCGAATTGGTCGATCAAGGCTTTGAACACCTCTTTGGTCTCGACCGCCTTGCCCAGGGACATCGCGTGGAGGCGACTAAGGGGCTCGGGAAGCGAGCCTTTGTCGATCTCAGGCACGCAGACGGGGATTATCCTGCCCTCCCCTTGCTCCATCTTGGACCAAGACGCACCAACCTCAAACCAGACCCATGGCCGATTGATCGACGTGGGTGACACGATCACGATCACCGCGGTCGCTGCGGTGAGATTGTCACGAATCTCTTTGAGCCATTCCGCTCCGGGCTGGATCACACCCGGCACGCTGGACGCAAAGACTTCGACTCGGTCGGCGAAGATCCGCTGAACCTCATCGCGGACAACCTTTGCGATCGGCTCGTCAGTGGCCGCATGGCTTATGAAGACCGTTCGTCTCTCGTTCGCCTCTCGCCCGGCCATCAAACGTCATCCTGCCAAAGGGCGCGGACTTCAGCTATTGGTCTTGAGCCCCGGTCGCACACATATCGAAACTAAGCGCCGGCGAGTTCGACCAGCTCGCTGAGCTCGTCGATCACGTGGTCCGGGCCGGCGGCCCGGGCCTCCTCGGGATGGAACCCGAAGCTGACGGCGACGGTGATCGCGCCGGCGCCGCGGGCGGCGATGACGTCGTTGGGGCCGTCGCCGACGTAGAGGGTGGCGGCCGGATCGGCCCCGAGGCGGCGAATCGCCTCGGTCACCGACTCGGGGTCGGGCTTGGCCGCCTTGACCTCGTCGCCGCTGATGCTGACGTCGAGCAGCTCGCCGATCCCGGTCCGCTCGGCTTCGAGGTCGAGCCGGATCCTCGCCTTCGAGGTGGCGATGCCGATCGCCTGGCCGGCGTCGCGCAGGCGCCGCAGGGTCTCGATCGCGCCTGGGAAGGGGCGGATCTCCCGCTGCTGCTCGACGTAGACGCGGTGGAAGACGGACTCGATCCGCCCGTAGAGCTCGTCGTCGCCGGCGGCGATCTCCGCAAATGCCTCCTGGCCGCGAACCTGGATCAGCCGCTCGACGTCGGCGGGCTCGGTCGGAAACGGCTCGCCCAGCACCTCCCTCGTCGTCTCCTGGAAGCTCGCGACCAGCGCCCGCTTGGAGTCGACCAGCGTCCCGTCCCAGTCGAAGACGACCGCTTCGATCGGGACGATCAAAAGGCTCAGCCGGGGCTGATGCCGCCGCCGACCGAAGGCGGGCTGCTGGGGGTCGGGGTCGGTTCCGGTGAGGGTTCCGGGGTGGGCTCGGGCTCGGCTTCCGCCTCGTCGGATTCGCCTTCCTCGTCCTTCTTGCCTTTGTCCTTGTCCTCGTCTTCGGTTTCGAATTCTTCTTCGACGGGCTCGTAGGCTTCCGAGGCCGAGCGGGTGTGGTCGCTGTTGAAGGCCGAGAGCTCGGGCAGGGTGTCGGGGACCTCGAACTGCGGGCAGTTGCCTTCCTGCGCCGCCGACATGTAGCTCTGCCAGATCGGGCCGGCGGTGGGGCCGCCGAAGCCGGTTGCTTCGCGGGTGGTCGGGTGGCCGACCCAGACCGCGGTCGAGTACATCGGCGTGTAGCCGACGAACCAGGCGTCGGAGAGTTCCTCCGAGGTGCCGGTCTTGCCCGCTTCGGCGCCGCACCCGATCGAGGTGTAGCCGGCGCCGGTGCCTTCGGTGATCACGCCCTCGAGGATGCGGGTCACTTCGTAGGCCTGGCCCTCGGTGAGGACCCGCTTGCCCTCGTCCTCGTCGGCCTCGTCGACCCGGCCGTCGGGGAATTCGACTTTGCTGATCGCGGTCGGGTCGTGGTGGATGCCGCCGTTGGCGAGGGTCGCGTAGGCGTCGGCCATTTCCAGCGGGGTGACGCCTTCGCTGAGTCCGCCGATGCCCTCGGCCGGAACCGATTCGAGCTTCGCTTCGATCCCCATTTCCTGCGCCGTCTTCGTCACTTCTTCGGGGCCGACGTCGAGGTCGAGCTGGGCAAAGATCACGTTGACCGAGTGCACCGTCGCGGAGTCGAGGTTCATCGTGCCGCCGCCATCCCCCTCGGAGTTGTTGACCACCCAGGGCGCGCCGCCGCCGGGCAGCTCCAGGGTCATCGGCGAGGTGCCGCTGTAGTAGGTCGAGTCGGGGTCGACCCCCTGCTTGATCGCGGTCGTCAGGACGAAGGTCTTGAACGAGGAGCCCGGCTGACGGTGGGCCTGCCAGGCGTAGTTGAACTGCGATTCGTCGGAGTAGCCTTCGGTCGCGGCGAGGGCGACGATCGCGCCGGTCTCCGGATCGACCGAGGCGAGGCCGGCCGCGGGGCCGCCTTCGGGGTAGCAGACGTAACAGATCGATACCGCTTCTTCGGCCTTCTGCTGGAGATCGGGGTCGATCGTCGTGTAGGCCTTGAGGCCGCCGTTGCGGACGGTGTTGATCCCGTAGCGATCGATCAGCTGCTGCTGGACGAGGTCGAAGAGGAAGGGGTCGTGGATCACCCGGTACTTGTCGCCGGGTCGCAGGGCGAGCCCGCTCTCGCGCGCTTCGCGCCATTCGGCCTCGTCGATGTAGCCCTGGTCGTACATCTGCTCGAGCACGGCGTTGCGGCGCTGGGTCGCAGCCGTCGGGTCGAGGAACGGGTTGTATTCGGAGGGCGCCTGCGGCAGCCCGGCGATCAGCGCCGCTTCCTGCAGGCCGAGCTCTTCGGCCGGCTTGCTGAAGTAGGTCTGCGCCGCGGCCTCGGCGCCGACCGCGGTCTGGCCTTCGACGGTGCCGTAGGGCGCGGTGTTCAGGTAGTTCTTGAGGATCCAGCGCTTGCTGTGCTTCTCCTCGAGTTCGACGGCGAGGTGGGCTTCGGTCAGCTTTCGTTCGATCGTCTCTTCCGGCTGCTGGATGTAGAGGTTGCGGACCAGCTGCTGGGTAATCGTCGAGGCGCCCTGGACCGGCTTGCCGCCGGCCTTGAGGTCCTCCCAGGCGGCGCGGGCGATGCCTTCGTAGTCGAGCGCACCGTGCTCGTAGAAGTTCTTGTCCTCGATCGCGACCGTCGCCTCCTTCAACGTGTCCGGCAGCTCCTCGTAGGTGACCGGCTGGCGGATGTTGTTGGAGCGGATGAAGCCGATCAGGCTGCCGTCAGCGGCGTAGATCGACGACGAGGTCCCCTTCTTCACCGGTTTCAGGCTCGAGAGTGGCGGCGCCGAGTTGTAGACGCTGAGCGCCCAGGCAGCGGCGAACGCACCGGCGACCAGGGCGACGGCTGCGAGCACGCCGACTGGGATCGCGATCTTGTGCCAGACGTGGTGGGGCGGCTTGCGTCGCCGCCTGCGGATGCGCGTGGCCATCGGCCCGCGATTGTAGAGAGGCGGGCTCGCCGCCTCAGGCGTCGGCGCGCGGGCGCAACCCAGCTTGCCGAGCGGATTGCGCGCCAATCGGAAACACGGAGTCCGAAGCTGTCTTTAGGCTCGCAGCCGCGCCAAGGGAGGCGCCACCCACGGAGATAGGGAGGAACGATGAAACTCGTGATCGGGATCGTCCGGCCCGAGCAGGCAAACGAGGTGCTGGAAGCGCTCTACCGCGCCGAGGTGCGCGGCTTTTCGATCAGCCGCGTGCAGGGTCACGGCGGCGAACTCGACCGCGTCGAGACCTACCGCGGCACGACCGTGAAGATGGGCCTCTCCGAGAAGGTCCGCTTCGAGGTCGCGGTCTCCGACTCCTTCGTGGAGACGACCGTGCGGGCCCTTTGCGAGGGCGCCCGCACCGGCGACGTCGGCGACGGCAAGATCTTCGTGCTTCCGCTCGAGCAGGCGGTCCGGATCCGCACCGGCGACGTCGACGTCGAGGCAGTGACCCCGGTGGCGAAGTCATGAGCGGCCTGAACGCGGCAGTGGCGGGGGTCGACACCGGCGATACCGCCTGGATGCTGGTGGCGACGGCGCTGGTGTTGCTGATGACCCCGGCGCTTGGCCTCTTCTACGCCGGCCTGGTGCGCTCGAAGAACACGCTCAACACCTTCATGATGTGCGTCGCCGCGATCGCGGTCGCGACCGTCACCTGGGCGGCGGTCGGCTACTCGCTCGCCTTCGACGGCGACGGCAGCATCGTCGGCGGGCTCGGCCACGCCTTCCTCGACGGCGTCGATTTCGCCCCGCGTGAAGGGACGACGATTCCGGAGCTGGTCTTCTTCGCCTTCCAGGCGACCTTCTGCATCATCACCGTCGCCCTCGTCTCCGGCGCCGTGGTCGAGCGGATGCGGTTCGGGCCGTTCCTCCTCTTCGCGGCGCTGTGGTCGGTGCTGGTCTACGCCGTGCTCGCCCACTGGGCCTTCGGCGGCGGCTGGCTGCAGGCGGGCGGAACCCTCGACTTCGCCGGCGGCATCCCGGTCGAGATGGGCTCCGGCTTCTCGGCCCTGGCGGCGGCACTAGTGGTCGGCGCGCGCAAAGACTACGGTCGCCAGGCCCTGCTCCCCCACAACGCCGTCTACGTGCTGCTCGGCGCCGGCCTGCTGTGGTTCGGCTGGTTCGGCTTCAACGGCGGTAGCGGCTTCTCGACCGGCGACGCCAGCGTGCTCGCCTTCACCAACACGCTGCTCTGCCCCGCCTGCACCCTGATCGCCTGGTTCGTGCTCGACATCCTGCGCGGGCGCAAGGTGACGGCGATCGGCGCCGCCACCGCGATCATCGTCGGCTGCGTCGCGATCACCCCCGCCGGCGGCTTCATCAGCCCCGGCTGGGCGATGCTGCTGGGGGCGCTGGCGGCCCTGCCGAGCTACGCCGTCATCGTCTGGCGAACCCAGCGGACCGGGGTCGACGAGACCCTCGACGTGCTCGCCGCCCACGGCACCGCGGGCCTGTTCGGGATCCTCTTCATCGGCTTCTTCGCCGAGGTCGCCTGGAACGGCGTCTCCGACGGGCTCTTCTACGGCAACGCGGCCCAGCTCGGCGACCAGGCGCTGGCGGCGCTGGCGGCGCCCGTCTACGCCTTCGTCGTCACCTTCGTGCTGCTCAAGGTGATCGGCGCGATCTACCCGCTGCGCTCCGAGCAAACGCGAGGAGGCGCTCGGCATGGACGTGACCCAGCACGGCGAGGAGGCCTACGTGACCGGCGAGGGAGCGATCCTGGTCATGCCCGATGAGGACAGAGCGCTGGTGAAGTGACCGAGCACCTGCAGGTGCTGACCACCGCCGGCTCGGAGGCGGAGGCCGCGGCGATCGCCGCGGCCCTGGTCGAGCAGCGGCTGGCCGCCTGCGTCCAGGTCCTCGGCCCGATCGCCAGCACCTATCGCTGGCAAGGGGCGGTCGAGACGGCGCGCGAGTGGCAGTGCCTGGTCAAGACCGCGGCCGGCCGCTACGAGGAGGTCGAGGCGGCGATCCGCGAGCTGCACTCATACGACGAGCCCGAGATCGTCGCCACTCCGATCGTCGCCGGCTCGGCCGGCTACCTGCGCTGGATCGACGAGGGCGTCGGAGGCTAACGGCGCCGAGCTACGCCCGCAGCTTGTAGCCGCGCGAGAACAGGCGCAGGTTGACGAAGAAGAGCACCGCGGTCGCCGCGGTCAGGGCCAGCAGCGAGAGCGCGATGCTGACTTCCGTGTAGCCGACGAACCCGTAGCGGACCAGGTTGATCATGTAGTAGATCGGGTTGAAGTGGGTCAGCGTCTCCCACGGCTGCGGCAGCAGCGTCGCCGAGTAGAAGACGCCGCCGAGGAAGATCAGCGGCGTGAGGATGAAGGTCTGGGCGAAGGCGACGTCGTCGAACTGCTCGGCGCGGACGCCGATCAACACCCCGAGCTGGGAGAAGAAGAAGCCGACCAGGAACAGCGACGGGATCAGGACGAGGACGTGGTCGACCGGCAGGTCGACCAGGAACAGGGAGACGACGAAGGTGAGGATCGCGACGATCAGTCCGCGCATGAAGCCGCCAAGCGAGAAGGCGAGCAGCAGCTCGGCCGGCGAGGCGGGCGAGGAGAGCTGGTCCTGGATCGCTCCCTGGAACTTCTGCTGGAGGATCGAGGAGGAGTTGTTGGTGAAGGCGTTGATCGACCAGGCCATCATGATCAGGCCGGGGATCACGAAGACGACGTAGTCGATCCCATGCAGCTGCTTGATCCGGGTCCCGAGCGCGGCGCCGAAGACGGAGATGTAGAGGAAGGTTTCCAGCAGCGGCGCGCCGATCGTCTGCTTCTTGATCTTCATGAAGCGGTTGACCTCGCGCCGCCAGAGGGTCGCGAAGCGGATCCGGGCGGCGGCGCTCACGAGGCGACCTCGGGGTCGAGCTCGATGTGGGAGCGGGAGAGCTCCTTGCGGCCGACCAGCGCCAGGTAGGCGTCCTCGAGACTGAGGACTCCGAAGCGCGCCGCCACCTCGCCGCTGGTCCCCTCGGCGACGATCTGCCCCTCGGCGATGAAGGCGATCCGGTCGCAGAGCTGCTCGGCCTCCTCGAGGTAGTGGGTGGTGAGCAGGATCGTCGTCCCTTCCTGGTTGATTTTCTGGACGTAGTGCCAGAGCTCGAGCCGCAGCTCGACGTCGACCCCGGCGGTCGGCTCGTCGAGGATCAGCAGCCGCGGCCGGTGCATCACCGCGCGGGCCAGGATCAGCCGCCGTTTCATCCCGCCGGAGAGGGTGCGGGTGCGTTCGTCGCGCTTCTCGGTCAGCGAGAAGGTCTCCAGCAGCTCCTTGGTCCGTTCGCGGCGCTCGCGCTTGGGCATCCCGAAGTAGCCGGCGTGGTAGTCGAGGGTCTCGGCGGCGGTCAGGAACCAGTCGAGGTTGGGCTCCTGCGGCGCCAGCCCGACCGCCTGCCGCGCCTCCGCGTAGTTGTCGATCGCGTCGTTGCCGAAGACTTCGATCGAGCCCCCGGTCGGCTGCGCCAGCCCGGTCGCGCAGTGGATCAGCGTCGACTTGCCGGCGCCGTTGGGTCCGAGCAGGCCGAACAGCTGCCCGGGCTCGATGTCGAGGGAGACGCCGCGCAGGGCCTCCACCCCGGTCGGGTAGCGCTTCTCGAGGTCGACTATGTGCAGAGCGTTGTCGGGCACCGGCGGCAACCCTAGTGAGGTGGTCCCGTCGGCCCTTCCGCGCCCTTCGCGGCGTCGATCAGGTAGTCGTTCATTCGCCCCATGGCCAGCTCGTAGAGCGGCGGGCAGAAGCGCTGGGCCCAGAACGCGAGGCGGATATCGGCCGAGGTGAAGACGAGGTAGCGGTCGCGTTCGACGCCCTCGAGGATCTTCTCCGCCACGTGCTCGGGAGTGACGGCGCGCTTCTCGAAGCGGGCGATCAGCTTGCGGATCCTCGGGTTCTCACGGTCGATGCCGACGATCTTGACGCTCTCGACCAGCGGCGTGCGGACCCCGCCGGGGCAGACCAGGCTAACGCCGATCCGGTGTCGCCGCAGGTCGAAGCGGAGGACCTCGGAGACGCCGCGCAGGCCGAACTTGCTGGCGCTGTAGGCGGCGTGCCAGGGCAGGCCGAGGAGCCCCGCCGCGGAGGAGACGTTGACGACGTGGCCGCCCCGGCCGGCCGCGATCATCGCCGGCACGAAGGCCTCGAGGACGCTGATCGGACCGAGCAGGTTGACGTCGACTACCTGGCGCCAGTCGTCGTGGTCGAGGCGCTCGATCGACCCCCAGGTGGAGATGCCGGCGACGTTCATCACCACGTCGACGCTGCCGTGGACGGCGTGGACCTCCTCGGCGAGGGCGAGGACCGCGTCGTGATCGCGAAGGTCGAGCGCGCGAGCGATGCCGACGCTGCCACCCGAGCGGGAGATCTCGGCGCCGGCCGTCTCGAGCCCGGCCGCGTCGACGTCGGTGAGGTGGAGCGTGGCACCCCGGCGCGCCGCCGCCAGCGCCGTCGCCCTCCCGATGCCGCTGGCGGCACCGGTGACGAAGCAGTGCTTACCGCTGAGGTTGGCTGCGGCCACAGCTCAACCCAGCCGCCCCGAGGGCTGCTCGGGGACGACCTCGAGCGAGCGCAGCGTCATCGCCAGCATCTCGTAGTGGCCGATCAACATGCAGAGCTCGATCAGCCGCACCTCGTCGAGCTCGGCCGCCAGACGCGCCCACAGCTCCTCGTCGATCCGCCCCTGCTCGTGCATCTCGTCGGCAGCGGCGAGGAGCATTCCCTGCCGCTGGCTCCAGCCGGCCTCCGCCGGCCCGCGCCGCACCCGGGCGATCTCCTCGTCGCTGAGCCCGGCCCGCCGCCCGAGCCGCTCGTGGTGGCCCCACTCGTACTCGCAGTCGGCGTTGTGGGCGACGCGGAGGATCACCAGCTCGCTGTCGGCCCGCGGCAGCTTGCCGCCGGGCATCAGCGCCCCGGCGAACCAGAGCCAGCGGCGAAAGAGGCCGCGGTGGCGGGCCAGGGTGGTGAAGATGTTCGGGGGCGTGCCGCCGGTGGCGCGACCGAGCACCCAGACGATCCCGGAATTGACCAGGCCGATCTGGCGCCGGCCGCCCGGCCCGATGCGTGGCCTCTCCCCCGCCCCCATAGCGGCACCGTAGCCGACCCGCCGGGGTGGGCGGCGCTACTTGTCGATCGGGAAGACGCGAACGACCCGAAAGCTGCGCCTGGCGGGCGTTGGGTCGACGACGCCGCTCAGCACGGCGCGCACTTCGAAGCGGTACCTGCCGGGCCGCAGTTTCAGGACCTTGGGCGATTTGCAGGCTCTGAAGGCGGGCGCTTTCGATGCTTTCTTGGAGTTGGCCGCTTTTTTCGGCGGTTTCCTGCCCGGCAGACGCTTGAGCCGGCACTCGAAAGTCGCGCCAACGCTGGGCGAGGTGAACTTGAAGCTGACCGGGGCGCGTTTGCGCGTGGTCGGGATGGCGCCTTTCGGCCCTTTGGTGATCTTCGTGTCCGGGGGTGGCACGGGCGTCGTCGGGGTAACCGCGGCCACGGGCGGTTCGAGACCCGAGACGCGGCCGACTTTCTCCGTCATGTCGAGGGTGACCCAGAGAGTGTTGTTGGGGCCGGGCGCGAGCTGCCGCGGGAACGAGCCTTTGGCGAAGCCGTTGAGCAAGGTGAGCTGCCCGCTTGAAGTCAGGCGTGCCAACCCGTCATTCGCGGACATCGCAAACCAAAAGGCGTCGTCAACACCAAGCGCCGCCCCGAAGGGATCACCCAGTCCCCCCGGCGTTTCGATCAGGGGGAGGGCGGTCGGCGGCGAGATCAAGCCCACCTGCTCCGGTGCTTTACCCGCCTGGGAGAATCCGATCAGTCCGCTGGCCGCACCGGCGACGCCCTGCGAGGCGCCCGGGATTTTGTAGGTCGCCGGGGCCCCGGCGGTGGTCAGGGTGACGATCCGCGGTTCACCGCTGGCGTCGGCGACCACCAGCAGCTGGCCGGCAGCGTCGATGTCCTTTGGTTCGAGGCCGGCAACGGGATACGGGGTGAATTTGCTCGGGTCCGATGCCTGGAGCTTCAGCACTTTGCCGTTCGTCGCGACCCACATGTTGTTGTCGGGGCCGCGGACGATCGAGTGGGCGGTGCCGATTTCGGCGATGTCGGTCGGATCTTTGCTACCCAGAGGATTCCCCGGTTCGAAGGTCGTGACGCCGCCGTTGCGGGTAATCCAGATCCGACCTTCGGGACCGACCGCGATCCCGGAGGAGGTGATCGCTTCCAGGTCGTAGGGAGTGACGGCGCCGGTGGGCGTGATCTTGACGACGTCTTTCCCCGCTTCGGTCACCGCCAGCCACATGTTCCCGTCGGGGCCCTGGACGATCTTGTCGTTGCTGTCGATTTCCGGCACCGGGAATTCGCCGTCGATCGTGGGTGCGGCGAGTGCCGAAGTCGCCCCGAGAGCAAGCGCCGTCAGGCCGACTAGGAAGGTGCGACTGATCATCCGGATGAGCACCGCCGGAGAAAGTCTAGACGCACCCCGCTAGGCCCCCGATATCGTGACGGCGTGGCCCAGGCCCCGCTCCTCGCCGTCGACGCGCCCTCGATGCTGTTCCGCGCCTTCTACGCGCTGCCGAGCAAGATCGTCGGCACCGACGGAGAGCCCGTCAATGCGCTGCTCGGCACCGCGAACCTGGTCCTGCGCGAGGTCGAACTGCACCGGCCGCGGGCCGTCGTCCTCTGCTTCGGGCCCGACGCCGCCTCCTATCGAACGGAGCTCTACCCCGCCTACCACGAGAAACGCGAGGAGGAAATGCCCGACGAGCTGGCGCCCCAGTTCGCCAAGAGCCGCGACTTCTTCGAGGCCTTCGACTGGACGGTCGCGACCAGCGACGACCTCGAGGCCGACGACCTCCTCGGCACCTACGCCCGCCGCGAGGCCGAGGCCGGCGGCCACGCCCTGCTGCTGACCGGCGACCGCGACATGTACCAGTGCGCCGGCGACGGCGTCACCGTGCTCTACGTGCGGACCGGCGGCAAAGGCGCCGAAGAGGTCGGGCCGGATGAGGTCCGCGAGCGCTACGGGATCGGGCCCGAGCTCGTCCCCGACTTCATCGCCCTGCGCGGCGATCCCTCCGACGGTCTGCCCGGCGCCAAGGGGGTGGGCCCGAAGACGGCCTCGGAGCTGCTGCGCAAGCACGGCTCGCTGGAGGGCGTGCTCGACGCCGCGATCCGCGAGCAGCGCCCGAAACTGCGCGCCGCCCTGATCGAAGCCCGCGAGGACCTGCTCGCCTTCAAAGACATCGCGACCCTGCGCGACGCCGGCGTCGAGCCTCCCTCCGACGCCCCCACCGACTGGGCGGGCGCGGCGGCTGCCGCCCGTGAGCGCGGCATGAACCGCCTCGGCGACCGGCTCGAGAGCTACTCCGCCTGACCCGTTGGCGGGTTCCTCCCTCGATGCGAGAGCAACTCGACGAGACCCCAGGCCGAGACGACTGCCCAGACGCCCTCGAGCAGAAGAAAGCCCCACTGCGAATCGTGCCAGGCGAGCGCCGCCAGGATCACCGAGCCGACCAGGTTGAGGGCCAGGTAGAGGCGCGAGTCGGGGCGCATGCGGTCGAACTGGACCGCGGCGAAGGCGGTGAGGATGAGCAGGGCGCCGGCTACCTGGATCAGCTGGTCCATGCTCCCAGCCTACGCCCGGGTGAGTACGGTGGTCCGATGGCGATGGCTGGGATTCCATGGCGGGGACCGGGCGCGGATCGCCCCGACCTCCCCCTCCCTCCCGACCCGATGCCCCTGCGAGCCGAGGGACAGACCCGCAAGCGCTGGCGCTACATCGGCCTCTACGACGACGAGGTGATGCTCTGTGCGGCGCGGGCGCAGGTCGGCCCGCTCTCGCAGTCGTTCTGGGTCCTCTGGGACCGCGCCTCCGGCGAGCAGCTGGCCCACACGGCGATGCGGCCCGGCAGCCGCGAGGTGCGGATGGACGGCCCGAGCCTGGAGATCGAGACGCGCGGGCTGCGGGCCAGCCTTCGTCTCGGCGAGGCGGAGGCGATCGAATCGATCTGCCCCAGCGGCAGCGGCTGGGGCTGGACCCGCAAGCGCGCCGGGGTCCCGATCGTGGGCACGATCGAGTCCCCCGGGAAGCGCTGGGAGATCGCCGGCCTCGGGGTCGACGACGAGTCGGCCGGCTACCACCAGCGCCAGACCAGCTGGCACTGGTCGGCCGGGATCGGCCGCGCCGCCGACGGCCGCGCCGTCGCCTGGAACCTGGTCGAGGGCATCAACGATCCAGTCGAGCTCAGCGAGCGGGCGATCTGGGTCGACGGTGAGCCGTCGGAGCCGGCTCCGGTGCGCTTCGACGGGACCGACGCGATCGAGTTCGGCCCCGGCGCCCGCCTCGAGTTCGCCGCCGAGTCCGAGCGCGCCCGCAACGAGAACTTCCTCCTCGTCCGCTCCCGCTATCGCCACCGCTTCGGCACCTTCTCGGGGTCGCTGGACGGGGTCGAGCTCGCCTCCGGCCTGGGCGTGATGGAGGAGCACGACGCGCTCTGGTGAGGGCCCCTAGACCCGGTACTCCGGGTTCGGGAAGTCGAGGCTGCAGCCGGCATCCCACTTGGTCCGCTGGTTGCCGTGGGCGGGGATGCCGCCGGCGTCCTTCAGGATCCGCGCCAGGTGCAGCATGTTCCAGGCGGCGAAGGTGGTGTTGCGGTTGGTGAAGTCGTTCTCCGGGCCGCCGGAGCCCTCGTCGAGGTAGGACGGACCTGGCCCGGCCTCGCCGATCCAGCCGGAGTCGGCCTGGGGCGGGATCGTGTAGCCGAGGTGCTGCAGCGAGTAGAGGGTGTTCATCGCGCAGTGCTTGACGCCATCCTCGTTACCGGTCACCAGACAGCCGCCGACGCGGCCGTAGTAGGCGTACTGGCCGGCCTCGTTGAGCAGGTGCGAGTTGCCGTAGAGGCGCTCGACGATCTGCGTCGCCACCGAGGACTTCTCGCCGAGCCAGATCGACATGCCGAGGACGAGGATGTCGGCGGCCAGCACCCGCTCGAAGATCGCCGGCCACTCGTCGACCTCCCAGCCGTGCTCGGTCATGTCGGGCCAGACGCCGGTGGCGATCTGGTGGTCGATCGCGCGGATGCACTCGACCTCGACCCCGTTGCGCCGCATGATCTCCATCGAAATGTCCATCAGGCCCTGGGTGTTCGAGACCTCGGGGCTGCGCTTCAGGGTGCAGTTGATGAAGAAGGCCTTGAGATCGGAGTAGTTGGTCTCACTCCGCTCGCAGAGCTCGGCCTGGATGTCGGTCAGTTCGGTCACTTCTCACTCCTTCCACTGGGTCGAGGGGCGAATCTGTGAACTCCGTGCGGCACTTACCAGGTGTCGACGAAGCGGCGGCCGCGGGCGGGCTCCGGCGCCGCCGCGGCGGCGGCCAGGGTCGCGGCGATCATCCCGCGCGTCTCGGCCGGGTCGATCACGTCGTCGATCTCGAACAGGACCGCCGAGTTCAGCGCCTTCGCGTTGGCTTCGGCGGCCACGGTGAGGTCGCGGACCCGCTGCTCGCGCTCGGCCTCGTCGGCAATCGCCTCGAGCTCCTTGCGCAGGGCCAGCCGCACCGCCCCTTCGAGGCCCATCGGGCCGAGGTGGGCGGAGGGCCAGGCGACGGTCAACAGCGGCTCGTGCAGGCTGCCGCCGGTCATCGCCTGGGCGCCGAGGCCGTAGCCGCGGCGCAGGATCACGGCGATCAGCGGCACCCGCAGGGAGCCACCGGCAACCAGTAGCCGCGAGGCGTGGCGGACCAGGCCGGTCGCCTCGGCGTCGGGCCCGACCATGAAGCCCGGGGTATCGACCAGCGAGAGGACCGGCAGCCCGAAGGAGTCGCAGAGCTGCAGCAGCCGCGCCGCCTTGTCGGAGGCATCGGAGGTGATCGCGCCGGCCATGTGGCGGCTGTCGTTGGCGATGATCCCGAGCGGCCGTCCCTCGATCCGCGCCAGCGCCGTCACCAGCTCCGGCGCGAAGCGCTCGCGCAGGAAGGTCACCGATCCCTCGTCGGCGAGCGTCTCGACGATCGGCGCCACCGCGTAGGCACGCCGCGCGCGCTCCGGCACCAGCACTCGCAGCCGCGTCTGGTCCGGTGCCCGGCCCGGCGGCGTCGCGCCCTGGAAGTAGCCGATCAGCCGCTTGGCGGCGGCCGTCGCCTCGGCTTCGTCGGCGGCGGCGACGTCGACGACGCCGTTGCCGGCCTGTACCTCGAGCGGCCCGACTTCGTCGGGGTGGACCTTGCCGAGCCCGCCGCCCTCGATCATCGCCGGCCCTCCCATCCCCAGCGATGAGCCCTCGGTGGCGACGATTAGGTCCGAGCAGCCGGCGATCACCGCGTTGCCGGCGAAGCAGCGGCCGGCGACCACGGCGACCCGCGGGACCACGCCCGAAAGTCCCGCCCAGAGCGCGAAGGCGCGGGTCTCCAGCCAGGAGACGACGGGGTAATCGGTATCGCCCGGGCGCCCACCGCCACCCTCGGCGAAGAAGATGGTCGGCAGCCGCATCCGCTCGATCAGCTCGAAGAGCCGGTCCTTCTTCTTGTGACCGAGAGCGCCCTGGGTGCCGGCCAGGACCGTGTAGTCATAGGACAGGACCGCGCAGGCGGCGCGCTCGGCGCCGAACAGCTCGCCGTTGATCCGCGCGGTACCGGCGACAAGGCCGTCGGCCGGGGTGCGCTCGATCAGGTCCTGGACCTCGCGACGGCCACGCTGGGCGGCGATCGCGAAGCGTCCGTACTCGACGAAGGAACCGGCGTCGACGAGGTCGGCAATGTTCTCGCGGGCGGTCCGCGCCCCCGCCGCGTGGCGGCGCTCTGCCGCCTCGGGCCGGGCCCCATCCTCGGTCAGCGCCCGGCGCGCCAGCAGCTCCGCCAGATCCTGGCGCTCGGCGCCCTCGCGGTCGCCGTCGCCGGGCACCTCGCTAGCCGCCGAGTCCCCCGAAGATCGCGAACGGGTTCGGCGGGCGCTCGGACCAGGCGACCTGGCCGCTGCCCTCGGTCTTCACCTCGCTGCCCTCAGGCGCCTCGCTCGCCAGCCGCACCGCCAGCTCACGGGCGCTGTCCTCGTCGGTGGCGCCGACGACCAGGTACTTCCAGCGCCGCACCGCAGGGACCCCCTCGGCCTCCAGGCGCTTGGCGAAATCGACCGCGTCGTGGTGGGAGGGAAGATCGACCCGCACCTCGTATTCGGGCTCGCCGGTCCGTTCGGAGCGGCCGCGCTCGGAGGCGATTCGCGCCGCGTGCTCGTCCTCGACCGTGGACTCGCTGCCCGGTAGCGCCTCATCCGGGTTCTCCCAGTCCTCGGCCTCGGGATGCCAGCGCCGCAAGCGGGACTCGATCGTCCAGCCGTTCTCCGCGGCGGCTTTCTCGACCAGCTCGCGAACGGCTTCGATCTGCTCGCGGGAGCCGGCGTAGAGGAAAAGACGGGTGCCATCGCGGGAGACGATCACCCGATCCTCAAAAGCGCTACTGAGGTCGTGCTCGAGCTCGCGGGCGGCCAGGTGCTCGCCGAGGGCCGTCGCGTGGGCATCGTCCTCGATCTCGATCTGCAACCGCCATTCGTCGTTCATGCCGGGAACATATTGCCTCAGGAGGGCTCGGCGGAACTCGAGTCTGCGATCCGGCGAGCGCCGGACCAAGCGGGGCAAGGACGCAGGGAGGCCGAATAGCGGCGCTATTTGGCCGACTGAGGACGCCGCGCCGCGCCGCGTCCGCCGCCGCCGGGCGCGGGCGGGAGTTCCGCCGAGCCCTCCTAGCCCCGGATCGCCTTCCCGACGATGTTCTTCATCCGCGTGCGCTCACGCTGGTTGAGGTTGGAGGGCCGCCCCTTCGACTTCCTGGACAGGGTCCAGAATTCCTTCTGCTCGCTCGCGGTGAGGTTCTCCCGGATCCGCTCGCGGCCTTTCTCGGCCAGCCAGAGCGAGACGGTCCAGACCATTTTCCAGGGAATCCGCTTCCAGACCGCGGGGGCCGCCTTACGGGCTATCCACCAGGGCATCGGTTCTCCTCGGCTCTACTCGACGACTTCGACGGTGCCGTGCATCGTCGGGTGGATCTCGCAGAAGTACGGGAAGGTGCCTGCTTCCTTGAAGGTTTCGGACTTCAGCTTGCCTTTCTCCAGGGTGCCGGTGTCGAAGCTGCCGTCGTCAGCGGTCGCCGTGTGCGGCGCCGCGTCCTCGTTCTGCCAGATCACCTTGCCGCCGGCCGCGACGACGACGGGGTCGGGCCCGTAGGCGAATTCGACGATCTCGACTTTTTCGGAGCGGGCCGCATCGCCGCTCGGCGCCGCTTCGCTTGCGGTCGTTCCCGCTCCGGTCGCGGCACCGCCGCCGGAAGTCGAATCGTCGGAGTCACCGCCGCAGGCGGTGAGGCCAAGCGAGAGGGCGACCAGGACGGGAATGAGGAGCGCGCGGAGTTTCATTTGGCAAAGGCTACGCCCCGGCTACCCGGTTTGGATCAACCGATGTCCCGCGCCTGCTGACGCCCCCGGCGGGGCTAGCCTTCCACCGGTGCCCGCGACCGACCGCAGCTTGACGAGGCGCCTCGCCGCTGCGGTCACCGGCCCGCGCGGGCGCTGGGTCGCGATCGCGGTCTGGGTCGCGATCGGCATCGCCGGCCTCTTCGCGCACTCCCGAATCGGCGAGGTCACCGCCGCCGGCCAGAGCAGCTTCCTCCCTTCCAACGCCGAATCGACCCGCG
Source organism: uncultured Thermoleophilia bacterium (assembly GCA_963715735.1). GTDB lineage: Bacteria > Actinomycetota > Thermoleophilia > Solirubrobacterales > 70-9 > VAYN01. Next base: position 1,934,002 of record OY970268.1, read on the forward strand.
CGATCGATGCGCTGGAGGGACGCGGCGGCCGTGGGGGCGGCGTCGGCGAAGAGGTCCCGGCGGTGATCGTCTTCGAGCGCGACGGCGGGCTCAGCGAAGCCGACCTGGCGGCGATCGGCCGCATCGGCGACGGCCTCAACCGGCTCGGGATCACCGGCGCGACGCCGATCATCGACCCGTTTTCCGCCGATGCCAGCGAGTCGCTCGGCGAAGTGGCGACGATCGCCAAGGGGATCGGGCCTCTTTCCCGCGACGGCGAAGCGGCGCTTGTCGTGCTCGCCCTCAACGCCGGCGACCGCGGCGCGATCGTCACCGGCGTCAAGGAAATTCGCCGCTACCTCGCCGCCCACAACCCGCGGGGCGTCAGCTCCTACGTGACCGGGCCGGCGGGGATCGCCGCCGACCTCGAGCAGGTCGCCGACGAAGCCGGCGAGACGCTGCTGATCGCCACCCTCAGCCTCGTCCTGGTGCTGCTGCTGATCGTCTACCGGGCGCCGCTGCTGGCCTTGATGCCGCTGCTCACGGTCGGCGCCGCGTACCTGGTCGCGATCGGGATCTCCTACCTGCTGATCGACGCCGGCGCGATCACCGTCAACAGCGAGGGGACGATGCTCTTGCTGGTGTTGATCTTCGGCGCCGGCACCGACTACTCGCTGCTGCTCGTTCACCGCTACCGCGAGGAGCTCGACGCCGGCAGGCCGCCCGCCGAGGCCCTCCCCACCGCCCTCGCCGAGAGCGCGCCGGCACTCGCCGCCTCGGCCGGGACCGTGATCGCGGCGATGCTCGTCCTGCTCGTCGCCGACCTGCAGTCGACCCACTGGCTCGGCCCGATCCTGGCGATCGGGATCGCGACGATGCTGCTCGCCTCCTTCACCCTGCTGCCAGCGCTACTGGCGCTGCTCGGCCCGCGCGCCTTCTGGCCCGGCCCGGCATCGCGTGGTTCCCGATCGGGTCAGGAGGCCGATAGGGAACCACGCGATGTGTGGGGACGGGTGGCGGCGCTGGTGCGGCGGCGCTCGCGGGCGATCGTGCTGCTCGTGACCGCCGGCCTGCTGGTGCTCGCGCTCGGCAACCTCAGCCAGCACGGCACGATCGGGTTCGGCCAGGGAGAGACCAAGCCGACCGACTCCAGCGAAGGCACCGACGTTCTGAACGAACACTTCCCACCGGGGCTGGGCTCGCCGCTGACCGCGGTCGTCTCCGAAGCCAAGGTCGAGCCGGTGGCGAAGGGAATGGAACGGATGAAGAGGGAGGTGCAGCTGGTGATCCCGGTCCCGGCGGCCGTCAGCGGCGCGGGCGAGTCGGTGGTCGCCATCGTCCTCCGCGGCGACCCCTACTCGAGCGAAGCCGCCGACGCGGTCGAGGAGATCCGCGACCGCCTGCACGAGATCGCGCCCGCCGGCCTGCTCGGCGGCATCCCGGCCGAGAACTACGACATCGAGCAGACCAACGAACGAGATACCAAGCTGATCGTGCCGCTGGTCCTGCTCGTCGTCGGCCTGATTCTGGCGGCGGTCCTGCGGGCGCTGGTCGCGCCGGCGTTCCTGATCGTCACCGTCGTCCTCTCCTTCGCGGCCACGCTCGGCCTCTGCACCTTCGCCTTCACGGAGTTGAGCAGCGAAGGCGTCGCCTTCAACCTGGTCCTACTGGCCTTCCTGTTCCTGGTCGCGCTGGGGGTCGACTACAACATCTTCCTGATGGCGCGGGCGCGGGAAGAGTCGGCCAGGCTCGGTACCCGCGAGGGGACGATGGCCGCCCTCGTCCACACCGGCGGCGTCGTCACCGGCGCCGGCCTGATCCTCGCCGGCACCTTCGCGACCCTGACCCTGCTGCCGCTCGAGGAGCTGGTCCAGATCGGGGCGACGGTCGCGATCGGCGTCCTCCTCGACACCTTCGTGGTGCGGGCGCTGCTGATCCCGTCGATCGCCTACCGGCTTGGCGAGCGCACCTGGTGGCCCGGGCGCGCCCGGGCCGCGGACGCGCCCCCGGCCGAGCCTCAGTAACCCGGGCTGGTCTTCATTTTCTTGCGCTCGGACGGGTGGGCGCCGCCCTTCTCGTCGAGCGTCGTGCAGGCGGTCTCGATGTCGTCGGCGAGGCGGTCGACCTGCTCGCGGCTGAGCGTCTGCTTGACCAGCGCCCGCAGCACCTTCACGTCTTCGGCGTTGGGCGGCATCGTGTAGGCGGGCAGCATCCAGCCGCGCTCGGCCGAGAGCTGCCAGGAGACGTCGAACTCGTCGTAGTCGCGCTCTTCGCCGTTGAGCTTGAAGGCGACCAGCGGCAGCTGCTCCTGGTCGGCGCCGATCAGCTCGAAGTTGCCGTTCTGCTCGAGCTTGCTCGCCAGCGCCTTCGCGTTCGACTCCATCGCTTTAATCACGTACGTGTATCCCTCGCGGCCGAGGCGGACGAAGTTGTAGTACTGAGCCAGGACCATCGAGGCACCGGTGGAGAAGTTGAGGGTGAAGGTGGCGTCGGTTTTGCCGAGGTAGTTCTCGTAGAAGACGAGGTCCTCGGCGAGGTCGCTCTTCTCGCGGAAGATCAGCCAGCCGATGCCGGGGTAGACGAGCCCGAACTTGTGCCCGGAGACATTGATCGAGCGCACCTGCTCGAGCCGGAAGTCCCACTCGGAGTCGGGGTAGAGGAAGGGCCAGACGAAGCCGCCGCTGGCGCCGTCGATGTGCAGCGGCACGTCGAGGCCCTTCTCGCCCTTGAGGTCGACCAGGAGCTTGTTGATGCCGACGATGTCGTCCATGTGGCCGGTGAAGGTGGTGCCGAGCACGGCGGCGACGCCGATCGTGTTCTCGTCGACGTGGGGCTCGACGTCCTCCGGCCCGATCACGTACTTGCCGTCCTGCAGCGGCACGATCCGCGGTTCGACGTCGAAATAGCGGCAGAACTTGTCCCAGACCACGTGCACGTCGCCGCCGAACACCAGGTTCGGCTTGTCGATGGGCTTGGAGTCCGCTTCCCGGCGCTCCTTCCACTTCCACTTCAGCGAGAGGGCGCCGAGCATGATTGCCTCCGAGGAGCCCTGGGTGCGGCAGCCGGTGGTCTCGCCGGGCGCGTGGTAGAGATCGGCGAGCATGCGGATGCAGCGCTGCTCGATCTCGGCCGAGATCGGGTACTCGGCGTGGTCGATGAAGTTGCGGTAGAGGTTCTCGGCGATGATCCGCTGCGCCTCCGGCTCCATCCAGGTGGTGACGAAGGTAGCCAAGTTGCGCCAGGGGTCGCCCTCGAGCACGAGTTCCTCGTCGACCAGGCGCATCGCGTCGAGCGCCGACATGCCGCCTTCGGGAAAAGGCCCGTCGGGCGCGTCCTCGGTGAGGAAGCGGTTGCCGTAGAGCTTCACTGCTTGATCGGCGCTGTCGTGGTCGTTCATCGGACTCCAGTCGTCTCGGGCGGGGGCATCGGCGAGCGTATCCGACGCCCGAGCGGCGCTAGGCTGGAATCCCCAACCAGAACGGGATTCTTTTCCGCATCCGAAAGGAGCCGGCTTGAACGGCGCAGACAACATCGAGATGGGACCGATCGACTACGTGTTGGTCGAGTGGCAGGGCCGCCAGCCGACCGGCGAGGCGCTGCCGCACCTGGTCGACCTGGTCGACCGCGGCCTGATCCGGATCCTCGACCTCACCTTCATCGCCAAGGACGAGGACGGCTCCGTGGCGGCGATCGAGATCGCCGACCTCGGCGACGTGGCCGAGATCGCCGTCTTCGAGGGTGCCTCCTCGGGCCTGATCCACGAGGACGACGTCGCCCAGGCCGGCGACGTGCTCACGCCCGGGACCTCGGCCGCGCTGCTCGTCTACGAGAACACCTGGGCGACGCCGTTCGCCAGCGCCGTGCGCCGCTCCGGCGGCGAGCTCGTCGCCAGCGGCCGCATCCCGGCCGAAGACTTCCTCGCCGCGCTCGACGCGGCCGAGGCCACCGCGTAGAGAAGGAGAGACCGATGCCAGGACTACTCAGAGGCGTGGCTCGCACCGCCGTCATCGCCGGCACCGCATCCGCCGTCGGCGGTCGCGTCCACCATCGCCAGGAATCGAAATGGGCGCAGCAGGAAGAGCAGCAAGCCGCGCAGCAGCAGGCCCCACCGCCCCAGGCCCCACCCGCGGCCGGAGGTTCGATGATCGACCAGCTGAAGGAGCTCGGCGAGCTGAAAGCGCAGGGCATCCTCACCGAGGAGGAGTTCGCGGCGCAGAAGGCCAAGCTGTTGGGCTGAGCTCCAAGCGGGTACGGAGGTCCCCCAATGGAGGGCCTGATCGAAGACCTGACGCGGGGGAACGTGACCGAGGTCAAGGTGGTCCTGACCTCGGTCATCCTCGCCCTCGTCGTCTATCAGCTCGCCCTCGCCGCGGTCTCCTACGGCAAGCTGCGACCGCGCTTCCTGCAAGCGGGGCCGGCGACCTGGGCGCACCGGGCAATCGGCGACACGATCCTCGTCCTCGCCGTCCTTGTGGCGACCGCCTGCATCGCCTACTACGGCTTCGAGGAGGGTGGTGCCCACGCCGTCTTCGGCTGTCTGTTGCTGGCGGCGCTGGCGCTGAAGGTGATCGCGGTGCGCGTCGGTGGGTCGCACTCGCCGTTGCTGCCGTGGATCGGCGTCGCGCTCTTCGGGCTCTTCGTCACCACCTGGCTCACCTCCGCCGGCGACTTCCTCGGGGTCGGCTGATGCGCCGCTCCTCGCAGATCGCGCAAATCGCCGGCTCGCTGCTGGTCGGGCTGGCAATCGCGGCGATCGCGATCTGGGTCGTCACCGAGCACTTCGGCCCGACCTCGGTCGCCAAGCTGGAGGCGCAGGAGGAGCGCTTCGGCCAGCGCCAGGACGCCCGCGAAGAGGCTCGGGAGGCGCGCGAAGGCGCCGCCGAGGAGCGCGAAGAGCTAGACGGAGAGCAGGGCGGGGATAGCGGCCCAGGCTGAGCGTCCCAACCGCTAGGACCGCGGCTTTTCGACAACCGACCACTCCCGCCGCGCCCAACCTTCGACCAAAGCCGCTAGAGGAGCGTCCATCGGTAGTTCGGGCAGTTCGGTCGACCCGCGATCCAGCGCGTAACGCTTGGCAATCCACGGACCCAGGTTTCGCGGCCATCCCTCTGCCCTGCTGAGGCCGTCGAGCATCGCTTCGAGCCCAACCTCCTCGTCGACTCCGGGCTCGTCGTCGAATCCGGGCTCGTCGTCGGTGTGCTCCGCGATGTAGGCCAGGAGCGTGAACCCTCCGAAGAGTGCCAATCCCTCGAGCTTGGGGTCCCTGGGGACGATCGCCGCCTCGATGAAATCGCTCTCGGGGCTCGTGTGAGTCAGCTCGGTCAGGTCCCAGGGAGGATCCGCCGTGGCAAAGATCGCTCCCAGTGCTTCCAGATCCTCGGCCGTCCCAAGCGTGCACCCCGTGAGCCTCGCTCGAAAGTCGAGCTGGCGATCGAGGCACCACTCGGCAAGCCCACCTCGGATGCGATTGCCGTGAAGGCGGAACCTGCGCATTTCGAAAAGGGCCTGGGGTGAATGCAGGCTGGCGAACTCAGCGAGGTCGGCACGACCGAAGAGAACGGCGTCGTAGCTAATCGGCAGGCTCCGCGGCATGTGGTGCCGCAAGTGCGGCCAGAATTCGTCGAAAGCCGCGGCCTGAACCTCCTCCCATCGTTCCGACTGCGAGCGGGGCAACCCGCGTGCCGCCATGTCCAGCGAGCAGCCCGCGTCGACCGCGGCCTCCGCGGCTGCGAGCGAGGAGTCGGATCCCAGCAGCTGCCCGATCTCTTGAACAACCGCCTCCGCGACCGGCTCGAGGTTCTCCCGGTCGCAGCAGATCAGCGCTGCGAAATTCTCCGGCACCGTGGCACCTTTCTCGGTCTGGAATGCGCGCTCCCCCATGCCCACCGAAGTCGGGGGATCTTCGACGAGCCATTCGAGGGTCCGTCTAATGACCGCACCTGAAACTGCGCGGCAGGTCTGACGCCGCGGCACCAGAAAAGCGAGACTGCGAGCCGCGAAGCCCAGCGCAGCATCCGCAGCCTCTTCGTCCTCCAGTCCCTCGAGCAGGCTTGTCAGCAACTCGTCGGCGGCCCCATCGATGTTGTCGTCCTGCAGCTGGAAGGCGAGCTGGGCGACGACATCCCACTCACCCGCCTCGATGCGCGGCCGGAGAACGTCCCCTAGCTCAGCCGGCGTCGCCTGCGTCCGCACGAGATGCTCCGCGGCGAAGAACTCGAGGAACGTCCGATGCGTGAACTGATAGAGGTTCTCCCCACTTGCCGTGGTGCCGGTATCGGTGAAGACCCAGGCGCGACCTCGGCAAAACTCGACGAACCGCCGTGCCTCCTGCCTCGCCTTGTCCTCGTCGTCGAAGCGACGGCCGGTCAGGTACTCGGTGGCGCTCCGGACCAAAGCGGCCTCGGTGACACCACCGCGCAGTTGTGGCTCCGAGTAGATCCAAAACGCCAGGTGCTGCATGGCGGGCCGCAGGTGGCGCTCGAACTCCAAGGCGACCTCGATGCGCCGGCCACGATCCCAGCGCTCGAACAGCATGACCGCGCACTTCTCATAGACCTGGGGCCGATGCCGTGGGATATAGCCGTCGCCCCGATAGATGTTGCACAGCAGCGCAAGCATCAGGGTGTTGCGGCGCAGATCGGCAGCCGCTCCGGCGCTGTCGCGCATGAAATTGGCCGCCATCTGACTGCGTTCCTTCGGGGTCAGCTCGAGCCGCAGACCGAACCAGAGATCCGCGTAGCGCTCCACCTGCTCCTCATCGAGCTCGGCCAGGTAGACAATCTCGAAACGCCGTGGGTCGAGTGGCGCCTGCACGTAACCGACGCGACGTGACGTGACAAGAATGGGAGCGGCTGCGTAGCGGGCGGCGAAGGTCTCGATGTCGGCCGTGATCTCACGCCGATCAGCGGTATCGAGCAGCTCGTCGAGGCCATCGAGGATCACAACTGCCCGTCCCGTCGAGAGTAGGTAGTGGATCCCTCCGGCTGGTGGCGGCACCGCGTAGTCGACGTTGGCAACGCTTTCGATCCACTCGACCAGGGAGACCCGGCCGACCGCCTTCTCGGCGCCATAGTCCTTCAGGGTCACGACCAGAGGCGTCAGCGCCCCACCGGGGACGCTCGTTCGCTCGCGGGCAAGGTCATAGGCGAGCTTGAAGGCGAACGTCGACTTCCCGGCACCGGGATCTCCGAGGACCACGGTGCGATCCAGGCGTTGAGCCAGATGCTCACTCGACAGCCGACGTTCGGGAACGTTCGGTGCACCCGACGGGGTGAAGGTCGTCTCGACGTAGATTTCGTCAACCGGAACCCGCTCCGAGGCATCGAAACTCGGCGGCGTGATCGTCCCGTGCCTGACCAGAACCTGCTCGCGGTAGATTCGCTCCCACGCCAGGTATCTCTCAACCTCCTCGTCCTCCGTTGAACGCAGCGCCTCGAGCGACTGCCTGAGGCCCTGGATCTCCTCGGCAAGGCTGCGGAACCGGGCCGCAGCGACCGCCTCGCTCGCCTCCGCGTCACCCAGTCGCGCAGCGCTGACAACGATCTTCTCGACGCCGACGACGAGACAGTCGAAGATCTCGCCCGCATCGCCCTCACTCGCCGCTGAAACGTCGCGTTGGTACGCCCGTACGAACGATTCCCTGAGTTCTTCAGTGGTGGCGAATGACGTTTGCACGCCGGCCACGAACAACATGCAAATGCAGGTCTTGGCCTCCGGTCCCGCGAGAAAGCCTGCGACCTCATCGGCACCGGCGATCTCGCCGAGGCGCTCGACCTCAGATAGCTCCTGCGACGCGGCCGCGATAGCGGAATCGAGACTCTCCGAAGTAGCGCTCAGCCAGCTCTTTTCGACCACACGACTGAGCGCATTGGTCATCAGTCCGACCAGGATCTGCGCCAGGGTCCCGTCCATCCGGATCAGCGAAAAACGCGGTATGCGAGGTGCGTTGCTTCCGGGCCCTCGACCACGTCGTCTCCCTACGCGGCGCGAGGGCCGTGCTCGGCCTCCTCGACCGTCAGCTCGGCGGTTGGGAACGCCTCCAGCCGCTGGTCGGGGATCGGCTCCCCACTGCGGATCGAGAGCCCGTACTTGCCGGCGGCGAGGCGCTCCTCGGCGCGCTCGACAGCCTCGAGGCGAGTCTTGAGGTCGGCGAGCTGGCCGGCGTCGAACTGGTCTTGGTAGAGGCCCTCGGAGTTGAAGTCGCCCGGCTCGCGCTGAGCGTCCCCCTCCTCGGGGCCGCCCCGCTGTGAGGAGGCGATCGCCTCCTCGATCTGACTTCTCTCACGGCTGAGCAACTCGCGTGCGCGGTCTGAATCCATGGCGACACGGTAGCGGCAACGGCGGTTGAGCCGGGAAGGCGGCCGCGCTATCCTCATAGAGGACTAACTACAGAAAGTGGACTGTGTCATGACCTTTCGCCTGATCCCGCTCGACGAGGCAATCGTCTTCCCAACCGTGACCGCGACCCTGCCGATCGACGTCGGCGACGAGGAGCGCGTCTTCCTGATCCCCCACCGCGACGGCGAGTTCGGCCGTGTCGGCGTCGTCGCCGAGGTGATCGAGCACGGGCGCTCGCGCCGCGGCGGCCCCGTCGCCACCGTGGTCGGGCTGCACCGCGGCCTCGCCGGCGCCGCCCAGCCCGACGAGACCGACGCCGACATCCTCCGCGTGGAGGTGCAGGAGATCCGCGACGGCCACCCGGATGACGAGCACACGCGCGAGCTGACCCGCGAGTACCGCGCCGTGGTCGAGGAGATCCTCGAGCTACGCGGCGACGACGGGCGCATCGCCGCCTTCCTGCGCTCGGTCGAGGAGCCCGGCGCCCTCGCCGACACCTCCGGCCTCAGCCCCGACATCTCCAACGACGGCAAGCTGCGCCTGCTGGAGAGCGTCGACGTCACCCAGCGCTTGGAGATCGCCGTCGAGCTGCAGCGCGAGCGGCTGGCCGAGCTGCAGGTCCGCAGCAAGATCCGCGACGACGTCGAGTCCGGCGCCCAGAAGCAGCAGCGCGAGTACTTCCTGCGCAAACAGATGGAGTCGATCCGCAAGGAGCTGGGCGAGGACGAGACCGACCTGATCGCCGAGTACGAGGCCAAGATCGACGAGGCGGGGATGCCCGAGGCCGTTGCCGAGCAGGCCGAGAAGGAGCTGCGCCGGCTCGAGCGCCAGGGCGAGCAGTCGCCCGAGTCCTCGATGATCCGCAGCTACCTCGACTGGCTGATCGCGGTGCCGTGGTCGAAGCGCTCCGAGGAGCGGCTCGACCCCGTCCACACCCGCGAGGTGCTCGACTCAGACCACGCCGGGCTCGACGACGTCAAGCGCCGGATCACCGAGTTCGTCGCCGTGCGCAAGCTGCGCGAGGAGCGCGGCGCCGACGACGACAGCCGCGCCAACGGCACGATCCTCACCCTGGTCGGACCGCCCGGCACCGGCAAGACCTCGATCGGCGAGTCGATCGCCCGCTCGCTCGGGCGCGAGTTCGTTCGGATCAGCCTCGGCGGTTTGCACGACGAGGCCGAGATCCGCGGCCACCGCCGCACCTATATCGGCGCCCTGCCGGGACGGATCGTCCGCGCCCTGCGGGACGCCAAGACGATGAACCCGGTGATCCTCTTCGACGAGGTCGACAAGGTCGGCGCCGACTGGCGCGGCGACCCCTCGGCGGCCCTGCTCGAGGTGCTGGACCCGGCCCAGAACCACTCGTTCCGGGATCACTACCTCGACGTCGAGGTCGACCTTTCCGAGGTCGCCTTCATCGCCACCGCCAACCTGGTCGACACGATCCCGGCACCGCTGCTGGACCGGATGGAGATCATCGCCTTCGACGGCTACACGACCGAGGAGAAGCTGGCGATCGCCAAGGGCTACTTACTGCCGCGGCAGCTGAAGCGCAATGGTCTGCGCGTGGACGAGGTCGAGGTCGGCGACGACGTTCTCCGGGCCGCGATCTCCGAGTACACCCGCGAGGCCGGCGTGCGCCAGCTCGAGCGGGAGATCGGCAAGCTGCTGCGCGGGGCGGCGACGAAGATCGCCGCCGGTGCCCAACTGGGCGGCACGGTCGTGCTCGACATCGAGGCCCTGCGCGACGCGCTCGGCCGCCAGCGCTTCTTCCAGGAGTCGGTCGAGCGCACGGCGATCCCGGGTGTATCGACCGGCCTGGCGGTGACCGGTACCGGCGGCGACGTCCTCTTCATCGAGGCGACCGCGATGGAGGGCGACAAGGGACTGGTGCTGACCGGCCAGCTCGGCGACGTGATGAAGGAGTCGGCGCGGATCGCCCTCTCCTACGCGCGCTCCCACGCCGAGGAGCTGGGAATCGAGCCGAGCCGCTTCCAGCGGGAGTTCCACCTCCACGTGCCCGCCGGGGCGATCCCCAAGGACGGCCCCAGCGCCGGCACGGCGATGACCACGGCGCTGGTCTCGCTGCTCTCCGGGCGGCCGGTCAAGCACACGGTGGGGATGACCGGCGAGGTCACCCTGCAGGGCCGGGTGCTGCCGATCGGCGGGCTGAAGCAGAAGGTGCTCGCCGCCCACGCGGCCGGGCTGACCGAGGTGATCCTGCCCGAGCGCAACCGCGGCGACCTCGACGAGGTCCCCGAGGAGGTGCGCGAGCAGATGACCTTTCACCCGGTGATGAGCATCGACGAGGTGCTCGGACTGGCGCTGGAGCCGGTGGAAAGCGGAGCGGACGTCGCGGCGGTGGCGTAGACGATGTCGCCGCGATGTCGTAGCTGCCAGCCGGTCCCGACCGAGCTGCGCGCGGCCGCCGGCCTGCTCGAGCGGCGCTGGACGATGGCGACGATCTACGCCTGCTCGTCCGGCGCCGCCCGCTTCAACGAGTTCCGCCAGTCGCTCCCCGGCGTCTCGCCGACGACCCTCTCCGAGCGCCTCGAGCAGCTCGAGGCGGCGGGGATCGTCGAGCGGCGACTGATCGCCGGCCGTCCCCCCCACACCGAGTACGAGCTGACCCCCCGCGGCCGCCGGGTCGCGGCGGCCGTCGCGGGGCTACTGGCCCATTGAGTCTGCTCTAGCCCGCCATATTCGCGGGCGAGAGCAGACTCACCGCTAGGCAGTTGTCAGCGACCGGCTCCTCTCGAAGTTTCGGCGCGCGGGCCTGCCAAGCTTGAGGTCTTGGATCGGGTCGCGGTAGATGGAAAAAGTCTGGGTGCGGCTGTCACGGACGAAGGCCCCCTCGACCTTGCCTCGCTTTCGCGCCAGCGCGGCAGCATCGCCACAGGCCTTCGGCGCTCTCGCCGATGAAGTAGTTCATCGGCGGTTGTTGTGGGCGGCGACGATGACGCCGTCCTAGTCCTCGACCTCCCAACCGTTCATCACTGACCTCCGCTTTCGGGTTGCGGCCCACCGGCCGACAGGTAGAGGCCTGTTCCCCAATAACGTCGGTGGTGAATTCGGCGGCTGGCGCAGCTGTCTGTGGTATTGGTGGATCTCCATGAACGTCCGCCTCACCCACGTCGGCGGCCCCACGCTGCTGATCGAGTTCGGTGGCTGGCGCCTCCTCACCGACCCCACCTTCGACCACGCCGGCGGCGACTACCGCTTCGGCTGGGGAACGGGATCGACCAAACTGACCGAGCCGTCGATCGGGCCCGGCGAGGTCGGTGTGATCGACGCGGTCCTGCTCAGCCACGACCATCACGAGGACAACCTCGACGCGGCCGGACGGGAGCTGCTGCCCAGCGCCGGCGCCGTCCTCACCACCGTGCCGGGGGCCAAGCGCCTCGACTCCGCCAACGCGCGCGGCCTGGCCCCGTGGGGGACGACGACCCTGGAAGCACCGGGCAAGCCGACGATCGAGGTGACCGCCACCCCCTGCCGCCATGGGCCGCCGCTGAGCAAGCCGATCGTCGGCGACGTGGTCGGCTTCGGGCTGAGCTGGGAGGGGCAGGAGCACGGCGCCCTCTGGATCTCCGGCGACACCGTCCTCTACGACGGCGTCCGCGAGGTCGCCGACCGGCTCGACGTCGGCACCGCGATCCTGCACCTGGGCGGCGTCCGCTTCCCGATCACGGGACCCCTGCGCTACACGATGACCGCCGCCGAGGCGGTCGAGCTCTGCGGGCAGCTGCACCCGCAGACCGCGATCCCGATCCACTACGAGGGTTGGAAGCACTTCCGCGAGGGCCGCGAAGCGATCGAGAGCGAGCTGCGGGGCGCCGCGACCGAGGTCAGCGGCGCTTTCCGCTGGCTGCAGATCGGAGCGCCCACGGAGATCGAGGTCTGAGATGGCCCACCTACGAGCGGCACCTCAGCTCCGACGTCGTCGTCGAACCCGATCCGCGGGCGCTGGGGCTGCTTACGCCGGAGGGGCGGCTGGCGCCGTCGGGTCCGCCGTCGGCGTCCCCTTGATCGCCAGCAGGCGGTAGTAGAGGACCGCGGCGACGAGGGCGCCGATCGGCGCCGTGATCGTCGAGGCGAGGGCGCTGAAGACGATCCGCAGCAGCGGTCCGTCAGCGATCGCGGCGGCGATCCCGCCGAAGACCACGCCGCCGACGAAGGTGATCAGGAAGGCGACGACGATGGCGCCGAACACCGGCCAGCCGTTGTCGCGGACCAGCTCGCGCGAACGGCCGAAGGCCTCCAGCACTCCCCGCCCCTCGATCACGATCACCGGCGCGAGCACCGCCCAGATCGTCAGCAGGAAGAGGCCGGGGACGACCAGCAGGATCAGGCCGATGCCGACCCCGATTCCGGCCAGGAGGCCGGCGCCGATCAGCGGCAGCAGGAACGGCAGCGCCGAGCGCATCAGCTCACCCATCGAGGAGTCGCGCCGACCGTCCTGGACGTCGCGGACGAGGTTGACCACCATCCCTTGGTAGAGCGTGCCGACGATCGTGCTGACGATGATGACCAGCGGCAGCAGGGCGAGCTTGGTGCCGGCGAGGCCGTCGACTATCGCGACGATGAGGAAGAGCCAGAAAGCGACCGGCAGCAGCACGCCGGCGTGGGCCCCATAGTGGGAAAAGACCTCGTTGAGAGTGTCGCCGACGCTGAGCTTACGAACCATGCCCACAGCATCGGCGCTGGCGCGGACGGACTATCTACCGCCGACGATCGCTTCGACCAGCTGGGGGCTCACCCGTCTCATCTGCTGAGCTTTAGTCTCATTTTAGAGACTCAGTCTAGGCTCCTCGGATGACCGAGACGAGCCCCCCGGTACCCGATCTGCGCGCCCGTACTCGCGACGCGCTCCGGGCCGAGATCGCCGAGACCGCCTGGAGCGTCTTCGCCGAACGCGGCTTCGACGACGTCACCGTGGACGAGGTCGCCACCGCGACCGGGATCTCCCGTGCGACCTTCTTCCGCTACTTCTCCTCCAAGGAGGAGGCAGTCTTCGTCGCCCTGGAGACGATGGGAGCCGAGATCGCGGCTGCGCTAGCCGAGCGGCCGGCCGGCGAGGACGCCTGGTCGGCGATTCGGCGCTCGTTCGACGCCGCGCTGGCCAACTACGAACGCAACCCGGGCCGTTCGTTGGCGCGCCTCAACCTGACTCGCGAAACGCCCTCCTTGCGCGCCCACCAGCTCGAGCGCCAGGAGCAGTGGCAACACCTCATCGGCGGCGCCCTGGCGACACGGATCGGCCTCGAGCCAGGCGACGTCAGGGCCGAAGCGCTGGTCGGCGCCGCGATCGGCGCCCTCGACGCCGCCACCGAGAGCTGGGCGCTCTCGAAGGGGTCGCTCGACCTGGTGGCCTTGATCGACGCGGCCTTCGGGGCAATCACCGGCCCCGCACCGAAGCTCGGCTGAGCGAGCCGAGCCGGCCCGTCATCTGGATCGCGGTGGCGAAGTCCTTCCGCCCGCCCTGTACCGCTGTGGGAGGGCTCAGGAGGACCAGTCGAGCAGAGGGGCGAATTGGCGCAGGCGCATCGATTCGGGGAGGCGCGGGAGCAGCGTGTCGCGGAGACGGCGGGCGAGCGCTGAGCGGGGCAGCGCGACCGCCGCGGCGCGGCGCGAGGTCTTCACGAAGAGCGCGGTGCGCTCGAGCCGCGCCTGCTCGTAGGCGGCGAGCGCGGCGTCGAGGTCGCCGTTGCGCGCTGCGGCGGCGCCGAGGACGACGGCGTCCTCCAGCGCCGCGCCGGCGCCCTGGCCGATGAAGGGCAGCATCGGGTGGGCGGCGTCGCCGAGCAAGGTCGCACCGCCCCGGCTCCAGGAGCCGACCGGGTCGCGGTCGTAGAGGCGGTGGACGAGGACCTCGTCGGCTGGGGTCAGACCGACAACCTCGCCGACCGCGGCGTCGTATGCGTCGGCCAGCTCGTCGAGCCGGCCCGGCCGGTCCTCCCCGCGGCAGCCGAAGTACCAGTAGACGCGGCCGTCCCGCAGCGGCAGCAGCCCAGCGACGCTGCCGATCCCCCACCACTCTCCCGGCGGCACCTCGCCCGCGCCCGCGGCGACGCCGCGGTAGGCGACGATGCCGGCGTCGGTCGGCTCGCCGTCCCCGAGCAGCCCCGCGCGAACGGTCGAGTTGAGTCCGTCGGCGCCGACGATCAGCTCAGCGCGCGCCGAGCTCCCATCCTCGAATCGGAGCTCCTCGCCCTCGATCGCCCTCAGGCGCATCCCGAGCCGGACGCGGTCGGCGCCGCAGCCGGCGAGCAGCGCCTCGTGCAGCTCGACCCGGTGCAGGCCGAGGATCGGCTCGCCGAAGCGCTTCTCGATCGCCCCCGGGCCGAACCCCGCGAGCATCGAGCCGTCGGCGCGGCGGACGCCTCCGGCCTGGGAGATTCCCTGGTCGAGCAACCGCTCGAGGCCAAGTGCCCGCAGCGCCCGCACTCCGTTCGGCCAGATCGAGAGCCCCGCCCCCAGCGGCCGGTGCTCGGGCGACGCCTCGTAGACCGTGACCTCGAATCCGGCGCGGCCCAGCGCGATCGCGGCAGCAAGACCGCCGATCCCGGCCCCAACCACGGCTGCGCTGCGATCGCCTCCCATTTGGACGAGCCTATAAGCGCAACGGTCAAACACCCTTGCGGGGAGCACCGCACCTCCCTATCGTTGCGAGCGTTTGGTGATCAGGGAGGCGCCAGACAAGCTGTGACCACGACTTCGAAGAAGCCAGAGACCGTAATCGTCCGGTTCGCCGGGGATTCGGGTGACGGTATGCAGCTGGTCGGCGACCGTTTCACCGCCGCCACCGCGCACGTCGGCAACGACCTCTCTACCCTGCCCGACTTCCCGGCTGAGATCCGCGCCCCGGCCGGCACCCCGGGCGGAGTCTCGGCCTTCCAGATCCACTTCGCCTCGCGCGACATCCTCACCCCGGGCGACCACCCGAACACGCTGGTGGCGATGAACCCGGCGGCGCTGAAAACGCACCTCGGGGCGCTCGAGGCGGGCGGCACCCTGATCGTCAACGAGGACGCCTTCACCGCCGCCAACCTCCGTAAGGCCGGCTACGGCGAGGTCAACCCGCTCGAAGACGGCACGGTCGAGGACTACCAGGTCCTGCAGGTGCCGATGACGACGTTGACCACCCGCGCCACCGACGACATCGAAGGGCTGAAACCGGCCGAGGCGCAGCGGACCAAGAACCTCTTCGCCCTGGGTCTGATCTCGTGGATGTACGGGCGGCCGATCGAGGCGACGATCTCCTGGCTGGAAGCCAAGTTCGCCGCCAAGCCGGCGATCATGGCCGGCAACATCGCCGCCGTCAAAGCGGGCTACAACTTCGCCGACACGATCGAGATCACGGCGACCCCGACCGAAGTGGCGCCGGCGCCGCTGGACTCGGGCGAGTACCGCAACGTCAACGGCGCCAACGCGCTGGCGATGGGCCTGGTCGCGGCCAGCGTCCGCAGCGGCCTGCAGCTCTTCTACTCGCGGCTACCCGATCACGCCCGCCTCCGAATTGCTCCACCAGCTCGCCCGCCACGACCGCTTCGGCGTCCGCACGGTCCAGGCCGAGGACGAGATCGCCGCCGCCAACATGGCGCTCGGCGCCTCCTTCGGCGGCAAGCTCGGGGTGACCGCGACCAGCGGGCCGGGGATGGACCTGAAGTCGGAGACGATCGCCCTGGCGGTGGCGCTGGAGCTGCCGCTGGTCGTGATCGACGTCCAGCGCGCCGGTCCCTCGACCGGGCTGCCGACGAAAACCGAACAGTCCGACCTGCTGATGGCGATCCACGGGCGCCACGGGGAGTCGCCGCTGCCGGTGATCGCGCCCTGCACGCCCGCCGACTGCTTCGACTCGGCGATCGAAGCGGTGCGGATCGCGGTCCGCTACCGGACCCCGGTGATCCTGCTCGCCGACGGCTTCCTGATCAACTCCTCGGAGCCCTGGCGCCTGCCGGACGCCGCCGACCTGCCCGAGATCGACCCCGATTTCACGACCGAGCCCAACGCCGGCGACGAGTTCCTCCCCTACCTGCGGGACGATCACGGCGCCCGGCCCTGGGCGATCCCCGGCACGCCCGGACTCCAGCACCGGCTCGGCGGACTGGAGAAGGAGCACGGCTCCGGCAAGGTCAGCTACGACGGCGACAACCACGCGCTGATGACCAAGCTGCGCGCCGACAAGCTGGTCAAGCTCTCCGCGGAGCTGCCGCTGCTGGAGGTCAACGCCGACGAGGGCGCCGAGCTGCTGGTGCTCGGCTGGGGCTCGACCTTCGGCGTGATCGGCGCCGCCGCCCGCCGCCTCCGCAACCGCGGCCTCCCGGTCGCGACCGCGCACCTGCGCCAGCTCGATCCGATGCCGGCCAACACCGGCGAGGTCGTCCGCGCCTATCCCAAGGTCCTGATCCCCGAGCTCAACACCGGCCAGCTGCTGAGCCTGATCCGCGACCAGCTACCTGGTCGACGCGATCGGCTACAACAAAGTCGAGGGCCTGCCGATCCTGGCCGAAGAGCTGGAGCGGGCCGCACTGGAGCAGATCGAATGAGCGAACACGAGCGCAAGGGAAACGGGGACGGAAACGGCAGCGGCGCCGTCGCGACGCTGACCAAGGCGGACTTCCAGTCGGGACAGGAAACGCGCTGGTGCCCGGGCTGCGGCGACTACGCGATCCTCGCCTCGGTCCAGGCGCTGATGCCCGAACTCGGGGTGCCGCCGGAGAAAACGGTCTTCATCTCCGGGATCGGCTGCGCCGGTCGCTTCGTCTACTACATGGACACCTACGGGATGCACGGCATCCACGGCCGCGCGCCGGCGCTGGCGACCGGGATCGCCACCAGCCGCGAGGACCTCTCGGTCTGGGTCGTCAGCGGCGACGGCGACTCGCTCTCGATCGGCGGCAACCACCTGATCCACGCCCTCCGCCGCAACGTCCCGATCAAGCTGCTGATGTTCAACAACCAGATCTACGGGCTGACCAAGGGCCAGTACTCGCCGACCTCGGAGACCGGCAAGATCACCAAGTCGACGCCGTTCGGCTCCGAGGACCACCCTTTCAACCCGCTGGCGCTGGCGCTCGGCGCCGACGCCTCCTTCGTCGCCCGCACGATCGACGTCGAGAAGAAGCACCTCACCGAGACCCTGCGTGCCGCCGCCGAGCACCCCGGCGCCTCCTTCGTCGAGATCTACCAGAACTGCAACGTCTTCAACGACGGCGCCTTCGACGCCGTCCGCGGCAAGGGCGGCGCCGACAACCAGATCCGCCTCGAGCACGGCCAGCCGATCCGCTTCGGGGCCGAGAACGAGCGCGGCGTCGTCCGCTCCGCCGACGGCGGCCTCGAAGTGGTCGAGGTGGCCGACGTCGGCGAGGCTGCGCTCGTCGTCCACGACGCGCACCTCGAGGATCCCAGCCACGCCACCGCCCTCGCCCGCCTCGCCGACAGCCCCACCGGCCCGACCCCGATCGGCGTCTTCCGCGACGTCAAGCGCGCGGTCTACGGCTCCGAGCGCCAGGCCGACCTGCTCGCGTCCCACACCCACGCCACGCTCGACGACGTCAACGAGCTGCTGCGCTCCGGCGACACCTGGGTCGTCTAGACCAGCGGCGGAAAGGCGGGCGGGCGCTTCTCGAGGTAGCTGTTGACGCCCTCGCCGGCGTCGGGCCGATCGAAGGACTCGGCGATCAGCCGCTCGGAATCGGCGTAGGACTCGGCGAAGCTCTGGTCGAGCCCGTCGAAGATCTGGCGTTTGACGATCGCCATCGAGGTCGGAGAGCAGTTGGCGGCGAGGTCGGCGGCGTAAGCGACCGCCTGCTCCAGCACGTCCTCGGGCTCGGCCAGACGGTCGACGAGGCCGATCGCGTGCGCCTCGTCGCCGAGCACGACCCGGGCCGACATCAGCAGGTCGAGGGCGCGGCTGGTCCCGACCAGGCGCGGCAGGAGCCAGGCGAGGCCGTACTCGGCGACCAGGCCGCGGCGGCTGAAGGCGGTGGTCAATTTGGCGCCGGGGACGCAGAAGCGGACGTCGCAGTAGAGCGCCTCGACCAGGCCGAGCCCGGCGGCGGGCCCGTTGATCGCCGCGATCAGCGGCTTGCGCAGGGTCAGCGGCAGGTTGCGCGGGCGCGTCCGATTGACGATCGACGCACCGCGTTCCCCACCGGTCGCCTCCTCGAGCACATCGAAGTCGGCGCCAGCGCAGAAGCCGCGCCCGGCACCGGTGAGGACGATCGCCCGCACCTCGGGGTCGGCTTCTGCGGCGTCGAGCCGCTCGAAGTAGTGGGCCTCGAGCTCGTCGGTCCAGGCGTTGAGGCGGTCGGGACGGTTCAGGGTGAGGACGAGCACGGCGCCGCGGCGCTGGGCGAGGACGAGGTCGGTGGTGGGATCGGCGCTCACGCGACGATCGTATTCGGCGCCAGTCCCGCGGCGACCTCGGCGACCGGGCGGTCCTGGAGGGAATCCAACTTTGCCAGCAGGCCGTCGGCCCGCTCCGCCCCCAGCGCCGGCGCCGCGTTGCGGCGGAACTTGGCGTGCAACTCCTCGTCCTCGATCGGGTTCGCCGGCCCGCCGCGCGGGCGCAGCACCGTCGCCTCGACCGGCCGACCGCCGACGCTGGCACGGACGCCGCCGGAGAGCTCGTTGCCGCCCTCGAACTCGAATACCTCGTAGGAGACGCGGGCGGCGATCGCGAGCACCCGCTCGTCGGCGATCGCCTCCGGCATGAAGGCCTCGATCCCGAGCTCGTCGTGAACCAGCAGCGCCCCGATGCAGTAGGGAAGGCTGAACTTGGCGTCGTAAGGGGTGGCCGGACGCAGCTTGCGCGCGGCCGGCTCCAGAACCAACTCGACCGCGACCGCGCCGGGGACGAGAGCGACGATCTCACCCTGGTCCGTGGCCGTGATCCCGGCGTTGCGCACGGCGTCGAGGACGGCGTGACTGGCGTGGCAGGACGGGTAGGGCTTGAAGGCGATCGCCAGCGTCTCCCAGCGCGAGCCGAGCTCAGCCGTAAGCGCACCGGCATCGAACTCGCCGAGGTGGGAGGCGAGTAACCCGAAGCGGCCCTCGAGCACGCTGGCCGGGCCGGTGGCGCCATGGGCGGCGAGAGCGGCGGCGGTGATCCCGGCGAAGGCGGCCCAGCCCGCGTGCAAGGGCTTGGTTTGCGAGCCGTCGGCGAGGAACTCCATCAGCCCCGAGGCCTGGCTGCCGGCGATCCCCAGCGCGTTCGCGGTCTGCTCGGCCGAGAGCCCACGCAGCCGGGCCGCGGCCGCGGCGGCGGCGAAGACGCCACAGACCGAGGTCGGGTGGAAGCCGCGGCGGTGCATCTCACCGGGATTGGCGAGCCCGATCCGCGAGCCGACCTCATAGCCGGCGACGGCGGCGGCGATCGCCTCGGCGCCGGTGGATCCGCGCGCCTCACCCACCGCGAGCACGGTCGCGACAACAACGGCGCTGGAGTGGACGATCGCGGTTTCGTGGGTGTCATCGAAATCGAGCGCGTGCATCATCGAGCCGTTGGCGAGCGCTGCCGGACCGGCTCCCACCCGC
The DNA here is from genome assembly GCA_963715735.1 of uncultured Thermoleophilia bacterium. Classification (GTDB taxonomy): domain Bacteria; phylum Actinomycetota; class Thermoleophilia; order Solirubrobacterales; family 70-9; genus VAYN01. The sequence goes on from OY970268.1 coordinate 1,953,859, forward strand.
CTCGGCAGCCCTAACCCGCTTGCCTCGGGCTCGCCACCCATCTCCAGGGCCACCGCCCGCGCCGCACCGAGCTGGTCGAGGGCGAGCGCGGCCAGCCCGCAGCCAACCGCGTCGAGGATGTGCAGCTTCGCCGCAGCGGTGACCTCGGCGGGGATCTGCTCGTAGCGCAGGGCCCAGGACCACTCGGCGAGTTGCTCGGCGGCGTGCACGTCCCCGATTGTGATTCCTCCAGCCACGTCGCGTCGGCCGGAACTCGGCGGCCACGGGCGCCACTACGACCGTGGCGACTTCTGATCCCATGGGGGTCAAAAAGCGCCACACCCCGACTCCGAAGGACGTGGATCAATCAGCTAGCGGCCGAGCGAGCCGATCTCGCGAGTCATCCGGCCGATCGTTTCGTAGAAGCTGATCAGCAGGTTGCGCATCAGCGCCGTCTGCAGGGTCGGGTCGCTGGCGCCGAGCCGGTCGAAGTCCTCGACGCTCAGCACCAGGCATTCGCCGTCGCCCTCGCCGCGGACGTCGACCGGGCGGGCGGGAACCTCGGCGAGCGCGATCTCGCCGAAGGAGAGGCCCGGGCTCAGGGTCGCCAGCCGCCGGCGCTCCCCCCGCACGTCGATCGCGACCGTGACCTCGCCGGCGACGAGCAGGAAGATCTCCTGCGCCGGGTCTCCGGCGGCGAAGATCGTCTCGCCGGCGCTGAACCGACGCGGCGTCAGCACCGCTTCCAGGCGGCCGAACATCGCCGCATCGAGGCCGCGGGCGAGCCGGTGGTCGACCAGCGCCACCCGCTCCGCGCTCGCGACGACGCCACCGTGGGCGGCCAGCAAGCGCTCCTCGCACCACTCGGTGGCGGCGTCGAGATCGGTGAAGAGCTCGAACCCCTCCGTCGCAATCCGCTCCAGCAGGTCGCTATGGGCGGGGGAGACGACCGCCAGCGCCGTCCCCTCCTCCTCCAGCCAGGTCCCCAGCGCCGCCAGCAGGCGCGCGGCGGCGAGGTCCATCTCGGTCACCTCGGTGAGGTCGATCACGGCGATCTCAATCTCCTCCACCCGCTCGACGATGTCGCGGATCACGCTCTCCATCGCCGCGAAGACGAGGTCGCCGTGGAGGACGTGGACGAGGCCGCGCTTGCCGACCCACTCGAGCACGTCGCACTGGCCCTCGGGGCGGCGCCGGCGCGAAGGGACGTCGGCGACGGTGTAGGTGCGGCGCACCGCCGAGCGCGAAGAGCGGGCGACGTGGAGCAGATGCAGGTCGAGGTCCTCGGAGACCTGGCGGCAGACCTCGATCCCGCGGACGCTGTTGCCGTGCGGGTCCAGAGGCGGCGAGAAGACGGCGATCCCGAGCTGGCCCGGCAGCACCGCGAGGACGCCGCCGGCGACGCCGCTCTTGGCCGGCATACCGACGTCGACCACCCACTCCCCCGCCGAGTCGTACATGCCGCAGGTCGTCATCACGCTCAGCACCCGGTCGACGTGCTCGCGGGCCAGCGCCCGCTCGCCGCTGAGCGGGTTGACGCCGCCGTTGGCGAGAGTCGCCGCCATCAGGCTGAGGTCGCGGCAATCGACCGCGACCGAGCACTGGCGGAAGTAGAGGTCGAGGGCGGTCTCGGGATCGTCCTCGAGAATCCCGAAGCCGCGCAGCATGTGGCCGATCGCGCGGTTGCGGTGGCCGGTGTCGCGCTCGGACTCATAGACGGGGGCATCGACCGCGAGCTCACGGCCGGCGAAGGCACCATAGGCGGCCACGATCCGCCGTTCCCGCTCGGCCGGGTCGGCGCCGGCGACCAGCGAGGCCGAGGTGATCGCCCCCGCGTTGATCATCGGGTTCAGCGGCCGACCGCTGTCGGGGGCGAGGCTGATCGAGTTGAAGGCGTCGCCGCTGGGCTCGACCCCGACCTTGGCGTCGACCGCCGCGGCGCCGAGGTCGGCCAGCGCCAGGCCGTAGGTGAAGGGCTTGGAGATCGACTGGATCGTGAACGGGCGGCGCGAGTCGCCGACCTCGTAGCAGTGGCCGTCGGTGGTGGCGATCGCGATCCCGAACCAGTCCGGGTCGGCGTCGGCGAGCGGCGGGATGTAGTCGGCGACGGCGCCGGAGCGATCGGCCGCCCAGCGCTCGTGCAGGCGCTGCAGATAGGAGTCGATCGGTGAGGCACCCACGGCGCCGCGACCCTACCCCACCTTGCGCATCTCCCCGTTTTTTGCGATACTGAACCTAATGGTTCAGTATCAACAGATCGACCGGACCTTCGCCGCGCTCGCGGACCCGACTCGCCGTGCGGTCCTCGAGCGCCTCAGCCAGGGCGCCGCGAGCATCACCGAGCTGGCGCAGCCGTTCGGGATCTCGCTGACCGGGATGAAGAAGCACGTCCGGGTACTCGAGGAAGCCGAGCTGGTGAGAACGGAGAAGGTCGGGCGGACGCGGCGCTGTGAGATCGGCCCGCGCCGCCTCGACGACGTCCGCGAGTGGACGGAGACCTACCGACGGATGCTGGACGAGCGCCTCGACCGGCTCGGGGAGCTGCTCGAACGCCAAGACCGCGAACAGAACAAAGGAGACGAATCATGAGCACCGACCAACGGAACAAGCTGACCGTGACCGCAAAGGGCGAGCGCGAAATCCACTCCGAGCGCACCTTCGACGCGCCCCGCGAGCGAGTCTTCGCCGCCTACACCGACCCGGAGCTGGTTCCGCAGTGGTGGGGCCGGCGCGTCGACACCACGGTGGTGGAGCAGATGGACCCGGTCACCGGCGGCGACTGGCGCTTTCGCTGCGAGAGCCCGGAGGGCACGATCGTCTTCCGCGGCACCTACCGCGAGGTCACCGCGCCCGAGCGGATCGTCCAGACCTTCGAGTGGGACGGGATGCCGGGCTACGTCTCGGTCGATTCCTCCGAGTTCGAGGACCTCGGCGACGGTCGCACCCGCATCGTCACCACCTCGACCTTCTACGCCGCCGAGGAACGGGACGGAATGCTGGGGGCGGGAATGGAGGGCGGCATGGGCGAAACCTACGACCGCCTGGAAGAGCTGCTCGCCTCCTAGGAGGGACTAGCCCTCCTAGGAGGGCTAGTCCCTCCTAGTCCCCGTTGGACTGCCCGTAGAGGCGGTCCTTGGCTCGCAGCAGGTTGGCGTCGGCGGCCAGATGGGACCTCTCGGGGTCCTCTGTCGCCGGCGCTATTCCGAAGGAAACGCCGACGGAGCCGTCGCCGAGCCTGGCGGCGGCGATGTCCTGGGCGAGGCGCTCGGCGCCGCGGCGGGCCTCGGCGGGATCGGTGTGGGGCATCAGGATCGCGAACTCGTCGCCGCCGATCCGGAAGGCGTCGTCGGCGACACGCGATTCGTCGATCAGCCGGGCGACGTGGCGGAGAACCTCGTCGCCGGCCGGGTGGCCCAAGCGGTCGTTGACGGCCTTGAACCCGTCGAGGTCGAGCAGGCAGATCGAGAGCGGCTGGCGGTAGCGCGTCGCCCGCGAGGTCTCGACCGCGAGCCGCTCCTCGTAGGCGCGGCGGTTGGGCAGGCCGGTGAGCGAGTCGTGGCGGCTGTCGTGGGCCTCGACCTCGAAGCCGCTGGCGTGGGCGATGTGAGCGCTGATCACACCCGTCAGGAGTTCGAGCGCCTCGACGTCGTCGTCGTCGAAGTTGTTGGCCAGATCCGAGTAGACCTTGAGGACGCCTACGGTGACGCGGCGATGGACCAGCGGCACGCAGATCATCGAAGCGGCGTTGACCTGCCTGGCGGCCTCCCGGTCCACGCGCGAGTCGACGCTGGTGTCGTCGCTGCGCAGCAGGCGCCCTTCGGCAACGCAGAGCCCGGAGAGGCTCTCGGCCTGCTTGAGGCGCATACCGAGATAAGGAGTTGCGTCGCCGGTGGTCACCTCGTAGATCATCTCGTCGCCCTCGGCGATCTCGACCACGGCGCCGCTGGCGCGGGTCAGTTCCTGGCTGCGCTCGGCGATCAGCTGCATCGTCGTCAGCAGGTTGAGGTCGCAGGCGGCGATCTCGGTTTGGGTGGCGATGATCGCGCGCAAGCGGTCGCTGTGTCCGTCCATTTTGGATAGATCGGCCAATCCCCTACCGAGGCTTTAATCTCGGGTCGTGTCTGCAGCGAGGGTGCAACCCGGCCGACCGTCGATCCCGGCCGACGGTCTGCGCCCGGCTTAGGCCAGGTAGTCGTGCACGACCCTGCCCTGCGGCAGGGTCCAGTCGAAGGTCCCGTAGATGCCGCCGATCATCGCCGTCGGCGCCATGTCCTGGAGCGGGTCGGCGGCCGAGGGCGAGTCCATGCTGACCATGCAGCGGCCGCTCCAGATGTCCGGGGTGCCGTCGGCGGCGAGGCAGGGGACCGTCTCCGGGGCGGTGGCGATCAGCTCGCAGACGCTCGGCGGCGCACCCTCCTCGGCCCCGGGGATGTAGCGCAGGGTCAGGTGCGGGGTGGCGCCAACGTCCTCCATCGTCGCCGGCCGTTCCGGGTTCATCGTCACCGTCAGCAGGCGCTTGCCGGTCGGTCGCTCGGTGGTGAACTGGATTCCCTCCCGGAAACCCGGGCCGGGGCCGCCGAAGTCGAACCTGCAGTCGGCCAGCTTCTTCGGCCAGCCCCAGAGCTCGCGGCCTGCCGCCATCGGAGCGTCGGCGTCGAGGTAGATGAACGGGCAGTAGAGGTAGGTCTCGCCCTCGAACTCGACCTGGACGATCATGATCGTCTCGTTATAGGTGCCGAAGGTCGTGAAGGGGTAGTTGCAGACCCAGGCGATGCAGGTGACCGGGTCGGTGGCGGCGCTCACCCCCGGCGGCAGGTGCTTGACGACCCTCTCGGTGTCGGCTTGGTAGATGCCGAGGATTACTTTCGCGCCTCGGTAGTAGTAGGGCGGGTCGGGGTACAGCGGGGCGGTGACCGGCTGGTCGAAGCCGGCAAAGAAGTCGTCCACGGTGTCTCACTTTCGAAGGGGTCGAAGCGAGCCTAGATCGGCTCCCGGGGCCGGATCCGAGCGGTGCCGCGGGTCCCTGTCAGATCTCCAGGAGGGCGAACCGGGATGTTTAAGACCGCTGCGAATGGGTGGGCAGCCGCCACCGCGAGGGGCGCGCTTCCCATCGGGCCCAGCCGACCATCACCGCGCCGGCGTAGATCCAGCCGAGCAGGACGTCGAAGAAGTAGTGCTCGCCGGTCGCCATCAGCGTCACCCCCATCGCCAACGGGTAGAGCAGCAGCAGCCCGCGCGCCCAGGGCCGCACCCGGCTCCAGAGGAAGAGGGCAACGAGGGCGACCAGGGCCGCGTGCAACGAGGGCACGGCGGCAACCGGGTTGCCGAGCCCCTGGCCCTTCGAGAACCAGCCCGCGGTCCCGACCCCGAGCACCTCCCAGCCCTGGGCGGTGGTGCGGTGGACTTCCTCCAGCAGGCCCATTTCCCCCGCCATCCACGGCGGCGCCGCCGGGAAGAGGATGTAGGTGGCGAGTCCGGCCAGCATCAGCGTCACCAGGCGCTTGGCGAAGCGCAGGAAGGCGAGCCGTTCGCGCGCCCAGAGCCAGCCGGCGAGCGCGAACGGGGTGATGAAGTAGGAGGTGTAGACGAGGGTGAAGGCGACGTCGTACCAGTGGACGACGTTCGGCTCGTAGAGCTGGGTCTGCAGCCATTCGGTCGGCGTCTCGCCGAAGAACAGCACTTTGTCGAAGTCGATCATCGGGGTGAAGTTGACCCCGATGCCGAACGAGTCGGCGGCGCCGCGGGTGAAGTCGTAGACCATCAGCACGGCGACGATCGGCAGCCAGTCGAGCGCCAGCTGCAGGATCTGCCGCGGCGGGCGGCCGATCGAGACCACCGCCAGCGCCCCGCAGACCCAAGCGATCACCAGCTCGCGCTGGACCGGGATCCCGTAGTGGGCGGTCCAGAGAGCAAGCGCCCCGAAGTACAGCCCGAGCGCGCACCAGCGCACCGCCGCCCAGTGTTCGAAGCGGAAGCCCGACGCCTGCTCGGCGCCAACCGGTGCGAAGTCGCTCGTTGCCAAGCGACAAATTTACGTTGTTAAGAAGCGGTGACCAAGCGCGACGCCAGGTAGCCTGGTCGCGCACGATGGCCGCCGACGACGCCCTGACCACGACGCTGCTGATCGGCGGCGAGCAGGTCGCGGGCGCCGGCGCCGCGATCGCAGTCGAGAATCCGTTCACCACGGAGACGATCGCCGAGGTCGCGGCGGCCTCGCCAGAACAGGTCGACGCCGCCGTCGCCGCCGCCCGCGAGGCCTGGCAGAACTGGGCGCGGATGCCCGCCGGCGAGCGCTGCGACCTGCTGCACGAGGTGGCACGACGGCTGCGCGAGGGCAGCGAGGAGCTGGCGCGGGCGATGACCGCCGAGGGCGGCAAGCCGCTGATCGAGAACCGCGACGAGCTGGAGTGGACGGCGGCGGCGTTCGACTACTACGCGGAGATCGGCCGCGACCACGCCGGCCGGGTGATCCCGCCGATCGAGGCGACCCAGCTGGCGCTGGTGGTCAAGGACCCGCTCGGCGTCGTCGGCTGCATCGTCCCCTGGAACTACCCGCTGCTGCTTTTGGCCTGGAAGGTGGCGCCGGCGCTGGCGGCCGGCAACTGCGTCGTCTGCAAGCCCTCGGAGCTGACCCCGCTCTCGACCCTGATGCTGGCCGAGCCCTTCGCCCACCTGCCAGCCGGCGTCGTCAACCTGATCGCCGGCGCCGGCGAGGTCGGCGCCGCGCTCGCCGAGCACCCCGACGTCGACTGCATCGCCTTCACCGGCTCGGTCGCGACCGGCAAGAAGGTCGCCGCCGCCTGCAGCGGCCGGATGGCGCGGATGAACTTGGAGATGGGCGGCAAGGACGCCTTCATCGTCTGCGCCGACGTCGCCCCCCAGCTCGAGGTCGCCGCCCGCGGCGGCGCCTGGGCCGCCTTCCTCAACGCCGGCCAGGTCTGCACCTCGGCCGAGCGCTTCTACGTGATGGAGGAGGTCTTCGACGAGTACGTGGACGCCATGGTCGAGCACACCCGGGGACTCGTCCTCGGCGACCCCTTCGAGGTCTCCACCGACATCGGCCCGATGGTCTCCGACCCGCAGCGGTCCAAGGTGGTTGCCCAACTCGAAGCTGCAAGCGCGGCCGGCGCCGAGATCCTCGTCGGCGGCGACCGCGGCGGCACCGAGCAGGGCCACTTCCTCTCCCCCGCCGTCGTCGTCGGCGCCGCCCCCGACAGCGCCCTGCTGCGCGAGGAGACCTTCGGCCCGGTCGCCCCGATCGTGCCGGTGCGCTCGCTCGACGAGGCAATCGAGCTCGCCAACGGCACCGAGTTCGGCCTCGGCGCCAACGTCTACACCGGCGACCTCGAGACCGCGATCCGCTGCATGCGCGCGCTGCGCGCCGGCACGGTCTGGATCAACGATCCGCTGACCGACAACGACGCCGGCCCGTTCGGCGGCTTCAAGCAGTCCGGCCTCGGCCGCGAGCTCGGCCGCGAGGGCCTCGAGGCCTTCCAGGAGACCAAGCACGTCCACATGGAGTCGCGGATAGAGCGCAAGGAATGGTGGTACCCCTACCGGGAGTACGGGGCGCAATAGCCCCCGAGCTGGAAAGCGTCAGGGTCGAGCTGGCCGACGGCGCGGCGACGAGCGTCCACGTCGCCCGCTTCGAGCGCGACCGCTTCACGGTCCGCGTGGCCGCCCTCGAGCCCTGTTCGACCCTGCTGCGCTGGTGCGCGGCGAGCGGCGCCGCGCACGCGATCGTCGGCGGCTTCTACCTGCGCCCCGGCGGGCCGCCGCTGGGAGATCTGCGGATCGCCGGCAGGGCGCTCGCGACGACGCCCTTCGATCCGCCGTGGGGAGATCTTCGCGCCTGCGTCCACGCCGAGAACGGCCGGGTCCGGCTGGCGGCGCGGCACCTGCTCCCGGCCGATCCCGACGGCGACCTGCTGCAGGCGGGGCCGATGCTCGTCGCCGCCGGGCAACCGCTGATCCGCCGCGGCGAAGACGCCGAGGGCTTCTCGGCGGGCGCGCGGCAGTTCGACTCCGACATAACCGAGGGCCGCTATCCGCGCGCCGCCCTCGGCCTCAACCAACGGGAGCTGATCGCGATCGTCTGCGAGGGCCGCGCCGACGAGGAGGCGGGCCTGACGATGGCCGAGTTGGCGGCGGCGATGGTCGGGTTCGGCGCCGAGGAGGCGATCAACCTCGACGGCGGCGGCTCGGCGTCGCTGGTGCTCGACGGGGAGCTCGTCAACACGCCGCGGGAGGAGCACGGACTGGAGCTCGTCGGTGGGCGCGAGGTCGCCACCGCCCTGCGGTTCGTCGCGCACTGAACGGCATCGCGATTAGGTGCGGGGGGTAGCCTCGGTGTAGATGCCCTTTACTCCGAACAAGCTGCTGATGGGCATTTACTTCTATCCCCGCGGCGGCTCCGCCCACGTCTGCAGGGCCCTGGCGCGGGAGTTCACACGCAACGAGCTCGAGGTAACCGTCCTCTCCGGGTCGCGTTCGGATCTCGGCGAGCACGCGGAGGCCCGGAGCTTCTACGCGGGCCTCGATCTGCGCACGACCGACTTCACGCCCGCCCTGATGAGCTCCGAACCGCTCCGCTTCCCGGGGCCGACCGGAACGGCGCCGATGCACGGGTCCTACGAGGACCGGCCCGGGGCCGAGGACCCGGTGCTCGCCAGCCTCGACGACGAGGCCTACGAGATCCAGGTCGAGTCCTGGATCAGGGAGCTGGACAGCGCCGGCGCCGGCGCGGCCGACCTCCTCTACCTGCACCACCTGACCCCGATCAACGAGGCGGCCGCCCGTGCCTTCCCCGGGGTGCCGGTGCTCGGCCACGTCCACGGCACCGAGCTGCTGATGCTCGAGCAGATCGCCGCCGGGCCGCCGCCGGGCTGGAGCCACGCCGAGGCCTGGGCCACGCGGATCCGCGACTGGGCCGCCGACTGCGACCGCATCGTCGTCAGCAACCCGGCGGGCAGGGAGCGCGCCGCGGCCGCCCTGGAGCTCGACCCCGAGCGCTTCACCTGCGCCCCCAACGGCTTCGACCCGAGCTTTACGCCCCGGGCGATCGACCGCCGCACCCACTGGCGCCGGCAACTGGTCGAGCGCCCCCAGGGATGGCGGCCGGGCTCCCCGGCCGGCAGCGTCGCCTACGGCGACGCCGACCTCGCCGCCCTCGAGGGCACCGTCATGGTCTACGTCGGCCGCTTCACCGAGATCAAGCGTCTGCCGCTGCTGATCGAGGCCTTCGCCGCAGCCCGCCCGCGCTTCCGTGAACCCGTCGCGCTGGTCCTGCTCGGCGGCCACCCCGGCGAGTGGGAGGGCGAGCACCCGGTCGAGACGATCGAGCGGGTCGGCTGCCCCGACGTCTTCCTCGCCGGCTGGCACTCGCACGCTGACCTGCCCGAATTCCTCCGCGCATCCGACCTCCTCGTCCACGCCTCGGTCCACGAGCAGTTCGGCCAGGTCCTGGTCGAGGCGATGGCTTGCGAGCTGCCGGTGATCGCGGTCGACCGCGGCGGCCCGGCGGCGATCGTCGACGACCCCGAAACCGGCTGGCTGGTCCCGCCCGACGATGCCGCTGCGCTGGCGGGGGCGATGACCGCGGCGGTCAACGGCCCGGAGGACCGGCGGCTGCGCGGCCAACGGGCCCGCGGCGAGGTGGTCGGCCTCTACGCCTGGGAGCAGATCGGCCTACAGCTGACCGAGGTCGTCAACGAGTTCGCCAGCGTCGCCCGCTGAGCTAGAGCTTCAAGCTGACGCGCTTGCTGCCCCGGGCCCGGTTGCCGGAGGCGTCGAGCACGTCGAATTTGACCCGCAGGCGCACTTCGTCGAGGCCGCGCAGGGCCTGCCGCTTCTGGGCAGAAACCGCGCGGGTCAGCGTCTTCGACTTGCCGCCTTTGAGTTTGAAGGCGACGGTGCCGAGTTTCACGCGAACCTGCTTGCCGTCGAGCTTCCCGAGACCGGCCAGCGTGAGCAGGCCGGCGCAGCGGACCTCGCTCTTGGGACAGGAGATCGGCAGCCGCAGGTTCTGCCTCGCGAGCGTCGCCCGCTTCAGCTTCAGTTTCGGCTTCGTTTTGTCGAGGAGAAGCGGAAGGTCGATCCGCTCGCAGCCGCCGACGGCGTCGATCCGATCGGCCACCAGCGTGTCCTCGTCGGCGCCGCAGTCGCCGCTGTCGGCGGTCCCGTCACGGGCGTGCAGGAGATCGAGGCCGGTGCCGCCCTGGAAGACGTCGGCGCCGCCACCGCCTTCGATGAAGTCGTTGCCGCTGCCGCCGTCGAGCTGGTCACCGAGCGCGGTGCCGTAGATCGTGTCGGCCCCGCCCTGCGCCTGCACCCGCAGGCTGCCTGAGAAGTTCCTGCCGTCGACCGTCTGGGCGCCATCGTTGAGCGTGAGGTCGACCACCTCGATCGAGACCCAGGGCAGGATCGCCGCCGTTGAACCGGGCGCCGAGATCGACAGCCCGGCGCTGGAGGGAGCGAAGGCGAAGCTCACCGGCGAAGCGCTCGGCAGCGTCAGGGCAAAAGTGTCGTTGCCGGCTTCCCCGTCGAGGGAGCCACCTTCCTGCACCGGGCCGTCGATGCGGTCGTCACCGGCGCCGCCGCGGGCCGCATCGCTCGAGTTGGGGCTAAGCAGATCGTTGCCGGCGCCGGCAAGGAGCGAGACCACCTGGGTGGTGGAGGCGAGATAGACACCGCGCAGGTCGTCGTCGCCCTCGCCGCCGTCCAGCGACACGGTGTTGAGCGTGAGGCCTTCGAGGGCGCTGACGTCGAGCGTGTCGGCGCCCCCGTTGCCGACCAGGACCAGCGCACTGGGAGCGCCCACACCAAAGCAGGGGAGCGCGCCGCTCGAGGGATTGGCCCCGTTGACCAGCAGGTTCGCGACCGGACAGGTGACGGCGATCGTGTCGCTGCCGGCGTCGCTCGTCACGGTCAGCGTTTTCGAGCCGCCGTCGAAGCTGGAGCTGACCGCCGCGGCGGCGCCGGGCGCCGCGATCGCGAGCGCGAAGAGTGAGATGACGCCGACGAGCGCGGAGCGCATCGGCAGATCTTATGACAGCCATCCGCGGTTTTACGACAGTCGTCCGCGGTCGCCGAACCGGTGCGTAGAGTTTCCGCGCGTCGAGCCCACCCCCAGTCGAGGATGTGAACATGCCCACCGAATACCAGCGCTACCGCGTCCTCTGGCCCCTCGTCCCGGCGATGGCGATGGTGATGATCGACTTCACGATCGTCAGCATCTCGGCGACGACGATCCAGAGCGACCTGCACCTCTCGGAGACCGCAGTGCAGTGGCTGGTCACCGCCTACGCCCTCTCCACCGCCGCCTTCGTCGCGCTCGGCGGCAAGCTCGGAGACATCTTCGGGCACAAACGCATCGTCAAGACCGGCGTGATCGTCTTCGCCCTCAGCTCATTGATGTGCGGTCTGGTCCCCGACGGCGGCGGGATCTCGGTCGCCTGGCTGGTCCTCTTCCGCCTCCTCCAAGGCGTCGGCGCCGGCATGCTGATCCCCTCGGCGACGGTGCTGGTACTCGACGCCTTTCCCGGCAACGAGCGCGGCAAAGGCCTGGCGATCTTCTTCATCGTCGCCGGCCTGTTCACGGCGATCGGCCCGGTCGCCGGCTCCTACCTGACCGAGTTCTGGACCTGGCGGGCGATTTTCTGGATCAACGTCCCGGTCGCCCTGCTCTCGCTGGTCGAGTTCCACTTCATCAAGCTCAACGACATCAAACGCCCGGCCAAGGTCGACGTCCGCGGCGCCGTCCTGATCGTGCTCGGCATGGGCCTGACCGTGCTCGGCATCCAGCAATCGACCGAATGGGGCTGGGACAGCCCGGCGACGATCGGCTCGATCGTCGCCGGGCTCATCGTCCTCGCCGCCTTCGTCTCGGTCGAGCGCAAAACCGAGGACCCGCTGATCGACGTCAACGCGATGATCGCCAACCGGCCGTTCGCGGTCGACAACCTGCTCACCTTCCTCGCCTTCGGCCCCTGGCTCGCCGTCTTCTTCTTCGGCAGCATGTACTTCCAGGTGGCGGTCGGCCAGGAACCAACCCAAGCCGGCTTCTCGATCCTGACGATGTTCTATTCCTTCTTCGTCGCGGCGCGGATCGGCGGCGGTTGGATGGACAAGTTCGGGGCCAAGAAACCGGTTGCGGTCGGCTTCCTGCTCGGAACGATCGGGATGATCGTCTGGGGCGGCGAGCTCTCCGAACTCAGCCATCCGGAAACGCTGATCGGGATGCTGCTAACCGGCGCCGGCTTCGGCCTCATCTTCTCGCCGCTCAACACCGACGCCCTCAACCGCCTGCCGGACGAGCTGCGCGGCCAGGGCTCGGGCGTGATCCAGACCTTCCGCAACTTCGGATCGGCGATCGGGATGGCGATCATGGGCACGATCGTCGCCGGCGCCACCGACCTCACTGGCGCCGAAGGGCCCGGCAACTTCGCCGCCGCGATGGAGAAGGCGTGGTACGTCGGCGCCGCGATGCTCGGCGTCGGTTTCATCGCCACCCACCTGCTGATGCCCGGCGGCAAGCAGGAGGGGATCGAGTAGCCCTAGCGCTCGGCGGCGCGCTCCCGGGCGCTCGCCTTCTCCTCCAGGCTCATCGCCCCCGGGTGACCGTCTCCGGGCCAGGGGCTGAGCAGCAGGAGCAACCGCGCGTCCGTGTTCGCGGTGACGGTTCGGCGCTCGCCGGGCTCGAACTCGAAGAGGTGACCGGGGCTGGCGGCAACGCTCTCGCCAGTCGGCGTGGTCAGCTCGATCTCCCCCGCGACGACCACGATCCGTGCGTGCTCGTGGACCTCGTGCTCCTGCAGCTGCTCCCCGGCCGGGAGGCTCAGCAGGATCACCCGCGCGTCCTCGGCGGTGGAAAGAATCTGCGGCTCGTGTGCGTCCGCGGTGACCGTGGTCAGGTCCCAGTCCTTCATCGCTTCCTCCTGATTGCGCCCGTTGCTTCCGGGCCCATCTTATGCGCCGAGAACCCGTTGGGTGTCATGCCGAGCCCGCGGAGATCGCCGCCGTGATCGTCTTCCTGCTCGCGGCTCCACACCCCCAACAGCGTCGTCTGGTCGGTCGACGGCGACGTCTTTCCCTAGCGAAGCGGACGCGAGGCGGCGATGCCGGGTCGCCGCCCGGCATCGCCCGGTCGCGCTCAGCCGGTAACGCTGAAGATCGCCGGGTAGTACCCGCTGGCGTGACCCGTGATCTTCGGGTGGTAGCTCTCCCCCACCGGGTTCGAGAGGCCGTTGATCCACTCCGTCGAGGAACCGCCGCCGCCAGCGCAGACCGCGTGGCCGACGAACGCGGGGATGACGTCGCGGAAGACGAAGTTCGAGCCCGCTCGCGTCGCCGCCGCGCTGATCACGTTCTTCATCTGGTCCGCCGTCTGGTTGAGCCGCGTCATCTCGCTGCCGCTGAAGAAGGTGAGCGCGTTGCAGTCCGTACCGTTAAAGAGACGCGGGTAGTCGAGCACCACCACTTTCGCGCTCGGCGATTTCGATTTGATCGTGTTGTTGACCAGGTCGAGCCGCCCCGGCAGCGTGTTCTGGATGTAGGCCTGGGCTCCGTCGATCGCGCCGTTGCAGTTGGACGCCCATGACGGCAGCGCGCACTCGGTGATCACGCTGGAGAAGCCGGCGTCGTTGCCTCCGATCGTGTAGCTGACCCAGTTGGTGTCGGCGCTGAGGCTGGCCGACTGGCTGCTGATGACGTCCCCGGTTTTGGCCCCGGAGCAGGTTGCGTTCACGAACGTCCAGCTGGTGTGGGCGTTGTGCAACAGATAGGGATACGAGTAGACGGACCGCTGGCAGCCCGAGTCGTAATAGGTGCGCGTTCCCGTGCCCGACGAGTACGAATCCCCCAGGGCTACGTACTTCGTCGCCGACGCGGCGCTGGCGAACACGGCCAGAATCGCGAGCACCGAGACAACCGCAGTGATGCGCCTCCACTTCATATCGCTCTCCTCCCACAGAGTTGACCGGATGCTCCCCACCCGGCGTTGACCGTCCGACGCTAACACGCCAGACAGCAAGCAAAATAATCAGTGGTAGCTGAGCATATGTACAGCACGCCCGCGGGTCAGCGCAGCTGCAGCACCGACATCGCCTGGGCCGCCATCGCGGACTCACCGAGCGCGTTCGGGTGCACGATCACCGGATTGGTGCCCTGGAGGACGGGCTCGACCCAGCGCACGCCGATCGGCTGGCAGGCGTCGTGGCCGTTGGAGACGACGTCGAGGTCCACGTAGGTCGACCCGGTCGCCGCGGCGGCGCGACGGACAGCGTCGTTGAGCGTCGCCTGGATACCCCGTACGTAGGGAACGTCCCCCTGGGCGATCGGCATCTTAGTGAAGCAGCCGCCGCTCGAGGGCATGATCCACGGATAGCCGAGGATCGCGACCTGCGCCCCCGGCGCCTTCGCCCGCACCGCTCCGAGTGCTTTCACCAGCGAGGGATAGGTCGTGTTCCTGATCGTGTCCTCGAAGGCAGTTCCGTAGCGGTCCTTGCACGGGCTGCCCTGGCCGAGGCTCAGCACCCCGGCCGAGCCGCAGGCGAGGATGGCGCCGATGAAGACGCCGCTGTCGTTGCCGCCGATCGTCATCGTCACCAGCTGGGTGTCGTTGCTCACGGCCTCGAGCTGCGGCGCGACCCCCGGATACTGCGATTCGAAGTAGTCGCCCGTCTCCGCCGCCCCACAGGTGACGTCGGTCAGCTGCGCGCCGGTCGCGCGAGCGATCACGTGCGGGTAGTTCCGAGTCGAGCGCAGGCATTGCGGCGTCGAGAGGTCGACCGGAAGGACCCCGGAGGCAGCGCTGTAGGAGTCCCCGAGCGCCACGTAGCGCAGGGATGCCGCCTGCGCCGCCTGGGCGGCGAGCGCGAGGGCCAGGATCGCGCCGACCACGACGAGGAGGAGCGGGCGAGTCCGGCTGAGGCGCGAGCGCGCGGCGATTCTTTCCCTGCTCACCACGTTGGATTTCATCCCCCGATCGGACCATCTCCAAACCTGGCGGGCCGGACCCGCTCCCCGACGACGACCCGCGAGGGCCTCGGTCAGGCGCCGACGTAGGCCGCGAGGTGCTCGCCGGTGAGGGTGGAGCGGGCGGCGACGAGGTCGGCGGGCGTGCCCTCGAAGACGACCCGGCCGCCGTCGTGGCCGGCGCCGGGGCCGAGGTCGACGATCCAGTCGGCGTGCGCCATGACCGCCTGGTGGTGCTCGATGACGATCACCGACTTGCCGGAGTCGACGAGACCGTCCAACAATCCGAGCAGCTGTTCGACGTCGGCGAGGTGGAGGCCGCTGGTCGGCTCGTCGAGGATGTAGACGCCACCCTTCTCGGCCATGCGGGTGGCCAGCTTCAGCCGCTGTCGCTCACCGCCCGACAGCGTGGTCAGCGGCTGGCCGATGCCGAGATAGCCGAGCCCGACGTCGGCGAGCCGGCCGAGGATCTTGTGCGCGGCTGGGACCTGTGCCTCGCCCTCGCCGAAGAACTCCCCAGCCTCGGTCACCGACATCGCCAGCACCTCGCTGATGTCCACCCCGCCGAATTTGTATTGGAGCACCTCGGCCTGGAACCGCTTCCCCTCGCACTCCTCGCAGATGGTGGCGACGCCGGCCATCATCGCCAGGTCGGTGTAGATGACGCCGGCGCCGTTGCAGTTGGGACAGGCACCCTCGGAGTTGGCGCTGAACAGCGCCGGTTTGACGTCGTTTGCCTTCGCGAAGGCTTTGCGGATCGGGTCGAGCAGCTTGGTGTAGGTGGCCGGGTTGCTCCGCCGCGAGCCGCGGATCGCGGCCTGGTCGACCGTCACCACCCCGTCGTGACCGGAGACCGAGCCGTCGATCAGCGAGCTCTTGCCCGAGCCCGCCACCCCGGTGACGACGACCAGCAGCCCGAGCGGGATGTCGACGTCGACGTCCTGCAGGTTGTGGGTGCTGGCGCCGCGCACCTCCAGCGCCTCCGACGACGTCCGCACCGAAGGCTTGAGGGAGGCGCGATCGTCCAGGTGTCGCCCGGTCAGCGTGTCGCTGCCCCGCAGCTCCTCCACGGAGCCTTCGAACACCACCTCTCCACCCTCGCTGCCGGCGCGCGGGCCGAGGTCGACGACGTGGTCGCCGATCGCGATCGCCTCCGGCTTGTGCTCCACGACCAGCACCGTGTTGCCCTTGTCGCGCAGCCGCAGCAGCAGGTCGTTCATCCGCTCGATGTCGTGCGGATGCAGTCCGATCGTCGGCTCGTCGAAGACGTAGGTGACGTCGGTCAGCGACGACCCGAGCTGACGGATCATCTTGGTGCGCTGCGCCTCGCCACCCGAGAGCGTGCCGGAGGCACGGTCGAGCGAGAGGTAGCCGAGCCCGATCTCCACGAAGGAATCGAGGGTCTCCCCCAGCGCCGCCAGCAGCGGCGCCACCGACGGCTCGTCGAGGCCGCGGACCCACTCGGCGAGGTCGCTGATCTGCATCGCGCAGGCGTCGGCGATGTTGACCTTCCCGATCTTCGACGACCGTGCCGCGTCGCTGAGGCGGGTGCCGTCGCACTCGGGGCAGGTGGTGAAGGTCACCGCCCGGTCCACGAACGCCCTGATGTGCGGCTGCATCGCCTCCCGGTCCTTGCCCAGAAAGGACTTCTGGATCGACGGGATCAGGCCCGCGTAGGTCAGGTTGATGCCGTCGACCTTGATTTTGGTCGGCTCCTTGTGGAGCAGGTCCGCCAGTTCCTTCTTGGTGAACTTCTTGATCGGCTTGTCCGGGTCGAAAAAACCGCAGCCCCGAAAGATGCGGCCGTGCCAGCCGGCCATGCTGTACCCGGGGATCGTCAGCGCCTCCTCGTTGAGCGACTTGCTGTCGTCGTAGAGCGCCGAGAGGTCGAAGTCGGTAACCGCGCCCCGGCCCTCACAGCGCGGACACATGCCGCCAACGCGGGAGAAGTTCACCCGCTCGGACTTCCCGTCGCCTTTCTTGAGCATCCCGGACGCCTCGACCGAGGCGACGTTGAAGGAGAACGCCTGGGGCGAGCCGATCTGCGGCTTCCCAAGTCGGCTGAAGACGATCCGCAGCATCGCGTTGGCGTCCGTGACGGTGCCGACGGTCGAGCGGGGGTTGGAGCCCAGGCGCTCCTGGTCGACGATGATCGCCGTGGTCAGGCCTTCGAGCACGTCGACCTCGGGCCGCGCCAGGGTCGGCATGAAGCCCTGCACGAAGGCGCTGTAGGTCTCGTTGATCAGACGCTGCGACTCCGCGGCGATCGTGCCGAACACCAGCGAGCTCTTGCCCGAGCCGGAGACGCCGGTGAACACCGTCAGCCGGCGCTTCGGGATCTCGACGCTGACGTCCTTGAGGTTGTTCACGCGCGCGCCCTGCACGCGGATCAGCTCGTGACTGTCAGCGGCCCGCGGCGCTGGCGGCCCTTTGCTCGTCTTCGTCGCCTTGCTCATCGAGCCTGGTCGATGCGCACCAGGTTGCCGGACGGGTCGCGCACGGCACAGTCCCGCAGGCCCCACGGCTGCTCCTTCGGCTCTTCCACGACCTCGACCCCGGACGCCTGCAACTTCGCGAAGATGGCGTCGAGGTCGTCGGTGTGGAAGTGGACACCGTTCATCGCGCCCTTGGCGACGAGTGCGGCGATCGTGTCGCTGTCATCCGGACCGCCGTTCACGAAGTTCGTGAGGACGATCGCGACGTCGGACTGGGAGGCGCCCCCGACGGTGATCCAGCGGTAGTCGCCTTTGCCGACGTCGTTGCGGAGCTCGAGGCCAAGCTCGTCGCGGTAGAAGGCCAGCGCGCGGTCGGGGTCATCGACTTGAACGAAGCAGGTGGAGAGAGTGAGTTTCATGCCCCAAGGCTAGGGGGCCGGCGCCCCTCGCGTTTCTCCAATCCTGCTCCGTTGCGATTGGGCCGGGTGATGTCCTTGGCGACGCAGCCCGGCACGCTGACGAGCGCGCCGTGGTCCCCGGCGCGGTAGGCCGTCGGCGTCTCCCCCACCAGCTCGGCGAAGCGGGCGCTGAACGAGCCGAGCGAGGTGCACCCGACCGCCATGCAGACCTCGGTGACCGACATGTCGCCGCGGCGCAGCAGCGCCTTCGCCCGCTCGATTCGCCGCGTCATCAGGTAGGAGTACGGCGTCTCCCCGTAAGCCGCCCGGAACTGGCGCGAGAAGTGCGCCGTCGACATCAGCGCGGCGCGGGCGATCGCGTCGACGTCGAGCGGCCGCGCGTATTCGCGGTCGATCAGATCGCGAGCGCGGCGCAGATGCGCGAGGTTGGCGAGCTCCTCCGGCGTCACGGCGCCAGTCTAGGGAGCGGCTAGCGACCGCTCCCTAACGCGGCCCGTCGGTATGCACGAACAGCACCGGGTCATCGAGGCGACCGTCCCCGCGCAGCGCCAGCAGGCCGGCCATCGCCTTCGCGGTGTAGACGGGATCGAGCGGGAGTCGCTCCTCCGCGGCGAGGGCGGCGGCGCGCGCGGCGGCCTCGGTGCGGTGGCCGTAGCCCGCCCCGATCTGGTCGCGGGTCAGGTCGAGCATCCCCGCCTCGAGCCGGAGGGAGTCGAGGCGCGCGCCACGGCGCTCCAGCACTGCGGCGGTACGCCGCGCAAGGCGGGCGAGCACCGACGCATCGAGACGGAGTTGGTCGTTGACCACGACTCCGACGACGCGGGTGCCGAGACCAGCGATCTGGAGGCCGAGGGCAAGGCCGGCGGCGGTACCGCCGGTACCAACCGGGACGACGACGTGTCCCGGCTCGGGCAGCGAGCCGTCCGCGACCTGGGCTGCGATCTCCAATGCCGCCTCGACATAGCCGAGCGCTCCGACCGGCGAGGAGCCGCCGGCCGGCAGCAGGTACGGCGGGCGGCCACCGCGGGCATTGCGGGCGAGCAGCCACGGCAACACCGCCGCGGTGCGCCGCTTCGAGTGGGTCCGGTAGATGCGCGCGCCCGAGGCATCGAGGCGGGCAAGCTGGGCACTGACGTGGGCGTCGATCGGCTGGTCGACGAGCGCGAGCGCAGTCTCGAGGCCGTGTTCGCGGGCATAGAGGGCGGTAGCGAGCCCCCAGTTGGTGCCGAGGCCGCCGAAGGTGAGGATCGAACGGCGGCCGCGGCGGTGGGCGTCGGGGATCAGCCACTCGAGCTTGCGCACCTTGTTGCCGCCCCAACCACCCGAGCCGAAGCTGCCGTCTTCCTTCACCCAGACGCCGAGACCCGGCAGCTCGCGCACGGGCGTCGGGCGTTCGGACAGCGCGAGATGAGGCAGAGTCTCGGTCAGACTCGGGAAGCGCCGATGTAGATAAGGGATCAACGATGCGATGGTGCCAGCCGGCGCGGCCAACAGAATCCGAAGACGTCGAATCCGCGCGTCTCCGTTCGTCGTTTGGGTAGAGGGAGCACGAGAGAGCTCCCGCGACCAAAGGAGAATCGAGATGGGACGGCTGATCGCGACGACGCAGGCCACCGTCGACGGCGTCATAGACCCTGTCGGCGAGTGGGTGCAGGCAGACGGAGATCACGGCGAGTACTCGTTCGAGCGCCAGGCGAGATCCAGCGGGCTGGTGCTGGGCCGCAAGACCTACGAGGGGCTGGCGGGATATTGGCCGACCCAGTCGGGCCAGTGGGCGGACATGGTCAACTCGATGCCGAAGTACATCGGGTCCAACACCCTGTCCGGCGATCTCGAATGGAACGCGACCCTGCTCGAGGGGGACCTCGAAGACTCGGTCCCGAAGTTGAAGGAAGAGGCCGACGGTGACCTCTTCATGCACGGGAGCGGCGAGTTCGCCTACGCCCTCGCCGAGAAGGGCCTGGTCGACGAGTACGAGATCTACCTGAACCCGCTCGTCTGGGGCGAGGGAAACGTCCACGTGCTCGGCGACAGGGGAACCGTTCGGATGGAGCTCGACGACGTGAAGCGGTTCGACTCCGGAGTGGTCCTTCTCACTTACCGCCCGGCGTCCTGATCGCGGCTGGGGCGATGACCCCAGCCTCGGCGGCCGGTGCCGCATAGGCGGTGGCGAGCGTCGCGACGGTCTCATGGGCGTTGAGCCCGCTCGGGTTGGGGACCGCCCAGAGCGCCGCGCCGGACCAGCGGATCGCGCTGTCGAGCGTGTCCGGCTGCCGGCCCAAAACGGCGCCGCGCTCGCCGAACGCCTCGCGGTAGGCGGAGATACCGGCGACCGCGACCACCTTGGGGCGGTGATCGGCGACGAACCGCATCAGTCGCTCGCCACCCTCACGCAGCTCCTCGCGCGAGAGCTCGGAGGCCCGCGCGGTAGCCCGCCGGACGAGGTTGGTGATCCCGATACCCCGCGCCACGAGCTGCGCGCGATCGGCAGCGGTCATCCCGGCGACCCGATCGACTTCGTGATCGGTGATGCCGGCCGCGGCCAGTGCCGGATAGAAGCGGTTGGTGGGATGCGCGAAGTGGGTTTCGACCGCGGCCGTCCAGAGGCCGGGATTGATGCCGACGAACAGCAGCCTCAGCCCCGGTCCCACGAGATCGTCGACCTCGCGGCCTCGAAACGCCTCCAGTTCCGCCCGCGTGAACCGCATCCCGCGATCCTGCCGGAGCGGCGCCGCGACCGTCGCGCGGCCGAGATCGGCCGCACCGCCTTTACTGAAGGACCAGAGCCGCGTCGAGGGAGTGGCGGGTCAGTGCGGCGAGCAGATCGGCCTGGGTGACGAGGCCGAGGAGCTTCTTGCTTTGCGGGTCGATGACCATCGCTGCGTGGCGGTGCCCGTCCGTGAGCGGGCCGGTCAGCATGACCGCCGGCTCGGCGGGCGCGACCGTGAGCGATGAGGTCATCACGTCGGCGACAACGTGGCCGGGGCGCGCGAGCTCGCGTAGGCCGACGCCGCCGACCGGGCGGCCGGCGTCGTCGAGCACTGGCAACAGCCGGACACCACTGTCGAGCAGAAGCTCTCGCGCGACCGCCGGGTCGGCATCGCGCCGGACGGTGATCACGTCGCGGGACATGATCTCCTCGCAGGTCAGGTCGGAACGCTGCCGGGCGAGCACCTGCATCTCGAGCTGCCCCAGGAGCAGGCGGAGGTCCTCGCGCTCGATGTCGAAGGTCTCGCCGACGCCGGCCAGGACCGCGTCGAGGTCCTCGTCGCGCACCCCGACCCGTCTGGTCGGCAACGGGTCCCGCGTCGCCGACGCCAGGGCCTGTGGATGCGGATAGGGGTGGCCCGAAAATCGGTGAAACAGCCAGCCGACGAGGACCAGCACGAGGGCGTTGAGAGTCACGGGCGCAAGCGGGAACCACCACCCGGCGGAGTCCACGATCGAGCCGCCGAGCACCCCGGTCAGCGCCGCCGCGCCCCCGGGCGGATGCAGCGAGCGGGTGAGCGACATCACGGCGATCGCCAGGCCCACCGCCACCCCGCACGCGAGGGCTCCGTGTCCCAGCCATTGGCCCACCGCGAAGCCGACGAGTGCCGAAAGCGCGCTACCGCCGAGGATCGGCCACGGCTGCGCCATTGGACTGGCCGGCACGGCGAACAGCAGCACGGCGGACGCGCCCATCGGGGCGACGATCCACGGCAACGCCTCTCCTTGGCCGTGGACCAGTGACCCGATCAGCCCTGATAGTCCGATCCCCACGACGGCCCCAAGGCACGCAAACGCACGGCCGCGAGCCGTCGCGCCGGGCAGGATCGGAGAGAACAACGGCCACCGGTGCCGTCGGGCGCGGCGCTCATCCTCGACACCAGGTCGCTCGCGCATCCGCGGCACGCTATATCGCGATGAACACCGGGCGAATCTAGGCGTCCAGCAAGTCGAGGCGCTCGAGGCGGGCCGGGTCCGCGAGGGCGTCGATGGCGACGACCCTGCCGCCGGCGACGGTGAAGGCCATCACCGAGAACGGCCTGCCCTGGGGAGCGACGAGGACGCCGGCGACGCCGTTGACGAGCACCGGCCGGACGAACGGCGCGAGGTGGGCGAAGGTCAGGGCACGACTGGCGACCTCGGCGGCGCCGCGAATCACATGGTTGGCCGACGGCCGGGCCTCGCCGCCGTCCGAGCGCAGAACGATTTCGGGGTCGAGGACCTCGACCAGCGCGTCGAAGTCGCCTTCGCGAGCGGCCGCGAAGAAGGCGTCGACGACCTCTCGCTGGCGCCCGAGGTCGACGTCGGGCACCGTCGGTTCGGCCTCGACCCGCTGGCGGGCGCGGCTGGCGGCCTTTCTCGCGGCGTCCGGCGAGCGGTCGAGCAGGTCGCCGACCTGCTCGAAGGGGACCGAGAAGGTGTCGTGGAGGACGAAAGCGACGCGCTCCTCCGGGCTCAGGGTCTCGAGCACGCCGAGCAGGGCCAGGCCGACGGAGTCAGCGACGAGAGCCTCGTGCGCGGGGTCGCTGCCCTCCGCCGAACTGACGACCGGGTCGGGCACGTGGGGGCCGAGCGGCTCCTCCCGGCGAGCCTTGCGAGCGCGCAGCATGTCGAGGCAGATCCGCGCGACCACGGTCGTCAGCCAACTCGGCAGGTTCTCGATCTCCTCCGAATCGCTCCGAGCCAACCGCAACCAGGCCTCCTGCACCGCCTCGTCCGCTTCGCCGCTGGCGCCGAGCATGCGGAAAGCGACCGCCCGGAGGCGGCCGCGGTTCTGCTCGAACCGCCTCGCCAGATCTTGCTGTCCCGATTCGGTCACATCTCGGCCCTCGGCTTCGTCGCACTTATTGAGAGGCAGAAAACGGCCGGCTAAGGGCGGCCATCCAGACTGAAAGGAAAGCAACCATGGCAAGAGAGAAGAAGATCGCCGTCGCCGGTGCGACCGGCCGCCTCGGCCGTCACACCGTCGAGGTCCTGCGCGAGCGTGGGCACGAGGTGGTGCCGATCTCACGCGGCGACGGGGTCGACGTGATCTCGGGCGAGGGCCTCGGGGCCGCGCTCGAGGGAGTCGACCTGATCATCGACGCCGCCACCGGCCCCTCGCCCGACCAGGCGCAGGCAACCGAGTTCTTCACGACCGCGGTGCGCAACCTGCAGCAGGCCGGCACCGAGCGCGGTGTCGAAGGGATCCTCCTGGTCTCGATCATCGGCACCGACCACTTCGACACCGGCTACAACGCCGCCAAGGTGGTCCAGGAGCGAGCTCACCTCGACGGGCCCGTTCCCGCCCGTATCCTGCGCGCCGCCCAGTTCCACGAGTTCGTCGCGCAGCTGGTCGAGTGGGGAACCCAAGGCGACACTGCCCAGCTGCCGGAGATGCGCACCCAGCTCGTCGCCGCCCGGAGCGTCGCCGAGGCGCTGGCCGATCTCGTCGACGGGGCGGACTCCGCACCCATCGGCAACCCGGTGGCCGAAGTCGCGGGGCCTCGTGAGGAGAACCTGGTCGAGGCGGCGAGACTCTTCGCCGCACAGCAGGGCAACGGGCTGCGGATCGAAGCCGGGGAGTTCTTCGATGACCCCGAAGGCCTCTATCCGGCCGGGGCCGTCCTCCCGGGCCCGGTGGCGAAGCTCGCCGGCCCCTCCTACGAGCAGTGGCTCAACCAATAGCGACCGGGTAAGTCAAATGCCGAGGTTGCCGCCCTCGCCGGTTTCGGGCCCGGCCAGAGGCGCCTCAGCTGACCTTCGCCAGCTCCGCTTCGTAGGCAGTTCGGAGTCGGTCCAGCACCGACTCCGAACCCTCCGGGCGGGGAATGCCGAGGTGCTGTTCGCGCAGCTCGGCCATGAATTCCTCCCACAGCTCCGGCCCACCCTCCTCCAGCAGCTCGGCGCGGATCGATAGCTCGCGGCTGGCTGGGAGGTGGCGGCGACCCCAGGCGCCGAGCTGGGCGATCACCGGCACCAGCTGAATCGCCGGCTCGGTGAGGCTGTAGATCACCTTCTGCTTGTGAGAGGGGTCGGGGGCGCGCGAGACCAGGCCCTGCTCGGTCAGCCGGCGCAAGCGGTCGGCGAGGATGTTCGAGGCGATCCCCTCCTCCGAGCCGGCCAGCAGCTCGCCGAAGTGGTGGCGGTTGCCGAACATCATGTCGCGGATCACCAGCAGCGACCAGCGGTCGCCGATCACCTCGATCGAGAGGTTGATTGGGCACCCGGATCTGCCGTCGCTCATCGTGCCTCCAATTCTGCTTGCACTATGCAAGTGGTCTATGATAGCGTCACCGCACCACTTGCAGATTGCAATCAGTTACCCAGGAGGAGAAACGATGACCAAGGTCACCGCAGACATGACGATCACCCTCGACGGCTACGCCTCCGGCGAGGGCCAGAGTCGGGAGCGGCCGTTCGGCGATATCGATCCGGACCGCCTGCACGCCTGGATGTTCGACCACGTCGATGAAAACGCCGAGGAGAGAGCGGCGATCACCCTCGCCGGTGCCCATGTGATGGGGCGCAAGATGTTCGCTTCTGATGAGGGCGAGTGGGACCTGGATTGGCAGGGCTGGTGGGGACCCAACCCTCCCTACCACGCACCGACGTTCGTCCTCTGCCACCGCCCGCGCCCGAGCATCGAGATGGAGGGCGGCACCGTCTTCCACTTCGTCACCGACGGCATCGACGCGGCGCTCGAGCAAGCTCGTGAGGCTGCCGGCGAGAAGAGCGTCTCGATCGCCGGCGGGCCCAGCGTCCTCAACCAGTACCTGGCGGCCGGCGCGATCGACGAACTGCGGCTCCACGTCTCCCCGTTCGTCGCCGGCGCCGGTGAGCGCGTCTTCGCCGATGTCGGCGACCTCGAGCTGAAGCCGATCTCGAGCCGCACCACGCCCCACGTCACCCACCTCGTCTACGGGCGATGAGCGAGGGCGCGATCACCCGCCGGAGCAGGTCGGCGCCGGGGTGACATGGCCGGCTTGCCGGGGACCGATGGCCCCCGGCAAGCCGGCTTGGGTTCAGCTGTTGACCGGCATCCGCGCGATCGAGGCGCGGCCGGCGTTGAGCTTGGTTTCGAGATCGCGGAGCTGGTTGGCGCGTCTGCTCTGCAGCGTCCGGACCCTGGTGTTGTAGATCCGTTTGCCGCGGGTGCGCAGGGTTTCGATCGCTTCGTCGTCGCTCTGCTGCACGACCCGGGTAGCGGACGCCTTGGCGCTGCGGATCGCGTCCTTTTCGCGGCGGTAGCCGGCCTTCAGGTCGGCGATTTCTTCCTGCTGCAGCTTGCGGTCGTCAGCGCCCCGCTTGATCCGCCGTTCGATCGCTTCCTGGATCTGTTCTTTGCGCAGGGCGCTTTCGGCGTTGGCCTTCTGATCCCGCAACCGGCGGATCTGTTTTTTCAGCGACGCATTTCTGCTGTCGTACACGTCTTCGAGCCGACCAACCGCGCTGTCGTAGTTGCTGGCGGCCCGGTCCATCCGCGTGTCGTACTCCCTGCGCAGAGCGGCCAGTTCCCCGGCCTCGGTGCGCCGGATCGTCCGCACGCCGGTTTTGAAGGCGCGCTGCGATTCGGCCTGCGCCGCCTTCTTCCCGCGGCCGAAGAGCGCGGTCGATTTATTCACGGCGGCCTCGTGCTTGTTCTCCAGCTGGCCGTCGTAAACGGCCTTCTGGCCGTCGGTGGCCGGGGTGTTCGAGAGCTTGTCGAGCTTGTCGACGAAGCTGACCAGCGCTTTGTACTGCGCGGTGGTGGCAAGGGGCGGGATGTTGGCGGCGTTGGCGGCCGGCGCCACCAGGGCGACGGCGAGCAGGGCGACCGCCGCCACGGGGACGAGCAAGCGCAGCTTTCGGGACGGGTTCATCGGAATCAGGACACTCCTTGGACGAGCGCCGGGCGGCGCATTTGGGGGTTCTTCCCTTATTTCGGCTGGCGAGGCAGTTTCCTCGACCTGAACGAGAAGATCTGGCAGAAGAGCGGGTGCGGGGGCCAGTCAGGGTGCCATAGAATTGCGCCGTGCCGTTCACTCTCAGGAACCTGAAGGAGGATCTGGAGGATCTCGGGTCCAACTTCGACGGCGCGCCGGACCTCGAGTTCCGCCTCGCAACCAAGGCACTCCAGCTCGAGCAGTCCGGGCTTTGCTACCAGCGCGTCCCCCCCGGCTATCGCTTTCCGTTCGGCCACACGCACGAGAAGCAGGAGGAGGTGTACGTGGTCCTGCGCGGGAGCGGGAGGATGAAGCTCGACGACGAGATCGTCGAGCTCGAGGAATGGGACGCCGTGCGCGTCCCGCCCGGTACGTGGCGAGGCTATGAGGCCGGGCCGGAGGGCCTCGAGATCTTCGTCATCGGCGCGCCCAATCTCGGCGAGAATCCGCGCGAAGACGTCGAAGGCCAGCGCGACTGGTGGGCTGACTAGCGCCGATCCCATCGATGACCGCTTCCGAGGACAGCTGAGTGACGACCTACGTCCTCATCCACGGCGCCGGCGACAGCGCCTTCCACTGGCATCTGCTCGAACCCGAGCTGCGCGCTCGCGGACACGAGGCCGTATCGATGGACCTACCCTGCGAGGACGACTCGGCGGGGCTCGCCGAGTACGCCGACGCGGTGATCGAGGCGATCGGCGAGCGCAGCGGCCTGATCGTTGTCGCGCAATCGCTCGGTGGTTTCACGGCGCCGCTGGTCTGCGCCAGGGTCCCGGTCGAGCTTGTCGTGCTGGTCGCCGGAATGGTGCCGGCACCGGGCGAGCGGGGCGACGACTGGCCCGCGAACAGCGGCTATCCCGGTCCGCAGGGGATGAGCGAAACGGAGATCTTCTACCACGACGTTCCCGACCGCGTTGCCCGGGAGGCGATGAAGCACAGCCGCCGCCAATCGGATGCACCTGGAAGGGATCCCTGGCCGTTGGATGCCTGGCCGGACGTGCCGACCCGCCACCTGCTTTGCCGGCAGGACCAGATGTTCCCGGCGGAGTGGATGCGCGAGGTGGTGCGGGCGAGGCTGGGCCTCGAGGCCGACGAGATCGACAGCGGCCATTGCCCAGCCCTCAGCCAGCCGCTCGAGCTTGCCGAACGACTCGAGGCCTACCGCGTGGAATTGGAACTGCCGTGAGCGCGAAGCGCGGTGTCTTCCTTGCGCCGTTCGACGAGCTCGCCGATCCGAAGACGCTCGTCACCTTGGCGCAGCGAGCAGAGCAGAGCGGCTGGGACGGCTTCTTCCTTTGGGACCACGTCAACTACCGACCGCCGGTCAGGGCGGTCGCCGACGCGTGGGTCGCCCTCGCGGCGATCGCCGGCGCGACCAAGGATCTCCGGCTCGGGCCGATGGTCACCCCCTTGTCGCGGCGTCGCATTCAGAAGGTGGCGCGCGAGACGGCGACGCTCGACCGGCTCAGCGAGGGCCGGTTGACGCTCGGGGTCGGCCTCGGCAGCGATCGAAACGGCGAGCTCGAGCCCTTTGGCGAGGAGGTGGACCCGCGCCTGCGCGCTGAGCTCCTGGACGCGGGCCTCGATCGCCTCGCCTCTTTCTGGGCCGGCGAGTTCGAGCCGAGACCGGTGCAGAGCCCGCGGATCCCAGTCTGGGTCGCTGGTCGGTGGAAGACCCGCCGGCGTCCGCTCGAGCGCGCAGTCCGCTGGGATGGGTTCTTCCCGATCGAGGTCCCAGATCCCGCGGCGCTGGAGCGCATCGCCGGGGAGGTCCGCGAGCTGCGCGACGGTGGGCAAGGCGGATTCGACCTCGTCGCCGAGATCGCGCCCGGTGAGACGGCGGGGCCCTGGGAAGCGGCCGGCGCGACCTGGGTATTGACCGATTTCGAGGCACAGCCGCGACTCCGCGAGGTCGAAGCCGTCATCGATGCCGGTCCGGGTTCGCATCGAGGGACGTCGGCTAGGCGCGGATAACCGGCACTTCGTCGAGGGCGAGGGCGTAGGCCGCTTAGGGTTTCGGCGATGACTCGATCCGAGGACCTGCCTTCATCTGGAGCGCTGGAGGCAGTCCGGCGCCTAGCGGGCCCGTCGGCCGTGGTCCTCGGTGCCGCGCGCCTCGACGGCGGCCAACACGCGGACACCTGGAGAGTAGATACCGAGCACCCCGCGATCAGCGTCGTCGTCCGCCAGTTTCCGCTGGACGACCCCGCCCCCTTGCGTGAGCAGCGTGTACTGCGGGCTCTCGACGGACTCGGCGGCATGGCGCCGGTGCTGCTCGGCGGCGATCTCAACGGGCAGTGGTCGAAGTACCCCACTTCTTTGATCAGCTGGCTCGACGGTGAGCCGGACATCACCCCGACCGACCCCAGGGGATGGGCGCGCGAGTTGGGTCGCGCGCTCGCCGCGGTGCACACGGTGCCGACCGAACGGCTGGCGGAACTGCCGAGCGTGTTCGACCGCGGCGGGGGCTCACAGGAGCTATTGGGTGGCCCGCTGGCGGCGGAAGTTCGGTCTCGCTGGCCAGAGGTTGTTGCCTCGCCAGAGGTGCTCACCCACTGCGATTACTGGTCCGGCAACGTCGTCTGGCGGAACGGAAGGCTCACGGGCATCGTCGACTGGTCGGGCGGGGCACGAGGTCCACGCGGCTTCGACCTGGGTTGGTGCCGACTCGATCTCGTCCTCCTCTTCGACGAGCAGATTGCCGACGAGTTCGTTACGGCCTACGAAGCAGAGACCGGCCAGGCAGCCGGCGAGGTGCGCCTATGGGACTGCTGGGCCGTCGCTCGGTCCGCTGACGCGGTCGGGTCCTGGGTCCCGAACTACCTGCCACTGGGCCGCGCCGACCTCGATGAAGATGAACTCAGGCGGCGCCATGGAAAATGGACGGCCCGCCTGCGAGGTGAGGTCTGAGCCGCCCGCTGTCGAGCGGCTCGCCGTCTTCGCGCAGCCCCTCGACGTAGAGGGCCTGCCTGCAGACCCTATGCTGCGGGCATATGACGCTTCAGCGGATGGACAACGTTCTCATCGTCGTCGAAGACCTCGAGGCTGCCAAAGCGTTCTTTGTCGAGCTCGGGATGGAGCTGGACGGCGAGACGCAGGTCGAGGGGCCCTGGGCGGACCGTGTCGTGGGGCTCGACGACGTCCGTGCCGACATCGCCATGCTGCGGACTCCGGACGGCCACGGCCGGGTGGAGCTGTCGAAGTTCCACACGCCGCCGGCGGTTAGAGCCGAGCCGGAAGATGCGCCGGCGAACGCGCTGGGCATACGCCGCATCATGTTCGCCGTCGACGACATCGACGAGGTCGTTGCCCGCCTGCGCAACCACGGTGCCGAACTCGTCGACGAGGTAGCGCAATACGAGGACCTCTACCGGCTCTGCTTCCTGCGCGGCCCTGAGGGCATCGTCATCGGACTGGCCGAGCAGCTCAGCTGAACCTCCATGGTGCGACCCGGGCGGTTAACCCTCTAGCCGCACCGGCGGTAGTGCAGGTACACGGTCGCGCCGAACGTGCGGGTCTCGACCAACTCGAGGTCGATGTGCACGTCCGGCGGGAAGAACGGCGTGCCGCCCCCCACCACGATCGGGATGACGAACAGCTCGAACTCGTCGATCAGCCCGCGCCGCATGCATTCCGCCGCAAGGGCGGCGCCGCCGACCGCGATCCTCCGGTCCCCGAGCGCGGCGATCTCCTCCTCGAGCGTTCCGGTGGCCAGGCGGTTGCTGCCCTCGACGCTCGTCAGCGTGGTCGAGAGCACGATCTTCTCGAGCGGGCGCCAGATCTCGGCGAACTCCGCCATCACGGGGTCGGAGAACTCCTCGGTGTCCCACACGAGCATCGTCTCGTAGAGGCGCCGGCCGAGCAGTTGGGCGTCGATCGCGGCGACCCGTTGGTTGTGGAACCGGTGCAGCTCCTCGCTGGGCACCGCCCAGTCGAAGCTTCCGTCGGATCCGGCGATGTAGCCGTCGGCCGACAGGCTCATGGAATAGGTGATCACGAGGACCCAGTAAACCGCCTCGAGCTGACGGCCCGCTCGGCGACCCCGCCGCCTTCGGGTTACGAGCTGACGGGTAGCGCCGTACCGCGGATCGCCGCTGCGGCTCGCGACGGCTCCTGCGTCATCGCCGCGTGGGCGCTCTCCCCGAAGATCTCGAGCCGCGCGCCCCAGCGCTCGGCGAGGGGGGCGGCGTTGCCCACCGAGACCAGCCGGTCGAGGGCACCGTGGATGACGAGCGCCGGCGGCGGCGGCGCGAGCGGCGGCGGCTCACGGTCACGCCAGGCGACCAGCGCGGCCACCTGCGCGTCGAGTGCCGTGTGGTCGAGGCGGGCGCGGACCGCGGCGAACGTCTCGCCGAGCTCGGCTTCGGCCGCCGCCGCCCGGTCGGGCGGGAAGAAGACCGAGATCAGGCGCGCCGCCTGGTCCCGTGGCGTTCCCGAGTGGTCTATGAGACGGGCGAAGGCTTCGGTGTCGCCGGTCGGCACGTAGGTCGGGCCGCCGGGGTGGGTGCCGATCAGCGCCAGCGCGCCGATCCGCGCGGGCGCGCGCTCGGCCAGCGCCTGGGCGACGTAGCCTCCCATCGACCAGCCGCAGACCGCTGCCGCGTCTAGCTCGAGCGCATCGACGAGCGCCTCGACGTCGGCCGCCATCGCCTCGATCGTCAGCTCCTCATCGCCGAGTTCGGAGCCGCCAACACCGCGGTTGTCCGGACAGATCAGCTCGAAGTCCTCGGCCAGCGCCGCGACAAGGGTCGGATCCCAGTCCGCGCTCGTCGCCGCGTAGCCGTTGACCATGACCAGCGGCGGCCCGCCTCCGACCGATCGCCATGCGTAGCGGCGGCCGTCGATCTCGATGGCGTATGAAGCCGTCGCCATCGCCACATCCTGACCGCCGGGGCGGCGCCGTCTCCAGCTCGGCTTGCGCTCAGCTGCTGATCGGCATCCGCGCGAACGACGGCCCAAGGGGGACGGCGTGGCGCTCGTGCCTATTTCGGCTCGGGCAGGAGCCGGTCCACGAGCTCTAGGGCTGGGCGGCCCTCGAACATGGGCATGACGTCGGGCCGGTAGAGGATCAACGCCAGGCTCGGCGCCACCATGAAGTCCGCGGCGTTCAGCTGGGCTCCGCCGATAATGCCGTCGGCGATCCAGGCGTCGATTCTGTCGAGCGTCGAGGGGAGCTCGGCCAGGAGCTCGCGCTCAGCCGCCGGGCCGGAGGCGAAGACCCCGTGGAGGATCCTCGGGACGATCAGGCGCCGCGTCAGCGCCCGCTTGTAGAGGAGATATCCGAGCCGGCCATCTCCCGAGGACCGGCTGAACGCCGCCGGGTCGCGCACTGACGCAGCGCCCGGGATTCGGCGGGCGGCCATCTGAAGCGTTTCGTTCGCCCAGCGCTCCGCCTCCTCGACCGCCGCCCGTTGCTCGGGATCTGCCGGGAAGAGTGGCGGCTGTGGGTGGCGCCCGTCCAGGAAGCGCGCGATCCCGTGGTTGGTCGAGATCCGGTAGCCGTTGGCGGCGAGCGCGGGCACGGTGCCGAGACGATCGCCAAAGCGCAGTCCTAACGTGCGCCGTCTGCCAGCGATTCGCGTCTGTCCTCCCGCGTCGAATCCGTGCAGCCGGACCACCAGCGGGTGCAGAAGCGTGACGATGTCGACGCGCCGGTATGGCACCTGCTTGTACTCGAGCATGAGCATCGCCGAGCGGCAGGCGTGTGAACCGGGGATAACGTAAAGGGTGTACATACCGACTGGTCAGTCGGTATGTAAGCACCATGCCCACAGCGAGCCGCGCGGGCCCTGGGGCGTTCCACCGCCTCCGGGCCGCTCCCTTTCTGGGTCTCGCGTCTCTCGCGCATAACGCCGGCTTCGCCTTGTTTTACCTATCGAAGTTCGATAGATTCCCATCGTGACTCGATAGGAGAGGTGATGGGAAAACTGACCGTGCATACCCTGCGCGCCGTGCTCGCGGTGGTGCTCACCGGAACCGTGCTCATCCAGGTGCTGATGGTGTGGACGTTGATCGGCGGGAACGACCCGGAGGACGGCTCGCTCCCGCTGACTTCGCTGCGACTGATCACGATCCTGGGCCTGGCGACGGTGCAGGTCGCCCTCATCTGCGTGTGGCGGCTAGTGACGATGGTGCGCCGCGGAACCGTGTTCTCCCACGCCGCCTTCCGATACGTGGACATCGTGATCGGCGCGATCGTGGCGGCCGCCCTCGTGTGGTCGACGGTAACCGCCATCAACGCACCCGGCCAGCGCGACGACCCCGGCGTCACCCTCATCATGGGCGGCATCGGCGTCGCCATCCTCGGCGTCGCACTCATCGTGCTCGTGCTGCGAATGCTGCTCGCCCAGGCCGTCGCCCGCGATGTCGAAGCAACGCAGCTGAAAGCCGAGCTGAACGAGGTCATCTGATGCCGATCGCCGTCGACATCGACGTCATGCTGGCCCGCCGCAAGATGTCCGTCGGCGAGCTCGCGGACCGCGTGGGGATCACGCCCGCCAACCTGGCGGTGCTCAAGAACGGCCGTGCCAAGGCGGTGCGCTTCGCAACCCTCGGCGCGCTCTGCGAGGCGCTCGAGTGCCAGCCGGGCGACCTGCTGCGCTGGGAAGCCGAGGATGTCGCGGAAGAGATGGCGTCTCCCGCGGTAGGCGTGACAACGCCCGGTGCCACCGGCCCGTGATGCAGCGCCTGGCTGAGCTGGACACGGTCATCGACCTTGCCAGCGCGAGTACGTCCTGGGACGGGACGTGCAACCTCACCTTGCCCCACGGGCGTATCTGACCTCTTGTCTGCGCCTACAGGCAGCGAAAGCCCCGCAAATGTGGGGCTTTCGTGAAATAGCGGGGGAGGGTCTTGAGCAGAGACCTGCGACTTACCACCGAGTCGTTGGATCCGCTCGGCTGCCCGCCTCAACGACTCCTGAGTCCCGCACAGGCGATCTGCCCTTTCATCGCCGTGTCAGCCTGCCCCGCCTGCAGCTGAGGCAAAATAGCCCGGATGCCTAGCGAAGCCAGACTCAATCTCCAGCAAACGGGATCAGAGATCCGCGACTACTTCACGATTCACCAGCTAATGAAAGATGTTCGAAAGGCGCGCCGGAGGCTGGTCGTATTGAACAAGGGCATGATCGTGCTCCTTTCGGCGAGCTGGGAGGGCTTTTGCGAGGACCTCACGGCGGAGGCGATATCCATGCTGGTCGACGAAGCCCCAAGTGCTGCAGTTTTGCCCATCGCGCTGAGACGAGCTATCGCTCGAGAGCTCGAGAATGACCCTCATGATTTGGAGATCTGGCGCCTTGCCGGAGATGGATGGAGGGATGTCCTCCGTGCCCGCCTTAGCCATCTGCAAGACGAGCGAAATCGTGGACTCAACACTCCAAAGTCCGGAAATATCAACGAATTCTTCAAGCAAGCACTGGGAATCGACAGCATGTCCTCGAATTGGGGCACTGCTCAAGCAAGTGCCGATGAGAACGCATCCACGCTCGACGGTTTCGTCCAACTACGAAATGAAATAGCCCATCGTGGTCTGGGTGATGCCATCGTTACCAAGACTGCGGTCAAAAACTTCAACAGCCACATACAGAAGCTGGCTACCCGGAGCGAGTGCACCGTCGAAGAGCTGATCGAGCGCTCGATTGGCCATCGCCCTTGGCACGCTAGCGATAGCTAGGGAGCTTAGAAGGGCGCGACTCGACGCGATGCCCATGCTTGATTCGCCTGGCTTCCCTGGCAGTTTGTTCCCCCCGAACTCGTGTCTGAAGGCATTACGGAGCAAATCGGACAGTTGGAGTTGATGCTCGTTGCCGTTGGGCAGGAGCTTCTAGCTACCGATGCAACCGACGATGCGCGACCTCATACACGCTGGGTCACCACGGACGGTCCGGGTGACGCTCGCCCACCGCAATCAGCACTAGGACCGGCGTCCCGGCCTCGACGGCGGCAGCGAGGACGGCGCCCCATTGGCCCGCTGGCTGAGGAATGTAGACCTTTACGCAGCCGCCGAGACGCGTTCCGTCGCGGCCTTCTGCTTCGCAGCGCCGCAGCCGGTCGCGAGGAATGCCCTCCTCGCGCAGGATCGAGAGGATCGTCTCGATCGCCGACCTTCCTGCCGCCGTGCAGTGGGCGAGATCCTCGTCGAGTGCCTGATCAACGATCCGGATCTCGAAGCGCGGCCCTGGCACTGAGAGGCGAGGTGCCGGTTCGCTTGCGGATCTCCTCGATAGAGGTCGCCTTCGAAGGAGCAAAGATCAGCTTCATCCGTCATCTGGTCGATCTGGGCATGGAGCTCAGCCTTGGTCATAGCCGAATCCCAGCTTCCACAATTGGCGGATTCGCGATACGCGAGTCTCGAACCAGTGCCTTGGCACCGGGACGGGCTGGTACCCAGGAAGGAAGCAGCCCGATGAGCAAAGACGCCAAACCCAAGAGCCAGGCCGACAACCTGAAGATCGTTGGCAGGTCCAAGTCTTAAACCGGAATCAGCCAGGAGCCAAAGAACTCCACGACGGCCAGGTGGAGATTCTCGCCCGCCACATTCGCCGGGATCGCGCTAGAGAGACGGAAAAGGAAGGCTCCCAGCTCGACCAAACAAGAGCCACCGCCACCCTCGAAGGGGAAAATCTCGGGTTCGTAGTCCTGCGCTAGGTACCTGCGACGAGGTCCAGAAAGCGCTTTCCCAAGCGAAGCGCGAACCGGCAAAAGTCAATAGCGGGGGCAGGATTCGAACCTGCGACCTTCGGGTTATGAGCGCGGCCCGCTCACTCGGCTGGGCACTGTGGGGCGCGTTCTAGAGCGGTTTTCGCGAGATCGAGATCGGCTGGGATCGGCTGGAATCTGTGGGGCATGTTGCCCCATTTGTTGCCCCAGGGAACTCCGGGAGTGGCCGAGGTCGGCTCGGCCTCAGCGTGGATCGCTGCCGTAGGCGATGGGCGCGCTGGCGATGGAGGCGACTCGCACCTTCTGCCCGCCATCAGTGAGACAGAAGACACCCTGCACATCGCGACAGGTCCGCCTACGGATCTGGATGAGCGGCCATCTCGTCCGCAAGATCGCGGGCTGCGCGAATGCGGTAGTACGCAGCAGTGTGGTTCGTGACGAGAAGGAACGCCGATCTCAGCTGCGCGAGAGCGGGCTGGAAATATGCGAGCTCCGGATCATCCTGAGACTCGACTGACGTCAAAAATTCCCGACATGCTGCTCGCAGCTGCTCAATCCAAGGCGCCGCATCTGAGTCGGGTGCCAGCCGCTGCAGCGTGGCCGTCAACTCGTCCCGAATCGCCTTCACCGATTCCAGCACAAACGGAAGATGCGCCTCGCGTCTAACCGATGATTCAAGGAGCACTCGTCGGTCGCGAAGGAAGACGAACAGCGGATTGAGGGCTGCTTTGTCCCCCTCCGTCACGTGGATCTCTCCCCCGAGGGGTCCCAAGCCGAACTTTAGGGTTTTTAGTCGCAGCGGAATCTACTAAGTTTGCCACACTAGGGAATATCCATGTCACACATAGACTCAACCCATCGGCCGGCACCTCCAACCGGGGGTCTCCCTCTCTTTCCAATGCATTGTTGCTGCCCCGCCCCTCGGGGTGGCCCACCACTACCGTCGCACGGTAGCTTTCGCACCATCCACTGAGAGCGACACGCAGTTGAAAGAACACAACCTTATCGCCAGGGCCAGAGCCGGAGATCTCCCGAAGGTTCGATCGCTCCTTAAACGCGGAGCGAACACGGAGGTCACGGAGATCGGTGGCCGGACGGCTCTCCACGTGGCGGCCCGTGCCGGATATCCCGAGGTTGTCACAGCACTTGTCGCCGCTGGCGCAGAGGTGCAGACAACCGACAACTGCGGGCGTACGCCCGTTCTCGAAGGCGCGATCGGCGGTCACGTATCTACCGTGACGCTACTTCTCATGCACGGGGCTGATCCGAAGGCATGTCTAGACGGCAAGTCAGGCAGCGAACTCGCGGCTGCGATGGGTCACCAAGAGCTAGCGCTGATCCTGGACGCTGCTTCCCGCACGGATGTCGGCCAGGTGCATCGTCTCGTTCGATGGCTGGCTAGTAGCCCCCGCTATCCCTCAGAAGCGGCTGACCGCCTCATGGTAAGGATGCTTCTACACGAGAAAGGCGTGGATGCGCGTGTTGAGCCCCTTGCGACCGCCATTCTTCAAGAGATCAGAAGGAGCACCGCGCCACCCTCCACCGCTTCCGGGTCGCCTCGTTCACGTCACGCCCGCAGAAGCCCAGCTGCGGCGATTTGTCGACCTGCGCACCAGCGCCGTGCCTCTCGCTTCGTTGGCGTTCCGCCAGAATCGATAACTAACAAACCAAGTTGGATTTTGGGAGGCACGGACGCTTCAGTACTGGGCGACGAGGTGCATTCGCTTGAAGACATGGCCTCAACGGTCTCTGTCCTCGACGGTGATGAGTGGCAGGTTGTGAGCAAAGCGGACTACACGCCGATCATAAACCGAACTGTCTTCGAGCTGAGCCATATCGCGAATACCGATGGAACGCTTACTGCCCTCGACGAGTTTAACCGCTACTTCGCCCATCTAGGTACAACGACACCGCTTGACCCTATTCATCGGGTGCTTTGCTCTGCACTGATGCTATACACCAGCGACAGCTTCTACCGGGTGCTGAACGATTGCTGGAGAGATGGAAGGAGTCGGGCGCTTCTCGGCTTTTCCACGCTCATGAGCCTGGCCTTTCGCCATGCCAGACACTACCCAGGTGACGAGGCGTACAGAGGCGTTGATCTCGCTGATATCGAGCACTACGTCCCCGGGCTTGTCTTTCGCTGGCCATTCTTTGTGTCGGCATCGGCAGATCCTGCCATCGCGACACAGTTCGGAAGCACGGTAGTCGTCATCGAGATACCCGCAGGGGCGAACGTAAGAGATATCTCGCGGCTCTCCCCCTTCCCGGACGAGCGAGAGGTGCTCTTCCCCGCGTACGAAGTCTTCGAGGTACTGGTAGCGGATCGGGACGAAATTCGGCTTCGGGTGTTTCACGACCCGTTCTTTGGCACCGGCTGGATGCGCGATGCCAGCGGCGAGGTACTTCGCACCGAGTAGGAATTCGACGATCGCCTGGCTCGTCGACCGCTCTCGCTCCATGATCGATTCGAAGGAATTGTTCCTGAGGCCTGAGCCCAGCCCAATCGGACTCAGCCACACAGTCGAGGATAGGCGCCCGGCCAGAGAGCGCCGAACGTAGGGCGAGTTGGGGGCGGCGTAGAAGCATCCCCTCGTCGGCGAAAAGAGCTGGGCGATCACCCGGAAACGGACAGTCCGCGGGTGTGACTGCATCTCGCGCTCAGGCGCGGCGAGAGGATGCTGAGACCAGAGTCGGATTCCGACTCGTCGCCACAGGCTCGATCAAAAGCCATCGCTCAACAGGAGGCAACATGAAGTCCGAAATATCAGAGCCATGCCGCGTTAATCCAGAGGACGAGATCCGCATCGGTCGATCGTCTTGGGATGACCAAGATGTCTCGATCAAGTACACCTGGTTCGACAAGAGGGGTCAGCCTTCGCGAGGCGGTGAGATTCCCATCGCGGCGCTGCCCCAGATGTTCGAGTTCGCCATTCGAGCGGGCTACCTGACGATCAGGACCAAGTAGGGAGTGAGCCTTGGCTCCCGCTTTTTTGAAGAAGCGGAGCCACCACGCCTGAGCCGTCGCCGGCCTCCAGCGGCTAGCGCATCTCGTCGGCCTTTTGGTCCTCGATCATCGCCGCACCGACACTCCCGCTCGGCAAGAGCAGCCCACCAAGCGCAAATCGGCATTGCGGAGCAGCGGGATCCTTCGCCTTCTGATTCTGCCCTCACTGCCTCGGGGCCTGCATTTCCAGCAATTCGTAGGCAGACCGTCGTTCCGCAAATACCGTTTTAGTCCGGAATCGCCGCCGCTTACCTGGGTACCCTCGCGGTCGTGCCCAAGCTGGCCAAGCAAATGCCTGCCTCTTGCCTAGCGGTCCACCGGGAACGGCGCCGTGCCTGACGCAGACGCTCAGGCGCCCCCCGACCCCGGGGCTAAAGCGCCCCCCGACGCCGCGGCCCTTGTGAGCGAGATCTTCGATGAAACCGCCGCCACGGACGGCAACGCCGCCGCCGTCGCCTCATTGCGCGTGGCCCACGCCACCGGCGGTTCCCAGTGGAAACCCGAGCGCCTGCTCGCCTTGATCGACGCCGCTACGAAGGCAGATGATGAAGCTAAAGCGCCTTGAGATAGAGGGCTTTCGCGGCGCCCTGCCACCGTTTCCGCTCTCCCTCGATGAGAAGAGCTGCTTCATCCTCGCCGAGAACGGCTTCGGCAAGTCGACGATCGCCGACGCCCTGGAGTTCCTCGCCTCGGCCAAGATCGAGGCCTTCCGCCGCGAGGGTTACGGCCTCGACGCTGTCGTCCACGTCGACGCCTCCGAGGCCCGCATCACGGTCCGCACTTCCGCTCTCGGTGCCGATCTGCAGCGCACGCTAAAAGGCAGCGCTGCCTCCAACCTCACCCGCCTCGACGACGGCGCCGACGTTGAGCTGGCCGAGCTGCCAATGCTGCGCCACGAGACCGTCCACGCGTTCATGTCAAAGACGCCGGGTGAGAAGAAGCGCGAGCTCTTGGGACTGCTCGGACTCTCCGAGTTGAACGACTTCCGAGATGTCCTGCGCACCACCCGCGGCCTCGCCGATAAAGAGCGCGAGCGTGCCACGGCCGCCGTGGCAACCGAGCTCTCGCTCTTGGGCGCTCAGTTGGAGGACACCGAGCTGCTTACCCGCGCCGAGGAGCTGCGCTTGGAGGCCGGCCTTTCGGGCGCAGTCGGCGACGAGGCCGCTCTCCTCGCCCTCGACCTCGGCGCTCTGCCGAGCACGAACCAGCCCGATCGGCCCGGCGCCGTCGATTCGCTCGAGCGAGCCTTCTCAGAGCTTCCCGCCACCGATCCCGCCACGGCTTGGAACGCCGCTCTCACCGATCGCGAGGCCAAGGAGAAGGCGGCCCTGGCTGCGCTCATATCGCAGGGCCGCGAGGTCCTGCGTGGCTGGGAGGCCGACAGTTGTCCGCTTTGTCGCTCAGGCTTCGACCGCTCTGAGCTCGACCGCGACCTCGCTGCTCGCGGCGCCGAGCTGGCGGCGGTCAAAGCGCAGGTACTCGCGCTCGAAGCCGACTTCGACTTGGCGATCTCCGCCTGGGCCACGCTCCACGGCGCACTCGAGAAAGTGGTTGATCTAGCTCCTCCCGGCGGTTGGCCCGAGGCCGACTGGCTCGCCGCCGCCCGCGAGCAGGCCGGCACCCACCTCGCCGCCCTGCGCGCCGCCAAAAAGGATGAGGGGTCCGCTCCAGCCGCTCCCATCCTCGATCTCAAGGCCAAGCTCCCCGACCTGAAGGCCGCCGCTGTGGACCCAGGACTCTCCACGCAGACCAACGCGCTGCTCGCCCTCTCTCGGCTCCAGGGCCACCTCGACGGGGTCGTCAAAGCCCGAGTCGCGCTCGCCGACGCCGTCCGCGCCGAGGCGGCCGCGAGCGCGATCCTGGCGATCGCAGACCGCCGGATCAGCGCTGCGATCGACGCCGCGCTGGGCGATCTCAGCGGCTCGGGCCGACTACTACGGCCGCCTCGTCGCCGCCGGCACTTACTCCGAAGTGAAGCTCACCTACGAGGAGCGGCGCTCCGGTGAGGTGGAGTTCTCGGTGCTCTACGATGCCCGCAAGTCGGTCCGCCCGCCGCAGCGGGTGATGAGCGCCTCGCAGCTGAACGCTCTCGCTCTCGCTCTCTTCCTCGCCCGCGCCAAGCGCGAGGACCAACCCTGGCGCACGCTCGTCCTCGACGATGTCGTCAACTCCTTCGACTCCCCGCACCGCTCCAGCCTGATCCGGCTCTTGGGCGAAGAGTTCGGCGAGTGGCAGTTGCTGGTCTTGAGTCACGATCGAGCATTTTCCGACGTCGCCCGCCAGACGGTGAGCGGCGGCTGGCGCTTTCACCAGATCGTCGCCTGGACCCCGCAGGGCGGCCCGGCGCTCGGCGACGGGAGGCCGATCGGCCGCCTGCGTGAACTGATCGACGCCGGCCTCAGCGCCGCCGAGATTGGCAGCGCCGCCCGGGCCGCCTTAGAGGCCACGCTTGCGCGCCCGGTCAGCCGGCTCGGCTATCTGGTGCCGCTGAGCGAAGCCACGCGTCCGACCGCAATGACGCTCCTGATCGCCCTCCAGCGCGGTCTTAAAAAGAACGACTCAGACCTCGCCGACTCTCCAGCGCTGGCCCGCATCGCCGCCGACAGCTATATGGCCAACCTCGGCTCCCACCATCAGACCGCGCTGCCGACCCCAAGCGTCGATGACGTCATTCGCCTCGCCACCGACCTCGAAGCCCTCGAGGCCGACTTCACCTGCGACGTATGCCACAAAGCGGTCTGGTCCATCCCCTCAGGATCGGCTTACACCTGTGGCTGCGGCGCACTGAAGGCATAGAGCGAGAGCGCGACTCCTCCACCGCCACCCCCAAGACCCCACGCCGACTAGGAGGGACTGGCGAAACCCGCGTCTGCGATCCCGCGAGCGCCGGACCAAGCGGGTAGGACGCACCCCCCGTTGCGCGGTGGCCGTGCAGCCAGGCGCAGCGAGTGCGACTTTGACCACGCCAGAGTGGGGTCAAAGTCGCGAGCGCGATCAGACCAAGACTCGCCGGGTACGAGCGGGGGTTCCGCTAGTCCCTCCTAGGCGCGGGGTTCACCTGCGCGAGGCCATCCGGCCCTTGAGTCGCGAACGGATCGGTCCTCACGCAAGCCGCACGCGGCGTCAACCGAA
Source organism: uncultured Thermoleophilia bacterium (assembly GCA_963715735.1). Classification (GTDB taxonomy): domain Bacteria; phylum Actinomycetota; class Thermoleophilia; order Solirubrobacterales; family 70-9; genus VAYN01. Next base: position 1,994,353 of record OY970268.1, read on the forward strand.
GTCGAGACGGGTACCGTCTCCCGCATCGAAGTTGGTTATCGGTGCCGGGCTCCGGAGCGTTACAGCGCCTGGGGCCGCTTATTTGCACATCTCGCGGGCGAACGTAGGTGGACCGGAAGCCCTGTGCACAAGGGCTGGAATCGACCTCTCCCAGACCTCGTGTTGCCCCAGGCGTTGCCCCAGGGTGCTTTTTGGCCGATTTTGAGGTCTCCCAAAAACGCGGAAACCCGCTTGATAAGCGGGTTTCCGTCCTATAGCGGGGGCAGGATTCGAACCTGCGACCTTCGGGTTATGAGCCCGACGAGCTACCTGGCTGCTCCACCCCGCGGCGTTCCTCGATGGTAGCAACGACAGATATCGTGGGCGGCATGAACTGTCCCAAGTGCGAAAGCGAGATGCGCAGCTACGAGCGCAACGGCGTCACGATCGACCAGTGCACGGGTTGCCGGGGGATCTTCCTCGACCGGGGCGAGCTGGAGCGGTTGATCGACGCCGAGGGCTCCCACTACGAGCGCGAGTTCGACGAGCGCTCGCAGGAGAAGGAGAGCGGCAAGCCGCGCAAGTCGAAAAAGAAGAGCTTCCTCGAGAACCTGATGGAGATGGGCGGCGAGTAGCCGCCCACTGGCCGCCTTGAGAGTCGCGGTGATCGACGTCGGCACCAATTCGGCGCGGCTGTTGGTGGCCGCCGTCGACGGCGGGCGGGTGGCGCCGATCGAGCGGCGCAGCACGGTGACCAGACTGGGCCGCGGCGTCGACCTCTCCGGCCGACTCTCGGCCGAGGCGATCGAGGACGCCTGCGCGGCGATCGGCGAGTACGTCGAGGCGATCGCGGCCGACGACGTCGCGGCCGTCGAGGTGATCGCGACCAGCGCCGTTCGCGACGCCGATAACGGCAGCGCCTTCGTCGCCGAGCTGCGCGAGCGCTTCGCGCTCTCGGCCCGGGTCCTCGACGGCGAGGAGGAGGCCCGGCTCACCTACCTCGGCGCCACCTCCGAGCATTCGCCGACGGTGCCGACGCTGGTGATCGACATCGGCGGCGGCTCGACCGAGCTGATCGTCGGCCACGGCGAGCAGATCGACTTCCACACCTCGCTGCAGGCCGGCGTCGTCCGCCACACCGAGCGTCACATCGGCTCCGACCCGCCGACCTCGCTCGAGCTGGAAGGTCTCGCCGCCGACGTCCGCGGCCTGATCGAGTCGGCGCTCGAGCACGGGGTCACGGCCACGGAGGGGATCGCGGTCGCCGGGACCCCGACCTCGCTCGCCGCGGTTGAAATGGAACTCGTTCCCTACGACCCCGAGCGAGTCCATGGCCATGTGCTCGAGCTGCGCTCGATCCAGCGGATGCTCTCGCGCCTGGCCTCCGCCCCACTCTCCGAGCGAGTCGAGATCCCCGGGCTGCATCCAGAGCGAGCGCCGACGATCGTCGCCGGCGTCGTCATCTTGGTCGAGGCGATGCGGGCCTTCGGGCTCGACCAGATCACCGTCTCCGAGCACGACATCCTCTACGGGACGGCGTTGGCGACGGCTGAGGCGAATTCGGAAACTTCCTTATAAGGTCGAGATACCTGCCGGTACCGAGTGGATCAGCCGCGCTGAGCAAGTACGCCAAATGGGCTACCCCAACGGCCGAACCACAAGAACTAGGTAGCTGCTGACTACGCGAAATTTGGTACGGTCAGTCGCGGCGACTAGACGCATCGGACAGTCGAGCGCATAATCGCCTTACCGGGGACGAGTGGGGGTTATTGCCCGCTTTGAACTGGTTACAGGGCTTGGGCGATTGCCGCATCATGGCGCCTCCCGCCGTCTGAGCCCAACAAATAATGGTCCCTGAAGACGTACCCCTGCCCGTCCTGAGGGGCCAGCTTGAATCGGCCGTCAGCGATGACGGCCGATTCTCGTTCTAGGCCCCTACGCGCCGCTGCGGACAATTTGGCTCGCCATGCAGGCCAAATCGAAGCCACTTCAGTAAGGCTCAGGCGAGATTCGATTTGCGCGGGTAGGCCACGTCGGGATCGGTGAGGACGTTGACCAGCGTCGGGCGCCCCGACTCGAAGGCCCGCTCCAACGCCGGTCGCAGCTCGTCGGGATGGCGAACGAGGACGCCGACGCAACCGAGTGATTCGACCAGTTCGTCGTAGCGCGTTTCCGCTCGCAGCTCGGCGGCAACCGAGTAGCCGTAGAGGAATTTCATCGGGTGGTGCTCCAGGGCCCAGATCCCGTTGTTGCCCATCACCCCGACGACGCCGAGCCCGTGCCGCGCCATCGTGTCGAACTCCATCCCGGCAAAGCCAAAGGCGCCATCCCCGAGGAGCAGGCAGACCTGGCGCTCGGGGTGGGCGACCTTGGCGCCGATCGCCTGGCCGGGGCCGGCACCGAGGCAGCCGAACGGGCCCGGGTCCATCCAGCAGCCGGGCTGGTAGGTGTCGATGTAGCGCCCGGCGTAGGAGACGAAGTCGCCGCCGTCGCCGACGACGATCGCGTCGCGGTCGAGCACCTGGCCGAGCTCGTTGTAGACGCGGACAGGATGCAGCGGCGAGCGGCTGTCCTCGAGCTCGCGCCGCTCGCCCTCGCGGGCCTCGACCTCGACGTTGGTCAGCTGCTCGAGCCAGGCGCGGCTGCGCTCGCCCTCGCCCGCCGCTTCGCGTATCGCCGTCAAGCTGGCAGCGACGTCGCCGACCAGGTCGAGGTCGGGCAGACGGTTGGCGGTGAGCGCGTTCTGGGCGACGTCGACGCGGACCACCTTGGTCCCCTCGCCGAAGCTGTTGCCGAAGCCGAGCCGGAAATCCATCGGCACGCCGACGACGAGGGCGACGTCGGCGCCCGTGAGGGCGGCGCCGCGAGCGCGGCTGAAGCTCAGGTCGTGGTCGGCGGGCAGACAGCCGCGGCCGAGGCCGTTGAGGAAGACGGGGATCCCGAGCGCTTCGGCCAGCGCCCGCAGCTCGCTCTCGCCGTGCCCCCAGTAGAGGCCGCTGCCGGCCATCACGACCGGGCGCTCGGCGGCGGCGAGCAGCGCCGCCGCCTCCTCCACCCCGGCCGCCGGCTGAGCCTCGCCCGCTGCCGGTAGCGGCGGAATCTCGACCTCGGCCTCGGTGAAGACGACGTCGAGCGGATAGTCGAGGAAGGTCGGGCCGCTGGGGGCCGCCGCGGCCAGGTCCAGCGCCGCCGCCGTCATCGCCGCAATCCGGCCCGGCTCCTTGACGGTCTGCGCCGACTTGACCAGCGGCGAGACGAAGGGGAGGTGATCGATCTCCTGCAGCGAGCCCGATCCCCAGCGCAGCTCCGGGGCGCGGCCGCCGAGCACGGCGATCGGCGAGTTGTTGGCCTGGGCGCCGGCGATCGCGCTGAGCCCGTTGGTGACCCCGGGGCCGGCGGTCAGCGCCGCCACGCCAGGCGTGCGCGTCGCCTTCGCCAGCCCCTCGGCGGCGAAGGCCGCGGTCTGCTCGTGGCGCACGTCGAGGATCCGGATCCCCTCCGCCCTGCAGCCGTCGTAGATCGAAAAGAGGTGGCCGCCGGAGAGCGTGAACAGACACTCGACCCCGCGCGACTTCAAGACCCTGGCGACGATCCGCCCCCCGTGCTCCTCCATACCGGGAGCCTACCTGTACAGGAATCGATGTCGACGTCCTATGCCCGGGGCGGGACTCGAACCCGCACGTCCCAAGAAGGGACAGCGCCTTTTAAGGGCGCCGCGTATCGCCAGTTTCGCCACCCGGGCCGGGCCGATGGTATCCCGCCTGTGGAGCCAGCGAAAGCGAGCCTGCAAGGCGATAAAGCCCCAGTAAATGTTCGTGGTGCGCAACTCCGGCGCTGTTACCGTGTCCTTGAGTAAAAGAACGCCTTCCCTGGAGGAGAGCTTGGAGGCATCAGCACTAACGCACGCCAGTCGCCGCGGACTCTTGGCCCGCCGCTCGCCCCTGCTCAAACTGCAGGGCGACGAGAAGCTGATCGCGATGGCGCGCGGCGGCAACCCAGGCGCCTTCGAGACGATCGTCGACCGCTACCAGGGGCGCCTGCTCGGCTTCTGCCGCCAGATGCTGGGCTCGACCGAGGACGCCGAAGACGTGCTGCAGGAGGTCTTCGTCAACGCTTACAAAGCGATGCTCCGCGACGAGCGTGAGATCAACCTCCGTCCGTGGCTCTACCGGATCGCCCGCAACCGCTGCCTCAACTACCTGCGCAAGCCGACCGCCGACGCCCAGGAATCGATGGACATGGTCCCCGCCGTCGAGGCCTCCTCGACCGCCGAGCGGGTCCACAATCGCGAGGAGTTCCGGCAGATCCTCGGCGACGTCAACAAGCTTCCCGAGACCCAGCGCTCCGCCCTGCTGCTGCGCGAGATGGACGCGCTCTCCTACGAGGAGATCGCCGCCGCGATGGAGACCACGGTGCCCTCGGTCAAGTCGCTGCTGGTGCGGGCACGGATCTCCCTGGCCGAGGCCAGCCAGGCGCGCCTGCTGACCTGCGGCGAGGTCCACGTCGAGATCTCCGAAGCGGCCGAGGGCCTGCGCAAGGTCTCCGCCCCGGTCCGCCGCCACATCCGCGAGTGCGACGAGTGCGCCGACTTCCGCTCCAAGGTCCGCTCCAACGAGAAGATGCTGGCAGCGCTGTTCCCGATCGGCCCGCTAATCGCTTTCAAGGGCTTCATCGCCGCCAAGCTCGGGCTCGGCGGCGCCGGTGCGAGCAGCGCCGGGGCCGGGGCCGGGGCCGGCGCGGGCGCGGCTGGAGCCGGGGCGGCTGGCGCTGGTGCGGTCGGCGGTGTCGGCGCGATGCTCGGCGGCGGCGGTGCTGTCGGTGGGCTCGGCGCGATCGGCGGCGCGATCGGCACCAAGGCGGTCGCCGGCGTCGTCACGGCCGCGGTACTGACCGCCGGGGCCGCGGTCGAGGTGAAGCAGAACATGGGGACTCCGGCGGGCTCCAACAACCCGGCCGCGAAGGTCCAGACGCTCGACCCCGCGTCGGCGACGGCGACCGTAGTACCGGCGATCTCGGGCGCCCTCGAGGCCCCGGTGGTCGAGGCGACCGCGATCGCCGCCCCGGTGCTGCACCCGCCCGAAGCCGCCGCCGTCGAAGCGGTACCGCCGACCACCGTCCCCAGCGAAGAAGAAGCTGCCGTGACCACGGTCGCCGAGGAAGAAGCCGGCCAATCGGCCAGCGGCGAAATCGGCGATTCCGAGTCCGAGAGCATCGCCACGGCGCTGCCTTCCGAAGGCGGCACCCCTGGCGCCCACGGCGCCACCGGCACCGTCGTCGTCACCGTCGCCCCGGCTCCGACCGCGCCGACCACCACCCCCGAGGCAGCGGCTGGACCGCCGACCGCCCCGCCTCCGCCGGCCGAAACGCCTCCCCCGGCGGGGTCCGGCTCGAGCGACCCGGCCACTGACGCCGAACTTCCGGCGCCGGCACAGCCTTAGCCCAGGCCGATCACTTTCAGTCGCCGCATCAGACAGGTGCCGGCGAATTCACGCGTTTCATCGAGCGAGTAACCGAAGAGCTCGAAGTCGTCCTCGTCCTCCATCCAGGGCGGTGAGAGAACGCCGTCGGCGACCGGCAGCGATTCCTCCAACGTGCGCTGGATGGCCTGCTTGTAACGGTCGTCCTCGCGCGCCTTCTCGCGCAGGAAGACCGAGCCGAAGGCGACGTGGCGGTGCTCGTCACGGGCGACGTTCTGGAAACCCTCGACGAAGGTCGGCAGGGTGCCTTCGCGTTCGTTGAAGTCCATGATGAAGTGCTGTCCCGTCAGCGCCAGCATCCCCTCGATCACCATGTGGTAGAGCGTCACCGCCTCGACCAGGGCCTCGGTGTCCTCGGGTTCGGTCGAGAGCCGCGCCGTCCGCTTGGCCAGCATCTCGTCGAAGAGGCGACCGAAATTATCGTTGAGGTGGGCGGAGGTCTCCTCCAGCATCTCGCCCAGCCCGTCGGCCTCGAGCACGCCGACGTCGCGGTAGAAGCGCTCGAAGAAGCGCACGTGGCGAGCCTCGTCGGCAATCTGCGTGCAGAGGAAGATTTTCTGGTCCTCGGTCGGGGCGGCGCGCATGATCGGCCCCAGCTCCTCTGCCACCTTCTGCTCGCCGATGAAGAACGAGGAGAGCCCGTACATTCGCTGGAAGCGCTCCTCGGCCGGGATCCGCTCGTGCCAGTCCTCGCGGTCGCGGCTGAAGTCGAGCTCCTGGGTCTGCCACTGCTGGCGCTCCCATAGCTCGTAGAGCTGCTGGTAGTCGAGCAGCTTGACGTCGGCGGTGCGGTCGGCAGCCTCCATCAGCGCCGGGTCCGCGGTCGCCTGGAAATCGGCGCGAGCGGTTCTCGGCTGCGTCCCCGACGCCTCTTTCGCCTCCATCTCCCTCTCCCTCCGTCGACTTGGGATCGGAAATGAGCCTAACATCGGACTGGCCGGCTAGCCAGTTTTCTCGGTACCGCTCAGACGGAGTGCGACTCGCCCGGGTGCAGGACCACGACCTGCGAGGACGTTTTCGCCTCGACGTCGGCCTTGAAGGCATCGGCGTCGGTCTCGATCGGCGGGAAGGTGTCGTAGTGCATCGGAATCACCGTCTTGGCGCCGACGAACTCCGCGGCAAGGATCGCGGCGTGGCGATCCATCGTGTAGTGGCCGCCGATCGGCAGCAGCAGCACATCGATCTCACCGTGGAGCTGGGGAACCAGCTTCATGTCGCTGAACAGGCAGGTGTCACCGGCGTGGTAGACGGTCGTCTCGCCGAGCTCGATCACGAGGCCGGCCGCGGGGCCGATCACGATTCCGTGCTCGGCGCTGAAAGGGGCGTCTTCGGAGCCGGGAAGCGTGTTGGTGTGCCAGGCGGGGACGAGGCCGATGTAGCCCCAGTCGAATTCGACCTTGCCGCCGAGGTTGGGGTCGCTGAGGTTCTCGATCCCCTGCCCCTTCAGCCATTCGGCGAGCTCGACGATCGCCACGCAGTGGGCGCCGGTCCGCTTGGCCACCGGGACGGCATCGGCCATGTGGTCGGCGTGCCCGTGGCTGAGCGCGATGTGGGTCGGCTCGACTTCCTCGCCGGTGTGGACTGCCGCCGGGTTGTTGGGCTTGAGGAAGGGGTCGGTCAGCACCGTGGTGCCCCCCTCGCTCAGCTCGAAGCAGGACTGGCCGTGAAACTTGATCTCCATCTCAGCTCTCTCCCTTCGGATCTGCGCTCTCGCTCGTATGGCTCATCTCTTCCCTCAGTGCCCAGCCGACGGCGACGCCAACCATCATCCCCATCCGCGCCTCCTCGGCGAGCAGGGCGCGCACCGCCGCGATTCTCTCGTCGGGGTCGGGCACGGTGGCGGCGCGCAGGGCCTCGGCCTCGTGCGGCTCGCCGAACCAACCGCCCTCGGCGAGCGCAGCGGCGAGGACCTTCTGCAGCTGCGGGGCCGCCTTGGCGACCATCCGCTCGGACTCAGAGAAACGCTGGGGGTCCAGCAGCCGCTCGATCGCGGCCTCGAACTCGCTCTCGTCCGGCACCGTTCCAGCCTAAATGGTCGACGCTCTAAGGGCGTGAGGGGCGCACGGTGGCGGCGAGCAGGCCGGCCAGTCCGCCCACGATGCCCCCGGCCAAGCCGGCGACGACGTCGGCGCTGGTGAAGAGCGGGAGGGCGAGCAGGACGACGGCGCAGACGGCAACGCCGATCCAGTCGTACTCCTCGTCGATCGCGCCGCGGGCCTCGGCCCGGCGCAGGGCAAGCCAGGCGGTGAGCGCGCCCAGGGCGATGCCGTTGCCGCCGGCGATCACGGTGATCTCATCCTGGCCATTGGCGATCCCGGCGGCGGCCAGCACCCCGAGCCCGCCGCAGGCGAGCAGGAGGACCGCGGTCGGCGCGGTGCCGAGTCGGCGCTCGACCCCGGTCGAGAAGATCGCCAGCGCCAGCGCGACGACGAAGAGGTAGCCGACGTCGCCGTAGGCGAACGGGGCGCTGAGGTAGCGCCACCACTCATCCGCGAAGGGCACGACCACACCGCCGAAGCTGATCAGCGCGTATCCCGTCGCCTCCTGGATCAGCAACATGATCGCCGAGCCGAGGATCGCCGTCAGCGTCGCGTAGGGGCGATCGGCGGCGAGGATCTCCGGGCGCGGCGGCAGCAGCCGACGGCGGCGGCGACGCGGCCGCTGTGCCTCCAGCGCGTCGCCCCGGCGCTCCAGCTTCGGGGCCCGCTTGCGCAACCGCGCCCCGCAGTAGGGGCACTCGGTGACGTAAGGACTGACCTCCGAGCCGCAGTTCTTGCAGATGACGCTGAGCTCGGTCTCACTCATTGCCTACCGAGAATACCCCTCGTGTGGAAGGGTCTGAACCCGTTGGCGATGGCATACTCCCGGGACACCCGTCTTCGAGGAGGAAATCACTGTGGAGCTGAAGAGTCTGACCGAGCAGAAATCGCTGCTTGCGACCTTGCCGCCCGGCAAACGGGCCCGCCTGCACCGGCTGTTGTTCGAGTTCGGTCCCGGCCACGGCACGCTGATGCTGCTGCCGATCGACCAGGGCATCGAGCACGGCCCGCGCGACTTCTTCCCCAACCCGGCGTCCAAGGACCCCGACTACCAGTTCCGGCTCGCCGCCGAGGCCGGCTACTCGGCGCTCGCCTGCCAGATCGGGATGGCGGAGAAGTACTACCCCGACTACGCCGGCCGCGTACCGCTGATCCTCAAGGTCAACGGCAAGACCGACATTCCCTCCTCGGCCAAGTCCTTCTCCTCCTGCAACGCCAGCGTCGAGGACGGGGTCCGGCTCGGGGCCGACGCGATCGGCTACACGCTCTACGTCGGCTCGCCGCGCCAGGACGAGGACCTCGCCCAGCTGCGCCAGGTGCGCCAGGACTGCGACCGCTTCGGGATGCCGCTGGTGATCTGGTCCTACCCGCGCGGCGAAGCCGTCGACGCCAAGGGAGGGCCCAACTCCTTCTACGCGATCGACTACGCGGCGCGGCTGGCGATGGAGATGGGTGCCGACATCGTCAAGCTCAACATGCCGAAGATCGACTCGAAGAAGGACAAGGACGCGCAGGCGCCCTACAACGAGATGGAGGTCGACCAGGCGGAGGCGATCCGCCAGTGCGTCGAGTCGGCCGGACGCGCCCTCGTCGTCCTCTCCGGCGGCTCCAAGACCGACGACGAGACCGTCCTCGGCCACACCCGTGAGGTGATGCAGGCGGGCGGCTCGGGCGTCATCTTCGGCCGCAATGTCTGGCAGCGCGAGTGGAACGAGGCGCTGGCGATCATCGACCAGATCAAGGAGACCCTCCTCTCCAACGTGCGCCGCACGCCGTAGGCGCCTGCAAACCTGCGCATCTCGGGGTCCTCGGTCGCTCGGATCGGGTCACGCACGGATTGCGCTCCCCTCACCTCACTTCCTGCATCCCCCAACCTGCTTGGTTTTCAGCGCCTTGCCCGAAAGAACTTCTCCCCAGGCCACTTAGGAGGGCATGAAGGGACGGGGTCTGGGCAGCGCGGTGCTAGTGATGATCGTCGCCGCACTGCTGCTGCGGCCGTGGGAGGAATTCGGAAGCGCTGATCGGCCCGGGCCGATCAGCGCCCGGGCGCGGGTCGTGCGCGTCGTCGATGGCGACACGATCGAGGTGCGGCTGGGCGGTGAGCTCGAGGACGTCCGCTACATCGGGGTCGACACGCCGGAGACCGTCAAGCCGGAATCTCCGGTGGAGTGCTTCGGGCCCCAGGCCTCGAACTTCAACCACCGTTTGGTTGAGGGGAAGCAAGTGCGGCTCGTCTTCGGCATCGAGCGCCGGGACGTCTACGGGCGCCTGCTTTCTTATGTCTACCTCGACGGTCGTTTCGTCAACGCCGAACTGTTGCGGAGGGGCTTTGGGCGGACGCTCACGATCGCCCCTAACGACCGTTTCGCGAGGCGCTTCAAAGGGCTTGAGATAGCGGCTGCGCGGCGCGGTAAGGGGCTCTGGAGTGCGTGTGAAACGTGAGCGAAGCGTGAGTTCTGCAAGATCCTTTGCTACGGTGCCCGCGGCCCCTCGGGGCCCTTCCTTATGCGAATGCGTCAAAGCATCTCCCAGTTCGAGACCGCCTTCGAGCAGGAGACCTCACTCGAGCGCCGCCGCCGCGAGCAGCTGCGCCGCCGCGCCGCGAATCGTTCGCGGGCGCGCCGCATCAACCGCACCGAGCAGGACGGGAAGGTCCGTTTCAGCGTTCTCGCCGTCTGCCTGACCGTGACGGTAGTCGTGGTCGTGGTGGCGATGTTCGAGGCGCTTGCCTTCCTGATGGCCTAGCTCGCTGCGCCCCAATGCCGACCTTGAATAGACTCGCGCGCCGATGCCTCGACGCTCTCTAAAGCCGCAGCTGAATCAGATCCGCGCCTGGGTCCACCAGGGCCGCACCGATGCCTGGATCGCCCACCAGCTCGAAATCAGCGCCACCGAGCTGCGCGAGTTCCGCAAGCAGTACGACCTTTCGGCCGACGACGAGAACGCCGGCTCCAGCGAAATCGACCTGCGCGACGAGATCGAAGCGGAGATCGAGGCCGCCACGGCCGAGCAGGAGGCCTCTGAAGAGGCCGAGCGCGCGAAGCGCGCGAGCGAGGAGGACGAAGGAGATGAGGACGACGAGGAGGACGAGGACGAGGACTCCGAGTCCGGTCCCTCCGGTTCGCGTCCCAAACGCCGTCGTCGTCGTGGCCGCCGCGGCGGTCGCGGCCGCCGCAAAGAGCTCGAGGCAACCTTCGACCACGGCGAGACCGACGGCTACGGCCTCTGGCTCGACGCCGCCGTCAAGGACAACCCCGTCTACACCGAGCACTGGGCAGGAAAACGCGACGTCACCGTCCGCATCGAGGCCGATCAGATCGTGATCCGCCGCGCCGGTTCCGCCCCCGCCGGCGGCGAGGAGTCCGACTCGGACTCCGACTCCGACGACTAGCTGTTCGTCTGACCAAGCAGAGCAAGGACGCAGGGAGCGACGTGTGCTGTGCACACGAGCGACCGAGGAACTCGCGCTTCGCGCTCGCACCGCTCCCTCTGGTCGCTGGATGCGCCGGTCAGACGACGATCTGGCTGCCGCCGGCGAAGTCGCTGGCGCCGCGGAGGTATAGCCAGAAGGCAGCGTCGGCCAGCGCCTGCGCGTCTCCCTCCGCCGCCGGCGCCACGTCGATCGCCACCTGCAGGCACCAGTCGGTGCCGGCCGCGTAGAGGTCGGCCAGTTCGGCGGCGCTGAAGCTGACCCCGATCCGCCGCCGCAGCTCGTCGCGAATCGCCCCGATCAGGCGGTCGGCCAGGCGCCGCTCGCGCGGGTCGCGGATCGATTGCAGGTGCCGGTGGCCGTCCTCCCACTGGAAGAGCGCGTTCTCGAGTGGATAACCCATCGCGGCCGAGGTTATCCAGCGGCGCCCGGCGGCCTTCAGGAGGCCGGCGTGTCGGGCACTTCGCGCAGCGGCGCGTTGGCGGCGCCACAGCCGTCGGGGTCGAGCTCGCCCTCGACTTTCCAGACGGCGACGGGGCCGCTGCGCTCGATCGGCACCACCGCATCCTCCCCGCGCAGCCAACGCGCCTCCGGCGAGGGCACGGGCTGATCGGGGTGGAGGAAGTTGAGGAAGGGCGAGGTGACCAGATAGTCGAGGTCGGCGTCGTTGACCGCGGCGCGAAAACCAGCGCAGTCGGGAATCGCGTTGAAAGCGCCATGCGGGCCGCGGACGCCGAGGTAGCGGACCTCGTTTGAGAGGTCGGTGCCGTAGAAGCCATAGCCGGCGAAGCCGGCGCTGGTGCCGGCGAGGCCGATGCGGGCGTCCTCGACCCCGCGGGCCCAGCGGTAGGCGGAGTCGAGGTCCATGCCGGGAATCCACTCTTCCCTGGGCCCGTCGTTGGCAAAGCGGGAATCGAGGTAGTCGCGCTGGACCGGGTAGCCGATCGTGACCACGGCGATCGCCAGCGCCACACCGGCGCCGATCCCGAGGCCGCGAGACGTCCCCCGCTGGCGGGCGAAGAGCAGCGCCGCGGGTATCACCACCGCCAGGACCACCAAAAGGAGCGCAAATGGCCGTGAGGGGTCCCTGAGGGCGTCATCGGGCCGGTCCGTAACCAGGAAGGCGAGTACCAGGACCGCCAGCAGCGCCCACTGGCGCCGCGGGTCGTCCAGCGCCCGCGGTAGCGGTAGCAGCGCCAGGGCGACGAGCAGCACCGGGACGACGAAGCGGACGTTGATCGCGAAGCCGACCGGTTCCCCCTCGGCGCCGGCGGCGCCGAGGGGCGTGAAGAGGTAGGCGAGCATCCCGAACAGCGCCACCGCCCCAACCCCACGGATGATCTGCTCGCGGCCACCGACCAAGGCCCAGACGGCGGCCAGCACGGCGGCGCCGAGGACCAACGGCCAGAGGGCGCCGAAGGCGTCATGCAGGCCGGGAGAGAAGTACCCGCTCCAGACGCCGGTATCGGTCGCGTAGTGGGCGATGTTGAAGTCGGGGCGACCGACCTGCAGGCGCTCGGGGTGGGGCAGTGAGACCGGCCCGATGCTCTCCACCGCCGGCAGCGGGTTGCCGGCGACGACGAGGTTGCGCAGGTACCAGTAGCCGCCGCCGAGCAGGGCTGGGACGAGCCACCATCCCGCCGCCGCCAAGCGCCGGCCTGCGGGCACCAGGAGCAAGACCACGACCGTGAGAGCGGCCGCCATCGCCAGCACCGTCACCTTGGTCCCGGCGGCAAGCCCCGTGGCGAGCCCCGCCGCGGCCAGGGCCCAACCGGGATCGAGGTGCGGCAGACCTTTGTCCCGGATAGCGGTACGAGGGTCTGCCGCACCCCCGTCGGGAGAGGTGTCGCGGCGGAGCCAAACCTCGACCAAGATCGCGATCGCGGCGAGGAACAGGGCGGCGGCCATCAGGTCGTTCTTGGCGGCGCCGGGCTCGCGCACGACGAGGGTGTGGCACTCGAGCAGGATCGCGACGGCGACGACGCTGAGCTGGCCGCGGCCGTAGGGACGGCCGATGCACCAGGCGGCGAGAAAGGCGACGGCGAGCCAGCCAAAGTTGAGGAATAGCGAGAGCGTGTCGCGCTCGGTCAAGGCGATGCCGACCGCGTGCAGGAGCTCGGAGTTCTGCGGGTAGAACCAGTTGGTGAAGACCGTCTCGACGTGCCACATGCCGGTCAGCGAGTGGCTTTGGACCATGTCGACCGAGAACGGCTGGTGGTACCAGAGGGAGTCGAAGTTGAAGATGCCGCGGTCGAGGGCGTGCTTCGTCGTTATCCCCCAGTGGAAGACGACGAGGGCGACGACTGCCAGAGCGACGAGGGACATTGCGCTCCGGCCGGCGGGGCCTGTCACGGGTGGGGAGGCCTGCGGGCGGTGCGTTGCTCCGTTCTCGGCCTGCCCACCCGCGCCACCCGCCGGAGCGGATGCCCCGGCCGCTGCGGTGGAAGCCCGATTCGTCAGCAGGAGGGACAGGCCGGCGAGGACGATCGAGAACGCGATCACGGTTCCGCCGTAGAAGATGGTCAGGGCTCCGAGGAGCTCTGAGATCCAGATGAGGAGCGCTACCGCGACCACGATCTCGACCAGGCGGGCAGGGCTGCCGGACCAGGCGGGCAGGAGCCCTTGGCGGATCCGATAGGCGGCGATGCCGAGGGCGCCGACGACTACGGCGACTTTGAAGACGCCGAGGAGGTAGCAGCCGAGGTCAAGCATCGGCGCACCTCGGGAGCCGGATCAGCGGTCGAGGCCGCGGATCACGACCGGCGTCTCTTCTTCGCCGACGAGACCGAGGCTGCGGGCGCGGCGGTTGACCACGACCGGGTCCTCGGAGGACTGGACGCGGTTGTGGAGCCTGGTGTTTTCCGCCTGCAGCTCGTGCAGCTGCGCTTTCGCCTCGGTCGTCGCCGTGTAGGTCTTGACGAAGTCGATCGCCGGGTTGAGATAGGAGTAGAGGACGGCGAAGAGAACCAGCGTCAGCGCGATTCGCCCGACCCGATCCCATTTGATCCGACTGGGCCCGCTCCGGGCCGCCGGGCGGCGTTTGCGAGCCGCCGGGCGCCGGCGGGAGCCGGCGGCGGAGCCGCCGACCTTGGCGCGTGCTGCCATGCCCGGTCCTTTGCGGCCGGGCTACGCATTCCTTCATTTATGAGCAACGCTGAACAAATGCTTTCAGGCCGGGAAATTGCGCCCGCTCGCCCAGCTCCTCCTCTATCCGCAGCAGCCGGTTGTACTTGGCGACGCGATCTGAGCGCGAGGGCGCGCCGGTCTTGATCTGGCCGGCGCCGGTGGCGACGGCGAGGTCGGCGATCGTGGTGTCCTCCGTCTCCCCCGAGCGGTGGGAGATGACGGCGGTATAGCCCGCCTCGCGGGCGATGCGGATCGCCTCCAGAGTCTCGGTCAGGGTGCCGATCTGGTTCACCTTGACCAGGATCGAGTTGCCGACCCCGAGCTCGATGCCCCTGCGCAGACGCTCGGGGTTGGTGACAAAGAGGTCGTCGCCGACCAGCTGGACCCGATCGCCGAGCTGCTCGGTGAGCAGCTTCCAGCCGTCCCAGTCCTCCTCGTCCATGCCGTCCTCGATCGAGACGATCGGGTAGCGCGAGCAGGCGTCCTGCCAGTAGTCGACCATCTGCTTCGGGGAAAGGCTGCGGTGCTCGTGCTCGAGCATGTAGGCCCCGCCCTCGAAGACCTCGCTGGTGGCGGGGTCGAGGGCGATGAAGACATCGCCCCCGGGCTCATAGCCAGCGGCTTCGATACCGGCGAGAACGGCCCGCAGCGCTGCCTCGTTGGACTCCAGATTGGGGGCGAAGCCACCCTCGTCGCCGCCGGCGGTCGAGTGGCCCTGCCCGGAGAGCGACTTCTTCAGGGCGTGAAAGACCTCGGTGCCGACGCGCAGGCACTCCGAGAAGCTCCGAGCCCCGGCCGGAACGATCATGAACTCCTGGAAGTCGACCGAGTTGTCGGCGTGGGCGCCACCGTTGAGCACGTTCATCATCGGCACCGGCAGCACCGTCGGCTCGCCGCCGCCGTAGAGCTCGGCGAGGTAGAGGTAGAGCGGCTGCGCGGCGTCCATCGCCGCCGCCTTGGCGGCGGCGAGCGAAACCCCGAGCAGCGCGTTGGCGCCGAGCCGGCCCTTGTTGGGGGTCCCGTCGAGCTCGATCATCGCCTTGTCCACGGCCTCCTGCTCGCCCGCGCGGGCACCGACCAGGGCGGCGGCGATCTCACCGTTGACGTTGGCGACGGCTCGGCTGACGCCCTTGCCGCCCCAGGCGTCGCCACCGTCGCGTAGCTCGACCGCCTCGAACTCGCCGGTCGACGCACCTGATGGAACCGCGGCCAGACCACGAGCGCCGGACTCCAGCGCCACTTCCACCTCGACGGTCGGGTTGCCGCGCGAGTCGAGGATCTGGCGCGCGTGAATTGAGGCGATGGCGCTCACGGGTGCGCCAGTCTATTCACAGCCCCTCCCACTGCGAAGGGACCTATTCGCCGGTCGGAGCAGCGCCTTCGCCGGTCGGAGCAGCGCCTTCGGGCAGGACTTCGCCTGCGGCGCCGCCCGCTTTGGCGGCTGCGACCGGCACCGGCCGCTGCGGCAGCCTGGTGCCTTTCGGCTGCAGGAGCGTCACCGAGCCGGGTACCGCCGGCGAAGCCGGGGTCACCACAGCCGGGCATTCGGCCGGCGTTCCGGCTTTGGGATCGGCTTCGTAGCAGGCCGCGCTGGCCGTACTTGGATGGCCGTCGCCCTTGAAGTTGGAGCAGCGTTCGATCTCGTAGCCGGAGGCGCAAATGGTGCGCGATTGCCACTTCGTCTGGAACTTGGTGATGAACTGTTCGAAGAAGGCTTCCTGCTTCTGCTGCTGGACCTGACTGGCAATCTGCGCCCGCACTTCGGCCAGCGTTTGCTCTTTTGCCGGGTTGAGTTTGATGACCTCGACCAGCGAGTATTTGCCTTCGAATTTGAACGGGCCGACCAATTCGTTGGTGGCACCGTCGAGGACAGCCTTTTGGAGCGGTGGAAAGCGAACCAGAAGTTCTTCGTTGAGCCCGGGCCGGAGCCCGCCGGTCGATTTGGTCGCCGGATCCGTGGAGTATTTGGCAGCGACTTCTTTCCAGCTCGCAGCAGAGTCGTCTTTTTCGAGAGCTGCCTTGGCGGCTTCGACTTCAGCTTTGTCTTTGTTGGAGAGGAAGCGGATGTCACGGCTCGATGGAATCGTGAACTGGGACGCCTTCACCGACTCGTAGAAGTTGGCGATTTCGGCATTGGTCGGGATCGGGGTTTCGGCGGTGATCGCTTCCTGGATTTTGTTGCTGAGGACCTGGAGCTCGACCCGCCTTTCAACGTCCTCCTGGGTGAATTTCGACGTTTTCAGAAATTCGTTGTACGCCGCCGGGGTCGGGAAGTTCTGTTCTTTGATCTGTTCGAGTTCTTCAGCGATTTTTTTCGGGGTCGCGGTCAAGTCGAGTTCTTCTGCCTGACCACGGATCCAGATGAAATCGAGGAGTTCGCCCAAGGTCGCGCTCCTCAATTCTTCGAATTTCGTCGAGCCCTCTTTCGGGACTTTTTTGAGGCCGCCCACGGCGACCTGCTGGACAAAGGCGCGTTTGTATTCGGCTTCGCTGATGGTGCCGTCGGGAACGTCTTCGACCAGGACGACGTCGCCGGAGGGAACGCTCTCGCGCCCGATCCCCTGGGCGATCGCGAACCCGGCGAAGAGAACGACCAGCAGGGCGCCGAAGAGAATCAGCGCCAGGCGCTGCTGCCCAGCCTTCCTGCCCGTCTGCCCGGTCTTCGCTCCCACGAAGCCGGCAGCATAGTCAAATTGCTTCGCCCAGGATGCTCTCGGACGCTTAAGCTGCCGCGGCCTCGGTCGGCAGCTGCGCCTCCCGCAGCCCCTCGGCCAGCGCCAGCACCGCCGCCAGCCGCTCCTCGGGGTCGCCGGCGACGCGCAGGGCCGCGGTCTGCTCACGCCATTCGTAGAGCGCGCCGTCGACCTGCGCCGCAAGCACGCCCGCCTGCTCGGAGTCGAGTTCAACCCCGGTGACGCTGAGCCGGCCACCACGGAACTCGACACTGCGGGCGCCGGCGAGGCCCAGCTCGATCCGCGCCTTCTGCAGTTTCAGCAAGTTCTCGGCCTGCGGCGGCAGCGGCCCGAAGCGATCGGAGAGCTCGTCGCGGATCGCCCGCAGCTGACCCGGCTCACGAGCGGCGACGATGCGGCGGTGGATGTCGATCTTGGCCGCCTCGAAGGGAACGAACCCCGCTGGCAGATAGGCATCGACGGGAACGTCGAGGCGGACCGGCTCGGGCGCCTCCTCCCTCTCCCCCGCCTCTCCGGCCTCGGCGACCGCCTCGTCGATCATCTGGCAGTAGAGCTCGAAGCCGACCGCGGCGACGTGTCCGGATTGCTCGTCGCCGAGCAGATTGCCGGCGCCGCGGATGTCGAGGTCGCGCATCGCGATGCGGAAGCCGGAGCCGAGCTCGGTGTGGTCGGCGAGGGTCGAGAGTCTCGCGGCGGCCTCCTCGGTCAACGCCTCCGCGGAGGGATAGAGCAGGTAGGCGAAGGCGCGCTCCCGAGAGCGCCCGACCCGACCGCGGATCTGGTAGGCCTGCGAGAGTCCGAGCTGGTCCGCACGCTCGACGATCAGCGTGTTGGCGGTGGGGATGTCGAGGCCCGACTCGATGATCGTCGTCGTCACCAGGCAGTCGGCCTCGCCGCGCAGGAAGGTCAGCATCGTCTCCTCCAGCGCGTGCTCGTCCATCTGCCCGTGCGCTTCCAGGAAGCGCGCCTTCGGCAGCAGGCCGCGCAGCCTCTCGACCACCTCCGGCAGCGAGTCGACCCGGTTGTGGAGGAAGAAGGCCTGGCCGCCGCGCTCGAGCTCGCGCTCGATCGACTTGCGGACCAGGTCCTCGTCGTAGGGCCCGACGTAGGTACGAACCGGGCGCCGGCCCTCGGGCGGGGTCTCGATCACGGAGATATCGCGCAGGCCCGCGAGGCTCATCTGCAGCGTGCGCGGAATCGGCGTCGCCGAGAGCGCCAACACGTCCACCTTCAGCTTCAGCTGGCGCAGCAGCTCCTTCTGCTTGACCCCAAAGCGCTGCTCCTCGTCGACGATGACGAGCCCCAGTTCCTTGGCGCGAACGTCGCGGGAGAGCAGGCGGTGGGTGCCGATCAGGACGTCGACCTTGCCCGCCTCGAAGTCGGCGAGGACGGCTTTGGTCTCAGCCGCCGGCCGCAGCCGCGAGACCCCCTCGACCCGAAAGGGAAGGTCGGCGAGGCGCTCGCGGAAGGTGCCGAAGTGCTGCTGGGCGAGGATCGTCGTCGGCACCAGGATCATCACCTGCTTGCCGTCGGAGGCCGCCTTCACCGCCGCCCGCAGAGCCACCTCGGTCTTACCGAAGCCGACGTCGCCGCAGACCAGGCGGTCCATCGGCCGCTCCGATTCCATGTCGCCCTTGACCGCCTCGATCGCTTCCATCTGGTCGGCCGTCTCGCGGTAGGGGAAGGCTGCCTCCATCTCGATCTGCCACTCGCCGTCGGGCGGGAAGGTGTGGCCGCGACGCGAACGGCGCTCGGCGTAGAGGTTGAGCAGCTCGCCGGCGAGGGCACCAGCGGCTTTGCGCGCCCGCGCCTTCAGGTTCTGCCAGCGTTTACCGCCCAGCGCCGAGAGCGTCGGTTCGCCGCCGGCGCCGACGTAGCGGCTCAGCTTCGCCAGCTGTTCGGTGGGAACGAAGACCCGGTCCTCGCCTTTGTATTCGAGGTAGAGGTAGTCGCGGGTGACACCGCCGATCTCGCGGGTCTCGAAGCCGGAGAAGCGGGCGACGCCATGGTCCTCGTGGACGACGTAGTCGCCGACCCGCAGTTCGCTGAAGGCGAGGCGGCCACGGCCGCCACCCGGCGCCGGCTCCTCGGCGCGGCGGCGGTGGACGAGGCGGCGGAAGGGGTAGATCGCCAGTTTCAGCTCGGGGCTGACGAAGCCCTCGCGCAGGCGCGCCTCGGCGAAGGCGAGACCCGGGTCTGGTGAAAGCCGGCCGCCTTCGAGCAGGCGGGCGTCGAGGCGGTCGAGACCGTAACGGGCGCGCTCGGCCTCGCCGCGGCTATCGAAGGCGACGACGGTGCGGTAGCCAGAGCGAACCAGTTTCTCCAACTCCGACTCGGCCTCTTTGACGCTGCGGGCGGGCGACTCGGCGCGAGCGGCGCGGAAGGCGTCCTCGTCGTCCTCGCCGGCCGCGGTCAGGCTCAGCGCCGCGCGCGCCGCCAGCGGCTCGGCGACGTCGACGTAGAGGTGCTGGGCGTCGTCGGCGTGCATCGCCGTGGTCGCGTCCTGCCAATGGTCGCGCAGCGCTGGCTCGATCTCCTCGGCGGCCGCGAGCAACACCGCCGCCTCCGCGGGCACGAGGTCGAGCGGGGCGCGGAAGCGGTCCAGCGGCAGCAGCTCGGCCAGGCTGGCGGGACGTTCCCCCTCCTCGGCCGCCTCCAGCGCCGCCAGCTCGGCCAGCTCGCGGTGCTCGGCATCGAGCTCGGCCGCAGGCGCCAGCTCGACCCGCTCGGCCTCGCCGAGCGAGCGCTGGGTGAAGGTGGAGAACCAGCGCATCGAGTCGATCTCGTCGCCAAACAGCTCGATTCGAACGGCGCGTTCCTCGGTCGCGGGGTAGACGTCGAGGATGCCGCCGCGGACGGCGAACTGACCGCGCTCCTCGACCTGCTCGACGCGCTCGTAGCCGGCGCCGACGAGGTCGTCGGCGACGGCTCCGAGGTCGACCTCCTCGCCCTTGGCGATGGCGAAGCCGGCGGGTCGCAGCGAAGCGTCGGGGACGGCCTCGGCGAGCGCCGTGGCGCTGGCGACCACAACCGCGTCGGCTTCGGCCGAGAGCGCGTCGAGGGCATCGATCCGCAGCCCGACCAGGTGCGGTGGCGGCGTGATGCTGGAGGCGTAGCCGGTGCCGCGCGAGGGGTAGAAGCGGACCCGCCGTGGTGCCAGGTAGGCGCGCAGATCGGTGGCGAGGTCGCGGGCGGAGCGATCGTCGGCGCTGACCAGCAGCGCCGGCCGGCCGGCGAGGCCGCGATCGTCCTCCAGCAGCGCCGCCAACAGCAGCGGCCGCAGCATCGCCGAGGCCCGCACCTCCACCGCCCCCCCACCACCGGCAGCCTCACGCACGCGGCCGCAGAGCGCGTGGACGCGCTCGTTCTCGGCGGCGATCTCTACAAGGGGACGAAGGCTCATGACACGCGAAACGACCGGATCGACGGATCCGGCGCTCGACGATCGATTCTAGGAGACGGAACGATTCAGCCGAACGGCAGCTCGGAGGCGCCGCGGACGTGCTCGACCTGGCCTACACCCTCTGCGGCCGAGCGGCCCTCGACGTCGTCCCACTCGTGCAGCATCTGCTTCAGCCGCGCCACCGCCTCGGGCGGGTGCGCGGCGACGCCGGCGGCCAGTTCCAGCGCCGAGTCCTCGGTACGGGCGGCGGGGGCGACGCGGTTGACGAGGCCGATCCGCAGCGCCTCGTCGGCGCCGACCGTGCGCGATGAGAGCAGCAGGTACTTGGCGGCGGCGAGGCCGCAGAGGGTGACCAGGCGAGCGGGGCCGACCGGCATCCCCAGCGCCGCGCCCGGGAAGCGCATCCGCAGGTTGGAGCCGCCGACGCGCATGTCGCAGGCAATCGCGATCTCGGCGCCGCCGCCGACGACGTCGCCATGACAGACGGCGATCGTCGGCTTCGGGAAGGCGACGACGGTGTCATAGAGGTCGGAGAAGAGCCCCATACGGCGCACGTGGGCGTCGGCGTCGAGCCGCTCGCGGACGTCAGCGCCGGCGCAGAAGCCCATGTGGTCGGTGGAGCTGAAGACCAGCACCCGCACCGTACCGTCGCCGCGGGCGACGGCGAGGTGCTCGAGCAGCTCGGTCAGCATCTGGGTGTCGATCGCGTTGCGCGATTTCGGCCGATCGAGGCGGATCAGGGCCACACCCTGCTCGTCGACCCCGTACGTCGTCACCGCCCCGTTCTCACTCATGCTCGGAACCTAGCCGTTCGACCAGCCGCTCGGTCTCGGCGGCGGCATTGGCGACCAGCGCCTCGACCTCCACTCGCGGCTCGCGGAACTTGCCCAGCACATAGGCGGAAACGATCTCGGGATCGGTCGAGTCGGGCCGCCCCACCCCGACCCTGACCCGCCAGAACCCAGGGTCGCCAAAGCCCTTTTTCAGGCTCTTGAGCCCGTTGTGGCCGGCGAGGCCGCCGCCGAGCCGGGTCTGGATCTCGCCGAACGGAAGATCGATCTCGTCGTGGATGACGACGACCCGATCGAGCGGAACCTTCAGCGAGCCGCGCGCGACCCCGGCCGAGGTGCCGGATTCGTTCATGAAGGTGAGCGGCTGCAGGACCGCGATACGGGGGCCGCCCGGTCCGGTCCGGCCTTCGGCGAGGCGGCCGCGAAACTTGTCCTTGGCCCGCGGCAGGTCCCAGCGCCGAGCCAGCTCCGCGATCACCTCGAAGCCGACGTTGTGGCGGGTAGCGGAGTACTCGGACCCGGGGTTACCGAGACCGACAATCAAAATACGCTCGCCGCTCTCGCCACCGCGGCGGCGGAACAGCCCCACGGGAGCTACCTACTCCCCGTCGGAATCGCCCGAATCGCCCTCGGAGTCGCCCTCGCCCTCGCCGTCCTCGCCGTCGCCGACGAGTTCGGTCTCCTCCTCGACCTCGGTCTCGACAACCTCTTCGACGCGCGGCGGCGAGAGGTTGACGATCGTGATCTCGTCGAGGTCGTCGGCGACGAAGGTGACGCCGCTCGGCGGGGTCACGGCGGAGAGCTGCAGGGTGTCGTTGATCTCCATCGCGGAGACGTCGACGACGATGCGGTCGGGGATCTCGGTGGGCAGCGCTTCGACCGTGATCTCGTGGGTCACGTGCTCGAGCACACCACTGGCCTTGACGCCGGGTGCGTCGTCGGCCCCCTCGAGCTCGATCGCGACGTCGGCCTGGATCGCCTCGTCGAGTTTCACCTGCTGCAGGTCGATGTGCTGGATGCTGCCGCGAACCGGGTGTAGCTGCTGGTCCTTGATCACGACGGGCACAGCTTTGGCGCCCTCGATCTCGAGGTCGAACAGCGCTCCACCCTCCTGCATGATCGAGCGCACGTCGCGTTCGGAGACCTGGAAGGGCTTCGCCTCGGAGCCACCCGAGTAGACGACGCCCAACACCAGCCCCTGACCGCGCATGCGGCGCGAGGCGCGCGAGCCGAACTCGGCACGGGGAGCGACCTTCAGGGTTGAGCGTGAGCTTGCCATCGGACGGGAGAGAATAGAGAAAGCCGCCGGCAAAGAGCTGCTGTGGCAACCTAGGACGATGGCTGAGGACTCAAAGATCCCCAAGGGAAGGCTGCGTCGCTCGGCCAAGCTGGGCTCGATCGTCGGCGTCCAGGGGGCCCGCTACGCCGGCACCAAAGCGGCCAACGTCGGCCGCTCCGAGGAGGGCGGCAAAGAGCATCTCGAGCAGCGCCACCTGGAGACGGCGATGAAGATGGTCGGGGCGCTGGGGCAGATGAAGGGCGCGGCGATGAAGCTAGGCCAGTTCGCCTCCTTCATCGACACCGAGTTCATCCCCGAGGAGTACCGCGAGATTTACCAAGAGCAGCTGGCGAAACTGCGCACCGACGCGCCGGCGATGCCCTGGGAGCAGGTCGTCAAGGTGCTCGAAGAGGAGTACGACGGCGAACCGCTCTCCGAGTACTTCGCCGAGATCGAGCACGAGGCCTTCGCCGCCGCCTCGATCGGCCAGGTGCACCGGGCGGAGTTGCTCGACGGCCGCGCCGTCGCCGTGAAGATCCAGTACCCCGGGATCGCCGAGGCACTGGAGGCCGACCTGCGCAACGCCGGCACCCTGGTCCGGCTCGCCCGCGCGATCGCCCCTGGTCTCGACGCCAAGGCGATCGCCGAGGAGCTGCGCGAACGGGTTTTGGAGGAGCTCGACTACGAGTACGAGGCGCAGAACCAGCGCTCCTTCGCCCGCGCCTACCGCGAGCACCCCTTCATCTACGTGCCCGAAGTCATCACACGGGTTTCGCGGCGGCGGGTCCTCGTCACCGAGCTGGTCGTCGGCAAGGGCTTCGAGGAGATCAAGCAGCTGCCCCATGTGGACCGCAGCCGCTTCGGCGAGATCGTCTTCCGCGGCAGCTTCGGCTCGATCTACCACCTGCAGCACTTCAACGCCGATCCCCACCCCGGCAACTACATCCTCATGGACGACGGCCGCGTCGCCCTCCTCGACTTCGGGATGACGAAGAAGCTCGACCGCGAGCAGATCCTGCTCGAGCAGCGCGCCTTCGACGCCGCCTCGCGCGACAACCCGGAGGCCTTCCGCCGCGCCCTGCACGAGCTCGGCTTCGTCAAAAAGCCATCGAAGCTCGACGCCGAGCGCCTGCTGGAACACATGCGGGCGATCGGCGGCTGGTACGTCGATGACCGCGAGATCGAAATCACCCCGAAGCGGGTGATGAAGATCATCGAGGTGACCAACGACCCGCGCTCGGAGTACTTCGACCTGATGCGGCGCGAGTCGATCCCGGCCGACGAGCTGATGGGACGGCGGATGGAGATCGGCGTCGTCGCCGTGCTCGGGCAGCTCCGAGCCAAACGCAACTGGCACCAGATCATGCGCGAGTGGATATACGCTGACGAGCCGGCGACCGAGCTCGGCGTCCTCGAGTGGGAGTACTTCGAGGAGCGCGGGGTAAAGCGGACGCCCGGTTTGGCCGAAATCACCTGAGCACAGCCAGTTTTCGGGATCGAGACGGAGGCACGATGCAGCGGATAAAACGCGGTTGGGGACTGACGAAGAAGAGCTGGGCGCTGCTCAAAGAGCACCGGGAACTGATCCGCTTTCCGCTCTACGGAGCGGTGGTGACGATCCCACTCGCAATCCTCACCCTCGGGCCAGGCCTCTACCTCTTCGACCAACACGAGCTCGCCGGCGCGATCCCGCTGCTCGTGATCGGGATCTACATCCTCACCGTCGTCGGCGTCTACTTCAGCGTCGGCCTTGCCGCCGCCGCCAACCTGATCTTCGGTGGCCAGGAGGCAACTGTCTCCGACGGCCTCGCCGTCGCCCGCAGCCGCTTCAGCCAGATTTGCGGCTGGGCGGCGCTCTCGACCGCGATCAGCGTGCTGATGGGCGTGCTCGAGAACCAGGGCGGGGCGCTCGGCAACATCGCCGCGCGACTGGTAGGGATGGCCTGGGCGCTGGTCACCTTCATGGCGGTACCGGTGATCGCGATCGAGGGCACCGGCCCACTGGAGACGCTGAAGCGCTCCGCCTCGATCTTCAAAGACAAATGGGGCCAACAGATCAGCGGCAACCTCGCGATCGGCGGCGCCGTCTTCTTGATCGGCTTGCTGCCGGCAGCTCTGCTGATCGTCGCGGGGGTCGTGCTCTGGCCCTCCTCCGGCCCCGCTGCCGTCGTCCTGATCCTGATCGGGGCCGTGATCATCTGCGTGGCCCTACTGATCTCGAAGGCGCTGAGCGGAGTCTTCGGCGTCGCCCTCTACCGCTACGCGGTCGAGGGACAGGAGGTCGGCGGTTTCACCAAGGAAGAGCTCGAGTCGGCGGTGAAGGTCAAGCACGGCCGCAACGCGCCGCCGACCGCGACGCCGGGCACCATCTGATCAGAATACGGTCCCGGCGATGGCCGAGCTCGAAGTCCGCAACCTGACCAAGCGCTACGGCAAGACCGTGGCTGTGGACGACCTCTCCTTCGCGGTGCAAGCCGGCCGAGTGACCGGGTTCCTCGGCCCCAACGGCGCCGGCAAGACGACGACGATGCGGGCGCTGCTGGGGCTGCTGCGCCCGAGCGCTGGCGAGGCGCTGGTCGAGGGCAAGCGGCCGGCGGCGATGGAGGAGCCGCTGCGGACGATCGGCGCGGCCCTGGAGGCGACCGCCTTCCACCCCGGCCGCAGTGGCCGGAACCACCTGCGGGGCCTTGCCGCCGCGGCGGGATTCCCACGCTCGCGGGTCGAGGAGGTGCTGGCGATGGTCGAGCTCACCGGCGCCGCCAACCGCCGCGTCAAGGGCTACTCGCTGGGGATGCGCCAGCGCTTGGCGCTGGCGGCGGCGCTGCTCGGCGACCCGCGGATCCTGATCCTCGACGAGCCCGCCAACGGGCTCGACCCGCAGGGCATGCGCTGGCTGCGCGATCTGCTGCGGGCGCAGGCGGCCGAGGGCCGCACCGTTCTCGTCTCCAGTCACGTCCTCTCCGAGGTCGACCAGACCGCCGACGAGCTGGTCGTGATCCGTGACGGCAAGCTGGTCTCGCAGACGACGCTGTCCGAGTTCACTGCGAGCGGCCAGGTGCCGTCGCGGGTGCGTGCCGCCGACACCCAGCGCCTCTCCGCGGCGCTGACGGCGCGCGGAGGCAAAGTTGAGCCTGACGACGGGGCGCTGCTGGTCTCCGGCCTCAGCGGCGAGCAGATCGGCGACCTCGCCCTGGCGGAGGGGATCGCGATCCACGAGCTGGCGCCGCAGCGCTCGACCCTGGAGGAGCGCTTCCTCGAGGTCATGGACAAAGACCAGGAGGAAGGATCCCGATGAGCCTCCTGCTCAGCGAGTGGATCAAGCTCTTCACGACCCGCACGACCTGGGTGATGCTCGGCGTCGGCCTGCTCTGCGAGGCGCTCTTCGCCGGCCTTTTCGTCGGCCTGGCGTCGCTCGCGGACATCGGCGACATCGACGAGATCGCGACCGGCGTCGGCCTGCTGATGGTGCTGATGCTGGTCCTCGGGGTGCTGATCATCACCACCGAGTTCCGCCACGGCACCGCCAGCTCGACCTTCCTCGTCTCGCCTCGCCGCTATCCCGTCCTGATCGCAAAGCTGGCGACGGCACTGCTGGTGGGGGTCCTGGCGGGGCTCCTCTTCGTCCTCGTCAACGGCGGCCTCGCACTTCCCCTGTTCTCCGAGCGCGGCGGCGAAATGCCCGCGACCGGGCACCTCGTCTCGATCTATGCCGGGGTTGTCGTCTCCTTCGCGCTGATCTGCGCCTTCGGCCTCGGCATCGGCGCGATCGTCCGCAACCAGGTCGGCGCGATCGTCGCCGCGATCGCCTGCTTCTTCGTCGTCTCCTCGCTGCCCGAACTGCTGCCGGGGACGATCGGCGAATACTTCCCGGCCCAGGCGATCGGCTCCCTGCACGGACGCGAAGAAGGCGACGGCACGCTCGGACAACTCGCCGGTGGCCTGGTCCTCGCCGCCTGGTCCCTCGGCCTGGTCGCGATCGGCACCCTGCTGATCTCTCGCCGCGACCTCAGCGAGTAAGCGAGTCGAACAGGCGCGGGTCGTTGGAGACGAGGCCATCGACGCCGGCGTCGACCAGCTTCTGCATCCGCGCCTCGTCGTCGACCGTCCAGGCGATCAGCTCGACCTGGGCGAGCCTGCAGATCCGCGCCAGCCGCGGGGTGACAAGCGGGTGATAGACCCACATCGCCTCGACCCCCAGCTGCGGAAGCTTCTGCGCCGCCAGGCCGGGCAGCCGGTGGCGCATCGCGACCAGCGCCGAGGCCATCGGCAGCTTCGCCCAGCGCTTTTGGGTCCAGTCCTTGGTCACTTTGGGATAGGTCCAGCCGCGCCGCAGCTCCGGCGCCAGCCGCAGCACCTCGCCGAGCGTGAACATCTCCATCGTCGAGATCATCGCCCGCTCCGTCAACCCCCTCTCGCGCAGCGCGAAGACCATCTCCTCCTCGCGCCCCGGCAGCTTTACGTCGAGGTCGAACTCGACTTTGTCGAGCGGTGGCTCGAGGAGGGCGTCGAGCACCGTCGTCAGCGCCAGCGGCGTCCGCCGCTCGGCGTCCGCCCAATCGTGGGCGACGACCAGCGGCGCCCGCTGCTCCAGCGGCAGGTGCGCGTCGGGCAGCCAGAGAACGTCGAACTCGATCGTGTCCACCCCAGCCTCGACCGCCGCCCGGAAGCTCTCCAGCGTGTTCCCCGGCGCGATCAGGTCGGCGCCCTTGTGGCCGACCAAGCGCAAACGCTTCTCTTCTCCGGCGCGGATCGGGTTATCGGCTTTTTCGTCCATTGAAGGGCCCGGCGGTCGGCAAGGCGAGGCGTGGTGGCTGGGCGCTCAGCACCAAGCGGGGCGGTGGGGACACGACTCCCGGGTAGCAGCGCTACCCGGGATGTCGGGGAGCCGCCGCATCCGCGCCGGTGATGTGCGTCCAGGCGCCGCGACTCGCCGCAGCCGCCCGCTAGAACAACTGATTCTCCCCTGCGAATATCTCGCTCACCGAGTCGTCGGTGAAGATGCGCCGGATCGAGTCGGCGAAAGTGCCGGCGGTCGAGAGTACGGTGATGTTGTCCGGGGCGCCGGGGCGCAGCGGCAGCGTGTCGGTGACGACGATCCGCTCGATCGCGGAGTCGGCGAGGCGCTCGTAGGCGGGACCGGAGAAGACGCCGTGGGTGGCGCAGGCGATGACCCGGGCGGCGCCCTCGTCGAGCACGGTCTGGGCGGCGGCGCAGAGGGTGCCAGCGGTGTCGATCATGTCGTCGACCAGAACCGCGGTCTTGCCCTTGACGTCGCCGACCACGTAGCCGATCTCGGCGACCTGCTGGGCCGGGCGCTCCTTCTCCATCACCGCCCATTGAGTGCCGACGCGGCGGGCAAAGTTGCGCGCCGTCTTCACCCGGCCCGCATCCGGGGAGACGATCACCAGCTCGTCTTTCAGTTCCTGGTCGATGAACCACTGGGTCAGCATCGGCATCGCCGTCATGTGGTCGACCGGGACGTGGAAGAAGCCCTGGACCTGACCGGCGTGGAGGTCCATGGTGAGCACGCGGTCGACCCCGACCGCCTCCAGCGTTTTGGCGACGATGCGGGCGGTAATCGGCTCCCGCGGTGCGGACTTCTTGTCCTGGCGCGCGTAGCCGTACCAGGGCATCACGGCGATGATCCGGTGGGCGGAGGCCCCCTGGGCGGCGTCGATCATCGTCAGCAGCTCGACCAGCGAGTCGTTCGGGGTCATCTCGGTCTGTTCGTTGGCGCAGGTCGACTGCACGAGGAAGACGTCGGCGCCGCGGATCGACTCCTCGTAGCGGCAGTAGACCTCGCCGTCGGCGAAGGTCTTCAGGGTCACCTGGCCGAGGTCGAGTTCGAGCTTGCCGGAGACTTTTGCGGCGAGGTCCATCGAGCTGCGGCCGCCGAAGACCATCATCCGTTTGCGGTAATCGTGCTCGATGCCGGTGTCCACCTGGGGCTGCTCCTCGATCGTGCTCACGAGCTTTCTTCCTCTCGAATCTTGGCTGCCTTGGCGGCGGCGTATCCGTCGATGTTGCGTTGCGCGTTCTCGCTGACCGCCAGCGCACCCTCAGGCACGTCGGACTTGATCACCGCGCCCGCGGCAGTGTAGGCGGAGTCGCCGACTTCTACCGGCGCGATCAGCATCGTGTCAACGCCGATCCGGACGTCGACGCCGATCACAGTCCGGCTCTTGCGGAAACCGTCGTAGTTGGCGGTAATCGTGCCGGCGCCGATATTGGTGCCGGGGCCGACGTCGGCGTCGCCGATGTAGGAGAGATGCGGGACCTTGGCGCTCTTGCCGATGTGCGAGTTCTTGATCTCGACGAAGGTGCCGGCCTTGGCGCCCGCGTCGAGGACAGCTCCCGGCCGCAGGTAGGCGAACGGGCCAACGCTGCAGCCGTCGTGGACTTCGCACTCGACCAGATAGGAGTGCAGAACAATCGACTCGACCCCGACGTCGCTGTCGATCAGCGTCGTCAGCGGGCCGACAACGGCGTGGGCGCCGACGCTGGTTTCCCCGCGCAAGCTGGTCCCAGGCTCGATCCGAGCGTCGGCGCCGATCTCGACGCCGGCGTCGATCCAGGTCGAGGCGGGATCGACGACGGTGACGCCGGCGAGCATGTGCGCCTCGATTAGACGCTGACGCGCCTCGGCCTCCACCGCGGCGAGATCGACCCGGTTGTTGACCCCCATCGTTACCGCGAGGTCTTCGGCGCGGTGAGCGGAGACGGTGTGGCCAGCCTCGCGCAGAGCCGGGAAGACGTCGGGGAGGTAGTACTCACCCTGGGCGTTCTCGTTGGAGAGGGTGGCGAGCGCCGCCGCCAGCGGCGCCGCATCGAAGACGTAGGTGCCGGCATTGATCTCGCGGATCGCAAGCTGCTCGGCGTCGGCGTCCCCAGCCGCTTTTGACTCGACCACGCGCTCGACGTCGCCGGAGTCGGCGCGGAGGACGCGGCCGTAGGAGCCGGGATCGTCGAGCTCGATCGTCAGCATCGTCGCCGCCGCAGGCGACTCGGCGTGGGCCTCGAGGAGCCCCGCCAAAGTCTCGGCGGAGATCAGCGGCACGTCGCCGGAGAGGATCAGCACCGTCTCGGCGGCCTCGATCAGCGGCAGCGCGGCGCGGATCGCGCCGCCGGTGCCGTCGGCCTCAGGCTGCTCGACGGTCTCGACCCCGTAGGGCAAACCGGCAGCGAGGTCATGACCCGGCGAGACGATCGCCGCCACCTGCCCAGCACCTGCCTCGCGCGCGGCGAGGATCGGCCAGGCGACCATCGCCCGTCCGCAGACAGGGTGCAGCATCTTCGGCGTCGAGGAACGCATTCGCGTGCCTTGGCCAGCGGCCATGACGAGGACGAGCGGGGAGCTCACCCTGGGATCGTATTAGGCGCGGCGTGCCAGGTCTTTGCCGACCAAAGCGATGGACGTAAGCGTCCAGCCGGCGAAAATCAGGTCGATGCCAACCAGGAGACCGATTGCCCAGTCGGCCGAGCTGGGGAACTTGACGAGGACGAGGATCCCGATCAGCAGACCGGCGACGCCGCTGAGTCCGACCAGGCCGGCGCCCTGTTGGCCGCGGCCGACGAAGGCGACCGCGATCCGGGTGGTGCCCATGAAGAGAAAGTAGATCCCCAGCACGAAGGTCAGGGTCAGGGTGCCGTTGTGCGGTTCGACGATCAGCCAAACGCCGACGATCACGGTCAGCGCCGCCCAGAGCAGCCGCACGATCAACGACCCGACCGAGTGGGCAGAGAAGGCGGCGGCGACCAGGAAAGCGCCGGCGATCAGCAGTATCCAGCCGATGAAGATCGCCGTCCCGACCGAGGCGACGGCCGGGACCAGGATCGCGATGCAGCCGACCACGATCGCGAGCACGCCGAAGAACATCAGCGTCTTCCAACCGCGCTCCAGCCCTTCGCGGACCTCCGGGTCCATCGACGCTCCTCCAATCTCCATAGGCAGACCCTAAGTCCCCTGGCGGACGCTAGGCTCGGACCCGATCCGGGGTGGTGTAGTAGGTCAGCACGCCTGGTTTTGGTCCAGGAAGCGAGGGTTCGAATCCTTCCCCCGGAACTGGATCTCGACAGCCGAGGCTTCAGTCCTCTTTGTTGCGCGCGACCTTGCCGCCCTTGCTGCCCGGCTCCTGCGCCGGGCCGCTGGGGGAGGCGATACCGAGGACGCGCATCGCCTTCAGGCCGAGGCCGAGCTTCTCGCGACCTTCGGTGGCGGAGACGTCGTGGCCGCAGAGCTCCTTGACCCGCTCCAGGCGGTAGCGAACCGTGTGGCGGTGGGTGAAGAGTTGTTTGGCGGTGGCGGCGACGTTGCCGTCGTTGTCGAGGTAGGCCTCGACGGTCGCGACCAGCTCGGTCTCATACTGGTCGTCGTAGCTGGAGAGCGGCTCGATCGTCTCCGCATAGAAGCGCTCCAGCTCGCCCGGATCCTCGCTCATCGCCGGCAGCAGCAGGCGGTAGGCGCCGGTGTCCTCGAAGGCCAGGGTCCCCCGCCCCTCGGCCTCGCCGACGTTCACGGCGAGCTGGGCCTCGTTGCCGGCCCGGTAGAGGTCGACCGGGTCGGCGCAGCGACGGCTGCGGCCGATCGTCAGGTGGAAGCCGGAGAGGCTGTCGTCGAGCTCGCGGGCGAGGCCGGCGACCGCGCGGGCCAGGCGCTCGTCGTCCTCGGCGGGGACGATCACCGCCAAGTTGGCCGCCGACCCCTCTGTCGCGTCCTCCATCGTCGCCAGCGATCCCGGCGCCAGCGAGCGCAGCGCCCGCAAGGCCAGGGTGAGGACGCGTTCGCGCCACTCGCCGGTCTGCGCCGCCCGTGGCGCCGCCCGCAGGACCAGCACGCCGGCGCCGCGGTCGAGATCGGCGCCGAGCTCACCTCCGCGGGCGACGATGTCGCCGCGGTCGGTGACCCGCCGCCCCAGCACGTCGCCGACGAAGGTGCTGGCTACCTCCTCGCTCTCCCACTCGGGGGAGCGCGAGCGCTCGAGCTCGAGCGCCAGCAGCGTCGTCACCATCCGCGCAATCGCCGGCTCCGGCGCCACGCGTGCCCGGTAGCGCAGCTCGCCGACGGCGCTGTCGGCGACCCGCAGCTCGACGGCGGTGACGCCGTCGCCGCCCGAAAGCAGCTTCTTCTCCTGATCGGGAGAGGCTCCGGCGACGGCGAGAACGGCGCTGGAGCGGTCGATCAGCGCGACGCTGGCGTCGAGCAGCCGGGCGGCCGCACGCGCCACCGCGGGCAGCCCTGCGCCCGACTCGACTGCCTCGGAAAGCGCGTCGAGCAGACCTGGATCTTCTGCGTGCGCAGGGATCTCGCTCTCCTTCGTGCTCGCGGGCATCCGCCGATTATCAGCTAATCGCCCTGGAGGAAGTTGACGATGTCCGTGTAGTAGTAGACGATCACCAGGCCGATGACGACGCCGCCCACGATCAGGGCGGCGAGCACGAAGAGGGCGAGAAAGCCGGCGGCGGCCTTCTCCCAGATCCGCCCGTGGGCACTCAGCGCCGGGCTGAGGATCAGGGTGACGAAGGTGATCACGCAGACCACGCCGGCCGCGGCGAACAGCCAGTACTGGTTGCCGATCTTCTCCAGTGCGTAGAGCGTCATTGGCGCAGAGTTTGGCGTACCTGGGTGATGACAAGCGCCGTTAGGGCGCAGAAGGCGAAGCAGGCGGCGCCCAGGGCCCAGCCGCCGGCGACGTCGCTGAAGTAGTGGACGTTGAGATACACCCGGGAGAGACCGACCAGGATCGTCAAGACGATCCCCGCGGCGACGACGGCGCTCGCCTGCGCCATCCCCGGCCGCAGCCGCACCACGATCGTCACCGCCAGCGCGGAGTAGAGGACCGAGTGGGCGGCATGACCGCTCGGAAACGAGGAGCCCGAGGTTTCGACCAGAGCGTCGGCCGGGCGCGGGCGATCGACGGCGTCCTTGATCTCGTGGAACCCGATCGAGGTCAGCGCCATCCCCGCGACCAGCACCCCGAACTCCGCCCAGCGGCGGCGGGCGACGAGGAAGGCCCCGCAGACGACGGTCAGGCCCCAGGTGAAGACGCCGCCGCCGAGGAAGCTGACGACCTTGGCGCTCGCCAACAAGAAGCCGCTGTGCAGGTGTTCGACGACGTCGATCGCCCTCTGGTCGCCAGCGGTCGGGGCAGGGTCGCGGCCGATCACGACGACGTAGGCGACGAGCACGAACATGGCGACGGCGATCGTCGCCACCAGCGAGGTGAACTCGAGCCCAAAGGTACCCCCCGGCGTGACCCGGTTCCAGAGGAACTCCATCTGTGGGCGCAGCCGGCGCCCCAGTTCGACCAGCCAGCGGGTCCAGGCGCGTGCCACCATCCAGCGCACCGCCGCGACCCGGTTCTCCGGGACCCGGAAGTGGCGGGTGAGGAAGACCGTGCCGACGACGATCACGATCAGGGTGCCGAGCAGGAAGGCGCCTTTGCCGGCGTACTCGGCGGCGGTCTCGATGCTGCGCGAGAAGAAGTAGCCGATCAGGATGTGGGCGGTGGCCCAGAGGCCGGTGCCGAGGATGCTGAAAGGAACGAAGGCGCGGTAGTTCATCCCGGAGCTGCCGGCGATGAACGGGGCGAAGGCGCGGATCAGGCTGAGGAAGCGGCCGATGAAGATCGTCTTGCCGCCGTGGCGGGAGAAGTAGTCCTCGACTTTTTCGAAGCGCTCGTGGCTGACCCCGAACCGCGGTCCGTGCTGGAGGACGAAGCTGCGGCCGAGGCGGCGGCCGAGGAAGAAGCTGGTGGTGTCGCCGGCCCAGGCGCAGAACCAGGCGATCGCGATCAGCAGATAGACATCGATCGCGCCCTGACCGGCGACGGCGCCGCCGAGCGTCATCACCGTCTCGCCGGGGACGACGAGGCCGACGAAGGCGCCGGTCTCGGCGAAGGCGAAGACGCCAACGAGGAGATAGGTCCAGGCGCCGAGGGTGTTGGAGACGTCTTCGAGCAGGCCCTGCAGATCGATACTGCCGAGCTCCCGGCTGATGAAGTAGTAGCCGAAGGCGACCGCCGCGGCCAACCCGAGCAAAACGATTCTTTTCCGGTTGCCTCCCCCCTCTCCCGGCATCCTCATGCGAGTACCCCGGCGCTTCCCGCCGCGCAGACGATCGCGTCGTCGCGGTCGATCGACTCGGCAGCCGCGCGGGCGGCAGAGAGGTCGGGGAAGAGCCCAACCGCGGTCGGTCCCGAACCGCTGAGGACCGCCAGCGGAGCCCCGGCTTCGCGCAGCTCTCCGAGGGCATCGCCGATCCCGGGGCGCAGCGAGCGGGCCGGCGCCTCGAGGTCGTTGACCAGGAGCTCCGGATAGGCGAGCGGCGAAGCGCCGGCGCCGGCGACCTGGCGCAGATGACCCGCCAGGTCCTCGAGCTCCTCGGCGCTGCGGCCGAGGCCGAGCCTGTCGGCCTCGGCGAAGACGTCGGCGGTACTGAGACCACCCCCGTCGGGCAACAACACCGCCGCGTGCGGGGCCGGCTCGGGCAGCCTCTCGACCGACTCGCCGGCGCCGCGCACCAGCGCCAGCGAAGGCCACAGCTGCGAGGGCACATCGGCACCCAAGCGAGCCGCAATCTGGGCCAGCTCGGCGACCTCGCCGGCGGCGAGACGCAGGATCGCCGCGGCGTCGCCGCTGCCGCCGCCGAGCCCGGCCGCCACCGGCACCCGCTTCTCGATCTCGACCCGCAGCGGCGGCCGCTGCCAGCCGGCGGCGCGCAGCTCGGCCAGCGTCCGGGCGACCAGGTTCTCGCCCTCGACCCCGGGACAGACGACCTCGTCGCGCTCGCCCTCAGCGACCTCGAGCAGGTCGGCCAGGGCCAACGGCTCGAACAGCGAGCAGAGCTCGTGCAGGCCATCCTCGCGGCGGGGGCCGAGGTAGAGGCAGAGGTTGAGCTTGGCGGGGGCGTGGAGGTGCATCGGGGTGGGTCGGGGTCAGGCGTTGGCCTGGAGCTTCGCGGAAAGGTTGGCGAAGTCCTCGGCTGAGAGCGCCTCGGCCCGCACGTCGGGGGTGAAGCCGAGCTCCGCGAGCGCTGCCCGCGTCGGCGCCAGCGACCCCGACTGAGCGTGCTCCAGCGAGCGTGCAAGCGACTTGCGGCGGTGGGCGAAGGCGGCGCGGATCAGGGTTCGGGTCGCCGCGTCGGCGGCGGGGCCGGTTCGGCGCAGCCGCAGGATCGCCGACTCCACCCGCGGTCGCGGCTTGAAGACGGCGGCGTCGACCTTGCGGACCAGCTCGATCTCACAGGAGAGCTGGGCGACGACGCTCGGCGACCCATAGGTGCGGCTTCCTGGCGCCGCCCGCAGGCGGTCGGCAATCTCCCGCTGGACCATCACCGTCCAGCTCGCCAGCGAGGGCAGCAGCTCGATCGTGCGCAGCAACAGCGGCGTCGCCACCGAGTAGGGGAGATTGGCGACCATCGCCGTCGGCGCCGGGTCCAGCGCCGTCAGGTCGACCTTCATCGCGTCGCCCCAATGCAGGCTGACGTTGGCAAGACCCGCCACCGCGGACAGCGCCGGCTCCAAGCCGCGATCGATCTCGACCGAGTGCACGTGGCTGACCGCCGCCGCAAGCCGCTCGGTCAACACCCCTTCGCCGGCGCCGACCTCGAGCACGACGTCGGCCGGGGTCAGCTCCGCGTCGCGGACGATCGCGTCGAGCAGGTTGGGGTCGGCGAGGAAATTCTGGCCGAGCCGGACCAAGGGGAGCTCCGCTACCAGCCGAACAGGGCGCGGGCGTTGGCCTCGACCGTGCGCTCGAGCTCCTCGTAGGAGACACCCCGCGCCGCGGCGATCGCGCGCGCGGTGGCGACGACGTTGGCCGGCTGGTTGCGCTTGCCGCGCATCTCCTGCGGCGCCAGGTAAGGGGCATCCGTCTCGACCAGGATGCGGGTGTCGGGCACCTGCGCCACCGCCTCGCGCAGGGCCGCGGACTTCGGGTAGGTGGCGTTGCCGGCAAAGGAGCAGTACCAGCCGCGCTCGGCCGCATCGGCAACCCGCTGCGGGGCCGAGAAGCAGTGCAGGATCACGGTATGGCCGGGCGCGCGAGCGTCGAGGGTGGCGAAGATCTCGTCGATCGCCTCGCTGCTGCCCTCCGGATCGCGGGCGTGGATCACGATCGGCAGATCGAGCTCGCGAGCGACCTCGATCTGGCCGGCAAAAGCGCGGCGCTGGTCCTCGGGGGTGGCGGTGTCGCGGTAGAAGTCGAGGCCGGTCTCACCGACCGCCCGCACCTTCTCGTGGCCACCGAGCCGGACCAACTCCGCGGCGGCGGCGGCGTCGAAGCCGGCGGCGTCGTTGGGGTGGCGGCCGACGCTGGCGAAGACGGGGGCGTGGCGCTCGGCGGCGTCGATCGCGATCTGGTTGGAGTCGGGGCCAAGGCCGATGTTGAGGATCCGCTCCACCCCGGCCGCAGCCGCCGCCGCGACCAGCTCGGCCTCCTCGCCGTCGCAGAGGAACAGGTGGGTATGGGAATCGATCACCTCGCGATCAGCCTATCCCGGTGTCGTCGCACTAGCCTTTACCCGGGATGGGGGACTTCGCCGACTACTACCGGGAGATCTACCTGCGCGGGCTGGGCGGGGAGACACCGTCGATCCCGGTCGCGATCGCCGAGCTCGAGCAGCGCGCGCTGGAGGCGATGGAGCCCCGGACCGCCGCCTACGTCGGCGCCGGCGCGGGCGGCGAGGAGACGATCCGAGCCAATGCCGAGGCCTTCCGCCGCCGGCAGATCGTGCCGCGGACGCTGCGCGACGTCTCCGCCCGCGACCTCTCGAGCACCTTGCTCGGCACCGCGATGCCGGCGCCGCTGCTGCTGGCGCCGATCGGGGTCCAGAAGATCGTCCACCGCGAGGGCGAACTGGCCAGCGCCCGCGCCGCCGCGGCCGTCGGGGTGCCGATCGTCGCCAGCACCGCCTCCCACTTCACGCTCGAGGAGATCGCCGAGGCAAGCGGCGATGGTCCGCGCTGGTTCCAGCTCTACTGGGCCAACGATCGCCGCCTCGTGCGCAGCTTCGTCGAGCGCGCCGAGGCGGCCGGCTACGACGCGATCGTCCTCACCGTCGACACCTTCATCCCCGGCTGGAAGCCCCGCGACCTGCAGCAGGCCTGGCTGCCGTTCCTCAACGGCATGGGGGTCGGCAACTACTTCCAGGACCCGGTCTTTCGCGCCGCCCTGGAGAAGAGCCCGGAGGAGGATCAGGGGGCCGCCACCGGCCACTTCCTCGGCGTCCAGGCCAACCCCGCCCTGGCCTGGGGGGACCTCGCCTGGCTGCGCGAGCAAACCTCACTGCCGATCGTCGTCAAGGGAATCCAACACGTCGCCGACGCCCGCGAGGCAGTGCGTTGCGGCGTCGAGGGCATCGTCGTCTCCAACCACGGCGGCCGCCAGGTCGACGGGGCGATCGGCTCGCTGGACGCGCTGCCCCCGATCGCCGAAGCGGTCGGCGACGAGCTCGCGGTCCTCTTCGACAGCGGCGTCCGCAGCGGCGCCGACGTCCTCAAGGCATTGGCGCTCGGCGCCGACGCCGTCCTCCTCGGCCGCCCCTACATCTGGGGACTGGCGCTGGAGGGCCAGCAAGGCGTCGAAACCGTTCTCAAGATGGTGCTCGCCGAGCTCGACCTGACCATGGCCCTCTGCGGCCTGGCCAACCTCGACGAGATCGGCCCGGACCTGCTCGTCTGAGATTCCCGGGCGACTTAACCGCGAATAGCGCGGCTAAGTCGCCCCGCAATCCGCCGCTAGGAGCCGATCTTGGGGAAGAGCGCCGGGGGGCGCTCGACCTTCTGGCCGCCGGGGCGGGAACCGAGCTCGGCGAGTCCCCGCTCCGGCTCGGCCAGCGCCGCGAGCAGGATCTCGGCGCTCGCCGGCAGGTAGGGAGCCAGCAGCAGCGTCGTCACCCGCAGTCCCTCGACCAGGTTGTAGAGGACTTCGTCGAGCCGCTCGGGGTCGGCCTCGTCCTTGGCCAGGACCCATGGCTGGGACTCCTCGACGAAGCGGTTGAGCCGGCGCACGAGCTTCCAGGCCTCCTCCAGCGCCTGGGTCAGCTCGGCCCGATCGAGCAACTCGCTGAAGCGGGGGACGACGCCCTCGAAGTCCTCGGACAGGGTCGCGTCGACGGCGGCGATCGGGACCGTGCCGTCGCGGTAGCGGTCGACCATCGCCAGCACCCGGCTGGCGAGGTTGCCGTAGTCGTTGGCGAGCTCGGTCTCGTAGCGGGACTCGAAGCCGGCGGTCGAGATCGAGCCGTCCTGACCGAAGCTGACCTCGCGAAAGAGGTAAAAGCGCAGCGCGTCGGAGCCGAAGCGCTCGATCACCTCGAAGGGATCGAGCACGTTGCCGAGGCTCTTCGACATCTTTTTCTCGCCCATCAGCAGGTAGCCGTGAATCGTCATCCGCCGCGGCGGCTCGAGGTCGGCGGCCATGCAGAGGGCGGGCCAGATCACGGCGTGGAACTTGAGGATGTCCTTGGCCAGCACGTGCAGGCTGGCCGGCCAGAAGCGCTCGGTCAGGTCCTCCCCCTCGTGGGCGAAGGTCGGCGCCGTGACGTAGTTGAGCAGGGCGTCGAACCAGACGTACATCCTCTGCTCGGGGTCCCAGGGCAGCGGCAGCCCCCACTTCAGATCCGGCCGCGAGAGCGAAACGTCTTCCAGACCGCCCTTGATGAAGGCGACCGCCTCGTTGCGGCGGAAGTCGGGGACGACGAAGTCCGGCTGCCCGTCGTACAGCGCTTCCAGCCGCTCCTGAAACGCGGAGAGGCGGAAGAACCAGTTCTCCTCGCGCACCTTCTCCAGCGGGATCTCATGGATCGGGCAGGTGTTGCCGGGACCGAGCTCGCGCTCGGTTTTGAAGTCGGCGCAGCGCGGGCAATACCAGCCTTCGTAGACCCCCTTGTTGACCCA
Source organism: uncultured Thermoleophilia bacterium (assembly GCA_963715735.1). Taxonomy (GTDB): domain Bacteria; phylum Actinomycetota; class Thermoleophilia; order Solirubrobacterales; family 70-9; genus VAYN01. Next base: position 2,032,466 of record OY970268.1, read on the forward strand.
GCCATTGTCATAGACCCGCTGCATGATCTCGGCGACCTTCGCCGTGTGGCGCGGATCGGAGGTGCGGATGAAGAAGTCGTTGCTGGCGTCGATGATCGGCAGCAGCGCCTCGAACTTGGCGGCGTTGCGGTCGGCCAGCTCCTGCGGCGTGATCCCCTCGCGCTCGGCCGCCAGCTCGATCGGCTCCCCGTGCTCGTCGGTGCCGGTGAGGAAGAAGACGTCCTCGCCGCGTTGGCGCATGTGCCGGGCCAGTATGTCCGCCGCCATCGTCGAGTACGCGTGGCCGAGATGCGGCTCCGCGTTGACGTAGTAGATCGGGGTGGTGACGTAGAAGCTCATTGCGGCGCCTACGTTAGGTGACGCGCACTAACGCCTGGCCTCACGGCCGGTCAGCGCCTTGTACAGATCATTTGCCCGCGTCCCCGTCAGCGCCGCGACGACGCTGGCGGCCGCCCGCGGTCGCGCGCCCGACTGGACCAGATGGCGCAAGGCGTCGACGGCGAAACCGACGTCTTTGTCGTGGGTGGCGGACTCGGTAGGGCCGATCACGAGGACGATCTCGCCCTTGACGTCGCTGCGGAAGCGGCGTGCCAGCTCACCGAGCGAGCCGCGGGCTACCTCCTCGTGGATCTTCGAGAGCTCGCGGCAGACGGCCGCCTCGCGGTCGGGCGCGATCGCGGCCAGCGCCGCCAGGCTCTCCCCCACCCGCCGTGGGCTCTCGAAGGCGACCACGGTCTCGGTCGAGCGCAGCACCCGCTCCATCTCGCCCGCCCGCCGCGGCAGGAAGCCCTCGAAGCGCCAGCGGTCGGTCGGCAGGCCGGATGCGACCAAGGCGACCGGGACCACCGAGGGCCCAGGCAGCACCGTCACCTCGAGGTCGCGCTCGATGCAACGGTGGATCAGCTTGTAGCCGGGATCGGAGATCGCCGGCATGCCGGCGTCGGAGACCAGGGTGACGACGTCGCCGCGCTCGATTCGCTGCGCCAGCTCGGTCGCCCGCGCGGTTTCGTTGCCCTCGTGGTTGGAGACCATCCGCGGCGCTGGCTTGATCCCCAGCCGATCGAGCAGGGCGCCGGTGCGCCGGGTGTCCTCGCAGGCGATGAAGTCGGCGCCAACCAGCGCCTCCCGCATGCGCGGACTGACGTCGTCGACATTGCCGATCGGGGTTGGGCAGACGATCAGCCGGCCCGCCATCAGCCCTCGCCCCGCTCGCCGGCTCGCTCGTGTTCGATCCGAGCCATCGCCGCGGCGCCGATCATGCCGGCGTCGGGCCCGAGCTCGGCAGCGAGCACCGGGATCTCATTCATCGGCCGCAGCGCCCGTTCGCGCAGTACTTTGCGGGCCGGGTCGAGGAGGAGGTCTCCGGCCGCCATCACACCGCCGCCGATCACGATCACCTTCGGCTCGAAGATGTTGGCGAAGGTGACCAGCGCGGCACCGAGGCGTGCGCCGATCAGGTTGAAGACGCCGATCGCGGTGAGGTCGCCGGCCAGCGCCAGCTCGGTCACCACCTTGCCGTCGATCTCGTGGCCCTCGGCCGCCATCGCCCCCAGGGCGGAGTCCGGCTCGCGCGCAGCCGCCTCGCGGCCCTCGCGACCGAGCGCCGTCCCCGAGGCAAGCGTCTCGATGCAGCCACGGCCGGGGCAGTTTCCCTGGCAGGGCGGACCGTCGAGGTCGATCACGGTGTGGCCGAGCTCGGCGCCGGCGCCGGTGGCGCCGCGGTAGACCTCGCCGCCGAGAATCAGGCCGCCGCCGATCCCGGTGCCGATCGTCAGCAGCACCATCTCCTCGGCGCCGCGCCCGGCACCGTAGAGCTGCTCGGCCAGCGCCGCGACGTTGGCGTCGTTGTCGACGAAGACGGGCAGGCCGACCCGCTCGGCGACCAGGTCGCGGATCGGCAGGTCCTCGAGCGGCAGGTTGACGGCGGCCACGGCGACGCCGGTCTCGTGGTTGATCGTCGCCGGGATCCCGAGCCCGACCGCGACCGCCTCCGGACAAGATTCATGCGCCTCTCCGACCTCGCGGACCAGCAGCTCGACCAGCTCGTCCTCGGTCTGACCGGTCGATGCCTCACGGCTGACGGAGAGGATCTCGGTACCCGAAAGGGCGCCGATCAGCATCTTCGTGCCGCCCAGATCGACCCCGATCGTCTTCGCCGCGCTCACGGGCATTTCTGGGGGAGAAGGCGGTCGACCGAATACATCGCCATGATTTCTAGCCCTTTTATGCCCGACGATGGCGAGCAACGGCCGTCGGGGCCGCCCGACTACAAGGTCTACCGGTCCCGCAAGAGCCTCTCATCCCGACTGCGGTCACCCGACCTTTCACGGTTGCGGGACCGCGCAAAGCTGCCTGGAAAGCGGCCTGGGCGGGGTCCTGACGACGGCCGGGGAAGCGATCGCCAGCCCCGCCAGCGCGGTTCCGCCATCACCCCCAGACGGGTCTTCAAATGGATCGGGCTGGCCGTCCTGGGATGGATCTTGCTCAGCTTCCTCGCCTTCGGAGTCTCGGCCCAGCTGCAAGCCTTCAAGCTCTCGGGCGAAGCCAAGGAGACCCTCCACGGCAACCCCTTCCTGCTCTTCTCGCCGCAGACGATCCTCGTCCTCGGCACCGACGCCCGTCCCCCCGGGACCGACGACGGCGCCGGCTCCTCGGAGGAATGCTTCGAACAGCAGTCGAAGGGCGAGAAGCCCCACGGAGATTGCTTCGAAGGTGAATTCCGCGCCGACACGCTGATGCTGATCCGGGCCGGCGGCGGGGTCTTCCGCAAACTCTCGATCCCCCGTGACGTCTTCGCCGAAATCCCCGGCCAGACGCCGCAGAAGATCAACGGCGCCTTTGCTTTCGGCGGCGCCGCCCTGCAGATCAAGACGATCGAAGACTTCCTCGGGCTCGAGATCGACCACGTCGCGATCGTCGACTTCACCGGCTTCGAAGATCTGATCGACGCCGTCGGCGGGATCACCGTCGACGTCCCGGTCAAGCTCTGCGCCGACATCTCCGGCGGCGCCGGCGGTGGCCAAGGGGGACAGACCCTGCGCCTGCACAAGGGTGAGAACACTCTCGACGGCGAGAAGTCCCTGGTCTACTCGCGGATCCGCAAGCCGAGCGAATGCCCCGGCACCGGCGCCAGCGCCTTCACCCTTGGCTACGACGACCTCGACCGGGCGAAGGCCCAGCAGGCGGTGATCAACGGCATCAAGGACCGCCTTACCGACCCGCTGCGCCTCCCCTACAACTTCATCCACGGCCCGATCATCGGCTGGGACGCCCCGAAGGCGTTCGTCAGCGACATGGGCTTCTTGACGATGCCCCAGCTCGTCCTCGCGGCCGGCCTCGGCGGCAGCGGTGACACCGAAGTCCTCTGCGGCAAACTCGCCAGTTCCGGCTGCAACTTCTCCGGCCCCGACGGCTCGATCGAAGTCCCCGAGGAAGTCCGCCGCAAGGCGGTCAAGAAGTTCCTGAACGGCTAGTCGGCCTTGGAGGCCGAGGCAGTCGACTCGCTCTTCTTCGAGTCGCCGGAGCTGGACTTCGAGTCCGAGCTGGAGTCAGAGGAGCCGGAGTCCGAGCTCTTCGAGTCCGAGCCACCCTCGCCGGAGGGCGCGGCCCCGCCCTTCTTCTTCTTGCCGTAGTCGGTGTTGTAGAAGCCGGAGCCCTTGAAGTGGACGGCAGGAGAATGGAGAACGCGGACCGCGGGAGCGCCGCACTCCTGGCACTCGGTCAGCGGCTCGTCGCTCATTCTCTGCATCACGTCGAAGACGTGGCCGTTGTCGCATTTGTACTCGTAGATGGGCACGGGGTGCGCGATTATCGCAGCCGATACGGTTCGGGCATGGCAACGACGGAGCCGGAGGCTCGACCGACCGAGGTATCGATGGAGGAGATCGTCGCCCTGTGCAAACGGCGCGGCTTCGTCTTCCCCTCCTCGGAGATCTACGGCGGCCTCGGCTCGACCTACGACTACGGCCACTACGGCGTCCTGCTCAAGGGCAACGTCAAAGCCGAGTGGTGGCGCTCGATGCTGCAGGAGCGCGACGACATCGTCGCGATCGACTCGGCGATACTTCAGCATCCGAAAGTCTGGGAGGCCTCCGGCCACCTCGAGGGCTTCACCGACCCGCTCGTGCAGTGCCTCGGCGAGTGCAAGCGGCGCTGGCGCGAGGATCACCTGCGCGAGGCGGTCGAAGCAAATGGCGGCGACCTCAGCGCCGAGCTGCGCTGCCCGGAGTGCGGCGGCGAGCTCTCCGAGCCGCGCCAGTTCAACCTCATGTTCGAGACCCATGTCGGCCCGGTCGCCGGCGAGGGCTCGGAGGTCTACCTGCGGCCGGAGACCGCGCAGGGCATCTTCATCAACTTCAAGAACGTGCTCGGTTTCGCCCGCAAGAAACCACCGTTCGGGATCGCCCAGATCGGCAAGTCCTTCCGCAACGAGATCACCCCCGGCAACTTCATCTTCCGCACCCGCGAGTTCGAGCAGATGGAGATGGAGTTCTTCGTCCCGCCCGACGAGGCCGAGCATTGGTACCGCGAGTGGATCGAGCTGCGTGAGCGCTGGTACACCGACCTCGGCCTCCGCCCCGACCACCTGCGGGTCCGCCCCCACGACGCCGACGAGCTCTCCCATTACTCGTCGGGCACCAGTGACGTCGAGTACCTCTTCCCGATCGGCTGGTCGGAGCTGGAGGGAATCGCCAACCGCGGCGACTTCGACCTCAAACAGCACACCAAGTTCAGCGGCGAGAAGCTCGAGTACTTCGACCAGCAGACCAAAGAGCGCTACGTCCCCCACGTGATCGAGCCCGCCGCGGGTGCCGATCGTGCGACCCTCGCTTTCCTGGTCGACGCCTACGAGGTCGAGGAAGTCGAGGGCCGCCAGCGCACCGTGCTGCGCCTCCATCCCCGCCTCGCCCCGGTCAAGGTCGCCGTCCTCCCCCTCGTCTCCAAGGAGGGGATGCCGGAGAAGGCCCGCGAGATCTTCGCCGACCTGCGCCGCCGCCTCCCCGCCGAGTTCGACCAGGGCGGCTCGATCGGCAAGCGCTACCGGCGCCAGGACGAGATCGGCACTCCCTGGGGCATCACCGTCGATCACCAGACGATGGAAGACGACACCGTCACCCTGCGCGACCGCGACTCGCTCGAGCAGACCCGGGTCCCGATCAAGGGCCTCGGCGACGACCTCGTCGCTCGCCTCGAAGCGCCCTGGCGCAGCCCGAAGCTGGGCTAGCCGGACTTCTCGACGCTGGCGCCGTTCGCAGAGGCGATCTCGGCGGCCTCGAGCGATGAGACCAGCTGGAGTCGCGAGGCAAGGGTGGTAAGCACCGCGGCGGCCCGATCGGCGCAGAGCGGGCCGCAGGCGCCAACCAGGCGGTGGCCCTCGGCGGCTCTCCGCTCCGGTGCAAAGGCGACGCAGATGTCGGTGCCGATCTCGAATCCGGCTTCGGCCAGCGGGCGGGCGAGCAGATCGCGGGTGGCGCCGACGTAGCCGGCCCAGGTGAGGACGATGGTCTGACCGCGACGGGCACGGCGGCAGACCGCCGCGCAGGCCTCCTCGACGGCACTCGGATTGGAGCGGCGGATCACGATCGCGTCGGCCTCGCTCAGCTCCGCCTCCCGGCCAGGGAGCTCAAAGCCTTCGTCGACGATCAGGATCAGCGGCGGCCGGGCCTCCGGCGCGATGCCGGCGGGGGCCAGGGTCTTGCCGCGGGGGATCTGTGCCTCGTCCATTGCCTCCCGCAGGAGTGACTCCACCATCTTGCGCTTCCTTCGTCGTCTTGGTCTTGGGACGGCGAAGCTAGGCAGTAGATGCTAATAATCCGTTAGCTGCGCTGTTAGATTTCAGTTAGCCAACGAATGGACGACCCGCAAGATCTGCCCGAGCTGTTCGAGGACTTCGTCTACGGCATCGCCGTGGCGCGCGGCGAGGACGGCCGCATCCTCGACCTCAACCGCAAGGCACGCGAGATGCTGCTCCCAGCCAGCGCCGGAATCGCGGCTACGGAGGCCGGCCTGCACTGCTGTGACCTGATCTGCAGCCGACTGGAGCCGGTCCTCGGCGGCGGCTGCATGACCGAACGGGCCACCGGGTCCTCAACCCAGCTGCCCGAGGTGCGGATGGACATCCAGACCGGGACGCTGCGCAGCGCCGCCTGGGTGACCGCCTCGCGACTCGGCGAGGGCGGCTCCAGGGTCGTTTTCCACCTCCGCCCCGGCAGTCCCGACGATCGCCGCCGCCGCACGCCGCCCGGCTGGGGCAGTCAGGCCGACCCAGCCCAGAGGCCCGACCTGCAGATCTCGACCCTGGGCCGGTTCCGGGTCGAGGGCGCCGCCGGCCCGATCAACGGCGACTGGCTCGGCCAGCGGCCCGGGCAACTGCTCAAGTACCTGATCTGCGAACGTCGCCGCGTCCTCACCAGCGACCAGATCGGTGAGGTCCTCTGGCCCGAGGCCGGGCCGCAGGAGAGCAGCAGCCGCCTGCGCTACAACGTCCACGCCCTGCGCGACAAGCTGGAGCCGAAACGGGCGCGGCGCTCGCCCGCTCGTTTCGTGGTCGCCCGCCGCGGCGGCTACCTGATCGACACCAGCGGGGTCTGGATCGACGCCGACCGCTTCGAGGTCGACGCGTTGGCGGGACTGGCCGCCCGCGACCAGGGCATGACCGAGGCCGCCGCCGTCCACCTCGCCGACGCGATGAACCTCAATCGCGGCGAGTTCCTCGCCGGCGATCCGTACCTGGACTGGGCGATTCCCGAGCGCGAGCGCCTGCACCAGCTCGCCTGCCGAGCGCTGCGGGCGCAGGCCGGGATCTCGATCGATCTCGGCGAGCTCGAGCCAGCGGCCGACCAGGCGCGGCGCCTGGCCGAGATGGAGCCCTTCGACTCCGATACCCAGCGACTGCTGATCGAGGTCTGCCTACGGCAGGGTCGCCACAGCGAGGCCCACCGTCGCTTCACGCTCTTCAGCAAGAAGCTCCAGCAGGAATTCGGCCGCGAGCCGGACTTCGATCTGGCCGACGTCGAGCGCTCGCTTGACACCGAAGATCCGCCCAGCGTCCCCGATCCCAGTTAGGGTCACGTAGACCAGTCAACCGTCAGATCGGGAGTGGAATGATGGCCTACGAAATGCAGCTCCGCGGCACCCAGAGCGAGGTGAAGGTCCGCAGTCCGTGGGCTGCCGCCCTCTTGCCGATCATCACCCTCGGCATCTATCACCTCGTCTGGTGGTACAAGATCAACAAGGAGCTCAAAGCCTACGGCGAGGCCAAAGGCCATGACCTCGGTCAAAACCCGACCAACTCGGTCCTGGCACTGTTCCCCGGCGGGATCATCATCATCCCGGCGCTGATCACCTATTGGAACGGCACCAAGCGGATCATGGGCGCCGCCCGCCTCTCCGGCAAGGAGCCGGTCAACGGCTGGATCTCGATCATCCTCTACATCCTGATCGCGCCTGCCTTCTGGGCCTACCTGCAGGTTTCCCTCAACCACATCTGGGAGCAGGAAGCCGATCCGCTTCCGGGCCACGACGCCCCACCGGTACGCGACGACATGCCGCCGCCGCTGCCGCCCCAGGAGTAGCTACCCGGCGAGGAAGCGCTCGATGTCGGCGGCGTCGGCCTCGAGCGCTTTCGTCGCTTTTTTCGTCAGTTTCTCCAGCGGCTCGAGACCGACCTTTCCACGAGCGAACCGCCAGGTTCCGACCGCGCGGCCGCCGACCAGGGCGAAGGGACGGAAGATGCCGTTCATCGTGACCAGGAGCTTGTGCTCACCGACGACGTCATCGCGCGCGGTCCAGCCAAGCAGCAACGGGTCGAAGGCTCCGAGCAGGCGCGGCGCCGGCAACGGCGCTGCGGGCGAGCGCTTGGCAAGGTCGACCAACCCGTCCGGGCGCTGCGCCAACTCTGGGGCAATCGCCGCGAGGCCAGCGCGCGCGTCCCGCAGCGGCAGGCCCGCCCAGCGGGCGAGGTCGCGGTCGTCGGCCGGCCCGTGCCCGACCAGATAGCGGCGCGCCAACTCGGCCAGTGCCAGCTCGCGATCGATCCGCTGCTGGGGCCCGAGCCAGTCGCGCGTCAGCGCGTAGGCATGCTGCTTCCCCACCATCGGCCCACGCACCGCGATGCCCCGAAGGGTCGCCAGGAAGAAGAGGTGAATCAGCGCCTGGCCCTGGATCGGCACGTCGGCGACCTCGAGCCTTTCGCCTAGCTGGGCACGGGTCAGCGGCCCCTCCTCGGCCAGCGAGCGCTCGATCGTCTCGACCCCACGCTCGGCGTCGGCCGGCGACACGCCCTCCTGCGAGAGGCGCCGCGTGCTCGAGGTCAGTAGCGGAGGCGTCGTCAGCGCGTGCAGCCAGGGGTAGTCCTCGCTGCGGACCAGGTGCAGGGTGCCGCGGTTGAGCCAGGTGATCAGCAGCGAGCGTTGCTCGCTCAGCGCGCGGTCGACGTCGCTCGCTGCAAGCCCCTCGGTGCGAGCCCGGACGGCCAGGCGAGCGCCCCGCGGATCCTGTCCCTGGACCGCCAACAACCGCTCCGCGACCGCGACCGGATCCCCCAAGGGCGAGCCGGACAGCCCCTGCGCGGTCAGCCTCTCGACCAGCGGCGTCCACGGTTCTGGGCGGTTGGCCGCTATTCGACCGAGACCAGATCGATGAGCCAGATCAACGTCGCGTTGGGAGGGATCGGCGGCGCGCCGTGAGCGCCGAAGCCGAGCCGGGGGGAACGATCAGCTCGCGACGGCCTCCGACCCTCATCCCGGGCAGGCCCTTGTTCCACCCTTCCGTCGCCCGGCCGGTGCCAAGATCAAAGGTTCCCGGTTGACCCCGGCGCCAGATCGACTCGAGCTCCTTGCCGGTTTCATAGTCGACGAGGACGTAATGAACTCCGACCTTCCTTCCCGCTTTCGCTTCGGCGCCGGTTCCCTCGATCAAGTCCTTGATTTGCAGCTGCTTCGGAGGCGGCCCGTTCGGAACGTTGACCTTCGGCTTGGGGCGGAACACCTCAGCGGCCGCCGAGCGAGGCGATTCGCTGCTGGTCGTTGCCGCCGTTTCCGCGGTCGACGCCGACGAATCGCTCCCGTCACCGCCGCCGCAACCAGCGACAGTCAAAGCCACGACGAAGATGATGCTCAATGCAATCCGCTTCACTCAGCCCATCCTAACCGTGGTCGGCTGAAGGCTGGGTTAGCCCTTGCCGGACAGCCGGTCCCAGGTGCGGCGCAGGAAGCCCGGCCCAGGCCCGCCGGAGACGTCGGCGGCGGAGACGGAGAGGGTGCCGGGGTTCTGACTCGGCTTCGGCAACTTCGCCGCCTCGGCGGCGTCGATCTTCAAGACCACGCCGCGTTCGTAGAGGGCCGCCACCTCGGGCGCGTCGACGAAGCGGTGCCCACCGGGTCCGGCGGTGGTGTCGAAGACGATGCCGTCGAACATGTCGGCCTCGGGCGCCGAGAGCACGCGCACGACGCGGCCCAGTTTCTCGCCATCGCTCGAATAGACGGACACGCCCTTGTCGAGGACGAGGTAAGAGATCGGGGCGCCGAGGTCCTCCATCGCGGCAGCGTAGCCGACCTACGCCGCCTAGACTGCGGCCCAGGGAGACTCTTCGAGGGGAACGGAGGAACGATGGGGCTGAACCTTGCATCGATCGTGACCGAGAGCAGCGCGCGGCTGCCCGACGGCGTTGCCGTGCGACTGGGGAGCGTCGAGCTCTCCTACGCCGAGCTCGACGAGCGCAGCGCCCGCCTCGCGACGCTGCTGGCCGAGCACGGGGTCGGGCCCGGCGACCGGGTTGGGGTGATGCTGCCCAACGTTCCCGAATTCCCGGTCGCCTACTACGGAGTCCTCCGCGCCGGCGCCGTCGTCGTGCCGATGAACGTGCTGCTGAAGCGGCGGGAGATCGCCTTCTACCTGGGCGACTCCGGCGCCAAGCTGCTGCTCGCCTGGCACGGCTTCGCCGACGAGGCCCGGGCCGGCGCCGAGGAGGCGGGCGCAGAGCTGATCGAGGTCGAGCCGGGCTCCTTCCTCGACCTGCTCGGCGAGCACGAGCCCGCCCCTGGGCTGGCCGATACCGAGGAGGACGACACCGCGGTGATCCTCTACACCTCGGGGACCACCGGCAAGCCGAAGGGCGCCGAGCTGACCCATTTCAACCTCCACCGCAACGCCGACATCGCGCGCCGCACGACCTGCGAGATCGGCGATGGCGACATCGTCCTCGGCGCCCTGCCCCTGTTTCACTCCTTCGGGCAGACGGTGAGCATGAACGCCTCGCTCGGGGTCGGCGCGACGCTCACCCTGGTCCCGAAATTCGACCCGGCGGAAGCTCTGGAGACGATGCAACGCGACGGCGTCACCCACTTCTACGGGGTGCCGACGATGTACGGAGCGCTGCTCCACCACCCCGAGCGCGAGAACTACGACACCTCGGCGCTGCGCACCTGCATCACCGGCGGCGCCTCGATGCCGGTCGAGGTTCTGCGCGGCTTCGAGGACGCTTTCGACTGCGTCGTGCTGGAGGGCTACGGGCTCTCGGAGACCTCGCCGGTCTCCAGCTCCAACCATCCCGACCGCGAGCGCAAGCCGGGCTCGATCGGCACCCCGCTGGAAGAAGTCGAGATGCGGGTCGTCGACGAGGACGACAACGAGGTGGCCCAGGGCGAGGTCGGCGAGATCGTGATCCGCGGCCACAACATCATGAAGGGCTACTGGCAGCGCCCCGAAGCGACCGAGGAGGCGATGCGCGGCGGCTGGTTCCACAGCGGCGACATGGCCCGGGTCGACGAGGAGGGCTACTTCTACATCGTCGACCGCAAGAAGGACCTGATCATCCGCGGCGGCTACAACGTCTACCCGCGCGAGGTGGAGGAGGTGCTCTTCGAGCACCCGAAGATCCGCGAAGCGGCGGTCGTCGGCGTGCCCCACGACGAGTGGGGCGAGGAGATCGGCGCCGCCGTCGTGACGATGGACGGCGAGGAGATGAGCGCCGAGGAGGTCAGCGCCTACGTGAAGGAGAACCTCGCCGCCTACAAGTACCCGCGACTCGTCTGGTTCCTCGACGACCTGCCGAAGGGCCCGACCGGCAAGATCCTCAAGCGCGAGATCGAGCGCCCCGCCGCGTAGGCGGAGGAAACTGGCTAGCTGGCCAGTTTCACTGGTAACCTGGCGGGGCCGGCCTATGCAACACCAAAAGGAGTCGAGATGAGCGTCGCTTCCCAGAGCCTGATGGACAACATCACCTACGAGGACCTCTACCGCCGCTGGGAGCAGGGCAACTGGAGCGCCTACGACATCGACCTCTCCGCGGACAACAAGGGCTGGGCGGCGCTGACCGACATCCAGCGGCGCTCGGCGATGTGGATCTACTCGATGTTCTTCTACGGCGAGGACCGGGTCGCCGACACCCTCGCCCCCTACATCACCGCGGCTCCGACCGAGGAGCAGGCCTACTTCCTCGCCACCCAGCAGGTCGACGAGGTCCGTCACTCGATCTTCTTCCACCGCTTCTTCAAGGAGGTGATCGGGGTCGGCGGCGACACGATCCAGCAGACCCTCTCCTCCACCCTCCCCCAGCTCAACTGGGGCTACCGCGGCATCTTCGACCGCCTCGACCTGATGGCCGAGGAACTGCGCAAGGACCGCTCGGTGCCGAAGTACGCGCAGGCGATCACGCTCTACCACCTGATCGTCGAGGGCAGCCTCGCCCAGCCCGGCCAGCACTTCATCGAGGACTTCTTCGCCTCCGAGGACACGATGCCCGGCTTCAGCGCCGGCATGGCCAACGTCTCCCGCGACGAGCAGCGCCACATCGGCTTCGGCGTCAAGGTCCTCTCCGAACTGCTCGCCGAGGGCAAGCCCGGCGCCGAGGAAAACCGGGCCGCGGTGGTCGAGCTGCTGAAGGAGGTCCTCCCCTACGGCCCGGCCGTCTTCTACCCGCCGAACCAGGACCGCGAATACACCGAGTGCTACGGCTTCTCGCTCGAGGACATCTTCGCCTTCGGCCTCAAACTGATCCGCCAGCGCTGGCGCACGATCGGCTTCCCGACCGAGGAGATGCCGCCCGGAACCTTCCCCTTCGACCCCGACGCGACCGAGGAGGAGATCGCCACCCGCCAGGTGCAGATGATGATGGCCGGCATCCTCGGCCCGCCCGACGGCCCCGCCCCGGACACCTCGCCGGAGATGCAGCGGCTCTACTTCGACCTGGTCACCCGCGTCGCCGACCCGGCCGCCGCCAACGGCTCGCCGCTCGTCTACCAGTGGCGCTTCACCGACGCCGACCCCTGGCACCTGATCATCGACAACGGCTCGACCCGCGCCGAGCCCGGCGAAGCGCCGAACCCGACCGTCACGATCGAGAGCACCTGGGCCGACTGGATCGCCTCCGGCAAACCGGACGCCAACCAGCTGAAGATGCTGCTGCAGCGCCGTATTCGCCCCCGTGGCAAGGTCCGCGAGCTGGTGCGACTGCGCAAGGTTTTCAACTAGGGAGATGCTCCTAGCTAGGAGGCTCTAGGAGATCGGCGGGCGGGCGTCGGCCCAGGGACGCTCGGCCTCGAGCTGGGCGGCGAGACTGAAGAGAGTCGCCTCGTCGCCGGGGCGGCCGATGACCTGGACCGCCAGCGGCATGCCGTCGTCGGCGAAGCCGGTCGGAACCGACATCGCCGGATTGCCGAGGTGGTTCCAGGGGATGCAGAAGGGATAGAAGCGGCTCATCCCGAGCACCGTGTGCAGGGCGCCGCGGCCCTCCCAGCGCCGCACCGGCAGCGCGGTGCCGCCCATCACCGGGGTCACCAGCACGTCGTGGCTGTCGAAGATCGCGTTGATCCGTCGGGCGTCTACCTCGCGGCCCTTCAGGGCCCGCTCGAAGACGGCGTCGGGGAGCAGCGAGCCGAGCTTGCCGAAGCCGCGGGTGCGGCGTTCGAGGCGCTCCGGGTGCGGCACTTCGGCGACGGTGTCGGCGACGCCGCGCAGGAAGCGAGGGGTGATGTTGTTGCCGACGCCGCCCCAGTCGGGGTCGGCGTGGCTGACGTCGTGACCGAGCGAGCCGAGCAGCTCGGCCGCGTCGGTGACCGCCTTCTTGACCACGTCGTCGACAATCGGCGGCGCCACCGCGCGCGGGGCCAGATTCGACCAGGCGACGCGCAGCTTTCCGGGCGGCGTCTTCGCCGACTCGACGAAGGGACGCTCCGGCGGGGGCGGCGCCCCAGGCTCCTGCGATCCGCCGGAGACGACGTCGAGCCACAAGGCCGAATCGAGCACGGTGCGACTGAGGCAGCCCAATACCGCCAAGCCGTTCCACATCTCGACCGCGGGGGCCAACGAGACGCGTCCACGCTGCGGTTTGATGCCGAACAACCCGCAGGAAGCGGCAGGGAGACGAATCGAGCCGCCGCCGTCTCCGGCCGAGGCGATCGGGACCAGGCCGGCCGCGACCGCCGCGGCGCTGCCGCCGCTGGAGCCGGCCGGCGTGCGCTGAGGATTCCAGGGGTTGCGAGTGACGCCGTAGGTCGCCGACTCGGTGAAGCCGCAGATCGCCAACTCGGGGAGCAGCGTCAGGCCGATCACGATCGCGCCGGCCTCGCGCAGACGGCGCACCACCTCCGCGTCGGCCTTGGCCGGCTCGCTGAAACCGTCGGTCCCGAAAGTGCAGATCTCACCGGCGACCGCGCTTTCGTCCTTGATCGCGATCGGCACCCCGAGAAAGGGCCGCTCGTCGCCGCCCTTGAGGCGGGCTTCGGCCTGCTCGGCTTCCAGCAGCGCCCGCTCGGCGAAGACCACGCGGAACGAGTTCAACTGCGGATCGAGCCGCTCGATCCGCTCCAGGCACAGGCGCACCAGCTCGGTCGGCGAGATCTCTCCCGCCCGCACCATCTCCGCCTGCCGCGCCGCCCCCGCGAACGCAATGTCAGCTCCCGAACTGGCCATGCAGCCAATCCTATGGGGTCAGGACAGGGACGGCCTGCTTCGAGAGGTTTGGCCTGAGGGGTTGGGGTCTCTCGTGCTCGCTGGGTTTTCGCCCGGTAGCTACGCCAGCTCTCTTGAAGGGACAAGCGAAAAACTAACGCCGCTGCGCGCGAGAGACCCCCAACCCCTCCCCTCAAGCCGCCCGAAATTCCGTCAACTCCCAGGGTTCGCCAGCTCTCCAAGGTGAGGTCGCACTTTTCCCCGCATAGCGGGGTCAACCGCGACCTCACGAAAGAGCTGGCGTCCCTTGGTCGTCGGCTTCGAGACGATCCGGGTCTCGAAGGGAGGGTGCCCCACCTCCCTGCCGGTTCGAGGTCAGGGGAGGAGCGCCCAGGCTCAGGCTTTTGCCGGCTCGGCCTCGCCGCTCTCGAAGCTGAGGTCGGGCAGGGCGCGGTCGAGCCAGGCCGGCATCCACCAGTTCCAGTCGCCCATCAGCTTCATCGCGGCCGGCACCAGGATCAGGCGCACCAGGGTCGCGTCGAGGGCGATCGCGACGGCGCAGCCGAGGCCAAGCTCCTTGATCGAGGGAACCCCGGTGAGGATGAAGACGGCGAAGACCGAGGTCATGATCAGCGCCGCCGAGGAGATCGTGCGGGCGCTCGAGGAGAGCCCCTCGGCGACCGCGCGCTCGTTGTCGCCGTGGCGCATGTAGCGCTCGCGGATCCGCGACATCAGGAAGACCTCGTAGTCCATCGAGAGGCCGAAGACGACAGCGAAGATAAGCGGCACGTTGATCGTGTCCAGCGCCCCCTGGCTCTCGAAGCCGAGCAGGCCGTCGAACCAGCCCCACTGGAAGACGGCGACGAGGACGCCGTACGCGGCGCCGATCGAGAGCAAGTTCATCAGCACCGCCTTCAGCGGCAGGATCAGCGAGCGCAGCATCACCATCAGGACCAGGAAGCTGAGGGCGAGGACGAAGAGGATGATCTTCCACATCGAGCCGCTGATCTGTTCGCGCACGTCGAAGCCACGGGCGGTCTCACCGCCGATCGCCACCGTCGCCGTTTGGCCGAGCGCCGAGTCGGGCACGACTTCGTCGCGCAGCCGCTCGACCACGGCGATCGCCGCGTCGGACTCGCTGCCGGCGTTGGAGGTGGCCTGGACGAGGACGCTTTCGCCGGCGTAGATCGGCGCCGCCACGGCGCTGATGCCTGGCGTCTGGGCGACCGTGCGCTCGAACTCCGCGACCGCGGCTTTGTCCGCCGCGTTCGGCGGTGCCCCGAAGCTGCCGACCACCTGGATCGGGTCGGTGCCGCCGCCGAGCTCCTCGGCGGCAAGTTCGTTGCCGATGCGGACGTCGGAGTCCTTGGGGAACTGGGCCAGCGCCTCGGTCCCGGTCTCCAGCGAGAGCAGCGGGCTGGCCAGGACCAGCAGCACCGCCGAGACACCGATCACCGCAACCCAGGGACGACCCATCACTCGCGCCGTCCAGCTCTCCCAGAACTGGCTGCGCCCGGCGGCCGCAGCGGCGGCCTGCTCGGGAGTGCGGCGGCGGTAGAAGCGGCGGCGGAAGAAGGCATTGACGCGGCCGACGATCCCACCCGGCAGCACCCGGTCACCGAGCATCGCGATCAACGCCGGCAGCAGCGTGGTCGCGGTCAGGATCGAGACAGCGACGACGGTCATCGCCCCCAACGCCATCGAGCGCAGCGCCTGGTTGTCGACCATCCAGAGGCCAGCCAGGGAGATGATCACGGCGAGGCCGGAGAAGCTGACGGCAAGGCCGGAGGTCGAAAGGGCCTTGGCCCGCGAGTCGCGCTTGCTGAGCCCGCCCTGGCGCTCCTCGCGGTAGCGGGCGAGGATGAACAGCGAGTAGTCGATCGCCACCCCGATCCCGATCATCGAGGCCATGTTGGTGACGAAGACCGAGGTCGTCATCTGCAGCGAGATGAAGTAGATGAGGGCGCCGGTGACGAGAACGCTGACGAAGCCGAGGGCCAGCGGCAGCGCCGCCGCCGCCAGCGAACCGAAGACGATCAGCAGGATCAGCGCCACGATCGGGAACCCGGTCCCCTCCGCCTTCGCGAGGTCCTTCTTCGAGATCTCCTGCATCCCGGCCCAGATCGTCGGCTGCCCGACCAGGTAGGGCGTCACCCCCGCCTCGGACTCGCCGGGATCCATGTCTTCGCGCAGGGTCGCGGCCGAGTCGATCAGCTCATCGGAGGACTGCTCACTGCGCAACGGCAGCAGCGCGAAGCCGGTGGCTTCGAGCTGGCGACGCCCCTGGCGCGCGGTCGCCGGCGGCAGCGTCACGTCACCGACGGCGCTGACTTCGTCCTCGACCCGGGCCACCGCGGTGGCGCGATCGGCGGCGCTCGCGTCGGGGGCCGCTTGCAGTGCCACGGCGATCCCGTCGGCCTTTTCGCCGAACTCGCGCTGCAACGATTCGCTGACCGCGTCGGACTGGCTACCGGGGACGTCGAAACCGCCGCCGGTCAGGTGCTCGGTCTGTTTGGCGGCGAAGGGTAGGGCGAGGAGGACGATCACCACCCAGATGCCGACGACCCAACGCCGGCGCCGGCCGAGTACTGCAGCAAGTCGATTCATCGCGTCGCGCATGGGTCGCTGACGAGCCTCCCCCACCGACAGGGGCGTGGTCTGTGAGCGCCGTCACTCCGTGAGCAGCGTCACTCGAAGCGCCCAGATCGGGGCGGAGCTACTCGGAGATCAGCAAGTGGCGAGCGGAGGCGGTGCCGGCCTCGAGGGTGGCGCTGTTGTCCCGTTTGGGATCTGACAGCGCTTGCAGGGCAAAGCCGTCGCCGACGGCGAAGAGATAGGAGACGACCGCGTCGGCGTCGAAGCGCAAGCTGATGACCCCCTCGGCCTCCTTCGCCCTCATCACCGCGGCGACGTGGGAGCGGGTGCGCTCGAACAGCTGGCCGACCTCGTGCTGGATGTCGGGATTGCGGCGGCCGGCGCTGAACAGCTCGTAGAGAAGGAGGAAGAAGCCGGGGTCGTTCTCGATCATGTCGGTGAGACTGGAGACGAGGACGTCGAGGACGTCGTCGACCGTCTTCGCCTTCTCGAGCATCTCGTCGAGACGGGCGACGCGCAGCTCGGCATCGCGCCGCACGACCTCGACCAGCAGCCGCTCCTTGGTCCCAAAGTAGTAATGCAGCAGGCCGCGGCTGACCCCGGCCTCGCGGGCGACGTGCTCGAAGGTCGACCCGGCTGCACCACGCTCCGCGACGCTGTCGCGCATCGCATCGACGATGCGCTGGGCCTTGTCGCCGCTCAGCTCGCGCTCTTTGATCGCTGCCTCCATCAAGTCCAGTCTATGTGAGAGGACTGACGAGACCCAGCGGCCGTAAGCGGGCTGACGAGACTCAGCCGACGACAGGCAAGGACGCAGTGAGCGCCGCGTGCTCCGCACGCAAGCGAGCGAGGACGCCGCATGTCGCCGGCTGAGTCCGTCAGGAGCCGTTGATGCTGGTGGTTGAGGAGTACTCGAACTCCTCTTCGGCGCCGAAAAGCGTGTCGAGCACGGTTTTGCGGGCCCCCTCGCTGAGCACCACCGCGACCACCGCGCCGACCAGGGCCAGCAGAACCAGCTTGCCGAGGCGGCTCTTGCGCTTCGGCTTCTGCAGCCGATCGTTCGCCTGCTGCAGCAGCTCGGCGGTCTTCCGCATTTCCTTCTGGACCTTCTTGTCGGTGGTCACGGCCTTGACCGCGCCCTTGCCATTGCCGGTCGCACGGCTATAAGCCTTTTTCGCCGACTCGAAAGCCTCGCGCAGATTGTCGCGCAGGTCTTCGTCCTCGATCAGGCGCTGCACGTAGGGGTTCTCGCGGGCAGTCTCGTAAATGTCGGTGGCACGCGCCGCCTTGGTCTTGCTCATTCCCTCTCCTCGCTTGATTCCGGAACCCGCAGGATAACCCTCAAAGCCTTGGAGCACACCTACCCGGGACCGACGCCGTCAAGCAGTACGCCATTGGTCCGGAAGTCGAGGCGCGCGTGGCGCAGCTGGCGCAGGCGCAAAGGCGCCAGCCCGGGCCGCTGCAACCGGTAGCGGCGGATGAAGAGGCGGCCGGCGTCTTCGCGGGCGGTTTCGCGAAAGCCTGGACCGAGCATTCTCCGGGGCAGCGGCGGCACCTTTCCTTCGGAGACGGTGGCGATTTCACGCACCATCCAGTCGTAGCGTTCCGAGGGTTTGGCCATGAAGGCCCCGCTGGAGAGCTCGAAGCGCAGCGGGGCCTCACCGAGGGTCCAGGTCACGGTCGCCCGCGGCGCCTGCGGTTCTCCGAGGCGACTGGCGACCGCGCCCCAGTCGGGGCGCTGCAGGTCCGGCGAGAAGCTGGCCCAGACGCAGAATCCAAGCGAGTAGGCGAGCAGCCCGGCGGCGAGAACGTTGCCGAGGCGGCGCGCCGAGGGCAGCGTCAGCCCGACCGCGACGACGACCAGCAGTGGCACCAGTGCCGGCATCATGTTGCGGGCGAGGACGAAGTCCTTGCCGCCGGGGAAGAGGGCGAGGGCGACCGGGACGAGGACGGCGGTGGCACCGACCAGGAGCGGCGCGGAGGCCGCCCGTCGTTCCGAGCCGCCGCCGCGCCGGAGGAGCAGGGCGAAGGCGGCGAGGCAGAGCGCCACCGGGACGACGGCGAGCTCTGGTCGCTCCGGCCGGCCGATGATGTCGGCGGTCTCGCCGGTGGCGAACGTCGCCGCGGTTTCCCAGAGCCGGTGCCCGAGGCTGAGGTTGCCGATCCATTCGGCGTGGCCGTAGGACATCTGGTGGTAGGCCAGCGGCGCCAGCACGGCGGCGAAGGCGGCGGCGATGCCGAGTCCCGGCAGGCTGGCGCCGCGCCGCCGCCGCACCAACAGGAAGGCCTCCATGAGAATCGGGAAGACAGCGAAGTAGTGGGTCGCGAGGGCGAGTCCCGATGCCACCCCCCAGAACACGACGTCGCGGCGCTGGCCGTTGCGCATGGTGCGCAGGCAGAAGAACAGGGAGATGGCGCAGAGCAGGACCAGCAGCGCGTAGGCGCGTGCCTCCTGGGAGTACCAGAGCATCATCGGGTTGACGGCGACCAGGGCCGCTGCCAACAGTCCGGAGCGACGGCCGCGCAGCTCGGCTCCGATCAGGAAGGCGACCGGGATCGTGGCGACCCCGGCGAGGGCCGAGAACGAACGTAAGCCGACCTCACCGGTACCGGTCACTTGGGTCCAGAACCAGGCCAGCGCGTAGTAGAGCGGCGGCGCCGACTCGCTGAACCCGACCGCGTCCATCGCGTGGGAGAAGTCGCCGCGGAGGACCCGGCTGGCGGTGACCACCTCGTCGTGGTGGTAGCTCTGCAGGCCGAGCGTGGCGAAGCGCAGCAACGCCCCGACGGCGGTCAGGCCGACGACGATCCAGAAGACGCGCGAGCGTTCCTCCACCATCTCGCGAGCCGACTGCACGAGTGCCGCCGGACCGCCCCTGCGCAGGGTTGCCGCCTCCACCTCTAGACCACCTCCTTAGGAGAGGGCCACGTCGAGCGCCTTGGAGACCTCGTCGACGAAGACGAACTCCAGGCCACCGAGCTCGTGCTCGGGAATCTCAGCGACGTCTCCCTGGTTGCGCCCCGGCACGATTACCCGCTTGATCCCGGCCCTCTGGGCCGCAAGCGACTTCTCCTTCAAACCGCCGATCGGCAGAACCTGCCCCGTCAGCGTTACCTCGCCAGTCATCGCTACATCGTTGCGAACGGGCCGGCCACTCACCAGCGAGGCCAGCGCTACCGTCATTGCGACACCCGCCGACGGCCCGTCCTTCGGCACAGCCCCCGCCGGCACGTGGACGTGGATGTCGTGCTCGGCGAACCAGTCCTCGCCAAGCCCAGCGTCGATCTCCGACCAGTGACCACGGACGTAGGAGAGCGCCGCCTGCGCCGACTCTTTCATCACCTCGCCGAGCTGGCCGGTGATCGTCAGCTTGCCGGCGCCCGGCATCGCCGTCGCCTCGATGAAGAGGACGTCGCCGCCGGTTGGCGTCCAGGCGAGACCGGTGGCGACTCCGGGGTCCTTGGTGCGGCGGCGCTGCTCAGCGAAGACGCGGCGGCGGCCGAGCAGCTCCCGCGCCTTTTTCCCGGAGACCTTGACCTTGCCTTTCGCCTTGCCCTCGGCGACTTGGCGGGCGACTTTGCGGCAGATCGTGCCGATCTGGCGCTCGAGGTTGCGAACGCCGGCCTCGCGGGTGTACTCCTCGACGATCGCTTTCAGGGCGGCGTCGGCAAACTCGATCTGCGCGGGCTTCAGCCCGTTCGCCTCGATCTGGCGGCCGACCAGGTACTGGCGGGCGATGTGGATCTTCTCGTCGAGCGTGTAGCCGGCCAGCTCGATCGTTTCCATCCGGTCCAGCAGCGGCCCGGGGATCGTGTCGAGCACGTTGGCCGTGGCGATGAAGGCGACGTCGGAGAGGTCGAACTCGAGGTCGAGGTAGTGGTCGCGGAAGGAATCGTTCTGGGCCGGGTCGAGCACCTCCAGCATCGCCGAGGCGGGGTCGCCACGAAAGTCGGCCCCCATCTTGTCGATCTCATCGATCATGAAGACGGGGTTACGCGAGCCAGCGTCGCGGAGGGCGCGGATGATCGTCCCCGGCAGGGCACCGATGTAGGTGCGGCGGTGGCCGCGGATCTCCGCCTCGTCGCGGACGCCGCCGACCGAGATTCGCTCGAACTCGCGGCCCAGCGCTCTCGCGATCGAGCGGCCCAAGCTGGTCTTGCCGACGCCGGGCGGGCCGACGAAGCAGAGAATCGGACCCGGCGAGTCGGGGTTGAGTTTGCGCACCGCCAAGTACTCGAGGATCCGGTCCTTGACCTCCTCGAGGTCGTAGTGGTCGGCGTCGAGGACCTTGCGGGCGTGCTTGATATCGAGGTTGTCCTCGGTCTCGGCCGCCCACGGCAGCTCGACCAGCCACTCCAGGTAGGTGCGGATGACGCCGTGCTCGGCGGCGGCCGGCGGCAGTTTCTCCAGTCGCGAAAGCTCGCGCTCGGCGGCTTTGAGCGCGTGCTCGGGCAGGCCCGCGGCCTCGATCCGCTCGCGCAGTTCGTTCGCTTCGGCCTGCTGCTCGTCGCCCTCTCCGAGCTCATCCTGGATCGCTTTCATCTGCTGGCGCAGGAAGAACTCGCGCTGGCCTTTGTCGACTTCGGACTGGACCTGGGTCTGAATCTGAGTGCCGAGCTGAACCACCTCGAGCTCGCGGGCGAGGATTCGCGAGAGGTGCCGCAGCCGCTTGGCGACGTCGACCTCTTCGAGCAGCTTCTGCTTCTCCTCGACGCTGATTCGCAGCGAACCGGCGATCAGGTGGCCGAGCGCCGTCGGGTCGTCAATGTTGGCAACCGCGAGCTGCAGCTCCTCGGGCAGATAGGGGATCTGCTCGACGATCTCCGAAAAGGTGCGCTGGACGTTGCGGGTCAACGCCTCCAGCTCGGGGCTCGGCTCGACGACGTCGGGCAGCTCGGTGATCCGCGCCAGCAGGTATGGCTGCTCGGTGACGTAGTCGGTGAGGCGGACCCGCTGGGTCGCCTGGACGAGGATCCGCAGGGAGCCATCGGGGACCTTGACCATGCGGGCGACGATGCCGGCGACGCCGACGTCATAGAGGTCGGCCGGGCCCGGCTCCTCGTTCTCCGGATCGCGGGAGGCGACCATCACCAGCGTCCGGTTGGCCCCGAGCACGTCGTTGACGAGCTGGATCGAGCGCTCCTGGCCAACCGCCAGCGGGGTCAGGGAGTCGGGGAAGGTGACCGAGTCCCGCAGGGGCAGCACCGGCAGTGAATCCGGCAACGGCGCCCCTGCCCGGATCAGCTCCTCCGCCTCGAGTGGGGATTCGACCACCTCGAGGACCGGGGACCCCTCCATCAGTGACCGCCCGGGAGCCCGCGCAGGCGTGCGTGGGGGTTCTTGGACAGTCACTTAACTTCGGCCGATCGGCACCCGGCGGGTGGTCTCTTCGGGATCGCGCAGCGGCAGCTCGATCCGCAGCACGCCGTCCTCGTAGGTGGCGCTAGCCCGCTCAGCGTCGACTTCGACCTGGAACTCGACGACGCGGCGAAACGGGCCGGAGGGAATCTCGACCTGCTGGTAGACGCGGCCCTCGGTCTCCTGCACGGGCCGCTCTCCGACGATCGCAAGATGGCGGCCGGATACCTCGATCCCGACCTCGCTCAGAGAGACGCCGGCGAGGTCGACCTTGACGATCGCCCGCTGCGGCTCGCCGCAGTAGTAGACGTCGATATTGGGCGAGAACCCCGTGGTCCGCCGGCTCACGTAGCGCCCGCGCCCCCAGGCATCGCCGAGCATCTGATCCATCTCACGACGCATGCGGGCGAAATCGGCAAAAAGATCGCGCTGAGGCATCTGCAAAAACATAGCCCGCCTGGCCGGCGGACGCCTCAGACGGTCGATGCGGCTTTCTGGGACGCCCAGCGGGGTGCCCGCATCAGCAGCACCGGCTGTCGCGGCGGCACCAGGCCCTCGGGACGGTTGGGCCGGAACGTCGCACAAGGCTCGCTCAACTCGAGCGCGCAGAGCCGTTTCCTATGAAAGAAGCAGTCCTCGCAGGTGGGCGGTTTTGGCTTGCGCGGCATCGGCTCGCGCATGGTGGCACCGACGCCTGAGAGGCGTGAGCCGCGACCCCGCAAATGCCGCACCTCTTTGAAACGACTTCGTCACATCTTCCCCGCGTCTTGCGAACGCGCCGGCCAGCGCCGCTAACATCCGTCCGGAATGGAGGCACACGACCGCAGCGAGAAGCTCTCGGCCTCGCCGCCGCTGTTCAAGAGCGAATTCCTCAACTTCTTCTCCCGCGTGCACCCGGCCGTGCCCGCAGTGATCTTCGTGCCGGTGGTGGTCGGGATGGAGTGGCTGGGGGCCGACGGTGGCTTTGGCCTCTGGCAGCTGCTGCTGCTCTCGCTGGCCGGGGTCGGGGTCTGGACCCTGACCGAGTACTGGCTGCACCGACTCGTCTTCCACTGGGAGCCCGACAACGCCTTCGGCCGCCGCATGCACTTCATCATCCACGGCATCCACCACGACCATCCCAACGACAAGATGCGCCTGGTGATGCCGCCCTCGGTCTCGATCCCGCTGGCCGCCCTCTTCCTCCTCGCCTTCTGGCTGATCCTCGGCGACGCCGCCTTCCCCGTCTTCGGCGGCTTCATCCTCGGCTACCTCTTCTACGACTACACGCACTACTACGTGCACCACTTCGTCCCCAAGACGAAGTTCGGCAAGAGGCTGCGCGAGCACCACATGCGCCACCACTTCCAGGACCACCGCTTCGGCTACGGCGTCTCCTCCCCCCTCTGGGACGTCGCCTTCCGCACGCTCCCCCGCAAGCGCAAGAAGCAGTAGCCCGTCGAGAGAGCCAATGGGCCGGGGGTCGTCGCCGCCGAGCCCTTTGGAGCCCGAACCAAAGATTGCGAGCCATTCCTCGTTGCAGTGCAGCCAACTTCCGCCCCGACCCGCTTTGCCTAGGTCAGCTGTGCCTACCTCGGGAGATGGAGAGGAACGCGAAGTGAGCCCGGGTCCGGTCACCCTCCGAATGAAGCTCACGGAACCACGTACCGAACCCTGGGCCCTCGATCTGCTGCGGCCACGGCTTCAGGAGGAGGGTGACCGGACCCGGGCCCGCAACGCCAGCTCTAGCTCGAATCGCGCATCGGGATCATCCAACTGCTCCCCCAGCAGTTCGCGCAGGCGGGCGATGCGGTAGCGGGCGGTCTGCGGGTGGACCTGCATCTCCGCCGCCATCGCCACCGCGTTGCCGTTGTGGCGAACGTGGGCGAGGGCCGTCTCGCGCATCCGCTCGGCTGCTTTCGCGGTGAGGCCGCTTAGCGCAGAGAGACGACGGGCGGCGATCCGAGTCGTCAGCGGCCGTGCCTCGAACAGCAGCAGTTCGGCGAGGTGGTCCTCGGCCATCAGCAGGCCCGAACGCTCGCCCCCGTGAACGGCCTCGGCCGCGAGCAAGGCCCGCGCCAGCGACCACGACTCCCCCGCCCCGTCGAGCGCAGCCGAGGGGCCGAGGACCACCCGCGCAGAATCCGCAGCGCTGGCGAAAGCGTCAAGGCGGCCGGGGCCTTCGGGGTCGGCGAGCAGGAGGCAGCCGACGCCATCGAGGGTGGTCGCAAGGCAGTCGGGTGGCAGCCGCCGGCCGACTGCGGCCAGGTCCGCCTCGGCGCAAGCGGCAGCGGCAATCCGTTGCGGCAACGCCCAGCCCGCCCCTCGCGCCGGCCCTGCCAAGTCGGCCGGCTCAGGGGGCGACTCGCCGACCAACAGCCTGGCCAGCTCCCGGCGCCGCCGCCGGCGCTGATCCTCAACCTCGGCCTGCGCCTCCGCGTAGCCGTCGACCGAGTCGGCCGAGAGTTCGTCGATGTAGGCGAAGATCGCCTCCGCCAGGAGGGTCAGGGGCTCGGCGTCGAGCTCGGCGCTGCGGCCGACGGCGGCGATCCGCCTCCAGGCGACCCTCGCCCCGACCCGGTAGGCGGCGAGCAGCGAGTCGAGCGTGCGCCCCTGGCGCTGCTCGCCACGGCCGAGCTGCACATAGACCTCGCGGCCGGCGTCGCGACCGGCGTCGGGGTCACGAATCAGCGAGACGAATTGCCCCAAGGCCTCGCCGACGCCGGTGCGAAGCCCACGGCCGAAGCGGCCCTCCAGCGGCCGCGCGTACTCGGGCACCTCACGGGCGATCGTGGCAAGGATCTCTTCGGTGATCGCGCCGAGCTCGGGCTCGATCAGGTCGGCGACCTGCCTCGGAAGCCCACGCCACGGCTCAGAGTCGAGAGTTTTAGTCATTTGCATGACAAGAATTGATCTCAGATCGTGACATGAACGCTAATATATATCGCGCAACTCGGCGTATCTTCGCCTCATGGGCGAAATGACGCAGACCGAGAAGGCCGTCAACCTTGCAGCGGTGGTGATTCCCTTCATCGCCACGCTCGCCGCGATCGTCTTCCTTTGGAACAGCTGGGTCAGCGCAGCGGACCTGATCATCGCCGCGGTCATGTACATGCTGACCGCGGTTGGGATCACCGTCGGCTTTCACCGCCTCCTTACCCACCGCTCGTTTCAGACCTCGAAGCCACTGGAATACACCTTTGCGATCCTCGGTTCGATGGCCGTGCAGGGGCCGGTGATCTCCTGGGTCGCCGACCATCGCAAGCACCACGCCCATACGGACGAAGAGGGCGACCCGCACAGTCCTCACGTCAGTCCGGACGGTGGAGTTCAGAGCGTCTTCTCCGGACTCTGGCATGCCCACACCGGCTGGTTGATGTCGAGCCAGGGTCGCGCCGACTGGAAGAAGTACGCCCCCGACCTTTACGAGGACAAGGGCATGCGTTTCATCAACCGCCGCTTCGGCAGCCTCGTCTACCTCAGCCTTGCTCTCCCCGCCCTTGCTGGCTTCCTCGTTACCGGCACGCTGGTTGGCGCCCTCACCGGCTTGCTCTGGGGTGGTCTGGTGCGGATCTTCTTCGTTCACCACATCACCTGGAGCGTCAACTCGGTCTGTCACTTCCTTGGAACGCGAAGGTTTGACACCGACGATCGCTCCACCAACGTCTTCTGGCTGGCAATTCCGTCGCTCGGTGAGTCCTGGCACCACAACCACCACGCGTTCCCGCGCTCGGCGGTACACGGCCTCAAGCGCTGGGAGCCGGATCCTTCGGCCCTGATCATCTCCACGCTGGAGAAGCTGGGACTAGCCCGCAACGTGATCCGGATCTCACCCGAGCGCCAGGCAGAGCGCACGCACTAGGAAAACACTCCTTTCACCATTTGGCCAGCTAGCCAACCGAATGGGCATTGAAACCCTCTTGGCCTGACTGGGACTCACAGTGAGTGTGTGTCTGCGACACTCGTGCGAGTAACTGAAAACCCCCTTTTGGATGGAAAGGAAAAGATGCCCAGTACTTCGAACGTCCTGGACGAGGCTCGAGAGCTCGTTCAGAAGCGCCTCGCCGACCTGAACGAGGAGCGCCAGCGCCTCGAGCGGGCCCTCGCCGAGCTCGGTGGCAAAGCCAGCAAACGGACCCCGGGGCGGCCCCGCGGTAGCAGCAAAAAAGCCGCCTCAACCGGTAGCACCCGTGCTCCCAAACGTCGTAAACGCCGCGGCGGCACCCGGGCCGACCAGGCGGTGAAGCTGATCGAGAGTCAGCCCGGCATCAGCGCCTCGGACGTCGCCAAGACGATGAAAATCAAGCCGAACTACCTGTACCGCGTGCTCGGCGACCTCGAGAAAGAGGGCCGCGTCAAAAAGGATGGCCGCCAGTACTACCCCGGCGCCTGAAGTAACTCGCCCGCGAACTGTTCGAGGCCGGCCTGGGGAGGCCGGCCTCTTTCGTTCCCGGCTTCTAGATCAGGCCGAGCTGGCTGACCGCGTCGCGCTCCTCCTGGAGCTCAGCGGCGCTGGCATCGATCCGATGGCGCGAGAAGTCAGGTACCTCGAGCCCTTGGACGACGCTCCACTCGCCGCCGCTGCAACTGCACGGCTGGCCGCAGATGATGCCCTCGCCGATGCCGTAGGAGCCGTCAGCGGGCACACCCATCGAGACCCAGTCGCCCTCGGCCGTGCCGAGCACCCAGTCGCGAACGTGGTCGATCGCCGCGTTGGCGGCAGAGGCGGCACTGGAGGCGCCGCGGGCCTCGATGATCTCGGCGCCGCGTTTCGCGACCCGGGGAATGAACTCGTCGGCGATCCAAGCTTCGTCGTCGACCGCATCCCAGGCGCTCTGGCCCTCGACCTTGGCATTGACCAAGTCCGGGTACTGGGTGACCGAGTGATTGCCCCAGGTGGTCATGTTGGTCACCGCGCTGACGGGCCTGCCGAGCTTGTTGGCGAGCTGGGAGATTGCTCGGTTGTGGTCGAGCCTCATCATCGCGGTGAAACGCTCGCGCGGGACATCGGGCGCGTTCGACATTGCAATCAGCGCGTTGGTGTTGGCCGGGTTGCCGACCACAAGAACCTTGACGTCGTCGGCGGCTCCGGCGTTGATTGCTTCGCCCTGCGGCTTGAAGATGCCGCCGTTTGCCTCGAGCAGGTCGGAGCGCTCCATGCCGGGCCCGCGCGGGCGGGCACCGACCAGGAGGCCGACGCTGGTGCCGTCGAAGGCCTGCTTGGGATCGTCGGTGATGTCGATCCGGCTCAACAGCGGAAAGGCACAGTCGTCGAGCTCCATCGCCGTGCCCTCGGCGGCCTTGATCGCGTCGGGGATCTCCAACAGGCTCAGCTCAACCGGTGTGTCGGGGCCGAGCATCTGGCCGCTGGCAATCCGGAACAACAGTGCGTAGCCGATCTGACCGGCCGCGCCGGTGACGGTGACCTTGACGGGGGTGCTCACGCAATCGTCTCCTCAGAGTTGGGGGTTTCTCGCGACCGCTAGGCCATCGCGGCCTGGAGATTCTCGTCGATCGAAGCCAGGAACTCCTGAGTCGTCTGGAACTCCTGGCCCTCGCCAACGAGCAGCGCGAGGTCTTTGGTCATCTTGCCGCTCTCGACCGTCTCGATGCAAACCCGCTCGAGGGTCTCGGCGAACTCCGAGACCTCAGGCGTGTCGTCCATGCGCCCGCGCGCCGCGAGGCCGCGGGTCCAGGCGAAGATCGAAGCGATCGGGTTGGTGGAAGTCGGTTCGCCCTTTTGGTGCTGGCGATAGTGGCGGGTGACGGTGCCATGCGCTGCCTCGGCCTCGACCGTCTTGCCGTCGGCGCTCATCAACACGCTGGTCATCAACCCCAACGAGCCGAAGCCCTGGGCAACGGTGTCGGACTGGACGTCGCCGTCGTAGTTCTTGCAGGCCCAGACGTAGCCGCCCTCCCACTTCAGCGCCGCCGCGACCATGTCGTCGATCAGTCGGTGTTCGTAGGTGATTCCGGCGGCCTCGAAGTCGGCCTTGAACTCGCTCTCGTAGATTTCTTCGAAGATGTCCTTGAAGCGGCCGTCATAGCGCTTCATGATCGTGTTCTTGGTCGAGAGGTAAACGGGGTAGCCCCGGTTCAACCCATAGCGCATCGAGGCTCGGGCGAAGTCTCGAATCGAGTCGTCGAGGTTGTACATCGCCATCGCGATTCCCGGGCCGGGAAAGTCGTAGACGTCGAGCTCGATCGGCTCGGAACCGTCCTTGGGCGTGTAGGTAAGGGTTAGCGAGCCCTCACCCGGGACGACGAGGTCGGTAGCGCGGTACTGATCGCCGAAGGCGTGGCGGCCGATCACGATCGGTTTCGTCCAGCCCGGAACCAGGCGCGGCACGTTGGAGATCACGATCGGCTCGCGGAAGATGACGCCGCCGAGGATGTTGCGGATCGTCCCGTTCGGCGAGCGATACATCTCCTTCAGGCCGAACTCCTCGACTCTTGCCTCGTCGGGGGTGATCGTCGCGCACTTGACGCCGACGCCGTGGCGTTTGATCGCGTTGGCGGCGTCGACCGTGATCTGGTCTTCGCTCGCGTCGCGGCTCTCGATCCCGAGGTCGTAGTACTCGAGCTCGACGTCGAGGTAAGGGAGGATCAGCTGCTCTTTGATGAACGACCAGATGATGCGCGTCATCTCGTCGCCGTCGAGCTCGACCACCGGATTCTTGACCTTGACCTTGGACACCGGGCGGCGATGCTATCTACCTCGGCGACTCGGTCGCCCCCTCGCGGGGAAAGCGCTGGAGGTGCCACAATCCGTACCCAATGGCAACTAGGGAGCGTCAGTCATTCGGCAACCATGAGGTTGCCAACCAGCCACCGCCGCTGGTCGACCTCAACCTCTTCGAGGCGGATACCACGCTGCGCGAGGCCGTCCGCCGCGAGGGTGCGGAGTGGGCCGAGTCGAGGATCGCGGCGGTCGGTGCCTACGCCGGCGGCGCCCACGCCCAGGAGCTGGGCCGACTCGCCAACGAGAACCCGCCGCGCCTGCGCACCCACGACCGCTACGGCAACCGCGTCGACCAGGTCGAGTTCCACCCTTCCTGGCACGAGCTGCTCGGCGCCTCGGTCGAGTACGAACTGCACAGCTCGCCGTGGCAAGACCCGCAGCCCGGCGCCCACGTCGCTCGCGGTGCCGCTTTCATGTGCATGTCGCAGGCCGAGGCCGGGATCGGCTGCCCGATCTCGATGACCTACTCGGTGATCCCGGCTCTGCGGACCCAGCCCGAGCTGGCGGCGGAGTGGGAGCCGCGCTTCCTCTCCTCTCGCTACGACCCAGACAACGCGCCGTCGCCCGGCAAGGCCGGCGCCCTGGCCGGGATGGGGATGACCGAGAAGCAGGGCGGCACCGACGTCCGCGCCAACACCACGCTTGCCCGCCCCGTCAACGGCGGCGGTCCCGGCGCCGAGTACGAGCTGAGCGGCCACAAGTGGTTCATGTCGGCGCCGATGTGCGACGCCTTCCTGGTCCTGGCCCAGGCCGACGGCGGCCTCTCCTGCTTCCTGTTCCCGCGCTGGACGCCCGACGGCGCCCGCAACCGCTTCCGCCTGCAGCGACTCAAGGACAAGCTCGGCAACCGCTCCAACGCCTCCTCCGAGGTCGAGTTCGACGCCGCCTCCGCCTGGCTGGTCGGCGAGGAGGGCGCCGGCGTACGGACGATCATCGAGATGGTCAACCACACCCGCCTCGACTGCGTGCTCGGCGGCGCCACCGGGATGCGGGCGGGGGTCGCACAGGCGATCCACCACGCCTCCCACCGCTCGGTCTTCGGCACCGTGCTGAGCGAGCAGCCGCTGATGCAGAACGTGCTCGCCGACCTCAGCGTCGAGTCCGAGGCGGCGACGATCTCGGCCCTGCGGCTGGCCCGCGCCTACGACGAAGCGATCGCCGGCGACGAGGACGCGGCGAACCTCAAGCGCGTCGCCAACGCCGTCCTCAAGTACTGGATCTGCAAGCGCGCGCCGGCCCACGCCGGCGAGTCGCTGGAGTGCCTCGGGGGCAATGGCTTCGTCGAGGAGTCGGGAATGCCGCGACTCTTCCGCGAGAGCCCGCTGAACTCGATCTGGGAGGGCTCGGGCAACGTCCAGTGCCTCGACGTCCTGCGGGCGATGATCAAGAGCCCCGCCTCGCTGGAGGCGTTCTTCGCCGAGGTCGAGGAGGGTGCGGTCGCCGAGCCGCGGCTGGCCTCCTTCGCGAGCTCGTTGCGAACGGAGATCCCCGGCGACGTCGCCACGATCGAGATCCGTGCCCGCCACTTGGTCGAGCGAATGGCGCTGGCGCTGCAGGGGTCGCTGCTGGTCCGCTACGGCGATGAGGCCGTCGCCGATGCCTTTTGCGCCTCGCGCCTTGGCGGCGACTGGGGTCAGGCCTTCGGCACCCTCCCCCCCGGCACCGACTTCGCCCGCATCATCGAGCGCCATCGCGCCGCTTAGACCCTCACCTGGAAGGGCTAGCGCTAAAGTTGGCTGGGCAGCCAAACAAGGGTCGATCGAGGGGGCTTACGGTGGAGAGCGGAACGGCAGCGCGAAGCACGAAGACTGACGAGACTTCCAGCGGCAGCGGCAGCGCTGTGGTCGCCGAGGCGATCGAGGTCAAAAATCCCGCAACCGGCGAGCTGATCGCCAGCGTCCCGATCGACTCCCCGGAGGCCGTCGCCGCGACCGTCGCCAGGGTGCGCGCCAACCAGGCCGACTGGGAGGCGATGGGAATCGAGGGTCGCTACCACTGGCTCGGCAAGCTGCGCGACTGGCTGCTCGACAACCAGGAGCGGGTTTTCGACACGATGCAGACGGAGACCGGCAAGGTCCGCGCCGACACCTCGACCGAGCTGATCTACCTCGCCGACCTGATCAATTTCTACGGGTCCAAGGCGAGCAAGTTCATCGGCGAGGAAAGCGTCCGCGCCCACTCCGCTCTGATGGCGGCGAAGAAGCTGCAGGTCCAGTACCGGCCCCACCCCGT
The DNA here is from genome assembly GCA_963715735.1 of uncultured Thermoleophilia bacterium. Classification (GTDB taxonomy): domain Bacteria; phylum Actinomycetota; class Thermoleophilia; order Solirubrobacterales; family 70-9; genus VAYN01. Next base: position 2,063,263 of record OY970268.1, read on the forward strand.
GGTCGGCATCATCAGCCCCTGGAACTTCCCGCTGATCCTCTCGCTCGGCGACGCGATCCCGGCCCTGCAGGCGGGCGCCGCGGTCGTGATCAAGCCCTCTGAGTTCACGCCGCTCGGTCTGGCCGAGGTGGTCGAGGCTTGGAAGCACGAGATCGGCGGCCCCGACGTGCTCGACGTCGTCCAGGGAATTGGCGAGACCGGCGGCGCCCTCGTCGACGCGGTCGACTTCATCGGGTTCACCGGCTCGGACCGGACCGGCCGCAAGGTGATGGCGCGGGCGGCGGAGACTCTGACCCCGGTCAGCCTCGAGCTCGGCGGCAAGGATCCGATGATCGTCCTCTCCGACGCCGACGTCGACCGCGCCGCCAACGCCGCGGCCTGGGGCGGGATGATGAACTCCGGCCAGATCTGCATGTCGGTCGAGCGGATCTACGTCGAGGAACCGATCTACGACGAGTTCGTCGCCAAGCTGACCGCCGAGGTCGGGCGCCTGCGCCAGGGCGCCGACGACGCCCGCAACCCGAAGGACGTCGGCGCGATGACCTCGCCCAATCAGACCGCGATCGTCGAGGATCACGTCGACGACGCGCTCGCGGCCGGCGCCCGGGCGCTGACCGGCGGCAAGCGGGTCGAGGGGCCCGGTGATTACTTCGAGCCGACCGTTCTCGTCGACGTCGACCACTCGATGAAGGTGATGCGTGACGAGACCTTCGGCCCCGTGGTCGGAGTGATGAAGGTGCGCGACACCGAGGAGGCACTGCGGCTCGCCAATGACAGCCGCTACGGCCTCTCCGGCTCCGTCTTCGGCGAGAAGCAGCGGGCCGAGCAGGTCGCCCGTCGGGTCGAGTGCGGCGCCGTCAACGTCAACGACGTGCTCGTCAACTACCTCGCCTCCGACGTCCCCATGGGCGGTTGGAAGGAGTCCGGGATCGGCTACCGCCACGGCGAACCGGGAATCAAGAAGTACTGCCGCACCGAGTCGGTCGTGATCACGCGCTTCGGCGCCAAGCGCGAGCCCACCTGGTACCCGTACACCCGCGCCCGCCGCGGCCTGGTCGGCCGGATCGCCCAGGCGTTCAACGCCCGCGACTTGAAACGCCGCCTCGGCATGCGCGGCTAAGACACGCTAAACACCTGGCTACCGAATTTTGGGGGTGACCCGACGCCTGTCGGAGTGGATTCTGACGCAATTTTTCCCTGATGTTCACAACTTCCTTGATAAGTAAGAGCCATCCTCATAGAGTGGCCTTTCGGGGATTCCAAAGCGACCTTCGGGAGAGGTAAGCGCATTGGGTTACGACGTTGCGACGCTTGAGCGCACCGCTAAGACATTCCGCTCAGACATGTGGGGAACCGTCTGCGACGATGCGGTGAGCGAGTGCGGCATCGTCGAAAGATGGTTTGGCCCCCTCCAGGTGACGGTGTTCGAAGCGCTGCCCGACAACCCCTGGATGAACACGATCCTCGGCGCCGCCGAACCCGGCGCGGTCGAGCAGGGGCATCTGGCCGACGCGATCGCTTGGGCAGACGAGTTCGAGGTCTCCTACCGAGTCGCGGTGGCCCGTGATCGCCCCGGCACCGCCGCGGCCGAGGACTACCTCAACCGCCGGGGTTTCGAGCAGGGGCGCGGCCTCTGGAAGTACGTCCGCGACGCCTCCTGGCCGGACCTCCCCGGCGACCCGGCGATCACAGTCTGGGAGATCGCCGAGGAGGCGGCCGGAGAAACGATGGTCTTCGACGCGGCGCCAGCGCTTGGGTTCCCTTCGAAGGCGGCGAGCCTGCTGTTCGCGTTGCCGATCCAGGAACGGTGGCGCACCTACACGGCGGAGTTGGACGGCAGGATCGTCTCCTTCGGCTCGATGCTGATCGACGGCGACGTCGCCCACCTGGGCCTCGACGCAACCGTTGCGGGCGCTCGCCGCCGCGGCTGCAATCAGGTGTTGCTGCGAAAGCGGATCCTGGCGGCAATCGAGGCCGGCTGTCACACGATCTTCGCCGAGCTCGACGAAGGCGAAGGCGAAGGGCACGCGATCGCGGGGCGCAACCTGCTGCGCGCAGGCTTCGTCCCCGCATACAGAAGCATGCACTGGCAGCGCCCCCGGTAGCCTCTACAGGTTCATGGCTGAACGTGACTATCTAGCCGCGGTGCGGGAGCGCATCGTCGTCTTCGACGGCGGCATGGGCGCGACCCTGGAGCAGTTCGAGCTGACCCAGGAGGACTACGGCGGTCTCGCGGGCAAATGCCACGAGGCGCTCGTCCTCAATCGGCCCGACGTGATCGAGGGCGTCCACACGTCGATGCTCGAAGCGGGCGCGGAAGTCGTCGAGACCGACAGCTTCCAGGGCTCGCGACTGAAGCTCGAGGAGTGGGGCCTCGGCGAGCACACGCTCGAGATCAACACGAAGGCGGCGCAGATCGCCCGCAAGGCGGCCGGAGACGACCGCTTCGTCGCCGGCTCGATCGGCCCGACCGGGTTCCTGCCAGCCTCGACCGACCCGACCCTCGGCGACATCTCCTTCGCGACCCTGGCCGAGGTCTTCGCCGAACAGGCCCGCGGCCTGGTCGAAGGCGGCGCCGACCTGATCATCATCGAGACCGCGCAGGACATCCTCGAGGTCAAGGCGGCGATCTTCGGCGCTCGCGAGGCGTTCTCCCAGACAGACAGAACGCTGCCGATCCAGTGCAGCGTCTCGCTGCTCCCCAACGGCGGCAAGATGCTGCTGGGGACCGACATCCAGTCGGTGCTGACGACGCTGTCCGCGCTCGACGTCGACGTGATCGGGCTCAACTGCTCGACCGGGCCCGAGGACATGCGCGACGCGATCCGCTTCCTCGGTGAGAGCAGCCCGCTTCCAGTTCACTGCATCCCCAACGCCGGGCTGCCGCTGCAAGGGCCCGACGGCGAGACGATCTTCCCTGAAGAGCCCGAGCCGCTGGCCGCGAGCCTGGGTGAGTTCGTCGAGCGCTACGGCGTCGGCATCGTCGGCGGCTGCTGCGGCACCACGCCCGAGCACATCGCCGCGATCCACGAGCGGGTCGGCGGCCGCAGGGCGGGCGAGCGCCCCGCACCCGGGCCGATCGAGGTCTCCTCGATGATGACCTCTGCCCCGTTGGTGCAGGAGCCGCGCCCGACCCTGGTCGGCGAGCGGGTCAACTCGCAGGGCTCACGGAAGGCGAAGGAGCTGCTGCTGACCGACGACTACGACGGCCTCGTCCAGGTCGCCGAAGACCAGGTCGAAGGCGGCGCTCACGTGCTCGACGTCTGCGTGGCGCTGACCGAGCGCCAGGACGAGGACGACCAGATGGCCGCGGTAGTGAAGCGGATCTCGCTGACCCAGCCCTCGCCGATCCAGGTCGACTCGACCGAGCCCGAGGTGATCAAGGCGGCGCTGGAATCGATCCCCGGGCGGGCGATCGTCAACTCGATCAACCTCGAGGCCGGCCGCGACAAGGCCGACACCGTGATCCCGCTGGCGAAGGCCCACGGCGCAGCGCTGATCGCGCTGACGATCGACGAGGTCGGGATGGCGAAGACGGCCGACCGCAAGGTCGAGATCGCCAAGCGGATCATCGAGATCGCCTGCGACGAGCACGGGCTCGAGCGCGAGGCGCTGATCTTCGACCTGCTCACCTTCACCTTGACCACCGGCGACGAGGAGTGGCGGCCCTCGGCGGTGGAGACGATCGAGGGGATCCGCCGCCTCAAGGCGGAGATCCCCGAGGTGAAGACCTCGCTCGGCGTCTCCAACGTCTCCTTCGGCGTCTCGCCGCGGCCGCGCGCGGTCCTCAACTCCGTCTTCCTCCACCACTGCGTCGAGGCTGGGCTCGACCTGGCGATGGTCAACCCGAACCACATCACTCCCTACGGTGAGATCTCCGACGAGGAGCGCGAGCTGACCAACGACCTCGTCTTCAACCGCCGCGAAGACGCGCTCGAGCGCTTCATCTCCCACTTCGAGTCCCAGGGCGAGGAGGCAGCGGCCGAGGTTGCTGACCCGACCGCCGGGATGGAGCCCGAGGAGGCTCTGCACTGGCACATCCTTCGCCGCAAGAAGGACGGCGTCGAGGATTGGATCGACCGCTCGGTCGAGAAGATCGGCGCGGTGCCGACGCTGAACGAAGTGCTGCTGCCGGCGATGAAGGAGGTCGGCGACAAATTCGGCGCCGGCGAACTGATCCTGCCCTTCGTCCTGCAGTCGGCCGAAGTGATGAAGCGCGCCGTCGCGCAGCTGGAGAACTACTTGGACCGGATCGACGGCCACACCAAGGGCAAAGTCGTGATCGCAACCGTGTTCGGCGACGTCCACGACATCGGCAAGTCGCTCGTCAACACGATCCTCACCAACAACGGCTACACCGTGATCGATCTCGGCAAGCAAGTCCCAGTCGACGCGATCATCGAAGCCGCGGTGGAGAACGACGCCGACGCGATCGGCCTCTCCGCCCTGCTCGTCTCGACCTCGAAGCAGATGCCGACCTGCATCGCCGAGCTGCACCAGCGAGGCCTCGAGTTTCCGGTGCTGATCGGCGGCGCCGCGATCAACCGCGACTTCGGCCGCCGCACGCTCTACCCGAAGGGCCGCGAATCCGACGAGGTCTACGAGCCGGGCGTCTTCTACTGCAAGGACGCCTTCCAGGGCCTCGACACGATGGACGCGCTGGTCGACGAGGACGCGCGCGAGGCCCTGGTCGAGCGGATCAAGTCCGAGGCCAAGACCTTCCGCGAGAAGCCGGTCGTGGTCGACAACTCGCCGCCGACCACTGACGACAGCGTGCGCTCGTCCGTCAGCACCGAGGTGCCGATCCCCGCGCCGCCTCAGTGGGGCGTGCGCGAGGTGCCGATCGAGCTCGACGACGTCTTTCCCTACCTCGACCGCCACGTGTTGTTCAAGCTGCACTGGGGAGGCCGCGGCGTCAAGGGCGAGGCCTGGCGCGAACTGGTCGAGGGCAGCGCCGAGGAGGAGGGCTTCGCGCCGCGCCTGGAGCGGATGTGGCGCGAGCAGGACTACCTGCACCCCCGGGCCAAGCTCGGCTACTTCCCCTGCAACTCGGAGGGCAACGAGCTGGTGATCTTCGATCCCGAGAATCCCGAGCGCGAGCTCGAGCGCCTGGTCTTCCCCCGCCAGCCCAAGCACGACCGCATTTGTTTGGCCGACTTCTACCGGCCACTGAGCTCCGGCGAACGCGACGTCGTCGCCTTGCAGGGGGTCACCGTCGGTGCCGAGGTGACCGAGCTGATGGCGCGCCTCGAGCGCGAAGGCGAGTTCGCCGAACAGCTCTACGTGCACGGCCTCGGCGTGCAGTCGGCCGAGGGCCTGGCCGAGTGGCTGCACTCCGACATCCGCCGCCAGCTCGCGATCGACCTCGACCAGGGTCGCCGCTACTCGTGGGGATATCCGGCCTGCCCGGACCAGTCCGAGCACGAGAAGGTCTGGCGTCTGCTCGGCCTCGAAGACATCGGCATGACCCTCTCCGACGGCTACGCGGTGATGCCCGAGCAGTCGACTGTGGCGATCGTCTCCCATCACCCCCAGGCGGTCTACTTCGGGATGAAGTCCGGCTTCGTGCCCGAGCAGAAGGCGCCCGATGAACTGATCGCGGGGACCGACCGCGGCCGCGGGCTGCCGCCGGAGTCCGATCCCGAGTCAGATGACGGCAAGGGCGACGAGCCCGAGCCGACCGCGGCGCCCGAGCTCAGTCGCTAACCGATCAGAAGCGATAGCGCTCGGTTGCAGCCGGGTGCAGCGCGGGCCGCTGCCAGTTGCGCACGCCGTAGGCCGGCTCGAAGCCGGCTCTGACGAAGTTGCGCCCCGCAGCCGACAGGTGGCCTGGCTCGCTGTCCCAGACCTCGGCGAAAACCATCTGGCAACCCGCCCGGCTGGCGTCGAGCAGTCGCTGCCTCAGCAGTGCTGTGTTGCAGCCGCGACCGCGCGCCTGCGGCAAGGTGTTCCCCGGCCCGAGCTGGGCCACCCCTTCGTGGATCAGCATCGAGGCGGTGGAGACGATTCCCACCCCTGGATCCAGCGACGCCGTGTAGCAGTGCCAATGCAGCCGCTGCGGTAACGAGAAGAACAGGGTCCCGGCCGTGATCGGCAACTCCATCGTCTCGGCAACGATTGCGCTCAGCCCTTCGCCATCGCTCTCGTCCTGCCCCAGCGGCCAAACGGTGACCTCGGGGTTCGGCGGGATCTCAGGCGGGGAGGCGTCGCGCACGAGCTTGACCCAGCCGTCACCCTGCTCGTAGCCCCGCGCGCCGAGCCACACCCGCGCCTCGGCGCTCCCCGGCCTGCCCTCAGCGACCGGAACCCGATAGTCGACCTCGCGGGCCCGCATCCATTCGACCGCCTCGGCGAGATAGCCGCCGGAGATCGCCCCCGGCTCGGCCGCCCCCTGAATCTCGTTCAGTTTGTGGACCTCGGGCAGGTCGCCGAAGGCGGTCGCCTGGATCGGGCCGAAGGTCTCCACTTCGACGCCCGATTCCGTCACCGCCTCGGGACAAACCGACTCCCACATATCGCGCCGGAACTTCTGCGCAACTCGCTCCAACAGCGCCGCATCGTAGTCCACTGTCCCCCTCCCATCAGAGCCTGGAACAACTATGACGAGGGGTCGGCCGGCGCCGGTGGATGGACGCGGCGCCGGCCGTTACCACCTCGATTTAGCCAGGAGTGCCGTCCTGGGAAAGGTGGCGGCACGCCTCCCGAAACATCCTAGCCAAATACATAGCAGTTTTTTAGTGCTCGGGGTTTTGTGCGCTGGTCTTCACCGAAAGCGCGTGAATCGTGCCGTCGTCAAAACGGGTTTTGACCGCGGCCTTGACCAGCCGGTGCTGGTCGATCCGGGAGAGGCCCTGGAATTGAGGTGCGGTGACGACCGCCCGCAGATGCTGGCCGCCACCGTCTTCGTCAAAAACCTTGACCCTGGCACCGGGCAAAGCCGCCTCGATCATCGCCTGCAGCTCCGCGAGGTCGACCGCCATCGGAGTTAGGAGACCTTCTCGCCCAGCGTGCCCAGCATCTCCTCGACGCGGACGAACTTGACCCGCGGCCGCCCGTGCGGCTCGCCGCGGCCGACCTCGGCCTGGTCGATCGCCTGCCAGTCCTCGAAGCTGACGAAGCGGATGCCGCGCTCGGCAAGCAGGTCCTCGATCGCCGCGGGCGCCGGATTCTCAGGCGCCAGCAGCGTCTGTGACTCGACGTCGGCGAGCAGATGGGTGACCGTCTCCAGCGCGTCTTTCTTGTTGGTGCCGATCACGCCGGAGGGGCCGCGCTTGATCCAGCCGGCCGTGTAGTGGCCGACCTTGTGGCCAGCGTCGTGGGAGTCGAGCACGCGGCCTCCGTCGTTGAGGATCAGACCGCGCTTCTCGTCGAAGGGGACGCCCTCGATTGGAATCCCGGTGTAGCCGACCGAGCGCAGGACCAGCCCGCACTCGAGCTCTTCGCGCTCGCCAGTGTCCTTGGCCCGCAGAGCGCCGCCTTCTTCGACCAGTTCGTTCCGGCCGATCACGATCTTTTCGACCTTGCCCTCGCCGGTGATTTCCACCGGGGATGCGAGGAAACGGAGAACGACCCGCTGCTTTTTCCCCTGCGGCTGGCGCTGGGAGAACTCGCGCAGGGTCTCGACGTTGACGCGGGTGGTCTTGTCGACCTCGTCGGACTCGAGGAAAGCAGCGCTGGCCGGGTCGAGCTCGACCTCGGCCGGGTCGACGACGATGTCCGCGTCCTCGAGCTCGCCAAGCTCCCTGATCTCGGGGTTGGTGAACGCGGCCTGGGCCGGTCCGCGGCGTCCGAGCACGACGATCTCGCGGATCTTCTTCGCGTCGAGCATCTCGATCGCGTGGTCGGCGGTATCGGTCTGGCGCAGCTCGTGGTCGGTCAGCGCCAGCATCCGGGCGACGTCCATGGCGACGTTGCCGTTGCCGATCACCACCGCTCGCTCGCTGGAGAGGTCGAAATCCTCGTCGGCGTAGTCGGGGTGGGCGTTGTACCAGCCGACGAAGGCGGTGGCGGCGTGGCTGCCGGGCAGCTCCTCGCCGGGGACCCCGAGCGCACGGTCGGTCTCGCAGCCGACCGTGAAGACAATCGCGTGGTAGTGACGCTCGAGGTCCTCGACCTCGATGTCATGGCCGATCTTGACGTTGCCGAAGAAGCGAAAACCGTCGCGGGCGGCGGTTTTTTCGTAGACCCGGATCACCGACTTGATCTTCGGGTGGTCGGGGGCGACGCCACCGCGGACCAGGCCAAACGGGGTTGGGAGGCGGTCGAAGAGGTCGACCTGCGCGTGCAAGTCCTCGCCTTTGAGGATGTGCTCGGCGGCGTAGAAGCCGGAGGGGCCGGCACCGACGATGGCAACTCGCAGTGGATTCTCTTGACTACCGATCTGGCTCATGACGATTCCGTTCTAGAGGTGGGCGCTTCCGGCGACAGCGAGCGCGAAAGGATAGGGAAGTCGGGGCTGGGGGCGGCGATCAGGTGCCGACGGCGACCGCGGCGGGGGTGCCGTCGAGAGCGTCGAGCGCCTTGCCGACCGACATCGCGACGCAGGTGAAGATCGGCGTCTCCAGCTCGGTGTACTCGCTCGACTCGGTCGGCCGCAACTCGGTGACCAGGTCGAGGAACATCCCCGGGTCGTCGCCCTCGAAGCAGACGACGAACTCCTGGTCGTCGAGGCCGTAGGAATAGGTCGTGTTGATCGTGATCTCGGGATAGCGGCGGCCGACCTCGATGTGGCTTTTCATGATTCGGCCGCGCTCCGCCGGCTCCAGCCCGTACCAGCGACGCTGCTTGACCATCGGGTAGAGGAAGAGGTACTTGCGCTCGGAGATGCAGATCTCGGTCCGCGCCTGCTCCTCCGAGTAGGGCGACGGTTTGGTCATCGAGAGGAAGGAGTAGGGCGTCTTCGCCCATTGCGCCAAGCCGCTCTGGCCGAGCACGACATGGAAGGTGTGGATGTCATTGAGGTTGGCGCTCTGGCTGAGCAGGACCAGGTCGACATCGCCACGCGTACCTATGGTTGAGTAGGCACGTAGCGAGCGGTCCACCCCAAAGTCCTCGCAGGCGGCAAGGAACTCCCGCTTGTCGGCAGCGCGCAGCTCGGGATCGCGGCGGCGCCAGGCGGGATCCATCTTGAAGAAGCTGAACTTGGCGAAAGTGCGGTCGGGCATCAGGAAACTGACGATAGCGCTCGTTGTGCTGGGGGTCCTGGGTGGGGTTCCGCTTAACTTTTTCGGTGGAGACGCGGCTGCTGGCGCCTCCAAGGCGGGCGACGAAAAAGTACAAGACGCTTCATCCCACCCAAGACCCCCCACGCGCGTGCTCTTGGCCTGGATGCCCGAGGGCATCGCCCTTCAGCAGCTGGCCAGGGACGGCCTTTCTCCGGGATTGATGAGCGCGGGGCTGGGGAAGGTTCCGGCGCAGCAGACGTATCTCGATATCGGGCAGGGGAACCGGGTCTTCGATTCGTTGTACGACGCCGATCTGCCGGAGTTCGAGGGGGATCGGCGGAGCTGGTGGGAAGCGGTGGTCGAGCGGGCGGAATCAGCGCCGGCGGAGATCGAGCCCGGGCTCCTGGGCTCGGCGCTCGCGAAAGCCGATGTCGCTGGCTTCGAGGTGCGAGGCGCCTCACTCCCCGAGCTCAGGCGGCTGACCGCAGAGCTTGGTCCCGACGACCTCCTGATCGCGATCGAGCGTCCGGCGGGCGACTCCGACGCGCTCCTGGCAATCGGGGTCGCGGGGGCGGGATTCGACGGCAACCTCACCTCCGACAGCACGCGGATGGACGGCTACGTCCTCTCCACCGACGTCGCGCCCACGGTCCTCGAGCGCTTCGGCGTCGAGATCCCGTCGCAGATGTCGGGGCAGCCGATTCGCAGCGAGGGGTCCGTCGACGTCGCCGCAATCGAAACGCTCGGCGACCGGATGGGGGTGATCTCGCATCGGCGCGGGCCGGTGATCGGGCTCAGCCTGCTGGCCTGGATCGTGGCGCTGGGCCTGGCGGTCGCTCTCAGCAGGGGCGCGCTGGCGCGCCCAGCTGTCCGGGTAGTGGCCCTCGCCGTCATCTACATGCCGCTGCTCATGCTCTTGGGCACCGCGATCGAGCCCGGCGAGAGCGCCGAAGTGCTTCTCGTGATGCTCGGCGCGCCGCTGCTTGCGGCGCTGACGCTGGCGCTTGCGCGCGGCTACCGGGCCATAGCCATTGCCGCGGCCCTGACGGTCGCCGCCTACGCGGTCGATCTCATCGCTGGCTCGCCGCTCACCTCGCTGTCATTGCTCGGGCCCAACCCTGGGCTCGGTGTCCGCTTCTACGGGATCGGCAACGAGCTCGAGGCGTTGCTGGCCGTGCTGGTCGTCGCCGGGACCGGCGCCGGGCTGGCCGGCTTCCTCCCCGGCGTCCCACGCCGGCGCTCGGCAGCGGTATTCGTCGGGCTCGGCTTGATCGCCGCCTTCCTCTTCGCCGCCGGTCGCTTCGGCGCCGACGTCGGCGCCGCGATCGTCTTCCCGGTCGGGGCCGTGGTGGCGGCGGTGGCGATCGCCGGTCGCGGGCGGCGCCTCGGCCTGCTGGCGGTGATCGCCGCTCCCTTCGCGGTGCTGGCCCTCTTGGCGCTGATCGACCTGATCTCCGGCGCCAACGCCCACCTCACCCGCTCGGTGCTCGACGCGGGCGGCCTCGGCGACCTCTCCGACGTCGCCCAGCGTCGGCTCCAGCTCTCAGCTCACAGCTTCGCGCGACCGGTGCTGCTGATTTTCCTGCCGGTGGTGGTGGTCCTCGCCGTTCTCACCTTCCTGCGCCGCGACCGCCTGCGGGCCTGGGTTCGCGACGTGCCGGCGGTTCGGGCCGGGTTGCTCGGCGCCCTCGCCGCGACTGTCGTCGGCACCCTCGCCAACGACTCCGGCGCTCTCCTCCTGGAGATCGGAACCGCCTACCTGCTGGTCTTCACCGGGTTTGCCTGGGCGGAGTCCAGGGCCTCAGACAAAAAGTTACAATGACGCGAACCATGCGTGACAACCTTCGCCCTAGCATTGGAGGCAATGGCGATGAGATCCACCTGGACCGACTCCCGGCTCGACGACTTCAAGAGCGGCGTCGACGCGCGTTTCGACAGTCTCGACGGGCGAGTCGGTGCGCTCAGCGCTGAGGTCCGGGAAATGCGCGGTGCGATAGGCGGCCTGCAACGCACCCTCCTTCAGGTGGGGCTTGGCTTGGCGGGAGCCATGCTCGTAGGGTTCCTCAGCCTGATCGCAAGCCTGCTCGTTATCCAGCTCTAGCGGTGAAATGGGCGGCGGGCCGCTCGGACGGGGCCGGTCGATGCCCTACCCTTTGTAGTTCGTGCGCATCGGTCTCGTCTCGCCATATTCCTGGTCTTATCAGGGCGGCGTGAACCGGCACGTCGAAGCTCTCGCCGAGGAGTTCCTGGGTCGTGGGCATGACGTCCGTGTCCTTGCCCCCGTCGACCCGCCTGGCCGGGTCAGCCGAGTGCTGCACCGGGCCGCCGCCGAAACACGCGAGCTGCCCGATTACCTGGTGCCGCTCGGCCGCACCGCGGGCTTTGGCGCCAACGGGTCCGTATCCAACCTTGCGCCCTTCCCGGCCGGCGGGGTGGTCGCGCCGCGGCGAGCGGTCAGGAACGGCGGGTTCGACGTCATCCACGTCCACGAGCCGGTGGTGCCGCTGGTCGGCTGGAACGCGACCCTGGGGGCGCGAACGCCGATCGTCGGCACCTTCCACACCTACTCGACCAAGCCGCTTCCCAACTACATCGGCAACGCGCTCGGCGCGCGCCGGGTCTTCAACCGCCTCTCGGCGCGCATCGCCGTCTCCGAGGCCGCCGCCTGGACCGGCCGTCGCTGGTTCGGCGGCGACTACACGATCATTCCCAACGGCGTCGACGTCGATGCCGCCCCCAGCGCCGGATCCAACGGAAGAGGCGACCTGCGAATCCTCTTCGTCGGCCGCCCTGAGGAGCGCAAGGGCCTGCCGATCCTGCTCACCGCCTTCGGCGCCCTGGTCGAGCACGTCCCCTGCCGGCTCAGCGTAATCGGAGCCGAAGAGGAGGACATCAGGCGCTACCTCACCGACCCGAGCCTGATGGAGTCGATCGACGTCCGCGGCCGCGTCTCCGGCGAGCAGCTGTGGAGCGAGTTGCACGAGGCGGACGTCCTCTGTGCCCCCTCGCTCTCGGGTGAGAGCTTCGGCATGGTCCTGACCGAGGCCTTCGCCGCCGGCACGCCCGTGATCGCTTCGGCGATCGCTGGCTACAGCGACGTCGTCACCGACGGCGTCGACGGCCTGCTCGTCCCGCCCGCCGACCCGCAGCGCCTGGCCGAGGAGCTGCAGCGCATCCACCACGAGCCGGAGCGGCTGCGGGCGATGGGCGACGCGGCCAGGCGCAGTGCCCAGCGCTACGCCTGGCCCCGCGTCGCCGACCAGGTAACCGAGGTCTACGAGCGTGCGATCGCCGTGCCGCGGCCGGCGACGAGGGGCGAGAAGATCGCCCACTGGGCCGGAGTGCGGCCGGCGGACGGTCTGCCCAAGCGCCACGCCGAACGCCTGCCCTCCCTCGACCCGGCCCCGGCGCAGGCCGGCAAGCGCGGGCGCAAAGTAGCCCGCCGCGTCGGGCTCGGCGTCGCCGGCATCCTCGGCGTCGGCCTGACCGTCCTGGCGGCGCAGAAAATCGGCGTCGACAAGGTGGTCGAAAGCATCGTCCGCTCGAACCTCACCCTCGTCCTCGTCGCCTGCGCGCTGATGGCGATCTCGCTCTTCTTCCGTGCCGCCTCCTGGTACTGGATCGCCCGCGCGGCCCTGCCGAACCGGCCGATCCGCCGCCGTGACGTCACCTCGGCCACGATGATCGGGGTGCTGATGTCGGCGACCCTGCCGGCCCGGCTCGGCGAGCCGGCCCGCGCGCTCGCGCTCGCCCGTCGCACCGGCCGCATGCGGGAAACCTTCCCGGTGTTGCTGGGAACCCTGGTTTCACAAACGATGCTGAACTTGGTGGCGCTGGCGATGCTCGGCGTGATCATCGTCTCGACCACGCCGCTCTTCCACTCCGGCACCCAGAAGATCTTTGCCTTCAGCCTGGTGCCCCTACTGCTCTTGGTCGTCGTCTTGCTGGCGCCGATGCTGATGCGCCGCAACGGCAACGGCCGCCTGGCCCGGATTGGCGGCGCCGTCCATCGCGCCCTCCTGCAGGTGCGCGCCGGGCTCGCTGTCTTTCGCAACCCGCGTCAGGGCTCGATGGCCGCCGCCGCCCAGCTCGGCGCCTGGGCGATCCAGCTCGCCGCCTGCTGGGCGCTGCTCTACGCGCTCAATCTCGACGGCAAAGCCGGGATCGGCGCTGCCGCCGCGGTTCTCTTCGCGGTCAACGTCACCGCGGTCGTGCCGGCGACGCCTTCCAACATCGGCGTCTTCCAGCTCGCGGTGATCAGCGTCCTGCATACGGGCTTCGACATCAGCACCGCTGACGCTCTCGCCTACGGCGTAATCCTGCAGGCGGTCGAGATCGCCACCGCCGTCGCCCTCGGCCTGCCGGCGCTGGTCCGCGAGGGCCTCACCTGGAGCGACCTGCGCGTGCAGGCGCTCTCGACGGCCCCGGTTCACCTCGAGCCGAAGCCGGCGCCGCGCGAAACGCGTCGCGGCGACGTCCGCATCTAGCCTCTCCTCCTCTCCTCGCGCAGACAAAAGGTTACAATCTCCGCAGCACGCGTATCAGCGGGGTCCCTACCGTAGGAGCGATGGAGTCAATGCGATCGACCTGGACCGACGGAAGGCTCGACGATTTCAAGAGCGGTGTCGATTCCCGCCTGGACGAGCTCAGCGGCCGCGTCAGCCACCTCAGCGTCCGCATCGACGCCTTGCAGCACACCATCCTGCTCGTCGGCGGTGGGCTCTTCGCCGCATTCGTAGCCGTGCTGGCCGCAATCCTCGGCCTGATCGCCACCCAGCTCTGAGCCGGCCTCCCCGCCTAGCTAGTCTTTGGGCGATGGCCGACCCGGAACTGAAGTCCAAAGTCCAAGAGCTGATCGCCGCCAACCCGGTCCTGTTGTTCATGAAAGGGACCCCCGATGCGCCCCGCTGCGGTTTCTCGATGCGGGTGGTGCAGGTGCTCGACCAGGTCGATGTCGAGTACGGCGCGATCGACGTGCTGCCGGCGCTGCAGCCGCTGCGCGAGGTCACCGCCGAGATCTCCGACTGGCAGACCTTCCCCCAGCTCTACGTCAACGGCGAGCTGATCGGCGGCGCCGACATCGTCGAGGAGATGTTCGAGTCCGGCGAGCTGGCCGAGGCGCTCGGCGTCGAGCAACCGTCAGTGGCCAGTACCCCAGCTCCGGCCGACGGGCCTCCGGCCCAGTCGCCCCCGCTTCAGATCGAATAGCCGGCACCGACGCCCGGCTTGCACCACCCGCGCTAGACGGAAGCGGTCTCTGCCTCCTCCTCTTTCACCTGGAAAGAGGAGCCGCATCCACAAGCGGCGACGACGTTTGGGTTATTCACCTGGAAGCCAGCGCCCTGGAGACCTTCGACGTAGTCGACCTCGGAGCCGAAGACAAACTGCATGCTGACCTTGTCGACGATGACGGCGACGCCGTCGACCTCGAAGACGTTGTCGTCCTCCTTGGCCTGGTCGAAGGCGAGCGCGTACTGGAAGCCCGAGCAACCGCCGCCACGGACAGCGACGCGAAGTGCCTGCTGGGCGGCCTCGTCCTGCGAGCCGAGCAGCTCGCCGATCTTCTCGGCGGCTTTGGCGGTGAGGGTGATCGCGGCTTGGGGGGTATCGGTCACTTCACAAAGTGTAGCTGGCCGGGAAGTGGTCCTACTCGTGCCGGCCTTCTCGCCTTCGGGCGCCCCCGGATAGGCTCGCCGGATGGGAGATGATGCCGAGACCGCTTACCAGGCGTTCGCCCCGATCTACGACGCCTTCAACCACCGCAACGACTACGAGATGTGGTGCGGCGTCCTGCTCGCCGAGCTCGAGGAGCGAGGGCTGCGAAGGGGGCGACTCTTCGACGTGGGCTGCGGCACAGGCATGGCCTTCGAGCCGATGCTGCGGAGGGGCTGGGAGATCCGCGGGTGCGATCTCTCGTCGGCGATGCTCGACGCGGCCCGGGAGAAATTTGGAGACCGCGTCCCGGTCTTCAAGGCCGACATGCGCGAGCTGCCGACCGCCGGCGAATTCGAGTTGGTCTGGGCGCTCAACGACGTCGTCAACTACCTGGTCGACGACGGCGACCTCGAGCGAGCCCTGGCGGGAATGCGAGCCAACCTCGCCGCGGACGGCTTGGTCCTGTTCGACGCGAACGCCCTTGCCCTCTACCGCTCGAATTTCATGAGCTCGGGCGTCGGCGACATCCACGACCGAGGCTGGCGATGGCAGGGGCTGGCCGACGAGGTCGAAGCCGGTTGCACATACGAGGCCCGGCTATCGGGCGAGGGAGTCGAGTCCCACATTCACCGATCGCGCCACTACCCGGCCAACGAGGTCCGGGAAGCGATGGAGGCGGCGGGACTGGAGCCGCTGGCGGTGCTCGGTCAGCGAGAGGCCGACGGTCGGGTGGTGCTCAGCGAACCCGTCGACGAAATCCGCGACCACAAGATCGTCTTCATCGGCCGCAGGAGCTGACGCTGGGGACCAGCCTCCCGCGCTGGGGCGAGGAGGCCGGTCCGACCTTGACCTCTAGGTGCTCTTACCGGTGCTGATGACCGGAACGGTCGAGCTCTGCGTGCTCATCTTCATCTGCGTCACCCCCTCTCCCTGGCTCTTGGTCTCGGGGGAGGGAGTCACGCATTGCTAGAGGTCGTTCCAGCGCTGGATCAGTGCCCAGCATTTAACCCCGCACGCATGGGCGGAATGGTGGTATTAAGCAACGAGGTTCAAGTGATCAGGGGGACCGCCGAAGGAGGAATGAGTGGAGACGAAAACGAAGCGGAGAGCAGCAAAGCGCCTCGAGGCCGAGACGAACATCCACAAAGCCATGTCGCACCCGCTGAGACACGAAATCTTTGACATCTTCAGCAATCGAGTCGCGAGCCCCAACGAAATCGCCAACGAGCTTCTCGTCGACCTGACCGACGTCAGCTACCACGTCAGGCGGCTCTACAAGTACGACTGCATCGAGCTGGTCGACACCCGCCAGGTCCGCGGTGCCACCGAGCACTTCTACAAGGCGACGAGGCGGCCTCTCCTACTGGCCGAGGACTGGGAAGACCTGCCGGCGGCCAGCAAGAGAATCCTCGCCGACGACTTCATGCAGAGAATCCTCGATGACTACACCGTGAGCCGAGAAGCGGGAATCGTCGGCGAGGACAAGTTCTTCCACATCGCCCGGACCCCCACGACAGTCGATCTCGAGGGCCGGGAAGAGATCCTGAGCCTCTACGAAAGCCTGCGGCTGATCGTCCTGGACGTCGAGGCCGAGAGCCTTCAGCGGATGAAGGACTCGGGTGAGGAGGCGATCCACATGTCTTCGTCTACGGCCTGCTTCGCGATGCCGGCGAGCGGCCGGGACCAGGAGACGCCCGTCTGAAAGAATCGTCGGGTTGACCGGGAGCGAGAAGACCGCAGTCGTCTGCGACACCACCGCCTACCTTCCCTCCGCGCTACTGGCCGAGCGAGGCATCGAGACGATCAGCCTCTACGTCTCCGTCGACGGTGAGCAGGAGCGCGAGGCCGATATAGCCGACTACGCCGCCTTCTACGAGCGGCTGCGGGCTTCACAGAATGGCGCCACCACCTCCCAGCCCTCGATCGGCGACTTCCTCGCCGTCTACGAACCGCTGCTCGACGCCGGCAAGGAAGTCGTCTCGATCCACATCTCCGCCGGGATCTCCGGCACCTTCGAGGCCGCCAACCAGGCGCGTGAGCGGCTGATCGAGGAGGGCAAGGGCGGGGAGCGGATCCTGGTGATGGACTCGCGCTCGGCCGCCGGCGGAATGGGCCTTTGCGCCCTTGGGGCCTCGACCGCGGCGATCCAAGGTGCGGGCGCGGCAGCGGCGATCGCTCAGGCCGAGCGGGTCCGCAACGAGCTGAAGATGTGGTTCGCGATCGACACCCTCGAGTACCTGCGCCGCGGCGGACGCATCGGCGGCGCCCGCGCCTGGATCGGCAGCGCCCTGAAGATCAAGCCGATCCTGACCCTGGAGGAGGAGATCACCCCAGTCGAACGGGTTCGCACCCGGGCCCGCTCGGTGGAGCGGCTGCGCGACTACATGCGGCAGCGCCACGAATCCGGGCTCGACGGCTGGGTCGTCCAACACATCCAGGACGAGGAGACCTCCGCGAGGCTGATCGAAGACTGCCACGAGATCTTCGGCTGCGACCCGGTCTTCACCTCGGAGGTCGGCCCGGTCCTCGGCGCCCACGTCGGTCCCGGCCTGCTCGGAGCCGGCAGCGTTACGACCGAGCTGGTCGTTCCGAGCTAGCGCTTTCTGCGGCCGAGCATTACCCGGGCGCCGAGCAGGAAGCCAACGGCGGCGGCGCCGATGATCAGCTCGCGTTTGTGCTCGCGGACCTGACGGCGCCAATCGGTCAGCTCGGTGACGCGCCCACGCAGGGCTTCCACCGAGGTACCCAGCTGCTGGCGCTGGACGTCGATGTCACGGCGGATCTGATCGGCGGAACGACCGGGCATCCCGGTCGAAGCCGGCGGCCGGGTGGGGTCGGCGCTCAACTCGTGCCCTCCTTGTCCTTTTCGAGCATCTCCTTGGTCAGCTTCGCCTCTTCGATCGCCTGTTCGGGCATCGGCGGTGCCCCGGCCTTCAGGGCCCGGTAGGCGATGAAGCCGGCGAGGGCGGAAATCAGCAGGAAGACAGCGGCCTCGATGAAGAAGCCGGGCCACGTCTTGCCGTCGAAGACCTCTTCGTTCAGGACCCAGGCGATTCCCTCCATGATCAGGATCAGGGCCAGGAAGGCGAAGACCCCGGCGGCGGCGCCGACGGCAGAGCCGCGGGCGATCTTGGTCACCTTTTCGGTGACCTCGGTCTTCGCCAGCTCGATCTCCTCGCGGATCAGGATCGAGGTCCGTTCGGAGACGTCGAACACGAGCTCGCCGACCGAGCGGTGCTCGGGCCTGGGCTCCGGCGGCGGGACCAGGGGCGCCGTCGGCGGGGTTGCCGGCGGCTGGCCGGGCGGCGGCGTCTGGGTCGGCTCGGTCATCGCACTCCTCAGTCGGGCGGGTCTTCGTCGAACAAGCGCCGGTAGAGCAGCGACGATGCCTTGGCGGCGAGGACGCTGGCGAGGGCACCGGTGGCGGCAAGCATGCCGCTCCAGATCAAGCGTTTGACAATCTCGTTGTCCACTACTCGGCGACCATACCTATCGGGGCTCCAGACCGTCGCAAATCGTCGTTACCAGCAAGTCCTTTGCCTCGTCGTACCCGGCGTCGGAAGTCGGAATCACGTCGAAAATCCAGCCGGAGAGCAGTTGCTCGACGGCGCCGTAGAAGGTCATCGAGGCGAACAGCGGGGCGACGTCGGTGCGGAAGGCGCCACTCTCCTGGCCGTCGGCGACGATCTTGGCGATCCCCTCGTAAGCACGGCGGATCTCGACCAGGTGGGTTTGCCCGAAGGAGTTGGCGGCGCGGGTGACCTCGACGATGATCACCTTCATCAGCTCCGGATCGTAGCGGTAGGAATCGACGATGAACGTCGCCACCGCCGCCAGGCGCTCGCGGTGCGGGCCACCTGCCCGGTCGGCCTCCTCGATCGCCGAGAGCAACAGCGACCAGCGCTCGACGAAGAGCTCGTTGAGGACGTCGTCCTTGGAGCGAAAGTAGTGGTAGACGAGGCCGTAGGCGACGCCTGCCTCGTCGGCGATGTCGGAGACCCGGGTGGCATGGAAGCCCTGGCGGGCGAAGACCGCGACGGCGGCGTCGAGGATCTGGCGGCGCTTGTCCGCCGGCGGCGCTTTTGCCATCAGACCGAGGTCTCCAGCAACTGCGGCCACGCATAGGCCTTGGGCCGGCGGTTCGCCAGCGAGGGCAGCGACGCGCGGGTGCGTTCCTGAGCGCCGAGGTCGAGGTCGGCGACGACGGTGCCCTCGCCCTCGGAGGCACTCGCGAGAACGGTGCCCCAGGGATCGACGATCGCCGAGTGCCCGAAGGACTCGTAGTGCGGGGGCGCGGTCCCAACCTGGTTGGGGGCGAGCAGGAAGACCTGGTTCTCGATTGCCCGCGCCCGCAGCAGCACCTCCCAGTGGTCGCGCCCGGTGGCGGCGGTGAAGGCCGAGGGCACGGTGATCAAGAGGGCGCCCCGCAGGGCGAGGATCCGGTAGAGCTCGGGGAAACGCAGGTCGTAACAGACGGTCATGCCGGCGGTCAGGGTCGGGCCAACCGGGGCCGTGACGACCGCGGTGCCGGGCTGCTCGTGCTCGGACTCGCGGTAGGAGACGCCACCGGCGTCGACGTCGAAGAGGTGGATCTTGCGGTAGACGCCGAGGTCCTCGCCCGCGGGCCCGATCAGGACCGAGGTGTTGAAGGCCTTGCCGTCGGTGCGCTCGCTGATGCTGCCGGCGAGCAGGTGGATCCCCAGCTCCTGCGCCCAGGCACGGGCGGCGCTGAGACTCGGACCGTCGAGCGGCTCCGCACCGGCCCGCAGCTCCTCGCCGCCAGCGAGCAGGTTCCACTTCTCCGGCAGGGCGACCAGTTCGGCGCCGGCGGCCGCAGCAGTACGCACCAAGCGCTCCGCCGTGGCAAGGTTACGGTCCCGATCGTTCGTCGAATTGAGCTGAACTGCGGCTGCGCGCAAGGTCACTTCCCCACTGATTGACCAGTCAATCAGGTGAAGTTTAGAGGCCCATCGTGCGAGCGACGATCCGGTCCCAAACGCGGGTCGGGATCAACGGCCTGACTCGCGCCTGCAGCTTGGCGTCGATTCCGACCAGGTAGCGCGAACGGGGACGGCGCGCGGTCAGGGCGTGCTCGATCTCCCGCGCGACCTTCTCCGGCGGAATCCCGCGTTCGGCGGTGCTCTTGACCACCTTACGATAGCCCTCTATCGCCTTGCCGTAGAGGGCTTCCCGCTGGGGCGAGCGGGCGCCGATCTCCTCGGCGGTGCGCTCGCCGCGGTTCCAAATCGGAGTGTCGATCGAGCCGGGCTCGACGATCGAGACGGAGATGCCCCAGGGCCGCAGCTCCTGGCGGAAGACGTCGCCGACGGCCTCGATCCCGAACTTGGCCGCATGGTAGGCGCCGGTTAGCGGGAAGGCGATGCGGCCGCCGATCGAGCTGATGAAGACGATCCGGCCGCGGGCGCTGCGGATCGGGCCCAGCATGGCCTGGGTGACGGCGACGTGGGCGGTCAGGTTGACCTCGATCTGACGGCGGAAGTCCTCGATCGGGATCGTCTCCAGCGGGCTCGGGATCGCGACGCCGGCGTTGTTGACGAGACCGGAGAGGCCGCCGGGCTCAGCCGCGATCGTCGCTGCCGCGGCAGCGATCTGCTCGGCGTCGGTGACGTCGAGGAGCAGCGGTGAGAGGTTCGCGGTCCCTGCCGCACGCAGCGCCTCTGCGTCCTCCTCGCGGCGAACCCCGGCGAAGACCTTCCAGCCGGCGGCGTCCAAGCGCAGTGCGCCCGCACGGCCGATGCCGGTGGACGCGCCGGTGACGAGAACCGTTCGCACCGGGCCAGGCTACCTCGATTTGGCTACTGAGCCAGTCGGGGGCGTAACCTTGGTGGGTCGTGACCGAGCCCCGCATCGACGACGCCGAGCGTAAGCAGGTGACGGTCCTGTTCGCGGACGTGAACGGGTCGATGGACCTGGCCGAGCAGCAGGACCCGGAGGAGTGGCGCAAGATCATGCAGCGCTTCTTCTCGCTGCTGGCCGATGCGGTGAACCATTACGAAGGCACCGTCGACAAGTTCACCGGGGACGGGATCATGGCCGTCTTCGGGGCGCCCGTAGCCCATGAGGATCACGCCCAGCGCGCCTGCTACGCGGCGCTGCGGATGCTCGATCAGATCGCCGAGTACGCGGCCGAGCTGCGCCGGGGGCAGGGCCTGAACTTCTCGGCCCGGATCGGGATCAACTCGGGCGAGGTCGTCGCCGGCGCGATCGGGCGTGGCGAGGGGAACTACACGGCGATCGGCCACACGGTTGGCCTGGCGCAGCGGATGGAGTCGCTGGCGGAGCCGGGCCGGGCCTACCTGACCGAGCACACCGCTGCCCTCGTCGGCGGTTTCCTCGACCTCGATGACCTCGGCGAGTTCGAGATCAAGGGCGCCAGCAAGCCGGTCGACGTCTTTCGACTCATGGGCGTCGGCGCCGCCCGCTCGCGGCTGGACCTGGCTCGCGATCGCGGCTTCTCACGCTTCATCGGGCGCGAGGAGGAGATGCGCGAGCTGCAGTTGGCACTGGAGCGCGCCCAGGCGGGGGACGGCGGCGGCGTCGGCATCGTCGCCGAACCGGGCGTCGGCAAGAGCAGGATCTGCCACGAGTTCGCCGAGCGCTGCCGCGCCGAGGGGCTCGAGGTCTTCGAGGCACAGGCCCAGTCGCACGGCACCTCGAGCCCCTACCTGCCGGTGCTGCAGATGCTGCGCTCCTTCTTCGGGATCGGCGACCGCGATCCCGACCAGCTCGCGCGCGAGCGGATCGCCGGCAGGGCGCTGCTGCTCGACCCCGACTTCAGCACCGAGCTGCCGCTGCTGTTCGACTTCCTCGGCGTGCCCGACCCCGAGCGGCCCCTGCCGCAGCTCAGCGCCGAGGCGCGCCAGCGGGCGCTGACCGACGTCGTCTGCCGGATCACCAACGCCCCCAGCCGGCGCAAGACGCTGGTCTTGGTGATCGAGGACCTGCACTGGATCGACGCCGGCAGCGAGGCGATGCTGGCCAGCCTGTTGGAGGCGATTTCCGCCACCAACACCTTGGTCGTCCTCAACCATCGACCCGAGTACACGCCGTCAGTGGAAAGACGCTCCCATTTACACGCAGTTGGCACTGGCGCCGCTGGAACCGGCCCACACCGGTGAGCTGCTGCGCGACCTGGCCGGCGAGGACCCCTCCCTCGACGGCCTCGATGAGCCGATCCACGAGCGCACCCAAGGCAATCCGTTCTTCGTCGAGGAGATCGTCCGCGAGCTGGTCGAGAGCGACTACCTGCAGGGCGAGCCCGGCGCCTACCGGCTGGTGCGCCCAGTCGATGACGCCCGCGTGCCGGTGACGGTGCAGGCGGTCCTGGCCGCCCGCATCGATCGCCTCGAGCCCGAAGCCAAGCAACTGCTGCAGGTGGCCTCGGTGGTTGGCAAGGAGATCAGCGCCGAGGCGCTCGGGTTCACCGCCGGCCTCCAGCAGGAGCAGATCGACCGCGCCCTGCGCGAACTGGTCGGCGCCGGCTTCCTCTACGAGATCGAGCTCTACCCGCGCCGCGTTCTTGCCTTCCGCCACCCGCTGACCCGCGAGGTCGCCTACGGCACCCAGCTCGCCGACAGCCGCACCACCACCCATGCGGCGGCGGCGCGGGCGACGATCGCGCTCGAGCCGGAGCGCCTCGACGAGCTCGCCGCGATGATCGCCGCCCACATGGAGGCCGGGGAGGAACCGCGCGAAGCGGCCCGCTGGTCGGCGCGGGCGGCGTTCTGGGCCGGGCACAGTCGGCCCCAGGATGCGCTGCGGCTCTGGCGGGACGTGACCAGGCTGGTCGCGGAAATGGAGGAGGACGAGGAGACGACGGCGCTGGCGCTCTCCTCGCGGCTGCAGCAGCTCGACTACTCGTGGCGACTGGGGATGGACGCGGCCGAAGCGGAAGCGCTGGCGACGGAGGCGACCGAGATCGCGACACGGGTCGACGACCGGCGCTCCCTGGCGCTGCTGAAACTGATGACCTCGGCGCGCCCGGGCGTCGCCAACAGCGCCTCGGAATGGATCGAGGCCGCCAACGAAGCGACCCAGCTCGCCGACGAGGCTGGCGACGTCGAACTGCGGATCGCGATCCGCGCCGTTGGCTGCTACGCGCAGATGTGCTCCGGCAACCTCGACGCGGTCGACTCGGTAATCGACGAAATCTTCGAGCTCGGCGACGGCAAGATCGACGCTGGCGCCAACATCGTCATCAACTGCCCGCATGCCTGGGCGCTGATGGCCCGCAGCATCGTGCTCAAAGAGCGCGACCGCCTCGACGAGGCCGAATCCCTGGCACAGCGGGCGCTGGCGGTCGCTTCCGAGTTCGGCGACCCCGAGACCGAAAGCTGGGCCCGTGGCAACCGCGCGACGATGATGGCCGAAAGGGGCTCGCCCGAGGCGGCACTGGCACTTGCCCAGCGCAATTGCGAGCTGACCGACCAGCTCGGCGACGTCTTCTCGCGCTCGGTGGCGCTATCCAACCTTGGCCACGTGCAGATCTTCGCCAGTGAGCACACCGCCGCCCTCGAGTCGATCGACCTGGCCGAGCGGATCTACCGCGAAGCGATGGACGTCGGCGGCGAGCAGGAGCATTGGCGCGGAACCCTGCTGACCTGGGCGCTGCTCGGCCTCGGCCGCAACGAGGAGGCGCTGGCCCAAGCCGAAGCGATGGCCGCGATCGCCCGCGAACGTGAAATGCACTGGGGCCTGCCCACGGCGCTGCTATCGCTGGCCCAAGCCCGACGTGCCACCGGCAGCGCCGGAGCCGAGGTGGCACTCGACGAGGCGACCGCGATTTGCGAGCGCCTCGGGCACGCCCACACCCTGCGCAAAATTGCCGAGGAGCGCGAGGCGCTGGCGGCGGCATAGCGCCCCCTCGCTCGACCTCGGGCCGGCAGGGAGCCCTGGATCCATCTCGAAGCCGACGACCGAGGGACGCCAACTCTTCGTGAGGTCGCGGTTGACCCCGCTATGCGGGGAAAAGTGCGACCTCACCTTGGAGAGCTGGCGAACCCTGGAGCTGACGGAACTTCGGGCGGCTTGAGGGGAGGGGTTGGGGGGTCTCTTGCGCGCAGCGGCGTTAGTTTTTCGCTTGTCCCTTCAAGAGAGCTGGCGTAGCTACCGGGCGAAAAACCCAGCGAGCACGAGAGACCCCCAACCCCTCACGCCAAACCTCTCGAAGCACGCCGTCCCTACCGCCGCTCAGAACGCTGGCGCTCGAGCTCGGCGACCATCAACTTCGTGTGCAGGGCCGCGATCAGGTCGCGCAGCGGCTGAGCGCCCTCTTCGAGCATCTCGATCACCCGCTCCGGCGGCAGCTCGGTGGCGAGGCGGTTCATCACCATGTCGACCTCCTGGCGCACCAGCTCTTCGAGCGCGGTCTTGTAGCGCAGGGTGTCGTAGACGGTGAAGCCGATCTCCTCGTCGTAGCCGCCGGCGCGGAAGCGGCTGATCGCCTCGATAATGGTCACGTCGGAGGGCGAGTAGCCGCGGCTGTTGGGGGTGAGGATTTCCAGCTCGGCGAGCCGTTCGAGCACCTCGGCGGGGACGCCGTAGCGCTCGCGGACCTCGGTGGCGCTGGTGCGGGCGCGCTCGCCGGCGAGGGCGCGATCGAGGATCTGGTCCTCGAGTTCGAGCATCGCCGTGGCCCGCTCGGGGTCCTCCTCGAGAATCGCCTTGATCGCCTTCAGCGGCATGAAGCGCGTCTCCTGCAGGCGCTTGATCAGCTGGATCCGCTCGACGAACTCGGGCGGGTAGTAGGCCATGTTGCGGCTGGTCTTGACCGGCTCCGGCAGCAGACCCTCGCGCAGGTAGTGCTTGATCGTCGGCGCCGGCACCCCGGACGCCTCCGCCAGCTCGCCCATCCGCAGCAGCTCCGCCCCGACCTCGGTCACTTCATGAACTCCGGGTGGTCGGCGGCCGCGTCGTTGCCGGCGGCGGCGCCGGACTCGATCATCGCCGCGATCTGCTCCGGGCCGTAGCCGGCCTCGGCGAGAACCTCGACGGTGTGCTCGCCGAAGGCGGGCGCGGCGCGGGTCGGGTCGGCGGGGGTGCGGCTGAACTTGACCGGGGCGCCGAGCTGGCGCACCGGCCCGATCTCGGGCTGATCCATCTCCACCACCATCTGCCGCGCCGCGACCAGCTCGGAATCGAGTGCCTCGTCGACGTCGAGGACGGGCTCGACACAGCAGTCGTGCTCGTCGTTGAACGCCTGCCACTCGGCACGGGTGCGGGAGCGGAAGACCTCGGCGACCTTCGCCCAGCCCTCAGAACCCGGGGCCTCGAACTGAACCTCGATCAGGTCGGGACGATCGACGCCGCCGCAGAAGGCGGCCCAGAACTTCGGCTCCAGCGCCCCGCAGCTGACCCAGCCGTCGGCGGCTTCGTAGGGCAGGTAACAGATGAGGCCGCCGGCCAGCGCCTGCTCGCCGCGCTGGGGCACCTCGCCATCGCAGAAGTAGCGGCCGGCGACCATCGCCAGCCAGGAGAGGGCGCCGTCGGCCATCGAAACGTCGACCATCTGCCCCGCGCCGGAGCGGCGCGCCTCGTGCAGCGCCGCCATCACTCCGAAGGCGGCCATCAGGGCGCCGCCGCCGACATCGGCGATCTGGCCGCCCGCCTGCACAGGCGGTCCGTCCTTGGCGCCGGTCAAGCCGAGCAGCCCGATCAGGCCGAGGTAGTTCATGTCGTGGCCGGCGCGCTGCACGTAGGGACCGTCCTGGCCGTAGCCGGTGATCGCGCAGTAGACAACGGCCGGGTTGGCCTCGCGCAGGCGCTCGTAGCCGACGCCGAGGCGATCCATCACCCCGGGGCGGAAGCCGTCGAGGACGACGTCATAGGACTCGACCAGGCGCAGGAAGGCCTCGCGACCGGAGTCGGACTTGAGATCAAGCCTGACCGAGCGCTTGCCGCGGTTGAGCGAGAGGTAGAGGGCGGAGCGGGTTCCGAGCGCCTGCTGCTCCTCGCCGCCGTAGTAGGGCGGCGCCCAGCGGATGTAGTCGCCCATGCCGGTGTCCTCGACCTTCAGCACCTCGGCGCCGAGGTCGGCGAGGAGCAGCGAGCAGAAGCCGCCGGGCAGCAGTCGGGTCAGGTCGAGGACCTTGACGTCGCGGAGGGGAAGATCGCTCATGAGGGCTCCACGGAGACGGGAAAGCTGACGGAGTTGGAGATGAAGCAGAGCTCGTGCGAGCGCTGGTGCAGCGCCTCGATCGCGTCGGGGGCCGGCGGCTCGCCCGCCCAGCGCACCCGCGGCCGCAGGGTCGCCGAGGTGAAGCGCTTGCCTTCGAGCACGCCGTCGGCATCGTCTTCGTAGGAGGCGACATCGAAGCCTTTTTTCCGCGCCAACGCGAGGAACCAGAGCATGTGGCAGCTGGCGAGGGCGCCGACCAGCAGCGTCTCGGGGTTCGACTTGAAGTCGTCGCCGCCGAACTCGAGCGCCGAGGAGCTGGGCAGCGTCTGGCCGCCGAGCAGGACGTCGTGGGCGCGGACGTCCTCCCCCTCGCCGCCGCTCCAGGAGACGCCGGCGCGGTGGATGGTCGATTCCACGCCTAGACCTCGGCCCGTTTCGGGACTCCCAGCAGCTCCCGCGCCTCGGCGACGCTGGCGGGGCGGCGGCCGACGTCTTCGGCCATCTGGCGTGCCTTCGCGATCAGCTCGCCGTTGGACTTGCACATCTCGCCGTTTGGCAGGTAGAGATTGTCCTCGACGCCAGCGCGCACGTTGCCGCCGAGCACCAGCGAGGAGGCGAGCAGCTTCCACTGGTCGCGGGAGATCCCGATCACCTGCCATTGGTTGCGGCCTTCGGGCCCGCCGGGGATTTGGTCGGACATCAGGGTGACGTTGCGCGGGGTCGGGCGGATGCCGCCCGTCACCCCCATCACCAGCGAGATCTGCAGCGGTTCCTCCAGCAGGCCCATGTCGAGCAACGGGTCGAGGTTGGCGACGTGGCCGGAGTCGAAGCACTCGTGCTCGGGCTTGATCCCGAGCTCGTTCATCGCGGTGAGGAACTCGATGATCGTGTCGAAGCTGTTTTCGAAGACCGTGTTGAAGACGAAGTCCTTGCGCCGTTTGGAGTACTTGGCGTAGTTCATCGAGCTCATGTTCAGCGCGGCGACGTCGGGGCGACAGGCGCGCAGGTACTCGAGCCGCTTCTCGGTCGAGATCCCGATCGCCCCGGTCGAGTAGTTGACGATCACGTCGCCGACCTCGGCCAGGATCGCCTCGGTGATCGCCTGGAAGTCCTCGACCTCATAGGACGGGGTGCCGTCGGGGGTCCTGGCGTGGATGTGGATCTGCGAGGCGCCCTCGTCGACGGCGCGGCGCGCCTCGGCCGCGTACTCGGCCGGCGTGTAGGGGATCGCCGGGCACTGGTCGCGGTTGGCGATCACGCCGCTGATCGAGCAGCTGATCACCACCGGGTCCTCGAATCGGCTCATACAGGCATCACCCCATGTCTTTTCCTTGGCTTCTCGACGTGCTTGTTGCGCGCCATCCGCAGCGCTTTGACGATCGTCGGCCGGGTCTCGCGCGGGTCGATGATGTCGTCGATGACGGCGTTGCCAGCGGCGATGTAGGGGTCGATCTGCTGGCGGACCGCGTTCAGCATCGCCTCGCGCGTGGCCTCGGGGTCGTCCGAGGCCTCGATCGCCGAGCGGCCGATGATTTCGACCGCGCCCTCGGCACCCATGACCGAGATCTCGGCCCCGGGCCAGGCGACGATCAGGTCCGGCTCGTACGCTTTTCCGCACATCACGTAGTAGCCGGCGCCGTATGCCTTGCGGACAACGACGGTCACCTTCGGCACGGTCGCGCGGCTGACGGCGTAGAGCATCTTCGCCCCGTGGCGGATGATCCCGGCGTGCTCGACTTTCGAGCCGACCATGAAGCCGGGAACGTCCTGGATGAAGACCAGCGGGATCTGGAAGGCGTCGCAGAGGTTGATGAAGCGGGCGGCCTTGTCGGCGGAGTCGTTGTCGAGGACGCCGGCCAGATGCTTGGGCTGGTTGGCGACGATTCCGACCGGCTGGCCGCCGAAGCGGGCGAGGCAGGTGATCACGCTGCGGGCGAAGCGCGGCTTGAGGTCGAACCACTCGCCGTCGTCGACGATCTCGGCGATCACCTCGTACATGTCGTAAGGCTTGCGGTTGGAGTCGGGCACGATCTCCATCAACTTCTCGGACATGCGGTCGTCCAGATCGGCGCTGTCGCGGATCGGCGGCTTCTCGTCGCAGTTGGAGGGAAAGAAGGAGAGGTAGGTCTTGATCGCGGCGATGCACTCCTCGTCGTCTTTGACCTCGAGGTCCCCCACCCCCGATTTGCGGCAGTGGACCTTGGCGCCGCCGAGCTCCTCCATCGAGATCTCCTCGCCGGTCACCGCTTTGGTCAGGTGCGGGCCGGCCAGCGCCATCGCGCCCTGGCCGGAGACCATCGGCACGAAGTCGGCGAGCGCCGGGATGTAGGCGGTGCCGGCGGCGCAGGGGCCCATCATCGCCGCGACCATCGGGATCACCCCCGACATTTCGACCTCCTCGCGGAAGAGGTGGCCGGAGCCGGCGAAGAGCGAGCCGGTCGCCTCCTGGATTCGGGCACCGGCCGAGTCGAGCAGCCAGACGAAGGGCATCCGCTTGGCCAACGCCATCTCGCGCAGGCGGGTGACCTTGAGCTCGCCGGTCATCCCCATCGAACCCGCCATCACGGTGAAGTCGTAGGCGGCGATGCAGCAGGCACGGCCCTCGATTTCGCCCCAGCCGGTGATGACGCCGTCGGCCGGCGCCTCCACCCCGTCCATCGCCCGCTGGGCGAAGTGCGGACGGCCGTGGACGCCGAGCTCGACGAAGGTGCCCGCGTCGACCAGCAGGTCGAGCCGCTCGCGGGCGGTCAGCTTGCCGCGCTCGTGCTGCTTGGCGATCTTCTCCTCGCCGCCGCCGAGCCGCGCCTTGTCGCGGCGCTCGTGCAGCTGCTCGGTCAGCTCGCCGAGCGGCGCCGTTCCGGGCAGGAGGTTTTTCTCGGTCTCGTCGGTGGCGGCCATCAGCGCCCTTTCCATTGCGGATCGCGTTTCTCGAAGAAGGCGGTGACCCCCTCGACGATGTCCTCGGTCGAGAAGGTGAGGGTCAGCTGCGAGCGCAGGTAGTCGAGCGCGTCGTCGACCGCCATGTCCTGCTGGCGGTAGATCGCGTCGTGGCCGAGCCGCATCAGGACCGGGCTCTTGGAGGCGAGCTTGCCCGCCCACTCGGCGACCGCGGCGTCGAACTCGTCGGCGGCGACAACCTTGTTGGCGAGGCCGAACTCGACCGCCTGCTCAGCGCTGAGGCGCTCGCCCAGCAGCATCATCTCGTTGACCTTCTTGCGCGGAACGTTGCGGAAGATGATCGCCATGATCATGTAGGGGAAGGCGCCGACGTTGATCTCCGGCGTGCCGAAGGTGGCGCCCTCCTTAGCGATCACCAGGTCGCAGGAGAGGGCGAGCCCCATGCCGCCGGCGAGCACGTGCCCGTTGGCAGCGCAGAGCGAGGGCTTCCCGAGCCGCGGCATCAGTCGGAAGAACTCGAGGAAGAGATCAGAGGCGAAGTGTTTCTCGACCAGCGAGGCCTCGGCGGCGAACCCGCCGAGGTCGGCACCGGCGCAAAAGGCCTTGTCTCCCGCCCCGGTGAGGACGACGGCGCGAACCTCCTCGGAGTCGCGCGCCTCGGTCATCGCCGCGACCAGCTCGCTCAGCATCTGACCGGAGAGCATGTTGCGCTTCTCGGGATCGTTCAGCGTCACCGTGGCGACGCCGTCGGCGACCGCGTAGGCGACCTTCTCGTAGTTCCCGGGGCTCATCGGCGTCGGCAACCATAGCCGACCGCGCTAAAAGTGGGAAGTGCTACTGTCTACTCGCTTCCGGGATCGGGATCCCGGCCAAACCCACGAGCGAGGAGAGACCAGTGGCGACCGCGACCAGCGACGGCTCCAACGTCATCAAGCCCGACCACCAGGCCGGGCGCAAGCACTTCATCTTCAGCCAGGAGCACGAAGACCTGCGCGAGTCGATGCAGTCGTGGGTGCGGAAGGAGCTCTGGCCTCATCGCAACGAGTGGGAGGACACCTACTGGCCGACCTCGGCGATGCAGCGGGCGGGCGAGCTCGGCTTCCTCGGCCTCTGCTTCCCGGAGGAGTACGGCGGCCAGGGCGGCGACTACTTCTACTCGCTGGTCCGCGCCGAGTGCATGAGCTACTCGGGCTCCGGCGGCACCAACATGGGCTTCGCGGTCCAGAGCGACATGGTCCTGCCCCCGATCCACCTGCTCGGGACCGAGGAGCAGAAGCGCAAGTACCTCGAACCCGGCCTCAAGGGCGAGAAGGTCGGCAGCCTCGGGATCACCGAGCCGGGCGCAGGCTCCGACGTCGCCGGCATCCGCACGACGGCGATCCGCGACGGCGACGAATACGTCATCAACGGCTCCAAGACCTTCATCACGAACGGGCCGCGGGCCGACTTCATCGTCCTCGTCTGCAAGACCGACCCCGACGAGCGCCACGCCGGCATCACCCTCTTCGTCGTCGACCTGCGCGATGAGAACGGCGAGAAGGTCCCCGGCTTCACCGTCTCCGCCGAGCTGGAGAAGATGGGGATGCACGCCTCCGACACCGGCGAGCTCGCCTTCGAAGACGTCCGCGTCCCCGCCGACGCCGTCCTCGGCGAGGTCGGCAAGGGCTTCTACCACATTGCCTGGGAGCTCCAGGGCGAGCGCCTGGTCGCCGCCGCCGGCTGCCACGCGGGGGCCGAGCGGATGATCGAGAAGACCCTCGAGTACGCCAAGGAGCGCGAAGCCTTCGGCCGCCCGATCGGCAAGTTCCAGGCGATCCGCCACAAGTTCGCCGAGATGGCGACCAAGACCGAAGCGGCGAAGCAGTTCACCTACTCGACCGCCTGGCGCTTCGCCAACGGCGAGTACCCGGTGCGCGAGATCACGATGGCCAAGCTCTACGCCTCGCGGATCGCCTGCGAGGTCGCCGACGACTGCGTCCAGATCCTCGGCGGCTACGGCTACATGAAGGAGTACGAGATCGAGCGCGCCTACCGCGACGTCCGCCTCAACCGGATTGGTGCCGGCACCGACGAGGTGATGCTCGACGTGATCGGGCGGTCGTACGGGCTCTAGTGTCGAGTTTGTTCGGAGGGGTCGAACAAACTCGACACAGGCGATGACCGTCGTCAAGGACACCGGGGCGCGCGCCACGCTGCCGCCGTTCGGCGAGGAGCACGAGGAGCTGCGGCAGACGGTCGCGCGGTTCGTCACCAAGGAGATCGCGCCGAACGTCGACCAGTGGGAGCAGGCGCGGGAATTTCCCCGTGAGCTCTACGCGCGCTGTGCCGAGCTCGGTTTCCTCGGGCTGAAGTTCCCGGAGGCCTACGGGGGCCAGGGCGGCGACCACCTCCACGACGCGATCTGGGTCGAGGAGCTGGCCCGCTCTGGTGGCTCAGGCGGCGTCGCCGCCGGGCTCAACGCCCACGCCTCGATCGCGATGCCGCCGATCTTCAACTTCGGCACGGAGGAGCAGAAGCAGCGCTGGCTGGTGCCGGGGATCGCCGGCGAGAAGATCGGCGCGCTCGGGATCACCGAGCCCGGCGCCGGCTCCGATGTCGCCGGCATCTCGACCAAGGCGGAGCGGATCGACGGCGGCTACCTCGTCAACGGCGCCAAGACCTTCATCACCAACGGCGTCCGCGCCGACTTCCTCGTCTGCGCCTGCAAGACGACCGCGGAGGGCGGCCACGGCGGCATCTCCTTCCTCGTGCTCGAGCGCGAGATGCCGGGGTACGAGGTGGCGGCGAAGCTGGAGAAGATGGGCTGGCACTCCTCCGACACCGGCGAGCTCGCCTTCAGCGACGTCGAGGTGCCGGCGGAGAACCTGCTCGGCGAGGAGAACGGCGGCTTCAAGCTGATCATGGCCAACTTCGCCTGGGAGCGGCTGCTGATGGCGATCGGCGCCGTGGGCGCGATGCAGCGCCTGATCGAGGTCACCGTCGCCTACGCTCTCGAGCGCCAGGCCTTCGGCCGCCCGATCGGCAAGTTCCAGGCGATCCGCCACCACGTCGCCGAGATGGCGACCAAGGCCGAGGCCTCCCGCGCCCTCACCTACAACGCCCTGCGCCTCTTCCACAGCGGCCAGGACTGCCTCCAGGAGGTGACCATGGCCAAGCTCGTCACCCAGCGTGCCGTGCTCGAGATCGCCGACCAGTCACTGCAGATCCACGGCGGCTACGGCTACATGCGCGAGTACGGCATCGAGCGCGCCGTCCGCGACGCCCGCCTCGGCCCGATCGGCGGCGGCACCGACGAGGTGATGAAGGAGATCCTGGGGAAGACGATGGGGCTTTAGGTCGTTGGCGACTTATGCCCTCTATATGGGGCATAACTCACCAACACCCGCTTATCTTCGAGGGCCGGCGTCGCAGCCGTGCGACTTGCCCCAACCGCGCTGGCCGTCGCAGTAGTCGTGGCCGCGACCGCCGTAGAGCTGGTCGGCGGCGCGACCGCCGAAGAGCTTGTCGTTGCCGCGGTCGCCGTGGCAGCCGTCCTGGCCGGGGCCCATCACGCAAACGTCGTTGCCGGGGCCGCCCCAGCAGCCGTCGCTGCCGAACTGGTGGCGGCAGTAGTCGTTGCCGCGGTTGCCGACGCAGTCGCTGTTGCGCATGCCGGTGATGCAGATGTCGTTGCCGCCGCGGCCGATGCAGCGGTTGCGCCTGGAGCCCTGGGAGAAGCAGGTATCGCGCTCGCCGTTGCCGATGAATTTGTCCGAACCGCCGCCGAGGTACGCGGTGAGGGGGAACGGCATCCTGTCCTTGACCCTGACGAAGTCACCGGAATCGCCCATGACCACTTCGATCGAGTTCGCCCGCTTGGTCGGGCAGACCGCCTTCATGCGGTTCGAGGACAACCAGCAGCCCTTCGGGTGGGCGCGAGCCATGAACCCCTTGACGATGACCTTCTTGTGCTTGCCCTTGCCCTTGGTCTTGAGGACCAGGTGCGAGCCCGAACCGGCGCCATAGACGACGATCTTTCCGGCAGGGGTGGCCGCGACCGGGGTGACGAGAAGTGCCACCAGGGCGAGCGCGAGCAAGATGAAACGTCGGCCAGGAGTGGTCGGCATTCGGGGGCATAGTAGAGGTCTCCACCGATGGACGGATGTTCAGGCCCTCCAATCGGGTGGTTCGGTCCCTACGATCGATCGATGATCTACCTGCTCCGACACGGGGATGCCAAAGACGGCAACGGCGACGACGCGGCGCGGCCCTTGACCGCCAAGGGAGAGCGCCAAGCTCGCGATGCGGGCCGCGCGCTTGGCGCCCTCGGGGCCGAGATCGACGCCTGTCTGAGCAGCCCCAGGATCCGCGCCGCCGAGACCGCCAGGCTCGTCTGCGAGGAGCTCGGAATCGAGCCCGAGACCGCGGCTGAGCTCGCCGGCGGGCGTTTCGACTCGCTGGCGCTGGCGGCGGGTCGCGGCGACGTGCTCCTGGTCGGTCACGAGCCGGACTTCTCCGACGAGGTCGCGCGCCTGATCGGGGGGCGGGTGAAGCTGCGCAAGGGCGGCCTGGCGATCGTCGACGGCTCGACCCTGGTGGCGCTGCTGCGCCCCGGTGACCTGCGGCGGATCTCCGAGCGCCGCGAGGGCTAGCCTTCACCGTCCAACGACCGGAGGGGGCGCCAATGCTGTCGTGGCTGGCCAAGAAGATGATCGCCCGCAACATGGAGCTGGCAAGCGCCGGAGACATCGGGCCGACGCTGAAAATGGACGCCGACGACGTCAGGTTCAGGTTCCCTGGCGACAGTTCGTGGGCGACCGAGCTGCAGGGCAAGGAGAAGCTCGAGCCGTGGCTGCAGCGCTTCGCCGACGCCGGGATCCAGATTTACCCCGACGAGGTGATCCTCAAGGGCTTCCCCTGGCGGCAGACGATCTGCATTCGCGGGCGCGACCACCTCGACTCACCGCAGGGCGAGCGGGTCTACGAGAACCGCTACGTGATCTGGGGCCATATCTCCTGGGGCCTGCTGCGCGACTACGAGGTCTACGAGGACACCCAGAAGGCAAAGGCGCTCGACGGCTACCTGGCCAGCGTCGGGAAGCTCTAGTCCCTCCAGGCCCTCCTGAGCGCTCAGGCGGCCAGACGTAGCGGCTGCCCCTGGGCGACCAGATGGTGCAGCCCGGCCAGGGTCAGCGACCCGACCAGGCCGCGATAGGGCTCATACGGGGCGTAGAATTCTTCGACCTCCGGGACCGTGGCGCGCCGCCCCAGCCCCGCGAGGCGGCCGACCAGCTTGATGTAGCCGAGGTCGCCGGCCGGCAGCGAGTCCATTTCGCCGCGGCCGAACAGGCCCAGGCACTGCACGGTCCAGGGGCCGATCTGCGAGATCGCGAGGAGGCGCCGATCGGCGGCCGCGTCGGCGATCGCGCAGCGACCGCGGGCGACTTCCTGGGCGACGCACCACAGAGCGGTGGCGCGAACGGGCGCGAGGTCCATCGCGCAGAGTTCGGCGGGCGCCCGGCCGGCGATCGCCGCCGCCGCCGGCACGTCGCGGAGCGCCGTCCGCCCCTCCCCCAGCCGCGGCCCCCAGCGGCCGACGATGCGGCGCTCGATTCGCGCCGCCCGGTCGGCCTCGATCAGCTGCCCGACGACAGCCGTGGCCAGCGCCTCCCAGGGCCAGGGAGCGCGCAGCGGCCGGAAGCTCGGCAGCCGCCGAATCAGCGGCCCGACCAATGGGTCGCGGCGGAAGCGGCGGTGGAACTCGCCGAGGTCGTCGTCGACAGCGAGCGCGAAACGCATCCGCTCGACCGCCAGCCGCAGCTGCTCGCGCCCGGCCGGACGCGATTCGGTCGCGATCGGCTGCTTCACCGCGGGCGGGTCGAGCGCCTCCGCCCGCAGCTTCAGCCGTCCCGGCCCCGGTTCCCAGGCGCGGACCAGAACCGGGCTGCCTTCGACGTGCAGCAGGCGGGTGGCGATCCGGCTGCGGATTCGCAGCGTCCCGTCAGAGCTCCCCCGCCCCAGCCGAAAGGGGGAGAGCGGCCGCACTTCGGCTTCCATTAGCGGCCGAGCAGGTGGACGTCTACGAGGAAAGAGCGGCTGGCGACGATGTTGGGACGGTCGGCGCGGCGGCGGCCGATCCGCCGCCCGGAGCGCGGCTTCGAGCCAACCGCGGCAACCGCGCGGACGGCGGCGACGGTGGCGGCGCCGGCGAGGACACCCCCTGCGGCAGCGATCGCGGCGGTGCGAACCTCGGCGCGCAGGACCGGCAGCGAGGTCTCCTCGTAGGGCGCCGGCAGCGCCCGCACCGGCTCGGTGGCGTCGCGCGGCTCGACGGTTTCCTCGGCCACGATCTCGCCGTCTACGTCGAGTTCGCTCACCGCTTCGACTCTAGCGACGCCCCAGGTCGCTGCCCCAGCTCTCACCGCAAACTGCGACGCTCGTAAAGCCGGTAGCGCTTCACCACCTTGCCGCCCATGCCCTCCATCGCCCGGTTCATCGCTTTGTTCGTCTCCAGGATCCAGCCCATCTCGCCACCTTCGATCGCGCCCGGTTTGGCTGCCTCCTCGAGGTGCCTGAGGTAGAGGCCGGCGGCGATGCCGGTGTGGCGGTACTCGTGCTTGACCCCGAGCGCGAACACCCGCAGCTGGTCGATCTTGCGCTTGCCGAGCAGGAACCTGGCCCAGCCGAAAGGCAGCAGCCGGCCGTTCAGCTTCGCCATCACCTGGTTGATGTCGGGCAGGGTCAACGCCGCGCCGACGACCTCACCGTCCTTTTCGGCCATGAAGGTCCAGTCCTCGTCGAGCACCTGCTTGAGGTTCTTGGCCTGGAACTCGACCTCGGCATCGGTGATCGGCACGAAGCCCCAGTTGCTGCCCCAGGCCTCGTTGTAGACGTCCATGAAGCGGCGCACCTCGGCGGCCATGTCGCGCTTGCGCATGTTGCGGATCGTGATCCCTTCCTGCTCGAGCGCCTTCTTGGCGGCGGCATGGATCGAGGGGTCGAACTGCTCGCCCTCTTTGAGGTCGCCGAACTGCAGTTCCCACATCAGCACGTCCATCGCCTTCTCGAAACCCTCGCCCTCGACCAGCTCGCGGTAGTAGGGCGGGTGCCAGGGCTCGAGGATCATCGGTCGCCGCTCGAAGCCCTCGATCAGGATTCCGATCTCGTCGTTGGTGGTGAAGTCCATCGGCCCGAGAATCCGCTCGCGCCCCTTCGCGCTGGCCCAATCGCTGGCGGTCTCAAGCAGCGCTTTGGCGACCTCGGCGTCGTTGGCGGTCTCGAAGAAGCCGAACATCGCGTCGCCGCCGCCCTGGTACTCGTCCCAACGGTGGTCGAGATGGGCGCTGATACGGCCGACCGGCTCGCCGTCGCGCTCGGCGACGAAGAACTCTGCCTCCCCGTGTTCGAACCACGGGTTCTTCTCGCGGTTGAGGAACTCCATCCGCTCGAAGACCAGCGGCGCCACCCACTGCGGATCGGCGCGGTGGAGGTGGAACGGGACCTTGACGAACCGCTTCAGCTCGCGGCGGTTGCTCACGGGCCGGATCGTCACGCTTCCCATAGGGGGCGCAACCTACACTCTTGTTCGATGAGCGAGACCGCGAAGGCCCCGGTCGACGTCTTCGAGAAGGCCCGCAGCCACGACCGGCTCGAGCAGCTCGAAGCGGCCAAAGAGCATGACCTGCTCCCCTACTTCCGCCTGCTGACCTCGCAGGCCGGCCCGGTGGTCGAGATGGAAGGACGGGAGACGATCATGCTCGGCTCCAACAACTACCTCGGCTTGACCGGCGACGAGCGCGTCAAGGGGGCCGCCCGCGACGCCCTGGAGACCTACGGCACCGGCGTTACCGGCTCGCGGCTGCTGAACGGCACGACGCCGTTGCACGTCGACCTCGAGCGCGAGCTGGCGGAGTGGATGCGGACCGAGGACGCAATCGTCTACACCACCGGCTACCAGTCGAACCTGGGCTGCATCGGCACGATCCTTGGCCCCGGAGACACCGTGATCTGCGACTCCGGCGACCACGCCTCGATCCTCGACGGCTGCCGGCTTTCCGGCGCCAAACTGCGTCCCTTCCGCCACAACCGCATGGACAAGCTGGAGAAGATGCTCCAGCGTGCGGCCGGCGACGGGGGGGGCGCCCTCGTCATCGTCGACGGCGTCTTCTCGATGGAGGGGGATGTTTGCGACCTGCCGCGGATCGTCGAGCTCTGCCAGAGCTACGGGGCGCGGCTGATGGTCGACGAGGCGCACGGAGCCGGCGTGCTCGGCGCCCGCGGCGCCGGCGCCTGCGAGCTGTTCGGGCTCGAGGACCAGGTCGACCTGCGGATGGGGACCTTCTCCAAGAGCCTCGCCTCCTGCGGCGGCTTCATCGCCGGCCCGGCCGACGTGATCGAGTACCTGCGGATCTCCTCCCGCTCCTTCATCTTCAGCGCCTCCGCCGTCCCCGCCGCTGTCGGCGCCGCCTTGGCGGCTTTGCGGGTGATCCGCGAGGACGGGCCGGCGCTGTTCGAGCGGCTGCTCGCCAACGCCGAGTACCTGCGCGAGGGCCTGCGCCACCTGGGGCTGCAGGTGATCGAGCCCGGGGCGCTGCCCGACGGCACCGTCGCGACCACCCCGGTGGTGCCGGTGGTCTGCGGCGACGACTGGCAGGCGGTACTGCTCTGGAAGGCCCTGTTCGACGCCGGCGTCTACACCAACGTCGCGATCCATCCCGCGGTGCCACCCGGCGGCGCCCTGCTGCGGACCAGCCTGATGGCGACCCACGAGCGCGAGCACCTCGACGGCGCCCTGGGGACGATCGCCAGGGTGATCTCCGACTTCCCGGACCTACCGCGCTCCTGATCGCGGTTCACCGGACTTTGACATCCCCCGTCCTGGGTAGTTTCAGGCTTCTCTGAACCGACAGCGAATTTCGCTGTGACGAAATTGTTGCTCTTAGCGACCGGGCCGGTCGTCGTTTTGCCAATGGCGGGTTGACGCCAGCCACCCCGGCGACGTAGCTTGGCGTCCTCGCCCGACGAACCGGCCGGGGAGTTCGGACAAGTCACCCAGTCCGGTAGGCCAGGGTCCCCGAGCCACTCTCGTTGGCGAGATACCCAGTTGATTGATTCCTTTGAAGGGAGGAGTACCAGTGGACGCTGCCGCAATGGCACCAGCAACGACGATGGCTACCTC
Organism: uncultured Thermoleophilia bacterium; assembly: GCA_963715735.1. Taxonomy (GTDB): domain Bacteria; phylum Actinomycetota; class Thermoleophilia; order Solirubrobacterales; family 70-9; genus VAYN01. The sequence goes on from OY970268.1 coordinate 2,101,274, forward strand.
GGTTGAGGCACCGCAGCACATGAGGGCGCTCGAACGCGCCAATACCGTCCGCCTTGCTCGCGCCGAGTTGAAGCGGGCGATTGGAAGAGGCGACCTGGAGGCATCGGACGTGGTCCGGGAGGGCCCCTGGGAGACCGAGAGCATGACCATCTCCGAGCTGTTGACCAGCCAGCGCCGGTGGGGACGCACCCGGGCCCGCAAGTTTCTCCTGCCGCTGTCGCTGAACGAGAACAAGCAGCTCGGCACCCTCACCTCGCGCCAGCGCCGCCTGCTCTCGACCGAGCTCGCCTCGCGCACGACCAGCGGTCGCAGCGCGATCACCGCCGCCTAGCCAGTTAGCCGCGCATTCCACCGACCCGGAAGCTGAGGCCTCCGGAAGCGCGTTGGAATGCGCGGCGCGCCAGGTAAAAGGTGATCGCGAAGGTAACCGCGCCGATCGCCAACGCCACCGCAAGGATCTGGTTGGCGACGTAGAAGGCGAGCCCGACGGTGACCACGAAGACCGCCCCCGCCAGCAGGGTGGTGTGGGAGCGATAGCCGGCGAAGTGCTCGCGGACGGCGACCTCGAGGCCGCCCAGGCCGGCGAGAACGACGCCGGCGCCGATGAACGTCTGATCCTGCCCGACGACCCCGACGACGAGGGCGATGATGCCGGCGAGGATCACCAGCTCCGCCAGCGGGAAGTTGCCCCAGGGGGCGGGTGGGCGCTGATCGGGCGCGGTGACGCGGCGCCCCGGCTGTGGTTTCTGCTTAGCGCTCAACGGCCGCAAGCCGTCCGGCTAACGGGCATCCCGAGGAGACCTTGACCTGCCACCAGCCCATCAGCATCCCCAGCGGACCAAGGCGCGGTTTGGAATGCCAGTTGCCGCAGCCGGGTTCGCCGATGTCGGCGCGAGTCACCCGCACCCACTTGTAGTCGGCCGGGCGCTCCAGCATCGCCTCCAGCAGCTCACGACTGGCGGCTTCCTCGCGGCCACGCTGGCGCAGCGCCGAGCGCGCCGCGGCGATCCGCTCGGCCAGGCAGTCGCGCATCCGCTCGAGGTCGCCGAGGTCGAGGACCCGCGGCTGGGCCGCCAGGGCGGTGTCGCGGCGCTCCAACTCCACCCGCCCGAAGGCCTCGGCGAAGAGCCCCGCCAGCTCGAGCTCGAGCCGGGCGATCTGACCGCGGAGCTGGGCACGAGCGGGACGCTCGTCAACCCTGACGTCGAGCGTCGCGATCTCGTCTCTTAGGAGGAGCTCCTGCATACGCCTCGCACCGAGTCTAGATCAAGGATTCGGGACCGCAAGCGAGGAAACGGTTAAGCGCGGCCGGCTCCTCAGGCGTGCTCGAGCGTCGCCGCCGCCATCCAAAGCGCCTCGTCGATCGCCATCTGCGGCACCGAGCCGACCTGCACCGCGGCGATCGCGATCCGCCGGGTCGCCTGGCTGACCGCGCACGGCGTGGCGGTGGCTCCGAACAGCAAGCCGAGGGTGTTGGCCTCGTCAGCGAGGACCAGGGTTCCCGCTTCCATCTCCCCCGGGCCGCCCGGCAGCGGCTCGTCCGGCATCGACTCGCGGATGCAGATCCGCCCCTCCAGGCGGTCAGCGTCGAAGGCGCGCAGACCCACTCCGGTCTCGACCGTGGCGATCGTCAGCGCGTCGGCGGGGAGACCGTGGCTCTTGAAGCCGCCGTCGTGAAGGCGTTCGAAGATCAGCTGCTCGACCGGGGTCCGGGTGCGGTCCGGATCGAGGCCGATCTGACGAAAGAAGACTCGGTAGGACCAGGGAACCGGCTGTTCGCGCAACCGAATCGCCTGCGCTCCGTAGATGCGGTCGGAGAGGTCTCGAAGACGGCGGCGGACCGGCTCGGGGCTGCGACGAGCGCGTCCGTCGACCTCGACCCAAGCGATGTCCAAGCCGGGGAACTCGTTCGCCAACCAGGGTGCCACCCACCCCTGTTTCGGGGCGGGGTCCCATCCCGGCCTCGGTTGGCGCCCGCCCAGGCCGCCCACGTCATCCCCTCTGCGCGGCCCGGGTCGCCGCCAGCAGGCGCTCGACGCGATCGCTCAGCTGCCGCTCGGTGATCTCGCTGATGCTGGCGCTCTGCAGCGTGCCGCCCGGGTAGACGTAGGCGAAAGTGGGACAACCGCCAACTCGGTAGAGGCCACCGACGGCGCCGTCGCGGTCGTAGCCCACTGGCATCTTCCAGCCGTGCTGGCGGATCAGCTCGCGAACCTCGTCGCGATCGTCGCGGATGTCGAGCGAGAGGAAGTTCACCCTGTCACGGTAGCGCTCGTAGACACTCTCGACGACGTCCTGTTGGGCGGTGCAGTTGCCGCCTTTCGTGAACCAGAACGAGATCACCAGCGGGCGGTCGAAGAAGTCGCATACGCGCAGGGCGCCAGGGGTCTCGATTTGGCAGGCGGGAATGCGGCGGGCGTCCTCCGGACAGGGCACTGCTGCCAGCTCGCAGTCGTCCTGGGCGACGTTGGCGTCGCCTTCGAGCGGGCCGGACGCGGCCGGAACGGCGAACTCGGGCAGGGCCCAGGCGTCCTCCCGGCGATCGAGGCCGAGGGTCTCGCCGCCGTCGCCGCCGATCGTGGTGATCCCGGCAACCACGACCAAGGCCAGGAAGATCAGCCCGACGGCTATCGAGTAGCGATCTTTCATCGCTCCTCGAGCCAGACCAGCAGCGCCGGCAGAACCACCATGACTCCGAGCAGGGCGGCGGCGAGATCGATCACGGTCACGAAGCCGAAATCTCGCAGCAGGCGGATGTCGCTGGCGATCAGCACCGCGAAGCCGGCGATCGCGGTCGCGCCGGAAGCCATGACCGCGGTGCCGGTGCGAGCGTAGGCGCGGCGCAGGGCGGGCTCGGCCGCGCCACTGCCGCCGCCCTCCTCGTGGAAGCGGCCGCTGAGGATGACGCCGAACTCGGTGGCGATCGCGATCGTCAACGCCCCCAGGGCGGCCGACATCGGGTTGAGCGGGATTCCGGTGGCCCACAGCAGCAGGGAGGCCCAGCCGGTGGCGAGCAAGGTCGGCGCCAGCGGCACCAACGCGCGTCGCGGCGAGCGGTAGGCGACGAGCAGCACCAGCGCCACCGCGATCAGGCCCGCCAGGGTCAACCAGTAGCGGCTGGCGGAGAGGTCGGCGGCCGACTCGGCGGCGATCACCGGCAGCCCCGCGAGCCTGACCTCGACCCCGGGCGGCGGTCCGCCGCGGCTGCCCGGCTCACCGATCTCGTCGCGGACGCGGTCGATCAGCGCCTGCTGGTCCTGCAGCGACTGGGCGCGGATGCCGAAGCTGATCAGCGCCTCGTTTCCAAGCTCACCGTCCGCATCGAGCGGCGCCACCTGGCGCAGCGCGTAAGGAGAGAGCGCCGTCAAGGTCGCCTCGATCCCCTGTCTGGTCACCGTGTCGCCTTCGCGGACGAGGAAGTCCGAGAGCGCCGGGCCCGGGCAGATATCCGCTTGCAAGCAGCTCGGGTTTTCGCCGTTGAAGCCGTTGGCGCGCAGAACCCGCCGCTTGAAGGCGGCCATCCATTCGATCGTCGCCGGGTCGGCGAGGTCGTCGGCTTCGATGCTGACGTCGAGCTCGCCCGAGACCCCGGTGGCCTCCTGGAGCTCGTTGAGGTCGCGGATCGCGTCGATGTTCTGGGGCGCCAGGGTGCGGACGTCGGAGACCGTCTCGATCTGGGTACCGACGCCCCACCCGATCACGGCAAGCATCAGCCCCACACCGAGCACCGCGACCCGTCGCTCGATCGCAAAACCCAGGAGCGCCTCCCCCACGCGGCCGCCGCGTGGCGAGTTTGTTCGACCCCCCCGTACAAACTCGCCACGCCGCAGGCTGAGCGCGGCGGAACCAGCGGTGAGCGCGAGTAGGAAGGCGATCGCCACGCCAGCCATCAGCAGCAGGGCGAAGGATCGGACCATCGGCGTCGGTGAGAGCAGCAGGGCGAGGAAGCCGGCGGCGGTCGCCAGGCAGGCGATCGCGATCGTGGGTCCGCCGCGGGCGGCGGCGGTGCCGGCGTCGCCGACCTCGTCATAGCGAGCCTGGAACTGGATCGCGTAGTCGACGGCGAGCCCGATCAAGATCGGCAACACGGCGATCGATGCCATCGTCAGGGTGCCCCCGACCAACCCCAGCAGGCCGAAGGTGAGCGCCGCGGCCGCCAGCGCGATGCCGAGCGGCAGCAGCCGCAGACGCGAGCGGAAGACGAGCAGCAGCGTCGCTGCCATCACCACGATCGCGACGGCGAAGAGCAGCAGCAGCGCGTCCACTAGCGCCCGCGCCAGCCCATCGACCACGACCGGGGCGCCGGAGACCACGTAGCTGCCGTCTTTGAGCTCGAAGCAGGGGGCGGGCTTGCCGTTCTCGGCGCAGACTTTGCGCGGGGTCGTCTCGGCCACCGCGGCCTCGATCAGCTCCAGCGCTCGCCGGCGTTCGGACTGGCTGAGGTCGGGCTTCAGCCTGATCACGATCTGGGCCGTGTGGCTGTTGGGGAAGAGGTAGGCGAGGCGGGCCTTCGGGGTGCCGCGGGCCCGGGCGAGGTCGAAGACGACGGTGGCGACGAACTGTTCGTTGTCGAGGGTGGGGACGCTGGTGATCCCGTAGCGGGTGGCGACGGCGAGGAGAAATTCCTGGAACCGCTCAGCTGGGACCTGCGCCGCCAGCCTGCGAAGCTGGGTCTCGATCTGAACCACCGCCTCGTTGAGGAAGGTGGCGGGCCCGGCGACGAACTCGACCGGTTCCATTTCAGCCAGCTCCGCGCACGGACCCGGCAGTGCTTTGCCGCCTTTCGGCACCCTCCCGGCCAGGCATCCCTCCAAGCGCAGGAGCCGGAAGATGTTGTTGGTGAGGATCAGTTCCGGCAGGTCCCCCCGCGCCAACACCACCACCGGTTCTTCACCGAACGTCTCCTCGACGTCCTGGGTCGCTTCGTAGGACTCGGTGTCGGTATCGACCAGCGTGCCGACGCCGGCGTCGGTCGGGATCTGCGTCGCGCCCGCCGCCGCAACCACGGCGACCAGCACGGCGAGTGCCAGTACGACCTTCGCGTTACGAGCCGCCCAGGCGGCAACCTCCCCTAGCCAGCGACCGAGGTTCACTCAGTCCATCGACAGCGGCCCGCTGATGTCCGCGTTGAGGAACTGGTTGACGAACGGGTTGCTGGAGTCGAACAATTCTTCTTTGGGCCCGGACTCGACGATCTTGCCGCTCCAGAGCACCGCTATGAAGTCGGCGATCCGGCGCGCGGTGCCGAGGTCGTGGCTGATCACCAGGTAGCAGCCGCCGTTCTCGGCGTGGACCTCGCGGATCAGCTCGCAGAGCAGCGCGGTGCGGACTGGGTCGAGCCCGGAGTCGGGCTCGTCGAACATCACGATCGCCGGTTCCAGCACCAGCGCGCGGGCGAAGCCGGCGCGCTTGCGCATCCCTCCCGAAAGCTCGTTCGGCATCTTGTAGGTGGCCTCGGAGAGGCCGACCTCTTTGAGCCGGCGGTTGACGATCTCGCCGATCTCCTCCTCGCCCTTGTCGGTGTGCTGGCGCAGCGGGAAGGCGACGTTGTCGTAGATGTTCATCGAGCCGAAGAGGGCGCCGTCCTGGAACAGCAGGCCGAACTTTTTGCGCACCTCGAAGAGTTCGTCGTCGGTCATGTTGGGGATCGATTCGCCGTGCACGAGGACGTCGCCGGAGTCCGGGTAGAGCAGGCCGACGATGTGCTTGATCAGGACGCTCTTGCCGGTTCCCGAGGGGCCGAGCACCATCGAGACCTGGTCCTCGGGCAGGCCGAGGTTGAGGCCGTTGAGGATGCGGGCGCGGCCGAACTGTTTGACCAGGTCGATGATCTCAATCGCGTCCTCGCCGCCGTGGTCGCGCTTGCGACCGGTGTGGAAGCGGTAGGGGTCGTGCTCGCTCGGGTCAACGCCCGGGATCACGAAATCGCGGCCCATCATCGCGCCGTCTTCGCTGATGTAAGGACCGCTGTCGTCCGCCGAGCGCGCCGGCACCGCGCGCTCGCCGATCTCGGGCGGCTCTTCGCCGCCCATCACGGCCTCGTCCTGAAGCTGCTCTTCTTCCCTGCGGTTCTCGTCCTCGATCGACACGTCAGCCTCCTATTGGCGCCCGCGGGTTTGCCCCCCAGAAGACAAGGGTCCCGAGCATCCCGATGATGTGAACTAAGACGATGTTGAGGACCATCGACTTCGCCGTCGCGGTCCCCACCCCGACCGGCCCACCCGAGGCCGTGTAACCGTAATAACAGCCGACCATCACGATCGCCGTCGCCATCACCATGCCCTTGATCAGGCTGAAGATCAGGTCGGGGGGGTTCTGAAACATCCAGAAGATCAGGAAGTAACCGCCCGAGGAGACGTCGCCAATCTGCTCGACGACGGCGATGTAGCTGGCCAGGTACATGATCCCGATCCCGACCAGGTACATGAACGGGAAGGTGATCCAGGCAGCGAGCAGGCGGGTCGCGCAGAGGAAGGTGACGGGCGGCACGCCCATCACCTCGAGCGCGTCGATCTCGTCGGAGATCCGCATCGCCCCGAGCTCAGCGACGATCCCGGTGCCGACCTTGGCCGCGAGCATGTAGCCGAAGGCATAGGGCATGATCTCGCGCAGGTCACACCAGGCCGAGAAGACGCCCGCATAGGCGGGGGCACCCTGGGCTCGCAGCAGATAGGCGCCCTCGATCCCGCACTGCAGGCCGAGCGTGAAGACGAGGCCCCAGATGATCAACGCCGAGCCGAGGATCAGGATCCCGGCCTGGCGCAGGCTCTCGCCGAAGAAGCGGAAGACGCGGCCGGAGTAGACGAGGCCGGCGACGCGCGAGCCGAAGCGGGCGATCTCCCCGAAGGAGTCGAGCCAACCGCGCGGAACTGCGAGCCATTCGTTCATCGGATCGTCTGCAGCTCCGGGTTGGTGGCGAGCAGGGTCTGCGTGAAGACGTAGTTGAAGGCGAAGACACCCATGAACGAGATCACCACCGCCTCGTTGACGGCGCGGCCGACGCCGGCGGCGCCGCCGGACGCGGTCATCCCTTTGTACGAGCAGACGACGGCGATCAGGGCTCCGAACAGGGTGCACTTGATCACCGAGCCCCAGAGGTCGGTGATCGAGGCGTTGGAGAAGAGGGTGGCGAAGAAGCCGCCGAGCGGCTGGTTGTAGAGCATCTCGGTGAGGATGCCGCCGCTGATCCCGAAGACCAGGGCGTAGATGTCGAGCAGGCCGGTGATCAGCATCAGCGCCAGGAAGCGCGGCACGACCAGGTTCTTGATCGGGTCGACGCCGAGCACCTGCAGGGCGTCGAGCTCCTCGCGGATCTTCCGCGCTCCCAGATCGGCGGTGATCGCGGTGCCGGCGACGCCGGCGACGACGACGGCGGTTACGAAGGGGGCGAACTCGCGGATCGAGGCGAGGACGAAGAAGCCGCCGAGGCGGTCGAGAGCGCCGAAGAGGGAGAGGAAGTTCGCCGCCTGCAGGCCCGGCGCGCCGAAACCGAAGGCCACGGTCGAGACCAGCAGCGGGAACCAGCAGAGCTGCAGGGCGAAGAGGAACTGGCCGATGAACTCCTCGCCGTAGGGGTATGGCGGTTTGACCGCGGAAACGATCGTACGCCCGGTCAGGAGCATCATCTCCCCAACCTGTTCGAACACAGACTTAGCGGGCAGGAATGCCCTGTTGACCGCGGATCCGACCATCTGCTCCTCCAAATGGGGCGTCACACTCCCGCGACGCCCCGCTGCTGCTGAGTCTATGGGATGGATCAGCCCCTTCCGTTAGCCCCGTATTGAGATCACGCTAACCCGATCCGTGGCCCCGAAAACCGCCCGGATGCTGGGAAAGAGCGTGGTATGTTCGGGCCGCTTTGCGGGGGACCGGAAGACATGCCCGGCGCACCCGCCTCAGAGCCTCAGCGGCCGGGTTGACCGCTGTGGCCGTGGCGGCGCTGCTTGGCGCCTGCGGTGGCGAATCGTCGGACTCCAACGAGCGCGCCGGCACCTACCAAGTGCAGGTCGTCGACGCCAGCTTCCCGAGCGAGCAACGGCTCGGCCAGACCTCGCTGCTGCGCCTGGGCGTCCGCAATACCGGCGACGAGACGGTGCCGACGCTGACGGTGACGATCGGCATCGGCGGCAAGCGCGGCAGGGACTCCTCGCTGCCGTTCGCGATCCACGACCCCCAGGAGGGGCTCGCCCAGGCCGACCGCCCGGTCTGGGTGCTGGCGGAAACGTACCCGCGCTTCGTCGGCTCCTCGGATCCCGGCGGCGCCTCGACCTCGAACCGCAAGACCTTCGCGCTCGGCCCGCTGAAGCCGAACCAAACGGCGACCGCGGTCTGGAAGTTGAGCGCGGTCAAAGCTGGCGACTGGACGGTCGCCTATCGGATCGGCGCCGGGCTCGGAACCCAGGTCAAGGCCGAGACCGCGAGCGGTGGCGAACCCGGCGGCACCTTCGTCGCCGCGATCACCTCCGACCTCCCCGAAACCGAAGTGACCGACGACGGCGAAGTGGTCGAAATCGACGACAGCCGTAGCGGCGGGCGCGAATAGCAAGCGTCGGCGAGGGGTAACGTGGCGCCGATGCGGCGCCTTCCTCTCGCGGCAACATTGGTCGTAGTCCTCGTCTCGCTGGCGCTGCCGGCGTGCGGTTCCGCGGAGACGACGACTGAGGTGGACGGCCCCGCGAGCAATCCGTCACCTGGGGATGCGGCGGCAAGCGCCAAGGGCGGGGTCGCCCTGAAGAGGATCGGCAGCTTCGACAGCCCGGTCTACGTCACCGGCGCACCCGGCTTCCCGCAACTGCTCTTCGTCGTCGAGCAGCCGGGAAAGATCCAGGTCCTGCGCAACGGCAGGCGCCTCGGCAAGCCCTTCCTCGACATCGGCGGCCCGGTCGAGTTCGGCGGTGAGCGTGGCCTGCTCTCGGTCGCCTTCCCACCCGACTACGCGCAGAGCGGACGCTTCTACGTCTATTACACGGACGGCGCCGGCAGCATCCGCATCGACGAGTTCCGGCGCGGCAGCCCCACCCGCGCCCTGGCTGGCTCGCGCCGCGGCGTGATCTCGATCCCCCACGCCGAGAACTCCAACCACAACGGCGGCCAGATGCAGTTCCTCGGCGACCTCCTCTACTTCGGCAGCGGCGACGGCGGCTCCGGCGGCGATCCGCCCAACAACGCCCAGAACAAAGAGGCGCTGCTCGGCAAGCTGCTGCGGATCGACCCACGCCAGAGTGGCGGGAAGCCCTACTCGGTGCCGTCCTCGAACCCGTTCGTCGGTGGCCCCGGCCGCGACGAGATCTACAGCTATGGCCTGCGCAACCCCTTCCGCTTCTCCTTCGACACGGTCACCGCGAAGCAGCCGCGGATCGCGATCGGCGACGTCGGCCAGAACCAGTTCGAGGAGATCGACTACACGACCGTCGGCCGCGCCAACGGCGCCAACTTCGGCTGGGACGCCTTCGAGGGCTTCGCCCCTTATGACGACGAAAACAGCGGCACCCCGGACCCCGGCGGCACCGTCAAACCGATCCTCGCCTACCCCCACAGCCGCGGCGGCAGCTGCTCGGTGACCAGCGGCTACGTCGTCGCCGACCCGAAGCTGCGCGCTCTCTATAAGCGCTACGTCTACGCCGACTTTTGTGAGGGCGAGCTGCGCAGCCTCGTCCCTCACCTCAAAGGCGCGTCGAACGACAAGAAGCTAGGCCTCTCCGTGGACTCCCCCAGCTCGTTCGGGGAAGACCAGCAGCGCCGCCTCTACGTAGCGAGCCTCGAAGGCCCCGTCTTCCGCCTGGTTCCTCGCTAAGCAGGCGGCGCTCGGGTCACTCCGTTGCGACTTATCCGCGTATAGCGCGGCAAAGTCACAATGGAGTTCAACCTCAGGCGTCCCGGAGGGCGCGGCCGACCTGCTCGACGGTGATCACGCCGCTGAGTCGCCCATCTGAGTCGACCGCCATCAGAGCCCCGAACTTGCGGAGGTTCTGGTTGCTGAGCAGCGCGTCGAGCGGGGTGTCGTCGCGGACGAACAGGCCGCGGTCGGCGTCGACGAGGTCGGAGACGTGGGAGCTGGCGCGGGAGACCTCGGGGACCTCGTCGGCACGGTCGCGCAGGAGCAGGCCGAGGAAGCGGTAGGCGGCGTCGACGACCGGAAACCAGGGCCAGCGGTAGCGCAGGAAGTACTCGTCGAGGGCGCGCTCGACGCTGATGTCGCCGGGGATCGCGACCGGCTCGCGGTCCATCACGTCGGCGACGCTGATGCCGTCGATGCGACTGGTCAGCGCCGTCTGCATCGAGGCGCCGCGGGCGGCACCGTTGACGACCATCCCGATCAGCGCCAGCCAGAGGCCGCCGAAGACGTCGCCGAGGGCGACCAGGGCCAAGCCGCCGCCGATGAAGAGGTAGCCGAAGGCGCGCCCCATGGTGGCGGCGATCCGGGTTGCCTGGGTGCGGTTGCCGGTGCGCCACCAGATCAGCGCCCGGGCGATCCGGCCGCCGTCCATCGGAAAGGCCGGCAGCAGGTTGAAGACGAGGACGAAGGCGTTGATCGCCGCCAGCCAGGCGAACATCGAGGCGACCCCGGAGATATCGGCGTCGCTCTTGAGTTCGATCGCCAGCCGCAGCGCGTGGCCGAACTCGCCGACCCCGGCGATCGCGGCGCCGACGGCGCTGAAGCCGACGATCACGGCCAGGGTCACGGCGGGCCCGGCGGCCGCCACCTCGAGCTCGGCCGCGGGGCTCTCGGTCTCGCGGTCCATCCGCGCCACGCCGCCGAAGATCCAGAGCTGGATGCTGGTGATTCCGATCCCGCGGCGGATCGCGGCGAAGGCGTGGCCGAGCTCGTGCAGGACGATCGAGCCGAAGAAGCCGATCGCGCTGGCGACCGCGAGCGCGAACGGCGCCGCCGCCGTGCTCGATTCTCCGAGCGTGTCCCCGTAGTTGTTGGACATGGTCAGGATCAGGAAGAAGAGGATCAGGAACCAGGACCAATCGACCGCGATCTTGATCCCGCGGACGTGGAACAGCGTTATCGAGCCGCCTCCGAGCATTGGCCAATGGTAAGCGGGTAGCGTGTTTGGCCAGATGGCCAGCGAAGCGAAATGGCTGCGGGAGCGCCTCGAGGAACTGGAGCGGATCGACCGCCCGTCGGCCTCCGAGGGAGAGCGCCGGGCCGCGGAGTGGCTGGTCGAGCGCTTCGCCGAGGAGGGCGCGGAGGCGCGGATCGAGGCCGAGCCGGCGCACGGCACCTACTGGTGGCCGCTGGGTATCGGCGCCGGCCTGGGCGCCCTCGGCGCGCTGCTGGCGCTGCGCGGCCGCCGCCTGCTGGGAACCCTGCTCGGCGCCATCGGCGCGGCTGGGATCGCCGACGACTTCCCCCCCGGCCAGCGGCGGCTGCGCCGGATCCTGCCGATGCGCACCACCTACAACGTCGTCTGCGAACTGGGCGACCCCGCCGCCGAGCGGACGGTCGTGGTCATCGCCCACCACGACGCCGCCCACTCCGGGCTCGTCTTCCATCCCGCGATCCCGCCGCTCGCCGACCGGCTCGGCCTGATCGAGAAGACCGACACCAGCCCAGCGCTGATGGCGCCGGTGATCGGCGGCCCGATCCTCGCCGCGCTCGGTGCCCTCAGCGGCCGCCGCCTGCTGGCCAAGCTGGGGCTGTTCCTCGGCCTCGGCTCAGTCGCGGCGATGGCCGACATCGGGGCCCGCAAGGTCGTCCCCGGCGCCAACGACAACGGCACCGCGGTGGTCTCCCTGCTGGCGCTGGCGCGCCGCTTCGGAGCCGAGCCGCCCGAGGGCACCCGGGTGATCCTGCTCTCGGCCGGCGCCGAGGAGTCCTTCAGCGAGGGGATGAAAGCCTTCGGCGAGCGCCACTTCCCGAGCCTCCCCCGCGAGAGCACCTTCTTCCTCTGCCTCGAGTCGGTCGGCTCGCCCCACCTGCTGGTCCTGCGCGGCGAGGGCTTCCTGAAGATGCGCGAGTACCCGCCGCGCTCGCTGGCCTTCATGGACGGCCTCGCCGAGGAGCTGGGGATCTGGCTCTTCCCGAACCTGCGCCTGCACAACGGCACCGACGGACTCGAGTCCGCCGCGGCCGGCTACGAGACGGCGGTGGTGGCCGGCTGCACCGACCTCAAGCAGCCCGCCAACTACCACTGGTCCCACGACCTCGCCGAGAACGTCGACTTCGACACGGTGACCGATGCGGTGCGACTCAGCGAGGCGGCGATCCGTCGCCTCGGCGAGCGTTGGCTTTAGATCCCAAGGACTTCTGGAGTGTCGACGATGTGTGACGAATCCCGACTACGGGCTCGGAGTTCTGGTCTATAGGATCCGGCCTCGTGCCCTCCCATGACGTTCTCGTAATCGGTGCAGGACTGGCCGGACAACGCGCTGCACTGGCCGCTGCCGAGCAAGGTGTGTCGGTAGGGATCATCAGCAAGGTCCACCCGGTCCGCTCCCACTCCAACGCCGCTCAGGGCGGCATCAACGCGGCCCTGAACCCTGGCGACTCCTGGGAGTCGCATGCCTTCGACACGATCAAGGGCTCCGACTACCTCGGCGACCAGGACGCGATCGAAATCATGACCCGCGAGGCGCCGGAGGAGATCCTCCACCTCGAGCACCTCGGCGTCACCTTCCACCGCAACGAGGAAGGCAAACTCGGGACCCGCGCCTTCGGCGGCGCCTCCGCCGCCCGCACCTACTACGTCGCCGACATCACCGGCCAGGCGATCATGCACGTGCTCTACGAGCAGCTGATGAAATATTCCGAGCAGGTCGCCCGCTACGAGGAGTGGTTCAGTACCGCTCTGGCGATCGACGAGAACGGCGAGTGCTGCGGTGTCGTCACCCGCAACGTCGCCGACGGCTCGATGGAGCTCTTCGAGGCGAAGTCGGTGATCCTCGCCTGCGGCGGCAACGGCCAGGTCTGGAAGCCGACCACCAACGCCCTGATCTGCACCGGCGACGGCATCGCGATGGCCTACCGGGTCGGCGCCAAGCTGATGGACATGGAGATGATCCAGTACCACCCGACGACGCTGGCGGGCAAGGGCTTCCTGATCACCGAGGGTGCCCGCGGCGAGGGTGCCCACCTGCTCAACCGCAACGGCGAACGCTTCATGGAGAAGTACGCGCCGAACAAGATGGAGCTGGCCTCGCGCGACGTCGTCTCCCGCGCCGAGCAGACCGAGATCAACGAGGGCCGCGGCTTCCCCGACGGCACTGTCGCGCTCGACATCACCGTGGTCCCGAAAAAGCGGGTGCACGAGGCGCTGCGCGAGATCGTCCTCGTCGGCCGCGACTTCGCCGGCGTCGACATCACCCGCGAACCGATCCACATCAAGCCGGGCAACCACTACACGATGGGCGGGGTCAAGACCGACGTCGACGGCCGCACCGACATCCCGGGCCTCTACTCGGCCGGCGAGACCGCCTGCGTCTCCGTCCACGGCGGCAACCGGCTCGGCGCCAACTCGCTGCTCGACACGCTGATCTTCGGCCGCCGCTCCGGCGTCGACGCCGCCGCGCGCTCGAAGCGGATCGACGGTTCCAAGCCCTCGAAGAAGGTGCTCGAGGACGAGGCCGCGATGATCGCCGACATCAACTCGCGCGCGAAGGGTTCCGGCCGCCGCGTCTCCGAGATCAAGCTGGAGCTGGGCCAGACGATGGACGCCAAAGTCGCCGTCTTCCGCGACGAGTCCGGGATCAAAGAGGCGATCGAGATCGTCGCCCGCCTCAAGGAGGAGGCGAAGACCGCCTACATCGACGACCACGGCAGCGTCTTCAACCAGGACCTGCTGGGGGCGATCGAGCTCGGCTTCATGCTCGACAACGCCGAGTGCACCTGCCTGGCCGCTCTGGAGCGCAAGGAGAGTCGCGGCGCCCAGTACCGCACCGACTACCCCGAGCGCAACGACGAGGAGTGGCTCAAACACATCGACCTCGAGCAGACCGACGACGGGCCCGAGATCTCATACTCCGAGGTGACCATCACCGGGTGGGAACCGGAAGCGAGGACTTACTGATGGCCGACTACACGATCAAAGTCCGCAGGTTCCAGCCCGAGAGCGGCGAGGGGCCCTACTGGGAGCAGTTCAAGGTCGAGCTCGAGCCCTCGCTTTCCGTCCTCGACGCGCTGCTGCAGACCAAGGACCGCGAGGACGGCTCGTTGGCCGTGCGCTGCTCCTGCCGCGCCGCGATCTGCGGCTCCTGCGGGATGAAGATCAACGGCCAGTCCGGGCTCGGCTGCAAGACCCAGATCGGCGAGGCGCAGGAGCTGGCCGAAAAGAAACTGAGCGCGGTCGGCGGCTCCAGCGACGACGCCGTCGTGGTGATCGAGCCGATGGGCAACATGCCGGTGATCAAGGACCTGGTCACCGACATGGAGTCGACCCACTGGGAGAAGATCCGCCGCGTCACCCCGTGGCTCCTCCCCCACGGCGCCCCGCCCGAGCGCGAGTACGTCGTCGAGCCGGAATCGATGCTGGACATCACCCAGCCGATGGCCTGCATCCAGTGCGGTGCCTGCGTCTCCTCCTGCCTTTCGATGGAAGCCGACCCCGGCTTCATCGGCCCGGCGGCGCTGGCCAAGGCCTACCGCTTCGTCGGCGACCCCCGCGACGCCGAGACCAAAGAGCGCCTGCACGACCTCGCCGAGGACCCGCACGGGATCTACGACTGCACCCACTGCTTCAGCTGCGTCGATGCCTGCCCGAAGGACGTGGCGCCGATGGACCAGATCATGCGCCTGCGCCGCCGCGCCGGCGAAGAAGGGATCGAAGATCCCAACAGCGGCCACGACCACGAGATCGCTTTCGTCAAGATCATCGAAAAGAAGGGCACCCTGGACGAGAGCCTGCTGCTGCAGGAGTCCTTCGCGCCCGGGATCAAGGGCAAGCTGAAACCGAGCAAAAGGGCGATCAAGGAAATGCTCGGCTCGCTGCCGACCGCGATCCGCGGCATCAAAACGGGCAAGATGCGCTCGCTGCCGAAGCTGATCCCCGGCATCCACCACAAGCTCCCCGACCAAGACGACGTCAAGGCGATCTACAAGCACGCCGAGGAGCACAACGAGGAATTCAACCTGTACATCAAGGGCGAGGAGGACGTCGAACCCGAGCCCGATGAGCCCACCGACGCCGTGCTGGCGGCGGAGGCGGCAAGCGCCGCGGAGAGCGAGGAGACCTCATGAGCGACGGGCAGATCAAGGTTGCCTACTGGCCCGGCTGCGTATCGCGCGGCTTCACCCCCGAGCTGCATGGCTCGATGGCGATCGTCGCCGACAAGCTCGGGATCGAGCTGGTCACCCTCGACCGCGCCAACTGCTGCGGCGCCGGCGTCATCGCCGAGCACAACCAGGAGCTGGCCGACACGCTGAACGCGCGCACCTTCGCGCTCGCCCAGCAGACCGGGCTCTCGATGATGAACATTTGCTCGACCTGTCAGGGCGCGCAATCGGAGTGCCAGCAGCGCCTCGACGCCGACTCGGCTTACCGCGCCCACGTGAACGAGGCGCTCTCGGGCCAGGGCCTGTCCTACGAGAAGGGCAAAGACGGCTTTACCAACAAGAACTTTCTCTGGCTGCTGGTCGAGGACTACGGTCTCGACAAGCTCGCAGCCCAGGTCAAGCGGCCGCTGAGCGGTCTTCGGGTCGGCCCCTTCTACGGCTGCTACATCGTCCGCCCGAAGGAGCGCCTCGGCTACGACGAGTTCCCCGACCGCGACGTCTACCTCGAGCAGGTGATCACCGCGCTCGGCGGCGAGGTCGTCGAGTACGACGGCGCCCGCAAATGTTGCGGATTCCCGGTCATCACGATGAACCGCGAGACCTCGCTGAAGCAGGCCGGGACCCACGTCGGCGACGCGATCGACGCCGGCGCCGACTGCCTCGTCACCCCCTGCCCGCTCTGCCACCTCAACCTCGACATGCAGCAGCCGGAGGCGGCCAAGGTAGTCAACCGCGACCTCGGCCTCGCGGTTCTGCACCTGCCGCAGCTGGTCGGCCTGGCGCTCGGCGCCGAGCCGAAGGAACTGGGCATGAGCAAGCACATCGCCTCGACCGGCTGGGTCGAGGAGCGGCTCGCCGGCGTTCCGGCCTAGCTGGGGCACGAGCCGGTCCCGGCAGGGGTTCCGCTTAACCTTTTTGAGGGACCGTCCCGCCGGTCCAAGGGTTCGCTCCGGCAAAAAAGTACAAGACGCTTCACCCCTGCCGGCCCGGGCTCGCCAGCGAGTGGCGAGATCCGGAGCAAGAAGCAGATGCCGCTCTGGGCTTTCCGGCGCAACGCATAGCCTGGCGTGATCGACTTCTTCGCCCTCCCCCTCGCCGCGACCAGCGACACCGCTGGGGTTCTGACCGACCTCTTCTTGGTCCTGCTCGCCGCCAAGCTCGGCGACGAGGTGTTTAGGCGGATCGGGCAGCCGGTGATCGTCGGTGAGATCCTCGGCGGGATCCTGATCGGGCCCTCGATCCTCGGCCTGGTCGAGGTCGGCGAGGTACTGCGGGTGTTCTCCGAGCTCGGCGTCGTCTTCCTGCTCTTCTGGGTCGGGCTGGAGACGCGGCTCTCGGAGATGCGCGCGGTCGGCCGAATCGCGGTCACGGTCGGCAGCGCCGGCGTCGTCCTCCCCTTTCTGGTCGGGATCGGGTTCGGTCTGGCGCTGGGCGAGAGCACCGAAACCAGCGTCTTCCTCGGCGCCGCCCTGGCCGCGACCAGCGCCGGGATCACCTCGGCCACCTTCCTCGACCTCGGAATCGCCCGTAGCCGCGCCGCTCGCACCGTGCTCGGCGCCGCCGTGGTCGACGACATCCTCGCCCTGATCCTGCTCTCGGTCGCGGTCGGGATGGCCGCCGACGGCGGCGTCGACGCGGGCAAGATCGCCCTCGCGCTGGCGATCGCGATCGCCTTCGTCGCCTTCGTCACGCTGGGCGGCACGCAGCTGTTGGCGCGCCGGCCGAAGCTGCTGCAGGCGCCGCGCTTCGCCGCCTCCCCGCTGCTGCCGGCGGTCTTGCTCTGCCTCGGTCTCGCCGCCTTCTCGGCCAGCATCGGCTTGGCGGCGCTGATCGGCGCCTTCCTCGCCGGGATGATCGTCGCCGAGACCAAGGACCACACCTCGATCGAGGAAGAAGTGCGGCCGCTCTACGCCTTCTTCCCGCCCTTCTTCTTCGCCTTCATCGGCATCGAGCTCGACCTCGGGGCGCTGCTCGACGGCCACGCACTGGTGCTGCTGGCGACGATCACGGCGCTCGCCGCCGTCGCCAAGCTCGTCCCTGCCTACCTGGCGGCGCGCGGCCTCGGCAAGCGCGAAGCGGCGATCGTCGGCATCGGCATGATTCCCCGCGGCGAGGTCGGGATCGTGATCGCCTCGATCGGCGCCGCCGAGGGGGTGGTCGACGCGGAGCTGTTCGCCGTCGTCGTCGGGATGTCGATCCTGACGACGCTGCTGGCGCCGTTCGCGCTGAAGCGCCTCAGCCGCGGCGGAGGAGGTTCCGCTCGACCAGCAGCTCCGCAACCTGCACCGCATTAGTCGCGGCGCCCTTGCGGAGGTTGTCGGCGACGACCCACATGTCGAGGGCACCCTCGTTGCCGGCGTCGCGGCGGATCCGGCCGACGAAGACGTCGTCCTTGCCGGCGGCGTCGATCGCCATCGGGAAGCGTGAGTTGGCGGGGTCGTCGACGACGGTGACCCCCGGCGCCGCCGCCAGCAGCTCGCGGGCGCGCTCGGGGCTGAGCGGCTCGCGGGTCTGGACGTTGACCGCCTCGGAGTGACCGGTGACGACCGGCACCCGGATGCAGGTGGCGCTGACCTTGATCTCCGGGTCGCCGAGAATCTTGCGGGTCTCGTTGATCAGCTTGCGCTCCTCGTCGGTGTGGTCGTCGCCGGCGGCGAAGCTGCCCGCCTGCGCCAGCGGGTTGAAGGCGATCTGGTGGGGGTAGATGGAGGCGCTCGCGGGCTGGCCGTGGAGGATCGCGTGGGATTGGCCCATCAGCTCGTCGATCGCCGCCTTGCCGGTGCCGGAGACGGCCTGGTAGGTGGAGACGACCAGGCGCTCGATCCCAGCCTCGTCGAAGAGCGGCTTCAGCGCCACGACCATCTGCATGGTCGAGCAGTTGGGGTTGGCGACGATCCCCTTGTGGGCCTCCAACGCCTCCGGGTTGACCTCGGAGACGACCAGCGGCACCTCGTCGCGCATACGGAAGTAGCTGGTGTTGTCGACGACGACGGCGCCGGCCTCGACCAGCCGCGGGACCCACTCGGCGCTGATCGTGCCGCCGGCGGAGGAGAGGACGAGGTCGAGTCCCTGGATCGTCTCGGAGTCGAGCTCGCGACAGGTGAGGACCGAGTCGTTCCACTCGATCTCCTTGCCGGCCGAGCGCGAGGAGGCGAAGGGGACCACCTCGGCGGCCGGGAACCCGCGTGAGCCCAGCAGCTCGAGGATCGTCGTCCCGACCAATCCGGTCGCGCCAAGTACCCCGACTCTGTATCCGTCGCCAGCCATCGTCCTGTGGCCGGGTTCAGCCGGCGACCGTGGGCCGGTGGCCAGGTCCCGTCGGGTCCTCGGGCCGGATCGCGTCCTCGCCCAGCTCGAACGTCTTGTGCAGCGCGTTGACGGCGTCGGCAACGCGATCAGCGGGGATGACGCATGAGATCTTGATCGGCGAGGTGGAGATCATCTCGATGTTGATTCGTTCCTCGCCGAGGACCTCGAAGACTTTCGCGGCGACGCCCGGGTGCGAGCGCATGCCGGCGCCGACGATCGAGACCTTGCCGATCTGCTCGTCGGTGCGGACCTTGAGCGAGACGTCGCCAAGCGCGGCGATCGTGTCCTTGGCCGTCGGCAGGTCGGCGCGATCGACGGTGAAGGAGAGGTCCGCCAGCTGGTCGCCCCCGACCGGCTCGTTCTGGATGATCACGTCGACGTTGACGTTGGCCTCGGCCAGCGCCGTGAAGATGCGGCCGGCAACGCCGGGCTCGTCGCGGACGCCGTTGAGCGTCACGCGGGCCTCCGCGTTGGAGTGGGTGACTGCGGTTACGAAAGGTTGCTCCACGGTTTCGTCCTCGGCTACGACGAGGGTACCGGGGCCATCGTCGAAGCTGCTGCGGCAGTGGATGCGGACGCCGTGATTGCGCGCGTACTCGACCGAGCGCAGCTGCAGGACGCCGGCCCCCGAGGCCGACATCTCGAGCATCTCCTCGAAGGAGACCTGGGACAGCTTGCGGGCGCTGGGGACGATCCGCGGGTCGGCGCTGAAGACGCCGGCGACGTCGGTGTAGATCTCGCAGACGCTCGCCCGCAGGGCGGCGGCGAGGGCGACGGCGGTGGTGTCGGAGCCGCCGCGGCCAAGCGTGGTGACGTCGCGGCTCACGGTCGAGACCCCCTGGAAGCCGGCGACGAGGACGATCCGGTCCTCTTCCAGGGCCGCCGAGATGCGGTCGGCGCGGACGTCGATGATCCGCGCCTTGGTGTGGGTTGAGTCGGTGACGATCCCCGCCTGAGAGCCGGTCAGGGAGATCGCCTCGTGGCCCATGTCGTGGATCGCCATCGCGCAGAGCGCGCAGGAGATCCGCTCCCCGGTCGAGAGCAGCATGTCCATCTCGCGGGCGACCGGGCGCGCGGAGATCTCCTGCGCCTGGGCGACCAGTTCGTCGGTCGTCTTGCCGCGGGCGGAGAGCACGGCAACTACCCGGTTGCCGGCTTCGCGGGCGGCGACGATGCGCCCGGCGGCGCGCTTGATCTGCTCGGCGCCGGCCACCGAGGTGCCACCGAACTTCATCACGACGATGTCGGACTGGTCCCCACTCATCAGGTCTGAGGATAGTGAGCGCTAAAGCTGCGCTGGTGGCCGAGCGGCGCCAGCTACTCTCCCCCGCCGAGGTTCCCCAGCATCGCCTGTTCGGCCATCCGGATCAGGCCGAGACCGCTGTGCGGGCGCATGTCGCTGCTGCGGACGCGGACGTGCGATCCGTGTGGGCCGATCACCTCGACGATCGTGCAGACGTCACCGATCTCGCAGTCCTCGCCGTAATCGCCTTCGATCGCCTCCATCTGCTCGGCCACGACCCGACCGATCTTGCTCTGGTCAAGCCCCATCTCGTTCCCCTCTCGTCGTCGTCGATTGCCGCCATCTGACCTTACTGTGACCGTAATCACACTTAGAGATATATCGAGCCGATATATCTACCGACCATGGAGTCGCTCAACCCCACCGCCTACGTGATCCTCGGGATGGTTCGCAAAGAACCGCGGTCCGGCTATGAGATCAAGGGCATCGTCGACAACACGACGCGGTTCTTCTGGGCGGCCAGCTACGGGCAGATCTACCCAGAGCTGAAACGGCTCTCGGAGGCCGGGTTGGTGGTTGGTGTCGACTCCCCCACGGGCGGCCGCAGGCGCACCGTCTACGAAATCACCGCCGATGGCGAGGAGGAGCTGCTCAACTGGCTGCGGCAGCCCCCGGTCACCTTCGAGATGCGCGAGGAAGGGCTGTTGAAGCTGTTCTTCGCCGACGCGCTGCCGCGCGAGGAGGTGCCGGCGATCCTGCGAGCGATGCGCGAGCACCGGCTCGCCGCCAACCAGAAGCTGCGCGCCATGGAGCCCGTGGCGCAGGAGAAGGACGACCCGTTCCCGCTGCTGGTGCTGCGGGGCGGGCTCGAGTTCACCGAGTGGTTCGCCGACTGGTGCGAGCGGATGGAAGCGCAGATCCTCGCCGCCATCGAGGCAGCCCCCGCCGAGAAAAGGAGCAGCTGATGTTCGACGCCCTCGCCCGCCTCGCCGACGGCAACGCCCGCCGCATCGGGCTCGCCGCAATCGCCTTCTTCCTCCTCGCCGGAGCGATCGGGGGCGGCGTCGCCAGCCGCCTCGACCCCTACGGTGCCGACGATTCGTCAACCGAGACCGTCGTGGCCAAGGAACGACTGCAGGACGCCGGGTTGCGGGTGCCGGCGGTGATCGCGGTGGTCGAGAACGCTCCGGTCGCGGCGCCCGCCACCCGCGCCCGGGTGACCGCGCTCGAGGACGAAATCCGCGAACGCTCCGACGTCGCCGCGGTGACCGGCTACTACGACACCCGCTCCCCCGCCTTCGTCTCCGAGGACGGCGACGCGACCTACTTCGCCGTCGCCTTGAAGACGACCGACGACAAGGATTGGCAGGACTCGGGCGCCGCCATCGCCGAGCAGCTCTCGGCCGATCCCGACGTCGTCGTCGGCGGCGCCGCGGTCGCCCAGGAGCAGGTCAACAACCAGGTCGAGGAAGACCTCAAAAAGGCCGAGATGCTCGCCTTTCCGCTGCTCTTCCTGCTCTCGCTGCTGTTCTTCCGCAGCCTCGTCGCCTCGGTGCTGCCGCTGATGATCGGCGGCCTCGCGATCGTCGGCACGTTCCTGATCCTCCGCGTCGCCAGCGAATTTGGCTCGATCTCGATCTTCGCGCTGAACCTGACCACGGCGCTCGGGCTCGGGCTGGCGATCGACTACAGCCTCTTCATCGTCTCCCGCTACCGCGAGGAGATCGCCAAGCAGGGGCCGGGGCTGGCGGCGATGCGGCGGGTGCTCGCGACCGCCGGTCGCACCGTCTTCTTCTCCTCGCTGACGGTCGCCGCGGCGCTCGCCTCGCTGCTCGTCTTCCCGCAGCGGTTCCTCTACTCGATGGGCCTCGGCGGGGCGCTGGTGGCGCTGTTCGCGGCGCTGATCTCGCTGACGGTGCTGCCGGCGGTGCTGACCCTGCTCGGATCCCGGGTCAACGCCGGGGCACCGAAGTTCCTGCAGCGCCGGGCCGAGGCCGACGCCCGTCCCACCCAGGACGGCTTCTGGTACCGCCTCTCGCGCTTCGTGATGCGCCGGCCGATCCCGGTCGCGACGCTCAGCGCCCTGCTGCTGATCGTGATGGGCCTACCCTTCCTCGGGATCAAGTTCAACACCGTCGACCCGTCCGTACTGCCGGAGTCGGCCAGCGCCCGCCAGGCCTACGACACCGTCTCAGAACAGTTCCCGCCCTACCACGAGACGCCGATCTGGATCGATGTCGAAGGCGGCGGCCCGAAGGCGGCCAGCGAGGTGGCGGCGGCGGTGCGCGGCGTCGAGGGCGTCGCCGAAGCCGCCAAGCCGCAGCCGCTGGCCCCCGGGGTGACCGCGATCCAGGTGATCTCCGCCAACCCCTTCGCCTCGGAGGCGAGCCAGGACACGGTCAGGGCGATCCGCGAGCTGCCGACCCCTACTGGCACCACGGTCCTGGTCGGCGGCGCCAGCGCCGACTTCATCGACTTCCAGTCAAGCCTCGCCAGCCACCTGCCGATCGCGCTGGCGATCGTGATCGTCGCCACCCTGGTGATCCTCTTCCTGATGACCGGCTCGGTGATCCTCCCGATCAAGTCGCTGATCATGAACTTCCTCAACCTCAGCGCCGTCTTCGGGCTGCTGGTGCTGATCTTCCAGGACGGGAGACTGGAGGGGTTCCTCGACTACTCGAGCCCGGGGGCGATCGAGCAGACGATGCCGATCCTGCTCTTCGCCGTCGCCTTCGGCCTCTCCACCGACTACGCCGTCTTCCTGCTCTCGCGGATCAAGGAGGCGCGTGACGCCGGCGCCTCGGACTCCGAGTGCGTGGCGATCGGGCTGGAGCGGACCGGCCGCATCGTCACCGCCGCGGCGCTGCTGTTCGCCGTCGCGATGGGCGCTTTCGCGACCTCGCAGATCATCTTCATCAAGGAGAACGGCGTCGGCACGGCGCTGGCGGTGCTGATCGACGCCACCATCATCCGCGCCCTGCTCGTCCCCTCGCTGATGGAGCTGCTCGGCAAGTGGAACTGGTGGGCGCCGGCGCCGCTGCGGCGACTGCACGAACGCTTCGGGATCCGTGAGAGCGACCCAGGCGAAGCGCCGGCGGCGAGCCGAGCCTGACCGCAGCGGCGTTAGATTCCACCGCGATGGCAGACGCCGGCGAAGACAAGCGCCGCACCCGGCTGGCCAGCGAGCGGACCCAGCTCGCCTGGTGGCGGACGGGACTGGCGGCACTGGCGGTCGCGCTCGGCGTCGGCCGCGTCGTGCCGGAGCTCGACCCCAGCGCCGTTCGCTGGCCCTACTCGGTCGCGGGGGTCGGCTTCGCCCTCTGGGGCATCGCCGCTCTCGCCTACGGGACCCTGCAGCGCAGCCAGGTCGAGAAGGCGATCGACGAGGGCCAGGTGCGCGAACCTGGCACCGGGCCCCTGCTCGCCCTCACCCTGCTCGGCGTCCTCCTCGGCCTGCTGACCGCGACGCTGATCCTGCTCGACTGATCAGTCGCCGAACTTGCGGCCCTGGGAGCCCTTGGCGTAGGCGCAGCGGAAGTTCTCGGCGCGGCCGACGGGGGCGCCGCCGGCGAAACCGCCGTGGTTGTGGTTGTCGTAGACGGTCACGTAGTTGAGCGTTTCCGGCACCGGGTCGGCGGGCATCGGCACCGGGTCGGGCTCGCCGAGGTTGCCGTTGCCTTTGGAGCCGACGGTGACGCCCTCCGAGCCCGCGGCGCGAGAACCGGAGGCGGTCGTGGTCAGGTCGGCGCTCATCTCACGCTTGTCCTTGATCCCGTTCTTGGCGTCGGGGAACTCTTCGGCGCCGGAGGTGAGGATGCTGTCGTCGATCGTGCTCTGCAGCTTCGCCCGCGGGGCGGCGCCGATCAGCTGCGCCGCGCTGGGCAGCCAGCCGCCCGCCTTGACGCAGGCCTGGGTCGCGTAGAGGTAATCGTTCTTGCCGACGTCCTTGGGCGGCACCGGGTAGAGGCCGCTTTCCAGGCACCAGGTGCCGAGATCGATCGCGTTGGGGATCGGGCAGTTGACGGCGAGCTTGTCGCGGGTAGCGCCACCGAGCTTCTGCGCGTTGCGCGCTTTGGGGACGGTCGGCAGGTACTTCGCCGGGATCTTGCCGTTGCGTCCCAGCACGACCACCCTCCCGGCCTGACCCTTCTTGGCCGGCGCCAGCCCGCCCATCGAGAAGACGAGGGCGATCAGCGCGACCAGCAGCGCGGCGCTGGAAAACAGGCGCGGTAGCGGGTCGCGACCGGGCTCGGCGGAGTTCGGCAAGGTCACGTCACGCCATCGTTCCGCGTCGCCGTGGCGATGATGTGAACGGGGTGAAAACGCCGAGTCCTGCATTCGCCCCGTTATGCGTGGTCAATGCAGGTCTCATACGCAGCCGGCGATCTGGTTGACGGGGCGCAGGGCCTCGCGCCCGAGCAGGGTGGGGCGCGTGGTGGTGACGAGGACGCGCTCGTTGGCGGCGCGCCAGCAACTGCCCTCGAGCTCGGTGCCGACGAAGCCGAGCACGATCTCGACTTCGAGGCCCTGGCCGTCGGCACTGGCTTCGACGACGCAGGCGAACGGGTAGCGCTTGGGGTCGTCGATCGAAGCGGTCTGCCCGCCCGAACGACAGACCGCCGAGCCTGGATCGACCGTGGTGGTGAAAGTCGGGCCGAGGAAGCGGCGCAGGATGCCCTCGAGCTCGGTGCCGGGCCGCTCGAGGAAATCGGCGCTCTGGACTGCGACCGAAGGACCGATCTGGGCAGGGGCAACATCCCGCTGAGCGACCGCGCTCGCCTCATCCTCTCCCCCGCCGCAGCCCACCAGCAACGACGGCAGCAGGATCGCCGCGGCGATCACGGCGCAGCTCAGCGCCCAGGCGCGCCCGTGGGCGGTCCAGACGCTCATTCGTCGAGGTGGTTGACGAGGTCGCCCTGCGTGGCCTTGGCGTCGTCGGCGCCCTTGGTGCGCTCGTCGCTGGCCAGGCCTTTGAGGGTCAGCTCGCCGGCGGCGCCGATGTCGGCGGTCGCCAAAACGGAATCGCCCGGCTTCAGGGCGGCGATGGCGAGCTTCGGCGGCACCGCGATCGTGAGGTCCGAACCGGCCTCGCGGAGGTCGTCGGCGGAGATGATAAGCGTCTTCTCCTGCGCGCAGACCGCGGTGACGAGGCCAGCGAAGTCGCTGTAGGTGAAGGGGACGCCGCTGGCGTCGATGCTGGTCTGCCACAGCGTCGCCACCGGCGTCGACTCCTGCGACAGCTGTTCGGGCGCCGGCAGCGGTTGGCCTTCGCAGACCGACTGCGGGGGAAGCGGCCCCGCCGCCGGGACCTCGGGCGCCGCGGGAACTTCCGGCGGGGCCGCGAGCTTTTCGACTTCGACCCCGACCCTGGCGAAGGCACCGAGCACCGGCAGCCGCGGCGGCGCTGCGGCTGGGTCGGGGCGCACCTTGACCAGGAGCGAGACCCCACGTTTGGAGAGCGCGTAGGCGGGGGCGGCCGGGTCGGCGTCGACCCAGGTGACGATCCCTTCCAGCTTCGCCGCGGTCGACGTGCCGCTCTTCTTCGCGGTCTCGGCCTCGGCGAAGGTGCCGTTGGCGAGGGTCCGGGCCGACACGCTCAGCTTTGCCCCCGGCGGCGGCAGCTTGTTGGCGTGAACGGCGCTGAGGGCGCCGGCGGGTTCGGCGACGGTGTAGCTGCCGGCGGCGGGATTGACGTGGACGACGGTGCCGCTGAGGGTGAGGAGGTCTTCTTCGGGCTCAGCCTCCTCTTCTTCCTTGGGCTCCTTGCCCGGTGAGGAGACCGGTTCTTCGCTCGGGGCTTCGAATTCGCCTTCGGGTTCCGCTTCGGCGAATTCGAATTCGGAGCCCGCTTCCGATTCGGTTTCTTCGGCTTCGAAGCCACCCGCGTCATCGGCTTCGAAGCCGGTCGCTTCTTCTTCTTCGCCACCACCTGCGGCGCCGCCGAGCCCGGCGACCTCGATCACCTGCGGCACGCCGCCGGCGAAGGTCCCGCTCGCCCCCGGCCCGATCGCGACGCCGACGAAGAGACCGAAGCCGAGCGCCACCGCGGCCAGGGTCGCCCCCCAGCGACGGTCGGTGACCGGCAACGCCGCCCAGCGCAGCAGCAGCCGGTAGCCGCGCTCGCGCTTCTTCACGAGGCGACCGCGGTTCCGCGCGGCATCAGGTCATGGCCACACTGCCAGCAGAAGACCGCCCCCTGCGCGTAGAG
The DNA here is from genome assembly GCA_963715735.1 of uncultured Thermoleophilia bacterium. Taxonomy (GTDB): domain Bacteria; phylum Actinomycetota; class Thermoleophilia; order Solirubrobacterales; family 70-9; genus VAYN01. The sequence goes on from OY970268.1 coordinate 2,127,251, forward strand.
GGCCCCGCAGCTTGGACAAGCGCCTGCCGCGGCGGCCTGGCCGAGCTTCAGCATCCGCTCGACCTCGGCCAGCTCGGCGTCGACCTGCTGCAGCCTCGCCGCCTGCCGGTTGAGGACGTCGAGCCGGTAGTGGTCGCGGCTCGCCATCTCGTAGGCGAGCCCGCCGAGGTCCCACTGCAGATCGACGAGCTGACGGGCGAGGCGATCGCGGCGTCGTTCCAGATCGGAGCTCACTTGATCGTTATCCCCCCGCCTTCGCCGCCGCCGGGCGGCTTCGATTTGTCGATCGGCGGCGGCTTGCCCGGCGTGGCGATTTTGTTCGGCAGGTCGAGCGCTTTTTTGGCTGCGTCTTCGCCGCTTTCGTTTTCCAGTTCTTCGAGTTCGTCGGTGCTCGCCTCGACGACTTCTTTGTCCTCGCCACCGCCGCCAGAGCCACCCTGCTTGTTCTTCTTGCCTTTGGCGGTGTTCTTCTGGGTCGGGTTGGCACCTTTGTCCCCACCCCCTGCGGTTTCTTCAGCTTCGCCTTCGCCGGTCACCCGCACGACCTGCGGCGTCGCCGGCGCGCTCGCGGTCGGCGAGTTGCCCTTGCCGATCAGGACCCCGACCAGCAGCATCAGGCCGAGGACGGCGATGCCGCCAACCGCCGCCAACGGCGCGTAGTCGCGCTCCCGACCGCCCTTCGCTGGTGGCTGCTGCTCGGGTTCCGTCGCCGGCGGCGAGGCTGGCTGCCCCTGCGGCCCGGGACCGCCGGCCTCGCGCGCCATCTCGGCCCGGTAGTCGACCCGCGGCTCACCTCGACGGTGTCCGCACTCGAGGCAGTAGCGCTGGTCGGCGGCCAGCGGCGAGCCGCACTCCTCGCAGGGCTCGCCCGGCCGGGGCAGGTTTGGCAGTTGCTGCTCAGGCACCGCCAGCCTCCGTCTCGTGCAGCGTCGGGTACTGGGTCACGGTCACCTTGGCGCCGCTCGGGTCGCCGACGAAATAGACGTGGTAGGGAAGCTCTTTGGTCTCGGGCTTGAGGTGTTCGAAGGCGCCGCGGCCGGCGGCGACGATCTCGTTGCCACGCCGCCCCACCGCGTAGAGCAGCAGCCGGTTCTGGTCTTCGCCGGTGCGGTTGACGACATGGCCGCTGGCGATCCGCCCGCCTTCGACCCGCGGCGCGGAGACTTCGATCTGCGGCAACTCGCCGGAGAAGGTATTGGGCGAGAGGCCGACCTTGACCTTCGCCCGCGCCGGCTTGCCGCTGGCGAGGATCTGGTCATTGATCCAGAGCGCGTCGCCGCCGGCGGGGATGTACGGGATCGCGACCAGCGCCTGCTCGAGCCCCGGAGCGTCGTTGCGATAGACGCTGCGGCCCTTGGCGTCGAGCACGTCAAGGGCGATCGGCACGTCGACCATGTTCACGTTGGAGTCGTTGTGGACCTCGACGACGACGGCGCTGGCTTCGGGTTCGCTCAGCAGCGTCGTCGAGAGGACCTTGATGTCGGGATTGGCCTTGGTCACCTTCAGGCCGCTGCTCTCGAGCAGCACCTTCGAGCCCTCCTCTTCCAATTCGGCGCTGCGGCTCTGGGTCGATTGGCAGGCGGTTAACGAGGCGAGCGCCAACAGCGCCAGGCCGCCAGCGAGCAGCGGCTGCAGGCTCATCCGAAGCCCCCGCTGACGTACTCGCGGGTGCGCTCGGCGACGGGAGAATTGAACACCTGCTCGACCTCGCCGTACTCGATCAGGTCGCCCAGGTACATGAAGGCGACGTGGTCGGCGACCCGCTGGGCCTGCTGGAGGTTGTGGGTGACGATCACGATCGCGACCTCGCTGCGCAGGGCGACGATCGTTTCCTCGATCGTCTGGGTCGAGAGCGGGTCGAGCGCCGAGCAGGGCTCGTCGAGCAGCAGCACCTCTGGCCCGACCGCGAGCGAGCGGGCGATGCAGAGCCGCTGCTGCTGGCCGCCCGAGAGCGCCAGCGCCGGGTGCTCGAGGTTGTCCTTGACCTCCTCGAAGAGACCGGCGCGGGTGAGCGCTTCGTGGACCGCCGGCTCCAGGTGCTTGCGCGACGGTTTCTTCGAGCCGCGCTCGCGCAGCCCGTAGGCGACGTTGTCGAAGATGCTCATCGGGAACGGGTTGGGCTGCTGGAAGAGCATCCCGACGCGGCGCCGCAGGCGGGTCACGTCGAAGCGGTCGACGTCTTCGCCGTCGAGCAGGATGCGGCCGCCGCGGGCGACCGTTGGGGTCAGGTCGACGAGCCGGTTGAGCGAGCGCAGCAGCGTCGTCTTGCCGCAGCCCGAGGGGCCGATCAGCGCCAGGACCTCGCCCTGGCGGACGGCGATCGAGACCTCGTTGACGGCCAGCTTCTCGCCGTAGGCGATGCTGAGCGCCTCGGTCCGCATCCGCTCGAGCGCGGGTGCTCCCGTTCGCTCCAATCGCTTCATGCGTCGACCCGCGCCCGCGGGTGCGGCAACGTGGCCGTTTCCGTTGGCCGCGGCGGGAGCGACCGTCGGCGGCGCCTCGACGGCGATCCGCCGCACCGGGGGCGGCGGCTTCTTCAGCGTCTCGTCCAAGAGGGGCCTCTCCCGCGGGTGATCAGGTCGACGGCGAAGTTGAGGGCGATTACGACGATCAGCAGCACGAACGCCGCCGCGTAGGCCTTCTCGGGCGAGTTGCCCTCCCCCGCCGGCGAGTTGTTGTAGACGTAGGTGGTGAGGGTGCTGCCGGTCCCCTGCAGCAGCCCGACGCCGGGAATGTCCCCCTGCGGCTCGGTGTTGAGCGAGGCGCCAAGGAGGATGAAGACGATCGCGGTGTCGCCGACGATCCGGCCCATGCCGAGGGCGACGCCGGTGCCGATCCCGCGCCGCGAGGCCGGCAGCAGGACCCGGCGGATCGTCGAGATCCGGTCCTTGCCGAGCGCGTAGGAAGCCTCGCGCACGTGCCGCGGCACCGAGTTCAGCGCCTCGCGCGTCGCCCCCACCACCAGCGGCAGCGCGATCAGCGACATCATCGCGCCGGCGGCGATGAACGAGCGCCCGAAGGCGACACCGTCGGTCGCCTCGTAGGAGAGGAAGCTGAGGAAGCCCTGCTGGAAGACCAGCAGGCCGAAGATCGCCAGCACGATGCTGGGCGTGCCAGCGACGATCTCGATCCCGGACTCGACCGCGCGGGCGAGGCCGGAGGGCTTGCCGTACTCGGTCAGCCAGACCGCGATCCCGACCCCGATCGGCGCCGCCATCGCGGTGGCGATCACGGTCAGGATCACCGTCCCCTCGATCGGGTCGAGGAAGCCGCCCGTCTTGCTCTGGTCGAGACCCGGCAGCGGGTGGCTGAACAGCTGGTCGAGGCTGAGGTACTGCAAGCCGCGGAACATCATGTAGATGACGATCGCGGCGGCGATCAGGCAGAGCAGCAGGCCGGCGCCCCAAGCGGCGGCGAGGCCGATCATGTCGCCGAGGCTCCAGGATTCGCGGTGGGCGGTGCGCAGCCGGCCGATCAGGGCCGCGGGGGTGCGGGCGTGGGCGTGGGCGCTCATCTAGATCAGCGCGCCTGCAGGGTGTATTTGCGCATTGCCCGGCGCGCGTACCAACCGCTGAACGAGAGGAAGGCGCTGGAGATCAGAAGGATCGCGGCGAAGGCGTAGAGCGTCTCCCCGAACGGCTTTACCGAGAGCCCTTCGGAGCCGTCGACGATCTCCGAGGCGAGCGTTTTCGTCGGCTCGAGGAAGAAGGTGAGCCCGTCGAGCGGGTTCGGCGAAAAGGCCTTCGACCCCGTGACCATCGCCAGCATGATCGCCTCGCCGAGCGCCCGCGCGGTGGCGAGGATCGCCGCCGCGACGATCGCCGGCCGGGCCGAGCGGATGCCGACGGTCCGCAGGGCGCGGAAGCGGTTGACGCCGAGCGCCGCCGCGCCCTCCATCCAGTTGCGCGGCACCGAGCGCAGGGCGTCGACGGTGATCGCGACCATGATCGGCGTGATCATCACCGTCAGCACGATGATCCCGGCGAGGATGCTGGAGCCATCGAGGGTGATCACGTACTGGACCGATTCCTTCTGCTCGCGGCTGATGATGTGGTTGCCGATGAAGGGGACGAGGACGAGGACGCCGATCAGGCCGTAGATCACCGACGGCACCGCCGCCAACAGCCGCACCACCGGCTGCAGGATCGCGGCGATCGGGCGCGGCGCGAACTCGACGATGAAGATCGCCGAGAGCACCGAGATGATCGTCGCCAGGATCACCGAGATGCCGGTGATCAGGGCGGTGCCCCAGAGCAGCGGCCAGGCGTTCAGTTCGTAGACGTAGTCGTCCGGGTTGGCCGGTGAGTTGAAGATCGCCGCCAGCTGGTCGCCGACGTTGCCCCCCGGCCCGAACCAAGCCAGTCCGTTGTGGGAGAAGGACGGCCACGCCTTCGTGAAAACGAAGACGATCATGAACGCGATCAGCAGCAGAACCGCAACCGAGAGCGCGCCGAGAGCGATCTCGGCGCGCCTGTCGGTGCGGTCCCCCTGCTGGGGATTCTGCTCGCCGACGGGCTTCACTTATTGGAGGGAGACCCACTCGGTGTTGATCACCGCAGCGGCCGCGGAGCTCTTGGTGATCCACTTGATCCAATCTTTGGTCTCTCCCTTGGCAGGGCCGCGGGTGACCATGTAGAGGTTGCGCTGGCCGCCGTACTGGCCGGACTTGGCGTTGCGCTCGGTGCAGGCGACGCCCTTGTAGGGGACCGCGTAGGCGCCCTGCGCGTAGAACAGCGAGACGTAGCCGATCGCGTTGGGGTCGTTCTTGACCGAGAGCTGGATGCGGCCGTTGCTCGGTTTTTCCGGGGCGCCGCCGAAGACCTTGGTCGAGCCGAGGAAGACCTTCTGGAAAGCGTCCTGGGTACCGGAGGCGGGGGTGCGGACGTAGACGTCGATCGGGCCGCTGGCGCTGGAGCCGGGAACCTGGCTCCAGGAGCGAACGCTGCCGCCGAAGATCGCCTGCACGCCCGCTTCGTCGAGACCCGGCAGCGGATTCGACTTGTGGGTGATGATGCAGACCGCGTCGTGGGCGATCTTGTTGAAGACGAGCCCACCGGGGTCGGAGGGCTTGGGATCGCGCGAGGCGTTGCCGATCGTCACCCGGCCGGAGGCGACATCGGAGATGCCGACGTCAGAGCCGCCCTGCAGCAGCTTGAAGTTGACGCAGTGGTCGCAGACGCTGAGGTACTTTTTGGCGAGCAAAGCGGCGAGCGGCGCGACCGAGGTCGATCCGCTCATCGTGATGGTCGTCTTGGCGGCGGCGAGCGCGGGCACGGCGAGCGAAGCGCTCAGTGCCAGAGCCGTGATGACCGCCAGGGGTCGGATCCGAGTCATATGGGAAGACGCTCCTGGTGACGGGTTCTTGGAAAGTTCTGGACAGAGCCAGTCTCAGGTCGGGCCCCGAACCCAAAGTGAACGGCGCGTGACTGTCTGGAGAAAAACTGGTTACGAGCAAGCGCAGCCGTGCTTAACCACCTGGTAGCGCGCTAGTTACAACTTTGTCGCGCCCGCACGCGAGGGTTGGGGCGATGCGCGTCGTCGCCCTCCTCCTCCTCTGCCTGGTCTGGGCGGCGCCGGCATTCGCCGAAGTCTCCGACACGCACCTGGTCGACGGGCCCAGCGCCGACGTGGTCGGCGCCGCCGACGCGGCGATGGCCGAAGACGGCAGCGGCGGCATCGTCTACCTCCGCAAGCTCGGCGGCCGCAACCACGTCTTCGTCGCCCGATTCAGCGGCGGCAGCTGGGGGGCGCCGCAGCGCCTCGACCTCGGCCAGGAATTCGACTCGAGCTGGCCGCGGATCGCCGCCGGCAGCAACGGCCGCCTGCTGGTCACCTGGGTGCAGGAGTTCGGGGTCGGCACCGACCGCATGTTCTCCGCCACGCTCGACCCCGGGGCGCAGGGCTTCCAGGCGCCGGTCCCGGTCGACTTCAACGTCGGCGAGGCGACCGCGACCTACCCCGACTTGGCGATGAACGCCGGCGGGCAGGCCTACCTCGCCTACTTCGTCGTCGAAGACGTCAGCGCCGCCAACCCGCCCGGCTACGTCGGCGCCAGCGTTCGCGTCGCCCGCTACAACAACCGCCTCTGGTCGGCTTTCGGCGCCCCCGCCGACCGCAACCCGGCGACGCCGCTGCGGCTGCCGACCGAGGCGAGCGGCCCGCGGGTCGGGATCGACCTGCGCGGCATCGGGGTCCTCGCCTGGCAGGAGCCCGACGACGAATTCGTCGACCGGGTCTGGGCGCGGCGGCTGTTCGGGACCAGCGTCGGCATCCCGCTGGCGGCCAGCCCGCCGAGCTGGGAAGGGGCGCCGGTCCGTGCCGCCGCCGACGCCTTCGCGCTCGACGTCAGCGGGTTCGGGCAGGCGGCGGTGGCGCTGCGCCAGCAGCCGGGCCAATCCGGCGCCCTGACGGCGCCGCGCCTGTTCGTCAGCGAGATGGCCGACGCCTTTTCCCCTGGGGGCAAGGCGTTCACCGGCGCCCGCCTCGGCGACGGCGGCGCCAAGGCCACGCTCGGGGCGCCGAGCGTGGCGGTCGAACCGAACGGGGGCTTCCTCGCCGGCTTCGCCGCCGGAGCTTCGACTTACCTGGTCGCCGGCGACCCGGAAGCGGTCGTGGCGCCTGAGCGTGCCGACCAGGGCGGTAGCGCGATCGCTGGCGAACCGCTCGTCGACCTGGCGGAAACCGGCGCCGCCGTGGCCGCCTGGCGCGAGCAGCGGGGCTCCTCCGGCACGGTCGCGGTACGCGAGCAGCGCGCCGACGGCGTCATCGACCCGGCCTCGCTGCGGTCGCCGAGCGGCGGCACGGTGAGCGATCTGCGGCTAGGCGGCTCCGGCCTCGGCGACGCGCTGCTGGCCTGGACCCAGGGCACCGGCGCCAACACTCAGGTGGTCGCCGCCGTGGTCGACGCCCCGCCGGATCCGTTCAACGTCGAGACCCCCGAAGGCTGGAAACGGCAGGCGAAGGTGACGATCCATTGGCCCGAGGCGACCAACGCGATCAGCTCGGTGAGGTACTCGGTCAGCGTCGACGATGAGCCGGTCGGAAAAGCGACGACGCGGCTATTCGCGCAGCTGAAATCGAAGCGGGTCGGCGACGGCCGCCACCGCGTCCAGGTCTTCGCAATCGACCGCTCCGGCCAGCAGACCGGCTCCCGGAATGGAGTGCTGCTGGTCGACCGCAAGCCGCCGCGGGTGCGGCTGCGCCAGCGCGGCCGCCGCCTCGCCGTGATCGTTGCCGACGGGGCCAAACGCGAGACCTCGGGTGTGAAGGGGAGCGCCGTCAAGATCAGCTTCGGCGACGGTAGCGCCGGCCCCAGCGCTCGCCACACCTACACCCACCCGGGCAGCTACCGGGTGTGGGTCCGCGCCGGCGACCGTGCCGGCAACGTCGTTCGCTTCACCCGCGGGGTACGGGTCCGGTGAGGCGCACGGCGCTCGGCTGTCTCGCGGTGGGGCTGGCGCTGGTGGCGCTGGCCGCTCCCGGCGCGGCTTCGGCCTACTACGCCAACGCCGCCGACGCGACCGCAGGCGCGCAACTGGTCTCCGCCGACTATCAGCGGCTAGAACAGGGCGACGACGCGAGCCGCTTCGCGGCGGTCTCCGCCGACGGTCGCTACGTCGCGATCCAGACCCGCTCCCGCAACCTCTTCGCCGACGACGATCCCGACCCGCCCGGCGACTACCGCAACGGCGGCGTCTTCCGCTTCGATCTGCAGACCCGCGCCCTGATCAAGGTCGCCGACGGCGACCTCTTCCGCGAAAGCGACGCCGCCTTCCTGAGGCGCGGCGCCGCCAACCCCTCGCTCAGCGCCGACGGCCGCTTCGTCGTCTTCTCCAGCGGCCAGCGCCTGGTCGCCGCCGACGCCAACGACAACGTCGACGTCTACGTCCGCGACATGGCCCTCGGTGAGGAGGCTCCCGGCGCCTTCCGGCTCATCTCCGCCCGCGACGGCGGCGAAGCGGCGGCAACCTACGGCCCGCCGGCCTTTCCCGCCGCCTCCGCTCCCGGGACCGAGGTCTCGCCTGGGGTCGCGATCAGCGCCGACGGCAACCGCGTCGCCTTCCGCACCGAAGCAACCTCCAACCTGCCGGCGCGGCCCGCGACCGACGCCGCCGCCGGGGCGATCTTCATCCGCGACCTCGCGGCGCAGACGACGACGCTGGTCAGCGCCGCCCGGGCCGGCGAGCTGATGGGCAGTGAGCCGGTCGGCGGCGGGCTCGGGGCGGCGCTCAGCGCCGACGGCACCACGGTCGCCTGGACCGGCCGCAACGCCTCCGAGCAGACCCGCTTCCTCGGCGGCGAGAACACCGACCCCTCCTTCAACTATTACCTCTGGCGCCGCGCCCCGTTCGGGCCGACCGAGCCGACCCGGCGGGTCACCGGCCTCGCCGACCCTGATGACCCCGCTTGCCAAGCGCTGGAAGCGCAAAACCCGGGAATGACCACCGTCTTCGACCCGGGCGCGACCGGACCCTGCTTGGGGCCGCTGACCGACCAGGAGGGCAACCGCGCCGACATCAGCTCACAGTTGCCGGTGCTCAGCGCCAGCGGCTACACGGTCGCCTTCCTCACTGGAGCCGGACCGCGGCCGGTGGTCCAGAGTGGACCCGGGCTCGACCTCTACGTGACCGACATGCATCCCGGGCTGAGCCGCAAGCAGAGCACGGTTGAGCTGACCCGCGACTCGCCCAGCGGCGACCTCGCCACCAGCTCGCCGCTCGGCTCGGTCGCGATCTCGCCCGAGGGGCGCTACCTGGCACTCTCGACCAGCCGTACCAAATTCACCCTCCCCGCCCTCAGCCTGGTCGGCGACCCGCGCGCCGTGCCGGGGCCACAGGAGCTCTACGTGGTGGACCTGCAGACGCGCACGCTCGAACGCGCCACCCACTCGACCAGCGGCGGCGACACCGACGGCGGCGTCCAGGACGGGCTCACGATCAGCGCCGGCGGCGCCCGGGTCGGCTTCAGCTCCTTCGCCGGCAATCTCTTCTTCGGCGACTCCAACCAGCGCGCCGACGGCTTCGTGGCCACCCGCGTGGCCGAACCGGCACCCAGTCCGGCGCCGAGCGAAGGCCCAGCCGACTTCAGCGCCGTCACCGTCAACCGCGGCGGCCCACGGGTCTCGGTGCGGGCAAAGGCGAGGGGCGCCGGGGTGGTCGTGCTGACGATCTCGGTCCCTGCCGCCGGCAAGATCTCAGCGACCGCGACGGCCCGGGTCGGCGCGCCGCCCAAGCCGCGCAGCATCGCCTCGCGCACGACCAGCGCCCGTGGCAAGGGCAGCTTCAACGTGGTCATGCGCGCCGCCGAGCGCTACCGGCCGGCAGCCGGCGCCGGCGCCAGGAAGCTGAAGGCGCGGATCCGGGTCACCTTCACCCCGGCGGCGGGTGGGCGCAAGCTGCACGCCTCGACCTCCGCCTCGTTCGGCTGAGCGCGCCTTCTTAACCGGATTTTCTCCAGATCGACACAGTGTCTTCACCGCACCGGCGGGTCATCGGGGGAGGCTGGGAGCGATGCTGGCCGAGCCGCCGATATCTGCCGGAGAGTCCCTCCAGATCGCCAACCTCGAGGTCCGCCCGAGCGAACTCCAGGTGTTGGCCGACGGCCGCCGCGCCGGCTTCACCGTGCGTGAGTTCGAGCTCTTCTTCCTGCTGGCCAAGCGCCTCGACAGCGTCGTCCAGCGGCCCGAGATCTATTCCCTTATGTGGGGCGGGGAGATGCAGCGCCGCGACCGCTCGGTCGACGTCCTCGTGCGCAAGGTCCGCGGCAAGCTCGAGGTCGCCGCGCCCGAGTGGCGCTACGTCCACACCCACTTCGGGATCGGTTACCGGTTCACCCCGGAGCGGGTCGCCTAGCCGCGAGCGGCCCGGCCGAGCTCGGCGTCCGGCCCGGCAGCAGCAGCGAGAGCGCCGCCGCGGCCAGTACGAAGATGACCGAGGCCCAGAGGCAGGCGGTCAGCCCCTGCCACTGGTAGAGCAGGCCGGAGAGGATCGTCCCCGCCAGGCGGCCGCCCGCATTGGCCATGTAATAGAAGCCGACGTTCATCGTCGCCCGGTCGCTGTCGGAGTAGGCGAGGATCAGGTACGAGTGGACGGCGGAGTTCATCGCGAAGACGACGCCGAAGGCAATCAGGCCGAGGATCAGCACCGCGGTCGGGTCGAGGTCGGCGCTGAGGCCGATCGCGATCGCGGCCGGGAACAGGGCCAACAGGAAGGCGAGCAAGGTCGCGGTGGCGCCGTCGGGCTCACCGCCCCCAGCACCGCGCCGCCGCACGAACCCGGGCGCCGCCGCCTGCACGATCCCGTAGCCGATCACCCAGATCGCGAGGAAGCCGCCGGTCTGCCAGAAGCTCCATCCCAGGACCGTCTCCAGGTAGACCGGGAGGCCGACGACGAACCAGACGTCGCGCGAGGCAAAGAGGAAGACGCGGGCGGCGGCGAGCACGTTGACGGCGCGCTGGTTGGAGAACATGTGCTTGAAGCGGGCGCCGGCGTCGGGCGTACCGAGGTGACCATGCATCAGCCGCATCGCCAGAACCAGGGCGACTAGGACAACGGCCCCGAGGATCAGCATCGAGGGCTGGAAGCCGAACAGGGTCAACATCAGCCCGCCGAGGAAGAAGCCGACGCCCTTGAGCGCGTTCTTGGACCCGGTCAGGACGGCAACCCAGCGGTAGAGCGTCGATTCGTCTCCAGCCGGCACGACCAGCTTGACCGCGCTCTTGGAGCTCATCTTGGTCAGGTCCTTGGCGATCCCCGAGAGCGCCTGCGAAGCCATCACGAAGGGAACGACGAGCCATGCCTCCGGCGCCAGGCCGAGCATCGCCACAGCGAGCGCCTGCGTCCCGAGGCCCATGAACAGGGTCGTCCGCAGCCCGAAGCGGGCCGCAAGCCAGCCGCCGACGAGGTTGGTGACGATGCCGAAGATCTCGTAAAAGACGAACAACGAGGCGATCGTGAACGGTGAGAAGCCGAGTTCGTAGAAGTAGAAGAGGACGAGCATCCGGGTAGCCCCGTCGACCAGGGTCTCGACCCAGTAGGCGCCGGTGACGAGCGCGTAGTTGCGCCTAACCATCGGCGACGGAGGCTCGCGCCAGCTCGACCAGGCGGTTGGCGTAGCCCCACTCGTTGTCGTACCAGGCGAGCACCTTGACCTGGGTGCCGCCGACGACTTTGGTCGAGAGCGCGTCGACGATGCCCGAGCGCGGATCGCCGCGGAAATCGACCGAGACCAGTGGCCGCTCCTCGTAGCCGAGGATCCCGGCCAGCTCGCCCACTGCAGCGGCGGCGAGCATCGCGTTGACCTCCTCGACGTTGGTGGCGCGCTCGACCTCGAAGACGCAGTCGGTGAGCGAAGCGTTCAGCAGCGGCACCCTCACGGCGAGCCCGTCGAGACGACCGGCGAGCTCGGGGAAGATCAGCCCGATCGCGGTCGCCGACCCGGTCGTGGTCGGGATCAGCGAGAGGATGGAGGCGCGGGCCCGGCGCAGGTCCTTGTGGGGGGCGTCGACGATCGTCTGCGTATTGGTGAGGTCGTGCAGGGTGGTCAGCGAGCCGTGACGGATGCCGAGACCCTCGTGGATCACCTTGACCACCGGCGCCAGGCAGTTGGTCGTGCAGGAGGCGGCGGTGAGGACATCGTGGCGGGCCAGCTCGGCGGGGTCGTCGTTGACGCCGACGACGACGTTCAGCGCCCCCTCCTCCTTGATCGGCGCGGCGACGATCACCTTGCGCACCCCCTGCTCGAAGTAGGGCGCCAGCGACTTCAGAGTGCGGAACCGGCCCGTGCACTCGAGCACGATCTCGACTCCGGCCTCGCCCCAGGGAACCTCGCCGGGGCTGGCGAAGCCCGAGTAGCCGACCTCCTCCCCGTTCACGCGCAATCCCGCGCCGGCCGCCTCAGCTTCCCCGGACCAGCGACCGTGGACCGAGTCGAAGCAGAGCAGGTGGGCGGCGGTGGCGGCGTCGCCGAGGACCTCGTTGACGTGGACGAACTCGAAGCTGGACCAGCCCGAGGCGGCACGCATCGCGAGCCGGCCGATGCGGCCAAAGCCGTTGATGCCGACCCTCGTCATGGCGACATCCTAAGCATTGACAAATCCAATTTCAATAGATATATGTAAATAGATGAACGTCGATCTGAAGCTGGAGCCGAAGACCAAGCGCGCTGCCGGCGAGCCCTGTTGCGAGCCCGTCGTCTACCCCGACATGCAGCCCGAGCAGGCGCAGCGGATGGCGAAGATCGCAAAGGCGCTCGGCGACCCGGTGCGCCTGCAGCTGGTCGACGTCCTCCGCAAGCACGCCGGCAAAGTCTGCGTCTGCGAGCTGGTTCCCCTCTTCGAGCTCTCCCAGCCAACCGTCTCCCACCATCTGAAGAAGCTGAAGGACGCCGGCATCGTCGGCTCCGAGCGCCCGGGCCTGTGGGCCTACTACTACGTGAACAACAGCGCACTGGAGGAGTTCTCGCAATGGCTGAGCTGACCAATGGCAGGGACGAGGAGATCCGCGAGGCGGTGCGCGCCCGCTACGCGGCAGCGGCGCAGAGCGTCGCCGCCGGTTCCGGAACCGGCGGCGGCTGCTGCGGGCCCGGCAGCGCGCTCAGCGACAAGGAGGCCGAGGTCTTCGGCGCCGGCCTCTACGACATCGCCGCCCAGGAGGAGCTGCCGGACACGGCGGCGATGGCCTCGCTCGGTTGCGGCAACCCGACCGCGGTGGCCGAGCTGCGGACTGGTGAAACGGTGCTCGACCTCGGCTCGGGCGGCGGTATCGACGTGCTGCTCTCGGCCCGCCGGGTCGGCCCGACCGGCAAGGCCTACGGGCTCGACATGACCGACGAGATGCTGGCCCTCGCCCGCGAGAACCAGCGCAAGGCCGGGGTCGAGAACGTCGAGTGGCTGCGCGGGGAGATCGAGTCGGTCCCGCTGCCCGCCGAGAGCGTCGACATCGTCATCTCCAACTGCGTGATCAACCTCTCTGACGACAAGCCGGCGGTGCTGGCCGAGGCGGAGCGGGTGCTGGTCCCCGGCGGACGCTTCGCCGTCTCCGACGTGATCGCCGACGAGGACATGGACGCCGCCACCCGCGCCGACATCGCCGAGTGGACCGGCTGCATCGCCGGGGCCCTGACCCGAGCCGAGTTCGAGCGGGCGCTGGTCGCGGCCGGCTTCGAGGACGTGGAGATCGTCGAGACCCATCGCGTTCACGAGAAGGCCGGCTCGGCGATCGTCCGGGCCCGCAAGCCCAGCCCGGCCGCCTAGCGCCCCTCCCCCGGGCGTGAGCGCGAGTGGGCGGGCTGGGCGCGGCGGCGGGCGCCGGGCGCGGCGCGCAGGGTGGCGGCGCCGAGCGCAGCGACGAGGATCAGCGCCGGCAGATAGGGCGGCACGGTCGTGCCGCCGTCGTCGCTCACTTCGTAGCGGGAGAAGGCGTGCGATTCCTCAATCGCGGCCTCCTCCTCCCGCTTTTCCTCGACCTGGTAGGTCCGAGCCGGGGCGCTGGTCCCGGGCGGCAGCGGCCGCACCGGCGGCGGGGGTGGCGGCAGGATCGCGGCGGGGACGGTGGCGGTCAGGGCCGCCAGCGGCGGCAGGAAGACGGCGGCCGGCGGGAGCGGCGCCGGAGGGATCCCATTGACCGGGTTTGGCGGTGGGGCCGCGGCAGGCGGCGCAGGCGCCGGCGCCGGCGGCGGCGTGAAGTCGAGCGGCGGGCCACCTCCCGGCGGGGCCGGGGGCGGGGCCGGCGGGGCGACCGCGGCGGGGGTGCGGACGAAGCGATCGGGACGCAGTGGCCGGGTGCCGCAGGGGCGGCGGACGCTGCCCCCCTGGACCGTCACCTTCTCGGCGTAGGAGTAGCCGCCGGCGCTGACGGCGATCGTCGTCGTGCCGGCGTTGAAGGGACAGAGCAGTCCCGAGGAGGAGTCGGTCACGACCTTGTCGTTCTTGTCGAGGTAGGGCTTGCGGAGGCTGGTCGACTCCGGGTCCTGACGGACGAAATCGGCGATGTCGGGGTCGGAGGAGGTGAAGCTGAACTCGGGCTCGATCCGGTCCGCGCAGCCGGCGACCAGGCACTGGTCGGGCGGGAACTGGGTGTAGGGACTGCCACCGGAGGGGTTGGGGATGCCGGACCCAGCCGAGGCGCCGCCCCAGCGATCGCCACCCAGCGGCCGCCGTCCGAGCCCGCTGAACAGGGCCGGGATCGAGCGCCGCAGCAGGGTTCCGTCGGTGGCCTCGAGCGAGAGGTCGCGGATCACCGGGATCAGCCGCACTGAAACCGGGGCGAGGTTGGTCACCGGGTTGCGGGCGGCGGCGTTGAGCTCGAGCACGATCACGCCGCTGTCGCCGAAGAGCGAGTCGGCGAGGTTGGCGCCGACCACGCCGGAGAGCTGCGAGCGGTAACCGAGGGTGCCGGTGCCGAAGCTGGGGATCGTGGTCGCGGCGCCAGCGGGGATGCGCATGGCCCGGTTCTCTTCGGGGCGGTCGAAGAGGTAGACGGAGGCGCCGCCGGCGACCAGCGCCCGCGCGACCTCGTTGGCGTCGCTGGCGACGTTCAGCCGCGGCGTGAAGTTCGGGTTGAGGCTGCGGTTGCCCATCACCACGGTCGGGATGCCCTTGGCGCGGGCGTCGGCGAGCACCGCTTCCAGCCACGGCAGCTGCGACTCGGGCGGGTTTTGGTACGGGTCGCTCGCCGCCAGCGAGCCGAGCGAGTTGTCGATCACGACGATCCGCACCGTCCCCCCCGCGCCGCTGCTGTCGAAGGCGTAGTGGGTGCGGGCGTCGCCGGCCCCAGCGGCGCCCGGGATGCCCGCGGTGGAGATCCCGGTCGGCGCGGCGCCGACCCCGAACGGAGCCGGGAAGGAGGCGAAGGCGGTCCGGTAGGGGCCGACGCCGGCGCCACCGGCGGCGTCGTCGGCGCCGAGCGCCGGGAAGACAGACAGCCCCGGCTGGGAGGCGAGCAACGATGCGTAGCGCGCGGCGTCGGCGCTGCCGAGCCCGCTCTTGACGCGGTTGCCGGTGTAGAGCAGGGCGCGCGGCCCGTTGCCGCCGGCGAAGCCGGCCACGGTCGCGAGCGCAGCTTCCAGGGTGCGGTCGGGGCCGAGCCCCTGTTCGGCCAGTTCGGCGCAAGCTTCCTCGCACTCGGCGTTGCCGGCGACCGCGAGCCGGATCGGCCCCGCCGGCATCGACACCGCCTGCGCGCTCGCCGCATGCGGGGCCGGAGAGGCATCGGCGTAGCGGACGATCGAGGCGGTGCGGACGCGGGCGCGGACGCCGCTGCCGCCGCCGCCGCTGGCCGAGGTGCCGCGACCGCTGGCATCGGCGTAGCCGCTCCAGCCGCCTACCGCCCAGCCGGCCCCGGAGGCGTCGAGCTGGAGCGCCAGCACCGGGTCTGACTTCAGCGGCCGATCGGAACCCGAGCCGGCGAAGGCGGTGCGCTGCTCGTCTTCCCAGCCGTCGGCGCTCTCGCGCAGCAGGTAACCGTCGCCGGGGAGGGCGAAGGGCGGCAGCACCGGCGGCGGCTGGGTCGGGTCCGGCGCCGGCACGTCGTCGGCGGGCGGGAAGGAGAGCTGCGGAATCACCGAGACCACCGCCCGCACGCCGGCGCCGGAGCGCAGCGCCGCGGCGGCGATCGCGGTCGAGCCGGGGATCGGCTGCTTGGAGAAGCGCCAGGGCGAGCCGGGGCCGCCGTCGCGCTCGATCACGATGTCGCGGCCGGCGGCGACCGCGCCGCCGTCGGGCAGGCCGGCGACCGCGTAGATGTAGGGCTGGCCGCCGGGGGCGCTGTGGAGGAGGGCGCTGGCGGAGGCGTCGGCGTGCCAGCCGCCGCCGTCTTCGACCAGCAGCTCGTCGCCGGCGGCGACGATCGCCTCGCCGCCGGCGAAGGCGATCGAGGTGAAGCTGCGGCCAGCAAAGCCGGCGGGAAGCGGGTCCTGCTCCCAGCTCTTGCCGAAGCGCAGGAGCACGCCGTCCTTGCCGATCGCGAAGCCGCGGTCTGGGTTGGCGGGGTCGAAGGCGACGCCGGTGAGGTTGCCCTCGAACCCAATCGGTACGCCCGGGTCGGCGATCCAGAGGTCGTCGCTCATGTTCCACTGCCACATCGCACCGAGGTCGCCGACCGCGTAGGCGCGCCCCGGCTCCGGCCAGGCGACCCCCCGCAGGACGGGCTTGCGGACGGCGCCGCTGACGCTGAGCAGAAACTCGCGACTCCAGCCCTCGCCGGGGGTGTAGCGGGCGACGCCACCGTCGACTCCAACCGCCAGCGCCGGCGAAGAGAGCGCCCCCGCGGCGGCGCCGGGGCCGGTGGTCGCCGCCGTCAGCGGCGCCCGCAACGAGACCGGCCAGGGGAACAGGCGCGAGGGCGCGATCCGGGTCGAGATCTCGACCGGGCCGTCGAGCCAGCCGCTGTCGTCGTCGTAGAAGGCGCCGCCGGCGCGGAAGTTGCCGCCGCCGCCGGGCATCCGCACGAAGGAGCTGCCGTCGAGCCGCAAGTAGGTGCCGCGGTTGGATTCCTCGCTGCCGCCTGGGTCGAGCGGGTTGGTGATGATCCGCGAGCCAAAGCCGGAGCCCGGCCAGGCGAAGCTGCGATAGCCGATCTGGCGCGAGAGCTTGACCCCGAGCGGCGCCGTGCAGATCGCCGGCGCGTCGCACCAGGAACCGCCGACGGCGCCGCTGCCGATCGCGTAGTAGATGGTGAGGTCGCGGCTGACCCCTTCGATCGTCGCCGTGAGGTCGACCCAGACGCCGTCGGCGGTCACGGTCAGCGGCTGCGCGGCGCCGCCGAGCGGCGCCAGCCCGGCAATCCCCAGCGACGGCGTGTCGCGGTCGGCGAAGCGGGCGGCGCCGAGGCCGCGCTCGACCCAGAGCGGCCCGTCCGGCGTCGTCGTCCGCTGCAGAAGGACGAAGGAGCGCCCCAGCACCGGGTCGGCTTCGGCGATCGCCCAGGCGTTGCCGAGCCCGGTGGCGTCGATCGCGACGATGTGGAAGCGGGCCTCCATCCCGGCTGGGACTTTCACTTGCTCGCGGCGCCATTCGGTGCCGTCGTAGTGGATCACCCCGTCGGCGACCGAGCGCCCGAGCGGCGCGAAGAACAGGCCGGTGTGGCCGCCCTCGTCGAAGGCGGCATCGGCGATCTGGCCAGCGCCGAGTTCGCCGGCCAGCGCCTCCGCCGGCCGTTCGCCGTCGACCGGCAGCAGCACCGTGGCCGGAGGCGGGTCGAGCGCCCGCCAGGGGCCGCCCGGGTCGTGGTGGAGGACGACGACCTGGGTGTCGACGGGACGGGTCGGGTCGCGGCCGACGAGGACGCCGCCGCCCGCGCGAGTGATCCGCGCCGAAAGCCGGTTCGGGACCGGACCGCGGTAGGGGTTGCCGGAAGCGTCGACTGGGGTGTCGTAGACCTGCCAGCCGCTGGCATCGGTGTAGCGCAGAAAGGCGAGCTGCGGGCGCGGGTTGCCAGCCTGCAGCGGCGGCCCGAAGGCGAGGGCGCGGTTGCCGGCCGTGGCGGCGCCGACCGCCAGCGGCAGCTGCCGGTAGCCCCATGCCTCCTGGGTTGCGGCCGCGGGTGCGGCGCCGATCAGGTTGGCGACCGGGTCCGCCGTCCCCAGCAACGGCAGCGGGTGGGTCCCAGCCGTCACCGGGGCTCCGCGGCCGCCCTGGGAGACGGTCAGCGCCAGCGCCACAGCAACGACAAAGGTCAGCACCGCCGCCAGCAGGCGGCGGCGGTTGAGCTGCACCCGCGTCACTTCCCCAGCTCCGCGGTCTGAAAAGCGAGCTTGGTTGGGTAGTGCTCGCGGCTCAGTCGCAGGCTGAGCGAGTGGCGACCGCGGGTGAAGGTGCGCTTGGGGGTGCGGGCGACGGTGCGGCCGCCGCGCTTGGCAAGCAGGGCGACGCGGGCGCGGCGGGTGACGGTGAAGCTGACGACCAGGGTCAGCCCGTGCAGCTGCGAGCGGATCTTCTTCAGCAGTGGCGGCAGCCGCCGCGTCTTCGGTTCCCGTGCTTTCGCGTCTTCAATCGGCGCCGGCGCGAACAATTCCGAGTCGTCGGTCGGCAGCGCGTCGGGGACAAACTGTTCAGCCGCCTCGTTGGGCCGGAAGTCAATCGTCTTCTGGAAGTTCGGGTCGGTGTCGAGCGGCAGCTGGCTGCCGTCGCTGTAGTGGAAGACCCAGCCGCCCCAGGTGACCATCCAGCAGTCGTTCACCGCCGGGCAGGCGACCCGGGCGGCGCTGCCGCGGCCCGGCCCGGACGCCGGCAACCGGGTCGTGGTCGTGGTCCCGTCGGGTTGAATCAGCGCCACCGTCGCCTTCGCGTTGGTGCTGTGGCGCTCACCGAAGGGAACGACGGTCGCCATCGCACTTTCGCTGCCGGGCATCGCGGCGACGTCGCCGAGGCGGTCATTCGGGCCGAAGACGCCGCTCAGCTCCACCTCCTCGAAAGCGCCACCGACCAGGCGCGCGGCTAGCGGCGGCCGCGCGACCGAACCTTCGGTCGGCGCCGCGGGTCCCGAAGCGGCGCCGCCACCGACCGCCCAGAGGTCGGCGTCGTCGCTGTCGAGGGCGAGTAGCTCGCTTCCATTATCGGGGACGGCGGGCAGCGCCGCGGGGACGAACGGGTCGTTGGCGAAGACCTTGCCGGCGATGCGGTGCAGAAGCTTCGGGACCGGCTCGGGTTCGGCCAAGTCGACTGGGTCGGCGCGATTCTCTGGGCTCGGGCCGACGTAGGTGCTCTCGAACAACTGCCCATCATGGAACTGCATGTCGCTGACCGCCCGGCCCTGCGGCCCGTACACCGACTCGAGGTCGTTGCCGTTCCAGTGCAGGTGGAAGGCGCCGATTCGGGTGCCAAGCGCGTCCTGGCCGCCGACGCCGCCGAACCAGCAGTCGTCGGGGCCGTTGCAGGTTGCCGAGAGCATCTGGCGGAAGGGGTCGGTGGCGTCGACCCGGGTGCTCCAGGAACCGGCCACCTGGCCGTCCTTGAAGCGGCAGAGGGCGAGGCCGGAGCCGGCCCGCGGCAGGCTCGGTTCGCTCACCACCCAAAACTCCTCCGGACCCGCCCAGGCGATCCGCGCCGTTTCCGCTGGGCCGCCGCAGACGGTTGCCAGCTGGCGCCAGCTCCGGCCGTTCCAGACGTAGATCCCGCGCGGGATCGTCGAGTTGCCTTCGACCGTCATCAGGCCACGGTTGGCAGCCCAGAAGGCGAGGTCGCCGGGGGCGCCGAGCGGGACGTTGAACGGGACCCCAGCCGGGGGGGACGGTTGCTCGAGGCGCCAGATCAGCGGGTCGGCCCTGGCCGTGCGCGGCGCCAGGGCGATGGACGAGAGGAGCGCGAGAGCCAGCAGCGCCGCTGTCGTCGCCCTACTCACCGTCCGCCTGCGCCTCGAACTCCTGCGTCTTGCCCTCCCCCTCCTCCTCGCGGAGCCGACCGAGGTCAAGCAGGGTCAGCTCGACTGAGGCGAGGACGGCGTCGAGCGCGTGGCCGGAGAGGGTCTCGTGCTCGACCAGCGAGTTCGCGGTCTCGTAAACCGCGCTCCAGTTGCGGCGCAGGATCTCTTCGGCCTGGACGACCGACTCCTTCACGATCCGCTCGACCTCGCGGTCGATCAGCTCCAAGGTCGCGGGGCCGACCGAGCCGAGTTCCTGCAGCGACGCACCGAGGAAGACCTCGCCAGCCTTCTCGCCGATCGTAACCGGGCCGAGCGCCTCCGACATCCCGTAGGAGGTGACCATCTGGCGGGCCAGACCGGTGGCGACGTGGAGGTCGTCGTGGACGCCGGTGGAGACGACCCCGAACTCGATCCGCTCGGCGGCGAACCCGGAGACGATCGCGATCAGGTGGCGGCGCATGTCCGGTTCCTGCATCACCACCGCGTCGCGATCGGTGAGCATGTTGGCGGCGGTCCCCATCTGACGACCGCGAGCGACGATCGAGAGCTTCTGGGTCGAGGTCTTCTGCCCAGTCGAGCGGATCACGACGGCATGGGCGGACTCATGGATCGCGATTACCCAGCGCTCCTCGTCGCTCAGCACGTGGCTCTTGCGGGCGGGACCGGCGACGACGCGATCGATCGCCTCCTCCAGGGTCGGCTGGTCCATCTCGGTCCGCCCTTCTCGGACCGTCAGCAGCGCCGCCTCGTTGACCACGTTGGCGAGCTCGGCGCCGCTGAAGCCGGAGGTCAGTTTGGCGATCTGCTCGAGCGAGGTGCCCGGCGCCAGCGGGCGTTTTCCGCAGTGCAGAGCGAGGATGTCGAGGCGACCGTGGACGTCGGGGACGTCGATGGTGACCTGGCGGTCGAAGCGGCCTGGCCGCAGCAGCGCCGGGTCGAGAATGTCGGGCCGGTTGGTGGCGGCGAGGACGACAACGCCGGAGTCGCCGCCGAAGCCGTCCATCTCGACCAGCATCGCGTTCAGCGTCTGCTCGCGCTCGTCGTTGCCCTGGCCGACCCCGGCGCCGCGCTTACGCCCGGCGGCGTCGAGCTCGTCGATGAAGATCAGCGCCGGCGCCATCTTGCGTGCCTTCGCGAAGAGGTCGCGGACGCGGGCGGCGCCGACCCCGACCAGCGACTCGACGAAGTCCGAGCCCGAGAGCGAGAAGAAGGCGGCGTCCGCCTCACCCGCGGTCGCCTTCGCCAGCAGCGTCTTGCCGGTGCCGGGAGGGCCGACCAGGAGCACGCCCTTAGGCGCGCGGGCGCCGACGCTCGCGTATTTGCCCGGTTCGGCCAGGTAGTCGCGGATCTCGCGCAGCTCGGCCACCGCTTCGCCGGCGCCGGCGACGTTGGCGAAGGTGGTGCGGTCGGGCGCGTCGGCGCCGCGCTTGCGGCCCTTGCCGGTGAACTTGGAGAAGCCGGCGAAGGCGCCGGCGCCGCCGTCCTGGCCGATCCGGGTGAAGAGGACGAAGAGGCAGACGAGGAGCAGGATCGGGATCAGGAACTGGACCATGATCTGCTTCGAGGGGATGTCGGCCTGCTGGTCGATGGTGACAACCGCGCCGCTTTCGGAGAGGGCTTTGACCAGCGAGTTGGTCTGCGCATCGGAGCTCGGGTAGGCGGCATAGACGGTGCGCCCGTTGGCGGTGTCGATGACCACCCGGGAGTCCTGGTCGAGCAGCGTCGCGACCTCGACCTGTTTGTCTTCCGTCAGCTTGAAGACGCGGCTGAGCGGGACCTTTTCCCGGCCGAGCTCGGCTGGATCTGGTCGAGCAGGACGAAGAAGGTGATCGTGAGGAAGATCGAGGCGAGCAGCAGCGCCGTGTTCAGCGGGTCCTTGAGGAACCATTTCCCGACCGTCGCGAGGCGGCCGCCGACCGAGCCGGCGATTTCCTTGAAGTTGACCTTGTCTTTCATATTGCTGGCAGCCAATCGCGAATCGGTGACGCCGAGGTGAACGCGATGTAAACCCCCGTCACCGACGCGGCGCCCGAGCTCTGCTGAGCCGGGCGCCGCGCTGCATCGGTACCGGTGGAGGGGGCCTTGGGCCTCTCGTCTATTTCTTGACCAGCTTCAGCGTCACTGAGCTGCTCGAGGTGCCAGCCGTCCCGCCCGTGGGCGTGAAGGTGAACTTGAGCGAGACCTTGAGCTTGCCCTTTTCGTTCATCACCTTCTTCGCAGCGGCGGTCGGTTTCAGGGTCACATTGAACGTGCCCGCCTTGCTGGCGGTCAGCGTCGCCTGGCCGGCGTTGACCTTCTTTTTGCCGGCCTTGAAGCTGCCGCGGACGTCGAGCTTGCCGGCGCCGGGGAGCTTGACCGAGAAGGTCGCGGTCCCCTTGTCGGAGGCGATCGTCGTGCGCGGGACCGAGAACTTGTTGCTTGGGGGCAGCACGGTGCCGCCGCCGGGGGGAGGCGGGTTGCCGCCGCCGCCGGAGGGAGGCGTGTTGCCGCCGCCGGAGCCGGCCTTGTTCCAGCCGATTTCAGCGACCGCGGTGCGGGCGATGGTCAGCAGCGGAGCGGGCACCGGCGCGTAGTCCGCAGCGAACAGCTGCGACTGGCCGACGTCGCTGACGATGCTTTCCTCGTAGTCCTTGACGGTGCGGGCTTTGCCCTCCTGTTCGGGCGTGTTGCCGAACACGGCGGCGTTGTCGTCGAACACGAGGGCGTAGGTCAGGGTGCAGATCCCGAAGCCCGAACTGGCGTTGACGCCACTGGTCTGGGACCAGTCGCCGGTGCTGCTGGTCGGGGTGTTTTTGAAGATGCCGGCGGAAAGGCAGTTGGCGCCCTTCTGAGCCGGCGTCGAGGCCGCCGTGGTCCGGAACCCGTTGACTTCGTCGAAGGTGGGCTCGGTAAAGCCTTCTCCGGCGAGTTCCTGGGCCGAGCCGACGGTCACGGTCCCGTTCTGGACCTGGGTCCAGTAGGGGGTGGTCGGCGCCGTGGTCAGCGCTGCGTTGACCGCGAACGTCGGGCTGGCGTTGCGGGCCGTGGCGATGTCCGAGTAGCCGATCGAGCCATCGGTGGCGATCACTTTTTTGACCAGGCCGCCGTTGCCGTTTTCGCACTGCGAGGTGAGGTAGTCGACCGTGTCGGCCTGTTTGCCCGGGGCTTCGGTCGCGCCGCACTGGCCACCGGCGCCGAATTCGGCGTTCGGCCACTGACGGTTGCCGATCGAACCGCCCCCGGTCTCGTAGGTGGTGGTCCAGCCGCGGCCCGGCTCGATCGTCCGCAGGTAGTCCTTGAACCCGAACGTGGTGCCGGATTTGTCGAAGCGGACGACGCGGATGATCGGGACTTCGCAGGGCGCGCCCTGGGCGGCGAGTTCGGGGAACGCTTCGCTCCATTTGGCGTTTTCCTCGCCGGCCCAGACTTTGGCGAACTTGGCCTTGGTGAAGCGCACCCGGACGATGCCTTTGAGGGCAGCGTTGCCGGTGACCTGCGCGGCCGAGACCGTGCGGTATTTGTCGGCGAGAGCTTCGGGGTTGCAACCCTCGGGGAAGTTGACGAGCGGCGCGATCGCGCCGGCTGCAACGGGGTAGATGTGGATTTTGCCGTTGTTGCCGTCGTTCGTGTCGGCCTGCAGGACACCGGGGCTGACTTCGGTCGCCCCCGAATTCATCAGCGCGACCTGAGCCGGGGTCGGCGGGTCATCGGTTCCCCAGAACCGCGAGCTGCTGTTGCGCAGCTGCGCTCCACTGATTCCGGCACCGCTCCCGTTCGCGTTGTAGGCGACGTTGAGCCCGGAGCCGGCGCAGAAGAGGTTCTTGAAGTTGAAGTTGAAGACTTCCTGAGCGCCTTTGGCGAAACTGGCGCCGTTGGCGTCGATGTTCGCTCCGGCGCATTTCGCCGTCGTGAAATCGGCCTTCGCCTGGGAGGCGAGACCGAGCGCGGCCATCAGCGCCAGCACGAGGCAAGCAAGCCCCGCTCCGAACGCCCGCGTGCCCCGAGTGGGCACACTCGTCGTATCGCTCATGCGAGTGATTCCTTTCATTGACTGAACCATTTCGGGGCCAGGTTTGTGGCCGCATATGGCTCTGTCAAGCGGGTTCACGGAACTTCTACGAACCCGTTACCTCCCGTTCTCCAGCCTTTTTCCAGATCGTTTCCAGGGGGTGACAGGGGGGTTACAAATGTGGGCTGCGGGGCGGTTGACGAGAGGGCTGGTGGTTGCCTCTCCGGGAATTTGTTGCATCCCCTAAAGGGGATAGCTCCCGAATATCGAGCCGCCTATGGCGTGCAGGAATCACGACAGGGGCCGTTCGGCCACATCCCGGAGAGGCAACCACCTGCCCCTCCCACGAAACGTCCCTCGTCATCTGAAAGCAGAGTCGGCCCCGCGCCTCTCGCTTGAAGCTGTGGGACGCTCGGCTCCTCAGTAGCCGTTCCTCTTGTTTGAGCAACCGTCACTTGGTTGCTCGCCGCCAACTCCTCGTCCTGCGTCTGCTTTTCGCTGCCGGCGCCCGCGTGGGGGGCAGCCCGCGCCCCTAGGAAGCGAGCTGCTGGGTGGCGCGACGACGCAGGTCCGCGCCGAGCATGCCGGTGACCTGGCTGGGGCTCTCCCCCGCCGAAGGGACAGCGGCGCCGATCAGGCCGGCGGCGCGGAAGCCGTAGAGCGGAGCGACGACGCCGAGCTCGCGAATCTTGCGGACGAGCCGGACAGCGTCCTGGGTCTCGGCACCGGGGCCACAGAGGATGATCGCGGTCGGGTCGAGGGCGCCGAGGGCGCGCTCGAGGCGCTCGTCGCCGAGCTCGTTGGAAAGCATCAGGACGCGGAAGCCGGCGCGGCGCAAGGACAGGTCGAGCGCCCCCGCGTGGACCTCCTCGGCATCCTGGCCGCGGCTGGAGTCGAGCAGCAGGATCCCGGCCGGGCGCGAGGCGGTGGCGGCGAGGCGGCGGGCGCCGTGCAGCCAGCCGGTCGCCCAGCGGGCGGCGAATTCGAGCTCGGCTTCGCGACCGGGGTCGGCGGCGAGCTGGTCGATCGCCGGCAGCAGCAGCTCCTCGACCGTGCGCTCCAGCGGCCGCACCGCCAGGCTCTCCTCGATCGCGCGGTCGGCGGCGGCCTCGTCGAAGCCCTCGAAGGCGGCGAACAGCTCGCCGCCGCTGGCGGGCGCGTCCTGGCGCTGCTGCGCCAGCGCGATCGCCGAAGAGATGTTGCCGGTCTGGGCCAGCGCGTCGCGCAGGGTCTGCAGCTCCACCAGCTCGTAGTTGCGATGGTTGCCGACCGTGCGCTTCGGCGTCGGGAAGCCGTAGCGGCGCTCCCAACTGCGCAGCGTGTTGGGGCTCACGCCGAGAACTTCTGCGGCTGCGTTGGTCCGGATCCCGGGCATCTGCGGGGATTCTTCCACCGCAATTCCAGGTTTACACGGGTTATGGACAGATTTACGGGTTCTGCCCGAGATCTTGCACAGGCTTTAGGCGGCGTGCAGCGGTCCGACGCCCAGCGGTTGGCCCACCGCACGCGCTCGCCAGAGCGCCGCGTCAGCCTTGTGCAGGAGGGCGTCGGCCTCGGCCCCGTGCTCGGGGCAGGCGACGACGCCGGCCGCCAGAGCGATCCGCAGCCCCCCCGCCCGCTCCAGCTCGTCGAGCCTGCTGAGCAGCCGCTCCGCCATCTTCACTCCCTCGACCGTGTCGAGGTTGGGGGCGAGGACGCAGATCGCGTCCTCCTCGAGCCGGAAGGCTTCGTCGACGATCCTGATGCTGTCGCGGAGCGCCGCGCCGACCATCGCCAGCACGGTCTCGCGGCCGCCGCCGGGGTCGCCGTTGCGGGTCCCCGGCCCGGAGGCGTCGAAGACCGCCAGCCCGAACGGGTGCCCGTAGCGGCGGTTGGTCTCGATCAGCTGTTCGAGACGGCGGCGCATGTGGCCGGGCTGGTAGAGGCTCGGCAGCTCTTCGGGCGGCGACCAGGGGAGCGGTTCCGCCTCGGCCGCGGCGGCAACTCCCTTCGCGTAGGCGGCATCGACCGCGGCCGCGGTTACGGCGCCGAAATCGCCAGCCAGTTGCTGGGCCGCGATCGAGAACGCTTCGCCGTCCTCGGTGCCGATCTCCTCGGCCAGGCGTGCCAGCAACGCCGCCTGCTGGGCTCCCACGTCACGGGCAAGACGACCCGCGGGCGAAGCCCCAGCATCGCCGTTTGACCCGTTGCCGTTGCTCTCCTGCGAGGCCACGCACGGACCCTGCCTGAAGCGGCGGACACCAGAGCGCGCAGGAACCCGCTATTTGCGGAGAAACGAACGTCCAGGACGAATGTTCAGTCCAACTCGACTAGTCGAGACTGCGCCGACCGGCGAGCGCCTTGCCGAGGGTGACCTCGTCGGCGTGCTCGAGGTCGGCGCCGACCGGCAGGCCGCTGGCGAGCCGGGTCACGGTCACCTGACCGCGCAGGCGTTCGGCGATGTGGAGCGCGGTGGCTTCCCCGGTCGTGGTCGGGTTCGTCGCCAGCACCACCTCGTCGATCCCTCCTCGACCGACCCGGCTCAGCAGCTCGGCGATCTTCAGGTCCTCGGCGTCGATGCCGTCGATCGGCGAGAGGGCGCCGCCGAGCACGTGGTAGAGGCCGCGGTATTCGTGGGTGCGCTCGAGCGGGATCACGTCGGCCGGTTCCTCGACCACGCAGATCGTCGCCCGGTCGCGGTTGTGGTCGGCGCAGATCCGACAGAGCGGGCCCTCGGCGAGGTTGAAGCACTCCTCGCAGAGGCCGACCTTCTCCTTCACTTCACGGATCGCGTCGCCGAGCGCGAAAGCCTCTTCGTCGGGCGCCCGCAGCAGATGGAAGGCAAGCCGCTGCGCGGTCCGCTGGCCGATCCCGGGCAGTCGCGAGAGCTCGGCGACGAGGCGCGCGAGCGGTGCCGGACCCTCGGTGCTCAACTCAGCTCAACCGCCGAGACCGGGGATACCGCCGCCCATGCCTCCACCGAGACCACCGGTCACTCCGCCCATCTTCGAGGCCGCCAACTCCTGGGCCGCGCGCAGGCCCTCGTTGACCGCGGCCTGGACCATCTCCGCCAGCAACTCCGCCTCCTCGGGGTCGATCGCCTCGGGGTCGATGGCGATGCTGCGCAGGGTCATATCGCCGCCCATCACGACCTTCACCATGCCGCCGCCGGCGCTCGCCTCGACGGTTTCGTCCTTCAGTTTCTCCTGCGCCTCGAGCATCTGGCTCTGCATCTCCTGCGCCTGTTTCATCAGCGCGTTGACGTCGAACCCGCCAGGTCCACCTCCACGTGCCACCTAACTGACCTCCTCCGCGTCGAACTCGCTCTTCAGCCGCCGCAGCAGCTCTTCCTCGTCCACTCCATCAGCTTTGTCGGCGTCCTCGCCGGCCTCCGGCTCCGGCGCCTCGCCGTCGAGCAGGTCGTAGGTCGGCCGCAGGGTCTGGCCGGTGACGGCGACGAGCGCGGCGATCAGCGCTTCGCGTCGCTCCGGCGCCTCGGCCTTGCGTTTGTTGAAGGTCTTGTCGGGGGGGAACCCGATCGAGAGCTCCTCGCCCTCGAGCCCGTCGGGCCGGACACCCTCGAACGTGGCCGCCAACGCCGGCGCCGTCTCCCCCAGCTTCTGCAGGACTGCAGGCCAGATCCGCTGGATCTCGACCAGCGACAAATCGCCACTCGCCGCGGCCGCTGGCGGCTCGGGCTCCGGTGCAGGCTCAGGCTCCGGGCTCGCGGGTTCCGCCGCGGCCGGCACCTGCGCCTGCTCCGCGACCTCAGGCGCCGCGGCCGGAACCTCCTCCCCCACCTCGGGCTCCGCCGCTTCGGCCGGCTCAACCCCGTGTGCCGGAGCTGAATCTCCAGCGGGTGGCGCCGTAGGGGGGGCCACCCCCGAGGAAGCTTTAGCTACCGGAGGGGGTGGGGGGTCCCCTGCGGCGACAGGACCCGCTGGCTGCTCCCCACCCGTCAGCCGAGCCTCGAGCCGCTCGATCCTGCGCAAGAGTCCCTCGGTCGACGGATCCAAATCAGGCCGCGCCGCTTTCAGCAGCGCGATCTCGACCGCCATGCGAGCGTCGTCTCCCTCGCGCACCGCGGTGAGGGCGTCGGCCAGCTCGTCGATCGTCCTTATAAGCGCGGCGGGACCGACGGCGGCCGCCTGTGCTTGCAGACGGGCCGAGTCGGTGGCGGTGACGACAAAGGCGCTCGGCACCTCGCCGGTCGTCTGGGTGACGAGCAGGAAGCGCAGGTGCGCGAGCAGGTCGCGGGCGAACTGACCGGGGTCGCGACCGGAGCGGGCCATCTTCTCGACCCCGAGCAGGACCGCCCTCGGGTCCTCGGCCACGACCGCGTCGACCGCGTCGAAGAGCAGCTCGGCGTCGGCGGCGCCCAGCATCTCCAGCACCTCGTCGAGGCCGACGTCGTTGCCGCCGAAGGCGACCAGCTGATCAAGCGTGCCGAGCGCGTCGCGGAAGCTGCCCGAGGCGGAGCGGGCGATCGTCGCCACGGCGCCGTCGTCGACCTGTATCGACTCGGTCGCGGCGACCCGATTCAGCACCTCGGAGATCTGCTCCAGCGAAGGCCGCTGGAAGTCGAAGCGCTGGCAGCGGTCGGCGATCGTCGCCATCACCTTGTGCGACTCGGTGGTGGCGAGAACGAAGACGGTTTTCGGCGGCGGCTCCTCGAGCGTCTTCAGGAACGCGTTCCAGGCCTCTTTGGTCAGCATGTGCGCCTCGTCGAGGATGTAGACCTTCCAGTGACCGCCGGCGGGGGCGTAGGCGACGCGCTCGCGCAGGTCGCGGACGTCGTCGACCGAGCGGTTGGAGGCGGCGTCCATCTCGATCACGTCGATCGAGGTGCCGGCCGCGATCGTCACGCAGGACTCGCATTCTCCGCAGGGGTTCACCGTCGGCCCGCCGCGCTCGCAGTTGAGGGAGCGGGCGAGGATCTTCGCCATCGAGGTCTTGCCGGTCCCGCGCGAGCCGACGAAGAGGTAGGCGTGGTGGACCTTGTCCCGCTCGACCGCGTTGCTCAGGGTGCGAACCACGTGCTGCTGCCCCACGACCTCGTCAAAGGATCCGGGGCGGTGGCGGCGGTAGAGGGAGGTTGACTCGGCTGACATCGGGACTAAGGCCAGTGTATCCACGGGCTCTCTCGTTCCCAGATACCGTGCGCCGGTGCCAACGAGGGTCTCCAGCTGGCTGGTGCCGGCCGCCTGGGTCGCCGGGGTGAGTGCCGTCCTACTGCTGCTGTTCCCGGTCGGCTTCCCCAATTACGACACCATTTACGCCCTGGTCTGGGGACGCGAACTCGCGCACGGGATCGGCCCCGACGTCGGCTCAGCCCTGCCGCCGACCCCGCACCCGCTGACTGAGCTGATCGGGCTGGTGACGACGCCGCTGGGCGACGGGGCGATCACGGTGACGATGGTGATCGCCTACGCCTCGCTGGGGCTGATCGGGTTCTTCGTCTACCGACTTGGGGCGATCTGGTTCGACCGCTGGGTCGGCGCCGTCGCCGCCGCGATCGTCCTCACCCGCGCGCCCTTTCTCTCCAACGGCCTGCGTGCCTACATCGACCTCCCCTACATCGCCTTCTGCCTGGCGGCGCTGCTGATCGAGGCCAAGCGCCCGCGCGCCGGCTGGCCGGTGCTGGCGCTGCTCGCGCTGGCTGGACTCCTGCGCCCCGAGGCCTGGCTCTTCGCCGGCGTCTATTGGCTCTGGCTGGCCTTCGACCTCGCCGATCGCAAGCTCGTCTGGCGCCAGGGGCGGGGGACCGCGGAGCTCGCCTGGCTGGCCGTCCTCGCGCTCGCCGGGCCGGTGCTCTGGGTTCTCTTCGACGCGATCACCGCCGGCGACCCGCTCTACTCCTGGACCGGGACCAAAGAAACGGTCGAGACGCTGGAACGGCAGACCGGCCCGGTCGACCTCGTCCTCTACGGTCCGCGCCGGCTCGGCGAGGTCCTGCAGTGGCCCGGGATGGTCGGCGCCGCCGGCGGGGTTGTGCTCGGGCTCGCCTTTCTGCGCCGCCGCTCGGCGCTCGGCGCCGTCGCCGCCGGGCTCGCCCTGCTCGCCTTCGCGCTGCTTGCCTGCGGCGGCCTCGCGATCCTCCCCCGCTACACGATGCTCGCCGCCGCGATCCTGGCGATCTTCGCCGCGCTGGGCCTGCTCGGCTGGCGGCTGCTGGAGCCCGGCCACCCCTGGCGCCAACGCTGGCAGATCTTCGCCGGGATCCTGGCGCTGATGTTCGTCGTCTGGATCCCCAACCAGTGGGACCTCGACTCCCGCGTCGACACCGACCTCACCAACCAAGCCCAGATCGAGGGCGACCTCTCCGACCTGGTCGACGCGGACGCCTTCGAGCCGCTCTGCGGCAAGATCGCGGTCCCCAACCATCGCGCCGTCCCCCGCCTCGCCTTCGGGCTCGACGTCAGGCCGACGGAGATCGTCAGCGCCAGCGAGGAAGAGGTCCCTGAGCGCGGCTACTTCGTCGCCCCCGCCTCCCAGTTCGTGATCCACAACTTCATCCTCGACCCCAACGACCCGACCGACTTCTCGCTCGAGCCACCGTCCGGCTTCCGCCTCGTCGCCGAGAACGAGTCTTGGCGGGTCTACCGCCGCTGCTGAGCCTCGGGTAGGCGCACGCCCGGCGCGCCGGGCCTAGCCTGTTTTCATGACCCCGCAACGCAGGACCCAAATCGTCGCCGTTCTCCTCGCCGCCCTGACGCTGGCCCTCTCCTCGACCGCCGGAACGGCCGCGGCGCAAGCCGGGCGCTGGTTGCCGAAGCCGACGACCGCCGCCTGGCAGTGGCAGCTGCAGGGCAGGATCGATACCTCGGTCGACGCCGCCGTCTACGAGGTCGACGGCTTCGAAACCTCGGCGAAGACGGTCTCCGAGCTGCATCGCGAGGGACGAAAGGCGATCTGCTATCTCGACGTCGGGGCCTGGGAGAGCTACCGGCCCGACGCCGGCCGCTTCCCGCGAGGGGTCCTCGGCAAGCTCTACTCCGGCTATCCCGACGAGCGCTGGCTGGACATCCGGCGCATCGAAGCGCTGGCGCCGATCCTGCGCGAGCGCTTCGACCTCTGCGCCCGCAAGGGCTTCGACGCCGTCGAGCCCGACAACCTCGCCGGCTACCAGAACCGGACCGGCTTCCCGCTCAGCGGCCGCGACCAGCTCCGCTTCAACCGCTGGGTCGCCCGCGAAGTACGCCGGCGGGGCATGGCGGTGGCGCTGAAGAACGACCCGGCGCAGGTCGGGCAGCTGGTCGACGACTTCGACTTCGCCGTCGTCGAGGAGTGCTTCGCCTACGACGAGTGCGAGGCGTTCAGCCCCTTCGTCGAGGCCGGCAAGGCGGTCTTCGTCGCCGAATACGAGCAGCGTCCGGCCCAGTTCTGCCCCCGCGCCGCGGAGCTTCGCTTCAGCGCGATCAAGAAGGACTACGACCTCTTCGCCCGACCCTGGCAGCCCTGCGGCCGCGGCGGCTAACGACGAGGTCGATCGGCTAGGGCAGCGGCGCCATCGGCGGCAGCTCGAAGCCGCGATGGAAGCGCAGGGCGCCGACGCCGTCACAGCTCTCGTGGGCGTCGTCGGGTTCGTCGCTGGGGAGGATCTCCTCGGGGACGATGACGCCGACGTTGGCGATGTCACGGACGCCGAACTTGAGTTCCACGTGGACGCGGCCGAGGCGACCGTTGCCGCGCTCCTGCCAGTTGAGGATCAGCTTCCCGTTGTTGGGAACGAGACGCCCCTCGGGTGCCTCGGCGCCGGCGGTGAAGAAGCGCGGTTCGCTGGTCGGCGAGTCCGAGGCCTGGCAGATGATCTGGATCTGCAGCTCGAGGTCGCGGACGCGGCGGTTGCGGACCGTGAAGGAGACGTATTCGCCCCGCGCCGGTTTGTTGACGCCGTAGCTGCCGTTGGGGATCACCGCGGTGTTACTGGTGGGTCGTGCCGAAGAGGTGCCGGCGGCAGCGCCCAGACAGACGGCGGCGCCCAGCAGCAGGACCAGGCCGACGGCGAAGAATTCACGCTTGAAGGAGGCGGGGACGAGTTTCATATCTCCGCTGTCGACCGCTCCGGGGGGCAACTTGAGCGTTGAGGTCGTAGTTGCCTCGCCCCGCGGACAAAAGTGCGACCGCGGGGCTTTAGGCGCCCTCGGCGCGGACGATCGCATCGTGGGTCGCGGCCGCCAGATCGGGGTCGGCGAGGTCGATCGACGGCGGCAGCTCTATGTGCAGGTCGTCGGAGGGGTCGACCTGGGCACGCAGCGGCCCGGCGCTGCGCGAGTCGAGCACGTGGCCGCCGCGGCTGCGATCCGCGCTGATGAAGTGCAAGTGATAGCCAGCGACCTCGATCCCCTCCACGTAGGCGGGGAAGCGGAAGCCGAGCATCGTCCCGGTGACCTCGCTCAGCTCGAACACGTTCTGCTCGGCGACGACCTCGATCAGCGGCCGGTAGGGCGGCTGCTGGGGCGGGACCGAGCGGGCCCGGACCAGGGCGAACTCGCCGTCGAGGCGGACCGCGCAGGAGGAGGCGCCGGCCGGGACCAGCTCGTCGAGGCGGGTCAACAGCTCCTGGTGGGCAAGCCCTCCCCCGACCCGCGCTTCGATCGCCGGCTCGAACCTGGTCACCACCGCGAACGGCGTCTTCGCCTCGGGGGCGATCGGGTGGACCCGGCCCTCGACGTCGGCGCGCCAGAAATCGCCGTCGAGGGCGATCATCTCGCCGTCGAGCCGATTCAGCGTTCCCAGCCCGAGGTCGCCATGCTCGGCCAGCTCGGCGAAGCTGAGGTCGCCGTCATAGGCGCCTTCGAGCAGCGCCCCGATCGTCGAGGCCTGGAAGAGGACGTGCGGCTCGCGCTCGGCGTGCAGGTCACGCCGGCGCATCGACTCGACGTGTAGCGATTTGATCCAGC
This sequence comes from uncultured Thermoleophilia bacterium, assembly GCA_963715735.1. Classification (GTDB taxonomy): domain Bacteria; phylum Actinomycetota; class Thermoleophilia; order Solirubrobacterales; family 70-9; genus VAYN01. Next base: position 2,159,479 of record OY970268.1, read on the forward strand.
GCTCGTCCAACACGCCGCCAGTCTTCCAGCCGGGGGCGCTGTAGGCTGCCGCGCGTGTCAGGGGGCTTCAAGCGATCGGGGGCCTTCGGCATCGTCGGCGTCTTCGTCGTCGCCGCGCTGGTCGCCGCGATCGCGCTCACCATGGGACAGGGCGACCCCAACCCAAAGCTCGCCCTCGGCTTGATCTTCGGCGTGATCGCGCTCTTCTGCCTCGTCCTCTTCGCCCTGCAGCGTTCCGACCTCGAGCGCGCCGCCGGCCGCGAGCGCGCCGCCAGCAGCCGCGCCGCGGCCGAAGGCGGCCGCCAGGTCGACAACCCGACGACGCTGGCCGAGCCCAACCTCTGGGCGGCGATGGCGATCGCCCCGATCGACGCCGACGCCGTCCGCGCCCGCGACGAGATGTGGGACGTCGGCCGCCGCAGCCAAAGGCTGGCAATCGTCGTCACGATCCTGATCTTCCTCACCGTGCCGGCGATCTACCTGCTGGAATCGTTCCTGCCGCTGCTGATCGGCGGCCCGCTGATCGTGCTCGCCGCGCTCTACGGCTCCTTCCGGGCGATCGGCCCCGGCGGCGCAATCGAGGAGAGCTACGCTCTCACCGACCGGGCGATGGCACCGCTGGGCCTGGCGGTGACCGACCGCCCCGAGGGCGGCTTCGAGATGCGGTTCGGATCGCCCGGCTTCGACTACCGGCTGCGCGGCTGGACCGTGCTCAGCGGCACCCGCAACGGTCGCCAGGTCATGGTCCGGATCGGCGGCCATGAAGACGCCGGCACCAGCGAGGTGATCGTCGCCGAGCCGAGCGCGGGGTTCGCGGCCAGCTCGAAACGGCTCGAGGTTCGCAGCGGGCCCGACGGCATCGCCGTGATCCGCAAGGACGGTGACCCGCGCGACTGGCTCTGCGACCTCTGGCTGGCCGAGCGGCTGGCGGCGGGCGTGGTCGGCTAGCGTCCTCCTGAATGGAGGCAATCGAACTCAGCGGCGTCGTCAAGCGCTTCGGGCCGATCACGGCGGTGAACGGTCTCGATCTCGAGGTGCCGGAGGGAATCTGTCTCGGCTTGCTTGGGCCCAACGGCGCCGGCAAGTCGACGACGATGCGGCTGCTGACCGGCCAGGCGATCGCCGACGAGGGGAAGCTGCGAGTGCTCGGCTTCGACCTGCCGAAGGAATCGAAGCCCGCGAGGGCGGCGATGGGCGTCGTTCCCCAGCTCGACAACCTCGACGTCGACGTCACCGTCGAGGACAACCTCGCCGTCTACGCCCGCCTCTACCGAGTCGCCGACGTCGGCGCCGCCGTCGACCGGGCGCTCAAAATTGCCCGCCTCACCGACCGCCGCGACGCCGAGGTCGACAAACTTTCCGGCGGCATGCGTCGTCGCCTGCTGCTCGCCCGCGGCCTCGTCCACGAACCGGACCTGATCCTGCTCGACGAGCCGACCGTCGGCCTCGACCCCCAGATCCGCACCGAGCTTTGGACCCTGATCGACGATCTGCGCTCGCGGGGGACGACGATCTTGATGTCGACGCACTACATCGAGGAGGCCGAGCGCCTCGCCGACGAGGTGGCGGTGATGCACCAGGGCAAGATCATCAGCCGCGGCCGCCCCACCGACCTGATCGCCCAGCACGCCGGCCGCCAGACCGCCGAGGTCTACGCCCCGCCGGCGCGTCTGGCCGAGCTTCGCACCGCCGCCGAGGCCGCGGGCCTGCGCGTGCGCCCCGCTGGCCCCGCGATCGCGATCGTCGGCTCCGAGCGGGCCGAGAACGGGGTGGTCCCCGAGGACGCCGTGATCCGAGCGGCGACGCTCGAGGACGTCTTCGTGCTGCTGACCGGCGAGGAGGCGGAGTGAGCGCCCAGCCCGAGACCGCCCCAGGGTCGGTCCTGACGCCGCGCCCGAAAACGATGCGGCGGCTGGAACCGGCCGCGATCGCCGGCGTGATGAGCCGCGAGGTCGCCAACTTCCGCACCTATTGGAAGGGGACGACCTTCTCCAGCGTGCTGGAACCGCTGGTCTACCTGCTGGCCTTCGGGCTCGGCCTCGGCGCCACCCTGATCGACGAAGTCGAGGGCATCCCCTACATCCAGTTCGTCGGCACCGGCATGGTCGCGACCGCGGTGATCTTCTCCTCCGCCCTGCCCTCGATGTTCGGCACCTTCGTCAAGCACCGCTTCCAGAACACCTACGAAGCGATCCTGGCGGCGCCGGTCGACGTAGAGGAGCTGGTCACGGCGGAGATGATCTGGATCGCCACCCGCTCCGCGGTCTACGGCTGCGTGCCGCTGATCGTCACCTTCTTCTGGGGGCTCGACCCAGCGCCGGGAATGCTGCTGGTGCCGATCTTCGCTTTCGTCACCGCGCTCGGCTTCGCCGGCTTCGGGATCACGATGGCGGCGGTCGTCGCCAAGATCGACCAGTTCAACTACGTGACGGCGCTGTTCATCACCCCGCTCTTCCTCGTCGCCGGCACCTTCTTCCCGATCTCCGGTCTGCCCGAGGGGTTCCAGGTGCTCGCCAACGTCAACCCCCTCCACCAGCTGGTCGAACTGGTCCGCGGCGGCGCCTTCGGCTTCGAGGCGGTCGACGTCCTCCGCTTCGCCTTCCTCGTCGGCTTCGCGCTCGTCACCTGGCGCTTCGCCGTCAACCGCATGAGCGCCCGCCTCATCGACTGAACGAAGCAGTCAGTAAGCAATGCTTCCTGCTACGCTGTGGTTATGGTAGATGAACCTTCTCCACCACGGTACGTCCAGGTTCCTGTCCGCGAAGACCTTGTTCCTAGAGTAATCAGGCTCTTGGCCCAGTGGGATGAAGTTAGCTACGAAGCACCGGAAGTACTCTCTGAAGCACAAGGCACCAAGGTGTCTTTGGATGCCGACCTCGTCGCGAGGATGTATCTCGAGTCAGAAACGAGGCACCGGACGCTGCTCGAGTTCATGGCGAATCACGCCGGAACGTGGCTGTATACGAACGACCTCAAAAACGCCCTGGGAATCACCACGGGATCGAAGAGCATGGCCGGAACGTTTGGCGCGTTCGGGCGCCGATCGAAGCACCGCTACGACGGGCTGAAGCCGTGGGATCTGGAATGGGACGACCAGCACCAGGAAGTCCGCTACTGGATGGACCCGGGGGTCGCCGAGTGGATCCTGGCGGCAGCGGGCAACGACGAGTAATGGCGCTGGTAGCGGCAATTCAAGCGCTGGTGATCCTCGTGCTGGTCCAGCACCTCGTATCCAACCGCTGAGGCTCCGGCTCCCGGTCCAAAGACCGGGAGCCTCGATGAAGTTATGGACCGTGCACCCGCCTCTGAGACGAGGTCACCGGGCGTGTCCGTCGCTTATGGCTCGAGCCGGGCTCACCTGCGGCACCCGCGGCATCCGCTTAAGGCTGCTTCCTTCCGGACCTGACCTGATTCGCGTGCCCACGTCGCGCAGGACCCGACCGTCAACACCGCCGCAACGCACTGACCCCGACGGCCAGTCCCTCGGAACGGGAATTCGGCCCCGCTAGAGCGGATTGCGGGTTACAGGGCACCGCTGATTCCCCGCCTAGCACGGTCCGTTGCCGATCCTACCGGGCCAACGTAGGATGCGCACTTGCTCGCCCTGCCTCTGCCCCTCGCCGTGATCGACGTCGATGCTGGGTCGTTCTTCGCGATCGTCGTCGTGGCGGCGGTCTCGGCGATCATCGTCGCCGCGGTGCCGAAGCGCTTCGCGCCGCCGGTGGTGGTGCTGGAGCTGATTCTCGGCATCCTGATCGGCCCGGAAATTCTCGACCTCGCGAAGACCGACGAATTCATCGACTTCTTCTCCAACCTCGGGCTGGGAATGCTGTTCTTCTTCGCCGGCTACGAGATCGATTTCGATCGGATCAAGGGCCTGCCGATGAAGCTCGGCGCCCTCGGCTGGGTGCTCTCGGTCGGGCTCGCCTACGGGATCGGCGGCATCCTTGCGGCCGCCGGGATCATCGTCTCCTTCCTCTACACCGGCTCGGCGATGGCAACGACGGCGATCGGCACCCTGATCCCGATCCTGCGCGACAACGGCGAGCTGAAAACCCGCTTCGGCACCTACCTGTTGGCCGCCGGCGGCGCCGGCGAGTTCGGCCCGATCCTGCTGGTGACCCTGGTCCTCTCGACCACCAACCCCCTGCACGAGGCCGTGATCCTGCTCGGCTTCGTCGCCCTCGCCCTGGTCCTCGCGGTGGGCTCGATCCGCTACGCCTGGCGAGGCTGGCCAGCCCTGGAGCGCACCTTCGAGGCGAGCAGCCAGCTGGCGGTGCGGGTCACCGTCGTGCTGGTCTTCGGCCTCGTCCTCCTGGCCGGGGAGCTCGGACTCGACATCCTGCTCGGCGGCTTCGTGGCGGGGATGATCACGCGACTGGCCTTGAAGGGGCAAGAGGTCAGGATCTTCGAGTCGAAGCTGACCGCGGTCGGGTTCGGCTTCTTCGTGCCGTTCTTCTTCGTCACCAGCGGCATCGCCTTCGACCTGGAGGCGCTGGGCTCGGCCGAAGCGATCGCCAAGCTGTTCCTCTTCTTCGCCCTCTTCCTCGTCGTCCGCGGAGCGCCGGCGCTGCTGCTCTACCGCGGCGTCCTCAGTGCCCGCGACCGGGCGGCGCTCGCGTTCTACTCGGCGACCGAGCTCCCGCTCGTCGTCGCGATCACGACGATCGCAACCGAAACGGGGAACATGAAGACCTCGACCGCGGCCGGGCTGGTCGGCGCCGCGATGCTCTCGACCCTGGTCTTTCCCTTCGTCGGCCTGGCGCTGCGCAAGCGCTCCGAGCAGGAAGAGGGAGGGGATGGCCCCCTCCCTCGACCCGGCCTGGCTACTTAGCGCTTGATCAGCTTCAGGCGCTTGTAGACGGTCGCCTTGGCGGAGCCCGCCTTGACGGACTCCTTGAAGAGCAGGTTCTGCTTTTTCATCAGCTTGCTCTTCAGCTTCGGCTTCACCCTCAGGACCAGCTGCTTGGTCTTGCCCTTGGGGATTTTCGCCGTGCGCTTGGTCGTCGCGGGCTTGCCCTTCTTCAGCAGCCCCTGGACCGTGACCCGGCAGGCGCGGCCGACTTTGGCCGGGCACTTCGCCTTGACGAAGATGCGCTTGCCTTTCTTGAGAATCGCCGGACCGATCAGGCTCGACCGCATCAGGGTCGTGAGGCGGGCGTCGGTGAGGCTGCCGCCGCCGTTGCCGGCACCACCGCCGCCGCCACCGGAGCTGCCGACCGTCAGGGAAACGTTGTCGAAGCGGGCCGTGGCCGAGCCGAGCAGACCGACGTTCGCCACCGACGAGCTGGTTTCCGAGTCGATCAGGATCGCGTAGGTGTGGCCGGCGACCAGTTTGGTCGCGGCCTCTTTGCTGGCGAACGTTTCGGCCGAAGCGCTCATCGTGTCGGTGATCACGTCGGTGCTGTCGCCGCCGGTGCGGTCGACCAGCGTCGCCGTGTAGGTCAGCTGCGGGGTCAGGTCGAGCAGGCTGCCCGAGGCCAACTGCCGGTCCAGCGACAACGTTGCCGGCCCCCCTTCGGTCGCCGTGAAGTTCGGCGATTCGAAGACCGCTGTCGATTTGAACAACCCGCCGACGTTGGCGAGCACGGTGGTCGTCGCGGCCAGCGAGCCGGCCGGGTTCCCGTTCGCCCCGTCAAAACCCGCCGTGGCCGTGCAGAGGCCGCCAAGGCCGATGTTGCAGACGGGCGTGCCCGCCACCTTCCACCCTTCGGCGCTGCCCGAGAAGGTGCTGCCTCCTCCCGGGAAGCTCGCCGCCCGCGCCTGCCCAGCCACGAGCAGGATCGCGCAAACGGCCAAGAGCCCCGCAGTGGCGACCCACCTCATCGATCTGTCTATCGCTCCACTCACGTTGCTCCTTCCATCGGGTTTCCAAACGCGTGGACCTTCCAGACCGACGATCTGCCCTTTACTTAAAATTCTCAACCCCGATACCGACTTTTCTGGACCAACGTTTGAGGACCGCCGTCGTACTCAGGCACGGAGCGAGCTTGATGGAGCACCCTCGAGCGGTGAAGGACCGCTTCGAGGCGATGCCCGTAGAATCCGCCGACAGGGCGCGTAGCTCAGTGGGAGAGCGCTCGCTTCACACGCGAGAGGTCGCTGGTTCGAAACCAGCCGTGCCCATGGACAGTTTGGCCGTGCAAGCCGATTTCACTCGGGGCCTGCACCCTCCTTAGAGGTCATTTGATTCAGCCATTGGGCTATTCGATGCTGTCTAGGGGCGTGTTTTAGGCACCGCAGGCACAATAAAAATGCGATCGCTCGCGCCGCAAGCGAGAAGTCGCAGGTCGAACAAACAACCAAGCTCGGCTGGAAGCCGAGCTACGAGAGCGGCGACAGTGCTTCGCGCAGGAATCGGCTGAGCGGGGGTGTAGCACTCGAGCACGTCCTTGCTTCCCTCGATGCTCCATCGCCGGCTAAGCTCAGGCCTGCGGTGAAGCGCCTAACGATCTTGGACGTCGCAGAGCGAGCCGGAGTCGCCGTCGGGACGGTTTCCAACGCGCTCAACCGACCGGAGATCGTCGCCGATGACACCCTCGCGGCGATCCGCGACGTGATGGATGAAATCGGGTTCGTTCGAAACGGTGCGGCGCGGCAACTGACCGGCTCCAGCAGCCCGGCGATTGGCCTGGTGGTGCCCGACATCGCCAACCCGTTCTTCGCTGAGGTGTACCGCGGTGTCGAGAGCGCAGCGAACGAAGTCGACTACCTCGTGATTGTTTGTGGCTTGACCGGGGACCCGATGGGCGAACACCGCCAGTTGCGCCTTCTCGAGGAACAGCGGGTGACCGGGATCCTGGCAACGCGCGAGAATCGCAGCACCTCGAAGCTCTACAACGAACTGCGAAACCGCGGGACTCCGGTGATACAGCTCGACGCCCGCGGTTCGCGCCGGGGTCAATGCAGCGCCGCGATTGATGACGTCGTCGGTGGCGGGCTTGCCGCCGCCCACCTGATCGAACTTGGACACGCTCGCATTGGCTTGATCAACGGCCCGAAGGAATGGAACCAGTGCGCTGACCGTCGCATCGGCTTCCTGGGCGCCCTCGAGCAAGCCGGGCTCACCCTCCGCAAGAGCGATGACATTGAGACGGACTCCATGACGATCGCCGCCGGTGAACAGGCAGCCCAGCAACTTCTCGGGCGAAAGCGTCGGCCGTCGGCGATCTTCTGCGGCAACGACCTGCTCGCGCTCGGTGCGGAGCACGCCCTGTTGGCGGCTGGCTACCAGGTGCCTGGAGACATCTCCATCGTGGGCTATGACGACATCGCCTATGCGACGATGGCCTTCGTCCCCTTGACTTCGATTAGGCAACCAGCCTTCGAGCTCGGCCAAAAGGCGGCGCGGATGGTACTCGACGAGGCCATGAGCTGGCCACATCGCCACAAGAGAGTCGCCTTCTCGCCGGAGCTCGTCGTCCGCGAGTCCACGGCACCCCCGCGCATCTAGTCGAGGCAGAAGTATTCGGTGAAGCATCGTCGGCCGTCGTCGACGGGGCGTCGCGTTCCTGTCGGACACGCATCGAGGAGAATTGAAGCCTTTCAGTTTTTCTACTCCGAAGGTCGTATAGTGTGTATAGTCCTTGCTTCTCCTAGATCCCAACCGCGTTGGACCCGCAGATGTATGCGGGTCCAACGCGGTTGGTGACTAAAGCTCATGGAGTGGCCACAACTAGCCTGCCAGCTCTCCGAGGGCGCGCTGCCGGCAATCCTTTACGCGGGATCCGAAGGCTGCTCGGCCTGAGCCATGACATCGACATGCAATGCACCGAGGAGAGCCTCGGCCCGCGGATCACTTACTGCGAGGCTACCGAGAAGATTCGGCGCATAGGAGAAGCCGGTTCGCAAACTCGGCCAAGCGCCATGCACCGAGCCGCCCGCACCCGTGTGGCCAAAGGCGTCCGCCGGCGGGCCGAGCTCCATCTTGCTGGTCTGTACCTGAAATCCCATGGCGTATGCGAGTTTCCCAAAATACGGATCGGTCCCGCGCGCCACGCAGCCACGTACCAGATCTAGGGTGTCCGGCGACAAGAGCCGCACGCCTTCGATCGCACCCCGCCGAGCAAGACACCCATAGAGGCGAGCCAGCGAGCGCGCCGTCACGATCCCATTCGTCGCCGGGATCTCCGCTGCATGCCACAAAGGAAGGTTCGCTGCCAACTCCCCGTCTGAGAATCGCGGGGGGTTTGACAGGATTGACCACACGATCCGATCGGCATCGTCGTTCGCGATGATCTGGGCTTGTTCCCGATCAAACTCAGGGTCGCGCTCGAGGAGAGCCACTCGGTCCTCAAGTCCCGCGGGCAGGCCGATCCAGACCTCTAGATCTAGAGGTTCGGCAACCTCCTCCCTCAGGAAGCGTCCGATGCTACGGCCATCAACGCGCCTTACTAACTCACCACAAAGCCACCCGAAGGTCATTGCGTGGTAGCGAGGACCATCGCTCGGTGTCGTGAGGGGATGCTGGGCGGCCAACAACCTTGCCATTCGCACGTCGTCGGTTGCTTCCTCGATCCCGACGGGCGTCACCAGTCCGGGGAGGCCGGCCTGGTGGGAAACAACGTCCCGAACGAGAATGTGGTCCTTGCCGTTGGCAGAAAACTCGGGCCAATACCGGCATACCGGAGAGTCCAGCATGAGTTCTTCACGCTCGACCAGCAGTAGCATGCAGGTCGCCACGAGGCCCTTCGTCCCCGAGAACACTCCCACCAGAGTGTTCTCTTGCCAGGCAACGTTACGACGACGATCCGCAAGGCCGCCCCACAGGTTCACCACCAGTTCCCCGTCGCGATAGGCGGCAAACGCCGCACCGACCTCACCGCGTTCAGCGATATTGCAAGTAAAGGCGTCCGCGACGCGCTCGAATCCTGCCGCCGCAAATCCGTGGACCTGAGCGGCATGCGACCGTGACATCACCTCACCGCCTTATTCGCAGATCGGCCGAGAATGTCCGATGTCGTACCAGCAAGGTCGCCGATCTGATCAGGCCACCACGCATTCGTAGAGCGCTCGCAAGAGAGCCTCTGAGCGTGGATCGACGACGTTGATGCGCAATAGGTTCGGGGCATATGAAAACCCGACCCGCTGCGTCGGCCACGCCCCATGCACCGAGCCACCCGCTCCGTCGTGGCCAAACGCGTCGAGCGGCGGCCCTAAACGCAACGGAGGCCTGCAATCGACTAAGAACCCCACCCCATACGCAGACAAATCCTGCGTGACTGGATCATCCCACCGCTCCAACTCGCAACGGCCGAGATCCATCGTCTGACGCGACATCAGGGTGTCAAGTTTGCCGAATAGTGACGCTATCGCCCGCATCGTCCCGATCGCGTTTACCGCTGGAATCTCTGCTGTCTGAAACTCTCCGTCATTCCAGGGAAATGGTCGGAAGAAGACGGGGTTGGCCAGGACTGCTCGGGCGTGCGGGTCATCCTCAATCTGCCGCGGATCGAAAAAGGCCATGCCCTCATCCCATCCCGGCTCGAGCCGCGAAACCCGTGCCTCCAACTTCTCAGGCAAACCCAAGTAGATATCGAGTCCTAACGGCCCAGCGACCTCGTCCTCGAAAAAGCGCCCGACGCTCCGACCGTCAATGCGACGTACTAGCTCTCCACAGAGCCAGCCATAGGTCAGCGCGTGATAGGAGCGCATGGCGCTGCTGACATCGAGTTGAGCTTCCGATGCGACCAACGCGGCCATTCGGCGGTCGTCGAGAAGATCTTTGTGTGTGATTGGGGTCGCCAATCCAGGCAAGCCGGCAGTGTGCGTCACGACCTGCCGCACAGTTATCTGATCCTTGCCGGCCGCAGCGAACTCCGGCCAGTACGTTGCCACCGGTACGTCCAACTCGAGTCGGTTGCGATCGATCAGCATCAGCAGGCAAACTGCAACCAGCGCCTTACTGCCTGAAAAGATCATTACCAGAGTGTCCCTATTCCACGCACACTGCGCCGCACGGTCAGCCACGCCCCCCCAGAGGTCCACGACCATCTCGCCGTCGTGAACCGCCGCGAAGGCTGCACCCAACTCCCCCCGCTCCGCGAAGTTCCGCTCGAACTCGCGGACGACTGGCTCGAATCCAGGTAAAGCGAACCCGTGCACGTCACTACGCTCTGGCACCACATTGATATTCAACCGAATCTCCTTCCTACAGGGTGCGGCGCGTCGGGGATCGCGCCGCACCTGTCTGGTCTACCTATGGAGAGGACTTTTCGGCCGCCCCCTGCATCGCCTTTTGGGCCTCCTCGAGGGAAGTTCGGCCCTGCAGTGCCTGATTGACTTCCAATGGCAGAGGGCCAAAGAGCACCTGAGCGGGCACCACGGAGAGGGCCGTGGAGGCTTGTTTGAGCTGTTCGTCGCCTTGATTCCACTCGACCAACTGCGCGGCCTGTTCAGGCGCACTGGCAGGAAGAACTACGTCCTTGCGATTCGGCAGGAACGCTCCGGCGTTGACGAATTTGGTGATGCTCTCCTTGCTCGCCATGAACTCGATGAACGCCCAAGCCGCCTCCTTGTCCTCGGCGAAGGTCGGAATCGACCAGACATATTCGGCTTCGGTGCCGAAGTAGTTGCTGCCCGGTGGGAGGAACATCCCAACATTCTTTTCACCTAGTGCTTTGTTGTATTCACCCCAGTATGCGGTGACTCCCATCAAACCGAGCATCATCGCTCCTTCTTCGTCGCCGAACCGTGCAACGCCGTCGGGGAACAGCGGCGTCGTGAACCTATCCTCGGGGTAGAGCCCGGCTTCCTGCATCATCACCTCCGGGCCGAAGGCTTTGGTTACGAGCTCATCGGTAAAGGGGATTTTGCCTTCGCCCAGTTCAACCGCCTCTTCCGCGGTGTTTTCGGACTGCCATCCGGTCGAGAACCACCACTGGTTTTCGAACCCCTCCTTGTTGCCGCCGGTGAACGGCTGAATCCCGGCCGCCTGCAGTCTTTCGCCAGCCTCCAGCACTTCGTCCCACGTGTCTGGCTGAAACTCGCGTGGTAGACCGGCTTTCGCGAACAGCTTCTTGTTGTAATAGTAGATTTGGCCCGCCGTTCCGATTGGGACCCCGTAGTGATCTCCTTCGGAGTTGAAACCCGCGCTGGCATTGCCCCAGTTCGTGATCTCTTCCTGCATCCCCGGCGAAACCCGATCGTTTAACACTTCGAGGCCTTTGGCAAAGCTCAAGACACCTAACGCGCCGGTGGCCATCATCACGACGTCAGGACCTTGGTGCGCGGCGAAAGCCGCCCGATAGTTTGCTTCGTATCCTTCGAGCGGCTGCGGAACCTGGTCGACCGTGACGTTCGGGTACTTCCTTTCGAATTCAGCCAAGAGCTGCTCGTTAATGTCAGTCCATACGGGGAAGGTATCCGTGTAGAAGTCCCAAACCGTGACCGTCCCACTCAGCTCCGCAGAATTGGCGCTAGCGCCCGTGCTGTCGTCACTACCGCCGCAGGCGGACACGCCAATCGCCAGGCCGCACGCGAGCAGCAGCGCGAGCCCCGACCTAAGTCGATTCCTCATTTCTCCTCCGTCCTTGGGGTTCTACTTGAATCGTTTCAGAAACTACTCCCTCGGGAGTAGGAATGCAAGCGCAGGTACTCAAGCCCGCATGGAATCTGGGCACTTCGGAGTGCTGGTCTGATCTGTCTCAGTTCCGGTGAGTTGAGGTTGGCGAAGGACCAGCCGCTGCCGGTGGACCCGGGCGGTTCAGGGCCACGAATCGACCCCTCAGACCTCAGGTCGCCCCAGGGGCGTTGCCTACGCCGCGACCGGCGGGAGCAAATCGCGAGCAGCGTTCCCGACCATGATCATTGAGGGGCGGTGACTCCCTCCGGGGACGCAGGAGCCGGATGCGATGATCGCTGAGCCAACCCCGACGACAGCGAGGAGACCCGCCTGATGCTTCCCAGCCTCGATGACACCAAGAGCGCCCAAGCCGAGCAGCGGCTTCTGGGCGAGCACGAGATCTGGATCACGACCGTCCGGTCCGACGGACAACCCCAGGCGTCGCCGGTCGGCTTCCTCTGGGACGGGACCAGCTTCCTCATCGTGAGCCAACCCGACAGCCAGAAGATCCGCAACCTGCGCGGCAACCCCAGGGTTGCGCTGCATCTGGACATCGACCGGGAGGCCGATGGCGACGGCGGCATTCTCACCATCGAGGGCGTCGCCACCCTCGATCCCGACCCGATCGGCGAGCAGGAGGCCGCCGTCTACGTGGACAAGTACGAGGAGGCGATGCGCTCGGCCGAGCTGACGCCCGAGGACCTGTTCGCCGACTACTCCGCGGTCATCCGGGTGGAGCCCACTCGCACGCGGGCCTATTAAACGCGGAAGGCGTCACGCCAGATCTTGATGTATATTTCATAGTTATGAGGGGATTTCATAGTCTTGAGTGCCGATGATGAGCTCATCGAGCATCTCCCCCCATCTTGGGAGGGCCGGGCGCCTACTGGACCCTGAGGCGGTTCTCCACGCGGATCCGCGCTTGAAGCCGACCTTGCTGAAGGCGCTCGCGGAGGTGAGCCTCGACGGTCCAGCCGAGGAACCGGCCATCGATCGCACGGCGTCCCCCGAGAGGCTGGCCGAGTGGGTCAAGGAGGCTCACGAGGGCTTCGAGGACCTATACGAGGCGATTCCGAACGAGCTGCCCGGAGACCGCGATGACGTCAGCTGCACGACGGAGACGATCGTCGGTGTGGACGGCAACGACATCCCCCTGCGCATTTACCGCTCCCCGGACAGCGACGCTCCATCGCCCTGCGTGGTCTATCTGCACGGCGGCGCGATGACGATCCTGAACGCGTTCAACAAGGTCCATCGGCGTTGGTGCGAGGATCTGGCTGCCACCGGGATGGTCGTCGTGGGTGTCGACTTCCGGAACGCCCATGGCGCCGCCGGGCTGAATCCCTTCCCGTCCGGCTTGAACGATTGCGGCAGCGCCGTGAGGTGGGTCCATTCCAACCGCGAGCGGCTGGGCATCACGCGGATCGTGCTGGAGGGTGAGTCCGGCGGCGGGAACCTCGCCTTGGCCAGCGCCCTCCAAGCGCGGCGAGACGGTTACATCGACTGCATCGACGGCGTCTATGCCGTCGTGCCCTACATCAGCGGCGGGTACCACTGGGACGAGGCGCGACAGCTCCGGGACCTCCCGTCGCTCGTGGAGAACAATGGCTACGTCATCTCCTGCGAGATCCTCGACCTGCTCGTAGCGACCTACGACCCGACCGGTGCCAATGCCGAGAACCCGCTGTGCTGGCCGCACTTCGCCATCGAGGCGGACCTCGCCGGCCTGCCGCCCCACGTGATCACGGTGAACGAGCTCGACCCGCTGCGCGACGAGGGGGTTGCGTATTACCGCAAGCTGCTGCGGGCCGGCGTCCCCGCCGTCGGTCGTGTCAACCTCGGCCTCACGCACGCGGCGGAGCTGATCTTCCGTCAGGCCGTGTCGGAGGACTACTTCACGACCATTCACGACATCAAGCGGTTCGCGGACGGCGCAGGGTCCCATCCCTCATCTAGGGCCTTGCGGCCAAGGCGTGCGTAGCGGTCGCGGTGCTCATCGGGGCAAGGCGATCGTGCGATCGATGATCAGGTCGGGCTCGCGATCAGCGTCAGGCTGCCCGTGGATGACCGGCCGCGGTTCTTCCGAGCTCAATCGCTCCGAGGACACCGGCGCGATCCCCCAGCGTGGGCCCGATCACGTAGCGGTCGATGTCGGCATTCAACTGGGGTGCCTCGATGTAGCCAGCGATGAGCTCCCTGAGGCGACCGCGAACTGATTCCAAGAGGCCCGGAGCTGCAGTGACTCCCCCGCCGAGAACGATCCTTTCGGGAGACAACGTCAGGACGAGGTTGAGCAAGCCAAGGGCCAGGTACTCGGCCTCGAGCTGCCAAGCCCGTTCGTCCGCCAGCTGCTCCGCCGGTCTCCCCCACCGCGTGCGCAGTGCCTCCCCCGACGCGAGTCCCTCGAGGCAGTCGCCGTGATAGGGACAGGAGCCTTCGAACGGATCACGATCCCAGTCGTGCGGGATGCGGATGTGTCCGAACTCCGGGTGAACCAGCCCGTGAATCGGGCGGCCATTGACGATCGAGCCGCCGCCTATCCCGGTCCCCACGGTTACGTAGCAGAAGGTATCGAGCCCCACCGCGGCGCCCCAACGCCACTCGCCGATCGCCGCGGCATTCACGTCCGTGTCGAAGCCAATCGGAACATCCAGCGCCGCACCGAGGCTCGACCCGAGAGGAGTACCGGACCATCCGGGCTTCGGCGTGGTGGTGATGCAGCCCCAGTTCGGAGAGGCCCGGTCGACCTCGACCGGGCCGAAGCTTCCGACTCCCAGAGCGGAGAGACCGCCGTCGACCCGGAAGAAGTCGACGGCGCGGCCGATCGTCTCCGCGGGCGTCGTCGTCGGGAAGGTCTCCGACCTCGCCACGCGGCCATCGCCGTCACCGACCGCGCAGGTCCACCTCGTCCCGCCTGCCTCGATGCCGCCAAATCTCATCCCGGCACCGCGATTTGGGCCCCGCAGGATTCACGCTCGACAAATTCCGGCGGGAGCACGACGACCCGGCCCCGAGGCTCCACCCGTCCTGCGAGCCGATCGAGGAGCAGCTGCGTCGCCAAGGTGCCGAAGGTCTCCGCCGGCTGTGCCATCACGGTCAGAAACGGATGAAACCTGGAGAGGTATTCGATGTCGTCGAAGCAGACAACGGCCAGGTCCCGCGGTATCTCGAGCCCCCGCGAGCGCGCTGCCTCAGCGATGCCGACAGCCGCGACGTTGTTGACCGAGAAGATCGCCGAGGGAGGCTGTGGGAGATCGAGCAGGGCGAGCGTGGCCTCACGGGCCGGGCCAGGATCGACGGCGCTGGCGACGGCGATCAGCTCTGGAGCGATCGCGATCCCCGCGGCGTCGAGCGCGGCGCGATAGCCGCCGAGCCGATCACGAGCGGTTGAGACGTCCTCCGCCTCGGTGACCATGCCGATGCGCCGGTGCCCCAGCTCAACCAGGTGCTCGACCAGGCGCCGTGCCCCGCCCTCGCTGTCTCCCTGAACGAGATCCCCGTCGTACCCGGCAACTGAGCGGTCGACCAGGACAAAGGGCATGTTGTTGCGATTGAGCAGCCGCAGATGCGGGCTAGAGCGGTCGCTCACCGGTGCCAGCAGAACCCCATCGACCTGAAAGGCGAGCATGTCTTCGACGTAGCCGAGCTCGCGCTCGAGCTCGGCGTGGGTGTTGCAGAGGATCAGGTGATAGCCAGCGCGCCAAGCAACCTGCTCGGCACCCCGAATGACCATCGTGAAGAAGGGGTTGGCGATATCGGGGATGATCGCTCCAAGCGCTCGCGTCTCCCGACGCGACAGGCCTCGTGCAAGCTGGTTGGGGACGAAACCGAGCTCCTCGATCGCATCTTCGACGCGACGACGCGTCTGCTCGCTGACCCGCGGGCTGTCGTTGATGACCCGCGACACGGTCATCGGCGAGACGCCGATGGCGCTCGCAACGTCTCGGATGGTGACTCGCATGGCTACCGGTCAAGCTCCCCTTCGGATTTGCAAATCGATGATACTGATACCACAGGAGAGGCATTTTCTGCCCAAGTTGAAGGTGGCTATGTAGGGCTAATACGGCTTGGCAAAGGCATTTCTGAACGTGCCAGCCACGTGAGTTACCGATAACATCTTGACAATCCTACTCCCCCGGGAGTAGATTGGTCCTTGGATTGGTCCTTAGCTGCATTTGGCTTGGCGTTGACGCTCGTCAACGGACCTGACACACGGCGGCACCTGGGATTGCCGTCATCGAGAGGAGCGAGATGAGATTCGGATTCAAGCTGTCAGTCGGACTTGCGGTTCTTTGCGCCCTGGCGATCGCGATCGGCGCTTGCGGGGGAGGCGACGACAGCAGTAGCAGCAGCGGAGAAGCAAGCTCGGCCGAGCCGGCGGACGTCAGCGGCACGGTCACGGTCTGGGATTTCGTGTCCGGGTCCTTCCCCAACTACGACCCGACCAACGATCGGCTGATTGCCGAATTCGAACGCCAGTACCCGGACGTCACGGTCGATCACGTCCCGCAGCCATTCGAAACCTATGAACAGGTCTACAAAGCCGCGTTCGCGGCGCACGACGGGCCCGACGTGATCATGATGACCACCGGGGCGGCCGGGGTCCTCAGCTTCAAGAAGGGCCTGGAAGTCCTCAACGACAGAGTTTCCCCGGAACTGCAGGAAGAGATCAGCAACTGGGGCTCGGCCACCGCCGGCTTCAGCGAGGAAGGTGACCACTACGGAGTCCCGGTCGGCCTTGGCGGGAACGTCTTCTACTACAACAAGAAGCTCTTCGCCAAAGCAGGTTTGCCGAGGGAGTTCGAACCGAAGACCTGGGACGAAGTCCGGGAAGCCGGCGAAAAACTGAAGGCGGCCGGGATCCAGCCGTTCACCGGCGGCAACAAGGAGGGCTACGAAAACATCTGGTGGCTCGCCGCCAGCTGGCCGACGATCGAAGGCGACGCACAAACCCTCCAGACGCAGGCGGTCGAACTGGGCGAAGGGGAAAGGCCCTACACCGACGCGGCGGTCGCCGAGGCGCTCGGGCCGGAGTTCATGATGCAGGAAGCGGGTCTCTACCCAGAGGACCGCTTCAGCACGCCGCTCTTCCCGGACGGCGCGGCGAGCTTCGGTGAAGAAAGGGGAGCGATGATCATGGGCTTGATCGGGACGACCGCCTACTTCGGCGAATACAACCCGATGCTGGGCGAAAAGAACGTCGGGATGTTCGTGGCGCCGGGCGCCAAGTACTTCCCCCTCGACGCGGAATGGGTCTGGTCGATACCGACCTTCGCCGAGAACAAAGAGGCGGCCTGGGCATTCATCGATTACATGACCAGCGCCGAGAGCCTCGGCCAGTTCGTCGACGCGGGTGCGATCCTGCCCAATCGCAAGGACGTGCCGCTTCCCGCCGACGCCCCCGAACAGGCGCACCAGATCATCGAGTGGGGCAACGAACCGGAGCAATTCCCGGGGTCCGGGTGGACGCAGTCGTCGGTGCTCTTTGGTCCCCTCACGACGGAAGTCAATGAGGCCCTTCAAGGTCGTATCCCGCTCGCGGACGCCCAGCAGGCGATGCAGGAAACGGCGGAAAAGACCACTCCATAGTTCCATGACCTTCCTGGGCAAGGACCCTCCGTCCCCTACCCCAGGTCCACGGCGGGCCGGCACCTCACCCACTCGGGTGCCGGTCCGCTGAAGTGGGTCCGGATGAGTAGCGGCCGATTCAGCCTCGGTCAAGAACCAGTAGCCGGGAAGAGCACCGAGATTTGGAATTGGATCTCGAGCGGTCTCTGCACGGACAGGTTCAACGAACTGAGGAGGTCAAATGCAAGATGTCTTCGAGACAGATGACCTTATGGCACCCGAGGTCACCGCCAATCCGACGACTACTTTGGCGGGCTGCGAGAACGTTGAGCCCGACGGTGGTGCCTGAGATGACGCTGCCAGCTGGGCGGGAAACTCGCTCCTACATCTTCATCGAGAGCTCCTCTCGCGCAGCCGATTGCGAGCGCTGCGCGGGCATCCTCGCTGACCTGGAGGCGCTGTGAGTGCCGCCGCCGCGGGCTCACAGCGGCGGATCGCCGACCTGCCGGTCTCGGCCCTCGGGCTCGGCGGGACGGCCTGGTCCCTCGAGGATCTGCTCGAGCCCGACGAGCGACGACGGCGCACCGACGAGGACGGGGTGGCGGCGATCGACGCCGCGCTTGACGCCGGGATCACGCTGCTCGACACCGCCCGCGCCTACACGACGGCAACCCACCCGGGACACAGCGAGACGCTGTTTCGCCGCGCCCTCTCCGAGTACGAAGGAGATCGCTCGGCGGTCGTCCTCGCCACCAAGGGCGGCCACTACCGCCACGGCGACGAGTTCCCTGTCGACGCAAGCCCGGAGGCTTTGCGCAGTGACTGCACCGCCAGCCGTTCGCTGCTCGGGGTCGAGCGGATCGATCTCTACCAGCTCCACCATCCCGACCCCGAGGTGCCGATCAAGACCGCGGTCGGTGCCCTCGCCGAGCTCCGGGAGGAAGGCTGGATCCGCCACATCGGCGTCTCCAATTTCTCGCTCATCCAGCTCGACGAAGCGCTCTCGGTGGCGCCGATCGCCAGCGTTCAGAACCAGTTCTCCCCGCTCTCCCAGGACGACCGGCCGATGGTCGACTTCTGCGCTGAGCACTCGATCGCCTATCTTGCCTACTCGCCGCTCGGTGGCGATCCGCGCTTGGGCGGCGCACGCCTCGAGGAGGCCTTTCCCGCCGCGGCGGCGCTGGCGTCGCGTCGCGGGGTCTCTCCCCAGCGCTTGGCGCTTGCGTGGCTGCTCTCGCTCTCGCCTACGCTGATCCCGATCTGCGGCGCCAGCCGGCCCGCGTCGATTCGCGACTCGGCCCTGGCGATGGCGCTGGAGCTGAGCGAGGAAGAGCTGGCGGAGCTCGACTTCGGCACGGCCGTAGCCGCTGGCCGGTGAGGATCGGGGCCATCGGTGTCGGCGGCCACGCGTCGACGAGCCTCTACCCGAGCTTCGGCGTCGGGCACTGGAGGCGATCTGCTCGAGGTCGTTGATCGTGGCCACCGCCTCGCCAACTACCTCAATGGTGCGCCAGCAGACCTCCTTGGCCGCGGCTCACCTTGTTCGAGCTCGGCCACAAGCATCGCCCTGCCTACGAAGCGAAGAACCCGGCCACACTCGTCATCGGACGACGATCGGTGCCATCTCCCAGGCGTCGATCGAGGTGAACGCCGCCGTGCCACCGTCGCTGAAGAGGCGCACGCCGAGGCTGTCCTCAAGGGTTGGGTAGATCCGCTGGGTCAGGCACTGCCGCCCGTTGGCGTAGACCTCCAGCACCGATCGGTCCAGGTAGATCCTGAGGTCCAGCGCCTCACCCGGTCGGAGCTCGAAAGGAGCCTCCTGGGCACTCAGGACGGGATTGTCGGCGTCCCCGATGATCTCATCCCAATCCATGACGAAGGCCTTGGGCATTCTGCTCCGGTCCAGCGATGACTTGTCCACGTCGATGCGCAGGATCTTCTGCTGGGCGTCGTAGGCGATCGCCGTCTGCTCCTGACCGTCGGGCGAGCAGCGCACGAGGACCCCGCACCGCGCGGCCTCCTGAGGGTCGATCGCGACCCGCAGCTCCATGCAGTCACCGCGGATCTCGTCCAGGCCGACCTCGGTACCGGGGTCGACCGGGCCGGGCTCGAACCGCCTGTGGTCGCGGCGCAGCGAGTCGATCTCCTCGACCGGCTCGATCCGCATCCTGCCGTCCTCGCCGATCGAGAGGACGCGGGGAAGCGTCATGCTGGAGGGGCTACCGATCTCGTCGGAGGGGCTGCCCCCGAAGGCCCAGGCCCAAAAGATCCGCCGGTCGCGATCGTCGAGCAGGGTCTCCGGGGCGAAGCAGGTACCGCCGGGCCAGTTCATGCGGAAATGCTCCTCGGGGTGGAACTGCTCGTTCTCGAACCGGCCGAAGTAGTAGCGAGCGCCGTGTTTGTGACTGATGCAGAGCAGGACGAGCTTGTCGCCGAGCTGAAACATGTCAGGGCACGAGATGTCCTCGTCCGGTTCGACGTCCGGCATGTCGTGGCTGAGGAAGTCTCCCACCAAGGTCCACTCGAGCTGATCGTCGTCGGTGCACCTGTACAGGGTCGGAACGGATGATCCCTCTTTGCTGCCGGATATCGAGTAGTAGACGTCGCCCTCGAGCCAGCCAAAGGGGTCCCAGGCGGGTTCCTTCATTACCGGATTGGCGGACAGCTTCACGAAGCTGTTGAGTTCGTCATCGCCGTCGTTGACGGCGATGCAGTTGCCGGCGTTGAATCCGTAGTAGTGGATCGCCACGCGACCCCTCTTGTCGACGAACGCGTTCCCGCTGAAGATCCCCTCATCCGGGTCTCCCGGACTCAGCATCGGCGGGTGCCGCTTCCAGTTGACCAGATCCGCGCTGGAGACGTGTCCCCACCAGTAGTAGTTCTCGCGCTCGAAATGGTTGCCGAGGATGTATCCGAGGTGATAGCGGCCCTTCCAGAAGATCGCTCCGTTCGGGTCGAACGGGAAGCAGTCTTTGCCGGTCGGGCTCGTGAAGTGGTACGCAGGAAGGTAATTCGTCATTCGCCGAACATCGCTCCTCAACTGACGCTTAGTGATTCATCTGTCTTCGGGCTCCGCGAAGAAGTCGAGCAGGAGCGTGGCCAGTTTCTCTGGCTCTTCCTCGGAGACCCAGTGGCCAACGTCTTTCATCATCACGGCGGTAACGTCGTCGGCGAGGAATTCGAGAGATCTAGCGACCTCATTCTCCGTAAGCACGCCGTAGAACGGCATCGGCCCCGCGGACTGGACCGCCAGGACCGGCATCGGAAGTTTGCCGGCACGTGCAAACGCGGTGTTGTCGATGAAGTCCTGGGAAAGTGCTTGGTAGTACTTCAGGCTCGTCGCCATCGTCTCCGGCCGGCCCCAGGTCCGCAGGTACTCGGCCATGTCCTCTTCGGAGATCCGGTATGAGGGGTGGGCAAGCTCCGTATAGAACCAGCGGAGGTAGTACTCCTCATGGCCCTCGATCAGCTTTCCCGGGAGCTCGGGAACCTGATGAAAGAGGTGCCACCAATCGGGGACCCACGGGCAGTCCTCGTGGGTCGGCATGGCCTCGATGCTCGCCAGCTTGCGAACGGACTCGGGGTGGCCGGCGGTAAGCGAGAAGGCGGTCGGCGCACCCCAGTCGCGCCCGGCCAGGTACCAGCTGTCGAGCCCGAGCTCGTCGTGGACGAGCCGCCAGATGTCCTCGGAGACCGTTCGCTTGTCGTACCCGCTCGGCGGGCACGAGGAGTCACCCAGTCCCCGCATATCGGGAGCGATGACGAAGTAGTGCTCAGCCAGGATCGGGATCACGTGGCGCCACTCGAACCAGGTTTTTGGCCAGCCGTGTATGAGGACGACTGGATCGCCGCTGCCCGCAGTTACGTAATGCAACTGAACATCCCCGAGGTCCGCCTCGTGATGCGTGATGTCGCGCTCCACTTGACTCATGTGGGTTCCTCTCTCTGTAGTTATACTACCATGGTAGTATAACTACAGAGGAATCCAACCATGGGCACGGCTCACCCACGATCACCCTCACCGCGACGGCGGCCAACGGCTCGTCGCGCACCGTCGTCAAGCGTCCTCGTCGGCTAGCTCAACGCGATCGAGAAGCCCGCTCCGAAGCGCGCGCCCGGCGGTATCAGTGGCAGGGCGCCGCCGTCCACCAGCGCGTTGGTCGGGGCCGTCATCGGCTCGATCGCGACAGCGTCAGTGTCGGTTGGCGCGTAGACCTGGGTGAAGGGATAGCCGTCGCCCAGCCGCAGCTCCAAACGGCGGCCGCCGCCTTCGAGGACGAAGGGGGCACCGCCGTCCGGGGCAACGAAGGCGTCGTCGTAGGTCCGCTCGCCCAGCGGACCGGTCTCGATCTCCACCGGCACGCGCTCACCCGTCGGCAAGCCCCGCTGGTCGAGCAGCAAGCGCTGGCGCACAGGCGCCTCGAGCACCCACTCCGCTCGAGGCGTTCCCGGCAGGCATAGATACGGGTGGAAACCGAACGCGATCGGCACCGCCGCGTCGCCGCTCGCCGCGACCGTGGTCGCAATCGTCAGCGTCGCCTCCTCCAGCGTCGCCTCGATCTCCACCCGGTGCGGGAAGGGGAACGCCTCGAGCAACCGCGGGTAGGCGCCGAAGTCGAAGCTCGCCGCCAGCACGCCGCCGTCCTCCAGCTCGGCGTGCCGCTCCACCTTCCACCCGGGCGCCGCCGAGAGCAGCCCGTGCATCGGCAGGCCATTACCGTCGCGCTTCAGCGGCAGGCCCTCCAGCTCCAGGTTCACCTCGCGCCCGGCCAGCTCGAAGACGCTCTCCCCCAGTCGGTTCGCCCAGGGGTGAAGGAGCGGGATCCCCATCGTCGAGCGCGACTCCACGTACTTGCGCAATCCCGCGCGCTGGCCCAGGAGCTCATCGCCCCGGTGGCGCAGCGAGCAACAGATCATCCCCGCCTCCGGCACGAAGGTGGCGACGATGCCGCCGAGGGCGTCGCTTTCCAGCGACAGCCCCGCCATCCCCTCCTCGGTTCGTTCACCGACCAAGCCGGCATCTTCCCCCACGGGCGACTCCGTGCGCGAGAATGCCGACGCGCCATGAACGAGCCCGCCGTCAGCTTCGCCACGATCGACCCGGACGGGGACACCTTCCAGAGCCTGCGTCGCGAGCTCGGGGTGACCAGCTTCGGGATCAACCTGCTCACCCTGCGCCCGCGCCAGCGCCTGCGCGTGCACCGGCACGAGCGCCAGGAGGAGGTCTACCTGGTGCTCGAGGGCGAGCTGACGCTGATCGTGGCGGGCGAGGAGCACCTGCTCGGCGAGGGGACGCTCGCCCGGATCGGCCCTGAGACCAAACGTCAGCTCACCAACCCGAGCGGCGCGAGGGCGGTCGTCCTCGCGCTCGGCGGCGACGGCGAACATCAGGGCCGCGACGGCATCGCCTGGTCAGGGTGGGACGACGAGGGCGAGGGCCGCTCGCCCCAGGACGTCCCGCTGCCCGACGACCTGCCGGGCTAGAAGGATCTGGCGAAATCCCCTAGGGCTGCTCCTCCAACACCGAGAGGATGTTGCCGGCCGGGTCCTTGAACCAGGCGATCGGCGGACCTCCCTCGTTGCGGGAGACCCCGTTCTCGCCGTGGTTCATCCCCTCGTAGCGCTCGAACTCGACCCCGCGCGAGGCCAGCTCCGCGGCAGCCGCGTCGATGTCGTCGACCGGGAAGTTGAGGATCGTGTAGGTCGCCGGGGCGTGGTCGGGTTTGACGTAGACCAGCGTCGGCCGGTCGCCGGCGATGTCGAGGGAGATCAGGTTGCCCTCGTCGACGACCGAGACGTTCAGTCCCAGCGTCTCTCCGTAGAACTGCCGCGCCGCCTCCAGATCGTCGACGGCAAAACCGCTGAATGCCTTGGTCTCAGCGAACATCTCAGCCCCTTCCTGTAGTCGTCAGTCACCTTCATACCCGGGTCGGCGGCGGGCACGCTTGCGGTCCCCCGCCCGCTTCTTCTGGTCGAGGCGGCGCTGGCGCGAGGCGCGGGTCGGGCGGGTTGCGCGCCGGCGCCGGGGCACCCGCAATCCCGCGGCGATCTTCTGGGCCAGCCGTTCCAGCGCCAGCTCGCGGTTGCGCGACTGGCCGCGAGCATCCTGGGCGACCGCGGTGACGACGGGGCCGGCGCGCTCCAGCAACCGCGTCCGCTGCCTTTCGTCGAGCGCCCCCGAGGCCTCGACCTCGAAGACCGCTTCGACCCGCGAGGCGGTGACGTTGGCGTGCTGGCCGCCGGGGCCGGATGAGCGGCTGGTCCGCAGCTCGATCTCGGCCAGCGGGATCGAGAGCCGCTCGTCGATCCTCAGCTCGTCGGCCATGGGCAGACGCTACCCCGGTCGGCCGTCGCTACCCGGCCAGCTCCGGGATGTGGGTCTCGAGGTGGGTGGCGATCGTCTGCCGTACCCAGCGCTGGGTCTCGCCATCGGCCATCCGATAGCGGCCGAGCAGCATTTTCTGGTCCTCCAAGGGCAGCCCGGCGATCTCCCAGCTCACCGCGAGGCGCTCGAAGAGGGTCTCCGAGCGGCGCTGCCAGGCATCCTCGAGCGAGGCCGCGGCGCTGCTCGGCGGCTCGCCGATCTTCTTGATCGTGCCGGAACTGAGCGACTGCCGCAGGGTGAGGACGTTCCCCTCGGGGTCGGTGTACTCGACGGTCTCCACCTTCGCCCGCTCCCGGCGCTTGTTCTTGCGCTTCGCCATCGCCGCCGAGTTTGACACCACCGCGGGCTGGTTAAGGTCCGATGCGTGGGGCAGTTCACCTTCATCGGCGTCCCGATCGACTCGGTCAGGCGCGACGGCGGCCCCGAGCACGGGCCACGGGTGCTGCGCGAGCTCGGCCTGGCCGGGGCGCTCGGCGGCGCCGACGGCGGCGACCTCGAGGTGAGGATCCGCGGCTCCGAGCGCGACCCGCAGACCGGGATCCTGGCCAGCGCCGACGTGCTGGCGACCACGGCCACGATCCGCATCGCCGTCGCCGAGCGGGTCGCCGCCGGAGAACGCCCCTTCCTCGCCGGCGGCTGCTGCGCCGAGCTGCCCGGCGCCCTGGCTGGCGCCCGCGACGCGACTGGGCCGATCGGCCTCGTCCACCTCGACGGCCACGCCGACCTCTACGACGGCGCCACCTCCACCAGCGGCGAGGCCGCCGACATGCCGGTCTCGGTCGCGCTCGGCCTCGGGCCCGAGGTCTGGGTCGAAGCGGCAGGCGGCGCCTCGGTCGCGCCCCAGCACCTCGCCCTGCTCGGCTACCGCGACCGCAAGGAGTCGCTCGCAGACGGGATGCGCCAACCGGAGACCCTGTCCCCGGTCCCGATCCTGCGCCCGCTCGAGACCGTGCGAGCGGCCGGACCGCAGGCAACCGCCCTCGAGCTTGCCGGGCGACTCGGGAGCGCGGTCCCGTTCTGGTTGCACTTCGACGTCGACGTCCTCGACCAGGACGTCTTCCCCGCCACCGATTACCTGATGCCCGACGGCGCCAGCTGGAGCGAGGTCGGCGCCCTGCTGGAACCCCTGCTCTCCTCCCCGGCTCTGATCGGCGCCTCGCTCGGCTGCTACAACCCCGAGAAGGATCCCGGCCAGGCCTACGGCAGTGCCCTGGTCGAGGCCCTGGCTACCGCGACCGACTAGGCCAGCGCCTCGATCTTCGCCGCCAACTCGAAGTCGGCCGCGGTCAGACCGCCCTCGGAGTGGGTCGACAGCGAGACCTTGACCTTGTCCCAGGAGATCTCCAGGTCGGGATGGTGGCTGATCGCCTCGGCAGGCTCGACCAGCTTGTCGGCGAACCCGACCGAGCCGACGAAGTCGCCGCACGCGAACGTCTTCGCGATCGTGTCACCGTCGCGGCTCCAGCCCGGGAACTCGGCGAGCTTGGACTCGATCTCGGCATCGCTCAGAAGCGTCATCGCCCTATGCTCTCAGGCGAGCGATGGGAGCGCTACCCGGGGGTTCACGGCCAGTTCTCTGGCAAATCGAGATCTCGCACTACAGCGAGAAGGTCCGCTGGGCGCTCGAGTACAAGGGCGTCGATCACGTCCGTCGCTCCCCCTTTCCCGGGATGCATATCCCGATCGCGCTCTGGCTCAGCGGCGGCGAGGCCAAGACCTTCCCAATCCTGCAGATCGACGGCCGCACGATCGCCGACTCGACCGCCGCGATCGCAGCGCTGGAGGAGCTGGTGCCCGAGCCGATCCTCTACCCGACCGACGCCGAGCAGCGCCGCCGCGTGCTCGCGCTCGAGGACTACTTCGACGAGGAGCTCGGCCCGCACTCGCGGCTCCTCCCTTTCCATGAGCTGATCGGCGACCCCGACCTCTTCGCCGAGCTTGCCGCGCAGTCGGTTCCAGGCCCGCTCGGCAAGGCCACCGGCTTCGTTGGCGCCTACGCGCGCGGTTACACCCGCTTGCGCTGGGGCGCCGGCAGCGGCGAAGCGGCCGCCGCCGCCCGCGCGGGCATCATCGCCGCGATGGATCGCCTCGAGGCCGAGCTGGAGGCGAACGGCGGCGAGCACCTGGTGGGCGAGAGCTTCAGCGTCGCCGACCTCACCGCCGCGGCGCTCTTCTACCCGATCGTCGGCCCGGAGGGCGGGCCGCTGCCGCCGGGGCAGCCGATGCCGGCGTCGTTCGAGCGGTTCCGCGACAGCCTCAGCGGCCGCCGCGGCTATGCCTGGGTCGAAGAGACGTTCCGTCGCCACCGCAGCGCCCGGCCGGCAGCGGGCGCAAGGCTCTGATCACCCGTTACAGAGATCTCACGTTGTGCAGACAATAGGTTGCAGACGATCGTCTACGGTGCCACCATGCAGCGAATGGCTTGGACCGACGAGAGACTCGAGGAGCGCTTCGCCCGGATCGACGATCGCTTCGACGAAGTGGATCGGCGCTTCGATGCGGTAGACCGGCGCTTCGATGCGGTAGACCGCCGCTTCGACGGAATCGAGCGTCAGCTGGTCGAGCTACGACAGGGCCTGGCGGCGCTCGGCGCGAGGATCGACCGCATCTCGATCGCCCTGCTGATTGGCTTTCTCAGCCTCGCCACCGCGCTCGTCGTCCAGGGCTGACTTCCGCGTGGGACGCCCTACGGCGTCATCACGATCTTCAGCGCTTCGCGGGCGTCGTACATAGCGTAGGCCTCGCTGGCCTGGTCGAGCGGCATGTGGTGGCTGACCAGCGGCGCCGGGTCCAGCTTGCCGGCCTCGAGCAGGTCGAGCACGTGGTCGACGTGGGCGATCACGTTGGCGACTCCGAGGCGCAGCGAGAGCCCCTTCAGCCAGGCGAGGCCGAGCGGGATCTCGATCCGGCCCGAGTAGGCGCCGATGCCGGAGACGGTACCGACGTCGCGGCAGAGACTGATCGCCAGCGCCAGCGGCTCTGGGTTGCCGACCGCGTCGACGGCAACGTCGACACCAGCGCCGCCGGTTGCCGCCCGCACCTCCTTCTTGGCGTCCTGCTCGGTCAGGTGCAGCGGCGTCGCCCCAAAGGAGGCGGCCATCTGCAGCCGTTCCTCGACCGAGTCGATCGCGAAGACCTCGACGGCGCCGCCGGCGAGGGCGGCCTGCACCGCGCAGAGTCCGACCGGCCCGAGCCCGAGAATCGCGACCGTGTCGCCGGAGCGCATGCCGCCGTAGGCGATCGCGTGGAAGGCCGTTCCCATCACGTCGCCGGCGAACAGCGCGACGTCGGAGCTGACCGACTCGGGCACCCGGCGCAGGGTCAGGTTGGCGCGGGGGACGAGCAGCCGCTCGGCCTGGGCGCCCTGGAGGTTGCCGAGGTGGGAGCCGTGGCCGAAGGTCCGGCCGTTGGAGCAGCGGTGGTAGTCGCCCCGCAGGCAGGGCGTGCAGGTCGCGCAGGCGGTGTGGAAGCAGCCGACGACGCGATCGCCGACAGCGACGCGGTCGACGTCGGCGCCGAGCGCCAGCACGGTGCCGACGAACTCGTGGCCGATCGTGAAGCCCTGCTCGACCGGGACCCTGCCGTGGTAGATGTGGAGATCGGAGCCGCAGACAGCGGTGGTGTCGACCTGGACGATCGCATCGTCGCCGGCCACCAGCTCCGGCTCGGGCTTCTCCTCGATTCGAACCTGCTCCGGTCCCTGAAAGGTGACGGCGCGCATTGCCGCAACCGTACCGGGCTGGGCGCCGGCGTTCTAAACGCTGACGCCGGCGACCTGGAAGCGGTTGCCCTCGCCGTCGGGGCTCGCGGTCTCGGCAATCCGCGATTCCAGCGCCAGCTCCTTCTCGAAGTCGGCCGCCTCGCCGTGCTGGAAAGAGACGTCCTTGCCCTCGAGCAGCTCGATGAAGACCTCGACGAACCTGGCGTCGAGCTGTTTGCCGGCGACGCGCCGCAGCTCGACGATCGCGTCGTAGCTCGACATCGGCGTGCGGTAGGAGTCGCGGGCGGTCATCACGTCGTAGGTGTCGGCGACGGAGATGATCCGCGAGAGTTCGGGGATGTCGTCGCCGGCGAGGCCGCGCGGATAGCCCTTACCGTCGATCCGCTCGTGGTGGGCGAGGATGATCTCGGCGACCGGCCCGTAGCCGTCAAGCGAGGAGACGACGCGGGCGCCCTGTTGGGGGTGGCGCTTGATCAGCATCCAGTCCTCGTCGGTGAGCGGCACGTTGGCCTTGAGGATGCGGTCGGGGAGGATGAACTTGCCGATGTCGTGCAGCAGCGCGGCGATGTGGACGAGCTCCTCCTCGCGGCGTGAGAAGCCGGCGCGTTGGGCGATCGCCCGCGAATAGCGGGCGACGGCGGCGGAGTGGCGGGCCGTCATCTGGTCTCGCAGATCGAGGGTGCGCAGCATCGCGCTCAACATCCCGACCTGGAAGCTGGCCAGCTGCTTGCTGCGCAGCTCCAGTTCCTCGGCCCGCTGCTGGGAGAGCAGCAGCTGCCCGAGCAGGTACTGGAAGGTGATCAAGACAACGCCGAAGAGCGCGATCGCCGCGATCCCGATCACGTGGTAGATGAAGGCGACCGCGATCGCCATCATCGCGCTGGCGAACTCGGACGGCAGCACCGGCGGCAGCACTTTCAGCTTCTCGCTGAAGCGGGCCCGCTCGAGGTAGGCGCCGTAGCCGGCGGTCATCGCGAAGTTGATCGCGAGCACGATCTGGAAGAGGGCGAAGACGAGCACGTAGAACATCGGCTCGCCGGCGCTGATCCCGGCCTGCTCCGTCACCTCCATGAAGGCGAGGCCCCCAACCAGCGGGAAGGTCGCGTAGGTGAGCAGGTTGTTGAGCAGGTCGTGCGGGGCGTCGCGCCAGCGCAGCCAACCGATCGCGATCGTCATCACGCCGAGCAGGGCCGCGGGCGTACCGCCGAGGAAGACCATCGCCAGGACGAGGGCGAGGAAGCTGCCCGAGATCTTGATCTGGGCGTTGGTGGTGATCGCCGTCAGGTCGCTGAAGGCGGCGAAGGCGAAGAGGACCAGCAGCAGGCCGAGGTTCCAGTTGCCCTGCGGAGCCTCGACAATCGCGACCGCGACGACGACGACCAGCGCCACCGCCTGGATGGCGATTACTCTCGGGGTGGGTCGCTCGACGGGCATCTGCTCGGTATCGGTATCGGCATCAGACGGAGATCACCGGAATGGCTCCGGATTCCCCGACCGGCGCGCGTTCCCTGCGTGTGCCAGAAATCGCTCGCCTTTAGACCGTGAGCAGACGTTAGCGCCCACTTGGCCTCAAATCGGCAACCAATAGGCAGATATTCCAGGGGGAAAGCGATCTTGCAGAGCCCAGAGTGGCCCCGAGCCGCCTTCGGCAGGTGGCCACCGGCGGGCCCCGAACACACGAAAGGCGCCCTTGTAGGACGCCCTTCGGAACTTCTGGCGGAACTTCTGGAGCTCCGCTCTCTAAGTCAAATTAGCGACGAAAACCCATTTTGCCTGCTCCCTTCTGATGGATTGAAGCCCTAAGACCTGTGCGTGGCCCTACGAAACTCGTGCAGTTGCTTGGTGAATTTGTAGCACAACCTGCCGGAAACTTGTGCATCTGCAGGAAAACTTGTGCAGATATCGATTAGGACATAGAGCCAGCCATGCCCAACTCAGGACTACGAGCGCCCCTCCGCCGGCCACTTTTCAGGCGGTTGGCGGCGACCTACGCGATCAACGAGCTCGGCGACTGGATGGGCCTGATCGCGCTCTCGGTGCTGGTCTACGACGAGACCGGCAGCGCCCTGGCGACGGCGGCGCTCTTCATCGGCACGGGTTTCCTGCCGGCGATGCTGGCGCCGGTCCTCGTCGCCAAAGTCGAGTTGCCCCGCCCCCGCTACGCGCTGCCCGTCCTCTACTGCGCCGAGGCGGCTGTCTTCGCCGGGATGGCGCTGTTGGCGCTGAACTTCTCGCTCCCGGGCCTGATCGTCCTCGCCGCGATCGACGGCGCCCTGATGCTCGCGGCCCGCTCCTTGACCCGGGCCGTCGCCGCCTCCCTGCTCGAGCCGGCCGGGGAGCTGCGGGCCGGCAACGCGATCCTCAACGTCGCCTTCACCGGCGGCGCCGCGGTAGGCCCCGCCGTCGCCGGCCTCGTCGTCGCCGGCTTCGGGGTCCCGACCGCGCTGCTGCTCGACGCGGTCTCCTTCTACGCGATCGCCTGGATCCTGTTCACCGCCGGCGAGATGCCGCGGGCCGAACCGGAGCCCGGACACCTGCGCGAGCGCCTGCGCGCCGGCATCGCCTATATACGGGAAAAGGCGGCGCTGCGGCGCCTCCTGCTCGCCCAGGGCGCGGCCTTCGTCTTCTTCGCCGCGGTGATCCCGGTCGAGGTGATCTACGCCAAGGAGACCCTCGGCGCGGGCGACGCCGGCTATGGGCTGATGCTGGCGGCTTGGGGAGCCGGGATGGTGCTCGGCAGCGTCATCTTCGCGGCGATCCGCAAAGCCTCGCTGGCCTATCTGCTGCTGTTCAGCACGCTCGGGGTCGGCGCCGGCTACCTCGGCCTGGCGGCGGCACCGACGCTGGCGCTGGCCTGCGTTGCCTCGGCCGTCGGCGGCGCCGGCAACGGCGTCCAGTGGGTCACCGCCGTCAGCGCCGTGCAGGAGATGACGGCGCCCGGAATGCAGGCCCGGGTGATGAGCGTGCTGGAGTCGGTCGGGTCGGCAACGCCGGGCCTCGGCTTCGCCCTCGGCGGTGTGATCGCCGCCCTGGTCAGCCCCCGCGCCGCGTTTTTGGTTGCGGGCTTGGGGGTAGTCGCGATCGTCCTACTGGCAATTCCAGCCCTCGGTCGCAATTGGGACGCACCGGTTGAGACTTTTGATTCAAACCGGGTTGACGGGGGTAACGACGTTGTGCTGGAGTTGATCCCAGGGAGCTCGCCAATCCAGAAAGACCGGGAGGTCAGACTGTGAAGAAGCTTTTCGTCGTCATTGCGGTGTCGGGGACTGCACTAATTGCTTCTCTTGGATTGGTGGCCTGCGGGGGTGGTGACGACACCAGCGGCGGCGGCAATGGCGGTGAGCAGGGCCGCATCCTCAAAGGGACCTATGCCTCGTTCCCGGACTACCTCGACCCGCAGCTCTCCTACACGGCGGAAGGCTGGACGGCGATGGGCGAGGTCTACATCCCTCTGCTCACCTACAAGCACGCCGAGGGCGAGGAAGGGCAGCGAGGTCGTCCCCGGCCTGGCCGAAGACCTGCCGAAAATCAGCAACGGCGGCAAGACCTACACCCTGAAACTGCGGCCCGGCCTCAAATACTCCGACGGCACCCCGGTCAAAGCCTCCGACTTCACCCACGCGGTCGAACGCGCCTTCATCCTCAACTCCGGCGGCTCGCCCTTCTACACCGGCATCGTCGGCGCGGAAGAGTTCGCCGAAACGAAGAAAGGCGGCATCCCCGGCATCGAAGCCGACGACCAGACCGGCGAAGTCGTCATCAACCTGACGAAGCCGCGCGGAACCTTCGAGAACGAGCTGGCGCTGATGTTCGTCGCTCCGGTTCCCGGCGACACGCCGATGGAAGACCAATCGGCCGACGCCGCCGCCCGGCACCGGCCCCTACACGATCACGAAATCGCAGCCCGGCAAAGGCTGGGAATACGAGCGCAACCCCTACTGGGCGAAAGCCAACTCGAAAGCGATGCCCGAATTCCCGACCGGCAGCATCGACGGGGCCAAGATCACGGTGATCCGCAACCCGCAGTCGCAGGTCGACGACATCGAACAGGGGACCTACGACTGGATGCAGAACCCGCCGCCCTCTTCGCGCTACGCGGAAGTCAAGGACAAATACGAGGGCACCCAGTTCCTCGTGCGGTCGACGATCAGCACCTACTACTTCTGGTTCAACACCGAAGAGGCGCCGTTCGACGACGTCAAAGTCCGCCAGGCCGTCAACTACGCGATCAACTCGGACGCGCTGGAACGGATCTACGCCGGCCAGATCGCCGGTACCCACCAGATCCTGCCGCCGGGGATGCCGGGCTACGAGAAATTCGACCTCTACCCGTA
Organism: uncultured Thermoleophilia bacterium; assembly: GCA_963715735.1. Taxonomy (GTDB): domain Bacteria; phylum Actinomycetota; class Thermoleophilia; order Solirubrobacterales; family 70-9; genus VAYN01. The sequence goes on from OY970268.1 coordinate 2,191,050, forward strand.
CGACCTGGCGAAAGCCAAACAGATGATCAAAGAAGCGAGCCCGTCGGACATGGACATCACGGTTTGGACGGATACGGAATCGCCGAACAACGAAGCCGGCGAATACCTCAACGACGTGCTCCAGGAACTCGGCTTCAACACGACGTTGAAAATCCTCAACGCCGACAACTACTTCACGGTGATCGGCAACGCGACGACGGCCGACCTCGACGCCGGCTGGTCGGACTGGTTCGAGGACTATCCGCACCCGAACGACTTCTTCCAGCCGCTCCTGTCCGGGGAAAGCATCCTGCCGACCAACAACGGCAACTTCGCGAAAATCAGACGATCCCGCGCTGAACAAAGAAATCGAAAAACTCGGCGAAGAGCAGCTCGGGCCCGACCAGGAAGCGGCCTACGCCGAGCTCGACAAGAAATTCATGGAACAAGCGCCGTGGGCGCCGTACGGGACCCGCACGCTGTCGACCTTCGTCTCCGACGCGATCAACCTCGACAGCATCATCTACAACCCGACGTTCTTCGAGTACCTGACCAGTTTCGAATTCAAGTAGGAACCACCTCGGGCAAGGGGAAGATAGACAAGTGACTCTCGACCCCGAGCTCGAGGCGGCCGCAGTCGCGGCGCCTGCCGCCGGGGACGAGCGCGGGCCCTGGTCGCTTGCCGCGCGCCGCTTCCTCCGCAACCGCCTCGCGGTCGGCTTCCTCGTCGTCTTCTTCCTGATCGTTCTCTTCGTGCTGGCGGCACCGCTGTGGGCGAAGCACGTCGCCGACACCGGCCCGAACAAAACCCACACGCTGGAAAAGATCACCGTCGACGGTGAGAAACGCGACGTCGTCAACGTCGAAGGCCAGCCGATCGGGCCGCAGCTGTTCGGCGCCGGCGGCAAGTTCTTCCTCGGCGCCGACAGCCGCCTCGGCCGCGACGAGATGGTGCGGCTGATGTACGGCGGTCGGACCTCGCTGCTGGTCGGCGTCGGCTCCGCTCTGATCACCACCGCGCTGGCGATCGTCCTCGGCCTGCTCTCCGGCTATTTCCGCGGCTGGGTCGACACGGTGATCGCCCGCAGCCTCGACGTCCTCTGGTCGCTGCCGGTGCTGCTGATCGGGATCACGGCGGGCGTCGCGCTCGCGGTCGGCGGCCTCAAGATCGGCCCCTTGCAGATCGGCGGCGGCTCGCTCTGGATCCCGATCTTCATCATCAGCATCTTCACCGTCCCCTACATCGCCAGGCCGATCCGCGGCGAAGTCCTGGCGCTGAGCGAAAAGGAGTTCGTCGAGGCGGCAATCGCCCAGGGCGCCAGTCCGCTGCGGGTGATGTTCAGTGAGATCCTGCCCAACCTTGCCTCGACGATCATCGTCTTCTTCACCCTGACGATCGCCAACAACATGCTGTTCGAGGCGGCGCTCTCCTTCCTCGGAGCCGGCGTGCGGCCGCCCAACTCCTCCTGGGGGACGATGATCACGGTCGGAGTCGAGCTGCTCAACACCCAGCCGCTGCTGGCGATCATCCCCGGCTTCATGATCATGCTGACGGTGCTGTGCTGAACATCGTCGGCGATGGCCTCCGCGACGCGCTCGACCCACGCTCGAAAGTCCGGCTCGAGGCGCGCACCGGCATGGTCGAGCCGAAAGGAGCCTCGATCTAGTGGTCCGCTTCATCGTCAGGCGCCTGGTCGGGATGGTGGCGGTGCTGTTCGCCGTCTCGCTGCTCGTCTTCGCCATCACCACCGTCCTCCCCGACGCCAACCCGGCCCAGCAGCTGGCCGGCAAGAACGCGACCCCCGGCCTGGTCAAGAGCATCGAAGAAGAATGGGGCTTCGACGAATCGCTGCCCAACCAGTACCTGAACATGATGGAGAAGGTCTTCACTGGCGACCTCACCTCCTACGAGCCGCGCATCAACGTCCAGGAACAGATCGTCGAACGGATCCCGGCGACGCTCTCGCTCAGCTATCGGCGCCGCGATCATCTGGCTCTTCTTCGGCCTCCTGCTCGGCTACCTCTCCGCGGTCCGGGCCGGCGGCTGGCTCGACCGCGGGCTGACCGTCCTCGCGATCGCCGGCATCTCGATCCCGGTCTTCTTGATCGCGCCGGTGCTCCTCTACTTCCTCACCTACAAGCTGGAAATCTTCCCCAACGCCCAGTACGTGCCCTTGACCGAAGACCCCTTCGAGTGGGCGAACCACCTGATCCTGCCCTGGTTCACGCTGGCGATCCTCTCGATCGGGTTCTACAGCCGGGTCCTGCGCTCGAACATGCTCGACGTGATGAACGAGGACTACGTGCGTACCGCCCGGGCCAAGGGGCTCAGCGAGGGCAAGGTGATGAGGGGGCACGTGCTGCGCAACTCGCTGATCCCGATCGTCACCCTCTTCGGACTCGACTTCGGGGCGACGATCGCCGGCACCGCGATCATCACCGAATACCTGTTCAGCATCGACGGGGTCGGCAACTACGCGGCGGAAGCGGCCTTCAAAACCGAACTGCCGCCGATCATCGGGCGTCGCTCTCTACGGCGCCTTCTTAGTCGTTCTGATCAACACCCTGGTCGACATCTTCTACGCCTACCTCGACCCACGCGTGCGGCTTGGGGAGACCGCTTCGGCGTGAGCCCCGCCCCGCTCCTCAGCGTCGAGCATCTGCGCGTCGGCTTCGCCACCGAAGGCGGTCTGCTGCAGGCGGTCGACGAAGTCAGCTTCGACGTCAGCCCGGGCGAGGTCGTCGCGATCGTCGGCGAGTCGGGCTCCGGCAAGAGCGTCACCGCGCAGACGATCATGGGCCTGACCCGCTCCAAGAACACGCGGATCGAGGGCTCGGCGCGGTTCGAGGGTGAGAACCTGCTCGAGGCCGCCGACGCCGACCTGCGGCGACTGCGGGGCGACCGCATCGCGATGGTCTTCCAGGACCCGATGACCTCGTTCAACCCGGTCTACCGCCTCGGCGACCAGATCGGCGAGGCGATCCGGGCGCACCGCGACGACGTCTCCAAGAAGGAGGCGCGGGGGCGTGCAGTCGAGCTCTTCGAGGCTGTTGGGATCCCCAAAGCCGCGAGCCGCGTCGACGACTACCCGCACCAGTTCTCCGGTGGCATGCGCCAGCGGGCGATGATCGCGATGGCGCTGGCGCTCGAGCCGGACCTGTTGATCGCCGACGAGCCGACCACGGCGCTCGACGTCACGATCCAGGCACAGATCCTCGACCTCCTGCGTGAGCTCAACCGCGTGCGCAACCTGGCGACGATCCTGATTACCCACGATCTCGGCGTCGTCGCCGAAATCGCCGATCGGGTGCTGGTCATGTACGCGGGCAGGGTGGTCGAGCAAGGGACCCTCGACGAGATCTTCTACGACCCCCAGCACCCCTATACCTGGGGCCTGCTCGGGTCGCTGACGCGGCTCGACAAACCGCGCCCGCAGCGGCTACCGCAGATCAGCGGCGCGCCGCCCTCGCTGCTGGCGCTGCCGGAGGGCTGCTCCTTCCGGCCGCGCTGCCCGCACGAGTTCGAGTCCTGCATCGCCCTGCCGCCGCTGGAGGCGCGCCTGCGCGACGAGCCCAGCCACTGCGACCGCTGCTGGCTCAGCCCCGAGGCCAAGCGCGAGAAGCGCCTGGTCACGGGCCAGATCGGGTTGGAGGCGCCGAGCCCATGAGCGCCGAGCCGCTGCTCGAGGTCACCGACCTCGTCAAGCACTTCCCGATCAAGCGCGGCATCCTGATCGATCGCGAGGTCGACCAGGTGCGGGCAGTCGACGGGATCAGCTTCAGCGTCGAGCCCGGCCAGACCCTCGGCCTCGTCGGCGAGTCCGGCAGCGGCAAGTCGACCGCCTGCCGCGCGATCCTCAACCTGACCCGGCCGACCTCGGGTTCGGTCCGCTTCGAGGGCGAGGAGATCGCCGGCCTGGGACGGCGGCGGATGCAGCCGTTGCGGCGGCAGATGCAGATGATCTTCCAGGACCCCTACGCCTCGCTGAACCCGCGCAAACGGATCGGCCAGATCGTCGGCGATCCGCTCAAGCGCCAGGGAGTCGCCTCGGGCGGCGAGCTGAAACGGCGGGTTCAGGAGCTGCTCGACCGGGTCGGGCTCTCACCCGAGCACTACAACCGCTTCCCACACGAGTTCTCCGGCGGCCAGCGCCAGCGGATCGGGATCGCGCGGGCGCTGGCACTGCAGCCGAAGCTGGTGATCGCCGACGAGCCGGTCTCCGCCCTCGACGTCTCGATCCAGGCGCAGATCGTCAACCTGCTCGACGACCTCCAGGACGAGTTCGGCCTCACCTACGTCTTCGTCGCCCACGACATCGGCGTCGTCCGCCACATCTCCGACCGGATCGCGGTGATGCACGACGGCAAGATCGTCGAGCAGGGCACGGCGGACCAGGTCTGCGAGCGGCCGACCGACGCCTACACGAAGAAATTGCTGGCGGCGGTGCCGGTGCCCGACCCAAGCGTCAGCCGTGCCCGCCGCGAAGGTGCCGCCAGCCCCGGCTGAGGCGTACTCTCTGCCGGCGTGGCGCTCCCGCTCTCCCCCCGATCAAGCCGCAGCTGGCGCTGACCCGCAAAGAGCTGCCGCTGGGTGAGGAGTGGGCGTACGAGCCCAAGCTCGACGGCTTCCGGGCGATCATCTTCGTCGACGGCAGCGACATCTACATCCAGTCGCGCGGCGGCAAAGATCTCGGCCGCTACTTCCCCGAGCTGAGCTTCGCCCCCGGTCGCTGGGTGCTCGACGGCGAGCTGGTGATCCGCGACGACGCGGGCAACGTCGAATTCGATTCGCTGCAGGAACGGATCCACCCCGCCCAGTCGCGGATCGATCTGCTCTCGAAGGAGATCCCCGCCAACTTCATCGGCTTCGACCTCCTGGCCGAGGGGGACGAGGGGCTGCTGGAGACCCCGCTCTCAGAGCGGCGCGAGCGACTGGTGCGGATCGCCGCCGTGGCCGACCTCGAGCTGACGCCGCTGACCGCCGACGCCGACCAGGCCGAGACCTGGCTGCGCAGCATCGAGGGCGTGATGGCGAAGCAGCTCGACGCTCCCTACCTCCCCGGCAAACGCAAAGGCTTCGCCAAGGTCAAGCGCGAGCGCACGATCGACTGCGTGGTGATGGGTTGGCGCCCCGGCAAGGAGGAGGGTACGGTCGGCTCGCTCATCCTCGGCCTCTACGACGGCGAGGAGCTGCGCACCGTCGGTCACATCTCGGGCTTCAGCGCCGCGGCGAAACGGAGCATGCGGGCGATGCTGGCGCCGCTGGAGACCGGCGAGAGCGGCAGCGCCGAGCCGAGCCGCTGGACCGGCGGCCGCGACCTCGAGTGGGTCGAGCTGCGACCGGAGCTGGTGATCGAGGTGGGCTACGACCACGCGGCGTCGGGCAGGATCCGGCACGGGGCGCGGTTCCGGTCCTTTCGAGACGACAAATCGCCCCGTGAGTGCGTGTTCGCTCAGCTCGACGAAGGCGGCTAGAAGAGAGCGGGGTGGGCCGGCGGGTCCTGCCTCGGGGGGAGGCGCCTGCGGGCGAGGTTTACGTTCTCGGCACCTCCCCCTGAGTCACCCCCCGGCACACCGGCTCTTCTAGACGAAGTTTCTGCTGGCGCCTCGGAGCGGTCGACAAGGGTCCGTTTGAGACGGGCCCGACCCCAAGGGCGGACGGCTCGCGTCGCTTGTTTTCGCTGAGCAGGCCGCATGTACGCCCGGGAGGAGTAGAGAGCCTCGTACTGGGGGAGGAGGTCGGGGCGTTTGGCTTCGAGCCAGGCGAAGAAGACGTCCTTGACCTCGTCGCGGAGGTGGAGGGCGACGCCGCCGAGGAAGGTGGCCCCGGCCTTGCGGGCACGTTCGACGATCGGTCGCACCAGCTCGGGGTCGTCGTTGATCCCCGGCATCAGCGGCGCGATCAGGACGCCCGAGTCGATCCCGCGCCGGCGTAGCTCGGCGACCGCGTCGAGCCTGGCCGCGGGACTCGGAGTATGCGGCTCGGTGGCGCGCCAGGCGTCCTCGTCGAGGGTCGGGATCGAGAGGTTGACCGAGACCGGCAGCTTTTTCGCCATCCGCTCGAAGATCTCGACGTCGCGCATCGCCAGCGGCGACTTGGTCAGGACCGAGACCGGCGTTTCCGCCGCCTCCAGCGCCTCGAGGATCTCCGGCATCATCCGATAGCGGCTCTCGACCCACTGATAAGGGTCGGTGTTCGTCCCCAGCGCGACCAAGTCCCGCTTCCAGCTCGGCCGCGCCAGCTCGGCCCGCACCAACTCCGGCACGTTGACCTTGACGACGATCTCGCGCTCGAAGTCACGGCCGGCGTTCATGTCCAGGAAGGTGTGGGTGCGACGGGCGAAGCAATAGACGCAGGCATGACTGCATCCCCTGAACGGGTTGATCGTGTAGCTGAAGCCGTAGCGACTGCCGGGCACGTGGTTGAGGGCGGACTTGGCGCGGACCTCGTGGAAATTGATCCCCATCGCCTCCGGCACGTCGAAGGTGCGGACGACCGACCCGTCCCCCACCCCGGGCAACCGCAGGTCGTTCTCGACTCGTTGTTCATCCCATCTCATACGAACATACGTTCGCATACGGCCCGGACGGCGTTCGCTACATCGAGGCCCCTATGGGGGCCACAATGTCGCGAGCGACGACGCGACTAGATGCTGGAACCGGTCTCTTCGCGCTTGTAGGCGGTCAGCTGCTCGAGCGCTTTGGCGCGTGCCTTCTTGCGCAGCGGCGGCAGCAGGGCGACCAGGTGGCCGCTCGGGCCAAGCGCCTGCTTGGCCCATTTGTGGAAGTCGAAGTCGTCGACGTGGTCGACGATCAGGCCGTCCCCGTCGAAGCGGAACTTGGCCTGGATGTCGTTGACGACGGCGCGGCCCGTGGAGAACGTGTAGCGGGCGATCCAGTGGGCCGAGCCGGTGTCCTCGCCCGCCTCGCGCTCGTGGAGCTCGATCCTGAGATCGGTGGCACGGCCGGTCAACATCCGCCACATCGCGCCGATGTCATCGCCCTCGAGGTCGCCGAAGGCGGGATCGCAGAAGTGGGCGTCGCGGGCGTAGCAAGCGGTCATCGCGGCACCGTTGCACTCGCCGAAGGCGCCGTAGAGGCGTTCGATCGTCGCCCTGTTTGCCTCCGCCGCCATCCGACCACCCTAGAGGGCGGGCCGTCAGCGAGGCAAATCGCCGCTGATCACGTAGCGCAGGACGGCGACCACCTGCTCGGCGGTGCGGGCGGTCGCCTGGGCCGCGCGGTCGACCTCCTTGAGGGCGTGATCGAGCTCGCCGTCGTGCAGAGTGACGATCGGCTTGCCGAGGGCGGCGGCGTAGCCGGCATCGAAGGCCGCGTTCCACTGCCGGTACTTGTCGCCAAAACGGACGACGACGAGGTCGGCGGCGCGAATCAAGGTCTGAGTGCGGATCGCGTTGACTCCGGCGCCCTTGTGGTCGCGCCAGAACGCCTCCCCCTCCTCGCCCAGCGTGCCGGTGCCGGCGTCGTCAGAGGCGGCATGGTCGGTGACCGGCGCCGAGAAGGCGACCGGCAGGCCCGCCCCGCGGCTGCCCGCTTCGATCCGCTCGCGCCAGTCGGAGTGGATCTCCCCCGACAGGTACACGCTCCAGGTTCGCTCGCCCATCGCCGTGGCTGGCCGCTCAACCGCCCGCCGGCGGCGCGCCGGCGGTCTGCTCCTGGAAGTGCTTGCTCAGCATCGTTACCTGGCCCTGGTAGTTGGAGCCGAGCCCGGCCCCGTAGAGTCGCTCCGCCGGCGCCTCCATCCACTCCAGTCCGAGCTTGCAGACGGGCTGGCGGTGCTCGACCATGAACGAGACGTCGCGAGCGCGCACCTCGAGCGCGGCGCGGCTGCCAGGCCGCCCACCGGCCGGGTCGTAGCCGAAGCCGGGGTCGAAGAAGCCCGCGTAGTGGGTGCGAAGCTCGCCCGCCGTCGGATCGTAGGCCATCATCTCGGCGGCGATTTGCGGCGGGATGCTGACACCCTCGGCCGAGAGCAGCAGGTAGAAGATCTCCGGCTCGAGCACGATCCGCCCGCCCGGCTCTGGATAGACCGGGTCCCAGTAGTCGCTCCAGCGGTAGGCACGGATCTTCGAGAGGTCGACCGGGAGGCTGTTTTTCTTCGCCCGGTAGCCGACGGTGCGATCGGCAGGCCCGGATAGGTCGAGGCTGAGGAAGACGCCGTCGGCAAGCGCCAGGTCCGCCTGCGGGACCGCGTCCGCGCCCATGTAGACCAGCGGCGAGCTGCCCTGGAGCTCGCGGATCTGGCCGTCGGCGAGGCGGACGTCGCCGCGTACCAATCGCATCTGGTTCAGCGAGAGGCCGGTCTTGACCTGGATCGCGAAGGAGCGCGGGACGATCTCCAGGTAGAGCTTGCCGCGGTAGCCGGCGCGGACGTCGTCAAAGCGGTGGTGGCGGTCGGTGATCACCCGGGTGAAGACGTCGAGGCGGCCGGTCGAGCTCTTCGGATTCGCCTTGGCGCGAACGTCGTCGGGCAGCGCCAGCTCCTCGATCAGCGGCACCAGGTAGGGCCGATCGCGCTCGAGCACGGCACCGTCACGCAGATCGATCCGCTGGAAGGCGAGGCCCTCCATCTTCTCCTCGACCGTCGAGTCGACGTCAGGCAGAAAAGAGCAGCGCAGTGCCCAGGCGACGTCGCCGAGGCGCAGGTCGATGCTGGCTGGCTGGATCGCCTCGGGGCGAATCCGATAATCGCCGGAGCTGACCCACTCCTGCTCGATCGCCTCGGCCAGCGCCTGCGATGGGAACACGCCGACGCTGGCGTCGGCCCTTGGGGCCCCAAGGGCCGCCCCGCCCACGCTTTGCGCCTCGGTCATCCAGCAGAGATTATTCGCCGCGCCTCGGCGGTGCCGAGGTAGGGCGTCAAGGCAAATTCGAGCACCGCCGGGGTGAGCTCGCCGAGCCGGTCGAGCTCACCGGCGAGGATGCGCCTGCCAAGCAGCGAAGCGATCCCACCGATGACCGCCTCGTCGGTCGCCTTCGGCACCTCGCCGCCGAAGGGGGTCCTCGGCGCGCCTTCGCGCAGATAGGGGACGAAGCTCTCCACCGCCGCCTGGTAGCGGTCGTAGACGCCGCGCCCCGCGCGCAACCCCTCGACCAGGGTGATACCCGCCAGTGGCGGGTCGCTGGCAAGCAGCTCGATCATCGAAACGATCCCGTCACGCACGCGCGGCGGCCAATCGGCGGCGTCGTGAACGGCGCAGGCGCTGAGGACCCGCTCGCGGATTCGCTCCACCGCGGTCTCGTAAGCCGCGTAGAAGCACTCGTCCTTACTCTCGAAGTGCTTGTAGAAGTCACTCTTCGAAACGGCCGCCCGCTGGCCGATCAGTGACACAGTGGTCTTCTGGTAGCCCACTTCGTAGAGAACTTCCGTCAGCCCGGCGATCAGTCTTTCGCGCTGATTCTGAGCAACGAATTCAGGGGAAAGACCGTGGCGTCCGCGGGGTAGTCGCTCCATCTACGTATTGAAGTCTGCCACCGTACTGTGACTTTCGCGTCGCGGTCACCTAGGCTGAATTGGCTACACCGTTGTATGGCGAGAGCACGAAACGCGACAGCTCCGGCAGCAACTCGCCAACTTTCGGCGTTTCGCCAGCGCGAATTCGCTGCTGCAGGATCCAGGCGACGCCACCGACCAGGGACTCCTCGACCGTCTCCGGCAATGTTCCCCGCGGCGGGGCATTGCTCTTCAGCAACTCGACGAACGAACGCACCGCGGCCTCGTAGCTCGCCGACGCCCTCGGAGTCGCGGAGAGCGCCTCGACCATGCACATGCGCGCCGCGTCCGGCTGCTCGGAGACGAAGTGGAGCAATGCCGCCAGTCCGCATTCGATCCGCTGTTGCCAACCCCCGCCCGTACCCTCGCAAGCAGCTTCGACCGCTTCCATCGCCTCCCTGAAGTAGAGGACGAGGGCACTGAGGAAAAGGTCCTCCTTGCCGTCGAAATTGTCGTAGAGGGTTTTGCGGGCGACGCCGGCACGGCTGACGATGTCGGCGATCTTGGTCGCCTCGTAACCCTGCTCCGAGCTCAATTCAGCGATCGCATTGATCATGCGACGTTGCTTGTGGGCTGCGACGAAATCGCGTGGAAGCTCGGGCCGAGTCGGCTTCATTTTGGCCTCCCAGGTTTGGCTGGGAGCATTGGTCCTAAGAATAGTCGCGGTACCCCGATCCCCGCACAGGGCAACATCTCTTCTGGTACCGTGAAGATACTTGGGTCGTTCTTGTTAGGAACCGGTAAGTTTTTAGGTGTCCTTCAATCGAATTCAGCTGAGCCAAGAGATCCTCGTGGCGGCCATCGGCGACGATTGGCCCGCGGATCAAGTCGAGGCCGCGATCGAGCTGCTCACCGACAGCGAGGGAAAGTTCCCCGCCGGCGTCCGCAAACTCCCATCGGATCTGATCAAGGCGGTCCAGCGCGAGCGCCTCGTGGTCGCGATGCTGATGGCTGCCTCCGAACTCGGTTACAGGGAGACCAACGTCCAGGACGTCATCGACCGGGCGGGCGTGTCACGACCCACCTTCTACGAGCACTTCGCGAACAAAGAAGACTGCTTCCTCGCCGCCTTCGATACCAGCGCCGCGCGCCTTCGCAATAAGGTCGACGCGGCGGCGGCGCGCGGCGGCGAGCGGTGGCGCGACCGCCTCCGCTTCGGCCTCGAGGCGCTGATCGAGTTCGCGATCGCCGAGCCCCAAACCGCGCGCACCTTGATCGTCGAGGCACGCGCGGCCAGCGCCGACGCGGTGATGCGCCGCGTGCAGCTCTTGGAGCAGTTCGCGAACTGCCTCGATGCCGACGCCCGCGAGCGGCTGCGGCCCGATCCCGACTGCTCCTCGGTGACGGCCTCCGGCATCGTCGGGGGGGTCGAAGCCCTGCTCTACTCGCGCTTGTGCAAAGAAGAATTCGAGAACCTCGAGGAGCTGCTGCCGTCGCTGATGTACTTCGCCGTCCTGCCCTACGAAGGGCACGAGGCGGCCAACCAGGAGCTCGCCCTCGAGGCGGGCTGAGCGGCCGCGGCTAGAGTCCGGCGGATGAGATCGCCGCGAAGCGCCCGGGCGGCGCTGATCTTCCTGCTCGGAGCCGCGCTGGCGATTGGCCTCACGGCGACGCTGGCCCCACGCAGCTTCTACGACGACTTCCCCTTCCTCGCCAGTTGGGTCGAGTTACTGCCTCCCTACAACGAGCACCTGGTCACCGACGTCGGCGGCCTCTACCTGGGCTTCGCCGTCCTCCTCGCCTGGGCCGCCGTCACTCTCGATCGCACCCTCGTCCAGGCCGTCTCCGTCGCCTGGCTGCTCAGCGCCGGCATCCACCTCCTCTTCCACGCCGGCCACCTCGACAACTTCGGCACCGCCGACGCGATCGCCGAGATCGCCAGCCTCGCCTTCCTCCTCATCCCCCCACCCCTGGCCGTGTGGGGGACCTCGCCGCGCTCCGCTGCCTAGGAGGGTCTCCTAGAATCCGGGAAGTCCCTGGAGGGGTGCCGGAGCGGTTGAACGGGGCAGTCTCGAAAACTGTTGGCGTCGCAAGGCGCTCGTGGGTTCGAATCCCACCCCCTCCGCTAGCGCAACGTGCCTCAGCGTTTCTTCGACCCGAACTCAACTGGGGCGCCGCTTCTGCCGATCAAACCGTGTGCAGAGCAGCGAGCAAACCCGAGCTGGAGGCTTCTTTGACCGCCACACCGGCGTGCTGCGCACGCTGGCGCTGGTCGGCCTGATCTGGGGGGTCGGCTACCTAACCTGGCGGATCGGCTGGAGCGGCGAAGGCGCCAACCCGATCCTCTTCGCGATGCTGCTGGCAACCGAGGTCTATGGCCTCTACGCGCTGGCGACGCTGACCTGGTTCTCGTGGTCCAAACCGCCGGCAGCACGGCCCGCGGCGACGCCCGGGCGCAAGGTCGACGTCTACGTCTGCACCTACGACGAGCCGGTCGAGGTTGTGATGGCGACGCTGGCGGGCTGTGGCGCCCTCGCTTACCCGCACACGACCTATCTGCTCGATGACGGGCGGCGCGAGGAGATGGCCGAGGTCGCGAAGATGGCCGGCGCCGTCTACATGACCCGTCCCGACAACTCCCACGCCAAGGCCGGCAACCTCAACGCGGCGCTTCCGCGAACCGAGGGCGAGTTGGTGCTCGTGCTCGACGCCGACCACGTGCCGATGCCCGACACCCTCGACGCCCTGGTCGGCTACTTCGACGACCCGCGCATGGCGGTGGTGCAGACCCCACACGACTTCTTCAACCACGACTCGGCCCAGCACTACTCCGTCGGGCGCCACGAGCAGTCGCTCTTCTACCGCGTCGTCTGCCCCGGCAAGGACCGCCACGGCGCCGCCTACTGGTGCGGCTCGGCGGCGCTGATCAACCGCGAGGCGTTGCTCTCGATCGGCGGGGTCGCCACCGAGACGATCGCCGAGGACTTCCACACGACGATTCGGCTGCTGCGCCACGGCTGGCGTAGCCGCTACCACGACGAGGTCCTGGTCCAGGGGCTGGCCCCGCACGATCTCGACGGCTACCTGCTCCAGCGCGACCGCTGGGCGCGCGGCAACCTCGCCGTCTTCACCCTGCCGGAGTCGCCGTTGCGGGCCCACACCCTGAGCCCGCTGCAACGGCTCTCATACCTCGCCAGCCTGCTCGCGTACCTGGCGCCGCCGATGCGACTTTTGCTGCTGTTGACGCTCGGCGCGGTGCTTTGGACCGGGGCGCTGCCGATGAAGATCAGCATCGTTGCGCTGGCGGCCCTGTGGTTGCCTTCGGTGGCGCTGAACCTCAGCGCCGGCATGGCGTTGGCCCGCGGCTACATGCGGATCCCCGAGACCGCCCACTACGAGCTGCTGACGATGGAGATCTACACGCGGGCGCTGCGCTGCATCGTCTGGCCGAGCAAGACCGCCTTCAAGGTGACGCCGAAGCAGGGGCGCGACGGCGGTGGATTCGACGCCGTCCGCAAGCTCCACCTGGTCCTCTTCTGCACCGTTCTGCTGGCGAGCGGGACGCTGCTGCGCCTGCTCGACCTGGCCGGGGTCGGGCCGCTTCCCGATATGCCAGGCATCGCCGCCGTGGTCGTGCCATTCCTGGGACTGATCGAGCTACGCCGCCTGCTGAAGACGACCTATGCGGTCGGCCGCCGACGCCAGCGCCGGCTGGTCTACCGCTTCGAGGGGGATGCCCCCGCCCGCTGCTTCGCCGACCGGGGGGTCACCCCCGCCCGCCTGGTCGACGCCAGCGCCTCCGGCGTCGGCTTGGTCGCCGAGGCCTCGATGGAGGTCGGCGAAATACCGGCGGTGCTGCTCGATCTCGAGGACGCCAGCGGCGCCACCCACGAAGTCGCGACCCAGGTCGAGGTACGTAGCTGCCGCGAGGTCGACGGCCGCTTCCTGATCGGCGCCACGATCGTCGAAATCGATCCAGAGGCTCGCTTGCGACTGATGGAGTGGTGCTACGTCGTCTGCAGCCACGAGCGCCTGCGCGGCCACCGGCCCGCGGCCCCGATCCCCGAGGCCGAGGCGATCGTCATCTCCCTCGACGACTACCGCGAGGGAGTCGTCGCCGAACTCGCTCCGGCCACCGCCCTCGAGCAAGCCTAGGCGCGGTGTCCCGAGGCGCCTAGCTAGGCTTTCCGCTACACCCCGGAGAGGTGTCCGAGTGGCTTAAGGAGCGCGATTGGAAATCGCGTGGGCGGGGTTAACCCGCCTCGAGGGTTCGAATCCCTCCCTCTCCGCTCCATCGCGACAGTAACGGCGAGCGCCCCTAACCGAGGGACCCGGGCACGCCATGGAGGAGACGCAGGAGCTCTTCGCTCGAGACGCTTCGGGGCCTCGAGGCCCTGACCGTTTCAGCTGCGTCCGCTTGAGCGATCTCGACTCGGATCACCGGGTCGACTTCGTTTGCCTCGAGGGAGACGACCCGCGCTCCGGGAAGGACGAGGCTGCCCGCGATGGCACCGCCCGCGGTGCGCACGACCGCCAGAACGTCGTCAAAGGTTCGAAGGATTACCTGCACGATTTCCACCCCCGGAGATGATCCCTAGTTGGCCAGCCAGCAAGTACTCTGCCCATGAGCGCGCCCCCGCGATCGTTTGTCTGAATTGATCGGCGACTCGCGGGCCGTCCCTGCCGAGTGGGTCGCGCGTCGCCATCGAGGAGAGTACTAGTTAATTCAGCTAACAGCAGTAGGCGTTGTATTAAAAAGATCTAAAGGCCCCACAGTGCTTGTATTGCGCACGAATCGTACATAGAGATAATTTTTACGCACGTATCCGCAATACAAGCAAGCAATCCGTATAGTGCTCGGTCATGCTGACCCCGGAGCGGCTGGACGAGATCGACCACACCATCCTGCGGCTCCTCCGCGACGACGCTCGACAGCCCGCCACGGAGATCGCGAAACATCTCAAGATCACCGCTGGAGCCGTGCGCCGTCGGATCGAGCGCCTCGAAGAGCGGGACGTGATCAACCACTACACCGTCGTCGTCAACCACGGCAAGGTCGGTCCTTCTGTAGAGGCCTACCTAGAGCTCAGCTTCGAGGGTGGCACGGATGTCCCAGAGTTCCTCGCGAAGGCAGTGAAACGGGAGGAGATCCGAGAGGCGTCGACGATAGCCGGCAATCCCGATGCAATCGTCCGCCTGCGCGTCGACAGCCTCGAGCACCTGCGGGAGACCGTGACCGAGCTTCGGCATATGGGACCAATCACCGGAACCAAGACGCTCGTCGCCCTTGATCGCTATCGGCACGTCTCCGAGCGCTGGGACTGAAACCCCGGCCCAGTCGCGTCACTGGCCGCTGGTCCTTCGCGCTGCGAAGAACTCGCGGAGCAGGGAGGCGCACTCCGGCTCGCGGACGCCCGCGACGACTTCGGGGCGATGATTCAGCGCCGGCTCGCCGAGCACGTCGAGGACGGAGCCGGCTGCCCCAGCCTTGGGATCGGGGGCGCCGATGACGACGGTGGGGATGCGGGCGAGGACGATGGCGCCGGCGCACATCGCGCAGGGCTCCAGGGTCACGTAAAGAGTCGTGGCGGGGAGGCGCCAGCCGCCGAGGGCCTCGGCGGCGGCGCGGATCGCGAGGATCTCGGCGTGGGCGGTGGGGTCGCGGCGCAGCTCGCGCTCGTTGCCGGCGACAGCGAGGGGCTCGCCGTCGCGGAGGATCGCGGCCCCGATCGGGACGTCACCATGGGCCTCGGCCAAGCGCGCCTGCTCGATCGCCAGGCCCATCGCCGCCTCGTCGGCGACCAGTTTGGTGTCCCGCTCCATTGATCCGGGAGTATGTCTCCTACAACTTCGCCGGGGTCGGGGTGTTAGCCAAGAGACGGCTCACCCGGCAATCCGACTCGGCGAGCACCGGGACTTTCTATGAAAAGACTTTGCTGCATTTCTGCCTTCGCGGCGTCACTGGCGCTGCTCGTGGTCGCGCCCGCCTGGGCCGATGCCGGCCTGGCGCCCGCGCGCGAATTCGTGCCTCGCCAGCTGGTCGTCAAGTTCGAGGGGGAGCGCGCGGCGCGGACCGTGGCGCTGCCGCGTGGCGCCGGCGTGCGAGAGGCGGCGCAAGCGCTGCGGAAGAGCAAGCGAGTCGAGTATGTCGCCCCCAACTACATCGCCACCGCCTCGGTCACCCCCGTCCCCCCTTTCGTCCCCGATGATCCGGGCGGCATCGACAGCCCGGCCGAAGCCGCTTCCGCGCTCGGCGACTGGAGCTTCAAGCAGTGGAACTTCCTCCCCTGGGAAGAAACTCCCGGCGCCCGGGTGCCGTCCTCTCCCGGCGGCATTGACGCGGTCGGCGCCTGGCAGAACCTGGTCGCGGTGGGCCGGCCGGGCGCCGCCGGCGTGACCGTCGCCGTGCTCGACACCGGAATCGCCTACCGCGAACAGGGCACCAACTTCCTGCGCAGCCCGGACTTCGGCCCAGGCCAGTTCGTCAAGGGTTACGACTTCGTCGACAACGACCAACTGCCGCTCGACGAGAACGGGCACGGCACCCACGTCGCCGGCACGATCGCCGAGAAAACCGACAACGGGATCGGGCTCACCGGCCTCGCCTACGGGGCCAGGTTGATGCCGGTTCGCGTCCTCGACGACCACGGGCGCGGCGACGCGACGGCGATCGCGAAGGGGATCCGGTTCGCCGTCGCCAACCGGGCCAAGGTGATCAACATGAGTTTCAACTTCGGGTGCGGCAAGCGGATTCCGGGCGTCGACGAAGCGCTGCGGGCGGCCTACGCGCGTGGCATCGTCGTCGTCGCCTCCGCCGGCAACCTCGGGGCCGAGACCTGCGTCTCGCCGCCCGCCACCGGGCCACGGGTGATCGCGGTCGGCGGCAGCACCGAGGGCGGCTGCCTCGGCGACTATTCCCTGGCTGGGGATGCCCTCGACCTGCTTGCCCCGGGAGGCGGCATTCCCGCCATCGGTTGCCCCTCGATCTCCGCCCGACCGATCTACCAGGTGACGCTGCGCCCAGGCACGACCAACCTCTTCGGCATCCCCAGCAACTACGTCGGCACCTCGATGGCGGCCGCGCACGTCTCCGGAGCCGCCGCCCTGGTGCTGGCCAGCGGCGTCATCGGCCCCCAGCACAAGAGCAAGAAGGCGCGGGTCGACGCCCTCGTCCGCCGCCTCCGCAAAACCGCCCGCAGCCTCGGCCTGCCGGCGACCCAGCAGGGGGCCGGCTTGATCGACGTGGGGGCGGCTACTTCCCCCTGAACCGTCGACCTGGCCTGAGGGCGGGCCTGGCCGAGCAGATCAAGGACGAGCGAGCGAGCGTGCTCCGCACGTGAGCGAACGAGGACGCCGAGATGCGATGCGCCAGGGACGTCCTCAGGCTAGGTCGTGCGGACGATGATCACGGAGCACGGGGCGTGGTGCGAGACGTTGTTGGGGACGCTGCCCAGCAGGTAGCGCCGCGCGCCGGTCATCCCTTTGTTGCCGACCACGATCAGGTCGGCGTTGACCTTTTCGGCGGTGTTGAGGATCGCGTCGGCGGGGTCCGCCTCGACCGGATGGGTCTGGACCTCGATGCCCTCCTTGCGCGCCTCGGCGGCGGCGGCGTCGAGGACGAGGTTGACGTCCTCACGCGGGCCGATCTCGTGCTGGACGTCAGCCGGAGCGGCGCTCTGCTCCCCCTTCACCCGGCGCTCCGGCACGGGTGCGTAGGCGCTGACTATGTGGAGCTGGGCGCCCGCGATCTTCGCCAGGTCAACCGCCTGGCGGACAGCCTCGGCGGCGGTCTCAGAGCCGTCGGTTCCAACCACGATTCGAGTGAACACGCGTCTCCCTCTGCTCGGTCGCTTAACGCGGTTGATACTAAACGGGATCGTCCGAGCAGGGGAACGGCTTCGCCAGACTCTCCTAGGTCCCCATGGCCCCGCTAACGGCGCGAGTCGGCGGGCAAGCCGCGGAAGCCGTCGCCGAGGATTTCGGTCGGGGTCGTCGTTAGCCGCACGATCGCGATCGCCATCGAGGCGATCAGACAGACAACCAGCACGACCATCCCCGCTTTCCAGATCCAGGGCACGCGCCGAACCCTAGATCAAGGCCACGGTTGGACTCCCGCCCCCGGACCGGACTATGGTTGGGCGCATGGGGCTGGAGCGGGTAGCCGACGGGGTCTGGCTTTTGCGCGGGGACTTCCGCGGGGCGATGAACATCTACTTCCTCGAGGACGGCGACGGCGTCGTCCAGTTCGACGCCGGCACCCGCTCGATGCGCAAGATGGCGCGGGCTGCCGCCGCGGAGCTGGGCGGACTGAAGCGGGTGCTGCTCGGGCACGCCCACGCCGACCACCGCGGCACCGCTCCCTACATGGGGGCACCGGTCTTTTGCCACGCCGACGAGGTCGCCGACGCCGAAAGCGACTCCTGGAGGGCGCCCTACTGGCATCTCGCCGAGCTGCCGGTGACGCCGGTGCGGTGGCTCTACGAACGCGTGCTGCTGCCGCGCTGGGACGGCGGCGCGGTGAAGATCGCCGGCACGGTTGCCGAGGGAGACGAGGTCGCCGGCTTCCGCGTCCTGCATCTGCCCGGCCACGCGCCGGGTCTGATCGCGCTCTGGCGCGAGAGCGACCGGGTGGCGCTGGTCAGCGACGTCGTCTACCTGGTCGACTCGGGGCGGCTGAAACCGCTGCCCGAGGGCGAGGCCAGCGTGCCCCACCCGGCCTGGGCCTGGAATCACGAGACGGCGCGGGAGTCGGTGCGGCGACTGGCGGCCCTGGAGCCGGAAGTGCTCGGAACCGGGCACGAGAAGCCCCTGCGCGGCCCCGGCCTGCGCGCGGTCCTCGAGCGCGCCGCCGAGAAGTAGCGGTACCCGGCCGCCCCCGGACGCTGACATCGTGCGCCCGCCTGCCATAGGTTGCCAGCCCTGATGATCGGGACTTATGCCTCGGCGGCGCTGATCTGCGGCGCCTCGCTGCTGATCGGGCGCGCGCTACTGACCCTGGCCGGTCGGCGCACCTGGTCGTGGCTGGAGCCGGCGGTCGGCTTCGGCGCGATCCTCACCGTCACCGGCCTGCTGGCACGGGCGCCTGGGCACGGGACCAGCGCCAGCCTCGGAGCCCTGGCGCTGGTCGTGGCCGCGGCGCTGGTGGTCTTCCGCGAGCGCTACGACGCTCCCGGAGCCCTGCGGGCGGGGCTGCCGGTGGCCGCCGTGATCGTGATCGTGCTGGCGATCCCCTTCGCGGTCAGCGGCCACTGGGGGCTGCTCGGGGTCGGCTTCAACAACGACCTCGGCCTCCACCTCGCCTGGGCGGAGTGGTTGCGCAGCGGCTTCGGCCCAACGCCCGAGCCGGGCTATCCGCTCGGCCCACACGGGCTCGCGGTGGCTACCGCGGCCGTGCCGGGGATCGACCTCGCCCAGGCCTTCCTCGGCGAGATCGTCGCGATCGGCGTCCTCACCGGGCTGACGGCACTCGGCGCCCTCGGCGAGATGCGTCCGCCGCGACGGACGCTGGCGGCGTCGCTGATCGCGCTGCCCTACCTGGCGGCCTCCTACTTCGCCCAAGCGGCCTTCAAGGAGACCGCCGAGGCGCTTTTCGTGCTCGCCTTCGTTGTCTTCCTACTGGCGCCGGGGACGCTGCCCGCGGGACTCGTCCAGCGCCTGCGCTTCGCGCTGCCGCCGCTGGCCCTGCTTGGCGGCATCTTCTTCTCCTACAGCTTCGCCGGCGTCGCCTGGCCGGTTGCGATCCTGGCGCTCTGGAGCCTGACCCTGCCGGCGGTGCGACGGGCGCTGCGGCCCCGGACGCTGCTGCGCTTCCTACTGCGACCCCTGACGCTGCTGGCGATCGTGGCGCTGGCCGGCCTCGCGGTACTCGCGGTGGTCGGTCCCTTCGGCTTCGCCGGCGGCTTCAACAAGGTCGCCGGCAGCAACACCTACGGCCCGGTCTCGCCAGTGGAGACGTTGGGAGTCTGGTGGACCTCGAACTACCGCCTCGACGCAGTCGGCAGCGCACCACTGCCCTGGCTCGCGGGGGCGATCGCGATCGCGGCGCTCCTGGTCGGCGTCGCCTGGTGGGTCCAGCGGCGCCAGCCGACGATCCCGATCGCGCTCGGCGCCTGCGCCGTCCTCTATCTCGTATCGCTCCCGTTCAGCGGCGACTATTCGCAGGCGAAGGCGCTGATGATCGCGGCGCCGCTGGCCATGCTCGTTGCCGCCAAGCCCCTGATCTGGGAGTTCCCCAGCCTCGGGCGCCGCCGGGCCGAGCAGCGGCGTACGCCCTTGCTGCGAATCGGGTGGGCGGCGCTGGCGGTGGCGTTCGTGGGCGGAGCGATCTACTCCAGCCTGCTGGTGCTGCGGGACGCTCCGGTGGCTCCGACGGGACACGGGTCGGAGTTGCAGGCGTTCCTGCCGGTGGTCCGCGGCGAGCCGGTGCTCTACGCCGGCCAGGACCGCTACGCCGCCTATGAGCTGCTCGGCGCCGACACCCACGTGCCGCTGGTCGAGTTCCCCGACGAAGCGGTCTCCCCGAACCCGGAGAAGCCGTTCGACACCGGCGATGCCTACAGCCCGATCGACTTCGACTCCTTCTCCCGCGAGACGCTCGACGCCTTCCCCTACGTCGTCACCAGCCGCGCCGCCTGGAACAGCAAGCCACCGCCGAACTTCAAGCGGGTCGCCGCCACCCGCTCATACGTTCTCTGGGAACGAACCGGGGCGACGCCCGAGGACCGGCACGTGTTGCTCGAGGGGACCGCGGCGGGAGCCTTCGCGGGCTGCGACTCGCCGGAGATCCGCGTGCTGCTCGCGAATCCCGGCCGCGCCTCGGTCTTCCCGAGCGCTGTGATCGGCCCCAAAGGAGCCTGGGACGAGGGCAGTGTGCTCGGCGCCGGTACCGAGACTTCGCAGACGCTGGCGCTGCCAGCGGGGACCTGGAACCTCTCGCTCCAGTACTTCTCGGCGCTCGACCTGACCCTCTCGGCGCCGGGGTTCGAGCAGCCGTTGGCGGCCGCGCTCGACGGCCAGCGCCCGAACACGATCAGCCTCGCCAACAACGGCCAGTTCTGGCCGGCCGGCCGCTACGAGAGCGAGGGAGGCAAGACCAGCTTCACCCTCGCGGTCGCCGACGCCACCACGATCCAGGAGCTCAGCGGCTACGACGGCAAGGCGTACGTCGGAGAACTGGTCGCGGTCCCCGCCAAGCCGCACCGGACCGTACCTTTGAGCCAAGCCTGCGACTCTTGGATCGACTCCTACGAATCGGAAGAAGCGCCATAGGGGCTTCGGAGCGGATCCTGTCTGAGGGTTCCGACCAAGCCAGACCAAGGACGCAGGGAGCGCCGTGTGCTCTGCACACAAGTGACCGAGGACGCAGGTATGCGCCGGGTCGGAGACCCTCAGACCGAGGGAGGACGCCGAGATGCGCCGGTCAGACGGCTTTCGCCGCAAGTCTCTCAGGACTGACGCGGACGACGTCCCAGACCAGATGCATCTTCTCCAGGCCGTCGATAACCAGGGCCGAGATATCCACCTGGTACCAGCGCAAGCCATGGGTGGCTGAGGTCGGGAAAGCATGGTGGCTGTTGTGGAAGGCCTCGCCGAGCGTCGGGATCGCGATCAGCGCCAGGTTGCGCGAGTGGTCCGTCGTCTCGAACTCGCGCTTGCCGAAGACGTGGCAGAGCGAGTTGATGCTGTAGGTGAAGTGGTGGAGCACGAAGACGCGGACGAGGCCGCCCCAGAGCAGGCCGGTGAGGCCGGCGAAGACGGTGCCGCCGATTGCCCAGCCGAGCGCGAAGGGGATCAGCAGGCCGAGGATCGCCCAGTAGATGAAGGTGCGGTCGACCCAGGAGATCACCGGGTCTTTGAGCAGGTCGGGCGCGAAGCGCTCCTTGTTGCCGCGCTGGGTGTGGATGAAGAGCCAGCCCATGTGGGCGTGGAAGAGGCCGCGCAGCGCCCCCGACCAGCCGTGGCCGTGGTCGACGTGGGGGCTGTGCGGGTCCCCTTCCTGGTCGGAGAAGGCGTGGTGCTTGCGGTGGTCGGCGACCCAGGAGATGACCGGCCCCTCGATCGCCGCCGAGCCGAGGATCGCCAGCAGCCCGCGCATCCAGTTGGAGGTTTTGAAGGAGCGGTGGGTGAAGAGGCGGTGGAAGCCGACCGTGATCCCCAGTCCCGTCAGCAGATACATGCCGAGGAAGAGGAAGACGTCGCTCCAGTGCAGGGCGCTGCCCCAGACCTGCCAACCGGCGAAGCCAAGTGCGACAAACGGGATCAGCGTCACCAATCCGGTGATGATGCGGTCGCGGGTCTCGTTCTCGACCGGCTGAATATCTGAGGGGAGCGGGCTTGCCGTAGCCATGGCGGGCGATGATACGGGTCGAACCTGAAGGCATGTGACCTGTTGCCGAGGCGGCCCCGGTTGTAGGGTGCGCGACGGTGCCGTTCGCAAACCCCGCCAGCCTTCGCAAGGAGATCGAAGCCCGACTCCCGGACCGGCCGTTCGTGGTCGAGTTCTGGGACGGCACGACGCTGCCCTCGACCAGCGCCGCCGGACCCACCTTCAGCGTCCGCTCACCCCGCGCCGCCGCCCACGTGTTGCGCGCTCCGGGCCAGCTCGGCCTCGGCCGCGCCTACGTCAGCGGCGAGCTCGAGGTCGACGACATCGACGCCGTGATCGAGCTGCTCGACGGCTGGCAGCCGCCCTCGCTCGACGGTGCCGACAAGCGGGCGCTGCTGCTGGGCGCCGTCCGCGCCGCCGGGCTGACCGCGCCGCCACCGCGGCCCGCCGCTGAGCTGCGCCCGAGCGGCCGCCGCCACAGCAAAGAGCGCGACGCCCGCGCCGTCCGCCACCACTACGACGTCTCCAACGAGTTCTTCGAGCTCTTCCTCGGCGAGACGATGGTCTACAGCTGCGCGATCTTCTCACGCGGCGCCAGCACCCTGAAAGAGGCGCAGGAAGAGAAGCTCGAGACCGTCGCCCGCAAGCTGGAGCTGAAGGAGGGCGACCGCGTCCTCGACGTCGGCTGCGGCTGGGGCGGCTTCCCGCTCTGGGCGGCGACCAAGCACGGAGCCACCGTCGTCGGCATCACCCTCTCCCCTCCGCAAGCCGAGAAAGCGCGCCAGCGCGCCGAGGCGGCCGGAGTCGCCGACCGCGTCGACATCCGCGTCATGGACTACCGCGACATCGCCTCGACCGGCGAGAAATTCGACGCGATCGCCAGCATCGGCATGGTCGAGCACGTCGGCGCCTCCCAGATCGAGGTCTACGCCGAGACCCTGGCCAGCGTCCTCGAACCGGGCGGGCGGCTGCTCAACCACGGCATCACCCGTCTTCGTCACAGCGACGCCGAGGCCGGCGCCTTCTCCGAGCGCTACGTCTTCCCCGACGCGGCGCCACTGCACCTCTCGCGCAACCTGCTGGCGCTGGAACGGGCCGGCTTCATCACCCACCACGTCGAGGACTTCGCCCCCGACTACGCGGAGACGCTGCGCCACTGGTACACCAACCTCGACGACAACATCGAGGAGGCGACGCGGCTGGCCGGCGAGGAACGGATCCGCGTCTGGCGTCTCTACCTGCGGGCCGCGCGAAACGGGTTCTTGAGCGGCTTCACCAACATCTACCAAGCCCGCTGCTCGCTGGGCAACTAGCCGCTCGCGACATTTTGGCCCCTATAGGGGGCCCGATGTAGCAAGGGTTAGACGGGGAAGCCCTGGGTGACGTCCGGGATCGCCCAGTCCGCGCCGGCGTCCCGCTGTTCCTCGACTGAGTAGCTGCCGGTGGCGACGCCGACGACCCTGATGCCGGCGCCGTGGCAGGCGCTTACGTCGCGCGGGGTGTCGCCGACCCCGATCGTCGCCTCGAGCTGGAGGGGGGCGCCGGAGACCTCGCCGCCGCGCTCGATTCCCTTGCTGGTCAGCACGGTGCGATCACGCGAGTCCGAGCCGTAGCCGCCGAAGGCGAAGAAGCGGTTGAGGTCGGCGCGGGCGAGCTTGATATGGGCGGCGGCTTCGATGTTGCCGGTGACGAGACCCAGCAGGACGCCCTGCTCGAGGAGGCGCGGCAGGATCTCCTCGATCCCGGGCATCACCCGGTACCCGTCGGATTCCTCGACGGCCTGCTCGAGGTGGCCGAGGTAGGCGGCGATCGCCTGCGCCCGCTCGGCGTCGGAGCCGTCGCGGCCGATCACCTCACGGAAGACGACCTCGGCGATTTCGGGGTCGGTCATGCCGGCGTGGGTGTGCTCCTCGATGTTGGCGTCGATCCCGTGCAGCTCGCGGAAGGCGCGCTGCCAGGCGACGGCCCCGGCGCCGCCGGTGACGAGCAGGGTGCCGTCGATGTCGAAGAGGACCGCCTTGATCACGGGGCCGAACCTAGACGATCGCCCCGACTGCCTAGGAGGGACCAGCGAAACGCTGCCGGTTGTCGAACCCGGCGCGAACATCGAGGACGACCTCTGCCGCTCGCGTCTGCGACTGGCGAGCGCCGGACCAAGCGGGGCAAGGACGCAGGGAGGCCGAATAGCAGCGCTATTTGGCCGACTGAGGACGCCGCGCCGCGCCGCGTCCGCCGCCGCCAGGCGTGGGCGGGGGTCTCGCTAGTCCTCCTAGCGGCGGGCGGCGCCGGCCCGCAGCTCCTTGCGCCGCAGCGCCTGGGTGCTACCGGCCTTGATGCCCTGCCCGCGGATGATCTGGCGCTTCTTGCGCAGCCATGCGGTGCGGGTCTCGGTGATCACGGTGACCGTGCTGGTGACCGCGGAACCCAAAGGCGCCGCGGAGGGAGTCCCTGGCTCGGCCGGGCCCACCTCCTCGCCCTGGCCGGAAAGCGCCGAGGCGAACGCTCCCGCGTCACCACGGACCCGCAGCTTCGCGGTCTTGGTGCCGGGGCTGTCGGGAGCGAAGCGGACGCGAACCAGACATTCTGCCCCGGGCGCCAGCGCGGCACCGGTGCACTCGTCTCCGGCGAGCGCGAACTGGTCGAGGTCGGCGCCGGCGATTTCGACGCGGTCGATCTCGAGGGCGCCCTGGCCGTCGTTGTGGAAGGCGAAACCATGGACGGCGCTCTTGCCAGCGGTGACCTGGGCGCCGAAGTCGAAGCTGTTGGGCAGCAGCGTCGCCGCGGCGGCGACGCCTTCGCCCTGGAGGAAGACCATCATCCCGTCGGTCCCGTCACCGAAGAAGGCGAGGCGCGCCGTCTTCAGGCCGGGGCCCTGGGGGGTGAACCGCACGTGCGCGGTGCAGGTCCCGGCGGGCACCAGTTCGGTGGCGGTGCAGTTCTCGTCGAGCAGCTCGAAGCTGCCGGAGTCGCCGCCGGCGATCACGCTGATGAAGAAACCCGCCGGCAGGTCGCCGGAGTTGGTGAGGGTGATCGCGCGAACCTCGCCCTCGGTACCGACAGTGGCGAGGCCGAAGCCGACCGGGTTTTCCGGCGTTTCGACCACGGCGGCACCGCCTTGGCCCCTGAGCCCGGCGCCGAAGACAGCGCCGCTGACGCCGATGCGAAGCTCGGCTTCGTAGGTGGTGCGTTCCTGCGGGTTGAACCAGACGTCGATCGTGCAGGCTTCACCGGGTTCCAGCCAACGAACCCCGCAATCGCTGTTACCGATCGAGAAGGCGCTCCAACCGGGAGCGTCGATCCCAAAGTTGCCGGCCGCGACCCCGGCCTCGCCGTTGTTGAAGATCTTGAAGCTGGTGGACACGGATTCGCGGTTGATCTGCTGCAGACCGAAGTCGTAGCTTTCGGGAGCGAAGCCGAGCTTCGGCGGCACCGCGGTACCGCTGACCCGGAAGACCTCGGTCGGGCGTCCGCCCTTGAAGACGATTTCCGCCTTGGCCTCTTTGTCCCCTTCGCTGGAGGGCGAGAAGGTGATCCGCAGCGAGCACTGCTGGCCCGTCGCGAGGGGACCGCAGTTGCTGTCCTTGACGCTGAACGCGCCGTCGCCGCCATCGATCGCGATCTTGTCGATCGCCGCGTCTTCGCCTTTGTTGAAGATCTGGACTTCCTGGTTCGGCGCCTGGAAGCCGACGGTCGTCTTCGGGAAGGCCACGGCTTCGGGGGTGACGATCAGCGGCGTGCCGCTGCCTTCGCCGCCTTCGGGCGGCCCCGCCAGAGCGCGCGCTGGAATCAGGGCGACCGCTGCGAGAAGGAGGACCAAGAGCGTGGAGCCGAGCATCCTCGGCCTGGCGGGGGGATTGTTCATGCGGACTCATCGGCCCGGCCGACCCCCCCTTGAGAAGTGGTCCTGACAAATCTCCAGTTCTTGGTAGCGCCGTGCCTGAACTAGTGCTCGAGCAGGTCGCGCTGGCTGAGCGCGTAGAGCAGCGCCAGCGAGGGCAGGACCAGGATCGCGGCGACCCCGAAGACGACGAAGACGATCTCCAGGGTCGGATCCGGCGCCGCCGCCTGGTCGATCCGCAGGCTGGTCGGCAACAGGTACGGGAACTGGGCGACGCCCCAGCCCCAGATCACGGCGACGACGGCGCCGGCGGCAAGCGGCCGCAGCGGTCGCCTGCCACCGCGCAGCAGCACCACCAGCAAGCCCAGTCCGCACAGCAGCGAGAGGACCACCAGCGGCAGGCCCTGGTCGACCAGACGGTCGAAGACGTAGCGCGCTTCGGCGTGCAGCTCGATCAGGCCGGCCGCCGCGGCGATTCCGGCGACGCCCCCCGCGGCCAGCGCCCGCCGCACGAAGTAGCGCTCCAGGTCGGCTTCGCCGGCGCGGCGAGCGTCGCCGACGAGGAAGACGGCGGAGAGGTAGGCGCCGGTGGCGACGAACATCGCCCCGACCAGCAACGGCAGCGGCGCCAGCCAGCTGGAGAAGGCGTCGCCGTTGCCGTCGGCGGGGACGTTCCCGGCGGCGATCGCCCCGATCGCCGCCCCCATGAAGAACGGGGTCAGGACCGAAGAGAGGGCGAACAGAGCCCCGAAGCCGCGCTGCCCGGTCAGCGTCGCCACGGTTTTGCGGAAGGCGAAGCCGGCGCCGCGCAGGACGATCCCCAGCGCCGCCAGCGCGATCGGCACGTAGAGGGTGCTGAAGACGGCGCTGAAGGCGGGTGGGAAGGCGGTCCAAAGGACGACGAGGATGAAGATCAGCCAAACGTGATTGGCCTCCCAGACGGGGGTCAGGGAGCGCTGGATCAGGGCCCGCGGCTTCGCCCCCCGCTCGTCGCCACCGGCGATCAAGTCCCAGAAGCCGCCGCCGAAATCGGCGCCGCCGAAGAGCGCGTAGAAGGTCGCCCCGACCCAGAGGATCGCCGCGGCGGCGTCGGCCTTGCTCACGCCGCCTCCTCGGGCGGTGCGTAGGGCGTTCCCTGCGGTTCGGCAAGACCCTCGCGCCAGCGCCGCGACATCCCCCGGAGAACCAGGACCGCGGTCGTCCCCAGCGCCGCGTAGACGAGCAGGATCAAGCCGAAGGCGAACCAAATGCCGCTGGCCTCGGTGACCGCTTCCTCGGTCCGCATGTAGCTCTGCACGATCCACGGTTGTCGGCCGACCTCGGTCACGATCCAGCCGCACCACAGCGCCACGATCGCGCCGACCCCGGAAATCGCGACCGCGCGCAGGAACCACGGCGTCTGCGGGATGTCGCGGCGTTTCCACCAGACCCAGGCGAGCCAGGCAGCGAGCCCGAGCAGGGCGCTGCCGATCCCGACCATGAGGTCGAAGGAGAGGTGCAGCAGGGTGTTCGCCGGCGGACGCTCGTCCTCGGGAATGTCGTTGAGCCCGATCACCTTGGTGTCGGCGCTGAAGCCGACCAGGAAGGAGTCGAGGTCGGGGATCGGGATCGCGAATTTGACCCCGTCGTCGGTGCAGATGCCGCCGAGGTACTCGGTCTGGTTGGTGCCGGTCTCCTGAATGCACTCCATCGCCGCGAACTTGGCGGGCTGGTGGTCGGCGACTTCACGGGCGGCGGTGTCGCCGACGAAGAGCTGGATCGGGGTGACGATGCAGCCGATCGTCAACGGGATCAGCAGGCCGAGCCGGTGCAGGCGGTCGCGGCGCCCCTTCAGCATCCCGACCGCGTAGATCGAGGCGACGAGAAAGCCGACGACCATGTAGGCGGCGAGGATCATGTGCGGGACCTCGTAGCCGAAGGCGGGGTTGAAGAGCACCTTCAGCGGCTCGGTGTCGATCACTTCGCCGGCAGCGTTGAGGGTGAAGCCCTGCGGCTGGTTCATCCAGGCGTTGGCGGCGACCACCGAGGCGGCACCGCCGATCCCGGTGATCACCATCGGCACCCCCGACCAGAAGTGGGCCCAGCCGCTGAGCCGCTTCCAGCCATAGATGTAGATCGCCAGGAAGATCGCCTCGATGAAGAAGAAGATCCCCTCGATCGCGAAGGCGACGCCGAAGACCGAGCCGAAGCGGTCCATGAACTCCGGCCAGAGCAGGCCGAACTCGAAGCTCAGCACGGTGCCGGTGACGGCGCCGACCGCGAAGGTGACCGCCATCGCCTTCGACCAGCGCCTGGCCAACTCGATCGCGTCCTCGTCGCCGCGTTTGAGGCCCAGGTAGTTGGCGACCAGGATCGTCGCCGGCAGCGCCACGCCCAAGCAGGAGAGGACGATGTGGAACGCGAGCGTGAAGGCCATCATCTCGCGCGCGGCGAGAAGATTCGACGCCGACGCCGCCAATGGGAGCGGGTCGAACGGGATCATGCGGCGAGCCTACTCGCCGCGGCGGGCGTTGCGGTAGCGGCGGATCAGCGTGTTGGTGGAGCTGTCGTGGTGCAGCTTTGGCTCGGCCTCGGACTCGAGCTCGGGGATGATCGCCACCGCCAGAACCTTGCCCAGCTCGACCCCCCATTGGTCGAAGGAGTCGATGCCCCAGATCGCCCCTTGGGTGAAGACGCTGTGCTCGTAGAGGGCGACCAGGCTCCCGAGGGCCTCGGGGGTGAGCCGCTCGGCGAGAATCGTGTTCGAGGGGCGGTTGCCCTCCATCACCCGGTGCGGCACGACCTCCTCCGGCGTTCCCTCGGCCCGCACCTGCTCGGCGGTTTTGCCGAAGGCGAGTGCCTCGCCCTGGGCGAAGACGTTGGACATCAGCAGGTCGTGGTGGCGCCCGAGCGGGTTCAGCGATTGGGCGAAGCCGATGAAGTCGCAGGGGATCAGCTTCGTCCCCTGGTGGATCAGCTGGTAGAAGCTGTGCTGGCCGTTGGTCCCCGGCTCGCCCCAGTAGATCGCGCCGGTCTCGTAGTCGACCTGGGTCCCGTCCAAGGTGACGTGCTTGCCGTTTGACTCCATCGTCAGCTGCTGCAAATAGGCGGGGAAGCGATGCAGGTACTGGTCATAGGGAAAGACGCCGCTGGTCTGGGCGCCGAAGAAGTCGCCGTACCAGACCGCCAGCAGGCCCATCAGCATCGGCAGGTTGGAGCCGGTCGGCGCCTCGCGGAAGTGCTCGTCCATCGCGTGGAAACCGGCCAGCATCTCGGCGAACTGGGCTGGGCCGATCGCCAGCATCGTCGAGAGCCCGATCGCGGAGTCCATCGAGTAACGGCCTCCGACCCACTCCCAGAAGCCGAACATGTTGTCGGTGTCGATCCCGAACTCGGAGACTCCCTCGGCGTTGGTGGAGACGGCGACGAAGTGCTTGGCAACCGCCGCCTCGTCGCCGCCGAGCGCGCCGAGGACCCAGTCGCGGGCCGATTTCGCGTTGGTCATCGTCTCCAGCGTCGTGAAGGTCTTCGAGGAGATCACGAACAGGGTCTGCTCGGGGTCGAGGTCACGGGTCGCCTCGGCGAAGTCGGTGCCGTCGACGTTAGAGACGAAGCGGAAGGTGATCTCGCGGCGGCTGTAATGGCGCAGCGCCTCGTAGGCCATCACCGGGCCGAGGTCGGAGCCGCCGATGCCGACGTTGACGACGTTGCGGATCGGTTTGCCGGTGTGCCCGACCCACTCGCCGGAGCGAACCCGCTCGGCGAAGTCGCCCATGCGGTCGAGCGTTCGATGGACCTCCTTGACGACGTCGACGCCGTCGACGACGAGCGAGCGGTTGCGCGGCATCCGCAGTGCCACGTGGAGGACGGCGCGGTCCTCGGAGACGTTGATGTGCTCGCCCTCGAACATCGCTTCGCGGCGCTCGGCGACACCGCGTTCGCGGGCCAGCTCGCCCAACAGCATCAACGTCTCGTCGGTGATCCGGTTCTTCGAGAAGTCGAGGTAGAGGCCGGCGGCGTCGGCGACCAGACGCTCGCCGCGCTCGCCGTCGGCGGCGAAGAGGTCGCGAAGGTGGGTGCCGCGGATCTGCTCGTAGTGAGCCTGCAGCGCCGCCCAGGCGGGCAGCTCCCGCAGCGGCGGCTGCGTCACCCGGTGACGACCCCGCGCTTTGACTGAATCGAGGCGAGCAGCTCTTCCCAGGACTTGACGAAGCTCGCCTTGCCCTCCTCCTGGAGACGGACGGCGAGGGCGGCGTCGTCGATCCCGGCGTCGGCGAACTCCTGCAGCACCGCCTCGGCGTTGCCGCCGTCCTTGGCCATCAGCTCGCCGACCTCGCCGTGCTGGGAGAAGGCGACCAGGGTCGGCTCCGGCATCGTGTTGACGGTGAATGGGGAGGCCAGCGCTTCGATGTACATCGTGTCGGAGGCGTCGGGGTCCTTGGTCCCGGTGCTGGCCCAGAGCAGGCGCTGGGCGCGGGCACCCTCGTTGAGCAGGCGCTGGAAGCGGTCGGAGTCGAGCAGCTCGTGGTAGGCGCGGAAGGCGCGGCCGCCGATCGCGATCCCCAGGCGGTTCTTCAACTCGTCCGGCACCGCTTCGGCGATCGCGACGTCCCAGCGGCTGATGAAGAGTGAGGCGACCGAGGCGACGTTGGGATCGAGGCCGGCCTCGATCCGCCGTTCGATCCCCTTCATGTAGGCGTCGGCGGCGGCGAGGTACTGCTTGTCGTCGAACAGCAAGGTGACGTTGATCGGAATGCCGGCGAAGATCGACTCCTCGATCGCGCCAAGGCCGGCCTGGGTGCCGGGGATCTTGATGAAGAGGTTGTCGCGCTCGGCCTTGGCGTGCAGCTGCGCCGCCTGCTCGATCGTCGCCGCGGAGTCGTCGGCGAGCAGTGGCGAGACCTCGAGCGAGGCCCAGCCGTCGACCCCGTCGGTGCGCTCGTGGACCCCGGCGAAGAGGCTGGTGGCGTCGCGCAGGTCGGCGATCGCCAGTTCGAAGAAGATCTTCTCGTCGGCGTTGGCGCCGACCCCGTCGCTGTCGTCCCTGGTGTCGCCGAGCTCGGCGATCTGCTCGTCGTAGGCCTCGCCGGCGCCGATCGCCTTGTCGAAGATCGTCGGGTTCGAGGTGAGGCCGGTAACCGAGAGCTCGTCGATGTAGCCCTGCAGAACGCCCTCGGCGAGCATCGGCCGGGTGATGTTGTCGAGCCAGAGGCTCTGACCCAGTTCGTGGAGTCGTGCGGTCGGCTTCATCGTTCCTCCTCCATTGCCCCGGCCTTTACTTTTCCGCCCTTCTCGACCGCCTCCCGCGCCACCGCGGCGATCTGCTCCGGGGTGAAGCCGAACTCGGCCTCGACGTCCTTGAAGGGCGCTGACTGTCCAAAGGTGTGCATGCCGATGATCGTTCCGTCGCTGCCGACGTAGCGCTCCCAGCCGAGCGTCGAGGCCTCCTCGATCGCGACCCGCACCGCGCCGGGGGGAAGCACCTCGTCGCGGTAGGAAGCGTCCTGGCGGTCGAAGATCTCCCAGCAGGGCAGGCTGACGACGCGCGAGCGAATGCCCTCGCCGGACAACGTCTCGTGGGCGCCGAGGGCGAGGAAGACCTCGCTGCCGGTCGCGATCAGGATCAGCTCCGGCTCTCCCTCGCAGTCGGCGAGCACGTAGCCGCCTTTCCGGACCCCCTCGGCGGAGGCGTACTTGGAGCGGTCGAAGACCGGCACGTTCTGGCGGGTGAGGACGAGTGCGAGCGGGTTGTGGGTGCGCTCGATCGCGATCCGCCAGGCCTCGGCGACCTCGTTGGCGTCGGCGGGCCGCATCACGTCGAGGTGCGGCATCGCCCGCAGCGAGGAGAGCTGCTCGATCGGCTGGTGGGTGGGCCCGTCCTCGCCGAGCCCGATCGAGTCGTGGGTGAAGAGGTGGATCACCGGCAGCTCCATCAGCGCCGAGAGGCGGATTCCGGGCCGGCCGTAATCGGAGAAGGTCAGGTAGGTGGACCAGAGCGGCCGCAGCTTGCAAAGCGACATCCCGTTGCAGGCGGTGACGGCCGCGTGTTCGCGGATCCCGAAGTGAATCTGGCGGCCGCCGTAGCTGCCGGGCTCGAGGTTCTCGGCGCCGTCGAAGGTGAGCCGGACCGAGGTCGAGTCGGTGAGGTCGGCGGAGCCGGCGAGCAACCACGGCACCCGCTCGGCGATCGCGTTCTCGACTTTGTTGGAGGCCTTGCGGGTCGCCACGCCCTTCTCTTCGTCGGCCTCGAAGCTCGGGATCGCGGAGTCCCAGCCGTCGGGCAGCTCGCGCCGCTGCATCATCTCGATCGTGGCGGCGTGCTCGGAGCCGGCCAGCTGCTGTTTCCAAGCTGCGCTTTCGGCCGCGCCGCGCTTGCCGATCTTCTCGTCGAAGCGCTCGCGGACGCCGTCGGGGACGAGGAACTGGGCGTCCTCGGGCCAGCCGTAGGCCTTCTTCGTCAGCTTCACCTCATCGGGGCCGAGCGGTTCGCCGTGCGCGGACTCGGTGTCCTGCTTGTTCGGCGAGCCCCAGCCGATGTGGCTGTCGATCACGATCAGGGTCGGCCGGCCGGTCTCGGCCTTGAACTCCTCGAAGGCGCGCGAGAGCAGCGAGGCGTCGTTGGCGTCGCCGACCCGCAGCACGTTCCAGCCGTAGCCCTCGAAGCGGCTGAGCACGTCGTCGCCGTAGGCGAGAGCGGTGTCGCCGTCGATCGTGATGTGGTTGTTGTCGTACATCCAGCAGAGGTTGTCGAGCTTGAGATGACCGGCGAGCGAGGCCGATTCGTGGGAGACGCCCTCCATCAGGCAACCGTCGCCGGCGAGCGCGTAGACGTCGAAGTCGAAGAGCTCGGAACCGAAGTGGTCCGCCTGCCACTTGGAGGCCATCGCCATCCCGACCGAGGTGGCAACTCCCTGACCGAGCGGGCCGGTCGTCGTCTCCACCCCGGAGGTCCAGCGGTACTCGGGATGGCCGGGGGTGCGCGAGTGCAGCTGGCGAAAATTTTCAATCTCCTCGAGACCGCAGGCGGGCTCGTCGGTGACGTTGTAGTCGGAATCGACTTTCCTGACGCCGGCGAGGAAGAGCATCGAGTAGAGCAGCATCGAGGCGTGGCCGGCAGAGAGCACGAAGCGGTCGCGATTGGGCCAGACCGGGTCGGCGGGGTCGTAGCGCAGGTGGTTTTGCCAGAGCTCGTAGGCGACCGGCGCCATCGACATCGGCGTACCGGGATGCCCGGACTTCGCCTTCTCGACCGCGTCGATCGAGAGGGTCCGGATGGTGTTGATTGCGAGCTGGTCGATGTCCTGGGTCACGCGGTCTCCGATCCTAGCCATTACGGCCGCTCGTCACGGTTCGATCCGGGTGACCGTGCCGTCCCCGTTGTTGACTACCCAGACCGCGCTCTCCCCTACCGCGACCGCTCCGGGCTCGGGGCCGACCTCAATCGGCGCCCCCTCGCGCTCGCCGCTGGAGAGATCGATCCGGACGATCGCGTCGTCGGCCGAGGTCGAAACCCAGACGGTGCTGGTGCCGGCGTCGATCCCGCCCGGGCTCCCGTCGACTTCGATCGGGTCGCCGACCACGGCGCGGGTCGAGGTGTCGAGCGTGATCACCCGGCCGAGGCGGGCGTTGGCGACCCAGACCTTGTCGCCGCCGACGGTGATCCCCGCGGCACCGCGGCCGACCGGGGTGGCCCGCTGTTCGGGAGCGGCGGTGCCGAGATCGATCCGCCGCACCGATCCGGTCGACGCGCTCGAGACCCAGAGCCCGCCGCCGCCGGTGGCGAGCCGCAGCGGCGCCACGTGCGGCCCGATGCCGCTTCTGAACACGCGTCCCCCCTTGGCGTTGACGGCGGTCAGCCCGGCTCCGTCTTCGTCGGCGACCCAGACGCGGCCGCCGCCGATCGCGATCGGGCCGGGATGGCCACCGATCGGAATTTCCCGCGCGACCGCGCCGCTCTCGGGGTCGACCCGCAGCAGTTTTCCCGCCGGGGGATTGGTGACCCAGACCGAGCCTTCTCCGACGGCGACCCCGGAGACGCCGGGCCCGAGCGGGATCGGCTCGCCGACCAGCTCCCCGCTCTCGGGATCGAGGCGGGTCAAGGTGCCGTCCTTCCTGCTGGTCACCCAAATCGCTTCCGAGCCGGCGGCGATCCGCAGCGGCGCTTTGCCGATCGCGATCGGCTCGGAGACGTCGACGCCGCCGCCGCCGACCAGCGCCATGACCAGGACCAGCGTCACCGCCGCCGCAGCCGCGCCGGCGGCCGCGAGGACGAGCGTGCGACCGCGCAGCCGGCCCAGCGCGGCGCGGCCGCCACCCCACCCGAGCGGCGCCGTGGTCCGCTCGCCGTCGGGCTCGGAGAGCACCCGGGTGGCAGCGAGGTCGGCGCTCTGGCGCTCGCGGGCGGCAGCGATCAGGGCGCCGGCGCTCGGGAAGCGCTCGCCGGGGTCCTTGGCGACGGCGCGCTCGATCACCTCCTCCAGCCCCTCCGGGATCTCCGGCTCGGTATCGGCTTCCTTGCGGGCGAAGGGCGGGATCCCGGTCAGCGCCTCGTAGAGCACGCAGCCGAGCGAGTAGACGTCGGCGGCGGGGCCGACGTCGCCGCCGCGCCACTGCTCGGGAGACATGTACTCGGCGGTGCCGACCACCGAGGCGCCGCTGGCGATGCCGCTCTCTCCCAGCGCCTTGGCGAGGCCGAAGTCGGAGAGGTAGGCGCGGTCGCCGTCGACGAGGACGTTGTGGGGCTTGACGTCCCGATGGACGATCCCGCCCGCGTGGGCGGCGTCGAGCGCTTCCGCCACCTGGCCCAACAGCGCCACCGCCCGGGCCGGCTCCAGCGGCCCCTCGCGGTCGATCAGCTTGCGCAGGTCGCCGCCGGGGACGAGGCGCATGGCGACGATCAGCTCGCCGTCGACCTCCCGCGAGTCGAAGATCGGGACAACCGCGGGGTGATCGAGGCGGGCGGCGAGACGGGACTCGCGCAGGAAGCGCTGGCGGAAGCCCTCGCGGTCGGCCAGCTCGCGGGCGATCACCTTCAACGCCACCGGCCGTTCGAGACCGAGGTGCGTGGCCCGGTAGACGACCCCCATACCGCCGCGGGCAAGCTGGGCGTCGATGCGGTAGCCGGCGAGCGTGGAGCCGATCGTCAAATCTGGCACGGAGGCGGTTATACCGCCCGGGGCCGAGGGACCGCCGTCCTTCGGGGGCTTGGCGTGTGGGGTTGGGGGTCTCGGCGTGAGGTCGCGGTTTGCTCCGCATAGCGGGGTCAACCGCGACCTCACGAAAGAGCTGGCGCTAGCGCACCGGCTGCCAGTCGATCACCGGGCCGATCACGGTCCCGTCGTCGTTGCCGTAGTTGGCACCGTCGGCGAGCCGGGTCTGGCGGCCGCTGGCGACGTCGATCGAGACCAGGATCTGTTCGTTTTCGAGGGCGACGAAGGCGGCCACCTTTTTCCCGTTGGAGGAGAAGACCGAGCTGGTCTCCGAGTTGTCGGGCAGCTGGCTCAGCTTGCGGGCTTTGCTCGGCCCGATTCGCTTCGCCCAGAGGCCCTGGTCGCGGCGGAAGACGACCGTGTGCCCGTCGGGCGAGACGTCTTCGACGTAGGCGGAGCCGACGCCGGCGACCTGCGAGCGGACCTTGCTGCCGTTGCGCTTCATCGTGTAGATGTCGGCGTATGCGGCCGGCCCCGGGGAACTCTCGCCGCGGCTGAAGAGGATGCCGCCGGCGAAGTAATGGGGCGCGAACTCGTCGACGACCGCGGTGGTGGTCAGCCGTGCCAGGCCGCCGCCGGTCGGCCGCACCGAGAAGAGGTCGTCGTTGATCGCATCCGCAGCGTCGGCGGTGCCGCGGACGAAGACGATCGCCTTGCCGTCGGGGGCGAAGGCGGCTTCGCGGTCGTCGTTGGCGCCGCTGGTCAGCGCCCGCAGGCCGCCACCGGTGGCACCGACGGTGTAGAGGTCGGCCGGGACGCCGAGGCTGGCCCGGCGCTCGAAGACGACGTATTTACCGCTGGGGGCGACGATCGGGACCGAGTCGACCTCGGGCCCGCTGGTCAGCTGGCGCTGGCCGGAGCCGTCGGGACGGACCGAGTAGAGGTCGCCGTTGCGGGCGAAGGCGATCGTCCTGCCGTCGGGTGAGAAGGCCGGTTCGGTGTCGGTCGGGTCCTCGGTCAGCTGGTTGAGGCGGCCGTCGCGGACCGCGTAGAGGCCGCCTTTGGTCTCGCCTTCGATCGTCGAGACCTTGGAGAAGACGACCGCCGAGCTCGGGGCCGCCGCGGCGGCGGCCGGGAGGGCGAGGACGAGAAGGGCGAGGAGGGCGGTGATGATCGTGCGGTGGGACATCGGGTGCTCCTTTCCGAGCATTTGCGATTCCCCACGGATGCTCGGGCTCGGAGCCGCACGCTCCAACGACAGTCGCGCCCCCTGCCGGGCCACGTTTGGCCCGGTTCGAGCCGTCAGCGCGGGCGGTCGAGCCCGAGCTCGATGACGCGGGCGGCGATCTGGCGCGGGCGGTCGTGCCCGGCGTCGCCGGGCACGCCGAGCTTGGCGGCGAGGGCGTCGAGGCGACGCTGGGCGGTGCGCTCGCTGACGTTCAGCTCGGCGGCGATCTCGGCCCTGGTGGCGGGACGACCGGCGAAGGCGCCCTCGCTGCGATAGGGGGCGACGAGGGCGGCGGCGGTCGCCCGCTCCTCCTCGCTCAGCCCGACGCTGGGCTCGGAGCTGGCGACGGTCGCCCCCACCGGGGTCACTGAGCCGGTCTTCAGTTCCAGCCGATGGCCGCCGACGATCAGGGTGTCGCCGTCGCGCAGCCGCCGCGGCCGCTCCAGCGGCTCGCCGTTGAGCGCCGTGCCGTTGCGGCTGTCGAGGTCGGTCGCCATCAGCACCTCACCGCGGCGCTCGATCTCCAGGTGGTTCCAGGAGACCGCCTCGTCGTCGATCCGCACGTCCGCCTCCGGCGAGCGCCCGACAACCGTGCGCTCGCCGCTCAGCGGCACTGACCGCGGCGCCTCACCGGCGACCGACAGCCAGAGCCGCGGGTCCATGGGGGGCCGGCGCCCCTAGTAGCGGTAGTGGTCCGACTTGTAGGGACCGTCGACCGGGATGCCGAGGTAGGCGGACTGGTCCTCGCTGAGCTCGGTCAGCTCGACCCCGAGCGCGGCCAGGTGCAGGCGCGCGACCTTCTCGTCGAGGTGCTTGGGCAGCACATAGACCTTCTTCGCCTCGAACTGCTCGCCCTTGGTGAACATCTCCATCTGGGCGATCACCTGGTTGGTGAACGAGTTCGACATCACGAAGCTCGGGTGGCCGGTGGCGTTGCCGAGGTTGAGCAGGCGGCCTTCGGAGAGCATGATGATCGAGTGGCCGTCGGGGAAGCTCCACTCGTCGACCTGCGGCTTGATGTTGATCCGCTCGGCGTCGGAGCCTTCCAGTGCGGCGACTTCGATCTCGTTGTCGAAGTGACCGATGTTGCCGACGATCGCGTTGTGCTTCATCTGCGACATGTGATCGAGGGTGATGATGTCCTTGTTGCCGGTGGCGGTGACGAAGATGTCGGAGCTGCCGACGACTTCCTCGAGCTGGCGTACCTCGTAGCCCTCCATCGACGCCTGCAGGGCGCAGATCGGGTCGATCTCGGTGACGATCACGCGGGCGCCCTGACCGCGCAGCGAGGAGGCGCACCCCTTGCCGACGTCGCCGTAGCCGCAGACGACGGCGACCTTGCCGCCGATCATCACGTCGGTGGCGCGGTTGATGCCGTCGACCAGCGAGTGACGGCAGCCGTAGAGGTTGTCGAACTTCGACTTGGTGACCGAGTCGTTGACGTTGATCGCCGGAAAGAGGAGATCGCCGGTCTCGGCCAGCTGGTAGAGCCGGTGGACGCCGGTGGTGGTCTCCTCGGTGACGCCCTGGATGCCGGCGGCGACGTTGGTCCAGCGCTGGCCGTCGGCCTCGAGCGAACGGGTCAGCGTCTCCAGCACGATCCGGAACTCCTCGGAATCGGCGGAGGCGGGATCCGGGACGGCGCCTGCCTTCTCGAACTCGACCCCCTTGTGGACGAGCAGGGTGGCGTCGCCACCGTCGTCGAGGATCATGTTCGGCCCCTCGCCATCGGGCCAGAGCAGGGCCTGCTCGGTGCACCACCAGTACTCCTCCAGGGTCTCGCCTTTCCAGGCGTAGACCGGAATCCCAGCCGCCGCCATCGCCGCCGCGGCGTGGTCCTGGGTCGAGAAGATGTTGCAGGAGGCCCAGCGCACCTCGGCGCCGAGCGCTACCAAGGTCTCCATCAGCACGGCCGTCTGGATCGTCATATGGAGCGAGCCGGTGATCCGTGCGCCCTTCAGGGGCTGCGAGGAGCCGAACTCCTCGCGGGTCTGCATCAGGCCCGGCATCTCGACCTCTGCCAGCGAAATCTCCTTGCGCCCGAAGTCGGCGAGGCCGATGTCGGCGACCTTGTAGTCCTGCGTTGCGGTGCTGGTCTCCATTGAGTCGAGTTTCTCCCGGTCGTCGTTTGCCTGAGTGCCCGTAAGTATGGACAACTCAGCGAATAGAGTCCGCCTCGTGAGCGCGGCGGACGAAGAGAAGCGTTTGGCGGCGGAGGCAGCCGCGGAGCTGGTCGAGAACGGAATGACGATCGGCCTCGGCACCGGCTCGACGGTCGCCCACCTGCTGCCGGCGATCGCCCGCCGCCAGCTCAGCGACATCCGCTGCGTCGCCACCTCGGTCGCAACCGAGGATCAGGCGCGCGAACTGGGGATCCCGGTCGAGCGGTTCGACTCTCTTGCCCGGCTCGACATCGCGATCGACGGAACCGACGAGGTCTCCCCCGACGGCTGGCTGATCAAGGGCGGGGGTGCCGCCCATCTGCGCGAGAAGATCGTCGCCGCCGCGGCCGAGCGCTTCATAGTCATCGGCGACTCGTCCAAGCCGGTCGACGCCCTGCGCGGGCCGGTGCCGCTGGAGCTGTTCGGCTTCGGCGCCGCCTCGACCCTGGCGCGCCTCGGCCCCGAGGTCGAGCTGCGCGACGTCCCCCCCAGCCCCGACGGCGGCACGATCGCCGACTACCGCGGGGAGATCGGAGACCCCGCCGTGCTCGCCGCCCAGCTCGACGCCGACGCCGGCGTCGCCGCCCACGGCCTCTTCCCGCCGAGCATGGTCAGCGAGGTGATCATCGCCCGCGGCGAAGCGGTGGGCAAACACATGACCGAACCTCGAACGAGCTAAGGAGATTGCAATGGCAGGCCAGATGCTGACCCCGACCGACGCCGCGTGGGACGCCGAGCGCGGCGCCTTCAACGTCCTCCTCGACCAGCAACCGGCGGCGATCGCGGTCCCGCAAAGCGCCGCGGAGGTCGCCGAGGTGGTTCGCGCCGCGGCCGCCGACGGCAAGCGGGTGGCAGCGCAGCGAACCGGTCACTCCGCCGCCCCGCTGGGATCCCTTGCCGACACCGTGCTCCTCCGCACCGGCGGCCTGGGCGGGGTCGAGGTCGACGCCGAGAAGCGGACCGGCAGAGTTGGCGCCGGTGCCCTGTGGGGCGATTTCATTCCGGTTGCCTCCGAGCGGGGACTGGCCCCCCTCCACGGCTCGGCCCCAACCGTCTGCATCGCCGGCTACAGCCTCGGCGGCGGCGTCAGCTTCTACGGCCGCAAGCACGGCCTCGCCTGTAACCGAATCAGCGCGATCGAGCTCGTCACCGCCGACGGGGAGCGGCGCCGCGCCGACGCCGGCAACGAGCCGGACCTCTTCTGGGCGTTGCGCGGAGGCGGCGGCGGCTTCGGCGTCGTCACCGCGCTCGAGTTCGAGCTGCTGGAGCTGCCGGAGATCTTCGCTGGTGCCCTCTTCTTCCCCGCCGAGCGAACCTCCGAGGTGCTGCACGCCTGGCGCGACTGGACCGCCGGCGTGCCGGAGGAGATGACCTCGGTCGGGCGGCTGATGAACTTCCCGCCGATCCCCGAGATCCCCGAGCCTTTCCGCGGGAAATCGTTCGCCGTATTGGAGGTGATCCACTGCGGCGACGTCAGCGACGGTGAGGAGCTGGTGGCCCCACTGCGCCAACTCGGCGCGGAGATGGACACGATCGGGGTAGGACCTCCGGCCGCGATCGCCGACCTGCACATGGATCCGCCGGAGCCCTCTCCCTACGCGGGCACCTCACTGCTGACCGGCGATCTACCGGCGGCGGCGATCGACGCGATGCTGGAGGCGATCGGCCCCGGCTCCGGTTCGCAGCTGGTCTCCGTCGAGCTGCGCCACTGCGGCGGCGCCCTCTCGCGGGAAGCGGAGGGGGCGGGCGCGCTCGCCAGCCTGCCCGGCTCCTTCCTCGCCTTCGGGGTCGGGATCGTGCCCGTCCCTGAGGCGATGGAGCCGACCCGCGCCTGGCTGGGCGCGTTCCAGCGGGCACTGGAGCCCTACGACGCCGGTAACTACCTCAATTTCCGCGACGACCCGACCGAGCTCGACACGGCCTTCCCGGCGGCGACGGTGTCGCGGCTGCGCGAGGTGAAGAACCGCTACGACCCCGAGAACCTGTTCCACGCCAACCACCCGGTGACGGGATGAGCCGCACGTCGTGCTGAGATTCGCCAATTGAATTCGATTCAAACCAGGAGATAGAAATGGCCAAGGTCCTATGCGTGCTCTACGACGACCCGATCGACGCTCACCCGTCGAGCTACGCCCGCGACGACGTCCCCACGATCGAGCGCTACCCCGACGGCCAGAGCGCGCCGAGCCCCGAGGCGATCGACTTCACCCCGGGCGAGCTGCTCGGCTCGGTCTCCGGTGAGCTCGGCCTGCGCTCCTACCTGGAGAGCCAGGGCCACGAGCTGGTCGTGACCGCGGACAAGGACGGCCCCGACTCCGAGTTCGAGCGCCACCTCGCCGACGCCGAGGTGGTCATCTCCCAGCCCTTCTGGCCCGCCTACCTGACGGCGGAGCGGATCGCCAAGGCGCCGAACCTGAAGATCGCGATCACCGCCGGGATCGGCTCTGACCACGTCGACCTGCAGGCGGCGATGGAGGCCAACGTCACCGTCGCCGAGGTCACCTACTGCAACTCGATCTCGGTCGCCGAGCACGTGGTGATGATGATCTTGGGCCTGGTCCGCAACTACATCCCCTCCCACCAGATCGTCCTCGACGGCGGCTGGAACATCGCCGACGCGGTCGCCCGCTCCTATGACGTGGAGGGCATGCAGGTCGGCACCGTCGCCGCCGGGCGGATCGGGACCGCCGTCCTGCGCCGCATGGCGCCCTTTGACGTCGGCCTCCATTACATGGACCGCCACCCGCTGCCCCCAGAGGTGGAGGCCGAACTGGGCGCGACCCACCACGAGACGGTCGAGAGCCTGGTCTCCGTCTGCGACGTGGTCACGATCAACTGCCCGCTGCACCCCGAGACCGAAGGCCTCTTCGACCGCGAGATGATCGCGAAGATGAAGCGCGGCGCCTACCTGATCAACACCGCCCGCGGCAAGATCTGCGACACGGGCGCGGTCGTCAGCGCCCTGGAGTCCGGTCAGCTGGCCGGCTACGCGGGCGACGTCTGGTTCCCCCAGCCGGCGCCCCAGGAGCACCCCTGGCGGACGATGCCCCACCACGGGATGACCCCGCACATCTCCGGCTCCAGCCTCTCGGCGCAGGCGCGCTACGCGGCCGGGACCAGGGAGATCCTCGAGAACTACTTCGCCGGCCGCCCCCAGCGCGAGGAATACCTGATCGTCGACGGCGGCGCTCTGGCCGGAGCGGGGGCCCACTCCTACTCGGCCGGCAACGCCACCGGGGGCTCGGAGGAGGCGGCGAAGTTCAGGGGTTAGTCGCGCTCCACCGCGGCGAGCAGCGCCGTGTGGTCCTCGCCGCCGCGGCCCTGATCGCGCAGGCGCTGCATCAGCTCGCGGACCAGCGGCGTCGCCGGCAGGGTGACGCCGTACTCGGCCGCCGCCTCGAGCGCGATGCCGAGGTCCTTGTGGTGGAGGTCGATGCGGAAGCCGGGCGGGAACTCACCGCTGAGCAGGTTGTCGCGGCGGACCTCCATCACCTTGTTGGCGGCGAGGCCGCCGGCGAGAACGTCGAGGATCGTCGCCGGGTCGACCCCGGCCGCCTCGCCGAGGGCCAGCGCCTCGGCCAGACCCTCGATCGTCAGCGCGACGACGATCT
The DNA here is from genome assembly GCA_963715735.1 of uncultured Thermoleophilia bacterium. Taxonomy (GTDB): domain Bacteria; phylum Actinomycetota; class Thermoleophilia; order Solirubrobacterales; family 70-9; genus VAYN01. The sequence goes on from OY970268.1 coordinate 2,232,775, forward strand.
GGTTGCAGGCCTTGACGACCTGGCCGGCGCCGGCGCCGCCGACGCGGGTCACGGTCGAGCCCATCGCTTCCAGGATCGGCCGCGCTCGCCCGAAGTCCTCGGCGGCGCCGCCGACCATGATCGAGAGCGTCCCGGCCTTTGCGCCGACGTCGCCGCCGGAGACGGGAGCGTCGAGGACCGGCAGGCCGTGCTCGGCCCCCTGCGCAGCCAGCGCCTCGGCCTCGGCCGGGGCGATCGTGCTCATATCGATGACCAGCGTTCCCGGCGTGGCGGCGGCGAGGATTCCCTCCCGGCCCTCCATCACCGCCGCCACGGCGCCACCGTCGGGCAGCATCGTGATCGCGACCTCGGCCCCGCGCACGGCCTCGGCCGGGTTCGCGGCGACATCGGCTCCGGCCGCCGCCAGCGCCGCCGCCGGCTCCGGACTGCGGCTGGAGACGGTCAGCTCGTGTCCAGCGGCGAGCAGGTTCTGGGCCATCGGCCTGCCCATCGTGCCGAGGCCAACGAAGGCGATCCGGCTCACTGCCCTCCCTCCCAGGCAGGGAAGTACTCGCGCTCGCGGGCGATGACTGCGAAGGCCATCGCCCTATTTAAGCTCGGCCGCTCGTAGCCGCGCCGGCTGCGACGATGCGGCGGTGAGCGCCGCCTACCTCTACGACGCGATCCGCACCCCCTTTGGCCGCTTCGGCGGCGGCCTCGCCGGGGTGCGGCCCGACGACCTCGCCGCCCACGTCGTGCGGACCATCTGCGAGCGCGCCCCCGATCTCGACCCGGCCCGGATCGACGACGTGATCTTCGGCAACGCCAACGGCGCCGGCGAGGACAACCGCGACGTGGCACGGATGGCGGTGCTGCTCGCCGGGCTGCCAACCAGCGTCCCGGGCTCGACCACCAACCGCCTCTGCGGATCCTCGCTCGACGCCGCGATCGGAGCCTCACGCGCGGTCGAGACCGGCGACGCCTCGCTGGTCCTGGTCGGCGGCGTCGAGTCGATGTCGCGGGCGCCCTGGGTGGCGCTGAAGCCCGAGCGCGCCTTTACCCCCGCCGACTCGGCCCTGCACTCGACCACGCTCGGCTGGCGCCTGGTCAACCCGCGGATGCCGGCCGAGTGGACGATTTCGCTTGGCGCCAGCACCGAGAAGCTGGCCGGTATCCACGGCATCGGCCGTGCGGAGCAGGACGCCTTCGCGCTGCGCAGTCACAAGCTCGCGGCCGCGGCCTGGGAGCGCGGCTTCTACGACTCCTGGACGATCGCGCCGCCGGGAGTCGAGGTCGAGCGCGACGAGAGCATCCGCGCCGACACCAGCCTCGAGAAACTCTCGAAGCTGGTGCCCGCCTTCGCCGAGGACGGCAGCGTCACCGCCGGCAACTCCTCGCCGCTCAACGACGGCGCCGCCGCGCTCTTTATCGGCGACGAGGACGCCGGGGCGCTGCTGGGGCGCGAGCCGCTGGCGCGGATCGCCGGCCGCGGCGTCCACGCGGTCGACCCCGACGTCTTCGGGATCGGTCCGGTCCTCGCCGCCGAGCGGGCGCTGGCGCGAGCCGGGATCGGCTGGGGCGACCTCGCCGCGGTCGAGCTCAACGAGGCCTTCGCGGCGCAGTCGCTCGCCTGCCTCGGCGAGTGGGACGCGCTCGACCCCGAGCTCGTCAACGTCAACGGCGGCGCGATCGCGATCGGCCATCCACTGGGCGCCTCCGGCGCCCGCATCCTCGGCACCCTCGCCCACCACCTGCACGGGCGCGGTGGCGGCTGGGGCCTGGCGGCGCTCTGCATCGGCGTCGGCCAGGGGCTCGCGGTCGTCCTCGAGGCCTAGGAGCGGGTTGCGCCTGTCCTTATTCGCCCTCTGGGCGAATAAGGACAGGCGCACGACCGTGGAGCTAGGAGACCGGCGTGGCGGCGCCAATCGCGTGGACGCCGCCGTCGACGTGGAGGATCTCGCCGGTGATCCCGCGGGCGAGGTCGGAGAGGAGAAACAGCGCCGCGTCGGCGACCGGGGCCGGGTCTTCGACCTCCCAACCCAGCGGTGCCTGCTCCGCCCAGGCCGTCTCGAGGTCCGAGAAGCCGGGGACGCCGGAGGCCGCGGCGGTGTGGATCGGGCCCGCGGCGACCAGGTTGACCCGTACGGCCTGTGCCCCCATGTCCCGCGCCAGGTAGCGGTTGACCGACTCCAGCGCCGCCTTCGCGACCCCCATCCAGTCGTACGAGGGCCAGGCAACCGTGGCGTCGAAGTCGAGGCCGACGATGCCGCCGCCCTCCGTCATCAGTGGCGCCAGCGACTCGGCCAGCGCCTTGTAGGAGTAGGCGCTGGTCTCGAAGGCGGTGGCGGCGCTCGCCCGCGGCGTCGCCAGGAAGTCGCCGCCGAGGGCGTCGGCGGGGGCGAAGGCGATCGCGTGGACAACGCCGTCGACCCGGCCCCAGCGACTCTCCAGCTGCTCGCGCAGCGCCGCCAGGTGACCGTCGTCGTTGACGTCGAGCTCGAGCACGTCGGGCACGGGGTCGAGGCGGGCGGCCGAGCGCTCGGTCATCCGCATCATCCGGCCGAAGCTGGTCAACAGCACCTCGGCGCCCTCGGCCTGGGCGCGCTCGGCGATCGAGAAGGCGATGCTGCGGCGGTTGACGACTCCGGTGACGAGGACGCGCTTGCCCTCGAGGATCACAGATAGACCTCTTCGGAGAGCGCCGACGCGCTCGCCTCTTCCGCCTGCGGGGCCCGCCGCCAGACGACGCGGACTTTGACCACGGCGACGACCTCGGAGCGCTGGTTGACGATCTTCCAGGCGAAGACGGTGAGGCCGCTGGCCTCGTCGAGCTCCTGCTTGGACTCGAGCGCGCCCTCGACGTGAATCGTGTCGCCGATTCGTACCGGCCGCTTGAAGGCGATCCGCTCGAAACCGCGCAGCGCCAGCACGTGCGCCGGGTCCAGTGGCACCAGGCCGACGCAGTAGGAGACGAGCAGCATGCCGTGGGCGATACGGCCGTTGAACTCGCTCGCCGACGCCCACTCGGCGTCGGTGTGGAGCGGATGGAAGTCGCCGGTCAGGGCGGCGAAGGAAACGAGGTCGGTCTCGGTGATCGTGCGCCCCGGGGAGACGAAGCGGTCGCCGACCTCGAGCTCGTCGAAGTCACGGGAAAGGGAGTCATCCATCAGAGCGAACCTCCTTGAAAGTCGCCTTGGATTCCGAAATGGGCGTGCAGCGAGAGGGCGATCTCCTGCGCCGCTCGTTCGTGGCCCTGGGTCGAGGGGTGCAGCCCGTCGGCGGAGAAGTTGGCGCGGTCGGTGAGGCCGGGATGGCCGGCCACGTTGAGGCAGGGCACGCCGTGGCGGGCGGCGACCGTGCGGGTGACCCCGTTGAGATCTGAGAGGGCTTTGACCAGGCGGGCCTTGGTCCGTGGCCGCAGTTCCATGAAGTGCCATGTCTCGGGCGCCGTCGTGGTCAGGATCGCCGCCCCGGGGGCACTCTCCCGCAGCCGCTCGAGGATCTCGGAGAAGCGCTCTTCGTATCCGGCCACGTCTGGGCGCGAGGTGAGCAGGATGTCGTTGGCGCCGCAGATCACCGTGATCAGGTCGGGCGCCAGCTCGAGCGCCGCCGGCACCTGCCCGAGCACTTCGGCGCTGGTGGCGCCGTCGACCGCGAGGTTGGCGTAGGCGAGATCCGGGTTGACCGTCCGCAGCGAGTCGGCGAGGCGGTCCGCCCAGCGGTGGGCCTCGATCGATTCACGGCCGGCCGTAAAACTGTCGCCGAGGGCGACGTAGCTGGAGATGACCCGCGAGCGCGGGCTGCTCGGGCTCAGGACGTCCGCTCCCGGAGGTTCGGCGACGCTCATCGTCCGCCCATCGATCGCAGGGCCCAGGCCAGCCGGTCACGGCTCGCGGCGGGCTCGATCACCTCGTCGACCCAGCCGCTGGCGGCAGCGGCCGGCGCGGTCAGGTGCTCGGCCGCGTAGGCATCGGCGAGCTCGTCCTGGGACGGCCCCCCCTCTTCCTTCAGCGCCCGGTGGTGGACGATCCCGACCGCCTCGCGGGCGGCCATCACCCCGACCTGGGCGCCGGGCCAGGCGTAGACGACGTCGGCGCCCAGCTCTTTGGAGTTCATCGTGATCGCGGCGCCGCCGAAGGCCTTGCGCAGGACCAGGGTCACCTTCGGCACGCTGGCGCCGGCGAAGGCGCGCAGCAGCGAGGCACCGTGGCGGATTACGCCGAGCTCCTCCTGGCGTTTGCCGGGCATGAAGCCGGGGGTGTCGACGAAGACCAGCAGCGGCAGCCGAAAGCGGTCGCAGGATTCGACGAAGAGCGCCGCCTTCTCCGAGGCGGCGGCGTCGATGACGCCGCCGAGCGCCCGTGGCTGGTTGGCGATCAGCCCGACCGAGCGGCCCTCGAGGCGGGCGATCCCGGTGACGATGTTCGGCGCCCAGCGCGGCGAGAGCTCGAGGAAGCTGCCGCGGTCGAGGATCGCGGCAGCGACGTCGCGGACGTCGTAGACCTTGCGCGGGTTGTCGGGGACGATCGCGCCGGGGTCCTGGCCATCGGGCTCGACCGGGGCCATCGGCTGCGGCGGCTGCGAGATCGACTGCGGCAACAGGCCCAGCAGGTGGCGGGTGGCGGCAATCGCCTCGTCGGCGTCGGCGGTGACGAGGTGGGAGACGCCGTTACGCCCGTGGACCTTGGGGCCGCCCAGCTCCTCCATCGAGATCTCTTCGCCCATCGCCTGCTTGACGACTTTGGGGCCGGTGAGGAACATCCGCGCGTCCTCGGTCATGAAGACGAAGTCGGTGAGAGCCGGTGAATACGCCCCGCCGCCGGCGGACACGCCACTGAGCACCGATATCTGCGGGACCTTGCGGGAGAGCTCGACGCTGGCGCGGAAGATGCGGCCGTAGCCGGCGAGGCCGGCGTGACCCTCCTGCAGGCGGGCGCCGCCGGAGCGGACGAAGCCGACCACGGGGGCGCCAGCGTCGCCTGCCATCCGCAGCAGCCGCACGATCGTGTCGGCGTGGACCTCCCCGAGCGAGCCGCCCAGGTACCGGGGGTCCTGCGAATAGCAGAAGACCGGCCGGCCGTTGACCTCGCCGGCGCCGCCGAGCACCCCGTCGCCGGGGGTCGCCCGGTCACCAAGCCGGATCGACGAGACGGCGCCGCTGCGCAGCGGCCGGAAGGTACCTGGGTCGCAGAGCCGCTCCAGCAGCGGCAGCGGCGCGTCGTAGGCGTCCGGCAGGGCGGCGGCGGGCTTTTTCGCGGTCGCGGTTGCCATCACGCCGCCAGACAGAGGACGGCGTTGTGACCGCCGAAGCCGAAGGAGTCGGAGATCGCGACCAGCGGTCCCTCCCCGTTCTCGATCGGTTTCGCCGCTCCGGGCACGTAGTCGAGGTCGAGGCCCTCTTCGGCCTCTTCCCAGCCGACCGTCGGCGGCGCCGTGCGGCGGCGCAGCGCTTCGACCGTGGCGATCGCCTCGACCGCGCCGGCGGCGCCGAGCAGGTGGCCGATCGCCGACTTGGTCGAGCTGACCGGGATGTCGCCGGCGCGCTCACCCAGCGCCGCCTTCAGCGCCATCGTCTCGCTGCGGTCGTTGAGCGGGGTCGAGGTGCCGTGGGCGTTGACGTAGTCGACGTCCGGCGCGGTGAGACCGGCGTCGGCGATCGCCAGGCTGATCGCCCGCGCCGCCTCGGTCCCTTCCGGCTGCGGCGCGGTCAGGTGGAAGGCGTCGCAGGTGGCGCCATAGCCGAGCAGCTCACCGAGGATCTCGGCGCCGCGCGCTTCCGCCGCCGCCTTCTCCTCGAGCACGAGGACGCCGGCGCCCTCGCCGATCACGAAGCCGTCACGGCGGGCGTCGAAGGGACGCGAGATCCCCGTCGGCGAGGTCGCTTCCATCGCTCCGAAGGCAGCGGTCGCGACGCCCGAGATCGCCGCCTCGGCGCCGCCGGAGACGACCATGTCGGCGTCGCCGGCGCGGATGATCCGCGAGGCATCGCCGAGCGCGTGGGCACCGGCCGCGCAGGCGGAGACGACGCCGTAGCAATGCCCGTGCAGGCCGTGGCGCATCGCCACCGCGGCGGCGGCGGCGTTGCCCATCATCAGCGGCACCGCCAGCGGCGAGACCGCTTTCTCACCGCGCTCGATCAGCTTGCGCTGGTTTTCCTCCAGCGAGGGCAGGCCGCCGATCCCGGTCCCGACCACGCAGCCGATCCGGTGCGCCTCGTAGGGCAGCTCCTCGCCGAAACCGGCCTGGGCGGTCGCCTCGCCGGCGGCGACCACGGCCATCTGCGCGAAGCGGTCGAGGCGGCGCGCCTCCTTCTTGGAGAGGAAATCGGTCGGCTCGAACTCGCGGCAGCGCCCGGCGCCGTCCTCGATCCCGCACTCGCCGGCGATCCAGCGATCGATCAGAGGCTCCGCGCCGACCCCGAGCGGGGTGACCGCGCCGACTCCCGTTATGACGACACGACGAGTCATCCGGCCTTGCTCACCACCAGGTCGATGACCTCGCCGACGGTCTTGACGTCCTTGACGTCGTCGCCTTTGAGCTCGACCCCGAACTCGTCCTCGACGATCTGGGCCAGCTCGACGAGGTCGAGCGAGTCGACGTCGAGGTCCTCCAGGGTCGCCTCGCGCGAGAGCTCGCCGCGCTCGGTCCCGAGCTCGACCAGGCCGTCGTAGATCGTCTTCTCGACGTTCTCCGTGCTCACATCAGTTGGCATCTAGTTCTCCTTGTTCTGAGTCATGCGCTGAGACCGCCGTCAACGGTCAGCGTCGTTCCGGTCACGTAAGAGGCTTCCTCGGAAGCCAGAAAGCGGATGCAGGCGGCGACCTCCGCGGGACGGCCGATCCGGCGCGCGGGGATCGCCTGCTCCAGCTCGCCGCCGGCGATCTCCTCGGTCAGGGCCGTCTCGATCAGCCCCGGCGCCACCGCGTTGACGGTGACCCCGCGGCGCGCCACCTCGACCGCGACGGTCTTGGTGAAGCCGATCACGCCGGCCTTGGAGGCGGCGTAGTTGGCCTGGCCGGCGTTGGCGTGAAGGCCGACGATCGAGGCGACGTTGACGATCCGGCCGAAGCGGGCGCGCAGCATCGGCTTCAACGCTTCGCGAGTGGCGCGGAAGGTGGCGCTGAGGTTGACGTCGATCACCCGCTGCCACTGCTCGTCCTCGATCTGGGGAGAGAGACCGTCGAGGCGTAGGCCGGCGTTGTTGACGAGCACCAGCACCGGCCCGTCCTCGCCGGGCTCCAGCAGCGACTTGACCGCGGCGGGGTCGGCGACGTCGCCCTGGACGACCGTGGCGCTGCCGCCGCCGGCCTCGATCTTGGCGGCGACCTCGCGCGCGCCTCCCTCGTCGGAGCGGTAGTTGACCCGCAGCGGCCAGCCGTCAGCAGCCAGGGCCAGGGCCGCGGCGGCGCCGATCCCGCGCGAGGAGCCGGTCACCAGTGCGCACCCGTCGGGGCGGGCCATCAGGCGCTCCCCCACTCGACAACCGTCGATCCCCAGGTCAGACCGGCGCCGAAGGCGGCGATCAGGACCTTGGCGCCGGGCTCCAGCAGCCCGGCCAGGCGGGCATCCTCAAGCGCCAACGGCACCGAGGCGGCCGAGGTGTTGCCGTGGTGGGCGATCGAGTTGATCACGCGCTCGGCCGGCAGCGCCAGCCGTTCGCCGACCGCGCGCAGGATCCGCTCGTTGGCCTGGTGATAGACGAAGACGTCGATCTCCTCCAGCGGCGTCTCGGCGTTGGCGGCGGCCTCGACCGTCGCCTCGCACATCCGCTCGACCGCGTGGCGGAAGGTCTCGTGGCCCTGCATCTCGGTCGTGCCCTTCTCCTTGCTGGCGAAGATCAGGTCGGCGTTGGCGCCGTCGGCGCCGAGCACCACCGGCCCGATCCGTCCCTCGGCACAGGCCCGCAGGACCACCGCGCCGGCGCCGTCGGCGAAGACGGCCGCGGTGCCGCGGTCGTCGGGATCGGTCAGCCGCGTCATCAGGTCGGCGCCGACCAGGAGCACCCGCTCGGCGCGGCCGGACTCGATCTGCCCGCAGCCGAGCGCCAGTCCGGAGACGAAGCCGGTGCAGGCGGCGTTGAGGTCGATCGCGCCGGCCGCCTCGGCGCCGATCGCGGCGGCGACCCGCGGCGAGGCGCCGGGCATCAGCTCGTCGTTGCTGGTGGTCGCGACCAGGACCAGGTCGAGCTCGGCGGCGTTGGTCCCGGCCGCGGCGAGGGCCTCCTCGCCGGCGATCGCGGCGAGCTCGAAGAGCCGCTGCTCGGGAGCGGCGACGCGACGCTGGGAGATGCCGGTGCGCTGGACGATCCAGTTCTCGTCGATCCCGAGCCGGGCGGCGATCGGCGCGTTGGTGACGACGGTCTCGGGCAGGGCGACGCCGAGGCCGGCGATCTCGGCTCCGGTGCGCGGCGACGGCAAGGGGGAGGTCCCGATCGGAGCGGTGGCGGCCTCAGCACTCATGCACCGACCGCCTCCGCCTCCGCCAATGAGCGTGCCTCGACGTCGGGAAGGGTGCGGCGGACGAGCCCGGTAAGGACGTCGCCGGGGCCGGTCTCGAGGAACGTGCGGGCACCCGCCGCCTGCATCGCCGCCAGCGTCTTGCACCAGATCACCGGCTCGGTCAGCGCCGCGGCGAGGCGGTCGCGAGGGTCGTCGAAGGGCGCCGCCGCGGTCGAGGAGTAGACCGGCAGCGCCGGCGAGCGGAACTCGACCTCGTCGAGAGCGGCGCGGAAGGCCTTCGCGGCGCCGGCCATCAGCGGCGAGTGGAAGGCACCGGCGACCGGCAGCCGGATCGCCTTGGCGCCGCTGGCGCGAAGCTCCTTGCGGGCCTCGGTCAGCCCCTCGGCGACACCCGAGAGGACCAGCTGGCCGGGGGCGTTTTCGTTGGCGACGGTGAGCTCGAAGCGAGCGGCGATCTCGCGGACCGTCTCCTCCTCGCCGCCAAGCGAGGCGAGCATGCCGCCCGGAGTCGCCGCCGCCGCTTCCTCCATCAGGCGGCCGCGGACGACCGCCAGGCGCAGGCCCTGCTCAGCGTCGAGGGCGCCGCCGGCGACCAGCGCCGCCAGCTCGCCGAGCGAGTGGCCGGCGACCATCTCGCCGCTGGGGCTGCCGGCCTGCTTCCAGTGGGCGAGGCTGGCGCAGTAGAGCGCCGGCTGGGCGAGGTGGGTGCCGTCGGCGATCTGCTCGAAGGGGTCGACGCCGAGTTCCTCGCGCGCCTGCTCGAGCAGGTCGGGGCGCTGCGCGGCAACGACCGCGGCCATGCCAGAGGTCTGGCTCCCCTGGCCGGGGAAAAGAATTGCGGTGCTTGCGGTCTCGGATGCCACTGAATCCATAGTGGTCCGGAGTTCGGCGTAGGTGACGTTAAACAGTCACACTCCCCCTCCAATCGGGGGATGCAAGGCGACGGTCGGGGGGGCGGCTCGGGCCTGGGAGCGGTACGGCGCCGGTATGGGGTCGGGCGTCTAGACGAGGATCTTGAGCCGCTGCGCCTGGCGGGTCGCCTCGGCCCGGTTGCGAACGCCGAGCTTGCGGTAAATCGCGCTGGTGTGCTCCTTGACCGTGTGCGGCGAGAGGTGCAGGTGCCCGGCGATCTCTTTGTTCGTCGAGCCGGTGGCGATCAACGACAGCACCTCCTGCTCGCGCTCGGAGAGCGGCGAGTCCAGCGGCGCCGCGTCGGCGAAGACCTCGGTCCCCAGCGAGACCATCCTCACCGCCTTGACGACGTCGACCGCGGACCAGTCCTTGGAGATGAAGCCAGAGGCGCCGGCCGAGCGGGCGACGTTGGGGGAGATCACGCCGGCGCCGGAGATCAGCAGCACCCGCGTCGACGGGCTGACCGCGCGGATCTCCTCGCAAACCTCGGCCCCCGACTCGCTGCCCAGCAGCATGTCGACCAAGGCCACCTCTGGGCGCGCCTTGCGGCAGACCTCGACCGCCTCGGCGCCATTGGAGGCGGCCAGGCAGCGCTCGACCCAGCTCTGGCGCTCGAGCAGGAGACGGAAGCCCCACTGGACGACGTCGTGGTCGTCGACGACGAGGACTCTCAGCTTGCCCTCCTCGGCTGCCATCAGGAGGCCACCGGGACGACGAGGCGGACGCGCCAGCGCCCCTCGCTGGGGGAACCGAACTCGATCAGGCCCTCGTAGCGCAGGGCCTCGAGGGCGGCCAGGCGCAGCCCGAGGCCGCCGCCTTTGGTCGCCCGCCCGTCGCGGGCCCCGTCGTTTTCGACGGCGAGGGTGAAGGTGGAGCCGTCGGAGGTGACGCGGACGTCGATCCGGCTCGGCTGCCCGTGGCGGTCGGCGTTGCGCAGCGCCTCGTTGAGGACCGACTGCGCCAACGGCTCGAGATCGGCCGGGACCGCGACCCCGTCCTCCCACTCCAAGCGCAGCTCCTCGCGGCGCTCGAGTAGGCGCGCCAGCACCTGGTCGAGGCCGACCTGGTGTCCGCGCGGTGGCGGCCCCACCGGTCGGGTCAGGGCGTGGCGGAGGTCGGCGACGACCGAGCGCAGCTCCTCTTGGCAGCGGCGGCGCTCGTCGGCGGAGAGACCCCGCTCAGAACCGAGCGCGAGGGCAACGCCGAAGAGCCGCTGGATCGCGTTCTCGTGCAGCTCGCGGGTCAGCTCGACCCGTTCGGCCAGGCGCCGCTCGCTTTCGCGCTGCTCGGTCGAGTGCTCGACGCTGGCGGTCAGCGCCGCCAGCCGGCCCAGGGTCAGCATCGTCTCCCGCTCGCCGTCGTCGAGGGTGAACTCTTCGCCGTCACGGTCGGCGAAGATCACGCCGAGCCAGCGGCGCGCGGCAGAGATCGGCGTGCAGGTGATCGTCGGCGTGTCGGCGAGCTCGGCATAGCGCTCGGGGACGTGACCGGAGAGGCTGCCGGAGACCTCCACCACCCGGTCCTCTTCCAGCGCCAACCTCGCGATCGGAGTCTCGTCGAGCGTCCCTTCGATTCGCTGCACCAGCTCCGGGTCGACCCCGTGGGATCCCATCGGAATCACCGTCCGGTAGGTGTCGTCGTGCAGCAGCAGCGCCGCCCGCCGCATCGTCGTCAACGAGCAGACGGCGCGACAGACACGGTCGTAGAAGACCCCCGATTCGGTCGCCGCGTCGAGTTCGGCCAATAGCCCCACGAGCACCTCGACGGTTCCGGCTCGTGGAGCCGGCGTGCTGGTGGCGATACCCGAGTTGGCCATCCGCGTAAGAGACTACGCCGCCGCCGACCAAACAGCGATCAAGGATTCCCAAGCGCCGGGGACTCTCTGAGGGCTCGACTCGAACAGATCCTCGCCCTTCCGCGAGGTCGTCGTGCGGCCTCGGTTCCTAGGGCTCGATCACGTTGCGCGGATCGGGCTTGTCGCCGGGCTCAGCCTGGCTGTAGTCGCCGAAGGGCCCGTCCCGGCGCGCGACGGCAGCGGGGACGCCCTCCCGCTCGGCCAGCTCGATGAAGCGCTTGGCGTCGGGCGTGTTGCGCATCAGCCCGTCGAGAATCGGGCCCAGGGTCTGGGTCGAGGCGAGACCCATGTTCTCGTAGGCATGGTTGACGACCAGCTTCATCGCCGCCAGCTGCGAGGCGGGGATCGAGGCCAGCTGCTGCGCCGTCTCCGCGACCTCCTGCTCCAGCCGATCGAAGGGGACGGCGCGGTTGATCAGCTCGACCTCGGCCGCTTCGATACCGGAGAGCGGCTTGCCGGTCAACGCGTACTCCTTGGCTTTGGTCAGCCCCAAGCGGTAGAGCCACATACCGGAGAGGTAGGCGCCCCACATCCGCGAGTAGGGCGTACCGATGCGGGCGTCCTCGGAGGCGATCACGAGGTCGGCGCAGAGGGCGAAATCGCTGCCACCGCCGAGGCACCAGCCGTGCACCTGCGCGATCACCGGCTTCGGCGAGCGCCAGACGCTCATCAGCTTCTGGGTCGGCGCCAGCGCCGGCGCGGTCGAGAAGGCGAAATCCTTTCCGGGGTCCCACTCGCCATCGGTGCTCATCTGCTCGTCCCAGTGGTGGAAGCCGCCGCCGAAGTCGTAGCCGGCGCAGAAGGCGCGGCCGGCGCCGCGGACGACGATCACCTTCACCGCTTGGTCGGTGACCGCTCGCTCCACCGCCGCCTCGACCTCTTCGGGCATCGGCGGCACGATCGTGTTCAACGAGTCCGGCCGGTTGAGGGTGACCGTCGCGACCCCCTCGTCGACCGCGTAGAGCAGGGTCTCGAAGCTCATCCGGCCGCCGCCTCGTCCGCCACCACCACGATCTCGTCGTTCTCGACCCGACCGGCGGGGATCGCGTGATCGCCGGCAAGCAGCTGCGCCAGCGGCTCGCGCTTCTCGGCGCCGGTGACGAGGAAGAGGATCCGCCGGGCGGCGTCGATCGCGGGGTAGGTCAGGGTCATCCGCGGGTGGCCCTGGTAGTCGCCGCCGGTCATCGCCACCTTGCGGTCGCTGACCGCGAGGACCGGGTCGCCGGGGACCAGCGATGCGGTGTGGCCGTCGGGACCGAGGCCGAGGTGGACCAGGTCGAAGGGGTCGGGCAGCGTCGATTCGTACTCGCCGGCGGCGGCCTCGAGGTCCCGCTGGGTGACCGGCATCGGCCGCAGGGCCGACTGGTGATCCATCGAGAGGCCGAGCACCATGTGGGTGAGGTTGCGGTCCTCGCTGCCGGGCGAGGCGACCCGCTCGTCGACCTGGAAGAGCTCGGTCTCCGCCCACGGCATCTGCTCGAGTTCGCCGAGGATCGCCAGCATCGCCCAGGGCGAGCGGCCGCCACTCATCGCGAAGCCGAAGACGCCATGGTCGGCGACCGCGGCGGCGCCGGCCTCGGCGATCAGCTCCGCGGCGCGGCGGGCGGCGGCGCGTTCGTCGCCGGCGACCTCGAGCCGCGGCGCCATCGGAGTCACCTAGCTCGGCTTCTCGTCGTGGCCGCCGAACTGTTTGCGCATCGCCGAGAGCAGCTTGTCGCCGTAGTCGCCGAGCCCGCGCGAGTAGAAGCGCTCGTGCAGGGCCGTGGTCAGGACCGGCGTCGGCACCCCCTCGTCGATCGCCGCGATCGCCGTCCAGCGACCCTCGCCGGAGTCGGAGACGCGACCGGAGAACTCGCTCAGTTCGGGCGATTCCCGCAGCGCCGCGGCGGTCAGGTCGAGCAGCCAGGAGCCGACGACGCTGCCGCGGCGCCAGACCTCGGCGACCTCTGGCAGGTCGAGGTCGTATTGGTAGTACTCGGGATGGTCGAGGGGAGCGGTCTCGGCGTCGGCTTCGCGTTCGACCTTGCCGACGTTGGCGTTCTTGAGCACGTTCAGCCCCTCGGCGTAGGCGGCCATGATCCCGTACTCGATCCCGTTGTGGACCATCTTCACGAAGTGGCCGGCCCCGTTGGGCCCGCAATGCAGGTAGCCGTTCTCCGACGGGCTCGGGTCGCCGCTGCGGCCCGGGGTGCGCTCCGCCGACTCCACTCCCGGCGCCAGCGAGGCGAAGATCGGGTCGAGCCGCTCGACCGCTCCGTCGGGCCCGCCGATCATCAGGCAAAAGCCGCGCTCGAGGCCGAAGACGCCGCCGCTGGTACCGCAGTCGACGTAATCGATCCCCCGCTCGCCGACTTCGCCGGCGCGGCGGATGTCGTCGCGGTAGTAGGAGTTGCCGCCGTCGATGATCGCGTCGCCGGAATCGAGCACAGCGGCCACGTCCTTGACCGTCTGCTCGGTGATCTCTCCGGCCGGGACCATCACCCAGACCGAGCGTGGCGCGCTCAGCTTCGCGGCCAGGTCCGCGAGCGAGGAGGCGCCCTCCGCCCCGTCGTTCGCCAGCGACTCGACGGCGTCAGGGTTGACGTCGTAGGCGACGATCTTGTGACCGTCTTTCATCAGGCGACGGGCCATACCCGCCCCCATGCGACCGAGGCCGACGATTCCGAGTTCCATTCAACGACCTCCGAGTGAGCGCTGCGGGATGGGCAAAGCCGCATCGTACTTTCACCGAGTCTGCATTTACCCGCGTTATGGACGGGTAACTGCGGACTCGATTTCTCCGCTGGCGCGGGCGAGTACGCTGCCGGCCGATGGGCAAGCGCGCAGGCAACCACGTGGACACCGCCGCCGGGGTGCTGGCGATCTTCGGGATCAGCGGCGACCTGGCGAAGAAAATGACCTTCCGGGCGCTATACCGGCTGGAGGCGACCGGGAAGCTGAAGACGCCGATCGTCGGCGTCGCGATCGACGAGTGGGACGACGAGAAGCTGCGCGCCCACGCCCGCGAGGCGGTCACGGCGACCGTCTCCGAGCCTGACGAGGAGGTTCTCGGCCGGCTCGAAAAGCGGCTCTCATACGTGCAGGGCGACTACGCCGACGACGCCACCTTCGAGCGCGTTCGCGAAGCGCTGCAGGGCGCCGAGCACCCCGTCTTCTATCTCGAGATTCCCCCCTTTCTCTTCTCCACCGTGGTCAAGGGGCTCGGCAAGGCCGGGCTCACGGAGGACGCCCACGTGGTGATCGAGAAGCCGTTCGGTCACGACCTCGCCTCGGCCCGGGCTCTCAACGCCGAACTCTGCGACGTCCTGACCGAGGACCAGATCCTGCGGATCGACCATTACCTCGGCAAGGAGCCGGTGATGGACATCACCTACCTGCGCTTCGTCAACTCGATCCTCGAGCCGGTCTGGAACCGCGAGCACGTATCCCACGTGCAGATGACGATCGCCGAGAACTTCGGAGTCGACGACCGCGGCCGCTTCTACGACGCGGTCGGGGCGATGCGCGATGTGATCCAGAACCACGCGCTGCAGGTACTGGGGCTGATCGCGATGGAGCCGCCAACGGGCAACCACCACGACTCGATTCGCGACAAGAAGCTGGAGCTGTTCAAGGCGATGCGCACGACCGACCCGCACCGCTACGTGCGCGGCCAGTACGAAGGCTTCCTCGACGTCAAGGACGTCGATCCGAAGTCGACCACCGAGACCTTCGCCGCGGTCGAGCTGGAGATCGACAACTGGCGCTGGAGCGGCGTTCCCTTCTTCATCCGTGCCGGCAAGAACCTGCCAGCCAAGGCCAGCGAGGTGACCGCGGTCTTCCGCCGCCCGCCGCAGCTCGGGATCGGCCACGGCAAGACGCCGGAACCCAACAAGCTGACCTTCCGGATCGAGCCGACGCCTGGGTCGCGGATGCGGATGTACGCGAAGAAGGCCGGCGAGGAGGCCTTCGAGCCGGCCGACCTCGAGGTGCTCTTCGAGCGCGTCCCCGGCGAAGACCCCGAGCCCTACGAGCGCCTGCTCGGCGACGCGATCGCCGGCCGCCACACCCTCTTCACCCGCCAGGACGCGATCGAGGAGACCTGGCGGATCGTGCAGCCCCTGCTCGACGACCCCGGCCCGGTTCTCCCCTACGCCCCCGGCACCTGGGGGCCGAAGGCGGCCGACGAGCTGATGCGCGGGGTTGCACATTGGTCAGATCCCTGGCTCCCCTGAGCGACCGCCGCCGCCTGGGCGCCTAGTCTGGACGGCTCGATGATCAGCAACGGGGAAAGAGCCGACGGGCTGCTGGCGGAGCTCGGCTACGAGCACTGGCGCACGGGGCAGCGCGAGGCGGTGATCGCCGCCCTGGAAAGGCGCGACTCGCTGATCGTGATGCCGACCGGCGGCGGCAAGAGCCTCTGCTACCAGCTGCCCGGGCTCGCCAGCGAGGACCTGACGATCGTCGTCAGCCCCCTGATCGCGCTGATGCGCGACCAGTGGCAGCGCCTGACCGCTGCCGGCAAGCCGGTGACGATGATCTCCTCGGGGATGGACGAGGGCGAAACCTGGTCGGCGCTGGACGACGTGCGCAGCGGCCAGGCCCGGATCGTCTACTGCGCCCCCGAGCGCTTCGCCTCGCGCGTCTTCCTCGACGCCCTCGCGGAGCGCAAGATCGACCTGCTCGCCGTCGACGAGGCCCACTGCGTTTCCGAGTGGGGACACGACTTCCGCCCCGACTACCTGCGCCTGCCGCAGATCGCCGAGCGGCTGGGCCGACCGACGGTGATGGCCTGCACGGCGACGGCGACGAAGCCGGTCGCGGCGGAGATCGCCCAGCGCTTCGGGATGCGCGAGCCGCTGCAGGTGCGCTCGGGCTTCGACCGCCCGAACCTCTCCTTCGACGTCGTCGCGCTCGAGGGCAAGGGCTCGGTGGGGCGCCGCCAGGCGCTGCTCGAGGCCGGCCTCGCGGACCCCGCGAACCGGCCCGCGATCGTCTACTGCGGAACCCGCAAGGACACCGACGAGGTCGCCGCGACGCTCCAGAAACAGGGCGTCAGCGCGCTGCCCTACCACGCCGGCCTGGAACCGCAACGGCGCAGCGACGTTCAGCATCGCTTCATGAGCGGCGAGGCCGAGGTGATCGTCGCCACCAACGCCTTCGGGATGGGGGTCGACAAGGCCAACGTGCGCTCGGTCTGGCACATGACGATCCCGACCAGCGTCGAGGCCTACTACCAGGAGGCCGGCCGCGCCGGCCGCGACGGGCTGCCGGCGCGGGCGGTGATGCTGGCGATGAAGATGGACCTCGGCCGCCTCGTCCGCTTCAACGAACAGCGTGCCGGCGACCCCGAGCTGGCGATCGCCCACGAGCGCGGCTGGCGCGCCTACCACGCGATCAAAGCCTTCATCTACGGCACCAACTGCCGCCGCCAATCGCTGCTGTCCCACTTCGGGGACCAGACCGCCGGGGCGCCGCTGCAGCGCTGCTGCGACGTCTGCGACATGCTCGACTGGCTGCCCGACCCGGAGACGATCGCGGTGCGCAAGCCGGCCCGCGCCGCCAGCGCGAGCGTCCCCGCCCCCGACCTCGGCGCCGCCGACGCGCCGCTGTTCGAGGCGCTCAAAGCCTGGCGCCTCACCGCGGCCGCCGGCAAGCCCGCCTACACCGTCGCCAACAACAAAACGCTGGCGGCGATCGCGGCCTTGCGGCCAGCCAGCGCCGACGCGCTGATCTCGATCAGCGGCGTCGGCCCCAGCTTCATCGCGAAGTTCGCGCCGGAGGTGCTGGCGATCGTCGCCCAGCACCCCACGGCGCTGCCCGAAGCCGCCTAGCGGCGCTCGGTCGGGCGGTCGGTCTGGTGCTCACCCACGCCGTCGCCGTCGAGCTCTTGCTCGCGGTCCTCGGCGCGTGCCTCGTCCAGCTCCGCCTCGGCTCTTGCCCGCTTCGCCCGCTCCTCGGCGAGATCGGCCTCGGCGCGCCGCTCGTCGGCGCGACTGCGGTGATGCTGGACGTCGTCCTGCTTGGCCTGGACCTGGGTTCGCGCCAGCTCTTTCTTCTCGGCAGCTTTGCGCGAGTAGGCCAGGATCATCGCGGCCACGATCAGTACCGCGACGACGATGACGATGATTGCAACGGTCGACATTTCCACTCCTTTCCCTGGTGCCCCGCACTTATGCCCGTTGGGGACGGGTCGGAAACCCTGGGAATGGGCAGCGGGCACGGAGGACGGGTGTGCCCCTCCCAAAGAGGCTTGGGACGAACGATCGAGCCCTGGGAGCGCGACCAGCTGCGCGACGGCCTCTGGAGGAGGGGCACCCCACCCCCCACCCCCACCTACCTCTAGCGAGGCTTCTTCTGCACCGTCGGCAGCTTGGCCGTCAACTCGGAGGTGCGGACGGTGAAGGGGAGGTTGCCGGCCTGGTAGTAGGGGGCGTCGCGGCCGAGCAGCTCGAGCTGAACCGTGTGGCCCTTGGCGAAGCGGTAGCCGTTGCCGTGCAGCTGGAATTCGATCTCGCCGCCCTGGCCGTTTTCCAGCGCGTAGACGCCGCGGCTGACGAGCAGCTGGGTGCCTTCCGGCGAGATGTCCCAGAGGCGGCCGACGATCTGCCCGTACTGGCCGGTCGAGGAGATCCGCGTCGCCACGGTCGGCAGCCCGACCATGGTGAAGCCGTTCTTCACCGCCCGCGAGTAGACCGCGACGTTGGGCTCGGTGGTAACCGGGATCGTCTTGCAGGCTTCGGTCGTGCCGAAGATCGGGTCATAGGCTTTGGCGACCGAGATGTCGCCGCCGGCCG
Source organism: uncultured Thermoleophilia bacterium (assembly GCA_963715735.1). Classification (GTDB taxonomy): domain Bacteria; phylum Actinomycetota; class Thermoleophilia; order Solirubrobacterales; family 70-9; genus VAYN01. The sequence continues at coordinate 2,250,756 of OY970268.1, forward strand.
AACTGAATTCCTGGGCTCCGGCGGAGCCGAATTCGAAGCTGCCGGGGTGCAGTTCGGCCCAGCGCTTCGCCTTGAAAGGGCCGCCGTCGGGGGCAGCCAGCGGGCAGGTCTGGGTGAAGGCGGCGACCGAGCTCGGGGCCGGGCCGCGCTTCCGCGCGCCCTGCAGGCGGTAGGCGAAGAAACGCGCCGCCTGGTTGTTGAAGAAGTGGTTGGCGGTCGGCTTGTTGGAGCCGCGGCTGTGGCCGAGGTCGCCGAGCTGCAGGCTGACCGCCGCCTCGGGGTGTTTCTGGCGCAGGAAGCCGTAGACCCGCAGCGCCTGTTCGGGCGGGAAGAGTTCGTCGGTCCAGCCGCTCTCGATCAGCAGCGGAGCCGGCGTCGTGAAGCCTTCGAGGAAGCGCAGCGGGTAGGCACCGCTGTTGCGATAGACGCTCTCCAGCGCGGCTTGGGCCGCGGGTGAGAGCGGCTGTCCCTGCTGGATGTAGGCGAAGTCCTGGCTGATGTTGGCCTCGGTGTCGGTACAGGGGATCGAGGCCGGGGCGCCACCGCAGTAGTAGCCGCTGAGGACGCCGGTCAGGTAGAGCCCGTTGAGGTAGCTGGCGATCGGCACCCCGAACGGGTTCAGGCTCTGTCCCTCCGGCGCCACTCTGTTGTCGAGAAAGCGGCCGTTGGGGATCAGCGCCGAGACCAGGTCCGACCAGGGCCAGCGCGGGTAGGCGGCGGCGATTCTCATCTTCTTGCCGGCGGGACTGCGCCAGGGCGCCAGCTGGCCGCTGGGCTTGCGGATCTTGTCGCGGAGGAAGGCCAGCTCCATGCTCTGACCGCCGCCGTAGGAGATGCCGGTAACGCCGATCGCGCGCGGCTTCGCCACCCCTTCGTCGGCCAGCAGCCCCAGCAGGTACTGGGTGTCGCGGACCTCGAAGCGACTGTCGGCGAGGTGGATGTAGCCGGCCGCACAGGCGCCGACGTGGTCTCCAGTCGGGCCGCCACCGCACGATTCGCCGAAGCCGCGGGCGCTGTAGTTGACGACGGCGTAGCCACGGCGGGCGAAGAAGTTGTTGTTGTAGCGGTAGATCGTCGAGCCGTTGCCGGTCGCTTCGGGGGCGGGGCCGGCGGCGCTGGTCGTCTCGAAGTTGGTCTTGTCGCCACCGAAGCCGTGCAGCATCACGATCGTCGGGAACGGGCCCCTGCCGGTCGCCGGCAGGGTGACGTCGACGTCGAGCGGGATCCCGTCGAAGGAGGGGACGCGGCTGGCGCGGTCGACCGTCGGACAGAAGCGGACGCCGTTCTCGGCGACGCAGGGGTGACCGAAGGGAGCGGAGGCGGAGGCGCCGGCGGCGGTCGGTGCGAGCAGCGCGATGACAGGGATCGCCCAGACAGCCAGCCGTGGACCCAATTTCCTCACCCAAAAGCGAGCATACGCCCCTCTTCTCGTGTTGGGGAGCGCATGACCCCCAGGCGGCTGAAGAAACCACGAATGGCCCGGCTCCACGCTCACCTCACCGCCCTGCTCGGCACGATCGCCGTTGCCGCGCTTGCCCTTGTCGCGCTGGCGATGGCCGGCTCGGCCCACGCCGGCATCCTCGAACCGCCCGCCAAGAAGGTCTACTTCGGCGTCTCCGACACCGGCGACCCGGCCGACTTCGGCGCCTTCAGCACCGACACCGCCCACCACCCGGCGGTGATCCAGTCCTTCCGTACCTGGGGCAGCGACTTCCCGGAGTCGATCCGCCGCTGGCAGACGGCCCGGGCACGGCCGATGCTCCACATCACGACTGCCGACAACAGCGACGGCCACGAGCTGATCAGCCCCGCGGCGATCGCCCAGGGAGCCGGCGACGAGTACCTGCTGCGCCTGAACAAACTCTTCTGGAGCAAGAAAATGGCGGTCTACATCCGGCCGTTGGGCGAGCCAAACCGCTGCCTCAACGTCTACGCCGCCTACGACTGCGAGGGCAACTTCCGCGACACCGCCCACAGCACCCGTGCCTACAAACGCGCCTTCCGCCGCATCTACGTGCTCGTCCACGGCGGCGGCAAGGCCGGCAAGATCAACAGCCGCCTCGCCGAAGCGGGACTGCCGCCGCTCACCGTCGACGTCCCCGGCCTGCCGGCGGCGCCGGTGGCGGTCGTCTGGAGCCCGCTGCCGGCCGGCTCGCCGACCGTGCCGCAAAACCGCCCGCGCCACTTCTACCCCGGCTCCAAGTGGGTCGACTGGGCCGGCACCGACTTCTACGCCGGCTACGCCGACTGGAAGTCACTGAACAGCGTCTACAAGCGCTTCCGTGGCAAGCCCTTCGCGATCACCGAGTGGGGCGTCGAAGCGGGCGATGACCCGGCTTTCGTCAGCCGTCTGTTCGCCTGGGTGAAGAGCCACCCGCGGGCGAAGATGATGGTCTATTACCAGGACTTCGGCTCGACCTCGAGCTACCGGATCCAGAACTGGTCGGCCAGCCTCTCGGTCCTCAGGGACCGCCTGCACTCGCCGCTTTTCCCGGCTTACGCGCGGGGCTTCCCGCGGCTTCCGCCGCCACCGCCCGGCGGAGTCGCGCCCGGGCCCTAGCTACCGCTTCCTGGCCGGCCCTCACCTGCACCGCCATCGATTTGCCTTCGCGCCGCGCTTTCAGGCGCGCGTTTTTGGCGGTCTCCCGGACCACGATTCCCGGCAGATGGCCTTCACGGCGCAACCTCAGCCTCGCCGCCCGCAGCCGTTTCGCGTTGTAGGGCTGCAGGGCGGTAATCGAGGAGTAGCCGGTCAGATAGATCCGGTGGCCGTCGGAGATCACCGGCGAGTAGGTCCCGTAGGGGTAGCGGAAGACGCGGCGGCCGCTGCGCATCATGAAGCCGCTGGTCGTCTTCCCGGTGAACTCGGCCACGTAGACGATGTCCCCGACCGCCGAGAGCGAGCCGATCACCTGGCCGCCGGCGCTGCGGCTCCAGCGCACGCTGCCGTCCTTGGCGTCGAGCGAGTAGACGTTGCCGTCGAAGGAGCCGATGAAGACCGAGGGCGGGCTGTGGCGGGTGGTCGCGACGGTCGGCCCCGAGTAGACGTAGCCGCCGGTCGAGTAGGTCCAGGCGAGCTCGCCGTCGCGCAGCGAGTAGCTGTAGACGCGGCCGTCGTTGTTGCCGGCGTAGACGCGGCCGAAGGCGACGGCAGGGGTCGAGTAGAAGGCGCCGGAGCCACCGAATCCCGGTCCCAGCGAGCCGGCCTGCCAGATCAGCTTGCCGCTCTTGGCGTCGACCGCGTTCATGTAGCCGCCGTAGTCGCCGACGAAGAGGCGGCCGCCGTAGTAGGCGGGTGCCGCCTTGATCGCGCCGGCCAGGTCGGTGCTCCAGCGCACGTTGCCGTTGAGCGTGCTGATCGCGAACAGCTCGCCGTTCTCGCAGCCGAAGTAGATGGTGTTGTCAATCACCAGCGGCGAGGACTCGGCGCGGTCGGGCAGGTCGCGCTTCCAGATCGTCCGCCCGGTCTTGGCGTCGAGCTTGACGATGTGGCCGGGGACGAGGTTGACGATGTAGAGGCGATGTTTGTAATAGGTCGGCGAGGAGGCGTTGAGGGTGCCGATCCGGCGTTCCCACAGGGTCCGCCCGCTTTTCGCGTCGAGGGCGAACGCGTAGCCGTTGTTGTTGACGGCGTAGAGCGTGCCGCCGACGTAGATCGGCGGGAACTCGAGCAGCGGCCGGTCGGTGTAGCGCCAGAGCTTGCGGAACGGCGGCACGATGCCTTTGGCCGGCATGTAGCGGGTGCGAGCGGGGTTGAGCCCGAACAGGGGCCAGTTCAGCGTTTTCGCCCGCGGCGGCGGCTGTTTCGGTTTCTGCGGTTCGAAAGCGACGTCTTCGTTGTGGACGTCGGGCGGTCGCTTCAGCTCTTGGTAGGCGATCACGACCCCGAAGATCGCCAGTACGACGGCGGCGATCAGCGCCATCGCCCAGGTCCGGTGCTCGTCCCAGAAGCGCCGCGGGTGCCGCAGCAGCAAGAGCGCGTCGCGGAGGCGGCGGGCCTTGGGCCCGCCCTCAGCCATTCGCCGCGGCGCGCCGCTCGGACTCGGTGGCGATGCCCTTGATCAGCACTCTGATCCCCTGCTTGGAGACGGCGAGGACCGCGCCGCCAACCACCGGCAGGGTCGGGGTGGTCCGCACCGCGTAGACCATCTTCGTGCCGACGCCGTCGGCGCTCAGCTCGACGGTGCCGACGTGGTCGCGAACCGGCAAGCCGGAGAGGAGTTTGTAGGAGAAGCGCTCCGGCGGCTGGTAGGCGATCACCTCCTCGCGCAGCGGCGGCCCGGCCGCGCTGAGGACGCGGATCGCGCCAACCCCGTTCGGCGCTGGCTCGCCCTCGCGCTCCAGCACCGACTTGCGCAGCGGCGTCATCGCTGCGTAGCGTCGATGATCGGTGAGGACGTCGAAGACCGTCTGTGGCGGCGCCGCCACGTGCCGCTCGTAGGTAAAGCTCGCCATCGAGCCAAAGGCTACGTCAACGCCCAGCGCTGCGGGTCCGCCCCGTCGATCGGGCGCACCTCGCCGCGCGCCGCCATGTTGTCGAGTACGGCGAGGACGATCTGCAACAGGAAGCCGGTGGTCGGGGTCTGCAGGTTCTCCGGGCCGACGATCTCGGCGACGACGTCGAAGGCGGTGCGCTCGCCGCCGGCGAGCGCGGCGCTGACCTTCCGCCGCAACTCCGTGATCTGGCGCCGCGCCTCGGCGATCTTCACCTCGGGGTCGCGGAACGGTTTGCCGTGGCCCGGCAGGCAGAGGTTCGGCCCCAGCGGCTCGACCGTCTCCAGGCTCGTGAGGAATTCGCCGACCGGGTCCGGCGTGTGGCCGTAGTCGAAGAAGAGGACCGTGCGCCCGAGCAGGTGGTCGCCGGTGATCATCAGCTCGCTCTCGGGCTGATGCAGGACGACGTGGGACGGCGCGTGGCCGGGGGTCTCGTAAACCTGCCAGGCGCCGTGGTCGGTCTCCACCTCCACCCCCGGCAGCAAGTCGCGGTCAGGCTCGCGAATCGCCTCGACGCCGGTGTCGTCGTCTTCCTCGCGGGCCTTGCGATAGCGCTCCAGCGCCGTCGCCGGCACGCCGCTGAGCCGGGCGACCTCGACCCGGGCCTCGAGCGCGGCGGCGGGATCGTCCGCGAGCAGGCGGATGTGCTCCCAGGCAGGGTGCATCCAGAGCTCGCAATCGGCGGCGGCGGTGATCGGCGCCGCCAGGCCGTAGTGGTCGGAGTGGGAGTGGGTGCAGACGACGAGGTCGATGTCCTCGACCGCGAAGCCGACCTGGGCGAGCGCGAGTTCGAAGTCGCGCATCCGCCCGCGGCCGCCCATACCAGTGTCGAAGAGGATCAGCCCGTCGCCGGCGGCGAGCACCCAGGCGTTGCCATGGGGGACGCCGGGCCAGGGCAGGGCGAGGCGCAACCGCCAAATGCCCGGCAAGATCCGTTCGGCCCGCGGCGCCTCCGCTCGTGGCTTCGCCATCGGCTAGTGCCCTGTCTCGTAGCGTCGCCCTTGAAATGACGAGGTCCAGGCGCCGCCAGACAAGGAGGGAGGGAGCCCGAATGGCAGCGCCATTCGGGCGACTGAGGACGCTGTATGGCGATGATCTGGGGGCGTCATTTCTGGTCGGGCGCTGCGAGGCATGGCACTAGATCCTCGCAGCCGCCGCGACGCCCGGGGCCCGGGGGCGCTCGAACTCTTGGAGGACCCCGGCGACCGCGAAGCAGAGGGCGCCGGCGAGCGTGCCCCAGTTGGCTACGGCCACCGAGGTCAGTTCGCCGTCGGTGTGGACGAAGGAGGCGACCGCCGAGGCCATGAAGAGGACCGAGCCGAGCTGGTTGACCGCGACGATCCACCAGTCCAGATCGGCCGGGCGCCAACAGGGGTACCAGCGGCCGCTCAGCACCACCATCGAGAGGTGGCCGGAGACGAGGAAGAGGGCGCAGCCGATCATGTCCGGGGACCAGATCAGCCGGTCGGCCTGACGCGGCGTCAGCTCGGTGATGAATGAGTCGACGATGTTGATCGCGAAGACCAGGGTGCCGACGAAGAGGACCAGCGCCGCGATTCGCCCCAACCGCGGGCCGCGGGCCGCCAGCACGATCGAGGTGTAGCCGCCGATGCAGAAGAAGACGCCGCCGGCGAGGAAGACGCTGGCCGGCAGCAGCCGCCCGCCGACGTCCCCCTGAGCGAGCCCGGCGCCGATCGCGAACAGCGAGCCGCCGATCACGAAGGCGGTCGCCGCGACCGCGTTGATCTGCCGCAGCCGCGCCACGGTGTCGCGGTCGGTGCGGCTCATCGGCCGCGCAGGTTAGCTACTGGGTCGCAAAGGTGGAGGGGTCCGGGCCGATCCGCTCACCCACGTCGAGCCCGGCGATCGCTTCCATCTCGTCCTCCTCCAGCTCGAAGTCGAAGACTTCGATGTTCTCGCGAATCCGCTCCGGCGTCACCGATTTGGGGAAGACGATGTTGCCGATCTGCAGGTGCCAGCGGAGGATCGCCTGGGCCGGGGTTCTGCCGTGGTTCTCGGCGACCGCGACGATCGCCTCCTCGGCCAGCACCTCCCCCTGCGCCAGCGGGCTCCAGGCCTCGGTCGCGACCCCGTGCTCGGCATGCCAGGCGCGTAGCTCAGCCTGCTGGAGGCGCGGATGCAGCTCGATCTGGTTGACCGTCGGCTGCAGCTCCGCCTCAGCCCGCAGCCGCTCCAGCTCCTCGACGCGAAAGTTGGAGACGCCGATCGAGCGGATGCGACCCTCCCCGCGGAGCCCTTCAAAGGCCCGCCAGGTCTCCTCGTAGCGGTCCTCGGCCGGCATCGGCCAGTGGATCAGGTAGAGGTCGACCTGTTCGAGGCGCAGGCGCTCGAGGCTGGCCTCGAAGGCGCGCCGGGTCGAGTCGTAACCCTGCTCGGAGTTCCAAAGCTTGGTGGTGACGAACAGCTCCCCGCGCGGGATCCCCGTCGCGGCGATCGCGGCGCCGACCCCCTCCTCGTTGCCGTAGGCGGCGGCGGTGTCGATGTGCCGGTAGCCCGCCGCCAGGGCTTCCTCGACCACCTTCTGGGTGATCTCCGGCGACACTTGGAAGACGCCGAAGCCGAGCTGCGGGATCTCGACCCCGTCGTGCAGCTCCACAGTCGGGATCGAAGCGACGTCGCTCATCTCTGCTCCTCCGTTCGGTTGCTCTCGCAGCGGCGAGTACCCACGCTGCGGGCAGATATGCGGGCGCTAGCCCCTCCTAGCTCGTCGAGAGACCGATTGCCAACAGCGGGAAGGCGAGCAGGACGCCGAGCAGGGCGCCGATCGCCGCGCCGGTGCCGAGGCTGGCGCTGCGGGCTTTGGCGCCGGAGACGACGCCGATCAAAAAGATCGTGGCGGCGATCCCGAGGCCGATCCAGAAGACGGGCGGCATAACGGCGGCGACAATACCGGAACCACCCCCCGGCGGCTCCCGGCGCTGGTACGTTCACGCGGGTGAATCGTCGCTCGCGCTGCGTTCTACTGGGACTCCTGGGACTCGCGTCACTCGTGGTGCTGCTCGTCAGCGCCAGCCCGAGCGCGATCGCAGCCGGCGGCAGCGGCGAAGAGGCGGCCGCGCAGCAGCTCGCCGAAAAGTTCGCGCCGATCACGATGCTGCGCGAACAGCAGGACCCGCCCTGCGACACGAAGGCCGAGCAGTACCGGCCGACCAGCGTCGACACCGTCCTCGGCAACCCCACCGTCGTCCTCCAGCGAGCGCTGCCCGACGGCGGCCTCGAAGACGTCAAGCGGGCCCCGACCGCCGCCGACATCGCCGGCCTCAGCCAGGACTACTACCTCAACCTGCGCGGCGAGGCGGTCGGCGACACCTGCGTCTACGCCCGCGACTTCGCCGAGCTGGTGAAAGAGGGCAAGGCGCCGGCGCTCACCTACTCCCACGTCGCCCGCGAAGCCGGGCACGAGGGGTTCGTCATGCAGTACTGGTTCTTCTGGTACTTCAACCAGTTCAACGACCTGCACGAGGGCGACTGGGAGGGGATGCAGATCTCCTTCGAGTCCGAAGGCCCGGAAGCGGTACTTGCGTCCGACGAAGAACCGGAAGAGATCATCGTCTTCCAGCACGCCGGCGGCGAGCGCGCCAACTGGGACGACAGCAAGGTCCAGAAGGAAGGCACGCACCCGATCGTCTACCCGGCCGCGGGCTCCCACGCGACCTTCTACGACTCCGCTGTCTACGTGCAGAACGGCCAGAACGGCTCCGGCCTCGGTTGCGACAACACCTCGAAACCGCTGTACGAACTGACGCCGCGGCCGGTGATGCTGCCGAATCAGGCATCGACCAGCGGGCCGTTCAAGTGGCTCAGCTACGAAGGGCGCTGGGGCGAACGCGAAAAGAGCTTCAACAACGGACCGACCGGACCGCAGACGAAGACGGTCTGGAGCGAACCGTTCGCCTGGATGGCCGACCAACGCACGACCAGCCCGCGACTGCCAGGCGGTTCGGTCGCGGGGCCGCAGGTGACCGGGGCCTTCTGCGGCGTCGTCGCCTCGATCTCCGAACTGATCAACCTCGACATCAAGTCGCGGCCCGCCGCGATCGGGACGATCGCGGCGATCCTGCTGGTGATCGCGCTCTTCGTCGGGCTCACCCGCTGGGGCCCGATCGACCTCGAGCGGCTGCGGGCACGGCGCAGCTTCGGCCAGATCGTCCGCACCGCCCGCCAACTCTACGGCCGCCACTGGTTGGCGATGGTCGCGATCGGGCTGACCGCGATCCCGCTCGTCGGCGGCGCCAACCTGCTCGCCGGGTTGTTCGCCGGCGGCGGCGGGGTCGACGACGCCACCGGCGGCTCCGGCTTCAACCTCGCCCTCGGTGACCTGATCGAAGGGCTCGCCCGGCCGGCGGCGGCGGCGGTCGTCGCCTCGGTCGTCGTCGTCTACGTTCGCCTCCTCGCCGAGGCACCGGCCGAAGCCGGCTTCGGCGCCGCCTGGCGCGGCATGGGCAAGCGCTTCTGGCGCGTGGTCGGCGGCCAGATGCTGTTCGTGCTCGGGCTCCTCGGCCTGGTCCTGACGATCGTCGGCATCCCCTTCGCCGCCTACAAGTATGTCGCCTGGAGCTTCGTCAAGCAGGAAATCCTCTTCGAGGGCAAGGGGATTCGCGAGGCGTTCCACGGCAGCGCCGACCTCGTCCGTGGCCGCTGGTGGCACACGCTGCGCACCGCGGGCTTCCTCTTCCTTGTCTCGATCGTGGTCGGGCCGGTGCTCACCTTCGCGCTGATCTTCACCACCCTGCCGCTGATCTGGGTCAACTTTCTCGGCTCGCTGATCTTCGCCCTGCTGATCCCCTACGTGGCGATCGGTGAGACGCTGCTCTACTTCGACCTGAAGGCGCGGGCCGAGGTCGAGCCGGTCAAACCGGCGCGCTCATGGAAAGTCTGGCGGCCGCGGCGGTTCGGCCGGGTGGTCAGGCAGCCCCAGCCGCGGACCGCCCCGAGCGGATAGGTTTGCCGGCGTGAAGCTGCTCGCCTTCAGCGACCTCCACCGCGACCTCGAACAGGCCGCGACCCTGGTCGAGATGTCGGCCGCGGCCGACGTCGTGATCGGCGCCGGCGACTTCGCCTCCGTCCACGAGGGGCTGGAGGAAACGATCGGCGCCCTGGCGGCGATCGAGACGTCGACGGTGCTGGTCCCCGGCAACAACGAGACCGCCGACGCGCTGCGCGCCGCCACCGCCTCCTGGGAGGCAGCGACCGTCCTCCACGGCGAGGGCGCGACGATCGACGGGGTCGAGTTCTTCGGCCTCGGCGCCGGCATCCCGGTCACCCCGTGGGAATGGAGCTTCGACCTCGACGATGAGGCCGCGACCGCGATGTTGGCGCCGTGCCCCGAGGACGCCGTCCTCGTCCTCCACTCGCCGCCGCGGGGCCACTGCGACACCAGCGCCGACGGCACCCACTTCGGCAGCCCGGCCCTGCTCGCCGCGATCGAAGCAAAGCGGCCGCGGCTGGCGGTCTGCGGCCACATCCACGAGGCCTGGGGCTGCGCCAGCGAGGTCGGCGCGACGCCGCTGCACAACCTCGGCCCGACCGGCACCTGGATCGAGCTCTAGCGGGGGTGGAGTCCGGCGGCCCCAAGCGCGGCGGGCTCGTCCTCGCGACGCTGATCCTCGTCGCCGGCGTCGCCAACCTCAACCTGGCGGTCGCCAACGTCGCCCTGCCGGACATCGGCAAGGCCTTCGACGCCGGCCAGACCACGGTCGACCTGATCGCGGTTGGCTATTCGCTCGGCCTCGCCGCCTCGGTCCTGTACCTCGGCGCCGTCGGCGACCGCTACGGGCGCAAGACGCTGCTGCTGCTCGGGATGGCGCTGACCGTGCCGTTCTCGCTGCTCGCCGCTTTCGCGCCTTCGGCGACCGTTCTCTTCATCGCGCGGGTCGGCGGCGGCGTCGCCGCCGGCATGGCCTATCCGACCACGCTGGCGCTGATCACCGCGCTCTGGTCGGGGCAGGAGCGGACCAAATCGATCGCGCTGTGGTCGGCGCTCGGCGGCGGCATCTCGGCGCTCGGCCCGCTGATCGCGGGGGCGCTGCTGGAGGGCTTCGAGTGGGGCTCGGTCTTCATCATCAGTGCCCCGCTGGCGGCGATCGCCCTGTTCTTCGCCTGGAAGCTGGTCCCCGCTCATGTGAACGAGACGACCGAGCCGGTCGACCACCTGGGCGGCATCCTCTCGATCGCGATGGTGGCGACGCTGGTGCTGGCGATCAACCTCGCACCCGAACCCGGCAAAGGCACCACCGCGATCATCCTCGGAATCGTCTCCGCGGCGGCGATCGGCGCCTTCGTCCTGCGCCAGCGCCGGGTCCGCATCCCGCTCTACGACCTCAGGATCGCCGCCCGTCCGACCTTCTGGGTCGCGGCGCTGGCCGGGATCATCGTCTTCGGCTCGCTGATGGGGGCGATGTTCATCGGCCAGCAGTTCGTACAGAACGTGCTCGGCTACTCGACCCTGGAGGCGGGTGCGGCGATCCTGCCGGGGGCGATCGGGATGATCATCGTCGCGCCGCGCTCGGCCAAGCTGGTCGGCTCGCACGGTTCGCGCTTCACGCTGCTGCTCGGCTTCTCCTTCTGTCTCCTGGCCTTCCTCGAGATGTTCCTGCTCTGGGACGAGGGCTCTTCTTACTTCCCGGTCGGCCTCGGCTACCTGCTGCTGGGCCTCGGCGTCGGCTTCGCCGGCACCCCCGCCTCGCGCTCGCTGACCGGCTCGGTGCCGGTCAAGCGCGCCGGCATGGCCTCGGGGACCGCCGACCTCCAGCGCGACCTCGGCGGCGCGATCATGCAATCGATCTTCGGCGCCCTGCTGACCGCCGGCTACGCCGCCAGCTTCAGCTCCCAGATCGGCTCCTCCCCTCAGGCCGACAAGGTCAGCGAGCAGGTCCAGAACGAGCTGACCAAGTCCTTCGCCAGCGCCGCCGGGACCGCCGAGCAGTACCCCGAATACGCGCCCCAGATCATCGAGGCGGCGCGCACCTCCTTCCTCGACGGCGGCGACTGGACCTACGCGGCCGGGATGATCGCCGTCGCCCTCGGCATCGCCGTCGTCTTCTTCCTCTTCCCGAAGAAAGAGCGGGAGCTCGCCCTGCTCGACCGCTTCCACGCCGAAGACGCCGAGCCGGCGGCGCCGTAAACGGCGATAATTCCGGGGTGGCCTATTAGCCTGCTGAGAGCCGGGGACGCCTTCTGGCGGCGCTCCAATCAGATGAAGGTCCTCAACACGGACCTCGGCAAGCAGCTCAAGGCGAGCGCGCTGGGGGCGCGGCTGTGGCGGCTGGAGCCGGGGCAAGCCTCGACCAAGCACCGCCACCTCGCCCAGGAGGAGCTCTACGTCCTGCTCGAGGGCGAGGGGCGGATGCGAATCGGGGAGGAGGCGCTGACCCTGGCGCCGCTCGACGCCCTGCTGCTCGGCCCCGACACCCTGCGCCAGCTGTTCAACGACACCGACGCCGACCAACTGTGGCTCGTCGTCGGGGCGCCGCCGGAGCTGGCGAACACTCTGGAGATGAGCGAGGAGCGCCAGCGCCAGCTTTACCCGGACGGGATGAAAGCGCTGCCGCCCGAGCTGCAGTGAGCCGCGGGCGCCCGCAGGGTCGGGCTGATCGGGGTCCCGACCAGCGCCGGTGCCTTCGCCCCCGGCCAGGAGAAGGCGCCGGCGGCGCTGCGGGCGGCGGGCCTGGTCGAGCGGCTGGAGGGAGCCGGGATCGAGCTCGACGACCGCGGCGACCGCGGCGTCTGGCGCTGGCGACCCGACCGCGAGGAGCGGCGCGCCCAGAACCTCGGCCCGGTGGTCGAGATCGTCGGCGAAACCGCCACCCGCGTCGCCGAGTCGACGGCAGCCGGCGAGCTGACCCTGGTCCTCGGCGGCGACTGCACGGTGGGGATCGGGACCGTCGCCGGCCACGCTGGCGGCGCCGCCGGGCGGATCGGGCTCCTCTACTTCGACACCCACGCCGACCTCAACGTCCCCGCGAGCGTCCAGGAGGGCGCGCTCGACTGGATGGGGATGGCGCACATGCTCGGCGAGCAAGGAACGCGCCCCGAGCTGGCCGGGGCGGGTCCGCGGACGCCCCTGCTCGACCCCGACCAGGTCCTGCTCTTCGGCTGGGGGCCCGAGCAGGCGACCGCGCACGAGACCGAGGCGATCGCCCGGCTCGGCCTCGACACGGTCCCGGTCGAGCGGGTGCGCGCCGACCCCGAGGGCGCCGCCCGCGAGGCGCTGGTCCTGCTGGAGGCGCGCTGCGAGCGCCTGCTGGTCCACTTCGACGTCGACGTCGTCGACTTCACCGACACGCCGCTCTCGGAGAACTGGGGACGCAACGAGGGGCTGCCCTACGAGGCGGCGCTGCGGGCGCTCGGCGTCCTCCTGCGCTCACCCCTGCTCGCCGGCCTCACGATCACCGAGCTAAACCCAGACCACGCCGAGGACGGCTCCGACGCGATCGACCGGCTGGCTGCCGCCCTCGCCGCCGGCCTCGGCGGCTGACTCGGGCCGCGGCGACACGCGGCTACCATCGACCGATGGAGGCGAAGGGACCCGACGGCATCGCTTTCGAGAGCGGACCGGGGCGCTGGCTGCTGACCGTCGCCGTCGCCGGCTCGGGAATGGCCTTCCTCGACGGCACCGTGGTCAACGTCGCCCTGCCCGACATCGGCCGCGACTTCGACGCCTCGACCAGCGCCCTGCAGTGGATTCTCAACGGCTACTTGCTGACCCTGGCCTCGCTGATCCTGCTTGGCGGCTCGCTCGGCGACCGCTACGGGAGACGGCGGGTCTTCTCGATCGGGGTTGGACTCTTCACCGCCGCCTCGGCCCTCTGCGCCGCGGCACCCAACGAGGAGATGCTGATCGGCGCTCGGCTCCTGCAGGGGGTCGGCGGCGCCCTGCTGACGCCCGGCAGCCTGGCGCTGATCGAGGCCAGCTTCCGCCCCACCGACCGTGCCCGCGCGATCGGCGCCTGGTCGGGCCTCGGCGGCGTCGCCGCCGCGATCGGGCCGCTGGTCGGCGGCTACCTGATCGGCGCGATCTCCTGGCGGGCGATCTTCCTGATCAACATCCCGCTCGGCGGCTTCGTGATCTGGGCGGCCGCCCGCCACGTCCCCGAGAGCCGCGACCCAGGCGCCAGCGGCCGCCTCGACCTGGCCGGCTCGGTTCTGACCGCGCTTGGCCTCGCCGGCACCACCTACGCTCTGATCGAGGCGCCCGAGAAAGGCGCCTCGGCGGTGATCCTGGTCGCCGCGATCGGCGGCATCGCGGCGCTGGTCGCCTTCTTCGTCCACGAGCACCGAACCGCCAACCCGATGCTGCCGCTGAGCATCTTCTCCTCGCGCCAGTTCAGCGCCGCCAACGGGGTCACCTTCGTCGTCTACGCGGCGCTCGGCGGCGTCTTCTTCCTGCTTGTCTCCTTCCTGCAGATCTCGATGGGCTACACGCCGATCGAGGCCGGCTCCGCCTCGCTGCCGGTGACCGGCCTGATGCTGGTCTTCTCGGCCCGGGCCGGCGCCTTGGCGCAGCGGATCGGCCCGCGGATCCCGCTCGCGATCGGGCCGCTGATCATCGCCGTCGGGCTGGTGATGATGTCGATGGTCGCGCCCGGTGACTCATATCTGACCGGGATCCTGCCGGGGGTGATCGTCTTCGGGATCGGCCTCACCCTGGTCGTCGCGCCGGTCACCGCCACCGTCCTCGCCGCCGCCGACTCGAACCACGCCGGCATCGCTTCCGGGGTCAACAACGCCGTCGCCCGCGTCGCCGGGCTGCTCGCCGTCGCCGTCCTACCGGTGATCGCCGGCCTCACCGGGGACAAGTTCTACGATCCCGCGGCGATGACCGACGGCTTCCAGATCGGGATGATGGCCTGCGCCTTCCTCGCCGCCGCCGGCGGCGTCCTCGCCTGGTTCACGATCGACTCCGGAGTACTCCACGAGGAGCCGGGCGGCGAGCACCTCGAGGAGGAGTACAGCTGTGGGGTAACCGGGCCGCCGCTACGACCAGGGAGGGAGACCGCGTGAAGATCCGTGCCGCAGTGCTGGAGGAGTTCGGAGCGCCGCTCGCGGTCCAGGAGCTGGAGCTGAGCGAGCCGCGAGCGGGCGAGGTGCTGGTCCGGCTGGTCGCCTGCGGCGTCTGCCACACCGACCTCTACACCGCTTCGGGCGCCGACCCATCCGGCTACGCGCCAGCTGTGCTCGGGCACGAGGGCGCCGGCGTCGTCGAGGCGGTCGGCGCCGACGTCGCCTCCCTCTCCCCCGGCGACCACGTGGTCACCCTCTTCTCGCCGCAGTGCCGCGAGTGCGTCCACTGCGTCGACTCCCGCACCAACCTCTGCATGGCGATCCGCGCCGAGCAGAACCTCGGCCACCTGCCCGACGGCAGCACCCGCCTGCACCGCGATGGCGAGGAGATCCGCCACTTCATGGGCTGCTCGACCTTCGCCGAGTACACGGTGATGCCGGAGATCGCGCTCGCCAAGGTGAACCCGGAGGCGCCGCTGGAGCACGCCTGCCTGTTCGCCTGCGGCCTCTCGACCGGGCTCGGCGCCGCGATCAACACCGCCAAAGTCGAGCCCGGGACGACCTGCGTCGTCTTCGGCGCCGGCATGGTCGGGCTCGGCGCCGTCGCCGGCGCCCGCCTGCAGGGCGCCGAGCGGATCGTCTGCGTCGACCTCTCCGAGAAGCGACTGGAGCTGGCCCGCGGCCAGGGCGCCACCGACCTGATGATCGGCGGCCCTGACACGGTCGAGGCGATCCTCGAGATGACGGACGGCTACGGCGCCGATTACACCTTCGAGGCAACCGGCAACGTCAAGGTGATGGCGCAGGCGGTCGAGGCGGCGCGGATGGCCTGGGGCCTGTGCACGATCGCCGGCGTCGCCGGCAAGGGCGAGACGCTCGACGTGATCCCGCGCTGGTTGATCACCGGCCGCCGCGTCGCCGGCTCCTCCTTCGGCGGCGTCAAGGGACGCGACCAGGTCCCCGAGTTCGTCGACCGCGCCCTGGCCGGTGAGATCGACGTCGCCCCGTTCGTCTCCCACCACCTCAGCCTCGACGAGGTCAACCGCGGCTTCGAGCTGATGGAGGCCCAGGATGGGATCCGCAGCGTCATCCGCTTCACCTAGTGGCGATTCCTAGTCGATCGGCTTGAAGGTCCCGTAGCGGCCGCGGAAGAAGACCAGGGGTTCGAGGTCCTCGCGCCCCTCGAGCCGCTCGACCCGAGCCAGGGCGATGGTGTGGTCGCCGGCGTCGTGCTCGGCGTCGTGCTCGCACTCGATCCAGGCCACCGCGTCCTCCAACACGGGCCCGTACTCGCCCTCCCGATAGGCGACGTCGGCGAAGCGGTCGGTGCCCTTGCGGGCGAAGGCCAGCACGGTCTGCTCGTGGTCGCTGCTCATCAGGTTGACCACGAAGCGCCCAGCGGCGCGGATCTCCGGCCAGGTCTCCGAACTCTTCGCTGGGCAGACGGCGATCAGCGGCGGCTCCAGCGAGACCGAGGTGAGCGCGTTGCAGGTCATTCCCACCGGCCCGTCGGGGCGGTTGGCGGTGACCACCGAGACACCGGTGGCGAAGTGGCCGAGGACGCGACGAAACTCGTCGGGCTCGACCGTCACCTCAGGAGCCGATCTCCGCCGCCAGCGCGACGAACGGGTCGAGCGCGGCGGGACTGGCCATTGAGCCACGGCTGACCACCTTCCCGGGGTCGGCGCCCATCAGGATCCGTTTCACCGGCACCTCCATCACCTTGCCGGAGAGAGTGCGCGGAATCTCGGCGACCACGTAGAGCTCGTCAGGAACGTGGCGCGGGGAGCAGCGACGACGGATCTCCGCCGCGACCCGGCGCCGCAGGTCGTCGCTCAGCTCCGCCCCCGGACGCAGGACGACGAACAGCGCCATCCAGCCCTCGGTGCCCTCCCGCGGCAGGTCGACGACGAGCGCGTCGAGCACCTCCTCGACTCCGTCTATGGCGCGGTAGATCTCGGCCGTCCCCATCCGGATCCCGCCGCGGTTGATCGTCGAGTCCGAGCGCCCGTAGATGACCGCGGTGCCGCGGTCGGTCAATTCGATCCAGTCGCCGTGGCGCCATACGCCGGGGTACATGTCGAAGTAGGCATCGCGGTAGCGGCTGCCGTCCTGATCGCCCCAGAGGAAGACGGGCATCGACGGCAAGGGCTCGGTGATCACCAGCTCGCCGACCACGCCCACGAGCGGCTCACCGGCCTCGTCGAAGGAGGCGAGGGCGGCGCCAAGGGCGGGACCCTGCAGCTCGCCGCGATAGACCGGCAGGGTCGGGACGCCGCCGACAAAGGCGGTGCAGACGTCGGTGCCGCCGCTGGTCGAGAACAGCCAGAGCCGCTCGCCCAGCTGCTCGTAGAGCCAATCGAAGCCCTCGGGTGAGAGCGGCGAGCCGGTGGAGCCGACCGCGCGGACCCGCGAGAGGTCGCGCCCGCTGCCCGGCTCGACGCCATCCTTGATGCAGCTGGAGACGAAGGCGGCCGAGGTGCCGAAGCAGGTGACCTCGGCCCGCTCCGCCAGGCCCCAGAGGACGCCGAGGTCGGGGTACCCGGGGCTGCCGTCGTAGAGGACGATCGGCGCCTTGGTCAAGAGTCCGGAGACCAGCAGGTTCCACATCATCCAGCCGGTCGTCGTGAACCAGAAGAGGCGGTCTCCCTCCTGCAGGTCGAAGTGGAGGTGCAGCTTCTTCAGGTGCTCGAGCAGGATCCCGCCCTGGCTCTGGACGATCGCCTTCGGCAGGCCGGTGGTCCCCGAGGAGTAGAGGACCCAGAGCGGCGCCTCGAAGGGGACACGGGTGAACTCGAGCTGCGTCCCGTCCGCCGGGCCGAGCTGCTGCCAGTCGATCGCTCCCTCCAGCCCGGAATCCGAGCCGAGGTAGGAGAGCAGGACGGTGTGCTCGACGCCGAGCTCGGCGCGCAGGCGCTCGACGACCTCCAGGCGCGAAAACTCCTTGCCGCCATAGCGGTAGCCGTCGACGGCGAGCAGGACTTTCGGCTCGACCTGGGCGAAGCGGTCGATCACCGAGTCGGCGCCGAAGTCGGGCGAAGCCGAGGACCAGATCGCCCCCAGCGAGGCGGTAGCGAGGAAGCCGACGACGGCCTCGGCCACGTTCGGCAGGTAGGCGACGACACGGTCGCCCTCGCCGACCCCGAGCTCGCGCAGGCCGGCGGCGACGCGGGCGGTCTCGCGCCGCAGCTCGCCCCAGGTCAGCTCGCCGAGCTCGCGCAGCTCGGAGGCGTGGACGATTGCCACCTCGTCGTCGGCGTGGCCGCGGAAGACGTGCTCGGCGTAGTTGAGGCGGGTGCCCGGGAACCACTCGGCGCCCGGCATCTCGCGGCTACCGAGCACCCGCTCGTAGGGCGCGTCGGCGATCACCTCGAAGTAGTCCCAGATCGACCCCCAGAAGGCCTCGGGCTCGTCGACCGACCATTGCCAGAGCTCGCCGTAGCCCTCGGTTCGCACGCCGCGCTCGCGCTCGAGCCAGCGCCCGTAACGGGTCAACTGCGAGCGCTCGATTTCCTCCGCAGACGGCTCCCAGACGGGCAGGCTCTCGGCGGCGGTCATCGGCCGGCTACTCTACGCACCCGTGGCAGGTACCGAGATACGGCCCGAGGATTTCCTCGCGATCGACCAGCTGCTGGGCGACACCGAGCGCGACATCCGCGACACCGTCCGCGCTTTCGTCGCGGACCGGATCACGCCCAACGTCGGCGAGTGGTTCGAGGCGGGCGAGATCCCGCTGATGGAGCTGGCGGGAGAGCTGGGCAAACTCAACCTGCTCGGCATGCACCTGCAGGGTTACGGCTGCGCCGGCACCTCCGCCACCGCCTACGGCCTCGCCTGCATGGAGCTGGAGGCCGGGGACTCGGGGATTCGCAGCCTCGTCTCGGTCCAGGGCTCGCTGGCGATGTTCGCGATCTGGCGCTGGGGCTCGGAGGAGCAGAAACAAGCGTGGTTGCCGCGCATGGCCTCGGGAGAGGCGCTCGGCTGCTTCGGGCTTACCGAGCCCGACGCCGGCTCAGACCCCGGCGCGATGCGGACCCGCGCCCGCAAAGACGGCTCCGACTGGATCCTGCACGGCCAGAAGATGTGGATCACCAACGGCTCCGCCGCCGAGGTCGCGGTGGTCTGGGCCCACACCGAGGAAGGCGTGCGCGGCTTCCTCGTCCCCAAAGGCACCAGGGGCTTCAGCACCCAGGACATCCACAACAAGATGTCGCTGCGGGCCTCGGTCACCTCCGAGCTGCTGCTCGACGACGTGCGGCTGCCGGCAGACGCGGTCCTGCCCGAGGTCAGCTCGCTCAAAGGCCCGCTCTCCTGCCTCAACGAGGCCCGCTTCGGAATCGTCTTCGGCGCCGTCGGCGCCGCCCGCGCCTGTTATGAAGCGGCGCTCTCCTACGCCAAGGAGCGCGAACAGTTCGGCAAGCCGATCGCCTCCTTCCAGATCCAGCAGCAGAAGCTCGCCGCCATGGCCATGGAGGTCAACCGGGCGACCCTGCTCAGCATGCACCTGGGGCGGATGAAGGACGCCGGCACCCTGCGCAACGAGCACGTCTCGATGGGCAAGCTCGCCAACGTCAACGCCGCCCTCGAGGTCGCCCGCTCGGCTCGTCAGGTCCTCGGCGCCAATGGGATCACGCTCGAGTATCCGGTGATCCGGCACATGAACAACCTCGAGACCGTTTTGACCTACGAGGGCACCGCCGACATCCACGCACTGGTGATTGGCGGCGCCGTGACCGGGATCCAGGCTTTCCGCTGAACCCCGGGGAAGCCGTGCCGAGCCCCGGAACCCTTGGCGGGCGACCGCCGAGCACCACCCACGAAAAGATCGTCGAGGCCGCCCTCGAGCTGTTCTCGCGCCAGGGCTTCTCGCGCACCACGGTCGACGAAATCGCCGCCGCCGCCGGGGTCGGCCGGCGCACGATCTTCCGTTATTTCCCCTCCAAGAACGACATCGTCATCAGCGACTTCGACCGAGTCGTAGAGCGCCTGCGCGCGGCGCTCGGCGAGTCCGACCCGGAGCTGGAGATGATGGAGGCGCTGCGAGAGGCGATGGTCCTCGCCAACAGCCACGACGAGGCGCAGCTGCCGAGGCTGCGAATCCAGGCGACGCTGATCACCCGCGACCCGCTCCTGCAGGCGCACGCGATGGTCCGCTACGCGGCCTGGCGCCGGGTCGTCGCCACCTTCGCCGCCGAACGCACCGGCTGCCGCCCCGACGACCTGATGCCGCAGGCGATCGCCTACGCGGCCCTGGGCACGGCGATGGCCGCCTTCACGCGCTGGGTGCGCACCCCGGGCGAGCTGCTCGAGCGCTGCCTCGACGACGCCTTCCGCGAGCTCGCCAACGGGTTCGCGACCGACCCCGGATAGGCGGGCTGAATGCATCGCGCTAACCCGGTCGGGCGGAAAGCAGGTGTACGGCGCAGCCAAGGCCCTTCAGCTTCGCCACGTCACGATCGCCGCTGACGAGGAGCGCAACCTCGGGATCCAGCTCAGCGGTCGCGGCAATCAGAGCATCGGGCATGGTCAGCGACTTCGACCCGGCTCGCAGCCGGGCGGCGCAATCGGCGACCGTAGCGTCCACCGGGAGGATCCGGGAGATCAGCTCGTCGAAGAAGCCCCTGGCGTGTTCCTCGTCGTGGTGGCCCAGGCGCGCGCCGGTCAGGACCTCGGCGTAGGTGATGACCGAGACGACGAGCTGTTCCGCCGGGATCACCTCGCGGATCAACTTGTCGGCCACCTCATGCAGGTCGTCGGAGCGATCCAGAAATCCCACGACCACGCTGGAGTCGAGCGCTACCGCCACTCCTCGCGCAATCTCTCGACCCGCCCGCGCAAGCTACCACCGGTGTCGAGACAACCCGAATAGCGATCCAGCAGCTCGTCGATCCTGGTCAGGACGATGCGCCCCGCTCCGTCGGCGTCGACCCTCAGCGTGTCGCCCGGCTCGAGACCCGCGGAGCGAAAGGCGCCAGCAGGGATCGTCACCTGATGCTTGCTGGAGACTTTCGTCTGGTTACGCGGCCGCACACCCCCGGCGCCTTTCTTTACGTTCATCGCCATAGGTAAAGCGTAGCGGGAGCAAGCCTGGCCGTCTAGGGCCACCCGGGACTGCTATTCGAGTATGGGCCGTCGTATTGGTCGACCAGACTGTCAAGTCCGCCCCCGTCGGTCCATTCCGCGAAATCACCGGGGGCCACGTTCTCCCAGACCCAGGTGAAGCCGGTCTCCCGCAGTCTTTCCCGAACCAGCATCGCTCTATCGAGTCCCCGATCGACGATCGTCAGCCGCCTCACGTTGGGGTCGGTCGACTTCATGAGATCGAGGACTTTCGTGTCCAGCCCGCTGTAGCCGATCACCAAGAGATCGACTTGGTGGGCCCCGCGTAAGCGTTCACGGGTGTACGCAGCGTGTTTTCCAGGCAGCACCAAACGATCGTCGGGACCCTCCGGCATCGCAAGTGCTGGGTATCGGACCGTCTCCGAGCCTGGATCGACACCTCGGATGCGGCGGAGAGATGCCGTCGGCAACTCGCACTCGTATTCGTCTTCGCTCCAATGCAGGCCCTTGGGTGGCGCTGCCGGATCAAACGACTGCCCAGCGCGGTGGTACCAATTGACTGAGCCGTGCGGCTTGATCAGCCACCAGTTCTTGTCGCTCGAGATGTAATCGTCAAACGTCTCAAGCCGGTGCAGCGCATTCAGCCGGCGATCCAGCAAGAGGTCGTAGTTCAGCGTGATGAAGCAGACAAAATCCAACCTCAGCAGGCGCTCGATCAGGCGGTCGTAGCGAAAGGCCTCCGAGTAATGCTGCTCGCTTACGGCGTGCAGCAGAGCCTGGAGATAGGGAGGAACGGCAAGCGCCATCTGCCGGTGGTGGCCGAACTCAGAAGTGCGCAGGCCATGCAGTGCGTGCTCGAGACCAAGCGTGTCATCGTTCCTGCGCTCCTGAGTGATGTACCGCCCAGCCTGGTGCGCGAGGTCGTACACGCGCAGATGGTCGCCGTAGACAGCTTCCTCGAACAGGTCGATCGTCAACGGAGGAGGTAGCCGCCCTGCATAGTCCGCCGAACCGCGTGAGGCCCCCGCCCCCAGGATGACCACCAATGGCACCGCCATCGGCTCAGCCTAGTGGCGCGCCCTCAAACGCAGGCCCGAGGGCCTCGACCAAGCACAGCCTCAGCGCATCGAGCGGGCGATCACGAGCCGCTGAATCTCGTTCGTGCCCTCGTAGATCTGGGTGATCTTGGCGTCGCGCATCATCCGCTCCAGCGGGTACTCCTTGACGTAGCCGTAGCCGCCGAGGATCTGCACCGCCTCGACCGTCACCTTCATCGCGTTGTCGGAGGCGAAGAGCTTCGCCATCGAGGAGTACTTGCCGAGCTCGGGGTCGTCGCGGTCGGCCAGCGCGCAGGCCTTGTAGAGGAGCTCGCGGGCGGCGGCGGTACCGGTCTCCATGTCGGCCAGCTTGAACTGGGTGTTCTGGAACTCGATGATCGGCTGCTTGAAGGCAACCCGCTCTTTCGCGTAGTCGCGGGCGTAGTCGATCGCCCCCTGGGCGATCCCGACCGCCTGCGCGGCAGCGCCGAGCCGGGTCCGCTCCAGCGTCCCCAGCGCCACCCGCATCCCGCGCCCGACCTCGCCGACCACGTTGGCCTCCGGCACCCTCACCCCGTCGAAGGTCGGCGAGCCGGTCGGCGAGCCGTGGATCCCGAGCTTGTGCTCGAGCTTGCCGACCGCGAAACCGGGCCGGTCGGCCTCGACCACGAAGGCGGTGATCCGTCGCGCCTCGCGATCGGTCACGGCGAAGACGACGTAGAAGTCGGCGATGCCGGCGTTGGAGATCCAGTTCTTGGCCCCGTCGATCACCCATTCGTCGCCGTCCTTGACGGCGCTGGTCCGCATCGAGCCGGGGTCAGAGCCGGCCTCGGGCTCGGAGAGCGCAAAGGCCGGCGACCACTCGCCCGAGGCACAGCGCGGCAGCAAGCGCTGTTTGAGCTCGTCTGATCCGAACAGCTGGATCGGCAACGTGCCCAGCTCCTGGACCATCAGGATCAGCGCCGAGGAGGCGCAGGCCTTGGCCACCTCCTCAACCGCCATCTGCTGCATCAGCGTGCCGGTGCCGGTGCCGCCGTACTCCTCGGCGAACGGCAGCCCGAGAATGTCCTGGGCGGCGAAGAGCTCGCGGATGTCGCGGGGATATTCGCTCTTCTCGTCGATCTCGGCGGCGCGCGGCGCCACCTTCTCCACGGTGATCTGGCGGATCGTGTCGCGGAAGTCGAGCAGGTCCCGCGGGATCGCGTAGACGCTGGACTCGGTGGCACTCGTCATCTCACTCTCCTCTAGAAGACCGGGGTCTCGGTATAGGTGCCGAAGACCTCCTGCATCGCCGCGACCATCTCGCCCTCGGTCACCTGCGCCCGCGCCGCCTCGATGATCGGCGGCATCATGTTGGCCCCACCCGCCGCGGCCGCCTTCAGCTCGCCGAGCGTGCGCTCGACCGCGGCCGAGTCGCGCCCGGCTCGGGTCGCTGCGAGGCGATCGACCTGCTTGCCTTCGAGCGAGGGGTCGATCTTCAGGATTGGCATCTCCGCTTCGTCGTCTTCGGTGAAGTCATTGACGCCGACGACGATCCGCCGACGTTCGTTCAGCTCCCGCTGGAAGGTGAAGGAGGCGTCGGCGATCTCGCGCTGGGGGAAGTTGCGGCGGATCGCCTCGACCATGCCGCCGAGCTCGTCGATGCGGGCGAAGTACCCGTAGGCCGCCGCCTCCATCTCGTCGGTCAGCTTCTCGACGAACCAGGAGCCGCCGAGGGGGTCGGCGGTGTTGGTGACGCCGGTCTCGGTGGCGAGGATCTGCTGCGTGCGCAGGGCGACCGTCACCGCCTCCTCGGTCGGAAGCGCGAGGGCCTCGTCGTAGGAGTTCGTGTGCAGGGACTGGGTGCCGCCGAGGACGGCGGCCAGCGCCTCCGAGGTGGTGCGGACGATGTTGTTGAGCGGCTGCTGCGCGGTCAGGGAGACGCCGGCGGTCTGGGTATGGAAGCGCAGCCGCATCGACTCCTCCTTCTTGGCGCCGTAGGTGTCGCGCAGCTCCCGCGCCCAGATTCGGCGGGCGGCGCGGAACTTGGCGATCTCCTCGAAGAAATCGACGTGGGAGTTGAAGAAGAAGGAGAGGCGCGGCGCGAAGTCGTCGACGTCGAGGCCGCGCTCGATCGCTTCCTCGACGTAGGTGAAACCGTTTTTGAGGGTGAAGGCGAGCTCCTGCTGGGCGGTCGATCCGGCCTCGCGGATGTGGTACCCGGAGATCGAGACCGGGTGCCAGCGGGGCATGTTCTCCGTGCACCATTCGATCATGTCGGTGATCAGGCGCAGCGCCGGGTCGATCGGAAAGCACCACTCCTTCTGGGCGATGTACTCCTTGAGGATGTCGGTCTGGATCGTGCCGCCGAGCTTCTCCGGCGGCACCCCCTGGCTCTCGCCGACGAGGACGTAGAAGGCGAGCAGGATCGCCGCCGGGGCGTTGATCGTCATCGAGGTGGTGACGCCGCCGAGCGGGATCCCGGCGAAGAGCTGCTCCATGTCGGCAAGGGTGTCGACGGCGACCCCCTCGCGACCGACCTCGCCGAGGCTGCGCACGTGATCGGAGTCATAGCCCATCAGGGTCGGCATGTCGAAGGCGGTCGAGAGTCCCGTCTGGCCCTGGTCGAGCAGGTAGTGAAAGCGCTGGTTGGTCTCCTCGACGGTGCCGAAGCCGGCGAACTGGCGCATCGTCCAGAGCCGCCCCCGGTACATCGACGGATAGGGACCGCGGGTGAAGGGATAGGAGCCGGGGTAGCCGACCCGCTGCTCGAGGTCGGGGGGCTGGTCCTCGCCGGTGTAGAGCGGCTCGATCGGCTGACCGGAGACGGTCGAGAACTCGGCGGCGCGCTCGGGCGTCGCCTCGTAGCCGTCCTTCCACTCCTGGGCGCCTGAGCCGGCCCGCTGGTCGTCAGATATGCGACTCACAGATAGTAGGAATACCACGTAGATTTCATGGTCGCAAGCATCGCCTTAGCTGGGGCTCTCGAAGTCACCGGCCCCGTCACGGAGGATACGCAGCGTCGCGAACAGCGATTCGAGATCGTCCCTGCTGAGCGGGTCGGTCGCGAAGTCGGCGGCGTTGAGGACCTCGGTCGCCGCCTCGGCGGCCTCCCGGCCCGGCGGCAGGATCTCGGCGAGGACGGCGCGGCGGTCGCTCTGGTGGGGAACGCGGCGGACGAAGCCGAGGCGCTCGAGGCCATCGATCGTATTGGTGACGCTGGTGCGGTGGACCTGCAGGCGCTCGCCGATCTTGCCCAGCGGCAGCGAGCCGCGGCTCGAGAAGTGCAGCAGCATCAGCGCCTCGTAGCGGGGGAAGGTGAGGTCGAAGGGCTCCAGCAGCTCGTTCAGCCGCGCCATCAGGATCTGATGGACGCGCATGATCGAGGTGATCGCGACCATCGGCGTGGCTGCATCCTCGCTCCAGCGCTCCCGCCAGTGGCGGCGGGCCTCCTCGATCGGATCAAAGGGGAGCGGTGGCGAGGTCACCAGGCGGCCAGTCTGACAGCGGCGCCCGTCAGCGGCCGACGAGGGCCGTGAACGCGGTCAGCGCCGCGACCTGGCGCAGCACCTTGCTGCCGAGCTGGCGGAAAAGCTCGTCTTCACGCTTGGCCATCCTTCCCACCGGAGTGATCTCCTCCGTCTCGACGGTGGCAACCGAAGCCGTTTCGGCGACCGGGCCAGGGGTCGTTGCGGCGACGCTGAGGCAGCCGACGATGCCGTCGGCGATCAGCTGCGCCCGGTAGTCGGCGCCCTCTTCGCTCGGGTGCAGGTTGTCTTCCTGCATCAGGTCCGGCCGGGTGTTGGCGACCGTGGCCCAGTCGGGCGTCTGGGTCCCTGGCCGCGAGGCCGCGAACGCGTGCACGACCCGGTTCTTGCCGCGGTTGTTGGCGCCTTCGACCGTGTAGCCGTGGATCGTCGGGACGACCATGCAGCGGTCTCCGACGGTCGCCGCCACCTTGGCGAGGTTTTCTTCGAGGATCTGCGGATAGTTCGGGTTGTCGTTGGTGCCGCCGTCGAAGACGATCACCGAGTACGAGGGGTCGTAGCTTTCTTCGAACAGATCGAGGATTTCGAAGGTGTTGGAGCCGCCGACGGCGTTCACGGTCAGTTCGACTCCCGGCAGGTACTGATCCAGGTACAGCGAGGTCGATTCCTGGAGGCTGTCGCCGACGACGAGCACTTTCGGCGCGGCGCTCGCCGCGGTCGGCCCCACCAGCCCCAGCACCCCGATCAAGGTCGCCGCGATCGCCGCGGCGGCATGCCTGCGCGCTTTCCGCATCGGCCAACTTCTACATTACGAGCATGATCCTGGCGTTTCGCGCGCTCACTCGGCTGGCTCCCGCCGGCTGCGCTGCCGCCCTCGGAGTGCTGGCCATCGCCCTCCCCGGCTGCGGCGGAGATACCCCTGCCAAAGCCGGCGGGACCGCCGCCGCGGCCACGACCAGGCCAGTCGAGAAGCCGGGCGGCGAAGAGCGCTGCAAGCAGCAGGTCGGCGGCTTCCTGGCGGCGATGGACACGCTGCGCGAACGCCTTGTCGCCGGGCTCAGCTACGAACAGTACGTCGAGGAAGTCGGCCTCGTGCGGGCGAGCTACGACGAGGTCCCGGTCGACGAGCTGTCGCTCGCCTGCGTCGTCGACGCCGGCAGGCCCGGCGAGAAAGCCTTTGGCAAATACATCGATGCCGCCAACGAATGGGGCGATTGCATCGGCGAAAGCGGCTGCGACGCGCCGACGGTGGAACCGATCCTGCAGAAGCAGTGGCGGGTCGCCTCGCACCTGCTCGACGAAGCCCAACAGGGCCTGCGGCGCTCCTGATCTAACTGCCTGGGCGGGAGCCGTTGCCGGCGCCCCCGAGGCCGATCATCTCCAGGTGGCGGGGCACGTAGAAGTCGGACACCTGCTGCAGGCCGAGCATCCCACCCGGGCGGTACCAGAGCCAAACGCTGGCGTGCAAGCCGATCACGGCGCGGCTCAGCAGCTGCGGGTTGGCCTCGGGGATCAGCTTCTGCTCCATCCCCCGGGCCAGGAAGGTCGCCCAGGCGACTTCGAGGTCGTGGCTGCGGACCCGGGCGTCCTGGCGGGCTTCCTCCTCGCGGGGGGACTTGCGGCGACCGCTGATGCGCGTTTGCCCGGCGATCAGGACGCGGCTGCGCAGGGCCTCGTGCTCGCTCAGGTCGTAGCCTTTCTCGAGCACCTTCCGCACCCCGTCGGCGAAGTCGTTCTCGGCCGTGATGCGGTCGAAGTCGGAACGGGCGTCTTCGAGCGCCTCGGCCATGATCACGTAGAGGCAGTGCTGCTTGGACTCGAAGTAGTGGTAGAGCGCCGTCGAGCCGACGCCGACGGCGGTGGCGACGTCGGCCCACTTGCACTCCTCGTAGCCGTCGCGGCCGAAGTTCTCGATCGCGACGCTGACGATCTCATCGCGCTTGTTGCGCGAAGACCTGCGCCGCGGCTCCCCAGCTGCCTGCTCTGCCATGCCACTCCTGTTTTTAGACGCCCCCGCTCGGGGCACCCTAGCGTGCCAAACCGACCTCCTTCCCGTACCCATTTGCCAGGGGAAATAGCAAGGGCCGCCCGAGGGCGGCCCTTGCCTGGTGCTTGGGAGCGAGCGCGAGTGCTGCTGCCGAGTGGGACAAAGCCCGGCCCCTCCTCGCTCGCCGGTGCCCGGGGTGGATTCCGCCGGGCGCCCGAACCAGTGCGGCGCCTAGCGGCCCTGCACCTCCAGAGTCCCCTGAAGCATGTGACTCAAAATAGGACCACCTCCTTTCTCTGGTCTGCGGATTGAAGCAAACCGGGAGGTCGGGCTCAACCGCCTCCCACCGAGCCTTGAAGGTCGCTCCTAAAGGGGGATGTTGCCGTGCTTGCGCTTGGGCTGGGGGACGCGCTTGGACTGGAGCATGCGGAGGGCGCGAATCAGCTTGGGACGCGTCTGTCGCGGCTCGATGACGTCGTCGATGTAGCCGCGCTCAGCTGCGGAGTAGGGATTGGCGAAGTGGGCTTTGTAATCATCGATCAGTTTTTGGCGACGCTCGTCGGGGGTCGGCGAGGTGGCGATGTCTTTGCGGTAGATGATGTTGACGGCGCCCTCGGGGCCCATCACCGCGACCTCCGCGGTCGGCCAGGCGACGTTGTAGTCGGCCAGCATGTGCTTCGAGTTCATCACGTCGTAGGCGCCGCCGTAGGCCTTGCGGGTGACCACGGTGAGCTTCGGCACGGTCGCCTCGGTGAAGGCGTAGAGCAGCTTGGCGCCGTGGCGGATGATCCCGTTCCACTCCTGGTCGGTCCCCGGCAGGAAGCCCGGCACGTCGGTGAAGGTAAGGATCGGGACGTTGTAGCAATCGCAGGTGCGGACGAATCGGGCCGCCTTCTCGGAGGCCTCGATGTCGAGCACGCCGGCGAGGAAGGCGGGCTGGTTGCCGACGATCCCGACCGGATAGCCATCGAGCCGGGAGAAGCCGCAAACGATGTTTTTGGCGAAGTGCTCGTGGACCTCGAAGAACTCCTCGTCGTCGACGATGCGGGCGATCACGGTGCGCATGTCGTAGGGCTTGGAGGGATCGTCGGGGACGAGCGTGTCGAGTGCCTCGTCTTCGCGCTCGGGGTCGTCGGAGGGCTCGAACCGCGGCGGCGCCTCGAGGTTGTTCGATGGCAGGAAGCTGAGCAGGTAGCGGGCGTCCTCGAGGCAGCTCTCCTCGTCCTCGGAGGCGAAGTGGGCGACGCCCGACTTCGAGTTGTGGCTCATCGCCCCTCCGAGCTCCTCGAACTCGACTTCCTCGCCGGTCACGGTCTTGATCACTTCCGGGCCGGTGATGAACATGTGCGAGGTCTCTTTGACCATGAAGATGAAGTCCGTCATCGCCGGCGAGTAGACGGCGCCGCCGGCACACGGCCCCATGATCAGGCTGATCTGCGGGATCACGCCGGAGCACTGGACGTTGCGGACGAAAACGTCGCCGTAGGCGCCGAGCGAGACCACGCCCTCCTGGATCCGGGCGCCGCCGGAGTCGTTGATCCCGATCACCGGGGCCCCGACCTGGGCGGCGAGGTCCATCACCTTGCACATCTTCTCCGCCATCACCTCGCCGAGGCTGCCCCCGAACACGGTGAAGTCCTGGGAAAAGACGAAGACCGTGCGGCCTTCGATCGTGCCGTGGCCGGTGACGACGGCGTCGCCCCAGGGCCGTTTCTTCTGCATCTCGAAGTCGTAGGTGCGGTGGCGGACGAAGGTGTCGAGCTCCTCGAAGGAGCCCGGGTCGAGCAGCTTCTCGACCCGCTCGCGGGCGGTCATCTTGCCCTTCGCGTGCTGCTTCTCGACCGCCTCCTCGGAGGCCGAGTGAATCGCCTGCTGGCGCAGCTCGCGCAAATAGGCGAGCTTCTCGTCGTGGCTGATCGGGTTCTTCTCTCGCATCGGGGCAGGGACTCCGGAGGTCGGGGGCCGCGGGATTCTATTTGCGGCGGCTGGCCGGTGCCCCCAGACGTGCGGAGGGCCCGCTCGCGCGGGCCCTCCCAGGCACGTCCGTTCGATGCGGCGAACCTAGAGTTCGGCGCAGATCACGTAGGAGACGATCTGCCAGTTGCCAGCCTCCGGCGCGGTCTCGCGACCGGTGGCGACCCAGCCGGCTCGGCTGTTGGTTGCGGTCACCAGCGGGTAATTCGCCGTATTTGCCACCTGCACGGCAGCTGGAGAGTTGACGCGGGCGCCACCGCCGATCGCTTCCTTGCCGAGCGGGCAGAGAGCGGTGATCGACTTTTCGGTTTCCGAATCGTTGATGCTGGTTTCGGTTACGTAGGTGACGTTCTTCAGCAGCTGTTTGTAGAACGACGCGGACAGCTTGGCGGCACTGATCGATTCGGCGCCGATCTTGCCGGCGGTGACCTGTTCGAGGCCGATCGCGTTCGTCGTCACCGAGTTCTTGGCGAGCTTCTTCGAAGTGACCGCTCCGTTGCCGAGCTTGCCGTTGGTGACAGCGCCGTTGGCGAGTTTGCCGTTGGTGACCGCGCCGTTCTTGAGCTTGCCCGAGACGATCGTGCCGTTGGCGATCTTCGACGAGGTGACGCCTAGGTTCTTCAGCTTCGGGTTGGTGACCGCGCCGGTGGCGATGTTGACCGCCTTGACCTGGCCGGGGGCGATTTTGGTCGCCGCGACCGCGGTGGCGCTGAGGGCGACGAACAGGGCGATGCAGGACAAGACATTGGCCACCGAGAGGTGGCGCTTCAACTTGTTCACTTTCGGACTCGCTTTCTGGGTCGGCCTCAGCCGCCCAAGTCGTTGGGAAAAGGCACGTTTATGGGGACGGTCAGCTGAAGGGTCGGCGCTGCGGTTCCGCCAGGCGGTCGAGGACCGCTTCCAGGTCCGCCTCGGCAAGACCGCTGTGCTCGGCGGCACGGATCTCGACGCGGGTGCCAAAGCCTTTCTCGGCCATCGTCACCTCGAGCCCATCGACGGCCTCGATCAGGTCCGCGAGCTCGGGTTCGGACTTCATCAACGTCCTCGATACCGCGATCATGCAGGCGGCTTCAACCACCGCCCACCCGTTCCTCCCCCGGCGGGGCCGTGAAACGGACCGTTCAGCGAGTCGGGGACCCTTGGCTAGAAGAACGCTCCGCCCTTGTATTCACCGAAGACCTCGCGCATGGCGCCGCAGACCTCGCCGATCGAGGCGTCGGCGGCGAGCGCCGCGCGGATCGGGTGCAGGAGGTTGCCCTCGCCGCGGGCGACGTCGCGCACGGCCTCCAGCTTCGCCTCGACGCCAGCCTGGTCGCGCGACTCCTTGAAGGTCTTCAGCCGAGCCAGCTGCCGCTGCTCGGCCTCGGGGTCGACGCGGAGGATGTCGACGTCGTCGACCTGATCGGTGACGAACTTGTTGACGCCGACGATCACGTCCTGGCCACTGCGGTAGCGCTCGTGGTAGCTCAGCGCCGACTCCTCGATCTCACGCTGCATGAACTCCAGCGCCTCGACCGAGCCGCCCAGCTCTTCGACCTTCTCCATCAGCTCCCAGGAGCGCAGCTCGATCTCGTCGGTCAGCGACTCGACGAAGTAGGAGCCGGCGAAGGGGTCGACGGTCTCGGCGACCCCGGACTCGTAGGCGAGCACCTGCTGGGTGCGCAGGGCGATCCGGGCCGAGCGCTCGGTCGGCAGCGCCAGCGCCTCGTCGAAGCCGTTGGTGTGCAGCGACTGGGTGCCGCCGGCGACGGCGGCAAAGCCCTGCAGGGCGACGCGAATGATGTTCACCTCGGGCTGCTGGGCCTGCAGGGTGACGCCGCCGGTCTGGGTGTGGAAACGGATCTTCATCGAGTTCGGGTCCTCGGCCCCGAAGCGCTCGGCGACGATTTTCGCCCACATCCGCCGGACGGCGCGGAACTTGGCGATCTCCTGGAAGACGTTGTTGTGACAGTTGAAGAAGAAGGCAAGGCGCGGAGCGAACTCGTCGATCTTCAGCCCCCGCTCAAGCGCTGCTTCGACGTAGGCGATCGCGTTGGAGAGCGTGAATGCCGACCTCCTGCACTGCCGAACAACCCTTCTCGCGGATGTGGTACCCGGAGATCGAGATCGTGTTCCATTTCGGCACGTGGGTCTGGCAGTACTCGAAGAGGTCGGTGGTGATCCGCATCGTCGGCACCGGCGGGTAGATGTAGTTGCCGCGGGCCATGTACTCCTTGAGCACGTCGTTCTGGACGGTCCCGCGCAGCTGCTCGGAGGGGACGCCCTGTTCCTCGCCGACCAGCTCGTAGAGCAGCAGCAGGATCGCAGCCGGAGCGTTGATCGTCATCGAGGTCGAGACGCTGTCGAGGGGGATCTGGTCGAAGCAGATCCGCATGTCCTCGATGGTGTCGATCGGGACCCCGGTGCGGCCGACCTCGCCGTTGCAGAGCGGGTCGTCGGAATCGCGGCCGAGTTGGGTCGGCAGGTCGAACGCCATCGAGAGCCCGGTCGAGCCGTGCTCGATCAGGTAGCGGTAACGCTCGTTGGTGTCCTCGGGCGAGGCGAAGCCGGCGTACTGACGCATCGTCCAGAGCCGGTCCCGGTACATGCCCTCGTGGATGCCTCGGGTGAACGGCGGCTCACCCGGCTCGCCGAGCCGCTGCTCGAGGTCGGGGGCGACGTCCTCGGGCCCGTAGAGCGCCTCGATCTCGATTCCCGAGTCGGTGAAGACCCGCTCGTCGTCGGGCCCCACCAGAGGGGCGATCGTGCGGTGCGTCTCCTCCGCGGCCGGGCGGTTCGTCGATGACATCAGCAGGGAGGATATTGAGGCGCGCTGTCAAGGGGCCCACGGCCCGTTAAGGCCTGCTGAATCTACGCAACAAAGACCCCAAAAGGGGGTTGTTAAGTGCGAAGACCGGGCATAGTCTGGTCATAAGCAAACTTGCCGTGCGTCGCTCGTCCAGGAACGCAGGGGGCGGCAAATACCGGAGGAATACTTATATGACTGATGCATCCCAGCCACGCCTGGCCAGAGGGAAGCTTCTGCCAGCCGGAATCGTGGCAACGGCGCTGATCGCCCTGCTGGCGTTTGCGCCCTTCGCTTCTGCGTCGCCCGACCCGGTCGCCAGCGGCAAGACCACCATCACCCTCAACGGCGGCTTCACCAACTACCTGAAAACGTTCGGTATCACCGTGCAGAAGATCAGCCCGGCGAAACTGAGCGGCAAAGCCGCGACGCTGACCGTCACCGGCGGCTCGCTCGACCCGCTCACCGGGCTCGGCGAAGTCACCCTCGGCGGCGGCCTCAAGTTCAAGGCCGGCAAAAAGACCGCCCCGGTCAAGGGCCTCGTCCTCAACACGACGAAAAAATCCCTCACCGGCAAAGTCGCCGGCAAACAGATGAAGTTCGGCACGGTCGCCGGCTTCTCGTTCGCCCGCAACGGCTTTGGCGTCAACCTCACGGTCAAAAAGCTGAAGCTGACCGGCTCCGCTGCCAGCGCCCTGAACAAGAAGACGGGTTACGCAAAAGGCAAGCCGAAGCCGTTCATCAGCGGCAAGCTGATGGGTAAGGCGACGAGTGAAACGCAGCCGAGCACGGTCGTCGTTCTGCCGACCGGCGCCGCGACTCTGGCACTGAGCCCGACGGCGGCTGGAAAACTCGCCAAAGTGGGTCCGGAAAATCCGCCCGCCTCGGGGAACCACCCGTTCAAAGTAAGCCTGGCACCGGTTGCGCCTACTAGCCAGAGCGGCCTGGACCTGACGTTCCCGATCGGCGGCGGCACGGTCGGACCGGCGGGAACCGCCGGCGTCGTGCAGACCCTGGGCGGCCTGACGCTGACCCAGAACCTGGAAGCTGTCGGCGCTGGCGTAACCACGCTGACGATGGGCAACATCTGGGTCGACCTGGCCACTAAACAGGCCTCGGTCGAAGTCTCGATCACGAACCCGAAAACCGCGGAGGCCAACCTCGGCAACCTGGGCCGGGCCTCGATCGCCGACCTGGTGATCGGAGCGGTTGCGATCGATCCCGCCACCCGGACGGTCACCGTCACCAACGCCTCGGCGACCCTGCAGGCGGTCACCGCAGAGACGCTGAACTCGGTGTTCATCAAACCGATCGAAAAAGCGACCGGGGCACCGGATGACGTGCAGTTCGCCGCGGGCGACCCCCTCGGCTTGTTCTCCTTCACCGCCCAGGGGCAGTAGCTCCGACGCAGAGGGAGTACGGAAAGGGCGGCCTCCGGGCCGCCCTTTTCTTTGCCCACCGCGGCTCGCGGGGGGGACCGGATCGAACCAGGGGGCTAGTCGGAAGCGCCGACGAGGCGCTCGACGCCGGTCTGGTCGATCGTCTTGCGCAGACCGTCGACCAGGGCGACCGCCGGCTCCCAGCCGAGCAGGTCGCGGGCGCGGCCGATGTCGGGGCGGCGCTGCTGCGGGTCGTCGGTCGGCAGCGCCTCGTAGACGATCTCCGAGCGCGACTCGGTCACCTCGATCACGGCCTTGGCCAGTTCGAGCAGCGTGAACTCGTCGGGGTTGCCGATGTTGACCGGCGTGTGGACGTCGGACTCGGCCAGGGCGACGATGCCGCGGATCAGGTCGTCGACGTAACAGAAGCTGCGGGTCTGACTGCCGTCGCCGAACACGGTCAACGGCCGATCCTGCAGCGCCTGGCGCAGGAAGGTCGGGATCGCGCGGCCGTCGTGCGGCCGCATGCGGGGCCCGTAGGTGTTGAAGATGCGGACGATCGCCGTGTCGACGCCCTGCTGGCGGTGGTAGGCCATCGTCAGCGCCTCGGCGTAGCGCTTGGCCTCGTCGTAGACGCCGCGCGGGCCGATCGGGTTGACGTGGCCCCAGTAGTCCTCCTTCTGCGGGTGGACCTGGGGGTCGCCGTAGACCTCGCTGGTCGAGGCGATCAGGAAACGGGCGCGCTTGAACTTGGCCACCCCGAGCATGTGGTGGGTGCCGTGCGAGCCGACTTTGAGCGTGTGCAGCGGCAGCCGCAGGTAGTCGATCGGGCTCGCCGGCGAGGCCAGGTGGTAGACGAAGTCGACGTCCTCGGGGATCTCGACGTAGTTGGTGATGTCGATGTGCCGGAAGTCGAACGCCTCGTCACGAATGTGGGCGATGTTCTCGAGCGACCCGGTCTCGAGGTTGTCGAGGCAGATCACCCGATGCCCTTTGCCGAGCAGGTGCTCGCAGAGGTGGGACCCGAGGAAGCCGGCGCCGCCGGTGACTACGCAAGTGCTCATGGCCGGCGATGCTACCGGGGAGCACGGTGGGCGCGCTGCGACGCAGATTCGTGCAATTTCCGCGAAGTCTCGGCTCAATTTCCTCCTCCAACGGGGGAGAGATGACGCACAGACCCGACTTTCCATGGCATGTTTTGGTGCAGCACAGGGAAGCGGCCAGGGGGAGCCGAGTAGTGAGCGAGAGTTGCAGGGAGGCGAGCGGCGGCGCGCTGGCGCCAACCGACGAAGCGGAACGGAAGCGGGCCGCGGTCGAGACCTACGCGCGGCACGAGAAGACCCTGCGCCGAACGGCGCGGCGCTACTCGCTCTGTGGCGACGACGCCGACGATGCCCTGCAGCGGGCGCTGGAGATCCTGCTCCGCAAAGCCCCCACGACCGACCCGCAGGGAACTGATCCGCTGGACCCAAACCGTGGTCAAGCACGAGGCGTTGGCGGTCCGCCGCGACCGCGAGCGCATCCTCAGTGGGCCCGCCGCCGCCCCGACCAAAGAGGAAGACGTCGACTGGGTCTCGCTGATCCCCGCCAACAGCGACGGCCCCGCCGAGCGAGCCGAGCGCCATGAAGCGGTCGCTCGCAGCCGCGAGGCCCTGCAGTCCCTGAAGCCCCAGGAGCTGCGCGCGCTCAGCCTGCTCGCCGAGGGCTACTCCTACCGGGAGATCGGCGAGATCACCGGCTATTCGAAAACGAAAATCAACCGGTGCCTCGCCGAGGGCCGCGAGCGCTTCCGCAGTCTGCTCGCGCGCAGCGAGGACGGCCGTCGCTGCGCGGAGATTGGGCCGCGACTATCGGCCTTCTGCGATGGCGAGGCGAATGCCGCCGAAGAAGCGGAGCTGCGGGAGCATTTGCGGGCCTGCCCGCACTGCCGTGCGACCCTGCGAGCGTACCGGGCACTCCCTGCCGCTGCCGCCGCCCTGGCGCCGACGCTGCCGCTCCATCGTCCCCTGTTCGAGCGTGCCCACGACGCCGTCGCCGGCATCGCCACCCGATTCGGAGGTGGCGGTGGGTGACTCGACGATTACCCAGATCGCGGCCACGGGCGGATCCCGCGGAGCCGGCATGGCGGCGCTCGCGAAGATGCTGGCGGTCTGCGCCGGCACGGTCGGCGGTGCCGCCGCCTGCGCCGCGACCGGCGTGATCCCGGCTCCGCTGGCGCTCGATTCCGGCCGTGCGGAGCAGGCGATCGAGCGACGGTCGGCGCCGCAGGCCGAAGCTCAGGCGGCCGCAGAGACCGGGCCCACCTACGAACCCGAAGTGGCGCCGGAACCGTCGCCGTCCGCCCCGCCCAGCACGAAACACGAACACGAACCTGAGCCAGATCCGACTCCCGTTCCCGTGGCCACGGGCGGCGCCGTCGAATACACGCCCCCGCCGCCACCCGCACCCGCCCCGTCGGCGAGCGCCAGCAGCTCTGGTGGCTCGGCTGGGGGCGCCGCTGGAGAGTTCGGTCCGTGAGGCGCTCAACCTGCCTGGGTGGCGTCGTCGCAGTTCTGTGGGCGACCCTACTCGTGGCCGCTGCCGCTACCCCGCTGACCGATCCGGCCCGCGGGGCCGAGATCGTGCACCTGGACAAACCACGGCTGGTCGATCTCAGGGTGCTCGGCGGCGAGCATGCCTGGCACGCCGAAAACCGTTTCGACCTCGCTTGGAGATTCGACCTTCCGACCGGCGCCTCGACCGAGGCGATCGCCAGCGTCCACTACCGAGTGTTCGACTCGAACATGAACAGCGTCCACGCCCCGGTTGACTTGGAGTACCCAGCGGAAACGGCGCACAGCATCCGCCTCCATCCCCCGGGCGGAATGGACTCTCTGCCCCCGGGCGAATACACGGTGCGAGCCTGGGCGACGGGCAGAGGAGATGGACCGGAGATCGTCGCGATCTTTCGCTTCGACGACCGCCCCCCGGCCGAGGCAACGCCCGGCCTTCCCACCGATTGGGTACGCGGCGACACCGAGCCAATGCTGCGGATCTCGCATCCACCGGGACAACAGCCGCTTTCCGGGATCCGGGGCTACGCGGTCTCGGTCCGCGCGGGTTCAGGGGCACCGCCGTGCGCCGGGCCGGATCGGTGCGCCATCGAGGAAACCGACTTGCGCGCCGGCGTCAACGACGACACGCTCGCGTTGGGGTTGCTCCCGGAGGGGACCCATATCGTCAGCGTCGTCGCAGTCTCCAACTCGGGGATGCGCTCGGCACGAGCCCAGAGCGCCGAGGTCCGGATCGACGCGACGCGACCCGATCTCTCCCTCAGCGGCATCGGTGGCGGCTGGTCGAATCAGCCGGTCCGGGTGGTCGCGCACGCAACCGATGCGCTTTCGGGCATGGCTGCCTCGGGCCCGGCCGGTCCGCGGATCGGGATCGCGGTCGACGATGGGCCGAGAACCGTCGCCCAGGGCGATGAGGCAGCGGCAATCGTCGCCGGCAGTGGCGTCCACGTTGTCACCGTCAGCGCCCGCGACGCGGCTGGAAACGCGCGCGGCGAGGACAGCGCCTCGCCGCCGTTGACCGGCGTCGTTCGAATCGACGAAGCACCGCCGTCGGTCTCCTTCAACCGCAACGAGGACCCGAGCGAACCCGAGCTGTTGGAGGCGACGGTCGGCGACGGCCTCTCGGGACTTGACCCCAACCGCGGCTCGATCGCCGTGCGGCCGCTCGGCTCGGGGCGGCCATTCGAGCCGATCGCGACGACCTCAGCCGCAGGACGGCTGACGGCGCGCTGGGACTCCGACTCTTATCCCGACGGAAGCTACGAGTTCCGGGCGACGGGCTTCGACCTCGCCGGTAACTCCGCCAGCTCGACCCTGCGGGTCAACGGCGCCAGCATGGTCCTCAGCAATCCGGTCAAGGTTCCGGCGGCGATCCGCTTTGGCTTCGGGGGCAAGCGTCTGATCTGGCACCGCTGTGTGCGCGCCGACGGGGGAAGACGCTGCCGCCGCGAGGTGATCGACTCCTTCTCGCGTCGGCCGGATGCGCGGATAGTCCCCTACGGCATCGGCATCCAGGTTGGCGGCCGTCTGGTCTCGGCCTCAGGGGCACCGCTGGCTGGATACAGCGTCGACCTGGTCGAGAACTTCAACGCCGGTGCCACCGCCCCACCCAGGATCACCAGTGCCAGGACCGATGCCGACGGGATATTCCTCGCTCGCCTCGAGCCCGGTCCCAGCCGGCGTGTGGAAGCCCATTTCGGGGGCAACCGCGTGCTCACCCGCGCTGCCAGCCGCGACCTGCGGTTGGGAGTGCAGACGTCCGTGCGTCTGCGCGTTTCAACCGCGACTGGGGTCATCGGGGGCGCACCCGTCGTCTTCAGCGGCACGGTCGGCCACCTCGCCGCCGCGATCCCCTCATACGGCCGGCCGATCCAATTCCAATTCCGCCTCCCCGGCGGGCCCTGGACCGAGTTCCGCACGGTGCAGACCGACGCTGCCGGCCGCTTCCGCTACCCCTACGCCTTCAGCGACGACGACAGCCGCGGCTTCCGCTTCCTCTTCCGCGCCTACGTTCCACCCCAGCCCGGCTGGCCCTACGAGCCAGCCGTCTCGAGACCGGTAGCGGTCACGGCCCTCTGAGACAACCTAGGTCTGGGTTGCGAGCCATAGGCCGCCCCCGCGGCTGAGAGTGCCCAGAACCAAGCGGGGCGACAACGAAAAAGGACCCGCATGCAACCAGCATGCGGGTCCTTTTGAGGTGGCGCATCCGCGCCGGTTATGAGTGCTCTCAGCGGAGGGCGGAGATCTGGTCGACCAATCCCTGGGCGCGCGAGGTTTGCTCGTCGATCGCGCGGCGGACGCGCTGCTCGACCTCGTTGCGATTGCGCTTCAGCGTGGTCTCGACCGTGCGCTGGTGCTTGCGGGCTTCGCGCTCGACCCGGTTGCGGGTCTTGCGGGCCTCGGTGGCGGCCTTGCGGCGGGCGCTGGTGCCGCGGCGCTCGGTCCGTTTCAGCGATTTGCGCAGCGAGCTCTGGTACGACTTGAGCTGTTTCTCGGCCTTGTTGCGGCCGGTCCACGGCTCGACCAGGTCGGAGACGCGGTCGCTGACGCTGAGGACCACGCCGACCGGCAGGTCGACAGCGGACTCGGCGACGGTGAGGACCTGATTTTTCTCGGCGACGGCGGTTTTCGTCGCAGCGCGTTTGGTTGCTTTGGCGCTGGCGCTCGCCGATTTTTTCGCTTCGGTAGTGGCGCGTTTTGCTTGCGTTTTGGATTTTGCTGCTTTGGTCTGCGTTGCCATGAAGTGTCGAAATCCCTTCGATATCTCGTTTGGCTGCCTCGGGCGTTCCCGAGTCTAGCGAACATATGTTTCCACGAACACACGTTCTTAAACTCTTTTCGGCGAGGGGTTACAGGTCGCCGGAGAATTGGGGCGGGCTAGGCGCCCTGGGCGGCGCGGACCGTCGCCAGGCCCGTCTCGCCGCTGGCGGCGGCGATCGGATAGCGCGCCTCGAGGTCGAGCGGCGCCTCCTCCAAGGAGAGGTCGCCGAAGGCGACGGCCCCCCCGGCCTCGCGCACGAACAGCTGCGCTGCCGCGGCATCGACCGAGCGGCAACGGCGCAAGCTCAGCATCGCGTCGAAGCGGCCAGCCCCGACGTAGGCAGCGGTGATCGCGATCGAGCCGACGACCCGCAGGCGGTAGACCTTGCCCTCCAGCGCTCGCAACGGCGCCTGCGCCCACTGCGGCTCAGCCGACTCCAAGCCCACCACTTCCAGGCGCTCGCCCTCGGCGGCGACCCGGGCCGCCGCCGAGCCGAGCTTGGCACCCTTGCCGCGACGCGCCGAGAACTCCTCGCCCGCCCCGAAGTCGTGGACGAAGCCGAACTCGACGTCGGCCATCGAGGGGCCGGAGGCGACCGCGATGCTGAGGCTGTGGGAGGGAATCGTGCGGCGCGCGTTCAGCGAGCCGTCAATCGGGTCGATCACGATCCGGGCCTCACCTCCGGAGCCGAAGGAGACCTCGCCGCGCTCCTCGGAGACGGCGACAAATGAGGCGCCCTGGTCGCCCAGCTGCTCGAGCTCGGCGAAGACCGCGTCCTCGCATTCGCGGTCGATCACCAGCGTGTGGTCGCCGCCCTCCCCGACCCCTTCGTAGACGGTGCGCGCCTCGCTGCCCGGGGTCGCCGCGTAGACCGCCTCCTGGGCAGCCACGATGCGGCGACAGATTCCCAGCCAGTCTGCGGAGAAAACGTCCATCGCCCGGAGACTACGTGCCGCTAGCGTTGAGGGATGCACGAGGTGCGTTCAACGGCGGAGGAGACGGCGGTCGAGCGGATCGCGGCACACGGTGACGGGCCGCTGCTGATCGTCGGCGGTGCCGGCACCGGCAAGACCGAGTTGCTGGCGCGGCGGCTGGCCAACCTGGCCGAGACCGAGGGCCCCGAGCGAGTACTGACGATCGGCTCGACCAAGGCCACGGCGCGGCGCCTGCGCGAACGCTCCGAGGCGCTCCTGCGAGGTCCCTTCGAGGAGCTCTGGATCGGCAGCTGGGACAGTATCGGCGAGCGCCTGCTGCGCGAGCATTCCGAGGCGGCAGGGCTCGAACCCTTCTTCGAGGTGCTGGGCCCGGCCGAGCGGCTGGCGATGCTGCTCGACCGGCTCGAGCAGCTGCCGCTGCGCCGGCACGAGATTCGCGGCAACCCGGCCGGGCTGCTGGCGCGGCTGCTGGCGCGGATCGACGCGCTCAAGGCCGAAACGGTCGGGGCGACCTCGCTCGAGCGCAGAGCCCACGAGGCCGAAGCGGCCGCCAGCGGCGAGGCCGAGCGCGAGGCGGCCCGGCGCGACCTCGAGTTCGCCGAGTTCTTCAGCGCCCACGATCGCATCCTCGCCGAGGCCGGCAGCCTCGATCGCGGCGACGTCTTCCTCGCCCTCGAGTGCCTGCTGGTCGAGCGCCCCGACGTTCGCGCCCAGCTCGCCGCGCGTTTTCGCCACCTGATGGTCGACGAGCTCGAGGAGGCGACCAAAGCGCAGCGGACGCTGCTCGAATCCCTCGCCGCCGACAACCCCAACCAGGTCTTCGCGCTGGAGGACGAGAGCAGCGCCGAGCTCTGGTTCCGTGACCTCCACTCCGGGGGCGAGGTGGTTGTCCTCGAGCACCGCTTCCGCGAGCCAAAGCTCGGCTTCTGGAGCTGCGACAACGAGCGCGCCCAGGCGCAGGCGGTGGCGCGGGCCGCCGAGCACCTGGTCGCGACCGGCACCGCCCCCGAGCAGATCTGCGTCCTCTTCGTCGATCCGGCAACGCAGGGCGGCTCCATCGCCGCGGCGATGGAGGAGCGCGGCATCCCCTTCCACCTCGCCGGCGCCACCGCGCTCTTCCAGCGCCCCGAGGTACGCGACGCGATCGCCTGGCTGCGGGTGCTCGCCGACCCCGATGACTCTGCTGCCGCGGCGCGGGCGCTGACCCGGCCGCCGATTGAGCTGCGCTCGGGCGACCTGGCGCGGCTGACGACGATCTCCCGCCGCCGCAAGCTCGATCTCGTCGCCGGCTGCGAGGCGGCGTTGGAAAGCCCGCAGTTCCAGCCCGAGGCGCGCGAGCGCGTGCAGGCGTTCCTCAAGCTCTACAACACCGCCTCGGCGGTGCTCGAGGAGCGCCGCGCCGACGTTTTCGTGCGGCGCCTGATCGAGGCGGTCGGGCTGCGGCGCCAGCGCCTCTTTGCCGCCCAGCCCGAGGTCGCCGAGCGCCTGCTGGCGCTCTCGCGGCTGGCCGAGCTGGCAACGGCCTGGGTACGCCGCGAGCCGCACGGCTCGACCCGCGGCTTCATCGCCTACCTGAGCGCCGTCGCCGAGGCCGGTGTCGAGCCGACCGAGGGCGAGGACCCGCGCTCGGTCGGGTCGGTGCAGGGGATGGCGGTCGAGGCGGTCAAGGGGATCGGCTTCGACCACGTCTTCGTGCTCGGCCTCGAGGCCGAGGCGGAGTGGGCGCGAGTCGGCTGGCCCGCCCGCGACGGCCTGGTGCTCTCGCGGCTGCGGCGTGGCGAGGAGGGCGAGGCCGGGCCCTCGCGCTACTACGAGCGGGCACTGGCGGCGGCGGAGGCC
Organism: uncultured Thermoleophilia bacterium; assembly: GCA_963715735.1. GTDB lineage: Bacteria > Actinomycetota > Thermoleophilia > Solirubrobacterales > 70-9 > VAYN01. The sequence goes on from OY970268.1 coordinate 2,292,049, forward strand.
GAGGAGGAGCTGCACGAGGAGGAGCTCTTCGGCCCCGCCGAGGGCCTGCACGCGACCTACCGCCAGCTGCGCGAGCAGGTGCTGGAAGCCTCCTGGCGCGCCGGCCGCGAGCTCTCCGAGCCGCGTCTGGACACGGCGATCGACATCAACCGCGCGATCGCCCGCTACCTCGAGCTGCTGAAGCTGGCGGCGCTGGCGCAGCGGCCGGGTGAGGAGCAGACGGCCGAGGCGATCGAGGCGGTCAACGGCCTCCTGCGCCAGGTCGCGACGCCCGAGCAGCAGGCCGAGCTCGACGCCTCCTCGCTCGACTCCTACCTGCTCGGCTCCGAGAGCGAGCGCGACCGCCGCCTGGAGCTGATCTCCGCCCGCGAGGAGCCATCGCTGGCGGCCTTCCTGCCGCGCCGCGGCGACGGCATGCTGAGCCTCTCGGCCTCCGACCTCAGCCTCTACCTGACCTGCCCGCTCAAGTACAAGTTCGCCCGCGTGTTCGGGATCCCCCAGGAGCCGACGATCAACCAACGCTTCGGGATCCTCATCCACAACGTCCTCGAGCGCTTCCACAAGGAACCGCCGGAGGCAGGCGAGGACGGGCTGCGCAAGCTGGGCGGCCTCTTCGAGAACGGCTGGAGACGGACCGGCTTCGGTTCGACCGACGACGAGCTGCAGTTCCGCGACCGCGCCCGCGAGGCGCTGCGGCTCTACTGGGAGCGGGAGCGGATCGCCGAGGGGGAACCGGTCTGGCTCGAGCGCAAGTTCGACTTCAAGGTCGGCGAGCACCACGTCCGTGGCCGCGTCGACCGCGTCGACCGCCTGCCCGACGGCGACTACGAGCTGATCGACTACAAGACCGGCGAGCGCCGAACCGAGGCCGAGCTCGAGAGCGACCTGCAGCTGGCGCTCTACCGCCTCGCCGCCCGCGAGGCCTGGGACGTCGAGGCAAGCACCGGCAGCTACTACTACGTCCTCGACGCCGACAAGGTGGCGGCGCCAACCAAGCCCGACGACGCCGAGCGGGTGGAGCGCACGGTGCTTCAAGTTGGAGAGGGCATCCTCGGCCAGGACTTCGAGCCCCGCCCCTCCCCCACGGTCTGCTCTTGGTGCGACTACAAGCTGATCTGCCCGGCGGCCGAGGGCTGACGGCCTGCTGCTTCTGGGGGGTTTGGCGTGAGGGGTTAGGGGTCTCTCGTGCTCGCTGGGTTTTTCGCCCGGGAGCAACGCCAGCTCTCTTGGAGGGGCAAGCGAAAAACTAACGCCGCTGCGCGCGAGAGACCCCCAACCCCTTCCCTCAAGCCGCGCCGAATATCCGTCAGCTCACGAGGTCAGTCATCTCTCTCGAGGTGAGGTCGCACTTTTCCCCGCATAGCGGGGTCAACTGCGACCTCACGAAAGAGCTGGCGTCCCTTGGTCGTCGGCTTCGAGACGATCCTGGTCTCGAAGGGAGGGTGCCCCACCTCCCTGCCGGTTCGAGGTCAGGGGAGGAGCCGTTAGTCGTTTTTGCCGCGCTGCCTCAGGAAGCGTTGGAACTCGCGGGCGATGGTGTCGGCCGAGGGGAGCTCCTCGCCCTCGGCGGTCAGCAGGTCGACCTGTTCGGCCTCGATCCGCGAGACCAGCTCCTCGATCTCGGGGTTGGCGGCGACGGCGCGGCCGATCTGCTCTTCGTAGTCGAGCGTTTCCTCCTCAAGCTCGGAGGCCTCGACGGCGATCCCGGTCAGGCCTTCGAGCCGGCGCAGCAGCGCCAGCGCCGCCTTCGGATTGGGGACAGCGGCGACGTAGTGGGGCACCGCCGCCCAGAGCGAGGCGGAGTCGATCCCGGCCTCGCGGCAGAGGTCGTGGACGACGCCGGTGATCCCGGTCGGACCCTCATAGTTGGAGCGCTCCAGCTCCAGTTCGTCGACCAGCGACTCGCTCGAGCCGATGCCGCTGATCGGGACCGGCAGCGTGTGGGAAACCTCGGCGATCAGCGCCCCGAGGGTGATCACCAGCTCCACGTCGAGGGCGTCCGCAGCGGTGGCGATCGTCTCCGAGAAGGTGCGCCAGCGCAGGTTCGGCTCGGTGCCGTCGAGCAGCACCAGGTCGCGGTCGGCGGTCGGGACGCGGGCGGCGAGGAGATTGTTCTCGGGCCACTCGATGCGACGGGTCTGCCCTTCCTCGAGGCTGATCGTCGGCCGGGTCGACTGGAAGTCGAAGTAGTCCTCGGGATCGACCTTCGCGATCAGCTCGGCGTCGAGCGCGGCAGCGATCGCCCCGAGCGCCGTCGAAGCGGAAGCGGCGGCGTCGTTCCAGCCCCGAAAAGCGCAGACCAGCACGGGGGAACGGAGGTGCGGTAGGTCGCCTTCCCACTTCAGTGATTCCACGCTTCTGAGCGTAGACGATGCGCGTAAGGGCCTTTCAGGGCGCGGAGCGGGCTCGGCGCACGAGCTGCGCCGCCATGAACAGCGCCAGGGCGGCGAAGGAAAGCTGCAGGGCCCGTTCGGGCAGCTCGTTGGAGAGGGCGACACCGGCCAGCACCCCGAGCGGTGAGAGGACGCCGATGATCGCCGCCGCGCGGACCCTGACGTTGCCGTAGCCGTGCTGGCGGATCGCGCCGGCGAGGGCGACGATCACGATCATCAACAGCGAGGTCGACTCCGCCTCCACCTGGTTGAGCCCGATGAAGATCGTCAGCGCCGGCACGAAGAGGACGCCGCCGCCGACGCCGACGAGGCCGCCGGCGCAGCCGCCGGCTACGCAGATCAGGACCGCCATCACCTCGTTCACTTGAGAATCAACTCGATCGCGATGCCGACCAGCAGGGCGGCGAACAGATAGGAGACGGCCTTCTGCGGAATCCGCTGCTGGACCGCCGTGCCGAGCACCACGCCGAACACGGCGGGGATCGTCAGCAGGAGGCCGGTGGCGAGGTGGACGTTGCCATAGAAGCCGCCCTGGACGAGCGCGCCGAAGAGGCCGATAAGGATGATCGCCGCGAGGCTGGTCCCGGTCGCCAGGCGCTCTCCGTAGGCGAACCAGAAGATCAGCAGCGGCACGATCACGGTGCCGCCGCCGACCCCGAAGAGGCCGCTGAATAGGCCTGCGAGGGTGCCGATTACGGCGAGCTTCACCAGTTCGTCACGGCTCAGCGCACCGGTGGCGGTCGACATGCGGCGATACTAGTTGCCGTGTCTCGCGAACCTGAGACGGGCGCCGGCGCCTGGAGCGCGCTGCTGGAGCCACTTCGAGCCGATCCGGCGAGGGCGGCGATCCTGACCGACGTCGACGGAACCCTGGCTCCAATCGTCGAGCGCGCCGGGGACGCCGCGATCCTTCCCGGCGCCCGCGAGGTCCTCGCCGCCCTCAGCCAGCGCTATGGCCTGGTCGGCTGTATCTCCGGACGCCAGGCCACAGACGCGCGGGGGCTGGTCGGGCTCGACAGCATCGCCTACGCCGGCAACCACGGGCTCGAGCTGCTCCTGCCCGGAGACGAGGAGCCGCGACCAGATCCCTCGCTCGCCGGGCGCGAGCGCCAGGCGAGCGAGTTCCTCGCCGAGATCGACGGGAGGCTGGCCGAGTCGGGGCTACGGGCCGAGGACAAGGGACCGATCCAGGCGCTGCACTGGCGCGGCGCCGAGGATGAGGCCGCCGCCGAGAGCCGCGCCCACGAGATCGCGATCGAGGGCGGCCAGGCGGGACTGGAACCGCGCTGGGGCCGCAAGGTGCTGGAGCTGCGCCCGGTTGGCGGCGGCGGCAAGGACGCCGCGGTCGCCTCGTTGCTGGCCGGCGACGATCTCGACCACGCCGTCTACGCGGGCGACGACCGCACCGACCTCGACGCCTTCCGCCGCCTCCAGGAGCTGCGCGAGGCTGGAGATCTGATCGCGGCGGTACGGGTCGGGGTGCTCTCGCCCGAGGCGCCGGCCGAGCTGGTCGAAGAGTCGGACCTGACAGTCAGCAGCCCCGAAGGCTGGCTGCAAGTCCTCGAGTGGCTGGCGGCCTGAGCCGGTGCCCTACACCGACCTGCTGCGGATAACCGTCTTCGTAACCGGCGCCGAGGCGACCGTACTGGGCGCGATCACCGCGATCGGGGCCAGCCGCGAGGGGGACACGACGACCGTTCTCGTCGCCGCCGCCTGGTGGCTGGTCTCGCTGGCGATCGGCTTCTATCTCGGACGGCCTGCGCGCGCGGTCGCGGACATGCGAGATCCGCTGGCGCGCGCCCGCATGGCCACCTCGCTGCCAGCGGAGACGCCGGCCCGAATCGCCGCGGGCCGCCTCTGGCCGATCGTCCTCACCGCCTTCGTTGCCGGCGTCCTCGGTCTCTTCTTCCCCGGTGTCGCCGTGATCGGCGCCGGCTATGCGCTGATCGTCTCACTCGCTTGGCACACCCGCGAGGCAGCGGTGCTGGCGATCGAGCAGCGCGACGGCGTCAAGTTCTACGTCGTCCCGACCAACGCCCTGCGCCCGGTCGAGCTGGTGCGGACGCCGGGCCTGCGCTCAGACCGCCTCAGCCGCGCAGCTTCTTGAACGCGGCCCAGCCGCGGGTGTTGGCGACGTCGGCTTTGGTCAGCCAGGCGCGACGGGCGGTGGCGACGGCGTAGGCCATGTTGCCGAGGGTGTCGACCCCGTGGGCGTCGGTGTTGAGGACGATCTTTACGCCTGCGTCAACGGCGAGGCGGGCATGGCGGTCGGAGAGATCGCGGCGGTTGGGGTTGCCGTTGATCTCGATCATCGTGCCGGTTCGCGCCGCCGCCTCGGCGACCGCCTCGACGTCGATCCCGTAGGGCTCGCGGCGGCCGATCAGGCGGCCGGTGAGGTGGCCGATGCAATCGACACTGGGGTTCTCGATCGCGGCGAGGACACGGGCGGTCATCTCCGTCGCCGAGATCGAGAAGGAGGTGTGGACGCTGGCGACGACCCAGTCGAGGGCGGCAACGAGGTCGTCGGGGTAGTCGAGGGCGCCGTCGAGGCCGATGTTGATCTCCGAGCCAGCGAGCAGGCGGAAGCCCTTCCTCCCCTTGTTCCAGGCCTTTACTTCTTCGATTCGTTCCCAGAGCCGCTCCTCGGTGACGTGGTCGCCGAAGCCGTGGCTGGCCGAGTGGTCGGTGATCGCGAAGTAGGCGTAGCCACGGTCGATCGCCGCCTCGGCCATCTCCTCGAGGCTGTTGCGGCCGTCCGAGAGGGTGGTGTGGGAGTGCAGGTCGCCCTTGACGTCGCCGAGCTCGATCAGCTTTGGCAGCTTGCCCTCGCGCGCCGCCTTCAGCTCCCCGCGTCCCTCGCGCAGCTCCGGCTCGACATAGGCGTAGCCGAGCCGCTCGTAGACGGCCTCCTCGCTATCGCAGAGAGTGACCTCGCCGCTCTCGCTCTCGGTAATGCCGTGCTCGGAGACCGACAGGCCGCGCCCGACCGCCTCTTCGCGCAGCTGCACGTTGTGGTCCTTGGAGCCGGTGAAGTGCTGGAGCAGGTTGCCGAAGGCGGCCGGCGGCACGATTCGCAGGTCGACCGAGATGCCGTTGTGGGTCTGGGCGCGGACGCCGTTGGGGCCCGGCGTGCCAGCGGCGGCGATCAGCGGGTGGGCGGCAAGGTGCTCGGCCAGCGTCACCGGGTCGTCGGCGGTCGCGATCAAGTCGATGTCCTTGCAGGTCTCGGCCCAGCGTCGGGCCGAGCCGGCGACCTCGACCCGGTTGGCGGCGGGATGCTCGCGCAGCGCCGTTGCCAGTTCCTCGGCAATCGGCTTCACCATCGAGAGCAGCAGACGGCCCGGTCCCTCGCCGGGCTCGCCGAGCCGCTCCAGCGAGGCGAGCACGTTCTGCTCCGCCTTCGGCCCGAGGCCTTTGACCGCGCGGATCTGTTCGGCCTCGGCCGCTGCTTTCAGCTCGTCCATCGAGGTGACGCCAAGCTCCTCGAACAGGCGCCGGGCCGTTTTCGCCCCCACCCCCGGCACCCGCGTCACCTCGATCAAAGTCGGCGGGAACTTCGCCTTCAGCTTCACGGCGGCTGGGATCTCGCCCGTCTCCAGCAGCGCGTCGATCTTTTCCGCCAGCGTCTTGCCGACGCCGGGGATCTCCGTCGCCCGCCCTTTGGCGGCCAGCTCGGCGACCGAGACAGGGCTCTCGCGGATCGCCTTGGCGGCGGTGCCGTAGGCGAGGACGCGGTATTTGACGGCGCCGTCGAGCTCGTAGAGAACGCCCAATTCGTCGAGCGCAGCGGCAATCTCCGCGTTGGTCACGCAGACAACCTAACCTGCCTGGAATCGACCCTTGGGAACGGCGCTATACTTTCTGAAGTATTGAGCCAGGAAACCTCGATTGCGGGAGACGAGAACCAGTGACCGGAAAACTGACCGACGTAACCGACGCAACCTTCAAAGCCGACGTCCTCGATGCCGAGGGCCCTGTACTCGTCGACTTCTGGGCTCCTTGGTGCGGGCCGTGCCGCGTCGTCCACCCGGTCCTCGAGGAGATCGACGGCGAGCGCGACGACCTCACGATCGTCTCCATCAACGTCGACGAGAACCAGCAGACCGCCGCTCAGTACGAGGTTCTCTCGATCCCAACGATGATCCTCTTCAAAGACGGCGCGATCGCCAAGAAAGTCGTCGGTGCGATGCCAAAGCGTCGCCTCGAGGCCGAGCTGGAGCCGGCGCTCGCCTAGGCGGCGCCGCTCCCACTCTTCGCAATGCCGTTCGTAGAGGTCCACTGGTACGAGGGCCGCTCCGATGAGCAGAAGGCCGAGATCGCCAAGCGGATCGAAGACGCGCTGGTCGAGGTGGCCGGCGCCGCGCCCGAGCACTGCTGGGTGAAGTTCTCCGACTCCGCCAAAACCGACTTCATCATCGGCGGCGAGAAGTAGTACTCAGCTCTTGGCGATCTCGAGCCGGATCTCCTTGCCCTTGAGCTTGGTGCCGTCGAGAAACTCGACGGTCCGCTCGGCCTGATCCGGGGCGACCTCGACAAAAGAGAAGCGATGGAGGACGCGGACGTCGTGGATCGCCTCCTCGGGCAGAACCGCGCCCTCGCGCAGTGCCCAGCGCAGATCCTCCTCCTCGATGCCGCTGCGTTCGCCGCGGTTGACGAAGAGCTTGACGGTGTCGCGCTTGGGGCCGTCGTCGGCGTCCGTGCTCTCGATCTCGATCTCGACTTCGGCGTCAGCGTCGACATGCGCCTCCGCGGCGGCGCCGTTTCCGGTCGTCTCGGCCGATACCGACTGCTCGACCTTCTCGACCTCGCGGCGGCGCTCTGAGCGCTCGCGGCGGCGCGGCGGCGGCGCGTGCTCGAGGCGGTCCTCGGGAGATTCCCACTCGCCGATCTTGGTCTTGACGTCGCGCTCGATGCGGGTGATCTCGTCGCGCTGATCGGGGGTGACGAAGGTGATCGCGCGGCCGGTGCGGCCAACCCGGCCGGTGCGGCCGATCCGGTGCACGTAGGTCTCCGAGGAGTTCGGCACGTCGTAGTTGATGACGTGGGTGACGTGCTCGATGTCGAGCCCGCGGGCAGCGATGTCGGTGGCGACCAGCAGCTTCACGCGGTGGTTCTTGAAGGAGATCATCACCCCGTCGCGGACGCCCTGGCTGAGGTCGCCGTGCAACGCCTTGACGTCGAGGCCTTTGTCCTTGAGCAGGCGCTCCAACTTCGAGGCGCCGATCTTGGTGCGGGTGAAGATGATCGCCTGCTCGGGTTCTTCGGTCTTCAGCAGCTCGACCAGGCGCGCTGCCTTCTCCTTGGCCGGAACCTCGACGAAGGCCTGGGCGATCGCGTCGACCGTCAGCGTTTTCGGCGTGATGCTGATCGTCGTCGGGTCGTACATGTAGCCCTCGGCGAGCTTCTGGATCGGCGGCGGCATCGTCGCCGAGAAGAGCGCCGTCTGGCGCCCGCTCGGGCACATGCGGAGGATTTTCTCGACGTCCTCGATGAAGCCGAGGTCGAGCATCTCGTCGGCCTCGTCGAGCACGACGTAGCGGGCCGAGGTGAGGACCAGCGAACGGCGCGACATCAGGTCCATCATGCGGCCGACGGTGGCGACGACGACGTGGGCGCCCGAGCGCAGCTGCGATTGCTGGGAGCGGATCGGGGCGCCGCCGAAGACGGCGACGATTTCGATGTCGAGATGCTCGGCGTAGGTGCGCAGCGCCTGGGTCACCTGGATGCAGAGCTCCCGGGTCGGCGTCATCACGATCGCCTGCACCTCTTCGTTGGCGGGGTCGAGGTACTGCAGCAGCGGCAGGCCGAAGGCGGCGGTCTTGCCGGTGCCAGTCTGAGCCTGGCCGATCACGTCGTGACCCGCGAGCAGCTCCGGGATCGCCTGCTCCTGGATCGGCGTCGGATCCTCATAGCCGAGCTCGTCGAGAGCCTGCTGGATGTTGGGCGAGAGGCCCAGTTCTTTGAAGGTCGTCATAGCGAGGGGTCGAGCAGGAGCTTGCCGGTGCTGCGGCGGGAAATCAGCTCTTCGTGAGCCTGCGCCGCATCGGAGAGGGGGTAGACGCCGCCGATCCTAACCTCCAGATCGCCAGCGGCGAGCGCACTGAGCAACTCGGCGATCATAGGGGTCAGGAGTTCGGGGCGCGCCAGCAGGTGCATCAACCAGAACCCGACAACCGTCTTCGAGCCCCGCAGGAGCGCTGCCGTCGAGACGTCGCGCTGCTGCCCCGAGGCGATTCCGAAGACGACCATCCGGCCCAGCGGCGCCAGCACGCCCAGCTCGGCATCGAAGGCGTCGCCGCCGCTCATGTGCAGAACCGCGTCGACCCGCTTGCCGTCGTTGGCGTCGCGGATCGCCTCGCCTAGGTCCTCGGCTTTGGAGTCGACGCAGGCGTCGGCGCCGAGCTCGGCGACCAGCGCCCGCTTCTCCTCGCTGGAGGCGAGCCCGATCACCCGGGCGCCGGCCCGCTTGGCGACCTGCACCGCGAGCGTGCCAGTGCCGCCCGCGGCCGCCTCGATCACGATCGTCTCCCCCGGCTCGATTCTGGCGCAGCGCTCGACCAGCGCGACCGCGGTCAATCCCTGCAACAGCGCCGCCGCCGCGGTGTCGTCATCGACCTCGTCGGGGACCGGGATCAGGATCGACTCGGGGACGGCGACCTTCTGCGCGTAGCCGCCGCTGCCAAGCAGGGCAACGACCCGGCGGCCATCGGGGGTGCGGCCGCTGACCTCGGCGCCCGGAATCAGCGGCAGCGATTGCTTCGCCAAGTAGTCGTCGCGGCTCGCGTGGGTGTCGGCGAAGTTGACCCCGGAGCGAGCCACGTCGACCACGACCTCTCCCTCCGCGGGGATCGGATCGTCGACCTCCGTGTACTCGAGAACCTCGGGGCCGCCGAACTCCTCTATGCGAATCGCCTGCATCGGCTGGTGAGTCTCGCAGGGCAATCGATTCGATGATCGTTAGGCTGCCGTCCGCATGGCTCTCACCGTAGTCGGCTCGATCGCGTTCGACGCAGTCAAGACCCCGTTCGGGGAGCGCGAGCGCATGCTCGGCGGCGCCGCCGTCCACTTCTCGCTCGCCGCCAGCTTCTTCACCGAGGTGCGGCCGGTGGGGCCGGTCGGCGACGACTTCGGCGCCAGCGAGTTCGCGGTACTCGAGAAGCGCGGCGTCCTCACCGACGACATCGAGCGGGTTGCCGGCGGCAAATCCTTTTTCTGGCGCGGCCGTTACGAGTACGACCTCAACGTCGCCCACACCGAGGACACCCAGCTCGGCGTCTTCGCTGAGTTCGAGCCGAAGCTCTCGCCCGACTCGCAGGCAGCCGACACCCTCTTCCTCGCCAACATCCAGCCCGATCTGCAACGCCAGGTCCGGGCCCAGTGCACGGGCGCCAGCTTCAGCGGGCTCGACTCGATGAACCTCTGGATCGAAACCGCCAAAGACTCGCTGCTGGCGGCGATCGCCGAAGTCGACTGCCTGGTCGTCAACGACGCCGAGATCCGCATGCTGACCGGCGAGTCGAACCTTGCCCGCGCCGCCCGCGCGGTGATGGACCTGGGACCGCGCGCCGTCGTCGCCAAGCAGGGGGAGTACGGCGCCGCCCTGTTCACCGCCGAGGGGTTCTTCGCCCTGCCTGGCTTCCCGCTCGAGGACGTGCGCGACCCGACCGGCGCCGGGGACAGCTTCGCCGGCGGCTTCTTTGGCTATCTGGACGGGATCGAGGGCGACGCCAGCGACGCCGACATGCGGCGGGCGATGGGCTACGGCACCGTGCTGGCCTCCTTCAACGTCGAGGAGTTCGGCGCCGAGCGGGTCTCGCGGCTGAGCCGCGAGGAGATCGAGGAGCGCTTCGAGATGTTGCGGCAGATGACCCAGTTCGAGTCGCTGCCCGCCTGAGCCGAGCTGCGATACTGGCCTCCCCCATACCGCACCCCGAAGGAGGGCGATGGCCACCGAGCAGCAGACCGATGACGCGAACGCCCCCGACGGCTCCGGCGCGGAGTCGCTGACCGTCACCGACAACCGCACCGGCAAGAGCTACGAGCTGCCGATCGAGGACGGGACCATCCGCGGAATGGACCTGCGCCAGATCAAAGTCGACGAGGACGAATTCGGGCTGATGTCCTTCGATCCGGCCTTTACCAACACCGCCTCCTGCCGCTCTTCGGTCACCTTCATCGACGGCGATGCCGGCATCCTCGAACACCGCGGCTACTCGATCGAGCAGCTCTGTGAGAAATCCACCTTCCTCGAGGTCGCCTACCTGTTGATCTTCGGCGAGCTGCCGACCGGTCCCCAGCTCGATCGCTGGGTCTTCGACATCACCCACCACACCTTCGTCCACGAGGACCTCAAGCAGTTCTTCGAGGGCTTCCGCTACGACGCCCACCCGATGGGGATGCTGCTGGCCGGCGTCGGCGCCCTCTCGACCTTCTATCCGGACGCGAAGCAGATCGACGACCCCGAAGAGCGCTACATGTCGGCGGTGCGGCTGATCGCCAAGGTCCCGACCCTGGCCGCCTTCTCCTACCGGCACAACATGGGCTTCCCCTACGTCTACCCGGACAACGAGCTGAACTACGCCGAGAACTTCCTCTCGATGATGTTCAAGAAAACGGAAGACAAACACCTTCCGAAGACGGCTCTCTCACGGGCCCTCGACGTCCTCTTCATCCTCCACGCCGACCACGAACAGAACTGCTCGACCAACGCGGTGCGTGGCGTCGGCTCCTCCGACGTCGACCCCTACTCGGCCGTCGCGGCCGGGGTCGCGGCGCTCTATGGGCCGCTGCACGGCGGCGCCAACGAGGCGGTCCTGCGAATGCTGCGGCGGATCGGGTCGCCGGACAACATCCCCGACTTCCTCGAGCGGGTGAAGCAGCGCGAGGAGAAACTGATGGGCTTCGGCCACCGGGTTTACAAAAACTACGACCCGCGGGCGCGGATCATCCAGAACCACATGGACGAGGTCTTCGAGGCAACCGAGTACAACCCGCTGGTCGAGATCGCCCGCGAGCTGGAGAAGCGGGCGCTCGACGACGAGTTCTTCACCTCGCGCAAGCTCTACCCGAACGTCGACTTCTACTCGGGAATCATCTACGAGGCGATGGAGATCCCCACCAACATGTTCACGGTCCTCTTCTCGATCCCTCGCACCGCCGGCTGGGTGGCGCAGTGGATGGAGATGCACGAAGACCCGGCGACCAAAATCGCCCGCCCACGCCAGATCTATACCGGCGCCCGCGAGCTCGACTACGTGCAGATCGACGACCGCAGCGGCCCCGACAAAATCGTCGGGCCGCCGGCGCGCCGGCCAAAACGCCCGCGCCGCGGCGCCTAGCTCGTTCAGCCGCTCGACGATCGGCGTTTTGTCCCCCACCAGAGGGGACAATGCACCCATGGCTCGTCCCAGTTGGAAGCTGACCGTGCGCCACGGGTCCGAGGTCTCCCACGAGGCGTTCGACGACCTCGGCGAGGCGGTGGCGGCGATGCGCGAGCGGGCGCTGGCGATCCGCTCCGAGGGGCCGGCACGGACGGTCCGCTCGCTGCGGGACTTCGAGCCGGGGGAGCAGGTCCACGCGCGTTTGCAGATCAGCGGCCGCGGTCTGCTCCGCAAGCCGGCTGCCGGCGTCGACGTGCGCGGCGACGGCAGCTTCATGCCCTTCCGCGGCGGCGTCGGCCGCGCCGAGCTCGATCCGAGCAAGCACGAGACGCCGTTCGACCTCGTGCGGGAGACTCTGGAAGCGGAGGCACGATGAGCGACAGGTCAGACACCGAGATCCCCAAGGGCAGTTACGCCGCCGGCGAGCGAGTGAAGATTCCCGCCGGCGCGGAACCGCCGTTCACCGTCTTCATCAACGGGGTCGAGCAGAGCGAGGGCGCGCACTACACCGTCGAGGGTACGGAGATCGTCTTCACCCGGCCGATCGTGAAGGAGAAGATCGGCACCGGGCGCTGGCTGGCGATGTACCTCGGCCTCTTCGGCACCTACCGCAAAGACGAGACGATCGACCTCCAGTTCAGCCGCGCCGGCAAGGTCCAGCTGATCCCCGACCTGCCCGTCGTCCCCTATCGGGACGACGCCAGATGAACCTCGGCTTCATCCTCCTCTCCGACTACAGCGAGGCCGTCAACGGCAAGCTCTACCTGACCGGCGGCGGCTGGAACGTACTCAGCCTCCCAGAGCTCCCCCACGAGTGGTCGTTCCACATCGGCCTCGGAATCGACGTCGCCTGGCACGAGACCAACGACCCCCACGAGCTCATCGTCACCGTTCAGGATCCCGACGGCATCGAGCTCGGCGAGGGTCTCACCGCCAACTTCGAGACCGGCCGCCCACCCGGCATCCCCCAGGGCCAGGAGCAACGCCTGGTGATGTCGATCGCCGCCACCGCCGCCTTCACCACCCCCGGCCCCCACGCCGCCGTCGTCCAAGTCAACGGCGAGGAGCTGGGACGCGGGCGGTTCTACTTGATGGAGGGCGGGGCGGCGGAAGAGGAGCTGGCCTGAAGGCCAGCCCCGCGCTGTGTTCAGTTGAACACGTAGAGCAGCAGGAATGCGGTCACCGCATAAGCGACGCCAGCCGCCTGGATGCCGCGGTCGCCGGCGACGATCTGGGCCATGGAGCGGTCGTCGGAGCGGTCGTAGATCAGGTACAGGTAACGGAAGATTCCGTAGACGACGGGTGGGATCGTGAACATCATCTCGCTGCCGATCTGGGGGGAATTGACGGTGTAGATCGCGTAGCTGATGACCGTGCCGGTGGTGACCAGGGAGACCATCTGGTCGAGGAAGGGCAGGGAGTAGTGCTCGAGGACGGGCCGACTCGAGGTCCCCTCGTGCAGCTCGGAGACCGCCTCCTGGCGGCGCTTGGTAAAGCCGAGGAAGGCGGCGAGCATGCCGGTGCAGAGGATCAGCCACTCCGAGGCGTGGGCGTCGACGGCGCTGGCGCCGGCGGCAACGCGGAGGATGAACAGGCCCGCCAGCGTCATCACGTCGATGATCACGATCTGCTTGAGGCCGAGGCTGTAGGCCACCTGGGCGACGCCGTAGCCGACCACCATCAGCCCGACCTCCCAGTTGACGGTGGCGAAGGCGAGGGCGATCGCGACGATCGCCAGCGCCGGGGCGATCAGCTTGGCGGTGCTCTCGGAGAGCTCGCCGGCGGCGAGCGGGCGGAAGCGCTTCTTCGGGTGCTTGCGATCGAGCTCGACGTCGATCAGGTCGTTGACGAAGTAGCCGGCGCTGGAGATCAGACAGAAGGAGGCGAAGGTGAGGATCGAGAGCAGGACCTCGTGCGACTGGTTGAACTTGCCGGAGAAGAGCAGGCCGGCGAAGACGAAGACGTTTTTGATCCACTCCTTCGGGCGGCCAGTCTTGATCGCCGCGCGCAGCGGCGAGCGGCGCGGGACGACCGGCTGGTCGGTCGGCGGCTGGGGCTCTGCGGGCACGGTGGGCTGTTCGGAGGTGATCGTTTCCATCTGCGAGGCGGCCGCGAAAGGGTACCTACGGGGGCCGTCAACCCCGATCAGACCCGATGTAATGGCTTCGTAAGGCCTGCGAGAGTCGCTCAGAACGGGATCTTGGAAGTGAGCAAGAGGAAGATCGCCGCTACCGCGAACCCGAGCAACGTCCGATTCAGCGAGTCGATCCGGGCCGTGACACGCGCTTCGATCTTCTCGTCGATCCTGTCGGAGCGCTTGTCCAGTCTCTCGATGCGTGCGTCCCACTGCCCTTCAAGCTTCTCGGTGCGATCGTCCCAGTGCCCTTCAAGCCTCTCGGTGCGATCGTCCCACTTCTCTTCAAGCATCTCGATGCGTGCGTCCCACTTCTCTTCAAGCTTCTCGATGCGTGCGTCCCACTTCTCGTCCGACTTATCGAAGCGCTTGTCAACCTTGTCGAAGCGAGAGTTCGTTTCGCTGCGCAGCTCCGCAATTTCAACCTTGACTTCCCGGAAGCCGCGGTCGACCTTTTCGTTGAGGTCGTCGAGACGCTCGTCGGTCCAGCTCTCACGCATGATCGTCATCGTTGCACCGTAATGAGTTGTCTGCAACCGAACAAGGCCCAAAGGTCTCAGCTTTGCGCCAACTTCGTCAGGGATCGATCAGGACGCCGGGGTTGAGAACTGCGCCCGGATCGAGCTCCGCCTTCGCGGCGCGCAGCGCGGCGGCGAACGGTGCCGGCCGCTGGCGGTCGTACCAAGGCCGATGGTCGCGACCGACCGCGTGGTGGTGGGTGATCGTGCCGCCGCCGTCGATCAGCGCCTCGGAGACGGCTGCCTTGATCTCGTCCCACTGCTCGACCTCGCCGCCGCGCAGGGCTGGCGCCAGGACCGTGAAGTAGGGGGCGACGCCATCGGGATAGACGTGGGTGAAGCGACAGCTGACCCGCGGCGCTCCCGGTCCCTCACGCGGCACGCCCGAGACCGCCGCCACGGCCGCCCGCGTCGTCTCCATCACCGCGGCGTGGAACTCCTCCAGCCGATCCCAGGTGATCGCCGTCTCGAAGGTCTCCGAGAGGACGCCGCAGGCAACGAAGGTGTCGCGCAGGTATGGCGCCAACAGGAAGGCGCCGCGCCAGGCGCCGACGGCGTCGTCTCCCTTGCCGTCGTCGCCTGCCGTCTGCTTGCGCACCGCCCCCGCCGCACCACCATGCTCGCGGGCGATCTCCAGCGCCGCGTCCATCGGCCCGTCGACCGCCAACCCGGCGGACTCGAAGCCGAGGATCAACAGATGCGTCTCACCGCTGCCGGCGCCGGTCAGCTCGGCCTCGGCGGCGTCGAGCAGGCGGCAGTTGGCCGGGTGCAGGCCGGACTGGGCGATCTCGCGAACCGCGCCGGCCGCGACGAGGAAGTCGTCGAACTCGACCGCGGCCGAGGCCTTGAACTGCGGCCGCGGGCGGACCCGCACCCAGGCCTCGGAGATCGCCCCGAGGATCCCCTCGGAGCCGGTCAGCATCCGATCCGGCGAGGGGCCGGCCCCCGAGCCCGGGAGCCGGCGGCTCTCCCAGGTCCCGCGCGGGGTGATCGCCCGCACCGACTCGACCAGGTCGTCGATGTGGGTCTCCAGCGTCGCGAAGTGGCCGCCGGCGCGGGTGGCGATCCAGCCGCCGAGGGTCGCGTACTCGAAGGACTGCGGGAAATGGCGCAGGGTGAGGCCGTGCTCGCGCAGTTGCTCCTCCAACCGCGGCCCGGTGGCGCCGGCCTGGATCCGCGCCGCCAGCGAGGCAGGGTCGACTTCGATCAACCGGTCGAGGCGACGCAGATCCATCGTCACCACCGGCCGCTCGCCCAGCCGCCCCTCGACGCCGCCGACGACGCTGGTGCCGCCGCCGAAGGGGATCACCGCCGCGCCCTCGGCCTCGGCCCAGCTCAGCACCGTCTCGATCTCCGACTCCTCGCGCGGGAAGGCGACCAGGTCCGGCGGGTTCTCGAACTCTCCGCGAAAGCCACGGACGACGTCGCGGTAGGCCTTGCCGAGCGCGTGCGAGACGCGCTCGTAGCGCCCGTCGGAGAAGAGGTCGCCGAACGCCGCCGGCACCTTCAGCCGCGGCTCGCGCAGCGCCACCTGCTCCAGCGACACCGGTTTCTCGACCTCGCCCCCGAAGCCAAAACGCTCGCGAATCCCTTCCGCCGCCTCACGCATCTGCGTCGCCGTCGGCGTCTGGTCCTCGTAACCCCACCCCCAGTGCTTGAGCCTGCGCTTCACCACGGGACCGAAAAGGAGAGACGCGCTCTGACCAAGCAGTTCAATGGACACAGGGAGCGCCGTGTGCTCTGCACACAAGCGACCGAGGACGCCGAAATGCGCCGGTCAGAGCGCGTCTCTACCAGTGCACACCTTTCATCAGGTGGGCAAAGGCGACCGCCTCGGTGCTCGGCGCCTTTTCGCGCGCCTCGCTCTCTTTCCCTTTCGCGGCCTGCGAGTCGGGGAAGAGCTTGTAGGCGGTGTTGAGGAGTTTGTCGTTGGCCTTCGGCGCCACCGCGTAGAGCAGCTCGCCAAAGTTGCCGAGTTTGGTCGCGACCTTCTTCGGTTTGTTGACCATCGCCTTGGCGATCATCTCGGCCGCCTCCTCCGGAGTGATCGCCGGAAACATGTCGTACATCCGCGTCGGCGCGATCATCGGCGTCCGCACCAGCGGCATGTTGATCGTGGTGATGTGGACCTTGTCTTCAACCATCTCCGAGGCGATCACGCGGCTGAAGGCGTCCAGCGCCGCCTTCGAGGCGACGTAGGCGGAGAAGCGGGGCGGGTTGGTCTGGGTCCCGATCGAGCTGATGTTGATGATGTGCCCCGACTTGCGGGCGCGCATCGCCGGCAGCAGCGCCAGGATCAGCCGCAGCGCCCCGAGGTAGTTGAGCTGGATCGTCCGCTCGTAGTCGTGGAAGCGGTCGTAGGAAAGCGCGACCGAGCGGCGGATCGAGCGGCCGGCGTTGTTGACGAGGATGTCGACGTGGCCGTGGTAGGTGAGCACCTCTTCGGCCATCCGCTCGATGTCCTCGATGTCGGCCATGTCGCAGCGGTGGATGTGCGCGCTGCCGCCGGCGGCAGCGATCTCCGCTTTCGTCTCCTCCAGCTTCTCGACGTTGCGGGCGACCAGCAGCACCGTCGCGCCAGCGTCGGCGACCTTGACCGCGGTCGCTTTGCCGATCCCCGAGGAGGCGCCGGTGATGAGAACGATTTTGCCGCGCACGGCGCCGGACAGCGAGCGGTCCTTGAAGAGGTCGGGGTCGAGGTTGCGCTCCCAGTAATCCCAGACCCGGCTCGCGTAGCTCTCCAGCGACGGCACCTCGATGCCGGACCCCTCGAGCGCTGCGCGGGCGCCGCTGGAGTCGAAGCTGGTCGGGTAATCGACGTAGGCGAGGACCGAGGGCGGCAGCCCGAGCTGGCCGATCCCGATCTTCAGCACCCGCTTCGCCGGCGGGAAGAACTTGAGGGCGCTGCGGATCGCGCCGGTCGCCGGCTCGGTGATGTCGGTGTCCAGCTTCACCGTCATCTGCGGCGCGTCGGCGGCCTTGGCGAAGAGGTTGATCACCTCGCCGGCGGTTTTCGGATTGGGGTCGGTGAGGTGGAAGGCGCGGCCGTCGAGGCCCGGCTCGTGGGCGATGTGGTCCATCGCCGCGGCGACGTAGTCGACCGGGACGATGTTGATCTCGCCGCCTTCGATCCCGACCGTCGGCAGCCACGAGGGCAGCACCCGGCGCGCCCGCTGCAGCGCCTTGAAGAAGTAATAGGGCCCGTCGATCTTGTCGATCTCGCCCGTGCGGGAGTCGCCGACGACGATCCCCGGCCGGTAGACCCGCCAGGGCCGGGCGTATTCACGGACCAACCGCTCGGACTCGTGCTTGGTGCGGAAGTAGGGGTTGTTGTCGAGGCGTTCGGCCTCGTCGAACATGTCCTCGCGCCATTCGCCGCGGTAGAGCCCGGCGGCGGCGATCGAGCTGACCTGGTGGAAGCAGCCGGCCTCGACGGTGCCGGCGAGCTCGAGCGCGTGGCGGGTGCCCTCCACATTGGCGACCTCCTGCGCTTCGGCGTCGGCGGTGATGTCGTAGATCGCCGCCAGGTGAAAGAAGTGGTCGACCTCGCCGCGCATCGCCACCAGGTCCTCCTCGGAGACCGCCAGCCCCGCCTGCGTGAGGTCGCCGGAGACCGGCACGACGCGAGCTCCATCGGCGCCCCAGCCGGTGCGCAGCTCCTCGAGGCGGCCGCGCGATCCGGCTCGAACCAGGGCATAGATCGTGCCCTCGCGCTGCAGCAGCCGCTCGACCAGGTGACGGCCGATGAATCCAGTTGCGCCGGTGACGAAATAGCCCATCGGGTATCAGGGTATATCGAGAGCGTGCCGAAACGCCCGGTTTCATAGACTCAGACGAGAAATGCCAGAGACGGCCACCGTGCAAATCGCCATGCCCGAGATGGGCGAGTCGGTGACCGAGGGCATCGTTCTCGAGTGGCACGTCGGCGAGGGCGACGCCGTCAGCGAGGGGGACACCGTGGTCGAGGTGTCCACCGACAAGGTGGACGCAGAGGTCCCGGCGCCGATGGACGGCGTGATTACGAAACTGATCGCGGCGGTGGACGACGAGGTCCCCGTCGGGGCTCCGTTGGCCGAGATGGAACCTGGCGAGGGTTCAGGCGCTGCGACCGCGGGTCCTGTCGCAGGTGAGGACACCTCGTCCTCGCAAGCTGCGGGCGAGGCGCCCTCGCCCGCGCCGCCCGCGGATGGGGCGTCTGAAAACGGCGAGGGTTCCAGCGCCGGCAATGGCGGCGCCGATGTGAAAGCGACGCCCGTGGCGCGGAGAGTTGCGGAAGCGAACGGGGTCGATCTGTCTTCGGTTAGCGGAACCGGCCCGGGTTCGAAGGTCACCAAAGGAGACGTGCTCGCGGCGCAGGACGGGAGCGGGAACGGGGCGCCCGCGAAAGCAGCGGCCACTGGAGAGGCCAAGCCGCTGCGGGGGCCCACCGCGATGCTGGCGAAGGCGATGGACGAAAGCCGCAAGGTGCCGACGGCGACCTCGTTCCGGACGATCGCGGTCGACACGCTCGACGCTAAGCGCAAGGCGATCAACGCCGTGCTCAAAGAGCGCGGGCTGAAGGTCTCCTTCACCCATCTCGTCGCCTGGGCGATCGTGCAGGCGACCAAAGAGTTCCCGGTCATGGTCCGTGCTTTCGAGGAACGCGACGGCAAGCCGTTCGCGATCGAGGGCAGCCCGATCAACCTCGGGATCGCCGTCGACGTCGAACGCAAGGACGGGTCCCACAGCCTGATGGTGCCCGCGATCAAGGGCTCCCAGGACCTCGACTTCGCCGGCTTCCACTCCAACTACGAGGAGCTGATCGCCAAGACCCGCGAGAACAAGCTGACCGCGGACGACTTTCAGGGCACCAACATCTCGTTGACCAACCCAGGTGGGATCGGCACCGTCGCCTCGGTGCCGCGGCTGCTCTCCGGCCAGAGCGCGATCATCGCCACCGGCTCGATCGCCTACCCACCGGAGTGGCTGCACGCCTCACCTGAACGGATCAAGCAGCTCGGCGTCTCGAAAGTGATGACGCTGACCTCGACCTACGACCACCGGGTCATCCAGGGCGCTGAGTCAGGTGCCTTCCTGCGCCGGCTCGAGCAGCTGCTGCAGGGTGAGGACGGCTTCTACGAGGCGGTCGCGGCCGACCTCGGGATCGACGCCAGCGGCGTCACCAGTGCCCACCCGGCCTCGGCCTCGGCGCTGCCGCTCAGCGCCGCCGCGCCCAGCGCCGAACCGACGACCGCCCCCGGCGAGGTCGACGAGGAGCTGCTGCAGGCGGTCCAGGCGGCCACTTCGATCCTCAAGGCCTACCGCACCCATGGGCACCTCGCCGCCCACCTCGACCCGCTCGGCTCCGAGCCCAAAGGCGACCCGGCGCTGGAGCCCGAGAACGTCAACCTGACGCCGGAGCTGATGGAACGGATCCCGGCGCACATCCTGCGAATCGGCGTCCCCGGCGAAAACCTGCTGGAAGCGCTGCCGCGGATGCGCACCGCCTACTGCAGCACGATCGGCTACCAATTCGAGCACCTCTCCTCTCACCAGCAGCGAATCTGGCTGCGGGAGATGATCGAGACCGGCGCCCACCGCCAGCCGCTCACCGATGCCGAGAAACACCGCCTGCTCGACCGCCTGATCGACGTCTTCCAGTTCGAGCGCTTCCTCGAGAAGACCTACCTGGGGCAGAAGATGTTCTCGATCGAGGGACTCGACGTGGTCGTGCCGATGCTCGACGAGCTGGTCACCATCGCCGGCCGCAGCGGCGCCGAGGAGGTCGTCTTCGGGATGGCCCACCGCGGCCGCCTCAGCGTCCTCGCCCACAACCTCGGGCGCTCGGTCGAGTCAATCCTGGCCGAGTTCGAGGGGTCGAAGCGGATCGACGCGGTCAAGGCGCTGGCGGCGATCCCGCACGGCGGCACCGGCGACGTCAAGTACCACTACGGCCACCGCGGCGTCTACGAGACCAGCCACGGCGAGAGCATCGCGGTTCGCCTCTACCCGAACCCGAGCCACCTCGAGTTCGTCGACCCGGTGGTCACCGGCGGCACCCGCTACCTGCAGTCGAAGATCGACGGCTCCGAGATCGAGCAGGACCCGAAGCTGGCGGTCCCGGTCCTGCTTCACGGCGACGCGGCCTTCCCGGCCCAGGGCGTCGTCGCGGAGACCCTCAACCTGCAGAGCCTCAAGGGCTACCGCACCGGCGGCACGATCCACCTGATCCAGAACAACCAGGTCGGCTTCACCACCGACCCCGAGGAGTCGCGCTCAACCCCCTACGCGGCCGACATGGCGAAGGGGTTCAACGTGCCGATCATCCACGTCAACGCCGACGACGTCGAGGCCTGTACAGGGGCGATCCGGCTGGCGATGGCCTACCGCGAGCGCTGGGAGCGAGACATCGTCATCGACGTCATCGGCTACCGCCGGTTCGGCCACAACGAGACCGACGAGCCCGCCTACACCCAGCCGACGATGGCGGCCAAGATCAAATCGCACTCGCCGGTCTCCGAGATCTACGCCCAGGGGCTGATCGAGGAGGGCGTCGCATCCGCGGACGAGGTGGCCGAGGTCTCCGAGCGCCGCCGCGAAGAGATGTCGGCGGCGCTGAAGAGCCTGCGCGAGCGGATGGAGTCGGGCGAGTACGAGGACCCGACCGTAACCACCGGCACCGGCGAACTCGACCGCACCGCCAGCCCACCGGTCGACACCTCGGTCGAGGCGGGGAAGCTGCGCTCGCTGAACGAGGAGCTGCTGAAGACGCCCGAGGGCTTCAACGTCCACCGCAAGCTGCGCCGCCCGCTCTCGCGTCGCACCGAGGCGATCGAGGCCGGCGGGATCGACTTCGGCCAGGCCGAGGCGCTGGCCTTCTCGTCGCTGCTGACCGATGGCGTCCACATCCGCCTCACCGGCCAGGACACCGAGCGCGGCACCTTCTCGCACCGCCACCTCGTCCTCCATGACGAGAACACCGGCCTCAAGTACACGCCGATGCAGAACCTCGAGGGAGCGAAAGCGCCCTTCGAGCTCTTCAACAGCCCGCTCTCGGAGATCGCCTGCCTCGGCTTCGAGTACGGCTACTCGGCGGCGAACCCGAGCGCGCTGGTTCTCTGGGAGGCCCAGTTCGGAGACTTCGCCAACGCTGCCCAGGTGATTGTCGACAGCTTCATCGTCTCCGGCGAGGCCAAGTGGGGCCAGACCAGCCGGCTGACGATGCTGTTGCCGCACGGCTACGAGGGCTCGGGGCCCGAGCACTCCAGCGCCCGGATCGAGCGCTTCCTTGCCCTCGGCGCCGAGGGCAACATCCGCATCGCCAACCCGACCACGGCCGCCCAGTACTTCCACCTGCTGCGCCGCCAGGCGCTGATCCGCAAGCCGCGGCCACTGATCGTCTTCACCCCGAAGGGGCTGCTGCGGCTCGACCGTGCCACCGTCAGCCTCGACGAGCTCACCAACGGCGAGTTCATGTACACGCTCGACGACCCGACCGCCGAGGGCCGCCGCGAGAAGGTCGAGCGGCTGGTCCTCTGCACCGGCAAGGTCTACTACGACATCGACGCATCCGAGCGTCGTGCCGAAGCCGAGAGCGTCGCGATCGCCCGGGTCGAGATGCTCTACCCGTTCGCGCAACAACAGCTGGCGCGGATCATCTCCGAGTACCCGAACTTGAAGGAGATCGCCTGGGTCCAAGAGGAGCCGCGCAACATGGGCGCCTGGAAGGTGATGTCACGGCGGATGCCCGAGGTTCTGCCCGAGGGGGTCGACCTCACCTACATCGGCCGTCCCGGCCGCGCCAGCACGGGCGAGGGCTACTCGGGTGCGCACATGCTCGAGCAGGAGCGGATCGTCCTCACTGCGCTAACCCCCGGAACCTGACGCCGATGGCCGGGCGCCCGTTCGAAAAGCCCGTCCCGGGAAAGCTGTTCGTCTGGGTCAAGCGCTTATCCTGGGTGGAGCTGGCGATTTTCGCCGGGCTCTTGCTGTTCTGGCTGGCGCCCGGGTTCGAAACCGAGACGATGCTGTTCGGCTGGGCGCATGGGCTCGGTTTCATCGCCCTCTGCGTGGTGATCTGGGTCGCCGCGGTTCGACACGAGGCGCCCTACACCCTGCTGGCCGCGACCCTGACCCCGGTCGGACCGGTCGGCAGCGTGATCGGGATCGAACTGATCGAGCGCAAGGGCTGGGGCGTTGCCCCACCCGACGCTCGGGGGGTCGAGCGCCCGCAGACTGCACCTGAACGTACCTAAAGCGCTCCATTCCGCTTGACCGCATGCAAGTCAAGCGGTATAGGTAATTCCCGACGTTCCTTCGGGCAGTCCCGCCCGGGGAACGGCTAGGCGTCGGCATCCCTCCCTGGCTACCGACGCGCTGGTGCAGTGAGGGTCGCGCGGACCCCCCTGCCTCCCGCGGCTCTCGCTGCACCCTGAACGGATTCGCTTCGGGGGGCTTTGCGTGAGGGGTTGGGTACCCGTCTACCTTCACTGGATTTTTCGCCCGCAGCACAGCCCCTCTCAAGAACGAACGAGCGAAAAATTGACGGCGCTCATACGACGGGTACCCCAACCCCTTCCCTCAAGCCGCGCCGAATATCCGTCAGCTCACGAGGTCAGTCATCTCTCTCGAGGTGAGGTCGCACTTTTCCCCGCATAGCGGGGTCAACCGCGACCTCACGAAAGAGCTGGCGTCCCTTGGTCGTCGGCTTCGAGACGATCCTGGTCTCGAAGGGTGGGTGGGGCGTCCTCCGTACGAGCGGCGTTAGCTATTCGCACCACCGACGCTTTCGGACGGGCGGGCAAGTCTCCAGGCGAATAGCCCAGCGAAGGTAGGAGGGTGGCCCACCCTCCCTGACGGCCCGAGTTGGGGGAGGGGCCGCTTAGCCCTTGAGGTTCCTCAGCACGGTCTGCAGGATGCCGCCGTTTTGGAAGTAGGTGATCTCGTTGGGGGTGTCGAGGCGAACGGTGACCGTGAACTCCGTCGTTTCGCCATCATCCGCACGGGCGATCACCTCCACTGATTTCGCCTTGCCTTGGTCGAGCTCGCCGAAGTCGAAGCTCTCCTTGCCGGTGAGGCCGAGGCTGGCGGCGCTTTCGCCGGTGGCGAACTGCAATGGCAACACACCCATCCCGATCAGGTTGGAGCGGTGGATTCGCTCGAAGCTCTCGGCGATCACCGCCCGCACCCCGAGCAGCTTGGTTCCCTTCGCCGCCCAGTCGCGTGAGGACCCCGACCCGTACTCCTTGCCCGCCAGCACGATCAACGGGACACCTTCGTCTGCGTACATCATGGCGGCCTCGTAGATCGCCAGCTGGGCCTCGCCGTCGGGGAAGTGGCGGGTGTAGCCACCGGCTTTGTCGACCAGCTGGTTGCGGAGGCGGATGTTGGCGAAGGTGCCGCGGATCATCACCTCGTGATTGCCGCGGCGGGCACCGTAGGAGTTGAATTCACCGGGTTCCACCCCTTGCTCGACCAGCCAGCGGCCGGCGGGGCCGTCGCGTTTGATCGCGCCGGCGGGTGAGATGTGGTCGGTGGTAATCGAGTCGCCGAGCAGCGCCAGCACGCGGGCGCCCGCGATCGGCTCGACCCCGGGCGGGTCGGCGGGCATCTGCTCGAAGAAGCTGGGCTGGCGCACGTAGGTGGAGTCGGGCCAGGTGTAGCGGTCGCCCGCGGGGACCTCGACCGCGTTCCATTCGTCGTCGCCGGAGAAGACGCCGGCGTAGTTGTCGGCGAACATCTCCGCCGCGACCGAGGCGCCGACCACGTCTTTGATTTCCGCCGAGTCGGGCCAGATGTCCTTGAGGTAGACGGGCTCGCCGTCGGAGCCCTCGCCGAGCGGCTCGGTGGCGAGGTCGATGTCCATGCGCCCGGCCAGCGCGTAGGCGACGACCAGCGGCGGGCTGGCCAGGTAGTTGGCCTTGACGTCCTGGTTGATCCGGCCCTCGAAGTTGCGGTTGCCGGACAGAACCGCGCAGACCGCCAGGTCCTTCTCAGCCACCGCCGCGGAGATCTCCTCGGCCAGCGGCCCGGAGTTGCCGATGCAGGTCGTGCAGCCGTAGCCGACGAGGTTGAACTGGAGGGCGTCGAGGTACTCGGTGAGGCCGGCACGCTCGAGGTAGTCGGTGACGACGGTCGAGCCCGGCGCCAGCGAGGTCTTGACCCAGGGCTTGCGGCTCAGCCCGCGCTTGACCGCGTTGCGGGCCAGGAGGCCGGCGCCGACCATCACGCTCGGATTGGAAGTGTTGGTGCAGCTGGTGATCGCGGCGATCACGACGCGGCCGTGGTCGAG
The DNA here is from genome assembly GCA_963715735.1 of uncultured Thermoleophilia bacterium. Taxonomy (GTDB): domain Bacteria; phylum Actinomycetota; class Thermoleophilia; order Solirubrobacterales; family 70-9; genus VAYN01. Next base: position 2,316,744 of record OY970268.1, read on the forward strand.
CTCGAACTCGGTGCCGTCGGCGAGGTGGACGGCGATCTCGTCGCCGGAGCCGTTGATCGTCGCGGTCGGCCCCCCGGTCACGGCCGGGCGCGGCTTGCCGTTCTCACCCTCGTGATCCTCGGCCGGCGGATCGGAGGCCGGGAAGGACTCCTCGATCGCCTCGTCGCGGCCGTCGCCCATTCGTTCGGCCGCGTCGGGGTCGAACTCCCGCATCGCCTCGAGGAAGGAACGCTTGGCGTCGGCGAGCGGCACCCGGTCCTGTGGGCGTTTGGGGCCGGCGAGGCTGGGCTCGACCTCGCCGAGGTCGAGCTCGATCAGGTCGGAGAAGACCGGGTCCGGGCTGGACTCGTCGTGGAACATCCCCTGCTCGCGGGCGTAGGCGTCGACCAGCTCGATCGTCGGCGTCGGGCGCCCGGTGAGGTCGAGATAGCGCAGGGTCTCGGCGTCGACCGGGAAGATCGCGCAGGTCGACCCGAACTCGGGCGACATGTTGCCGAGGGTGGCTCGATCGGCCAGCCCCAAGGTGCCGATGCCGGGTCCGTAGAACTCGACGAACTTGGAGACGACGCCGCGCTCGCGCAGCATCTCGGTCGCGGTCAGGACGAGGTCGGTCGCGGTCGCTCCCTCCGGCAGTTCGCCGGTCAGCTTGAACCCGACCACCTGCGGCAGCAGCATCGAGATCGGCTGGCCCAGCATCGCCGCCTCGGCCTCGATCCCGCCGACACCCCAGCCGAGCACGCCGAGGCCGTTGACCATGGTCGTGTGCGAGTCGGTCCCGACCAGGGTGTCGGGGTAGGCCTGGAGGGTGCCGTCGTTCTCGCGGCTGTAGACGACCTGGGCGAGGTGCTCGAGGTTGACCTGGTGGCAGATCCCAGTCGCCGGCGGCACCACGCGGAAGTTGTCGAAGGACTGCTGGCCCCATTTGAGGAACGAGTAGCGCTCGAGGTTGCGCTCGAAATCACGGGTGGCGTTGACGGCGAAGGCGCGCTCGTTGCCGAAGGCGTCGACCTGGACCGAGTGGTCGATCACCAGGTCGACGTCGACCAGCGGGTTGATCGCGGCCGGGTCGCCGCCGATCTCCTCCATCGCGTCGCGCATCGCCGCCAGGTCGACGACGGCGGGGACCCCGGTGAAATCCTGCATCAGCACCCGGGCCGGCTGGAAGGGGATCTCGACGCTGGGCTCGGCGGCCGCGTCCCAGCCAGCGATCGCCTCGACGTCGGCGGCGCTGACGGAGACGCCGTCCTCGAGCCGCAGCACGTTCTCGAGCAGAACCTTGATCGAGTAGGGCAGGCGAGCAACGTCGAAGCGCTCCCGCAGGGCGTCAAGGCGGAAGACCTCGTACTCGCGCCCGCTCACCTCGAGGGTCGAACGGGCGCCAAACGAATCGCTGCTCATATCCGGGGGGTTCCTTCCAAGTGGGGAGATTTACCTCTTGTCCGCCTGCCCGGCGGCGACGCTTGCCGCTGCCTTCTGCCCTGCGCCTCCACTCGCAATCTTGACCGCGATGCCCGGGCTGACCAGGGCGAAGTGAGCCAGCAGCCGCTGCTGGATCGGCGCCACCGTGACCTCCACCCGGTTCTTCTCGATCGCCTCCAACACCGCCGCGGCGACCTGCTGGGGCGACCCCGTGCCGAGGCCGGGGATCGGGTCGGCGCCGGAGTCCGAGTACATGCCGGCTTCGCGGATCGTCCCGGGCGAGACGAGCGAGACGCCGATCCCGAGCGGGTCCAGGTCAGCGCGCAGGCCTAGCGCGAAGCCGCGCAGCCCGAACTTGGTCGCGTTGTAGACGGACGAGAGCGGCGTCGCCGACTTGCCCGAGAGCGACGAGACGAAGACCATGTGTCCCGATCCGCGCGCCAGCATCCCCGGCTCCAGGGCCCGCGCCAACAGCATCGGCGCCTCGAGGTTGACCCGCAGGGCGGAGAGCAGCTCCCCGGAACTGAAGTCCGGCAACCGGCCCGTCCCCGGCAAGCCCGCGTTGGCGATGAGGACGTCGACGTCCCCGGCCTCGGCGGCGAGCCGCTCGGCGGCACCTGCCTCGGCGAGGTCGGCGGGCAGAATGCCGTGGCCGCTGCCGGGCAGTTCGGCTGCCAGAGCTTCGAGCGCCTCAGCCTTGCGGCCGCTGAGCAGGACGCTGGCGCCCCGCTGGGCGAGCGCGGTGCCGATCTCCCGGCCAAGACCGCCGGTGGCGCCGGTGAGCAGTGCTTTGCGGCCGGAAAGTTCCATCCCAGAAGGCAAGCTACCAGCCATGCTGCCGACAGGATTCCGAGATGCCGCAGCGAACCTCTAGCGAATGTTTGCGTTTCGTGAGCAGTGCGCCGGGCGATGGTCTACACTGCCGCGAGTCCGAAAGACCGGAACGCCGAATCCCCGATGCCAACAGGGCGGACGGGAGCGGGGGAACCACGTTTTCGGGGCTAACTCACCGCTTTAGGTGGGGGCGCGAGCTTCCTTCAGCGCCAGCCCGACAGCTAACCCCGTAGGCCGACGAAGGAGATCGGTTTGCGTAAGAAGTTCAAGTTCAAGGCTGGAATTGCGTCCATCGCAGTTCTCTCGGCACTCGCCGTGGCAGCGCCCGGCAGCGCCTCCGCCGCCTGCACCGGTGGCGGCCTCTCGCCCGCCGAAGTCGACATCTGCACCCCGACCGCGAAGGCGAAGCTGCTCGACAACGGGATGCTGATCCCGCCGGCGAGCGCCCCTCCCCGCGTCAAGGCGGTCATCGCCGCGGCCAACAAGATCCGCAGCAAGCCCTACGTCTACGGCGGCGGCCACGCCCGCTGGTGGGACAAGGGCTACGACTGCTCCGGCGCCGTCAGCTTCGCGCTCAAGGGCGGCAGCTTCCTCACCTCCCCCCTTCCCTCCGGCCCGATGGAAAAGTTCGGCCTCGCCGGCGAAGGCCGCTGGATCACCACCTACGCCAACCCCGGCCACGCCTACGCCGTGATCGCCGGTTACCGCTGGGACACCTCGGGCGATTCAGGTGGCGAAACCGGCCCCCGCTGGCATGAAGACCTGCGCGACAACGTCGGCTTCGTCCCTCGCCACCCCGCTGGTTACTGACCCAGCGGCCGCAGAATCAAGTAGCTCGGCGGACGCAGGGAGGTGCTCCGAAGGGAGCGCACTCAGGTGCGTGACCTGAGGAGCACGACCGAGGACTCCGAGATGCGCCGGTTCTGTGGTCGCTGGGCGTACTCCACTGCGTCTAAGACGCTGCGTCCTCTTTGGTCTTGCATTCCCGGCCACCTGGGATAACTTCAGGTACGTCGCTGGTCCGCCTGACATCCGCCTGAGCTCCCTCACCAAGCACTACGGTGAGGTGGTCGCGGTTGCGGGAATAGACCTCGAGATCGAGGCGGGCGAGTTCTTCACGATGCTGGGACCGTCGGGCTCGGGCAAGACGACGACGCTGCGGATGATCGCCGGGTTCGAGGACCCGAGTAGCGGCACGATCGAACTCGCCGGCGAGGAGGTCAGCGGCGTGCCGCCTTACGAACGCGCGGTCAACACCGTCTTCCAGGACTACGCGCTCTTTCCGCACATGACCGTGGGCGAGAACGTCGCCTACGGGTTGAAGGTGGCGAAGGTCGACAGGGCCGAGCGCCGCAAACGCGGCGAGGAGGCGCTGGAGATGGTGCGCCTGCCCGGCTACGTCGATCGCAAGCCGGGCGAGCTGTCCGGCGGCCAGCGCCAGCGGGTGGCGCTGGCGCGGGCGATCGTCAACCGGCCCCGGGTGCTGCTGCTCGACGAGCCGCTCGGCGCCCTCGACCTGAAGCTGCGCGAGCAGATGCAGGTCGAGCTGAAGTCGATCCAGGGCGACGTCGGCATCACCTTCGTCTACGTCACCCACGACCAGGACGAGGCGTTGACGATGAGTGATCGGATCGCCGTGTTCAACGACGGCGGGATCGAGCAGGTCAGCCCGCCGGTGGAGCTCTACGAGCACCCGGCCAACGAGTTTGTCGCCGGCTTCGTCGGCGTTTCGAACCTGATCGAGCGCAACGGGGAGATGCTGACGATCAGGCCCGAGAAGATCGAGCTGTTGGAGGCGGGTGCAGCGGCCGAGGGCCTCCACAGCGAGCCCGGCAGGCTCGCCGAGATTGCCTACGCGGGGATGGTCACCCGCTACACGGTCGAGCTCGACGCCGGCGGCACGCTGCAGCTGGTCAGACAGAACGTGGATAGCGCGTCTGCGGATGCGTTTCCCAAGCAGGGGAAGACAGTGCTGGTCGGATGGCGGCCGCAGCACGCGGCAACCGTCGCCGGCAAGTCAACGAAAGAGGAGGTTGCACCATGAGAAGGGACACTCACCCAGCACGAACGGCGTGGATGGTTCTCGCCGGTCTCGTCGTGTTCATGCTCGTCCTTGCCGGCTGCGGCGGCGGCGACGACTCCAGTGGCGACAGCACCGCTGGCGGCGGCAGCGAAGCGCTGCAGAAACTCGGCAAAGGCGAGGGTCAGGTCAATCTCATCTCCTGGGCCGGCTACGTCGAAGAAGGCTGGTCGAAACCGTTCGAACAGAAAACCGGCTGCAAGGTCAACAACAAAGTGGCCGGCACCTCCGACGAAATGGTGGCGCTGATGCGGACCGGCGAATACGACGGCGTCTCCGCCTCGGGCAACGCCACCGCGCGCCTCTTCGAGGGCGGCGACGTGGCCCCGGTCAACGTCGACCTCGTCCCCAACTACAAAACGGTCTTCGACGACCTCAAAGACCAGCCCTACAACACGTTCGACGACCAGCCCTACGGGATCCCGCACGGGCGCGGCGCCAACTTGCTGATGTGGAACGGGGACGACGTATCGCCGGCGCCGACCTCATGGGACGTGGTGCTCGATCCCAAACTGGCGTCCAAATACAGCGGCAAGATCAGCGTCTACGACGACCCGATCTACATCGCCGACGCGGCCGTCTACCTGAAGACGCACGAACCGGACCTGGGGATCGACAATCCCTACGAGCTCAACGACGAACAGTTCGAAGCGGCGGTCAATCTGCTCGAAGAACAGGCGCCGAACGTCGGCGAATACTGGTCGGAAGCCGAAAAACAGATCTCCGCCTTCGCCAACGGCGACGCCACGGTGGGAACCACCTGGCAGTACCAGTACTTCGCCCTGCTGGAAGAAAAAGAGCCGGTCGCGGCGAGCCCGGCGAGCCAGGGCTTCCTGCCAAAAGAGGGCGCCACCGGCTGGTCGGACACCTGGATGATCAGCAGCGAAGCCCAGCATCCCAACTGCATGTACGAGTGGATGAACTGGATCATCGAACCGAAAGTGAACGCCGAAGTGGCGGAATGGTTCGGTGAGGCGCCGGCCCAGAGCCTCGCCTGCGACGAAACCGAAAATCCCAATTTCTGCGCCGACTACCACGCCGACAACCCGGCGTTCTGGCAGCGCGTCTACTACTGGGAAACCCCCCTTGCGGACTGCGGCGACGGGTCCGAAGACTGCAAGGACTACAACGAGTGGGTCAAAGCCTGGACCGCGATCAAAGGCTGAGGCAGGACGCTCGTAGCTGATGGCTGCTGAAGCAGCCGCACCGAGGAGGTCGGCGGGCCGCAAGCTCGCCGGCCTCTTCTACGGTCGCTCCCGCCTGCAGGTGGGGTCGCTGCTGGCCGGCCCAGTGGGCTGGCTCGTCATCGGCTACCTCGGCTCGCTGGCGGTGCTGCTCATCACCGCCTTCTGGTCGGTCGACGCGCTCAGCGGCGAAGTCATCCAGGAATTCAGTTTCGAAAACTTCGAAGCGCTCTGGAACGAACCGGTCTACCGCGACATCGTCCTGCGCACGGTCGGGGTCGCCGCCGCGGTAACGGTCACCGACGCGGTCCTCGCCTTCCCGATCGCCTTCTTCATGGCGAAGATCGCCAGCAACCGCGGCAAAGCGCTGCTGGTCGTCGCGATCCTGCTGCCGCTCTGGTCGAGCTACCTGGTCAAGGTGCTGGCCTGGCGCACGATGCTCTCCAACGACGGCATCGTCAACTGGGCGCTGGAGCCGTTCGGCCTGCACGGGCCGGGCTACGGAATCGTCGCCGTCTGGCTGGTGATGAGCTACCTCTGGCTGCCGTACATGATCCTCCCGATATACGCCGGGCTGGAGCGGATCCCGAACTCGCTGATCAGCGCCTCCGAGGATCTCGGCGCGCACCCGCTGACGACCTTCCGGCGGGTGATCCTGCCGCTCTCCTTTCCGGCCGTCGTCGCCGGCTCGATCTTCACCTTCTCGCTGACCCTGGGCGACTACATCACCCCGCGCCTGGTCTCCAATGACCAGTTCATCGGCAACGTGATCTTCAACAACATCACCAACAACCAGCCGTTCGCCGCCGCCCTCGCGATCGTCCCGATCGTGGTGATGATCGCCTACCTCCTGGTGGCGCGGAAGCTCGGCGCCTTCGAACACGTATGAGGCTCTCCAAACGCGCAACCTGGGTTCTGCGAGGGGGGGTCGGGATCGGCCTCGCCTTCATCTACATCCCGCTGATCGTGGTCGGGATCTACGCCTTCAACGCCAGCGGCACGACTCAGAAGTGGCCGCCCTCGGGGCTGACCCTCGATTGGTTTCCGAAGGCGATCGAAAACGAAAGCGCCCGCGAAGCCTTCCTCACCTCGGTCGAGGTGGGGCTGGTGGCGACCGCGATCGCGATGGTGCTCGGGACCCTCGCCTCGCTCGCCGTCGCCAGGCACCGCTTCTTCGGCCGCGAGACGATCTCCTTTCTGGTCATCCTGCCGATCGCGCTGCCGGGGATCGTCACCGGCGTCGCCTTCAGCAACACCTTCACCCAGGTGCTGGGGATCGACCTCAGCCTCTTCACCGTGATCGTCGGCCACGCCACCTTCTGCATCGTCGTCGTCTACAACAACGTGATCGCCCGCCTGCGCCGCAGCTCCGCCTCCTTCGAGGAGGCCTCGGCCGACCTCGGCGCCGATAGCTGGCAGACCTTCCGCTTCGTCACCCTGCCGACGATGAAGACCGCCTTGGTCGCCGGCGGCCTGCTCGCCTTCGCCCTCTCCTTCGACGAGATCATCGTCACCACGTTCACGCTCGGCGCCGGCGACGAAACCCTGCCGATCTGGATCTTCCGCAACCTCTTCCGCCCCAACCAACTCCCCGTCGTCAACGTCGTCGCCCTGCTGGTGATCCTGATCTCGATCATCCCGGTGTATCTCGCCCACCGGCTCTCGAGCGATACGGGCGTATCCGCCGGCGCCAAAGGCGGCGCCGCCGCCGACGCCGCCGAGGCGACCGCGGTTCCCTGACCGCTCCTGTCCTTAATAGCCCACAGGGCTATTAAGGACAGGAGCGCCCTGGGTAGGGTGCGGGCGTGGACATCGTTCTCGCCCTCGCCGCGGCGCTGTTCTTCGCCTTCGGCACCGTGCTGCAGCAGCGGGCGGGGCTCGAAAAGCCGGCCGAGAGCAAGGGGGCTGGGCTCTTGGTGGCGATGGCGAAACGGCCGGTCTGGCTGGCCGGGATCGCGGCCGACGCGCTCGGGTTCGTCTGCCAGGCGGTGGCGCTGGCGATCGGGCGGCTGGCGGTGGTGCAGCCGTTGCTGGTCTCCACGGTCGTCTTCGCGCTGCCGCTGGGGGCCAAGCTCACCGGCCAGCGGGTGCGAAGGATCGACATCGGCGCTGCCTTCCTGGTGGTGATCGCGCTGATCGCCTTCCTCACGATCGCCAACCCCTCCGGAGGCAGTGACGACGCCCCGCTCGGCGAGTGGCTGCTCACCGGCGGCATCTGCGCCGCCGTCTGCGTGCCGCTGGTGCTGCTCGGCCAGCGCGGGCCGGCGCCGCGGCGGGCGGCGATGCTGGGGACGGCGACCGGCGTCCTCTTCGCCCTCTCGGCGGCGCTGACCAAGGTCGTCGCCGACCAGGTCGACGACGGCCTCTTCGAGGTGTTCGTCCACTGGCACCTCTACGCGCTGATCGTCGTCGGCTACGCCTCGATGACCCTCAACCAGCTGGCGCTCAACACCGGCGCCCTCGCCCCCGCGGTCGCCACCGCGCTGGCCTTCGACCCGATCACCAGCGTCGTCATCGGCGTCACCGTGCTGAACGAGTCGCTGCACACCTCCCCCGCCGGGATCGCCGGCACGGTGCTGGCGCTGGCGGCGGCGCTGGTGGGGATGGCGGTGCTGGCCCGCTCGCAGTCCCAGGCGCAGGCTCCGGCACCCCCCGAACCGGCGCCCGCGACCGCCTAGCCTGCCTCTAGGGTTAGCCGCGGATGAGCACCGAGGAGAATCCCCCGGTCGACGCGCCGGAGGACGGCGCCGGTCGCGCCGAGTTCCAGGAGGAGGTTCGCGCCCACCGCCTCGAGAAGCTGGCGAAGCTGCGCGAGCGCGGAATCGAGCCCTACCCGGTGCGCTTCGACCGCGACGCGACCGCAGCCGCGATCCGCGAGGAGTTCCCCGATCTCGCCGCTGGAACCGACACCGGCAAGGTCGTCAAGGTCGCCGGCCGCATCCTCGGCGAGCGCCGCCACGGCGGCCTCGACTTCGCCGACCTCCAGGACGAGACCGGCCAGATCCAGCTGATGGCGACCCGCGAGGCGGTCGGCTCCGACGAGCTGCACGAGTTCTCCGACCTCGACCTCGGCGACTGGATCGGCGTCGAGGGGACGGTGATCGCCTCCAACCACGGCGAGCTGACCGTCCGCGTCGACCAGTTCGAGCTGCTCTCGAAGAGCCTGCGGGCCCTGCCCGACGTCCGCCACGGGATCGCCGACGCGGAGACCCGCTACCGCCAGCGCTACCTCGACCTGACCCTCGACGAGGACTCGCGACGCGTCTTCCGGATCCGCTCCTCGGTGATCGCGACGACGCGGCGCGTCCTCGACCGAGAAGGGCTTCTCCGAGGTCGAGACCCCGGTGCTGCTCGAGCCAGGCGGGCGGCGCCGCGGCGAAACCGTTCATCACCCACCACAACGCGCTGGACATCGACATGACGCTGCGGATCGCGCTCGAGCTGCCGCTGAAGCGGCTGATCGTCGGCGGCATGAACCGCGTCTTCGAGATCGGCCGCGTCTTCCGCAACGAGGGCCTCGACACCCGCCACAACCCCGAGTTCACGCTGCTCGAGGCCTACCAGGCGTTCGGCGACTACCACGACATGATGGACCTGACCGAGGCGATCGTCGCCAGCTGCCTGCGAAGAGGCGATCGGGACCACCGTGGTCCAGATCAACGGCCAGGACGTCGACCTGAAGCCGCCCTGGCGGCGGGCGACGATGGCCGACCTGATCAAGGAAAACGCCGGCGTCGAGATGCACCCCTCGATGCCGGTCGAGGAGGCGCGCAAGATCGCCGACGAGCGCGGGGTCGAGTACCTCGACGTCTGGGGCTCGGGGAAAATCATGTCCGAGGTCTACGACGACAGCTCCGAGTCGACAGCTGATCGAGCCGACCTTCGTGATGGACCACCCGCGCGAAGTCTCGCCGCTGGCCCGCGCCCACCGCGACGACCCGGCACTGACCGAGCGCTTCGAGCTGGTCGTCGCCGGCCGCGAGCTCGCCAACGCCTACAGCGAGCTCAACGACCCGGTCGACCAGGCCGAACGCTTCCAGACCGAGGCCGACCTGCAGGCCGGCGGCGACGAGGAGGGCGAACCGGTCGACGACGACTACGTGCGAGCGCTCGAGTACGGCCTGCCTCCGACCGGTGGGCTCGGGATCGGGCTCGACCGCCTGGTGATGCTGATCTCCGGGGCCGAGGCGATCCGGGACGTGATCCTGTTCCCGACTCTGCGACCGGAGGGCCGGAGGGCGCGGACTCCTCCGCGGCGGTTGCATCTGACGGGGCGCCCACGGCGGCCGCGCGACCTTCTGCTGCGCCGGTGGAGCGCCACGGCGGCGGAGTCGGCCCCTCCGAACGTTTTGCGCGGGAGGAGGGCAGTGCCGGCGGCGACAGCAGCCCCACTCCTCAGCGACGAGTTGCGAGTGAGGGGGCCGCCGGCGCCGCCGCCCACCGGCCGCCCCCAGTCCCTGCGCCCGTTGGCTTGGGCCAGCGTGATCGTCGCGATCTTCTCGCTGCTGCCAACCGCCACTTCGATTCGGTTCTCGCTCGGGCACTTCGACTTCATTGCTGGTGAGCGGACGGTCGGCGGGACTGATTGCTTCGGTGGCGATTGGGCTCGGGATCATTGCGGTGGCCCGGGGGCTGAGCCGGGGGAAGCGGCGGGCTTGGGCGATTGCGACGGTCTTGTTCGCGGCGGCTGCGGTCGTGCATCTGATCCATGGACCAGATCCGGTGGCGGTGGTGCTCTCGGCAGCGATGCTGATCGCGCTGATCTGGTTCCGGCACGACTTCCGGGCGCACGGGGATCCGGGCTCGATCCACCAGGCGATCTTCTTCGTGCCGATCTACCTGGTCGGGGTCTTCGTCTTCACCTCGATCACGCTGTTCGCCGAGCGCGCCCACGTCGATCCCGGACCTGAGCTTCTGGGGCAACGTCGAAACCGCCTTCAAGGGGATGGTCGGGCTCGACGGGCCCTACACCTACGGCCGCGAGGTCTTCGGCGACTTCTTCGAAATCTCGCTCTTGGTGCTGGGGATCGGCGGTCTGCTGATCCTCCTCTACCTGGTCCTGCGCACCTTCGTCCAGGCCGATCCGCCGAGCGCCGAGCGCCGCCGGCGGGCCGAGGAGATCGTCCGCGCGCTGGGGCGACGACACGCTCGACTACTTCGCCCTGCGCCGCGACAAGAACTACTTCTTCTCCAGCGACGGCCGCTCGCTGATCGCCTACCTCTACGTGCGCGGCACGGCGATGGTCGCCGCCGACCCGATCGGCCCGCCCGCGGACACCGCTCGCACGCCTCGACGAGTTCCTCGCCTTCTGCGCCGAGCGCGGCTGGCGGGTCGCCTTCTTCGCCGTTCGCGAGTCCGACGCCGACCTCTACCGCGAGCGCGGCATGCACCCGATCTACCTCGGCGACGAGGCGATCGTCCACTGCGACGAGTTCAGCCTCGAGGGGGCCGGGATGAAGGCGGCGCGGACCGCCGTCAAGCACGTCGCCAAAGACCACACCTTCGAGCTGATCGCCGAGACCGAGGCCGAGCCCGGAGCTGATCGCCGAGCTGAACGAGATCAGCGAAGAGTGGCGCGAAAGGGGCGCCCGAGCGCGGCTTCACGATGGAGCTCGGCGAGGACGTCGAGGGCACCAACCCGGACTTCGTGATCGCGATCGCCAAAGAGCGCAGCGGCCGGGTCGCCGGCTTCCTGCGCTTCGTCCCCGTCTACGGCGCCGAACCCGGCTACTCGCTGGACCTGATGCGCCGCCGACCCGACTCGGCCAACGGCATCACCGAGTACCTGATCTCCGAGGCGGCGCTGGCGCTCGGCGCTCGCGGCTTCAAGCGGCTCTCGCTCAACTTCGCCGCCTGGGGCCGGCTGCTCGACAGCGCCGAGGACGCCGGCCTCTCCGGCCGTCTGCAGCGGCTGATGGCAAAAGGCCTCAACCCCTTCTTCCAGATCCAGAGCCTGCGCGACTTCAACCAGAAGTTCGACCCCGAGTGGGTGCCGCGCTCGATCGTGATCGACGACGTCTCCGATCTGCCGCGGGTGGCGATGCTCTACGCCAGCGTCGAGGGCTTCCTCGAGGTGCCGGTGCTCAGCCGGGTGCTGGAGCCGCCGATTCGCCAGCGGGTGGATGCGGAGCGGGCGCCAGCGCCTGAGCGCGCCGCGACTCCTGCTTAGCCATCAGCTGCAACGAGATCAGCAGCAGGACGTCGACCGCGAGGCCGAAAACCGCACCGAACTGGGACTCGACGAAGACGAAGACGCGGGTGACGAAGATCGAGACCAGCAGCGCCCAGGAGAGCCAGCGGTAGGCCTCCAGGCGCTCCCCGCGCGCCATCCGGGCGAGGCCGAGGACGACGAGGACCGTGGAGACGGCGGTCGAGGCCAGCGTCGCCCAGTTGAGGAAGTTGAGGTGCGGAATCGAGTCCTCCTGGAAGCCGGCGCGGGCGGCATCGCCGGCGAATCCGAAGGAGAGGACGAGGCCGACGATGGTCAGGATCGAGGCCAGCGCCCAGAAGACGAAAACGCCGATCACGATGCCGTGGAACCAGCGGTGCTCGGTCCAACGCTGGTAGCTGGCCGCCAACGCGTCGGCGAGGCGCCGGTACCAGGGCGGGTTCGGGTTCGGCGTGGTGTCGATTCCGTTGGCCAGCTCGACCAGCGGGTCGCGCAACGGGTGCCTCTCCGGCACCTCGGCCAGCAGCGCCAGCGCCTTCTCGCGGTATTCGACTTTGAACGGCCCCTGGGTCGCCTCGCCGATCAGCTCGACCGCGTTGCGGACCCGCTCGGCTTCGTTCAGCCCGCGGTGGCGCTGGAAAGCGCGTGAGCCGAGATAGAGGCCGATGAAGATCAGGTAGATCAGGCCCGCCGCCGGCTTGAAGAAATAGTTGTTGTCGGCGGTGATGAACTTGCCGAGCTCGTCGATGAAGAAACCGAAGCCGACGCCGGCGACGATCGCCGCGACCTGACGGGCGCGGCGGCCGAGCAGGCTGAGCACGATCGCCAGGGCGACGACCATGAAGACCCCGCCCCAGAGCAGATGGGCGATGTGGAGGCCGTGACCGCCGAGCTGGGGGTAATGGGTCAAGTAGAGCTGGGTGCGGATGCAGAGCTCGGTGGTGATCGCGGCGACGAAGAAGGAGAGATGGAGCGAGCCGAGGTTGGCGTTGCGCGGCGCCCGTTGCAGCAGGTGGACGTTCACGCCGAGGCCTCCTCGGGCTCCGGTTTGGCGGCGTCGCCAGCGAGGATCGACGCCATCTTCTTGCCGCTGTGCTCGCGGGCGTAGAAGAAGTAGATCGTCAGGCCGACCGCGGTCCAGACCGCGAGCCGGATCCAGGTGTCCCCCGGCAACGTCGCCATCAGCGCCAGCGAGGAGACGATCGCGGTCCCGGCGACGAGCGGCAGCGCCGGGACCCGGAACGGGCGCGGGCAGGTCGGGGTGGGTCCGGCGCAAACGCATGACCCCGGCCGAGACGATGATGAAAGCGAGCAGGGTGCCGATCGAGATCAGTTCGCCGAGGATCGAGAGCGGCACGAGGCCGGCGACCACTCCACCGACGATCGCGCTGAGAACGATCGAGAATTGCGGCGTCTTGGTGCGCGGACTGACCCGACCGAAGGCGGGCGGCAGCATCCCGTCCTCCGCCATCCGCATGAAGATCCGGGTCTGGCCATACAGGGTGACGAGCACGGTCGAGGCGAGGCCGACGACGGCGGCGATGTCGGTCAGCTTCAGCAGCCAGTCGAGATCGCGGCCGCCGGCTTCCAGCGCGACCGAGATCGGGTCGCCGACACCGAGTTCGCGGTAGTTGACCATGCCGACGAGGACCGCGCCGACCGCGACGTAGATCGCGGTCGCGATGATCACGGTGCCGAGCAGCCCGATCGGCACCGTTCGCTTGGGATTGCGGGCCTCGGCGGCGGCGGTCGCGACCGCGTCGAAGCCGATGTAGGCGAAGAAGACGACGCCGGCGCCGCGCAGCACGCCGCTCCAACCAAAGTCCCCGAAGGCGCCCCCGGAAGCGGGAATGAACGGCTCGTAGTTGGAGGAGATCACGTAGAAGCCGCCGACCACGACCAGCAGCAGCAGGATGCTGAGCTTGAGCAGGACCATCGCGTTGTTGGCGACCGCGGACTCCCTGGTGCCGACCCAGAGGGCGGCGGAGGTGAGCAGCATGATCGCCAGCGCCGGCAGGTTGACGATCCCGGGGTCATCGCCCAAGGGTGGGTTGGCGAGATCGTGCGGAAAGTGGATGCCGACCGACCCGAGCAGGTCGACGAAGTAGGCCGACCAGCTGACCGCGACGGTCGAAGCCGCGAACAGATACTCGAGCAGGAGGTCCCAGCCGATGAACCAGCCGATGAAGGACCCGAAGGCGGCAAGGGCGTAGGAGTAGGTGCTGCCCGCGGCCGGAATCATCGAAGCGAGCTCGGCGTAGCAGAGGGCGGTGAGGCCGGCGACGATCCCGGCGAGGACAAAGGAGATCACCACCGCCGGCCCGGCGTGCTCGGCGGCGGCCACACCGGTGACGGCGAAGATGCCGGCACCGACGACGCTGGCGATGCCGAGCAAGGTGAGGCTGAAGACGCCGAGCGCGTTCGAGTTGAGGCGTTTTCGGTCGTGCTCGGCCGTGACCAGGATCGCGTCGAGGTTGCCGCGCTCCTGGCCGTTGGCGCTCATGCGCCGGAATCCTCTCAGACGTGTCCGCCGCGAATAGGGTGGCGGCGGTGAACCGCACTCGCCCGATCGCGCTGGCCGGCATCGGCGCAGCGCTGCTCTGCAACTACTGGGTGCTGGAAAGCGCTCTCGCCGACCGCGCCGACTTCGACGGCTCCTGGATCAGCGACCTCGCCTCCCGCACCGAGTCGAGCGGTTGGCGCTTCCAGCTGCTGGCGATCGTCTCGGGATTGGCGATCGCCGGATTCGCGGTCCTGCTGCTGCGCCGCTTCTCCCGCCTTCGCGCCCCGGCACAGCGGCCGGCGATCCGCCGCGGCCTCTTCGCGCTGCTCCTCACCGGCGCCCTGGCGGCGATCGCCGGTGCCGCGCCGCTGAGCTGCCCGGAAGGGATCGAACCGACCTGCTCGCTGAACGAGGACACGCTCGACCTCGTCCACGCCGCCGCGACCGTGGGGGAAATCGCCACCACCGTCCTCGCCTTCGGCCTGATCGGCCTCGGCCTCCTGCAGCTGCGCGGCAGACCTTTGCCTCGGCAAGCGCCGCATTGGCCTGCCGCACGCCGGGCCGGCTGGATCACGCTGGCGATCGGCGTCGCCTGGCTGGTGCTGACGGCCCTGACCGGCGTCGGCTTCCTCAGCGGCGAAGTCGACGCGATCAAGGGCGCCCTCCAGCGCGCCGACCAGATCCTCTTTGGGATCTGGCTGGCGCTGCTGGGGTGGTGGGCTCAGGACCCGGCGGCGCCGGAGTAGCGCAGCGAGCCGGGGGTGTCGAGCTGCCCGCCGGTCTCCAACAGCGTCTTCAGGCCGGAGATGATCATCGGCCAGCCGCCGTAGAGTTCGTTGTTGGCGTCCTCGGAGAGCTGGTCGTGGGTGACGCGCAGGCAGCAGGAGTCGCCGACCGGCTCGATCTCCCAGCTCACCCGCGAGGTCCCTTCCGACTCGACTCCCTCGCTCCACAGCGCGGTGAAGCTCTGCACCAGCCGCCGTGGCGGGTCCACCTCGAGGTTCTCGCCGGAGGCGATCTCGATCACGCCGGGGACGCCGGAGCGGTACTCCGAGCCCTCGGTCCAATCCGACTCGGTGCGCACGCCGAAGCTGTACTTGGCGCGCATATCCGGGTCGGTGATCGCCTCCCAGAGGCGCTCGGGCGTCGTCTTGATGTAGATCTCGAACACGGTCATCGTGCCGCGCCCGCCGATCACCGCGTAGGCCTGGTCCTCGTTCATCGTTGCTCCTCCTCGATCTCTCGTTTGAGCTCCGTGAGCGCCGAGGCCCAGGGCTCCGCGTACTTGCTGACCCAGCGCTCGTAGACGAGCCGGATCGGGACGGGGTTGAGGAAATGCAGCTTCTCGCGGCCCTGGCGCCGAGTGGCAAGGAGACCTGCCTCCTCCAGCACCTTCAGGTGCTTCATCACGCCAAAGCGCGACATCGGCAACGGCAGCTCGAGCTCGCTCAGCGACTGCCCGTCCCGCTCGAGCAGCTGATCGAGCAGCTGTCGCCGGGTCGGGTCCGCGAGCGCCTTGAACACCTCGTCCATGTCGAAAGGATAGGTGACTAAATAGTCACATGTCAAGGCCCCGCAGACTTGGGACTTCCACCTCATCGAATGGAATTCGCGAGACAATAAGTTTCCACTTGATTGTTCGAGGAAAGTTTCTTGACAGGAACGATGGCGTTCCCATAGGGTCAGCGCTTTGGTAAGCGGCGTTTACCTGGTGGGACGGGGATCGTGGCTAGAGCTAGGCATTGCAGGGGGAAACAGCCCTGGGCGGGAACGGGCAAATGACCGACTGGGAGTCATTCGACAAGCGGCTGGAGGAACTCGATCCGATCCTTCTCGTTGCCCTGATGCGAGGTGTCGGGGCCGAATCGCTGCGGCGCTACGTGGACGCCGTGAGCGAGGCCAAAGCGATCGAAGCACGCGACCACGCCCGGATGGAGCTCGAGCGTCAAAAGATGGCCTTGCGAGAGCGCAAGACTGAGCTGGCGATGCGCGTCGCCAGGAACGTCTTCGCGATGGCCCTCGTCGCCACCGCGCTGCCCTTCAGCCCCTGGGCCCTAACCTCGGCCGCGATCCCGACGGCGGCCTACGTCTGGCGGCGACGCTGAGGCGGCTGACCGCTCCTGAGACTGCTCAGCCGCCGATCGGCATTCGTGGGTTGGCGCCCCAGAAGATCAGGGTGCCGAGCATGCCGAGGATGTGGACGGCGACGATATTGAAGACCATCGACTTCGCGGTCGCGGTCCCCACCCCGACCGGCCCTCCCGAGGCCGTGTAGCCGTAATAGCAGCCGACCAGCACGATCACGGTCGCCATCGCCATCCCCTTGATCAGGCTGAAGACCAGGTCGGTGGGGTCCTGGAACATCCAGAAGATCAGTTCGTAGCCACCGGCCGAGACGTCGGCGACCTGGTCGACGACGGCCAGGTAGCTAGCCGCGTACATCACCCCGATCGCGACCAGGTAGATGAACGGCAGCGCGATCCAGGCCGCCAGCAGGCGCGTCGCGCAGAGGAAGGTGATCGGCGGCACGCCCATCACTTCCAGCGCGTCGATCTCGTCGGAGATCCGCATCGCCCCGATCTCAGCGACGATCCCGGTACCAACCTTGGCCGAGAGGATGTAGCCGAAGGCGTAGGGCAGCGCCTCGCGCAGGTCGCAGTAGGCGGCGAAGAGGCCGGCGTAGGACGGCACGCCCTGCGCACGGAAGAAGTATGCCCCCTGGATCCCGCACTGCAAGCCGAGGATGAAGACGAAGGCCCAGATGATCAGAGCCGAGCCGAGGATCAGGATCCCGGACTGGCGAATCGCCTCGCCGAAGAAGCGCAGGACCTTGCCGGAGTAGACGACGCCGGCGACGCGGACGCCGAAGCGGCCGATCTCCCCGAAGGAGTCGAGCCAGCCGCGCGGGGCCACCAGCCAGCCACTCACGGGGTCGCCCTCATCGGATCGTCTGCAGCTCCGGGTTGGTGGCGAGCAGGATTGCGGTGAAGACGTAACTGAAGGCGAAGACCCCGACCAGGGCGATGACCACGGCCTGGTTGACGGCACGTCCGACGCCGGCGGCACCGCCGGAGGCGGTCATCCCCTTGTAGCAACAGACCACGGAGATGATCGAGCCGAAGATCGTGCACATCAGGATCGAGCCCCAGAGGTCGGTGACCGAGGCGTTGGAGAAGAGCGTCGCGAAGAAGCCGCCGAGGCTCTGGTTGTAGAGCAGCTCGGCGGCGATCCCGGCGGTGAGGCCGAAGACGATCGCGAAGATGTCGAGCAGGGCGGTGACGACCATCAGCGCCAGGAAGCGCGGCACGACCAGGTTCTTGATCGGGTCGACGCCGAGCACCTGCAGGGCGTCGAGCTCCTCGCGGATCTTGCGGGCGCCGAGGTCGGCGGTGATCGCGGTGCCGGCGACGCCGGCGACGACGACGGCGGTAACGACCGGGCCGATCCAGCGGATCGCGGTGAGGACAAAGAAGCCACCGAGCCGGTCGAGCGCGCCGAAGACCTGCAGCGGCCCCGCCGCCTGCAGCCCCGGCGCCCCCAGGCAGAGGGCGAAGGTCGAGATCAGCAGCGGGAACCAGCAGAGCTTGAGGGTGAAGTGGAACTGGTCGACCAGCTCCTCCCCGTAGGGGTAGGGCGGCCGCAGCGCCGACCAGATCGTCCGCGCGGTGAGGATCATCATCGCGCCCGTCTGGGCGAACAAGCTCGAGCCGGAGGAGACGGCAGAGCCGACCGAAGTGGTCAGGCTCCTCGCCCCGCCCTTCGCAACCGTCTGCGTCCCAGCCTCCATAGTCCGCCGCCTCCCAACGGCAGAGCGATCGTAGACCCGGGCCATGCACGCGTGTTCGGATTCCAGGCCCGCTCAATACAGGCCTAACTGCCGCTCAACACAGCCCTAACCGGGACTAGCGCCCGTTGTCCGTCGATCCGTCCAAGGCAGCCGCGAGACCGCGGCGTCCGTCGATGTCGAGCTTGTCGTAGGCGGCGCTGAGGTGAGCCTCGACCGTCTTGATCGTGACGAACAGCGACTGGCCGATCTGCCGGTTGGTCATCCCCGTCGCCGCCAGCTCTGCCACCCGTCGCTCGCTGGGGGTCAGCGACTCGATGCCTATCGGCGTGTAGCGGCGCACGGTCTCCCCGCTCGCCTGCAGCTCGTCATGGGCGCGCTTGGCGACCCTCGCCATGCCGCACTGACGAGCGAGCTTGACTGCCTCGCGCAAGGGTGCCCGCGCATCGCTGCGACGCCCCGATCGTCGCAGCGCTTCGCCGAGGTCGGCGAGCGCGTGCGCGCGCTCGATGCGTCTGGGCGAGTCGGCGAGCGTAGCCACCGCCTCTTCGAACATCCCGATGCCCTCATCCCCGCCGCGCACGACGGCGACAGCCCGCAAGGCGTGCGCGACGGTAGCGGGGGCTCCCCAACGCCGTGCGATGTCGATCATGCCCTCGACCCATTCGACGGCCCGCTGCTGCTCGCCGACCGCGATCAGCGCGCGGGCGGCGAACGGAGCCGCCGTCACGGCCGGGCCCGGTCCGAAGCCAACCTTCTCCGCCACGGCCGAGAGCGCAACGAAGTCCTCGGTCGCCGCTTCGAATTCGCCCTTCTCATACCGCAGGTGCCCTCGCGCGAGCATCAGCCCGGCGAACAGCGCCGTCTCCGGGATCGGGCCGGTGAGCATGCCGGCGGCCTGCAGCTCCGCTTCTGCCGCCCCCAGCTCGTCGCGCTCGATCAGGACCGCCATCAGAGGGCCCGTGTACGTCAGGATCGCCGGCACGAATCCGGCCATTCGCGCCACGTTCATGGCCTGACGTACGTCCGCCTCCGCGGCGATCAGGTCGCCAGCTCCATAGGCGACGAAACCGTTCAGGAACCATCCACGCGAGATCTGGGGGATCGCGTCGCGCTCACGGGCAATCTCGAGCGCGCGCTTGGCGCCCCGTCGGGCCTCCTCGATCTCGTCAGCGAGGATCAAGCTCGCCACGGCCACGACCGAGGCGAAGAGATCCGGCTCCTCCGCGAAGATGATGCAGTCATCCGCGAGCGCCCGCATGGCCGCGTCCGCCGCTTCCTCCGCGGTGCCTTTCACCAACGCCGAACGCACTTCCATCGAGGCCGCCAGCCGTCCGGTCGGGCTGTCGGGGTCGATCTTGCCGGCGTAGCGGCTGAGGTCCACCTTCGGCGCCGAAGGCACCAGCGCCGCGATCGAGCTCCACTGCGCCTCCAGCTGGAAGGCCCGGTCCACGTCGTCTTCGGCGACCGCGACGTCGATCGCTTCCTTGAGAATCGACAGGGCATCCTCGAAGCGCCCCGCGAGCACCATCGCCAGCGTCAATTCGACCGCCCAATCGCTGCGCAACGCCGGGTCCTGCTCGCACTCCGCGAGAACGTCCGCCTCGATCCCGGCCAGGACTGAGTGGTCGGCGGCGCGAATGCCCGCGGTCATCAGCGGACCGAGGACGCCCGCCCGCAGCTCCGCGGGAGGAGGCTCGTCTAACGCTCGCGTCAGATAGGCGATCGCCGAGCGCGGCGCACCGGTGAGCAAGGCGCGCTCCCCCGCGAGGAGAAGCGTCTCCACCGTCGCCCGCTCTCCCTGTGGCTCGCTCGCCAACAGCTGGGTGGCGATCTGCTCGGGCGAGGCATTGCGGTCACGCAGGAGCGTCGCGGCCCGGGAGTGCGCGCTGAGCCGCTCCCCGATCGGCAGGGCCGCGTAGATCGTGTTGCGCACGAGCGGATGCACGAATCGGGGCGAGGGGGCGGGGTCGAGGATGGCGCTGGCGCGCAGTTCGTCGCAGGCCCGCTGAGTTGCGTCGGGCGCCAGTCCGGCAAGCTCAGCCAGCAAGCGTGGATCGCTGTCGTCTCCGAGGACGGCGAGCGACTGGGCGACGGCGGCTGCTTCGGGAGAGAGCCGGGCGATACGCGTCAAGGCCATGCGCCCGACTCGCTCGGGCGCCAGCTCCCGCACCACCTCGGCCTGCCTCGCGGTGGGCTCGATCTGCCGCTCCAGGAGGGTTCGCGCCAACTCACAGAGCAAGAAAGGATTGCCTCCGCTGACCTCGTGGCAGGCGGCGGCGAACGGCGGCTCCGACTGGCGCTCGAGCTCCTGTGCCAGCAGCGCGGCCGATCCCTCGGCGCTCAGCGGCGTCAGCTTGAGATGCCGCACCGACGAATCGGCGAGAACTCGCTGGAGGCCAGCCGGTGAATCCGGCTCGTCCGGCCGGGCCGCCATCACCAGCAGCACCGAAAGCTCCTCCAACCGAGGCAACAGGAAGCCGAGGTAGTCCAGAGAACCCGCGTCAGCCAGGTGCAGGTCGTCGATCGCGAGCAGCAACGGCTTTTTCTCGGCGAAGGCGGCGGTCACCCAATAGAGCCCGTGGAGCACAGAGAACGAATCGTGAGTCCAGGTGTCGCTCGGATCCTGTCCCAGTGCGCCACGCGCCGCACCTGCCCCTTCGAAGAGCTGCTCCCGCTCGTCAGGTGAAAGAACGGCGAGCCTGGATTCGAACAGCTGCCGCACCAGAGAAAAAGGGAAGTCACGTTCGAGATCGGTCGCCCGCGCTGAGAGAACATCGACCTCCACAGTGGCTCCGGCCCTACCGACCTCCCCCAGCAAACGGGTCTTTCCCAATCCCGCCGCGGCTTCGATCGCGACGGCGCGGCCCTCACCGGCCCTCGCCTGACCGAGGACGGCATCGAGCTCCGCAAGCTCACGCTCCCGCTCCTGCAACACCTCGCCACCCGCTCCCACATCGATTGCTCAAAAAAACTAGGGTCGATCTTAGGGGTAGACCCCGTGGCGCGCTCGCATTCCAGCCTGGACACTGACCGCCATGAAGATGACTCCAGTACCAAACAGCAAATTCCTACCTCCGTCGTTAGTCCGACCGAAGCCAGGGCCGAAGAAAGGGCCAAGGCTCACCAAACCCCGTCCTCCCTAGCTGCACTCACGCCAGGGCGGGCAGTGCGATGTCAGTGCCGCCCCGCAGGGTTGCGCGGGGCGGCACTTTCTTACCAGGGCGCTCAGTCCGATCGGTGAGAGACAACGTTGACGAGCGTGCCGCTCGGCTCTCGAAGCATGAAGCGCCGGACTCCCCACTCCTCGTCGCGGAGCGCGTAGGTGATCTCGAAGCCCTGCTCCACGGCCCTGTCGTGGACGGCATCGACGTCGGCGACCTCAACCGAGATGCCAGGGGCGGCCGGGTCGTCATTGCCGATGATGGTCACCTGGGCCGAGCGGTTGGTCGGTGACGCAACGGTGACGACCCAGCCGAGGTCCATCGCCACCTCGAAGCCGAGCAGATCAACGAAGAACGCGCGCGTCTCCGCGGGCCGATCGGACTTGATGTTGGGCACCGCCCTGCTGGCCATCACCTGCGTGTTCTATCGCACGCTTACGAGCGCAGAACCGCCGCTAGCGCCGGGTCCGGCGCCGTCCACTCGAGCCCCTGCGCCAGCGCCACCGCCTCGTTGGTCAGTTGGCCGGCGGCGACGTTGAGGCCGGCGGCGAGACCGGGGTCGGCCGCGAGCGCGCCCTCCGGGCCCTGCCCGGCCAGCCTCAGCACGTAGGGCAGGGTCGCGTTGGTCAGCGCCTGGGTCGAGGTAATCGGCACCGCTCCCGGCATGTTGGCGACGCAGTAGTGGGTGATCCCGTCGACCACGTAGGTGGGGTCGGAGTGGGTGGTCGGCCGCGAGGTCTCAAAGCAGCCGCCCTGGTCGATCGAGACGTCGACCAGCACCGCCCGCTCCTTCATCAGCGCCAGCTGGGAGCGGGTGAGGACGTGTGGGGCGCGGGCGCCCTTGACCAGCACCGCGCCGATCACCAGGTCGGCCTCGGGCAGGCGGTTTTCGATCTCCAGCGCCGAGGCATAACAGGTGGAGACGCGACCGTCGAAGTCGACGTCGAGTTCGCGCAGGCGGTCGAGCGAGCGGTCGAAGACGAAGACCTCGGCGCCGAGCCCGACCGCGATCCGGGCCGCGTTCTGGCCGACCACGCCGCCGCCGATCACCATCACCCGGCCCGCGGCAACCCCCGGCACGCCGCCGAGCAGGAGGCCGCGACCGCCCAGCGGTCGCTCCAGCATGAAAGCCCCGGCCTGGGTGGCGATCTTGCCGGCGACCTCGCTCATCGGCGCCAGCAGCGGCAGGCCGCCGGCCGGGTCGGTGACCGTCTCGTAGGCGATGCATGTGGCGCCGGAGTCGAGCAGGCCGGCGGTCAGCTCAGAATCGGGAGCGAGGTGGAGGTAGGTGAAGAGGACGTGGCGCGGCTCCAGCCTCGCCACCTCGACCGCCTGCGGCTCCTTCACCTTGACCACCAGGTCCGCCGCGGCGAAGACCGCGTCGGCGTCGGGCGCGATCCGCGCCCCCTGCGCGACGTAGTCGCCGTCGCCGATCGCCGAGCCCTCGCCGGCGCCCGCCTGGACGACCACCTCGTGACCGGCCGCGGTCAGCTCGCGCACGCCGGCCGGGGTCATCGCAACCCGGTACTCGTCCTGCTTGATCTCGGTGGGAACGCCAACGCGCATCGCTTGATCCTCTCTGTCGAGTTTTCAGCGATCATTAAGATGATCTGCCTAATGTCCAGTCCCCGACGATAAGATTTCGATATCCACAGTGCTTGACGAGATTGACAACCAAATCCTCATCCTCCTCGGCGCAAACGGAAGGGCCTCCTTCGCGAGCCTCGGCGCCGAGGTCGGGCTCAGCCCCCATGGCACCGCCGACCGCATCCGCCGCCTCGAGCGCGAAGGCGTGATCACCGGCTACACGGCGACGATCGACGCCGGCGTCCTCGGCCGCTCCCTTGACGCCCTGATCGACGTCCGCCTCCTGCCCAGCACCGACCCCGAAGACTTCGAGCGCCTCGTCGCCAGCCTCCCCGCCGTCACCGAGCTCGTCTTCCTCACCGGCCGCTTCGACTTCCAACTCCGCGTCGCCTGCCGCGACGCCGACGAGCTCAACCAAACCATCCGCAGAATCCGCCGCGACGCCGGCGCGGCCGGCACCGAGACCCGCATCGTCATGCGCTCAGCCAGCTTCGACCGCGGCCCCAGATGGGGGCGCGAGGAACACGCCCGAGGGAATTCGAACCTGTGACCTTAGGTTCGTAGGTTCAGCCGCGCGGGAGGACGCCAGGATCCCCCGGCTTCTTCGCCGACCAGTCGATCGGCTTCGTGACGCACCACTCCCGGTTGGGATCCCACTCGGGGAGCGGGTTCGCCGAGGACGGGAACGGAGTGGGCCCGTCTGCGGTTTCGTATTCGATCTCGCCCACGAAGCCCCTGTTCGGCAGCACGATCGATCCCGTGGGGCTCGGTTTCAACAGCTCGACGGCCTTGCCTTTGAACAGGGCGGACTGCCGCGCCTGGTTCTCGGGCCTGGGTTCGTCGAGCAGGAACTCTTTTCCCTGCGGATGCTTTTTCGAGACCTTCCGCATGGGGATCGGACCGGGGTGCGTGACCGTGACCGACTTCGTGTAGTCGGGGAAGTAGGTCACGCGCTCGTCCGGATACCCCCGCGTGCAGTACAGCGTCGCACCCGTGAGCGTGAAGCCGACGACCTTGGCGCCGCGCGTCACCCGAAAGCTCACGGCACCGCCCTCCTCCGTCGTTCCCTCGTAGCTCCCGACCAGGCTCTTCGGCTTCTGGCCGTGCTTGCCGCCACTGCCCTGCCCCGGGCACGGACATGGGAGCTTCGTCGCCTCGGCGCGACCCGAGAACTGCGCGAAACCGATCGCGGTCGCCAAGACCGCGGCGAACAGAGCGATTTTCTTGGTCACTCCGAAGATGATGGTCGGTGAGCACTCGACGCCAGCGGGCGATCCGATCGTACCGCGCCGGTCCAGGCCCGCCAAGGGTGACGTAACGCGTCCGACAGGAAAGCGGGTGCTAGCTGGAGTGCCGAAGCGAAATAGCCCAACTCCAGGGCTCAGGAGAAGTGCCGGGCCCGCCAGTGGCTCGGAGATCCTGGGGGACCGGCCACAAACGGGGCGACGTAGATAGGAAACGAAGCGCCGGAGTTCTTGCTGATCCGAGTCTGCGGATGGAGATTGAAGGACGACAGTGCTCTTCGCGCTATCTCTCCCGAAAGGACCGTCCTATGAACCTGAAGAAGATCAGCATCTCCGTCATGGCAGTGCTGGCGCTCAGCGCCACCTTTACGGCGACCGCTTCCGCTGGCAATGCGGTGACAGACGTAGCGTCGTGGACCTACCTGAATGGCGGTGTGCCCACCAGCGCTCCCGACGATGAACTCGTCAAATGCAACAAAACACCGGCCACGCCGAACTTCGTGTTCAGAGGCGCCATCGGCCTTCTCGAAGTTGAAATCACAGCTACCGGCGTCGAATGCATCGAAACCAAACTCAGCAACGACGTCGTCGGGGGGGTGAACATGGCGACCGCCGTTGCCAAATTCAAATTCACCGGCGTCACCGTAGACAAACCGGCGGGCTGCAAAACGCCGGCGACCAACACGACGAACGCCCTCGTCGCTGACCTCCAGATGGATCAGACGGTGACAACCAAGAGCTATCTCGGGTTCGCACCGGCCGAAGGCGCCAACCTCACCACGATCAAACTCGAAGGGTGCGCGGCTGAAGGCATCTATCCGGTGAAAGGGGTCTTCTACACGGAAGCGACAAACCAGACAGCCGCCTACTCGCTGATCCAAGAGTTCGCGAGCAGCATGACAACCCATGCGATGAGCTCGCTTACCTTCAGCGCCAACCCTGCGACTCTCACAGGCGAGATCGCCGTTCAGCTTGCCGGCGCCAACGGAGGCTCCCACTGGGGGGCCGAAGGAAAATAGGCTTGAAATCGCCAGAGGCGCTCGAGCACCGCGCAGTCAGGCCTGTGGCTCGAGCGCCTACTGAAGTTAGGTAGCGACACACGCTTGCCCTCGAAGCTCCATGCCGCAGCTTCCACCACCGCCTCGAACACCTCCCGATGAGGCTGAAGGTGGCGCAATCCCGCTCCCAGAGCCCCATCCGGCTCCAGCAGCGGGATCGCTGCCAACGCGCCCGACAGGATTCGAACCTGTGACCTTCGGTTTCGTAGACCGACGCTCTATCCGGCTGAGCTACGGGCGCGTGCCCGGCGAATCGCGGCGTCCCAGGGGGAACGCGAATGCGGGGTGCCGGATTATGCCTGCTCTTTGAGCCGGACGTGCCAGTGGACGGTCGCGGTGGCGACCTCGGTGCCGGAGCCGTCGGTGAGGGAGACCTCGCATGGGAACTCGACCTTGCCCTCGGAATCGAGGGTGGCGAGAGCCTCGGCGGCGTCGACGCCGAGCTTGGCGCGGGCCTCGATCGGGCCGTTGGCGATCTTCAGGTACTCGATCTCGGCGCTGCGGGCGAGCGGGGTGACGTCGCCCATGCGGATCGCGAAGGCGCCGACGAAGGCGGCGCCGGAGGCGGTCTCGGCGACGGTGAAGAGGGCGCCGGCATGCTGGCTGCCGACGTGGTTGGTCAGCTCCGGGCGTCGGGGCAGGAGGACCGTCGCCTCGCCGGCGGACACCTCGGTGATCTCGAGGTTGAGGTGCCCGGCGAAGGGCACGGCCATCGCCATCCCCTTGGCGATCGCGTCGAAGTCGACGTTCGGCATTCCTGGCACTCCCGGCATCGGCGCAGATTACCCGGCTGGGCTCAGCGGCCCTCGAAGGTCGCGTGGCCGGGACCGCCGTGCTCGAGAAAGGTCTCGACCGCGTTCTGGAGGTCCTCGGTCGCGAAGAGGTCGGCCGCTTCGGTCCGCACCGCCGCGTCGGCGGCGGGCAGGCCGCCTTCGCGGAAGCGGCGGAGGATCTGCTTGGTCATCGCGTGCGCCTTCGTCGGCCCGGCCGCCAACTCCGCGGCCAGCGCCCGGCTGCGCTGCTCGAACTCGTCCTCGGGGTAGATCGCGTTGACCACGCCCCAGCGCTCCATCTCCTCGGCGCCGAAGAGCTCGCCGCTCATCACGAAATGGCGGGCGCGGCCGCTGCCGGCGCGCTCGGCGAGGCGCTGGGTGCCGCCCATTGACGGCGTCAGCCCGACCACTTTCTCGACCAGGCCGAACTTCGCCTTCGGGGTGGCCACGATCAGGTCGCAGGCGAGGGCGACCTCGAGCGCGGCGGTGAGGGTGAGCGCGTGGGCGGCGAAGACGATCGGCGCCGGCAGCCGCTCGAGCGCGTCGATCATCCCCAGCAGCTCGTCCCAGAGGGCGCTGCCCTGCTCGGGACTGAGGCCGTCGAAGACGTGGACGTCGACGCCGGCGGAGGTGGCACGGCCCTCGGCCCGAATCAGCAGCGCCCGCGGCGGCGAAGCGGCGACGTCGGCGATCGCGGCCCGCAGGGTGTCGATCATCGCCTGGTCGAAGAGGTTCAGCGGCGGGCTGTCGAGGGTGAGGACCGCGAGTCCGCTCTGCTCCCGCTCGAGCCGCAGCGGGGCGTCGGGCTCAGGGGACACGGTGGACCTCGAAGAGGTTGGTGCCGAGGTGCTGGTCGGGGAGCGCCGCGGTGATCGCGATCAGGTCGCCGCTGCTGGCGACGCCGTGGTGGGCGGCGAGCCGGGCGCAGTCGCTGAGCAGACCGCGGACGTCGGTGTCGTGGTCGCTCAGCACCGCGGTGACGCCGAACAGCAGGCTGAGCCGGCGCACCGTCTCCGTTCGCGGCGAGATCGCCAACACCGGCACGTCGGGCCGGTGCGCGGAGACCAGGCGCGCGGTGCGGCCGCTGGTGGTCGGCACGACCAGGGCTTTGAGCCCGAGCCGGTAGACCGAGCCGACGGCGCCCTGGGCGACCGCGTCGGCGACGTCCTGGGTCGCCTGGTCGGTGCGGGAGAAGAGCCAGTCGCCGTAAGGCAGGTCGGGCTCGGTGGCGCGGGCGATCTGGTCCATCACCCGCACCGCTTCGACCGGGTGCTGGCCGACCGCGGTCTCCTCGGAGAGCATGATCGCGTCGGAGCCGTCGTAGATGGCGTTGGCGACGTCGGTCACCTCGGCCCGGGTCGGTCGCCGCGCGGTGACCATCGAGGCCAGCATCTGGGTGGCGGTGATCGAAGACTTGGAGTGCTTGCCAGCGGCGCGGATCATCCGTTTCTGCACGCCCGGCACCTCGGCCAGCGGCAGTTCGATGCCGAGGTCGCCGCGGGCGACCATGATCCCGGCGGTGGCCGACTCGACGATGGCCTCGATGTCGTGGGCGGCCTGCGGGCGCTCGATCTTGGCGACGAGCGGGATGTCGGAGCCGAGCTCTGCCAGCCGCTCGTGAACGGGGACGAGATCCTGGGCGGAGGAGACGAAGGAGACGGCGAGCAGGTCGACGCCGTTGGCGGCGGCGAACTCGACCCAGCCGAGGTCGCCGTCGGTCGCGGCCGGCAGCCCGGCGCCGTCGGGGATGTTCATCCCCTTGTGGGAGGAGAGCGTCCCCCCCACCTCGACCTCGCAGTCGATCTCGTCGGACTCCGGATCGCGGACGCGCAGGCGGATCGCGCCGTCGGCGAGGTAGACCAGCTGGTCCTCGCGCAGGTTGCTGACGCCGGCCCAGGGGACCGGGATCCGCTCGCGGTCGCCCTCGCCCTGGTGCTTGGTCAGGGTCACGTGCATCCCCGTCTCCAGCTCGGCGAAGTCGTCGCGCAGCTCACCGATCCGCAGCTTCGGCCCCGGCAGGTCCCCCAGCACCGCGACCTCGCGGCCGACGTTGACGGCGGCGGCCCGGATCGTCTCGATCGTCTGCGCCTGTTTCTCGGGCCCGGCGTGGGAGAAGTTGAGCCGGAAGACGTCGGCGCCGGCGGCGATCATCTGCTCGAGCGTGGCCTGCTCCCAGCTGGCCGGGCCAACGGTGGCGACGATCTTCGTCCGCCTGTCCATATGCGCCGTGGCGATCGGTACCGATTTCACGCGAGTGAAGATAGTGGGCGCGAGCGGTGGATTTGGCCAACGTGCTGTAAGTCCGCTCCAGATACCCCTGAACGCGGGGTATCTGACATCGAACCGTGTAACAATCGTCGGGCCATGTCGACTGCCGCCGCCGCCCCCGCGCCCGACCTCGCCGAACAGCTCGTCGGCGCGGCCTCACCCTCGCCAGCCGGTCCGATCGGCGAGGACGAGCTGGCGGCGCTGTCCGCTCCACCCTCGATCCCGCTGCCGCGGCTCGTGCAGACGATGCGCATCAGCCAACGCCAGATCGAGTTCGTCTTCCGCGCCCGCCGCGAGTTCGGCGAGGTCTTCCGGACGCGCGGCTTGATCCCCGGCGGCCCCGTCGTCACCAGTCATCCCGACCACGTCCGCTCGCTCTTCACCGCCAGCCCCGAGCTCGCCCCCTCGCTGACCGGCGAGTCGCCGCTGCGCCCGATCGTCGGCTCCAACTCGGTGCTGACCGCTCTCGGTCCGCGCCACATGCGCCAGCGCAAGTTGCTGCTGCCGTCCTTCCACGGCGAGGCGATCGAGCGCTACACGCGGATGATCTCCGACGCGGCCGAGCGCGAGATCGATCGCTGGCCGCTGCACGAGCCCTTCGCGCTGGCCCCGCGGATGCAGGCGATCACGCTCGACGTGATCATGGCCGGCATCTTCGGCATCGAGGGCAGGCCCGCCCCGCGCAGCCCCGAGGCCGGACTGCGGCGAACCGTCAAGCGCCTGGTCGCCGCCTCGACTCGCCCCGATGCGCAGCTGACCGAACTGATCCACATCGGGCGCGAGGAGGCGATCGGGCCGCTGCGGCTGGCGCTGGGGCTGCTCGATCGCCCGACCTATGCCGTGATCGCCGCCCGTCGCGCCGCCCCGGACCTCGACGAGCGCCGCGACATTCTCTCGCTGCTGTTGCAGGCCCGGACCGAGGAGGGCGAGGCGCTGAGCGACCAGGAACTGCGCGACGAGTTGCTGACCCTGGTCCTCGCCGGCCACGAGACGACCGCCAACTCGCTGGCCTGGACCTGGGAGCGACTGCTGCGCAGTCCCGACGCGCACGAGGCGCTGCTCGACGCGGTCCGCAAGGAGGACGGGGCCGAGGAACGGATCGAGGCGACGATCGTCGAGGCGATGCGCTCGCGCCCGGTGATCCCGATGATCGGGCGCCGGGTCGCCGTGCCCTGGCAGCTCGGCGAGTACGGCGTCGCGGCGAACACCCCGGTGACGATGAGCATCCTCCTCCTCCACCATCGCGAGGACCTCTATCCCGAACCGTTCGCCTTCCGTCCCGAGCGCTGGCTCGGCCGCAAGCCCGGAACCTACGAGTGGATCCCCTTCGGCGGCGGCATCCGCCGCTGCCTCGGCGCCGCCCTGGCGATGGCCGAGCAGCGCGTCGTCCTGGCAGCGATGGCACGCCGTCTCGACCTCGAGGCCGACCGCCCGCAGCCCGAGCGGGCGATGCACCGCAACGTGACGATGATCCCCGCCCGCGGCGGCCGCGTCATCCTGCGAGCGCGACACGCCTGACCTCGCCTGGCCATCAAGGCTCAGAGAGAGCCCCGATCTTTCTCAGGTCGTCTGGGCAAGCAGGGCAAGGACGCAGGGAGCGAAGTGTGCTCCGCACACGAGCGACCGAGGACGCCGCCATGCGCCGCCCAGCCGACCTGAGAACGGAGAGGGAGGGATTCGAACCCTCGAGAGAGCTTGCGCCCCCTACTCGCTTAGCAGGCGAGTGCCTTCAGCCACTCGGCCACCTCTCCGGGCATTCGCCTCGATTGTAGGAATTAACCGGGAATGGCGGGGATAGGCTGGTGCGGGTGTCGACTCCACCCATTCAGTCCCACGACCGCTACGAGCGGATCTTCGCCGAGGTCGAGGCGCCGTTTGCCTTCGTCGACCTCGACGCGATGTGGGCAAACGCCGACGCCATGCTGGGGCGCGCGGGCGGCAAGCCGATCCGGGTCGCGACCAAGTCGATCCGCTGCCGGGCGTTGCTGGAGCAGATCCTGCGCCGCGACCAGGGCTTCGCCGGGCTGATGACCTACACCCTGGCGGAGACCCTCTGGCTCGCCGAGCAGGGCTTCGAGGATCTCCTGCTCGCCTACCCGACGACGGACTCGGCGGCGCTCGGCGAGCTGGCCCTGCGCTCGGTTGCCAGCCCGGCGGGGGCGCCGATCGTCACCGTCGACTGCCCCGAGCACCTCGACGCGATCGAGTCCGTGCTGGGCGCCGGCGCGGCGCCGGTCCGGGTTTGCATCGACGTCGACGCCGGCTGGTGGGCGCTGGGTGGGCGGATCAAGGTCGGGCCGAAGCGCTCACCGATCCACGGCGTCGAGCAGGCGGTGGCGCTGGCGCGCGAGATCGAACGACGGCCGCAGATCGAACTCGACGCGCTGATGGCCTACGAGGGACAGATCGCCGGCCTCGGCGACCGCCCGCCGGGCCGGCGCCTGCGCGGGGCGATGATCCGCTTCATGCAGCGCCGCTCCGCCAAGGAGCTGAGCGAGCGCCGGGCCGCGATCGTCGCCGCGCTGGGCGCCTTCGTCGAGCTGGAGATCGTCAATGGCGGCGGCACCGGCAGCCTCGAGCTGACCGCGGCCGAGGCGGCGGTGACCGAGGTGACGGCGGGCTCGGGCTTCTACGCCCCCGCCCTCTTCGACCACTACAGCCGCTTTAGCCTCACCCCGGCGGCGGGCTTCGCGCTGCCGATCGTCCGCAAGCCGACCCCGCGGGTGGCGACGGCGCTCGGCGGCGGCTACCTCGCCTCCGGCGGCGGCGACGCGGCGCGCTTGCCGGCGCCGTGGCTGCCCCCGGGCTTGAAGCTCGACTCCGAGGAGGGCGCCGGCGAGGTACAGACGCCGCTGCTTGGCGAGCCCGCCGGCAACCTTCAGGTCGGCGACCGCGCCTACCTACGCCACGCCAAGGCCGGCGAGCTCTGCGAGCGCTTCGACGTCCTCCACCTGGTCGAGGGCGACGCGATCGTCGACGTCGTCCCCACGTACCGCGGCGAGGGCAAGAACTTCCTTTGAGCGCGCCTGTCCTTTTTCGCCCACAGGGCTAACAAAGACAGGCGCACGCCGAGGATCATGGGCCGAGGACTCGCTCCGCGTACTCGTTGGTGAACACGCGCCCGGGATCGAGCTCGTCGCGGGCCCCCTGATACTCGGCCCAGGCCGGATAGCGGGGCGCCAGGGTCGCGGCGGTCTGGAAGTGGCGCTTGCCCCAGTGGGGGCGGCCGCCGTAGGAGTCCATGATCTCCTCGACCGCTTCGAAGTAGGGGCGCCACTCCATGCCGCGGTACTGGTGGACGGCGATGTAGGCGGTATCGCGTTCGTGCGAGGGACTGAGGGAGGCATCGTCGCCGGCGGCGACGCGCATCTCGATCGGGAAGAAGACCGGGTAGCGATTGGCGCGCACCCACTCGATCACCCGTCGCGCCGCCTCCGGCCCGTGCTCGCGCGGGACGCCGTACTCCATCTCGGTGAAGCGGACGCGGCGGTCGTTGGCGAAGACGCGATCGCTGCGGTCGGTCGTGCTGCTGCCGGAGGCGAGCCGGCCGGCGAGGCGGGAGAACGCCGGAATCCTGTCCGGGAACGCCTTTCCTGCCGCCGAGAGTGCCTCCAGCGCCCAGTTCTCGAGGACGACGTCGTTGAGGAAGGCGGCGATCCGCCCGCGCGGGCTCGGAGCCTCCTCGACCCGGTTGCGCTCCAGCACCAGGGCGCTGTCGGCGTAGGGGAAGGTGAAGAGCTCGAAGTGGTCGTGGGCGTCGGCTCGCTGCTGGAAGGAGTCGAGGACCTCCTCCCGCGGCTCCGGGGTGTCGACCCGCCGCAGGGCGAAGGCGGGGACGCAGCGCAAGGTGACCGAGGCGATCGCGCCGAGGGCCCCGATTCCGACCCGCGCCGCTCGCAGCAGCTCAGGATGGGTGCTGGCGGCGAGGTGGCGGCTGCTGCCGTCAGCGAGCACGAGCTCCATCCCCTCGACCTGGGCGGAGATGTTGCGCAGGCGGGCACCGGTCCCGTGGGTCCCGGTCGAGATCGCCCCGGCGATCGTCTGGCGGTCGATGTCGCCGAGGTTCTCCATCGCCAGCCCCAGCCGTGCCAGCTCCTCGTTGAGGTCGGCGAGGACGGTGCCGGCGCCAACCCTGACCAGGCCGGAGCTGGGATCGGCATCCTGCACCCCCGCCAGCGCCTCGATCCGGACCATCGTCGCGTCGGTCATCGCCGCTTCGGTGAAGGAGTGCCCGGAGCCGGCGACGCTGACCCTGCGCCCGGCCGCGGCGGCGGAGGCGATCGCCTCCGCCAGCTGCTCGCGGCTCGAGGGCCGCGCGAGCTCGACCGGCCGGCAGGTCTGGTCGCCGGCCCAGTTGCTCCACTCGCCCGCCACCCGGGGGGATCGCCGCGCCATCGCCCTAGCCCTCCGCCGACCGCGCGACCGGAGCCGGGGACAGCGCCCGCATGGCGTAGAGAGCGGTGGCGACCAGCAGCACCGCGATCGCGAGGACCGGGGCAGCGTTGCCCGTGAGGGTGGCGACGACGCCGCCGCCGACGCCACCGATCACCTGACCCGAGGCCCAGGCCATGTTCGAGAGGCCGGCGGCCAAGCCTTGGTACAGGCCGCTCGACGCGGCGACGTCGGCGATCAGAGTCAGCGCCGGCGCGAAGCAGAAACCGGCGCCAAGCGAGGTGACGATCAGCGTGGCCAGGACCACCCCGAGCGTCTGCGCGAGCGCCAGGATGACCATGGCGAAGGCACAGATCGAGAGCCCGGTTACGTAGGGGAGCCGCCGCCCGATGCGGTCGGAGAGCCGGCCGGCCATCGGCGCCAGCACCGCCTCCAGGCCGGCGCCGGCGATGAACCCGGCGGCGATCACGCCGTGGCTGCCGCCGAGGTCGTCGATCCGCAGCGGCACCAGGACCTCGATCGCGCCGAACATCACCGAGGGGACGGCGACGAAGACGACGGCGATCACCACGGGCCTTGTCAGCATCGTCGCGGCGACTTCACGCAGGCTCTGGCGCTCCGGCACCCCGGTTTCCGGAAGGCGCGAGGCCGCGTAGGCGAGCGCCAGCGAGATGACCAGCACCGAGCCGAAGACGAGGCCGGTCCCGATCGAGCCCGCCAGGGCACCGATCGCGGGGCCAAGCAGGGCGCCGGCGACCGCGGTGCCGAGCGCGGTTCCGATCACCGAACCGCGCTTCTCCTCCGGAGCGGTGGTGACCAGCCAAGTCAGGGCGCCCGCCCAGATGAAAGCGCCGGCGACACCCTGGATGAACCGGGCCAAATCGAGCAGCAGGATCTGCTCCGCCACGCCAAACGCGAGACTGGCGACCCCGAGGATTGCGAGGCCGCCGATGACGGTCTTCCGCGGCCCGATCCGGCTGGCGACGAAGCCGGCCGGCAACGAGGCAAGCAGCGTGCCCGCCGCATAGGAAGCCGAGAGGATCCCGGCCTGGGCATCGCTGAGGTCGAGGTCGTCCGCGTACTCGGGCAGCAACGGCGCGATCGCCGAGAAGAAGGCGACGTCGAGGAAGATCATCGCCGAGGCGAGGAGAATCAGGAAGCGCATCCGACAATCCAATCAGGAGAGCCCCGAAGTGGGATCGGCGCCCTCTAGCATTCGCCCGGCTCGAATCCCCGGAGGGGTGGCAGAGCGGTTGAATGCGCCGGTCTTGAAAACCGGTGGCCTTCGCAAGGAGGCTCGTGGGTTCGAATCCCACCCCCTCCGCTCTGGGAGCTTGGGCGACGCATTACGGCGTCCTCGGTCGCTCGTGTGCGGAGCACACTTCGCTCCCTGCGTCCTTGTACTGCTTGCCCCAGCTCCCAGAGTAGGCAGGAATCGCCATACCGCGGCCGAACGTCCGAGCATGGACAGGACCGCCAGCCGAGAGCGCCGGCAGGAGCGTTGGCGGCAGCGGGCCGAACGAGCCCGTGACGCCTTCGGCCTCGTCCTCGTCCTCGTCCTCGCGACCTACGTCCTCACCTCGCTGCTGACCAACCGCGGCTGGTCCGCCGTGATCCTCACCGTGGCAACCAGCGCGACCTCGATCGTCGCCCTGACCAGCTCGCACGCCCGTCCCGGCCTCGTCCGCAGCGCGCTCTGGATCTCCGCCCTGACGATCTTGCTGGCCGCGATCGCCGCGATCACCGACGCCCACCTCTGGCTCAACGCCGCCTCGACCCTGCAGGTCCTGCTGCTGGCGGTGGCGATGGGGAGCGTCCTGCAGCGGGTCGTCTCCACCGCCGAGGTCGGCTCGCGCACGATCCTCGGCGCGATCAGCGTCTACACCGTGCTCGGCATCCTCTTCACCTACCTCTACGGGACGATCGAGCGGATCCAGAGCGGTCCCTTCTTCGAAGGCCACGCCAACCCCAGCGGCGGCGACTTCCTCTTCTTCAGCTACACGACGCTGACCACCACCGGCTACGGCAACCTCGTGCCGGGCGGCCAGCCCGGGCGGATGCTGGCCGGCCTGGAGATGATGATCGGCCAGATCTTCCTGGTCACCCTGGTCGCCGGATTGGTCAGCCTCTGGCGTCCCGGCGAGGCGTTGCGACGGCGTCGGGAGCGACGCGGCGGTGGCTCCGAGGACGAGTCCGCGCGCCCCGAATCAGCTGGCTAGAGCGGACTCGATCTCGGCCAGCTTGGCCTCGATCCCGGCCGAGACGCCATCGCAGATCTGGTGCACGCCGGGGTCGGCGATCCGGTAGATCGAGCTGGTTCCCTGCTTGCGGCGAGCTAGGAAGCCCTCGGCGTGAAGCGCCGCGATGTGCTTGGAGACGTTCTGCTGGGACCCGCCGACCGCGCTGGCGATCTCGCCGACCGAGGCCTCGTCCCGGCGGCGCAGGAGATCGAGGATTCGCAGCCGGGTGGGGTCCGAGAGGGCACGGAAGCGGCGGGCGATCAGCTCAGCGGCATCGGGAGGTAGCGGAGTCGTTCTCACTGTGTTATCGTACCATCTACAACTGTTAAGTTGTTCAGTTGTACATCCGTAGATTTGTGAAAAGGAGATGAAATGGCTACCACGACCGTACCCACCGCAGCGGCGCAAGCGACCGCGGCGGCGCTCGGGCCGATCGGTCGCCTCGGGCGCTTCGCCGCCACCCACCGGCGTGGCGTCTTCCTCGCCTGGGTCGTTGTTGCCTTCGGCCTCGGCTTGCTGGCGCCGCGGGTGGAGACGGCGCTCTCGGGCGCTGGCTGGCAGGCCGAAGGCTCGGAGTCGGTCGCCGCCCGCGAGCAGCTCGACCGCGAGTTCGGCGGCGCCGGTTCCTACTCGCTGCAGGTCGCCGTCCACTCCGCCGATTCGCGTGCCGGCGACCCCGCCTTCGACGCCACCGTGCGCCGGGTCGAGGGAGTCCTCGCCGCCGATCCGGCGGTGCACGCGCCGGCACCGCCACGCCCGGGGTCCTCGATCTCCCCCGACGGCCACACTGCGGTCGTCACCGGCGCCGCCGCCAAGGGCCCGAACGAGATGGTCGCGGCCGCCGCCGGCCTCGAGTCCGAGGTCGCTGCCGCTGCCGCGCCCGGGGTCGAAGTGAACCTGACCGGTGCCGCCGGCATCTGGTCGGACTTCAACGAAGCCAACCGCGAGGCGATGGTGAGGTCGGAGCTGATCTCCTGGCCCGTGACGCTTGCGATCCTCGTTCTCGCCTTCGGCTCTCTGGTCGCCGCTGGGCTGCCGCTGATGCTTACGATCGTCGGCTTGGTCGCCTCCGCCGGCGTCCTCTTCCTCGCCACCCTGATCGCGCCGATCTCGATCTGGGCGATGAACTTCGCGCTGATGTTCACCCTCGCGCTGGGAATCGACTACGCGCTGTTCATCGTCATGCGCTTCCGCAACGCGCTATTCGGGCGAGGCCGCGACGCGGTCGACGCGGTCGCGGAGACTATGGACACCGCCGGCAAGGCCGTCGTCTTCTCCGGGATCACCGTCCTGGTCTCGCTCTCGGCGGTGATGCTGGTACCGAGCCCTGCCTTCCGCTCGACGGCGCTCGGGATCATGATCGCGGTCCTCTTCGTGCTCGCCGCGACTTTGACGCTGCTGCCGGCGGTGCTGGCGAAGCTGGGCCCGCGGGTCGACAAGCTGGCCCTACCCTGGGCGAGCAGCGGCGACCACCACTCCGCGCGCTTCGCCCGCTGGGGCGAGCGGTTGTGGCGCCGACCGGTGCTCTTCGGCGGCCTCGCCCTGGTCGTTCTGCTGGCCTTGGCGCTACCGGTCCTCAGCCTGAAGACGGGGATGCCATCGATCAAGGTGGTCCCGCAGGGCGACGCCTCGCGGGTCGGCTACCAGCAGATCAGTCGAGCCTTCGGGCCGGGCGCTCCCGGAACCCTGCAGGTAATCGCGCCGCGCTCACAGGTCGAGCGCACCGAGGCCGTGCTCAGTGCCGACCCCGGCGTCGCCGTGGTCGCTCCCGCCGTCGCGGGTGGTGGCGGGCTGGTGCTGGTCGCCGCCGTGCCGAACGCCGGACCGTCGACGCCGGCCCTGGGCGACACCGTCGAGCGCCTGCGCACCGAGCTGCCAACCGAGGTCCTGGTCGGCGGCGGCGCGGTCGAAAACCACGACCTCGAAGACGCCCTGGCGTCGAAGACGCCGCTGGCGATCGGCGTCGTCCTCGGGCTCGGCTTCCTATTGCTGCTTGTCGCCTTCCAGGCGCCGCTGGTCGCCGCGATCGGCGTCCTCACCAACCTGCTCTCGACCGCCGCCGCTTTCGGCGTCGCCAAGCTGATCTTCCAAGACGGCCACCTCAGCGGCCTACTCGGGTTCGAATCGCAGGGTTTCCTCGACGCCTGGGGACCGATCTTCTTCTTCGCGATGATCTTCGCGATCGCGATGGATTACACCGTCTTCCTGCTCTCCTCCGCGCGCGAGCACTGGGAAGAGACGGGCGACGCGAAGGCGGCGATGGTCGGCGGCCTCGCCCACTCCGGGCGCGTGATCCTTGCCGCCGGCGCGGTGATGGTCGCGGTCTTCTTCACCTTCGCGCTCTCGGGGCCGCTGCCGCCGAAGGAGATGGGGACGATCCTCGGCATCGCCGTCCTGCTCGACACCCTCCTGGTGCGCCTGTTGCTACTGCCGGTCTTCCTGCGGTTGGCGGGCAGTGCCGCCTGGTACCTGCCGCCGTGGCTAGACCGAATTCTCCCGGAGACCCGCTTCGGGCACGGGGAGTCTTCCAGCTTGGTGCCAGCGGGTGCGGCGGCGGCGCGCTCGGTCCTCTAGGCGTCGAGCTCGACGCGTTCGATCGTCTGCGGCTCGACCGGCTTGTCGGAGCCGTCGGTCGGGGTCGACTCGATCGCGTCGACGACGTCCATGCCCTCGACGACGGTGCCAAAGACGGTGTGCTTCCCGTCCAGCCAAGGAGCGGCGCCGGCGGTGACGATGAAGAACTGGGAGCCGTTGGTGTTGGGCCCGGCGTTGGCCATCGCCAGCGCCCCGCGCACGACCTTGTGGTCGTTGAACTCGTCCTCGAATTCGTAGCCGGGACCGCCGCGCCCCGTTCCCTCCGGGCAGCCGCCCTGGATCATGAAGTCGGGAATGATGCGGTGGAAGATCAGTTCGTCGTAGAAGCTGTCGGCCGCGAGCTTGCGGAAGTTCTCGACGGTCTTCGGCGCGTCCTCGTCGTGAAGCTCGAGCACGATCGCCCCGGCGTTGGTGTGCAGCGTTGCCTTCGACATGCGCCGGAACCCTAGATGATCTCATCGACCGCTGACGTCGACCGTCACCGGGTGGGAGAAACCGGGAGCGTACGGCCAGCGCTCCTCCGCCAGCGCGATCGCCCGCAAGCGGACCCGGGCGGCGCCGCTTACGTAGCGGAAGCGGTAGCGGGCGCGGAAACGACCGTCGTGGTCGGAGCGGGTGACCAGGACCGGGCGCCAACGCCCGGTCTCCCGCTCCAGATACTGGATCGCGACCAGCTTGCCGCGCCGCGGGATCGCGGCGCCACGACCTTGGATCCTGCCGCTGAGGCGCAGGGTCTGGCCGGTGCTGAGCTCGGTGGGGGAGGCGCGGAGCGAGATGCCGGTCCGCACCCGCAGCTCAAGCGGTCGCCGATAGGAGGGCTCGAGCGTCTCGTCGCCCGGAAAGACGACGGAGATCCGGCGCGACGGCCCTGGGTCGAGACGCAGCTCGAAACCGCCGCGCTTGCCCGTCGTCGCCGCGGCCTTGGCGGCCGGCGTCAACGCGCCCCGCGAGGGCCGGGCGAGGACTCGCAGCCCACGGCCAGCGATGCCCGCCCCGTTGGCGCCAGTGAGGCGGCCGCTGATCAGGGCCGGGGCGCCGAAGGGAACCGTGAGCGTGTGCCCACCTCCCGGCTGGCGGCCGAGCCGCGCGAACAGGCGCGTCCGCCCGCGCGCGACCTCGGCCGGCGAGGAGACGTCCAGAGCCATCCGCGTACCGTCGCTGCGGAGACTGCTGGTGGCGGTGTTCCCGGCGGCATCGGCGACATCGGCCCGGAACAGGTAGGTGCCCGGCCGCAACTCCGGCGTCGGCGCCCGCAACTCGGCCGTGCCGGGCGTGGGCGCGGGCACGAGCCTGGTCGGCAGCTCCAGCCAGCGGTCCGACTCGGCACGGCGGTAGAAGATCGTGCCGGCGCCCGGACCGGAGTGCGGATCCGAAACGATCGCGGCGACCTGCCCGGACACGAGCGAACCCTCGCCGCCGGCGAACGCCACCGCGGGGGCGACGTCGTCGAAGCGCAGCGGCACGATCTGCGCCGCGGCGGGCGCCTCGTTGCCGGCCTCGTCTCGCAGCCAGATGGCCAGCGAGTAGCTGCCCGGTCCTGGCACCGCGAGGTCACTGAGGCCGGTGCGATCGCGGCCGGCGATGAACCTGACGCCGGTGTCGAAGCCGCTGGGGCCGCTGAGCCGCCAGGCGGCGCCGGCGATCGGACTGGCGACGCCCTGGTCGGGATTGACCCAGGCGAGGTCGAAATCGTTGAGTCGGCGCCAGGCCTCGCCCCCACCGATCGCGATCGAGCGCGGGTGCGCCGGTGGGGTGTTGTCGACATATATGGGCCAGACGCGGTCGCAGCCGGCGTTGCCAGAAAAATCGGTGACGCAGTGGACCACCGAGTGCGGCCCGTCGCTGAAGGCCGTCGTGGCAATCGACTGCGTCGTCCCGACCGCGATCTCGCACGGCTGCATCCGGACGCCGCGCCATTCGCCGCCGATCGAGGCGATCGCGCAGGGATACTCGGTAAGGGAGGCGCGGACACCGTCGATGAAGGTCTCACCGAAGCGGATCCCGGAGCCGGTATCCGCGCCCCAGATCTGGGCGCTCTGGGCGCCACGGCGCCAGCCGTCGAAAAGCGGGCCCCCGATCCCGGCGCCCGGGACGGTCGGATCCTCGAGGGTGATGGTCAGCGCCCGCAGCGAGGACCACGAGGTCGCCGCCAGCGAGCACCACTTGCTTTCGGCGCGGGCGCAGAGCAGGCGATCCTCGAAGGCGGCGGCAGGGACCGCGAAGCCGGCAACGAACTCGCGCGGGGCGACGTCCGTGGCGGCGGCAATCGCAAAGGGCTCGAAGCTGCCACCGGCGCTGACCGATCCCAACCGCTGCTCGAGGCCGTCGTGGAGGGCGTGCCACCAGGTTCCCCGCACCTGGGTGATGCCGGCGCCGGGGGGCGCGGTCCAGCGCCAGCGCGCGAAGCGGTTGCCACTGACGGTGCCCTGACCATCGCGGGTGAAGCTCTTGAGATGGGAGCCGTCGAAGGGGTCGCCCCCGCCAGGCGGCACGCAGTAGCCGTCGGGCCGGAACTTGGCGCCCCCGGTGCTGTCCGCCCAATCGGCGTCGGCGCCGAAGTACCACCCGCACTGGGCGACGCTGTACTTGCCGGCGCGGGCCTCGGCCGCCAGGGCCAGCAGCAACGCCAGCACCAGCGCGACCCCCATCGCCAAGATCCGACCCAGTCCGCCCCGCGTCCCCGACATCCCGCCTCCCCTCGCTCGCTCTGCCTACCGGGGGAGCAAGGGAGCGGGCGCCGAGAACTCTCCCCCCTCCCGCCGGGCTGCCGCCGCGCCGCCTTTGCGAGAATGGCGCCATGCCTCTTCCAAGCAATGAGCAGATCACCGAGAAGCTGCGCGCGGTCATCGACCCTGAGCTGCGCAAGAACATCGTCGAGCTCGGCATGGTCCGCTCGATCGACGTGCAGGAGAGTGGCCGGGTCGAGGTGATCGTCTCCCTGACCACCGCCGGCTGCCCGATCCGCTCCCACTTCGAAGAGGCCGTCGCCCAGCAGATCTCCTCGCTGGAAGGCGTGACCAGCGTCGGCGTCGGCTTCGACGTCCTCTCCGACGACGAGAAGAGCACCCTTCAGCAGAGCCTCGGCCGCGGCAAGCTGCCGCAGGGGGCGCTGGCCAAGGTCAAGAACGTGATCTGCGTCTCCTCCGGCAAGGGCGGGGTCGGCAAGTCGACGATGACCGCCAACCTGGCCGCGGCGCTGACCGCCGAAGGGCATCCCTCCGGCGCCCTGGACTGCGACGTCTACGGCTACTCGATCCCGCGCATGCTCGGCGTCAACGCCAAGCCCGAAGTCAACGGCGAGCGCAAGATTCTGCCGCTGGACTCGCCTAGCGGGGTCAAGGTGATGTCGATCGGCTTCTTCGTCGAGGACAACTCGGCGGTCGTCTGGCGCGGGCCGATGCTGCACAAGGCGATCCAGCAGTTCCTCGAGGACGTCGCCTGGGACGAGCTCGAGTACCTGCTGCTGGACCTGCCGCCGGGGACTGGCGACGTCTCGATGACGCTGGCACAGCTGCTGCCGCAGGCCAAGTTCCTGGTCGTGACCACGCCGCAGCCTGCCGCCCAGTCGGTCGCCCGCCGCGGCGCCCAGATGGCTTCCAAATTCGACCTCGAGATTCTCGGCGTGATCGAGAACATGTCCGGTTTCACCACCCCGGACGGCGACCGCTTCACGATCTTCGGCGAGGGCGGCGGCCAGCTCCTCTCCGACGAACTCGACGTGCCGCTGCTGGCCAAGGTGCCGCTCTCCGAGCCGCTGCGCGAGCACGCCGACTCCGGCTCCCCCCTGGTCACCGCCCAGCCCGACGCTCCCGCCTCGCAGGCGATTCGCCAGGCGGCGCGCGGAATCGTCGCGATGACCCCGCAGGAGCTGCCGGTCCTGCAGGCGGTTCCGAACGCCGCCGAGGCGCCGCCAGTCAGCGGCACGCCGCTGCCCGTCGTCCAGTAGTCACCTCTTCTCCGGCCGGCGGCGAAACTCCCGCCCGGGAGTTGTGTTAGCTTCTCTAAACAATTGCCTAGTCCCCGGTTAAGAATGCCGGGGAGCGGGGGAACCATGTTTTCGGGGCGAACCCACCTCACGGGGTGGGAGCGCAAGCTCCTTCAGCGCTAGCCCGTCAGCTAACTCCGCAGGCATCCGAAGGAGGATTGGATGACGCTCGCCCAGCGGGCGGCCTGCGTGGTCGCCTTATGCAGTGCCTTTGCAGTGGTATCGGTCGCCGGCTTGGCTACCGCCCCGGAGTCGGCTCAGGCAGCTCCGGGCGGCATGTCGACGTACACGCCACCGCCGCCCGAAGCCGAAACGCCGCCGAGCGCACCAGCGGGCAAGGCGATGCTGGTCAACGGCCGTGCGATCGCACCCGTGGATGCGCCCCCGGCGGTGAAAAAGGTGATCGCGGCAGCAAACAAGATCCGCACCAAGCCCTACATCTACGGCGGCGGCCATGCCCGCTGGTGGGACAGCGGCTACGACTGCTCCGGAGCGGTCAGCTTCGCGCTGCGGGGCGGCAAATTCCTCACCAGCCCGATGCCCTCGGGGCCGATGGCGAGCTGGGGGAAGCCGGGTGCGGGCCGTTGGATCACGGTCTACGCCAACGGCGGCCACGCCTACGCGGTGATCGCCGGCTTGCGCTGGGACACCGCCGGCAACACCAGCGGCTCCGGTCCGCGCTGGCACGAAGACCTGGACGCCGCGGCCAGCGGCCCCTTCGTAGCCCGACATCCCGTCGGCTACTGAGACAGGAACGAAAAGGGCCGCCCGCGGGCGGCCCTTTTCAAAGCTTGGGGTTGAGCTCTACGCCGCTTTGCTCTTGTAGTACTTGGCGTTGATCTCGGCGTATTTGGCCCACTCGGCCGGAAGCTGATCCTCGGCGAAGCAGGCATCCA
Organism: uncultured Thermoleophilia bacterium; assembly: GCA_963715735.1. Lineage (GTDB taxonomy): Bacteria > Actinomycetota > Thermoleophilia > Solirubrobacterales > 70-9 > VAYN01. Next base: position 2,358,920 of record OY970268.1, read on the forward strand.
CCGGACAGGCCTCGACGCAGGCATCGCAGTCGATGCACTCGTCGGCGTCGATGTAGAGCATCTCGACCGAGTCGTAATCGGGCTCATCCGGGGTCGGATGGATGCAGTCGACAGGGCATACCTCGACGCACGAGTTGTCCTTGGTGCCGATGCACGGCTCGGCGATCACGTAGGTCATTCGGAGATCTCCTACTAAGTCGGTTTCGGTGCCGGGACAGAGGCTTCCAGGCCCCCGCCAAAAGCGAAACCGCATTCTACGGATGTGGCGCGGCGGATGGCGCCACTAGGCTTTGGCTGCAGCGATGCGATCAACGACGCGACAGGGGCGACGGCGATGCTGCTGCTGACCGGGGCAACCGGCAGCATCGGCTCGCGGCTGCTGCCGCTGCTGCTCGAGAGCGGCGAGGACGTTCGCTGCCTGGTTCGCGAGCCGCGGCGCCTGGGCGAGCGGCGCGTCGACGTGCAGATCGCGCTCGGCGACCTCGGCGAGATGTCCGATCCCTACCTGGTGCGCCAGGCACTGCGCGGGGTCGACACCGTGATCCACCTGGCGGCGACGATCCGCGACCAGCCGCCGAAGCGGATCGAGGAGCTGAACGGCCTGGCGACCGTGCGGCTGCTGCGGGCGGCCGAGCGCAGCGGCGTCGAGCGCTTCCACTTCTTCAGCGCGCTGGATGCCGGCGCGGCGCAGCGCACTCGTTTTTTCCGCGCCAAGTGGGTGGCCGAGCAGGCGGTCGACTCCTCGCCGCTGCAGACGACGGTTTTCGCGCCCTCGATCGTCTACGACCACAGCGACCCCTGGATCACCCTCCTGCGCCGTTTCTCCTTCCTGCCCGTGCTGCCGGTCTCCGGCGATGGCGAAGCCGTCTTCCAGCCGATCTGGGCGGCTGACGTCGCCCGCTGCGTCGTCGCCGCGCTCGCCGCCAGCCCGGCGCAAGCCCGCTACGAGCTGGCCGGGCCGGAGACGCTCGACTACGACCAGATGTCCGACCTGGTCAGCCGCATCGCCGGCCGCCCGCGGCCGCTCGTCCACGTTCCCCTGCCGCTGGTTCGCTCCGGTTTGATCGCGATCCGCTCCCTTTTCGGCGAGGCCGTGTTTGCTACTTGGGAGGAGGCCGAGCTGATGGAGGTGCCGATGGTGAGCGAGCGCGGAACGGCCGACGCGCAGGCCCTCGGCGTGCAACCGCGAAGGATGAGCGATGTTCTGGAGGGTCCTTAAGAGAGTCGTTGCGCTGGCGGTCGTGGCCGCCGCGCTGCTGGGCGCCCCGAGCGCCGGGGCGCTGACCCTGACGCCGCCGAAGCCGAACGTCTTCCTCGGCGTCTCCGACCGCGGCACGACGCAGGAGTTCAACGAATTCGCCGCCCTGACCGGGAAGCACCCGGCGCTGCTGCAGACCTTCCATCCCTGGGGCAACAGCCTCAACGCGGCCTACGAACGCTGGCGCGAAACCGCGACGCGGCCGATCCTCCACATCTCCACCGCCGACGACCAGACCCTGGCCGAGATCATCACCCCACAGCAGATCGCGCTCGGTGGCGGCGACGACTACCTGCTGCAGCTGAACACCTTCTTCGCCACCCAGGGCCTGCCCGCCTACATCAGGCCGCTGGGCGAGCCCAACCGCTGCCTCAACGCCTGGTCGGCGGTCTACTGCGACGGCACCCAGCGCGGCGGAGAACACACCACCGGCTGGTACAAACAGGCCTTCCGCCGGATCTCCGCGATCGTCCGCGGCGGCCAGACGCTGGAAGGGATCAACCTGACCCTGGCCGAAATCGGACTGCCGCCGCTGGCCAGGACCAAGGGTCCCAACCCGACCAGCCTGCCGGCGGCACCGGTGAGCATCATCTGGAGCCCGCTGCCGGGCGGCTCGCCCCGCGTCAAAGGGAACTTCCCGGGCAACTACTGGCCCGGCAGCCGCTGGGTCGACTGGGTCGGCACCGACTTCTACTCGCAATATCCCGTCTGGGAGGACCTCGACCGCTTCTACGCCGGCAAGCAGTGGAAGGGCAAGCCGGTGGCGGTCACCGAGTGGGCGGTCTCGCGCGAAGACGAACCCCGCTTCGTCAAACAGCTCGTCTCCTGGGTCGTCAAGCGGCCGCGGGTGAGGATGCTCGTCTACTACACCGGCTTCGGCGCCGGCAACGAGTACGACCTCAACCTCTACCCCCGCACCACCAACACCCTGCGCCAGAAGATCCGCCGCGCCAACTTCCTCCCCTACGCCGACTACAACGCCTCCCTCTACCCGCCGCTACCGGTCAAGGAAAAGAAAAAGTAGCGGGCGCCTATGGGCCGCTCCTGTCCTTTCTAGCCCACAGGGCGAACAAAGGCAGGATCACCGTTACGAGACTGCAACGAAGAAGGGCCCCGGTTTCCCGGGGCCCTTCTGTGAAGCGGAACCACCCGTTGCCGGGGGCTCGTTACATCATGCCGCCCATGTCCGGCATCCCGCCGGGCATGCCACCGCCGCCGCCGTTTTCCTCCGGCGGCTCGGCGATGATCGCCTCGGTCACGAGGATGTTCTTCGCGATCGAGGCTGCGTTCTGCAGCGCCGAGCGGGTGACCATCGTCGGGTCGATGACGCCGGCTTTGATCAGGTCGCCGTACTCGCCGGTCGCGGCGTTGAGGCCTTCGCCGGCCTTCAGGTCGCGGACCTTGTTGACGACGACCGAGCCCTCCTCGCCGGAGTTCTCGGCGATCTGACGAACCGGCTCCTCGAGCGAGCGGTGGATGATCCGGGCGCCGGTGATCTCATCGGGATCGTCGGCGAGCTTCTCCGGGTCGAGACCGCTCTGGGCGTTCAGCAGGGCAACGCCGCCACCCGGGACGACGCCCTCCTCGAGGGCGGCGCGGGTCGCCTGCAGCGCGTCCTCGACGCGGTGCTTTTTCTCCTTCATCTCGGTCTCGGTGGCGGCGCCGACCTTGACCACGGCGACACCTCCGGCGAGCTTCGCGAGGCGCTCCTGGAGCTTCTCGCGATCGAAGTCGGAGTCGGTGTTCTCGATCTCCTGTTTGATCTGCTTGATCCGGCCTTTGATGTCGTCGGCCGAACCGGCGCCGTCGATGATCGTGGTCGTGTCCTTGGAGACGACCACGCGGCGAGCTTTACCGAGCTGGTCGATCTGGGTGTTCTCGAGTTTGAGGCCCATCTCCTCGGTGATCACCTCGCCACCGCTGAGGACGGCGATGTCCTCGAGCATCCGCTTGCGGCGGTCGCCGAAGCCGGGGGCTTTGACGGCGACACCGGTGAAGGTGCCCCGCAGCTTGTTCACGACCAGGGTCGCCAGGCACTCGCCCTCGACGTCCTCGGCCACGATCAGCAACGGCTTGCCGCCCTGCATGACCGCCTCGAGCACCGGCAGGATGTCCCGCACGGAGCCGATTTTCTGGTTGGCGATGAGGATGTAGGGATCCTCGAGCACGGCCTCCATACGGTCCTGATCGGTGACCATGTAGGGCGAGATGTAGCCCTTGTCGAACTGCATGCCCTCGGTGAACTCCAGCTCCATACCGAAGGTCTGGCCCTCCTCGACGTTGACGACGCCGTCTTTGCCGACCTTCTCGATCGCGTCGGCGATCACGTTGCCGATCTCGTCGTCTCCGGCGGAGATGGCGGCGACGCGGGCGATCTGGTCCTTGCCGGCGACCTCTTTGGACTGCTTCTCGCGGAGGTTCTCGACGACCGCGTCGACAGCCTTCTCGATGCCGCGGCGCAGGGCCAGCGGGTTGGCGCCGGCGGCCACGTTCTTCAGCCCCTGACGGACGATGATCTGGGCCAGCAGGGTGGCGGTGGTGGTGCCGTCACCGGCGACGTCGTTGGTCGCCGTGGCGACCTCGCGGACGAGCTGGGCGCCCTGGTTCTCGAAGACGTCCTCGACCTCTACCTCGCGGGCGATCGTGACGCCGTCGTTGGTGATCGTCGGCGCGCCGAACTTTTTGTCGAGCACGACGTAACGGCCTTTGGGGCCGAGGGTGACCTTGACGGCGTTGGCGACTGCGTCGACACCGCCCTGCAGGGCCCCTCTGGCCTCCTCTGCGTACTTCAGCTCCTTATGAGCCATGTGGGTATTCCTCCTTGGTTCTCAAAATCCGGTGGGTGGTGGTCTCAGCCGAGCTTGGCCAGGACGTCCGACTCGCGCAGGACCAGCAGCTCGTCGCCCTCGACGGTCACCTCGGTGCCGCCGTATTTGGAGTAGAGGACCTCGTCCCCCTCCGCGACGTCGAGCGGACGGCGGTTGCCGTCGTCGTTGATGGCGCCGTCGCCAACCGCGACGACCTTGCCCTTCTGCGGCTTCTCTTTGGCCGTGTCGGGGAGGACGATGCCGCTGGCGGTCGTCTCCTCCTCCTCGATCGGCTTGACGATCAGCCGGTCCCCGAGGGGCTTCAGCTTCATTCGTATACCTCCGTCATCGGTAAGTGTCTTCTGGTGGAAAAGTCGGGAAATGCCGTTCCAGAGCCATTTCCGGCCTCAGATCGGCTTTGGCACTCTCGTACGCAGAGTGCCAACCGAAGGAAAGATAGCGGGCGGGGTCAGTCGGCCGCAAGTAGGCGGCAGCCGAGCAGCTCGGCGATCCCCTCGCCGCCCCGCGCCATCACCCAGTCGTGGTTCCACTCGAAGGCGGGCCGCAGCAGCGGCGCCAGCCGGTTCATCCACGGCACCGTCGTCGCCACCTGCCACTCATAGAGGACGGCGGTGACCCCGTCCTGCTCGTAGAAGCGCCAGCGGCCGATCCCCTCCAGCTCGCCGACGGCGTGCCCCTCCAGCAGCGTCGGCCGCTCGACCTGGGTGGTCGTCACCTCGAACTCGACCCGGTAGGGCAACAGGCTCTTCCAGACCATCCGCGAGACGGTGCCGACGTCACCCCCGTCAGGCGGCCGCGAGAGCTCCTCGGCCTCCTCCACCCCACGCCACCAGCTCGGCCAGTTGGCCTGATCGTGGATCGCCTCCCAGACCGGCTCGCGCGGGGACTCCAGCAGCCAGGTGGTGAGGAACGCGTACGCGGCCATCGCGGCAGGCTAGATGATCGATTCTCGACGCTCGCGCGCCCGCTTGGAAGGGACTAGTTGTGGTGCGGAGTCTCGCCGTTGCCGAGGTGCGCGCGCGGCGGCTCGACGATCTGCGAGAAACGGATCACGGTGACGACGTCGTCCTCGGAAATCGGCCGGCTGTAGATCTGCTCGAGGAACTTGGTCTCGTCCTCGATCCGGCGGAACTCCGGGTTGTCGTGCTCGATGTCGCGCCGGGAGAGCTCGCCGACGGGCTTTACCTCGACCTCGTCGATCACGGCGGTGAAGATCTTCTCGCGCGGGCTGTGACGGAAGCCGACGGTGATCCAAACGACCTGGCCACGCTCGTACTTGTTGCTCTTGTCGCCAAGCCGAATCGTCGCCGTCTTGCGGCCGCGCTTCAGCTGGTCGACGAAGACCGCTGAGTAGAAATTCAGAACGTAGGTGCCACCCCTCATTTGCGCCGCGAGCGTATCGGACGCGGGTGGGCGGGTGATTCGCGCCGCCGCCAGGAGTCTGAACAGGCACGGACCTCGCCCGTGGACGTTCATCCGACCGGAATTCGAGTTTTTCCGCCAGGAGCCGATGGAGGACCGTGGCAGTCGAAATCTCCCGTATCCGCATCGCCCTGGTCGCCGTCGTCGGCGCCCTGGCGCTGCTCGCGATCCCGCTCGCGTCGCAGGCAGCGGCGAAAACCTGCGCCGGCAAGAAAGTGACGATCACCGGCACCGCCGGCGACGACACCATCGTCGGCCGCGGCGCCAGCGACGTGATCTACGGCGGCGGCGGCGACGACAAGATCAGCGGCGGGCGCAACGGCAACGACACGATCTGCGGCGGCCCCGGCAACGACGTCATCAAGGGCGGCAAGGGCTTCGACGCGCTGCTCGGCGAAGAGGGCGACGACTCGCTGCTCGGCGAAACCGGCTCCGACATGCTCGATGGCGGGGACGGCGACGACGAGCTTTCGGGCTCGAAAGGAGCCGACAACCTGCACGGCGGCGGCGGCGACGACACCCTCGTCGGCTTCAAAGGCCCCGACGGCCTCGACGGTGGCGCCGGCAACGACTTCATCGACGGCGAACAGGGCAGCGACCAGATCGACGGTGGGGGCGGCGAAGACCTCCTGCACGGGGATAAGGGCAACGACACGATGCTCGGCGGCCCCGACAGCGATCAGATCGAAGGCGGCCCCGGCGACGACTCCAACCTCGACGGCGGCGGCGGCGGCGACCAGGTCTTCGGCGGCGCCGGCATCGACCACGTCGACGGCGGCGACGGCGACGGCGACGTGGTCCGCGGCGACGCCGGCACCGACGACCTCGCCGGCGGTGGCGGCGGTGGCGACATCGTCTCCTACGCCAGCGCCACGCGCAGCGGCGTCGTCGTCGACCTCGCCTCCGAGCAGGCCAAAGGCGACGGCCACGACGACCTCAGCGGTTTCGAGGACGTGGTCGGCTCGCCGCAGGGCGACACGATCACCGGCAACAGCGAGCCGAACCGGCTCGACGGGGGCGTCGGCGACGACACGCTCGACAGCGGCGGTGGTGGCGGCGAGGCCTTTGGCGGCCCCGGCACCGACACCTGCAACGGCTTCGCGATCGAGAACTCCTGCGGCCCCGAAGACCCGCCCCCGCCCGGATCCTCCTACGTAATCCTCAACCAGGGCCTCGACGGTTCCAGTCTGGTGATCCAGGGTGGCGTCGGTTCCGACACGATCGACATCGACTACGTCGCCGGGGCCTGGTCGATCGTCGACGCCGGCCCGATCTACGCCGGCGGCGGCTGTGCCAGCCCGCCCGGCAACAGCAACGTCGCCTCCTGTCCCGGCCCGGCATCGTTCGCCCTGGTCGTCGTCACCGGCGGCCCCGGCAACGACGATCTCGAGGTCGGCGCCAACGTCCCCGGCAACGCGAAAGTTCGGATCAACGGCAACGCCGGCAGCGACACGATCGTCGGTGGCGCCGGCGACGACGTGCTGGAAGCGGGCGAGAACTACAACGGGCCCGACAACGGCAACGACACGCTGGTCGGCAACGGCGGCTCAGACGTCCTCTACTCCGACCCCGGGGGTGACAGCCTCAGCGGCGGCGCCGGCAACGACCTGCTGGTCAACTCCGTCCCCGTCTGCCAGGGCCACACCTACGACGGCGGCGGCGGTGAAGACACCGTCTCCTACGCCCGCTCCACCGACGGCGTCCGCGCCAGCCTCAACGGCAGCGGCGGCCCGAAAGGCTGCGGCAGCCCTGACCAGATCAAAGGCAACAACGAGAGCCTGGAGGGATCCGACGGCGCCGACGTGCTGATCGGCGATGGCGGCGACAACAGCTTCCTCGGCCACGTCGGCGCCGACGTCTTCCTCGGCAAAGGCGGCGACGACTTCATCGACGCGATCGACGGCCAGCGCGACAAAATCATCGAGTGCGGCGGTGGCGACGACGACGAGGTGCTGGTGGATTCCCAAGATCCCCAGCCCTCCGGCTGCTGACCCTCGATCGCCTGGCCTCCCAAAGCCCGCTCAGAATCCCTGGTCGCCGATCAGCGGCACGAAGCGACAGGGCGCGATCACCTCGACCTCCGCCTGGTCGCCGCGGCGGCGCAGCAGGGTGAGGTCGTCCCCGGCGCCGGCGGCGATCGGGACGACCAGTCGACCGCCGTCGGCGAGCTGGTCGATCAGCGCCGGCGGTGCCGCGGGGGCGGAGGCGTGGACGGCGATTCCCTCGTAGGGCGCCCCCGCGGGGAAGCCACGGCTGCCGTCGCCGACCAGCAAGCGGACGTTGGCGACGCCGAGCCCGGCGAGGACCGCGGTGGCACCGCGGGCGAGCGACTCGTGGCGCTCGATCCCGACGACCTCATCGGCCAGCAGCGCCAGCACCGCGGCCGAGTACCCGGAGCCGGTGCCGACCTCCAGCACCCGCTCGTTCCCGCGCAGCGCCAGCGCCTGGCAGATCGCGGCGACGATCCAAGGCTGGGAGATCGTCTGCTCGGCACCGATCGGGAGCGCTGAGTCGGCGTAGGCGCGGCGGCGCTGGCGCGGCGGCAGGAACTCCTCGCGCGGCACCGCCGCCATCGCCGCCAGCACCCGCTCGTCCTCGATTCCCCGCCCCCGCAGCTGCTGCTCGACCATCCGAGCGCGGCGGGCGGCGAAGTCGCTCATCTACCCGGCGGGTCCGGGAGCGCGAAGCCGGGTTCGAAGGACCAAGCCGAATAGGTCCGCCGCAGGTAGGGCAGGTGGCGATCCCAGTCGTCCGGCTCGAGGGGGTGCGGGCCATCGATCTCGATCCGCGAGTCGCGGATCCGAAAGCCCCAGCTGAAGCCGGCGGCGGCGAGCACCGCTCGGTGTTTGTGGATGCCAGGGAGCCCGGCCACGAAGGTGTGGGCAAGCCAGTCCATGTCCGGTCGGGTGTCGCGGTGAGGTGCATCGAACTGGGTCGGGGCGAAGCCGAACAAGCAGAACGGGTGGTTCGGTTCGGTGTCGATCGGTTCGAAGGGGTCGATGCAGAAGTCCTCGCCCCATTCGGGCTGGCGGACGAACTGCACCCAGCCCAGCATGTCTTCGTATCCCCGAGCCGGCGGCGAGATCGTCGAGCGACAGACCGGAAAGCCGCGGGCGATCTCGGGGCAGCCGAGCGTTGCGGGATCTTCGTTGACGCCGAGCTCCACCTGCACCGTTACCGGCACGCCGGCCCGTTCGAACTCGAGGGCCAGCGAGTTGGATGCCTTGGACCGCATCAGCTGGGCCTCAGTAGATGTAGTTCCGCAGCTTCGGCGGCTCGAGCACGGTGACGCGGCCGCGTCCCGAGCGGACGACGCCGGCGCGCTCGAGCTCGGCGAGGAAGCGGCTGACGCTCTCGCGCGAGGTGCCCGCGAGCTGGGCGAGGTCAGTTTGGTTCATGCGGATCGTCACCTCTTCGCCAGGGCCTTTGCCGTCGTGGCTGTCGCGGCTGAGCTGGGCGAGGATGCCGGCAACCCGGCTGGGAACGGTCTGGAAGGACTGGCGCGAGAGCCTCACGTTGGCGGCGCGCAGGCGGCGGACGAGGCCGGCGACCAGCTTCAGGGCGATCTCGGGGTGGCGGGCGAGCAGCGAGCGGACGTCGTTTGCCGGGAGAGCCAGCAGCTCGCCGTCGCTCAGCGCCTCGGCGCTGGCCGAGCGGCTGTCGCCGTCGAGCATCGCCAGCTCGCCGAAGATCTCACCGGGACCGAGGGTGGCGAGGGTGATCGCACGGCCGTCGGAGTGCTCGCGGGTGACCCGGAAGCTGCCCTCCTTGACGATGTAGCAGGCGTCGGAGCTGTCGCCCTCGTGGAAGACCCGGGTCCCGGCCGGAAAGGTGCGCGGCACGGCGACGTGCGAGAAGCGCTCCAGCTCGCCCTCCTCGAGATCGGCGAAGAGCGCAACGCTCTTCAGCAGCTCGACCGCGGTCTGGCTCTCGACGCTCCCCATGGAGGGATTATCCAGGTAGGGGGGAGAGACTTGAAGTCGCGCACCCTTTTGGGGGGCTTGGTCGCCGCGCTCGCTGCGCTCAGGCGGAGGCGGTCAGTTTGCGCGGGCCACGGCTGAAACCGGCGCCGATCAGCGCCTCCTCGTGACCGGACCCGATCACCGCCTCGCCGTCGAGTTTCTCGATCGCCAGTTTCGACAGCTGGCCGGCGGCGACCGCGTCGGCAAGGGCCTGCATCGCTCCCTCCAGATCGCCTTCCTCCAACCGCGTCAAACGTAGGAGGCCGCGGCCGCCGCGCTCGACGAAGACGATCGGCTCGCCGTCGCGCAGCAGCAGGTGGGCGCCGGGGGTGCGGCCGGGACGGCGGCCGCCCTCGAGCTTCGGCCAGGGCAGCGAGGCACCGTAGGGGTTGGCCGGGTCGGTGGCGGCGAGGACGAGGTAAGAGCCGTCGGCTTCGGGCAGCGAGCGCAGCCGCTCGACCGCACCCGGGAGCGCGAACTGGGCGCCGCCGAGGCCCTCGACGAAGTAGCCGCGGCGGGCGGTGCCGAGCAGCTCGAGGTTGCCGAGCTCGGCGTAGAGGGTCGAGAAGCCGCCGGGAACGCCCTCGGCGAGAACGGTCTCACGGGTGACGATCCCGTAGCGCTCCATCATCAGCTCGGCCTGGGCGCGCAGCCGGGCACCGGGGCCCGGAGCGTTGGCGAACAGCGGCTCGGTCAGCGACCAGCGGCCCTGGACGGCGGCGCCGGCGGTCGAGCGGCGGCGGGCGAAGCGGCGGCCCTGGCGCTCGCCGGAGCCGACCGCGCGCAGGCGCGGGGCCCGCAGCGGCGCGAAGGCGTCGTTGGTGACGTTCCCGGCCCAGGCGAGGTCCCAGAGCGCGTTGTGGAGATCCTCGGCCGGGTGGTGGAGGTCGGCGAGCAGATCGAGCCAGAAGGAGGGCCCGGCCCCGAGGCGCTCCCGGATCGCCTCGTGGACCTCGCCCTGCGGCGCCTCCAGCTTGGCGTTGGCGGGCGGCGGCCCGGCGAGGCGGACGTCCTCGCGGAAATAGAGGGCGACGCGGCCGTCGGAGCGGCCGAGGGCGCCGCCGCCAACCCAGACCACCTCGCCGCTGGTGCAGAGCTCGTCGAGCCAGGTCGGCGAGTAAGCGCCGAGCCGGCGCGGCAGTACGTCCTGCTCCCAGACTTTCGGCGTCAACGCCACCCCCTGCAGCGGCACCAGCGCCTCGCGCAGGCGGTCGATCCCGGCCCCGGCGCGGCGGAAGGCGTCGATGTTCTGCCAGCTCGGCAGGAAGCGGGCGAGCTCCCGGGTGTCGGCCGCCTCGACCTCCTTGCGCAGCCGCGCCAGACTCGCCCGGCGCACCCGCCGCAGGACTTCGGAGTCGCACCACTCGCGCTCGGTCCCGCCCGGCATCAGCTCGCCGCGGACCAGCGCCCCTTCGGACTCGAGCTCGCGCAGCGCCGGCGAGGGGTCGACGCCGTAGCGCTCGGCCGCCCGCACCGTCGGGAAGGGGCCGTGGGTGCGGGCGAAGCGCCGGACCAGGGTCCGCATCGCGTCCGGGTGCTCCTCGAGGAAGGTCTCCGGCAGGCCGCCCGGCGGCGGCACCCCGAGCGCGTCGCGGTAGAGGCCGGCGTCCTCGCCAGCGATGTAGCGCTCCTCGCCGGCGATCCGGACCTTGGCGGCGCGGCGCTCGGCGACCAGCTTCTCCAGCATCGAGACGGCCGAGTAGCCGGCTTCGACCCGTTCGGCGCACTCCTCGGCGGTGAGGTCGCCGAGGTTGCGGAGGACCTGTTGGAGGGCGTCGCGGTCGCCGGCCCTGCCGGCCTCGGTACGGTGCTGGAGCTGTTCCTCGACCTCGTCCAGCGCCGCCGGGTCGATCAGCTCGCGCAGCTCCTCCTGGCCGAGCAGCTCGCGCAGGAGGTCGCGGTCGAGCGCCAGCGCCGCCGCCCGCCGCTCAGCGTTCGGCGTGTCCCCCTCGTACATGTAGGTCGCCACGTAGTCGAACAGCAGCGAGGAGGCGAAGGGCGAGGCGGTCGGGGTCTCGACCTCGACCAGGCTGAGCTGGCGCGAGTGCAGCTTGGTCAGCAGGTCGCGCAGCGAGGGCAGGTCGAGGACGTCCTGCAGGCACTCGCGGTAGGTCTCGAGGATGACCGGGAAGCGGGGGAAGTCCCGCGCCACTTCGAGCAGGCTCTGGGACTTCAGCCGCTGCTGCCAGAGCGGCGTGCGCTTGCCGGGGTAGGCGCGCGGGATCAGCAGCGAGCGGGAGGCGTTCTCGCGGAAGCGGGCGCCGAACAGGGCCGAGCCGGAGAGCTCGGAGACGATCAGGTCCTCGATTTCGTCGGGGTCGATAAGGACCATGTCCGAGGAGGGCGCCTCGTCGGCGTCGGGGAGGTGGATGACGATCCCGTCGTCGGACCAGATCGCGTCGGCCTCGAGGTCGTGCTCGGCGCGGATCTTCGCCGCCAGCGCCAATCCCCAGGCGGAGTGGACCCGGCCGCCGTATGGGGAGAGGATGCAGAGCCGCCAGTCGCCGATCTCGTCGCGGAAGCGCTCGACCACGATCGTCTCGTCGGAGGGGACGACGCGGGTCGCCTGCTGCTGCTCGCGCAGGTAGGTGACGAGGTTGTTGGCGGCGCGTGGGTCGAGGTCGTACTCGGCGGCCAGCTCGGCTGGCTCGCGCGAGACCGCTTCGCGGCTGAAGGCGCCGATCGCCTTGCCGAGCTCGGCCGGGCGGCCGATCCCGTCGCCGCGCCAGAACGGGACCGCGCCGGGGGCGCCGGGGGCGGGGACGACGATCACCCGGTCGCGGGTTATTTCCTCGATCCGCCAGGTGCTGGCGCCGAGCAGGAAGGTCTGGCCGGGGCGAGCCTCGTAGACCATCTCCTCGTCGAGCTCGCCAACCCGGCGGCCATCGGGAAGGTGGACGCCGTAGAGGCCGCGGTCGGGGATCGTGCCGGCATTGGTGACGACCAGCTGGCGCGAGCCTTTGCGGCCGTGCATGGTGCCCTTGGTGCGGTCCCAGACGATCCGCGGCCGCAGCTCGGCGAAGCGGTCGGACGGGTAGCGGCCGTCGAGCATGTCGAGCACGTTCTCCAGTTGTTCGCGCGAGAGCTCGCGGAAGGACTCGGTGGCGGTGACGAGGCGCTCGACCCCGTCGATTTCCCACTCGTCCAGCGCCGCCATCGAGACCAGGTGCTGGGCGAGCACGTCGAGCGGGTTCTGCGGGATCGTCGTCTCCTCGATCTCGCCTTCGCGCATGCGGCGGGCGACGACCGCGCACTCGAGCAGGTCGCCGCGGTATTTGGGGAAGATCCTGCCTTTGGAGGTCTCGCCGAGACCGTGACCGGCGCGACCGATCCGCTGCAGGCCGCGGGTCACCGACTTCGGCGACTCGACCTGGATCACCAAATCAACCGCCCCCATATCGATCCCCAGCTCGAGCGAGGAGGTCGCCACGAGGCAAGGCAGTTCCCCGGACTTCAGCATCTCCTCGACGATCGTCCGCTCCTCATGAGAAAGCGATCCATGGTGGGCACGAGCGATCTCGACGTAGGGGCCGGACGGGGAGGGCTCTCCGGAGCCTCCCCGCTGTTGCGACGGGGAGTTCTCCCCCTCCGGCCCCCCATGTCCAGCATGCTCAGTGGCCGGCAGCTCCTGCTCGCCTTCGCCGTTGGCAAGCTCGTTCATGCGCTTGGCGAGGCGCTCGGAGGCGCGACGGTTGTTGACGAAGATGATCGTCGAGGTGTGTTCCTGGACCAGCTCCAGCAGCTTCGGGTAGATCGCCGGCCAGATCGAGCGGATGTGGGCGGAGGGCTCGACTTCGGTCGGCGGCAGACCGTCCTCGCTCGGGTAGGCCGGAGCGCCGGGGTCCGCCATGTCCTCAACCGGCACCACGATCTCCAGGTCGAGGTCCTTTTTGTGCCCGGCATCGACGATCCGGCATTTGCGCTTGGGACCGACCAGGAACTGTGCGATCCGCTCGAGGGGCCTCTGGGTCGCGGACAGCCCGATCCGTTGGACCGCCTCACCCTCGCCTTTGTCCTGAACCAACTGGTCGAGCCGCTCCAGGGTCAGCGCCAAATGGGCGCCGCGCTTGGTCTGGGCGACGGCGTGGATCTCATCGACGATCACCGCCTCGGTCGTGGCGAGGATCTCGCGCACGTTCGAGGAGAGCATCAGGTAGAGCGACTCGGGGGTGGTGATGAGGATGTCGGGCGGGGTTTTCGCCATCGCCCGGCGGTCTTTCTGCGAGGTGTCACCGGTGCGCAGGCCGACCGAGATATCGGCCCCGATCCCCCGCAGGGGCGCCCGCAGGTTGCGCTCGATGTCGTAGGAGAGCGCCTTCAACGGCGAGACGTAGACGAGGCGAACTCCTGCCCCCGACTCTTTGTTGCGGGCCAGCTTGTCGATCCCCCAGAGGAAGCTGGCGAGCGTCTTCCCGGACCCGGTCGGGGCGCAGATCAGCGCGTTGTCACCGCCCGAGATCGCCTCCCAGCCACCGGTCTGCGCCGGCGTCGGCCCCTCGAAAGAGGCCTCGAACCAACGCCGCACCGGCGCGCTGAAAGGCGCCAGCGGATCAGACTTCGAGGTGCGTTTCTTCGCGGTGGCCAACCTTTTGATCTTACGCAGCCGTGCCCACCGACTCCAGAGACCGAATGAATCTTTCAGTTAAAGCGTCGCGGGGGCCTCGGCCTGGCAATTCTGCGAGGTGGGTGGCGAGCGCCGGACCAAGCGTCGCCAGGACGCAGGGCCCCCGAATAGCAGAGCTATTCGGGCAACCGAGGACGCCGCGACGCGCAGCGTCCGCCGCCGCCAGCCGCCCGCAGAATTCCAGGACGGGGGCCCCGCGGTGCTACGGGGTTCCGCCGGTGAACTGCACGTAGGCAAACCAGGACTTCTTCGGCGTGAAGCCCGGGCCGAAGAGGCCGGAGCCGTCGCAGAAATTGCAGACGTCGGCGGCGTCGTCAACCGAGAACCAGTAGAGCCGTTGAATCCGCCATTTCGCTTGTTTGGCCGTGAGCAGTTTGAAGGCGCCTTTGAGCTGGGTTGCCTGGCCGGCCGGGCCCTTGGCGAAGGAGTTGGAGCCGTCCGAGCGCGGCGGCCCCGAGCTCCAGCCGAGCTCGGTGATCCAGAGTCCCTTGCCGGCGTCGCCGTTGGCCTTCAACACGCCGCGGACTTCTTCGATTGCCGGCGTCAGGGACTGCCAATTGCCGGTGTAGGGGTGCAGAGCGACGCCGTTGAAGCTGCTCTTCACACCCGGCGTCGTCTTGTACATCCGCTCGAGGAAGTCGCTGGCGAACCAGTTGATTCCGGTGTGCTTGCCCGCGGGCGTCCGCGCGCCTTTCGGCTGCGCGAAGAGGCCGGCGAGGACGACCTTGCCGGCCGGGTCGGCGGCTTTGATCGCGGCGCTGGAGATCCGCACGAGCTTGCCGTATTCAGTCGGGTTGGGCCTGGCCACGAAGAACTTGAAGTTCGGCTCGTTGAAGATCTGCCAGGTCCGCACCGGCCGCATCGGAACGGCCGGATGGGTGGCCCAGAAGTCGCCGCTCGGCCCGTAGCGTTCGACCGCCTGGGTCAGCAGCGCTTTCCAGCCGCTGGCCGCCACGCCGCTGGCCGGCAGCCGGCCCGGGGCCTCGCTGCCGCCGCCGCCGGGAACGCGCACGCTCGGCACCGCCCAGCGCGGGGCGCCGGTGACCGTAGGCAGCACGTCGATTCCGGCGCGTGCCGCCCGTTCGATCAGGAGGTCGGCCCCAGCCCAGTCGATCGCCGCGTCCCGCTGCGGCTGCAGAGTCGCCCAGTCGAGCGAGATGCGCACGCTTTCGACGCCGCCGCCGTCGAGGCGGTCGAACTGTTCGGTGCTCAGCGTCGACTGCGGCACGGCGCCCCAGAACCTCGCGGGCAGCGCCTGCGCCGCCGTCGCCAGGGCCAGCGCCGCGATCAGCGCCGCTGCCAGCGCCAGCGAAAAGGCGCGCGCGCTCCTGCTCAGGTGAACCGTCGCTTTTGCCATCGGGTCAGCTTGCCTTCGGCGAAACGGAGCTTCCGGGCCCGCCGCCCTGGCGGCGCTGCCTGACGACCACAGCGCCGATCGAGATCGCTGCGAGTGCGGCGATCGCGATCAGGATCGGAACCAAAGGCGAGGAAGAGCCGTCGTCGGTGGCAGAAGTCGGAGTGGCGGCGGTCAGCGGCTTGCTCGAGCCGATCGCGGCGACCTTGGGCTCGGTCTGGGAGCCATCGCCCGCCTGGGTGCCGTTCTGTTGACTACCCTGGCCGGTGTCATCCCCACCGCCCTTAACCCCCGAGCCGTTTTCCGAGGACCCGGAGTCGGTTCCGCCCGATCCGCCGCCGGGCGAACCCGACTTGTTGGCTTCGGAACTTTCATCCCCGGGACTGTTCGTAGCTTTGTGAGGGTCGGGCTTTACTTCGCCGGGAAGCGTCGTCTCTTCGGATTCGTAGACGGTTTCGGCCCCGGCCACGACCGGAAAGCAACCTAATGCCAGCAGAGCAAGCACTGAGAGAAGCGCGAATGCAGGCGCCGGACGTCGGCGGGGGTGGCGGCTCCCAAGCATGGCGCGAAAGGTTAGAGGAATCGGCGGCTGCGATAGCTCCGGTGCTCCTGATCGGCGGGCTGGCGCTGGCCGGCGGCGGCTTTGCACTGGGAGATCGCCACATTGCCGGCCTGGCCGTATGGCTGGTCGTCGCGGCGATGCTCGTACTTGGCGCTGCCGGTCGGGCGACGCTGGGCCGGCCGTTCTACTGGGCCGGCGGCTTGATCGGGGCGTTGGCAGTGTGGTCCGCATTGTCATCCCTCTGGTCGGCGTCGGTCGAGTTGAGCGTGGTCGAGGCAGACCGGATCCTGATCTACCTAGGAATCTTCCTTGCCACCTTCCTGATTGCCCAAACCGATCAGGCACGGCAACGTTTCGGTGAAGGGATCGCGATCGCGCTGATTGGGGTCGCGCTGCTGGCCCTGGCGTCCCGGCTCCTGCCCGACCTGCTGGAGGTCGCCGCGGACCCGGCCGCAGGGTCGCGCCTCAGCTACCCGCTCGGCTACTGGAACGGCGACGGGGTTGTCTTCGGCATCGGCGCCGGCCTGGCGCTGTGGCTGAGCCGGCGCGCCCTCGGACCCGCGCTGCGCTGGATCGCGGTCGTCTCGCTGCCCGCGGTCCTGCTCGCCCTCTACCTGACGTACTCGCGCGGCGGCCTGGTCGCACTGGCGCTCACCTGCGGCTGCCTGATCGCCCTCTCGCACGACCGGCTGTGGCTGCTGGCGACGCTCGGACTGGGCGCGCTCGGGGCGCTGCCGGCGGTGCTGGCGGTGCAGGCCCGCGACAGCCTCGCCGAAAACCTCGCCGACGGCCAGATCGCCGGCCAGGGGCTGGAGGTGCTGGCGATCCTCATCGCGGGCTCGCTGCTGGCGGCGGCGCTGTACGCGGGGTTGCAGTGGATCGAGCGCCGCCCCAACCAGATCGTCGGGCGGGCGCTCGAGGTCTCGCGCAACCCGCGCGTGCTGAAGGGGCTCGCCCTGGCGGCGGCGCTGTTGGCAATCGCGGCCGTGCTGGCGGTCGGAGGCCGCGCCTGGGACCAGTTCTCCAGCCCCGATCTGCGACCCCCGGGCGCCAGCCCCCAGGACCACCTCACCCACCTCTCCGGCAGCGGCCGCGATGAGTTCTGGCAGGTCGGGGTCGACGCCTTCGGCGAAGAGCCGCTGCTCGGGCACGGAGCCGGCACCTACCGCCTCTCCTGGCAGCTGCTGCGCACCGAACCGGTGACCAACTCGGACGTCCACTCGCTCTACCTGCAGGCGTTCACCGAGTTGGGCGTGGTCGGCGGGCTGCTGATGCTGGCGTTGGTCGGGGCCATGCTCTGGATCGGGATCGCGACCTGGCGGGCGGCGCGGGAGCCCCGGCGCGACCTCTACGCGGCGCTGCTGGGGGCGGTGCTCGCCTTCGCCGTCTGCTCCGCGATCGACTGGTTCTGGCAGATCGCGGCGATGGGGGCGATCTTCTTCCTCGCCACCGGCGTCCTCGTCGCCGCCCGCTGCGCCCAGCTGGCCCGCCAGCGCGCCGCCGGCAACGGGTACGCGAACCGGCGCAGCTTCGGGCTGGCGATCGGCGGGCTGGCCGTGGCCTGGATCGTGGCGCTGGCGCTGGTCGGGCCGCTGTTGGTCGATCGCGAGATCGACGCCAGCAACGCCGCGGCGGCGGACGGCAACCTCGCCAGCGCCGTCAGCCACGCCGAGACGGCGCGCTCGATCGAGCCCTGGGCGACGACTCCCTACAAGCAGCTCGGCCTGCTGGCTGAGCTCGAAGGCAACTACCCGCTCGCGATCGACCGTCTCGGCCAGGCGATCGACCGCGAAGGGAACAGCTGGCTGCTGCACTACCTGCGGGCGCGGGTCGAGCACAAAGCGGGCGACGAAGCGGCGGCCCAGGACGACCTGGAGGAAGCCAGGCGCCTCAATCCCGAAGAGGCGTGCCTCGACGCCGGCTTCGAAGGCTGCGGATGAGCCGGGCCTCGCACACCGAGCGGGGTCGCGCCGCGAGCGCGGCGAGCGCGGTCGACGGCGTCGCTGCCTGCTCGGCGCCGGTCGACGGCGACTCGGCGGCGCCGAGCCCAGGCCACGGGGCGCGCGAGTCGCGCCAACGCGGCGCCCTGCTGCGGCGCCTGCTCGCCTTCGCCGACTGGATGGCCCTCGTCGGATCGCTCTTCGTCGTCACCGCGGCCAGCGCCACCACCGACGTCGGGACGCTCTTCTGGGCGACGCTGTTCAGCCCGATCTGGATCCTGGTGGTCAAGCTCCACGGGCTCTACGACAACGACCACCGGCGGCTCCGCCACAGCACCTTCGACGAGCTGCCGTCGCTGATCTCCGCCTGCGTGGTCGGGGTGCTCGTGCTCGACGGCCTCCTGGCCCTGAGCCCGGTCGGGCCGCTCTCGCCCACCAGCGCGATCTTCGTGGGCGTCGGCGCCCTCGCCGGCAGCTTCGTCCTGCGCGGCGCCCTGCGGTTCCTCTGGCACCGGCTGACCCCGCTCGCGTCCGGCATCGTGATCGGCCCTCCCGCGGCGATCAACGTGATCGCGCGTCGCGTCTCCACCCACCCGGAGACGCGGCTGGCCCTGGTCGGTTACCTCTCCTCGCAGGTCGAGCCGGCCGCCACGGAGTTGAACCGCCTTGGCTCGGTCGCCGAAATCTCCAGGGTGGCCCGCGAGCACTCGATCGAGCGCGTGATCGTGGCCGAGGGCGAGATGAGCGAGCCGGCGGCCGAGCGGCTGATCGAGGAGTGCAAGGCCGCCGGCCTGGCGCTGACCTTCCTGCCCCAGCACTACGGCCTGCTCGGACCGGGGATCGAGCTCAACCGCCTGGCGGAGCTGCCGGTCCTCGACTTCCGCTTCAGCGACCCGCCACGCTCGACGATCGCGATGAAGCGGGTCATGGACGTGGTCGTCTCGGCCGTCCTGCTGGTCGTGCTGGCACCGCTGCTGGCGCTGATCGCGCTGGCAATCCTGGTCGACTCGGGCCGCCCGGTGCTGTTCCGCCAGCGCCGCGTCGGCGAGGAAGGCAGGCCTTTCAACATGCTCAAGTTCCGGACCATGGTCACCGACGCCGAGCAGCGACTGCCGGAGCTGGTCGACATCTCGACCCTCGACCAACCCGCCTTCAAGATCCGCGACGACCCGCGGGTGACGCGGATCGGACGGCCGCTGCGCCGCACCAGTCTCGACGAGCTGCCACAGCTGCTCAACGTCCTGCGCGGCGAGATGTCGCTGGTCGGGCCCCGCCCCGAGGAGGAGGCGATCGTCGCCCTCTACGACGAGCGCCAGCGCGGCCGCCTCGGTGTGAAGCCGGGAATCACCGGGCCGATGCAGGTGTACGGCCGCAGCGACCTCACCTTCGAGGAGCGCCTGGCGATGGAGCGCGACTACCTCGACAACCTCTCGCTGCTGACCGACCTGGCGATCTTGATGCGAACGCCACGGGCGATGGTCCGCGGCGACGGCGCCTACTGAGCCACGGCGGTGACGACGTCGAGCCCGCTGGTGGCTATCTGCATGGCCAGCTTCGATCCCGAGCCGGCGCTGCTCGAACGCCAGCTTGCCTCGATCCGAGCCCAAACCCATGGCGCCTGGGTCTGCCTGATCAGCGACGACGGCTCCTCGCCCGAGCGCTTCGAGCTGCTGCGGTCGGCGACCGCGGACGACCAGCGGTTCAAGCTGGCGCCGGCGCCGCAGCGGCTTGGCTTCTACCTCAACTTCGAACGGGCGCTGCAGATGGTGCCGCCGGAGGCCGCCTTCGTCGCCCTGGCCGACCAGGACGACGACTGGTACCCGGAGAAGCTGGCCGCGCTGCTGGCCGGCCGCGGCGACGCCGAGCTCGTCTACAGCGACATGCGGATCGTCGACGAGGCGGGGCGGACGATCTCCGAGACGTTCTGGCGCGGGCGGCGGAACAACCACACCGACCTCGCCTCGCTGCTGCTGTCGAACACGGTCACCGGCGCCGCCTCGCTGTTCCGCCGTGAGCTGCTCGACCTGGCGCTGCCCTTCCCGCCGCCGGTCGGGGATCCGTTCCACGACCAGTGGCTCGCCGCGGTGGCGCTCGCGACCGGGCGGATCGCCTACGTGGACCGGCCGCTCTATGACTACGTGCAGCACGGTGGCGCCGCGCGCGGGCACGAGGCCGCGATGCGGCCCTGGGACCCCGGGCGGCACCTCTCCTGGCGCGAACCGCGCGCGACGCTGCGGCGGCTGGCCGTGCACGGCGAACGCTCCTACGAGGACAACGTGCGGCGGATCGGCCTCTCCGCGCAGACGCTCGAGGCGCGGGCTGGCGCCAGGATGACCCCAGCCAAGGCTCGGGCGGTGCGGCGGATCGCCCACCTGGGGCGACCGCCGGAGCCCGCTGGGTGGCTGGCGCTGCGCTCGCTGCGGCGGCTCACCGGGCGCAACGAGACGATGGGGATCGAGCTCTCGCTGGCGGCGGCGATCTGGTTGCGGCGGCTGCGAGCGGCCGGCGCACGCTCCGGCCGCCGGGTCGGAAGGCGATAGTGAAGGTGACTTCCGAGCGCTCGATCCTGCACGTCCTCCCCCACCCCGGCGGCGGCGCCGAGACCTACATCGACCTGCTCGAAGGCCTCGAGGGGTACCGCCACCGGCGGATCTCGCTCAGCGTCACCCGCTCGCGGCTGCGCGGTATTCCCTCGGTGCTCGCGCGGCGGCGGGAGATCGTCGGCCTGGCCGCGGAGGCGGACCTGGTCCACGTCCACGGCGACATGGCGGCGATGCTCCTGCCCGCGGCGGCGCGGGAGCGGCCGCTGGTGATCACGACCCACGGCCTGCACCGGCTGCGGCGCTCGGGTGGCGTCGCCGGCTGGCTCGTCCGCCGCCGCCTGCGCACGGCGGTGGGGGCGGCGGGACGGACGATCTGCATCGCCGGCGACGAGCGCACCGACCTCGCCGCGGCGCTGCCGGAGGCGCTGCGGGAGCGCCTCGTCCTCGTCCCCAACGGCGTGCCGCTGCCGCCGCCCGCCGACCCCGCGCAGCGCGCCCGCACCCGCGCCGACCTGGATCTCGGCGAGGAAGACCTTGCCGTCCTCTTCGTCGGTCAGCTCGAGGCCCGCAAGGACCCGCTCGGCGCGATCGCAGCCGTCGACGCGGCCCGGGCGCGTGGTGCCGGGCTGGTGCTCCTGATCGCCGGCGACGGGCCGCTAGCCGCCGAGGTCGGCACCCACACCGGCGCTGGCGTGCGCGCGCTCGGCCGGCGCGACGACCTCGCGCGGCTCTACGCCGCCGGCGACCTGTTTCTGCTCCCCTCCCACCGGGAGGGGATGTCGTTCGCGCTGCTGGAGGCGATGGCACACGGGCTGGCGCCGGTCGTCGCCGACGGCACCGGGAACGCCGAGACGGTCGCCGACGCCGGCCTCGTCTTCCCCCCCGGGGACCTCGGGGCGATGTCCGAGCTGCTCGTCTCTCTCGCCGCCGACCCCCTCGCCCGCGGCCGGCTTGGCGCCGCCGCCCGCGAGCGCATCCGGGGCACGCTGAGCCTCGAGCGTTTCCTCGCCGGCACCCGCGAGCAGTACGAGGCGGTTCTCGCCGGCGTCGCGCCGGCTCAGGGCGCCTGACCGCGGCGCTCGCGCAGGGAGCGTTTGAGTGGCGCCGGGGTCGCGTAGGAGACGAGCGGCCGCAGGAGACCGCCGGCTCCGCGCAGGGTGCGGCGGCGGCGCAGCGCCCGGGCCCGGATCGCGATCCCCTCGGCGAGCTGGGCGCGCTCGGCGCGGGCGGCGACGTTGTCGCCCCCCATCACGCGGGTGCAGAGCTCGGCATCGAGCGCGAGCAGGCGGTGGCGCTCGGCGAGCCGCAGCCAGAGGTCGTACTCGGTCGCGTAGCGGTAGCGCGGGTCGTAGCCGCCGACCGCCAGGGCGACGTCGCGGCGGAAAGCGGAACAGCCGTTGGGAATCGGGTTGAAGCGCATCAGCACCGGGCCGACGTCGCCGGCGGCGAAGCTGGTCCGCGGCGCCAGCTGCCGACCCTCGGCATCGACCTCGCGCATCCGCGAGCCGACCACCGCGACCTCCGGCTCGGCTTCCAGCGCGGCGAGCTGGAGCCGCAGGCGCTCGGGGGCGGAGTGGTCGTCGGCGTCCTGGATCGCGATCAGCGGCGCGGCGGCGGCCCGCAGCCCCTCGTTCAGCGAGCGGGCGATCCCGAGGTTGCGCTGCAGCCGCATCACCGTGGCGCGCGGATCGCCGCCGATCGCCGCCTCCGCCGCCGCGGCGGAGCCGTCGTTGGAGCCGTCGTCGATCACGATCAGCTGCAGCCGCGACTCGGACTGGGCGAGGATCGAGGCGACCGCCCGGGCGACGGTGCGCTCGTTTTCGTAGGCGCCGATGAGCACGGTGACGGCGGGCGGATCGGGAGCCATCTAAGTGCGCGAGCTTGGCAGATCGCCGCCGCACGCGCTGCTCTACGCTGGCCTCCATGAGCAGCGACCCCGTGCCCTGGGCCGGCCGGCCGGTGGCGATCGTCCACGACTGGTTCCAGGGCTATCACGGCTCCGAGCGGGTGGTCGAGGTGCTGGCCGACGACGTGCTCGCCGAGGCCTCCCGGGTCGACGTGCTCACCTTCCAGGCCGCCCGCGAGCTGCTGCCGCCGACCCTGGCGGCGCGAATCGTCCACGAGTCGCGGCTCTCGCGACTGCCGGGGCTACGCCAGGTGGGCCACGACCCGGGGCGCTGGCGCTACCTGCTGCCGTACATGCCCCGTTACTTCCGCTCGCTCGACCTCTCCAGCTATGCCGCGGTGCTGATCTCCTCGCACGCCTGCGCGATCAACGCCTCGCCCCCGCCCGGCACGCCCTGCCTCTGTTACTCGCACACGCCGATGCGTTACGCCTGGCTCGCCGACACCGAGCGGGGGCGGCTGCAGGGCGCCCGCGGGGCGGCGCTGGGCGCGCTCTCGGGCTGGCTGCGCCGCCGCGACCGCGAGGCGGCGCAACGGCCCGACCTCCTGGTCGCCAACTCCACCGCTGTGCGCGACCGCATCCGCCGCTTCTACGGGCGCGAGGCCGAGGTCGTGCACCCGCCGGTCGAGACCGCCGAGCTGCGCCCCGTCGGCGAGGTGGAACGGCGGCGCTTCCTCTGGGTCGGCCGGCTGGTCCCCTACAAGCGGCCGCTGCTGGTCGCCGAGGCCTTCCGCGGGCTGCCCCACGAGCTGACGATGGTCGGGATCGGGCCGCAGGAGGACGAGCTGCGGGCGATGCTGCCGCCCAACGTCGAGCTGCGCGGCTGGGTCTCGCGTGAGGAGCTGATCGACCTCAACCGCCGGGCGGCCGGCTTCCTTCACGTCGGTGAGGAGGACTTCGGAATCACCATGGTCGAGGCGCTCGCCGCCGGCACGCCGGTGATCGCGCTTGACGCTGGCGGCGCCCGCGACATCGTCCGCGACGGCGTCGACGGCGTCCTGCTCGAGTCGCCGCCGACCGCGGCGGCGCTGCGGGCCGCGGTCGAGCGGGTCGCCGCCGCCGAGTGGGACCGGGAGCGCCTGACGGCGCGGGCGGCCGAGTTCTCGCGCGAGACCTTCTCGACCCGCATGCGGGAGCTGCTCGCGGCGACGATCGACCGCAGCGGCTCCGCCGAGTCGTCGCAATACACTGCGCCGCGATGAGCGGCCAGAAGCCCCGGCCCGCCGAGCCCAGCCACAGACTCTGCACCGAGGTGCTCGTCGAGGTGGGCGACAGGATCGAGCGGCTGCTACGCGGGCTCGCCGGCGAGCGCCCGGCCCCCACCCTGCTCGACGTCGGCTGCTGGGACGGTGCCCTCAGCGAGCGCTGCGGGTCGGCGCTCGGCGCCGGCCGGATGCTCGGGGTCGAGGTCTACGAGGGCCCGGCCGTTGAAGCCGAAGGGCGCGGTCTCGAGGTGGCCCGCATCGACCTCGAAGCGGGCCGGCTGCCCTGGCCCGACGACAGCGTCGACGTAGTCGTCTGCAACCAGGTGCTGGAGCACCTGAAGAACGTCTGGCTGCCGATGACCGAGATGCACCGGGTACTGCGACCGGACGGGCACGCGGTCCTTTCGGTGCCGAACCTGGCCAGCCTGCACAACCGGGCGCTGCTGGCGCTGGGCCGCCAGCCGACCTCGATCCGCGTCTTCGGCCCGCACGTGCGCGGCTACGGGTTCCACGAGTTCCGCGAGTTCGTCGCCCGCGGCGGCGCCTACGAGATCGAGAGCGCGCGCAGCGTCGGCTTCTACCCGCTGCCGCTGCCCTGGAGCGCGCCGCTGGCGAAGCTCTGGCCCGCGGCCGGCCACACGACGATCGTGCTCGCCCGCAAGACCGCGGCCCCGCCACCCTGGCTCGACTACATCGGCGACGAGGTCGAGGGCGGGATGCAGACCTTCTACGCCTCCTAGGGGGCGCCGCTATGGCGACTTACTCACGCACGTGCGTGAGTAAGTCGCCAATCAGAGCTACCAGGGGAGCGTGTCGGCGATCTCGGACAGGCGCGGTGCGCTGCTGTCGCGCTCGGAGAGCAGCGGCTCGTCGACCTGCCAATCGACGCCGACGTCGGGGTCGTCCCAAGCGATGCCCGCCTCGGTCGCGGGGTCGTAGGCGCTGGAGACGAGGTAGGCGACGTCGGCGACGTCGCTGAGCACGACGAAGCCGTGAGCGAAGCCAATCGGGACGAAGAGCTGGCGGTGGCGCTCGTCGTCGAGCACGTGGCCCTCCCACTGGCCGTAGGTGGGCGAGTCGCGGCGTAGGTCGACGACGACGTCGAGGATCGAGCCGCGGGCGCAGCGCAGCAGCTTCGCCTGGCCCGGCTCGGTCTGGAAATGGAGCCCGCGCAGGGTGCCCCGACCCGAGCGCGAGTGGTTGTGCTGGACGAACTCGGCCCCCACCCCGAGCTCCGCCCAGGCCTCGCGGCTGAAGGTCTCGACGAAGAAGCCGCGCGCGTCCCCGTGCACGGCCGGCTCGAGCAGAACGACCCCCTCGAGCTTGGTCGCCAACGCCGCCGGCATCAGCCGAGGCTCTTCCCGTATTGCTTCTCGTAGTACTCGCGGTACTCGCCGGAGCGGATCGGGCCCCACCACTCCTCGTTGTCGCGGTACCAGGCGACCGTTTTCTCCAGCCCCTCGGCGAAGTGGACCTGGGCCTGCCAGCCGAGCTCGTCGCGCAGCTTGTCGGAGGCGAGCGAGTAGCGGCGATCGTGGCCGGGACGATCCTGGACGTACTCGATCAACGACTCGTCGGCGCCGGTCAGCTCGATCACCCGCTTCACGACCTCGAGGTTCTCGCACTCGTCGGGACCGCCGACGTTGTAGGCCTCGCCGGCGCGACCGTTCATCAGCACCGTGTGGATGCCGCGGCAGAAATCCTCGACGTAGAGCCAGTTGCGAACCTGGCGACCGTCGCCGTAAATCGGCAGAGAGTCACCGTGGATCGCGTTGAGGACCATCAACGGGATCAACTTCTCGGGATATTGGCGCGGGCCGTAGTTGTTGGAGCCGCGGACGATCGAGGCTTCGATCCCGTAGGTGTGGACGTGGGCGGAGACCAGCAGGTCACCGGCTGCCTTGGTCGCCGAGTAGGGCGAGGAGGGGTCCAGCGGCGAGGTCTCGGTGAAGGAGCCCGACTCGATCGAGCCGTAGACCTCGTCGGTGGAGACCTGAAGGTAGCGCTCGACCCCGAGCTCGCGGGCGGCGTCGAGCAGGGTTCCGGTGCCGATCACGTGGGTGCGGGCGAAGGCGTCCTGGTCGTCGATAGAGCGGTCGACGTGCGACTCGGCGGCGAAGTTGACGACGGCGTCGGCGCCCTGCATCGCCTCGCGCACGATCGCGGGGTCCTCGATCGCCCCCTCGATCAGCTCGACGCCATCGGGCAGGTTCTCCGGACGCCCCGCGTAGGTGAGCTTGTCGAGGACGACGATCTCGTGCTCGTCGCCGGCGATCCGGACGTAGGTCGAGCCGATGAACCCGGCGGCGCCGGTGACCAATAGCTTCATGTCTAGTTTTCCTCCGCTTCGCGTTGGGCGAGATAGCCGGACAGCCCGTCCTGCCAGGGGGGCAGCCGGATCGCGTGCTGGCGCTGGCTGGTCAGGGCCGAGAACGGCGGTCGCGCCGCCGGCCGGC
Organism: uncultured Thermoleophilia bacterium; assembly: GCA_963715735.1. GTDB lineage: Bacteria > Actinomycetota > Thermoleophilia > Solirubrobacterales > 70-9 > VAYN01. The sequence continues at coordinate 2,384,980 of OY970268.1, forward strand.
CGAATTCCTCGGTGCTGACCGAGAGCACTTTGCACTCGACCTTGGCCTGCTCGAAGATTTCGCGGGCGAACTCATACCAGGAGCACTGCCCCGCGGCGGCCATGTGGTGGATGCCGAACTCCAGCCCCTCGATCAGCCGCACGATCCCGTAGGCGAGATGCCAGGTGTAGGTCGGCGAGCCGACCTGGTCGCGGACGACGAGCACCTCGCTCTGGCCGCTGGCCAGGCGCAGCATCGTCTCCACGAAGTTGTTGCCGCCGATCCCGTAGAGGCCGGCCGAGCGGACCACGAAGTGGCGCTTGTTGGCGGCCGCGGTCGCCTCCTCGCCGGCGAGCTTGGTGCGGCCATAGGCCGACAGCGGGGCCGGCTGGTCGCTCTCGACGTAGGGCTCGTTCTTGGTCCCGTCGAAGACGTAGTCGGTGGAGACGTAGACGACGCTGGCACCGACCGCGGCGGCGGCCGCGGCGACGTTGCCGGCGCCGGTGCCGTTGACCGCAAAGGCTTGCTCCTCAGCGGTCTCGGCGCCGTCGACGTCGGTCCAGGCGGCGCTGTTGATGACGACGTCGGGGCGCTCGAGGTCGATCTTGCGCTTGACCGTCTCGGCATCGCTGATGTCGAGCTCGGCGCGGCCAAAGCCGACCACGTCGTGGCCGGCGTTGCCGGCGGCGAGCATCAGGTCGCGGCCCAGCATCCCGGCGGCGCCGGTCACTAGCAGCTTCATCTGAGTTGGATGGCGATCAACTCCACGAGCCCGGACAGGCTAGTCGTCCGCGGGCGCCGCCGCGCCGCCGAGGATGGCCGGCGGCGCGGCCGGCACGCTCGCCTCCGCCCGCGACGCCGCGGCGCGGGAGGAGAGGGATAGCGCGAGGAAGGCGGCGAGGCTGCCGAGGAAGACGAGCGCCGCGAAGGTCGAGTAGGAACGGTCGGCGGGCAACCCCAGGTACGGCGTGTAGATGACGAGCACGCTGAGCACGTTCGCTCCGACCAGCCAGTCCGCCCAGCGCGGGTAGGTGGCCCGCAGGCCGGCGACCAGCCCGGCGATTCCCACCAGGGGCAGCGCCAGGGAGGCCGAAGTCGCGACCGCCCTCCCCGCCACGTTGCCGAACATCAGTAGGCCCCAGCAGACCACCCCGATCGCGAAGAAGATCAGGCAAAGGCGCGCGAATCGCCAGTCGTCGCTCTCGCGCCAGCCCCCCCGAAGCCGTCCGACGAGGATCGCCGGCAGGGCGAGAAGCAGCAAGCCAAACGCCCAGAACAGGTGCCAATGTTTGATCTCGCGCGCTTTCGAGACCGCAGTGGTCAGCCGGCCGTCGGCGACCGCGCTCACCATGTCGCCGGTCTCGTGCACGACGTCTCCGAAGGGAAACTGCCCCGGCGCCGGGACCGCACCGCCAGGATTGGCGCCGGCCATCATCGTGAAGTTGCTCAGCTTGTTGTCGATCGTGCCGCCGAGACCGGCGTCGCCGTAGGCGTCGGTGATGGTCTCGAAGGTGCCGCGATCGTCGATTTCCGCCACCCCGGCCAGCGACCACTTCAGCAGCCTGTCCCCGGGTGGGTCTCCGTACTGCTGGTAGGCCATCCACGGGACCACGAGGAGGAGTAGGACAGCGGTGCCGGTGGCGAGCCAGCGCCTCCCCGGCAGCCCCCGCCAGAGCGCGATCGCCGCCAGGGGAATCAACCCGAAGCTGCTGGTCCCGTGTGAGAGGAACGCGAGCCCGGCGAGGGCGCCCAGCAGGACGACCGTCCATGGCGCCCGCCTCAGCGTCGACCCCCGCGGATCGACGACGAGCGCCAGCGCCGCGACGATGAAGGCACCGCCGAGCAGCTTCGGCCAGACGTAGAAGGCGTTGACGATGGCGACGTCGCTGACCAGCGCCGCGAACATCACCAGCGCGCGCGTCCGGGACGTCACCCGGGCGGCCGTCAGCAGAGCCCACATCCCGACCACCCAGAGTTGCTGGATCATCACCCCCAGCAGCTCGTAGTGCAGTCCGACCGGGTCCCAGCCGAAATCGCGCTGAGTCAGCACGTAGCCGATCTGCAGCGGCGGCCGGTCGCTGAGCAGCCAGCCCGGTTCGAATACGGGCGGCGAACCCGGGCTGCCGGAGAAGATCCAATCGGAGAAGAAGAGCGGGATGTAATTGTCGGAGGCGAACGGGGTCGGCGAGGTTCCGAAGCGGACGGCGGCGGTTTGCAACGAGCTCTCGGTGCCGCCGGCGAAGAAGCCGAAGAAGACGACGAAGAGGCAGGCGAGCGCCCAGAGGCCGAGCGGAACCGAGAGGCGCCTCAGCAGGTCCCGGTGTGCCGACAGGCGCGGCCACAGCCAGACGATCACGACGATCGAGCCGAAGAACAGCGTGTAGGCGCAGGCCGGGCCGAGCGACGGCAGGGCGAGGTAGAGCCAGAAGGTCACGATCGCGCCGACGCCGCTGCCGACGAGCCCGGCGCAGAGCAGAACCGGCTCCTCGCGGGCGCCGAGGCGCAGCGCGACCAGGGTGGCCGCGACGCCCGGCATCGCGATCAGGACCAGTTGCACCAGCGCGAGGACGAGCAGGCTCCCCCCGCTCATGTCTGGCGTCACCTCCGTCACGAGGCCAAAGTTATTGGAGAGCCCTGAGCTTCACGGCCGCCGAAGGCGACCCAGACGAAAGCGGCCAGGCTGAGTGCCGCCGCCAACATCGAAAAGACGCGGTAGGAGGTGTCCGGCATCGGTTCCAGCACCGGGGTGTAGAGGGCCAGAACGGTGATGGCGTTGATCCCGACCAGCCACTCGGCCCAGCGCGAACGGACGGCTCGCAGGCCGGCGACGATCCCGGCGATGCCGATCAGCGGCAGCGCCAGCGAGCCGGAGATGACGATCGCACGGCCGGTCACGTTGCCGAACATGACCAGCCCCCAGATCACCGCGCCGACGCCGAAGACGAAAAGGCAGGCGCGGGCGAAGCTCCACTCCGGACCCTCGGGAGGGCGACCGCGCCGGGCCCCAAGCGCAATCACCGGCAGGCCGAGGATCAGCACCCCGAAGGCCCAGAGCAGATGCGAGAACCTGCTCTCGCGGATCGCCGAGACCGCCGCCTCGAACCTGCCCTCGCCGATCGCCTCAACCGCCTGCGAGGTATCGGTGAAGGCGCTGCCGAAGCGGATCCATTCGAGTCCCCTGACGTCGGCGTCGGGTCCGCCTCCGGCCATCGTCAGGAAGTTCTGCAGCTTGTTGTCGAGGGCGCCGCCCAACCCGGCTTCGCGGTAGGCGTCGACGACCGCCTCGCCGACCCCCTTGTCGTCGATCTCCGTCACCCCCGCCAGGCCCCACTTGACGACCCGATCGCCGGGAGGATCGCCGTAGCGCTGATAGGCCGTCCAGGGAAGGATCAGCAGCAACGCCGCGGCGATGCCGGCCGCTACCCAGCGCGGGTTCGGAAGCCCCTTGGCCAGGGCCAGGATCACGACCGGGATCAGCCCGAAGACGCTGGAGCCGTGCGAGAGGTAGGCGAGGCCGACCAGGGCTCCGAAGAGAACGACCGTGCCGGGGCTGCGGCGCAACAGCGAGCCGTCGGTCGAGACGACCAGGGCCAGAGCGGCGAGGACGAAGGCCGCGGCGAGCAGCTTCGGCCAGACGTAGAAGGCGTTGAGGATGGCCACATCGCTGACCAGCGCCGCGACGATCGCCAGGCCGCGGGTGCGGGCGGAGACGCGAGCCGCGAGCAGCACCGCCCACAGCCCGACGATCCAGAGCTGCTGCACGAGGACGCCGAGCAGCTGAGCGTGCAGCGTCATCGGGTCCCAGCCGAAGATCCGCTGCGAGAGGACGTAGCCGACCTGCAGCGGCGGTCGGTCGCTGAAGTGCCAGCCGGGTTCGAAGATCGGCGCCGATCCGGGGTGTCCGGCGAACATCCAGTCGGCGAAGAAGTAGGGGATGAAGTTGTCGGAGGCGAGCTGGTTGGGCTGGGTCGAGAAGCGGGTGTTGGCAGTGTTCAGCGCCGTATCCATGCCGCCGTGGAGGAAGCCGAAGAAGATGATGAAGAGCGATCCGAGCGCCCACAGCGCCAACGGGATCGCCAGCGCTCGCAGGAGCGCATGCTCGCCGGCGAGCGCAGGCCAGGCCCAGATCGCGAGCGCGATCGAAGCGAAGAAGATCGCGTAGGCGCAGGAGGGGCCCAGGGAGGGGGCGAGGTAGTAGACCCAGAAGGCCAGCATCGCCGCGGCACCACTTGCGGCGAGGGCGATCCCGAGCAGGACCGGCAGCCGGCGCTCCCCGAGCCGCGCCGCAGCAAGCGTTGCCGCAACCCCCGGCGCCGCGGTCAGCACCAGCTGAACCACCGCCAGGACGAAAAGGCTGCCGCCGCTCATGGCGTCACCGGCGTGCTAGACGATTTCGATCTCGGAGCGGTCGCCGACCAAGAGCCGAAGCGTCTTCGGGGGACCGTCGCTGCGGGTCAGCTTGACGTTGCGGCCGAGCAGGCTGGCCTCCATCCGCGTCCCCAGGTCCTCGACCACCGAGCCGGCGAGGACGATCGAGTGCTCGACCTCGGAGCGCCGCACGTGGACTCCCTCGCCAAGCGAGGTGTAGGGGCCGATGTAGGCGTCCTCGATACAGGCGTCGGCACCGATCACCGCCGGGCCGCGGACGACCGAGCGGATCAACTTGGCACCGGCCTCGACGACGACGCGGCCCTCGACCCGCGAGCCCTCGTCGATCTCGCCCTCCAGGCGCGTCTCCAGCTCCTCGAGCACGAGCCGGTTGGCCTCGAGCATGTCAGCGAGCTGACCGGTGTCCTTCCACCAGCCGCGCACCACCTCGGACTGGACCCGGCGGCCGTCGTCGATCAAGCCTTGAATCGCCTCGGTGATCTCGAGCTCGCCGCGCCAGGAGGGCTCGAGCGCTTCCGAGGCGTCGAAGATCAGCGGGCTGAAGAGGTAGACCCCGACCAGGGCTAGGTTCGACGGCGGGTCTTTGGGCTTCTCGATCAGCCGCACGATTCGCTCGCCGTCGAGTTCGGCGACGCCGTAGGACTGGGGATCGTCGACCGGGGTCAGCAGGATCAGCGCGTCCGGTTCCTCACTTTCGAAGGTCGAGACGAGGCCGCGCAGCCCGTCGCGCAGGAGGTTGTCCCCGAGGTACATGACGAAGGGCGAGTCGCCGATGAAGTCCTTCGCCGTCAGCACTGCGTGGGCGAGACCCGCGGGCGAGTCCTGAACGATGTAGGTGATCTTGGCGCCGAAGTCAGAGCCGTCGCCGGCCGCCTCGCGGATCTCCGCGCCGGTCTCCGGCGCGATGATGATCCCGATCTCGGTCACCCCCGCCTCGACCAACGCCTCGATCCCGTAGAACAGGACGGGCTTGTTCGCCACCGGCACCAACTGCTTGGCGGAGGTGTGCGTGATCGGGCGCAGCCGCGTTCCCGCGCCGCCCGAGAGAATCAGTCCCTTCAAGGGCTCCATGCGAGGCTGGAACCCTACTTATCTCGGGAAGTACCTGTGTGACGAGCCATTGCAAGTGCCAGCAACTCCGGCGCCGCTCGCCGGTTGAGGAGGGAGCCAAGACGACGTGGCAATGGGCCCGCCAGGCCCCGGCGTCGGATCACCACTGCCGAAACGGAAGGTAGCCTGCAGCCGATGAGCACGATCGAAAAGCCGGAAGAACTCGCGAGCAAACGCGATCCGATTCCCGTCTACCTCGACACCCGTACCGCCTTCGCCAACAGCTATCTGCTCGGCCAGGGACTGGAGATCGGCGCCCTGCATCGGCCGCTGGCGGTCCCGGCCCACGCGATGGCGCACAACGTCGACCGGCTGAGCGTCGCGGATCTGCGGCGCGAGTACCCCGAGCTGGCCAAGCTCGACCTGACTGAGGTCGACGTCGTCGACAACGGCGAGACGCTGGCCACGGTGGCCGCCGAGAGTCAGGACTTCATCGTCGCCAACCACTTCCTCGAGCACACCGAGGACCCGATCGGCACCGTCCTCGCCCACCTCGAGAAACTGAAGCCGGGCGGGATCCTCTTCTACACCGTCCCGGACAAGCGGTTCAGCTTCGACTTCCGCCGCCCGTTGACGCCGCTCGAGCACATGATCGAAGATCACGAACAGGGCGGCGAGCGCTCTCGCGCCGAGCACTACGAGGAATGGTGCCGGCTCGTGCTCGACGACAGCGGCGAGGTTCGCGACGACGGCGCGCAACCGAGCGAGGAGTGGGTGCAGATGCGGGCGCGCCAGCTCGAAGACGCCAAATACTCGATCCACATGCACGTCTGGACCGAGGCCGAGTTCCTGCGGTTGATCGAGGTGATCCGCGAGCGGTCCGGGCAGGCCTTCGATTTGGAAGCGGCAGCCCGGGTTGGCGACGAGTTCACCGTCATCCTGCGCAAGCAGGGATCGCTCCCGGTGCCACCGTGGCAGCCCAGCCTGTCCGTCTCCGGTCAGTCCCAGATCTGGAAGGCGCGGGCAAAGCGGGCATTGGCAAAGGGTCGCGACGCCATCGCCCGCCGGAGGGCGGGCCCATAGCCCGCTCAGAGTCAACGGGGCGCGACGCTCCCCTTGCGATCGAAGCGCGCGACCTCGAGAAGGCCTTTCGCATCCCGACCCAACGGGTCGACTCGTTCAAGGAGCGCTTCGTGCGGCCCTTCTCCGCCAACGAGGTCCGGGTGCTGCGAGCGCTCGACGGCGTCTCCTTCGACGTCTACCAGGGCGAGTTCTTCGGGATCGTCGGCCGCAACGGCTCCGGCAAGAGCACGCTGCTGAAGCTGCTCGCCAGCATCTACCGCGCCGACGCCGGGACGGTTCGGATGGCGGGACGGCTGGCGCCGTTCATCGAGCTCGGGGTCGGCTTCAACCCCGACCTGACGGCGCGTGAAAACGTCGTCCTCAACGGGGTGATGATGGGCCTGACCCCGCAGCAGACTCGCGGTCGCATCGATTCGGTGATCGAGTTCGCCGAACTCGAGGAATTCGCCGACCTGAAACTGAAGAACTACTCCTCGGGGATGATGGTCCGGCTCGCCTTCGCGGCGATGCTGCAGGCCGACGCCGACGTGCTGCTGATCGACGAGGTGCTCGCGGTTGGCGATGCCGCCTTCCAGCAGAAGTGCGCCGACGTCTTCCACGCGATGAAAGACGACGGCAAGACGATCATCCTCGTCACCCATGAGATGTCGACCGTGGAGACCTACTGCCACCGGGCGATGCTGATCGACGACGGCCGCGTCCAGCACATCGGCGCCCCCGACGAGATCGGCCGCGAGTACCTGCAGCTGAACTTCGAACGCGGCAGCCCGGAGGTCCACGAGGCGACCAAGGGAGGCAGCGATGAGGTACGGCTGCTCGGCGCCTGGATCGAGGACGAGGCGGGGAACAAGCTGACCAACCTCGAACACGGGGCCAAATTCAGACTGCGGGCGGAACTGGAAACGATCGGTGAGAACCCCGGGCTGGCGGTCGGCTTCACGGTGATGAACGCGGACGGGATCGCCGTCTCCGACCTCGGGGCGATCGTCGCCGGAACCGACGGCGGCCTCGAGCTCGGCGCCGGGGAACGGATCGAGATCACCGCCCAGATCGACAACCTGCTCAATCCAGGGCACTACTTCGTCCACTGCGGGGTCAATCGCGCCAACGCCGCCGGGGTCGCGCTCTACGTCCACAACGCTCTCAACTTCGTCGTCTTCGGCTCCGCCCACTATGGCGGCATGGTCACCCTGCCGCACCAGATCGAGGCCGTGGCGGGCGACGGAGGCAAACGGTGAGCAAGCCCCTCACCCCCGTCGGGCCGCTGCGCGAGGTGAGCGGTCCCTCGGCGCTCGGCGGCGGCGCCCGCCGCTTCTTCGATCTGCTCTGGCTGCTCGCGGTGACCGAGTTCAAACGCACCTACTTCGGCACCGTGCTGGGCTACGTCTGGTCGCTAATTCGGCCGCTGATGCTGTTCGGGGTCCTGCTCTTCGTCTTCACCAGGGTCTTCAAAATCGGCAGCGAGCTGCCGAACTACCCGGTCCTGCTGCTGCTCGGAATCGTCCTCTTCACCCTTTTTCAGGAAGCGACGCAGAACGCCGTCACCTCGGTCGTCTCGCAGGAGGCGGTGGTGCGCAAGACCCAGTTCCCACGCCTGGTGATTCCGCTCTCGGTCGTCCTCACCAGCAGCTTCAACTTCCTCCTCAACCTGACCATCGTCTTCGTCTTCATCCTCGCCTGGGGAGTGGACCCAACCTGGACCTGGCTGCTCTTCCCCTTCGCGGTGGCGGCGCTGTTCGTACTCACCTGCGCGGTCAGCATGATGCTTTCCGTCCTCTACGTCCGCTTCCGCGATATCGCGATCATCTGGGTCGTGCTGGCGCAGGTCCTCTTCTACGCGACGCCGGTGCTCTATCCAATCGAGCAGCTGGATGACCCACCGATCGAAAGGGTGCTGATGCTGAACCCGATCGCGGTGATCTTCCAGCAGATCCGAGTCTGGATCCTGGCTGAACCGAACGCGCCCACCGCCGCCGAAGCGGCGGGCGGCAAGTGGCACCTGCTCCCCGCCGCGGCGATCTTCGTCGCGGTATGCGCCTACGCCGTCTGGGTCTTCCACCGCGAGGCGCCGCGGATCGCCGAGGACCTCTAGGCCGTCACGGACGAGTCAGGTCAGGCGGGGCAGACGCGCGCCGCCTGAGCCGCCTCGACGTGCAGGAGCCAGGGCCGCGCGACGCGGTCGGGGGGGATCCGCAAGCTGGTCGTCGATTCGCCTTCCGCGCCCTGCAACGGCACCGGGTAATCGCCGACCGAGAAGCGTCGCATCGAGAACGAGCCGGGCGGCCCGGCCGCGAGTTCGATCCGGCTGCCGTCGGCAACCGCGACCTCGACCGGACCGGCGCCCCCGCCGCCCACCTCGACGCAGTCGGGGGCCGGGTTGGCGACGTATTCCCCGAGCTGGGTCACGCTCGAGATCGCCAGCGCCTGCGCCAGGACGACGTCGGCCTGGCGCCGGCCCACCTGGGGAGCGTCGACCAGCTCGGCCACCGAGTAGGCGGGGGAACCGTATTCGTCGACCGCTTCGAAATAGGGCGCGGCGGAGATGTCGATCAGGACGCCGGTGCCGGCGACTTCGGGGCTGAGCTGGAATCCCGGATCGACCTCGCCGCGAGCAATCTCCAGCGCTGCCGTGTCGGCGCGGGTCAGCACTGCCTGTTCCTTCAAGAAGTCGGCGCCATTGTGGAGAACGACCAGATTCGACCCCACGGCGAGAACGGTCAGCGCCGCGCCGGCGATCACGGCGCCCCGGCCGAGCCGCACCCCCTGGAAGAGGTTGGCGAGGATCAGCAGGATGAAGATGGCACCCGTGTACTGGTAACGGCTAGCGGTCGGGTCGCGCCCGGCGAAGGCGTTGAACGCGGTCAGCAGCCAGTTGCTGAGCGCCACGGCGGCGATCGGCCAAAGGCCGGCGTAGATTCGGCGCCGGCGCTGGATCCAGAAGCCCACGGCGATCACCAGGGCGACCAGCAGAGCCTTCCCCCAGGCCGCGTCGATGGCACCGGTTTCCGGGCTGGTCCCGAGTCCGACTAGGCCGCCGAGGGAGACGGCGACAGTTTCGGCGACGAAGCGCGGCGCCGCGAGGACGTTGCGCAGGGACATGTGCGATTCGGCGTCGTGGCCCCAGCCGAGGTACCAGGCGAGAAAGACCAGCGCCGGGATCGCGAAGACGTAGGCGCGGGAAAGCCAGGTCTGCCGCCGGCCTTGCAGCACGGCAACGGCGGCACCGATGATGAAGGGCAGCGCCAGGCTGGAGAACCCGAGGGCAAGGGTGAGGCAGGCGCAGGCGGCGAGGTCGCCACGGCGGTCCTCGCGTTCGAGCGCCAGCAGCGCTGCCAGGCCGAGCAGGACCGGGCCGCAGAAACTGATCTCGAACGGCCACAGCAGCACCTCCCAGGCGGGCCCGAGGAAGAGCACGAGGATCGCCGCGAAGAGTGCCAACCAGGGCCCGACGCGTCGCTTCATGTAGACGTAGATCAGTAGCGCCGTGCCGACCAGGAAGGCGGTCAGGAGGAGGTATTCGGGCAGCGCCGAGGTCATCCCGAAGAGCCGCAGGAAGAGCTCTTGGAAGAGGGTTGGAAAGAGGACCCAGTGCTCGTTGTGCGGCTCCAGCAGCGTCTCCACGCTGGGGTCCCGCCGGTTCATCAAGAGCTCCCACGTATCCGCGTAGAAGCTCATCTTCCAGGTCAGGACCACGGTTAGAAGCGCGGCTCCCAGAGCCGCAGCGGCCAGCAGCAGAGCCGGTGCGTTGCGGTTCAACCTCTCCATCGCGGTGCGGGAGTGTATGCAGGTGTCGCGGCTGCTCAGCGGCGGGGCTCTGAGTAGACTGCCCGCGGATGTCCGAGGCAACCTCGACCAGTCCCGGCGGCCAGCCGGGACCCGAAGCAGATTACGGAGCCACCTACTACTCCAACTACTGGGGCGGCGGCGGTCCCTACGAGCGCAACGACCGCTGGCTCGCGTTCTTCGGCGGCGTCGCCGACTCGATCGTGCGTGAATTCCACCCCACCTCGGTCCTCGACGCCGGCTGTGCGATGGGCTTCCTGGTCGAGGAGCTGCGCAAGCGCGGCGTCGATGCCGCTGGGATCGACGTCTCCGAGTACGCGATCTCCCAGGTCCACGAGTCCGTTGCCGAGCACTGCCGGGTCGCCTCGCTGAGCGAGCCACTGGGCCGCCGCTACGACCTCATCACCTGCATCGAGGTGCTGGAGCACATCCCCCCGACCGAGAGCGACCAGGCGATCGAAAGCCTCTGCAACGCGACCGACCGGTTGCTGATCTCGAGCACCCCCGGCGACTTCGGCGAGCCAACCCATCTCAACGTGCTGCCGCCCGAGGGCTGGTCGGCGAAGCTGGCCGAGCAGGGGTTCTTTCGTGAGCTCGACCGCGACCTCTCCTACATCTCTCCCTGGGCCGCCCTCTACAGCCGCCAGGACGCCGCGCCGGCGGAGATCGTGCGCCGCTATGACCGCGGCTGGGCACGGCTGCGGACCGAGGTGGCCGAGGTGCGAGCCTCGTTGCTGCAGTCGCAGGAGCGGCTCGCCGAGCTGGAGGACGGCGGCGGCATCGGCAGCAGGCCCGACCTGCTTCATGAGCTCGACAGCCGCAACCAGGAGATCCTTCGCCTGCGCGACCTGCTGATCGGCAAGGAGGTCGAAATCGGCACCGTGATGGGCGAAAACGCCGAGCTCCAGGATCGCTGGCAACGCATCAACGCGATCAAAACCAAGGTCGGCTCGCAGGTGCCGATTCTCGGCAAGGCGATCGGCGCCCTGATGCGGTTGCTGAGTCGCTGACCGGCCCGCCGCGATGAGCTCGCCTCGCTTCTCGATTCTGACGCCGGTCTTCGAAACGCCGCCGGACGTGCTCTCCAAGATGCTCGCCTCGGTGCGGCGGCAGAGTTGCGCCGACTGGGAGCTGTGCCTGGTCGACGACGCCTCCCAGGAACCCGCGGTGCGCCAGATCATCGACGCGGCCGCGGCGGCGGACCCGCGGGTGCGGGCGCAGTACCGGGAGACCAACGGCGGCATCGTCGCCGCGTCCAACGACGCCCTGGCGATGGCCAGCGGCGAATTCGTCGCCCTGCTCGACCACGACGACGCGCTCCATCCCGAAGCGTTGGAGCTCGTGGCCGCGGCGATCGACGCCAATCCCGTCACCGACTACGTCTACACCGACGAGGACAAGATCGGGGTCGGCGGCCGCCATTCCGAACCCTTTTTCAAGCCCGACTGGTCGCCGGAGCGGATGCGGACGCAGATGTACACCTGCCACTTCAGCGTTTTCCGCCGCGCCCTCGTCGACGAGGTCGGTGGCTTCGACCCCGACTTCGAGGGCTCGCAGGACTGGGACTTGGTGCTGCGGGTAACCGAGCGGGCGCGGGCCGTCGCGCACGTGCCGCGAGTCCTCTATCACTGGCGCACGGTCCCGACCTCCGCCGCCGTCGGCGGAGCGGTGAAGCCCTACGCCTACGAAGCCGGCGTCCGCGCGGTGCAGGCTCACTGCGACCGGATCGGGCTGCCGGCGCGGGTCGAGCGCGACGCCGAGGATCCCAGCGTGTTGCACCTGGAGCCGGAGCTGAAGCAGGAACCGTTGGTCAGCATCGTGATCCCGACCAACGGTCAGATCCGCCAGATCAACTTCGAGGACAAAGTCCTGGTCGTCAACTGCGTCCGCAGCATCGTCGAGCGCTCGACCTACGAGAACTACGAGATCGTCTGCGTCGTCGACGAGTCGACCCCCCCCGTGGTGATGACCGAGCTTCGCGACATCGCCGGCGAGCGCCTCCGCTTGGTCAAGTTCACCGGCCCCTTCGACTTCTCCGCCAAGATCAACCTCGGCGCCGTCCGCAGCGAGGGCGAGCACCTGCTGCTGCTCAACGACGACATCGAAGTGACGACGCCGAACTGGCTCGAGCGAATGGTCATGTATTCGTCGCTGCAGGGAGTCGGCGCCGTCGGCGGGCGTCTGCTGTGGGGCGACGGCCGCCTGCAGCACGTGGGCATCGGCTTCGACCACGGCCTCCCCGGCCACCACTACCACGGCTTCGCGGGCGACTTCCGCGGCTATTTCAACGCGGTTCGGATCGCCCGCAACTGTCTCGGAGTCACCGCCGCCTGCGTGATGAGCCCACGCTCGGTCTTCGACGAGGTGGGTGGGCTGACGAAGCTGCTGCCGGTGAACTTCAACGACGTCGACTACTGCCTCAAGGTGTACCGAGCGGGACACCGGATCGTCTACGACCCCGACTTGATCGCCTACCACTTCGAGTCCTCGACTCGTGAGGCGGAGGTGAAGTCCTGGGAGGTCGCACAAATGGTTCGCCGCTGGGGTGCGCTCGCCGCCGTCGACCCCTACGGCAATCCCAACCTCCGCCGCGGTCGCCCGTGGCTTGGCGCCCTTCTCAATTGGGCCAGGCGCAAGCCGCCCTCGCCGCGCAGGGCGATCGGGGCGATGTCCGCGCTCCCCGGCCATCGTCGCCGGTAGTTCGCATAACCTGCCGCCCCACCCTGACCAAGGAGCAGACCTTCTGACATGAACTACGAGCGCCTCTACACCTATCGATTCCGCGACATCGACCAGAACGGCCGCATCGCCGTCTGGAAGGAGATCGGCCCCCACGTCCACGAGGTAATGGGGCGGCCGCGGAAGGTCCTCGATCCGGCGGCCGGTCGGGGCGAGTTCATCGGCGCCGTGCCGGCGGCCGAGACCTGGGCTGTCGACGCGGTCAGCTACGACGAGGCCGCGCACAAGCCCGACACGAAGGTGATCACGGCGCCGATCATGGACGCCGAGCTGCCCCAGGATCACTTCGACGGCGTCTTCGTCTCCAACTTCCTCGAGCACCTCTATGACCAGGAGGCGATCGCCTCCTTCCTGGAAAAGATGCGTGACGCGATGGAGAAGGGTGGCCGCATCGCGATCATGGGGCCCAACTACCGCTACTGCTCCGACGAGTACTGGGACTGCGCCGACCATTACGTCGCGCTCACCCACGTGGCGATCGGCGAGCACCTCTACGCCGCCGGGTTCGAGGTCGAGCGCACGATCCCCCGCTACCTGCCGTACTCCTTCCGCGGCATCCTGCCTCCCTCGCCGAAGCTGACCAATCTCTACCTGAAGACGCCGGCCGCCTGGAAGCTGCTCGGCAAGCAGTTCCTCGTGGTCGGCCGCAAGGACGCCTAGTCCGGAGGCGGGCGGCCAGCCGATGACGGTGACCCGGGAGAGGGCGGCCCTCCTCGTCCTCTGGGGCCTGGCAGTGCTCAGCTGCCTGCTCGGCGTCGTCGCCCAGCCCAGCTTCGCCTACGACACCGGCAAGGGGGAGCAGCTGCTCGACCTGGTACGGGTCCTCTGCGCCACCGCCCTGGCGGTGACGCTGCTGCTCGGCCCCGGTCTGCTCTGGCGCGCCGGAGAGGGCTCACGGCGGCCCAGCCTCGGCTTCCTGGCGCTGCCGGGCCTGGCGCTGCTGGTCGTCACCGGCACCGCCGCCTGGGTCCTGTCCAACCAGCTCGAGCCGCGGCTCGCCTGCTTCGCCGTCTTCGCGCCTGTGCTCGGCCTGCTGCTCGGCGGCATCCTCGCGGCGGGCCCCGAGGACCTGCTCGAGCGCGAGGAGCGCTTCGCGCTGCTCGTCGTCGGCTGTGCCCTCGGCTTCGCGATCGCCCGCGCGGTCTGGTCCGGTGGCCCCGACGGCGAGCTCTACCGCGGCGGGATCTCACGCACGCTCGAGGTCGGCAACCGCTCCGACAGCCGCATCTCCTTCCTGATCCCGCAGATGGCCGCCCACGGCACCACCCCCTACAGCGAGCTCGGCGCCTCCTACTTCTCCCCCTACAACTTCTCCAGCCGCGGTCCGCTGGCCGGCCTCGCCAGCACCCCGATCGTCTTCCTCAGTGGCACCCGGCCACCCGAAGGGCTGCCGGAAAAACCCTGGCTGCCGTTCGATCCCGAGGGCTTCATGGCCTACCGGGTGGCGATGATGACCTTCGCCTCGACCGCCTTCCTGGCGCTCTGGGACCTGGTCCGGCGGCTCGGCGGCGGGGCGGCGGCTCGACTGGCCGTGCTGCTTGCCGCGACCACCCCCTTCCTCGTCCACGAAATCTGGTTCACCTGGCCGAAGCTACTCGGCGCCGCCTTCGTCCTGCTCGCCGGGATCTGCGTGATCGAACGCCAGCCGTTCCGCTCGGGCTTGCTGGTCGGGCTCGGCTACCTGATGCACCCGGGGGCGCTGTTGGGGATCTCCGGGGTCGGGCTGCTGGCGCTTTGGCCGCTGCGCGGCGCGGTCTGGAAGCGGCCGCAGATCAAGGCGGCGGTCCTGGTCGTGCTCGGCACGGCGATCAGCCTGATCGCCTGGCGCCTGGTCAACGGCTCGCACTACTCGCAGGACGGCTTCACCCAGTACCTCGAGGTCGCCGGTGTCGAAGCCCACCCCGCGGCGATCGACTGGCTCGCCTATCGATTGGAGTCGGTCGGCAACACCCTGGTACCGATGATGTTGCCGCTTTTCTTCGACAAATCGATCTGGATCAACTCGTTCGAAGGCCCCTCACCCAGCTCGATCCATTTTTTCTTCCAGTACTGGGATGGCATCCCCTTCGGCGCCGGGATCCTCTTCTTCCCGCTGCTGGTCGTCTCCCTCTTCCGCGCCGGCCGTCTCTGGCCCTGGCCGGTCACCGCGACCGTCGTCGTGCCCTTCCTCGCCTTCACGATCTACTGGGGCGCGTCGCAGACGGGAATGTTGCGGGAGGGGCTGCACGCCTGGGTCCTCGTCCTCTTCGCGGCGGTCGCACTGCAGCAGGCGCACAACGGCTTCCCCTGGCTGCGCTCGAAGATAGTCCGCGCGATCCTCTCCCTGCGAACCGTCGAGCTCCTTGCGGTGGCGCTGGGGCCGGCGCTGGCCACCAACCACGTCCTCGTCAGCGCCACCTTCCCCCTCAGCGACCTCGCCGCCCTGGCAGCGATGCTGGGCTTCGCCGGAGCCCTGGCGACCCTCGTGTGGCGAGCGGCTCCCCTCAGCCGCGATCCGTCCTGAACCGCCGCGGCCTAGCCTGACTGGCCGCCGGCCCCCTCGCGGGCCGCAGCCCGTCGCTCGGCTTTGTGAACGTGATAATCGCCGCGGCTGAGTGCGTTCTCGAGCCAAACGTAGAGGACGATGAACAGGTAGCGACTGCCCATCTCCTTCATCGCCAACTTCGGCACGCCGCTGGTGCGGTTGGTCCAGTTGGTCGGGACCACGGCGAAGGTGTGGCCGCGGACGATCGCCTTCAGCGGCAGCTCGACGGTGAGGTTGAAGTGCTTGGAGAGGAGCGGCTGGACCGTTTCGATCACCTCGCGCCGATACGCCTTGAAGGCGTTGGTGGTGTCGTTGTAGCGGTGACGGAAGAGCAGGCGGATGAACTGGTTGGCAAGCCGGTTGATCGCGTACTTGAGGCGCGGGTAATCGTGGACTTTGGCCCCCGGCATGAAGCGCGAGCCGAAAGCGCAGTCCCAACCTTCCTCGAGCAGCCGGTGGTAGCGGATCAGGTCCGCGGGATTGTCGGAGGCGTCGGCCATCACGATCGCCACCGCGTCGCCCTCGAAGACGTCGAGGCCGGCGCGGATCGCCATCCCGAAGCCGCGCTCGTAGTGCGACCGGTGCACGCGCACGCGCGGGTTGCGTTCGCCGATCGCCGCGACCACGGCTTCGGTCGAGTCTTCGCTGCCGTCGTTGACGACGACGACCTCGTAGTCGATCTGGTCGCGCTCGAGCGCCTCGACCACCCCTTCGACCGTCGCCCCGACCGAGCCCTCCTCGTTCTGGGCCGGCATCACGACCGAGAGCTTCACGCGATGCTCGCGGTCCAGCGCTCGAGGTTCTGCTCGTACATCTCCTGCAGGATCTCCTCGATCCCGTAGCGCAGCTCGAAGTCCGGGTAGTCGGCCTGGAACGGCGCCAGGTCGGAGATCCACCAGCGGTGGTCGCCGATCCGCGGCTCCTCGCCCATCTCCCAGCTCAGCTCGCGGCCGGAGATCCGCTCGCAGACGTCGATCGCCTCCAGCATCGAGCAGTTGGAGAAGCGACCGCCGCCGATGTTGTAGACCGCGGCCGGCTGCGGGGCCCTGCGGAAGGCGTCGAAGGCGGCGATCAGGTCGGCGGAGTGGATGTTGTCGCGGACCTGTTTGCCCTCGTAGCCGAAGACGGTGTAGTGGGTGCCGGTGACGGTGCACTTCATCAGGTAGGCGAGGAAGCCATGCAGCTTGGCGCCGGCGTGCTGGGGGCCGGTCAGGCAGCCGCCGCGGAAGGCGACGGTGGGCATCTCGAAGTAGCGCCCGTACTCCTGCACCAGCAGGTCGGCGGCCGCCTTGGAGACGCCGAACAGCGAGTGGGTCGAGGAGTCGATCGACATGCTGGTGTCGATCCCCTTGTAGTAGGGATGGTCCTCGGGCAGCTCCAGGCGCTTCTCCAGCGACTGCAGCGGCAGCCGGTTGGGCGTGTCGCCGTAGACCTTGTTGGTCGAGCAGAAGATGAAGGGAGCCTCGGGGCAGTGGGCGCGGGCAGCCTCGAGCAGGTTGAGGGTGCCGTTGGCGTTGACGCCGAAGTCGGTCTGCGGATCCGAGGCGGCCCAGTCGTGCGAGGGCTGGGCGGCGGTGTGGACCACCAGCTCGATCCGACCGGCGTGCTTGGCGAAGATCCGCTCGACCCCCTCGACGTCGCGGATGTCGGCGTTCTCCCAGTGGAAGGAGTCGTACTCGGAGACGAGCCGCTCGGTCACGTGCGAGGTCGAGGACTCGGGGCCGAAGAAGCTAGCCCGCATGTCGTTCTCGATGCCGACGACGTCGAAGCCCTCGGCGATGAAGTGCTCGACCGCCTCCGAGCCGATCAGGCCCCCTGCCCCCGTGATGATCGCTACCGGCATCTGGCTCACTTCTCCTTTCCGTTGGGACTCGACGTTCAGCGCGGCGGCGATCCGCTCCGGATCGGAAGCCACCCACTCGTGGATATCGGTCAACACCTGGCTGGCGCTTCGACGTGGTCGCCACTGGTCGAGGCCGAAGAGCCGCGCGCAGTCGGAGAGGTAGATCGGGACGTCCCCCTGGCGCGTCTCCAGGACCGGTTCGATCGGCACCTCGTTGCCGGTCAGCTGACGACAGATCGCGGTCGTCTCCTGCAGCGAGAGGCTGCACTCGCGGCCGCCGCCGACGTTGACGGTGCGCCCGTCCCAGGCGCCGGGATCGAGCAACTGGCGCTCGACCAGGTCGACCAGGTCCTCGACGTGGAGCAGGTCGCGGACCTGCTTGCCCTCGCCGCCGAAGCCGATGTAGGTGAGCGGGTTGCCGAAGTGGTGGGCCAGCATCCAGTGGGTGAAGACGCCCTGGTCGACCTTGCCCATCTGCCAGGGGCCGGCGATGACACCGCAGCGGTCGATCACCGCCGGCACCCCGAGCCCCGCCCGGTACTCCTCGATCAGCAGCTCGGCGGCGAGCTTGGTGGCGCCGTAGAGCGTGCGTGCGCCCTCCAGCGGGAAGGCCTCGGAGATGCCCGCCGGCGAGACGCCCGGCAGCGGCTGCTCGGCGGCGATCTCGAACCGGGTCGGCGCCTCCTCGAGCTCGATCCGCAGCTGCGGGGCCACCGGGTAGACGCGGCTGGTCGAGAGGAAGACGAGGAAGGCGCTGTCGCGCCGGGCCAGCTCGAGGCAGTTGTAGGCGCCGGTGAGGTTGGTGTGGACGCAGGTAGCCGGTCTCGCCGTCGACGCCGCTCATCACCGAGGGCTCGGCCGAGCACTCGATCAGGGCGGTAGATCTCCGGCAGGGCCGCCAGACCCGGCGGGCTCACGGACGTCGCCGCGGACGAACTCGACCCCGGCCTCGGCCAGCCGCGGCAGGTTCAGTTCCGAGCCGCGCCGGTAGAGGTTGTCGAAGCGCGACGATCTCCCACTCGGGGTGCCGGGCGGCGAGCGAAACGGCCAGGTTCGAGCCGACGAAGCCGGCGCCGCCGGTGATCAGGATTCGGTTCAAGGCTTGGTCGAGCGAAATGGACTCCGGAGCATTGCCGAGACGCTATCGGACTCAGCGTGGGTGTCCGTTGGCTCAGGACCGCATCGAACCACGCGGCCGCTGGCCGGGCCGGCGCCGGGCGAGCCGCATCAACGGCACCCGCCAGAACGCCTCGGCGACGATCGGGCCGTTCATCTTCGAGGCGCCGCCGCGGCGGTCGTGGAAGACGATCGGGATCTCGACAACGCGGAAGCCGAGGCGGATCGCCCGATAGGTCATCTCGACCTGGAAGGCGTAGCCCTTGGAGTCGATCGTGTCGAGGTCGATCGCCTCCAGGACCTCGCGGCGAAAGCACTTGAAGCCGCCCGTGAGGTCGCGCACATCCACGCCCAGCAGCAGCCGCGCGTAGCGACTGCCGCTGCTGCTGATTCCGCGCCGCAGGGCGCTCCAGGCGGCGATTCGGCCGCCGCGGACGTAGCGCGAGCCAATCACCAGGTCGGCCTCCTCGCTGGTGGCGAGCAGGCGAGCGAGGTCGGCGGGATCGTGGGAGAAGTCGGAATCCATCTCCAGCACCAGGCCGGCACCGGCGGCGAGGGCACGGCGGAAGCCGGCGATGTAAGCGGGGCCGAGCCCTTCCTTGCGCGACCGGTGTAGGACCTCGACCCCACCGTGGTCGACGGCGAGCCGGTCGGCGATCTCGCCGGTGCCGTCGGGGGAGCCGTCGTCGACGATCAGGATCCGCGCCGAGGCGGGCAGGTTGGCGCGCGCCGCCGCGACCAGCGACTCGATATTGCCGGCCTCGTTGTAAGTCGGCAGCACCAGCCAGGCTGGCCCCCGCGCCGCGGTCTGGGACATTCCGGCGATGCTATTGGCTACCTTGGGGGGAGTGATTCGTGTCGCGAGCACATTCGCGGTCCTGATCGCGCTGGTGGGGGCCGGCAGCGCTCATGCCGCAACCCTGCAGCAGGTCGGCGTCTTCGACGAGCCGATGTACGTGACCTCGGCCCCGAACGATCCCGACCGGTTGTTCGTGGTCGAGCGGGGCGGCGAAATCGAAGAAGTCCGCAACGGCGCCGTCACCACCTTCGCCGACGTCGGCCCGCTGATCGGCTCGATCGACGGCGAGCAGGGCCTGCTCTCAATCGCGCTGGCGCCCGACTTCGCCAGCAGCGGTCGCTTCTACCTCGACTACGCAGGGTCGGCGACCGCAGGCGAAATCCGGGTCGCCGAAATGCGCGCCGCGGGCTCCACCGCACCGCTCTCGAGCCTGCGCGAAGTGCTCGCCATCCCGCACCCCGGGCAAACCAACCACTACGGCGGCCAGCTCCAGTTCGGCCCCGAAGGCATGCTCTACATCTCGACCGGCGACGGCGGCGGCAAAGACGACGAACTTCACAATGCCCAGAGCCTCTCGAGCCTGCTCGGCAAGATCCTCCGTATCAACCCCCTCCCCGCCGGCCTGCTGCCGTACACGATTCCGCCCGGCAACCCCTACGCAGGCGGTCCGGCGCAGGACGACCCGATCTGGAGCGTCGGCCTGCGCAACCCCTACCGCTTCTCCTTCGATCGGCTCAGCGGCGCCCTCGCGATCGGCGACGTCGGCCAGGGCGAACGCGAGGAGGTCGACTACACGCCCGCCGGCGCCGCCGGCGCCAACTACGGCTGGAACTGCTTCGAGGGGCTGCTGCCGGGACCGGCGACCGACCTCGAGTGCGAGACCCCTCCCGCCGGCGGCTACGCGAAACCGATCTTCGAATACGGCCACGACGATCCCGGCGCCGGCGGCTCTCGCTGCGCCATCGTCGGCGGCTACGTCGTCCGCGACCCCAGCCTCGACGGCCTCTATGGCCGCTATCTCTACGGCGACTACTGCGGCGGCAGCGTTCGCTCCTTCGACCCCTCCGCCCCAGCCGCGACCGACCGCCCCGAGGACCTGGACGTACCGCAGATGACTTCCTTCGGGGAAGACTCCTGCCGGCGCATCTACACCGCTTCTGAGACTGGCCGCGTCGCTCGCCTGGTCGGTAGCGCCGGCGATACCTGCGTGCAGGCGACGCCGCGCGCCATCTCCTTCGTCGGCATCAGGGCGCAGGGCCGCAAGGTCAAACGCCGCAAACGGGCTCAGATCACCGCCTGGGTCTCCCCCTGTGCCGGCCGCCGGGGGGAGCCGGTCAAACTCTTCCGCGGCCGCAAGCACCTCGCCACCCGCCGCCTCGACCGCGCCTGCTCGGTCCGCTTCCGGCCGCGGATCACGCGCCGCGTCACCTTCCGCGCGACGGTCGCCGAAGACGCCAACTACGTCGCCGCGACCTCACGCAAGCTGCGGATCAAGATCGACCACCGCAGGCCGAGCCGGCGCCAGAGCAAGCAGCCCTGAGCCAGTCCTAGGGCCGTACGCGCCCGCCGCTGAGCGCCACGAAGGCCCGCCAGGCCGGCTTCGGCCTGAACTTCTTCCCTTCGCGGAAGAGGCCCACCGAGTCGCAGAAGGTGCACGATTCCTTGACGTCTTTCCAGGAGAACCAGTAGGCGGCCTTGAGGTTCAGCCGACCGCGATTTTCGAGCATGAACCGGTAGGAGCCGCGCAGCTGTTCGACCTGGCCCCTGATGCCCTGCTCGAAGGCGACCTGGCGAAAGTTGTTCTCCGAGCCCCAGCCGAGCTCGGTGATCTGCAGGCCCGGGCGGTCGTGGTTTTCCACCGTCACTTCGTGCATTTCTTCCACCATCCGTTCGAAGTCGGCGGCGTCGATCGCGTAGGGGTGCAGGGCGACCGCGTCAAAACGGCTCTTGATGCCCGGATAGCGGTAGAGGGCGGCGAGGAAGTCGGCCGCGTCGATGCCTCTGGCGGGCGAGCCCTTCGGTTCGCCGAAGAGCCCGCTCAGCACCACTTCGGCGCCGGGATCCACCGCCTTGATGACCGGGGAAGAAATCGTGATCAGCCGCGCGTAGCGGGGCACGGAGACCGGACGTGCGAAGTAGAAGAAGTTGACCTCGTTCCAGATCTGCCAGCTGCGAATCGGCTGCGGCCGGCTGATCGCTTCCGATTCGTAGTTGACGACGCCGGGCGCGCGTTCGTTCCAGAACTCGCCGCCGGGGCCGTAGCGTTCGACCAGGGCGCGCAGGAACCGCGTCCAGGCCAGGCGCTGGCGCGCGTTGTCGATCGGCAAGCGCCGTTCGTCGCCGCCCAGCCAGCGCGGCAGGCCGTAGATGACCGGTAGCAGCCGCATGCCGCGGCGGCTTGCTTCGGCGGCGACCTGGTCGAGGGCCGCCCACTGATACGGGCCTCCGGCCTGCGGCTGGAGCGCCCCCCAGGGAACGACGATCCGGATGCTGCCGATCCCGCCGGCCTTCATGTAGTCGAAGTCCTCGGGGAGGAGTTCGGTCTGGGGGCCGATTCCGAAGAATGCCTTCGGCGCCCGCGGCGGAGCTTTCGCCGACCCCGATTGCGCGCCGACGAAGAGCGCGGTGGCGAGGGCGGCCAGGAGCAGGGAGGTGGTGAGGAGTCGTTTCATCGAGTCGGGCAGGCTAGCGATCCGGTCAGCTTGGAACACGGTGCGGGCGTGGATGTAGCGATTCTGTCGTCGCGATCAGTAGCTGCCGTCGAGCTTGCGATGGTCCCAGGTCGCGGTCCGCACGGCCCTGAACTGGATCGCAACCCGTTTCGGGGCCTGCGCTTCCAGCCCCGCCCTGGCATCACCCTCGAGCGAGGAGATCCCCTCCGCGTAGCGCAGCGTCAGCTCTTCGGCGAAGCCGAGCACCGTCTCGAGCCCGCGGTGGATCAGGGCCTCCGCCTCGATCATCGCCCCCCTCAACTCGCCGTACTCATGCCCGGTCTCGACCAGCACGGTCGCCCGCGGGTCGCGTTCGAGGTTGCGCACCTTCTGGGATTTCGCGTAGGTCCAGATCCAGACCTCGCCCTCGCGGGGGACGAACCAGAGCGGCATCGAGTGCGGCCAGCCGCGGGGCCCAAGGCTGGAGACGATCGCGACCCGCTCGACCGCCAGCAGCTCGTGCAGCTCCTCGTCGCTGAGGACGATCTGGTCGCGGCGGCTCACCCGCCGAACGCTATATGGCTACGGCGTATGGGACCGCGGAATAGCGAGCCCCGAAGGAGGAGACGACCTCGGGGTCGAGCTGGGTGCCCGCTTCCGCGTCGAGGACCTCCAGGGCCCGCGCCTGGCCGATCGCCCGCCGGTAGGGGCGGTTGCTGGTCAGCGCGTCGAAGGTGTCGGCGACGGCGATGATGCGGGCGCCGAGGGGTATCTCCTCGCCCGCCAGCCGGTCGGGATAGCCGCGGCCGTCGAAGCGCTCGTGATGGTGGCGGACGAAGGCCGCCAGAGCGCGGTCGCCGAGCCCGGCGACCATCGCCGCCCCGGTCGCGGCGTGCTGGCGGACCAGCTCCTGCTCACGCGAGGTCAGCGGCCCCGGCTTGTTCAGCAGCGCGCCGGGCACGCAGGTCTTACCGATGTCGTGCACTGCGCCCGCTTGCGCCACCCGGAACGACTGCTCGCGCGAGAGGCCGATCCACCGCGCCAGCTCGCCGGCGTAGGCCGCCACGCGCCGCGAGTGACCAGTGGTCCCCGGAATCCTGCTCTCAAGCGCGACGGCAAGTCGCTCAAGCGTATCCACCCAATCTCCCTTCCCCAATAGGTTGAATTTGTAACACGGGACTAAGATGGCCCTGTGCGCACCTCGATCCTGATCTTCGATGGGCTTACCGCCCTCGACGCCGTCGGGCCCTACGAGGTGCTGCGCTCGGTCCCTGGCTGGGAGGTCGAGTTCGTCGCCAAGGAGAGGGGCGAAGTCCGCACCGACAGCGGCCACCTCGGGCTCAGCGCCGACAAGGCACTGACGGAGGTTGGCGAGCCGGAGATCGTCCTCGTTCCCGGCGGCGCCGGCAACCGCGCCCTGCTCGAGGACGAAGAGGTGCTCGGCTGGCTACGCCAGGTCGATGCGACTACCACCTGGACCAGCTCCGTCTGTACCGGCTCGCTGGTGCTCGGCGCGGCCGGGCTGCTGGAGGGCAAGCGGGCGACCGGCCACTGGCTCTTCCTCGAGCCGCTGCGCGCCTACGGCGCCGACCCGGTCGGCGGCCGCTTCGTCGTCGACGGCAAGGTGATCACCGCCGCCGGCGTCTCGGCGGGGATCGACATGGCCCTGCACCTGGTCGGCCGCGAGGTCGGGCCCGAGGTCGCCGAAGCCGTGCAGCTGGCGATCGAGTACGACCCCCAACCTCCATATGACGCCGGCTCACCGAGCAAAGCGCCGGCCCCGATCGTCGAGATCGTCACCGCCGTCTCCGAAACCGAAGGCTCGCAGCTAAGCCTGGACTAGCTCCAGCTCCTGCCAGGGCCCCTCGCCGCACATCGGCTGGGTGCGTCCCTCGAGCCAGTCGGGCTGGAGGTCGTCGTAGTGAGGGCTGGCGGGGTGGCCGGACTGGCCGGTGAACATCTGCCAGCGCGAGCGGTCGGGGTCGTTGGGGTCGGCGACCATGCGCCAGCTCGGGCCCCAGACCGCCCGATAGGGGTCATTGGGGTCGTAGGCGATCTGGCTGACCGTCTCCTGCGCACCGCCAGCGCGCAGGCGGCGGTTGAGGAAGCGCCGCAGCAGCGGGTTGGCGTCGCCGAGCGGGTGTGGGAACTCCATTTCGTGCACGCGTCCCCAGCGCCAGGCCTCGGGGTCGGGACCGAAGCGCTCCTCGAGGTCGTCGAGGGCGCCGGCCAGGGCCTCCAGGACCAGCGAGTCCCAGGAGCGGCCGATCAGCGTCTCGTCGCCCTCCTCCCAAAGCACCATCAGGTGGGAATGCCAGCGCCAGGGCGAGGTCGAGTGCGAGGTGAAGCCGTTGTCGGCACGGTCGAGCCAGCGCTCGGCGAGGTCGCGGTCGCCGATCGCGGCCCGGGCCGTCTCCCGCGCCAGTCGCAGCAGGAAGGCCTGGTAGATCGTGCCGGCGATCGTCTCCGGGTCCAGGCGCCCGTCCCAACTGCGCAGGCGCTCGATCGCGCTGCGCTCGCGCTGGCCCGACGGCGCGAGGCGCCCGAGACGACGCGCTGCCTCGATCCCGGGCAGCGAGAGGTTGTCGGACTGGATCGCCTCGAAGCTCTCGAGGTCGTGGCGCTCGCTCGCTTCCAGCAGCTGCTCGATTCGCTTGGCGCGGTAGCCGTCGAGCCACTCGCTGGTGATGTGGTGCGGGTACTCGTCGCCGACGATGCGGTTGTTGGCGGTGATCAGGAAGCCGCTCTCGGGGTCGACGACTTCGGGCAGATCCTCGTAGGGGATCGTCCCCTCCCACTCGAACTCGCCGGTCCAGCCGGGCTTCGGCAAGTCGGGGCAGTTGCCGCGGCGCAGCGGCAGGCGGCCGATCAGCTTGTACCCGATCGAGCCCTGGCGGTCGGCCCAGACCATGTTCGAGGCGGGCGAGGTGTGCCCCTCGAAGCGGCGCACCAGCTCCGGGCCGGAGTCGATCTCCAACTGCTCGAACATCCCGTCGAAGGCGGTCGGTTCGTCGAGCGTCTTCCAGCGCAGGGCCAGCGGCTCGGCGTCGTCGGCGCCCAGCGCCTCGTTGACGATCGGGCCGTGATGGGTGCTGCGGACGATCAGCTCGACCGGCTCGGAGCGGCCCTTGACGACGATCTCCTCGCGCACCGTCTCCAGCGGCAGCCAGTCCTCCTCGAAGAGGTAGGTGTCGCCGTCGACGCGCTCGACGAAGAGGTCCTGGATGTCGGCCATGACGTTGGTGATCGTCCAGGCGACGTCGTTGTTCTGGCCCATGTAGATGCCGGGCATACCCGGCATCGAGGCGCCGCGGACGAAGCGCTCGCCGTGGCGCAGGCTGGCCTCGTACCAGATGCCCGGCATGCTCGGAGGCAGGTGCGGGTCGCCGGCGATCAGCGGCGTTCCGGTCGCCGAGCGCTCGCCCGAGATCGCCCAGTTGTTGGAGCCGCTGGCCTCGGCCGCGAGCCCCATCGAGCGCCGCACGGCGTCGATCTGGCCGACGATCGAGAGCCCGTCGCCCGTCCACGCTTCTTGGGTGACGACGGGATTGTCGGCGGGATAGGTGGGGTCGAGCCGGGCGGTCAGCTCGGGGCCGAGCTCGCGCAGCATGTCGGCGCGCAGCAGCTCCCGCTCCCAGTTGGTCGAGAGCCCGAAGGCGAGCAGCTTGCCGAGGCTGAGGATGTCCACCGGCTGCCAGGGCTCGAACTCGAGGCCGAGCAGGCGCATCTCGAACGGCCGCGCCTTGGCCTGGGCGGCGCCGGCGTTGACCCCGGCGCAGAAGCGCTCGAGCTGGGCGCGCAGGCCCGGGTCGAGCGCCGCCACCTCCCGTTCGGCGACCCGGCGCATCCCGAGCGTGCGCAGCAGCCGGTCGACCGGCAGGCCCTCAGGCCCGGCCATTTCGGCGACCCGGCCGCGGACGACGCGGCGGTAGAAGTCCATCTGCCAGAGCCGGTCCTGGGCGTGGCAGAAGCCCTGCGCGAAGTAGAGGTCGTGGCGGGAGTCGACCTCGATGTGGGGGACGCCCCAGCGATCGCGGCGGACCTGGACCCGGCCCTCGAGCCCGTCGAGCTCGATCCTGCCCCGGACCTGCGGCAGCGGCCGCCGCGCCAGCAGATGCCAGGCGGTCGCGGCTGAGGCGGCGGCGACCCCGGTTCCGGCGACGCCAGCCAGTAATCCCGCCCGTGCCGCTCGACCACTCAACCGTCCCATCTGCCTATGTAATCAGACTTTGGCTGGACAGCCAGTTTCTACTCGTGCAAGCCCTGCGGCAGCGAGCCCTCGTCCTCGAGCTTTTCGAGGTGGGCCTCCATCGCCATCGCCGCCATCGGCAGCAACTCGGTCGGGACGTCGTCCCAGACGGTGGCGAGCAGCTCGGCGCGGGAGCGCTCGCCGGTCCCGAGGGCGGCGACCAGTCGCCGCTCGCGCAGCTCGCGGTGCTCGACGTATTCGGCCAGCTTTGCCGCGGGCTCGGTGACCCAGGGGCCGTGGCCGGGGGCGATCAACTCGATCTCCTCGGCCTGCAGCAGCCGCAGCGAGTCCATGAAGGCCGCCATCGCGCCGCCACCGGGCGGGACGATGGTCGAGCCGAGACCGAGCACGAGGTCGCCGCTGAAGCAGACGCCGTCGGGGGAGAGGAAGGAAACGTGGTCGGCGGCGTGGCCGGGAGTGGCGATCGTCCGCAGGCCCCCGTGCACCTCCCCGTCCTCCGGCTGCACCACCTCGGCGCCCAGTTGGTCGGAGCCGGCGGCATGGTCGCCGTGGGAGTGGGTCAGCAGGACGACGCCGATGCCGCCGCGCTCGGCGGCGGCGGCACGGATCGCGCCGAGGTGGGCTGGGTCCTCGCTGCCGGGGTCGATCACCAGGCAGGGGTCGGCACCGTAGACGTAGGCGTTCGTGCCTTCCAGCGTCATCGGACCCGGGTTGGGGGCAACGAAGCGCAGGACCTCAGGATGATCAGGAGCTGACGAGACCTGCATTTGCCCCGTATAGCGTGGTCAATGCAGGACTCGTCAGCCGCTGATCTCTTTGGCGATCGCCTCGCGGGCGTCCTTGGGCTCCAGGACCACGAGGTCGCCGGCGCCGCGGAGGATCTCCCGCACCAGCCAGGGCTTACCGGCGTAGGGCAGCTCGACGACGACGGCGCCGTCGGCCAGCTCCTCGACCACGGTGCGCTCCTCGCGCAGCCAACGCGCCCGCTCGGGCGAGACCCAGACACGAGCGACCTCGGCGGTCGGTACCTCGCCGTGGGTCATCCAGCCCTCGACCCCGGCGAACTCCTCGACTTCGGGCCGCGGCTCGAACTTCTCCTCGGAGAGGTTCGCCTCCTTGATCCGGTCGAGCTTGAAGTGGCGCACACCTTCTTTGGTCAGGTCGTAGCACTCGACGTACCAGCCCTCGCGCCCGTTCTCGAGCCGGTATGGCTCGACCCGGCGGTCGGTCAGCTGGTCCTCGTTCTCCTTGTAGTAGCTCATCTCCAGCACGCGGCTGGCGGCGATCGCGTCGTTGACCTTGCGCGCGACCGCGGCGTCGCCGCCGCCGGCCGGGACGATCTCCAGGCCCTCCTCGGAGGGATCGTGGCCGAGCGCTTTGACGATCTTCTCGCGGGCGCTCTGCAGGTTCGACTGCGGCAGGTGGTCGCCGAAGAGGTCGATCGCGGCGATCAGCGCCTTTGCCTCCAGCGGCAGCAGGCGCGCCGGGCGGGCGAAGTTGTCGCCGTAGGGCTCGGAGTCGACCTCGATCTCATCGCCGAGGATTTCCGCGTAGAGGACGTAGGTGCCGCCGCCGAAGTTGACGACGTTGAGCAGCTCGACGTCCTCGCGCAGCTCCTCGTTGGTCAGTTCCAGGCGCTGGCGCAGATCGGCGATCTGCAGCCGCTCGCCCTTTTTCGCCGCTTCGATCAGCATCCCGGCGAGGGTGACCAGGCGGGCGAAACGCTCGGGGCGGATCGCCGCCTCGCCGCGGCCGTTGGAGCGCGAGCGCCGCGGCGCATCGCGCAGCGGCCGGTCGACGACCTTGGCCGGTTCGAACCCGTTCTCGTGGCGGTCGAGCAGCAGTGCCCGGCGCTTTTCGGCCTCCTCGCGAAGATCGTCGGGAGCCAGCACCTGGGCGTTGGCGCGCCAGCGCAGCACCCAGGCGATCAACTCGCGGTGCGAGGCGTAGCTGGTTTCGAAGATCTTGCCCCTGCCCGGCGCCGCGTCCGACTTTTTCGCATCGCGCAGCTCGCCGTAGGTGCCGAAGTCGCGCTCGATCAGCCAGGCGATCCGCTCGCGGATGAAGATCTTCGCCGTGCCCTGGGTCTCCCCCAGCTGCCAGTCGGCGCGGCTGCCGTAGTCGCGACGGTCGAAGTCCTCCGGCGGCGAGAAGTCGTGCTCGGCCTTGGACGCGTAGCCGACCTTGCCCTGGATCCGCGAGAGCCGGAAGACCCGCACCGCATCGCGCTCGTGCGAGTGGCCGATCAAATAGAACTGGCCGCCGCGGAAGACGAGGTGGAAGGGGTCGACCTTGCGCTTCTCGGTCTCGCCCCGCTCCATCGTGAAGTAGGTGAACTCGATCGTCTTGCGACGGCTGATCGCGGTCTCGATCTTGGACAGGCGCTGGGAGAGGTCGCGGCCCCCGGCGGAGGCGGTCATCGCCATCTCGACCGGCGCCCGCTCGCCCTCGTTGAGCGGGTTGGGGTGCCCCCAGGCGACCTGCTGCAGCGCCAGCCGCAGCGGCTCGGCGTAGGCGAAGCCGCCGTCGGTGAGCAGCATCAGCGCCGTGCTCAGCGCCGCCAGCTCCTCGTCGCTGAACTTGATCGGGTCGAGGTAGAAATTCTCCGGCGGCAGCGAGTAGAGCTCGGCCTCGAAGAAGCCCTCGCCGGGCTTCTCGACCCCGAGCTGGATCCCGAGGCTCTCCAGCTCCGCCCGGTCGGCGTAAAAACGGCGCGCGAAAGCGTCGTCGTTCATGTCGCTGTAGCCCTCCACCTCGCGCTTGATCTCGAGCGCCGAGACCGGCCTGCCCTGCGCCATCAGGAACGAGATCAGAGAGAGCTGGCGAATCAGCTTCTCGGTGTCCTTTGCCACTGACGCGCAGGATAGTCTGCGGCGCGAGCCATGGACTTCCTGCGCAACCTCTTCGGCAACCTTACTTCGGGCATCATCCGGCTCTTGGTGACGGTCGGGATCCTCGCCGCGGCCTACTTCTTCATCGTCAAGCCGGTCCTGAAGACGACCGACAACGCGATCGACAGCGCCAACAAGAGCTTCGAAAAATCGTTTGGGACCAACGGCGTCGACATCACCGACATCAGCGGCACGATCGACAAGGTCAACAAACAGGTCGAGCGCGAGATCCGCCGCTCGTTCAAGGCGGCGAAGCACGAGGGCAACCCGAAGCGGCTGGTCAAGTGCATCCGACACGCCAAGGGTGACGTCTCGAAGATCCAGCGCTGCACCGTCAAGTTCTGACAGCCCCAGGAGCCGTTATGCGGCGTCCTCAGTCGTCCGAATAGCGCTGCTATTCGGGCTCCCTGCGTCCTTGCCTAACGACCCCTGGACCTCGTCTTGACGAGATCGATCATGCGGCGCGCTGGCCGAAGTACGCGGAACCCGACAAGGCGCGGTCGAAGCCCGACCAGGACTCGCCGGCGGGGAGCTGGCGCTCGAGGCGGTCGAAGCTGCCGAGGCGGCCGCCGAGGTTGTCGATCATGTGGACCAGGACCGCCTCGCGCGTCTGCGGCACCACCGGCGAGCCGTGTTCGAGGGAGCCGTGGTGGCTGAGGATGATGTGGAGCAGGCAGCGGGCGAGGCCGGGGTCGAAGTCGGGGATCTCCTCGATCTTGCGGCGCACCGTGTAGTAGCCGAGCGGGATCTCGCCTTCCAGCCGGCCGGCGTCGGTGAGGTCGATCGCCAGCGGATCGTCGTTGTAGGCGACGAGCTTGCCAACGTCGTGCAGGAGGGCGCCGGCGACGGCGACTTCGCGGTCGACCCCGGGGAAGAAACCGGCGGCGGCGTTGACCGCCTGGCCGACCGAGAGCGAGTGCTCGAGCAGCCCGTGCTGGTAGGCCTGGTGGTAGACCTTGGCCGCGGGGGCGTCGCGGAAACGGTGCCAGGTCGGCGAGAGCTCGCCGAAGAAGTAGTCGAGCAGCTGCCGCAGCTGCGTCTCCTCGATCGTGTCGAGCAGGCCGCGGAGGTCGGACTCAAGTTGCTCGGCCGAGATCTCCGAGGCCGGCGCCAGATCTCCGGTCTCGTACTCGTGGTCCTCGGCGATCCGGATCGAGACGATCTTGATCTTCGCCCCCCAGCGCTCGCTCTGCTCGAAGATGCCGGTGACGAAGACGGCGCAGCCCTGGGCGCAGAGCGCGTACATCTCCTCCGCACCCTCCCAGGAGACCGCCTCGGCGCTGCCGCTGGCGTCGCCAAGGCCGAGCCGCAGCCAGGGCTCGCCGTTGCGCTTGCGCCGCAGCTCGCGCTCGCGCACCGCGTAGACGCCGCTGACCCGCTGCCCATCCTCGAGGGCACCCAACGGGACCCGCGGTTCCGGCGGCGTCGGGATCGCTATCTGCTCGTCGAAGGTGTGCTGCTGGTCCATCTCGCCACCCAACTTAGAGACGAGAGCGGACAGCGATCGAGCGCCGCCCGGACCCTCGAACGACGAGCGGGGAGGTCCCGACGGAGCCTCCCCGCTGTTCGCGACGGCGGGACCTCCCCGCTCGTCGCTAGACGCCTGAGGGGACCTCGGCCTGCGCCGGCGTCGCCCCTTGGGCGGCGCCCTTGAGACCGGCATCCACCCGCGAGCCGAGCTCGGCGTCGACCTGGGTCCAGTACTCGACGACGCGGGCCTGGACCTCGCTGGAGACCTCGGCGCTGGCGTGACCGACGATGTTCTCGACCAACTCGTCGCGCTGGCCGTCGTCCATCACCTCGCGGTAGAGGGTGCCGGCCTGGCCGAAGTCGTCGTCCTCGGCGTGCTTGGGGTTGGCGTAGCGACCGAGCTCGCCGCCCTCGACCGGCCAGCTGAGGTCGGCGCCGTTCTCGCCGTCGGCCTCCGGGCCGCCTTTGCTGTTCGGCGCGTAGACCGGCTGGTCGCCCTTGTTGACGTAGGTCATCGGTCCGTCGAAGTTGTAGGAGTGGACCTCGGCCTTGGGCGAGTTGATCGGCAGCTGCTCGTAGTTGGCGCCGATCCGGTGCAGGTGGGTGTCGTGGTAGGAGAAGACCCGGCCCATCAGCATCTTGTCGGGGCTGAGGCCGATCCCCGGGACCAGGTTCGAGGGCGAGAACGCGGATTGCTCGACCTCGGCGAAGAAGTTGTCCGGGTTGCGGTCGAGGACCATCCGGCCGACCTCGATCTCAGGGTAGTCGCCGTGCGGCCAGACCTTGGTCAGGTCGAACGGGTTGAAGCGGTAGTCGAGCGCCTCCGCGAACGGCATCACCTGGACCTTGAGGATCCATTCCGGGGCGTCGCCGTCGTCGATCGCCTTGCGCAGGTCGCGACGATGGGCGTCGGGGTCCTCCGAGGCCATCGCAACCGCCTCGGCTTCGGTGTGGTTCTCGATCCCCTGGGCCGTCTTGAAGGCGTACTTGATCCAGAACTTCTCGCCGCCGGCGTTCATCCAGGAGAAGGTGTGGCTGCCGAAGCCGTGCATGTGCCGCAGCGTGCGCGGCGTGCCGCGATCGGACATCAGGATCGTCACCTGGTGGGCGCTCTCCGGCGAGAGGGTCCAGAAGTCCCACTGCATGTCGTTGGAGCGCATGCCGGTGTCGGGAAGGCGCTTCTGCGAGTGGATGAAGTCGGAGAACTTGGAGGCGTCGCGGACGAAGAAGACCGGCGTGTTGTTGCCGACCAGGTCGTAGTTGCCCTGCTCGGTGAAGAACTTGAGCGCGAAGCCACGCGGGTCGCGGGCGGTGTCGGGCGAGCCCTGCTCGCCGGCCACCGTCGAGAAGCGAGCGAACATCTCGGTCCGCACGCCGGGCTGAAACAGCGCCGCCTTGGTGAACTGGCTGACGTCCTCGGTCACCTCGAAGAAGCCATGGGCGCCGCTGCCCTTGGCGTGGACGACCCGCTCGGGGACCCGCTCGCGGTTGAAGTGCTGCATCTTCTGGACCGTGTAGTGGTCGTGCAGCGCCGTCGGGCCCTGCTCGCCGACGGTCAGCGACCGTTCGTCGTGGGACGCCGGGATCCCGGAATCGGTCGTCGTCGTCGGTCGCTTCGTCTCGTCGCTCATCGGTTCTCCTCCGCTGGTTCTAGTGACTCGCTGCTTTGTTCAAGTTTGGAAATCGCCGTGCTCGTGGCGGCGGCCACCGCCTGGTCGGGCTGGCAGGCGGGACAGAGGCCCCAGAAGGTGACCTCCGCCTCGTCGACCGCGAAGCCGCCGGCGCTGGCCGGCTCCAGGCAGGGAGCCGCTCCAACCGCGCAATCTATGTCCTCGGTCGCACCGCAGGCGCGGCAGACGACGTGGTGGTGGTTGTCGCCAACCCTGGCCTCGTAGCGGGCGGGGCTGCCGGCCGGCTCGATCCGCCGCAAAAGCTGGGCGGCGGTGAGGGTGCCGAGGCAGTCGTAGACCGCCTGGGTGGAGATCGAGGCGCCGCCGACGCGAACGCGAGCGGCGATCTCCTGCACGTCGGGATGGCCCGGGAGCCCGGCGACGGCCGCGTAGACCTCCACCCGCGACCCGGTCGCGCGCAACCCGCGGGCACGCAGCTGATCCTTGATTTCCTCACGACTGGCGAGCACTCCCTGCACCATATCTAATCTGGAGTCATTCCAAACTGCTGCGCACAGCTTCAGAGGCTGCCGAGCCAGTGCCCGAGGGCGACGGCGGCGAAGCCGGCGACGATCGAGACGCCGATGTTGAGCAGCGCGAGGTCGAGGTGGCCGCGGCGCTCGAGCCGGTGGGAGTCGAGGATCCAGGTCGAGAACGTGGTGAAGGAGCCGATGCCGCCGCCGGCGACGATCGCCAGCGCCTCGCCGTCCAGGCCCGCCCCGGCGATGACCCCGAGCAGGAGGGCGCCGCTGAGATTGACGGCGAGGATCCCGGACGGGAAGGCGCCTCGGGCACGCGCCGAGACCTCGGTGTCGAGGACGAAACGGGCGCCGGCGGCGACCCCGCCCAGCAGGCCGACCGCGATCCAGGCCAGCGCGCTCACCGCACCGCCCAGCGGGATCGTCCCGCCTCGAGCTCGATTCCGATCCGTACCAGCAGGTAGCCGACGGCCACGGTGGCGGCGCAGTAGGCGGCGGCGAGGCCGGTATCGCCGCGGTCGACCAGCTCGTAGAGCTCGAGCTGCAGGGTCGAGAAGGTGGTCAGGGTTCCGCAGATGCCGACCCCGAGGAACGGGTGGCGCAGACTCTCCTCCGGGTGGTCGCGGAAGCGGGCGAAGAAGTAGCCGAGGGCCAGCGCCCCGGCCATGTTGACCGCGAAGGTCGGCCACGGCCAGCTGCCTGCCGCGGGTGGGAAGGCCTCGGCGAGCCCGACCCGGATCAGCGCCCCGACGACGCCGCCGGCGTAGATCGCCGCCAGCTTGCGCACCGGGTGTCGCGCCAACTCCATGCCCGGGGCATTCTCTAGCGTTTGCGCGATGGAGCGACCGCGGGTATCCCGGCTCGGAGGCGCGCTGATCGCGGCGGCGCTCCTTGCCCTTGCCGTCAGCGCCAGCGCCCCGGCCGCGGCCCGTCCCGGCTTCCAGCTCGGCCCGATCGACGCGGCGACCAAACAACGGATGGTCGGCGTCTCCTGGCACCGCGGCTGCCCCGTCGGCCTCCGTGACCTGCGGCTGCTGAAGGTGAGGCACTGGGGCTTCGACGGGCGGGTCCACCGTGGCCGCCTGGTCGTCAACGAGGACTCGGCCCGCGGCATGCTGCGAACGATGCGCAAGCTCTTCCGCCTCCACTTCAAGATCCGGCGGATGCGGCTGGTCGACGCCTACGGCGCCGACGACCACCGCAGCATGGACGCCGACAACACCTCTGCCTTCAACTGCCGCTTCGTCTCCGGCACCAGTGAATGGTCCGAACACGCCTACGGCAACGCGATCGACGTCAACCCGGTCGAGAACCCCTACGCCGACGGCGAGGGTTATGTCTCACCGCCCGCCGGCGCCCCTTATGCCGACCGCTCCCAGCGCGTCCCCGGCCTGATCCACCGCGGCGGCCCGGTCGTCGCCGCCTTCGCCGCGATCGGCTGGGAGTGGGGCGGCAACTGGTCCTGGCCGAAGGACTACCAGCACTTCTCGGCCTCCGGCCACTGAGCCGCGGATCAGGAGACGGGCGCGGGCAGACGGAACTCGTCGCGGCGCTCGGCGGGAACGAGCTCGAGGTACTCGGGGTGAGCGGAGATGTAATCGCTGACGAACGCGCAGTAAGGCAGGATCTCGCGGCCGGCCGCGCGGCTGCTGGCGAGGGCGAACTCGATCAGCGCTCCGGCCAGCCCGCGGCCGCGAAAGCGCGGCACGGTTTCGGTATGGATGAACGAGTCGACCGACTCGGCGCGGATGTAATCGGCGACCCCGACCAGCTCGCCGTCGAGGCGCAGTTCGTAGCGCGAGCGATCCGGGTTGGCGACGATCTCCGGGTCCATGCCTGGTCCATACCCATCGGTGACGAATGTCCAAACCGAGACCCGCGATCAACCATTAGGGTCCCCTGACGTGACGGTCAAGACCTTCCGCTACGTCGCCCTCGCCGAGGCGACCAGCTTCATCGCCCTGCTGATCGCCGCGGTGATCAAACGCACCGACGGCAGCGAGGTTGGCGTCCAGATCCTCGGCCCGATCCACGGCCTCCTCTTCATCTCCTACGTGGTGATCGCCCTGATGATCCGCTCCGAGCAGGGATGGAGCGCCAAGGTCACCTTCTGGATCCTGGTCGGCGCGGTGCTGCCCTTCGGTGGCTACGTGGTCGACTGGTGGCTGCTGCGCGAGCAGCGCCGCGCCGCGAGCGCCTAGCCGACCCGGCGATAGGTGATGTCGAAGTCGGTGCGGAAGTCGGAGCCGTCCTCCGCCAACTCCCAGCGGCCGGCGATCGTCCGCCCGTCCGCCGAGATCGTCGCCGTGAAGCGCTGCGCGAACGGATCGCCGTCCCGCCAGAGCTTCCACTCCCCATCGCCGATGCTCATCTCGTAGACGCGGCAGACGCCGCG
Organism: uncultured Thermoleophilia bacterium; assembly: GCA_963715735.1. GTDB lineage: Bacteria > Actinomycetota > Thermoleophilia > Solirubrobacterales > 70-9 > VAYN01. Next base: position 2,420,051 of record OY970268.1, read on the forward strand.
ATCATCCGAGTAGAGCTGGAAGTAAGACCCGTTGGCGGCGTCGCAGCCGATGACCGCGACGCCGTTCGGGGCCTCCGGCATCTCAACCGTCCAGCGCATCAGCAGGTGCGCACCGGAGTCGTGCCACGCGAAGCTCGTTCGTCCCTCGCCGGGCCACGGATCGCCGTCCGGCGGGCCGGCCTCCATCACCCACTCCCCGACCAGGGGCTCAAGCTCTCTCAGCGCTTGCTCTGCGGTGGGTTGGTCCATTTGAGTAGCGATTCCGATCGCTCCGGATCGCTTGTTCGCGTGTAGCACAGCCAGAGAATCCTTATACCGCAGAATGGCCTGTTCTCGATATAATTCCGCGCGCGTTTCTGGGAGCTTGGCGGGGAAAGCGAGTGAGCGGCAAGCTCGGGTTTCTAGGGGAAGGCGGGCATGGCGGACGCAGCGGCACACAGCCGAAGAGCAACGGGAGCCATCTGGACGATCGTGCTTGTCTCGCTCCTGGCGCTGGGCGTCTGCGCCTCGAGCGCGAGCGCCGCACCCCTCTCGATGACGTTCACCGAAGCCCGCGCCAACGTCGGGGTCCAGCTCTCCGATGCTGCTCTTTTCGATGCGCCCGACACGGCGCCACTCGAAGCCCAGATCGATCCCGGGAGCGGCTCGATCACGGCGGGGGTTCTGCAGGTTCCCCAGTTCTTCACGCCCATCACCGAACCCATCGTTGCCGACGTCACCGTCGATTTCGACATTGGAGAAATCGAAGGGACCTTCGCCCCGGCGACTGGTGCGCTCACCCTGGAAGGTGAAGCGGGCGGCACGCTGACGGCCAGCGGCGGAGCGTTCGACGGGGAAGAATGCGTCGTTTCCACGGTCCCGTCGTCCCTGATTCTCACGACCGCAGGAAACAATGGAGGCACCAGCCCGCGCTCTGGAGTACCGTTCACCGCAGGACTCACCGGGGCGGGGGCGATCGCCGGGCAGTGGACCCATATGGATGCGACGCCGGTCGACTCTGGGGACATGGAAAACGTCAACTTCTGCAGCGACGTCGAGACCCGCATCGGCGGGGCTGGAGGCATCTGGCTCGAGCAGGAAGGCGACGTCGCGCCACCGTCGGCGCCGCAGCTCACGAGCACCGACCCGGCCTCGCCGAGCCTGAGCGGCACTCCGCGGATCCTCGGCACTGCCGAGGCGGGATCGACGGTGCGCGTCTACGCGGGCCCGGCCTGCGCGGGTGCGCCGGTCGCCACTGGAAGCGCGGCCGAACTTGGCTCGCCCGGCTTCGCCGTCACTGTCGCGGACGGGGCCACCGCCGCCTTCTCGGCGACCGCCAGCGACGCGGCCGGCAACACCTCGGCCTGCTCGGCACCGATCTCGTACACGCATGCGAAAGTGCCGCCCCCAGCGTGCATCGTCCCGAAACTGGCCGGCAAGACCCTGGCGCGGGCGAAGGCCGCGCTGGCGGCGGCCAACTGCAAGCTCGGCACGGTCAGCAGGCCGAACCGGCGGAAAGGCAAACGCCGCGCCCTCGTCGTCAAGTCGTCGAACCCGGGGCCGGGAGCGAGCCCCGCCAACGGCAAGGTCCACCTCAAGCTCGGACCCAAGCCCCGCAAAGCCCGCAGCTAGACGTGGCGGGGGTGGACCCCTCCGAAGTCGAGACGCGCTCCGCCGTCCGCCCAATGGAAGAGCGGAGGGAGAGATTTTCAACGAGTCGAGATCATTCACTTCCGCTCGCCCGAGCGCGTCTCGGAGCGGATCCAGCCTGTTCATCCGAGGGGCGGATTGCGGGATCGCACGCCGGCTATGGCGCCGCGACCCGTCAATCCGCCCCTAATCGAGGTGGCGTTCTCCCTAGCCCTGCTTCGTGACGCTGATGCGCGGCACAGTCGCGGAGACGTGCTTGATGGTCATCGATTCACCTCCCCCCAGGTCGATTTCGTAGGCCCCCGAAAGGCCTGCGACACCGCCTCGGAGAGTTACTGGAATTGCTTACAGCAAAAGGGGCCGACAATGGCATCCACGACGGCAGCGAAAGTCGGTGCGAAGCGATCGGCCGCCGGAGCAAAGCGCAAACAACGCGAATTGAGCCTGGACGAGCAATTCGCGAAGGCGCTTAACCATCCGCTGCGCACCCAAATACTTGTGCGCCTCCAAGAGCGACCGATGGCTCCCGTCGAACTAGAGAAGGTGATGGGTGAGAAGCTCACGAACGTGGCCTACCACTGTCGCGTGCTCCTGAAATACAAATGTGTGGAGGTAGCGGGAAAGCAACAGGTTCGCGGCGCAATGAAGACGAAATATCGAGCGACCACCAGGATGCTCCTAGATAGGGAGAACTGGGACCGACTATCACCAGAGACGCGCAATGGAATCAGCATCAATGCGGTCGGCGAAGTTGTCGACCGAGCAACGCAAGCGATCGAGGCAGACACCTTCGACAAGCGCACTGAGCGGTCGGTCATCACGCTGAAATTCGATGCCGACGAGCCAACCTGGCTGAAATAATCAGAGAGGCTTACGAACGATTCAGCGAGCTTGAGGCCGCCGCTGCGAACCTTGACGGTGAGAAGTTTCGAGTTACGGTCTCAATGCTCTGCTACGAGTCGCCCGAGAAGCCAGCGCCATCGGCCTAAGGCTCCTGCCAGAAAGCCCTAGCCAGGCGGTCGTTCGCGCGGTTAGTGCCCGCCATCGCCGGAGGGTTTCCGAGGATTTGTCGGTCTGCCCCTGAGGCTCAGCTGGTAGATCGTGCCGCCGCAAACGGCGCAGAGGGCAAAGAGGCCATCCCTGACGATCTCGGCGTTGCCGTTGGCGAGCCCCGAGGCCGTCGCCACCATCGATACGGCGGCGGCGAAGATCAGGAGGCCGATGAGAGCAACCTGCTGTCGGTTGTCCAGCGCAGCCTGAGTTCTTCGCTGGGCCGCTTCGTCAGCCCGGACCTGGCGCTCTTGGCGATGGTCTCGGAGGGCTTCGCGTTTTGCCTCCGTCGCCAGGGCGTCGTCGTCAAGGGTCGAGAAATCCGTTTCTTCTTCGCAGCCCGCGAAGTGGCCGGGATCTCGCTCGGTCCCCTGGCTAATCCCGAACTCTCGCTCGAGAGGCAGCTTGGCGTGCAACGGGTGCTTGCGTTGCTGCGAGTGGTCTTGAGGATTTAGGTCGTGCACAGCCCCTCCTGGCGCTTGCGCGCCCAGCTATCGCCTCGTCTCAGGCGAAGACAGGGAGTGCGACCCGCTACTGCGAAGGACTGGCGCGGTAGGCGCCCGTCCGGGTCCTACCTGCGTATTGCCCTACACGAGGAGCGCTTTTAGCTGGTTCTGTTCATGGAATCCGGTTTTTGAATTGGTTTTGAGCTCTGCATGGGTGCAGAGACCACGCCGCACAACACCAGCGTTGGCCGCGGCCATTGATCGGTTTTTGGTCGAGCCGACGTAGCAATTGGTGCCCAGAAGTGCCGTGATGCCGAGCAGTGCCGTGATCGGTTTGTTCGGCCGTTCGGGCGGATGAATTTTGATTTCGGATGCCAGGTGGGTTTCTCGTTGGATTTCGATCATCTCCTTGTGTTGAGCGACGCTCAGAGCGCCTTCGAGTGGGGGCGTATACGCCGTGAACTGGGCGTAGCCCGGGTTGGGTTGACTGCTGCCTTCCCGCCAGAACATGGCGGCGGCTAGAAGTGCCGTAACAGCGGCAGCGATCAGCCGACTGATCCGCTTATTCATTACTTCTCCTGTCCTTGGATGGATGTGCGCGGGGGCTGACCCCGCTCGCGATGGAGCGACTCTGGTTTTCACGCCGCTCCCGATGGCTGAATGACTCGTTTCCCCCTGACGTCCCCGGGCATCAGCCGGAGACGGGTTCCCTGCGGCCGCTTCGCGCGGCCGATCCCAGCCTGCCTACCGACCGTAACCGACCGCATCTGTGACGGTCAAGGTTTAGTCAGGTGCTCTGTATGGCGAGGGCGGGATTCGAACCCGCGACACCACGATTTTCAGCCATAGGTCGGGACGGCATAAGCCTTCCCGGGCACATCCCGCAAACCGCATTGGCATGCGGATCGGGGCTCCATCCTGGATCAGGCTAACACAGCCGAGAGCGCCGACTTACCTGCGGATACCGGCCGATACGGGTGGGTTTTGGCGACGAGACCCCTCGTCGTCGCCAAAACTCGATCCGGGCTAAGAGGAGAGCTTGCGCTCAAGGCGCTGGAGCATCTTCGATGATGAATCGCGGGGGACCAGAAAGAACTCGGTGCTTCCATCCGAATGGGTCCGGGTCGACTCAAGGCGGTAGGCGTTGACGTAGGTCACCCGCTCACCGAACTGATACTCGCGACCAAAAACCAGGGCTCCCATCTCTTGGCGAACCTGAAGGACACCCTCGTCCTGGATTTGCTTCGGGCCTGCTGGGCCCAGGACGAAGCTCGCACCCTGCCACGGGCCTTCGATGCCCTCGATAAGGCCCCCAATCTGTCGCAAGGCGTTAGCGTCGGACGCCGAAATCTCGTCGGGAACCTCAATCGTGATCGTCAGCCAATCCTCGAGGGCGACAACATCTTCATAGACGGTCGTCAACGCCGCCATGTCCTCGTCGAAGGCAATGTCGGGGGTCGAACCTTTTAAGAATATGTCTCTGGACTCGGGGTCCATCAGGCTCACGGACCCCTCACCGGACACCGCCCTGAGGAACTGGAGGCTTCGAAGTTGCTCGCCATTGGAGCCCCTGCCGGATCCCCAAGACCAGTCGATCTTCGCCTCGCCTCCATCTCCTCGGCGGCGGGAGTTGATCGTCATCTCAGCCGTTCCGACGCTCCCAGCTACGGCGTGCTCCCAGCCTTTCTTTGGCGCTGCAGGCCCGAGCTGGACCTCCGCGGAGAAGTTGCCATTCTCGCCCTCGACCTCCACCAAGATGCTGCGCCTTGGTCGCTCGCTGGCCCGGACTACGACCTTGCCTCGCTCCATGCCCTCCCAAAGCGGCGCGAGGTGCTTGGGGAGCTTGTCGAATTGGAATCCGACATCCTCGAAAGCAATCTCGCCTCCCACCGATTGAAACCTCTGCCACCGCTCGATTGCCTCCTCCCCCTCGAGGACGAGCCTGCCTTGAGGTAACTGATCCTTATTCGTGCCCGGACGCGCTACCGCATCGACGTGTCGAGCGCCGTGCTCATCGATCACTTCCATCCGAATCACTGATCCCTGGGTCGGGGGAGGAGCAGGGAGGTCACCCGGGCGAGCCCCGACCGCATAGACAAAATAGGGATCGTTGTCGAGGAGATCGGCCCCGGCGCCAAATGCCTCAAGCGCTTGCGCCCCGTCATCAACGTTTTGGTGGGCACGAATCAGCCGTTCCAGCCGTTCGGTGTCCTCATCTCCGAAGATGTGCCGCGCGATCCGCCGACCGTCGTCGGATCCGATCAGCTTGGAGGTCAACTGCGAGGCCCCCCAGAAATCGACCTCAACATCAGGGTCCATCGAGACGACCTTCTCCTGGAAAGCAGCGATCTGTCCACCAGTTGGGTTGGTCGGAAATGCGAAGGTGACGTGCTTCGGGCGGTAAGCAGCGATCGCGTCCTTCAGGGAGGACGCACACTTCGTCGCACTCGGACCCCTCGTGTGATGCTTCGCCTGAATTCCTCGGGGCACACAACCGGATGCGTCCGCCGGCACCAGCGCATCGAGGCCTCCGTCAGGGTCTCCGGTACGTACAAGGCCTGGAATCTCCAGTGCCGCAAGAAGGAAGGCGAGCTCCTCGAAGCGATCCGGCGTGAGGTCAAGGAAATTGAAGCTCGCACGACGGTTTGGCACGGGTGGGCCTCAAGCCCAACTCGGCACTGGCACACAGTGGAGCCCTGCCGGGAGAGCGTCGGTCCTCGGGGAAATTTGCAGCGCGGACCCGCTGTTCGGCCACAGTCGCTTGAAACCGGCTGGTGGCTCCTCGAGCGGGATCCACCGAAAAAGAGGGCGAAGCATCAGATCGCAATATCCCAGCATCACCGACCAAGAAAGGAGAGGCACTATCTCAGCATCGCGTTCTCGACCCAACACCAGCTTGCCCTGGTTGGGCAGGACCCCAAGGACAGCGAACCCATCACGTGGCTCCATCGACGGCGGTCCGTGCCAGACCTCAATGAATGGCGGCGCCTCGCCGCTCTCCATCAGCCCCGGTGCATACTCGCGTAGGCGACTACGACCTTTCCGAGCTGCCACGTCGTTCACCATTGCGAGCTTCAAACACCAGGCAGCGATATCTCGCTGATCGTTTGAGCTGAGCAGAACAGGGTCCCTTCCCCGGATGAGCGGCTTCAGCACCTGAGAGGCAGCATTATCAAGCCGGGACATCCAACCGGAGTTGCACGCACCGCAAACAACCCGTGCAGTGTCCTGTCGGTAACCAAAGTAGTCATCAAACTCGTTCTCGGGAAGGTGGTGGCGGAGAACGTTGATTCGGGGACGGCGCGTGCGCTGGACGGCCCGAAAAACCCAGGCCGGAATCAAATGCTCCTCGGTCATCTCTTCCGAGCAACAGAACAGGCACTGCTCCTCAGAATAGGCGCACCGGGTCAGCTGTTTGAAATCTTCCACGGGTCGATGATGGAGGATGGGCCGGCCGAAACATCGCACACTCCGCTTCTTCGAGGTTCTGCATCGCTCACTCGATGGTCACGGTCGTTTGATCACTAGCCTCGATCCATGATCGATTTGGGTGACTTCAGGCGCCGACACGAGTTGGGCTTGTACCTGCCACCCGCGGCAGAGGGCGATGCCGACGAGGCATCCCCGATGAGGCACATCGGCACGTATTTCACCTATAGCGAAATTACAGCTGCCCTCGGCAGGCCGAGCTCCATGACTGAGGAGGAAATCGCCACCCGTCTGACCTCTCTTTCTGCGGCCGACTGCATGGCCCATATTGGCTTCATTGCGACCAAGATGGCTGCGGCCGAGGGTGCCTATTTTCACCCGGATATCCAGAGGGAGATGGTCAGTCACGTGGTCGGATTGCAATCAGAGGTCGGGCGAGTCTTGGTAGAAGCAACAGAACGAGACGAGCCGACGACGATCTTCTGTGAGCAGCAGCTGATCCACCTTGCGCGACTGGTGGCGCTTCACGCCGACGACCGCGAACCAGACGATTTCGGCGGAGGGGACCTTTATGAGGACTGGGTGAACTGCCTCCTTGGGGTGACCGATCTACTCGATCTCGGCCTAGCGGTAGAGGATCCGATGGAGCGCCTGTCTTGGGAGCTTCGCCAATGCGGCTGTAACCACCGCGACGACCTCCTGCCGAGCATCGGACTGCACCACGAGGTCTACCGCGTGCTGCTGCCCGAGGAGTTTGACGAGGCCGCTGCGAGGGTGGAGAGCGCTTTCGAGGGGCACACCGGGATGACCCTCGCAGACTTTTTCATCATCGGCGCTGCTGTCCAAGCCCGCTTCACTAACAACCCCGGTTCGCTTCTTTCCCCAACCGAATACTTCAGGTCGACCCTGCTTGAGAACGAGGACTGGGGACCCTTCATCAAACTTCTCGGACGGGATAAGGCAGGGCTTAAGACCGAGCTCGAAGCCGAAACTGAACGCTACGGGCCAACCACCTACGGCTCTCTATCGATTGAGCGGTTCCCCCTCTTTGAGGGCAAGCCCGGCGTCTACTGTTTGATTTCGCCTTGGGCACTGGGGCGGCGTGTCACTGAGGGAGTCTTCCACCTACTGGCCGAGGCGGCCGAAGCGGAGGGGAAGAACCGCAGCCGCTACACCGGCGAGTTCGGGATCCCATTCCAGCGGTCGGTCGAGCGGACGCTGCGCCGGGGGAATTCAGCCACCGGCACACCGGTTCCGGTCGCCGCCGACATTGCGTACGGAACATCACGCTCAGCGATGCGTCGATCCTCCGACGTCATCCTCGCCTATGACCGATTCCCGGTATTCATCGAGGTCGTGTCGGGTCCCCTGCGCGTTGGAACCCTGACTCGGGGTGATCTCGACGATTTCGAGGCCGATCTCGCCAGGCTGGTAATCGACAAGGCCGGGCAGCTCGAGGTCTCGATCCAGGCTTTCCTCGATGGCCAGCTAGCCATCGACGGAATCGATCCAGCCTCGACCAAGCGGATCTGGCCGGTGATCGTGACCTCCCACGCGTTTCCCTTTCGCGATGAGATCGACAGAGCGATCACCGAGCGGCTCGCGACGGAGGGGCATCTGCAGGGCGAAAAGACCGGTCCGCTCGCGATTCTCTCGGCGGAGGAGCTCTTCTTTTGCGAGGGGTTTATGGAACGCGGAGAGAGCTTCCTCGCCCTGATCTCAGGCTGGAAGTCCGACCCTGGCGCGGCGCCGCACTCTTTCAAGAACTATTTGGTCGAACACGGCGACGGCCGCGCTCCGGGTGGAAAGCATTTCGAGCGGCGCTTCGCTGAAGCAGGGGTAGAGCAAGCGAAGCGCCTCTTCGGAAAGGACTACTCGGCAGAGGAGATACTGGCCAGGACTCAAGATGGCGATTCCTAACCCATAGCTAGCGGATCGAACCTAGGACACCACGATTCAGGCTCGTGTACGGGTGGGTTCGAGATAGGAATTCCGCGAAAAGGTTCCGCCGGCAGAGCCGAAATGCCGTTGGAGCGTCGGTCACCGGGACCTTCAGGCCAACCCAGATTCCGGGGGGTTTTGGCGACGAGCCACGAGGCCGTCGCCAAAACAAGCAGCTTCCAAGGATCTGCTCAGTCCTACTTTAGTGGCGATTTGCAGGAGGAATTAAATGGCGAGGGCGGGATTCGAACCCGCGACACCACGATTTTCAGTCGTGTGCTCTACCAACTGAGCTACCTCGCCTGGCTGCGCGACCGAGCCGCGCAGCGGGAAGGCTAGCGGCCGGCGAGCGGCGAGGCTGCTTGCATTGGGGCGTGGCCTGGACTCGTGCAGCGCTGGCGCTCGGCGCCGTGGTGGTGCTGGCGCTGCTGGCGGTCTCGGGCGACTCCGGGGCCGACCCGAGGACGCCCCCGGCGCTGGCGGGGCTGCCGGAGCCGTTCCTCGGGACCGCGGTGGCCGGGAACGGGGGCCTGACCGCCGCGGTGGATTCCTACGGGGACGTGGTTGACCTACGGGTTGGACCAGCGGGAGCGGCGCTGATCGACAATCCGGCGGCGCGGCAGGCGGCGGGGACCGTCGACGTCGGGGAGGGGATCGTGCCGCGGGTGAGCCTCGATGGCGGGCCGGCGCTGCCGCTCTGGCGCGCGGACTCCGTCCAGCAGCGCTACCTGGCGGGGACCAACGTGGTGCGAACCGCCGCCAGCTTCGGCGCGGTGGAGGCGATCGTCACGGTGGCGGGGTGGGGACGCACGCTGGCGGTGGACGTGGTCGTGCAGGCGCCAGCGGGCACCGACGTCAGGACGAGCGTCGGCGACGGCGCGCAGGCCGGGGGCTGGAACCTCTGCATCGAGAACTGCCAACGCTTGATTCACGCCGCCGCCGAAGACGATCGCCGCTGGCTTGCCCAAGCCCGGCCGCTCGGCCCTCGTGCTCCTGCCTGGGCGCGCCAGATGTACGAGCGCTCGCTGCTTACCCTGCGGGCGCTGACGGACCGCCGAACCGGCGCCGTCGCCGCCGGCGCTCGCGATGGCTGGGCCTACGTCTGGCCGCGCGACGCCGGCAGCGCCGCGCTCGCCTTCGCCGCCGCCGGCTACCGATCCGAGGCCGAACGCGTGGTTCGGTTTCTGCTCGGCGTCGACCTCGAGGGATCCGCCCGCTTCCACGGCGATGGCACCCCCGTGGTGGGGCGAGCGGCCCAGGGCGACGCGATCGGTTGGACCGCGGCGGCGGCCGAGGCGGCGGGCCTGATCGGCAGCGCCGAGCACGCCGCCCGCATCCTCTCCCCCTCCTATCCGGTCCCCTGGCGCGCCCTCGCCGACTACCAAGAGGGGGAGCCCGGCGACTACCTCGCCAACGCCATCGCCGGCGGCGCCGACGTGTCCGAGTTCCGGGTCCCCATGGGGGCCGGCAACTCAGACACGTCCGGAGGGGCGGGCGAACTGGTGCGGCGGGCCGGGGACCCGGGCTCCGGGCTCGACTCGGCGGCCGCCTGGGCGGTGCGGCCGTTCTCGCGGCCGGCGCTCTACCCGCAGGTGCGTCGCACGCTGTTGCGCCTCGCCGCCGACCGAACCCGCTTCGGGATCATTCCCAGCGAAGGCTGGGGCGGCGGTCCCGATCCCTGGATGGCGCCGACGGCCTGGACGGCCTGGAGCCTGGCTGCGCTCGGCAACCGCCGCGAGGCGCTCGAGCTCCTAGCCGATCTGCGCCGCGCCGCCACTCCCGCCGGCGCACTCCCCGAGCGAGTCGAGGCCCAGACCGGCGTCCCCCGCTCGACGACGCCGCTCGCCTGGCCCCACGCCTTCGCGATCCTCACCCTGCGCGAGCTCTGGCCCTAACGCGATCGTCGTTGCAGGGACAAGCCGAGCGATGGCGATCACACCGGCTGCAGCGCGTCGAGCGCCGCCGCGACCGCCGCTTCGGCGTCGTCGACCGCGATCAGACCCGGCGCGCCCTCCATCTCCTCGCGGCCGACCAGGGTCCAGCTCTGCAAGGTCACCACGGTGCGACCGATTGCCCGCGCGTAGCCGATCTCCGAGAGAGTCCCCCACTCACCGGTGACCGCGATGACGATGTCTCCGGAGCTGACCACGGCCAGGTTGCGGGCGTGGCCGATGCCGGTGGCAACAACATGGGTGCAGTAGGGATTCGCTTCCTCGACGGCGACGCCGGGAACGATCCCGATCGCGGTCCCGCCGGCTCCGACGGCGCCGCGGCAGGCCGCTTCCATGACCCCGCCGAGACCGCCGCAGACCACGGCGACGTCCGCCTGCGCCAGCCGCCCGCCAACCTCTTCGGCGAGCAGCCACGACTCCGTCCCGACCTCGCATCGACCGGCGCCAATCACGGCCACCTGCCTCAGTTTGCGCCCGGTGCCCGCCTCATCGCTCGCCTCGCCGCTCATTGGCCCGCCGTCCTTTCATCTGTCCCATCAGCTCCAGGGCTCCCGCCTTGTGCAGAGGTTCGTTGAGATTGCCGCACTTGGGACTCTGGACACACGATGGACAACCGGACTCGCACGGACACTCCGCAATCAGACGCTCGGCGTCGTCCAGCAACCACTCGAATTTCTCATACCCGCGGCGGGTGATTCCAACTCCACCTGGATGGCCGTCGTAGATGAAGATCGTCGAGCGGCCGGTCTGGAAGTGAACGTTGGTCGAGAGCCCGCCGATGTCCCAGCGGTCGCACATCGCGATCAGCGGCAGGACCGCGATCTGGCCGTGCTCGGTGGCGTGCAGGGCGCCGAGCAAGACGTCGGGCGGCAGCGCCCCACTGAGCCGATCGGGCAGCACGTACCAGAGGGCCTGGGTGACGAAGTTCTGCTCGGGCAGCTCGAGGGCGACGATGTCGATCGGCTCCTGGTCGGAGATCGAGACCCGCTGGAAGGCGATCACCTGCTCGGAGACCGAGACCTCGCCGAAGTTGAGCTCGACCCCCGCCGCCTGGCGCTGCTCGTGGATTCGTTCGATGTAGATCTCGGTCTCTTTTTTCGGCCGCGTGTACCAGTCGCCGTCGAAGCTGGAGACGACCGCGCGCCGCTGATCGATGTCGAGACGCTCCACCTCGTAGGAGCGGCCGAGGTGGAGGTAGATCGCGCCCGGGTGGATCGTCGTGAAGGCGCGCTCGGCCTCGACCAGGCCGAGCATCTCGCCGGACTCGCGCTCGATCACCGCGACCGACTCGGCCGAGGCGGAGCGCAGCGGAATTCGCGAGGCGACGAAGTCGTTGCGCCGCGGCAGCAGCTTGGCGCCCGCCTGGCGCAGCTCCCCGGCCACCAGCAGCCGCTCCGCCCGCTCGCGCCACTCCAGCCCGAAGACCTCGGCGTCCTCGTCGCTCAGCGGCAGCTCGTAGGCGGCGGCGATCAGGTGGCGGCCGGCGATCTGCTCGTTGGCGTGGTCGAGGATCGCCGCCTCGACCGGTCGCTCGAGGAACTCCTCCGGGTGGCGGCAGAAGAACTGGTCGAGCGCGTCCTGGCCGGCGACGTAGACGGCGAGCCCGCGCCGCCGCCGCCCCGCCCGCCCCCACATCTGCCGCAGGCTGGCAACGGTGCCGGGGAAGGTGACGCAGATCGCCGCATCGAGCTCGCCGACGTCGATCCCCAGCTCGAGCGCATCGGTGGCGACCACCGCCAGCAGCTCGCCGCGGCTGAGGCGGTCCTCGATCTCGCGCCGCTGCTGCGGCGTGTAGCCACCGCGGTAGGGGGCGATCCGCGCCGCCAGCTCCGGCTTGCCGCGGCGCTCGAGGTTTTCGCGGGCGAAGCGCTGGATCAACTCGATCCCGCGGCGGCTTTTGAGGAAGCAGATCGTCCGTACCCCCTGGCTGACCAGCTCCGCCAGCAGGTCGGCCGCCTCCGAGAGCGCCGAGCGGCGGGCCCCGGTCGCCTTGTCGAGCAGCGGCGGGTTCCACATCGCGATCTCGCGCCCGGCCCGCGGGGCGCCGTCGTCGTCGATCAGCTCGAAGGGGGTGCCGACCAGCCGCTCGGCCAGCTCGACCGGGTTGGCGATCGTCGCCGAGGCGAGCAGGAAGCGCGGCTCGGCGCCGTAGGCGCGAGCGACCCGGCGCAGCCGCCGCAGCACGTTGGCGACATGCGAGCCGAAGACGCCGCGATAGGTGTGGGCCTCGTCGACGACGACCCAGCCGAGGTTGGCGAAGAAGTCGCCCCAGCTCTTGTGGTGGGGCAGGATCCCGACGTGGAGCATGTCGGGATTGGTGAGGACGAGGTTGTTGGCGCGCCGAATCGCCGGCCGCTCCTCGCGCGGAGTGTCGCCGTCGTAGATCGCCTCGCGCAGGCCCGGCGGCCGCAGCTGCGCCAGCTTGCGCGCCTGGTCCTGAGCCAGCGCCTTGGTCGGATAGAGGTAGAGGGCGCGGTTCTTCGGTTGGCGCGCGATGCCGTCGAGCACCGGCAGGTTGAAGGCGAGGCTCTTGCCGGAGGCGGTGCCGCTGGTGATCACCAGGTTCGAGCGCGCAGCCGCCTCGTAGGCCGCGAGCTGGTGGCTGTAGAGGCGCTCGATGCCGGCACGGCCGAGAGCGGCGACGAGGCCGGGGTCGAGCCCGTCCGGGAGCCCGACCGGCCGCGCCTTGCGATCCGTCTCGGAGCTCTCGGCGACGATGCGGCCGTCGCGGCGCGCGGGGTCGATCGCGACCGACCACGGGTGCTCGAGCAGCGAGCCGCCGCGCGCCATCAGGCGGGGCTCCGCTCGGGCCGGACGATCCGGCCCGCGACGCGCATCGCCTGCAGGGAGCTGCGGTCGTGGATGCGGAGGACGTCGGCGCCCTCGCGGACGGCGAGGGTCACCGCGGCGACGGTCCCCCACTCGCGCTCTCCCGGTGGCAGGCGCTCCTCCCAAGACCCGGCGAGGACGGCGCCGATGAAGTCCTTGCGCGAGAGCGAGACGTAGAGCGGCAGGCCCAGCGCCCGCAGCTCGCCGAGCCGCCGCAGGATCTCCAGGTCCTGCTCGGGACTGAGGTCGAAGTCGAGGCCGGGGTCGATCGCGATCTGATCCTCCGCGACGCCAAGCTCACGCGCCAGCTCGACTCTCCCCTCGAACCAGGCGCGCAGATGATCGACGACGTCGCCGTACCGGCGCCAGGGCCGGTCGACCCGCGGCGGTCCCTCGATGTGCATCAGCACGTAGCCACAACCAGTGCCGGCGACCAGCTCGAACATCTCCTCCGAGCCGCCAGAGATGTCGTTGACCGCGTGCGCGCCCGCCGCCAACGCCCGCCGCGCCACCTCGACCGAGAAGGTGTCGGCCGAAATCGGGACGAGCGCTTGGTCGAGACCTGCATTGACCACGCTATAGGGGGCAAATGCAGGTCTCAGCCCCTCGATCGCCGGGACCAGCGCCGCGGCCTCGACCTCGGCCGACACCGGTGGGCCGCTGCGCGCCGCCACGGCGCCGACGTCGAGCATGTCGAAGCCGGCCGCGACCAGCGCGAGTCCGTCGGCGGCAGCCTGCTCCGGCGTGCCGCTGCGAGCCCCCTCAAACATCGAGTCGACGGTGACGTTGACGATCCCGGCACCGAGCGGCTGCGCCAGGTCGAGGCTACGGTCGGTGAGCTTCCACTCCATCGCCGCTACGGTAGCGGCCGGACCAATGGCCCTCCGCTGCGTCTACACCGACCTCGACGGCACCCTGCTCGGCCCCCGCGGCTCGCTCTTCCGCAACGCCGAGGGCGAGTTCTCGATGGCGCCGGCGCGCGGGATCGAGGCCTGTCACCGGGCGGGAGTCGAGATCGTCGTCATGTCCGGCCGCCGCCAGCCCCAGGTCCACGAGCTCGCCCGGCTGATGGGCCAGCCCTCCTACATCTACGAAGCCGGCTGCGCTTTCGCGATCGAAGGCGAGACGACGCTGCTGACCGGTGACCTGCAGCCAAACGAGCAGGGGACGATCTACGAACAGATGGAGGCGCGGGGGACGCCGCGGGCGCTGTTCGAGCACTTCCCGGGCCACCTCGAGTATCACGATCCCTGGCACCACGATCGCGTCTTCTCCCACCTCTTCCGCGGCAAGGTCGACGTCGAGGAGGCCAACGCGCTGCTGGCCGAGCGCGGCGACGGGGACCTGCGGCTACTCGACAACGGCGCGATCGGCACCCCGATGCCGACGGTCGCCGGGCGCACCCACGCCTACCACCTGGTTCCCCGCCTGGTCAGCAAGGCCAACGCCGCCGCCGCCCACGCCCGCGCCCAGGGCTATGACCCGTCGGAGTGCATCGCCGTCGGCGACTCGATCGAGGACCTCGAGGTCGCCGCCGCGGTCGGCCGTTTCTTCGTCGTCGCGAACGGCCCCGAGCGCGACCCCGGCCTGCGCGCCACGCTGCCGGCCTGGGACAACGTCACGGTCACCGAGGGCAGCAACGGCGACGGCTTCTACGAGGCCGTGGTCACGAGCCTGATGGAGGCGCGCTAGGCGCGCCGTTTCGCCGGCCCGCGTCGCCGATTACTATCGGGTCGAACGTTCGATCGAGAGGAGCAAGCGTGTCGTCGGAGACCGCCACCGTCGCGGAGCAGGAGTACTTGGAGATCATGTTCTGGCTCGAGGAGGCTGGGCTGCCGATGACCGGCGCCAACATCGCCCGCGCGATGCAGCTCTCGCCGCCGACCGTGCACGAGATGGTCGGTCGCCTGATCAACGACGGCTACGTCGAGCGCAATCCGAACAAATCGCTCTCCTTCACCGATTCGGGCCGCGAGCACGCGACCCACATCGTCCAGCGCCACCGGATGATCGAGCGCTTCCTCACCGACGTCCTCGGCATCCCCTGGGACGAGGTCCACGAGGAGGCGGAGCGGATCGAGCACGCGATGTCACCGGTCCTGGAGGAGCGGATGCGAGCGGCGATCGGCGATGCCACCACCTGCCCCCACGGACACCCGATCATCGAGGGGATCCGCGAGCAAGGCTCGCTGCTGGCCGACGTCCAGGTCGGCGCCGACGTCACCGTGCTGCGCTTTGAGAACGAGGCCGAGGAGCTGCTGCACTACCTGAAGGCGGCCGGGATGGACCCGGGCCTCGAAGGCAAGGTCGAGAGCTCCGACGCCGACAAGGTCGTGATCGACTCCGTCGACGGCAAGCACGAGGTCAGCCGCAGCGTCGCCGAGACCGTCTCGGTCCGCGCCGACCCAGCGCCGCCCCCGCGCGCGGCGATCCCGGAGCAGCTGGTGCTGTCGTCTGACCGCTACGGCCGCTAACCCTGCGCCTGGCCCTACTCGGGGATCGGCATCGTCACAAGCGGATCCGACGTCGGCGACTCGCTGCCGCCTTCGGGCTCGCTGGTGACCATCACCGTTTCGACGCCCTCCATGTCGGCGATCCTGGTCGAGGCTCGGCCTTCGTGGTCAGGGACGAACAGCGCCGGGACCGCTTCGACTTCCCCTTCGCGCTGGACCCAGGCCTCGAGCACCCGATCGTTTGGCAGCTCGCGTACGTTGGCGAGTTCGAGCGTGCCGCCATCGCCTTCGGGAACCATCCGCGCGACCAGGCCCGTATCTTCGCGAGTTTCGAGAGGATTGCCGCTGCCGCCACCGGAATCCTCGTTGCCGATCTCATAGCCGGCCACCGCGACGAGAGCCAGCGCCACCACCGCAAGGGCAGCGACCGGGCGCCAACCGAATGAGCCGATGCGGATCCTGCTCAGCCAGCCGCTGCGCTGGCGCGAACCGCTGGTGGCCGCTTCGCGCTTGGCGTCGGCGCGTACCTCGGCCATGACGCTCTCGCGCAGCCGCCGCGGGGGCTCGGCCCGCTCGACGTCCTCCGGCAGCACCTGCACCGCCGGCGCCAGCCAGCGCAGCTCCGAGCGGCAGCGTTCGCAATCCTCGAGGTGGTCCTCGAGCTCGCTCGCCTCGGCCGGCTCCAACGCGCCCAGCGCGTAGGCGGCGACGTCGTCGCTCCAGCGACTGTCGTGCTCGTTCGTCATGCCAGTCCCTCCGCCAGCTCGCCGCGAATCTTTTCCAGTCCGAGCCTCATTCTCCCCTTCACCGTGCCCAGCGGGACGCCGAGCATCCGCGCGATCTCCGAGTGGCTGAAGCCGCCAAAGTAAGCCAACTCGATCACCTTCGACTGATCGCCGGGCAGTTGGCCGATCGCGCCGCGCACCTCGCTCGCCGTCTCCCGCCGCATCGCCTCGTCGTCGGTCAGCTCCTCCGCGGGGCGCTGCTCGAGGATCGAGTCGTCGTCGAAGGTCAGCTTCGGGGCTTTGCCGGCCTTGCTGCGGAGATGGTCGATCGCCCGGTTGCGGACGATGCTCAGCATCCAGGAGCGGACGCTGCCGCGGGTGGAGTCGAAGCGGGCGCCGCTGCGCCAGAGGGATATGAAGGCCTCCTGGGTGACGTCCTCGGCGGCCGCCCGCTCGCCGACGATCCTGTACGCCAGCGAGTAGGCGACGCCGCCGTGGCGGTCGTAGAAGACCTCGAAGGCCTCAGGGTCTTTTGCCCTGATCAGCGGCATCAGCTCCTCGTCCGCGAGCCGCTCGGCCTTGTCCCGTTTGATCGTCATCGTCCCGATTCTCTACCCACGACCCATGGCGCCTAGGCGATGAACGGTTCCACGGCCTTCAGCACCTGCGCTTCGTCGAGCGAGGGGTCGAAGGCGTCGGGGGACGGTTCTTCCTTGTTCTGGAGACGGATCGCGGCCGCGTGGCGCGCCTCGACCTGGACGATCGAACCGGCGGCGGCGAGCACGTCTTTGGACTTGATCGCCGGACCAGCCCCGTTATAGGCGCTGACCCCGGTGTCCTCGAAGGTCTGGGCAAGTTTGAGGAAGCCCGCGGTGTCGCTGTAGGCGAAGTCGAATTTCGGTTCTGCCACCGGTTTGCCGCCGAGCTGCTTCACCGTCGCAGTCAGCGCTTCGACGTGCTGGGCCTCGTCTTTGGCAATCAGGTCGATCAGGCTCTTCAGTTCGCCTTTGGCTCCTGCCCGAGACTTGGCTTCTTCGTAGAATTTCGTCTCCAGGTACTCGAGGGTGAGGGCGAAGTTGAGGATGTCGACGTCGCCGCCACCGCTCATCGCCAGCGCCTTGCGAACGAAGGGGCCGACCATGAAGGTGCCGTAGACGGCGCCCGCCGCCAAGGCTCCCTTGAGGATCACGTCGCTGCGAGAGAGGTCCTCGCTGTCCTCGTCGACGGTGACGCCGGCGAGCTCTGGGTGCGCAAGTTCGTTCTGGGTCATTGCTCTGTCCTTTCGCTCTCTCGCCGGGTCAGCCGACGATGAAGGGTTCGACGGATTTGAGGACGGTCTTGGCGTCCGCCGGCTTGGCGAAGGCGCCGTCCGGAGTGATCGGTTCGCCGAGCAGCGTGTTGAGGGTGGCCGCGTGGCGTCCCTCGACGCTGTGGATCGCCAGGGCCGAGGCGAGCACGTCCGGGCTCTGGATGTTCGCCGCCTGGCCGAGGTAGGCGGCGGCGCCGAGGTTCTCGACCGTGCCGGCCAGTTCGACCACCGCTTTCGCGCTTTCCAGCGGGAATTCGGCTTTCGGTTCGGGTGCCGGTTTGCCGCCAAGTTCTTTGGCGGCGGCGGTCAGCGCTTCGACGTGTTCCTGCTCCTCCTGGCCGAATCTTTCGATCGTCTTCAGCTCGGCGCCTTTGAACAGGCCGCTCTTGACGACGTCGGCGTAGAAGGCTGCCTCGAGGTACTCGAGGGTGAGCGCGTAGTTGACGATGCCGAGATCGCCCTTGCCGAACTGTTCGGTTTCGCTGCTGCCTGCCGACTTGGCGGTGGTGGTGGTCGCCATCGTCGTCTCGTCGTCGCCGCCACAGGCGGCGAGAAAGGCGGCCGCGGCGGCCGAACCGCCGGTGAGGGCCATGAACTTGCGTCGCGAGACCGGGTCGCTGGCGGCGCGAGCGACTGCGCTCCTACCGCGTGCGTCCGTTCCTCCGCTTTCCTTGCTGCCGGGCATTCGATCGCCTCCGTGCTGGTTTGCGCTTTCGACGGTTCCCTACGCGGGCCGACGGCACGGCGGATCAAAAGTTCCGCGAGAAGGCGAGGGGCGTGCCTAGGCGCGCAGGCGGGCGAGTGCGGCGGCGATCCGGGAGACGCCCTCGGCGGCGTGTGCCGCCGGGACCGGCGCGAAGGAGAGGCGCAGGCTGCTGATGCCGCCGTCGATCATGAAGTCGGGGCCGGCGACGAAGGAGACGCCGTCGGCTTTTGCCGCGGCCAGGAGGGCGACGGTGTCGGTCCCCTCGGCGAGGTCCAGCCAGAGGAAGTAGCCGCCCTCGGGGACGACGAACTCAGCCTCGGGGATCTGTTCGCGGAGAGCGGCGACAAGCGCATCGCAGCGCGCCTTCAGCTCGCCTTTGACGAATTCGATGTTGCGGTCCAAGGCGCCGGAACGGCAGAGGTCGAGGACTATCGACTCCGCCAGCATGTTCGGCGAGATGTAGGTCTCGTTGGCGCGTTTGGCGAGCTTTTTGATCTCCTCCGCCGGTCCGGCCAGGTAGCCGACGCGGATGCCAGGGCTAACCGTCTTCGAGAAGGAGGAGGCGTGGACGACGCGGTCGGCCTGATCGAGCGAGAGCATCGTCTCCAGCGGCGCGCCCGCGAACGGCAGCTCGCGGTAGGGGTCGTCCTCGAAGATCCAGAAGCCGTGCTCGGCGGCGAGCTCGACCAGCCGCCGGCGCTTGGCCTCCGACAGCGTGCAGCCGGCGGGGTTGTGGGCGTTGGGGATGATGTGGGCGAGCCGGATCGGCCCCTCGGCGAGCGCCGCTTCAAGGGCGCCGACGTCGAGCCCGTCGGCCTCGAGGGGCACCGGCACCAGCTCGACCCCGAGCCGCTGCAAGAGCAGCAGCGTGCGGTCGTAGGTCGGCTGCTCGACGACGACCCGGTCACCGGCCGAGAGCAGGTGCTCGAACAGCATCGCCCCCGCCTCGAGCGAGCCGTTGGCGATCATCACCTGCGCCGGGTCGATTCCCCCGTTGCGCTCGGCGACCCACTGGCAGAGCCCGGGATGGCCGATCCCGACCCCGTAGGAGAGCGCCGTTTCCCAGTCCTCCGCAAGCGCCCGCGCCGCCGCCTCCCGCACCGCCTCGTGGGGCAGGATGTCGGCGCTCGGAGCGCCGCGGGCGAACGAAATCGTCGAAGCGGCCATCGCCTGCGACCCTAGCAACGCTTTCGCGCCCGCGAACCCCCGCCTATACTCGCGCCGCATGGCGGTCCCGACCGGTCTCCGCATCGGTTTCCTAGCCCTTCTCGCGTTGCTGGCGATGAGCGGCCTGAGCAGCGCGGTTCCGATCGTGCCCGATCCCGAAGAGCCCGGGGAACGGATGGCGCTCCGGCTGCACGACCTGCCGCCCGGCTATCTCGTCTTCGGACTCGGCTCGGAGGGCGCCAACGATCGCTTCCTCTGCGAAGACATCGTGCCGAGCGACGCCGGCAAGCAGCTCGCCCGCTGGGTCGACCGCTTCCAACCGCACGGCTGCGTCGACGGCTACTACCGCAGCTACCGGGTCCGAGGCCGGGGCCCGACGCCGCCCCTGGTCGGCACCGGTGCACTGGAGACCGGCAGCCTCGCCGCCGCCGAAGCCGGTCTCGCCCTATCGCCCCTGCTCCTCGCCAAGCTGGTCGACGATGCCGGCCAGCCGCTCTCGGAGGCTGGCCCGCCGACGCTGATCGGCGACGGCACCCGCCTCTTCCACTGGCGCCGGGTCCCCGGGTTCCTAGAAGGCGGGCGGCTGGGGACGTTCGTCGCCTGGCGCTCGGGCACCGCCCTCGGCGCTGTCCTCGTGACCGGCAAGAGCTTCGCGGCGATCGATCCCGCCGCGATCGAGCTGGCCCGCCGCCAGCAGGTTCACCTCGCCTCCCCCACCCCGTACACCGAAGCCGAACGCGACACGCTCGAAGTCTCGCTCGACAACCCCGAGTCGAACTTCCCGATCCACTGGCTCGGGCGCACCTTCAGGCCGGGCCACGGCCTGCCGGCGACCGAACTGGCTCAGGCAGCTGGTCCGTACCCGGTGCGCTCGCTGCCGCCGCGCTACCGACCCGACACGTGGGCCCCCCAAGGGCGGCTGCACTACGCCAATGGCCCAATCCTCACGCTCTGGGGCCTGCCGGCATGGAGGCGCTTCACCGGCAACCGGGCCGGGCGCGCGATCCCTTCCAAGCCGTGCTCGACCTCGCAGCCGCTGGAGCTCGCGCGCGGGCGCGCCATCATCGTCTCCACCCGCTTCAGTCCCTTCGCGGGCTGCCGCAAGCGCGGCGCGCCCTACTACTTCGCCTACGCGTTCATCGGCAAGACCGTGATCGGCGTCAACCTGCCCGGTTGCGAACACTGCTCCTTGCCCGGTTTCGGTCCGTACAACTCCCTGAAAGGGATGAAGACGATCCTCCGCGGGCTCGAGCTGCGCACGAGGCCGGTCTACTGATGGCGGTCTCGCCCGGTTTCCGCGTCGGCGCCATCGCACTCGTCGCGGTGCTCGCGGTCACGCTCGGGGTCGTCCTGCTCGGCAACTCCTCGAGTGACGCGGCCGGCGGCTACCGCCCGCCCAAGGTCAACCAGTCGGAGATGGTGCTGCGGCTGTCCGATCTGCCGCCCGGATACGGCAACGGCTACCTCGGCGAGGGGCTGGGAGGCGACGGGCTGCTCTGCACGGCGTTCAGCGACCCGGAGGCCCAACACGGCCCGTTGGTCGAGTTCGTGCGCAAGTACCGTCCCCGGGGCTGTATCGCCGCCTACGAGAACCGCTTCACCATCCCAGGTCAGGAGGAGGTCGCGCCGGCCGTCTTCAGCGGCGTGATGGCGCTGGGCAGCGCCGCGGCCGCCAAGGACGCTTTGAACCTGATCCCGGCAATGCTCGGCCGCGTCCTCACCGGCATCCCACCGAAGAAGGTGGCAACGGACCTACGGGTCGGCTCGCGGACGCAGCTCTTCCACACGGGCCGGGCCTGGTATCCATACGCGCTCCGCGGCATACACCCGGCCTCGTTCGTCGCTTGGCGCAGCGGCAGCACGGTGGCGGTGGTCGTGGCCATGGGCGGCTCCGTCGCAGCCAACGACCGCGTCGCCGCCGAACTGGCGCCGCGCCAGCAGGAGCACATCCTCGAGCCGACCCCCTACACGAAGGCCGAACGCTCCGACGCCGATGTCGGGCTCGACGATCCGGCGATCGACCTGCCCGTCTACTGGCTCGGCCGCGCCTTCGAGCCCGGCGATGGCCTGCCTTCGACCGAGCTTTACGAGTCGGGCTACCGGGGCAAACCGATCCCCGAAGAAACCGCGGGTGGCTTTGCCGAAGGGCCGTACGCGCCGCTCCAAGCCAACTACGGGAGCATCCGCCTGGCGACCTGGACGCCGCAGACCTGGAAGATCTTCGCCGGCTCGAAGACGGGCAGGGCGATCACCGCCTGGAAGTGCACCCAGACCCGCACCGTGCCGATCGCCGACGGCAGCGCGACGATCTTCGGCGGCTACAGGGAGAACTACGCGCGCTGCCCGAAGAAGGCGCCGCGCGCCTTCACTGCCTGGGTCGACGTCGCCGGGGTGAAGATCACCGTCAACGCACCCCCCGCGCCCGACTTCATCGAAACGGTCAACCCCTACGGCTCCTTCGAGGGGATGGAAGCGATCGTCGGCGCGCTGGTGGAACGTCCGAAGCCGGTCTACTGAGCGCCGCTTCGCGCTAGAGCGAGTTGAGGACTTCGACCGCGATCGCCGCGGTCTCGGTCGGGCTTTCACCGACCCGGACGCCCTTCGCCTCGAGCGCCTCTTTCTTCGCCGCGGCGGTGCCCGAGGAGCCGGAGATGATCGCGCCGGCGTGGCCCATCTGCTTGCCGGGGGGCGCGGTGAAGCCGGCGATGTAGGCGACCACGGGCTTGGAGATGTCGGAGGCGATGAACTCGGCGGCCCGCTCCTCGGCGTCGCCGCCGATCTCGCCGACCATCACGATCAGCTCGGTCTCGGGGTCGGCCTCGTAGAGCTTGAGGATGTCGATGAAATCGGAGCCGACGATCGGGTCGCCGCCGATGCCGACGATCGAGGAGTTGCCCGCCCCGGCCTGCTTCAGCTCGTTGCCGATCTGGTAGGTCAGCGTCCCCGACTTGGAGACGACGCCGATCGAGCCGGGGTCGAAGAACTGGGCGGGAATGATGCCGACGTTGGCCTTGCCGGGCGAGAGCACGCCGGGGCAGTTGGGCCCGATCAGCCGCACCCCCGCCTCCTTCGCCTTCCAGTAAGTCTTCAGCATGTCGAGCACGGGGATGCCCTCGGTGATCGCGATCACCGTTTCCACCCCGGAGTCGATCGCCTCGTCGATCGCCGGCGCGGCGAAGCGCGCCGGCACGAAGATCATCGAGGTGTTGGCGCCGGCTTCGGTGACCGCGTCCTTGATCGTGTCGAAGACCGGCACGCCCTCGACGTCCTGGCCGCCCTTGCCGGGCGTGACGCCGGCGACGAGGTCGGTCCCGTAAGCCTTGTTGCGCAGCCCGTGGAAGGAGCCCTCGCGACCGGTCAGGCCGGAGACGGCGAGCTTGGTCTCGGCACCGACGATGATGCTCATGCGGCGCCTCCGGCGAGCTCGACGACGCGGCGGGCTGCGTCCAGCATCGTCTTCTC
This sequence comes from uncultured Thermoleophilia bacterium, assembly GCA_963715735.1. Classification (GTDB taxonomy): domain Bacteria; phylum Actinomycetota; class Thermoleophilia; order Solirubrobacterales; family 70-9; genus VAYN01. The sequence goes on from OY970268.1 coordinate 2,443,149, forward strand.
CTGGTGCAGATTGGGCAGGTCGGCCTCGGCGAGGATCGCCAGCCCCTCCTCGGAGTTGGTGCCGTCGAGGCGGACGACCAGCGGCAGCTCGAGGTCGAGCTGGCCGGAGGCGGTGACGATCCCCTTGGCGATCTCGTCGCAGCGGGTGATGCCGCCGAAGATGTTGAAGAGGATCGCCGTGACCTTGTCGTCGGACTTGATCACTTCCAGCGCGTTGACGATCGCCTCGGCTTTGGAGCCACCGCCGGCGTCGAGGAAATTGGCGGGGGCGCCGCCGGCCTGGGCGACGACGTCGAGCGTCGACATGCAGAGACCGGCGCCGTTGGCGAGGATGCCGACGTTGCCGTCGAGCTTGACGTAGGTGAGGCCCTTCTCCTTCGCCATCGCCTCCTGCGGGTCCTCGACCGTGTCGGCGATCTCGGCCAGCTCCTGGTGGCGGAAGAGGGCGTTGCCGTCGATCGTCACCTTGGCGTCGAGCGCGACCACGTCGCGGCCGGCGGTGACGATCAGCGGGTTGACCTCGATCAGGTTGGCGTCCTCCTCGGTGGCGACCTCGGCCAGCTTCACCAGCACCTCAGCCGCTTCGTCGAGCGCGTCCTCGGCGAGGCCGGCGTCGGCGACGATCCCGCGCGCAGCGGCGGCGTCGAACTCGCGGGTCGGGTCGATGTGGCGCTTGACCAGGGCGTCGGGGTCCTCGGCGGCGACCGCCTCGATGTCCATCCCGCCCTTGGCCGAAACCATCGCCAGCAATTTCTTCTCGCCGCGGTCGAGGATGACCGAGGCGTAGTACTCCTCGGCGATGTCGGAGCCGCCCTCGATCCAGACCTGATCGACCCGGAAGGGGCCCTCGCCGTGGGGGCCGACGATGTCCATGCCGAGGATCGCGTCGGCGTACTCGCGCGCCTCCCCGGCGTCCTTGGCGATCTTGATCCCGCCGGCCTTGCCACGACCGCCGATCAGGACCTGGGCCTTGATCGCGCAGGGATAGCCGATCTTCTCGGCGGCGGCGACCGCCTCCTCGACGGTGTTGGCGACCTCGCCGCTCGGCACGGCGATGCCGTGCTTGGCGAACAGCTGCTTGCCCTGATACTCGAGGAGGTCCATGTGGGGAGCGCCGAGGCGCGGTCGCGGACCCTATCCAAGTTCGCCACTCGCCCGCGCCATCGTGGCCCGAACCGATAGGTGAAACCCCCAAGCCGGGGGCCAATGCCATAATGCCGCGCTCGCAGATGGCGCTTCCAAGTCTCAAAAACATCAAATGGGTAACCACCGATTGCTACGGGACCCTGATCGACTGGGAGAAAGGCATCATCGACGCCTGCAAGAAAGAGGCGGCGAAAGACGGCTTCAGCTTCGAGGAGGGGCCGTTCCTGGCCCGTTTCATGGAGGTCCAGGCCGACATCATGGCCGGCTCCTACGAGCTCTACGCCGAGGTGCTGCGGCGCACGATCGTCAAAGTCGCCGGCGAGCTCGGTTGGGAGGTGGAGCCCTCGCGGGCCCAGTTCCTGCCCAACAGCGTCGCCTACTGGCTGCCCTTCCGCGAGGCCAACGCGGCGATGGACCGGCTCGGCAAGAAGTACGACGTCGGGATCATCTCCAACATCGACGACAAACTGCTGGGGATCTCGCGCCGGCACCTGCGGACCGAACTCGACCTCGTCGTCACCGCCCAACAGGTCCGCAGCTACAAGCCGGACCCGGTCCACTTCAAAGAGTGCGCGCGGCGGATCGGCGGCAAAAAAGGCTGGCTGCACATCGGCTGCGACTACACGACCGACATCGCCCCGGTGCTGAAAATGAACGTGCCGGTGATTTGGGTCAACCGCCACGGCGAGAAACTGGAAGGGCGCAAAGCCCCCAGCGCCACGGTCAAAAACTTCCGCGAAGCAGCGAAAAAGCTCGGCGCGTCCTAAGCGTCTTCTAGCGTTCAGGGCGCAACTCCGGTGGCAGGCGCCGGTTTCGTCGGTAGTCGCTTGCGATGCCTCTGATGAATAAGTTCGCTCAACCAAGGACTCAATTGCGCGCCCTGGCCGGCGCACGGCTGGCCTTCGCGCTCAGCCTGCTGGCCCTGGCCGCCGCGCTCGTCTTCGCCGCCGCCCAAGGCGCCAGCGCCGCCCCGCCGCAGAAAAAGAACGGCGGCACGAAGAACCAAGCCGGCCTGCTGCCCGCCCACGAACGCCCCAACTTCGTCGTCATCCAGACCGACGACCAAACGATCGACAGCCTCTACGCGACCTACACGCCGCCCGGAGGGGTGCCGATCCCGGTGATGCCGAACACGCTCTCGCTGATCGGCGAAAAAGGCGTGACCCTGAGTCGCTACTACGTCTCCTACCCGCTCTGCTGCCCCTCGCGGGTCAGCCTCCTGACCGGCCGCTACGCGCACAACCACAACGTCCGCGGCAACGTCCAGCCCAACGGCGGCTACTTCGGCTTTTCCTACCGCGGCGCCAACACCCACAACCTCGCGACCTGGCTGCAGAGCTCCGGTTATCGCACGATCCACATCGGCAAGTTCCTCAACGGCTACGGCGACGAGCCCTACGACGTCGGCGCCACGGTGCCGCCCGGCTGGAACGCCTGGCACACGACCCTGAAGGCCGACACCAACCACTACTTTTACGGCTACCAGCTCAACAACAACGGCGCGATCGAAGGCCCCTACGGGGATTCCGGCAGCTGGGACACGCGCGAATACGGAAAGATCGACGACTTCGGCTGCCCGTTGGCGCCGCTGGACGGTCAGCCCTGCCTCTACGAGACCGACGTCTTCAACCGGATCGCCTCCGAAGAGATGTTCGGCACGCCGGAAGGCACGCCCTTCTACCTCCAGCTCGACTACACCGCGCCGCACGGTGACTTCCGCCGCCCCGCCGGGCCGCAGCCGGCGACCCGCCACTACAACTCCCTTGCCGGCGCCCGCCTGCCCCACAACCGCTCCCAGGGCGTCAACGAGGGCAGCGTCGCCGACAAGCCGCGCTTCATCCGCGATGCCCCGTTCCTCTCGCCGAGCGAACTGCATACCTACCGCGTCTACTACGAGAAGCAGCTGGAGTCGCTGCGCTCGATCGACGAAGGCGTCAAACAGGTGGTCGACACCCTCGGCGCGATGGGGCGCCTGCGCAACACCTACATCATCTTCACCTCCGACAACGGCTTCTTCTTCGGCGAGCACCGCCTGGTCGGCGGCAAGTTCATCGCCTACGAGCCGGCCACCCACCTGCCGTTCCTGATGCGGGGACCGGGCATCAAACCGGGCACGACCACGGGCGAGCTGGCGGGCAACATCGACATCGCCCCGACGATCCTCGAACTCGCCCACGCAACCGCCGACAAGAGCATCGACGGTCGCTCGCTGGTGCCCTACATAACCGACACCAGCCTGCGCACGCGACGTCCGCTGCTCTTCGAGTCCTTCGTCGAGACCAACGACGTCAACGCCAACGGACAAGAACCGGCGGAAACGGCCGGGACGAGCGCGGGCGCAACCGCGAGCTCGAAGAGCGAGGCGACCGCCTCGATTACGGCGCCGCCCAAAGACTACGTCGGGATCCGCCTCGGCCCCTACAAGTACATCGAGTGGCCCTCGGGCGAGAAAGAGCTCTACGACATCACCAAGGACCAGTACGAGCTCAACAACCTCGCCCGCGACAACAACTTCGCGCCGATCCGCAACTTCCTCCACGACCAGCTTGAAGTCCTCAAGGAATGCTCCGGTCGCACCTGCCGTGAACCCGCGCCGAAGCTGCCGCTGACCAAGAAGCAGCAGCTGGAGATCAAGCGGCAGAAAGAAAAGGAACAGCGGGAACGCGAACGCGAACAGAAGAAGAAAGAAGAACAGAAAAAACAGCCCAACAGATAGCTGCTGTTGGGGAAGGGGATGGGTACCCCACCCTCGCGCGACCTACTCGATCGTGGCGAGGGTGTCGCCGGCGTTTACGGCTTCGCCCTCTTTGGCGCTGAGCGAGGTCACTTTGCCGGCGCGGTGGGCGGTGATCTCGTTCTCCATCTTCATCGCCTCGATCACGCAGATCAGGTCGCCCTCGGCGACCTCGGCGCCCTCCTCGACGACGACCTTGAAGACGGTGCCCTGGAGGGGAGAGGGGAGGGCGGCGCTGGAGGCACCGGAGGAGCCACCGGTTTTGCGCTCGCGTTTGGGCGGCTTCTTACCGCCGGCCGCGGGGGCGGCGCCGCCGGCGAGTGCCTCGCCGACCACCTTGACGTCGAAGAGCTTGCCGGAGACCTCGACCTTGTAGTCGCGGCTGACCAGCTCGGCGCCGTCCTCGGCCGGCTCGGGCGGGGTCGAGTCGGCGGGCGCGGTCGACTTCAGCCACTCGGCGTCCTCCATCAAGTCGCGGCAGGTCTCGCCTTTGGCCCACTGCTCGGTGGCGAGGATCGCTTCGTGGAAGGGGATCAGCGTGGTCAGGCCACCGGAGTCATATTCCGCGAGCGCGCGCAGCATGCGCCGCGTCGCCTTCTCGCGGTCGGAGTCCCAGACGATCAGCTTGGCCACCATCGGGTCGTACATCGGGGTGACCTCGGAACCACCTTCGACCCCGGAGTCGACGCGCACGCCCGGGCCCGAGGGCTCGTGGTAGGAGCTGCCGATCGGGCCCGGCGCGGGGGCGAATTTCTTGTGCGCCGCCTCGGCGTTGATCCGGCACTCGATCGACCAGCCGCGCAGTTCGACCTCCTCCTGGGCGATCGAGAGCGGCTCGCCGGCGGCGACGAGGATCTGCTCGCGGACGATGTCGATGCCGCTAATCATCTCGGTCACGCAGTGCTCGACCTGAACCCGGGTGTTCATCTCGAGGAAGAAGTACTCGTCGCCGACCTGCATGCCCTCGATCGTGCCGGCGCCGCGGTAGCCGACCGCCGCGGCCGCGTCGATGGCGATCTTGCCGATCCGCTCGCGCATCTCCTCGTCGACGTGCGGGCCCGGGGCCTCCTCGATCACCTTCTGGTGGCGCCGCTGGATCGAGCAGTCGCGCTCGCCGAGGTGGATCACGTTGCCGTGCGAGTCGGCCAGCACCTGGACCTCGACGTGGCGCGGGTCCTCGAGGTAGCGCTCTACGTAGACGCGGTCGTCGGAGAAGAACTTCTCGCCTTCGCGGGCCGAGCCCTCGAAGGCCTCCTCGAGGTCGTCCGGCGTCAGCGCCACGCGGAAGCCCTTGCCGCCACCGCCGCCGGCGGCCTTGCAGGCGACCGGGTAGCCAGCTTCCTCGGCCTGCTTGCGAGCCTCGTCGACGTCCTTGGCGACCTCGGTCGAGCCGGGCACGATCGGCACCCCTGCCGCCTCCATGATCTCGCGGGCACGCGTCTTCGAGCCCATCTCTTCGATCGCGTTGGCCGGCGGGCCGATGAAGACGATGTCGGCGTCGGCGCAGGCGTTGGCGAAGTCGGCGTTCTCGGCGAGGAAGCCGTAGCCGGGATGGATCGCTTCCGCCCCGGCCTCCTGCGCGGTTTCGATGATCTTCGGGATGCTCAGGTAGCTCTCGGCCGGAACCGCTGGCCCGATCAGGAACGCCTCGTCCGCCGCCCGCACGTGGGGGGCGTCCCGATCGATCTCCGAGTAGACGGCGACCGAGACGATCCCCATCTCCTTCAGCGTCCGCGCGACGCGGATGGCGATCTCGCCGCGGTTTGCGATCAGAACCTTCTGGAACACGGCGGCGCAGTCTATTTAGGTGCGCGGAGCTAGGCTGCGCGGGGTGTTGATCGAGCTCCAGAGTCATTCCACGGTCTCCGACGGGCAGCTGCCGCCGGCCGGCGTCGTCGAGGAAGCGGCGAAGGCCGGGGTGACGACGCTGGCGCTGACCGACCACGACGGGGTGGCGGGAGTCCCCGCCGCCGCCGAGGCGGCGGAGCGGCTGGGGATCGAGCTGGTCCCGGCGATCGAGATGTCGTGTGTGCACCCCTACGCCGAAGACCTTCACATCTGCGGCTACTGGGTCGACCTCGAGGTGATGGCGCCGATCTGCGAGCGCGCCCAGCGGGAGCGACGCACGCGGGCCGGGGAGATCATCGAGAACCTGCGCCGCGAGGGCTTCGAGCTGACCCTCGAGGACGCGATCCGCGAGGCCGGCGACGCCGACTCGATCGGCCGCCCCCACATCGCCAAGGCGGCTGGCGCGACCGGCGACCTCGGCCCCTTCTTCGAGGAGTATCTGGTGCCCGGCGCGAAGGCGTTCGTGCCGCGCCGCTGGCCCGACGCCACGCAGGCGATCGAGCTGATCCGCGGCGCCGGTGGGGTCGCGGTGATCGCCCATCCCTACTGGGACATCTCGGACCCAGGCGAGGTCGAGGACCTGATCCGCTCGCTCTCCCCCGACGGCGTCGAGACCTTCTATCCCCCCCACACCGAGGAGCAGACCGCGCACCTGCTCAGGCTCTGCCGGGAGCTCGGCCTGGTGGCGACCGCCTCCTCCGATTACCACGGCCCGACCCACAAGACCTTCTCGAAGTTCGGCGACTACGAGACCTACGGTCTGGGCGAGCCGGAAGTGCCGCCGCGCCCCTGATCATCACTCTTCGGCTACCCTAATTAGGTTCGCCTAATTAGGGTGCCCTATCTGGGGCACCCAATCTGAGAGGAGCGGGGCCCTTGTATCTGGTGATGAACGTGGTGCACGTCGACGAGGAGCGCCGGGAGGCGTTCGAGCGCGCCTTCCTCGAGCGCGAGAGCCACGTCCACAAAGCGGAGGGCTTCGCCGGCTTCGAGCTGCTGCGGCGCGATCGCGATGGCGAGTACGTGGTGCTGAGCCGCTGGCAGGACAAGGAGGCCTTCACCGGCTGGGTCAACAGCGACCTCTTCAAGCTCAGCCACCGCCACGCCGACGGCGAGCTCGCCCACGGCAGCGAGGTGCGCAACTACGACGTGATTGACACCAAGGTCGTGGCGTGAAGCGTCTCGCTCTCCTGCTCGCGCTCCTCGCGTTGGCGGCGCCCGCAAGCGCGGCGGCGAAGCAGCGGATCGTCGCGCTCACGCCCTTCTCCGCCAACACCTTGGCCAAGCTCGGCGTCACGCCGGTCGGGATCGGCCAGACGCTGGGCGGGGCCGAACGCTTCTCGCCCAAACTCAAAGGCGTCGAGGTGCTGCCGCTCTCGCACCCCAACGGGCCCAACCTCGAGCAGCTCGCCTCGCTGGATCCCGACCTGGTGCTCTCCTCGCCGACCTGGGCGAAAGGCAACCAGGCGATGGGGAGCCTCGGGATCAAAGTCGTGATCCGCGAGCCGCGCACGATCGCCGGCGCCTACGCCGACACCTACAAGATCGGCCAGCTGGTCGGCGTGAAGCACCAAGCCCGCGAACTGCTGAAATCGATGCGCAAACGCGTCAACGCGGCGACCAAAGGGGTCACCGAGCACCCCAAGGTGATGCTGATCCTCGGCGTCGGCCGCACCCCCTTCACGATGCTGCCCAACAGCTGGGGCGGCGACATCGTCACCAAAGCCGGCGGCGAGCTGCTGACCGGCGGGGTCAGCTCCGGCTCCGGCTTCGAGCGGATCTCCGACGAAGTCGTCGTCGCCGAAAACCCGGACATCATCATCGCCGTCCCGCACGCCAACGAGGACGACATTCCCAGCCTCACCGAATACCTGCGCGACAACCCGGCCTGGTCGAGCACCAGCGCGGCGCAGAACGGCAGGGTCTACGTGTCAGTCGACAACTCGCTGCTGCAGGCCGGCACCGACATCGCCCGGACGATCGCCAAAGTCCGCCGCGCCTACCTGAAGAACTGAGCCCGCTTGGCCCGTCGTGCATCGGTATTCGCGGCGCTGCTGGTCGCGCTCGCCCTAGCCACCGTCGCCTCGCTCGCGTTCGGGGCGATCAAAGTGCCGTTCTCGGAGGTGATCGACATCCTCTTCGGCAACGGCCCGGGCGGGCCCGACCAGCAGATCGTCGAGGCGCTGCGGCTGCCGCGCACGGTCGAGGCGCTGGTCGTCGGCGCGGCGCTGGGAATCGCCGGAGCGATCCTGCAGGGCGCGCTCGCCAACCCGCTCGCCTCGCCCGACGTGATCGGCGTCACCGGCGGAGCGGGCTTCGGCGCGATCCTGATCATCATCCTCTTCCCCGGCTCGATCGCGCTGCTGCCGGTCGGCGCGCTCTGCTTCGGGTTGCTGGCGGCGACGCTGGTCTTCCTCTTCGCCTGGTCGGGGCGCAACCGCGGCAGCGCCGGCAAGGTGATCCTGGCCGGAATCGCGATGCTCTCGCTGTTCACCGCCGGGACCACCGGCCTGCTTGCCGCCTACCCGGAGCGCGCGCCCTCGGCGATCTTCTTCATCGCCGGCGGCCTGACCTCGAGCGGCTGGGAGCAGATCGAGACGATCTGGCCCTACTTCGCCGTCGGCTTCGTCCTCGCACTCCTTTTGATCCGGCCACTCGACCGGCTGGCGCTCGGCGATGACGTCGCCGCCTCGCTCGGCTCCAAGCCGCAGCTGATCCGGCTCGGGGCCGGCGTCGCGGCAGCCCTCCTCGCGGCCGCCTCGGCGGCGATCGCCGGGCTGCTTGGCTTCCTCGGCTTGGTCGTCCCCCACGTCGTCCGCATGGCCGGCGGCAGCTCCAGCCACACCTACGTGGTCCCTGCCTCGGCGATCGGCGGCGCCGCCCTGCTCGCCGCCGGCGACACGCTCGCCCGCACCCTGCGGGCGCCGATCGAGATGCCGGTCGGGCCGTTCATGGTCCTGCTCGGCGTGCCGCTCTTCCTCTGGCTGCTCAGGAAGGCGGTCTGATGGCGGCCGACGCCAGCGCCCACCCCCTGCTCGAGGCCAGCGCGGTCGAGGTCGAGATCGGCGGAACCCAGATCCTCTCCGGCGCCGACCTGCGGCTGGGCCGGGGCGAGCTGGTCGCCGTGGTCGGGCCCAACGGCGCCGGCAAGTCGACCCTGGTCCGCGCGGTCGCCGGCCTGCAGACGCCGAGCGCCGGCAAGGTGCTCTGGAGCGGCCGCCCGCTCGGCGGCATCCGCGGACGTGAGTTCTCCCGGCTGCGCGCCTTCGTGCCACAGCGGATGCCGGTGCCCGCCGGGGTCACCGTGCGCGAAGCGGTCACGATCGGCCGCTCCTCCCACCTGCGCATGCTCGGCCGGCTGACCGGCGCTGACCGCGCCGCCGTCGACGCGGCAATCGAGCGCACCGAGGTCAACCGCTTCGCCGAGCGCTCGCTGACGACGCTCTCCGGCGGCGAGCTGCAGCGCGTCCAGATCGCGATCGGACTGGCCCAGGAAGCGCCGGTGCTGATCGCCGACGAGCCGACCTCGCAGCTCGACCTCGGCGCGACGATCGGCGTCGCCGGGCTGCTCCGCGGCCTCGTCGCCGACGGCCTCACCGTCCTGCTCGTCGTCCACGACCTCGCCCTGGCGCTGGCCGTGGCCGACACCGCCGTGGTCGTCTCGGAGGGACGCACCGTCGCCAGCGGCGCACCGACCGAGGTGCTGACTCCGGAGCGGCTGGCCGAGGTCTGGGGCGCCGACGCGCGGCTCAGCGAGCACGAGGGCCGCACCGCCCTGCACGTCGCCTGGCTGGAGTCCCCGAACGGCGTTAGGGCAGCCTAATTCCGATCCTGTTACCGTAGATTTATTAGGGTGCCCTAATCCTGGGTACCGCAGCAAGTGCCCGGATGGGCGAGAGCAACAAGGAGACCCGCAGAGAATGAGTAGGAAAGCCTTCAACCCGAGCCGCGCCGCGACGGCCCTCACCGCACTGGCGGCGGTTGCCATGTTCGCCGCCCTGCTCGCCGCGCCCGCCGGCGCCGTAAGCGGTAGCGGCAACGCGGTGATCATCGCCGCCGACCACAGCAAAGGCCGCACCCTCAGCGGCCAGGGCGTGAAACTGCTCGCCGGCAACGGCGCCAGCTCCGCGGACGGCAAGCTGACGCTGCCGATCGGCGAGCTCGACCCGGGTAGCCAGGCCTCGGCCAAGAGCAACGGCGAGCTGCGCTTCAAGAAGGGCAAAAGGAGCGTCGCCCTGACCGGTATCCACTTCAACGTCTCCGCGGGAACCCTCGACGGCAGCCTCGCCGGCACCGAGACGGCGGTCTTCAACTACGGCACCACGGCGACCGTGAACGGCGTCGCCGGCTCGATCCTGCTCAGCGAAGGAAGCCTGCGCCTCACCCCCGAGGCGGCGAAAACGCTGAAGCAGAAGCTCGGCCTCGCCAAAGCGCTGAAGCACAACGGCATCGGCATGCTCTGGATCGGCGCCCAGGCCTTCCCGACCCATGCGGCACCGCGGCCGGTCGCCTCGGGCAGCCTCAAATGGGGCGTGCTCGCCTCCTGGCGCAGCTACGTGCTCAAAGACTCGCCCGCACCGGGCCCCGACGCCGGCTCGATCACCCTCGGCGGCGGCGCGACCGCGACCGGGGACCTGCTGGAAGCAAACTCGCAGATCGTCTTCCCGGCGATCGGCGGTAGCTACGAGCGCGGCCTCTACGGAGCGGCCGACAAGCTCACCCTGAGCACCGGCGGCAGCGTCAACTTCGCCAAGCCGGCGCACTGCATCGTCAAAGTCGAATTCTCGGGCATCGACCTGAAGCTCGACGGCAGCGGCTCGTCGCTCTCGCTCGACTCCGCGTATGACATCGACTCGCCGCCGACCTGCACCGACAACCCGGCGGGGGGGAACACGGACGCGCTGTTCGCCAACCTCGGCCCGGCGGGCGCGAACGGCACCCTTTCGGCCAACGGAAACACGGTGACCTGGTCGGCGATCCCGGCCGTGCTGACCCCCGCCGGCGCTGCCGCCTGGGGCGTGGGCCCGCCCTACGTCGCAGGTAAAGCGCTCGACGCCCTGACCATCACCGTGGGGCTTGGGTGACGCCAGCCACCGTCACCCGGCTGGTCGGATTCACGACGGCGGCGATCATCGTCGTCGTCGTGACCATCCTGCCCGCGCCGGCGCTGGCCGCCGGTGGTTCGACGACGTTGGTACTTGACGGGCCGGCGGCCAGCTCGCTGCGCTCGCAGGACGTGAAGATCGCCGCCGAGTCGCCCGCCAAGGGCGGCTCGCGGCGCATCGTCCTGCCGATCTCGGCCGGCCTCGCCGGCTCCAGCACCACCCTGCTGCGCCAGCGCGGCGCGATCTCGCTCAGCGTCGGCGCCAAGAAGCTGCGCCTCGCCAAGCTGAGCCTCGTCGTCGGCAAGCGCTCGCGCATGGAGGCGCGGGTCGGCGGCGAGAGCGTCGACCTCTTCAAGGTCCTGCCCGGCGGTCGGCGCGAGGTCGATCCGGCCACCGGCAGGGTCGACTTCGCCAACCTGAAGCTGAAGCTGACCGGCGCCGGCGCCGGGGCGATCGCCAAGGGTCTGGGGCTCGAGAAGCTGCGCCCGCAGCGCTTCGGCAGCCTCGCCGCCGCGGTTTCCGGCCTCACGCCCGCGGGCCAGGCGCCCAGCGGTGGTGGCCAGAGCCCGCAGACGGTCGGCTGCCCGTTGCCGAGCGGCGCCGGACCGGCGCCCGAAAATCCGCTGCCCCCCGCTCCCGTCGCGCCTCCCGGAGCCGCGACGATCGCCAGCGCCTCGATCGACTGGCACGTGCGCGAGTCCTTCATCCGCTACGTCGGCACCGGCGAGGGGACCAGCGTCTCCGGCGGCGCCAGCGCCGACCCGCCGGTGCTGCTGCCCGGCGCCTCTGCCGCGCTGAGCTACGGCTTCCACTTCCCCTTCGCCTCGGGCTGGCTCGACGACGGCACCGACCCAGCCAACCCAGCCGACGACACGGCCCGCGTCGGCTTCGGCGGCGCCGTGGGCTTCCAGTTCAGCGCCCACGGGATCGACCTGACCACCGCCAACCCGGAGATCGAACTCGCCGGCGCCAACTCGCGGGCGATCTTCACGATCACCGACGGGGCCAAACCGGCCGAGCGCCAGGTGCTGATCAACCTCGACCTCAGCCGCGCCGCGGCGATCAAAGCCGCCGGCAACACCTATACCTACGAACGGGTGCCCGGAGCGATCCCGGCGGGCACCGCCTCCTCGACCTTCGCCGGCTTCTACGCGCCCGGCACGGACTTCGGATGCGTCACGGTCTCCTTCACCGCGGTGCCCTGATCGCGACGGTGGCGGTCCTCGCCACCGTCGCCGCTCCGTGGGCGGCCCCGGCTGCCGCCGACGTCGCCCAGGTCACCGTGGTCTCCCCCGGCGGCGCGGAGCAGACGCTGGCGCTCGACGCGATGGCCGGCAGCGAGGAAGTCATCGCGCGGCCCTATGTGCTGCGCTCCGAGAACGGCGAAGCGACCCAGACGGTGAGCGGCTTCTCACTGGCGCAGCTGATCGAGGCGGCCGGCGCCGACCCCTACGGCTTCTCCTACCTGGAGGTGCAGCGACCGGCCGGGGGGACCGTGCTGCTCAGCCGCGAGCAGGCGCTCGACGCCGGCAGCTTCGCGGATGGCCCGCCGGTCGTCCACGCGACCGCGACCGGGACCGGCTTCCTGCGGCCGAGCACCGCCGACACCGACCTCAACGCAAGCGACTCCTTCGACGCCCCGCAGGGGATCTCGATCGTGCTGCGCAAAGGGATGGCGCTGCAGGTCAGGGCCGAGGCCTCGAGCGTGAAGACCACGCCCGGGAAAAAGGTCGACTTCAGCGCGATCGTCGAGCGGGCGGGCTCCGGCGAGCAGCTGACCTACTCCTGGAACTTCGACGACGGCCACTCCGGCAGCGGCGCCGAGGCGACCCACAGCTTCGCCAAGCGCGGCAGTTACGACGTCGTCGTCGGCGTGACCAGCAGCGGCAACGAGGCCGGTGCCTCGGACGTGATCACGGTCCAGGTCGGCGAGCCGCTCGGCGGCCCCGACCGCAAGGGCGGCGGCACCAACCGCGCCGCCGGCGCTCCCGACCACGGCAGCGCCGAAGGCCCCCCGACCGGGACGGGAGAAGGCTCGGGCGCCGCCACCGCACCCGAAAGCTCGAGCCCGAGCGCCACCCCAAGCCCCGCCGCCAAACCCGTTGCTGCTTGTCGCCCACAGGGCGACAAGTGCCGGCCGGAGCGACAGGAGGAACCCGACGGCGAAGAGGTGAGTGGCGAACTTCTGAGCGCTTCGCTCCCGCCGGTCGCCGAGCCCGAGCAGCAGCGCGCCGCGGCGCGCACCGGCAGCCTTGACGGCGGCGGTGAGAGCGGCCTGGGCGTGTCGACGACCGCCGCGGGCGTGCTCGCCACGATCGGCCTGCTCGGCCTCGGCGCGCTGCTCGAGGCGGGTGGCCTGGCCGTCCTACGGCTGCCCGGCCCCCGGCGAGGGATCGCGTGATCGAGGAGATCCTCTTCGACGTATCCGAAGCGCTGAAGGTTCCGGTGCTCGTCCTCACCCTGCTCGCCCTGCTCGTCGTCGTCGTCGAAGTCGGCGCCCTGCTGATGGAGGTCGCCAAGCGTCGCCGCCGCGACCTCTGGGCGCTCGAGCGCGCGGTCGAGGGGTGCCGCGGACTGCTCACGGCGGGTACCCCGGCCCCGGCGCTCGCAGCGCTACTCCCCTTCACCTGGAACCGGCAGATGGAGGAAGCGATGGCCGGCATCGTCGAGCAGTACGGCCAGCCTGACGCCGAAGCGCGGGTCGCCAAGCGCCTGGCCGAGTACGACTACCGCTCGCTGCGCAAGCTCGAGCGCACCCGGATCCTCGTCCGCATGGGCCCGGCACTCGGCTTGATGGGCACCCTGATCCCGCTCTCACCCGCCCTCGCCGGCCTCGCCGACGGCGATGTGGCGACGCTCTCCGACAACCTCCGCGTCGCCTTCAGCGTCACGGTCGCCGGCCTGCTGATCGGCGCCTTCGCCTTCGGCATCTCGCTGATCCGCGACCGCCTCTACGCCCAGGACTACTCCGACGTCGAGTACGTCGCCGCCCGCCTCACCACCCCGGCCGAGGAAGCCCCGGTCCCCCACAGCCACCTGGCGGTGGCACCGTGAAAGTCACCGCCCGCGCGCGCAGCCGCGACGACCGCGCCGGCGACCCGCTCGACGGCCTGGTCAACCTCTTCGACCTCGGCATCGTCCTCTCGGTCGCCTTCCTGCTCGCCGCCCTCTCCTCGCTGAACCTGACCGAGGCAATCACCGGCGACGCCAAGAAGCAGTCCCAGTCCGACACCGTCGTCGCCGGCAAGAACGACAAGGTCAAAGAGGTCGAGGTCAGGCCGGGCGAGAAGGTCGTCGGCCGCGGCGAGGCGATCGGCACCGTCTACGAACTCAGCGACGGCCGCACCGTGATCGTGCGCGAGCCGCAGCGCTAGAGCTTCGTCCGCGCCTTGACCCAGTCGACGAACGCGCGCTCGGAGACCGTGCGGGCGGCGAGCCCTTCGACCATGTCGGCGATCTCGACCGCATCCTCCCTCGGCCGCGGCCAGGACAGCCCAGCGCGTTCGAGCATCTCCCGCATGCACTCGTAGCCGACCCGCTTGTTGCCATCGGGGAAGGGATGGTTGCGGACGATTCGGGAGCAGCAGATCGCGGCACGCTCAGCCTGGCCGGGATAGAAGTCGACGCCGCCGAAGCTGGCGAACGGGGCCGCCAGAGCCGACTCGGCGCTGGGAATGAGGACGATCCGGGCGAGGCGCTCGGCCGGCAAGTCGAGCACCCCCTCGGCGATCAGCAGGAGGTCGGCGAGTTCGAGACTTTGTGACATCTTGATACCAAGATATATTAAAATTTGGTATCTCGACTGCTGCTAAGCTTAGAGCCATGAGCGTCAAGGCAATGAGCCTCCGCCTTCCCGAGGACAAAGCGGCCGAGCTGGCGGCGATCGCCCGCGCCGATGACATGCCGGTATCCGAGGCGATCCGCGAAGCGATCGACAACCACATCGCCGCACGGCGTGCTGACAAGGATTTTCAGAAGCGCCTGAAGCGGCGCCTCGAAGAGGACCGCGAGGTCCTCGAACGCCTCGCCCGCTGAGCGTTAGCCGGCGAGGGCGCGAAAGACTAGCCCAGCAGCCCCAATACCTGGCGAACAGCCGTCTCCAGGTCGGGGTCGGTGACCAGCTCGGGGTCGTCCGGCGCCTCGTAGGGAGCGCCGACTCCGGTCAGGTTGGTGATCTCCCCCGCCCGGGCCTTCGCGTAGAGGCCCTTGGGGTCGCGCCGTTCGCACTCCTCCAGGGGCGTGTCGACGAAGACCTCATAGAAGGGGATGCCCGCCTCTTCGTGGGCGGCGCGGACCTTTTCGCGCTCGGCCTTGTACGGGCTGACGAGGGAGACGATCGAGACCGACCCCGCCTCGGCCAGAATCCGCGACACCGCGCCAACCCGACGCACGTTCTCAGCCCGGTCCTCCTCGCTGAAGCCGAGGTCGGAGTTGAGGCCGTGGCGGAGGTTGTCGCCGTCGAGCATGTATGCGGAGCGGCCGCTGGAGACCAGCGAGTGCTCGAGCGCGGTCGCGATCGTCGACTTGCCCGAGCCGGAGAGGCCGGTCATCCAGATCGTCGCGCCGCCGGTTTCCAGCGCCCCCCAACGTTCCTCGCGGGAGAGCTTGCTGGGGTGGAAGGTGATGTTCTCGGCGACGATCGAGTGGGTCCCGGTCGCGCTCTCGCCGCCGGCGCCGATGATCATCCCGGCCGCGACCGTGAGGTCGGTGGCGGGGTCGACGAGGATGAAGCTGCCGGTGGTCCGGTTGAGCCGGTACTCGTCGAAGAAGAGCGGCGAGGTGGCGTGGATCGCGATCCGACCGATGTCGTTGACCTCGAGCGTCTCGGCGCCGAGGTCGCGGTGCAGGGTGTCGACGTCGAGCCGGTAGCGCAGCTCCTCGACCTCGGCGGCGACCCAGCGGGTCGTGTGCTTGAGCTGGTAGGGCGCGCCGGTGCGCAGGGTCGAGGTCTCGTCGAACCAGCAGACCATCGCCTCGAAGCGGCGGTTGGCGCTCGGCTGGTTGGTCGGGCGGCAGATCATGTCGCCGCGGGAGATGTCGAGCTCGTCGTCGAGCAGCATCGTCACCGCCATCGGCGGGAACGCCTGGGCGACGGGACCGTTCGGGGTGTCGATCCGCGAGATCGTCGAGGTCCGGCGCGAGGGCATCACCATCACCTCGTCGCCCTGCTTGAAGATGCCGCCGACGACCGAGCCGGCGAACCCGCGGTAGTCGCGGTGCTCGGCCACCTGCGGCCGGATCACGTACTGGACCGGGAAGCGGTTGTCGACCAGGTTGCGGTCGGAGGCGATGTGCACCTCCTCGAGCTGGCCGAGCAGCGGTTGACCGTCGAACCAGGGCATGTTGAGCGAGCGCTCGACCACGTTGTCGCCGGCCAGCGCCGAGATCGGCACGAAGCCGAGGTCGGTGATCTCGAGCTTGGCGGCGAAGGCGGTGAACTCCTCGCGGATCTCGTCGTAGATCGCCTTGTCGTAGTCGACCAGGTCCATTTTGTTGACGCAGAGGACGAGGTGGGGCACCCGCAGCAGCGAGGAGAGCAGCGCGTGGCGGCGGGTCTGTTCGAGCACGCCTTTGCGGGCGTCGACCAGCAGCAGCGCCAGGTTCGCGGTCGAGGCGCCGGTGACCATGTTGCGCGTGTACTGGATGTGGCCGGGGGTGTCGGCGATCACGAACTTTCGCCGCGGCGTCGCGAAGTAGCGGTGGGCGACGTCGATCGTGATCCCCTGCTCGCGCTCGGCTCGCAGGCCGTCGGTCAGCAGCGCCAGGTCGGTCTGCTCGTCGCCGCGCTTTTCGGAGGTGCGCTCGATCGAGGCCATCTGGTCTTCGAAGATCGATTTGGTGTCGTGCAGGAGCCGCCCGATCAGGGTCGACTTGCCGTCGTCGACCGAGCCGGCGGTGGCGATCCGGAGCAGCTCGCTCATTAGAAGTAGCCCTCCTTCTTGCGATCCTCCATCGCCGCTTCGGAAAAACGGTCGTCGCCGCGGGTGGCACCGCGCTCGGTGATCCGTGAGATCGCGGTCTCGGCGATCACGCCCTCGTACTCGGTCGCCTCGGAGGCGACGGCGCCGGTGGCGGTGGCGTCGCCGACGGTCCGGTAGCGGACCATGCGCCGTTCCGCGCTGGCCCCGTCGGGCAGCGGGAAGAACTCGTTGACGGCCATCAGCAGCCCCTCGACCTCGACCACCTCGCGCTCATGGGCGAAGTAGATCTGCGGCAGATCGACCTGCTCGCGGGCGAGGTAGCGCCAGACGTCGAGCTCGGTCCAGTCGGAGATCGGGAAGACGCGGATGTGCTCGCCCTTGCGGTGGCGGCCGTTGTAGAGGCGCCAGAGCTCGGGCCGCTGGTTCTTGGGGTCCCACTGGCCGAATTTGTCGCGGAAGGAAAGGACCCGCTCCTTGGCCCGGGCCTTGTCCTCGTCGCGGCGACCGCCGCCGAAGACGGCGTCGTAGCCGCCGTTCTGGATCCCTTCCAGCAGGGCGACGGTCTGGTGGCGGTTGCGGCTTTCGAGTTCGTGGGCGACCTTGATCCGACCCTCGTCGATCAGCGCCTGGACCGAGGCCACCTCGAGCCGCAGCCCGAGCTCGGCGACGGTGCGGTCGCGGAACTCGATCACCTCGGGGAAGTTGTGCCCGGTGTCGACGTG
The DNA here is from genome assembly GCA_963715735.1 of uncultured Thermoleophilia bacterium. Lineage (GTDB taxonomy): Bacteria > Actinomycetota > Thermoleophilia > Solirubrobacterales > 70-9 > VAYN01. Next base: position 2,460,625 of record OY970268.1, read on the forward strand.
CATGATCGGGAACGGCACCGGCGCCGGCGCGAACGCCTTGCGCGCCAGGTGCAGCATCAGGACCGAGTCCTTGCCGCCGGAGAACAGCATCACCGGGTGCTCGAACTCGGCGACGACTTCGCGAATGATGTGGATCGACTCGGCTTCGAGCGTGTCCAGGTCCGACAGCTCGACGGCGGCGGGGCGCACTTTCGTGACCTCCTCCATCAGCGAATCAGCCCCTCGACCCGAACCGCCGAGAAGGAGCTAGTTGATCCCGCACTCGGTCTTGCCCGTGCCGACCCAGCGGCCGTCCCGCGAGGACGCGCCCGGACCCACCGGCTGCGTGCAGTGCGTGCAGCCGATCGACGGGTAGCCGTGATCGTGGAGCGGGTTGTACGGGAGGTGGTGCTCACGGATGTAGTTCCAGACGTCGCGCTCGCTCCAGGCGGCAAGCGGGTTCAGCTTCCAGAGGCCAAATTTCTTGTCCCAGCCGAACTTCGGCGTCTTGGAACGTGAACTGGAGTCGCCGCGGCGAACCCCGGCGACCCAGCAGTCTACGGAAGACAGGGCACGCCGCATCGGCTCGACCTTGCGCACTCCGCAGCAGGCGTCGGGGTCGCTCTTCCAGAGCTCGTCGCCGTACTGCTCGGCCTGCTCCTCCAGCGTCAAATTGTGAAAGCGATCGAACTCGATGCCGAGCGTCTCCGCCAGCTGGTCGCGGGTCTCGTAGCTCTCCTCGAAGAGGACCTCGGTGTCGAGGTAGAAGAAGCGCGCCTCGGGATTGATCGTGCTCGCCAAGTGGGCGGTGACCGAGCTCGTTTTCTGGAACGAGCAAGCGATGTAGTGATCGGAGCCGAAGCTCTCGAACATCCATTCCAGCGCCTGCTGCGCGGTGCGATCCTCGAGTTCGGCAGCGACCTGCTCGTGGTCGATGTCGGTGATTGTGGGGACGGTTCCCGAGAGGGTGATCGGCGGCGGCTTCATCAGATCGCGCACTCCCCCTCGCCGCGCTCGACCTTGTACGGGCTCGAGCGGTTCCAGTCGATGAACTGCTCCATCGTCTCGAGGCTGAACTCGGTCGGCAGGGTGAGGTCCTTGACGATCGCTTCGAAGGGCTCGGCGCCGGTGCGCTCGGCGAAGGCGTTGAACTCCTCGCCCTCGTCGCGCTCGGCCTCGTAGTGGCGGATCCAGCGCTCGACGGCCTCGGGCACGCGCTTGGCCGGCAGCCGCGATTTGAGCCGCTTGCCGAAGATCACCTCGCCGCCCTCGAAGTTGCCGCCGATGTGCGGGATGTAGGCGGGCATCTGGCGGTCGCCGATTTTCAGCGAGGCGCCGTAGAAGCCGATGTTGGAGATGTGATGCTGGCTGCAGCCGTTCGGGCAGCCGCTCATTTTGATGTGGATTCGCTTGGTCAGCTCGTCCTCGATCTCCATCTCGGTGACCCGCTGCTTGATCGCGCGGTTGAGCCCCATCGAGCTGGTGATCCCGAGTTTGCAGCTGTCGGTGCCGGGGCAGCTGACCACGTCGGTGATCTCACGCGGGCCGGCCTCGCCGAGGCCGATCTCGGTCAGCTCCTGCCAGACGTCGTAGAGCGCCTCGTCGCGGACCCAGCGCAAGACGAAGTTCTGCTGCACGGTGCTGCGGGCGTAGCCGCCGGTGTACTCCCGCATGATCTGGCCGAGGCCGCGGAACTGGGCCGGGGTCAGGTCGCCGCGCTCGATCTTCACCTCGATGGCGGAGAAGCCCTCCTGGCGCTGGGCCTGGACGTTGGCGCCGAGGAAGCGCTCGAACTCGGTGCGGTCGCCGTTGGGCGAGGCGGTCTCGGGCGGCGGCTTCGGGGCATTGGCCTCCTCGTCGTCGTCGAAGATCAGGCGCTCGACCAGGTCGGCGTTGAATTCCCTCTCGGCCACCCAGTCGCCCTCGAGCTCCTCGTCGACGAGCTCGCGGAAGGCGTCCATGCCGATCTTGTCGACGAGGACCTTGATCCGGGCGCGGGCGCGGTTGACGCGCAGCCAGTCCTGGCGGTCGAAGATGCGGAAGACAGCCTCGGAGACCTTCATGTAGTCGCCGTTGTCGGCCTCGACGAAGTCGTAGAGCGTCGGCGCGACGCGGGCCATGATCGAGGTGCCGCCGCCAACCCGGACCTCGAATCCCTTGACGCCGTCCTTTTCGCGCGAGATGAAGGCGATGTCGTGGATGCCGGTGATCGCTCGGTCCTCGTCGGAGCCGGTGAAGGCGGTCTTGATCTTGCGTGGCATCAGCTGCGTCGTCGGGTGGCGGACGAAGTAGCGGACGTAGGCGCCTGCGTAGGGCGTCGGGTCGAAGATCTCGTCCGGGGCAACGCCGGCCCAGGGGTCGCCGGTGACGTTGCGGACGGTGTTGCCGCAACCCTCGCGAGAGGAGAGCCCGACCGCGGAGATTTCGCGGATCAGCGCCTCCATGTCGCGCAGCGGCACGTGGTGGATCTGGATGTTCTGGCGGGTGGTGACGTGGCCCTTGTCAAGCGGCGCGTACTTTTCGACCACGTCGGCGAAGGCGTCCATCTGCTCCGGCGTGACGCCGCCGAACGGGAGCTTGACGCGGACCATCTGCACGTCGGGCTGGCGCTGTCCGTAGACGCCCTGTTTGAGACGGAAGCCGATGAACTCGTTTTCCGGCATCTGCTCGGCGAGGAACGCCTCGGCTTCGTTGTCGAAATCGTCGAACTCGCGCTCGATGATCGGGATCACGTGCCCGGGGACGTTCACGTAGCTCTCAGGGTTCTCCTGAGTGCCGACGCGGCCCTTGCCGCGCTGCTCCTTGTTCTCAGCTACCACTACCTCCATGAGGAGGAAAATAGCAAAACCTGACCGGGATTAGGGTATTTAGCTCTGAGCAGCGCGTTTGCGGGCCTGCAACACGGCTGCGGCCTCGCCCGACTCGGCGACGTAACCGCCGTCGGGCTCGAGCGGAAGCTCATTCTCGGCCCAGCCGACGATGCCCTCGCTGAGCTTCGACGCGTCGTACCCGGCCTCGACCAGGGCCGCCGCCGCCATCGAGGAGCGATTGCCCCCGCGGCAGTAGACGACCACCGGCCGGTCGCGGTCGATCTCACCGGCACGCTGCGCCAGCTCGTCGAGCGGCAGGTGGGAGGCACCGGCGATCCGCCCCGCCTCCCACTCATGATCGACGCGTACGTCGAGCAGCTGGGCGCCCTCCTCGACCATCTTCCTGGCCTCCTCGCGCGAGACCTCCTTGGGCTCCCCTGCCTCCGCCATCAGTCGATCTCCGTTCCCTCGACCAAGAAGGCGACCCGGACGTGAGCCCGGTACTCGTCGAGGTTCTCGCCGCGGATCCCGGTCGAGACGATGTCGACCGCGCGGATGTTGCGCAACGATCCTTCGGCCTGGTTCAACGCCTGCTTCGCCGCGTCGTCGGTCGAGGTCTTGGAGCTCCCGACCAGCTCGATGATTTTTACGACAGCCATGTCGATCCCTTTCCTTTCGACTCTTGGACCGCCTCCTTGGCCCCTACCCCTTCCAGCAACGCCGCACGCTGCCACGGGCTGACCGCGGCCGCGGGATCGTCCCCGGGAGCGGCCGCAAACTCGGCCTCGAACCGCGCGAGCGCCGCTGCGATCGCAGCGGCCTCCTCTCCGTTCGCGGTCTTTCGTGCCACGGGCCTAGCCTAGTTCAAGGGCGCGGTCAGGCGAGGTCGCGACGACGCCGTTCGAGGTGGGCGGCGACGCGCCGCATCACCGCCGCCGGTTCGCGTTTGAGGCGCGGCCCGGTGACGCGGATCATCTCGATCCCCGCCAGCAGCAGGTCGTCCTGGCGCTCGCGGTCACGCTCGAAGGCAATCTGGGTTCCGTGCGTCTCGAAGACGTCGAGTTCGACCACGAAGCGCTCCCGCTCCCAATAGGCGTCGAGCTCGTAGCCCTCGGCGACGAAGTTCATTGCCGGACGCGGTAGACGGGCCTTGCGCAGCAGCGCCAGGAAGCGCTTCTCGAGACCCGAACGCGTGAAGGCGGGCTCGGGCCGATAGATCTCCAGCGCCCGCCGCAGCCTGCCCGCACCCGGATGCCCACCGGTACGCGAAAGCAGCTCCTCGATCGGCCCGAGGTCGAAGACCTTCAGCTCCTCCGCCCGCTCGAGCGCCCCCAGCATCCGCGCCTCCGAGAGGACCGCCGCGAGGTCGAGCAGGGTGCGCGGCGGGGCCGTGACCGGGATGCCCTCGGCAAGGGTCATATCCGATGCGTGCAGCGCCGCATCGTGCACCCGGAGGTCGCGCCGGGAACGCCGTGCGCTCGGAGCGGTCAGGTGGATCGTTTCCGGCCGGTACCGAATCAGCCCCAGCAGATATGCGGCAGACAGGTGGCTGGCGACCGCAGGCCGTGCAGCAAGCACCGCCCCCATGCAGCGCCCTTCCCAGGTCAATGGCTCATGGCCAACGGCGTAGACGCCGCGGTAGATCCGGCGAATGCGGCGGGCCTTCGCGGCCTTCGACGCCGAGCTCGGCGAGTACCCCAGCCGGTCGAGCTGCCGCGTCGAAACAACCCCGTGCTGCCGCGTTGCCAGCTCGAAAAGCGGCCGATGCCGTCCGTGCTCCTGCCTTTCTTCGCCCACAGGGCGAATAAGGACAGGAGCGCTTGGAGTCTTCCCCCCGGCGCAACCTTCGCCGCGGCCTCGAGCCTTGGCGCCGGCTTCGGGCTAGCCGTTGAGGCCGGGGACCGGCGTGCCGTATCTGGTGATCGCGCAGTTGAAGGAGGCGGGATCGAAGACGTCCATCAGGGCGCGGCCGCTGGCTTTGCCGGTCGGCGCGGTCAGCCCTTTGCCTTTTGCTTTCGGCTTGGGGGGCTGGCCGCGGCCGCACTGGATCGAGAAGTCGCGGACGCCGTCGCGGGCGTCGACCACGTCGTCGCCGCCGTTGCCGTAGAAGCGGTCGCGACCGGGCTGGCCGAGCATCGCGTTGGCGCGGCCGTTGCCGATCAGCACGTCGTTGTCGAAGGAGCCCTCCATGTCCTCGTTGGTCGGCGAGAGGCGGACGCTGTCGCAGCCCGCGATCTCGTCGACCCAAGCGGCGCGGCGGGGGAAGGAGACGATCAGCAGGCCGGGGTGCGCCTGGGTCTCGGCGAAGGAGGCGTCGTCCCGGCCGGGACCGCCAACGATCGCGCCGCCGGCGCAGCCGCCGCCGGCCGCGAGCAGGTCGCCGTTGGAGCCGCCGTAGAGGAAGGTCGGACCGGGCAAGCCGCCGATCAGGCCGTCGGCGCCGGCGCCGCCGTAGAGCTTGTCGGCACCACGGCCGGCCTCGATCAGGTTGTCCTCGGGACCGCCGTGGATCTCGTCGTTGCCGAAACCGCCGGCGAAGCGGGCGCTGCCGACCGCTTTCAGCGAGCCCTGCACGGAGAGGCTGTCGTTGCCGGGACCGAGGTCGGCCATCAACCAGAGGCCCGGGCCTTGCGCCGGGCAGGAGACCTGGTTGGCGTCGCCCACCGGACGGCTGCACCCAGGGCCGATCGCGAGCGGCTTGCGGGCGCTGACCGAGAAGGTCTCGCTCGCTTCGTCGAAGGCGACGACGAAGTCGTCCGGGCCGCCACCGCCGACCACCTGCAGCCCCGCCCCGCCGCGAGCCAGCGGGTTGAGCTGAACGTAGGCCGAGGCTTTCGGCGCCCGCTCCTTGCCACACGAGGTCGTGCGCCCCTTGGCGCCGGTGCAGCCATCCGTGCCCTGGCCGCCGAAGATCGCGTCGCGTCCGCCGGCGCCGGCGATCTTGTCGTCGCCCAGCCCGCCGTCGATCAGGTTGTTGCCTTTGTCGCCGATCAGCGTGTCGCGGAAGGCGGAGCCTTCGAGGTCCTCGAAGGCGAACAGCTTGTCGTGGCCGTCGCCGCGCGAGCGGTGCTGCTTCAGCGAAACCCAGACGCCGCTGCCCTTGCCGCCGGCGACAGCGGTCGCGAAGGAGGCGATGTCCCCTTTGCCCGCCCCGCCCGACATCCGATCCCAGCCGTAGTCGCCGTGGACGAGGTCGAAGTTGCCGGCGCCGCCGTTGACGATGTCGATGCCAAGGCTGCCGGCGGCCTCGTCGTGTTCCCCCGCCCCGCCGACCACGTGGTCGTCGCCGAGGTCGCCGACCACGCGGTCGTAGTCACCGGCGCCGCCGTCTGCCTCGTCGTTGCCGCGACCGCCGTGGATCAGGTCGGCCCCGGCCGCACCGCAGAGCAGGTCGTTGCCAAGGCTCCCGAAGATCGTGTCGTCGCCCCTGCCGCCCCAGATCACGTCGCGGCCGGAGGTGCCATGGAGGACGTCGGCACCGTCGGTGCCGACGATCTGCGCCTGCCGCCCGTGGCAGCGCGGCGTGTCGATCGTCGAGTTTTCGTCAGCCGCGAGGGCGCCGGCCGCGCAGATGGCAGCGGCCAGCACCAAGACAGCCAGGACCCCGATCCGAAGCTTCATCAGGCGCGTATCAGATCAGGCGCTGCGGATCAGCTTCTTGTTGACGAACTCGTCGGCACCGAAGCGGCCGAGCTCGCGGCCGAAGCCGGAGCGCTTGAAACCACCGAACGGCAGCTCGGGACTGTCCGCCCCGACCAGGTTGACGTAGACCATCCCGGCTTCGATCTTGTCGGCGACGCGCTCTCCCTGGTCCTTGTCCGTGGTCATCACGTAGGAGCCGAGGCCGAACGGGGTCTGGTTGGCGAGCGCGACCGCCTCCTCCTCGGAGCCGACCCGATAGACCTGGGCGACGGGACCGAAGAACTCTTCCTGGGATGCCTCGTCGCCGGGTTCGATCCCGGTGAGGATCGTCGGTTCGTAGTAGTTGCCGTCGCGCTTGCCGCCGACGACGACCTCGGCCCCGTTGTCAACGGCCTTCTTGACCTGCTCCTCGAGCCGGTCTGCCGCCGTCTCCGAGGAGAGCGGCCCGACGGCCGTGTCCTCGACGGTGGGGTCGCCTGGCTTCGACGCGGACAGGGCCTCGGCGAACTTCTCGAGGAACTCGTCGTAGTAGTCGTCGACGACGATGAAACGCTTGGCGGCGTTGCATGACTGGCCGGTGTTGTCGAGCCGGGCTTCGGCAGCCGCCTGGACGGTCGCGTCGATGTCGTCGGTCGCGAGCAGGATGAACGGGTCCGAGCCGCCGAGCTCGAGCACGACCTTCTTCAGGTTGCGCCCGGCGATCTCGGCGACGGCGGCGCCGGCGCGCTCGGAGCCGGTAACCGAGACGCCGTGCAGCCGCGGGTCGGCGATCACCCACTCGATCTGCTCGTTGGTCGCGTAGATGTTCTCGTAGGCGCCCTTGGGAAAGCCGGCGTCGCTGAAGATCTGCGCCATCGCCTCGGCCGATTCCGGGCACTGCGGCGCGTGCTTGAGCAGGATCGGGTTGCCGATCACCAGATTGGGCCCAGCGAAACGGGCGACCTGGTAGTAGGGGAAGTTCCAGGGCATGATCCCGAGCAGGACGCCGAAGGCGCTGCGGCGGACCAGGGCGGTGCCCTCGCCGCCGAGCAGCTCGATCGGCTCGTCGGCCATCAGGGCCTCGGCGCTGTCGGCGTAGTAGGCGTAGATTTCGGCCGCGAAGTCGACCTCTATCAGCGCCTGCTCGATCGGCTTGCCCATCTCGCGGACGATGATCTCGGCCAGCTGCTGGCGCCGCTCGCCGTGGAGCTCGCTGACCTTGCGAACGAGCGCCGCCCGCTCGGCCACGGTGGAGGAGGCAGACCAGCCCCGGGAGGCCTCCGAGGCTCGGTCGATCGCCGCGCGGAGCTCGGCGTCGCTGATCTCCGGGTACTCCTTGATCGTCTCGCCGGTTGCTGGGTTGATTACCGCGTAAGTGCTCATTCATCCCTCCCAGTGGCTGCTTGGTTTAAAGATCGTTCGAGATCGAGCGCCTCCTCGACCGGCACGTAGTCCATGCCCACTCCCTCAGCCACCGCCGGATGGGTCACCTGGCCCGCCGCCACGTTGACCCCCGGCCGCAGGCCGGGATCGCGGCGGATCGCCTCGGCGACGCCGAGGTCGGCGAGCGCTATCGCGTAAGGCAGGGTCGCGTTGGTGAGCGCGTGGGTGGAGGTGATCGGGACCGCGCCGGGCATGTTGGCGACGCAGTAGTGGGTGATCCCGTCGACCTCGAAGGTCGGTTCGCGGTGGGTGGTCGGGCGCGAGGTCTCGAAGCAGCCGCCCTGGTCGATCGCGACGTCGACCAGCACCGCGCCGGGCTTCATCAGCGCCAGCTGCTCGCGACGGATCACATAGGGGGCGCGGGCGCCGTGGACGAGCACGGCGCCGATCACGAGGTCGGCCCGCGGCAGCATCTCCTCGACCGCGAGCGTGGTCGAGTAGACGGTCGAGCAGCGGCCGCCGAAGGCGACTTCGAGCTCGCGCAGGCGGTCGATCGAGCGGTCGAAGACGAAGACGTCGGCTTCCATCCCGATCGCGATGAAGGCGGCGTTCATGCCGACGACGCCGCCGCCGATCACCATCACGTTGGCGGCGGCCACACCGGGGACGCCGCCGAGCAGGATGCCGCGGCCGCCGAGCGGCTTCTCCAGCATGAAGGCGCCCGCCTGGGTGGCGATCTTGCCCGCGATCTCACTCATCGGCGCCAGCAACGGCAGCCGCCCGTGTGAGTCCTCGACCGTCTCGTAGGCGATCGCGGTGACGCCGCTGGCGCCGAGGCCGCGGGTCTGCTCGGGGTCGGGGGCGAGGTGCAGGTAGGTGAAGAGCAGCTGTCCCGGCCGCAGCAGCTCGATCTCCGAGGGCTGCAGCTCCTTGACGTGGAGGATCATCTCCGCCTCGGCGAAGACGGAACCGGCGTCGGCGGCGATCTTCGCGCCCTGGGCCTCGTAGTCGGCGTCGGCGATCGCGCTGCCGTCGCCCGCCCCGGCCTGGATCAGGACTTCATGGCCGTGATCGGTCATTTCGCGAACCCCGGCCGGGGTGATCGCGACCCTGTACTCGTCGGCCTTGATCTCGGTGGGCACTCCAACCTTCATGCGACCAACTCCCTCGCTCGTAGGGCCAGCCAGAACTCGATCCGGTCGTGGGCGCGCGAGAGGTCGCGGCCGGTCAGCTCCTCGACCTTGCGCATCCGGTAGCGCAGCGTGTGGCGGTGGCAGTAGACCTCGCGCGCGGCCCGCTCCCACTGGCCGTTCTGCTCGATGAACGCCTCCAGCGAGCGCAGAAGCTCGCCGCCGTACTCCTCGTCGCCCGCCTCGATCGGACCCAGCACGCTGTCGCAGTAGAGCGCCAACGCGTCGTCGTCCTGAATCGAGAGCAGCAAGGTGAAGGCCCCGAGGTCGCGCCAGGAGGCGACCTCGGGCGCCTTGCCGTTGTCGAACGCGGTCGCCTCGAGCGCGCAGCGGGCCTCGTGGAAAGAGTGGCGCAGGCTCTCCGGCGGAGCCGGGCGGCTGGCGGCGGCACGGACGGCGCCGCGTTCGGGGCTGAGCGCCCGGCGGGCATCGGCGGCGACCTCGATCGGGTCGCGGTCGGCGGCGTCGACGACGGCGCAGAGAAGTTCGCGGCCGCCGGTCGCGAACGGCGCCACCACCGCCGGGCAGGCGCTCGCCGCCAGCGCCCGTTCAAGCGCCGCGGTGGCGGCGGCTGGGTGCTCGAGGGAGAAGACGAGCACCGCCGCCTCCTCGCCGATCCCAAAGGGCTCGAGGCGACGGCGCAGCTCGGTTGGCTCCATGCGGCCGCCGAGAGCGCCGGCGAGGACGTCGCCGGCGAGTCGGCGCTCGGTCTCGCGGGCGACCCGCCGGCGCATCAGCTCCAGCGCCACCACCGCCACCGCCTGCTGCAGGATCAGCCGCTCGAAGTCGCCGAGCCCGCCGGAGTCGCGGACGATCACCACCCAGGCCTGCGGCGGCCCGCCCCCGGGCGAGACCACCGGGTGGGCCAGCGCCCGGCCCGCGACCGAGGAGTGGGAGGGGACGAAGGGATGGCCGTCGCCGGAGTGCCCGAGCGCCTCCTTGCGGATGCCGGCGATCGCCTCGGCGGAGAGCTGGCGGCGGAAGCCGCGGCCGGCGAGGCGGTCGCCGCGGCCGTCGAGGATCGCCACGGTGCCGCCGACCGCGGAGGCGATCGTCGCCGCAATTTCCTCCAGGCCGCGCTCCTCCAGGACCAGCCGCTCCAGCCGCCGCTGCACCGCGATGCCCCGCTGCAGGACCTCGTACTGCTCATTGACGAGGCGGGCGAAGGCCTTCTCGGTGATCGCGATGAACGGCGTCGAGTAGGGCACCTCGAAGAGCGGGAACTCGCGCTTGTCGGCCTCTTCGATCAGTGCCCGCGGGACCGTGTCGTGGCTGAAGCCGGTGCCGAACCCGAGCCCGGCGAGGTTCGCGTCGGCGAGCAGGCGGACAAAGGAGCGCTGCTTGGCGGCGGTATCGAGCGGGATCCCGGTGGTCAGCATCAGCTCGCCGCCGGAGAGCCACGGAGTCGGGTCCGCGAGCTCGGAGATGTGGACCCAGCGGACCGGAGCGGCCACCGCCTTGCCGCCCGCCGCCAGTTCGAGGTCGAGCTCGTCGAGCAGGCTCTGGACGGTGAGCACCGGACTCCTATGCTCGTCGGAGGCGCGGTAGGGCGCCAGGCGGGCGCTGTCCTCCGACCATCTGGTCCCAGGCCTCGGCGAGCACCGTGCTGAGCACGTCGTGGATTTCTTCGAACTGCTGGGTGTCGGAGATCAGCGGCGGGGCCAGCTGGATCACCGGGTCACCGCGGTCGTCGGCACGGCAGATCAGGCCGCGCTTGTAGAGCTCGGCGGAGAGGAAGCCGCGCAGCAGCCGCTCGGACTCCTCGTCGTCGAAGCTCTCCTTCGTGTCCTTGTCCTTGACCAGCTCGATCGCCTGGAAGAAGCCGGCGCCGCGAACGTCGCCGACGATCGGCAGGTCGCGCAGCGTCTCCAGCATCCCCCGGAACTCGCCCTCCTTGGCGAGCACGTGGCCGCAGAGGTCCTCCTTCTCGTAGACATCGAGGTTGGCCATCGCGATCGCCGCCGCGATCGGATGGCCGGCGAAGGTGAAGCCGTGGGCGAAGGAGGCATTGCCCTCCATGAACGGCGCCGCCACCGTGTCGGAAGCGATCACCGCGCCCATCGGCGCGTAAGCCGAGGTCAGCGCCTTGGCAACGGTGACGATGTCGGGCTGATAGCCGAAACGCTCGCAGCCGAAGTAGTGGCCGAGCCGGCCCCAGGCGCAGATGACCTCGTCGGAGATCATCAGGACGTCGTAGCGATCGCAGATCTCGCGCACCTGCTGGAAGTAGCCGTCGGGCGGGACGAAGCAGCCGCCGGCGTTCTGAACCGGCTCGAGGATCACCGCGGCGACCGACTCCGGCCCCTCGAAGACGATCCGCTCCTCGATCGCGTCGGCGGCGAAGGTCGGCTCGCGCTCCTCGGGCCAGCGGTAGACGTTGGTGTTGGGGACGTGGCAAGCGCCCGGCGTCAACGGTTCGAACTGGGTGCGCAGCTCGGTGATCCCGGTCGCCGAGAGCGCCCCCAGCGTGGTGCCGTGGTAGGCGACCTCGCGGGCGATCAGCTTGTGCTTCTGCCCTTTGCCGTGCATGCGGTGGTAGTTGCGGGCCAGCTTGATCGCCGACTCCACCGCCTCCGAACCGCCGTTGGTGAAGAAGACGCGGTTGAGCTCGCCGGGGGCGAGCGAGGCGATCCGCGCCGCCAGTTCAATCGCCCGCGGGTGCGCGTAGCTCCAGAGCGTGTAGAAGTCGAGCTCTTCGACCTGGCGCGCCGCCGCCTCGCCGTACTCGGTGCGGCCGTGGCCGGCGTTGACGCAGAAGAGGCCGGAGAGCCCGTCGAGGTAGCGGTTGCCGTGCTCGTCGAACACGTAGCAACCTTCGGCGCGGGAGATGATCGGAATCTCGTGCTGCTCGTCGTAGCCGCCCATCCGCGAGAAGTGCATCCAGAGGTGGCGCCTTGCAAGCTGCTGGAGCCCGGTGTCAACTGACTGTGACGCGGTGGCCATGCGGATCTCCTCTCGGACTACGACGTTATGGACAAAGCTAGCTCCACTTTGGAAGGTGTGCAAGTGGTCGTTGGGTCAAGCTAGGGCGCGCGACTTGTACACCAGGTACAAGGGCTGCCTGTGCTTTTAGGACATTTGCAACTTGCGCCGGTGTCCGCTTGGGCTTACGGTCGGCCGATGGAGAGCGCATCGGAACCCCCGCCTCGCTCGACCCCGCCGCGCAGCGGCGTTGAAGACAAGGGCCTGAAGAAGAACGCGATCGGGTTCGTCTCCAGCGTCGTGATCGGCGTCGCCTCCACCGCCCCTGGCTACAGCCTCGCCGCCACCCTCGGCTTCGTCGCCGCCGCGGTCGCCTTCCAGGCGCCGGCGATTCTGTTGATCAGCTTCGTGCCGATGTTCCTGGTCGCCGCCGGCTACTACTACATGAACAAAGCCGACCCGGACTGCGGCACCAGCTTCTCCTGGGTGACCAAGGCGATGGGCCCGCAGCTGGGCTGGATCGCCGGCTGGACGATCGTCGTCGCCGACATCATCGTGATGGCGAACCTGGCCCAGATCGCCGGCATCTACACCTTCGAGCTGTTCGGGATGACCGGCGCCGCCGAATCGACCGCGGCGGTGACGGCGGTCGGCGTCGGCTGGATCGTGATCATGACCTCGATCGTGGTGATCGGGATCGAGCTGTCCGCCCGCACCCAGGTCGGGCTGCTCGGGGCCGAGGTCGTCACCTTGGCGCTGTTCGCGATCGTCGCCCTCTACAAGGTCTACACCGGCGACGCCGGCCCCAACGCGGTCCACCCCAGCCTCGACTGGATCAACCCGTTCTCGCTCAGCCCCAGCGAGATCTCGGCCGGAATGCTGTTAGCCGTGTTCATCTACTGGGGTTGGGACACGACCGCGACCGTCAACGAGGAGACCGAGGACTCGAGCGAGGCGCCGGGGAGGGCGACCGTGATCAGCACCCTGATCCTGCTCGGGATCTATCTCGTCGTCGCCTTCGCGGCGCAGGCCTACGATGGCGTCAAGGGCCTGACGGCGGAACCCGAAGACGTGCTCAGCCACCTCGGCGCCGAAGTCTTCGGCTCGCCCCTGGACAAGATCCTGATCATCGCCGTGCTCACCTCAGCCGCGGCCTCGACCCAGACGACGATCCTGCCAACCGCGAGGACGACGCTCTCGATGGCGCGGGCGCACGCGATGCCGAAGAGCCTCGGCAAGGTCCACCCCCGCTTCCTCACGCCGCACGTCTCGACGATCTTGATGGGGACGCTCTCGGTCGTCTGGTACGTCGGCCTGACCCTGGTCAGCGAAGACATCCTCTTCGACTCGCTGGCCGCCCTCGGCCTGATGATCTCCTTCTACATCGGACTGACCGGATTCGCCTGCGCCGTCTACTACCGCCACGAGCTCCTGCGCAGCATCAAGAACTTCTTCTTCATCGGCCTCGGCCCGGCCTTCGGCGGCGCAATCCTCTTCTACCTGCTGGTCAAGAACGGGATCGAACTCTCCGATCCCGCCAACTCGGAATCGGGCAACTCCTGGTTCGGGATCGGGCCGCCGCTGGTGATCGCGGTCTTCTTCCTGGTCCTCGGGGTGCTGCTGATGTTCGTCCAGTGGAAGAAGTTCCCGGAGTTCTTCCGCCGCCGGCCGGAGGTGGTCCCGGCGGGCTTCCTCGAGGGCGAAGCGCCGCCGCCGGAACCGACCGGGGTCGCGGAGGATGAGGTCTGATGGCTGACATCGTCGTCGGTTTCGACGGATCGGGGTGCGGGGAATGCGCCCTGGCCGCCGCGCTCGACCTCGCGGCCGATCTCGAGGACAACGTCGTCGTCGTTTTCGGCTACGCCCCTCCCGGCCTCTGGGGTGGTGAGATCGCCGACCACGAGGAGGCGATCGAGGAGCTCGGCGAGAAAGTCGTCGTGCAGGCGCGGGCGCAGGCCGCCGCCCGCGGGATGGAGATCGAGGTCGAGCTGATCGCCAAGAAAGCGGTCGAGGCCCTGCTCGACGCCGCCGAGCGCCACGACGCGCGGATGATCGTCGTCGGCAGCTTCGGCGACCCGCCGCTGAAGGGCATGATCCTGGGCTCGACCCCGAACAAGCTTCTGCACCTGGCCGAGCGACCGGTGCTGGTGGTTCCAGCGGATAAATAGCGGCGGCCTCGGGTTTGCCGCGCGACTGAGAGGGGACGGCTAGATAAATGAATCCCGAGTCAACCCCAAGCGTCGAGTTGCGCGGCGTGACCAAGCGCTTCGGCGACTTCGTCGCGGTCGACGACCTCAGCCTCACCCTCGGCAGCGGCGAATTCTTCACCCTGCTCGGCCCGAGTGGGTGCGGCAAGACGACGACCCTGCGGATGATCGCCGGCTTCGAGCAGCCGAGCGCGGGCGCGATCCAGATCGAGGGCGACGACGTCGCCGGCCTGCCGCCGCACAAGCGCCCGACCAACACCGTCTTCCAGAGCTACGCGCTCTTCCCCCACCTCAGCGTCGAGGACAACGTCGCCTTCGGGCTGAAGCGGCAGAAGGTCGGCAAGGACGAGATCGCCGAGCGGGTGGCGGCCGAGCTGCAGCGCGTCGGGCTCGCCCAACAGGCGCGGCGCAAGCCGGCACAGCTCTCCGGCGGGATGCAGCAGCGGGTGGCGCTGGCGCGGGCGCTGGTCAACCTGCCGAAGGTCCTGCTGCTGGACGAGCCGCTCGGCGCGCTCGACCTGAAACTGCGCAAGGGCCTGCAGATTGAGCTCAAACGGATCCAGCGCGAGGTCGGGATCACCTTCGTCTACGTCACCCACGACCAGGAGGAGGCGCTGACGATGAGCGACCGGATCGCGATCATGAATCGCGGCAAGGTCGAGCAGATCGGCGGCGCTGAGGAAGTCTACGAGCGACCGACGACGACCTTCGTCGCCGGCTTCATCGGCGTCTCCAACCTGATGCCGGGGACGGTTTCCGCACCCGGGATGGTGAAGCTCGACAGTGGGCCCGAGGTCGCCGGCAACACCGAGCCGCTGCAGCCCGGCCAGGGCTGTGCCGCGGTGGTGAGGCCGGAGAAGCTGCGGGTCGAGCTGGCCGGCGACGCTGTGCCGGCGGACGGTACGCCGCGGGTCGAGGGGGTGGTCGAGAGCTCGCTCTACCTCGGGACCGCGACCCAGCTCGTCGTCGACCTCGGCGACGGCGTGCGGATGACCGTCCTGGTCCCGAATGCCGACGAGGCCGAGCGCCAGCGACTTCCCGGAGGGGGTGCCCGGGTCGTCCTCAGCTGGGAGCCCGAGCACATGCGCGTGGTGACCGAAACGCTGGCCGAACGAGAGGCCGTGCCGGCCGCCGGAGGGGACGAAGGGGAGTGAGATGAAGCGGTCCCGAGCCCGCGCCGCAGCGAACTTGGCGTTGGCCGCTAGCGCCACCGTCGCGCTGTCGCTGACCGTCTGGGCTTGCGGCGGAACGATCGGCGGAATCGCCAACAATCCGGTCACCGTCGCCAAGAGCGGCCCGGTAGAAGGCGACCTGACGATCTCCAACTGGCCCGGCTACATCCAGCCCAACGAAAAGGGGCAGGAAGGAACGATCGCCCAGTTCGAAAAGGCGACCGGCGTCAAGGTCGACTACATCGAAGACGTCAACGACAACAACGCCTTCCTCGGCAAGATGCGCCCCCAGCTGGAAGCGGGCGAATCGGGCGGCCGCAGCATCATGGTCGTAACCGACTGGATGGCGAAACAGATGTTCGACTTCCGCTTCCTGCAGGAAATCGAGCCTGCCTCGATCCCAACCGTGTTCGAGAACATCGTCCCGAGCCTGAAGAACCCGGCCTTCGACCCGGGGCGGAAATTCTCGATCCCGTGGCAGACCGGGATGACCGGGATCTGGGTCGACACCGCGGCCGCCCCGGAAATCAAATCCGTCAACGACCTCTTCGACCCGAAATACAAGGGCAAGGTGACGATGCTCGAAGAGATGCGCGACACCGTGCCGCTGGTGATGAAGGCCGAAGGCGTCGACTTCGAAGAGGCCACCAACGACGACTGGCTGAAAGCGATCGAAAAGATCGAAGGCGCGGTCCAGTCCGGTCAGATCCGCCGCTTCACCGGCAACGACTACACCGAGGAACTCACCGCCGGCAACATCGTCGCCGCGATCGGCTGGTCGGGCGATGCCTCGCTGATCGCCAACCCGGATGCCGAATGGCGGATGCCGGAACAGGGCTGCGTGATCTGGTCGGACAACATGGTGATCCCGGTCGGCGCCCCCAACGTCGGCGCCGCCTTCGGCTTCATGGACTTCGTCTACGAGCCGAAAGTCGCCGCCGGCCTGACCGAATACATCACCTACATCTCGCCGGTCAAAGACGTCGACAAACTGGTGCCGAAGGAACTGGCGGAAGACCCTCTCGTCTTCCCCAGCCCGGAGTTCCAGAAGAACTGCTCGATCCAGGAGTCGCCGCCGGACCCCGAAGAAGTCTCGAACGCCTGGGCTGACGTGGTGGCGGGCTGATGAGCTGGAGCCGGCGTCTCGTCCCCTATTGGCTCCTCGGCCCGGGCCTGCTCTGGCTGATCCTGTTCTTCGTCGTGCCGCTGTACTTCATGGGCGAAATCGCCCTGCGCTCGGGGACGCCGACGGTCGGGTTCACCTTCACCTGGGAGTGGTCCAACTTCCCGGACGCGCTCTCGGGCAACACCGAACAGATCCTCAGATCCTTCTACTACGCCGGGGGGGCGACCCTGCTGGCACTGCTGATCGGCTACCCGCTCGCGTACGCGATCGCCTTCCGCGCCGGCCGCTTCCGCACCCTGTTGCTGTTCGCCGTGATCGCTCCCCTCTTCACCACCTACCTGATCCGGACGATCGCCTGGAAAACGATCCTCTCCGACTCCAGTCCGATCGTCGACGCGCTCGAATTCCTCTCGCTCGCCCCCGGCGACGGTCGCGTCCTCGCCACCTCCGGTGCCGTGATCGCCGGCCTCACCTACAACTTCCTCCCGTTCATGATCCTGCCGCTGTACGCGAGTTTGGAGAGGCTCGACGGGCGCCTGATCGAGGCCGCCAAAGACCTCTACTCCTCCCCGTTCACGGCCTTCCGCAAGGTGACGCTGCCGCTGACCGCGCCGGGGATCGTCGCCGGCGTCCTGCTCACCTTCATCCCCGCCTTCGGCGACTACATCAACGCGCAGCTGCTCGGCGGCCCGCAGCAGCAGATGGTCGGCAACGTGATCCAGCTGCTCTTCTTGAACCAGCGCGAGTACCCGGAGGCCGCGGCGCTCTCGTTCCTGATGATGGCGGTGATCCTGGTCATCGTCAGCCTCTACATCCGCTTCGCCGGGGTCAGCGCCTTCATGGGCGACGACGAGACGGAGGAGGGCTGAGATGGGCGGCGCCGCAAGGGCCTGGGCCTGGCTGCGCCACCAGGCGCTGCCGATCTACGCGGTGGTCGCGACCCTGTACCTGCTGGTCCCGATCTTCGTGATCGCCCTGTTCTCGTTCGGCGCGACGCCGAAAGGAAAACTCACCTTCGCGCTCGACGACGGCTTCACGCTCGAATACTGGGAAACGATGTTCGACATCACGGAGCTGAACGAAGCTCTGGTGACCAGCATCGAGCTGGCGGCTCTGGCGACCGTGATCGCGACCGCGATCGGGACGGCGATGGCGATCGCGCTGGTACGCCACAAATTCCGCGGCCGCCGGATCGCCAACCTGCTGATCGTGATCCCGATGGCGACCCCCGAGGTGGTGATCGGGGCGGCGCTGCTCTCGATGTTCGTCTACGCCGCCTTCTCACTCGGCTTCGAGACGTTGCTGGTCGCGCACGTGATGTTCTGCATCAGCTTCGTCGTCGTCGTCGTCCGTTCGCGGCTGATCGGGTTCGACCGCAAGCTCGAGGAGGCCGCGGCCGACCTCGGCGCCACCCCGTTCCAGACCTTCCGCCTGGTCACCCTGCCGCTGATCCTCCCGGGCGTGATCGCGGCCGGGATGCTCGCCTTCGCGCTCTCGATCGACGACTTCGTGATCTCCAACTTCAACTCGGGGACGACGGTGACCTTCCCGCTCTACGTCTACGGCGTCAGCCTGCGCGGGATCCCGGTCCAGGTCAATGCGATCGCCACCCTGCTCTTCCTGATCGCCTCCGCCGCGGCGATCGCCGTGATGTGGCAGCAGCGCCGGGCCGAGCGAATGGCGGCGCTACCGGCCGATGTGAAACCCAATTAGCTTCGGGATGCCCGCGACAGCGGAGGCGACGCGGCCGGGTACGCGGCCGGCCATCTCGGCCTCCTCTTTGGCCAGGATCCCGAGCCGGATCGCCTCGCCGCCGATCCAGTGGAACGGCTCGGGCGGAACGCGCGGCAGCTGCGGGTCGATGTACGCGAGAGCGGTCGACTCGTCGCGGCGATCGAGGGCGAGCGCCGCCAGGGTGCGGCCGACCATGTTCGAGGGGCCGACGCCGTTGCCGGTGTAACCAGCGGCGGCGAAGGCGCGGCCCTGGCGCTGGCTGAGGACCATCGGCAGGTGCAGCGGGGAGGCGTCGATCGGGCCGCCCCAGGCGTGGGTGATTTGCTTGCCGGCGAGGCCGGGGAAGTAGTCGAGCAGGTGGTTGGAGATAGCCGCGACGACGTCGGGGTCGAGCTCGGCGCGGCCGCCGATCCGGGCGCCCATCGCGATCCGGCCGCCGCCCCAGCCGAAGGCGATGCGGCTGTCGGGGGTGGTGCGGAAGTAATGCAGGAGCGCGCGTGAGTCGGTGATGCACTCGCCGCCGGTCCAGCCGATCTCCTCGAGCAACGCGGGCACCGGCTCGGTGAGGACGATGTGCGAGGAGGCCACGGAGAGCCGGCCCCGCAGCGGCCCGTGGCGGCCCTTGGCAGCGGCGCCGATCGCCAGGACGGCGCGAGGAGCGCGCACGGCGCCGCCTTCGGTCCGGGCCTCGACCCCGTCGCCGCCTTCGCGGAACGAGCGCGCCGGAGAGTTCTCGTAGATCTCGACGCCGGCGGCGCCCAGTTGCTCGCGCAGGCCCAGCGCCAACCGCGCCGGCTGCACCGTCGCCGAGCTGGGACAGGCGGCACCGCCACGGAAGGCAGGCGAGGCACAGCGGGAGGCGACTTCGGCGGCGGAGAGCTCGCGGACCGCGCCGGGCGCGCCGAGCTCACGGCAGGCCGCGATCGCTTCGTCCCAGATGCCGTCGTGGGCGGCGGCGGTGGAGACATGCAGGTAGTCGGCGGGTCGGAACCAAGCGTCGATTTCGCGCTCGGCGCAGAAGGCACCGATCCGCTCGACGGCCGCCTCGGCGGCGTTGGCGACCGCCAGCGCCGAAGCGTCCCCCCAGCGTCCGCGCAGCGACGGCAGCGAGTGCCACATCGCGTTGCAAAAGCCACCGTTGCGCCCGCTCGGGCCCTGGCCGCAGAGCTCCGCCTCGAGCAGGACGACACGGGCGCCGGGCTCGAGCTGCTTCGCGTACCAGGCGCTCCAGAGGCCGGTGTAGCCGCCCCCAACGACGAGCACGTCGGCATCGATCCGCTCCCCCAGCGGCGCTGCCGGCGCCACCGCTCCCGCCTCCGCCAGCCAGTAGCCGAGTCTCGTGTGCTCCATCGCCCTCAGTCTCCCGGAAGCGCTGCGGCGGCGGCGTAGACTCGGTCCGATGCCTGACTCAAGCCAGGACTCGACTCCATTCGTCGACGCCCTGCTCGCTTACGCGGCCCTCGACCCCGGCCGCTTCCAGGTTCCCGGCCACAAGGGCGGCGTGGGCGCCGACCCGGCGATGCGCGAGCTGGTCGGCAAGGCGGGACTGCGCAACGACATCCCCTCGATCACCGAGGGTGTCGACGTCGGGCCCGAACCGACGCCGTTCCAGCAGGCACAGCTGCTCGCCGCCGAGGCCTGGGGGGCGCGACGCACCTGGTTCCTGATGAACGGCGCCTCGCAGGGAAACCACAGCGCCTGCTTGGCGCTGGCGCATTCCGGCAACCGGGTCGTCGTCCAGCGCAACGTCCACTCCTCGGTGATCGACGGCCTCGTCCTCAGCGGCATGCGCCCGACCTTCGTCTCGCCCGAGCTCGACCCCGAGCTGGGGATCGCCCACGGCCTCACCCCGGAGTCGCTGGGCGCGGGGCTCGACGAAACGCCGGGAGCCGTGGCCGCGATGGTCGTCTCTCCCACCTATTTCGGCGCCTGCGCCGACGTCGGCGCCCTCGCCGAGGTCGCTCACGAGCGCGGCGTGCCGCTGGTCGTCGACGAGGCCTGGGGCGCGCACCTGCACTTCAGCGACGCGCTGCCGGCCGACGCGCTCTCCAGCGGCGCCGACCTCGTCACCTCCTCCACCCACAAGATCGTCGGCAGCCTCACCCAGGCGGCGATGCTCCACCTCGGCCACGGCGGCCGCATCGACCCGGCCGTGGTCGACCGCTGCGTCAGCCTGGTCGAAACCACCAGCCCCAGCGGACTTCTGACCGGCTCGCTCGATGCCGCCCGGCGCCAGGCCGCCGTCCACGGCGCCGAGCTCCTGGCGGAGACGCTGGCGGCGATCGCGATCGCCCGCGAGGCCGTGGCGGCGATCCCCGGCCTGGCGGTGCTCGACGAGGCGCTGGTCGGACACCCCGGGATCGCCGGCTGGGACCCGCTGCGACTCTCGATCGACGTTCGCGGCACCGGCTCGACCGGCTACAAGCTGGCGAAGGAGATCTTCTACTCGCACGGGATCGACCTCGAGCTCTACTCCGAGAACGTCGT
This sequence comes from uncultured Thermoleophilia bacterium, assembly GCA_963715735.1. Classification (GTDB taxonomy): domain Bacteria; phylum Actinomycetota; class Thermoleophilia; order Solirubrobacterales; family 70-9; genus VAYN01. Next base: position 2,481,256 of record OY970268.1, read on the forward strand.
CGTCGCGATCTTCGGCCTTGGCGAGCCGGCGGCCGCGGCCGGCGAGCGCCTCGTCTCCGCCCTGCGCGAAGCGGTCGGCGAACTCGAAGCGCAGCCGGGCGCGGCGGAGGAGAAGCTGGCACCGCCGCCGCCCTGGGGCGAGCTGGTGCTGACCCCGCGCGAGGCCTTTCTCGGCCCGCAGGAGGTCGTCCCCTTCGACGCCGCCGCCGGCCGGGTCGCCGCCGAGGGACTGGCCGCCTACCCCCCTGGGATCCCCAACGTCCTCCCCGGCGAGCGGCTGACCGCGGAGACCCTCGACTACATCCGCGCCAGCGTCGCCCACGGCGGCTACGTGCGGGGCGGCTCCGACCGCGAGCTGAAGACGCTGCGGGTCAGCAAGTAGCGCTCCTGTCTTTATTCGCCCTCTGGGCTATTAAAGACAGGAGCTGGCCGGCGATGGCGATCATTTAGGGTCAGTCGCGATGGCTTCCTACGACGCGATCGCCGACCTGCCGCTGGAGATCGAGGGCTGTTCCTTCGCGGGGCTGGAAGTGGTGATGGGCGAGTTCGAACGCCTGACCACCGTGATCACCATCAGCGGTGGCGGCCACGAGGGGATCGGCGAAGACGTCGTCTACGACGCCGTCGACCACATCGCCCAACAGAGCCACGGCCCACCCGAGGGCCTCGCCGGCAGCACCAACTTCGACGAGTTCTCGAAGAAGCTGGATTCGATCGACCTCTTCCCGGCGGCGGCGCCGCAGCGCGAGATCTCGCTCGACTACCGCCGCTGGGCCTTCGAGTCGGCGGCACTGGACCTGGCGCTGCGCCAGGCCGATACCAACCTGGCGGCGATCCTCGGCCGCGAGCCGCGGCCGGTCAACTTCGTCAACTCGATGCGGCTGGCCGGCTTCGCGGAGGGCGAGCGCTCCTCGATCGAGCCGCTGCACGCGCGGCTCGCGGTCTATCCGACCCTGCGCTTCAAGCTCGACCCTTTCAACGATTGGGACGACGAGCTGATCGCAGCCTTGGTCGAGACCGGCGCCGTCGACTCGCTCGACCTCAAGGGCTTCTACAAAGGCACGCCGGTCGACGTCGTCACCGATCCGGAGCTCTACGCGAACTTGATCGAGGCCTTCCCGGACGCCTGGCTCGAGGACCCCGACGTGACCGAGGAGACGAAACCGCTCCTCGACCCCGTCTCCGAACGGGTCACCTGGGACGCCCCGATCCACTCGATCGCCGACATCGAGGCGATGCCGTGGTCGCCGCCGAAGACGGTCAACGTCAAGCCGTCCCGCTTTGGCCCGATCTCCCGGCTCTTCGCCGCCTATGACTACTGCGAGGACCGCGGCATCGGCGCCTACGGCGGCGGCCAGACCGAGCTCGGCCCCGGCCGCGGCCAGATCCAGTACCTCGCCTCGATCTTCCATCCCGACACCCCGAACGACGTCGCCCCCGGCGGCTACAACGACCCCGAGCAGGCGACCAAGCTCGGCCTCCCCTCCAGCCCGCTGCAGCCGTCGATCGACGAGCTCGGCTTTCGCTGGGGCTCTTAGGAAAAACTCAGGCGGGGCTGTGACCCTGCGGCGATGCGCATCCTCGTCGTGGACGATGAGCACGCCGTCCGCGACGCGCTGCGGCGGGCGCTGCGGCTAGGCGGCTACGAGGTTCAGATCGCTCCGGGGGGCGAAGCGGCGCTGGGGCTGGTGCGCGACGGCCGCCCCGACGCGATCGTGCTCGACGTCCTCATGCCCGGCATGGACGGCCTCGAGCTCTGCCGGCGACTACGCGCCGGCGGCGACCGTACTCCGGTCTTGATGCTGACCGCCCGCGACGGGGTCGGCGACCGCGTCCTCGGCCTCGACGCCGGTGCCGACGACTACCTGATCAAGCCGTTCGCGCTCGAGGAGTTGCAGGCCCGGCTGCGGGCTCTGCTGCGCCGCAGCGCAGCGGAGGAACAGGGCACCCTCGCCTTCGCCGGCGTCAGCCTCGACCAGGGCAGTCACGAGGTCCGTCGGGACGGCCGCGAGATCGAGCTGACCAGGACCGAGTTCCTGCTGGCGGAGCTGTTCCTGCGCAACCCGCGCCAGGTGCTCGAGCGAGGGACGATCTTCGACCGCGTCTGGGGCTATGACTTCGGGCCGAGCTCGAACTCGCTCGAGGTCTACGTCGGCTATCTGCGGCGCAAGCTCGAGCAGGACGGCGAGCCGCGGCTCATCCACACCGTGCGCGGCGTCGGCTACGTGATGCGGGAGCCGAGATGAGCTTTCGGCGTCGCATCGTGATCGCCACCGGGGTCGCCGTCTCGGTCGCGATCGTGCTCGCCTCGGTGGCCGTCTACGTGCTCGTGCGGGCGGAGCTGCGCAGTCAGGTCGACAACGAGCTCCACCGCCTGGCGGGGGGCGTCTTCGCGATCCGGATCCGCGGCGCGGACCAGATCGGGATCGGCAAAGTACTGAAAGGGCCTCCGCAGCTCGCGAAACAGGCGGGTAGGACGAAATCAGTCGAGGTCCGGCTGCCGCAGGACCCGCTCGGGGGCAACGTCGGCTACGCCCAGTTCGTCAACGCCAAGGGCAGGGTGATCGGGCCGGCCCGTGACGAGGTCCACCTGGCGGTGACGCCGCGGACGCTAGAAGTCGCCCGCGGCGAATCCAGCTCCTTCTTCGCCGACACCGAGGTCAACGGGATCCACGCCCGGGTGCTGACGCGAAAGGTCGGCAAGCAAAGGGCGGTCCAGGCCGTGCGCTCGCTGGAGGGAGTCGACGAGACGCTCGACCGGCTGGCGCTGGTTCTCGTCTTGGTCAGCGTCGGCGGGATCGGGTTGGGAGTCGGACTCGGGCTGCTGGTCGGCCGCGCGGCGCTGCGGCCGGTGCGGCAGTTGACCGCCGCCGCCGAGCACGTCGCCAGCACGCGCGACCTCAGCCGCCGCATCGAGGCCGGCGGCCGCGACGAGCTGGCGCGGCTGGCCCGCAGCTTCAACACGATGCTGGCGGCGCTGGAGCGCTCGCTGGGCGCCCAGCGCCAGCTCGTCGCCGACGCCTCGCACGAGCTGCGCACGCCGCTGACGAGCCTGCGCACCAACGTCGAGGTCCTGGCCGGCGCCGGTCGCCTCGACCCGGACGAGCGCGAACGACTACTCGGCGACGTCGTCGCCCAGCTCGAGGAGCTGACCGTGCTGGTCGGCGACCTCGTCGACCTCGCCCGCGAAGAGGAGCGGCTGCCGGTCCACGAGCACGTTCGCCTCGACGAGCTGGTGGGGGCGGCGATCCAGCGGGCCGAGCGCCACGCGCCCGCTCACCGCTTCGACGCGGGGCTTGAACCCTGCACCGTCTGGGGCTCGCCGCAGCGGCTCGAGCGGGCGGTCTCGAACCTGCTCGACAACGCGGTCAAGTGGAGTCCTCCCGAGGAGCCGATCAGGGTCTCGCTGGCAACGGGAGAGCTGCGCGTCCACGACCGCGGCCCTGGCTTCGACGCGGACGACGTCGAGCACGTCTTCGACCGCTTTTACCGCTCTCCCTCGGCCCGTGGCTTGCCCGGCTCCGGGCTGGGACTGGCGATAGTCCGCCAGGTCGCCGAGAGCCACGGCGGCAGCGTCAACGCCGGCAACGCCGCCGACGGTGGCGGCCTGCTCGTCCTGCGGCTGCCGACCGTGCCGATGGACGCCGGCGAGCTCGCCGCCAGGCACGCTTTAACGACTTCATAGCTCGCTCTCAGCTTGCTCTCAGCCGGCGGCGGCTTGATCTCCGCTGTCAACCGAAAGGAGCTGTGGATGAGCAGGAGAGACTGGACCGTGGCGGTGGCGATTGCGCTCTGCGCGATCGGCCTCGTCGCTTGCGGGGGCGGCGGGTCGGGTTCGAGCGGCGGTGGATCGGACGGCGGTGGCGAGGCGGCCTTCGAAGAGAGCCGGCTGAAGATGGCCGAATGCCTGCGCGAGCACGGCATCGACGCGCCCGACCCGGTGCCGGGCGAGGCAGGCCTCTCGATCCAGAAAGCCGACAAAGGCGACGGCGCCAACCCGGACGACCCGGCGACCGAGGGTGCGATCGAAACCTGCGAGGAGAAGGTCGGCTTCGAGCCGCCGGAGATCTCGCCCGAACAGGAAGAGGAGATGAAAGAAGCGATGCTCGCCTTCGCCCAGTGCATGCGCGAGCACGGCGTCGATATGCCCGACCCCGAATTCGAGGAGGGCGGAAAAGCGAAAATGCGGATCGGCGGCCCCGACGGGCCCGGTGAGATGGACCAGCCGGCGGTCGAAGCCGCGCAGGAAACCTGCCAGGAGGAGATGCCCGAGGGTGGCTTCGGCTTCAAAGCCGCCGGGCCGTGAGGAGGCGGCTCAAAACGCTCGGCGCGAGACGACGGGCACTCGGCAGCCTGGCGCTGCTGGCGATCGTCGGCGGCGGTGCGGTCCTGGCCCTCTCCGGCAGCTCCGGCGGGGAGGGCGCAACGGCCGACGCCTGGGCGGCGACCGGCAGCGGCGAGGTCGAGCGCCGCACCCTCGCCGAACAGCTGACCGTGGGCGGGACGATCGGCTATGCCGGGGAGTCGACCGCCCTCGCCCGCCTGTCCGGCACGGTCACCTCGCTGCCAAAGGTGGGCGACACGGTCAAGCGCGGCGAGCGGCTCTACGCGCTGGGCAGCGAACCGGTGCTGCTGATGTACGGCGACATCCCCGCCTACCGCCTGCTCGCCGAAGGCATCGATGACGGTGTCGACGTGCTGCAACTGGAGCGGAATCTGACGGCGCTGGGCTACGAACCGAGCACGGTCGACGAGGAGTTCAGCTCCTCGACCGCGACCGCGGTGAGCGCCTGGCAGGAAGACCTCGGCCTGGAGGCGACGGGTGAGATCGAGCTCGGCCGGGTCGCCTTCTTGCCGGGCCCGCGGCGGGTGACCGCGGTCGAGGCGACGCTCGGCGAAGCGATCGGCTCCAGCGGGGGCGGTGGCGTGACCTCCGCTGCGGTTGATTCGAGCACGACGACGCTGGTGGCCTACGAACCGCCGGCCGCTAACGATGCTGTCGGCGAAGCGGAGGAAGCACCGAGCGAGGAGTCCCCTGGCAAAGGGCCTGAATCGCCGACCAAGCCAGGATCCGAAGAAGACAAGGGCGAAGTGGAAAAGGGAAGCCCGGAAAGGGAAGCGCCGGCCCGGGAAGACGGCGACGACGCCCCCAGCGACACTGACCCGGAAGCGGCCTCCAGCGCTGATGGCGGGGGCGGGGGCAACGATGAAGTCGCGGACCCCGCCTCGGTGCCGATTTTGAAGACCAGCTCGACCCGGCGCATCGTCAGCGTCGAGCTCGACCCCGACCAGCAGTCGGTGGCCGAGCGCGGCCAGCGGGTGGAAGTGCTGCTGCCCGGCGGCGAGGAAGCCCACGGCAAGGTCACCCGGATCGCCGCCACCGAAGGGACGAGCGAAGAAGCGCCCGGCGCCGAAGCCGAACCTGGTGTCGAAGTCACCGTCTCCATCGTCGGCAAGACCAAGGCTCCCGCCCTCGACGGGGCGACGGTCAGCGTCCTCTTCACCCAGAGCGTGCGCCGCGACGTGCTCAGCGTGCCGCTGACCGCCCTGCTCGCGGTCGGCAACGACCGCTTCGCCGTGGTCGCGATCGACAATGCCGGCAGGCGCCGGATCGTCGTCACCCCCGGCCTCGCCGCCGACGGCTACGTCGAGGTCGAGGGCAAGGGACTGCGCGAGGGCATGCGGGTGGAGACGGGCGAATGAGCGAGGCGCCGGTGCTCGAGCTGAGCGAGGTGCGCAAGTCCTACCCGGGCGGGGTGCAGGCACTGCGGGGCGTCTCGATGAGCGTCGAGCGCGGCGAGCTGACCGCGATCGTCGGCCCCTCCGGCTCGGGCAAGTCGACGCTGCTGCACCTGATGGGGACGCTCGACCGGCCGACCAGCGGGAGCGTCGCGGTCGAGGGCCGCGACCTCTCGCGGGCCAGCGACGACGAGCTCGCCGGCCTCCGCGCCACCCGGATCGGATTCGTCTTCCAGCAGTTCTTCTTGCTCGAGGCCGCACCGGTGATCGACAACGTCGCCGACGGCCTCCTCTACGCCGGCGTCGCATCGAGCGAGCGCCGCAGCCGCGCCGCCGCGGCGCTGGCCCGGGTCGGCCTCTCCCACCGCGAGCGACATTCCGCCGCCAAGCTCTCCGGCGGCGAGCGCCAACGCGTCGCGGTCGCGCGGGCGCTGGTCGGCGAGCCGGCGATAGTGCTCGCCGACGAGCCGACCGGCAACCTCGACAGCCGCACCGGCGGCGAGCTGATGGAGCTCCTGCGCGGCCTCCATGAGGGCGGCACGACCCTGGTGATCATCACCCACGACGACGAGATCGCCGCCTCGCTGCCGCGGCGGATCGCGGTCCGCGACGGGCTTATCGAGGGCGACGGTTGAGCCGGCTACTGCCCCGCGACATGCTGCGGCTGGCGACGGTCGGCCTGCGCACGCGCAAGCTCCGCGCCGCCCTCTCGGTGCTGGGGATCTCGATCGGGATCGCCTCCCTGGTCGCGGTCCTGGCGATCTCGGAGACCAGCAAGGCGGACCTGCTGGCGACGATCGAGCGCCTGGGGACGAACCTGCTCACGGTCGGGCCGGGCGAATCGCTCTTCGGCGAAGAAGCAAAGCTGCCCTCGGCGGCGCCGTCGCGGATCCGCCTGTTGGACGGGGTCGAGTCGGCGAGCGCCGTGACCCAGGTCTCCGGGGTGACGGTGCGCCGCAGCTCCTACGTGCCCGAAGAGGTCACCGGCGGGATCGCCGTCCGCGCCAGCGAGGACTCGCTGCTGGCGACGCTCGAGGGCGAGCTGCGCGCCGGCCGCTTCCTCGATGCCGCCAGCGAGAGCTATCCGGCGATCGTGCTTGGCGCCAAGAGCGCGCAGCGGCTCGGGATCAAACGACTCGACGGGATCACCCAGGTCTACCTCTCGGGTCGGCTCTTCACCGTCGTCGGCATCCTCGAACCGCTGCGCCTGGCCCCGGAGATCGACAGCTCGGCGCTGATCGGCTACCCGGTCGCGGCGCGCCTCTTCGACAGCGAGCGCAGCGCCTCCCAGATCTACGTTCGCGCCGGTGAGGGCGAAGCCGAAGTCAACCGCGCCCGCGCCCTGCTGCCCAGCGCGGCCGACCCCTGGGACCCCGAAGAGGTCGCGGTCAGCCGCCCCTCCGACGCACTCGAGGCGCAGGCGGCGGCCGAGGGCGCCTTCACCTCGCTTTTTCTCGGGCTCGGCGCCGTCGCCCTCCTGGTCGGCGGGATCGGGATCGCCAACGTGATGATCATCTCGGTGCTCGAGCGCCGCTCGGAGGTCGGGCTGCGGCGCGCGCTCGGCGCCCGCCGCCGCCACATCGCCGCTCAGTTCCTCTCCGAGTCGTTCGTGCTGGGGATCTGCGGCGGCATCGTCGGGGTCTTGCTCGGCGCCGGGGCGACCGGTGTCTACGCCGCCTACGAAGGGCTGACCCTGCTGGTGCCGCCGCTGGCGATCGGCGGCGGCCTGCTCGCCGCCTGCGTGCTCGGCGGCCTCGCCGGCCTCTACCCGGCGACGCGCGCCGCCCGACTGACCCCGACCGAGGCGCTGCGGACGGTCTGAGGCGTAAGGCAGCCCTGACGCCTGCTTCGGCCGACCGAATCCGGACTTTCGGCTACGTTGGGTGCTCCTCGCCCCGCCGACAAGGAGCTTTTGAGATGGCAGATAAGTCCTTCGCCGATGCGCTCAACGAGCAGATCGCCAACGAGTTCGCCGCTTCGCAGCAGTACGTGGGCGCCGCCGTCTACTACGACGCCGAAACCCTGCCCCGGCTCGCCGCCTTCTTCTACCGGCAGGCGCTCGAGGAGCGCGAGCACGCGATGATGATGATCCGGTACCTGCTCGACGTCGACGAGGGCGTACACGTCCCCGACATCAAGTCCGCCGAGACCACCTACGTCGACGGCTCGCAGCCGGTGAAGATGGCACTCGAGCAGGAGAAGCGGGTCAGCGAGGAGATCTTCGCCCTGTTCGAGCTCGCGCGTGAGCTCAAGGACTACCGGGCCGAGCAGTTCCTGCAGTGGTTCGTCAAGGAGCAGGTCGAGGAGGTGGCGCTGATGGGCGACCTCCTGAACGTCGTCGAGCGCTCGATGGACAACCTGCTGCTGGCCGAGGAGTACATCGCCCGCGAGAGCCTCGGCGAGGAGGGCTCGGACCCGACCGCGCCGCCGGTGGCGGGCGAGGGTCACTGAGACTTCCCAGCCGCCTACCCGAGCCAGCCGGCCCGTTTGCGCATCGTTTTGATGCGGCGGAACTCGGCGATGTCCTCGCGTAGGGCGGCTGGAGCCGGCGCGGGCAGGAACCGCGCCGGGAGGGGCCACTCGGCGACCGAGTCGTCGCGGGCGCAGACGCGGTAGGCGCGGGCGCCGCGGCGGGCGGTGACGGCGGAGGGGGTGCCCTCCCCCTCCCAGAGCAGGCCGGCGTAGTCGTCGAGGCCGTAGCCGCCCGGCATCCCGTCGGCGACCGCCTCCAGATAGGCCGCACGACGCTCCGGCTCGTTGTTGTAGTGGACGCAGAGACTGCCGGCGAGCAGGCCCAGACCAGCCGCGGCCAACGGCTTGCCGGAGGACTTGGTGATGCCGGCCTCGAACCAGCACATCGCGCCGGCGCTTTGGCCGGCGAGGACGATCCCGCGACGCCAGGCGAGGCTGAGGATCGAGGCGACGTCGTGGGCCTCCCAGACCGCCAGCAGGTTGACCAGGCTGCCGCCGCCGACATAGATCAGGTCCTGTTCGAGCAGATGGTCGCGCAGCGCCATCGGGCGCCGCCCGAGTCGAAACAGGGAGAGGTCCGAGGGCTCGCAGGAGCGCTCGCCGAAGGCCGCGTAGAAGCGGCCGATCTGCTCGGAGGTGTCACCGCTGGCGGTGGGCAGGATGCAGATCCTCGGACGCTCGCCGCCGCGCTCGCCGGCCAACCGCAGCAGTAGCTCGCAGACGGCGCGATCGGGCGGGCGCGAGGTGAAATCATGGCCGCCGAGGGCGAGGATCCGCCGCACCGCGGTGGCGGGCGCCGAGTCGGCCGAACCGGAGCCGGCGATGGCGCCTTTGGGCGGCCCCATCAGGCCGCGACCGCGGTGGACAGCGCCTCGGGCAGGGGCGCCGCCGGAACGGCGCCACGCTCGCCGAGGTAGGTGGTGGCAATCCGCATCTCCACCACCCGCTGTCCGGAGACGTCGAGCCGGTAGCCGCGGGCCTCCGGCCGCGAGGCGACGACCCGGCTCAGTTCCTGATCTGTGAAGTGCAGCGCGGCGCCGTCCTCGGCCGCGTATCCGGGCCGCATGCCCTCCCGCAGGAAGCGGTGGTAGGACTCGCGCCGGCTCGACTTCGGCTCGTAGTGGACGCAGTTGCTGAAGGGGAGCAGGCCAATTCCCTCCACCCGCTTCTGGGCGCCGTGGAACCCCGTCACCGCCTCGGCGAACCAACACAGCGAACCGGCCGAAAGGCCGCAGAGGATGACGCCCGCCTCCCAGGCTTCGCGCAGGATCACGTCGATCCCGTGCGCGCGCCAGACGCCGAGCAGGCTGATCACGCTGCCGCCGCCGACGTAGATCAGGTCCTGGGAGAGAAGGTGGCGGCGTAGGTCCTCCGGTCCCTGCTCGCGCCGAAAGAGGGAGATGTGACTCGCCTCGCAGCGGTGGGCGGAGAAGGCGCGGTAGAAGCGGACGATGTAGTGGTCGGCGTCGCCGCTCGCCGATGGCAGGAAGCAGACGCGGGGGCGCTCGGCTGCGGTCAGGCCCAACACGTAGTCGTCGAGCAGCGGGTTTCCCGACTCCATTGAGAAGCCGCCGCCGCCGAAAGCGACTATCTGCCTCGGTGCCGTATTCATTACCTAATAGTCGGCTACGGCGGTGCCGCGGACCTTGTACAGCGGTCCGAAGTTCCCCTGCCGCCGGTCGCCCGGATGTACAGGCGGTCAAGTCCCCTACTAAGAGGGACTAGCGTGGGATATAGACGCGGCGCAGCTTGTTGCGGGCCCGGTGCAGGCGCACCTTGACCGTTCCTTCGGGGATCCCAAGCTTGCGCGCTATCGCACCCTGGGTGAGGTCCTCCTGGTATCGCATCTCCAGCAGGTCCCGGTCTTTCTCGCTCAGCTGCCTCAGCGCCGAGCGCAGGTCCGCCAGCTCGACCGTGGCGACCACCCGGGCGTCCTCGGCGCCCTCGGTCTCGACCAGTTCGGTCGGGTCGGGACGAACCCGGGCGTGCTGGCGGAAGGCCTCGTTGCGGACGATCGTCGCCAGCCACTGCTTGCGGCGGTCGGGCTCCCGCAGCGTTGCGCGACGACGCCAGGCGCGGAGCAGAGCATCCTGGGCTATGTCCTCGGCTTCGCTCGGATTACTCGCGTAGCGATACGCCATGCGGAGGCAAACCCGGTGTGCCTCTCCCCACTCCCAGCCATCGTCTTTTCCAGCGAGATGTGCCGATGGAGTGTCGATCAAACGAACCTACATCGCCGATCCCCCCATTGTTGAACGAAAGCGCTGTAACCATTTCCAGTATTCCCCGGTCTTTGCGTCGTGGAGGCTACGACCGCAGGGAAAGGGCGGCCGCGTTCGGCCGAGATCGCCTACCAGGCGATGGCGCCCGTGTACGACTCGTTCACCTACCGGAACGACTACGAGAAGTGGTTTGGGGAGCTGCTGGCGCCGCTCGAAAAGCACGGACTGAAGACCGGCCGGCTGCTCGACGTCGGCTGCGGCTCAGGCAAGGGGTTCCCGCCGATGCTGAAGCGGGGGTGGAGCATCCACGGCTGCGACGTCTCGGCGGCGATGCTGGAGCGGGCGAAGGAGAAGGGCGAGGGCGAGGTGCGGTTGGACGTCGCCGACATGCGCGAGCTGCCGATCTTCGGCGCGTTCGACCTGGTCTGGGCGCTCAACGATCCCGTCAACTACATGCTCAGCGTCGAGGAGCTGGACCAAGCGCTCGCGGGAATGCGGCGCAATCTCGGTCCCGGCGGGCTGCTGATGTTCGATGCGAACACGACCGAGGCCTACCGCGGTTTCTTCGCCGAGGAGACCGTCGTCGAGCGCGAGGGCTGGCGGCTGATCTGGCGCGGGCGCTCGGACCCCGACGCGCCCCCCGGCACGCTCAGGGAAGCCAGCTTCGAGGCCGAACCGCTGGACGCGACGGCGGGCCCGGCAATCCCCCCCGAGCTGCATCGCGAGCGCCACTTCCCGGAAGCCGAGCTGCTGGCGGCGTTGGAGCGAACGGGCCTCGAGTGCCTGGACGTCTTCGGCTACACAGACGAGGAGGGTCTGCGCCAGCCGTTGTCCGAAGCCGAGGACTACAAGGCGATCTACATCGCCCGCTCCGTTTAGGTCCCGGTCGTTCTCAAGGCGCCGCGGTCGCGAACCACTCGCCCAGCGCGTCGAGTCCTTGGCGCTGGTCCTCGCCGCCGCCCAGCGAGGCGAACGGCCCGCTCGCGCGCATCATCATCAGCTTCAACTTTTCGCCGTCGGTGGTGCGCAGCTTCAGGGTGACCGCGGCGCCGTCCATGATCGCGGCGCCGATCGTCCACCAGCCGCCACCGGCGCCTTCGGCCTTGGCCGCCTCGAGGCGCTCGGGCGGCAACGAGAGCGGTGGTCCGGCGGGCTCGAACTTGCGGTTCATCCCCTGGATCAGCAGGCGGGCTCCGCTCACCCCGATCGCCACCTGCCGGCCCTTGAAAACGCCGACCTGGGTGGCAACGCAGACGCCGCGCAGCTCCTCCCCCGCTTCCAGCGAGGGCTCCAGCGCCCCCCGCAGCTTCGCCCCGAGCTGATCCACAGCGCGATCCTAGTCCGCCAATCGCCGAGCGGCTAGATTCGAAGGGTCAGCCACGAACAGGGAGCCAGCAATGACCGTTTCCGTCACCGGCGTCGATTTCGTCACCGTCTTCGTCAAGGACTACCCCGCGGCGCAGGAGTTCTACAGCGGCCTGCTCGGCCTCGAGCACTCGGTCGACTACGAGAAAATCCCCGCCGGCGAGTACGAGACCGGCAACCTCACCCTGCAGGTGATGGACGCCGCTTCGGTCGGCCAGGAGTTCGAGCCGCGGCGCCATCCGATCGCCCTCCACGTCGACGACGTCGAGGCCGCGCGTGCAGAGCTCGAGTCCAAAGGCGTCCCCTTCCAGGGCGAGACGCTCGACAGCGGCGTCTGCCACATGGCTTTCTTCAGCGACCCCGACGGCAACGTTCTGATGTTCCACAACCGCTACGCGCCGCGGCCCAACTGAGGCGCGGCAAATCTCAGGCGGGCGCCAGCCGGCCGAAGTAACCGAACCAGTTGCCGGAGTGCCGCTCGAATCGCAGGCCGGCCTCGGTGCCGAGGCGTTCGAGGCTGGCGCGGGTGGTGAAGTGGGGATCGCCGAAGAGCTCGCCGACGACGAGGCGGCCGCCGGGCTTGAGCACCCGGCGGATCTCGCGCAGGGCGGCGACCGAGTCGGGGATCTCGCCGAGCACGGCGGTGAGGATCACGGCGTCGACCGAGGCGTCCTCGTAGGGCAGCGCGGTGGCATCGCCCTGGGTCGGAACCAGGTTGGTCAGGCGGCGCTCGGGCGCGGCGCGAAGGACGTGGTCGAGGAACTCCTGCTGCAGGTCGAACAGCTCCAGGGTCCCGTCCGGGCCGACCCACTCGGCCAGGTCGAGGCTGTAGTAGCCGGTGCCGACCCCGATCTCGAGCAGGCGCTCGCCGGGCTCGGGTCGCAGGACCTCACGCAGGCGCTCCCTGGTGATGATCGGGTGCGGCGCTTCGACCCAGAAGCGCTGGCCGTAGGGGCAGGCAGAGGGGTTCTTGCGCCACCACAGCGCCGCCCCCACGGTCGCCGCGGCCGCGGCGCCGAGCAGCAGCCGGGGGCGCATTACTCGACGCTGCCGAAGCCGACCCGACTGGCGCCGGAGGCGATCCGCAAGAAGGCGACCTTGCCGAGGTGGACGGAGAGCACGCCGTCCTCCGTGTGGAGGTCGTGCCAGCCGCCCTTGTCGAGCTGCTTGCGAAGGTCCTTGAGGTCGTCCTCGGCGAGGCGGGCGGAAACTACCTGGCCCCCCTCGAATCCGATCTCGACTCGCTGTGCATCGGCCATCAGTGCCCTCCCGCGGGTTCGACGATCTCGGTTAGGACCCCGCCGGTGAAGCGGGGGTGAAGAAAGGCGACGCGGCTGTTGCGGATGCCCACCCGCGGCGTCGTGTCGATCGCTTTGACGCCGGCGGCGATCACGCGCTCGAGCGTTGCGTCGATGTCCTCGACGGCGTAGGCGACGTGGTGCAGCCCTTCGCCGTTGCGGGCCATGAACTTGCCGACCGGCGTATCGGGGCCGAGCGGCCGCAGTAGCTCGACGTGGCCGTCGCCGACGTCGAGCAAGACCGCCTCGACACCCTGCGACTCGACCGTCTCACGGTGGGCCAGCGCCATCTCGAAGCTGCCCTCGTAGAGAGCGAGCGCGGCGTCAATGTCCTCGACCGCGACGCCGATGTGATCGATCCGTCCAAACACGGCGGCCAGTCTATGCGGCCGGCGCCGACTCGTCGCCGTCGCCGGCGGCCTCGGCGCGGAGGATCTCCGCCATCGCCGCCAGCCCGACCTCGAGCTGCTCAGGGGTCGGCTCCTTGGTCGCCCAGCGGCGCTGGATCTCGCGGCCCGGGGTGTGGAAGGCCTCGGCCAGGGGATCGCCGTGGTGGCGATCGCTCCAGGCGAACATCTCGACCGCCAGCGAGGCCCCGGCGAGCCCGACACCGGCGCGGACGGCGGCACTGGGGCGCTCGACCAACCGCTCCAGGACAACCGTCCCGCCGGCCGAGAGCAGCATCATCGGCACGACTAGGTTGGAGCCGCAGCGATCGTGCTCTTTGGGCACCGAGGCAACGTCCTCGACCCCCTGCTCGTAGGCGGCGATCGCCTTGTGCTCAACGCCGTGGTAGGCGGCGAGGTTGCGGTCGCTCAGCGCGACCACCGCCGGCGCCGCCCCGATCGCCTGCACCAGACCCTCGCGCAGCGGCGTCGCCAGCGACAGCCGGCGCAAGGTCGCGGTGGCGAGGAGGGTCGCGCCGACCGCTGCCAACACGCGCCAGTCCTCGAACGGCAGCCGCGCCGCCCGCAGCCGGCGGCGCGCCAGCGGCAGCACCGCCATTGCCTCGGCCAGTTTCACCGGCCCGCGCAGTCCCGGCGCTTTCGCGACCAGCTTCGGCGCCAGCTCCGGTTTGCGCTCGGAGGCGACCTGGATCTCGCCGTCACCGTCGCGGACGGCGGCGGCCCAGTGGGTCGGTCCGTGGATCAGCAACCCGTTGCGCAGCGCCATCCCGCCAAGCCGCAGCCGCTCAGAGCCTTTCAACGCCATGCGCCCACCTTAGGCGATGGCGTGCCTGAGCCAAGGGGCCACATACGGCCCCTTGGCTCAGACCCGTCCGCCGCAACGACGAGGGCGCCGAAGCAGTCCCGCCTCGGCGCCCTCTCCCCCCTGTCGAAATCCCGGCCGGAGACCCCCAGTCCAGGCCTCCGGCCGGTAATCGGCTCTCCCTGGCTCTAGCTTGGAAAAGCCGAACCTAAAAACACCCTCTTACCGATGAAGTTGCGCCCGGGTTTACGACTTGCGGAGGCGGCGGCGCAGCTCCTCCAGCCGCCGTCCCAGCTCGGCCTCATGGCCGCGCTCGGTGGGCTCGTAGAAGCGCTTCCCGGCGAGCCCCTCGGGCAGCAGCTGCTGGTCGCTGACGCCGCCAGGCTCGTCGTGCGCGTAGCGGTACCCGGTGCCGCGGCCCAGCTTCTCGGCGCCGGGGTAGTGGGAGTCGCGCAGGTAGTCCGGCGGCGTCTGGGCGCCGTTGGCGCGGACCTCGGCCCTGGCCGCGGCGAGCGCTTTGTAGGAGGCGTTGGACTTCGGCGCCAAAGCGAGGTGAACGGCGGCCTGGGCGAGGTTGAGCGCGCACTCGGGCAGACCAACCCGGTCGACCGCGCGAGCCGCCGCGTCGGCGACCAGCAGCGACTGCGGGTCGGCATTGCCGATGTCCTCGGAGGCGAGGATGACCATTCGGCGGGCGATGAAGCGGGGGTCCTCGCCGCCCTCCAGCATCACCGCCAGGTAGTAGAGGGAAGCGTCGACGTCGGAGCCGCGGGTGGCCTTGATCCAGGCCGAGACGAAGTCGTAGTGGCGATCCCCCTGGCGGTCGTAGTCGAGCGCCTTGCGCTGCAGCGCGTCCTCGACCGCGGCGACGTCGATCTCCTTGCCACCCGCCCTCTCGGCGGCGCGCTCGAGCGCCGAGAGGGCGACCCGGGCGTCGCCGCCACTGCGCTCGGCCAGCATCTCCAGGGCGGCATCGGCGACTGGCGGCGGCGCGGCCAGACCGCGCTCGGGATCGGCCAGCGCTCGCCGCAGCACCACTTCGACCTGCTCGGGCGTCAACGGCCGCAACTCGTAAACCTGGGCCCGCGAGAGCAGAGCCGAGTTGACCTCGAAGTAGGGGTTCTCGGTGGTCGCACCGATCAGCGTCAGCAGCCCCTCCTCGACCGCTGGCAGCAGGGCGTCCTGTTGGGACTTGTTGAAGCGGTGGATCTCGTCGAGGAAGAGGATCGTCGGCCGGCCCGAGCCCTTGCGGCGCTCGCGGGCTCGCTCGATCACCCCGCGGATCTCGGCTTTGCCCGCGTTGACCGCCGACTCCTCCTCGAACGCTCCCTCCGCCCCGACCGCCGCGATCCGCGCCAGCGTCGTCTTCCCCGCCCCCGGGGGCCCATACAAAATCGCGCTGTGCGGCCGCCCTGACTCGATCGCGTCCCTCAGGGCCGATCCCGGCCCGACGACGTGCTCCTGCCCCACCAGCTCATCGAGATTCCGTGGCCTCATGCGAACTGCCAACGGAGCGTTCGCGCCCGGCTGCAGCGGCTCCGAAGTACCGCCCTCGCCCAGGTCAAAAAGCTGCTCGCTCACTTGGGCGAGTCTAGAATCGAGTAATGGAGAGCGCTACGCAGGTTCAAGAGTCCGTGTCCACCCTGGAGTCTTTCAACCCGGCGACGGGGGAGCTAGTCGGATCGGTACCGACGATCACTCCCGACCAGGTCCAGAGCGTCGTCGACGAGGTCGCCCGGATCCAACCCGCCTGGGCGGAGCTGTCGCTGAAGACGCGCGCCACCTACATGCGCCGCGCCGCCGCCGCCCTGCTCGACGACATCGACGAGGTCGCCGAGCTGTTGGTCCGCGAGCAGGGCAAGCCGCGCGCCGAGGCATACACGATGGAGCTGCTGCCGACCGTCGACGCGCTGCACTGGTGCGCAAAGGCGGGACCGAAGATCCTCGCCGACGAGAAGGTGCGGATGACCCAGGCGTTCACGCTCTCCAAGAGCGGCCACTTCTCCTATGAGCCGATCGGCGTGGTCGGGGTGATCGCCCCCTGGAACTACCCGTGGTCGATCCCCTTCGGCGAGGTCGCGATCGCGCTGATGGCCGGCAACGGCGTCGTCCTCAAGCCGGCCAGCCTGACGCCGCTGCTGGGCGAGCGGATCCGCGCCGTCTTCGAGAAGGCGGGGCTGCCCGAGGGCCTGGTCCGGGTCGTCCACGGCGGCGGCGCCGTCGGCGACGCGCTGGCCCGCTCCAGCGTCGGCAAGGTCTTCTTCACCGGTTCGGTCGAGGTCGGCCGGACGGTCGGCGAGGTCTGTGCCGAGGCGCTCAAGGGCAGCGTTCTCGAGCTCGGCGGCAAGGACCCGATGATCGTCTGTGCCGACGCCGACCTCGACAACGCCGTCTCCGGGGCGATCTGGGGCGGCTTCGCCAACGCCGGCCAGACCTGCTCGGGGATCGAGCGCGTCTATGTCCTGCGTGAGGTCGCCGACCGCTTCATCGCCGGCGTCGCCCGCGAGGCGGCACAGCTGCGGCTCGGCAACCCACTCGAATGGGAGACCGAGATCGGGCCGATGACCTCCGAGGGCCAGTACGGGATCGTCGTCGACCTGATCGACGACGCGGTCGCCTCCGGAGCCACCAAACTCTGCGGCGGCGCCACCGACCCCGACGGCCTGCAGGCCGGTCGCTACATCGCCCCCACGGTGCTCACCGGCGTCAACCACGAGATGCGGATCATGCGCGAAGAGATCTTCGGCCCGGTCCTGCCGATCGTCGTCGTCGACTCCGAGCAGGAGGCGATCGACCTCGCCAACGACTCCGCGTTCGGCCTCGGCGCGTCGGTCTGGACCACCGACCGCCAGCGCGGCGAGCGGATCGCGCGGCGGATCGAATCGGGGATGGTCTGGATCAACGACCACTCCTTCAGCCACGGCGCCTGCCAGTGCGCCTGGGGGGGCGTCAAGGACTCGGGCGTCGGCCGCTCGCACTCGAAATTCGGCTTCTATGAGTGCGTGAACATCAAGATGAACGCCTGGGAGCCGGGGCTCACCCGTGACTTCTGGTGGCACCCCTACGACCGCACCCTCGGCGAGGCGGTGAAGGCGTCGGCGAAGATCCTCTACGGCAAGGGCGAGACCCGGACCAAGGCCCTGCGCGAGGGCGCCGGCCCGCTCCTCGCGGTGGGCCGGCGCACCCTGAAGAAGCGGCGGGTGTCGAGTTAACCCCCTCGTCGGGGGCCAACTCGACACGAGGAGCTCAGCCGCCGGCGATTTCCACCGTCTTCGAGGTGGCCGCGAGGCACTTGTAGATCGGGCCGGCGGTCGCCTGGGTCAGCGGCTTCACTTCCGCGTAGACCTTGGCCGGAATCGTGATGTTGGCGTTCAGTTCGTCGAGATCGGCCTTCCAGTTGCCGTTTGCCTTCGACTTGACGCGACTGAGGACCCCGTTGCCCTTCTGCTTGAGGACGACGGTCCGTTCCCCGATGCAGTTGGAGTTCGCGGCACCGACCTTGCCCTGGTAGCCGGTCGCGCCGAGCGTGATCGTCGAACTGACTTTGACGGTCTGGCCGGGACCGGCCGCGATCACGACGGGCACCGCCACGGCCAGCGCTGCGACGATCGCAACGGCCGACGCCACAACCCGATTCCTCTTCTTCATCCAGGTTCTCCTTCTCGAGATTTGCTGCGCCTCTTGCCGGACAGCGCCGCGGCAGCCTAGATGATCGCCACGCATCACAATCCCCTGTGAATGGCGCCTGCGCAGGAAATACCCAGCCCCGCGATCGTCCTCGCCGGGCTGCGCCGTGACTTCGGCGACCGCGCCGCGCTCGACGGCGTCGGCCTCGAGCTCGCCCCCGGCGAGACGCTGATCGTGCTCGGCCCCAACGGCGCCGGTAAGACGACGCTGCTGCGGATCCTGGCGACGCTGCTGCGGCCGAGCGGCGGCGAGGTCACCGTGCTCGGTTGCGCGCTGCCGCGGGAAGCCTGGAAGCTGCGCGGCCAGATCGGCTACCTCGGCCACGAACCGCTGCTCTACCGCGACCTCTCGGGGCGCGAGAACCTGCGCTTCCACGCCCGCCTGCACGGCCTCGCCGGCGAGGCCGCCGAGGCGCGGATCGAGCAGCTGCTGGTCGCGGCGGAGATGGACCGCCGCGGCGATGACCGCATCGTCGAGCTCTCGGCCGGGATGCGCCAGCGGCTGGCGATCTGCCGCTGCGTCCTGCACCGGCCGGCGCTGCTGCTGCTCGACGAGCCCGACTCCAACCTCGACGCCGAGGGCCGCGAGCTGGCGCGGTCGCTGATCGGGCCGGGCAACGACGCGACCCGGGTCGTCGTCACCCACGACCCCGATCGCTTCCTGCCCGAGGCCGACCAGGTGCTGCGGCTCGGGATCGACGAGCGGGCGGCGGTCGCGTGACGCCCTCGCGCGACGCCTTCGTGGCGATCCTCGGCAAGGACCTGCGCTCGGAGCTGCGCACGCTGCAGTCGCTCCCGGCGATGGCGATCTTCGCCGTCACCACCTTCGTCATCTTCCGCTTCGGGCTCGACCGCACCCAGCTCTCCGGCGACCTCGCCTCCGGCGTGCTCTGGGCGACGCTCCTGTTCGCGGCGGTACTGGGCATCAACCGCCTCTTCGTCGCCGAGCGCGAGGAGGGCGGCTTCGACGCGATCCGCCTCGCCCCGATCGACCGCAGCGTCCTCTTCGCCGCCAAGGCGACGGCGCTGCTGATCTACCTGTTGGCGCTGGAGCTGATCGCGGTACCGATCTTCGCCCTCTTCTTCCTCGACTCGGCGGCGGCGCTGGGGCCGCTGGTCGCGGTGCTCCTGCTCGCCGACCTCGGGCTCGCCGCGACCGGGACCCTGATCTCCTCGATGGCGGTCAATTCGCGCGCCCGCGACCTGCTCGTGCCGCTGATCCTGCTGCCGCTGGTGGTGCCGCTGATGATCGCCGCCACGGGTGCAACCGACCCCCTGCTGGCCGTGGGCGGTCCCGGTTACGAGCGCTTCGGGACCTGGCTGATGGTGCTCGGCCTATACGATCTGATCTTCGTATTGCTCGGCTACGCGGTGTTCGACTTCCTCCTGGAGGACTGACCCGGCCGGGCCCCCAACCTCCCGAAGGCATGTACGGCAAAGGACTGAGACCACTCTCCATCGCCACCGTGGCGATGCTTGCCCTTTCGCTTTCGCTGGTCTTCTTCTACGCCCCGCTCGACGCCGACCAGGGCTTCATCCAGAAGATCTTCTACATCCACGTGCCGCTGGCGATCGTGGCGCTGCTGGGATTCGTCGCCGGCGGCGTCTTCGCGATCCTGCACCTGCGCAGCGGCGACAAACGCTGGGACGCCTACTCCTACGTGTCGATCCACATGTCGGTGATCTTCGGCGTCGCCGTCCTCATCACCGGCGCCCTCTGGGCCAAGGCCTCCTGGGGGCACTGGTGGGTCTGGAACGAGCCAACCCTGGTCAGCTTCCTGATCGTCTTCCTCCTCTACGCCACCTACTACCCGTTCCGATACGCGATCGAGGACCGCGACCGCCAGGCGCGCTACGCCTCCGTCTTCGCCGTCGCCGCCGGCGCCTTCGTGCCGCTCAACTTCATGGCCGTGCGGATGGCCGAGCAGCTCGTCCACCCACGGGTCTTCGCCACCAGCAGCGGCGGCCTGCCCGGCGAAATGATGCTCACCTTCCTCGCCAGCCTCGCCGCGATGGCGCTGCTCTGGGTCACCCTGGTCAAGTTCGAGCTGGCGGCCAAGAGCACCTCCGGCCAGGTCAAGCGCCTGCGCCGCGCCCTCGACGCACCGGGTCCCGCCAACCGCTCGCGGATCGCGCCGGAGGTGAGCTGATGCTCTCGCTGCTCGCCGCAACCCCGGCATTGCCGCTCGACGAGGCCGGCAAGTACGTGGCCGGTGCCTATGTCGTCTTCGTCGTGCTGCTCGTCGTCTACGTCGCGATCATGGCCTCGAAACTGCAACGGATCGAGAAGGAACTGCGCGAAGTCGCGAGCTTCGCCGAGGAGCGCGAAGCGGCAGAGGCCGCGCCGGGACGCGAGGAGGCTGGGGTCAAATGAGCGAGCTGCTCGCGCTCGGCGTCTCGCACAAGACCGCCCCGCTCGACCTGCGCGAGCGGCTCGCGCTGACCGAGGGCAGCGCGGTCAGCGCCCTGCGCGAGCTGACCTCGGCGGCGGGGATCCACGAGGCGGCGGCGATCTCGACCTGCAACCGCACCGAGCTCTACCTGATCGTCTCCGATCCGGTCGAGGCCGAGTCGACGGCGCTCGGGGTGCTGACCCGCCAGGCGGACACCCGGCCGACCGAGCTGCTCGGCCACCTCTACTCGCTGCGCTCCAGCGACGCTTCGCGCCACCTGATGCGGGTCACCGCCGGGCTCGACTCGATGATCGTCGGCGAGGCCGAGATCCAGGGCCAGGTCAAACGCGCCTACGAGCTGGCGCTGGTCGAGGGCGCCACCGGCCCGATCCTCAACCGCCTCTTCCGCGGCGCCCTCGCCGCCGGCGGCCGCGCCCGCGAGGAGACCGGGATCAGCGAGAAGGGCGTCTCGATCCCCTCGGTCGCGGTCGAGCTGGCGCGCCGCTCGCTTGGCGACCTCGCCGAGCGCCGGGTGCTGATGGTCGGCGCCGGCGAGACCGCCGAGCTGGTCGCCCGCGCCCTGGTCGCCCGCGGCGTCCACACCGTCTTCGTCGCCAACCGCCACTACGACCGCGCGATCGGCCTCGCCCAGGTCTTCGACGGCACCGCCGTGCGTTTCGAGGACCTGCCCGAACAACTGGAGCAGGCCGACATCGTCGTCTCGGCGACCAACTCACCCCACCACATCGTCGAGCGCGACGGGCTCGAAACGGTGATGGCGGCGCGCGAGGGGCGGCCGCTGATGGCGATCGACATCGCCGTCCCGCGCGATATCGAACCCGAGTGCCGCGAGATCCGCGGCGTCAGCGTCTTCGACATCGACGACGTCCAGCAGATCGTCGAACGCAACGCCTCCGGCCGCGAGGCCGAGGCCAAGCGCGCCGAGCTGATCATCGAGGCCGAGCTCGACCGTTTCCAGCGCTGGCTCGCTTCGCTCGAGGTGGTGCCGACGATCGCGGCGCTGCGCCAGCGCGGCGACGAGGTCGTCAGCCGGGTGATGGCCGAGAACGAGTCCCGCTGGGAGAACCTCGGCGCCGCCGACCGCGAGCGGATGGAGGCGATGGCAAAGGCGATCGCCTCGCGCTTGCTGCACGAGCCGACCCTGCGCGTGCGCCGTGCCGCCGGCGAGGAGGACGCACACTTCCTGCTCGGCGCCCTGCGCGAACTGTTCGGCCTCGACGTCCAGACCGAGCCCGAGGTCGAACGGCGTTCCTCGAACGTCACCGAGCTTCGCTCCAAGAAACAGGGCTGAGGCAGCGCGCGCTTGGCGCTGCGAATCGCCACTCGCGGTAGCACCCTGGCGCTGACCCAGGCCGGGCTCGTCGCCGGAATGCTGGGCGGGGCCGAGCTGGTCGAGGCCTCCTCCGACGGCGAGCCGGGCGACAAGTCGCGCTTCGTCCGCGGGGTCGAGCGGGCGCTGCTGTCGGGCGAAGCCGAGCTCGGCGTCCACTCCGCCAAGGACCTGCCGGGGGAGTTGCCGGAGGGGCTGGAGATCGTCGCCGTACCCAGCCGGGAGGACCCCGCTGACGTCTGGATCGGCGTCGGCACCTCACTGGCCGACGCCCCTGAGGGCGCCCGCGTCGGCACCGCCAGCCTGCGCCGGCGCGCCCAACTGCTGGCCGCCCGCCCCGACCTCCGGGTCGAGGAGCTGCACGGCAACGTCGACACCCGTCTGCGCAAGCTGGCCGAGGGCGAGCTGGATGCGATCGTGCTCGCCGCGGCCGGGCTGCGGCGGCTCGGACGAGCGGATGAGATCGGCTTCGCGATCCCGGCGGCGGAGATGGTGTCGGCGCCCGGCCAGGGCGCGCTGGCGCTCCAGGTGCGTGCGGGTGACGCGGGAACGGCGGCGGCGGCCTCGGCGATCGGAGACGCGACCGCGTTGGCCGAGCTGACCGCCGAGCGCGCCGCGGTGGCGCCGCTGGGAGCAAGCTGCGCGACGCCGGTCGGCGTCCATGCCCGGGTCGCCGGAGAGCGCCTCGCGCTCGAAGCCTTCGTCGGACTCCCGGACGGCAGCGAGTGGCTGCGCGACCGCTTCGAGGCGAGCGCCGCCGACCCGGCCGCCGCCGGGGCCGCCCTCGCCGAGCGCCTGCTCGCCGCCGGCGCCCGCGAGCTGCTCGAGCGCGCCGAGGCCCTTGGAGGCGCGGCATGATGAGTGCGCGCGGGGGGGTCGTCTACCTGGTCGGGGCCGGGCCCGGAGACCCGGGCCTGATGACGGCGCGCTCGCTGGAGCTGATCGCCGCCGCGGACTCGATCTTCTACGACCGCCTGATCCCGCCTGGAGCCCTGGCCGGCGCCCGCGAGGACGCGGAGCTGGTCTACGTCGGCAAGCAGCCGGGGGTGCCCTCGGTTCCCCAGGAGGAGATCGGCACGCGGCTGATCGAGGCGGCGCGCGCTGGCCGCAGCGTCGTGCGGCTGAAGGGCGGCGACCCCTTCGTCTTCGGCCGCGGCGGCGAGGAGGGCGAAGCGCTCCGCGCGGCCGGCGTCGAGTTCGAGGTCGTGCCGGGGGTCACCGCCGGCGTCGCCGCAACCGCCTACGCCGGCATCCCCGTGACCCACCGCGACGACGCCTCCGCGGTTGCTTTCGTGACCGGCCACGAGGATCCCGAGAAGCCGGAGACGGCGCTCGACTGGGAGGCGCTGGCGGCCTTCCCCGGCACCCTCGTCTTCTACATGGGGGTGAAGAGGCTGGAGGACAACGCCAACGCGCTGATCGCCGCCGGGCGCGACCCCGAGCAACCCGCGGCCGCGATCGAACGCGGCACCACCGATTCCCAGCGCACGGTGACGGCGACCCTGCGGACGATCCACGAGGCGGTCGCCCTGGCCGAGGTGAAGGCCCCAGCGCTGATCGTCGTCGGCCCGGTCGTCGAGCGCCGCGAGGAGCTGGGTTGGATCGAGCGCCGCCCGTTGCACGGCAAGCGCGTGATCGTGACCCGAGCGCGGGCACAGGCCAGCGGCCTCGCCTCGACCCTGCGCAACCTCGGCGCCGAGGTCGTCGAGCTGCCGGCGATCAGGATCGAGCCGCGGCTGGGGGCGCCGGAGGTGCGCGAGGCCGCGGCGGCGGTCGGCGTCTACGAGCTGATCTGCCTGACCAGCCCCAACGGCGTCCAGTTGCTCTTCGAGGCGATGGCGGCGGCCGACCTCGATTCGCGCGCGCTCGCCGGGGTTACCATCGCAGCGATCGGGCCGGGCACCGCCCGCGCCCTCGCCAAGCGGGGTGTCGTCGCCGACGTAGTTCCCGAGCGCTTCGTCGCCGAGGGCCTGATCGAGGCGCTGAAGGGCATCGACGTCGAGGGGGCCCGCGTCCTCGTCGCCCGCGCCGCCGATGCCCGCGACGTGCTCCCCGAATACTTCGAGCAGCAGGGCGCCGCGGTCGATGTCGTCGCCCTCTATGAGACCGTCCGCGAGCAGCCGGACGCCGAGGCGATCGAGGCGGCGCAGGCCGCCGACTACGTCACCTTCACCTCCTCCTCGACCGTGACCAACCTGACGGAGGCGCTCGGCGACCGCTTCCCCGGCGGCGCCCGCGTCGTCTCGATCGGCCCCGTCACCAGCGAGGCCGCCCGCGAGGCGGGCCTCGGCGTCGACGTCGAAGCCGAGCGCCACGACATCGACGGCCTGCTCGCGGCGCTGCTGGCCGACGCCGCACAGTGAAGATCGGCCACCCCCACCGCTTCTACTCCCGCACCGACTCGACCAACACGCGCGCCCGCGAGCTGGCCGCGGCTGGGGCACCGCACGGGACCATCGTCACCGCCGCCGAGCAGACCGCCGGCCGAGGACGACAGGGCCGCACCTGGACCGCGCCGCCCGGCAAAGCACTGCTCTACTCGGCGTTGGTGCGCCCGCTCGAGGAGCGTCACATGTTGCTGCCGCTGTCCGTCCCCCTCGCCGTCGCCGAGGCCGCCGAGGAGCTGGCGCCAGGGATCGAGTGCGGGGTCAAGTGGCCCAACGACGTCCTCGCCGGCCGCCGCAAGCTGGCCGGCGTCCTGATCGAAGCCCGCCCCCGCGACGGCTGGGCCGTCGTCGGCGTCGGCCTCAACCTCACCATCGCTCCCGACCAGTTCCCCCCCGAGCTGCGCGACACCGCCACCTCCCTGGCGATCGAGCGCTCCTGTCCTTCTTCGCCCACAGGGCTAATAAAGGCAGGAGCGCATGAGGAGATCTCGATCCGAAGCGCGGCTGCGGTGCTGAGCCGACGGCTCGAGGCGTGGCTGGAGGCTGATCAGGCGACTGTGTTGGCGGCCTGGCGCGGGCGGGATGCGCTGCGCGGGCGGGAGGTCGCCTGGGAGGGCGGCTCAGGCGTCGCTGACGGAATCGACGACCGCGGTTACCTGGTCGTCGTCACCGCCACCGGCGACCGCGTCACCGTCGGCGCCGGCGAGGTCCACCTCACCCGCGCCTGAGCCCTCGCCCGCGCTGCCTTTGGCTTTCGCCGGTTTCCGGCGCTTGCGCGGTTTGCGTTTGCGTTTCGGTTTCGCCTCGGCGCCGTTGGACTCGTTCCCGTCCTGGAGATCCCTCTCCTCGGCGCCATTCTGGTTTTGGGACTCGCCCTCCGAGGCGCCGTTGCCCTCGCCCTGGCCGCCGTTGCGCTTGCCGCGTTTACGTCGGCGCTTGCCCCCTTTGGGGAAGTTCCGCAGCAACTCGCGGGCGACGGCCGAGGGTTTCCTCGCCATCCGCATCCGCGCCCCGCGCAGGACCTCCTCCCCCTCCGGGGTGTGGGACACCGCGGCGGCCAACAGCGCCACGGCGAGGCGGCGATCCTGTTTGCGGGAAGCGTGGACGAGGCGGCGGGCGTTGCGTCCGTGGGCGCGGCCGGAGGAGTTGACGAGCAGGCCGAGCAGGCGCTTGGTCTCCGGCCAGCGCTGGACCGCGTACTCCTCGTGTAGTTCGCGGGTGTAGGAGGCAAGCCGCCAGACCCAGGCCTGCGCCTGGTCACGGCGCCCGATCCGCTTGTCGATCAGCGCCTGCAACAGGGTCTTGGTGCCGGCGCGTTTGTCCTCGCGACTCCAGGTGCCGACGATGTCGATCGCGTCGTCGAAGGCCTCGGGATCACCGAGGTCGGCGATCTCCGACAGCGCTTTCAGCCGCAGCTGGGCGTTGCGGTTGCGCTGCACGCAGGTGAGCAGGAAGCGTCGGCGCAGCTCTTTGGTGCGGTCGTTCTGGAGCATCGCCCGCGCCCGCCGCCAGCCCTGGGTGTTGACCCGTGCCCCGGCCAGCGCCGCCCAGGCGTGCTGCTCGGGATAGTCGAGGTTCTCGACCGCGATCCGCCAGATCTCCCGTTCCAGCACCTCCATCCGCTTCTCCTCGACGTCGGAGACCGGGACGATCCGGCGCTCGACGCGGACCTTGCGGCCGCGGCCGCGGCGCACCGGCCCGACCACGATCGCGCCACCGCGGTAGACGTCGCGGTCGAGCAGGCTGTGCAGGGTGACGATCGTCTCGTCGTGGGTCGTCGCCGGGTGGACGAAGTCGATCACCAGACCGGCCTCCTTGCCCGGCGCCCGCCGGGTCACGCGGCCGACCCGCTGCTGATAGATCCGCCGCGAGGCGGTCGGCGCCAGGTGCATGCAGATCGTCGCCCGCGGGCTGTTCCAGCCCTCGGCCAGCAGCATCGCGTTGCAGAGGACGTCGACGCTGCCGCGCTCGAAGCCGGCGAGGATTTCCGCCAGCTCGCGCTTCGGCGTTTCGCCGGAGACGGCCTGGGCGTTGATGCCGGCGTTGCGAAAGGCTTTGGCGACGTTCTTGGCGTGTTGGACGCCGGCGGTGTAGAGAACGCCAGGGACTTTGCGGAAGCGTGAGCGGTAGAGGTCGGCGATCGCGACGTTGAAGGGCTCCTGGTCGAGCAGCGCCGCCAGCTCCTCCTGGTCGAAGTCCTGGTCGACCTCGCCTTTTCGCAGCGGCACCTTGGCGATCGTCCGCACCCCGGGCCCGGGCGGGATCCGCAGGCACCGCAGCGGCGAGATGACGCCACGGCGGGCCGCCTGGGCGAGATCGAAGCGCGAGGTCTGGGTCGGAAAGAGGTCGGCGACGTGGCGCGCGATCAACGCTCCGGTCGCGGTCATGCCGATGTAGACAGGGCCGTTCCAAGCGCGGATGCAGGCGCTGGTTTTCTCGCCGAGGGCGGTGTGGGCCTCGTCGCAGATCACCACTGCGTAGGCGTCGGAGACTTTCTTGTGGTTGCGGACGAACCACTGGTAGGTCTCGACGGTGACGGCGCCGTCGGGATCGTCGCGGCCATCCATCAGCGGTGGGCGCAGGCGCTCTTTGTAGCCGCGGTCGGAGATCTCGCCGATGAACTGGTCGACGAGGTTGCGGCGGTGGGTGAGGATCAGGACGCCGCCGGTCTTGGTCGCCTCGATGAAGCCGACCGCGGCGACCGTCTTGCCGGCGCCGGTGGCGTGCTCGAACCAGAAGCGGCGGGCTGCGCCGGGGTCCTCGGGGGCCTCCTCCACCACCTCCTCGTCCTCGTCGGCGGGCTGTTCCTCCCAATCCTGGGGCTCCTCGTCGGGGGCTAGCTCCTCGTCCTCCTCGTCCTCGTCCTCGGCGTCGCCGTCGGCGCTCGCCTCGGGATCGACATCGAGCTCCGCTTCATCGGTGTCGGGCTCGGCGCTCGAAGCCGGCGCCTCGCCGTCCTCCTCGCTGGGGACGCCATCGGCGCCGCCAACCTGCTGCTGGGCCATCAGCTCGGCCAGGGTGCCGGAGAGCGCGTCGACTTGGTGCGGGTTCAGTTCGGCGCCGTCACGCAGTTTCGGCGGTTCGTCGGCAAGCAGGCGCTCCAGCCCGAGCAGCAGCGAGAAATCGCGGCGCCACTCGATCGAGGGGTGCTCGGCGCCGCCGTCGATCTCGCGCAGAGCCGCGTCGAGGGCACGCCGGCGTGCGGTTCCTGGCGCCAGCGCCTCGGGCCCCTCGCCGTCGAGCAGGAAGGGCTCGCGGGCAAACGCCGCCGCACGCTCGATATCGGCGCTTGAAGGAACTGCCGCTGGCGCGGCAACGTCGCTGGTGTTGGCCATGGAAGGCTTCTGCTGTCTGCCTCCACCGAGTACTAGACGTACGGTTGGAGGCGAGTGAACGAGGCTGCCGGGGATTCGATCCCGCCCCCCCGGCGTTCTCAGCTGTCCGCAAACCCGCGGACGGAACGTACGTATTGTAGTCAAGGATCGGATGACTAGGCGACCCACCCTCTTCATCGCGCTGATCGCGCTCGCCCTCACGGCACTGGCCGCGGCCGGCTGCGGCTCCTCCAACGACGACGGCGCGGGCTCCAAGCCGCCCGACTACAAGCGCCTGCTGGCCGGGGCACCGGCGCCGTTGGCGACTCTTCACGAGCAGGCGAACGAGCTGCTTCCCGGCGGCACGGAGGCCTACGAGAAGCGGATCGCGTCGCTCGCGGGCTACCCGGTCGTCACCAACGTCTGGGCGTCCTGGTGCGACCCCTGCCGGGTCGAGTTCCCGGTCCTGCAGAAGCTCTCGGCCCGCTACGGCAAACGCGTTGCCTTCCTCGGCGTCGATTCCCAGGACGACGCCGACGCCGCCAAGACCTACCTGGAAGGGATGCCGGTCCCCTACCCCAGCTACAGCGACCCCGACGAGCAGATCGCCAGCGCGATCGGGGGAAGAGGGCTCCCGAACACTGCTTTCTACGACCGCGAGGGCGACCTCTGCTACCTGAAGATCGGCCAATACCCGGATACCGCTGAACTGGAAGCCGACGTCCGTCGATTCGCCCTGCGCGAAGAATGCGATAGCGGATAATCGAACGATGGAAGCGTTCGTCGTCATCGCCCTGGTCGCCTTCGCGCTGCTCTTGGCCGAGCTGCTGCTGCCGACGGGCGGCGCCCTGGCGGCAGTCGGCGCGCTCGGCCTGGTCGGCGCCGGAATCGTCGCCCTCGAGTCCGACAGCGACGCCGCCGACTTCGTCGGGCCGGCGCTGATCACGCTCGGGATCCTCTCCGCCCTCACCTTCTACTTCGTCGCCCGCAAAGTCGTCGAGGCCCATCGCGACATGCCGGTGCGGACCGGCTCCGAGGAGCTGATCGGGTCGGTTGCGGAGGCCCGTTCGACGATCGGCGGCGAGGGCCAGGTCTGGCTACAGGGGACGATGTGGAGCGCGCGAATGGCCGACGGCGCGGAGCCGGCACAGATGGGGGATAGAGTCCGGGTCGAGGCGGTCGACGGGCTAACGCTCGTGGTTCGCCCGGAGTCCAAGACCGCGGCGCGGTCAAGCGAAGGAGGCAACTGATGGAAGTCGCACTCGGGATCATCGTCGTCGTCGCCTTCTTCGCGCTGATCGCGGTCGGCCTCTCGGTCAAGGTCCTGCGCGAGTACGAGCGCGGCGTGATCTTCCGGCTCGGCCGCCTGATCGCGACCAAGGGCCCCGGCCTGATCCTGCTGATCCCGCTGGTCGACCGGATGGTCAAGGTAGATCTGCGGACGATCACCTTGAACGTGCCGCCGCAGGAGGTGATCACCCGCGACAACGTCCCCTCGCGCGTCAACGCGGTCGCCTACTTCCGCGTCGTCGACTCCAACAAAGCGATCGTCGAGGTCGAGAACTACCTGATCGCGACCTCGCAGATCGCGCAGACGGCGCTGCGCTCGGTGCTCGGCAAGGCCGAGCTCGACCAGTTGCTCTCCGAGCGCGAGCGACTCAACGAAGAGCTCCAAAAGATCATCGACGAGTCGACCGAGCCCTGGGGAGTCAAGGTCACCGCGGTCGAGATCAAGGACGTCGAGATCCCCGAGCAGATGCAGCGGGCGATGGCGCGCCAGGCCGAGGCCGAGCGCGAGCGGCGGGCCAAGATCATCAACTCCGAGGGCGAGTTCCAGGCCGCCCAGAAGCTCACCGACGCCGCCGACATCATCAGCACCAACCCCGCCTCGCTGCAGCTGCGCTACCTGCAGACGCTGCTGGAAATCGGCAGCAACCAGAACACGACGATCGTCTTCCCGTTGCCGATGGACGTGCTCGAGCCCTTCGTCGGCGCCGGCGCGGTCGAGCGCTCCAAGGGCGGCCGCGAGGACCGTCCCAGGCCGCCAGCGCCGACCCGGCCCGAGGCGGTTCCCGAGCTGCCCGACGACCCGCCCGAGCCCCCGTCCGACCTCCCCCCCTCGCGGTCCTGAGCTCGCCCGAGATCCGCATCGACCAACTGAGCGGGCTGAGGACGATCCTCGCCCCCGGTCGGGCCGATCGGCCCGACAACTTCTCGGCGCCCACGAGCGAGCCGAAGGGGGCGGCCAACTGCCCCTTCTGCGCGGGGCGCGAGGACCGCACGCCGCCGGAGGTCTACGCGCTGCGGCCGGGCGGCGGCGGCGCCGACAGCCCCGGCTGGCGAACCAGGGTGGTGCCCAACCTCTACCCCGCCCTGGGCGGCGAGGCCGACGATGCCGGCGCGACCCCTGGCGCCGACGCGGGCGCTTTCGCGAGCGGCGGCGATCCTCTGCTGGCCTCGCGGCGGGCGGGCGAACCGGACCTCTTCTCCTCGCGCCCGGCCACCGGCGCCCACGAGGTGATCGTCAACGCGCCCCAACACGCGACCGCGATGTCCGAGCTCGACGACGCCCAGTTCGCCGACGCGATCGCCACCTGGCGGGAGCGGATGCGGGCCCATGCGGGAGCCTCCTACACCCAGCTGATCGTCAACGAGGGCGGCGGCGCCGGCGCCTCGCTCGAGCACAGCCACGCCCAGCTCTACGCGCTGCCGTTCGTTCCCGCCGCAGTCGCCCGCGAGCGCGAGCGGGCCGGCGCCTACAGCGAACGCACCGCCGGCGGCGGCCTGCTCAGCGACGTCCTGGTCGAGGAGGTCCGCCGCTCCGAGCGCCTGGTTGCGATCGACGACGAGGCGGCGCTGATCTGCCCCTGGGCCTCACGCTCCCCTTTCGAGCTGCGGGTGGTCCCGCGGCGGGAGGCGGCGAGCTTTGCGGACGACGAGTCCGGCGCGGCGATGATTCGCACAGCGCTGCGCGCCCTCGCCGCCCGCTTCGACGGCTCCCCGGAGCTGAATCTCTGGGTCCGTACCGCACCGCGCGCCAACGATCCCTTCCACTGGCACGTCGACATCGCCCCGCGGCTGACGATCAAGGCCGGCTTCGAGCTCGGCACCGGCGTCGACATCAACATCTATCCGCCGGAGCGGGCGGCGGCGGACCTGCGCGAGTGCCTGTGAGCCGCCCGGCCGACCAACCGACTCACAGGTAGGTTCTTTTCATGACCCCGAACCCACGGCCGGTCCCGCGGTTCATCGCCGACTCCACCCAGGAGGGAATTCCGCACGGCCGCTTCGCCGAGCGCTTGCGCGAGGCATTCGCGTCGGCGGTCGAGGAGATCGAGGATCTGCCGGCGGGGATCCAGCTGCCTGCCGAGCTCGATTTCTTCCCCGAGCGCGCCTGGGGCGGCCGGGTCTGGGTTCCCGTCTCCGCCCACAGCGGCAGCGAGGAGGGCAAGCTCGAGATCTTCGGCCATGTCTCCTATGTGCAGCCGCCCGGGGGCGAGCCCAGCGACTTCAAGGCCAAGGCCGACTTCACCGATGTCCTCGCCGAGGACAACTCCGAGTGGCGGATCGACCTCAACGACGATGTGATCGGCCGCTGGCGGGGAGAGAACGGGCGGGCCGGGGCCGTCACCCTGGTCTGGGGCCGGCCGCTGGTCCGCGGCGCCGTCGCCGCCACCGCGGGGCTCGACGGCGAAACCGTCGATCAGGAGGAGGTCTCCAAGGATCGCTTCACCCTGATCGCCCTCGACGCCCTCGAGGGCTACGGCGACCCGGTCTACATGGAGGTGAAGCTCTGGAGCCGCCGCGCGATGGAGCTCGCCTCCGAGAGTCTTTACGCGGCCTAGCTAGACCCACCTAGGAGGAACTAGCGGCCGTCACGTCCGCGGTAAAGGTCAGGAGAGAACTTCGACCTCTGCCCGCAGGCCCGGAGCCTTGGCGAGACGTGCGTCGAAGGTGAGCAGCGGCGCGTCGAGCGCCTCCGCGAGGGCCACGTAGAGCCCATCGTAGAAGCTGACGTTGTCGCGCAGCTCCCAAGCGCGGTCGGCGAGAAAGCGGTGGGAAACGCGCTCCAGCCGCATGTCCATCAGGTCGTCGAGCGCCCTGCGAGCCGTCTTGGCGGTGGTCTCTCCCGCCCGCACCGACCCCCGCAGCGCGTGCCCGACCTCGGCGTCGACCACCGAGGGCGCCCATAGCCAGCCGGAGCCCTCGCCGATCCCAGCCCGCACCTGCTCGGCGCCGGCCCCGCCGAGCAGGTATTCGACCAACACCGAGGCATCGAGCACCTTCACTCGACGCCTCGGCTTTCCCGCAGGATTCGCAGGATCGTGGACCGCTTTACGTTGGACGGACCGCGGGCGCGGATTCGCTCGTCGATTTCATCGAGTCGCGAGCGGTCGGTTACCCCGCTGAGCTCCCGCTTGATGTAGTCGGAGAGCGACATCCCTTCGGCCGCCGCACTCGTCTTCAACGCGCGGTGCATCTCGTCGGGCACGTTTCTGATCTGGATCATCTTGGACATGTGCACCACATTAACCCCTGCGCCGGACACGTCCACTAGCTGTGATTGCCTCATGCACGGAATCCTGCCGATCAAGGTGTGCCCCGTGGCCCGCGGAATGAGTCTTTTCCCGCACCGAATCGCGATCTGAGCGAAAATCCCGCCGCGGGCCCCGATAGCTCAGCTGGATAGAGCGATCCCCTCCTAAGGGATAGGCCGCTGGTTCGAATCCAGCTCGGGGCATTCGAATCGATCGACCGCCTTTCGTAGAGTTAGCCTGAGCCGGCAGTGGGTAGGAGAGTTCCGATGGACCAAAAAGAGAGTTCTTTGCAAAAACGGGATCAGGCAGCCGCCAAGCGTCGGGTCGAGCTGGCCGTGAGTCAGCCTGCGTTCGATGCCCTCGCCGCTGAGGTAGAGACCCGGGCCGCCATCACCGCTTCCAGAATGGAGAGCGCCGTTCGCCTCTACCTGAACGACAAGGGAGCGGGCCGACCGGCGTGGCCCTACCCCTCGTTTCTGCAAGGAAGCGAGACCGCGAAGGACGTCGGTCTCGAACTGGAGATCGACGAAGCTCTCTGGCGATCGTTTGAGGCTGAGGCGGCCGAGCAGAGCGTCTCGCTGCAGCAACTCGCCGAGCACGCCGCCTTCTACTACTCCGCCGAGGTCGACGCCGGCAGGATCACCCAGCGCATCCTCGACGACCCAGCCTCGGCTGAGAGCGACTAGTCCTTTTTAGGAGGGACTAGGCCCCAGGGCGCGTCGCGACGACCGGCGCTGCGTCCAGCTCGGTCAGGCTGGCGCGGAGCGAGCGCCGGCCGCGGTGGTGAAGCCCGTGGACGGAGCTCTCGGACTTGTCGAGGGTCCCGGCGATCTCGACCGGCGAGAGACCGACGATGTGCCGGAGGACGAGCACCTCGCGCTGGTCCTCGGGAAGGGCTTCGAGCGCCTGGCGCAGTGCCCTGCCGCGATCCAGCCCGGTTTGGGCGCGGCCGGTGTCGGTCAGCCGCACCTCCTCGGTCGGGATCGCCCGCTTGGCGCGCAGATGGTCCAGGGCGGCGTTGCGGGAAACCCGCAGGATCCAAGCGTCGAAGGGAACCTCCCTCTCCTCGTAGCGTTGGATCGCGGACATCAGCTTGGCGAACACGTTCTGGGTGATGTCTTCCGCGTCGTGGGGGTCGCGGACGACGCTCGTCACGAACCGAAGGACGTCGTCGGCGTAGCGAACGTAGAGATAGTGCAACCCCTCTGAATCCCCAGCCTTGGCCTGCGCGATGGCCTCGCGAGTGAGGCGGCTGGCCCCGCGAGCTCTCGCTTCGCTTTCGGGCTTACCGTTCATAAGAGTTCTCCCCGCATGCTCACCGCATGCTGTACCACCAGAAATCGGTTTCCAAGAAGCGTCTACGTAAATCCCGTTCGCACTTTGGATGAGAATCTCATCCCAAAATGGGGACTCATACAAACGGTGCGGCTGGTTTTGACAGCAACCGGGTGAGAGATTTATGAACTATCGGTCGAATGTCAATCCCCAATATTCGTCCAAATTTCGTTCTGAGCCTCAAGTCGCTGGAATTGCACAGGTATTACGAGCGGATTGCACAAGTATTAGGGGGGCTGAAGTTCGGAGGGTGTTTACAAACCGGGGCAAATCGGGAGGGCCTTCCGGAGTTCATAGGTAGATGGGCATGAGGGTGGCGCTGAACAAACTTGCTTGTTCGGGTCTCGAATCGCATCTCGGTGGAGTTTCGGCCGGAGTGCGCGCGGCCTTGTTTCACTACGCCGTAAAGCTCAAGGCGGGCCGGCGGCCACTCGCCTTCCCGCGCTTTCTCGCCGGCGTAGAGGCCCGGCCCCCGCACCTCGTCTTCGAGCTGGAGGTAGATAGGGAGACCGAGGCCCTGCTCGAACGCGAGGCGAAAGCGAACCAGGTAACCCTGAATCAGATCATCGGCCATTCGGTCCTCATCTACCTGGCCGAGACGGAGTTCCTCAGCGCCGCCACCAGCTGACCTGGCGCTGACGCTCCGCCGACTGGAGCGAGGAGACCGTCGTTTGCAGCGAGATCTACTTGGCGCCGGGGCGCGGCGCGGCGAGGTACCCGGCGGTCGCCGCCTGGAGCACCTCGTCGACATCGCGGACCGCGACCGGTTCTCCGCGGGCCGCCAGGGACCGCTCCAGGGCTTCCAGGCCGAGCACGATCTCCAGGCCCAAGCGCGAGTTCGAAACCGGTGTCGTGCCCTCTCGAATCGCTTCCGCGAAGTCACGCAGCTCCTGCCCGAGCGGCTCCAACGCCTCGATCCGCGGCGCCACCATGTCACCGCTCCGGTAGGTAAGTCGGTACTCGCCGAAGTTGGCGGGGGGCTCCGCGAAGTCAAGGCCGCGGTCGTAGATTCGAACCGAGTCGTCGGCGGCGGTGTCTTCGTACTGGATCATCCGACGACTGCCGACCACGACCATCTGCCGCATCTTCCGCGGCGCCAGCCATGAGAGCTGGACGTTGGCCTGGGCGCCACCCTCGAAGCGCAGGGTGAGGAAGGCGGTCTCGTGGACGCCCTCCTGGTAGACGCTGCGCCCGGTGGCGGAGACCTCGACCAACGGTTTGCCGAGCCAGTGCAGGAGAATCGAGAGGTCGTGCGGGGCAAGGTCCAGCACCACTCCGTCCTGCTGGTAGAGGCCGAGGTTCATGCGCGAAGAGGTGGCAAAGTAGATCTCGCCGAGCTCGTCGGCCTGAATCAGGTCACGAACCTTGTTCACCGACGGGCTGTAGACGAAGGTGTGGCCGGGCATCAGCACCAGGTCGAGCTCCTCTGCCAGCGCAATCAGCGTCGCTGCCTCGTCCGCGGTGCGGGCGAGTGGCTTCTCCACCAACACATGCTTGCCGGCCTCGAGCGCGCGGCGCACCAGGCTGTAGTGGGTGTGGGGAGGGGTGGCGATGGCAACCGCTTCGATTCGCGGGTCAGCCAGGGCGGCGTCGAGGTCACCCTCCACCCAGACTCCGGGGTGACGGCGGCGGAAGTCTTCGGCGCGGCCTTCGTCGAGCTCGCAGAGGCACATCAAGCGGAACTCGGGGCGCTCGACGACGTTGCGAACGATGTTGGGTCCCCAGTAGCCGTATCCGACCACCATCGTCCCTATTTGTCCGGCTGGGTTCATGCTGCTCCCTTTCTGGAGAGGACGGTCAGAGGGGTTCTGAGAAGGATCGAAAGGTCGAGGCTCAGCGAGCGACGATCGGCGTACTCGATGTCGAGCCGGACCATTTCCTCGTAGGTGCGCTCGCTGCGACCGCTGACCTGCCAGAGGCCGGTCAGGCCGGGCTTTACCGTAAAGCGCTTCAGGTACCAAGCCGGATACTCAGAGACCTCGTAGGGGATCGCCGGACGCGGTCCGACGAGGGTCATGTTTCCGAGCAGGACATTGAAGAGCTGGGGAAGCTCGTCGAGGCTCCAGCGGCGGATAAAGCGTCCCACCGGGGTGATCCGATTGTCTACCGCCAGCTTGTAGAGGCTCTCGCCGCCGCCGGGCTGGGAGTCGGCGCCCTTGATCAGAGCGGTCACGTATTCCTGGTGCCCACGCGGGTCGGCATCGAGGCACATGCTGCGGAACTTGAAGAGCGTGAACTCGCGTTCCGCGAAGCCGACGCGGCGCTGCCGGAACAGGGCCGGCCCGCGGCTGTCAATGCGGATCGCGAGCGCGACCGCGATCATGATCGGGCCGAACACCAAGATCAGCACCATCGAGAAGATCAGGTCGACGAACCGCCGCAGCGCCGAGAGCAGGCGCGGTTCGGTCTCCGACCGGCTCAGTGCGTGCTCGTGGTTGAGTCGGTGTGCCTCCATCGTCGCCTAAGACAACGGCCCCGCACCGCAAACTCTTGCGCCGCGACCGCTGCGAGGGGGTTGAAAATCGGTCGCGATCCGAATCGGGCGGATAACTTTTCTCCCCCGCGCAAAGACCTGGCCGCCTGGTGCGTTGTTTGGCCATGGCACCCCGCATCATTTCCATCATCGGGTCCCGCCCCGAGATCGTCCAAGCGGCGCCGCTCTCACTGGCATACGCGAGCTGCGTCGAGGAGATCCTCGTCCACACCGGCCAGCACTACGACCCGGGGATGTCAGACCTGCAGATCGCCGACCTGCGGCTACCGCTGCCGGAGTTCAACCTCGGGGTCGGTTCGCTGCCCCCTGAGGAAGGCGTCGCGGTGGCTCAGGCTCGGATCGCGCAAGTGATCGACCGCAAGAATCCGGACGCGGTCCTGGTCCGCGGCGACACCAACGCGACGATCGCCGGCGCGCGCGCCGCGGTAGCCGCCGGGGTGCCGCTGCTCCACGTCGAGGCCGGCCTGCGCAGCTACCGCGACGACATGCCCGAGGAGGCCAACCGGATCGAGACCGACCGGCTCTCCGACCTGCTCTTCGCTCCCTGCCAGCACGCTCGCGATGTCCTGGTAAAGGAGCGCGTCCCCGGCGTCGTGCACGTCACCGGCGACGTCCTCGCCGACGTCATGCTGGCGACCCGGAGTCGCCTGCCGGATGCGACCGAGCAGGGCGAGTACGTCCTCGCCACGGCGCACCGCAACTACAACACCGACTCGCGCGAGCGGCTCGCCGCGGTGCTCGACTGCCTGCGGGCGGCGCAGTGCCGGGTGATCTGGCCGCTGCACCCGCGGACCCGCAAGAGCCTCGAGGCGTGGGGCCTGGAGCTGCCTGCCAACGTCGAGGTCCGCGACCCCGTCAACTACACGGAGATGCTGGCGCTCGAGCGCGACGCGGTGGCGATCGCGACCGACTCCGGCGGGGTCCAGCGCGAGGCCTACCTCTGGGGCGTCCCCTGCATCACGATGCGCGAGGAGACCGAGTGGATCGAGACCGTCTCGACCGGTTGGAACACCCTCGTCGGCGTCGACGCCGAGCTCTTCGCGCAGGCGCTGGCGAAGCCGGCTCCGACCACCCGGCCGCCGATCTTCGGCGAAGGCCGAGCGGCGGAGCGGATCGCCGAGCTGACCATCTCCCACCTCGATCGCCAACTGGAGGCCTCCGTTGTCTGAACAACTGCGAGTCGGCGTCATCGGCTGCGGCCGGATGGGCGCCTTCCACATGCGCAACTTCGGCCAGCTCGATTGCGCGAGGCTGGTGGCGGTGGCCGAGCCTGACGAGACGGCGCGGCGGCGCGCCGTCGGCGAGACCCGGGTCACCGAGTACAGCGACTGGCGCGACCTGATCGAGTTCGGCGTCGAGGAACTCGACGCGATCTCGATCGCCTGTCCGTCCGAGCAGCACGCCGAGGTCGCGCTGGGAGCGCTCGAGGCCGGCCTGCACGTGCTGGTCGAGAAGCCGATCGCGACGACGCTTCCGGACGCGCTACGGATGCGCGGCGCGGCCTTCGAAGCGGATCGCAAGTTGATGGTGGGCCATGTCGAGCGCTTCAACCCTGCCGTCGCAAAGCTGCGTGAGCTGGTCGCTTCCGGGCGCCTGGGCACCGTCTATCGAGCGCATACGACCCGGGTCGGGCCGCTGCCGACGCGGATCCAGGACACGGGGGTGGCAATCG
Source organism: uncultured Thermoleophilia bacterium (assembly GCA_963715735.1). GTDB lineage: Bacteria > Actinomycetota > Thermoleophilia > Solirubrobacterales > 70-9 > VAYN01. The sequence goes on from OY970268.1 coordinate 2,518,731, forward strand.
ACCTAGCCACCCACGACCTCGACGTCATGCAGCACGTGCTCGGCCTCTCGATCCACGAGATCTACGCCGACGGCGGCCGTTTCCAGCACAACTCCCAGGAGGACCTGCTGACCTGTCTCGCCCGCTTCGGAGAGGAAGGCAAGGGGCAGACCCTGGGCCTGCTCGATGTCAACTGGCTGACCCCCGAGAAGAAGCGCGAGATCACCCTGATCGGCGAGAACGGGATGCTGCGGGCCAGCTACATCACCCAGGACGTCTGGTTCGTCGAGTCGACGACCGCGCCCCTGCAGTGGGACGGGCTCTCGATGCTGCGCGGCGACGGCGAGGGGGCGGCGGTGCGCTTCTCGCTGGCCAAGGCGGAGCCGCTGGGAGCCGAGCTCGAAGCCTTCTGCCACTGCGTCCTCGACGACACCCCGGAGCCGGTCAGCGCCCACGACGGCGTCAAGGCCCTGGCGGCGGCGCTGGCGGTGCGCGAGTCGGCCGCCGTGCGCCGCCCGGTCGAGCTACTCGACATTCCCGAGCCCCGCCCCCTGGAGGTGCTGGCGTGATCCGCTTCGTGATCCCGGCCTACAACGAGGCCGAAAACATCCCCCGCCTGCTCGCCGACCTGGCCCCGGTTGCCCGCGAGCTCGGCGCCCGCGTGATCATCGTCGACGACGGCTCGACCGACGGCACCGGCGAGGTGATCCGCGAACACGCCCAGGACATGCACCTGGCAGTGGTCACTCACACCGTCAACCGCGGCCTCGGGACGGCGATCAACACCGGCATCCGCTCGGCTTTGAAGGAGTCCTCCGACGAGGACGCGATCGTCACCCTCGAGGCCGACACCACCTCCGACCTCTCCGACCTGCCGCGCATGCTGGAGCTGTTCGACCAGGGCACCGACATCGTGCTCGCCTCGGTCTACGCCCCCGGCGGCGAGATCATCGGGGTCGCCGGCTGGCGGCTGGCGGCGAGCAAATCGGTCTCGAACACCTTCCGCTACCTCGGTGGGCTGCGCGAGATGCACACGCTCTCCTCCCTGTACCGGGTCTACCGGGCGGGAACGCTGCGCAAGGCCGCCGACACCTACGGCTACCTGCTGGTTCGCGAGCCCGGGTTCGCCGCCAACGTCGAGCTCCTGCTGAAGCTCTACAACGCCGGCGCCAGCGTCGCCGAGGTGCCGACCACGAACGACTGGACGACGCGCAAAGGCGTCTCGAAGATGCAGCTGAAACCGACCGTGCTGGCCTACTTCCGGGTGATGACGGCGCATCTGGTGGGCCGCATCCAGCCGCCGCCGGTCTCGCCGCTGGCCGAGGCGACGGCGCCGCTGGGCGTGCCCGAGCCGGCCGCCGCGACGGTCGCGCCGGGCGGCAACCGGAACGGGCGCGAGTCGGCCGCCCGCGCCTGATGGACGCCGCGACCCCCCGGGTGGGGATCGTCGGCGGCGGGGTGCTCGGCACCTCGCTCGCCCTGCGCCTGGCCCAGGCCGGCGCCGCGGTGACCGTGATCGAGCGCGGACCCAGCCTCGGCGGCCTCGCCGGCACCTTCGACTTCGGCGGCCACGAGGTCGACCGCTTCTACCACGTCATCACCCCCGCCGACCAGCGCATGATCGCGATGGCGGAGGAGGTCGGGCTCGGCGACCAGCTGCGCTTCACGCCGGTCGGCGCCGGCTTCTTCGCCGACGGCGAGATGCACGACTTCAACGGGGTCGCCGACCTGCTGCGGTTCTCACCGCTCGGACCGGTCGCGCGGCTGCGCCTGGGGATGTTCGTCGCCCAGTGCCAGCTGCGCAGCTCCTACGAGAAGCTGGAGACGATCCCGCTCGAGACCTGGCTGCGGCGGATCTGCGGCAACCAGGTCTGGGAGCGGATCTGGAAGCCGCTGCTGGACACGCGCTTCGACGGCGACCCCGCGGGGCTGCCGGCGACTTACCTCTGGGCGCGCACCCGGCGGATGTCGGGCGCCCGCAGCGGCGGCGGCAAGGGCGGCGAGGAAATGGGCCACATCGTCGGCGGCCACCAGCGCCTGATCGACGCGATGGTCGCCCGCGCCCGTGAGCTCGGGGTCGAGATGCTCACCGACGCCCCGGTCAGCGGCCTCGCGCTCGACGAGGCCGGCAACGTCACCGGCGTCGAGTTGGGCGAGCGCAAGCTCGAGTTCGACCTGACGATCCCGACCCTGCAACCGCCCGCCCTGCGCTTCCTCCTGCCCGAGCGCCACCAAGACCTGCTCGAGCCCTACCCGCAGCGCTGGCTCGGCTGCGTCTGCCCGATCATCAAGGTGCGGCGCTCGCTGCTCCCCTACTACGCGATCAACATCGTCGAGCCGACCCCGCTGACCAGCGCGGTCGAGACGACCCAGGTGCTGGGCACCGACCACACCGACGGCCTGCACCTCGTCTACCTGCCCAAGTACTGCGCCCCGGACGCGCCCGAGCAGAGCGAGGACGACGAGTCCGTCTACCGCCGCTTCACCGACTACCTCGCCCGCCTCTCCCCCGGCTTCAGCCGCGACGACGTCGTCGACTGGACGGTGCAGCGGGCGAAGCTGGTCGAGCCGGTGCACACGCTGGCGCCCGCGGGCGGGGTCCGGGTCGCGCCGATCTGGCCTGGCGTCGAGGGGCTGGCGCTGGCCTCCAACGCGCAGATCTACCCCTACCTGCTGAACGGCGACTCGGTGATGGGCTTTGCCGAAACGGTGGCCGCCGAAGTCGCCGAGCGCCTCGATCTCGCCGCAGCTGCCGGCGAGGGGAGTGCGAGAAAAGGACTAGTTGGATCGTTGACTTCTTAGAGGGTGGGCCGTCCTGGGCTCGGTCCTCACACCGAGCGCCATGTACCAAGTAGAAGCTTCGAAAGCCCTCCTCAAGCCGCGCCTCTGGGCGCGCCGCTCCGCCCGCCTACGGGTGCCACGCAACGTGGTCATGCTCGGCACGGTCAGCCTGCTGACCGACGTCTCCTCGGAGATGGTGGCGACGATCCTGCCGCTCTACCTCGTCTTCTCGCTCGGCGCCAGCCCGCTGGCACTGGGGGCGATCGACGGCATCTACCGCGGCGCCGCGGCGATCGTCCAGGTCCTCAGCGGCGTCGTCTCCGACCGCTGGCACCGCCACAAGGAGGTGGCCGAGAGCGGTTACGGGATCTCCGCCCTGGGCAAGGTCGGGCTGGTGATCGCCGGCAACTCGATTGGCGGAATCGGCGCGATCGTCGCCTTCGACCGGATCGGCAAGGGAATCCGCACGGCCCCGCGCGACGCCCTGATCTCGCTCTCCAGCACCAAGGCGGGTCTCGCGACCTCGTTCGGCGTGCACCGGGCGATGGACAGCTTCGGGGCGATGCTGGGCCCGCTCATCGCCTTCGGGATCCTGCTCGCCGCGCCGGCCCGCTTCGACGCCGTCTTCGTGGTCAGCACGCTGTTCGCGCTGCTCGGCCTCGCCGTCCTCTTCCTCGCGGTCGAGGGACGGCCGCGGCGGATGCCCCGCGAGGGCGCGCCGCCCTCGCTTCGAGCCGCCGCCGGGCTGCTCCGCGACCGCCGCTTCACGCCGCTTTTGATCGCCGCCGCGGGGCTCTCGGTGGCGAGCGTCTCCGACGCCCTGATCTACGTCGGCCTGCAGGGGAAGATCGAATTCGAGCCCGCCGTCTTCCCGCTGCTCTACGTGATCACCGCGGTCGCCTTCATGGGCTTGGCGATCCCCTTCGGGCAGCTGGCCGACCGGGTCGGCCGGATCCGCGTGCTGCTCGGCGGCCAGGCGCTGCTCTTCGTCGTCTACGCGGCCCTGCTCTCCGGCTCGCTCGGGTACGCCGGCCTGATCGTCTGCCTGATCGCGCTCGGCGGCTACTTCGCCGCGACCGAAGGCGTGATGACCGCGATCGCCGGCTCGATCCTGCCGGAGGAGCTACAGGCGAGCGGAATCGGCATTCTGATCACCGTGATCAGCCTCGGCCGCCTCGTCTCCTCGGTCGCCTTCGGGGCACTCTGGCTGGCCGCCGGCCTGCAGGACGCCGTGCTCGTCTTCGCCGTCGCCCTGGTTGCGGCGATCGCCGCCGCGGCGGTGCTGCTGAAGCGCTCGCAGGAGAGCGTCGCGCATGGGTAGCGGCCGTGCCAAGGCGCTGGTCGCGCTGGCCGTCGTCTGCGTGCTCGCCGGCGGCGCCTACGTCGCCTTCGCCGCCACCGGGCCGGGCGAGACGACCAGCGACGCCGCGCCGCGGGCGGGCGAGGTGCTTGCCCGCACGAAGCTGATGGTGCGGGCGGTCGACCCGGACAACCCGCGCCTCAACGGCCGCGTCTACGTGCTCGACGACGGCAAGCTGCAGCGCTCCCCCGGCGACCTCGGCTGCGAGCGTGTCTACTTCGCCGCCGGGCACGGGATCTGCATGGGGGTGGCGGGCTCGGGGGTCGACTACACGGCGACTGTCTTCGACTCCGACCTGCAGCCGGTGCACTCCTTCCCGCTGACCGGGCTGCCCTCGCGCGCCCGGGTCTCAGCCGACGGCCGCTACGGCTCGATGACCGTATTCGTCAGCGGCGACGCCTATCTGGAATCCAGCGTCGCCTTCTCGACCCGCACCTATGTGGTCGACATGGAGAGCGGTGAGGTCCTGACGCAGCTCGAGCAGTTCGATGCGAGCAAGGACGGCGAGTCCTTCGGCGCCCCCGACTTCAACTACTGGGGGATCACCTTCGACCCCAACGACTCCGACCGCTTCTTCGCCACCCTGGCGACCGGCGAGCACCACTACCTGGTCGAAGGCAGCGTCAGCGGGCGCTCGGTGAAGGTCCTGCGCGACGGGGTCGAGTGCCCCTCACTCTCCCCCGACGGCACCCGGATCGCCTTCAAGAGCCGGGTCGACAAGGGCGAGAACTGGCGAGTCCGGGTGCTCGACGTGGCGACGCTGGAGGACCACGCGGTGGCCGAGGACCGCTCGGTCGACGACCAGGTCGAGTGGCTCGACAACGAGACGCTTGCCTACTCCGACGAAATCAACGTCTACACCGTGCCCGCCGACGGCAGCGGCGAAGAGAAGGTGCTGGTCAAGGACGCGACCTCGCCGGTACGGCTCAGCGAATCGCTGGGCTAGCCGCGGTCTCGTCGAGCAGGGCGAGCATCGCCTTGCGATCGAACTTGCCGTTGGCATTGAGGGGAAGCTCGGCGATCAGCTCGATCCGCCGCGGCACCATGTACTCGGGCAGGCGCTCGGCGAGCTGTTCCCGAAGCGCGCGCACGTCGGCCTCTGGGTCGGCCAGAAAGGCGGCGATGCCGCCGGCGCCGCTCTCGGTCAAGGGCCAGCCGACGGCGATCGCGGCGTCGATGCCGGAGGCGTCGCGGAGGGCCGCCTCGATCTCCCCGATCTCAACCCTGTGCCCCATCACCTTGATCTGGTGATCGAGGCGACCGAGGTAGACGAGCGGATCCTGGGGGCGAGCGGGCCTGCGGACACGGTCGCCGGTCCGGTAGTGGATGCCCTCGGTTCCCGGGGGTTCGACGAAGGCAGCCGCGGTCTTCTCGGCGTCCTGCCAGTAGCCCGGCGTCACCTGGGGTCCGGAGAGCAGCAGCTCACCGTCTTCGCCGGGTTCGACCTGGCGCAGGCTCTCGTCGACGACGATCGTGCCAGTGGCCCCCAGCGCCGCTCCGATCGAGACGATGCCGTTGACCTCGTCCTCTCCGTCGAGCTCGGGCCGGACGCGCTGGATCGTGCAGGCGATCGTCGCCTCGGTCGGACCGTAGAGATTCTCAACCGTCGAAGCGGGCGCGGCGGCGGCCCAGGCCCGGGCCAGCTCCCCCGGCAACGGCTCACCGCAGAACAGGCTCCAGCGGAGGGCCGGATAGCTGTCGGGCTTCAGCATCCGCAGCTTCCGCATCATCGCTCCCAGCGAGGGCACCGAGAACCAGACCGTCAGCTCGGAGTCGCGGATGAAGCGGGCGGGCGAGATCAGCTGCGCGGTCGACGGGCAGCAGAGGCAGCCGCCGCATCCCCAGGCCGCGAACATGTCGAAGACGGAGAGATCGAAGGTGAGGTCGAAGGTCTGCGAGAAGCGATCCTCGGGGCCGAAGTCGTATCGCTTCCGGATCGCATCCAGAAAGGCGACGACGTTCCGCTGGGCGACGCCGACGCCCTTCGGCCGGCCGGTGCTGCCGGAGGTGAAGAGCAGGTAGGCGATCGCGTCACCGCCGAGCCTCGGCGGGAGCGGATCGATCGGCTCGAGCCCGGAGTCGGCGACCGCGTCGGCGGCGATCACCGTCGGCGGATCCGAGAGGCCCTCCAGCAGCTCGGCGACCAGCTCTTCGCGTTCACCGTCGACCACGAGAGTCCGCGCGCCGGAGCGGAGCAGCATCTCGCGGCAGCGATCGACGGGGAAGCTCGGGTTGAGCGGCACGTAGCCGTTGCCAGCCCATAGAGCGCCGAGGATGCCGGCGTAGGCCGCCGTGGAGCGCGAGCCGTAGACGGCGGTCAGGGCCGGGTCGCCGTCGGACTGCGCGGCCGCGATCGCGGCGCCGATCCGTGCGGCCCGCAGCGCCAGCTCGCCGTAGCTGAGACGTTCCGCGGCGACCTCGAGGGCGAGGCCCTCCGGCGTCTCGTCTGCGCAGCGCAGAAAGCCGCTGAGCAGGGTGGCGCCACTCGGTGCAGTCATACCTCGAAAACGTCAGCGCGGCGCCGATTCTTGCGGGCCGTGCCTGGGGATTCCCGAGCCGGCTGAAAGTACAACGTCTTCGAGTCGTTGTTTCGGTATGGATACCGGCGCCGAGGCAGGAGCGACTATGGAGTCATCCACCCGCGGCGAGGCCGCCGCGGCGGCGCGGACGAAGATTCTCGATTTCTGCGGTCCGGCGCTAGCCGCCTACGGTGTCGATCCCGCCGCTGCGACCGACGATCTCGACCTCCGCGCCAGCGGCGCGATCGACTCGCTCGGATTCGTCGAGCTGGTGGTGGTGCTGGAGGAAGCGTTCGGGGTCGAGCTGGATCTGGAAGACATCGATCCCGAGGCGCTTACCGTGCTGGGACCGTTCAGCGGGCACGTCGGTGCTCAGGTCGCAGCGGCGACGGGGCCGGCGGAATGAGGTATGAGTCGACCGCGGCCGGAGCGAAGCGCCGAGTGCTGGCGATCTTGGCCCTCTACGGACCGGGAGCGGAGACGGTCCGGGTTCGTCTCCACCGCCGCCGCGGGGTCAGGATCGGCAGCGGCTGTTTCATCGGCACCGACGTCATCCTCGAGACCGCGTTCCCTCATCTGATCGAGATCGGCAATCGCGTGGACGTCGGCATGCGAACCACGATGATCGCCCATCAGCAAGGTGAGATCGCCGACGAAACCAAGCCTTCGGTGCGAATCGGGGACGACGTCTTCATCGGGCCCGGCTCGATGATCCTGCCGCACGTGACGATCGGGGCCGGCGCCGTGGTCGCCGCGGGCAGCATCGTCACCACCTCGGTACCGCCGCTGACGATGGTCCGCGGCAATCCCGCTGCGCCGGTGGCGACCTGCAAGGTGCCGCTCGGCCGATCGACTCCCCTGCGTGAGTTCTACCGCGGCATGCGCCCCGTGCGGGCGAAATGAAGCGGTTCCTCCGTCGGCCGGAGATCTGGGGACTCGCCGTGGTCGCGGCGATGGTCGCCTGGATCGCCTGGCCGGATTCCGACAGCGCGGCTCCCGCCGCCCAGACCTCGAAGCAGGTGGGGGGCGCAGCCTGCACCAGGATCGTCGGATCGATCGAGGCCGCCCGCGATTCCGTCGGAGCTGCCGCTCCCGGCTCGGTCATCTGCCTCCGGGATGGTGAATTCGGAGAGCTCGACCTCAACGCGTCGAAGACCCGTCCGGGCGTGACTCTGCGTGCCGAGCACCCCGGGAAGGCTTCGCTCGAGGGTCTCTCCATGGATGGGAAGAACCTCACGGTCGCTCGCTTCAAGATCACCGGCGACATCGAGATCCAACCCGGCTCGACCGCGATGTCGGTCAAGTACAACCGCATCGGTGGCGGCTACTTCGGCATCGACGCCGGCCCGACGACGACGGTCACGGTGAACGACGTCGCGATCGTCGGCAACAAGTTCGTGGGACCCTTCGGCGAGGACGCGATCCGTCTCAACCGCTACCACGACGCCGACGGCGACGGGGTCGGCGCCCTGGTCTCCGGCAACGAGTTCACCAACGTTCGCGAGAACGGCAACCACAGCGACTGCCTGCAGACCGTGTGGTACGGCGACCACCTCGTCTACACCCGCAACTACGTGCACGACAACCGCTGCCAAGGGTTCTTCGTCAAGGACCAGGAGCGCCCGATCGTCGGCATCAGCGTCCTCGACAACCTCTTCCTACGCAATAACGCCGAGTGCGCACCGGGCGCGTCGGGATGCGGACAGCCCAGCGACTTCCAGGTGTTCGGTCCCTACTCCAAGTTCAAGATGCGCCACAACACGATCTGGGGCAACGGCGCGATCGCGGCCTTCCAGGAAGGGACCGGCCCCGGCACGGCGATCCGCGACAACGTCATCTTCAAGTTCTACACCTCGACCGACCTCGGCTCGGTCCGCTACGAGGACAACACCCGCTGCCAGCGCCAGTCCTCCGAAGGCGGCTCCTGGCCGCGGCGCGCGCCAGGAGAGGTCATCGACTGCGATCCCGCCTTTCTCGCCCCGGCCGCAGACGACTACCGCCTCGCAAACGAGCGCGGCGTGCGCTGGGCACCGCGCGATCAGCACTACGGCCCCTGAGGTACTCGAACCTCAAAAGGATGAAATTCGGCCATAGCCTGGGTGCAATTCCCGCCTTTTCAAGCCGTTTCCAGTTTTCCGCTCAGGTACGAACCTGAGTCTCCCGACCACGAGCAGTGTGTGTAGGGGGCGTTTCCGCAGTGGCGGTTTGGGTATCGGATATGCGTCCGCCAAGTGGTGGACGCAGTTCAAGCAAGGGAACCGCCGCCCGATGCAGTGGACCTGATGGCGGAAAGGGGGCTGGCAATGCAGTGCACCAACGCACTCAAAATCAAGAGGGTCGCTCGCATGGTGGGTGGCCTATCGGCGCTCGTGGCGCTCGCTGCCTGCACCGCAGCGCTCGGCGCTGGACCTGCCGCCGCCCGTGAGGTCGCGCGCAGCGTATGCGTGGTCGGCTTCGGCGCCGATCTAGGCCACGGCTTCGGCGCCTGGGCCAACCTTGACCGTGACTGCCGGTTCCAGCCCGCACGGGGAGATCGTGCGGTCGCCAAACGGGTCGCCGTTGGTCCCAAACGCCATCGGCACCGCCGCCGTCCCCCGCGGGCGGTCCAGCAGACGCCACCAGCACCCACTCCTGGTCAGCCGGCGACGAACCCGCCGGTGACCCCGCCGTCCCATCCTTCGCCCCCCAGCCCGACCGACACCAGCCCGCCCCAGACTTCCCTGAGCGCCGGGCCGAACGGTGCTACTAGCGCGACCTCCGCGAGTTTCTCGTTCAGTTCGAGCGAGTCCGGCTCGAGCTTCGCCTGCCGCATCGACAGCGGCGGCTGGAGTTCGTGCAGCTCCCCGAAGGGCTACGCCAGCCTCGCGACCGGCAGCCACCAGTTCTCGGTGCGCGCCACGGACGCGGCGGGGAACACCGATACCTCTCCCGCCACGCGCGGTTGGACGGTCACCTCGACGACGACGCCGCCGCCGGCCGACACCACGGCGCCGGAGACCACGATCGCCTCGGGCCCGAGCGGATCCACCGCCGCGACCGCCGCTTCGTTCACCTTCAGCTCGAGTGAGTCCGGGTCCAACTTCGCCTGCCAGATCGACACCGGCAGCTGGGGCTCGTGCGGCTCGCCAAAGAGCTACTCGGGTCTCGCGGTCGGCGCCCATGACTTCTCGGTCCGCGCGACCGACGCGGCCGGTAACACCGACGCCTCGCCGGCGACCCGCAGTTGGACGGTGACCTCAACGCCGCCGCCGGCCGACACGACCGCACCGGAGACGACGATCTCCTCCGGACCGAGCGGCTCCACCAGCGCGACTACCGCTTCCTTCGGCTTCGGCTCGAGCGAGTCGGGATCGACCTTCGACTGCCGCATCGACAGTGGCAGCTGGGGTTCGTGCAGCTCGCCTCAGGGGTACTCCGGGCTCGCGGTCGGCGCCCATGACTTCTCGGTCCGCGCGACCGACGCGGCCGGCAACGCCGACGCTTCCCCGGCCACGCGCAGCTGGACCGTGACCGTGACGACGCCGCCGGCGACCGGCTGCGCGTCGACCGTCTCCAGCGTCACCGCGGCGCAATCGGCGCTCTCCTCGGCCTCGCCGGGGCAGACCGTCTGCCTCGCCGACGGCACCTACGGCAAACTCACGCTGAGCTCCTCGAAGGCGGCGCCGGGCGTCACCCTGCGCGCGGCCAACCCGGGGAACGCCACCATCGGCAGCGTGCAAGTCTCGGGATCCGGTTACACCATCTCCCGCTTCGTCATCGACGGGGGCGTGACCATCGCCCGTAACACCGACCGGACGGTGGTCGACCACAACCGGATCCTCGCCGGCAATCACTACGGCGTGTTCGTCTGCACGGCGACTCCGCCGGATCAGTGCGATGACACGAAGATCGTCGGCAACCTGTTCGACGGCGCGATGGAAGAGGATCAGATCCGCGCCAACGTCTTCCACGATGCCGACGGCGACGGGGTCGGCCTATTGGTGGAAGGCAACGAGTTCAGGGGCAACACCGAGCGCGGTGGCCACAACGACGTCTTCCAGTCCGTCTGGGTCGGTGACCACCTCGTCTTCAACAGGAACTACCTCCATGACTTCGGCGGCCAGGGCTTCTTCGTCAAGGACCAGGAGACCGCGATCAAAGGCTTCATCGCCAACAACAACCTGATCGTCGACCAGGACCGCCCCTGCGAACCGTCGACGCTGTGCACCGGCTACCAGCTCTCGCCGTGGCAGATCTACGGGCCGATCTCCGGCGGGGAAATGAGGAACAACACGGTCGGCTGGGGTGCCGGGGGCGGCGGCGCGGTGCTGACTGGGAGCTACACGGACATCGACTTCTCGAACAACGTCTTCAACCGCCTCTCCAGCACCAACGGCGGCGGCAGCGTGCCGACCCTGACCGGCTCGGGCAACACCTATTGCAACTCGAGCGGCTGGGCGGTGCCTGCGGGGACGACCAAAGATTGCGCGCCGGCGTTCCTCAACCCCGCCGCCGGGGACTACCGACTGGCCAGCGGCCGCGGCGTCACCTGGGTTCCGGCCGAACAGCACTACGGCCCCTGAGGGGCCCGTACGGCCTCAAGCAGCCGGAGCGGCGGGCGTCGCCCGCCGCCGCGACTTGAGGAAACCCAGGGGGAGTGATCGCAGCACGACGTCGACCTGGCTCGGGGCGACCAGCGGCAGCAGCGCCAGGTAGAGCACGGAACCGAGGCCTCCCGCGACCACCGCGCCGATCATGGTGCTGCCGAGCGCCGCTCCGATCCCGGCGCCGAGGCCGTAGCAGCCGGCGGCGAGGAGAAGGAAGCGGAGGGCGTCGCGGCCGGTCTCGCGGGCCAGGTGCCCAGCGATCGCGGGGGCTCCGGTTCGGAGCATCGTCAGCGCGAAGAGAAGCGGCGCGACGAAGGCGGCGCCGACCACCCCGACCGCCCCGAACAGCGCTCCGCCGAGCAGTGAGGCGGCGACGTGGACGGCGAGCAGCGCCGGGGTCAGGAGGTTGGTGAACCGAGCCCGCCCGAGCGCGAACATCGCCGGCAGCAGCAGGTTGACCAGCAGCGCGGCGACGGTCCAGATCGCCAGCAGCGCCCCGAACTCCTGCAGGATCCGAACGTCGCCGGAGTCGAAGCTCGCGGAGAAGACGACGCCGATGATCGGCGCCCCGGCGGCGACGAAGGCGGCGAGGGCGGGAGCGCAGATCAGCATCGAGTACCGGAAGCCCTGAGGAACGGTGCCGCCGACGGCTTTGAGCGCGTTGGACCGAGCGTCCCGGCTCATGTCGGCGATCCGGGACAAACCCAGCGCGAAGGCGGTTCCGGCGACCAGGTAGCTGGCGAACAGGTACGCGTAGGAGAGGACCGTCGCGTCGCCGGGCGCGTAGGAGGTGGTGAGGGCCAGGGTGACCAGGTAGAGGGCGTTGAAGGCGAGGTAGATGCTGGTGCGGCCGAGGATCAGGCCGGCGTCGGCGACCAGCAGCCGCAGTCGCAGCGGTCGCGGCGGGGCGGCGGGCCCGGCCGGTTGGCTGCGGCGCACCGCGATCAGCATCAGCGTGCAGGTGACGACGGCCATCGCCAGCATCGAGTACCCCAGCGAGAGCGCGCCGGCGCTGCCGGAGCTGACCAGGTAGGTGACGAGGCCGGCGCCGGCGCCGGCGATGTACGCGCCCGCGACCGCGTCGAAGCGGTCCCGCACCGCGAGCACCGTCGCTCCCCCGGAGGCCCAGAGCTGCAGGATCATGGCGCCGCCGAGGATCGGCAGCGCCTCTTCGGTGACGCCGCGGCCGGCGTCGCTCAGCCCCGGCGCGAGCGCCAGCGAGAGCGGATGCGCCAACGGGATCGTCAGCACCGCGACGACGAGGGCGATGAAGACGAGCGTCGCCCCGAACTCGCGCAGCGGCAGCGCCCGGGTGGGGTGAACCAGCAGCGGCGCCGAGGTGACCCGGATGCTCTGGCTGAAGACCCCGAAGACGGTGTAGAGAGAGAAGGCGACGAAGAAGCCGTCGGTGAGCGCGTCGGTGCCGTTGGAGTGAAGGTAGAGAGCCGCCTGGATCGCCGAAGCCACGGCCATCGCGAAGGTGGCGACCGCCATCAGCATCCCCGCCCGAGCATGCTTGCTGTGGGTCGCTTTTTCGGTCATCACTGGGCTAACGCTTCGGGGGCGGTGGAACTTTTCGCGAGCCGGCTCGGCAGCAGGCGGCGGAGCAGGCGGGCGACGTCGCCCCAGACCTCCGGAAAGAGGGCACGGAGGGCGAGTGCCTGCATGCAGCAGCCGACGAGGCCGGCGAGGAGGACGGTCAGGACCGGGGAGGCGTCGGCCCCGCGCATCAGGTCCGCCACCGGCAGTCCGACGACCAGGACCAGGGCGGCGGTCGCCACGGCCGGGGCCAAGTCGGTGAAGAGGCGGCCGACCGGCATCCCGAGGACGCGGCGGAAGAGGACCAGGTAGACGGCGGCGAGCATCGCGACGTGGATCCCGACCACGGCGAGCGCCACCGTGGTCAAGCCCTGCCTGGCGGTAAAGAACACGGCGACCGCGTAGACCACCAGGACCGCGAAGTTGAAGATCAGCAGGGGACGCGGCCGGCCGGCGGCGAGCATCACCTGGGGATAGCCGGTGAGGATCGCGGCGATCATCCCCGCGACCGCGAGCACCTGGGTCGGCTCAATCGCCGCCCGCCAGGCATCTCCGAAGACGATTGGGATCAGCTCCGGCGCGGTCACGATCAGGATCGCCAACAGCGGCACGACCACGGCGCCGTGGATGCGGGTGGCGCGCTCGTGCAGGCTCTTCATCTCCTCCAGATTGTTGGTCCGGGAGTAGATCGGGAAGGCGAGCCGCATCATGATGCCGCTGATCTTGTCCTGGTAGAGAACGCCGATCTGGAAAGCGCGCCAGTAGATGCCGACCTGGGCGGGATTGAGCCGGGCGGCGAGGACCGCGTAGTCGACATTGCTGATCGCCACGTAGAGGATCCCCGCGGCCGAGGCCGGAGCGCCGAAGCGGCTGACTTCGACCAACTCCTTGCGCCGCCAGCGTGGGCGGCCCGGCGGCGAGACGGCGACCATCGCCAGTGAGGTGAAGCCGATCCCCGCCACCGCTCCGATCACTACCGCTTCGCCGCCGAGGCCGATCGCGGCGAGGCCGATCGCGACGAAACCGCCGACGGCGAGGGCGCCGGTTTCGATCATGCTGATCGGGCGGAACTCGAGCCGGCGCGAGAGTCGGGCCCGGGAGACCGCGCCGAGGCCGGCGAGGGCGAAGGCCGGCGCCGCGACCTGGATCAGATGGGCGATCTCGCCGCTGAAGATCGGCGTCGCGATCACCGGCGCCAGGACGTAGATCAGAAGGCTGAGGATCACGCCGGTCGCGAGGCTGGTCAGGGTGGCCGCCTCGAAGTGGCCCGTCTCGATCAATTTGCGTTGGACCAGGGCGCTGCCGAACCCCTCGTAGGTAAGGATCACCGCCAGCGGGATCAGGATCAGGGCCACCGCGGCGTTGCCGAAGCCGGCCGGGCTGACGAGGCGAGCCAGCGCCACCGCAACGACGAGCTGCAGCGCCTCGGTAGCGACCCGGGCGATCGCGAACCAGCGCATTCCTGAAACCGCCGCCTCGCGCAGCTGATCGCCATCGAGCTCGTGCTGGTCCTCCTGGTCGGTGGCACTCATCTGAGAACAAACGCGCGTCGGCGGCGCTCTCTTGTGGACGGGCGACGAGTTGTGCGAGCAAGTTTTCCGCGGCGGCCTCCGTTCTTGAATTGTGGACCGAGTGAGCAGACCCATGAGAAAAACGGAGCGAGCATGGAGGTAGTCGGATTCGTCAGGGCACTTCTGGAGCGGAAGGCCGTCGTCGGCGTCCTTCTCGCTGTTGCTGTTCTGGCCGCCTTCCTGACCGCGTTCAGGGTCGGTCCCGACGGGATCGAACGGCGCTCGGTCGCGGTCGGCGCCGCCACCGGTCAGATCCTCGTCGACTCCGCCGAATCGACCCTGGTCGAGGGCGCGGGCTCCGATCAGATCGCCGCGCTCGGGACCCGGGCGCGGGTCTACGCCCAGTATCTGAGCAGCCGCGACGCGGTCAACAAGATCGGCCGCGAAGTCAACGTCAATCCGGCCCTGATCACCGCCGCCGGCCCCTTCAGCGAAGGAACCGGCATCCAGGACTACGACCAGCAGGGGGCCGAGTCCCGCGCCCGCGATCTCGTCGACGAGGGCAAGCAGTCCCGCCTCGTCTTCGCCGCCCAGGAAGACGTGCCGATCATCACCGTCTACTCGACCGGGCCCGACACCGCCCAGGCACTGGCCCTCGCGAAAAGCTCCTTCAACGTCCTCAAGCGGTACATCGCCGAACTCAAGGTCGACGCTCGCCGCGCGGAAGCCGAGGCCCCGCCCCGGGAAACCTCGGAGGCCGCCGCCGCGGTGCCTCTGGTCGAAAACATCGTCGTCCGCGAGCTCGGCGCCCCTGAGGGCGGTTTGGTCGGGGGCAATGCCGACTACGTCCTGATGATCCTCGCCTTCCTCGCCGTGCTGGGCCTCGGCTGCCTCGTGATCGCCGCCGCCTCCGGCTTCATGCGCCATTGGCGTCTTGCCGGAGACATGGAACGGGTCGGCACCGAGGCCAGTGACTGGCTCCAGGAGAAGAACGCCGCGCCTCGATCTCCGCCCGAGAAGGAGACGAGCAACGTCAAGGAGGCGCGGAGGAACGGGGGTCGCTCCGAACCGAAGCCGGCGCCGGCGCTGTCCGCGGCTCAACGTAGACGCCGCGAGGAGAAGCGCGCGAGCGGTACGGCGGCTGCCGGGCCGTGACCCCGGCGCGTCGCGACAGGTCGGGCGGCCTGTCAGACCTGACTGCGACCCACCGCCGCACCCTGAGAAGCCTGGCCGGCGACTGGCCGCACACGACTCGCCTGATGCCGTGGTGCCTCGCCGGCTTCATGGCGATGCTCTTCCTGGTCCCTTTCGACAGCGTCGAGCTGCCGGTCAGCCTGCCGCTCGAAGCGAAGTTGGACCGTCCCTTCCTGCTTGCGATCGTCGCTCTCTGGGTTCTCTCCGTGGTGATGATGGGGGGCTCGAAGCGCTTGCAGATGACGGCGATTCACTACGCCTTCTTCGGCTTCGCCCTGATCGCGATCCTCAGCCTGGTCCACAACGCCGAGACGACGGTGCGGCTGGGCGAGCTCGAACTGGGGGTACGCAAGCTCGCGCTGTTGCTGTCCTACCTGGCCCTGTTCGTCGTCGTCGCCTCCAGCGTGCGCGCCTCCGAGGTGCGGCCGCTGATGAACCTGATGTGCGGGTTGGCGGTGCTCACCGCGATCGGGGTCATCTGGGAGTACCGGGCGGAATACAACTTCTTCTTCGAAGGCCTCGGCCAGATCATCCCGGTCTCGCTGCCGCCCGAACTCCACAGCTCCGACTCGATCGGCCGTCGCTCGGTGATCGGTCCCACGATCCACCCGCTGGCGCCGGCGATGATGATGGCCTGCGCGCTTCCCTACGCGCTGATCTCCCTGTACGAAAGCCGCGAGCTGCGGCGCAAGATCATCTGGGGATTGGCGGCGGCGATCATGATCGCCGCCGCGCTCGCCACCCAGAGGAAAACCAGCATCGTCGCCCCGGTGGCGGCGGTCGCGGTCCTGATGGCCTATCGCCCGCGGATGCTGCGGATGCTGGTGCCGGGCGTGGTCGCTTTCTTCGTTCTCGTCCACATCGTCACCCCCGGCGCGCTCGGCGGCGTCACCTCGCAGCTGCTGCCCCAGAACTTCTTCGGCTTCGGCAGCACCGTCGATCGCCAGAGCGACTACGCGGCGATCGAGCCGGACGTGATCAACCAACCGCTCCTGGGTCGCGGCTACGAGACCTACGACCAGAAGAAGTACCGGATCCTCGACAACCAGTACCTGACCACGATCATCGGCACCGGCATCGTCGGGGTCCTCGCCTATCTCTCGATCTTCGCCGCGATCTTCCTGCTCGCCCACCGGGTCGCCCGAAACGGCGGCCCCGATCGCGCCGGACCCGCGATCGCGATCGCCGCGGCGGCGAGCGCGATGGTGATCGGAGGCGCGCTGCTCGACCTCCTCGCCCTGCCGCAGCTGCCGTACCTGATCTGCTTCTTCGGGGGCTTCGTCGCGGTGCTCTGGAAGGACGTGCGGCCGGCGGGCTACCCGGCGGTCCGGCCGGTCGAGCGACCGATCCGCGGCCAGGCGGATCCGCTACCCCTCAACGGCTGAGCGAACCATGGACGTCCTCTTCAGCTTCGCCTACGCCACCTGGGGGACCGCCGTCGAGCGCGGCATGTGCTTCTCCGAAGACCGTTTGGCCGAGACCCTGATCGGCGACCGGCGGGTGGAGCGGCTGGTGGTGGCGGAGACGCCCCGCAGCCTGCCGATCAAGCTGCTGAAGGACCGGGTGCGGCGGCGGCCGCGGCCGCCCGGGGGCGACAGGGTCTCGCTCTACGGCCCGACCCGGTTGCGGCGGGGCGACCCGACCTCGGTCCGAGCCGTGGCGGGTAGCTTCCGGCACTGGGACGCCCGGCTGCGACGCGCCTGCCGGCGGCAGGGACTGGTTCGTCCCGCGGTGATCACCACCCATCCGCTGGTCGCCGGGTTCGCCCCGCTGGAGTGGGCCTCGTCGGTGACCTACTACGCCTACGACGACCTCGCCGAGCTGCCCGAACTGCGGCGCTCCAGGCCCGCGATCCTCGAGGCCTACCGGCGGGTGCGGGAGCTCGGCCGCGGCGTTGCCGCCGTCTCACCCGCGATCCTCGACGTGATTCGGCCCAGCGGCCCCGGCGTCGTCGTTCCCAACGGAGTCGATCCGGTGGAATGGAGCAGCCCGCAACCGACTCCCGACTGGTTTCGGTCGCTGCCGGGCCCGCGGCTGCTCTACGTCGGCAGCCTCGAGTCGAGAGTCGACGTCGACGCCCTGGCGGCGGCGGCGAGGTCGTTGCCCGATGCCTCCTTCTCGCTGGTCGGACCGCTGCTCGAACCGGATCATTTCGCCGCGCTGCGTCGCCTGCCCAACGTCCACCTGCGGCCGCCGGCCTCGCGGGCCGAAGTGGTCGGCCTGGTGACGGCGGCGGACGCCTGCCTGCTGCCGCACCTGAACAACGCCTTGACCAGGGCGATGAGCCCCTTGAAGCTCTACGAGTACCTCGCCGGCGGCGCGCCGGTGGCGGCCCTGGACCTGCAGCCGATCCGCGACGTCTCTCCCCGCGTCGTCATCCGCGACGACCTCGGGCAGGCGATCGGCGAGGCGCTGGCCCTGGGGCGAGCGCCTGACTCCGAGCGCCGGGCGTTCGCCGAGGCCAACTCTTGGAGCAGGCGCCAGGAGCCGATTCTCCAGCTGGCCCTGGATGCGGCTCCGAAGCAGCCGGTCGCCCGCTAGGAGCCGCTCCCTAAATCAGGCGCGGCCGGGCAGGCGCGAGAGGGCCGGGGTGAGGCGATCGTGTGCCTCGCCCGCCAGGCGCCGGGCGAGGCGTCGGATCTCGCGCCGCGGCGGCGCCACCTGGCTCGGGGACACCGCGTTCGGCGACTCCAGCGCCAGCTCGATCCGCTCCCGTCCGGAGACCGGGATCGGCTCTCCGATCCCGACCCGGACGCCCCCCGACAGAACCGATTCGTCCTCGCGGGTGCCCGTCGGCGCGACGACGAGGGTCGAGACGCCGGCCGGGATCTCGACCGACAGCCGGCGCGAATGGGGGCGCACCAGCAGCTGCTCGCCGTCCTGGCGAGAGCTGAAGTTGGCGGCCGCGATCTCCCCCATCGATGCCCAGCGGACCTCGCCCAGGCTCTCGATCTCGGCCGTCCGCTCGGCCAGTAGGTCGAGGCCGTCGCGAAGGTCGTCGTGATGCCCGTAAAGGATCAGCGGCTGGTCGAGGTAGGCGCGCAGGGCGACCTCGGCGGGTGAGTGGAGCGGCGGCGCGACGGGGTGGCGGAGGAGCACCGGCGGCAGGCCCGGCGCCGAGTCCGCCGGCCACCAGCCGACCGGCGATCCGGCCGACGGGGGCGAGGCGAGCCAGGACGGGGACGTCTCCGCCCAGGGATAGGGACGAGTCATCGTGATCGCGTCGAACCCGGTCCGCACCAGGGCCCGCGCCATCGGCTCCGAGCAGGCCTCGTGCGGCGGCACCATTACCCGTGGCACCGCGACCCCGGTTCGGCGCTCGAAGGCCGCGATCCGACGCAGCGCCTGCGAGGCGAGCGTCAGCGCCTCCTGCTCGGTGACCTCGCGGCCGAGCTCGCCGCCGAAGTGATCGTTGCCGTGGACGAGCAGCGACAGCGAGCGGTGCCGCCGCAGCAGCGAGACCGCGCCGGGATGGTTGAGGCGAGCGTCGAGGGGGACCATCGCCAAGGCGAGATGATAGCCGTGGCGGTCGGCGTGCTGGGCAACCGCCGGCAGCGAGAGATAGCCGTAGGACGGCCAGTGGAGGTTGGGATCGTCGAGCAGGAAGGTGGCCCGCAGCGGTGGCGGTCGCCAGCCGTTCCGGGCGGTCAAGGACCGCAGCAGCTCGACGAAGGGAAGCAGTGCGAGCGAACGGGTCCCACAGAGGCGACAGCGCAGAGATTCGGCCTCGTCCAGCTCCGCGGGCGCGAGCGCGGCGACGTCGAGGGATCCGCGGCGCACCCAAAGCGGTCCGCCGCCGAAACCGGCGATCGGCCCCGAGCCCGAGATCTCGAGCGGCGCCAGGTCGGCGGCGAGGTGGCGGTCCGCCAACCCGCGACCGCGCAGGCGCCGGTCGACCGCCTCGACCGGGGCGATCTCGAAGGGGACGGCGGCGCCGTCCCCGCCCTCGGGCTTGAGCGCGGCGAGACCGCGGACGCCGGCGCTCGTCGCCTCGCTCGCCTGGGCCGAGCCGCCGAACTCGAGCAGGGCATCCAGCGCGGCGAACGCGCCCGCGTCCCTCGCCTCGAAGACGACGTCCGGAAACGCCGCGGAGAGGGCGGCGAAAAGACGCGGGCGCTTGCTCAGCTCGGCGCCGGGGAAGACGCCCACACGAGGCATCAGCTCACCTCAGCGCGTAGACGCGGAAGCCCCGCGAGGGGTTGCCGCCGCCGGGAGCGGCGGCGACGTCGCCGAAGGTCGCGACCAGGGGCTTGGAGCGCAAGTAGGCGCCGAGGACGCGGTCGTAGCCGACACCGAAGCGACCGGTTTCGAAGGCGGAGGTGTCGCGGGTGCTGACCAGCGCGTAGGGAACGCGCTCGCGCTCGATCCGGGCGATCGCGGCGCGCTCCTCGGCGGGAGTATCGATCAGACCGGGAAGGAACATGTTCTCGTAGAGGGCCTGGGGCCGGTCGTTGAGGAAGTACATGCCGGCGTCGGCGGGCATCGCCAGAATCGGTTCGCCGGCCCGGGTGCGTTCACGGATGAAGTCGATCGCTTCCTGTTGAGCGGCGGCGCTGCGAGTGTCGCCCACGTAGGACCCGGCCGCGGTGTGGATCGTCGTGCTCTTGTCGGGGTAGAGGGCGACGGCGGCGTAGAAGGCGATCCCCGCGGCCACCGCGGCCAGCATCGCCATCACGGCCGGCCGGGCGGTCGGCCAACGATCGCCGATCCGCTGGTGCAGGAGGCCCAGCAGCAGCACCGCCGGAGCCGCGTAGTAAGGCGCGGCGGAGTCCATCGTGAACTGGTCGTAGGCGCGCGAGCAGAGCAGGACGGCGACCGCGGCCAGCGCCAGGTCGAGCGGCCAGCGGCCGCTCAGCGGGGCATCGGGTTCGCGGCGCCACAGCGCCCGCGCGAGCAGCGCCGCGGCGAGCAGCGAGAGCAACGGCAGCCAGCTCATCCCGAGCAGCAGCTGCTTGCCCTCTTCCTGCACGGCGGCCTCGGCGCCGGCGAAAACGCCGCTCGCCTTCCAGGCGGCGAGCAGAAGCAGGGATCCGAGGCAGGCGGCGGCCAGCGGCCAGAGCGCCTTGACCCGTCCCAGACCACGCGCCGCCTGGACCCTGACCGCGGTCGCGGTCAGGCCCGCCAGCAGGCCGAGGTAGATCGCCCCGCGGGCCAGGGAGGAGGCGACGCTGGCGGCGTCGAAGGGCGTCCACTCGCGGTAGGCGTTGAAGCCGGCGGCGCGGAGGAAGTCGATCGGCCAGAGGTTCTGCCAGAAGAGGCGGTCGAAGCCGACCGAGGCGGCGAGCGTTCCGAGCACGGCGATCGGGATCGCCAGCGCCGGCGCCGCGATCCAGGCGAGCGCGCGCAGCGCCGCGCGCAGATTCTCTTCGCGCCAGATGCCGACGGCCCAGGCGATCCCGGCGAGCCCCGCGGCGGCGGCGAACTCGACCCGGGTCAGCGCGGTCAGCCCGATCGCCGTGCCGGCGAGCAGGAAGTGTCCGCGGGCGAGCGCCAGCAGAGTCAGGATCAACAGCAGCAGGCCGAAGGTGGCGGAGTTGGTATGGGGCAGGACGAAGTTGAACTGGGTGCCGGAGAACCCGATCGCGATCAGCACCGCGGTCGAGAGCGCCGCCGCCAGCGGCCGCAACAGCTGGCGGGCAAGGGCGAAAAAGGAGCCGGCGATCGCCACGGTCAGCGTCAGCCCGAGCGCGTAGGCGGTTGCGAGGCTGGTCCCGAACAGCTTGAAGGCGCCGGTCAGCGTGTAGACGCCGAGCGGCCCGTAGAAGTAGCGGACTTCCTCGTAGGGGAGGTGGCCGTGCACGGCCTGGGCGGCGGTGGTCAGCTCGGCGCCGGCGTCGATCTCCGGCGTCCCCCACTTTCGCCAGCTGATCGCCGCGAGCACGACGATGAACAGGCCGAGGCCGGCCAGGGCGATGCCGTCGGCCGAGCGCGCCAGGGCCAGCAGCCGCGCCGGGAGGGCGCGGCGGCCAGCGCCGCGCAGGGGTTCGGAGACGATCGCGTCGTTCGCACTCACGGGTAATCAACGAATCGGGCCCCGACCGGCTTGCGGCCGGGTTCCGGCTTACGGTTTGCCGGCGTCGTAGTGCGCCAGCACCGTCGCCGCGGAAAGCGCCGAGGTGTAGAGCGCGGGCTCGTCGACCGTGCCCTGCAGGTAGCGCTGGGCGAGGCTGGTCGAGGAGATCGGGCGGCCGATCCGCAGGTCCCGACTGCCGGACCAGGTCGGGCCATTGTTGAAGTTCGCGTTGGCGCGTTCGACGCCGTCGACGTAGATGCGCACGCGGCTGCCGTCGTAGGTGCCGACCAGGTGGTGGGTCGTGTTGGGCGGGACCGTGGTCGCGCTGGTCGCCTGCCCGCGGGTGACGATCCCGATGATGTTTTCTCTGGCGGCGACGAAGATCGGTCGGTTGCTGGAGTCGATGACCAGCGAGAAGCCGTTGTCGAAGTCGGTGCTCGAGTCGCTGACGACGAAGTGGTAGCCGCCCGAACTTTTGGCCGCGCTGGTCCGGACCCAGGCCTCGACCGAGAAGGTCGACGGGGTGCCGAACGGAGTCGGCGACAGGTCGACGTACTGGCTGGTGCCGTTGAGGGAGCGCGCGAAGCTGTTCGTCTCACCGCCGATCAGCGGCGCGACCGAAGCCGGGGCGCTGACGTAGGTGCCGTTGTTGTTGGCGCCGTTGGCGTCGGCGGCGGTCGTGCCCGAGGTCTCGTCGAGGCGCCAGAGGTCGCTGATCCCGGTGGTCCCGAGGACCGCCGCGCGATAGGCGCTGTTGACGGTCAGCGAGCGGGTCGTCGTCGCGGTCGCGCCTTTGTTGTCGGTGACCCGCAGGCCGAGGGTCAGGGTCGCCGTGGCGGTGAAGGCTTTGGTCGTCGTGGCCGTCGTCCCGGTGCTCGTCTCGAAGCTGCCGTTGCCGTCGAGGTCCCACTCGTATTTCGTGATCGTGCCGTCGGGGTCGGTGGAGGCGGAGCCGTTGAGGGTGACGGTCTGACGGGTGTTGGCCGGACTCGGGCTGACGGTGAAGGACGGGACGGGCAGGCGGTTGTTGATGGTGACCGTGCGACTGGTGGTCGCCGTCTGGCCATCGTCGTCGGTGACCCGCAGTTTCACTTCGACGGCGCCCGCGGCGGCGTAGGAGCGGCTGGTCGTGGCCGTCGTCCCGGTGCTCGTCTCGAAGCTGCCGTTGCCGTCGAGGTCCCACTCGTATTTCGTGATCGTGCCGTCGGGGTCGGTGGAGGCGGAGCCGTTGAAATTGACGGTCGCGCCGGTGTCGGCCGGGTTCGGAGTCGTGGTGAAGGAGGCGCTCGGGGGCAGCAACGTGACGGTGACGGTTCGCGCCGACACCGTGGTCGCGCCTTTGTCGTCGGTGACCCGCAGTTTCACTTCGACGTTGCCCGCCGCGGTGTAGGAGCGGCTGGTGGTCGGGGTAGTCCCCGTGTTCGTCTCATACGTGCCGTTGCCGTCGAGATCCCACTCGTATTTCGTGATCGTGCCGTCGGGGTCGGTGGAGGCGGAGCCGTTGAAGGTGACCGTCTGCCCTTTGTTGACCGCGCTCGGGGTGGCGGTGAAGGAGGAAACCGGGGCGCGGTTGGTAACCGTGATCGTGCGCAGGGTCGTCGATTTGTTGCCGCTCGAGTCGGTGACGCGCAGGCGCACGTCGTAGCTGCCGGCCGTCGTGAAGCTCCGGCTCGCGACCGGTTCGGCGCCGGTTTCGGTCTCGAAGCTGCCGTTGCCATCGAGGTCCCATTCGTATTTCGTGATCGTGCCGTCGGCGTCGGTGGAGGCGGAGCCGTCGAAGTTGACCGGTTCGCCGGTCTGCGCCGGGCTCGGCGTCGGGGTGAAGGAAGCGACCGGAGGCTCGCCGCCGCCGACCGTGCCGAAGTAATGGTCTTCGATCGTCGCCGCCGGCAGCGCCCGGTTGTAGAGGGCCACCTCGTCGAGGTCGCCGGCACCGAACAGGGCGCTCGCCGCGCGCGACATGAAGTACAGGGTCGAGTTGGCGAAGTTCCCCGCGCCGGTGCCGCTGCGCGTCTTCACGTAAGGGACGGCCTGCCCGTCGACGTAGGGGGTGATCTGGTTCGCCGCGTCCGCACTGGTGTCGAAAACCAGCGCGTAGTGGTGCCAGGCGGCCGCGCTCGGCCGGTCGAAATAGGCGGTGTTGCGGCTTTCGCCGCTGCCGATCCCGACGCCGAATTTGCCGCCTTCCTCAGGGGCGTTCGGGTCGACCAGGAAGCCGCCTGGGTTCGAGTTGAAGTTCGGGGTGAACTCGAAGGCGAGGTCGTCGTCGTCGGCGAAGGCGTCCCACTTCATCCAGAACTCGAGCGTCAGCTTGTTCGTCGCCGAGAGGTTCAGCACCGCCTGCGCCGCGCTGTTGGTCCCGTCGAAGCTGACCGCGGTGTCGGAGCCTCCGGGCAGGGCGCTGGCGACCCCGAATTCCGGCGTGCCAGCGACCGCGGCGTGGGCGCCGCCTTTGCCGTCGGTCAGGGCCGTGCCGGCGGCGTCGTTCATCCGCCAGTAGTCGATCAACCCGGCGGTCGCCTGGACGCGGCTCGAGTAGGCGCCGGAGCCCGACGCTTCGACCGTGACCGTGCGGGTCGTCTGGCCGCTGTTGCCGGCGTTGTCGGTGGCCCGCAGCTTGACGTCGTAGGAACCGGCCGAGGCGAAGCTGGTGCTGACGGTCGCCGTCGTCCCGGTGTTCGTCTCATACGTGCCGTTGCCGTCGAGGTCCCACTCGTATTTCGTGATCGTGCCGTCGGCGTCGCTGGAGGCGGAGCCGTCGAGGTTGACCTGCTGGCCGGCCTGGGCCGGGTTCGGCGATGCGGTGAAGGATGCGAGCGGCGCCTGGCTGTTGCCGCCGAAGTGCTGGGCGATCGTCGCCGCCGGCAGCGCCCGGTTGTAGATCGCGACCTCGTCGAGATCGCCGGCGGCGTAGAGGGCGCTGGCGGCGCGCGACATGAAGAAGAGCGTCGAGTTGGCGAAGTTGCCGGCGCCGGTCCCGGTCCGGGTCTTCACGTACGGAACGGGTTGGCCGTCGACGTAGGGAATGACCTGTTCGGCGGCCGCCGCGGTGGTGTCGAAGACCAGCGCGTAGTGGTGCCACTGGCCGACGCTGGGCCGCGTGAAGTAGGCGGTGTTGCGGCTTTCGCCGCTGCCGATCCCGACGCCGAATTTGCCGCCTTCCTCAGGGGCGTTCGGGTCGACCAGGAAGCCGCCCGCGTTGGAGTTGAAGTTCGGGGTGAACTCGAAGGCGAGGTCGTCGTCGTTGGCGAAGGCGTCCCACTTCATCCAGAACTCGAGCGTCAGCTTGCTGGTGCCCGAGAGGTTGAGCGCCGCCTGGGCGGCGCTGTTCGCGCCGTTGAAGCTGACCGCGGTGTCGGCGTCGCCGGCAACCGCGCCCTCGGCTCCGAGGCTGGGCGAGCCGGTCAGCGTGGCCGGCGCCGTGCCTTTGCTGTCGGCCAGCGAGGTCCCGGAGGTCTCGCCCATTCGCCAGTAGTCGACCAGCCCCGCCGTGGAGAGCACGCGGGTCGAGTAGGTGCCGGTGCCGGCACCGTCGATGCTGACGGTCTCCGTGCTCGTCGCGGTTTTGCCGGCGGCGTCGGTGACCCGCAGGCCGACCGTGGCCGGGCCCGGGGCCGAGTAGCTGTTGCTCGCGGTCGCGGTCGCCCCGGTGTTGGTCTCATACGTACCGTTGCCGTCGAGGTCCCACTCGTATTTCGTGATCGCCCCGTTCGGCGAGCTCGAGGAAGAGGCGTCGAAGCTGACCGTCTGGCCGACGTCGGCCGGGTTCGGCGAGCTGGTGAACGAGGCGGTCGGCGGCTGCGGGTTCCCGGCGTAGTGGGCGGCGATCGTCGCGCCGTCGAGAGCACGGTTGTAGACCGCCAGCTCGTCGAGCGAGCCGGCGCCGTAGAGGGCGCTGGCGGCGCGCGACATGAAGTGCAGCGAGGAGTTGGCGAAGTTGCCGGCCCCGGTGCCGGAGGCGGTCTTGGTGAACGTCACCGCTTTGCCGTCGACGTAGGGCTTGATCTGGTCGGCGGCCGCGGCGGAGCTGTCCATCACGAAGGCGTAGTGGTGCCACTGGCCGGCGCTCGGACGGGCGAAGAAGACGTTGTTGCGGCTGGAGCCGTTGCCGATCGCCACCCCGAACTTGCCGCCCTCCTGGGGCGCGTTGGGGTCGACCAGGAAGCCGCCGGCCGTCGAGTTGAAGTTCGGCGTGTACTCGAGCGCCAGGTCGTCGTCGTTGGCGAAGCCGTTCCACCTCATCCAGAACTCGACCGTGACTTTGCTCGTACCGGAGAGCGAGAGGTTCGCGCTCGCTGCGTCGTCGAGACCGTCGAAGCTAGCCGCGGTGTCGGCGTCGCCGACCAGGGCGCCGGCAACGCCCAGCGTCGGCGCGCCGCTCGTCGTCGCGTTGCTGGTCCCGAAGGAGTCGATCAGCGTGCCCGAGCCGCCGGCGTCGCCGAAACGCCAGTAGCTGAGCAGGCCGGTCGTCCCGAGGACGCGGGAGGGGTAGCTGCCGCTGCCGCTGTTGTCGATCGAGAGGGCGCGGTTGGTGGTGCTGCGGACGCCCTGTTCGTCGGTCACTCGCAGGCGCACCGTGTAGACGCCGGTGGTCGCGTAGGTGGTGGTGGCGATCGGGTTGGAGCCGCGGTCGGTCTCGTAGCTGCCGTTGCCGTCGAGGTCCCATTCGTAGCGGGCGATGCCGCCGTCGAGATCGGTCGAGGAGCTGGCGTCGAAGGTGACGGTCTGGTTGGTCTGCGCCGGGTTTGGCGAGATCGTGAACGAGGCGGTCGGCGGCTGCGGGCCCGAGGGCGGGTCAAGGGTCACGTCGACCGGGGTCTGCGGCTGCACACCCATGTCGGAGAAGATGTTGTAGGTCGCCTGGATGATGCGACTGTCGGGATTCGGCGCCAGCGCGTTCGCCCAGTCGTTGGTCCCGGCCGCGAAGACGAGCGCGCCGCTGGGAGCCGTGTACTTGACCGCCTGGCCGCAGGCGCACTGGCCGGGCGGCGCGGTTTTCGCGTAGATCCGTCCCTCGTCCTGGATCCAGTCGACGTTCTGCCCGAGCGGGATCGGCGAGCTGGTCAGCGGTTTGACCCCGGCCGGCTGTTTGCTCAGGTACTGGGCCTGGGTCGGGATCGCGTCCCACTCCCAGCCGACCAGGTTGGAGCCGATCGTCGTCGCCGAGCCGGTCGGGATGCCGGTGTTGCGCCAGATCCGGTCGCCGGCGTAGGCACCGCCGGAGGAGGCGGGAATCTGCAGCGGGAAGGCGCCGGCCTGCAGCTCGGCCCCGTAGTACATGTTCCCGAGCAGCTGGTTCTCGGGCATGTTGGGACCGACCCGACCCCCCTCGGGGGCGTTCGGGTCGCCGTTGGGCGCGCCGTTGTCGCGGAAGGTGGTGGTCGAGTTCTCGGGGTGATCGTCGGCGGTGCCGGCGATCTGATCGACGCCGAGCGCGTCGTCGGCGGTGCCGAGTTTGCCGTCGGGACCCCAGTCGTTGGCACCGTCCTCGCCGCTGCCGTTGGAGCCCGACCCCTCGACGGTCTTGTAACAGACGAGGGTGCGGCCGCCGTCCTCGTAGCGGACCTTCCAGTAGGCGGTGTTGCCACTGAAGGAGGCGACGTCGACGCCGGCGTCGCGGGCGGCGAGGAACCCTTTCATCTGCTCCAGGGACCAGTACTCGCTGTGGCCGGAGATCACGTCGACGCCGTGTCCGAGCAGCTGCGCGGGCGTCTGGTGCACCGCCACGTCCTCCGAATAGGAGACGTCGTAGCCCTGCTTCTCCAGCCACTGGACCAGGTAGAAGTCGGGCCCGATGAAGCGGTTGCCCTGACGCGGGTCGTTGAGCGGCCGGTCGAAGGAGACCTTGACCGCCCGCGGGGTGCCGGCGATCGTGTTTTCACCGCCACCGCCACCGGTGTCGAAGTAGAGGGACTTGCCGCCCCAATCGTTGTAGGCCTCATACGTCGCGGTGGGGACGACGAAGAGCATTTCGGCTTTGGGGACTCGCGAGTCGTCGCGGACGACGAAGGTGATCGTGTTTTCGAGCCCGCCGGGGGTCGTCAGCTTGACCGTGTAGACGCCGGAGGCGGGGATCGCGGAGCCGGGGATCGTGTAGCTGTTGGCCCAGCTGGTGCAGCTCTTGAGGCCGGTCGTGGCATTGGTCGCGGAGCAACTGGCGAAGAGGTTGTTGACGGCGACGCTGGCGCTCGAGGCGGGGGTGATCAGGCGGCCACCGCTATTCCCGTAGTAGCCCATGCGGTAGACGTCGACGCGGACGCTGGCGGCGGCGCCGGTGCTCGCCCGGCCCAGTTTCAACGTCACGCTTTCGCCGAGGTTGACGCTGCTCTTGGTCGCGAAGCCGGCGACGTTGGGGTCGTACTCGATCAGGCGCCAGCCGTCGGAGCCCGGGCCGGAGCAGTTGTTCTCCTGGACGACCGGGTTGTCGCTCGGGCAGCTGACTTCGGCACTGGCCTGACCGCAGATGAGCAGCAGCGCGCTGCTCGCGAAGAGCGCCAGGATCGTCAGGGATTTAGTGCGGGGGATGGTCATTCAGCGAGCGCCGATTCTCGGGCAGGGCGAGAGGCCCTACTTCGACAACGTTCGTAATACGCCAATCAGTCCGAGCCGATGGGATGAAAAAGGGACGAGCCGCCCCTGACCCTGGCCCGGAGCTCCCCTCGGACGAAGCGCTTGAACCGCGCATCCTCAACCTTAGGTTGAGAGTGAGTCAAGGCGCTGAGGTAGCCGTAGAGGAAGGCGATTCCGGAGAGCCCGCGCGGCTTCTGCAGCGCCACCTTGAAGGACCTCGCGACCACCCA
Organism: uncultured Thermoleophilia bacterium; assembly: GCA_963715735.1. GTDB lineage: Bacteria > Actinomycetota > Thermoleophilia > Solirubrobacterales > 70-9 > VAYN01. The sequence goes on from OY970268.1 coordinate 2,547,013, forward strand.
GGGCAGGCCGTAGCGGAGGATGTAGGCGCAGCGGCCGTGCCGGGCACGGCCCCGCAGCGCTCCCCCCGGGTCGCCACCGGACGATGGTGCTTGGCGCTCAGCTCCGGCAGCGAACGGGTCGCGAAGCCTTCCATCCGCGCGTAGGTCTCGTCGATCGTGTCCCAACCGAGTCTCTCCTCGATCCCGCCGATCGCCTCGAAGCACTCGCGGCTGTAGAGCTTCAGAGCGCCGCGGACATGGTGCTCGGGGACCTTCGTCGGGCGCCATCCTCGCCGGCCGTGCTCGAGCAGTGAGCCGCCGGCAATTCCCAGCTGCGGCTCCTCCTCGAAGCGCTCGATCAGGCACTCGAAGTAGTCGGGCGGCAGCTCGACGTCGGCGTCGAGCTTGCCGACGTGGGTGAACTGCGTGAGGTCAACCGTAGCCAGGGCAGCGTTGAAGGCGCGCGCCTCGGCCGCGAGGGTGAGCCCGTCCTCCTCGGTGCGATCCTGGGGGGGCATCGGCATCGTCTCCAGGAACGGCACCCGCGCCGCCATGCTCCTGAGAATCGACGGGGTGTCGTCGCTGGAGCCGTCGTCGACGACGAGCCAGAGATCGGGCGGGCGGCTCTGCTCAGTGACCGCGCGGATCGTCGTCGCCAGGTAGGCGGCCTCGTCGCGGGCGGGAGTGATCAGCAGCACGCGAGACATCTCAGCTCCGCCTCGAGCGCTCGACCAGGTCGTCGACCAACTCCAGGTAGCCCTGCCGCTGGCGTCGCCACTCGATCGCGGCGAGCTTTTCCGCCGCGCGCTCGGCCCGTTCCTGAGCCAGACGGGGCTCGCTCCGAACACCTTCGATCGCGGCGGCGATCGAGCTCGGGTCGCCGGGCTCGGCCAGCAGCACGTCGTCGCCAAAGTAGCTCTCGATCACCGGCAGGCGGGAGGCGACAACCGGCAGCCCCATGTGCACGTACTCGAGCAACTTGACCGGCAGCAGCAGCTCGGTGAAGTCATCGCGCAGGGTCGGTACGACGCCGAGATGAGCTTCCCGAAGGCGATCGGGGATCTGCTCGACCGGCGTCGGACGGGGTGCGATCCGCACTCCCTCGGGGACGAGCGCCGCCGCCGTCGCCGCCAGCTCCCGCGCCGCCTCGGCATCGGCGCCGAAGACGTCGAGCACGACCGGGGTGGCGCGCTCCCGCAGCAAAGCCACGGCTCGGACCAGGTTCTCGACCCCGAAGCGGTCGGCGAGACCACCGTGGTAGACGACCCGCAGCTCCCCGTCGGCGGGCGGCAGCTGGGGCGGGCGGCGCTCGCCGAAGACCCGCTCGTCGGGCGTGTTCATCACGACCTGGGTTCGGGCGGCGCCCACCCCCCGGGCGGCGAGCAGGTCCCGGGCCTCAGCGGTGACGAAGATGTGGCCGTCGGCCATTGCCGCGCTGACCCGCTCCTCCGCCCGGATCAGGCGCACGAGCGGGTGACCCGGCGAGCGGCCGAACAGGGTGGCGAACAGCTCGGGAAAGGTGTCGTGGAAGTTGAGGACGAGCGGAGTCCCCCGCAGCTTCGGCGCCAACGCCGCGAAGACGAGCGCGTCGGGCATGTTGTGGACCTCGACCAGGTCGAAGCGCAGTTGGCGATCCAGGGCGGTGACCTTGCGCGCGGCGCCGGCGAGGAAGCGGGCGTTGCCGTCGAGGTAGTTGCGGGTTCCCCCGCGCGGCTTTGCCGCCGCGGCGCGGTGGAGGACGATCTTGCCGCTGCCGACCGCGATCTCCCGATCGTCGTTGAGGCAGACGCAGTCGACTCGGTCCCCGCGTTCGGCCAAGGCCCTCGCCTGGCGCTGGATCCGCGAATCGACCTCGAAGTCGGAGTAGTGGATCATGCAGACCCGAAGGCCACCCGCGACCGGGGTGCGGGCGACGCTCTCAGCCGTCTGCTGGGAGCTCAAAGCTCTTCACCGCCGCGACGATCTCGCTGATCTGCCAGTCCTCGATCGCCGGGAAGATCGGCAGCGAGCAGTTTTCGTCGGCCAGCCGCTCGGCGACCGGCAGGGCGCCGGGGCCGAGGCCGAGGTGGGCGTAGGCGGGCTGGAGATGGATCGGCGTCGGGTAATGGATCGCGCTGGCGATGCCGCTGCCGTCGAGGTGGTCGCGGAGCGCGTCGCGGCGATCGCTGCGAATGACGAAGAGGTGGTAGACGTGGTCGGAGTCCGCTGCCGGCAGGGCCGGGGGAATCACGGCGCGGCCGGCGAGTCCGGCGCGCAGGGCGTCGGCGGCCTCGCGGCGGCGCTGGTTCCAGTCGGGAAGATGACGCAGCTTGACCGCGAGGATCGCCGCCTGCAGGGTGTCGAGCCGGTGGGTGCCGGTGGCAAGGCGGTGATTGTGACGGGGGGACTCGCCGTGGGAGCGCAGCAGGCGCACGCGCTCGTCGAGCGCGGCGTCGCTGGTTACGAGAGCGCCACCGTCGCCCCAGCCGCCGAGGTTCTTGGTCGGGTAGAAGCTGAAGCAGCCGGCATCGCCGAGCGAGCCGACCGGACGGCCGCGGTAGATCGCGCCATGCGCCTGGCAGGCGTCCTCGACGACGTAGATGTCGCGCTCGCGGCAGAGCCTCAGCAGCGGGTCCATGTCGACCGGGCGCCCGAAGAGGTGGACCGGGATCACGCAGCGGGTTCTCTCGGTCAAGGCCGCTTCGACGATCTCAGCCGTGATCAGCGCCGTCTCCGGGTCGACGTCGACGATCACCGGCGTGGCGCCGACGGTGCTGACCGCCTCGGCGGTGGCGATAAAGCTGTAGGTCGGGACGATGACCTCGTCCCCGGGCCCGATGCCGAGTGCGTGCAGGGCGATCTCCAGGGCCGCGGTGCCCGAGGAGACCCCGGCCGCGTGTTCGGTCCCGCAGAACTCGGCGAAAGCGTCCTCGAAGCGCTCCAGTTCGGGGCCGAGGGTGAAGGCGGAGTCGCGGCCGATCCGCTCGATCGTCTCCATCAGCTCCGCGAAGAGATCGGGAAAGGCGCTGTCGAGGCGAATGAAGGGGACCTTCGTGCCCTCGGTGGCTGCCAGCGGCAGCGGACTGCCCGTCGCGGTCGGTGCGTTCACGATGCCTCCTCCTGGCGCGGTTGCTCCAGCTCGTTGAACAGGGCGGCGGCCTCGCGGCGCGAGCGCACGCCGAACTTTCCGAACACCGAGGCGAGGTGGCTCTTGATCGTGCTCTCGGAGAGAAAGAGCGCCTCGGCGATCTGGGCGTTCGTCATCCCCTGCGACACGTATTCCATGACCTGGCGCTCGCGATGGGAGAAGGTCGGCCGCTCGACGCTCGCGCGGAGCTTGCGGGGGACGACGGACTGTCCGGAGCCGACCGCCCTCACCGTTACCGCCAGGGTCGACTCGAGATCGGTCTCGAAGACGATCGCGTCCGCCCCCGCGTCGAGCGCGCGGCGAACACCGGTCCCGGTGGCGGTCGGCGAGACGACGACTATCGCCGGTCCCCGAAGCTCGCGCCGGAGGCGCCGCAGCGCCGCCATCTCGCTCGGCAGATCGAGATCGCAGACGAAGACCACGATCGCGCTCGCCGCAAGTCCCACTCCGGCCAGCTCGCTCGGACCCTCGAACACGACCAGCTCGAGGTCTAGATCCTGCTCGCTCAGCGTCGCCTCGATCCGACGGCGCGCGTCGGAGGAAGCAGGGCAAACGATCGCGCAAACCTGCCCGGATCTGGACAAGATGCCTTCGATCGGATCGCTGAGGACCGCCATGGACCACCAACGGCGCGACCGTATGAAAGTTTGCGCGGATCAGGACGGAAGTCCCGGGCCGGAAGTACGTTCATCGTCCGATGACCCCCAGCGCGCAGAGGCTCCCGGCGAACGAGGCGCCGCATCGACTACTCGACGACGTCGAGCTCGGCGAGGGGGTGGTGATCCAGGCGTTCACCAACCTCTACGGCTGCCAAATCGGCTCCCGCAGTCGGATCGGGACCTTCGTGGAGATCCAGCGCGGCGCCATCGTCGGCTCCGCTTGCAAGATCCAGAGCCACACCTTCATCTGCGACGGGGTGAGGATCGAGGACGGGGTGTTCGTCGGTCACGGCGTGATGTTCATCAACGACAAGCGACCGCGGGCGCTCACCCCCGAGGGTGAGCTTCAGGACGAGTCTGACTGGGAGCTGATGAGGTCCGTGGTCGAGGCGGGGGCCTCGATCGGATCCGGGGCGACGATTCTCGGCGGCTTGCGGATCGGTGCCGGCGCGACCGTCGGCGCCGGCGCCGTGGTCACGCGCGACGTGGCGCCGGGGTCGACCGTCGTCGGCAATCCCGCGCGGCCGCTCAGTCCCTCGCCCCGGTCAGCGCCAGCGCTCCAGTAAGTCGCCCTCGGGCACCTCGCGGACCGCCTTGGCCGGTACGCCCATCACCACCGCGCGGGGCGCGACGTCCGCGGCGACCACGGCGCCGGCGGCGACGAACGCCTCCTCGCCGACCTCGACGCCGGGACAGATCACGACCCCGCCGCCGATCCTGCAAGCCCGGCGCAGCAGCGGTCCGGCGAAGCCGGACCGCGGCGGATGGCGGTCCATCGTGTCGTCGTTGGTCAGAGTCACTCCAGGGCCGATGAAGACGTCGTCCTCGATTACCGAGCCGCCGGTCAGGTAGCAGCGCGTCTGCACGCTGACCCGGGCGCCGATCGCGACGCCGGGGTCCACGGAGGTGAAGCTGCCGATCGTCGAGCCGGCGCCGATCGTGGCGCCGTCCCGGACCTGGGCATGGTCGCCGATCCGAGCCCCGGCGCCGATGCGAACACCGGAATGGATGATCGCGTGACCACCGAGCAGCACGCCCTCGCCGATCACCACGTCGTCGCCGAGCAGGAGGCCGGGCGCCAGGTCGGATCGCTGCAGCTCGGCCCCGCTCACCGGCGGCATGCTAGCGGTGCCGCTGGCAACCACGCCGCAAGCTGGGCGACGCGGCGGTCGTTTACCAGGTGTATGCACGACGTCTGCGTAGTCATCGTCTCCCACAACGGCAAGCGCTGGCTGGAGGGCGCACTGATGACTCTCTTCGAGCGGGTGGGCGAGGTCGCCGTGGACGTCGTGGTGGTGGACAACGGCAGCGACGGCGCCGCCGAGTACGTCCAGGAACGCTTCCCGAGCGTCCGCACGCTCCATTGCCCGAACAAGGGCTTTGGCCACGCCAACAACCAGGCCCTGGCGACGGCCGATGCCCGCTACGTCCTCTTCCTCAACCCCGATACGGAATTCCTCGCCGGCAACCTCGGAGAGCTGGTCGCCGCGGTCGATCGGCGCCCCGAGGTCGGCCTGGCGGGCACGCGCCAGGTCGGCAGCGACGGCAGCCTGGCCCCCAGCATCAGGCGGTTCCCGTCGGTCCCCAACATGTTTGCCGAAGCACTCGGCGTGGAGCGGATGCCGGGGGTCAGGCGGATCCTCGGAGAGCGGGAGCTCGACCTCGACCAGTACGGGCGCGAAACCCCCTGCGACTGGACTTCGGGATCCTTCATGCTCGCTCGCAGCGAGGCGCTCAGGAGCACCGGAGGATTCGACGAACGCTTCTTCCTCTTCTCCGAGGAGACCGACCTCTGTTGGCGGCTCAAGCAGGCGGGATGGCAGGTCGCGCACATCCCCTGCGTGACGATCCGCCACTACGAGCACGACGGCAAGGCGAGCCCGCTGCTGGAAGCGCAGGCCGCCTACGCGCGCCTGCAGTTCGCGCAAAAGAACCTCGGCCGGTTCTGGGAGTACCGGCTGGCGTTGGGGCTCCGCTACGGCCTGCGGTTCTGCCTGTACCTGCTGCGGGGAAGCGGCGGGCGCGGGCGCCGCGAGGCAGCCGCCGCGGCGCTCTCCACCGTGCTCAGCGGGCGACCGCCCTTCGATCGCCAGGCGGGTGAGCCCGCGCCCGCCTGATCGCGATCGGCCTGCACGAAATGTGGCGGCTGTCTCCGGGGTGCAACTTTTCGGGTCCCGGCCTGGTTGTAATGACCAAGCGATGCACCGACGCCCCCGACCTCAGCTCCTTCCCGGCCTCGTCCGCGCCGCGTTCGGCGCCACGCTGCTCCTGCTGGCCGCCTGGCAGGTAACCGCGCCGGACCACGCCTCCGCCCGCAGCGTCGAGTTCGACGGCAAACAGGTCCGGGTACCGCCATCGTGGCCGGTCTACCGGCTGGCCGAGCACCCCGGCGTCTGTGTGCGACTCGACCGCCGCGCCGTCTACCTCGGCACCCCCTCCGCCAACCAGCGCTGTCCCGCCACGGCGATCGGCCGGCGGCGGGCGATCCTGGTCGAACCCACGGTGTCGCGCCCGTCCCGCCCGGCTCTGCCCAGCGCCTCGGCGTCAGGCGCCGCCGCCTCCGCCGGCGGCGCCCTCTTCACCGGGCTCGGCTTCGACGCCTGCACCGCCCCCTCCTCGAAGTCGATGAGCGCCTGGCGGGCGTCATCGCCCTACGAAGCTGTCGGCGTCTACATCGGCGGCGGCAACCGCGGCTGCTCGCAGCCGAACCTGACCGCGAGCTGGGTCGGCGCACAGACCGCCGCCGGCTGGCACCTGATCCCCACCTACGTCGGCCTGCAGGCGCCGACCAGCGCCTGCACGAGCTGCGCCAAGCTCAACGCCAACCAGGCGACCGCGCAAGGGGCGGCCGCGGCTGCCGACGCGGTCGTCCAGGCGGGCGCCCTGGGGATGGGCCCCGGCAGCCCGATCTACTTCGACATGGAGGCCTACACGCGGACCTCCAGCGCCACCGCCGCCACCCTCGCCTTCCTCGAGTCCTGGACCAACAAGCTGCACGCGCTCGGCTACACCTCCGGCGTCTACAGCAGCAGCGCCTCGGGGATCGCCGATCTCGCCGCCCAGGTCGGCAGCGGCTACGTCCTTCCCGACGACATCTGGTTCGCCAACTGGAACGGCGTCGCCAGCACCTCCGACCCCTACGTGCCCACCAACGCCTGGACCCCGCACCAGCGGATCCACCAGTACCGCGGCGGCCACGACGAGACCTACGGCGGCGTCACGATCAACATCGACAACAACTACGTCGACGGGGCGACCGTCGGCGGCGGGTCGTTCGCGGGAGAAGACGACCCGATCGGCTGGCTCGACCTCACCGGCGCCCCGAAGCCCGGGCAGGTGCGGGTCAAAGGCTGGGCTTTCGACCCCAACGTCCCGACGCAGCCGCTGGCGATCCGCCTCTTCGTCGGTGGCCGTGCCGGCTCGCCGAACGCGCTCGAATACGAACTCGGCGCGGTCGCGACCGGGTCCCGGGCCGATGTCGTCGCCGAGTACCCGGAGGCCGGTCCCCTGCACGGCTTCGACGTCAGCCTCGCGACCGTCAAGTCGGGGCCGCAGCCGGTCTGCGTCTACGCGGTCGACGTCGGAGCCGGGGCCGACCGCCTGCTCGCCTGCAAGACGACCAGGATCCCGGTCGCGATCTCCCTCTCCAACGTCCGCGCCACGCCAAACGGGGTCCGCGTCCGCATTACCTGCGCCTGGCCGCAGGGAACCGCGTGCCCCGGCCAGCTGGCGCTGCGAACGCGCTTCAAGATCGCGGTCCGTCGCGGCCACGGCCGGCCGCCGCTCCTGCGGACCGTCAAACGCTCCCTCGCTCGCCGGACCTTCCAGCTAACCGGCGAGCGCTCGCACGCCTACACGATTCCACTCAGCCCGGGCGGCCGTGAGCTGCTGCGCCAGCGCGGGACCCTGCGGACCCAGCTGGTCGCCGCGATCCCCGGCGGGCGCCGGGTGACCGTGCTGGCGATCGAGCACCGCTAGTCCCTCCTAGCTCTCGCCCAGAGCTTTGCGCAGGCTGGCCAGCTCGCCGCGAAGCGCCTTCAGCTCGTCTTCCAGCCGCCGCAGACGATCGTCTTCGGCCACCGGATCGCCGCTGCCGACGACGTCGTCCGGGATGCCCATGGAGGCCGGCTCACCACCAATCGGCGTCGGCGGCTCCGAGGTCGCGCTCGCCGTCTCCGCCTCGTCGTCGGCCCCGCCGAGCAGCTGCGAGAACCGCTCCTCCTTCTGTCCGGGGCGCCGCTCCTGGCGGCTGACCCAGCCGCGCTCGATCAGACCGTCGAGCGTCCCCTGCACGGCGGCGAGGTCGGCGAAGCCGTGCAAGCGCTCGCTGCGCTGTTTCAGCTCGCCCGGCGTCTGCTCCCCGCGCAGCATCAGCACCGCCAACAGCGCCACCTCGGCGTCATCGAGTCCCAGCGCCTCAGGGAGAAGGTGGCGGTATTTGCGGGCGCGGCTGCCGGCGCCGCTGGCGAGCCGGGTCCAGCCCCGCTGCGCCAGTCTGCGCAGCGCGGCGCTGACCGTTTCCTCCTCGTAGGCGACGACCGGGTCGCGGTTGGTCGACTGGTTGCAGGCCAGCCGCAGCGCGTTCAGCGAGAGCGGGTAGGCATCGGGCGTCGTTCGCTGCTTCTCGACCAGGCAGCCGAGCACGCGGATCTCGACGGCGTCGGGCTCCACGCTCTAGCCCCGGTCGGGGCGATCCGGATAGATCTCGTCGATCGTGACCAGGGCCCGGTAGGGAGCGGCCGCGGCCGCTTCGATCTTCTCGCCGCCGTCGGCGAGCCGGTCGACCACCGCGACGACGCCGACGACCTCGAGCTCCTGCTCGCGGATCCGCCCGATCGCGGTGGCGGTCGAGCCGCCGGTGGTCACCGTGTCCTCGACCACCAGGCACTTCATCTCCGGCTCGACCGGCCCCTCGACCCAGCGCTGCAGCCCGTGCTCCTTGCGCTCGCCGCGGACGAAGTAGGCGACCAGGCCGGCCCCGGCGGGGACGGCGATCGCCGCGCAGGCGGGCGGGATCGCCGCGGTGGCCGGGCCGCCGACGGCCTCGGCCCCGAGCTCGGTCGCGGTCGCCGCGATCAGCTCGCCGGCCGCGTGGAAGCCGTCGGGACGCATCAGGGTTCGCCTGGCGTCGACGTAGTACTGGGCGGTCGCGCCGCTGGCCAGGGTCACCTCGCCGAGAATCAGCGAGTGCTCGCGGAGCACCGCGAGCAGAGTCGACTTGGCGGTGGCGAGGTCGGTCACCGCCGGCATCCTACGGGGCCGGATCGAGCTCGTCGTGGAAGCCGCGGCGCCAGCTCCGATGAGTCGGCTCCCAACCGAGCTCGCGTTTCGCCTTCGCGTTGGAGGCACCGCGCAGCTCGAGGGCGGCGCCGGCCGACGCCGCGCCGGCGACGAGCCGGGCGAGCCAGGCCGGCACCCGGCGCGGCGGCTTGGCCCCGAGCGCCTGGGCGTAGACCGGCAACCACTCGCTCAGCCTCGCTGGCTCATCGTCGACGACGTTGTAGACGCCGGCAGTGCCCCGCTCGAGCGCGGCGACGGTCGCCGCGGCGGCGTCCTCGGTGTGGAGGAAGGAGAACATCCCGGTCCCCTTGCCGACGATCGGAAAGCGCCGGCGCTCGACTTCTTCGGCCTGCTGGCCGCCCCGGTCGTAGTAGGTGCCCGGCCCATACAGCCAGCCGTACCTGAGGACGACGCCGTCCATCCCGGCGGCGCCGAGAACCTGCTCTTCGAGGTCGGCAACCGCCCGCGTCGCGCCGCCGAAGGACCCGGGGGCGCTGTCGAAGATCGGCGCCCCCTCGTCCTTCACCCAGCCGCCCTGCGGCAGGTAGAGGAAAGCGATGCTCTCGGCGATCAGGCGACGCGCGCCGGCCGCCGCGGCGGCGGCCACCAGGTTTCGCGTCCCCTCGATCCGGACCCGGTTGGTGGCCGCAAGGTAGTCGCTCTTGGGAGCGAAGCGCTGCGGCAGAGCCGTCAGCAGATGGACGACCGCGTCCGGCCGCGCTGCCGCAACGGCCTCGCGCAACCCCGCCGCATCGAAGGCGTCGCAAACCACCGCCTCCGCCCCAGCCGCCCGAATCTCCGCCGCCGCCTCCTCCCGCCTCGTCATCCCCGTCACCCGGTGCCCCTTCTCCAAGAGCTGCCGCACCACCGGCCTCCCAAGCACCCCACTCGCCCCCGCCACAAAGACCTTCATCCCGCCCTCCTGTTCTCTGCCGCTTTCCTCAACATCAATTCTCCCAATAGAGACGTCCCATCGGTGTCCCGTCCCCCAAGTTCATCTGGGAGGTGGTCGGGCAAGCGAGTGCGCAGCCGAGGGCGAGTGTGGCCAAGCAGATCAAGGACGCAGGGCGCCTGAATAGCAGCGCTATTCAGGCAACCGAGGACGCCGAGCTGCGCAGCGCCACGCTCGGCCGCAGGAGCGCAATCGCGCCGCCCGCCCACCTACCAGATGAAGATGTCTTCCCCGAAATTGATGCGGTTGTAGATCTCGGGCTGGTCGGCGATGAACGTCCGCAGGCAGCCGTGGCTGGCCGGATAGTCGGGCACCGATTCGTAGCCGTGGACCGCGTAGCCGCCGTAGAAGTAAAACGAGTAGTACATCCCGTGGGAGTTGTAGCCGGGTTCGGTGCGGATGAACTCGAAGTGGCCGGTCACCGTCGGGGTCGAGGACTTGCCGGAGGAGATCGGGTAGATCGCGGTCGCCTGGTCGCCGTCGGCGAAGACCAGGACCTGCTTGTCGAGCGGCGCCTCGACGTGCTGGCCGGCTCCCGGGTAGCGCACGCGGTAGCCGCCCTTGCCGGCATAAACGCTGCGGACCAGGCCGGCACCCGCCCGCATGCTGCGACTCTGGTTGTTGACTTTGCGGTAGGCGAGGACGCCGCGGGCGGTCTTGCCGCCGAAGCAGGAACCGCTGTTGGCGATGTAGCCCATCTCCCGCATCGCCTTCTTGAATCCGATCACGGCTTTGCCGCACTCCCCCTGGCGCAGCGCTGGGAAGCTCACCTTCCAGAGCTTGCGGACGGTGCTGTCGCCGCCGAGCTCGGCGGTCGCCTCGTGGGTGGCGCTGACCGTGTACCTGCCGTCCTCGCGCACGATCACGCTCGACTTGAACTTGCCGAAGTCGCCGCCGCCCTTGCTGACCGCGACCTTCTTGGTCACCAGCGGCTTGCCGTCGAGGAAGAAGTCGACCTGGACCTTCTGGCCGGGGACGAAGGGCTTGACCGTGCCGAAGACGGGAACGGTGGAGAAGATCTCGGCGCGAGCGCCGTCGAGCTTGCCGAGCTTGATCTTCACGGTCGCGTCCGGGACCGAACCGGCGCGCTGGGGCGCGGCGAGGGCGGAGGCGGGGAGCGCCAGCAACGTCAGCGCGGCGAGGATCGGGGCGAGGCGGCGAATCACGGGCCGGGAATCCTACTGGGCGAGCAGGGCGACAGAGTTGTTCAGCATGTGCAGCAAGATGCAGGGCACGATCGAACCGGTTTTCTCGTAAAGCAGGGCGAGGACGAAGCCAAAGGCGATCAGCGGGGGCACGGCGCTGACGCCGGTGAGAGCGTGCAGGGCCCCGAAGATGGCGCCGCTCAGCAGCGCCGCGCCGATCCGCGGCATCTTCTCGCGCAGGCCGCCGAACAACATGCCGCGAAAGCAGACCTCCTCGGATATGGGAGCGGCGATCGCGATCAGCAGGATCTGCACCGGCAGCGCCCCGAAGCCCTCGGCGATGTCCTCCTGTTCGGGCGTGACGATGACCAGCGAGTAGAGCATCGCGAACAGCAGATAGGCGCCGACCGCCGCCGCCATCCACTTGAAGGCCGAGGGAGCGAAGCGCCTGATCCCGAGCCGGTGCAGGATCTCCCCGAGCGAGTCGGCGCCACGCCAGGCGGCGATCGCCATCGGCACGAGCAGGAAACCGAGCGCGGTCGCCGCCTGGACGACGATGTTGCCGGCGGTGCTGAGGTCGCCGTCGCCCTCCTGGCCGAAGAAGGCCGCGGGGATCGAGAGCATGATGCCGGCGCCCAGCGCGAGGACGACGCCGAGCACCGCGGCGAGCGGGCCCCAGTTGGAGTAGGGGAAGCGCGGTTCGGGGGTGCGAGCGAGCGCCTGCGCAGCTAGGTTGGCCTCCATGTCGCCGCAAGTCTCACAGGTCTCCCGCTCGACCAAAACCCGCCTGCGCCTGCTGCGGCGCCTGATCGTGGTCGCGGTCCTGGTGATCCTGGGGATGATCGCCCTCGGCCAGTTCACCGACCTCGAGCGACTGGCCACCGGCGTCCTCGCCTCCTCGGCCGTGATCGCCCTGATCGTCGGCTTCGCCGCCCAGCACACGCTCGGGAACATGGTCGCGGGGGTCCAGATCGGCGTCTCGCAGCCGTTCCGGATCGGCGACAAGGTCACCTTCGAAGAGACCGAGGGAAGGGTCACCGACATCTCGCTCTCCTACACCTACATCGATCCCGGCGACGGCAGCTCGGTCGTGATCCCCAACCAGCTCCTGGTCGACGGGATCGTCCACAACCACTCGACCGCCGAGACCCAGGAACTGCAGAAGGTCAACAAGCCGGGCTGAGCTTCGCCCAACCTGGTCTGAGTACCCTCTGAGCCGATGGCGCAGCAGCGCATCCGGCGGAGGCAGAGGCGCCGCGGAGGAGTCGGCGGCAAGGTGCTGCTGGTCTTCGGCGCGATCTTCGCGGTGCTCGCGATCGCCGTGATCGCGATCGCCTCCTGGGTCCTCGACGTCGCCGCCGAGGCGCCGTCGCTGTCGACCTGCAAACCGGTCGAGCGGCGCGGCAACACGACCATCTACGCCGCCGACGGCACCAGGCTCGGCCGCGTCGTCTCCAGCGAGACCCACATCCCGGTTTCGATCGAGCGGATCCCCAAGAGCCTGCAGCGGGCGACGGTGGCGATCGAGGACCAGCGCTTCTACGAGCACGGCGGCGTCGACACCGAGGGCATCCTCCGCGCCGCGATCAAGAACCTCGAAGCCGGGGAAACGGTCGAGGGCGGCTCGACGATCACCCAGCAGCTCGTCCGCAACCTCTGCATCAAGGACCCCGAGCGGACGCTCGAGCGCAAGATCGTCGAGGCGGAGCTGGCGATCGAGTACTCCGAGCAGCACACCCGCAGGGAAATTCTCGGCCAGTACCTCAACGTGGCGACCTATGGGACCGTCGAGGGGAGCACCGCGGTCGGCGTCGGCGCCGCCGCGCGGATCTACTTCTCGCGCCCGGTCGCGAAGCTGAGCCTGCCGCAGGCGGCGCTGCTGGCAGGGCTGCCGCAGGCGCCCTCGGAATACAACCCGATCCTCAACCCCGGGGCGGCAAAAGACCGACGCGACCAGGTGCTGCGGCAGATGGCGAAGCTCGACTACCTCAGCCCCGAGCGGGCCCGCGAAGCGCAGCAGCGGGGGCTCGGACTCGACGTCTCCGACAGCTACTTCGAGCACCGCGAGCCCTACTTCTTCGACTACGTCGAAAACGAGCTGATCGAGGACTACGGACCGCGCTTGGTGCGCCAGGGCGGGCTCCAGGTCCACACCACGATCGACCTCGACCTGCAGGAAGTCGGGCTGGCGGCGATCCGGCGCACCCTGCCCTACTCGACCGACCCCGCCGCGGCGCTGGTCTCGGTCGATCCACGCAACGGCCGGGTGCGGGCGATGGTCTCCAGCGCCGCCTACGACCAGACCCAGTTCAACCTCGCCGCCCAGGGGCGCCGGCAGCCGGGCTCGACCTTCAAGACCTTCGTGCTGACGGCGGCGATCAAGCAGGGCATCGACCCCTACTCGACCTATTACACCTCGAAACCGCTCGACCTCGACCTGCCCTACTGGGGCCATTGGGAGGTCGCCACCGCCGACGAGGGCTACCAGGGGACCGTCAACCTGCAACAGGCGACGGTCAGCTCCGACAACACCGTCTTTGCCCAGCTCGATCTCGACGTCGGCCCCAAGAGCGTCGCGCAAACGGCGAAGTCGATGGGGATCACGACCGAACTCGACGGGATCCCGGCCGAGGGGATCGGTGGTCTGCGGATCGGCGTCTCGCCGCTGGAGATGGCCGACGCCTACGCGACCCTGGCGGCCGGCGGCACCCATCGCAACCCGGTGGCGATCGAGCGCGTCGTCTTCCCCAGCGGACACGTCGACAAGCCGGAGTCGCCACGGCCCGAGCAGGCCGTCTCGCCGGCCGTCGCCTGGGAGGTGACGCGCCTGCTGCACGACAACATCACCGAAGGCACTGGCACCGCCGCCTACACCGGCTGCGCCGGGCAGGCGGGCAAGACCGGAACTACCGACGAATACACCGACGCTTGGTTCACCGGCTACCAACCGAACCTGGCGACGGCCGTCTGGGTCGGCTACCCGGAGTCAAATGACATCTCGATGTCTTCGGTGCACGGGATCACCGTCTTCGGCGGCACCTTCCCGGCCGAGATCTGGCACTCGCTGTACTCCGAAGGCGGCGTCGAGTGCGAGGAATTCAGCGAACCCGAGGAGAAGATCCAGTGGGCTCCCTACTACGGCCGCTTCGCTCGATCGGCGCCTGGCGGCGATGACCTCGGGGGCGGCGGGGGCGATGGGGGCGGCGAACCGCTACCGGGGAGTGCCGCGGTCGGTGGCTACGACCCCAACGCCTACGCGCCGGGTGCCGGGCAGGAGCCGGCGCCACTGCCGCCCCCTTATGAACCGCCGCCCGCGGGCGGCGTCAGCGGCGGCGAGTCGGCCGGCTCCAGCGGGTAGCGACGATCGACCCCGGGCTCGCCTACGCCCTCGTCTGGGCCGGCTTCCTCGCCTATCTCGGGGTCCTGGTGGCGGCGCCGCGATTGGGGGCGCGGTTGGTCTGGGGGGCAATCGTCCTCCTCGTGACCGGTTTCGCGCTGGCGCCGGTGCTGCTCTCCCACGACGTCTTCAGCTACGTCGACTACGCCCGCCTCGGGGTCGTCCACGGGCTCGACCCCTACGCGCACCCGCCGCTGGCCGCTCCCGCGGACCCGGCCTTCGACGACGTCACCTGGACCGAAGCGACGAGCGCCTACGGGCCGCTGTTCACGCTCGCGACCTACCCGCTCGCCTGGCTGCCGGTCGGAGCCGCGGTGGCGGTGCTGAAGGGCGTCGCGGCGCTCTCGGTGCTGGCGCTGGCGGTACTCGTGGGACGGATCGCCGCCTGGCGCGGCGTCGACCCGCTGCGAGCCGCCGCCTTCGTCGCCCTCAACCCGCTCGTCCTCGTCCACGTGGTCGGGGGCGCGCACAACGACGGCCTGACGATGCTGGCGGTGATGGCCGGCGTGGCCGGCGTCCTGGCCGCTCGCGAGCTCTCGGGCGGGTTCGCCTTCGTGGCCGCGATCGCCGTCAAGGCCTCCGCCCTCGTCGTCGCCCCCTTCGCCCTGGTCGGCGCCCGGCGCCGCGGCGTGCTTCTGCTCGGCGAGCTGATCGCGGCCGTCGCGGTTACCGCCAGCGCCAGCATCGCCTTCGGTTGGGACTGGACCGGCGCCCTCGGCCTGGCCGGGGAGAACCAGGACCGGACCAGCCACATGAGCATCCCGATCACCTTCGCCCGGCTGAGCGGGCTCGACCCCGATCCCGTGCGCGCCGCGGCGCTGCTGCTCTACGCGGCGGCCGTGGTCGTTCTGCTCCTCCGCGCCTGGCGCGGCCACGACTGGATCGACGCCGCCGCCTGGGCCACCCTGGGCCTGCTCCTGGCCACCGCCTGGCTGCTCCCCTGGTACCTGATCTGGCTCCTCCCGCTCGCAGCCGTCTCCAGAAGCCGGACCCTGGTTCTTCTCACCCTCGCTCTAACCGCGTATCAGCTAGGAGCCCGCATCCCCCTCTGAGGGCCTGAGAGGGCTCCCGATCCTCCTCACCGCGCTCAGAGGATTTCGGGCGAGTGCCGAGCCGGTTCGGGCTCCGCCTCCTGCTCCTCCTTGGAGGGATGCAGGATCCCCGTGTCGATGCTCCAACCCTCGCGCCGGCCAAGCGCCGTCACCGCCCCGACGTAGATCAGTTCGCCCACCGTCATCACGCCGCGCACGGCGATCGCGATCAGCGAGCCGAGGGCGAAGCTACGACTCGGCAGCGCCGCCTTCAGGCCCCAGGCAAAGGCGGCGTCGCGGACGCCGATGCCGGCCGGGGCGACCAGCGTCACCAGCGCGGCGAAGTAGCCGATCGCCTGCGCGGAGCCAACCAGGAGGATGTCGTCGAAGGGGATGTAGGTGACCGAGCGGGCGACGCAGTAGATGCCGAAGGCGACGACGATCCAATTCAGGGAGTAAAAGACGACCAGCGCGAGCACGCCGCGCAGCGGCACCACCGCCGGCAGCGGCTCGCGGCCGAAGGCGCGTAAGGCTCGGTTCGCCAGCGGCCCGAAGACCCGCGGCTGCAGGATCACGATCGCCAGCGGGATCAGCAGCAGCACCGCCCAGCGCAGCGGCTGCCCTTCGAGGTCGGGGTGGTTGATGATGAAGTAGGAGGCGACGACCACGGCAGAGGTCGCCGAGATCGCCTGTTCGTAGACGATGCTGGCGATCGTCATCCGCCGCGGGATCCCGGCTCGTTCGGAGAGCAGCACCCGCCCGAGGACGTAGAGGACGCTGCCGGGCACGTAGCGCGCCAGCAGCGGTTGGCCCCAGGCAACCTGGGCGCGGCCAAAGCCGATCCGGTAGCCGAGGAAGCGCAGGATCAGGTCCCAGCCATAGGCGCTGAAGACGTAGAACATCGGCAGGATCACGATCGCCGGCGCCAGCCAACCGACGTGGAAGTGGACCCCCTCCTCTTTGATCTCCGACCACTGGTTGATCACGGTCAGGACCAGGAAGCCGAAGATGACCACGGCGAGGCCGATTTGAAGGGCCAGGCGGACTCGGCGGCTGCGCGGCGGCTTGGTGCCGACCTTGGCCCCGGCCTCACCGATCCGGTGCAGAAGTGGTTGGCGGCGCTCCACGAAAGCCTCACCATAGTGAGGGTTTGGGATAGTCAGCGGATGGGCGAGTTCGAGCTGCTGGCGAAGCTGCGGGGACGATTGCCGGCGCCGGGGCCGCGAATTCGGGTCGGCAGTGGCGACGACGCCGCGATCACCGTGCCGGGCGGTGCCACCGCGACCTCGGTCGACGCACTCGTCGACGGCGTCCACTTCCGCCGCGGACAACTTGGGCTCGAGGGGATCGGCCACAAGGCGCTGGCCACCGCCCTCTCCGACCTGGCGGCGATGGGAGCGGAAGCCGGCGAGGCCTACGTGGTCCTCGGCGTCCCGCCCGACCTCGGCGAGGACGATTGCCTGCGGGTCCTCGACGGGATGGTGGCGTTGGCGGCGCGTACCGGCACCACCCTGGCCGGCGGCGACGTCACCCGAGCGCCGGCGCTGACGCTCGCCGTCACCGTCGTCGGTCACGCCGAGTCGGCCGGGGACATGGTCGGCCGTGACGGCGCCCGTCCCGGCGACGCCTTGGTCCTGACCGGCGAGCTCGGCGGGGCCGCTGCCGGCCTGCTGCTACTCGAACGCCCGGAGCTCGCCAGCTGCGTCTCCGAGGAAACGGCGGCCCGGCTGCGCAAGCGCCAGCAAGAGCCCTGGCCGCGGCTGCGCGCCGGGCGCGCCCTGGCCGCGGCGGGAGCGACGGCGATGATCGACCTCAGCGACGGGCTCGGCGCCGACGCCGGCCACCTCGCCGCACGCAGCGACGTGGCCCTGCGGATCGATGCGGCCTCGCTCCCCCTCGCCAAGGGCGTCGCCGAGGTTGCCGTCGCGGCTGGACGCGAGCCGCTCGCGCTCGCGACGGCGGCGGGCGAGGACTACGAGCTGCTGGCGGCGCTACCGGCGGATCATCTCGGGCACGCGTCCGTGACGATCGGCGGGGCCGAGGAAGCGGCGCTGACGCCGATCGGCGAGGTCGGCACCGGCTCGGGGGTTGAGATCAGGCTGCCCGGCGGGGGGAATCTGGAGGCGGGTGGTTACGACCAGCTGGCGCAACGGCCGACTGGGACATGACCAGCAGCTCCCTGACGCCGCGGCGCTGCAGCATCGCCGCGGCTATCCGCGACGGGTCTGGCTTGTAGTGGCCGGACTCGACCAGGCTTTTCAGTTCCTGCGCTTGCACGATTTTCTTATCGGCTCAGGCGACCAAGACCTTAGTTCTGAGTACTCGCACATGCGTCCAATCCAGGCGTCTGATTGATCCAAACTGCGGCCCGACTAACCTTGAGTGGTGGCAAATGGGTCCGCCCGCATTCTTCTCGTCGATGACGAGCAGTCGATACAGACGCTGCTCAGTTACCCGCTGCGCAAGGACGGCTATCACGTCACCTCCGCGCTCGACGGCTCCGAAGCGCTGCAGCGCTTCGACGACGGCCGCTTCGATCTGGTCATCCTCGACCTGATGCTGCCGCGGCTCGACGGGGTCGAAGTCTGCCGCCAGCTGCGCTCCCGCAGCCAGGTGCCGATCATCATGCTGACCGCGAAAGGCAGCGAGACCGACAAGGTCGCCGGGCTCGAGGTCGGTGCCGACGACTACATCACCAAGCCGTTCTCGATGCGCGAGTTCCGCAGCCGGGTCAAAGCAGCACTGCGGCGATCGCGGATGGGCGGCCCCGAGCAAGGTGACGAAGGCGCGATCGAGTCCGGTCGGCTGACGATCGACTTCGACCGGCGGATGGTGACGCTGGGCGAGCAGGAGGTCGGCGTGACCTACGTCGAGTTCGAGATCCTCGGCGCCCTCGCCCGCTCTCCCGGCCGGGTGCTCACCCGCGAGACGCTGCTCGAGCACGTCTGGGGGGACTCCGAGTACCGCGATCCGCGCACCGTCGACGTCCACATCAGACATCTGCGCGAGAAGCTCGAGCAGGACCCCAAGCAGCCGGAGTTCCTGTTCACGGTGCGCGGGGTCGGCTACCGCTTCAAGGAGTAGCCATGCGCCGGCTGCGGTTGACGACCCTCGGCAGCCGGATCACGGTGACGGCGGTCGGCATCTGCCTCGGCACCGTCTTCGTCATCTACCTCTACACGGTGACGATCGCCGGCGGTGCCAGCGGGCTCTCCGCGGTCAAGCTGCAGATCGTCGTCGGCGGCCTGATCGCGACCGCGATCGCGACCCTGCTCGGCGTCTACTACGCGCAGCGGGCGGTCGGCAACGTCCGCCGGCTGCAGGATGCGGCGAACAAGGTCGCGGAGGGCAACTTCGAAACGACGATCCCGGTCGCCTCCGTCGGCCAGCTGGCACCGCTGGCCCGCACCTTCAACGAGATGCAGCGGCGGCTGGCCGAGCTCGACAGCGCCCGCAAGCAGTTCATCGCCAACGCCTCGCACGAGCTGCGAACGCCGATCTTCAGCCTCGGCGGCTTCGTCGAGCTGCTCGACGAGGAGAACCCCAGCCCGGAGGAGCGGGCCGAGTTCGTGCGCACGATGCGCCAGCAGATCGAGCGGCTGACCAAGCTCACCGCCGACCTCCTCGACCTCTCCCAGCTCGACGCCGGAGCGATGGTGATGCAGGCGCGGTCGGTCGATCTCGGCGGCCTGGCAAGAGAGGTGACCAAGGAGTTCAGTGCGCGCGCCGAACTGCGCGGATCCCGCCTGGAGCTGCGTACCCCCGAGCAATCGGTGATCGCCAGAGGGGACCCTGATCGGGTCCGGCAGATCATCCGTATCCTGCTTGACAACGCCCTCACCCATACGCCTGAGGGAACCAAGGTAACCGTGACCACCTACTCCGCCAACCGCCGCGCCGAGCTGACCGTCTCCGACGAAGGAGAAGGCATCCCCCAGCGCGTCCAGCCCAGGATCTTCGAGCGCTTCTACACGGCGGATTCGGCGGGCGGCTCCGGCCTCGGCCTGGCGATCGCCAGCGAGCTCGCACAGCGGATGCGGGGTCGGATCACGATCAGCTCCAGCCGCCGCTTCACCGCCTTCACGCTCGATCTGCCGCCCGCCACCCGGCAGGAATCCCCGGCGCCGGCGCCGCGAGCGGTTGCCAGGGCAGCCAGATGAGCGCGCGGGCAGCGCTCGCCGCGCTGTTGCTCTGCCTGGCCCTGCTGGCCGGCTGCGGCTCCGGCGAGGAGGGCTCCGACTCCAGCGCCCAGGCGACCCAGACGGAAACTGCGGCGACCCAGGTGATCGTCGAGACCGCCGCCAGCGGCTTCAACGCCGCCGACGTCTACCGCCGCGCCTCGCCCGGCGTGGTCACGATCCGTTCGGTCTTCCCTGGCGCCGGCGGCGCCGCCGAGGGCTCGGGCTTCGTCCTCAACGACGACGGTGAGATCGTCACCAACGCCCACGTCGTCACCGAAGAAGGCGGCGGCTCCCGTCGCCCCGCCGACGAAGTCTTCGTCGAGTTCCCCGACCGCAACGTGGTGGTGGCGGAGATCCTCGGCTTCGACCCCTTCGCCGACGTCGCCCTGCTCAGGGTCGACCCCGACGGCGTTCCCCTGCATCCGCTCGAGCTCGGCGACGACAGCGATCTCCAGGTCGGCCAGCCGGTGGCGGCGATCGGTAGTCCGTTCGGCGAGCAGCAGTCGCTCTCGGTCGGCGTGATCTCGGCCACCGACCGCTCGGTGCGCTCGTTGACCCAGTTCCAGATCGAGGGGGCGATCCAAACCGACGCTTCGATCAACCCCGGCAACTCGGGCGGGCCGCTGCTCGACGCCGGCGCCCGAGTGGTCGGCATCAACCAACAGATCGAGACCAACTCCGGCGCCAACGACGGCGTCGGCTTTGCCGTGCCGATCTCTTCGATCAAGCGCTCGGTGTCCCAGCTCGAGGCCGACGGCAGCGTCGAATACGCCTACATCGGCGTCTCCAGCCAGGCGCTCTACCCGCAGCTGGCGGCGAAGCTCGGGCTCGACACCGATTTCGGCGGGCTGCTGGCGAGCATCGTCCCCGGCGGACCGGCCGAGAAGGCGGGGCTCGAGGGTGGCGACGAAGAACTCAAATTCCAGGCCGGCGAATACAGCACCGGTGGCGACGTGGTCCTCAAAGTCGACGACCATCCCGTGGTCGGGCCCGCCGATCTCTCGCGCTTGATCTCCACCTACCAGCCCGGTGACGAGGTGACGCTGACCGTCCTGCGCGACGGCGATCAGGACCAGGTCGAGGTCACTCTGGGCCGCCGCCCCGACTCCGTTCCCGGGGGCTGACCGACACAGCGCCGCCTGGCCGTGTAGAACTCCGGCCTTGCTTCAGGAAGTCGCCCTTGGCCAGAAGTCCCTCACCGACTACACCCACATAGTCGGGAAGGAGACGACCGAGCGCATTCGCGAGCTGGCCGAGCCGCTGAAAGGCAAGCGGGTCCTCCACGTCAGCGCCACCGCCTTCGGCGGCGGCGTCTCGGAGATCCTCTACACGATCGTGCCGCTGATGCGGGACGTCGGCCTCGACGCCCACTGGCACGTGATCTTCGGCAAGGAGGAGTTCTTCAACGCGACCAAGCTCCTCCACAACTCGCTGCAGGGCGCCGAGGAGACGCTGAGCGACGAGCAGTGGAAGGTCTTCGACGAGATCAACCAGATCAACGCCGAGGGCCTGCAGGGCGAGTGGGACGCGGTGATCGTCCACGACCCGCAGCCGATCGGCCTGCACCGCGGCGCCAAGGAGAAGGGAAAGCGCTGGATCTGGCGCTGCCACATCGACCTCTCGACGCCGAACCCGGCGCCGATCGAGCGGCTGCTGCCGATGATCGAAGAATACGACGCCAGCGTCTGGCATCTGCCCGCCTACGTGCCCGCCGCGATGGACGGCGCCCGCGCCGGGGTCAACATCATCCCGCCGGCGATCGACCCGCTCTCGCCGAAGAACATGGCCTTCTCGCCCGAGGACGCCGCCTTCATCTGCAAACAGTTCGGGATCGACGTCGAGCGCCCGCTGATCACCCAGGTCTCCCGCTTCGACCCCTGGAAGGACCCGATCGGCGTCATCGACGCCTACCGCGAGATCACCGAGCAGGTTCCCGAGGCACAGCTGGCGATGGTCGGCTCGATGGCCTCCGACGATCCCGAGGGTCGCGAGTACTTCCAGAAGACCTACGAATACGCCGACGCGGATCCCGACATCAAGATCCTCAGCAACCTCAACAACGTCGGCGCGATCGAGGTCAACGCCTTCCAGTCGCAGTCCGACGTCTGCCTGCAGAAGTCGATCCGCGAGGGCTTCGGGCTGACCGTCACCGAGGCGCTCTGGAAGGGCCGCCCGACGGTCGCCGGCAACGTCGGCGGCATCCCGCTGCAGATCGAGGACGGTGAGACCGGCTACCTGGTCAACTCGCCGTCGGAGTGCGCGCAGCGCTGCCTGCAGATTCTCGGCGACCCCGAGCTCGGCAAGCGGCTGGGCCGGGCCGGCAAGGAGCACGCCCGCCGCGAGTTCCTCTCACCGCGGCTGCTGCGCGACTGGCTCGGTCTGCTGACCGATCTCGACACCTAGCCCCAGCGCGTAACCTAGGCGGCGTGGACGCTTCGCCGCTGATCATCGTCTCGAACCGGGGGCCCGCCCAGTTCGAGCTCGACGAGAACGGTCAACGCACCGTGCGTCGCGGCGGCGGCGGCCTCGTCACCGCCCTCTCCGGGCTGGTCTCCCACCGCGACGCGCTCTGGATCGCCTCGGCGATGACCGAGGAGGACGTCGTCGTCTCCGAAGAGCAGGGCGGCGCCGTCGAGCTCTCGATCGACGGCATCGATTACCGCGTCTGCCTGGTCGACAGCGACCCGGTCGCCTACGACCGCTTCTACAACGTGATCGCCAACCCGATCCTCTGGTTCATCCAGCACTACCTCTGGGACCTCTCCAACGCGCCCGACATCCGCCAGGAGGAGCGCGATGCCTGGGACTACGGCTACCAGGTGGTCAACCGCGACATCGCCGGGGCGGTCCTGGGCCAGATCGAGGGCCAGGAGCAGCCGCTGGTGATGCTGCACGACTACCACCTCTACACGGCCCCGCGGATGATCCGCGAACAGCGTCCCGACGTCTTCCTGCACCACTTCGTCCACATCCCCTGGTCCCAGCCCGACAGCTGGCGAGTGCTGCCGACCCGGATCCGCGACGCCATCTTCGACGGGCTGCTGGCCAACGACATCATCGGCTTCCACACCGTCGCCTACTGCATCAACTTCCTGCGCTGCTGCGACGAACTCCTGGAAGCCGAGGTCGACTACGCCAACGGCGAGGTCCGCCACGAGGGCGGTCGCACCCTCGCTCGCGCCTACCCGCTCGGGATCGACGCCGAGCGGCTGCGGCGGGCGGCGGAATCGCCGGAGGTCGCCGAGGCCGAGCGCGAGGTGCTGGAGCGCCGCCGCAAGCACCTGATCATCCGCGTCGACCGCGCCGACCTCTCCAAGAACGTGCTGCGCGGCTTCACCGCCTTCGACACCTTCCTCACCCAGCACCCGGAGTTCCGCGAAGAGGTCACCTTCATCGCCCACCTGCAGCCCTCGCGCCAGGACGTGCCCGAGTACGCCGAGTACCTCGAGCGGATCGAGGCCCTCGTCGCGGTCGTCAACCACCGCCACGGCACCACCGACTGGATGCCGATCGACCTCAAGATCTACGAGAACTTCCCCGAGGCAGTGGCCCGCTACAAGCACTTCGACCTGCTGATGGTCAACTCGATTTTCGACGGTATGAACCTGGTCGCCAAGGAGGCGCCGGCCGTCAACACCAGGGATGGCGTCCTGATGCTCTCCGAGAACACCGGCTCCCACCACGAGCTCTGGGACTACGTGATCTCGGTCAACCCCTTCGACATCCAGCAGCAGGCCGACGCGATCTACCGGGCACTGACGATGCCGGCCGAGCAGCGACGCCAGTACTCGGAAGGGCTGAAGGAGATCATCTTCTCCCGCAACCCGGGCGATTGGGTCGACGACCAGTTGCAGGACATCAAGGCGGCCCAGGCGCGGGCCTAGCGCCCCGGGGGGCGAGCCAAGGGCTGCCAGTCCTTGGTCTTGGATGGGAGGAGTCAGAGTTCGGTGGCGGGGCGTTGGCAAGGTCGCGGCGGTCCTGGTCGGCGGCCTCGTCGCCCTGCGGTTGCTTCCCGGGGTGTTCGAGCCACCGCAGGCGCCGCCGTTGGCCGCGGACGTGGGGCTGCCGCGAGTCGCGCGAATGGGCGCGGGTGCTGCGGTCGTCGCCCACGAGGCAGTGCCGAGGCCGAAACCTCGGCCGAAGCGGAGGCCGTCCCGGGGCTCGGCGCCGGCAACCGCGGTAATCGGGACGATGCCGCGGCGGCACAGACCCAGGTCGCACCTTCGGCGCGGGTGCCCAAATGGCGACTTACCGTCGGGATGCGACAGAAAGCCGCCAACGACCGCCGCACCGCCAGTGCCCGTGGCGCCGGCGCCTCCCGAACCGGTCGCCTCGAACCCCCCTCCCGAATCTGCCCCGCCCGCTCCCACCCCCGCTCCCGAAGACGGATCGAGGGAGTTCGCCCCGCACTGACTCCACCGCTATAGTCCCTCGCCGTTTTGGCAGCCCCACGTGAATACGAGCTGGTCCTGATGCTGGACCCCCAGTTGGACGCCCCCGCGCGCGACGGGCTGGCCGGCGACGCCCGCGGCCAGATCGAGGCTTCCGGCACGCTGAAAACGGAAAACGACTGGGGCCTGCGCAAGATGGCCTACGAAATCAACAAGCGAACCGAGGCGGATTACCGCTGGTTCCGCTTCGAGGCCGCGAACGAGCTGCTCGACTCGCTCGACCACAACCTGAAGATCGCCGACGGCGTCCTGCGCTTCCGCATCTTCAAAGTCGATCCCGACGCCCCGGTCATCGTCCCCCCCGCCACCAGCGCCGCCCCCGGCCCGCGTGAGCGCAGTGCCCACGGAGCCCGCGAGGATCGCGGCGACTCCGGCGGCGACTCGGACGACGAGTAGGACCCGCCCCCCGCTCTTTGCGGGAAGCCTTCGCCGACGGGGGAGAGTCACGCCGCCGGGCCTCTTAGACTGGAGTTCAGCAAGCAACTTCAGAGGAGTGAGTGCATTGGCAGCTTCGAACGTCAACGTGGTGGTCATCACCGGGAACCTGACCCGGGACCCTGAGCTGCGAAGCACGGGTGGTGGAACCTCGGTATGTGAGCTTCGCGTCGCGGTCAACAGCCGCCGCAAAGACGGTCAGTCCGGCCAGTGGGTCGACAAGCCCAACTACTTCGACGTGACCGTCTGGGGAGCGCAGGGTGAGAACTGCGCCAACTACCTCGCCAAGGGACGGCCGGTGGCGATCGAAGGCCGGCTCGACTGGCGCGAGTGGGAAGCCAAAGACGGCGGTAAACGGCAGGCGGTCCAGATCATCGCCAACACGGTCCAGTTCCTCGGCTCCCGCGACGGGGCCGGCGGTGGTGGCGGTGGCCAGGGGGGTGGCGGCAACGGCAACGGCGGCTTCAGCAGCCCCAGCAGCGACGTCCCCGCCGACACCTCCGACTTCGAAGGCGCGCCCGCCGGCGCCGGCGGCGGCTCCGAAGACGACATTCCCTTCTAGTCGGGGTCCCGAGGGCGCCAAGCGGCCTGCGCCCTCGGGTCTGTACCATCCGCCGTCGCGATGGCTAGAGCTAGAGAGAACTCAGACAGCAGCAACCGACGTGGCCGCCGAGGCGCCGAGCGCGCCCGGCCGCGCAAGTACACCCGGGTCAACTCCGAGGTCGTCGACTACAAGGACCTGACCCTGCTGCGCCGCTTCCTCTCCGACAAGGGGAAGACCCGCGGCCGCCGCGTCACCGGACTTTCCCGCCGCCATCAGCGACAGCTCTCGGTGGCGGTGAAGCGGGCGCGCGAGATCGCCCTGCTTCCCTACGTCGGAGAGCGCTGATGGCACAGGCGATCCTGCTCGAGGACGTCGAGTCCCTCGGCGAGCGCGGCCAGGCGATCGACGTCGCCCCCGGCTACCTTCGCAACTACCTGATCCCGCGCAAGCTGGCCCAGCCGGCGACCGCCGGAGCCCTCGAGGAGGCCCAGCGCCGGACCGCAGCGGCCCACCGAGCCGAGGCGGCGCGCGCCGAGCGCGAAGCCGAGGCGGCCGGACTGCTCGGCAAGACCGTGCTGACGATCCACCAGCGCGCCGGCGAGGACGGCAAGCTGTTCGGCTCGGTTGGCGCCAAGGAGATCGCCGAGGCGCTGCGCGACGCACGTGATCTGAGGATCGAGAAAAAACGCATCCGGCTCGAGCAGCCGCTGCGCGAGCTCGGCACCTTCATGGTCGAGATCGAGCTCGCCGACGGTACCGTCGCCGCGGTGAAGACGATCATCTCCGAGGAGAAGTAACCCCCTCACGCTAGGCTCGGTCGTGGGAGTGCCACGACTGCCGACAAGGATCAAGCGTAGGGCCAAGGCGCGCACGCGCTTCGGCTGGGCGCGCTCGGAGCGCGCGACCGTCGGCCTCGCCAGCGTCGCCTGTGCCACGGCGGGCGCGGTCCTGGTCGGCCAGTTCAGCCGCATGTTGGCCCGCCGGGCCAAAGAGGACCACGATCCCGAAGGCTTGATCGAATCGGCGCCGGCGGCGGCCGCGGACACGGTCGGGGTCGCCGTCCGCGGCTACGTCGAGGCGCCGCGCAGCGAGACGGTCCTCTTCAACCTGCTCGCCGGCTTCCTCGGATCGTTCGCGATGGTCCGCCTCTCGACCTGGGGGATCCGCGACCACTGGGGACCCTTCCGCAACGTCCGCATCGCCGGCCGCCACATCCACCACTTCGTCCCCGGGATTCTGCTCGCCTTCGGCGCCGGCACGACCGCCCTGCTCACCGACGACGATCGCCTCGAGCAGCAACTGGCGGTGCCGATGGGCGTCGGGATCGGGCTGACTTTCGACGAGGCGGCCCTGCTGCTCGACCTGCGCGACGTCTACTGGACCCGGGAAGGGCTGCTCAGCGTCCAACTGAGCCTCGGCGCCACGGCGATCCTCAGCATCGCCATCCTCACCCTGCGTATGCTCCGCCGCGGCGAGCTCCGCCAGGAGGAGGAGGGGTTGATCCCACCGTCGCCCCACCATCAGCTCTCCTTCGGAACTGCCGGGATGGCGTAACCGAAGCGTCAATTCCTTTTCGCGGGATTTGCACATAAGGGTGACGTGGAGAGACGCCAGCTTTGGTTTGCTTGTCGTCCTCGGGAGCTCGCGCCCGGATCCGCCGCGCGGCGTCCTTTACTAACCCCATGCCCCAGACCTCCACCAGCCACGTACCGCCGCAGAACATCGAGGCGGAGGAGTCGGTGCTGGGCGCGATGCTGGTCGCCGAGCCGGCGCTGACCCGGGTGATCGACGAGGTCAAGCTGAACGCGGCGGACTTCTATCTGGACCGCCACCGGGCGATCTTCGAGGCGGTCCACGACCTCTACGCGGCTTCGAAGCCGGTCGATGAGCTCAGCGTCAGTGAGGCGTTGACGCAGCGCAACATGATCGAGACCGCCGGCGGCAAGCACTACGTCTCCGAGCTGGCGGCGAAGGTGCCGGCGGCCGGCAACGCCAAGCACTACGCGGAGATCGTCCAGCAGAACTCGCTGCTGCGCCGCCTGCTCGGCGCCGGGCAGGAGATCCAGGGTTGGGTCAACGATCGCGACGGCGAGCCCCGAGAGCTCTCCGAGCGGGCCGAGAAGCTGCTCTTCGAGGTCGCCCACAAAGAGCAGGCGAGCGACTTCCGCCTGCTCTCGGAGATCCTCCACGACGAGATCGACCGGCTCGAGAAGCTCTCCACCGGCGAGATCGAAATGACCGGTACCCCGTCCGGCTTCCGCGACATCGACGCGATCACCGGCGGCTTCCAGCCCGGCAACCTGATCATCGTCGCGGCGCGGCCGGCGATGGGCAAGAGCGCCCTGGTCGCCAACATCGCCGAAAACGTCGCGGTCAAGCGCAACAAGGCGGTCGCCTTCTTCTCGCTGGAGA
Organism: uncultured Thermoleophilia bacterium; assembly: GCA_963715735.1. Lineage (GTDB taxonomy): Bacteria > Actinomycetota > Thermoleophilia > Solirubrobacterales > 70-9 > VAYN01. The sequence continues at coordinate 2,574,606 of OY970268.1, forward strand.
TGTCGGAGGTCGAGCTCGCCCAGCGCTTCATCGCCTGTCGCGCGCGGATCTCCGGCGACAAGCTGCGCAAGGGCCAGGTCTCCCCGCGCGACTGGCCGAAGGTGGTGCGGGCCTGCAACGAACTCGAGGAAGCGCCGCTGTGGTTCGACGACTCCTCCGACCTCGGCATCCTCGACCTGCGGGCGAAGGCACGCCGCCTGCACGCCCAAGAACAGGAGCGCGGCGGGCTCGGCCTGATCATCCTCGACTACATGCAGCTGATGCGCTCCGACGACCACCGCGCCAACCGGGTCGAGCAGGTCGGCCAGATCAGCCGCGGGCTGAAGATCCTCGCCCGCGAGCTGGAGGTGCCGGTGGTGGCGATCTCCCAGCTCTCGCGCGCGCCCGAGCAGCGGACGCCGCCGAAGCCGCAGCTCTCCGACCTGCGCGAGTCGGGCCAGATCGAGCAGGACGCCGACGTCGTCGCCTTCCTCTTCCGGGCCGACTACTACCGCGACCCCGACGAGGAGCCCGACGGCCTCGCCGACCTGATCATCGCCAAGCATAGGAACGGCCCGATCGGGACCCGCTCGCTGGTCTTCCTCGACCGCTTCCCCAAATTCGCCGACTACTCCGGCCAGGACTCGCCGATCGAGCAGCCGGCAGGAGAAGGACCGCCGCTGGAAGACGCCGCGGCGGCGGGGCCTGACTTCTGATGCCGGCGATCGCCCGCTCCGAGCCGTTCCGCAGCCAGGGCCCCTGCCCGCTGGGGGTCTGCGACGGCTCCGGCTGGATCCTCGGCCCCGAGGACGTCGCTCGGCCCTGCGAGTGCCGGGCCGAGCGACTCAACCGCGGCCGCAGCCGCGGCATCTCCTCGGTGATCCCGGCGCGTTATCGCGGCGTCTCCTTCGACCGCCCGCCGGTCTCCGACATGGCCCGGGACCTGCAGACGAAATTGGTGGTCTCGAAGGTGAGCGAGTACATCGGCGATCTCGACAACCAGCTCGCCGAGGGCCGCGGCCTCTGGATCTCCGGCGGAACCGGGACCGGCAAGACCACGTTGGCGATGCTGGTCTCGAAGGCCGCACTGGAAATGGGCAAGACGGTCGCGATCTACTCGCTGCCGAAGCTGCTGGCGCGGATCCGCCGCACCTACGACTCCGAGCCCGGCGGCGACTCCTACCTCTCCTTCTTCGAGCGGCTGACCTCGGTCGACCTGCTGCACATCGACGACCTCGGCGCCGAGAAACGCTCGGACTGGGTGCTGGAGCAGCTCTACGCGCTGGTCAACGAGCGCTACGACAGCCAGCGCTCGATTCTCGTCACGACCAATCTGAACAATCCAATCGAGCTGGAAGAGCAGATCGGTTCGCGCACGGTCTCGCGGCTCGCGCAGATGTGCTTCGAGCTGGAACTCGGCGGCGAGGACCAGCGCTGGGGTAAGAACCAGGCTGCCTGAGCGGACCCGGCCCACACTCGCGGGCCGCGACCGTCAGAATCCCGAGGCGAATGCCAGGCGTGGTCATAGTCGGTGCCCAGTGGGGCGACGAGGGCAAGGGCAAGATCACCGATCTGCTCGCCGAGCGGGCTACCGCGATCGTCCGCTTCCAGGGCGGCAACAACGCCGGCCACACGATCGTTCGCGACGGCGAGGAGTTCAAGTTCCACCTGATCCCCTCGGGGATCCTGCACGCCGACAAAATGTGCGTGATCGGCAACGGCGTGGTCGTCGACCCGCGGGTCCTGCTGAGTGAGATCGACGGCCTCAAGCGAGCCGGGGTCAGCGTCGGCAACCTGCGCCTCTCCGCCAACGCGCACCTGATCATGCCCTACCACGTGCTGCTCGACCAGGCCGGCGAGACGAAACTGGGGAAGAACTCGATCGGCACCACCCGGCGCGGCATCGGCCCGGCCTACGCCGACAAGGCGCTGCGACTCGGGATCAGGGTCCAGGACCTGCTCGACGAGAAGATCCTGAGGACCAAGATCCGCGCCGCGATCGAGCCCAAGCAGCAAGCCCTGCGCGAGCTCTCGGTGCAGCGCCGCAAAGCGCGCAAGGAAGCCGGCGAGGAAGCGAAGGGCAACGAAGCCTCCGACCTCGTGCCCGACCCGCGCCTGGACGTGCACGCGATGGTCGAGGAACACATCAACTACGGGCACCGGCTCGAGCCCCACATCGCCGACACCGCGAAACTCTGCTGGGACGCGCTCGACAGCGACCAGACGGTGATCTTCGAGGGCGCCCAGGCGGCGCTGCTCGACCTCGACCACGGCACCTATCCCTTCGTCACCTCCTCCAACCCGATCGCCGGCGCGGCCTGCGTCGGCGCCGGGGTCGGCCCCGCCGACATCGACGAGGTCTGGGGGATCGCCAAGGCTTACGCGACCCGGGTCGGCGCCGGTCCGTTCCCGACCGAGCTGGACGACGAGGTCGGCGAGCGGATGGTCGAGCGCGGCCACGAGTTCGGGACCACCACCGGGCGCCGCCGCCGCTGCGGCTGGATCGACCTGGTGGCACTGCGCTATGCGGTGCGCCTGAACCGGATGGACTCGCTGGCGATCACCAAGCTCGACGTCCTCAGCGGGATCGGGCCGCTGCGCGTAGCGATCCGCTACCGCTCCAAGGAAGGCGCGGTGCTGGACAGCTTTCCCTACCACCAGTCGATCCTGCACTCGGCGACGCCCGAGTACGAGGAGCTGCCGGGCTTCGACGAGGAGCTCGGCGATTGCCGCGAGGAGGCCGACCTGCCGCAGGCGGCGCGCGACTTTCTCGCCTACGTGTCCGAGTTCGTCAACGTCCCGATTCGCCTGGTCGGGGTCGGCCCCGACCGCGAGCAGACGATCCGGCTCGACCCCTAGGAGGGCTAGCCGGCCCCGCAGCGCACCGGTCGAAGCAAGACCCGGAGTTCGACCAAAGAGAAGGGCGGCCTCTCGGCCGCCCTTCTCGGTTCCTGCCTGTACTGGAGGCTTGCTTCTCGGGCTCAGCCCTTGCCGGTGCAGGTGCGGACGAACTCAGCCGTGGCGCGGGTGCCATCGGAGAAGACCGCCGTCGCTTTGGCCTGAAGCTTGCCGTCGGGGCATTTGGCCGTCAGGACGCTGACTTTCTTGCCTTTGTAGTTGAATTTTTTGTCGATCTTGAGATCGAACGAGGTCACGGAGCCGTTACCGCCCGCGATCCTCGGCACGCTGGCGACCGTGTATATGCCGTAGCGCCCTTTGTTGATTTTTTTGATCTTCAGCGTGGTCACGACCGCAGCTGGGACCGGAACGGTGATGTAGGCGTGGATGTAGAGGGTCGTGGTCCCGCCCGAGAAGCCGCCGTTGAAGACGAGCAGGTCACTCGTCACCGGGACGACTTTCGATTCCGGGAAAGCGATCTCGATGCCCGTCTTGCCCTTGCCGATGATCGAGCTCTTGCAGATCGCTTCCGCGTGTTTGGTGTCCTGCGACTGCAATTTGCCCGAGGTGCAGGTCGGGTAGCCTTTGACGTTGATCGCGCCGTTCTTGTCGGTTTCGACCAACGCTTCCTTCAGCGCCGGCGGATGCGACCCATCGGCCATCCGGATTTTCCCGGAAGCCGTCAGCGCGATCGGCGCCATGGTTTTCTTCGGCAGGGCCTTGGGGCTGAAGCTACCGTTGGCTTCGAAGATCAGGTTGCCGACCTGCGTTTTCGTCGGCGGCTCGGCGTTGGCGAGACTTCCCACCGAGACGGCGATCAGCGCTCCCAGCGCCATCAGGACCATCAGGTACTTGCGCATATCCCTATATCTCTCCTTTTGCGGCCGCCCGTCCAGGGCTCGCCGTCGAAAGCTTGCGTGAAACCGTGGAACATTCCCTCCGTGGCGGAAGCTACCAACTTCTGCAAACTCATAAACCCTGCCATTCACAAAAAAGAGCGCCTTAACGCACGATTGGGAACCGATCAGGTATTTCGAAGTGGTAGCCGACCCCGCTCATCGCCGGCTATCGAGCTTGGCATCAGGGGAGCGGCCAGCGTTACCCAGACACCACGCCGGGGCGCGACTGGGCGAGCAGAGAAAAGAACGGGCGCCGCTACTCACGCAGCGGCGCCCGCCTTGACCATCCGAGCGCTTACCTTCGCGCTCGGTCCTTGTTCCTACGGGTGTTTGACGACCTCGACGGCGCGAGCGACGTCGGAGTTGTTGACCAGCACCGCCTCGTTGACCCCAGCGGCGGCCGGCAGGCCAACCATGGTGTCGAGGATCGGGTTGAGGATCAATTCGACCCCGAAGCCACCGCAGCCACTGGCTTTAGGCGCCGTCCAGGTGTTGTCGACCAGTTCCGTCCCTTTCAGATGCAGGATCTGAGCGAGTTCGGTGAAGCTCAGCAGACCCGCACCACCGTTGAGGGAGCCCGAGGTCCCGGTCGTCAGGTTCCAAATAATCGGCGAGGTGCTCGAACCGACGTAGCAGCCGGTGCCGAGGAACGGGTTTTCGAGATGCACTTTGACCGGCATGGTCAGGGCAATCTTTTCCTCGAAGACCAGATTGACCTCGCTGATGCGAATGTCGGTCGCCGGTTTCGACAGTTCGAGCGTCGAGTTGACGCCGGTGAGGCCGTTTTCGAACACCGCTTCACAGGCGATTCGCAGGATGAAGTTGCTGATTTCTTTGCAGTTGACGAAACCAGCCAGGCCGCCGGGAACCGGCTGCGGGGTTTTCGACAGGGTTTCGCCGTTGGCGGCCCCATAGAATTTCGAGATTTCTTCTTCCGGGCCTTCGGTCGGTTTCGCGAAACCGCCGTCGAGCGTCACCGGGTTGACGATCGGCACGTTCTTGTTGCCGAGCTTGACTTTGCCGCTCACGGTCACCGAGTGCAGGCACTTGTTGACCCCCGGCGTGCTTACCGGGCAGTTGTTGAAGGCCGCCCATTCGCCGCTGTAGGCCGAAGCGCTGCCGGCAAAGCCGACCGCGGCCAGCGCCACGACGAGCATCGCCGCGGAGAACTTCGCGACCATCTTCCTTTGTCTTGACATGTCTGTAGTAACTCCCTCGTTAGTTATCGATTGGCACGTCAGGCTGCCCGCTGAAGCTGGGCCGCCTCCCTAGGGAGCGAATCCGAGCACGCGGGAGGTTCAACGGCGCAGCAAATCCCCAACCGTTGCCAGCCAAGGACTCCACCCACTCCCATTGATCCCACGTCTCACCCAGATCCCCGGGAGCCACACGACCGCCCCCGCTATTCCCCGTGCTACCCCGCTGCCGATCCCGAATCCCCGACAGCCCTAGGCTTGCTTATTGCTGTCCAGCGGTGCACCAGAGGCCACCACTGGAGGATCATGATCATACTGGCCTCGTACCGAGCGCTGTCAAGCCCAATACCGGAATTCGCAATTACTGGGTAGCCGAGAACTGGACGCCCCTCGCCCGACGATTGCGCGCCCGCTGAACGAAAAACGGGCGCCGCTGCTCTCGCAGCGGCGCCCGCCTACTAGGTCGAGCGCTTCCTTGCGCTCGTTCCCTTGTCCTACGGGTGTTTGACTACCTCGACGGCGCGAGCGACGTCGGTGTTGTTTTTCAGAATCGCCTGGTTGACCCCGGCAGCGGCCGGCAGGCCGACCTGGAGGTCGATGATCGGGTTCAGGATCAATTCGACCCCGAAGCCGCCGCAGCCAGTGGCTTTCGGCGCCGACCAAGTGTTGTCGACCAGTTCCGTCCCAGTCAGATGCAGGATCTGAGCGGCTTCGGTGAAGGTCAGCAACCCAGCTTTACCTTTGAGCGAGCCAGAGGTCCCCGTCGTCAGGTTCCAGTTCAGCGGCGAGGTGCTCGAGCCGACGTAGCAGCCGCTACCGAGGAACGGGTTGTCGAGACGCACTTTGACCGGCATGCTCAGAGCAACCTTTTCTTCGAAGACCAGATTGATCTCGCTGATGCGAATGTCGGTCGCCGGTTTTGCCAGTTCGAGGATCGAATTGACGCCGGTGAGGCCGTTTTCGAACACCGCTTCACAGGCGATTCGCACGATGAAGCTGCCAATTTCTTTGCAGTTGACCAGACCCGTGAGGCCGCCGGGAACCGGCTGCCCGACTTTCGCGAGGGTGGTGCCGTTGGCGCCCCCGTAGAATTTCGAGATTTCTTCTTCCGGGCCTTCGGTCGGTTTCGAGAAACCGCCGTCGAGCGTCACTTTGTTGACGATCGGGACGGTCTTTTTGCCGAGCTTGACGCTGCCGCCCACGGTCACCGAGTGCAGGCACTTGTTGACCCCCGGCGTGCTTACCGGGCAGTTGTTGAAGGCCGCCCATTCGCCGCTGTAGGCCGAAGCGCTGCCGGCAAAGCCGACCGCGGCCAGCGCCACGACGAGCATCGCCGCGGAGAACTTCGCGACCATCTTCCTTTGTCTTGACATGTCTGTACGACTCCTTGTCAGTAATCGATTGGCATTGGGCTGCCCAGCGGATGCTTGGCAACCTCTTAGGGACGGACCTGAGCCCGAGCAAACGCAGCGCCTCCCGGCCAATGCCGACCGAGAACTACCTGCAAACTCGCTAATCCCACGTCTCTCCCAAATATCGGGGGCGGCACATGCTCTCCTCGCCGCCCACGTCTTCCCTGTCCAACCCCGCCGCCGACCTCTGTAGTCCGATCAGCTCAAGGGTCTACTTATCCTGCCAGCGGTGACTGAAGTCCACTACTGGAGGGATCTTGATCATATCGAGGGAGTACCGACTACTGTCAAGGGATTACGCACAAACTACGACTAATGGGTAGGTCCCAGCGGACTCCGGCTATCGTGAAGCGGAGCGCCGTTTCGGCGATTTTGCGGCGCCTTTGCCTTTGCAGCTGGTCGCAATCGGCTCCTTCGTCGTAAGCACCTTGCCGTTCTGCGCGACAAACTTGACGGTCGCCTCGTTGACCTTGTGGCAGATGTTTTCCGAGTTTTCGAGCAGGCCCTTCTTCTTGCCACCCTGCATTTCGAGGATGAATTTCGTCACGGGAGCATCCGGAGCCGCTTCGAACGTATTCCGGATCCCGCCTTCAGGGCCCGTATCCACCTTCCCGTGCAGCAGGACCCGAATCTGACCGTTCAGTTCGGCGACCAGGTCGGGAAGCCTATGGCCGAAGCCGACACCGAGATAGACGTTGCCCTGCAGAGGTTTGTCAAGCAACGGCGTCCAGGCTTTGACGCGACCGTAGATCGACTTCGCGGGGCAGGTTCGGGCCTTCAGCTGTGCCTGGATGCAGACGTTGTTCAGATTCCCCTGATCGAGGAACTCGGAGTGGGGCAATGCCACCTGCGCGCGAGCGATATTGGAATACAGCCCTTTTTTGGGGTAGGTCACGACCGCTTTCAACGCAGGATGTCCGGTGCGCCTCGTACCGCCCTTCAAAGAGATCTTCAAGCTTGGCTTAAAGGCAAGCTTGTCGCACTGTGCCACCTGGAAGTGCGCCGCGAGGGGCGCCGACTGGCCCGTGGTGGTGAGCGATTCACCGGAGAACGCCTTCGGTTCACACGACGTCGGATTCAAGGTGAATTCCGGTTTCCCTATTTCGACGGCGACGGAGCGAACGTCAAGCGGAATGCCCTGCAGGATCGTCGGCAGGGGATCGCTCTTGACGCTGATCTCGGCGGAGAAGACGTCGACGTTGACGGCAGCCCGCACAACCACGGTCCCGAGATCGTACGGACCGGCGACGGCGGGAGTCACGATGGCCATGCTCAGCGGCGCCCCTTTGTAGGGGCCAGCCAGATAGGCCTTCCCCTGCGCGAGGTACGGGCTCGAACCGGCCCCGGCCCCGACGACGACCCTGCCAACCTCCGAGGCCGACGGGCAGGAGGGACTCGCCTGCTCAGCGCGTCCGCTCTTTGCCGCTGCCGCGGCGATCGCCGCCTCGGGGCAGTACGGGGTGCCGGCGAGTTTGCCCGTCAACCCCGGAGGCAGGGTGACGTTGAGAGCAGCGAATTCCTGGCTCCCGTCTTCCCGGGACATGCGCAGCACGAACGGCGAATAGCGACCCGCCAATGGAGAGGTGGTACCCGCGTCAAACGTGGGTTTGTTCGGCAATTGGCTGGTAGAGGCGACGCACGGGGCACCGTTTGCGCCCTGGGTAACCGGGAACGGCTCGGAGCCAACTACCGATGGGGTACCCGACCACGGCGTCAGTTCGGTAGTGGATGCATAGTTGCCGCATAGGGCGGGCGTTTTCAACGCCGCTCGCGGGCCGCCGAAGAAGTTCAACTTGAAATCTTCAAAGGGCAGCTGTGGGTTTTCGCGGAACGTCGAAGTCAGCTGTCCCGTCGTCGGATCTGCTTCGACCTTCCCTGCCAGCTTGACGACGAGGCCCGTCTCCGGATCCTTGATCGTGATGTAGACACCCAACAACGAGTTGAAGGGGTTGTCGAACGGCTGAGCGAGATAGATCGAACCCGGTATCGGGTGCGGCACCTGAACCCCTGGTTCGGGTTCGTCCTGAAGGAGCGGGGTGAGCACTTCGACAGATCCGATCTTGGCGCTGTCGGGACAGGTGTCCGGCGCGCTGGTGAAGCGTGCCCGAGGATCCCCGACCGAGGTGGTGAGGCCGATCTGCGCAGCAGTGCAGGCAGTGCGGCCGCTGGCGGCGGATGGATTGACGGACACTCCCGCAGGGAGAACCACCCTGGCGTCACGGAGGGTCGACGTTGCCGGAGGGTAATTATCTTCGGTGAAGCGGATCACCGGCTTGTCACGTGGGGACGGAAGCGGACCCGATGGAGACGGTTCGCTGCTTTCGAGACCTGGGCTAAAGGCTACCGTCGTCCCCGAACCGTTAGTGCCGAGAACCTCGCATTGAAGCGTGAGTGGGAATTCACCAGCACTCGCGGTGTAAGCCGCCGAGGTCTGCCCCGGGACGACAGAACCATCTTTGAACCACCGATACGCAAACGTTGGCGACCCACTCCACTCTCCCGGCACACACGTAGCAGTGGTTTTTCCTCCGGCAAGATTGAGTGGACCAGTGAGCGTTGGGGTTCCGGGTACCGGTGCCGCAGGAACCGGTACCGGCAGCACTGGAACCGGAGGAGTTGCCACGAAGCCATCGCCATTGGCGTTGGTGGCCGTTACAAGACACTGGAGGGCTGTGCCGGCGTCGGCTTCCGCAATGACGTAGGTCTTTTCGTTTGCGCCAGGAATAATGACGCCGTCTCGGAGCCACTGATAAGACACACCAGTTGGTTTGTTTTCCCAGTTCGCAGGACTGCAGCCAAGTTCTACACCCGGTATCTCTTGAACGGGCGGGGCTTGCGGCACGTGAAGCTCGGCCTGCAAGCCGCTCGGACTATCAGCCATGCTACTCGTGGGATCAAGGCTGAGCGTGGGTTCGGACTCGAGCGTCGAGCAACCCTCTACACCAACGGGGTTCCCTTCGGGGTCGACACTCTCAAAGCTGGCAGTTTTGAATATGCCAGGTTCGAGCCAGCTATCCGCTTCGGCACTCGTGGTAAGCGGGCCCGAGCAGGCGCTGGGCATGGTCAGGAACGGTGTGTTGGTCCGTTCGACCGGACACAAGGACACAGGTTCGTGCGTCTCGAGCACGCAGGCTCCCCGCTGGGCGTCGTGACTCTCGTCAGAGGGACTGCCCCACAGCATCGTCTGGACGCCCAGGACATCCACCTTCGCGAGAATGTCGGCTGAGCCGGCGGACAGCTCGTATTCCCCGTCGCTGCGTAGGCGTCCCTGCAGATGAACATAGGTTCCTTCGATGACTTCGAAGCCGAACTCAGCTGGAACTCCGGGTGGGGGCTCCATGTTGTAGATCGCCTGAGACGCTGCCGCGATGGCGTTCAGGCCGAGAATGAATCGAGCGACTCCCACTTGCGACTCCGGAGGACAGGCTGAGGGGCCTGACTCGAGTTCGCTCTCCTTGCACTTCGGCGTCGCGCTGGGGTTGGCGACCATGCCGGGAGGAAGGACCGCGAAAGCGTCCCGAACTCCCCGGCCGGCCGAAAGGGGGGACGCATTGCCCGGTTCCCCCGGTTCGGTCGGAAAGTTGAGGTCGAGCTTCATTTGGTATGGATGAGACCCGGCTTCGGTGACCGCATCGCCTGCCTGGTCGGTGATCAGCCCACCGAAGCCCTTTCCTCCGGGAAGGAAGCCAAATGGGGTTGGCGTGGCGCTGACGGACGTTTCGGTACTGGCGCTCCTCGCCACAGCGGCTCCTCCGCCGGAGATCGTCGCTTGGTTGACGATAGAGCTCGCTACGCCGGCTTCGATTTTTAGTGGGATCTTGACTTCGACTGATTCACCGGGGCCCACGCCGGCGCCCGAAGCCGTGCAGGTCACGACCTGCCCGACGACTCCACAGGTCATGAAATTGCGGAATTCCTGACCCAGCCACTCGCGACCGAACACGCCAACGGGCGGTTTTCCCGGCGCCGGGGTAACGCCGGGGGGCAAGGTGTCGACGACCGTAAACGGACCGGTGGTTCTCGTAGCCCCAATGTTGGTCGCCAGAATCTGGTAGCCCGGGCCCGCGTTGGTCGTATTCACCGATCCGGGAACGAAGTTGGTGGGGTACGAAATCGTGGAGATCTGCCACGCTGGTGCGGGCGTCGCCGCGACTGCGGATCCCGGACCGAGCATCATTGCGGTGGCAGCGACCACGGCTGCTACGCCAATCCTGAGGGATGCGTTGATCCTGTTCATCACCGTACCCCCCCCCTCTTAGCGGCGCTGCGGCCTTTTTGTTTTTTCCGGTGCTTGACTTTGACACACCGTTCTTTCCCTTTTTTGGTCACCTTTTTAAAGCCTTTCTTGCACTTGAGAGGCTTTGGATTGCCTGGCAGCTGAGCCGAGGACCCAGGTGCCGGCACCGCCTGCGGAGGAATGAAAGGACCGGGGCATCCTTCGCCGACGCAGATAGGTGGTGGGGGCTGGTTCTGAGACGGGATGCCGCCGTTGACCCGAGCGTCGTAGAGATCGACCAGTTCGTCCCTGTCCTGGAGGACCAGCGACTGGGCAGTGAAGAAGAAGACGTCATCGCCGTTGGCACTAGCGTCGGCGAAACGAGAGGGGAGGGGACTCGTGCCGGCAGACATCAGGTTCAGGCAACCGCCATTCTGTGCCGAAGAGGCACAGGTGCCACTACCTTGCGCCTCCCACTCGTAGACATCGTTGACGCCGTTCGTATCCGCAGATACGAGCTTGTCCGGAGTTTCGAAGAAGACTCGGTTCCCGTCGTTCGAAAGATTCCTCGTCAGTATCGAGAATGGGAGCTTGGGTCCAAGCAGATTGATGATGGGATCTTGCAGGAGCGCGGGACCAGTTGGAGCGGCGTTGGTGGGATTGCAGGAGACACACTGGGGCGCCGGGTCTCCTAGGCGGTAGCGATAGAGCTCCTGGAATCCTTTCGCCTGGTAGGCCGTGATGTTCGTGGTCGACCGGAACAAGAGGGTTTGGCCGTCAGGGGTGACCCTCGCCGCCGCCTGTTCGGTGGAACTGTTCCCACTCCCGTACGGGTAGGAGGTGGGGGTCCAATTGAACTGGTCCATCAAAAGAGAGTCTGCCATTTTGAGCCGAGCTATATACGTGGTGTCGAGGCCGTCAATAACGTAGAGATTGCAGCTCCCCACTTCTAGGATCCGGGTGCAGTTCCCTGGGGATGCCCCGGGGGCGAGCACGCCGTTGGCAGCAAGGTAAACGGTGGACCCATCGGCGCTCATTCCAAGGACGCCCTGAACTTCCGCCCCATCGTCACTCCCGGCTTCCGGAGTCAGATCCACCAGATCCCCCGTCGACACGTCGTAGCGGTAGAGATCCGCACCGGCATCACCGGGGCCGGTAGTCGCATCCGAGGTCAGTTTGCCTGAACTGATGAAGAACGCCTTTTCCCCGTCCGGGGTCGCGCCAATAAAGGCGGCCGGCTGCTCTCCGTTCGGATCGACGACACCGGGCTCCGGGGCAGAGATCAGAACAGTGCAGGCCAGCGACGGTTCTTCACATTTGCCTCCCCCATCCACCGGACTCTGCGTTTCGAAGGGGTTGATCCGCATGTAGAGCCGCCCGGTGCCGACCGCAGTAAAGAAGACGCGGGACCCATCGCTCGATAGCACATGCTGCCTCTGCGTGTAGTAGTTTGCCGCGGCGCCACCTCGGGCTTCGGGATCTTCAGAGGCGAACCAATCGTAAGGTCCGGCAAACGCCCCTTTGGGCGGAGCGTTTCCGTTGTTCAGGGCACTGGCGAGAACGAGGGATTCGGTGCCCTTATCCCACAGGTACACGTTTGGTTTGTTAGCAACAGCTTTAGAGGTCAACTGCGCGGTGGCGTGTTCGAAAAGGACCTTCACGCCATCCGGCGTTGACGCGGCAAACGAGTACCCTCCCTTTTCTTTTCCGCCATTTGCGATGGGCGTCAGAACGCGATCTACGCTTCTTCTGTCATAGAAGGCGGCGGGTTCAGTCGGCTGTTTGTTTGACACGTACGTGTTTGAGAGATCTTCGCTCCAGCCCACAATCTTGCCGGCAGGTCCCGTCGATGCGGGAGGAAGCAGGCCTTGGATCGCCCAACTGCTCCCATCCCCCGCCCTGGAAGCAAGGTATGACGGAAAGCCCTGCGCACCTTCTCCCCCGGCTATGCCTGAGTTCGAGTAGAAGGTGATCCGACCGCCATCGAGTGATGCTTGGACGGCATTCGTTTCTCCCCTGACGTCTGCCCCGTTCTTCGCGATAGGACTTACCTGCTCATAGAACCGATGATCCTCGAGGTGTGCTGCTGCTGGAGGATAGGTGACAAACGAGGAGTCCGGCCCCAAAGCTTGTCCCAGGCTATTTAGGGCGACGACCCGGAAATGGTACCCGGTGCCTGGCGCCAAGGCACCAATGGTCTGCGCAACTGGAACGCCGACGGACCCCGAGCCAATGTCGGCATCCGGTATGGGAACATTCGTCGCTTCCGTGAACCCGGACGTTTCAAATTGTTGCTGGTTTACGTACTCGAAGCGATAGGCAGTCGCAGTTGCGTTGGGATTGATGACCGCTTCGAGAGTGGCGCCAGTTTCCGTGATACCCGATATTGACTGGCTGCTAACGGTTGGCCCGAGCGTTTTGAAGGATTTCGTGTCACCGGGGGTTGAACCGACGGTGCTGGTCGCCAAGAGGCGATAGCGATAAGTCGTTCCTCCGCTCAGTCCGCTGACGGTCGCATCTACCGCCGGAGTCCCCGTACCGGTAAAGGGACCTCCGGGAACACAGGGAGCTGAGCTGGCGCTATTGAACCCATCGCTTTGAAAGACCGCGTCCGGGACGTACTGGAATACGCAGGTCGCCGCAGCCCCCCCGTCCGCACCAGTCACGCCGTGCAGTTCGGCGCTCGAGCCGGTGACATTGGTCGCTTCCCCGGTGGTGGCGTCGGGGAAGGTGACAGTCGGGCCGAAGATCGTGATCGTGCCTGCGAAGAACGGTGCCTCTTCGCCCACATATACATTGCCGCTGGCGTCGTCAATCGCAATACGGGTTGGCCGGACCAGATGGTCGGGTCCCGTTCGCGAGACCAGGGCTCCAGCGGGCGTATATTCCGAAATGAACCGTTCGGATGCAGACGGCGCCCTTTCGGTCACAAGCAAGTTCCCGGACGCCGCGATGGCGACACCTTCGCTTGGCAATGCATTGAGCGGGGTACAGCTATTTATGCAGTTCCCGGCTGCGTCCCTTGCGTAAAGGCCTGAGTTCGAAGCGATGTACACGCTGCCCGCACCATCTACCGCGATCGCGTTGGCATCCGTGACCTGTCCCGCCGCTATCTGTTCGATGAAGACGCCGGCCGGCGAGAACTTGTCGATCGCGGCGTTGGAAATCTCGGCTACGAGAACGTTCCCTGCATCATCCACGGCCATGGGCCTCGCGATGAAGCTGCCATTGTTCACCACATTGGGGAGGCCTCCGCCCTGCGGAGTCCCGTTCGCCGGCATGTCCAATGCATCAATCCGTATTGCCGTAGCAGCGCCAGCCGGGCTGAACTGCTGGACACCTTCGCTCGATCCTGATACCCAGACGTTGCCCGTAGTGGAGCCGCCCGAATTGTCAACGGCGACTTGATTCGCGGAGAAGCCGGCGGCACCGGTTAGTTCGGTCGGACTGCCACCCGTGGCGGTGAACTCGTAAGTGCTTGCTGCTGCAGCGTTGACCACATAGACGTGATGGGTGGTTTGGTTCACCGCCACACCGGTCGGCAAAGGCGAGTTTCCTGGAATTTTGAAGCTGGAGATAAACGGGTGAATTTTGACGGCGAGGGCGGACGAAGGCACGAGACATAGAACAACCGCAAGTGCGAACAGGAGCGCGCAAACAGGGAGCAGTCGTATCGCCGGCGAATCGGCGGGTTCCACCCACTGGTCTGCTGGTTGGTCGTGTATTTCCATGCTGGTTCGTCTACCTCCGGACGGAGTCCGAGCCAACCCGGACTCCGTCCATATCGTTTCGATTGGTATCTAGGGCTCTATGCCTACGGAGTGGGGGCGGTAAGAACCCAGCTTCCGCGGGCCGACGCAGTCGCGCTTGCCAGGGTGAACCCCAGCAGGGCCCCTGATCTTCCAGCCCCTTCCAGGGACAGGTTGTTTTCAGGATTCCTCTCTTCGGAAAACGTCGTTTCAAAACTCTGAACGACGTATACGCAGAGATTTCCGGGCGCTGCTTCTGGATCGGCAACCGATCCTGGACACCCTGCCGTGGGCAGGCTTGCTTTCGTCATGATCGTCACGGGGATTTTGTTTTCAGCTTCGCCAGTTGCTTCGTTTTCTTCACCGGCAGCTGCAAGCGGAAGTGAAAACGAGACTGGGGAGAAGACGATGGTGGGAGTTGCGACTCCCGTTCGCCCTACGGTCCAGGTCCCCGTCAGCGATTTTCCTGGTGGGAGCACTCCGCCCGTCGTCCATGGAGAGCCTTCTGCGCCGTTGCAGATTTTTTTCTTGGTCGCAGCTTCGCCACCGACTTGGACAGTGGCACCGCCATTAGGACATTCGCCTAGGGTCGCCGTTCCGGTTTCGGCACTTTTCCCGTTGGCGCCATTTGCCCCGTTAGTGCCGTTGGTTCCGTCTTTGCCAGCCGGACCTGCCGGACCTGCCGGACCTGCCGTCGCGAATTTTTTCGCTTCGGTCTGTGCGATTTTCTTGACTTCTTTCTTCTGCTTGCCGTTTAGGGCGTCGGAGGCCGCGTAGGCACCGCCGACCATTGCAAAGACAAGAGCGATCACCGCGAGTACTCCCGGTGCGCCAAAGCGGTTCCGAAACTTGCTCAGCATCTCTCCTCTTTCTCCTTCATATCGTCGAATCTGGGTCGCCAACGGCGACAGTGTTCGGCTGTGGCCAAAGGAACGCGATCGAGCGCGTTAAGTTCGCTCTCAGCGGCGCTTCCCTGCGGCCCTTCCCTTTCATAGATTGCCTGGCACCCCCCAGATGCCCCAGAACCGACAATCGGCTCCGTTTACTTGTCCCTGATCCCTGTCCCGACTTCCTTAAGGTCGCTCCCGTTCTGATCGGCGGACAGCGCCGTTCCGGAAGCGGTCCTCAGAAGGATACGCGGACTTGGCGGAAAGTCAAATTCGAGGGACGCGGCGACAGGCATCGCCAACGATGCGAGCAGCGTGTGCTTCGACGCTGCTCATTCACGTAAGGGTTGCGGGCTGGCGCGGGGCGCCGGGCTGCTGATCGCGGCGGTGTCGCATTGAAGGCCGACCGCCTCGCTGGCGCGATGGAGGACCCAAGAGGGACCTTCAGCCGTACCCACGGAGGTGGCGCGCGCATTGCGTCTGTCTCCAAGTATGGCCCGCTCGCTTGCTGTGAATGGAAGGCCTGCTTGAGGGCGGAGGGAGAGCACCGCCGGCGCCATCACCTGGGCGTTTTCCCCGACCCGCCTCTAAGGGCGGGCCGGGGATTGACGCCTTTGCTCCAGCTAGCTAAACGTTGTTTCTCTTTTAGCTAGACCTATTCACTCTTTAACTAGAATTCCTCCGCGCCGAATGAGCCTCCGGCGGTGAGTTCAGCCGTGATCTCGCCGCTGATGGCCGCCGGGTTTGGCCCGAGGGTCAGAGCGCTTTGCGCAGCGGTTGTCGCATTGTCGGTGCACTCCTGCTGTTCAGAATGCACTTCTGTTGCATTTGTCGATTCGCAATAGGTGAATCCTTTGACCGGGTAGTTGCCTTCAGCAGCGCAACCTTCGATTTTCAGGGTCGTGAAGTTCGTGACCCCAGCCGTCGCATCCGGTTCGAATTTGAAGAACGGTTTCGCGCTCCCCGTCACCATCTTCACTTCGCCCTCGAGCAGATTGGTCACCTGCGTCGCTGGCGTGCTGCAGCCAAGCGGTTCATCGACGGTGACGCCGGTGAACGTGATTTTCCCTGTTGCTTTCGCATGGGCGACGCCACCGACAACTTCGTTGTAGATGGTCGCTTCGCATGAGACGCCAGTCGCTGTAAGTTTGGCTGGCGAGCCGGCAACCGTCCCGGTCAGGGCGAAGTTGGGCGAAGCAGCTGTCTTACGACATTTGATCGCTTTCCCGTTCGCTTTCCCGGTCGGGATTGTGTTGGCGTTTTTGGTCGTGCCGGTTGTCCACGACGCTTTGTTTGTATTCGGCGTGCCAGCAAACGCGCTGGTCGCGAAGACGGCGCCAAGTGCCAGTACGGCCATCATGGCGACGCCGAGATTCTTCAGGCTCATCAGATGAGTCCTTTCGATTTGGTTGCGATGTCATGAGGAAGGTGGCTGAGCGGAATGCCGCTCAGTCGCCGCCCCCTCCGGTGCAGCGGTGCAAGCCGCTGCACGTTCAGACTGCACCGCATAGGCCGATTAGTCAAAAACTTCGGTGTCATGTTACGTATCTCTGCCCGCAACCGCCTTGGAATGCCAAAAACGTGCGTTCGCGGGGAGGGGTGCGGCGCAGACGGCATCGGGTCGGAACCGTTGGGCCTGGTTCGTGGACGGCGTTTCGCACCTCGCCAGTTGACGACGCTGACCCCGGTGACCTGGGTTGTCCTAGATCAGGTGACGGCGATCGCGTGGCGCGGGGGTGCCGGTCGGACCAGCTTCTCTCGCAGGCCTTCCCGTTCGAGCGTCATCGCTGCCGCGTCGATCCCGATCATCGGCGCCAGCACGAAGAAGGTGTATGTGGCGGCCTGCCTGTGGACGGTGCCGCCGTGGCCGGATTCGAGCTCAGCGGCCAGGGTCGCCCAGAGCGCTGCCATAGTCGCCTCCGCCGCGAGCTGCGGGGGGCGCTGTGGGGCCGGGACCATTCGGCGCCCTGCTTCGGCCAGCTCCGAGATCAGGGTCTCGCGGCAGCGCATGCCGGACAGTCCGGTGGTCAGAATCTCGACGAAGAGGAGCTTCGCCAGGTCGGGATCCGACGAAACAGCCTGGCAGAGATACGAGACGCGGCGATGAATCTCCGCGATCCAATCCTCGCGGGGAGTGCTGTCTCCAGGTGCACCGAAATAGTGACGGGCCAGGCGCCGCATCGCGGCCAGGTGACAGCCCTCCACGTCGCGAAACTGGCGATTGAATCTGGTTGCCGAAAGGCCGGTCTCCTTGCGGATCTGCGACGTCGAGAGGCTCCAATAGCCGTCCGACCTGATCTGCCTCAGCGTCGCCGCGAGGATCAGATCGCGATCGCTCGCTTGGCACGTAACCTGCTCGACACTGGCGCCGGTGCGAGCCTCGAGAGGTGGAGCCAGGTCCTCACCGCGGGCCCGCCGCAGGGAAAGGTCGGGCGCTTCCTCGTCGAGGTAGGTGAGGCCCCAGCGCACCAGCGGGTTGATCGACGCGCCAAGGCGCGTCGGCGCTCCCGTCAGCGTGCGGACCCGCGCCACGTGCATGGTGCCGGCGGTGATCCAACTGACAGCGACAGAAGAGAGGCGCGCTTCTCGCCTGTCCAAGCACTCCCTCACAGCCGTCTCGAGAGATGTCTCGGCGGTGCGGATGTTCCTCAATGCCGCTGGGCCGCCGTCGAAGGCCTCGACGAGGGCGAGTCGCGTCGCTTTGACGTCGGTGGCGAGCCCACGCATCAGTCCTTTGAGGACACCGGTGAGTTGTTCCTCCCGGTTGCGGCTCGCAGATCGCGACGAGGCGACGTGTTGCCTGGCGCCCGCCATAACGTTCACATAGGTGTCGACGAAGCACTCCTCTTTGCCGTCGAACTGAGAGTAGAAGGCGCTGGGCGAGACGCCGGCCAATCTGGTCAGCTTCCGCACCGTCACCTTGACGTAGCCGATGTCGGCGACCAGCTCGATCATGGCGCGCTGGATGCGCTCGCGCTGGTCTGTCTCGACCTCGCGCGCCGATCTTCCCGGGCCCGGCTTGAGACGGCGATAGAGCTGCCGAGGGCTTGGCGAGTCAACCGGCTCGGCGACGCTGGCACGATCGTGCAAGGACGGACCCCCTTCCCGATGGCGATACTGGCTGTGCGAGCCTCTTCTCACGGGCCCCAAGCGGCGTCTTCCGCCGACACACGGGAGTTTCTAACACATTGTTTTGGAGTAATCAAGGTTTTTGATGTGATTTTCGGTCGATCGTCCGTCCTCCTGGAAGACGCGGGTCAATGCCCCCAACAACGCCCGGAGGAGCTCTTCGTCGCCCGCCAGCTGGAGGCGCTCGAGGTCTCCGTCGAGCACAGCGCGCAACCATGCCCGGCTCGATCCTTCCGCTCTGGTCTCGGCTTCGACGGACAGTCGGGAGGTGCAGGAGGCGATCGTGCCCCTTCGCACCCGCACGACGACTCCGACCATTTCGCCACCGGGTTCACTGACGACGCCCGGAAGCACGACGACCAAGCGGCAAACCCCGGAGAAAGCTTCTGCCAGCTCGAGAAGGGGGATCGCGAGAAGGAACGCGGACTCGACGTCGATTGGAGCGATCGGCGAGGTCTCGGCGGAGAGGTGCTGGCGCTCCCATCGCGCCGAGGCGGCAAGCGGGCCGACCCCCAACCGCAGCCAGTCGGTCGCGGCGAGGAGACGGTCGTCCTCTCCAGGCTTCGCCTCGATCAAACCCTGGTCGCTCATCGCCAGCAGGCGAGCGTCCAGAGAAGGCTGGTCGAGACCGGGAATCAACCGCTGCAGCTCGGCGCCCGAGAACGGCCTGGCGGCGAACGCTCGCACGATGCCGGCTGACCAGCCTCCCAGCAGAGCCAGAATGCAGGCCCGTGCCGGCTTGGTACCCAATCCAAGCGGGCCGCGCGGGGATACCTCTAGCCACCTTTGCAGAACCCTGGCGACCCGGAGCAAGTCGCCACCCGAACGGGTTATCTCGTAGTCGTCGGATGCGCTTCGGTGCTCGACGACGCCAAGGTCAACCAGCTGCTGGGGTCGGATTCCGCCCGGCGAGACCGGTTGAGATCCAGCTGCGAGCGACGTCGGGCCTGCCTCCAACGCCCTGAGAGCGACCACGTTCGAGGGCGCCGAAAGCAGGCTCAGCCCCAAGTCGCCGGCTCGCAAGGGGACTCCACTCGGAGGCGCTGTGCGACGCCACCGCTCAGATCACGCATTTGGTCAGCCCATATTCGGCGGCGAGGGCGGAAGCATTGCTGCTCGTCTCGCCGGACGCGGCGGAGTCGGGGTCTTTCTCCAGTTCGGCGAGGCGTTCATCGAACGCTCCGAGGAGCGCCTTCTTCGCGTCCGCCTCAGCGGGAGTGACCTGGAGGCTTTCGAACTCTCCGATCATCGTTCCGTATGGCCCGACGATCAGTTCCGTTTCCAGTGCTTCCTGTTTCGCATTTCCCGACGTGCCGATTTCGTCATTTTCTTCTGCGAGGCGCCGAATCAGTTCCTGGCGTTCGCGGGCCACGCGGCAGATATCGTTGGCTTGCTTGACGAACGCCTTTCCGACCGTGGCCGTAGCGTCGGCGCTGGCGGTGGTGCTCTCCGAGTCGTCGCCACCCCCTCCGCATCCGTGCAGCACCCCAACGACGGTCAGCGCGACAACTCCGATCAGCAGCGCGAGGCTAAGCCTTTTCATTTCTCCCCCTTTGGGATCCCTGCCGCGATCCCGCGTATTGATTGATCTATCTTGACCGATGGGGAGTCTATGCGAGAGAGCTCCGACTAATCAAGAGCTTTTTGCCATTTCGTCCGAGTGTGACGCTGTTGACTTCTTCGTTTAGTCGATTAGTCTTGCGCAACGGGATGGGACCTGGCGAAAGACATCGGGAGAAGGTCACGCTGGTGACGCTTGGACCTGAGGGGACCTGCCACGAACGGGCCGCAATCGAGTACATGGGCTTCCAGGGAGTCGAGGATTTCGAGATCGAGACGATCGCCGATTTCTCAGACGGGCTGGAGAGGATCCGTGGGAAAGATGGGGCGTTCCTGATTCAGTGCAGCGCTCACCCGAAGGTGCACGAGATCACCGAGCGATACTGGGCCGAGGTGTTCGTCGTCGACACGTTCATCTACCCGACCAAGGCCCTGGCGGTGCTGAGCCGCCGCGAGGTCGAGCGACCCAGGACGCTCGGCCTCGTTCCCGCAACTGCCGGCTACATCGACGCCGCCGACTGGGAGGAGATCGTCGACGTGCAATCGAAGCCGATCGTCGCCGAAGAGCTGCTGGCGGGGCGCTACGACGCCGGGCTGACCCACCTCGAGCACCTGGAGAAACATCCGGACGAGCTGCGGCTCGATCTGGAGATCGGCGAAATCGACACGACCTGGGTGGTCTACGGAACCCACAAGCGTTTCCGGGGCGAGGTGATCGGGATCCCGTCAGCCGAGATCTTCGGGCAGGTGGAGCCCGCTCTGTCTTAGCGCTCCGGTTGGCAAGGCGGGAGCGCTAAAGCAGGGCGGGCTCAGTTCTTCTCGTTCTGGCCCTTTGCCCGCGCGCGCTCGGAGCGACGATGACGCAGCAGGATCGGTGCCGCGTAGCCGATCAAAGCACCGACCCCAACCGCGATCAAGAGGACGACGATCAGCGGCGCGTTGAAGCTCGCGGTGAGCACCTCGACGCTGACCTCTTGGGAGTTCTGCAGGGCGATCAGGAGAACCAGGACAACGACGACGCCAAGGAGCCAGGCGCGCCAGTTAACCGGTTCTTTCTGCTGCGGCTGCATCGCCTGCATCCTACGGTCGCGATCACCTGGGAATGCGCCGAGCGAGATTTGCTGACCCTGCGATCATTCGCGAACCCCCACCGGCTCACGAGAGAGGCACGAGATGGCGACGATCAGCGAGCGCGAGAACCAACAGATCGAGCAAGCAAACACGAGCGGTAAGGCCCCGGTCGTCTTCATCCACGGGCTCTGGCTACTCCCGAGCAGCTGGGACAACTGGGCGGGGGTTTTCGAAGAGGCCGGCTACGCGGCCCTGACCCCCGACTGGCCCGACGATCCCGAGACAATCGAGGCGGCGCGGGCCAACCCGGACGTCTTCGCCAAGAAGACGCTCGGGCAGATCGCCGAGCACATCGCCGACGTGATCGGGAAGCTCGACAAGAAGCCCGCGGTGATGGGCCATTCGACCGGCGGGCTCCTGTGTCAGATGATCGCCGACCGAGGGCTTTCCGCCGCCACCGTGGCGATCGACCCCGGCCCTTTCCGCGGCGTTCTGCCGCTCCCCCTCTCAGCGCTGAAATCGGCGAAACCGGTGCTCGCCAACCCGCTCAACAGGGGCCGCGCGGTGACCCTCACCCTGGATCAGTTCAAGTACGGCTGGGCGAATGCGCTTTCCGACGAGGAAGCCAGGCAGCTGTACGAGACCTACCACGTGGCTGCTCCGGGGGTGGCGCTGATGCAGATGGCGAACGCAAACCTGAACCCGTTCACCGAGGCGAAGCTCGACCCCAAGAATCCTGCCCGGGGGCCGCTGCTGATCATCGACGGCGAGGTCGACCACACGGTGCCCTGGGCGATCGCCAATGCCTCCTACAAGAAACAGAGTCGCAACGAGAACGTGACCGAGATCGTAAAAATCCCGAACCGCGGGCACTCGCTGACGATCGACAGCGGCTGGCGCGAGGTCTGCGACACCGCGCTCGGGTTCGTCAAACGCTTCGTCTGAGAGAGGACGCTAGCGGGCAATGAAGGAGGGTCAGATTCGCCGGGCAGGGGTCGCCGACGCCGAAGACGCGGCGCGGCTTCTGCACGACTTCAACACCGAGTTCGACGAACCGACGCCGGGGGTCCCGGCGCTGAGCGAGCGCCTGGCGAAGCTGTTGGAGGATGGAGAGGCGACGGTGCTGCTCGGCGGTGAGGGGCCCGACGGGATCGCGGTGATGCGCTTGCGAACCGCGATCTGGACCGGCGGGCCGGAAGCGCACCTGCAGGAGCTCTACGTGGCGCCGGCGCAGCGGGGACAGGGGATCGGGCGAGCGCTGCTGGAGGCGGCGATGGCGGCCGCGCGCGAGGCCGGCGCGACCGGGATCGACCTCAATACGGGGGAGACCGACACCGCGGCGCGGACGCTGTATGAGAGCAGCGGCTTCACCAATCGCGAAGGCTCGCCGCAGGGGCCGTCGATGCTCTTCTACGAGCGGGAGCTCGACTGATGGGACACGCGGTGGTGATCGGCGGCGGCACGATGGGGGCCGGGATCGCCTTCGCCTTCGCCCGCTCCGGCATCGAGACCGAGCTGGTCGAGGTGAGCGAGGAGATCTCGCTGGCGGGTGCCCGACGAGCCGAAGAGATGATCGACGAGGCGGTCGTGCGCGGGCGCCTCACCGCTGGCGATGCCGAAGCTTCGAAGCGCCGGCTCAGCGCCCGGGTCGGGATCGACGCCGCGACGCCGAGGCCGCGGGTCCTGGTCGAGGCCGTGCCGGAGCGGCTCGAGCTGAAGCGAGAGGTGCTGGCGGCGGCCGAGTCCCTCGGCGCCGAGCTGCTCGCCTCCAACACCAGTGGAATCTCGATCGGCTTGCTGAGCGAGTCCCTCGCGGATCCGACCCGGTTCCTCGGCCTGCACTTCTTCAACCCGGTGCCGGCGATGGCCTTGGTCGAGGTCGTGCTCGGCGAGCGCACCTCCGAGGTGACGGCTCAGGCAGCGCGCGACCTCATCGTCGAGATCGGCAAGGAGGCGGTCGTGATCGGCGACTCGCCCGGCTTCGCCAGCAGCCGCCTCGGCCTGGTGCTCGGGCTGGAGGCGATCCGGATGCTCGAAGCCGGGGTAGCCGGGGCGGCCGACATCGACCGGGCGATGGTACTCGGCTACCGCCACCCCGTCGGGCCGCTGCGGCTGACCGACATCGTCGGCCTCGACGTCCGCCTCGACATCGCCCGCAACCTGCGGCAGGCCTACGGCGATCGCTTCGAGCCGCCGCCGTTGCTGGAGCGGATGGTCGCCGAAGGGCGGCTCGGGAAGAAGTCGGGTCGCGGCTTCTTCGACTGGAACGGCCCGCTGAAATAACGCCTGAAAAGCGCTGCTGCTGCTAAAGCCTCGGGAGCAGCGGCCGATGGGTCTTCATGCCCATGCGCTCGGTCGAGATCCCGAAGTCGGTGGTTGCCTTCGCCGAAGCCCCTGAGGAGCTGGGCCGAATGGGGCGGATCTCCGGCGTGCTCTGGATGGCCGCGGCGCTGGTCGGCCTCGGGGCCACGTTCCTGCCGGGCGCGTCCCACGTTGGCATCGGCTGGGTGATCGCGATGAGCGCGCTGGTCTTCATCTACGGTCTTGCCAGCCTGACCGGGCTGATCCCCTGGGAACGGGCCTCGCTGAACACGCTGGCGCTCGGCATGGTCGCCACGATTCCCGTCGTCGGGGTCGCCCTTTACGCCACCGGCGGATCACTCAGCTACATCGAGCCGCTGCTGGTCTGCTCGTTGCTCTACGCCGCCTTCTTCTTCCCCGCCAGCTGGGCCTGGCCGCTCTCGATCGAGCTGGTGGTGGTCGCCGGCACGCCACTGCTCTACGACAACCAGGCGATCGAGAACGCCTTCCTGCCGCGCTACGTCGCGCTGGTGGTCGGCTTCCTGGCCGCGACCTGGGTGATGGTCGGCCTCAAACGCCGCCTGGTCGAGGCGGAGGTGCGCCAGCGTGGTATTGCCAACCGCGACCCGCTCACGGGGGTCGGCAACAGGCGCGAGTTCGACGCCACCCTCCACCGCGAGCTGGCCGCTCGCAGCGGTCCCCGCCGCGGCCGTCGCGACGCCGACGCGAGCCCGCTGGCGCTGATGATCCTCGACCTCGACGACTTCAAGGGGATCAACGACCGCTACGGGCACCCGGTCGGCGACACCGTCCTCCGCGACGCCGCCGCGCGCGCGGCCTCGATGCTGCGCTCGACCGACACCCTGGCGCGGATCGGCGGCGACGAGTTCGCCGTGATCGCCCCCGGCGCCCGCGGCGAGAACGCCGAGCGGATGGCGGAAGCGATCCGCATCGCCGTCAACGCCCACGACCCAACCTCCTCCGGTCCCGCCCCGACCGCCTCGATCGGCTGGTCGGTCTTCCCCGAGGACGGCGAAGATTTCGAGACCCTGATGCACTGTGCCGACCAGCGGATGATGAAGCTGAAGGCCGGCCGCCAGACCGATGTGATCTCGGTGCTGGACGCCCCCCTCTAGGCCCTCGTAGTCAGGAGGCCTGGCTAGCGCTCGAGCGAAGCCGACTCGAGAACGCCGAGCAGCTGGGTGACGCGGCAGACCAGCAGCCGCTCCTCGTCGATCTCGACCCAGGCGCCGGCGGCGGCCGGGAAGACGACGTGGTCCCCGGGCGAGACCGGCATCTCGACCCCGGCCTGCGCCCACCAGTCGAGCCCCGGCCCGACCGCGAGCACGATGCCCTGCTCGGGAGGCGGTTCATGCATCCCGGGCGGGACGACCAGGCCCGAGCGGCGCACACGGTCCTGGTCGAGCTCCTTGATCACGATCTGGTCGAACAGCGGCCGCAGCTGGTGGCGGACCGACTCGGTGGGATCGGGTATCTGCGCGGTGCCCATCGCCTTAAGTGTGCCGGATGCCGCCAGCGTGGGGAGGAGAGCCGCGGCGGATCCCTTATCCGTCCTCCGCCCCCGACGAGAGGTTTAGAAGCAGATAAATTGAGTATTGGGAGGCGGGGACCCCCACTACAAGGAGGCAGTTATGCATGTGTCCACCCGATCGCGGCTGCCATTGGCGCTGGCCGTGTCGCTCGCGATCTTCCTCGTCTTCGTTCTCGCGGCAGGGGCCGCCAGAGCGGCGAACTACGTCTCGCTAGGAGATTCCTACGCGGCCGGGCCGTTGATCCCGAACCAGTCGCTGAACCCACTCGGCTGCCTGCGCTCGAGCAACAACTACTCGCACCTGGCCGCTCCGAGCATCGGGCTGGCGCTGAAAGACCCGAGCTGCAGCGGCGCCAAGACGAACCACATGACCGAACAGCAGAACGTCGAACCGGGCCCCAACCCGCCGCAGTTCAACTCGCTCGACGCGAGCACCACGGTGGTCTCGGTGACGATCGGCGGCAACGACATCGGCTTCTCCGAAGTCGCCCAGAGCTGCATCACGGTCAATCCGTTCTCGACCCCCTGCAAAGACAAATACAACGCCGGGGGCAAAGACCAACTGGCCGAACGAATCGCCGCAACGGCACCGAAAGTGGACGCGGTCCTCGACGGGATCCGCAGCCGCTCGCCGCTGGCGAAAATCTACGTCGTCAACTACCCGGCGATCTTCCCGGAGACCGGCTTCGGCTGCTGGCCGCAGATGCCGATCGGGTTCGGTGACGTGCCCTACCTGCGCCAGACCGAGAAAGGGCTGAACGCGATGCTGGCGAGCCAGGCGGCCGCCAACGGGGCGACCCTGGTCGACTGGTACAAAGCGAGCATCGGTCACGACGCCTGCAAGTCGACCTCGAACCGGTGGGTCGAACCGCTGGTCCCGGGATCGTTGGCGGCGCCGATCCATCCCAACAAAGCCGGCATGCAGAGCGGTGCCAACGCGCTGGTAGCGGCGGTGAAATAACGCCCACTCGTGAGCGCTGGCGGTCGCGGGCCGCCAGCGCTCCGAGTTCCCGTCATATTGCGGAGATGCGGATCGCCAGCTTGGTCCCGTCGGCCACCGAGATGCTCTTCGCCCTCGGCCTCGGCGAGAGCGTCGTCGGAGTCACCCACGAGTGCGACTATCCGCCGGCGGCGACCGAGCTGCCGCACCTGACCGCGACGGTGCTGCCGGAGGGACTCAGCGCCGGGGAGATCGACGCCGCCGTCAAGCAGATCGTCGGGGCTGGCGAGGCCCTTTACAGCCTCGACGAGGAAGCGCTGGCGGGGCTGGCGCCGGACCTGATCGTCACCCAGGCGGTCTGCGACGTCTGCGCCGTCTCCTTCGAGGACGTGGTCGAGGTCGCGGCGCGGCTGCCCGGTCCGCCGGCGGTCGTACAGCAGGACCCGAGCACCCTCAGCGAGGTGCTGGAGGACGTCGCCCGGCTCGCCGAGGCGGCCGGGATCCCCGCCCGGGGTCGCGAACTGCGGGCCGAGCTCGAAGCCCGGCTCGGTGCGGTCCGAGACGCCGTCGCCGGCGCCGAGCGGCCGCGGACCGTCGCCCTCGAGTGGCTCGACCCGCCCTTCGTCGGCGGCCACTGGCTGCCGGAGATGGTCGCGATCGCCGGCGGCGAGGACGTCGCCGGGACCAGCGCCGCGAAGTCTCCTGAAGTCTCCTGGGAGCACCTCGCCGGGCTCGAACCGGAGCTCGTCGTGGTGATGCCCTGCGGCTGGTACCTCGAGGACTCCCTCGCGCAGGGCCGCGAGCACTGGGAGCGAATCTCGGCGCTCGGCGCCGAGCGCGTCTTCGCCGTCGACGCCGCCTCGACCTACTCGCGGCCGGGCCCGCGCCTGGTCGAGGGGACCGAGCTGCTCGCCCACCTCCTCCATCCCGACCGCGTGCAGCCGCCGTCCGAGATCGGGTTCGCCGATCTCGGAGCCCCCGTATAGGCTGGCCGCGTGCCAGGGGAAGGCCAATCCAGCGCGGTTCGCATCGGCTGGATCTGCGCCGCGGCGCTGACCGTTTTCGTCCTCTGGCTGGTCCTCAATGCCAGCGGTGGCGGCGGCATCGGCTTCTTCTATGCGATCCCCGTCGGGCTCGCGACCTGGTGGTTCGGGACGCGGGCCGGGTTCGTCGCCGCGCTCGCCTGCTGCGCCCTCTACGTCCTGGGGGCGTTGCTGGAGCCGGTCGAGAACGTCGGCGTCGCGCTGGCGATCCGCGCCATCGCCTTCGTCGGCGTCGTGCTCCTGCTCTCGGGGCTGCGCGAGCGGGTGATCGTGCTCGAGCACTCGTCCGAGGAACTCGACGCGATCAGGGCGGCGCTGACCCCGGCCAGCCTGCCGCAACTGCGGGACGTCGACGCCGGCGCCGCTTTCGCCCCCTCCGAATTTGGCGTCTCCGGCGACTTCTACCTGCTCACCAACGGGCCCGACGGCTCTACCGTCGCCGTCGTCGGCGACGTCGTCGGCCACGGCCCGCGGGCGGCGCGGCTCGCCACCTTCATCCGGGCTCGCTTCGCCGCTTTCGCCGCCAACACCAGCGATCCCGAGCAGATCCTCGACCTGGCCAATGGCGCCCTGCTCGAGCGGGGTCGCGAGGACGACCTGGTCAGCGCCATCTGCCTGCGTTACGAGCCCGCGGCCGGAACCCTCTCCTGGGCGGTGGCCGGCCACCCGCCGCCGTTGCGGCTGCCAGACCTCGAGGAGCTGCGCCACGAGGGGTCGACGATGCTGCTGGGCGTCAGCGAGGAACTGTCGCTTACCCGCACCCAGATCCCGCTGCGCCCGGCCGAAGGCGTGCTCGTCTACACCGACGGCGCGACCGACGTGCGCCGCGGCCGCCAGCTGTTGGGCCGCGAGGGACTCTCGCGGCTGCTGGCGCCGCTCGCCCACCTACCTGCTGGGCCGCTCGCCCAGCAGGCCCACAGCGCGGTACTGGAGTGGACCGACGCACCGCTGGGCGACGACCTCTGCCTGGTCGTGCTGCGGCCGAAGGCCTAGAAGGGACTAGTCCCTTCTACTAACTGACGTCGGAGTAAACGGGCTGCCGCCCGCTCTCGGCCTCTACGTCGGCGTCCGGCTCGCCATGGGAGGGCAACGGCACCGGGCGCAGGACGAAAATCGCGATCGCCACCGCGATCGCGGCCAGGCCGGCGCCGACGAGGTAGGCGAGGTGGTAGCCGGAGTTCAGCGCCGAGGCCTGCGAGACGCCTTCGGCGATCAGGTTGTCGCTGCGTTCGGTCGAGAGCGTCGCCAGCACCGCCAGGCCGATCGCGCCGCCGACCTGCATGCTGGTGTTGACCAGGCCGGAGGCCAGCCCGGAGTCTTCCGGCGTCGCTCCCGACATCGCCAGGGTCATGATCGCCGGGAACGAGGTGCCGACACCGGCGCCGATCAGCAGGAAGGGCGGCAGCAGGTCGGTCAGGTAGTTGCCGTCGACCGGGGTGCGCGCGAACAGGAGCAGGGCGAGGACGACCGCGGCGACGCCGGGAATCAGGGTCGTGCGCGGTCCGAAGCGCATGATCAGTTTTTCCGAGAAGCCGAGCGAGAGCGTCCCCATCACGATCGTCGTCGGCAGGAAGGCGAGGCCGACCTCGAACGGCGAGTAGTCGAGTACCCGGCCCAGGTAGAGAGCGCCGAGGAAGAACATCCCGAACATGCCGGCGACCAGCAGCGCCTGCAGCACGTTGGAGCCGACCACGTTGCGCGACTCGAAGAGCCGCAGCGGCATCAGCGGCTTCTCGATCGTCGCCTGGCGGTGGATGAAGATCGCCAACAGGACCGCCGAGACGGCGCTGAGCCCGAGCGTGCGGAGGTCGACCCAGCCCCACTCGGTGATCTGCAGAATCGTAAACACGCCGAGCATCAGCGAAGCGGTGATCAGAGCGGCGCCGGGGTAGTCGGCGCCTTCGTTGAGACCGATCCCCTCGCGGTTGGGGACCAGCCGCCGCGCCAGATAGGCGACGGCGATCCCGATCGGCAGGTTGATCATGAAGATCCAGTGCCAGCTGATCGCGTCGGTGAGGACGCCGCCGAGCAGCAGCCCGATCGAGCCGCCGGCGGAGGCGACGAAGCCGTAGACGCCGATCGCTTTCGCCTGGTTCGCCGGCTCCGGGAACATCGTCACGATCATCCCCAGGATCACCGCCGAGGAGAGGGCACCGCCGATGCCCTGGATGAAGCGGGCGCCGACCAGCAGCTCCTGGCTGACCGAGATCGCGCAGAGCAGGGAAGCGGCGGTGAAGATGGTGAGCCCGACCAGGAACATGCGGCGCTGGCCAACGAGATCGCCGAGCCGCCCGGCCAGGAGCAGGAGTCCGCCGAAGGGAATCATGTAGGCGTTGACGACCCAGGCGAGGTTGCTCTGGGAGAAACCGAGGTCGTCCTGGATCGAGGGCAGCGCGACGTTGACGATGGTCGCGTCGAGGACGATCATCAGCATCCCCGCGCAGAGCACGTAGAGCGCGAGCCAGCGGTTACCGTCGGTAGATGCTTGGGGGGGAGTCATGGCGGAGCTCCTGGTCGTGGGGGTGGACCGGGCGAAGGCGGCACCCTAGCAAAAGCGGAGTAGAAGCTCCGCTAAAGCGGAGGGGGCACTCCGGATCGGGTAGGCTGACCGTTCGATGGCGACGACGGTGGACACGGCACTGGCGCTACGGGCCGACGCTGCGCGCAACAAAGCGCGGATCGTCGCCGCGGCGGCGGAGGTCTTCGCCGAGCGCGGGCTGGAGGCCTCGACCGCGGAGATCGCCGAGCGCGCCGGGGTGGGCGAGGCGACCCTGTTCCGGCGCTTCCCGAGCAAGGACGCCCTGATCACGGCGATCATCGCCACGAAGATGGAGGAAGCGCTGGGGATCGGCGCCAAGTGCCTGCTCGAGTCGGACCCGTGGCGCGGACTCGAACGCTTCCTCTATGAGATGACCGAGCGCGCCAACCGGGACCAGGGTGTCTCTGACGCCGCCAAGGACCGCTGCGCCGCCGCGACGGAGCTGGCGCCGCAGCGCAAGCTCCTGCTCGACCTCTGCGCCCAGCTCGTCCGCCGCGCCCAGCGGGCTGGCGCGGTGCGCGAGGACGTCGCCGGCCAGGACCTCTTGTTCCTGATCGGCGCCGCCGGCTCGCTCGGCTCGCTGCCCTTCCCGGGGCTGCGCGAGGACCTCTGGAAGCGCTATCTGGGCCTGCTGCTCGACGGCCTGCGCCCGCAGGGCGCGACTCAGCTGCGGCCGGGGGCGCCGGGGCGGCGCTTGATCGAGCTTCCCGAGCTGGACTGAGGCCCGACCGCCAGCTCAGGCCTCGCCCTCGTAGTAGCCGACGGCGCTGTCGCGCTTGACCAGCACGTCGGTCTCCGGGTCGCCGGTCCAGATCCCGACCTTGTCGCTGTCGGGGTAGACGGTCGCGGTCGGGAAGGCGACGGTCGAGAACATCAGCACTCGGGCTCCCTCCTCGGTCTCGTTGCGGATCCCGTGGGCGCCCTCGGGCCCGCGCGGAAAACAGACGACATCCCAGGGCTCAAGCCGCTCGGAGCCGCCGGGGTGGCGCAGGGTCGGATTGCCGGAGAGAACCAGCAGCCACTCCTCCTCGCCGACCTCGTAGTGGTACGGACATACCGCTTGGCCGGGGCCCACCTCGTAGACGCTGATGCCGGACTCCTTGGCGCCGAGCGCCTCGCCGAGGCGGGCCATGCCGGCGCGAAAGCCGTCGGGATCCTCCGGGTCGAACTCGAACTGGGGGTTGGCGATGTTGATGCTTTGCATGCCGCGACGCTAGCAACCGACTTCGACCCCGCGTGCGCCCTGGGGTAGCTTTGAAGAGGTGGAGCGACCGGGAGAACTCGAGCTGCGGCGGTACCTGCGCAGCCAGCGGCAGCTGGCTGCGCGCCTGCTCGAGGCGGAGACCCTCGACGAGGTCGCCGGCGACTTCCTCTTCACGGTCGCGCACCTGCTGCGCTGGGACGCCGGGGCGCTCTGGGAAGCCGGCGAGGGCGAGCCGATCCTGCGCTTCGTCTCCGGCTGGAGCGTCGCCGACCTCGACGCCGAGCCGCTCTGGCGCCACAGCCGCGAGCTGGTCGTCGAGTCCGGAAAAGGTCTGCCGGGACGCGCTTGGGCCGAAGGCGAGATCGCCTGGGCCCCGGACTTCACCCGCAGCCCGCTCTACCCGCGCGGGCGGACCGCCGGCAAGCTCGGCCTCAGCGCGGCGCTGGCGATCCCGGTCCCGGTCGGTCGGCCCGAGGGCGTGCTCGCCATCGCCGAGTTCCACGCCCGCGCCTTCAGCCCACCCTCCGAGGAACTGCTCGCCCTCCTGAGCGCCTTCTCCGACCAGCTCGCGACCTTTATCGCCCGCCGCCGCGAGGGCGGGCGGGCGGAGCGGGCGCGCAACCATCTGGCGCAGGTGGTCCGCGGCACCCAGGATGCGGTTCTCAGCAAGGACCTCGACGGGGTGATCACCTCCTGGAACCCCGCGGCCGAACGCCTCTACGGCTACAGCGCCGAGGAGGCGATCGGTCGCCACGTCGCCTTCCTGATGCCCGACGGGCTCAAACACGAAGAGCGGGAGATCCTCGAGCGCGTCCGCAGGGGCGAAAACCTGGAGACCTATGAGGCGCGGCGGATCCGCAAGGACGGGGCCGGGATCGATGTCTCGCTGACCATTTCGCAGATCGTGGACCCGGCGTTGGGAATGGTCGGCGCCTCCGTCGTCGCCCGCGACATCACCGCCGAGGTGCGTCGCCGCCGCGCCCAGGGCTTCCTCGCCGGCGCCAGCAGGGACTTCGACTCCTCGTTGGACCCGGCGGAAACGGCGCGCAACATCGTCCACGCCGCGATCCCCGACCTGGCCGAGGTCTGCGTGATCGACTTCGTCCGCAAGGACGGCTGGCTCGGCGACAGCGTCGTCGCCGCCGTCGAGCCGCGGGTGGCGGCGACGCTGGAGCAGATCCGCCGCCGGTCGCCGTTGGACCCGGCCGGGGAGCACCCGGCGGCGGCGGTCCTGCGCGAGGGGCAACCGATGATTTGGCGC
The DNA here is from genome assembly GCA_963715735.1 of uncultured Thermoleophilia bacterium. GTDB lineage: Bacteria > Actinomycetota > Thermoleophilia > Solirubrobacterales > 70-9 > VAYN01. The sequence continues at coordinate 2,606,442 of OY970268.1, forward strand.
GACCTGAAAGCGCCGATGGTGATCGACAAAGTGGTGCAGAGCGAGGACCATCGCCGGCTGATGGAGGAGGCCGGCTACAGCTCGGCGGCGGTCGTGCCGCTGGTTGCTCGCGGCAGCACTCTCGGCGCTCTCTCCTTCCTCCATGCTCGCGGCAACCAGCGCTACGACGAAACCGATCTCGAATTCCTCGCCGAGCTCGGCGACCGGGCGGCGATGGCGCTTGACAACGCCCGTCTCTTCCGCGAGCGGGATTCGATCGCCCGCGACCTCCAGCGCGGGCTGCGGCCGCCGCATCCAGCCGAGGTGCCCGGGCTGGAGATCTCGGTCTTCTTCGAGGCCGCAGGCGAAGGGATCGAGATCGGCGGCGACGTCTACGACGTGCTACCGACGACGGATGGCTGCTGGATCCTGATCGGCGACGTCGCCGGCAAGGGCAGCGCCGCCGCCGGCGTTTCGGTCGCGGTGCGCCATGCGGTGCGCGGCCTGATCCGCGAGGTCGAGGAGCCCGAGGAGGTACTCAACCGGGTCAACGAGATGCTCTTGGAGGGCACCGGCCTAAACGACTTCGCGACGGCGCTGTTGATCCGGATGCGGAGCGGGGAGAGCGGCTGGTCCGTCGCCCTGGCCAGCGCCGGCCACCCGCCTGCCGTCCATCTCAGCGACGACGGCACCGCTCAGTTCGGGGGCGGCTCGGTCCTCGGGGCCTGGCCCGACGCGCCACCGCAGAGCCACGAAACGACGATCGGCCCCGGCGAGACGCTGGTCCTCTGCACCGACGGCTGGCACGAGGCGGGACCGGTGGAGCACCATCGCGACCCCGAGGCCCTGGCTGAGATCGCCGCCGCCTACGCCTCGGCTGAGCTCGAGGAGCTGACCGCGGCGCTGCGCGAGGATGCGCTGGTGCGCAGCGGCCAGACCCTGCGAGACGACATCGTCGTCCTCGCGGTGAGGCCGGTCGGGGAGGCTCAGTCGAGGTCGACGCGGAGCCGCACCGCCGTGCCGGCCGCCGACGAGCGAATCTGAACCAGGTCGCAAAGTTGGTTGGCCATCCACAGCCCGCGCCCTTTGGCCTGGGTCGGGCGGGGGCGAACACGGCCAACCAGGGGGTCCTCGATCCGGCCCTGGTCGCGGGTCTCGAAGAGGACCGCGCCGGGCTCCTGCCAAGCGCTTGCGCAGCCCCTGCCGCCGCCGTGGACGATGCTGTTGGCGGCCAGCTCGCTGGCCGCCAGGATCAGGTCTTCGGCGCGCTCGTCCGATAGGCCGGCTGCGGCAGCGGCGCGGGCGGCAAAGCAGCGCAGCTCGTGCAGGGCGCCGACGTCGTAGCGGAACTCGGGCGCGTCTCCCGGGCGAGCAGGGGCCTCACCGGCGAAGGGGTCGGGGCAAGCGCCCCCATCACCCCAGCCGGGGCTCGGCCCGTCGCCAGCGCCGTTCGGGCCGGCGACGTGAGGGTGGCTGTGGAGCGCCGCCGTGAGCACCTCGTCGGGCAGGGCGCTGTCGTCGTAAGGGCAGAGCAGCGACCAGCCCGGACCGTCGTCGAAGGCGAGGTTGAGCAGTGACTCGTGGCGCTGGCACTCGTCGATCTCGGCACTGTCGCGGCCCAGCCAGATCGGCTCGCCGATGCCGCGGAAGCCCGCGCCCGGGGCCTGCTCGTCGACGAAGTCCCGCCAGGCGGGGATGATCCGAGCCGGGTTGCGGCCGAACTCCTCGATATTGGCGAAGCCAACCTGCTCGGCATCGCCGCCGAGCTCCCCGCGCAGGAGCTCGGTCTTCTCAGGGCCCACCGCCACCAGAGCCGGTTCGCCGGCCTCGATCCCCGCGCGCAGGAACGGGATCGTCGTTGCCAGGTAGCCGTCATCGCCTTCATAGAAGGCGACTTGATGGCGGAAGCTCTGCGCGCTCACGGTCAACGGGTACCCATTGAAGCGCGGATCGGAAACAATTTCAGCCCGGTTTTTGGCTTTGCACTGGGATTCTCATCCAACCGGGCGGTCGCCCACCCAGTAGCGAGGGCCGGCGCCGAGGCGGCCCGCACGGTCGCCCGGGTTGGCGAGCTTGCAGCGGTCGAGCGAGAGACAGCCGCAACCGATGCACTCGGTGAGTCCCGCCTTGAGCCGCTCCAGCTCGGCGATCCGCTCGTCGATCCGGGCGCCCCAGCCGGCCGAGAGGCGCCCCCAGTCGCGTCGCCGCGGCACCCCCTGCGCCGGCAGCTTCTCCAGCTCGGCGCCGATCTCCTCGAGGCTGAGACCGACGCGCTGGGCAAAGACGATGAAGGCGATTCGGCGCAGCACGGGGCGCGGATAGCGCCGATGACCGGAGCCGGCTCGCTCGGAGGCGATCAAGCCGCGATCCTCGTAGAAGCGCAGGGCCGAAGCGGCGACGCCGCTGCGCCGCGCCGTCTCGCCAATCGTCAGCAGCTCGGCCATCGCGCACATCGAATCACGATCCAGGCTTGACTTCAAGTTAACTTGAGCTTGTACCTTGTCATCTGACCCCCGAGAGTGAGGAGACAGCGATGGCTACGACGATGGCGGCAAGCAGCCGGATTACCGAGGAGGTCGCCTCCTGGCCGGGAGTGGAGGCCGGGCCCGGGCGCCGCGGCGAGTTCGCCTTCAAGGTCGGCAAGCGCGAGATCGGCCACCTGCACGGCGACCACGCCGCCCACTTCTTCTTCACCAAGGAGACCTGGCGGGCGCTGCACGCCGCCGGCCGGATCGACCACCACCCGGTCTTCCCCGAGCGCCAGGGACCGGCGGCGAGGCGGATCGAGGACGAGACCGACGTCGAGGACGTGATCGAGCTGATGAAGCTCAACTACGACGAGGCGCGCAGGCGGGCGGCGAACGACTAGCGTAGGAGCGGATGAAGGCGGCTGTCCTGCACGAGTTCGGCGGTCCGGAGGTATTGCGGATCGAGCAAGTGCCGGAGCCCGAGCCGATCCCGACCGAGGTCCAGGTCCGGGTCCACGCCGCCGGCGTCAACCCGGTCGACTGCAAGACCAGGCAGGGCCACGGGATGGCAGCGGTGCTGGGCGCGCCGCCGCTGCGGATCGGCTGGGACGTCGCCGGCGTGGTCAGCGCGGTCGGCGTCGGCGTGACCAGGTTCGAGGTCGGCGAGGAAGTGTTCGGGATGCCATGGTTCCCGCGCCAGGCCGGTGCCTATGCCGAGTATGTGGCCGCACCCTCGCGCCACTTCGCCGGCAAGCCCGCGGTGCTGACCGAGGAGGAGGCGGCGGCGCTGCCGCTGGCGGGGCTGACCGCCTGGCAGATGATCGTCGACACCGCCCACCTGCATTCCGGCGACGACGTCCTGATCCACGGCGGTGCCGGCGGGGTCGGCCACCTCGCGGTCCAAATCGCCAAAGCCCGCGGCGCCAACGTCTTCGCCACCGCCCGCGGCGAGCAGGCGGAGTGGTTGGCCGAGCTCGGCGTCGAGCGCACGATCGACTATCGCGAGGAGCGCTTCGAGGACCTGCTCGGCGAGCTCGACGCGGTGGTCGATTGCACCGGCGCCAACGGCGAGCGCTCGCTCGAGGTCCTGCGCCCGGGGGGGACCCTGGTCTCGGTCTCGGCCAGCGCCGCCGACGGGCTGCGCGAGCAGGCCAAGGCGAGGGAGCAGCGGGTCGCCGGCATCCTCGTCGAGCCCGACCCCGTCGGCCTCGAGGGCTTGATCCACCTGATCGAGAACGGAGAGCTGCAGGTCCGCGTCGACGAGGTCTTCGACCTCGACCGCGTCGCCGACGCCCATCGTTTGGCTGAAACGAGCCACGGTGGAGGCAAGATCGTGCTGCGGGTCGGCTCCTAGGGACGGCCTGCTTCGGGGGGCTTTGCCTGAGGGGTTGGGGGTCTCTCGTGCTCGCTGGGTTTTTCGCCCGGGAGCTACGCCAGCTCTCTTGAAGGGGCAAGCGAATAACTAACGCCGCTGCGCGCGAGAGACCCCCAACCCCTCCCCTCGAGCCGCCCGAAGTTCCGTCAGCTGCCAAACCCTGGGCCAGCTCTTTTGCGTGAGGTCGCACTTTTCCCCGCATAGCGGGGTCAACTGCGACCTCACGAAAGAGCTGGCGTCCCTTGGTCGTCAGCTTCGAGATGGATCCAGGTCTCGAAGGGAGGGTGGGGGAGGGGCGTCCGGTCAACCGCGACGGCCGAAGTTGTGGCCGGCCGGGGCGACGGCGCGGAGCTCGGCGACGGCGCGCTGGCGCTTGCGGGAGGAGCCTGGGGGTGGTTCGCGGCGCTCGCGGCGGGCCGGCGAGGGCAGCGGCCCAGGAGTCAGCAGCTCGGTCCGCTCCAGCTCCCAGACCGTGGCGACGAGGACGTTGATCACGCCTTCGCGGCGCTCGAGCCGCCCACGGGCAGCGAGCAGCGGGGCGGCGCGGACGAGGGTGCGGTGGCGCTCGTAGACCTTGCTCGGCACGACCAGGTTGACGACGCCGGACTCGTCCTCGAAGAGCATGAAGACAATCCCCCTGGCGGTCTCGGGGCGTTGGCGGGCGACGACCATCCCGGCCACCTCGACCTCGGCGCCGTCCTCGACCACGGCCAGGTCGGCGCTGCGGCGGATCGAGGGGGCAAGGCCCGGCCGCAGCAGCTCCAGCGGGTGCTTGCCGAGCACCATCCCGGTCGAGCGGTAGTCGGCGATCAACTTGCCCCACTCGCCCAGCGGTTCCAGCTCGGGCGGCGCCGGTGGCTCCAGCGGCAGCGCCAGCTGGGTCCCGTCGCCGCTGCCGCGGCCGCTGGCGACGACGCCGACCCGCCAGAGCGCGCGGCGGCGGTCGCCCTCGGCGCCGACCGGGATCGCGTCCAGCGCCCCCGCCCAGGCCAGCCGCTCCAAGCTCGCCAGGCCGGCCCCGGAGCGCGAGGCAAGGTCGGCGATGCCGCCGTAGAAGCCACCGCGATCGCGCTCGGCGACCAGCGCCTCCATCTCCTCCGCGCGCACCCCCTTCACGTATCCCAGCCCGATCCGCACCACCAACCCACCTCGCAGGGACGGCTCCCGCCGCGGCGATTCGACGTGACAGAGGACGCGGCTGCGGTTGGCGTCGGGCGGGGCGATACGGAGGCCGCGGCGCTGAGCCTCGTGGGCGAGGGAATCGGGCGGGTAGAAACCCATCGGCTGCTCGTTCAGCAGCGCGCAGAGGAACTCGGGGCCGCGGTGGACCCGCAGCCAGGCCGACTGGTAGGCGAGCAGCCCGAAGGCTGCCGAGTGCGCCTTCGGGAAGCCGAAGCCGGAGAAGCCCTGGATCTTGTCCCAGATCCGCTCGGCCAGCTCCGGACCGGCGCCGTTCTTTTCGGCGGCGCCGGCGAGGAAGCGCTGGTGGTGCTCCTCGATCGCCTGCGCCGAGCGCTTGCGGCTCATCGCCCGCCGCAGGCTCTCGGCCTGGGAGGCGGTGAAGCCGGCGAACTCGATCGCCACCTCGAGCACCTGCTCCTGGTAGACGATCGTGCCCAGGGTCTCCTTCAGGACCGGCTCCAGTGCCGGGTGCTCGTAGGGGATCCGGAAGCCGGGGTCCTCGCGCTGGCGCTTGCGGCGCTCTATATATGGGTGGACCGCGCCGCCCTGGATCGGTCCCGGCCGGATCAGGGCCACCTGCACGGTCAGGTCTTCGAGGTTCCGCGGCCTGGTCCGCGGCAGCATTTGCATCTGCGCCCGGCTCTCGATCTGGAAGACGCCGGTGGTCTCGGCGGCGCGGATCGCTTCGAAGGTCTGCGGGTCGTCGAAGGGAATCCGCGAGAGGTCGAGCCGCTCTGCCCGCGTCGTCTCGAGTTCGTCGACGCAGCGCTCGACCGCGGAAAGCATCCCCAGCCCCAGCAGGTCGATCTTGAGGAAGCCGGCGTCGGCGCAGGAGTCCTTGTCCCACTGGACGATCTGGCGGCCCGCCATCGCCGCCGGCACGACCGGGCAGACGTCGATCAACGGCTCGGTCGAGATCACCATCCCACCGGAGTGCTGGGAGGCGTGGCGGGGTAGCCCCATCGCGTCCTCGCAGAGCCACAGCAGCGAGCGCCAGCGGGGCGAGGCGGCGCGCTCGGTGCCGATCGCGGCGACGGCGTCGACCGCGATCTCCCCCGCCGACTCGTGGAAGCCGACCGTCTTCGCGACCTTCTCGATCTCCGCCGGCGGCAGCCCCAGGACCTTGCCGAGGTCGCGGACGATGCCGCGCGGGCGGTAGGTCGGAAAAGCGGCGACCAGGGCCGAGCGGTCGGCGCCGTAGACCTCGTGCACGCGCGGGATCAGGACCTCGCGGATGTCACGCGGGAAGTCGAGGTCGATGTCGGGCATCGAGCTCGCCTCGTCGTTGAGGAAGCGCCCGGCGAAGAGGTTCGTCTCGACTGGGTCGATGTGGGAGAGGCCGGTCAGGTAGCAGACGATCGAGCTGACGCTGGAGCCCCGCCCGCGCCCAGGCGGCAAGACAGAGCGGGCTGACTCCCGGCCGCGAACCTCGATCGCGACGTCGCGGGCGAGCTCGAGCAGATCGTGGTGGAGGAGGAAGAAGCCGGAGAGGCCGAGGTGGCGAATCGTCGCCAGCTCCTCCTCGAGCCGCCGCTCGGCCTCGCGCCAGCGCTCGCGTCCGCCGTAGCGCTCGCCCAGCCGCTGGCGGCAGAGCTCGGCCAGGGTGAAGTCGGCGTTGGAGCGCTGCGGGTAGCGGTAGCCGAGCTCGGTGGTGAGGTCGAAACACAGGCGCTCGGCGAGGCGAACGGTCTCGGCAACCGCCTCCGGGTGCTCGGCGAAGCGGTCCGCCATCCGCTGCGGTGAGGCCAGGGCCGAGCTGCTGTTACCGCGCCGGTGCGGCTCGGACTCCTCCAAGGTCTCGCCCCGGCGCACCGCGACGAGGGCGTCCTGGAGGCGGGCACGGCGGCGGTTGTGGGAGTGGACGTTGCCGGTTGCCACGCAGGGAACGCCGAGGCGGGAGGCGAGCAGGGCAAGCCAGCGGTTGCGGGCGCGGTCGTGGCGCCAGAATGGCCGCTGCAGCTCGACCCGGAAGCGCTCGCGTCCAAAGGCGCCGAGCAGGCGCCGGCCGAGCTGCTCTCCCAGCGCCGTCTCGCCGCGCTCGAAGGCGCCAGCGAGAGCGCCGTCGCGAGCGCAGCCGGAGAGGCAGGCGAGGCCCTCGGCGTGCTCCTCCACCTGCTCCAAGGTTGCCCACGGCTGGGCCGCGGTGCGGGCTGTGTTGTCGCGGGTGTGCGAGTGCGCCAGCGTCAGCAGCCGACAGAGGTTCCGGTACCCGGTTGCGTCTTCGACCAGCAGGGTGAGGTGGCGATGGGCTCCCTCGGGGAGGGCTACGGTGAGCTCGGCACCGGTGATCGCGCGCAGGGGGCGGCCGCGGCAAGCCTCGGCGAACTCCATCGCACCCCAGAGGCCGTCGTGGTCGGTGAGGGCGAGGGCGGCGTAGCCGTGGGCCTCGGCGGCGGCGGCCAGCTCCAGCGGAGTGGCGGCGCCGTCGAGGAAGGAGAACGCCGAGTGAGCATGGAGCTCTATGTATAGGGGCGCCGCCGCCATCAGGCCCGTTGGCGGAACCAACGGCCGCCGAGCAGGCAGTGGAAGACGACGACGGAGCGGCCGTCGACGAGGACCAGCTCGAAGTACTCGCGGCGCAGCCGCCGCAGCACCCACCAGCGATCGTCGACCAGCCAGTGCTCGCGCAGCGCCTCGACCGCGACCCCGTCGACGCTGGCCGGAGCGCCATCGGCACCGGCACCGACCGCGGCTGGCCGCGGCGCATAGAGGCGGCGCAACCCGGGCGTCACAGTTCGGGGAAGGGAGTGAGCAGCGCCCAGCGCTCCGGCACCCGCGAAGCGGCATCGACCGGGAGGATCTTCAACAGGGCCTCGGGCCCCTGGGTGGCGCGGACCTCGCGCACCGCCGCGCCGAGCCGGCGGCGGCGTGGTTCCTCGCCGCCGACGGCCAGCTCGAGCTGGTCGGCGGCCTCCGACCCGAACCCGAGCGCCCGCAGCCGCAGCACCTCGGCCGGGCCGGGCAGCGACCGCAGCCGCGGCGAGAGAACCGTGCGCAGGACCCGCGCCGAAGCGCTCGGCCGTCCCAACCCTTGCTCGACGCTCCAGCTGCCGCCACCGGCGAGCAGCGCCCCCAAGCGCAGCCCGAGCAAGGTTCGCCCACGCCGCTGCGGCGCCGCCAGCAAGCGGTCGACCAGCAGCTCGAGGGCGCGGTCGAGCTGGCGGCCGGCGGTCCCCTCCGGCAACTCGATCTGCTCGACCAGCTCCTCGTGCGGGGTGCGGGGGCGCAGCGGTTCGTCTTCGCCGCGGGCGAGCCGCAAGGCGCGCAGGCCGAGCGGCCCGAAGCGATCGGCGACCTGATCGGGGGAAAGCCGCGCCAGCCTCCCCAGGGTGCCGATCCCGAGCCGCTCCAGCGCCAGGACCAAGGACTCCGCCTCGGACTCGGGATCGCCGAGGCGGTGCGGCAGGACCGCCACCCGCAGCGGCGCCAGGAACCCGGGTAGCCCGGCCGAGTGGACGACGGTGCCGTCGCGGCGGTGGGCGGCGGCAAAGGCGGCGAGGCGGGTCGGGCCGGCCCCGATCCGCGGCCGGCCTTCGGCGCCGAGCGCCCGCAGCACCGCTTCGCGAGCCGCGGCGAGGACGCCGGCCGGGTCGCCGCCATGGAGTCCCCGCAAGCCTCCGACCGCGAAGAAGGCCTCGCCCGGTCGGTCGCTCTCGACCCCCGCCCCGATCGCCTCCAGCGCCCGTACGGTCGCCTCGGTCCGCTCCGCCACTTCGACTGGATCAGCCGGCCCGGCCCGGCTTACGAGAGAGGCGCGCCCGGACCGGGACCCCCCGGAGCGGTCCGGGCGCGCTGGAGAGGCCAGGCGGTCATCGATGACGCAGGCGATCTCCATACGAACGTATGTTCGTAGATCGACGGCTCGGATTCAAGTCCCGAGCAGCATGAGTTTTTGGCTCTACAGAGCCAAACTTGAGTTCAACTACAAGAAAGAGTCAGGCCGCTTGGGCGACGGCGGCGGCCTCGACGCTGCCGACGTAGGGCGTCAGCACGAACTCGACCAAATCGGGGAGGAGCTCCTCGAGTTCAGCGGTGCGGCCAGCGATGATGCGGCGTGAGATCAACGACACCACCCCACCGACCAGCGCTTCCTCGGTGCTGGGCGAGAGCTGGGCGAGAACCTCGGGCGAGCGATCCTCGCGGCCGGCCTCGAGGTAAGGGACGAGGTTCCTGATCGCGGCGTCGTAGCGCTCGACCACCACCGGGCCGGCGACCAGCGACTCGACCATGCTGAGCCGCGCCAGATGGGGCTCGGCGGCGAGGAAGGAGAGCATCGCCGCGATCCCGGCGCGGATCGCGTGCGGCCAATCGCCCTGGTCTTGGTAGGCCGCGTCGATGCGCTCGCGCAGCTGCTCCATCACCGTGTCATAGGCGGCGACAAAGCACTCGTCCTTGCTGCTGAAATGCTCGTAGAAGGTGCGCCGCGAGACCGCCGCGTGGCGGGTGATGTGGGCGATCGTGGTGCCGGCGTAGCCGTTGTCGGCGATCGCCTCGGCGAGGCCGGCGATCAATCGCTCGCGCTGGTTGTGGACGACGAACTCGCGCGGCAGCCCGTGTCTTCCCGGCGGTAGGCGGGAGAGCTCCGGTGGATAGTCCGTGGCCGACTCGGCGGAAGCGTTGGGGTCAGCGGCCACGAAGCGACGATACCGGTCGGGGAAATTGGTTACGCAGCCTGGGCACGGTGCTCCGGCCGGAGCACTGCGGCCTGGGTGGCTCTGTATGGGGCAACCGCGAACGCGACCAGGTCAGGGAGAAGCTGCTCGATCCGCTCGGCCTCGCCAAGGATGATTCGCTGGTAGATGATCCAGAAGATGCCGCCGATGATCGTTTCCTCGAGCGTCTCCGGCAGCTGCTCCCCCTGCGGAGAGCCCTCGCGCCCGATGCGAAAGAGGTTGATGAAGTACTCCATCGACTTTTCATAGCGCTCCCAGGAATCTGGGCCCGCTGAGAGCGCCTCGACGATGCAGGTCCGAGCCAGGGCCGGCTCGCTGGCGACATAGCGCAGGAAGGCCGAGAGACCGGCCTCGACCTGGGCCTCCCACCCCTCGGCTGGGAAGGCCGCGTCGACGATCCGGCGCAGCGCCTCCTCGACCGCGAAGTCCTGGGTGGCGAGGAAGCAGTCCTCCTTGGAAGAGAAGTTCTCGTAGAAGGTGTTGCGGGCGATGCCGGCGCGGCGGACGATGTCGGCGACCGTGACAGCGCGGTAGCCGCGGGCAAATGTCTCCTCGGCGAGGGCGGCGATGATGCGTGCCCGCTGGTGCTGGGTGATGAACTGCCGGGAGAGCTGCTGGCGGCCTGGAGGCGGCCTCATGGTCGTCGGGCTGCGTTGCGTCATGGACGCCAGAGTACCTGAGGCAGACTCAATTCTAACCGGCTCCCGAATCCGCATACTCGTGGAGTTCTCTAAGCCACTCAGTTGCCCTCCACTGAATGAATCACGGGCGATGGTCGACGGCGCCTGCGCCGGTACCGAGGGCCCAGTTCTGAACTGAGGTCAGTTCAGACCCCGTCGCCGTGCCGGCCCTCGCCGGCGGCGAAGCGGGCGGCGCCGCGGAGGGCGACGCCGAGCGTCTCGCGGCCGAGGCGATGCTCGAGCGTCAGGCCGTCGGCGAGCGGCATCCCCAAGCCCTCGATCGCGGCACGGCGGTCGGCGAGCATCGTCTCCTGCGGGAAGCCGGCGATCCGCTCGGCCAGCTCGAGCGCTCGCTCGAGGTGGGTGCCGGCCGGAACCACCTCGTTGACGAGGCCGATCCTCTGCGCCTCCTCGGCATCGACCGCGCGGCCGCTGAGAATCAGGTCGAGGGCGCGGCCGAGGCCGACGATGCGGGGCAACCGCTGGGTGCCGCCGTCGATCAGCGGCACGCCCCAGCGGCGCTCGAAGAAGCCGAAGGTCGACCCCGGGGTGGCAAGGCGCAGATCGCACCAGAGGGCGAGCTCGAGGCCACCGGCCAGGCACCAGCCATCGACCGCGGCGATCGCTGGCTTGGAGGGGGTGAGGCGGGTGAAGCCCTCGGGCCCAGCCGGATCGTCGACGTCGAGATCGATCGCCTTGAGGTCGGCGCCGGCGCAAAACGCCTCGCCGCCTGCCCCGGTCAGGATCAGCACCCGCGCCCCGTCGTCGGCCTCGAAGTCGTCGAAGCCCTGGCGCAGCAGGCGGGCGGTGGCGCCGTCGACGGCGTTGCGCCGTGCCGGGCGGTCGATCGTCAGAACCGCCGCCGACCCCCGCCGCTCGTAGCGAACCTCCTCGCCCATCGCCCCATCCTCCCACAGGGATCCCGCCCGAGCGGCAGCGTTCGGGCAGGAGGAAGGTGGGAGCGGGCGGGCTAGGTCGGTGGCGATGCTCACGGGGTTCGCCGACGACGCCCAACTCCCGGCGCGGTGCGCCCCGGTCGCGGGCCGGGGAGGGCAGGTCTCCCGGGCACCGGCAAAACTAGGAGCCGAGTCGGACGGCAGCCGCGCCGCCCGCGTGAACGAAACACGACCGGGGATGACGCTCGTTTGCCTGCCGTGCGCGTAGCCTTCGCGCTCAGAAGCTCGTTGCGCCACCTTTGAGACCGCTTCCCGCTTGGCTTCCGCGGGGACCGGCCTCTCCCGGTCGCAGAAGCAACTTAGCCCCTCCCCGATCCGCCACGCAAGACCTCCAACGGCACCGTTCCCGCAAAGTCCGGGTGAAAGGAATCCAAACGGGGGGTGGCGCCCGAGGGCCCGCCGGTATACGTTTGCGCCGCAATGAGCCAGGGATCCGCTGCGTCCGCTCGCAGGGCGCGCCGAAACGTCGTGCTGACCGCAGCGATCGCGGGGCTAGGGGGCCTCTTGTTCGGCTACGACACCGGCGTCATCGCCGGAGCCCTGCTCTTCATCAAGACCGACTTCGCGCTCGGCAGCTTCGCCCAGGGGCTCGTCGTCGCAGCGGTGCCGATCGGAGCCGTCGCCGGCGCCGCGATCGCCGGCCCCGCGGCCGACACCTACGGCCGCCGACTGATGATCCTGATCGCCGCCGCGGTCTTCATCGTCGGCGCGCTCGCCAGCGCCGCCGCGCCCGGCGTCGAGGTCCTGGTCATCGCGCGGATCGTGATCGGGGTGGCGATCGGCCTCGCCTCGGCCGCCGCTCCCGTCTACATCTCGGAGGTGGCGCCGCCGGAGAGCCGCGGTCGGCTGGTCAGCTTCTTCCAGCTGGCGGTGACGATCGGGATCCTCGTCGCCTATCTGGTCGGGCTTGCCTTCGACCACGTCGAAGGCTGGCGCTGGATGCTCGGGCTCGGGTGCGTGCCGGCGCTGGCGCTCGCCTTCGGAATGATCCGGATGCCGCAGAGCCCGCGCTGGTTGGTGATGCACGGCGACACCTACGCCGCCCGCGCGGCGCTGGCGAAGATCCGGGTTGACGATCCCGACACGATCGATCGCGAGCTCGACGAAATCAAGGACAGCCTCGACGAGAAGCCGGGGGCCTGGAGCGAGCTCCTGCAACCGCTGGTCAAAGCGGCACTGGTCGTCGGCGTCGGGCTGGCGATCCTGCAGCAGGTGACCGGGATCAACACGGTCATCTACTACGCGCCGACGATCGTCGAATTCACCGGCGTCGACTCCTCCGCCGGCTCGATCCTGGCCGCGGTCGGGGTCGGGATCATCAACGTCGGCTTCACCCTGCTGGCGCTGCGGCTACTCGACCGGGCCGGACGGCGAACGCTGCTGATGATCGGCGTCTCGGGCATGGTGATCTCGCTGTTCGCGCTCGGCCTCGCCTTCACCGGAGACGGCACCAGCACCATGGCCTCTGTCGTCGCGATCGTCAGCCTGATGACCTACGTCGCCTCCTTCGCGATCAGCCTCGGTCCGATCTTCTGGCTGCTCAACGCCGAGATCTACCCGCTCAGCGTGCGCAGCAAGGCGGCTGGCCTCGGCACGATGGCGAACTGGACCTTCAACTTCATCGTCTCGCTCACCTTCCTGCTGTTGATCGAAGCCCTCGGCCGCTCGGGCGCCTTCTGGTTCTACGGCGCGGTCGGCATCCTCACCCTGATCTTCTGCTGGAAGCTGGTGCCGGAGACCAAGGGCAAGCGCCTGGAGGACATCCAGGCCGAGTTCCAAGCCCGGGTCGACCGCCGCAAGCATTCCGCCTAGGCGCGCCCGGCGCGGCTTGGCTTTACCCTCCCGGGATGCGAATCGACGAGATCATCGCCGCCAGCACGCCGACCTTTTCGGTCGAGTTCTTCCCGCCGAAGACGGCTGAGGCGACCGCGGAGCTCTACGCGACGGCGCGGGAGCTGAAGGGTCTGGGGCTCGACTTCGTCTCGGTCACCTACGGCGCCGGCGGCTCGACCCGCGACGGCACGGTGGAGATCACCACGGCGCTCAAGGACGACGTCGGGCTGGAGACGATGGCCCACCTCAGCTGCGTCGGCGAGACCACCGAGGGGTTGGCGGTAACGCTCGACCGAATCGAGGCTGCCGGGGTCGAGAACATCTTCGCCCTGCGCGGCGACCCGCCGCGGGGCGAAGGCGAGTTCGTCCAGCCTGAGGGAGGGCTCGGCAACGCCGCCGAGCTGGCCGCCTTCATCGCCGCCGGCTGGGACTTCGCGATCGGCGGCGCCTGCTTCCCGGAGGTCCACCCCGAGGCGCCCGACCTCGAGACCGACCTCAGCTACTTGAAGACCAAGGTCGACTCCGGTGCCGGCTTCCTGATCACCCAGCTCTTCTTCGACAACCAGGTCTACTTCGACTTCGTGCGGGCCGCGCGGGAACGCGGGATCGAGGTCCCGATCTTGGCCGGTGTGATCCCGGTGGCCAGCTTCGCCCAGACCAAGCGGATCTGCGAGCTCTGCGACGCGACGATCCCGGCGCCGCTGGAAGCTGCCTTCGAAGCGGTCGGGGGCGACCCCGAGCGCGAGTTCGAGCTCGGGATCGCCTACGCCACCCAGCAGTGCGCCGAGCTGCTGATCGCCGGTGCGCCCGGCATCCACTTCTACGCGCTGAACCGGGCGGCGGCGACGCGGGCGATCCTGGGAGCGCTGCGCGCCTCGCGGCCTTGGGAGCGGGTTCGGGGCGACGTCGAAACCTTGACCGCCCGCGGCGATTAGTCTTTGCCGCGATGGGCAAGGGGGACAGAGAGCGCGAACGCGAGCAGCTTCGCCAGGAACGGATCGAAGCCGAAGCGGCGGAGGGTTCCGGGCGTAACCGGCTGATCGTCGGCTACGCGATCGCCTCGACGGCGGTGCTGGCGATCGCCGTGGCGGTTTTCCTAATCGTCGGCGGCGGGGGTGACGACGAGGGGGGTGGCGGCGACGCCCACATCAACCTCAATGCCTCGATCGGCTCGACCAACGGTGTTCAGCCCGACGACCGGCTCGGGACCGAGCCGGTCGCGGCCAAGACCACCAACCTCAAAGCCGCCGCCAAAGCGGCGGGCTGCCAGCTCCAGCTCAATCTCAAAAACGAGGGCAACGCACACATCCCGCCGGGCTCGAAAGGGCCTGGATACGGGACCAACCCGCCAACCTCCGGTGACCACGTCGAACCGCCCTACCAGCAGGCCGACGGCGCCTATTCGGAAATGCCGGCCGAAATCGACATCGTCCACTCGCTCGAGCACGGCCGCATGGAGATCCAGTACTCGCCGGACCTTCCCGTGAAAGCGCAGCTGGAACTGAAGGGGCTGTTCGACACGATGTACGGGGCAACGCTGCTGTTCCCCAACGACAGGATGAAATACGAGGTCGCGGCGACGACTTGGACCAACCTGCTCGGCTGCCCGACCTACAAAGGCGCTGCCACGCTCGACGCGATCCGCGCCTTCGGCAAACAGACCTGGGGCAAATTCGGCGGCGAGCCAGCCGAAGCCTTCCCCTTCACCGGGCCGACCCCGGCCGAACCCAACTAGGAGGGGCTAGCGCAGCGGCGCCTCAGGGCGCGCGGTAGGCGGGGAAGAAGCCGGTGCTGTCGCGGCCGGTGCTGAGCCGCTCGTACGCCTCGCGGTCGCAGACGAGCTCCGACGTCCGCCAGGGCAGCTCGCGGTTGGCGAAGCCGCGCTTGAACTCCTCGAGGGCGTCGCCGCGGGAGATGCCGCCGCCGAGGTTGAGCGGCAGGCCGAGCTCGGCGGCGTGCCCGACCAGGGCCGCAACGACGTTCTTCATCGGTGAGTCGCGCAGGTGCGCGTCGGCGCTGCCGCTGAGGTAATAGTGGAGGCAGCCGTCGCTGGCGGCGGCGATCGAGGCAGCGGCGAGAGAGCCACCGGGGGCGGCGAGGAGGGCGAGCCAGCTGCGCTCGGCTTCGAGGATGCGATCGAAGTAGGCGGCGCCGAAGAAGTAGTGGTCGGCGGCCGCGGTGCGGCGCATCGTCTGCTCGTAGAGGTCGAGGAACCCGACGCGTTGGACGCTGGTGGTCTCGTCCCCCGGGACGAGCTGGAGCTCGTACCCAGCCTCGAGATTGCGGCGGACCTGACGACGGTCGCTGGGCCGGCTCTTCGGCGGCAGCGCCGGGTCGGCGATCTGGACCAGGTTGCGCTCAGTGGTGCCGGCTAGCGACGGCGAATCGAGCGTGTGGCGCAGGAAGATGCTGACCAGGCCGGTGGCGGAGAAGTCGATCTTGGCTGGATCCAGAGGCGTGATCGGAGAGGCGGGGACGAGGCCGGGGTAGCCGTAGGGGGAGATCGCGTCGCGATCACGGCCGGTACCGATCTGACGGACGAGCAGCGGCGCGACCAGCTCGAGGCCGTCGTCGGTCTCGAGCCGCAGCGTGTGGGTGGCGCCCTCGGCGTCGAGGAAGGGCCGTGAGCGGAAGAAGTGGTCAGAGACCGCGGCCTCGCCGGCGTCCTCCAGCAGCTCGGCCCGCGCGCTCACTCCAGCAGGTCCGCGGCGGCGGCGCGGAACTCGTCGGGGAGGACGCCCCATACCTCGCAATCGTCGGCGGGACCGTCCTCGCGGGCGAGGTGGGCGCGCATCGTCCCCTCGTGCTGCCAGCCGAGGCTGGAGACGGCCCGCTTCGCGCCCTCGTTGCGCGCCGGGATGCGGCCGTAGACGCGGTGGGCGCCGTACTCGTCGAAGGCCTTGGCGATCGTCAGCGCCTCGGCCCGGCGACCGACGCCCTTGCCGCGGACGTCGTCGCCGATCAGCGCCCCCAGCTCCGGCGCGGTCTGCCGGAAGAGGCCGTAGAGCGCCGTGAACCCGACCGGCTCCTCGTAGCCTTCGACGACGATCGCGAACTTGCGGTCCTCGCCGGAGTCGCTCATCGCCCGGCCGACCCAGCCCTCGGCTTCCTCCAGCGAGAAGGCCGAGCGCTGCTCCATCAGCGTCTTCGTCGCCTCCTCGTTGTTGAACCAGCGGTGCACGGCAGCCGCGTCGGCGGGCTCGAAGGCCCGCAAGCTCACCTTTGGCCGCTCGCTCACAGGCGGCACCTTATTTCAGTCGGGCGCCAGACCCTGGCCGCTGACGACGAGCCAGGCGGTGCGCGCCAGGATGCGGGCATCGAGGGCGGCGCCGCGGTGCTCGACGTACCAGACGTCGAGCTCGATCCGCTCCTCCCAGGGGATGCCAGCCCGGCCCTGGACCTGCGCCCAGCCGGTGATCCCGGGCAGGACCCCGTGGCGGCGGCGCTGGAAGGGGGTGTAGTCGTCGACCTGGGCCGGGATCGTCGGCCGTGGCCCGACGATGGCCATCTCGCCGCGGAGCACGTTGATCAGGTTCGGCACCTCGTCGAGCGAGGTGCGGCGCAGGAAGCGGCCGGCGCGGGTGACGCGAGGGTCGTCACGGGTAACGACGGTCCCGACCCCAACCGGGTCAGAGCCCTGGACCATCGTCCGCAGCTTCAGCATCTCGAACTCGCGCTCGCCGCGGCCGACGCGCCGCTGGCGATAGAAGACCGGGCCGCGGCCGCCGAGCTTGATCGCGACCGCGGCGATCAGCAGAAAGGGCGAGAGCACGATCAGAGCGATCGCGGCGATCAGGATGTCGAGGGCGCGCGGCATCAGATCCTGTTCCTCATCGGGGATTCCTCACCGGGTCCCGGCCGCCTTCTCCCAGCGCCCACTGGCGGCGCCCTTGCGCCAGCGGTCCCAGAGACCGGCGGGGATCGAAGCGGTCGTCATCACGTAATAACGGGCGATCCGCGGTAGCGAACCCGGCAGCCAGGGGGCCAGCAGGGCAGCGCCGAGCAGGCCGAGCTGGAGGACGAAGGTGAGGTAGTAGAACCAACCGTCGCCGAGCAGGACCAGGTTGGCGAGGAAGGCGACGAGATGCAGGAAGGGGCTGAGGTAGCGCAGTAGCCGGTGCGACGCGACCTCAAAGGCAAACAGCGGCGGGTAGCCACGGGGGGAGAGCATCCCCTCGCCGACGACGATGTCCCAGAGGCCGAGCATCATCCGCCGTTTGCGGGCGAACTCGCCCTCCAGCGTCGGCACCATTTTCTCCTCGGCGCGGGCGTTGGCGGCGTAGAGCGAGCGCAGGCCGCGCTTGGCGAGCGCGAAGGGGAAGCTGAGATCGTGGCTACCGGAGGGCTCGAGCGGCAGGTAGGCCTCACGGCGAACCGCGTAGATGGCGCCGTTGCCGGCGGTGACGCCGCCGAGCGCCGACTCCATCTCCCGTACCGCCATCTCATACCGCCAGTAGGCGCCCTCGAGATTGTCGCCGCCGCCATCGACGAAGCGGACCTGGCCGCAGACGTAGCCGACCGCCGGATCCACGAAGGGGGCGAGCAGGCGCCGCAGGGCATCCGGCTCCCAGAGGCTGTTGGCGTCCGAGAAGGCGAGCAGGTCTCCGTCGGCACGCTCGACAGCGGCGTTGAGGGCGGCGACCTTGCCGCCGGCCGGCAGCTCGAGGACGAGGTCGGCGCCGGCCTCGCGGGCGCGCTCGACGGTGGCGTCGGCGGAGCCGTCGGAGGCGACGATGATCTGCAGCGACTCGCGCGGGTAGTCGAGGGCGAGCGCGTTGGCGACCTTGGCGGCGATCACCTCCTGCTCGTCGTAGGCGGGAACGATGAGGGTGACGCGCGGCAGGTACTCGCTCTTTACCGGGTAGAGGATCGAGGCGGGATCGAGCTGTGCCTTGGCGCTCGCCGTGCTCTCGCCCGACGCGGCTGGGCGGCGCAGGAACACCAGCACCCAGAGCGCGACCGGGTAGCCGAGGTGGGTGTAGACGATCAGGCCCGAGCTGAGCCAGAAGAGGATCGCGGCGAGGGTGGTCACGCGCGCGCCTCGAGCAGGTCGCGGTAGAGCTGCAGGTGGAGCCGGGCGGACTGCTCCCAGGAGAAGGGGCCGGCGGCGGCGCGCTCGGCGGCGGCGGCCAGCCCGGCGCGGGCGGACTCGTCGGCGATCAGGTCAGCGAGGCTGGCGGCGAGGGCCACGGCGTCGCCGGGAGGGACGAGGCGGGCGGCGCCGGTGGCGGCGACTTCGGGGAAGCCGCCCACGGCACTCAGGACCAGCGGCTTGGCGAAGGCGAGCCCGGTGTAGAGGACGCCCGAGTGCTCGGCGTCGAGATAGGGCAGGGCGACGACGTCGGCGCGGCGAAAGATCGCCGGGATCTCGGCCTCCTCGACGAAACGGGTGACGAACCGGACCCGGCCTGGCGCGGCGGCGGCGAGCTCCCGCAGCGGCTCGACGTCCATGCGCGGGTTGCCGACGACCCACAGCTCGGCGCCCTCGAGGCGCGAGAAGGCCTCCAACAGGACCTCGATCCCCTTGTAAGGGCGCAGCAGGCCGAAGCAGAGGATCACCGGGCCCTCGGCGCCCTCCAGCTCGGGCGGCAGCGGCTTCTCCAGCGGCAGCCGAGTCAGGTAGTCGAAGGCGCCGTGGGGGATCACGTGGACGCGCCCGGGGTCGAGGCGGACCTGGTCGCGCAGGCGGGCGGCGGAATGCTCGGAGTGGGCGATCACCGCGTCCATGCGGCCGAAGGCGAAATGGGCGGCGAGGGCGCGGGTGCCGGTCGCCTCGGGGGGCAGGATGTAGTGAGCCGTCATCACCCGCGGACGGCGGCGTGGCAGCAGCAGCGCGTCGAGCGACGGCGCGGTCAGCCACTGGTAATGAACGACGTCGGCGTCGAGGGCGCGGCGCAGGCGCAGCATGTCGGGGACGTGCTCTGCCGCCTTGAAGGGAAGGCGAGCGCGGGCTTCGAGCCCGCGGGCGGCGCTGCGCCGGTAGAAGCGCTCATCGACGGCGTAGCCCTCGGCCGGGGGCACGTCGCCGTGGAGGAACTTCGAGGTCAGCAGCTCCACCTCGGCGCCGCCGCGCGCCAGCGCCGCCGCGAGGGCGCGGTCGTAGGGCGGCGTGAACGCCGAGGGGTCGACTAGCTGAACCTTCATCTCGGACAACAGGTTCCCGGCAGGGAAATGTCGGATTCCTGTCAGGGCCGATTATCGTGACCGACGGTGCCGCCCACGCTCTCCTACTGCGTCGTGAACACGAACGGCCGCGATTACCTGCTCGCCTGCCTGGCGGCGATCGAGCGCACCCACCCGGAAGGGATGGAGCGCGAGGTGCTGGTCCTCGACAACGCCTCCGACGACGGCTCGGCCGATGCCGTGCGCGAGGTCGGCGGCGAGATCCGCCTGATCGAGCGCGAGCGGCGCACCGGCAAGGCCGAAAACGACTCGACCCTCTTGCGCGAGGCGCGCGGGCGCTACTGCCTGCTGCTGAACGAGGACTCCGAGCTGCGGTCGGGGGCGGCGGCGGCGCTGGTCGCGGCGCTGGAGCACGACGCGCGCGCCGCGACCGCGGGGCCGCGGCTGCTCGACTCCGAGGAAAACCCGGTCCCCTGCGCCTGGCGCTTCCCCGGCGTCGGCGTCGCCTTCGCCGGGGCGCTCTTCCTGCACCGCCTGTTCACCGTCCAGAGCACCGGCTGGGAGACCCGCGAGGTCGAGTGGGCGCAATCGAGCGCGCTGCTGGTCCGCCGCGAGGCCGCCAAGCGGGTCGACTACCTCGACTCCCGCTTCTTCGTCTACTACGACGAGTGCGACTTCGCCAAGCGGCTGGCCGGCGCCGGCTGGCACGCCCTCTTCGTCCCCGAGGCCCTCGCCGTCCACCACGACCAGCTCTCGACCGACCTCGCCACCGGCCTGCCGCGGATCGTCGAATTCCACCGCAACCGCGATCTGTACATGCGAAAGCACCACGGCGCGGGGGCGGCCCGCGCCGTGCGCTGGCTGACCGCCTGGTCCTACGCCGTCCGTGCCCTCGCCGCCACCTTCATCCCCGGCCAGCCGGCCGACGTCTACCGCGCCCACGCCCGCCAGGCCCTGCACCCCGAGCGCGGCGAAAGCCTGAAAGACATGGCTGACGCGGCCGCGGGGTCGCCAGACAAGGACGCAGGGAGGCCGAAATAGCAGCGCTATTCGGCCGACCGAGGAGGCCGTATGGCGACCCCGCGGGCCGTCAGAAGCGCGAGTCCTCGTCCATGCGCTCCGCTTCGTAGGTCTCGGGCAACCTGCCGTCCACCGCGGGCTGGGCTTCGCGCATTCGTTTGAACTCGGCGGCGATCTCGCTCGGGTGGCGCAGGCGGGCGAGCCACTGGCGCTCGCCGGAGGTGAAGAAGCCGCTGGCGAAGAGGACCAGGGGGTAGGCGGCGAAGAGGGCGATGCGACCGAGCAGGCCAAGCGCGCCGGAGGTCGGCATCAGCAGCTCGCCGAGGCCGACGAGGACGGTGGTGGCGAGGGCGACACGGGCGAGGCGGCCCCACTCGTAAGGGACCGGGAAGAGACGCTGGGTGAGCACGTACATCAGCACGACCACGACCAGATAGGAGGCGACGAGGGCGAGGCCGGCACCGACGATCCCCATCGAGGGAACGAGCAGGAGGTTGAGGATGACGTTGGCGGCGAGCGCCGCGGCGGCGGCGGGGAAGTTGAACTCGGTGCGGCCGGTCCTGCCGAGGATCACCACCATCACCATGTAGAGCGCATAGAGGGTGACGGCGGTGGAGATCAGCCCGACCGCTTCGTAGGAGTCGAAGAATTTCGGCGCCGCCAGCGCCCGCACGATCCAGCGCGAGAACAGCCACATCCCGGTGACGACAAACGCGCAGGCGGTGACGAAGAGCGTGACGACGGTCGCGTAGGTGCGGCGGGCCTCGTCGTCGTCGCGGATCGAGTAGGCGAGCGGCGGCCAGGCGAGCTGGAAGCCGCGGACGAGGATGTTGACCGCCTGCGCGAGCTTGACCGCCAGCGAGTAGAGGCCGGCCTCGGCGACCCCGAGGGTGCGGACGATGATGATGCGGTCGACGAAGTTGAGCAGGTAGAGCGAGACCTCGGCCGGCATCGTCGGCAGCCCGAACCGCAGCAGGCGCTTCAGCAGTGCCGGGTCGAAGACGAGCGAGAGCCGCCGCCACTGCAGCGCGATCAGCACGGCGACGAAGGCGGCGCCGCTCGCGTAGCTGCCGACCAGCAGGCCGCGGGCGCCCTCGTCGGCGCCGACCACCAGCACGATCGTCAGCGCGATCGTGACCAGGACGTTGAGGATCGTGGTCACGAAGTAGGCGCGCGCTCGCTCCTCGAGCCGGAACAGGGTGAGCATGAACTCGAACATCGTCAACACCCAGAGGCCGCCGATCGCGATCCGGGTCAGCTCGGCGGCCACGGTCGCTTCGGCGGGCTTGGGGTCGAGCAGGGCTTCGGAGATCGGCCCGGCGAACGGCAACGCGATCAGCGCCGCGATCGTCGAGAACCAGAAGAGCCCCGCGAAGGTGCTCGAGACGACCTCCCCCGGCACCTCGTCGTCCTTGTAGTAGAAGCGCAGCAGGGCCTCGATCAGGCCGAAGCGGACGACGATGCTGATCGAGACGACGGAGGCGAAGAGCACCTCGGCGGTGCCGTAGTCGCCGAGCGTCAGGGAGCGCGTGTAGAGCGGCAGCAGCGCGACCGCGACCAGCTTCGAGAGGATGCTGGCCGCGGTGTAGGCGGCTCCGGTGCTCGCCAGGCGACGCAGGTATCCGGACATCCGAGGAGCCTATGCCGGGTCGCGGATCGCGGTCTCGCGCGTCGCCGCGGTGGCCAGCGAGGCGCCTACCGCCAGTAGCACCCAGGTGATCGGGTCCTCGTAGAAACCGGCGTAGGCCATCGTGTGCACGAGCAGCGCCACGAAGGCGGCGAGGACGGCGCCGCGGCCCGCGTAGGGGGGCGCTCGCTCGGCGGCGCGGGACCACATCCCGGCGCCCATCGTCCAGAGAGCGACGACGATCAGCGCCAGATAGAGCGCCAGGCCCAGCAGCCCCTGCTCGGCGGCCACGGTGATCGGCTCGGTGTGGGAGATCGAGACCGGCGCGTCCTTGTTCTCGCGGTGGTCGCGGTAGGCGGCCTGGAAAGAGCCCGAGCCATAGCCCCAGAGCGGCCGTTCGGCGAACAGGTCGAGGCCGCCGGAGACGAGGTTGGCGCGGCCACTGGTGTCGATGTTGAGGCGGGAAAAGTTGATCTTGTTCGAGCCACCGACCAGCGTCACGACCAGCACCGCACCGACCAGTCCGACCGCGACCGCGGCCAGGGTCCAGCGCCAGCTCCAGCGCAACGCCGCCAGGACCGCCAGGCCAGCCCCCAGGGCGATGAAGCTCGACTGCGAGAAGGTCTGGGCCAGCCCGAACCAGAGGATCGCGATCAGAATCGTCAGCAGGGCGAAGTCCCGGCGGTCGCGGACCCAGAGCAACGGCGCCGTGGCGAGGACGATCACCAGCGCCAGGTAGCGCCCGTAGACGTTGGGATCCCAGAAGACCGAGTTGACCCGGAAGTAGGTGTGGAATTCGTTGGAACGGATCACCTGGTCGTTCCAGAAAAGGTCGCGCGTCGCATACTCGACGGTCCCGACCAGGACGAAGGCCGCCGCCTCAACGCCGACCACGCAGAGGACCAGGGTCAGCAGGCGCCGGTCCCACTTGACGTCGGCGATCAGCGCGTAGACGACGCTGAACGGAACCAAAAAGAAGCAGACGTTCTGCAGGCCCTTGGAGAAGTCCTCCGAGTACAGCGTCTGCAGCGCGTACAGGGCCACGACCGCCGCGAGAATCCGCGGCAGGTAGCGGGCGGCCCGACCAGCGGGGGGAGATGGCGGTCCGGCTCCTTTCCAGTCGCGCAGAGCAGTGGCGATCACACCTCCCGCGATCACCAGATAGAGCGGGACCAGGAGGTTGGCGGTGTCGCCGCCGGCGTGCAGGGGTACGCGGAAGGGGAGCGCGGCGACGATCGCCAGCGCCAGCAGGATCGGCCAGCGGCGGAACAAGTAGGCGAGCCCCCCGACGGCCACGGCGCCGAGCGCCAGCAGCACGACGATCCGGCCGTTGTCGTGGCGGAGGTCGACGATCTGGTGGGTGTGCCACTGGTCGCCGAGGATCAGGATCGGGAAGAGCGCGATCGCGGCGAGCATCGCCGCCGAGCGCAACCGCCCCGGGGGCAGCAGGATCGCCGCGACGGCGGCCAGAGCGGCGACGAGGATCCCGCCGCCGGCAAGGACGTCGCTCAAGGCGCCCGCTCCGCGCCCGCCGTCGGCGCCACGCCCCCGGGACCCTCAGCGGTACAGGCGTTCCCTGGTCGCCGGGTCGCACGATGAAGACGGATCACGCCCGGGGGGACCAGGACCCGGTCCTGCCCCAACAGCGTCACCCGCAGCTTGTAACGGCCGGGACGGGCGATGCCGCCGCCGCGCTGGCGGCCGTCCCAGAAGAAGGTGTGAAACGTGTAGCGCTTGAGGAACTCGTCCCGCGCGAGGGTGATCACGACCCGGCCGCCGGGTCGGATTACCTGCACGGTCCCGTCGTCGGACTGGGTGGTGCGGAAGCGAATCCGGATCCGGTCATAGCGGCAGTCGCCGTTGGGCGTGAAGCCGTGCGCGGGATTGTTCGGGTGCAGGATCGGGGCCGGGACGAAGGTCGCCCGGTCGAGGACCAGTGGGTCGCGCTTGAGCCGCTGCGACCAGGCGAAGGCGGCGACCGTGGCGAGGATCAGCAGCGCGAAGACGACAGCCGCGGCAGAGCGGCTAACCGGCTTCTTCGGCATCGTCCTCGCCGATAATCACCGCGACGCTGGCCCCGCCCGAGTCGGCTTCGATGCTCCCCGTCATCAGCCGCAGGTCCGGGATTTGGAGCTGTTTGGCGACCTTCTCGGCCTCCGGTTTATGGCCACGGGCGAACATCACCACGCTCGTTTCGGCCGGTTCGTCGGAATTGGTCACCCGGCCCAGCTCGTAGCCCTTGGTCTCGATCTTGTCGCCGTAGGTGGCGGCGAGGCCGGCGGTCGCGGTGCCGTTGAGGACCGCGACTTCGATGTCGGCGGGCTTGACCTTGGCCGCTGCCTGCTTGCCGTTCTTGCCGCTGGCGTCGTCGTCGGATCCGCTCAGCAGCAGGTACCCGGCGCCGCCCACGACGATGACCATGACGATGAAGATCGCGACCAGCCAACGCGGTTCGGCAAGCCGCTCGCCGAGCCGGGAGAAGAAGCCGCCGATCCGCTCGCGGCGGGTCAGTTCCGGCAGCCCCTCCTCGCGCCGCAGGCGGCGCTCCTCGCGCTGGTTGACGGCGGCGTGCTCAGCCGTTCGCGCTTCCTCCAGCGCCCGCAGCTCCTCCGCCCGCTGGGCGGCGACGGTCGAGGTCGTCTCCTTGCGCTCGGCGTCGCGCTCGGGCGCCGATCCGGCCCAATCGCGCAGGCGGCGGATGTCCCGGGCCTGGGTAAACGAGAGCAGCGCGAAGACGCCGAGCCCTAGGAAAGCCGCCAGCCCGGCGTAGGAGCCGATTTGTTCGATCGCGTGACCCAAGTGGCTGCGAGAGGCTACTCGTCGTATGCGACCCTCGCGGAGTCGCCACCCCGTGCGGAGATCAACTCCACAACTCGCTCGGCCAGATTAGCCTCATCGCCGGCCAGCACCAGCGCTTCCAGCGAGTTGAGCGTCGACTCCACCCACTCGGGGTCCAGCGGCGTGGTCCGGACCGCCCGGTTGATCCGTCGCGCCGCCGTCGGCTGCGGCGCCTCGGAGTCGTCGAAGAGCTCCTCGTGCAGCTTCTCTCCCGGGCGCGGCTGGGTGAACTCCAGCGCGATGTCCTGTTCGGGCTCGTAGCCGGCGAGCCGGATCATATTGTGGGCGAGGTCGACGATCTTCACCGGCTCGCCCATGTCGAGCACGAAGACCTCGCCCTTGCCGGCGCCGATGTCGCCGGCGCGGATCACCATCTGGACCGCCTCCGGGATCGTCATGAAGTAGCGCGTCATCTCCGGGTGGGTGACGGTGACCGGACCGCCGCGCTCGATCTGGCTGCGGAAGATCGGCACGACGCTGCCGGAGGAGGCGAGCACGTTGCCGAAGCGGACCGAGGCGAAGCGGGTGCCGGGGTGGTTGTTGCCGGCCGACTCGACGATCCACTCGGCCATCGCCTTCGAGGCGCCCATCACCGTCGCCGGGTTGACCGCCTTGTCGGTGGAGATGAGGACGAAGCGCTCGACCTGCGAGGCGGCGGCGGTTTCGGCCGTGGTCCGGGTCGCGATCGCGTTGTTGCGGACCGCCTCGAGCGGGTTGGCCTCCATCAGCGGCACGTGCTTGTAGGCGGCGGCGTGGAAGACGACGTCGGGCTTGAAGCGCTGCATCACCTCCAGCATCCGGTGCGGCTCCTTGCAGTCGGCGAGCACCGACTCGACGTTGGTGAAGTGCCGCTCCTCGACCATCTCACGGTCGATCTGGAAAAGGTTGTCCTCGGCGTGGTCGAGCAGGACCAGCAGCTTCGGGCCGACCTGGGCGATCTGGCGGCAGAGCTCGGAGCCGATCGAGCCGCCGGCGCCGGTGACGAGGACGATGCGGTCGCGCAGGTAGGCGCCGACGCGGTCGAGCTCGCGGACGATCGGGTCGCGGCCGAGCACGTCCTCGACCCGCACCTCGCGCAGCTGGCGGTTGAGCTGAACGCCGCCGCGCAGGAGCTCGAACACGGTTGGCAGGGTGCGCACGGGGAGCTGCCGCTCGCGGCAGGCGGCGACGACCTTCGCCCGTAGGGTCCCCGGCGCCGAGGGGATCGCGATCACCACCTCGGCGGGCTTGGTCTCGTCGAGGATCGAAGCGATCTCCTTGGTCGAGCCGAGCACCTTGAGGCCGAGCATCCGCATCCCGCGCTTGCGTGGGTCGTCGTCGATGAAACCGATCGCGGTCGAGCCGAGGTTGGGGTTGAGCTGCAGCTCGCGGACGACCATCTGGCCGCCGGCGCCGGCGCCGATCACCAGCACCTCACGCTTGGGGATGCGGTCGGCGCGGGTGGGCCGTTCGACGATCAGCCGCACCGCCAGCCTGGCGCCGGCGATCAGGATCAGCGTCAGCACGAAATCGGTGAGCTCGACCGAGCGTGGCAGCGTCGGCGAGAATGGCTGCACGACGGCGAAGACGATGACGAGGATCGCGCTGGCCACGGCGACGGCGCGGAGGATCAGCATGAAGTCGCGACCGCTGACGTAGCGCCACCACTTCTGGTAGAGCCCGAAGGCGGCGAAGACGATCAACTTGCCGGCGACGACGAAGCCGACCGTCTGCGCGAACAGCTCCTCGTAGCGCTGCGGCCAGCCGCCCTCGTCGAGGAAGCGCAGCTGGAACGCGAGGTAGTAAGCCAGGGCGACGAGCAGGCCGTCGGCAGCTACCTGCAGAACCCGGTTGCGGTAGACGGGATGGTTCAACCGGCTCATCGGCACCGCGAGTTTAGCCTCTGTAAAGGGTCATCCATACAATCCGCGCTTCATTGATGCCGATCATCTACGCAAGCGTCACCGACTTCTTCCTCGACCCGATCGTCAACGCGGGGACCGACTTCATCAGTTCGACCGGTTTGCCGGCCGTTTTCGTGCTGATGGCGCTCGAGTCCGCCTGCCTGCCGGTCCCGAGTGAGGCGATCATGCTCTTCGCCGGCTCCAGCGTCGCCGCCGGCGAGCTCAGCCTGTTCGGGGTGGTCGCCGCCGGCGTGCTCGGCAACCTGGTCGGCTCCTGGGTCGCCTACGCCGTCGGCTACTACGGACGGATCGACCTGCTGGAGAAGAACAAGCTGATCCACATCAATGCCAAGCACCTGAAATGGGCCGACGATCTATTTGCCCGCTACGGCGACGCGATCGTGTTCTTCTCCCGGATGCTGCCGATCATCCGCACCTTCATCTCGCTGCCGGCGGGAGTGGCGAAAATGCCGTTCTGGCGCTTCACGGTCCTCACCCTGCTCGGCTGCATCCCCTGGGTGCTGATGCTGGCGCTGGTCGGCGAAGCGGTCGGCGACAACTGGGAGGAGTGGCGCGGCCACCTGCATTACCTCGACTACATGGTCGTGGTCGCCGCGATCGTCGGCCTCGCCTATCTGCTGATCAAGCGGCGGCGTGGCGGCGGTCCGGGCGAGGACGAGGGCGCGGCGACCCCGGAGCCAGCCGGCTCCAGCGGCGCTTGAGCGAAGCCGGCCAGGCGGCGATCCCGACCGCGCGGGCGGTGGCGCTGGGGCTGGTGCAGGGCCCGGCCGAGCTGCTGCCGATCTCCAGCTCCGCCCACATCGTCCTCGTCCCCTGGCTCGCCGGCTGGGACTGGGAGGAGATCGACCCGGAGCTGCGCAAGAGCTTCGAGGTGGCGCTGCACGCGGGCGCCGCGGCGGCGCTGCTGATCGGCCAGCGGCGCGAGATCGCGACCGAGCTGCGCGGGTTCGACGCCCACCGGGCGCTCCTGCTGGCGCTCTCCTTCCTGCCGGCGGCGATCGTCGGCTACACGCTCGAGCGCCAGATCGAGCGTCGGCTCGGCGGAGCGCGGGCGACCGCTTACGGGCTCCTGGCCGGCGCCGCGGCGATGCTCGCCGCCGACCAGCGACCGCAGCAGCGCGGACGGGGAGAGGCGACGGCGGCCGACGGGCTGGTGCTTGGGATCGCCCAGGCGGCGGCGCTGGCGCCGGGCGTCTCCCGCAACGGCATCACCCTCGCGGCCGCCCGCTGGCGGCGCTTCTCACGCGACCAGGCGAACCTGCTCTCGCGCACGATCGCGCTGCCGATCATCGTCGGCGCCACGGCCCTGAAGGGGGTTCGCCTCGCCCGCCGCGGCACCCCGCCGGAGCTGCGCCGCTCGCTCGCGGTCGGCGTCGGCGCCTCCTTCGCCTCGACGCTGGCCTCGCAGCGGCTGATCGGGTTGGTCGAGCGCGACCGGGCGCTCTGGCCCTACGCGGCCTACCGGGTCGCCCTGGCAGCCGCCGTTCTTGCAAAGCTGGGCGGCAAATGATGAGCGAGGCCTACGCCAAAGCCGGGGTCGACCAGGGTGCCGCCGACTCCGCCGTCGCCGGTCTGGTCCGAGCGCTCGGTGCAATCAAGCTGGGGCGACCCTCGGCTCAGGTGCCACTACCGGGCCACTACGCGAGCGTGATCCGGATCGACGAGCGGACCGGGATCGCGCTCTCGACCGACGGGGTCGGCACCAAGCTGATCGTCGCCCAGGAGCTGGGCCGGTTCGACACGGTCGGGATCGACTGCGTGGCGATGAACGTGAACGACGTGATCTGCGTCGGCGCCGAGCCGCTGGCGATGCTCGACTACATCGCGATCGAGAAGGCCGACCCGGCGATCTGCGAGGAAATCGGCGTCGGCCTGGCGCGGGGCGCGGAGCGAGCGGGGATCGAGATCCCCGGCGGCGAGCTGGCCCAGCTCGGCGAACTCGTCCGCGGCGTCGACGTCTCCGGCGCCTGCTTCGGGACCATCGCCCTCGACGCGATCATCGACGGCTCCGCGGTGGAGCCCGGCGACGCGGTGATCGGCCTGCCTTCCACCGGCCTGCACTCCAACGGCTACACGCTCGCCCGCACCACGCTGGTCGGGATTCCCCTCGACGACGAACGCCTTGGCCGGCCGCTCGGCGACGTCCTCATGGAGCCGACCGAGATCTACGTCAAGCCGGTGGTCGAGCTGCTGCGCTCAGCGGTCGACGTGCGCGGCCTCGCCCACATCACCTCGGGCGGCACCGGCAACCTGCTGCGCCTGGCGGCCGACGTCGGCTATGTGATCGACGACCCGCTGCCGGTGCCGGACGTCTTCGCCCTGATCCAGGAGCGCGGCGACGTCTCCGAGGCCGAGATGAAGGAGGTCTTCAACATGGGCTGCGGCTTCTGCGTCGTCGTCCCGGCCGCTGACGAAGCTCCCACGCTGGACCTCTTGCGCGCCCACTACCCGGCGGCGCAGCGGATCGGCCGTGCGATCGACGGCCCACGGCGCGTCGCGGGTTGAGCTCAGGCGCAGTTTTTCCCGCATACGACCTGCAATCTTCACAACGCCGCCGCTGCCTCATAACGTAGGCGCCGACAGCTGAATGGACCCCGCCTCGACAAGCTCCAAAATGATCGGCACCGTGCTCTCGGGCCGCTACCGGCTGGCGGCCAAGCTCGGCAGCGGCGGCATGTCGACCGTCTACCTCGCCCGCGACCAGACCCTCGACCGCGACGTTGCCGTCAAGGTCATGCACCGCGAGATGTCCGAGCAGGCCGACCAGCTCGAGCGCTTCCGCCAGGAGGCCCGCGCCGTCGCCAAGCTCTCGCACCCCAACGTCGTCGCCGTGATCGATGCCGGCGAGGACGGCGGCCACCCCTACATCGTCTTCGAGTACGTCGAAGGGGAGACGCTGAAGCAGCGGATCGCCCGGGTCGGCGCGCTCGACCCGCAGGAGGCGCTCGCCTACGCGATCGAGATCGCCCGCGGCCTCACCGTCGCCCACGCCCGCAACATGGTCCACCGTGACATCAAGCCCCAGAACGTCCTGATCGACGCCGAGGGACGGGCGAAGCTGACCGACTTCGGGATCTCCCGCCAGCTCGAAGAGGACGGGATGACTGCCACCGGCCGCGTCCTCGGCACCACCGACTACGTCGCCCCCGAGCAGGCGATGGGCCACGGCGCCGACCCGCGCTCGGACATCTACTCGCTCGGCGTCGTCCTCTACGAGATGCTGATCGGCCAGGTCCCCTTCCACGCCGACAGCCAGGTCGGGGTGGCGATGAAACACGTCAACGAGGACCTGCCGGACGTGCAGCAGCGGCGCCCGGACGTCTCCGCCGCAGCCGCGCTGGTGGTCGAGCGGGCGACCGACAAGGACGCCGAGCGGCGCTACCAGGACGTCGGCGAGATGATCGACGACCTCTCGACCGCGCTCGAAGTCGAGGCGGCGCGGGCGGGCTCGACCACCGGCGAGGCGACCAGCGTCCTCGACGCGGTGCCGCCGGCCAAACGCAAGCTCTCCGACCGCACCAGGTGGTCCTGGGCGGCGATCGCGCTGATCGTCCTCGTCGGCGGCGGTGCCCTGGCGGCGACGGCGCTGATCGGAGGGGGCGACGCCCCCTCCGGCGGGGGCGGGGCGCTGAAGGGCAAGGGCAAGTCGATCCCGCTCGAATCGGCCACCGACTTCGATCCCAAGGGCGACGGCGAAGAGGACCCGGAAGTGGTCAGCCTCGCCCTCGACGGCAACCTCTCCACCGCCTGGACCAGCGAGCACTACGACGACCAGACCTTCGCCGGCACCAAGTCGGGCCCGAACGAAGGGGTCGGCCTCTACGTGGCCGCGGAGGGCGCCGTAAAGCCGTCGGAGGTCGTTATCCGGGGCGCCCCCGGCTACGACGCCGAAATCTACGCGGCCGCCACCGAAGCGCCGGAAGAGCTCGAGGAATGGGGCGAACCGGTCGGCGCGGTGACCGAAGCCGGCGAGGTCGCCGAGGTCGAGGTCGAAGTCCCGACCCCGTCCAAGTACTTCCTGATCTGGTTCAACAAGGCGGCCCCCTCGCGCGACCAGCCGGGTCGCTATCAGCTCGAGATCAGCGACGTGAAGCTGATCGAATAAGGCGACTGGCGCTAGAACTCGTGCGAGCGGGCGCGGCGGTGGCGCTCAACGGCCAGCTGGACCAAACGGTCGCAGACATCTGGATAGGAGATCTCGCTGGCCTCGAGCAGCTTCGCGTAGACGCTGGTCTCGGTGAAGCCGGGCATCGTGTTGATCTCGTTGACCAGCACCTCTCCGTCGGGCTCGACGAAGAAGTCGCAGCGGGCCAGGCCCGCGCAGCCGGCGAGGGCGAAGGTCGCGCCGGCCAGCTCGCGCACGCGCGACACCGCCGCCGCGTCGATCGGCGCCGGCACCCGCAGCTCCATCCCCCCCTCGGTGTACTTCGCCTCGAAGTCGTACCAGTCGGCGTGGGCGACGACCTCACCTGGGAGCGAGGTGAGCGGCTCCTCGTTGCCGAGCACCGAGCACTCGACCTCGCGGCCCCTGGCCGAGGCCTCGACGATCACCCGCGGGTCGTGACGGAGGGCCAGCTCGACCGCCTCGTCGAGGTCCTCCAGCCGCTCGACCCGGGTAATGCCGACACTCGAGCCCAGGCGTGAAGGCTTGACCCAGAGCGGGAGGCCCAGCTGCTCGCAGCGCCCCCACCAGTCGTTGCCCTCGACCGCGGTGAAGTCGACCTGGGGAATGCCGTGCGAGGCGAAGAGTCGCTTCAGGGTCAGCTTGTCCATGCAGATCGCCGAAGAGAGGACGTCGGAGCCGACATAGGGGACGTCGAGCCACTCGAGCAGGCCTTGGATGCTGCCGTCCTCGCCGAAGGGACCGTGCAGGGCCGGGAAGACGGCGTCGGCGCCGAGCAGGCCGGCGGCGGGGACGAGTTCAACGCTGTCGCCCGCGTGACTCCAGTGGCCGTTGCGGGCGATCGTCACCTCGATCGGCTCGTGTCCGGCCTCGCGCAGGCCGGCGGCAACCGCCGCGCCCGAGCGCAGCGAGACGTCGTGCTCGGAGGAGCGGCCGCCGGCGAGCACCGCCACCTTCATCCGCGGACCTGCGCTCTCGCGGGCCTCATTCTTCTGCTTCCGGTTCGATCGGCGCGGCCTTGCCGACGACCAGGGTCACTTCCGACCCCGGCGCCAACTCCTGCCCGGGCGGCGGGAACTGGTCGACGACGCGACCCACCTGGCCGAGGACTTCGGTTTCTTCTTCTTCGACGAAGGGGGCGAGGCCGGCGGCGCGGATCGCTTCCACGGCTTCGCGCCGTTCCTTGCCGATCACGTTCGGGACCTTGGCCTGTTTTTCGCCCTTGGAGACGACGATCGAGACGCTCGACCCCGGCGCCGCCCGGCTGCCCGCGTCGGGCGACTGGTTGATCACCTGACCTTCGGGGGCGTTGCTTTCTTCTTCGGAGACAGCCGGCTCGAGGCCGCGCCCGCGGATCCGTTCGACGGCGACGTCGCGCTGGGCGCCGACGAGGACCGGGACCTTGATCAGCTTTGGACCGCGCGAGACGTTGATCGTCACCGTCGAGCCGTTGGTCGCGGTGCTGTTCCCCGACGGTTCGGAGTTGACGACGAGCCCTTCCTCGACCGTGGCCGAGTTGACCCGCTGGACCGCGGTTTCGAAGCCAGCCGCCTCGATCCGTTCGATCGCTTCGCCTTCGGTCAGGCCGGCGACGCCGGGCACGGTGCCGGTGCCGGGGCCCTGGCTGATCGTCAGGGTGACGGTAGGCTTCGAGCAGAAGAAGCCGACGAACGAGCAGTCTTCTTCGGTCGGGCCCGGCACCGGGTCCTGCTCCAGCACGGTGTTGCGGGCGGCCTGGCGCTGCACTTCTTCTACTTTGACCGAGAAGCCGTTGAGTTCGAGACGGGTGGTCGCGGCGCTGCGCGATTCGCCGGTCACGTTCGGCACCTCGGTCGTGTTGTCGCGGGTCAGGGCGAGGCCGACGAGGATGCCGATCAGAATCGCGGCGGCGGCGGCGATGATCCAGTTGCGCCGGCGGTTGTCCTTCTCCTCCTCGAGGTCCTCCTCGACCGGCACGGCGACCACCGGCGGCAGCGCCGCGAAGTCGGCGGTCCCGGGTCCGCCCGGTGCCTTCATCGCCGCGTCGAGGGCAGCGATGAAGGCGTCGGCGCTCTGGAAGCGCTGGCCGGGGTCCTTCTCCAGCGCCCGCATCACGACCGCGTCGAGCGCCGGCGAGACCCTCGGGTTGATCGAGCTCGGCCGTTGCGGCGTCTGCGAGACCTGTTTCATCGCCACCGCGACCGCGCTTTCGCCCTCGAACGGGACCCGCCCGGTCAGCGCCTCGTAGAGGAGAACCCCGATCGAGTAGAGGTCGGAGACAGAGGTGACCTCGAAGCCCTGGGCCTGCTCGGGGCTGAGGTAGTGCGGGGTCCCCATCACCGAGCCGGTCTGGGTGATCTCGGAAACGCCGGCGCGGGCGATGCCGAAGTCGGTGACCATCGCCACGCCCTCGGGATTGACGATCACGTTCTGCGGCTTGAGGTCGCGGTGAACGATCCCGTGCCGGTGGGCGAAGCGTGCCGCCTCGAGGACCTGGCGGATCAGCGCCACCGCCTCCTCGGGGGCGAGGCCGCGGTCGATCAGCTCCTTCAGGGTGGGCCCCTCCACGTACTGCATGGCGATGTAGTAGCTGCCGTCGAACTCGCCGCGGTCGTAGACGGCGACGACGTTGGGATGCTGCAGTCCCGCCGCCGACTCGGCCTCACGGCGGAAGCGCTCGACGAACTCGCGGTCCTGGGCGAAGCGGCGGTGCAGGACCTTCAGGGCCACCCGCCGTTGCAGGTGGGTGTCCTCGGCCAGCCAGACGTCGGCCATGCCGCCGCTGCCGAGCCGGCGCACGACCCGGTAGCGGCCGTCGACGACGCTCCCCTCGGTGACCTCAGGCAACTGCTCCTCCTTTGAATTGCGAGCTCGGTCTCATTCGTCTTCCAAGAGCGCTTCGGCGACGTCGCGGAAAATCGGCGCGGCGACGTCGCCGCCGAATTCGGGCGTGCACTCGACGCTGGCCGCGATCGCGACCTGGGGGTCGTCGGCGGGCGCGAAGCCGATGAACCAGGCCTGGTTTTCTTCGGCCCCGCCGCCACACGACTTGTTGCCAGGCGTTTCCGCGGTTCCGGTCTTGCCGGCCACGGCCACGCCTTCGATCCTCGCGTTGGTACCGGTGCCTTCGTCGACCACGCCTTCCATCGCCGTGGTCAGGTCTTCCGCGGTCTGGGCGCTGATCGGCTGGCTGTACTCGGAGGGGTCGAGCTTTTCGGTCGTGCGCCCGTCGGGATCGACGACGCGGCTCCAGATCTGCGGCTTCATCAGCTTGCCCTTGTTGGCGACCGCGGCGGCCACCATCGCCATCTGCAGCGGGGTCGCCAGCAGCCGCTCCTGCCCGATCGCGACGCGCGCCACGTCGACCGCGTCACCCGGGCCGAGCACCTGGTTGCCTTCGCTGACGCCGCTGACGTAGACCTCGTCGTCGGGCAGGTCGATCGGCGGCGTCGCGCCGAAGCCGAACTTGCGCATCGTTTCGAACAGGGTGTCGCCGCCGACCTCCTGCCCGAGCTGGGCGAACCAGGTGTTGACCGAGTTGGTCAGCGCCGTGTCGAGGGCGATATCGCCGAAGTCGTCGTTGAAGTCGTTGCTCAGCGGCTGGCCTTCGACTTCCAGCGTCCCCGGCGCGTTGATCGTCGTCTCCGGGGTGATCGCGCCGCTTTCGAGGCCGGCGGCGGCGGTCACGACCTTGAAGGTCGATCCCGGCGGGTAGCGGCCCTGGGTGGCGCGATTGAGCAGCGGCGTTTCCAGTTCGTTCTGGAAGAACTGTTCGATTTCGTCGGGGATCCGGTTCGGGTCGTAGGGCTTGTTCGAGGCCATCACCTCGACCCGGCCGCTCTTCGGCTCGATCGCGACCACGGCGCCGAAGCCGGCCGCCTCGAGGTCGGCAAGCGCGACCTGCTGCGCGTGCGAGTCGATGCTGGTGACGATGTCGTTGCCCTCCTGCTTGGCTCCGGTCAGCTCGTCGAGGATCGAGCTGAATTCCCCTTCCTCCCCGACCAGGGTGTCGTTGTGGAAGGCCTCGAACTCGGAATCGCCGTACTGCATGTAGCTGTAGCCGATCGGGTGACCGTAGAGCGCCCCCTCCGGGTAACGACGCACGTACCGCAGCCCGTCCCCCTTGCCCTTCGGCACCGACCTGGCGATGACGACGCCGTCGGCGCTGAGGATGCGTCCCCGCTCGATCTGCTGCTGCTCGAACAGCGGCCGCTTGTTCGCGTCCTTTTCCTTCAGCGCCTCGGCGTCGAAAACCGACCAATAGGACGTGAAGGCGACCAGGACGCCGAAGAGGACGACGATGAAGGCGAACAATTTGACGATCTGGCGGTTCATGCTCTCCCCAGGGCAAGGTCGCGGCCGGCCGGCTCGACCGCCTCACGGCGGGCGCGGTCGGAAATCAGCAGCAACAGCGCCAGCAGCACGAAGTTGGCGAGGATCGAGCTGCCGCCGTAGCTGATGAAGGGCAGGGTGACGCCGGTCAGCGGGATCACCCGGGTGACGCCGCCGATGATCACGAAGGCCTGGATCGAGAAGACCGCGGTCAGCCCCGTCGCCAGCAGCTTCGAGAAGCCGTCGGAGGCGAGCAGGGCGATCTTGAAGCCGCGGGCGGCGATCAGCAGGTAGATCAGGATCACCCCACAGGCCCCGAACAGCCCCACCTCGTTGACGATCAGCGAGTAGATCGTGTCGGTCTGCGCCGCCGGCAGCAAGGCGTCGTCGGTGCCGGGGATCGTAATCAGGGACTGTCCGAAGCCTTTGCCGAACAAGCCGCCGTCGGCCTGGGCGAAGATCGACTGCAGGATCTGGTACCCGGTTTCGCGCGGGTCCTGGTAGGGGTCGAGCCAGATCTCGACCCGGTCCTGGACGTGGGGCACGGTGCTGGCGAAGAACCAGGCGCCGACCAGGAACATCGCCATCCCGATCACGACGAACGAAAAGCGCCCGGTGGCTACGTAGAGCAGGGCGAGGAAGGCGGCGAAGAACATCAGCGAGCTGCCGAGGTCGCGGATGAAGACGAGCATGAACATCGAGGCGCCCCAGACGACCAGCATCGGCCCGAAGTGCTTGAGCGGCGGCAGCGTCACCCCCAGCACCCGCTTGGCACCGACGATCAGGACCTCGCGGTTCTCGCGCAGGTAACTGGCGAGGAAGATGACGATCGCGATCTTCGCGAACTCGGCCGGCTGGAAGGCGAGCGGCCCGATGTCGACCCCGAGGTAGGCGCCGTTGACCTGCTGGCCGATTCCCGGCAGCCGTGGCGCCAGCAAGAGCAGCAGGCCGGCGCCGGCGATCGTGTAGCGGTAGCGCTCCAGAACCTCGTAGTCGCGCAGGAACTGGATCGTCAGGGCGAAGAGGATCAAGCCCATCACGAACCAGTTGGCCTGGTCGCGGGCGAGCCCTTCGTCGATCCGATAGATCATCACCAGCCCGAACGCGGTCAACAGCGCGACCAGCGGGAACAGGTAGGGATCGGCGTTGGGGAGGCGGATCCGCAGGTAGATATGGGTGGCGACGCAGACGGCGAGGAAGTAGGCGCCGTAGATCATGCTGAGGTTGCCCAGGCGCGCTTCCTCCTGGGCGAAGACGGCGGCGAAGCCGGCGGTGAGGAGGATCGCGACTGGAACCAGGGCAACCAGCTCCCGGTTCCGAGCGGAGGTCACCAGTGACCGCCCGCGGTCACTTGACCCCCTGGGCCCGTTCGATGTCTTCGACCAGCGAGACCGCGTCATCGCGCGAACGCAGGTCATGGCCGCTGACCGCCTCGCGGCGGCGCGGCGGCAGCGAGTCGGTCTGGATCGGGCTCGCGTAGCGCTCGTCGTAGAGCTTCACACCGAAAGGCAGCTCATAGGGCAGGCCGCGGTAGAGGGCGACGCGGCCGGCGTCGTCGGTGCCGAGAAACCAGACCTGGCGGTTGCCGTACCAGGCGCCGAATGCGAGTGCCCCGATGACGAGCAGCGCGACGAGGATCGCGGCGGCGCGCTTGAGCCCGCGGTGCGACTTCTTCGCCGGGGTCTGCTCACGGCGCTGGCGGGCGGCCTCGGCGGCGGCGCGGCGGCGGACCTCGGCGGCGGTCAGGCCCTCCTCCTCGGCGCTGGCCCCGATCAGGGTGGCGCCCTCCGCCGCGGTCTGCGGCGCGGCGGCGTCCTCGAGCTTGAAGGCGACGACGGAGATGTTGTCGCGGCCGCCGGCGCGGTTGGCTTCGTCGACCAGCGCCCGCACCGCCGACTCCATCGTCGAGGCGCGGCTGAGGATGTGGGCGATCTTGGCGTCGTCGAGCATCGTCGTCAGACCGTCGGAGCAGATCAGGAAGACGTCGCCGGCGAGGGCGGGGACGGTCTGCAGGTCGACCTCGACCTCCGGTTCGGGGCCGAGCGCGCGGGTGATGATCGAGCGCTGCGGATGGTCCTCGGCCTGGGCGTCGGTCAGCTGGCCCTTGCGGCGCATCTCCTCGACCAGCGAGTGGTCGCGGGTCAAGCGCTCCAGTTTGCCGTCGCGCAGGCGGTAGGCGCGGCTGTCGCCGACGTGACCGATCGCGACCGTCTCGGCCTCGGGGTCGACGATCACCGCGGTGGTGGTCGTCCCCATCCCGGCCAGGTCGGGGTTGCTGCGGGCCTGCTCGTGGATCGTGCGGTTGGCCGCCTTGATCGTTTCCTCGAGGATCCGCTCCGGCGCGAGGCTGGGCGGCAGCTCGCGGTCGAACGACTCGGCGGCGGCTTTGGAGGCGACCTCGCCGGCCTGCGCGCCGCCCATCCCGTCGGCGACGACGAAGACCGGGTTGCGGGTGAACAACGAGTCCTCGTTGGCGTTGCGCTGGCGCCCGGTGTCGGTGCGGTACGCGGCGTCGTCTACGCGGAGAGCCATCTCAGCGCACCTCGAACCTGAACACCGTGTCGCCGATCTGCACGCTGTCGCCGTCGATCAACTCCGCCTCCCCTTTCAGGGTGGCGCCGTTGAGCAGAGTGCCGTTGGTCGAGTTCATGTCCTCGACGAAGAAACGCGCCTCACGCGAAAAGACTCGGGCGTGGAGGCTGGAGGCGTAGCGATCCTCGATCTGCACGTCGGAGTCGCGCGAGCGACCGATCGAGAGGCCACCGATCAGATCGAAGCGCTGGTCGGCTTCGAGGCCGCCGCCGCGCTCGACGACGAGCCAGGCATCGTCGCCGCGGACCACCTCCGAGTACGCGGGTGCGGCGTGGAAGCCGGTCGCGTCGGGGGCCGGCGAGGTCGTTCGCCGCAGGTCCTTGAAAGCGCTCCGCGCGATCACCAGCAGGAACAAATAAAGCACGGCGAGGAAGCCGAATTTGAGAGCTACCGAAATAGGGTCGTAATCCACGTCAGCACCCTAATGACGGGCCCAGATCGCCACCGGGCCGCGTCCTCAGTCGCCCAAATGGCGCTGCCATTCGGGCTCCCTGCGTCCTTGCCCGACGGCGCCTGAACCTCGTCATTAGGGCCCTGAAATGCAATTCACTGCTCGATGTCGAAGAGGAAGGTGGTCGTGCCGACGGTCACCTGGTCGCCGGGGCTGAGTCGAGTCGAGGCGACCCGGCGGCCGTTGACCTTGATCCCGTTGGTCGAGCCGAGGTCGACGATCTGCCAGTCGCCGGACTCGGCCCGGCGCAACTCGGCGTGGCGGCGGGAGACGTTCGGGTCGGAGAGGACGCACTCGACCGACTTCGAGCGGCCGATCGTCGCCCGCGGGCCGTCGAGCACATAGCGACGGTCGTCGAGCGAGACCACCGCCCGGGTCGAGACCAGCGCCCCGACCGCCTCCTCGGGGCGTTTGGGGCGGCCGCGATCCCGCTCGCGCACGGCCGAGTAGACCATCGTGTGGCCCTCTTCGCCCTGTTTGGGTTGCTCGCCCTCGTGGGCGGGCGGCTTCACCAGCCGCGCCTGGATCCCGAACTCGCCCAGCCGCAGGCGCTCGTCGGTGGAGAACTCGACCGCGGGCCGGGTCAACAGGTCGTAGCCGCGCCGGCGCGCGTGCTCCAGCAGGTAGCCCGAGAGCTCCTGCTCGAGCGAGCGCTCGTACCCCTCGAGCTTCGAGCGGTCCTGCTTGGAGAGGTAGACCATGTACTCGTTGGGGACGTAGACGCGCTGGACCGAGGCGGTCTTGTGGGCGTCCATTTCCTTCGCCAGTTTGCGCGCCAGTTCGACCGGCTGCACCTCGGAGCTGAAGGTGCGACTGAAGACGCCCTCGACGAGGCCTTCGATGCTGGACTCGAGTTTGCGGAAGATGCCGATCGGATCAATCCATCTGGGTCGGGTCGGTGGTTCAGCTCCCCCTGCCCGGGGAGCCGAGGCCGGAAACTCTAGGGGAGAAGGACCCCATGACCGGCGATCAGGAAGCCGGTGGCCGTGGCGGCGACGGCGACGGCGCTGAGGCGGCGGAGGACGTGGGGCCGGCGCTCGGGAGTGTGCTCGGCAAGATAGTCCAGCGAATCCTCGATCGCGGTGCCGAGCTGCTCCAGCGAGGGTCGCTGGTTGGGGCGCCGCGCCAGGCAGGCGTCGATCTCGTCGGCGAGCTCGCGCGGCAGGTCCGGGCGTAGGCGGCGCAGGCGCCGTGGGCGGTCGCCGATCGCGCGGGCGGTCGCCGCCGGGTTCGAGCGCCGGTGCGGGTTCTCGCCGCTCCAGCACTCGTACAGGGTCAGCGCCAGCGAGTAGACGTCGGCCTCGGGTCCGGCGGGACGGCCCTCGGCCTGCTCGGGAGACATGTAGGCGAGGGTGCCGACGACGTCGCCGGTCATGGTCATCGGCGCCTCGTCGGCGAGCCGGGCGATCCCGAAGTCCATCAGCTTCGCCCGCGGCTCGGTGTCGGTCACCTGGACGTTCTGGGGCTTGATGTCGCGGTGGACGACGCCGCGCGAGTGGGCGTGGTCGAGCGCCTCGCAGAGGTCGGCGCCGATCTCGCCGATCTCGCGGTCGGAGAGCTCGCCGTCGTGGGCGAGGCGGGCCAGGGTCGAGCCCTCGACCAGCTCGGTGACCAGCAGCGCGTTGCCGTCCTCCTCGCCGAGCTCGTAGAGGGTGACGATGCCGGGATGGTTGAGGCGGGCGGCCGCCTGTGCCTCGCGCAGCACGCGGCGCCCGGCCTCGCCGCGCTGCTCGATCGCCTTGACCGCGACCGGGCGCTCGAGGCGACCGTCCCAGGCCTCGTAGACAACGCCGAAGCCGCCGCTGCCAATGCGGCGCTCGATCAGGAAGCGGTTGAGCACCAGTGAGCCGACCAAAGCTCTTTGCAATTCGCCGTGGGATTGGGCTCTCCTGCGCCTGGATGCGGGATTCCAAGGTGGGAAAAAGTCACCGTTTGCGGCCTCTCTTCGCGTCCCGACCCCACCAGGCTTCATACTCTCGACCCAGCCAACCAGCCTGGAGAGCGCTCTTTTGGAGGATTCAGCAGCACGAGGGCCGCGACGACGCGAGCGGCCCAAACGACGACCCGAACGCCAGCAGATCATGCTCCGGCGCGGTCTCGCCCTCGGCGGCGGCCTGATCGTGCTGATCCTGATCGTGCTCGGGATCAAGGGTTGCCTCGACGCGCGCGCCAACCGCGAGCTCAGCGACTACGCGCGCAACGTCACCCAGATCGTCGACGAGACCTCGCAGACGAGCAAAACCTTCTTCGGCAAGCTCGAAGACCCGAGCAGCCTCACCGTCACCGATTTCGTCGAGCAGGTCAACGCCGATCGCAGCGCGATGGACAGTTACGCCTCGCGGGTCGACGGCCTCGGCGCCCCCGGCGACATGGGCAACGCCCAGGACACCCTGGAGCTGGTCTACGAACTGCGCGCCAACGCGATGAACGAAATCGCCGAAAAGATGAGCACCGCGCTCGGTGAGATCGGCTCGGCCAAAGCGATCGCCGGGATCGCCAATCAGATGCAGAAGCTGCTCGCCGCCGACGTCCTCTACGAAACGATCGTGCGCCCGGAAATCGACAGCGTCCTGGCGTCCAACGGGATCGAGGGGGACGACGTCCCGGAGAGCACCTTCCTGCCCGACGACAAATGGCTCGACGAAACCGAAGTCGCGGCCGCGCTCGGCGGGGTCAGCGGCTCCGCCGGCGGCGAAGCCGAAACGCCGGGCATCCACGGCCTCGGCCTGATCGGAGTCAGCGTCAACGGCAACGAACTGGCCGAAGGGGCGCCGGTGGCGGTCAGCGGCGAAGAATCGATCGAAGTCGAAGTGCAGGTACAAAACCAGGGCGAATCCGCCGAGAACGGCGTCGCCGTCTCGGTCTCGGTCGAAGGCAACACCCTGCAGGGGGACATCAGCAGCATCGAAGCCGGAGAAATCGCGACCGCGGTGATCCCACTGACGCCGACGCCGAAAGCAGGCGAAGTGACGTTGGAAGTCAAAGTCGACGCGGTGCCCGGTGAGAAAGTCACCGACAACAACGAAGCCAGCTACACCCTCGTCGTCGAATAGGTCCCCGAGCATGCGAATCGCCTACCTCGGGCCAGCGGGAACCTTCACCGAGGACGCGCTCGGCGAAGCGATCGGCACCACCGAGTTCGAGCCGCTGCGAACGGCGACGATCCCCGACGCGATCCTCGCCGTCGAGCGCGGCGAGGCCGACCGGGCCCTGGTCCCGTTCGAGAACTCGATCGAGGGATCGGTGCGGCCGACCCTCGATGCGCTCGCCTTCGAGACCGAGGCGGTCACCATCGTCGGCGAGCACGACTACCGGGTGCGGGTCCACCTGATCGCCCGCGAGGGCATCGGCGTCGAGGACGTCGAGGCGGTGCTTTCCCACCCCCAGCCGCTGGCCCAATGCGCGCACTTCCTGCGCGAGGCGCTGCCCGGGATCGAACTGCGCAGCGTCAGCAGCACCGCGGCGGCGGTGCGAATGGTCAGCGAGTCGCAGCGGCCTTGGGCAGCACTCGGCGCTCGCGCCGCGGCCGGCCTCTACGGCTGCGCGCTGCTGCGCGAAGGGGTCGAGGACGAGAGCGCCAACGTCACCCGCTTCGTCTGGATCGCCCCGGCCGACACCGAGCCGGCCGGCGTTGGGCCGTGGAAGACGTCGCTGGTGTTCTCCGAGCTCGGCGAGGACCATCCGGGGGCGCTGGTGGAGGCGCTGGCCGTCTTCTCCTCGCGGGGGATCAACCTCAGCCGGATCGAGTCGCGGCCGATGCGCCAGGGCCTTGGGCGCTACATGTTCTTCTGCGACCTCGAGGGCGCGCTGACCGAGGAGCCGGTCGCGGCGGCGATCGAGGAGCTGCGCACGAAGGCGGAATCGGTCCGAATCCTCGGCTCCTATCCGCGCTCCTGAGCCCTCCATTTGGCTGGCCAACCCGTCGTCCCCCTACAATCCTGGGCACCATGGCACGCGTCTTGGTCCTCAATGCGACGTATGAGCCGATCAACGTCTGCACGCTGAGACGAGCCGCCGTGCTCTTGCTCAAGCAAAAAGCAGAGCTGCTCGAGCGCCGCGAAGGCGCCCTGCACTCCGAGCACATGGCGCTAGAGCGCCCCGACGTGATCCGTCTCGTCAACTACGTGCGGATCCCGCGCGAGGCCCATCGCCGCAAGATCACCCGCCGCGCCGTGCTCGCCCGCGACTCCTGGACCTGCCAGTACTGCGGCTCGACCAAGTCCGGCCTCACCGTCGACCACGTGATCCCCCGCTCCCGCGGCGGCAAATCCGTCTGGGAGAACATCGTCGCCGCCTGCGCAACCTGCAACCGCCGCAAGGGCAACCGCCTCCCCCGTGAGATCCACATGCACCCGAAGCAGGCGCCGAAGGCGCCAGAGCCGACCGTGTTCATCCAGGTGGCGAGCCCGAAGATCCCGTCTGCGTGGCAGCAGTACTTACCGCAGGCGGCCTGAGGCGAAACGCGGCCGGCTCCCCACCGGCTCCCGAGCGTTTACACTGAGAATATTGAGCAATGGGGAGCATGGTAGCTCTCGGGAGATAGGAAGGACTTCAGATGCGCAATATCCGGACGTTGGCGGTCCTGGTGCTCGTCGTTGCGTTGCTCGGAGCGCTCGCGGCGAGCGCGGGGGCCTCACCGGTCCTCAAACACAAAGCGGGCGCGACGATCAAAGTCGGCACCACCGTGTACAACAGCTTCGGCGAATTCGCCTTCACCACGACGCTCGGCAACGTGGTCTGCCTGGTTGGCTTCTTAGGGGAGGTGAAAGAAAACACCGGGACCAAAGTGGCAATCCAAACGGGGGGCATCTTCGGGATCAATTCCGGAACCGACCTCTGCGCGACGAACATCATTGGGCCTGACAAAAACCCGATGTTGGCGACAATCCGCGACGAAGGCAGCACTCCTTGGTGCCTGGAAACGACCGCGGCGAGAGCCCCCGAAGCGTGGATCAACGGCGGTGCCTGTGGGGGGAAAACGCACCTACCGGTGATCGTTTGGGATCTCTACGAATGGACCCCGCCCCACAAACTGGTCGCGAGCTGCGTGTACGAAGCGCAGGCAGAAATGAAAGGCACCTACACGACAAAATTCTGGCCGCTCGAAATCACGGTCCCGAGCTGGTCCTTCACCCTGAAAGCGGGCGGCGGCGCCTGTCCGGCGAAAGGGACGGGCTCAGGCTCGCTTCAGATCACCAGCGGGGACGGCAAAGCGGAATCGACAATGTTCGAATGAGCCGCGGCTAATCGTCGGAATCGTCGGGTGAAGGCCCGGCGGCTCCGGCTCCGTCAACCGCCGGCGGGTCGTCCGCCGGCGGATCCGTGAGCGGGACTTCGTCGCTGCTGGACTCGACCACGAGGGCGACGGCGCTGACGCGGTCGTCGTCCTTGATGTTCATCACGCGGACGCCCTGCGTGGAACGGCCCATCTCGGAGATGCCGTTGACGGAGGTTCGCTGGACCATGCCGTTCTGGGAGATGAAGAGGAGCTCCTGGTGCTCGCCGACGATCAGGGCGCCGGCGAGGCCGCCCTTCTTCTCGGTCAGCCGCGCGGTGAGGACGCCTTTGGTGCCGCGACCCTTGACGGGATAATCGGAGACCGGGGTGCGCTTGCCGTAGCCGTTCTCGGTGACGACGAAGAGCTCGGTGTCGTTGCGAGCGATGTCCATCGCCAGGACGCGGTTGTCCTT
This sequence comes from uncultured Thermoleophilia bacterium, assembly GCA_963715735.1. Taxonomy (GTDB): domain Bacteria; phylum Actinomycetota; class Thermoleophilia; order Solirubrobacterales; family 70-9; genus VAYN01. The sequence continues at coordinate 2,650,267 of OY970268.1, forward strand.
GCCGGCGACGTTCATGCCTTTGATCCCACTGGTGTCGCGACCCATCGACCGCACCAGTTCCTCCGAGAAGCGCGAGGCGTGGCCGGAGTGGGAGACCATGAGGATGTCGTCTTCGCCCGAGGTCAGCCGCACCTGGACCAGCTCGTCCCCGTCGCGGACCTTGATCGCGATAATCCCGTCCGCGCGGATCGGCGTGTTGTAGGCGAGGAACTCGGTCTTCTTGATCAGCCCTTTGGCGGTCGCGAAGGCCAGGTACTTGTTCTCTTTGAAGTCGCGGGTCGGGATCACGGCCATCACCGTCTCGCCTTCGCGCAGTGGCAAGAGGTTGCGCAAGGAGCTGCCTTTGGCGGTTCGCTGCCCCTCCGGGAGCTCGTAGACCTTGAGCCGGTAGACCTTGCCGCGGTTGGTGAAGAAGAGCAGGTAGTCGTGGGTCGAGCAGATGTGCAGGTGGGCGATGTAGTCGTCTTCTTTGAGGTTCATCCCCATCACCCCGACGCCACCGCGGTGCTGCTGGCGGTAGGTCGCCAGCGGCAGGCGCTTGACGTAGCCCGAGGCGGTCAGCGAGATCACCATCTGCTGGTCGGCGATCATGTCCTCGATGCCGACGTCGCCCTCGAAGTGGGCGAGTTCGGTGCGGCGCTCGTCGCCGTATGACTCGACGACTTCGGCCAGCTCGTCCTTGACCAGGGCCATCACTCTCGCCTCGTCGCCGAGGATCGCCCGCAGCTCGCCGATCCGCTCCATCAGGTCGGCGTGCTCGGCCCGGACTTTGTCGGCCTCGAGCGCGGTCAGGCGCTGCAGGCGCATGTCGAGGATCGCCTGCGCCTGCTCGCGCGAGAGCTCGAATTTCTCCATCAGCCCGTCGCGGGCGTCGTCGGGATCGCTCGACGCGCGGATCAGTTTGATCACCGCGTCGAGGTTGTCGAGCGCGACCAGCAGGCCCTCGAGGATGTGCGCGCGTGCCTCGGCCCGGCGCAGTTCGTACTGGGTCCGGCGGGTGACGACTTCGCGCTGGTGGTCCACGTAGTGGTGGATCAGCTCGAGCAGGCTCAGCGTCTTCGGCACGCCATCGACCAGCGCCACCATGTTGGCGCCGAAGGTCGTCTGCATCGCGGTTTTTTTGTAGAGGTTGTTGAGGACGACTTTGGCCGGCGGGCCACCGCGCTTGAGCTCGATGACCAGGCGCATCCCGGAGCCATCGGACTCGTCGCGCAGGTCGGAGATGCCCTCCAGTTTCTTGTCGCGGACGAGGTCGGCGATCTTCGTCACCAGGCCACCGTCACCGAGCTTCTTCACCGTGAACGGGAGCTCGGTGACGATGATCGCCTCCTTGCCCCCCTTCAGTGGCTCGACGTGAGCGCGGGCGCGGACCCTGATGCTGCCGCGGCCCGAGGCGTAGGCGTCGCGGATCCCCTCGCGGCTCATGATCCCGCCGCCGGGGAAGTCGGGGCCTTTGACGTGCTGCATCAGACCCTCGAGGTCGATCGCCGGATCGTCGATGTAGGCAGCGACCGCGCCGGCTACCTCGCGCAGATTGTGGGGCGGGATGTTGGTCGCCATCCCGACCGCGATCCCGGAAGTGCCGTTGACCAGCAAGTTGGGGAAGCGCGCCGGCAGGACCAGCGGCTCCTGGGTCGATTCGTCGTAGTTGGGCCCGAAGTCGACGGTGTCGGCGTCGATGTCGCGCAGCAGCTCGGTCGCGAGCCTGGTCAGCCGCGCCTCCGTGTACCGCATCGCCGCCGCCGGGTCGTCGTCGATCGAGCCGAAGTTCCCCTGGCCGTCGACTAGCTGGTAGCGCAGCGAGAAGTCCTGCGCCATCCGCACCAAGGTGTCGTAGATCGCCGAGTCGCCATGGGGGTGGTACTTGCCCATGACCTCGCCGACGATGAAGGCGCACTTGCGGTAGGGCCGGGTCGGCTGCAGACCGACGTCGTGCATTGCGTAAAGGACGCGGCGGTGGACCGGCTTGAGCCCGTCGCGGGCGTCGGGCAGCGCCCGCCCGACGATCACGCTCATCGCGTAGTCGAGGTACGACGAGCGCATCTCCTTCTCGAGCTCGCGCTCCTCGATGCGGCCGGTCAAGGCGTCAAGCGCCATCAGTCCTCACACTCCGTTCTAGACGTCAAGGAAGCGAACCTCTTTCGCGTGGGCCTCGATGAACTCGCGGCGCGGCGCCACCTGGTCGCCCATCAGCATCGAGAAGATCTGATCGGCTGCGGTGGCGTCTTCGAGCGTCACCCTGGCCAAGGTGCGGCTGGCGGGGTCCATCGTCGTCTCGCGCAGCTGGTCGGCGTTCATCTCGCCGAGTCCCTTGAAGCGGGTCAGCTGGACGCCGTGACGGGCGAGCTCGAGCACCGCCCCACGCAGCGCCTGGAAGGAGAGGGCGACGTTGCGGCGGCCGCCGAACTCGATCTCGAAGGGCGGGCGGCCAACCTGTTTGAGCAACGCCTCGTGGACCTCGACGAACTTGCGGTAGTCGTAATGCGAGAAGAGCTCGGCGGGTAGCCGGTGGGTACGGGCCAGGCCGCTGCGCCGTTCGATCGCCTTTACGACCAGTAGCTGGTCGCTCACCTCGAGCACCTCGGTGTCGAAGGGGGCGCTATCGGCAGCTTTGCCGTCGAGCAGGCTCGCCGCCGCCCCAACCGTGGCGATGCCTTCGTCGAGCAGGTTCGATTCCTCGAGGAAGCGGACGACCTCGTGGCCGAACTCTGCCTGCAGCGAGGAGCCCCAGCCCTCGTACTCCTTCGAGCGCCGCACATAGGCCTGCCAGCGACTCGAGGTCAGGTTCTTCGTCGTGCCGGCGGCGTCGGTCAGGGCGAAGTCCTCGAGTTTGTCGCGCAGCAGCAGCTCCTCGAGTTCGGACTCGCGCTCCAGATAGGTCTCCTGATTGCCCTGTTTCACGCGGTAGAGCGGCGGTTTGGCGATGTACACGTAGCCGTGCTCGATCAGCTCCGGCATCTGCCGGTAGAGGAAGGTGAGGACCAGCGTGCGGATGTGCGCGCCGTCGACGTCGGCATCGGTCGCCATCACGATCTTGTGGTACCTGGCGCCCTCGATGTTGAACTCGTCGTGGACGCCGGTCCCGATCGCGGTGATCAGCGCCTGGATCTCGTTGTTGGCGAGGACCTTGTCGATTCGGCTCTTCTCGACGTTGATGATCTTTCCGCGCAGCGGCAGCACCGCCTGGGTGTTGCGATCGCGGGCCTGCTTCGCCGAGCCGCCAGCGGAATCACCCTCGACCACGAAGATCTCAGCCAGGCTCGGGTCCTTGACCGTGCAGTCGGCGAGCTTGCCCGGCAGGGTCGAGTTCTCCAGCGCCGACTTGCGGGTCAGGTCGCGGGCCTTGCGCGCGGCGGCGCGAGCGCGGGAGGCGTCGATCGCCTTCATGATCACCCGGCGCGCGTCGGTCGGGTTCTCGTCCAGGTACTCGGAGAGCTTGCGGTTGACGATCTCCTCGACCAAGCCGCGGATCGGCGGGTTGCCGAGTTTGGTCTTGGTCTGGCCCTCGAACTGGGGGTCGCGGAGCTTGACCGAGATCACCGCGGTCAGGCCCTCGCGCACGTCCTCGCCGGCGAGGTTCTCGTCTTTTTTCTCTTTCAGCAGACCTTTGTTGCGGGCGTAGGCGTTGAGGGTCCTGGTCAGGGCGGCGCGGAACCCCGAAAGGTGGGAACCGCCCTCGTGGGTGTTGATGTTGTTGGCGAAGCTGAAGATCGACTCCTGGTAGGAGGTGTTCCACTGCATCGCGATCTCGACCTGGCCCTCCTCTTTGCCGCCCTCGAAGTAGATGACCTTCTTGTGGACCTCGTCCTTGTTGCCGTTGAGGTGGCGGACGAAGTCCTCGATCCCGCCCTCGTACTGGAAGGTGACGCTCTTCGTCTCACCGCGCTCGTCGATCAGCTCGATCTTCAGGCCGCGGGTGAGGAAGGCGGTCTCGCGCAGGCGCTCGACCAGGGTTTCGAAATCGAACCCGATCTCTTCGAAGATCTCAAGGTCGGGCAGGAAGGTGATCGAGGTGCCGTGCTCCTTGGTCGCCTCACCCTTGCTGAGGTCGTTCTGCGGTTTGCCGCGCTCGTAGTCCTGCGACCAGACGTGGCCGTCCTGCTTGATCTCCAGGCGCAGCCGTTCGGAGAGCGCGTTGACGACCGAGACGCCGACGCCGTGCAACCCGCCGGAGACCTTGTAGCCGCCGCCGTCCCCGAACTTGCCGCCGGCGTGGAGGACCGTGAGGACGACCTCGGCAGCGGGGCGCCCCTCTTTCTCCATTATCCCCACCGGGATCCCGCGCCCGTTGTCCTCGACCGTGCAGGAATTGTCCGGGTGCAGGGTCACGCGGACGCTGTCGCAGTGGCCGGCGAGGGCCTCGTCGACGGAGTTGTCGACGACCTCGTAGACGAGGTGATGAAGGCCGCGCGGCCCGGTCGAGCCGATGTACATGCCGGGACGTTTGCGAACCGCTTCCAGCCCCTCGAGGACGGTGATGTCCTCGGCGCCGTAGGAGGCGTCCGTGGTCGAGGCGTTGGCGTTGTTCTCAGGCAAAGAGTCCCTTCCGGTTGACACAGAAAACCCCGACTCCTGGACACTCACTCCAGACAGGCCGGGGCCAATACGCGAGTTGCCATAAGAATACCAGTTCGACCCTGTGGATAGCCTGGCAGCCTGCGCTGTTTTCCCTGCAAATCGTGGAAAAATCGTTACCGCGAAGTATCGTTTTGGAGGCGAAACTTAAGGGCTCGGGGAGCGCTGTCACCCAACTCCGCCCCCAGACGCTCCAAAAGCTGGTTCTGCATCAGGTCGAGCTCCTGGGCCCAGACGCTGTCGGAGACCTCGATCGTCAGGGTCCCAGCACGCTCTGAGACCGGAGTGGCGACCGCCGCCAGCTGCGGTCCGACGATCCTCGCCCAGGCTCCCTGCACGGTCGCGAGCCCGGTCTGGGGGGCGACCAGCTCACGGGCGGCGCGGAACGCCGCCGAGGCCTGCCGCGGTGCCCGGCGACGACTCATGCGGCGGCGGCGCTGGGCAGCTGCGGCGGCGGCATGCGGACCACCGCGCTCAGCGCGCCCGCGGGTAGAGACTCCTCGTCAGCGGCGGTGATCAGAGCCTGGCCGCCATCGTCCAGACGGCTCACCAAGCGCTCGCGGCGGCCGGGGTCGAGCTCGCTCATCACGTCGTCGAGAAGCAGCAGTGGCGTCACCAGCCGCGCCGCCAACAGCACCTCGCGCTCGGCGAAGAGAAGCGCGAGTAGGGCGGCGCGCTGCTGACCCTGGGACCCATAGCGACGCAGGGAGCGACCGCCGGCCTCGAGCTTGAGCTCGTCGAGGTGGGGACCCCAGGAGCTGCGGCCCAAACGGATGTCCTGCTCGCGCCGCTCCTCCAGGCCCGCCCGGATCTCCTCCGCTGAGCCCGCCGCCCGCGGCGCGTACGCGAGCGCCGCGCCCCCTTCCAGACCGAGCTCCGCCGCCGCTTGCGCGAAGGGCGCCGAGAGCTCCGCGATCGCCTCCTGCCGCATCGCCACCAACGGCGCCGCCGCTTCCGCCAGGCCGGCGTCCCAAATGCCAAGGTCGGCAGCACTGCCGTAGCCGCCGGCGAGGCGCGCCAGCAACGCGTTGCGCTGCGCCAGCGCTTGGCCGTACTGCTTGCGCAACTCCGAGCGCGCGGGCCAGCGGGCGGCGGCAAAGCCGTCGAGGTGGGCGCGGCGCTCGCCCGGGGGGCCCTTGACCAGGCTGAGCCGGTCGGGGGCGAAAACCGCAACCGGCGGGCGGTTGCGGGCCAGCGTCGCCGGGTCGGCCGGGCTGCCGTCGAGCAGGTGGCGCCGACCCTCGCTGCGGCTGACCGAGGCGAGCAGGCGCCGCTCGAGGCCGTCGCCGTCGCGGATCGTCGCCTCGGCGCGGGCGAGCGAGCCGCCGAACGGGATCAGGTCGCGACGGTCCGAGGTGCGAAAGGAACGGCCGGTGAGGGCAAAGTAGAGCGCCTCGACCAGGTTGGTCTTGCCGACCCCGTTGGGCCCGACGACGCTGACGATGCCGGGGTCGAGCTCGACCCGGACGCGGTCGAGACTGCGCAGCGGCCGCGCTTCGATCGCGGTGACGAGCACCGGCCCCTCACCTCAGACGTTGAGCCGGATCGGCATCACCAGGTAGCGGAAGTCTTCGCCCTCGACCGGCTGCAGCAGCCCGGGCCGCAGCGGCGAGATCAGCCGCAGCAACACCTCGTCGCCCTCGACGCTCTCGATTCCCTCCTTGAGGAACTCCGGGTTGAAGCCGATCTCCAGCGGCTCGCCGTCGAAGGCGGCGGGCATCGTCTCGGTCGCGTCGCCGACGTCCGGCGTCTCCGCGGCCACGGTCAGCTCGCCATCCCGAAAGGAGAGTCGCAGCGGCGCGTTGCGTTGCGCCAGCTGGCTGACCCGGCGGGCGACGTCCAGGAAGTCCGGCCGTGGCAACCGCACGTCGTGCTCGTAGGACTCCGGCAGCAGCTGTCGAAAGTTAGGGAACTGGCCCTCGATCAGCCGCGTGCTGAGGGTGATCGACCCTGCCTCGAATATGGCCTGGTTGGGCTGCAGCCAGATCCGCGCCTCCTCGACTCCCTCCGAGGAGAGGATCCGCCCCAGCTCACGCAGCGCCCGGGCCGGGATGTTGGCCTCGATCTCGCCGCCGAGCTCCTCCTCGAGCTCGGTCCGTTTGACCGCCAGCCGGTAGGAGTCGGTGGCGACCATCGTCATCTCCTTGCCGGCGGCAGCGACGAAGACCCCGGTCAGGACCGGGCGCATGTCGTCGCGCGAGGCCGCTCTGGCGACCAGGTCGATACTGGCTTCGAGCGCTTTCGCCGGCATCTTCAGGCCGGCGTCGCCGGCGGCGCTGGGCAGCTTCGGAAAGTCCTCGGCGGGAAGCACCCGCAGGTGGAAGCTGGAGCTGCCGCTGCGAATCTCGACGTCCTGCTGGGACTCGCGCGACTCGATCTCCACTTTTGGATCCGCCAGCGATCGGGCGACTTCGGCCAACAGACGGCCCGGCAGCAAAACCGAGCCGGCGCTCTCCACTTCGGCCTCGACGTTCGTCTGCAGGCCCAGGTCGAGGTCGGTGGCGGCCAGCGTCAGGCCGCCCTCGCCCGCGTTGAGCAGAACCCCGGACAGGGCCTGGGTGGCGGCGCGGGTGGAAACCGCTCTGGAAACGATCGAGAGCTTGGAGACGAGATCTTCTCGGTTGGTCGTGAGCTTCAAGTGATGGTTGCCTTCTTTGAGTTGGATTAGGACCTGTGGAAAAGGCGAGGAATCAGAGCGATTTGGCCTGCTGCCGCGGTTTCCGCCCTGTGGGAGCGACTGTGGGAAAACGCTGATTCTTGCACTGGCATCGGCCGTCAGGCGGAACCACGGGCGGGGTTGTGGATTGCTCCGCGCAACTCCTCGACGCGGGCGGCGAGGGCGGCGTCGGCGCCGACGCCCGCTTCGATCCGCCGCAGTGAGTTGAGCACAGTCGAGTGGTCGCGGCCACCGTAGAGGCGGCCGATCTGGGGCAGCGAGAGGTCGGTCATCTCACGGGTGAGGTAGATCGCGACCTGGCGGGCGCGCAGCGGCGTCGCGGCACGGCTGGATCCGACCAGCTCGGCGCGGGAGATGCCGAAGCCCTCGGCGACGCGCTGCTGGATCTCCTCGGCCGAAGTCGCCGCGGCGGAGCGGGTCCTGGGAATCACCTCGGCGATCAGCTCGGAGCTGAGCGGGCGCGCCATCAGCGAGGCGTGAGCGAGGACGCGGGTGAGCGCACCGTGCAGCTGGCGGACGTTGGCGTCGATCCGATGGGCCAGCTCGGCGAGAGCACCGGCGTCGGCGATCTCGACGCCGGCCTCCTCGACCAGGCGACGCAGCACGGTCAGCCGCGTGGTCAGGTTGGGCGGATCCATCGCCACGGTCAGACCCCACTCGAAGCGATCGCGCAGGCGGCTGGCGAGGGTCGAGAGTTCGCTGGGGATGCGGTCGGCGGAGAGGACCAGCTGGCTGCCGGACTCGTAGAGCGCGTTGAAGGTGTGGAAGAACTCCTCCTCGGTCGCCGGCTTGCCCTCGAGGAACTGGACGTCGTCGATGAGGAGCACGTCGATGTCCCGATAGCGCGCCTTGAAGCCCTCGGCGCCGGCCGATTTGAGCGCCGCGACGAACTCGTTGGTGAACGACTCGGCGGTGGTGTAGCGGACGCTGAGCGCGGGAGCGTTGACGTCGAGGTAGTTGGCGATCGCCGCCAGCAGGTGGGTCTTGCCGAGGCCGGGGGGACCGTGGAGGAAGAGTGGGTTATAGGCCTCAGAAGGAGCCTCGGCAACCGCCAGGGCGGCGCCATGGGCAAGCCGGTTGCCAGGACCGATCACGAAGCGGTCGAAGGTGTAGTGGGGGTTGAGCTGGACCCCGCCCCCGGCCGCCGTGTCCTCCCGCCCCCCCCGCGGCGAGGCAAAGCTGACCCGGCACAGCGGCGTCGCCGAATCGGCCAGCGCTTCGGCGATCAGCGAGGCGTAACGGCGCTCGGCCCAGGCCCTGACCCGCTCCTCGGGCGCGGTTAGGTAGAGGGTGTCGCCAGCAGCCCCGGCGACGCTGAGCGGCTCGAACCAGATCCGGTAGGTCGACTCGGGCACCGACGCCTGCAGTCGCTTTTGCGTCGCTCGCCAGAGGGCGTCGAGATCTTGGCTGGAGGAGTCATCAGGCACTCGGTCGGCGACCATAGCGGCGTGCCTAGGGGCGAACCTGGGCCGGGTCGCAAATCCCGCAGAAAAGATTTCGGGCCGGCGTCCGTATACTTCTCGACCCGATGAAGCGGACCTATCAGCCGAAGAAGCGCAAGCGCGCGAAAACCCATGGCTTTCGAGCCCGGATGAGCACGCGCGGCGGACGCGCGATCCTCTCGCGCCGCCGGCGCAAAGGGCGGAAGCGCCTCACCCCCTAGATGGCGTCGAAGCGACGGCGCCTGTCGCGCAGCGGCGAGTTCGACCGCGTCTATCGCGACGGTTCATCCCATGCGACCCGCTACCTCGTCCTCTACACCTTCCCTCGCCGTGACGAGGGAACCGAAGACGTGAGGCTCGGCGTCTCAGTCAGCCGTAAGGTCGGTGGCGCCGTTGAGCGCAACCGCGTGAAGCGTGCCCTCCGCGAGGCTTTCTGGGGACTCTCGGATCGCCTGCCGGAGCGCCATGATTTTGTCGTCGTCGCCCGCTCTGAGATCACCGACTTGATCGAGCGCGAGGGCTCGGCGGGGATTACCGGCAGCCTCGAGGAGGCTCTGGCAGGGGTATCGCCGGGGAGGCGTTCCACGTGAAACGCATAGTTTTGGCCCCCGTGCGGGCCTACCAGCGCTGGATCTCGCCGTCCCGGCCGCGGCGTTGTCGCTTCGAGCCGACCTGTTCCGCCTATGCGGTAGAGGCCGTCGAGCGCTTCGGCGTCATCCGCGGCCTCGTCCTCTTCAGCTGGCGCTTGCTGCGCTGCAACCCCTTCAACCACGGCGGCTTCGACCCGGTCCCCACCCGCTTCACGTTGCGCGGGCTCGGCCACGTCCATCCCGCTGAGTACCACGGTGAGGCCAACGTCTGATGCTGCCGCTTGGAATCCAGCTCGCGCCCCAGTTCCTCGTCGACATCGCCGACAAGGTCCTCGTTTTCTTTCACGACTCCGTTGGCCTCTCCTGGGGCGGCGCGATCATCGCCCTGACGGTGTGCATGCGGACGGTGCTGATCCCGCTCACCTACAAACAGCTGAAAGGGATGAGGGCCATGCAGGCCCTGCAGCCGCAGATCAAAGAGCTGCAGGCCAAATACAAAAACGACAAACAGCGCATGCAGCAGGAAATGATGCGCTTCTACAAAGAGAACAAAGTCAATCCCTTTGCCTCTTGCATCCCGCTGCTGGCCCAGTTGCCGGTCTTCATCACCCTTTTCTACGTTCTCCAGCACGACCTTCGCTTCGACATCTGCGGCCAGACCGCGGAAACTTGCGGCCAGTTCGCCGTCGAGCAGGGACACTCGGCCGGATTCTTCGGCGAAAGCTTCCTCCTGATCAACGACCTGACCTCCAAGGCGGAAGGCAGCGAACTGATCATCCTGCTGGTGATCTACGTCGGCACCCAGCTGATCTCCGGCCTGGTCATGTCGGTCACCGCGGACAAAAGCCAGCGCATGCTGATGTTCATGCTGCCGCTGATCTTCGTCCCCTTCATCCTCAACTTCCCCGCCGGCCTGATCCTCTACTGGATCACGACCAACATCTGGACCATCGGGCAGTCCTTCGTAGTTCAGAAACTGATTCCGGCGCCGGTGGCGGCGACTCCCGCGGGAGCAGCGGCGATTGCAGAGGCGAAACCGCCGCCCAAACCGCCGAAAAAAAAGAAACGCAAGCGGCGGTAGTCGGGAGGAGAGGGAGTCGGTACCCCTCTCCACTTAACTTTCCGGGTGGGTCGAGCGGCGGGCAGTCCTAGGGGGCCGGACGACCGAGAAGTACAAGACGTTCCGAGGGGTACCGACTCCCTCTCCCACAGCGAGCTCTCTCGCTTCTAGCTGGCTAGCCCTTGGGGCGCTTCTTGGCGATGCCGGGGCGCCGGGGTAGGTCGGATGGCGTGGGGCCGACCTTGGTCATTACGTGCAGATGGCGGTGTTTGGAACCGGCTTGGCCGCCGACGTCGAGGACTTGCTGCGGCGCCATTGCGAGGGCATCTGAGGCGCGGGCCAGCTGCGCTTCCTCGCCCTCATCGCGCTTGCCCTTCCAGGCGACGAGGGTGCCGTTTGGCTCGAGGAGCGGGCTGGCGAGCTCGGCCAGGGTCGAGAGGCGGGCTACGGCGCGGCCGGTGACGGCGTCGTAGAGCTCGCGGCCTTCTGAGCTAGCCCAGTCCTCGGAGCGCAGGTTGAGGACGGTCGCGTTGGAGATGGCGGCCCTCTCGATCGCGCGGTTCATGAAATCGCACTTGCGACCAACCGACTCGATCAGGTCGACCTGGGCCGCGGGCAGGGCGACGGCCAGGACAAAGCCCGGGAAGCCGGCCCCGGCGCCGACATCGGCGATTCGGATCGCCTCGCGTAGGGCCGGGACCTCGAGCCCGGTGAGGCTGTCCTCGACGTGGACCTTCCAGGCGCGCTGGTCGACCACGGAGCTGACCGACGCCCGCTCCTCGGCAAGTAGCTCCAGAACGAGCTCCAGGCGCTCGCGGCCAGCTGCGTCGAGCGCTGGCACGCGCCCCCCGCTCACTCGGAGACGAGTGGGGCGACGACCACGCAGCGATTGGGCTCGTCGCCCTCGCTGTAGGTCTCGACCCCGGCGCGGCCCTTGAGCCGCTCGTGCACGACGCGACGCTCCTGGGCGCTCATCGGGTCCATCTCAACGATCCGGTTGCTGCTCAGCGCCTGCTCAGCGGCGCGGTCGGCGCGTCCCTCGAGGGTCTCGCGACGGCGCTCGCGGTAGCCGGCGGCGTCGACGATCACCCGTTTGCGCTCACGCAACCCGCGGAAGGCCGCTTGGTAGCAGAGCAGCTGCAGAGCGTCGATCGTCTGCCCCCTTTTGCCGATCAGGAGGCCGTAGTCGGCACCGCCGTTGACGTTGACCGTAATCCGGTCCTCGTCCTCCTCGACCTCAACGTCGCCGTCGAGGTCGAGCTCATCGAGCACGCCCTCGACCAGCTCGCGGGCGCGCTCTGCGGGGTCGTCGGGCCAATCGGAGGACTCAGACACGGCCCGCAGGCTATCCGACCGCCCGCCGCCGCGTGCGGATAACCACCTCCTCTAGGCTGGCCCGGACATGGGCAAGGTCTACGCGGTCGCGAACCAGAAGGGCGGAGTCGGGAAGACGACCACCGCGGTCAATCTGGCCTCCTGCGCCGCGGCCGAGGGTCAGCAGACGCTGCTGGTCGACCTCGATCCGCAATGCAACGCCACCGTCGCCCTTGGCGGAGCCAAGGAGATGCACCCCTCTTCCTACGATTGCCTGACCGGCGATGACTCCGTTGCCGAGGCTGCCCGACCAGCCGGTCCCGACAACCTTTGGCTGGTCCCGGCCAGTCGCGATCTTGCCGGCGCGGCGGTGGAGCTGCCGCGAATCGAGGGCTCGGAGACGCGCCTGCGCGAGCGCCTCGGGCCGGTCCGCGAGCGCTTTGCCGTGACCCTGCTCGACTGCCCGCCCTCGCTCGGGCCGGTAAGCGTCAACGCGCTCACCGCGGCCGATCGGGTGATCGTCCCGGTCCAAGCTGAGTACCTGGCGCTGGAGGGCCTGGTTCAATTCCTCGAGACGCTGGGGATGATCAGGCAACAGTTGAACCCTCAGCTGGAGGTTTCGGGTTTGCTGATCACCATGCACGACGAGCGCACCAGACTTGCCCAGGACGTCGAGTCCGAGCTGCGCCGTCATTTCGGCGAGATGGTCTTCGAGACCGTGATCCCCCGCAGTGTCCGAGTCGCCGAGTCGCCGAGTTATGGTCTGCCGGTGACCGAGCACGCTCCAGGTTCCCGCGGCGCTGTCGCCTATGAAGCGCTCTCCAGGGAGCTGGCCAGCCGTGGCTAGCGGCAGCAAACGCGGGATCGGCCGTGGCCTCTCGGCGATCTTGCCCGAAGTCGAGAGCAGCGCCGCCGGCGATCTCCGCGAACTGCCGGTCGAGCTGATCAAGCCCAATCCCGACCAGCCGCGCACCAACTTCGACCCGGAAGCACTGGCGGCGCTGGCGGCCTCGATCGAGGCCAGCGGGGTCGTCCAGCCGCTGCTGGTCCGCCCCCTCCACGACGGCAGCTACGAGCTGGTCGCCGGCGAGCGCCGCTGGCGCGCCGCCAAGCAGGCGGGGCTCGAGAAGGTCCCGGCCGTCGTCCGCGACCAGGAAGAGGCCGAGCGTCTGCAGGCGGCACTGATCGAGAACATGGTCCGCGAGGACCTCAATCCGGTCGAGGAGGCGCGCGCCTGCGCTGCCCTGATCGAGGACCTGGGCCTCACCAAAGAGGACCTCGCTCGGCGGGTGGGCCGCAGCCGCCCCGCGATCTCCAATCTGATCCGCCTGCTCGAGCTGCCCGACGAGACGCTCGGCCAGCTGCAGTCCGGGGAGCTCAGCGAGGGCCACGGCCGCGCCCTACTCGGCGCCCAGGGCAACGACGTCCGACGCCGCCTCGCCCGCGACGCGGTTCGTGGCGGCTGGTCGGTACGGGAAACCGAGAACAGGGTTCGGCTGGCTAGCCAGCCAAGATTGAAGAAGCATCCCGATCCAATCGATCCCGACGAGGTCGAGGCCCTGGAAGCCGCCGGCGACGCGCTCGAGTCCGTGCTCGGCCACGAGGTCAAGGTCAAACCTCGCAAGGATGGGTTCGCGGTAGAGCTGCGCTTCGACGACGTCGCCGAAGCGCACGCGCTCGCCCGAGCCCTGCGCCGCCGCGGCTGAGCACCGCGACCCGATCCGCACCCGCGGCCCGTCGCTATCATCGCCGTCCGCGGGCGATTAGCTCAGTTGGTTAGAGCGCGTCTCTGATAAGGACGAGGTCCCTGGTTCGAATCCAGGATCGCCCATTTCGCCGGCCTATAATCGGGCCTCAACCCACGGCCGGGAGCGTTCTCCTCGTGCAGCAGATGCAGATCTATGGCGTCAGCTTCGACATGGTTGGCAAGCAGCCGATCGTGTTGTTGAAGACGGTCGACGGCAATCGCTTCCTCCCGATTTGGATCGGGCACCCCGAGGCGGCGGCGATCCTGATGAAGCTGCAGGGCGCCTCGACGCCGCGGCCGATGACCCACGATCTGCTCTCGGACATGCTCGACAACCTCGATGCGAAGTGCGAGCGGGTCTCGGTCACCGAGCTTCGCGACAACACCTTCTACGCCTCGATCACGGTTTCGGTCAACGGCTCCGAGGTGGAGATCGACTCGCGCCCCTCCGACGCCCTCGCCCTCGCGGTCCGGGTTTCGGCGCCGATCTTCGCGGCCGAGGAGGTGATCGAGGAGTCGGCGATCGAGTTCGAGCACGAGGTCGAGGACACCGAGGAGGTCGTCGACAAATTCAAAGAGTTCCTCGACGAGGTCACTCCCGAAGACTTTGCTTCTGGGGACAGCTAGGCGGTCGCCGGCTTTAGAGCCAGATCGAGGATGCGGCCGACGAGGTCCTCGAAGGTGAGGCCGGCGGCCTCGGCGGCTTGGGGGAGGAGGCTGGTGTCGGTGAGGCCGGGGATCGCGTTGGCCTCGAGCACCCAGGGACCGTTGGCCGCAAGGATCAGGTCGACTCGGGCGAAGCCGGTGCAGCCGAGCGCGCGGTAGGTCGCGAGCGCCGCCTCGACCACCGAGCGCTCCTCGTCCCCGCTGAGCTCGGCCGGACAGACGAAGCGGGTGCGGCCGATCGCGTAGCGGGCCTCGAAGTCGTAGCGGTCGCCCTCGGCCGGCAGCGCCTCGACCACTGGCAGCGCTTCGTCGCCGAGCACGCTGACCGCCAGCTCGCGGCCGTCGACGAAGCGCTCGAGCACGACCCGGTCGTCGTAGCTGAAGGCCGAGACAAGGGCGCCTGGAACCTCCCCCGCGTCCGCGGCGAACTTGATTCCGAGCGAGGAGCCGCCGCGACTGGGCTTGACGACCAGCGGGAAGCCGAGCGTGCGCTCGAGCTGGGCAAGCGCGTCCGCGGCGCCGAGTTCGCGGAAGGCGGCCTGGTTGAAGGCGAACCAGTCGGGGGTCGGCACCCCGGCCTCGCGCACCGAGTGCTTGGCCTGCGACTTGTCCATGCAGCGGGCGCAGGCGGCGGCGCCGGGGCCGGTGAAGGGGATGCCGAGGATCTCCAGCAGCTCCTGGGCGGTTCCGTCCTCACCGCCGACGCCGTGCATGGCAACGAAGGCGACGTCGGGACGATCCGCAAGCAGCCGTTTCACGAGGTCGGAGCCGACGTCGATCGCGAGGACTTCGTGGCCGAGCCGTTCGAGCGCGTCCTCGACGCGGGCGCCGGAGCGCAGCGAGACGCCGCGCTCGAGCGAGCGCCCGCCCTTGAGCACGGCGACCTTCATCCCGACCCCTCGCCGGTCTTGCGGAAGGGGACGACGTTCTCGTCGCGCTGGGGCTCGGCCGTCTCCGGCCTCGGTACGGGCAGACGCTGCTCGCCGGTGAGGGCCCCGTAGAGCTCGACCTGCTCATCGATCGTCTTCCCGATCCGGCGGATCCCCTCGCGGATTTCCTCCTCGTCGACCCCGGAGAAGTTGAGTCGCATCGAGCTGCCGCCGCGCCCGTCGATGTAGGCGGCCTGTCCGGGGACGAAGGCGACGTCGGCGCGTAGCGCCTTCGCCAGCAGGTCCCCCGTGTCGATGTAGTCGGGCAGCGTCGCCCAGATGAAGAGCCCGCCTTCGGGCTCGGTCCAAGTCGCCTCGGCCGGGAAGTGCTCCTCCAGTGCCGCCAGCATCGTGTCGCGGCGGCGACGGTAGATCTCGACCAGGTCTTCGACGTACTGGCGCCAGCGGCCTTCGGCGAAGTACTCGCGGACGAAGTACTGGGTCAGGGTCGAGGTGCAGAGGTCGGCCGCTTGCTTGCCGAGCACGATCTTCTCCATCACCGGCGGCGGCGCCACCGCCCAGCCCAGGCGGATCCCGGGGGAGAGGATCTTCGAGAAGGTGCCGAGGTAGATCACGAAATCGCCACCGTCGAGCTGGTAGAGCGGCGGCAGCGCCTCGCCGCCGTAGCGCAGCAGCCCGTAGGGGCTGTCCTCGACCACCAGCAGCTCGTGCAGCCGCGCCAGTTCGACCAGTCGAGCCCGGCGCTCGAAGGACATCGTCACCCCGGCCGGGTTCTGGAATGTCGGCACCGAGTAGATGAACTTCGGCCGCCGACCCTCGCTGCGCAGCCGGTCCAGCAGCTCTTCCAGCTCGTCGATCCGCATGCCCTCGTCGTCGACCTCGACCTGGATCACCTCGGCCTCATAGCTGCAGAAGACCGGAACCGCGCCGGGGTAGGTGGGGGCCTCGCAGATGACGACGTCACCGGGGTCGACCAGCGTCTTGGTGACGAGGTCGATCGCCTGCTGGCCACCGGTGGTGACGATCACGTCGTCGGGGTCGGGCAGCATCCCCTCGGCCGCCATCACCTCGAGGATGCAGTCTTTGGTCTCCTCGAAGCCCTCGGTCGGCCCGTACTGGAGCGCGTCGGCGGCGGACTCCTGGGCGATCCGGGTCATCTGCGCGGCGAAGCTCTGGGGCGGGAAGGTCGAGGTGTCGGGCAGGCCGCCGGCGAGGGAGATCACTTCCGGGCGGGCGGTGATCGCCATCAGGTCGCGCATCGCCGAGGAGCGCATCACCTTGGTCCGCTCCGCGAAGAGGCCGGCGTAGCGCTCGAGGTCGCGGGTGCTGGTGTGGGCGCGGCGCCGGTGCGGCGGTTGCGGGATTTCGCTCATCCCGGAAGTGTGGCGGATCGACACGCGGGGGCTCGGGAGGTTAGGTTTGCGCACGTGGACTTTCTCACCGAGCTAGGTATCGGCATCGCGATCGGGATGCTCGCAGGCACGACCGGCACCCACGGGTCCGCCCGCGGTCGGATGACTCTGCTCGCCGCGGTGATCGGCCTCGTCGTCGGTTTCTTGATCGAGGGCGCGCTGGGCGCCGTCCTGGCGCTGATCGGCGCCGCCGGCGCCTGTCTGATCGTCAGCGACATCGTCTCCGGCGCCGGCCGCCGCGAGGGCAGCGGCTCCGGGGCGCTCGCCTTCATCGTCATGCTGGCGGCGCTGATCGTCGTCGCGATCTCGCTGCTGGTCCCGGTTCTGGTCATCCTCGTGATCGTCGCTCTGCTCTGGCTCGGCATCTCCCGCCACCGCCGCGCCCAGCGCAAACACGCCGGCCTGCGCGTCCTGCGCTAGACCATCGAGGTCGCGCCCCGCGGCCGACCGTCCCGGTCGAGCATCATTCGCCCCATGCCGGCCACCAAGAAGCTGGTCCTCACCTACGTCGACTCCTTGCGCACGGACATGCTGCTGCGGGCGGTCGAGGAGGACCGGGCGCCGACTTTCGGGGCGCTGCTGGAGCGCGGCGTCTTCGTCCCCGACTGTGTCTCCAGCTTCCCCTCGGTGACCCCGGTCGCCTGCTCGGAGATGGTCACCGGCGTCGGCGCCGACCGCCACTGGATCAGCGGCATGAACTGGTACCACCGACTCGAGCGGCGCTACGTCGAGTACGGCTCCTCGCTGGAGGCCACCCGCGCCTTCGGCGTCTTCCGCGCCCTCTACGACCTCGTCTACAACATGAACCTGGCCCACCTCAGCCCGGAGGTCGAGACCCTGTTCGAACGCCTCGACGACGCCGGTGCCCGCACCGCCTGCACCCCGTTCCTGATCTACCGGGGCCGCCACCGCCACGAAGTCTCGCTCGACGGTTTGCTGCGCCGCGCCGTCGACGTCAGCAAACTGAAGTTCCAGCACCACACCTGGGGACCGGCCGACCTCTTCTACGGCGACCTCTACGCCAGCCGCGAGGTCCCGTGCAAGTCGACCTCGATTCCCGGTAACCGCGACCCCTACGCGGCCTGCTGCGTGGCCGAGCTGATCCGCGAGGACCTCAGCGACTTCATCCTGCTCTCACTGCCCGACAACGACAACTACTCCCATCACAACGGCCCAGAGGCCAGCGTCGAGTCGATCGCGAGGGCCGACGACGCCTTCGCCGAGGTGATCGAGGCGGGCGGCGGCATCGACAGGTTCCTCGACGCCCACGCGGTGATCCTGCTCGCCGACCACGCCCAGACCGACGTCCACCGGGGGCTGCCACTGACGGAACTGCTCGGCCGCGACTGGTCGGTCCTGCAGCCCTCCGACGACCGGCCCGAGTTGGCGCAGCTGGCGGTCAGCCCGACCGGGCGCGCAGCCCACGTCTACCTGTTGCCGGGGGACGGCGATCGCCCCGACCCGCTCGCTGTCGGCGCCAGGCTGGAGGAGATCGAGGGGGTCGACTTGGTCTGCCGGTTGGAGGGCGCCGACGGGGTGCCGCTGCGCCGCGACGAGCCGGGGATGCCGGCCGCGGGTGGCGAGTGGGCGGTGGTCGAGCGCGGCGGCGCGAGCCTGCGCTTCCGTCCCGGCGACGACGTCGCCGACCTGCGCGGCGGGCGCTGGCAGGTCGAGGGCGAGCTCGGGGTCCTGGAGGCGACCGTCGAGGCCGGGCGGTTGCGCAGTGAGGCCTACCCGGACCCGCTGGCGCGGGTCTTCTCGGCCCTGGCGGCGCCGCACTCCGGCGACTTCGTCGTCTCGCTCGAAATCGGGTTCGAGGCGGTTGACTGGGGCGGCGTCACCCACGCGGGCGGCGGCAGCCACGGGGCTCTGCACGCGGGCGACTCGCTGGGGCCGCTGTTATTCGTCGGTTGCGGTCCGGGGTCCGCTGACGAGAAAGACCAGTGGACGCTGCGCGACGTCGCCCCGGTTGTGCTCGAGCATTTCGGCTTGGACGCGAACTGATGCGCCCGGCGCTCTGCGCCCTGGTCTTGCTCGCCCTGGCCCTGCCCGCGAGCGCCGCCGCCGAGGAGAAGATCGGCGAGGCCGAGGCGACTCGGATCGCCGACCGCGATCCGAGGGTGCTCGACCAGGAAGAGAAGAACGGAGAGCTCAGCTCCAGCGCGGAGCTCGACGACGACCAATGGGAGGTCGCCTACTTCGCCGACGGCAAGCAGGTGAACCTGGTCATGGTCGATCCGCGTAGCGGCGAGGTGACCGAGTCCTGGACCGGCCACCAGGTCGCCTGGAGGATGGCTCGCGGGTATTCGGGCGCCTTCGGCCACAAGCTCAACGCGCCCTATGTCTTCGTCCCCCTCTGCCTGATCTTCCTGATCGGCTTGGTCGATTGGCGCCGCCTCTGGCGGGTCGCCAACCTCGACGTCGTCGTCCTGCTTGGCTTCGGCGTCTCCCACTTCTTCTTCAACCGGGCCGAGATCGGCGTCTCGGTGCCGCTGTACTACCCGGTCCTGCTCTACCTCCTCGGCCGGGCGCTGTGGATCGGGTTCCGCGGCAGGGGAGAGGGGCTGCGACCGGTCTGGCCAACCGTCTACCTGTTGGTCGCGGCGCTGTTCCTGATGGGGGTGCGGACCGGCCTCAACATGGCCGACTCGGGCGCCGCCGACATCGGCTACGCCAGCGTCGTCGGCGCCGACCGCATCACCCACGGCGAACCGATCTACGGGAACTTCCCCGACGACGTCTCCCAGGGCGACACCTACGGCCCGGTCACCTACTACGCCTACGTCCCCTTCGAGTTGATCTGGCCCTGGGGCGGAACCTGGGATGACCTTCCCGCCGCCCACGGCGCCGCCTTCACCTTTGACCTGCTCACCTTCGCCTTCCTGATCTGGCTCGGGATCCGGATCCGCCCCGGGCCGGCCGGCCGCCGCCTGGGGGCGATTCTCGCCTTTGGCTGGGCCGCCTACCCCTACACCGCCTTCGCCCTGGAGTCCAACACCAACGACCCGCTGGTGGCGATGCTGTTGGTCGCGGTCCTGTTGGCGCTGGCCCGGCCCTTCGCCCGCGGTGCCCTCGTCGCGCTTGCGACCTTCGCCAAGCTGGCCCCCGTGGTGCTGGCGCCGATGTTGCTCACCTACGAAACGAAGCGCCGCTCGGCCCTGCTGTTCGCTTCCGCCTTCGTCGGGGTCTCCGTCCTGGCCATGATCTGGCCCGCGATCGACCCGGGGCTAAAGACGGTTTACGAGCGCACGGTCGAGTTCCAGGGCGGCCGCGACTCGCCGTTCTCGATCTGGGGCCAGGTCCCGGCGCTCGACTGGCTGCGGACGCTGACCCTCCTCGCCACCGCCGGCCTCTCCCTGCTCTGCGCCCTTCGCCCGCGCCGCAAGTCGCTGGTCCAGGTCGCCGCGCTCGGTGCCGCCCTGGTGATCGCCCTGCAGATCACCATGCACCACTGGTTCTACCTCTACATCGACTGGTTCTACCCGCTGCTGCTGGTGGCGCTGGCGACGGTGGCGGCTAAGCCTGAGGCGGAGGAGCTGGAACCATCACCTGCTCGAACGAGTCCGCCCGCCCCCGTTCGTTGACGTCGACCAGGGCGCCCATCACCCAGACGTCCTCCTCGGCGGTCTCGAACCGGGTTGGCATCTGGGTCATCAGCGATGCCAGCGCCTGCTCGGGCTTGACGCCGAGGACGCTGGTCCGGGAGCCGGTCATGCCGACGTCGCATATGTACGCGGTCCCCTTTGGCAGCACCCGCCCGTCGGCGGTCGGCACGTGGGTGTGGGTGCCGAAGACGGCGGCGACGCGCCCGTCCAGGTGCCAGCCCATCGCCACCTTCTCGCTGGTCACCTCGGCGTGGAAGTCGACCACGATCGCGTCGGCGTCACCCTCGACCCGTTCGAGGATGCCGTCGACGGTGTCGAACGGCGACCGCGCGACCTGGAGGCCGACGGCCCCGCTGAGGTTGACCACCGCGACCCGCATTCCGCCGGCCTCGACGATCGTGTGGCCGCGGCCGGGGTTCGCCGCCGGATAGTTGGCCGGGCGCACGACGCGCGGCTCGCGGTCGAGGAACTCGTAGGCCTCGCGATGGCGGTAGACGTGGTTGCCGCTGGTGATGACGCCGGCGCCGGCACCGAAGAGGTCGTTGGCGGTGCGCTCGGTGATGCCGACGCCCCCGGCCGAGTTCTCGCCGTTGACGATGATCAGATCGGGCGCGTAGCGCTCGCGCAGCCCGGGCATCGAGTCGCGCAGCCCGCGCCGGCCGGGACCGCCGACCACATCGCCGATGAAGAGGACGCGCATCGCCGACGAGCCTATCTGCGAGATTGCGTCGATGGGTGATCCGGAGCAGAGCGGTGGGATCCTGGCGCGGGCCGTCTCCTACCCTTACGAGGCGCCGCTGCGCTCCTTCCTGCAGATTGGCGCACGCACGCACGACCTCCCCGAGGCGCCCCTGGACCTGAGCGGACGCACGCCGCTTCTCGCCTACGGCGCCAACGCGTCCCCGGCGGTCCTAGCCCGCAAGCTTGCCGAGCTGCCGTCGACCCCGCTGCCGGTCCTGCGCGCCGAGCTCGACGACTTCGACGTCGTCTACTCGGCCCACATCTCTCCCTACGGCGCCGTGCCCTCGACCCTCCAGCGCAGCCCTGGCACCACGGTTCCGGTCTTCGTCGCCTACCCGGACGTGGAGCAGCTGGCGCAGCTCTCGACGACGGAGCCGAACTACGAACTGCGCTCGCTCGCCGAGCCCGGCCTCCGCACCGAGCACGCCGAAACGCCGACCGAGCTGCGCGCCTACGTCAGCCGCCACGGCTGCCTCGCGCTCGAGGATTCCGAGGTCGCCCTCGCAGCGGTGGAGGCGGCCGGGCGCCGCTTCCCCCCGATGGGCGAGGTCGAAGTGTTGGAGCACGTTCGCCGTCTGCTGGCCCCCGAGCTCGACCTCGAGCGCTTTGTCGAGTCCAGCCTCGACCCGGGCCTGGCGCGCTCGCGCTCCGCGGTCCTCCACGGCAACGCGATCCCGCTGGCGGAGTAGCGCTCGCGACATTTGGGCCCCTATGGGGGCCACGATGTGACGAGCGTCGATTCAGACCGCGGCGAAGCGCCGCAGCGCGAATCGGGCCGCGAGCCCGTAGGCGGCGATCAGGATCAGCAAGTGAACCAACGGCCCGCCGATTCCCGAACCGGCGGAGTCGAGCGCCGCGGTGATCGCTTGCAGCGTTGGCTTGAAGGGGAAGACCGCGGTCACGATCCTGATCGCGTCGTAGGCACCGCCCCCGACCGCGCCGGAGGGCACCAGCGAAAGGAAAGCGACCGGCAGGGTGACCATGAAGGCGAGCAGGGAGACGGCGCGGACCTCGCGGGCCGCCGCGCCCAGGGCCGCGCCAGCGGCGGCGAGCGCCGCGCCGCCCGCGAGGATCGCAACCAGCCAGAGGCCGAACCGATCCCACTGCAGCGGCACGAAGATCTGCATTCCGGCTAACAGCAGCAGGGTTACGACCAGGCCGACCCCGACCCCGAGCAGCACCTTCTCCGCCAGCAGCGCCTCGCGGGAGACGAGTCCGCGGGTCAGCCGCGGGAAAGCGTTCTCCTCGCGCTCGAGGGCGAGCGAGCCGGCGACGAGAAGGACCGTCACGAAGGCGAGGGTGAGGGTCGCGGCGACGGCGATCGCGAAGATTTCCAGCGGCGGCGAGTCGCCGCTGACCACGACCTTCTCGACCGCGATCGGCTGCGCCAGACGGTCGATCAGCGGGTCGGCGACATCGAGGTTGTCGCGCGCTTCGCTGGCGAATTTGGTCACCTCTCGCAGCGACGCCCGCAACCGCGGTTCCAGCGCCGGTTCCAGCGCCGCCAGGATCTGGGCGCTGGCGCGCAGGCCGAGGATCGGGAACTTCTGCCCGAGCAGTTCCAGCTCGCCGCCGTTGATGACCAGCTTCAGGTAGCGGCTGCCTTCGTTGGCGATGCGGCGGGCGATCGCCAGATTCGCCTGGGCCAGGAGGGCGTCGATACGGTCGTTGACCAACCCGGCCTTGACGGGATCCTCCTCGTTGACCAGGACTTCGACCTTCGGCGTCCCCGGCGAGAGGGTCGAGAGCGAGTTGATCTTGTCGACCAGGTTGGCCGGGAGGACCAGGGCCGCAAGGACGTCTCCGGAGCTGACCTCCGCTTCGGCTTCCTCGCGATCGCCGACGTCGACGCACTCGACCCGACGGCAGATCCGGTCGCTGACGTTGGAGGAGGGAAGCTGCTCGCCGCCGACGCTGATCCGGCTCTCGGCCGGGACTTCGTTGAGGAAAGCGACGCGCGGCTTGTCGGGGTCGCGGGAGATCGCGAAACCGACGAGGACGGCGATCAGCACGGGGTAGAGAACCAGCAGCGCCGCCTGCAGCGGCGATCGCCGCAGGATCTGGAGGTCCTTGAGCAGCAGCCAGCGCACGTCAATGCCCCCGGTGGTGGAGGTAGGCGACGAAGGCGGTCTCGAAGTCGCGGTCGGCAGCCTCCGGGGCCTCGCGGCGCACCGCCTCGCGCAGCTCCGCTGGAGTCCCGTCGAAGAGCGACTCGCCGTCGGCGAGGACCAGCAGCCGACCGCCGTAGCGCTCGGCCTCCTGGATGTCGTGGGTGGAGAAGATCACCGTGGTGCCATCGTTGGCGAGGCCGGCGATGAACTCCCAGAGCCGGGCCCGCTGCCGCGGGTCGAGCCCGACGCTCGGCTCGTCCAGGAGCAGCACCCGCGGGCGCGCCAGCAGCCCGACCGCGATGTTGATCCGCTGCTGGTTGCCGCCGGAGAGGCGGGCGACGATCTCGCCGCGGCGCTCGTCGAGGCCGGTCAGCACCAGCATCTGCTCGGTCGAGGCGCGCGGGTCCTCGTGCTTCTCCAGCCGCGCGAACAGCAGCAGGTTCTCCTCCACCGTCAGCCGTCGGTAGAGGGCTGCCTGCTGGGGTACCCACCCGACCCGGTCCTGCTCCACCGCGATCGCGCCGCCATCCGGCTTGAGGATCCCGGCCAGGATCGAGAGCAGCGTCGTCTTCCCGGCTCCGTTGGGCCCGATCACCGCGACGAGGTCTCCCGCGGAGGCACGGAAGCTCACGCCCTTGAGCGCCTCCCTCCCTCCGTACCGCTTAATCAGCGCTCGCGCCTCAAGCGCAGCTGTGGCCGCCCCGTCCATCGATCGCGAATGTACTCGGAAGGGCGTCGTCAGGTACCCCAGGACGCCCTCCACCTAGAATCGTGGCCAGATGGCCTTCCCTGCAACTCGCATGCGCCGCCTGCGCCGCACCGAGACCCTGCGTGGCCTCGTCCGCGAGACCTCGCTCTCCCCGGCGCACCTGATCCAGCCACTCTTCGTCGTCGCCGGCGAGGGGGTTCGCGAGGAGGTGCCGTCGATGCCCGGGATCGAGCGCTTCTCGATCTCGAACCTGGTCGACGAGGCCGGCGAGATCGTCGCCGCCGGGATCGGCGCGGTCCTGCTTTTCGGAATCCCCGCCGCCAAGGACGAGGTCGGCAGCGGCGCCTACGACGACGAGGGCATCGTGCAGATGGCGGTGCGGGCGCTGAAGGAGGCCCACCCGGACTTGACCGTGATCACCGACGTCTGCCTCTGCGAGTACACCTCGCACGGCCACTGCGGCATCGTCGGCCCCGACGGCGAGGTGCAGAACGACCTCTCGGTCGAGCTGCTGGCGAAAACCGCGATCTCCCACGCCGAGGCCGGCGCCGACGTGGTCGCCCCCAGCGACATGATGGACGGACGCATCGGCTCGATCCGCTACCAAATGGACGAGGAGGGCCACCCCGGCGTGCCGATCATCGCTTACAGCGCCAAGTACGCCTCGGCTTTCTACGGGCCCTTCCGCGACGCCGCCGAGTCGACCCCGGAGTTCGGCGATCGACGCGGGTACCAGATGGACCCCGCCAACGCCGCCGAAGCTATCCGCGAGGCCGAGCTCGACCTCGACGAGGGCGCCGACATGCTGATGGTGAAGCCCGCCGTGCCCTATCTGGATGTGGTGCGCCGGGTCAAGGATGCGACCGGCGCCCCGGTCGCCGCCTACCACGTCTCCGGCGAGTATTCGACGCTGAAGGCCGCCGCCGCCAACGGCTGGATCGACGAGCGCGCCGCCGTCCTGGAGACCCTGACCTCGATCCGTCGCGCCGGTGCCGACGCGATCGTCACCTACTACGCGAAGGAGGCCGCTTCGTGGCTTCGGTGAAACTGCCCCAGTCGAAGGCGCGCTCGCGCAAGGACGGCTCGGCGATCCCCCTCGACGAGACCGACAAGCGGCTGATGAACCTGCTGCAGTCGCAGTTCCCGCTCGACCCCGAACCGTTCGCGCTGGTCGCTTCCGAG
This sequence comes from uncultured Thermoleophilia bacterium, assembly GCA_963715735.1. Lineage (GTDB taxonomy): Bacteria > Actinomycetota > Thermoleophilia > Solirubrobacterales > 70-9 > VAYN01. The sequence goes on from OY970268.1 coordinate 2,674,988, forward strand.
GCCGAGCTCGAGCTCGACGACGTGATCGCCCGCACCCAGCGCCTGCTCGACGGCCGCATCATCCGCGAGATCACGCCGATCTTCGACACCCGCGCGCTCGGCTACGAGTCGATGCTGGTCGCCGCCAAAGTCGATTCGGAGAACCCCCAGCGGGCCGCCCACATCGTCAACGCCCACCCGGGCGTCTCCCACAACTACCTGCGGACCCACGACTTCAACCTCTGGTTCACGATTGCGACCCCGCCCGACTCCGAGCTCGGCCTGCACGGCACCCTCGAAGCGCTTATGGAGGAGACCGGGGCCGAGTCGATGCGCGAGCTGCCGACTCTGACCCTGTTCAAGATCAACATGAACCTGGAGATGGAGAAGGGCACCGACGCACTCGCCGCGACGGTGGAAGCCGCACCGCCGCGCGAGCTCGAGCCGCAGCCCTACGACGACGAGGACATCGCCACGATCAAGGCGCTGCAGGGGCCGATGGCAGCGGTCGAGCGGCCCTACGACGAGGCCGCCGCCGAGCTGGGGATCTCCACCGAGGAACTGCTGGAGCGGCTGGGGACGATGGTCGACCGCAAGATCCTGCGCCGGGTGGCGGCGATCCTCTACCACCGCCGCGCCGGTTTCTCAGCCAACGGGATGGGGGTCTGGAAGGTGCCCGAGGACCAGATCATGGAGGTTGGCGGCCGCATGGCCTCGTTCCGCGGCGTCTCCCACTGCTACCAGCGCCCCACCTACGAGGACTGGCCCTACAGCGTCTTCACGATGGCCCACGGCCGCTCCAAAGAGGAGTGCGACGCGGTGCTCGACGCGATCGCCGAGGATTGCGGGATCGGCGCCGACGGACGCGCCACGCTCTACTCCTCGACCGAGTACAAGAAGATTCGCCTGCACTACTTCACCGACGACTACGCGGCCTGGGAGGCCAAGCATTCCTAGTCCCGGGCCCGTGTTCGCCGGCGGCGAGGGTCTGTACGAGCGGGCGCAGCGGGTCCTTCCCGGCGGCGTCAACTCGCCCGTGCGCGCGATGCGCCAGATCGGCCGCGAGCCGATCTTCGTCGAGCGCGGCGAGGGTTGCGAACTGGTCGACGTCGACGGTGGGCGCTACCTCGACTGGGTTGGCTCCTGGGGACCGCTGATCCTCGGCCACGCGGAGCCCGCGGTCGTCGCCGCGGTGATCGAAGCCGCCAAGCGAGGCACCAGCTACGGCGCCGCCACCGCGTATGAGGTCGAGCTCGCCGAGCAGGTCGCTGAGCGCTTCCCCTCGGTCGAGATGGTGCGGATGACCAGTTCCGGGACCGAGGCGGCGATGGGCGCGGTGCGGCTGGCGCGGGCGATCAGTGGCCGCGAGGTCGTGGTCAAGTTCGCCGGCGCCTACCACGGCCACTCCGACGGGTTGCTCGCCGACGCCGGCTCCGGCCTGGCGACCCTCGGGGTCCCGGGCAGCCCGGGGGTGACCGCGGCGCAGGCGGCGAGCACCGTCGTCGTCCCCTGGAACGACCGCGAGGCCGTTTCACGGGCCCTGTCCGAGCACGACGTCGCGGCGCTGTTGGCCGAGCCGATCGCCGCCAACATGGGCGTCGTCCCTCCCGCCGACGGCTTCCTCGAGTTCCTCCGCGCGGCGACCGCCGCGGCGGGGGCCCTGCTGGTCTTCGACGAGGTGATCACCGGCCTCCGCGTCGCCCGCGGCGGCGCCCAGGAGCTCTACGGGGTCGAACCCGATCTGACCGTGATCGGCAAGGTGATCGGCGGCGGTCTTCCCGCCGCCGCCTTCGCCGGCCCGCGCCAGGCGATGGAGCGGATCGCCCCGGCCGGCGACGTCTACCAGGCGGGCACGCTCTCGGGCAATCCGCTCGCCGTCGCCGCCGGCCTGGCGACCTTGGCCCAGCTCGACGAGGCCGCCTACGCTCGCCTCGGTCAGCTCACCGACCGGCTAGCGGCTGGTTTTGAGGCGCTCGCCGCCGGGCGCCCGCTGCAGGTTGCCGCCGCCCCCGGCCTGACCACGCTCTTCTTCAGCCCTGAGCCGGTGCGCGACTTCGCCACCGCCAGCGCCTGCGACACCGAGGCCCACGCGGCCTTCTGCCGCGGGATGCTCGACCGCGGCGTCTACCCGCCGCCCTCACAGTTCGAGGCCTGGTTCGTCTCCCTCGCCCACGACGAGGCAGCGGTCGACCGCACCCTCGAAGCCGCCGCCGCGGCGCTGGATGAGGTGTTCGCGTGAGCCGTGGCGACTTACTCACCCACGTGGGTGAGGAAAGCGCCAAGCCCGAGGACGCGCTGCGGGCGCTGGCGGCGCAGCTGCGGGCGGAGGACACGCCGATCTCCCCACACGTCGTCGACCCCGCCGCCGCCCCGAAGCTGGGCGCCCTGGCGGCGCGGGGCCCGCGCGCCGCCGCCGCCCCGGCTGAGTACGCGCTCGTGATCGAGGCCGTGCGCGAGGGCTACCTGCTCCACTACGGCGAGCCGCGCCTGCTCGCCGGGCACGACGCCGACCTTGCCCTGCTCGCCGGCGACTACCTCTACGCCCTCGGCCTCGACCGCCTCGCCAGCCTCGGCGATACGGCCGCGGTTGGCGTTCTCGCAGACCTGATCAGCCGCTGCGCCCAGCTCCACGCCGAAGGGCGCGCCGAGGGGGTCCCGCAGCTCTGGCAGGACGCCGCCGGGGAGATCGGTGGGCGGTGACACGGCCGTTCGGCCAACGCAATAGACTCCCCAGTCGAACCCGAATCGACTGTGGCACCAGATAGCGCAGACAAGATGAACGGGGCCGAGAAGGCCCCCCAGCAGGAGCGGGTCAAGCCCGACCCGCCTGGCTACTTTGAGGGCGAGTCGATGACTCGTCGTCGTGCCTTCACGATCGCTGCCCAGGGTCTCGGCGGCATCGCCGGCGCCGCGATCATCCTGCCCGCCGTCGGTTTCGCGGTGGCGCCGATCTTCCACCGTGGCAAGGAGCGTTGGGAGGCGGTTGGACCGACCGGCGACTTCGTCGAGGACACCTATCGCCAGGTCGTGTTCACCGAGACCGAGGGGATCGGCGACGCCGGCAAGACGACCGCCTACGTGCGGATGAGCTCGAAGGACCTGGAGGAAGAACCGGGCAAATTCGTCGCCGTCTCCAACCGCTGCGCCCACCTCGGCTGCCCGGTTCGCTTCGTCGAGGCCGCCGGAAACTTCATCTGCCCCTGCCACGGCGGCGTCTACGACTTTCAGGGCAAGCGGATCGGCGGCCCGCCCGTGCGCCCGCTCGACCAGTTCCAGACCCGGGTGCGCAACGGCCAGGTCGAGGTAGGCCCGCGCTACAGCGTCACCTCGCAGATGGAGCCGGTCCGCGCCCGCGACCCCGGCGAGTTCACCGGCGGGATCTGGGAATACCTCTACCCGCCGCGGCCGTCTACCTTCCCACCGCCCTGATGCCAAAAATCCGCGTCCCCAAAATCCCGGACTCCGTCGTCCCCGCGCCGCTGCGCAAACCCGCCAAGCCGGGTAGCGGCAGCCTGCCCCAAGGCCAGGCGCCGACCGACCTCAAGACCTCACCGCCAGAGCGCCAGACCGACGTCCAGCGGCTGGGCGACAAAGCCAAAGACGCCCCTGCCGACGTCCTCGCCTGGGTCGACCAGCGCACCGGCGCAACCGGCTTCCTCACCGGGATGCTCTACCGCAAGGTCCCGAAAGGCACCAACTGGTTCTACACGCTGGGCTCGGCGACGCTCTTCGCCTTCATCGTCCAGGCCGTGACCGGCGTCTTCCTGGCGATGTTCTACACGCCCTCGGCGACCCAGGCCTACGCCTCGATCTCCCACATCAACAACGAGGTGCCGCTCGGCGCGCTCGTGCACGGGATGCACAAGTGGGGTTCCAGCGTGATGGTGATCCTGATCTTCCTCCACATGGGCCGGACCTTCTTCTTCGGCGCCTACAAGTACCCGCGCGAGCTCAACTGGGTGATCGGCGTCGTCTTGCTGATCCTGACGATGACGATGGCCTTCACCGGTTACCTGCTGCCGTTCGACCAGCGCTCCTTCTGGGCGTCGATCGTCGGCATCAACATCAACGGCACCGGCCCGATCGTCGGCCCCTACCTGAGTGACTTCCTGCGCGCCGGTCCCGAGCTGGGGGCGACGACGCTCTCGCGCTTCTACGCGATCCACATGTTGCTCGTGCCCGGGGCGATCATCGCCCTGATCGGCGCCCACATGTACCTGGTGGTCAAGCTCGGCACCACGGCGCCGCCATGGGTCAAAGCCGATAAGCCGAAGGTCGCCGCCCCGGTCGCCCAGCTCGATGCCGGCGTCGAGGGCAACGGCGCCGGCCCGAGCAACGGAGCGTCGGCGACGTGAAGCCGCAGGACAAGCAGGCATACCTCGAGGAGTACGAGCTCCTGAAGAAGAAGGGGAAGCCGTTCTTCCCCTACGCGGTGTTGAAGGACTCGGCGATGGCGCTGATCGTCGTCGCCGTGATCATCTTCATGTCGGTGATGCTGGGGGCCGAGCAGGGCCCGAAGGCGGACCCGACCTCGACCACCTACGTGCCGCGGCCCGAGTGGTACTTCTTCTTCCTCTTCGAGCTCCTGAAGGTGATCAAACCGCCGGAGCTGGTCCCGATCGCGACGATCGGGATCCCGACCATCTGCATGGTCCTGCTGTTGCTGCTGCCGTTCTACGACCGCGGTCCCGAGCGCCGTCCCGAGCGCCGTCCGATCGCCACCACGGCCGGCATCTTCACGATCATCGCGATGGGCTACCTGACCTTCCTTGGTGCCAACAGCGGCTCGCCGACCGAGATCGACATGCCGGTGGCGCCGCAGTACGAGGCCGGCAAGGAGGTCGTCGCCGGCTCCGGCTGTCTCGCCTGCCACAAGATCGGCGAGAACGGCAATCACGGCCCGGGGCCGGACCTCACTCACATCGCCTCGCGGGTGCCGCGGGCGGCGATCATTCGCTCGGTCGAAATCGGCCCGGGCATCATGCCCTCGTTCCGCGACTTGCCGCAGAAGAAGTTGGACGAGATGGCCAACTTCCTGTCTTCGCTGGACTAGGCAAGCGCCCGAGCCCGGCGCCTCCCTAGAGTCCTAGGCCGATGGACACCATTAACGACAACCGCACCTCCCCCGACTTCGCGGGCCAGGTCAACCGCATGTTCGACCGGGTCGCGGGTCGCTACGACGCGCTCAACTCGGTGATGACGGCGGGTCTGCACCACCGCTGGCGCGAGCGGGCGGCGCAGCGGACGGGGCTGGGCCCCGGCGATTCGGCGCTCGACATCTGCTGCGGTACCGGCGACCTCGCGCTCGAGCTGGCGGGGCGGGTCGCGCCGGGCGGCAACGTCGTCGGTTGCGACTTCTCCGAGCCGATGCTCGACCTCGCCCGCGAGAAGGCGGCCCAGCGCGGCGCCTCGGGCGTCCGCTTCGAGTGGGCCGACGCCCTGGAGCTGCCTTACGACGGCGAGCGGTTCGACGCCGTAACCGTCGGCTTCGGTGTCCGCAATCTCGCCGACCTCGACCGCGGCCTCCGGGAGATGGCCCGGGTCCTGAAGCCGGGCGGCCGCGCCGTGATCCTCGAGATCACCCAGCCGACCCGGCCGCCGCTCTCGGTCTTCTACTCATTCTGGTTCGACCGCATCGTGCCCCTGCTCGGCGCCTTCTCAGGCGACAGCGAGGCCTACTCCTACCTGCCGGAGTCGGTCCGCAGCTTCCCGTCGCCGCAGGGGCTGGCCGAGAAGATGGACCGGGCCGGGTTCGAGCGGATCCGGTACACGGTGCTGGCGGGCGGGATCATCGCGATCCACAGCGGCGCCCGCGCCTGAGATGCCCCGCCGCTCGGCCGTCCCGCCGCCGGTGACGGCGGTGCTCGACGCCTCCAGCCGTTGGCTGCCGGCGCGCTTGGGGGAGGTCGAGAACCGTCTGCGCGCGGCGATCGGCGAGCACGGCGAGCCGCTCGGTGAGGACACCACCGCGACCCTGGCGGCCGGGGGCAAGCGGCTGCGACCGATGCTGGTCCTGCTCTGCGCCGGCGAGGCTGGGGGCGAGGCGGCGGTCAGAGCCGCGACCGCGATCGAGCTGATCCACATGGCCACGCTCGTCCACGACGACGTTCTCGACGAGGCGCCGTTGCGCCGCGGGTACCCGACCGTCGCCGCCACCTCCGGTCGCGCCCGCGCCGAAGCCACCGGTGATCTGCTCTTCTCGCGCGCGTTCGCGCTGCTGGCGGCCGGGGGCGATGACCGCGCCGTGGTGCTGCTGGCCGACGCCGCCGTCGCCCTTGCCCGCGGCGAGCTCGCCCAGCGCCACGACGCCTTCGATCTCGAGATCGGCGAGGAGCGCTACCTGCACCGCTGCCGGCTGAAGACGGCGCGGCTGTTCGAGTGTGCCTGCCTCCTCGGTCGCGACGACGAGCATCTGCGCGCCTTCGGCTCCGAAGTCGGCCTCGCCTTCCAGTTGCTCGACGACGTCCTCGACGTCACCGGCCCGCCCGAGCGCACCGGAAAGGCTCGCGGTACCGATCTCCTCGACGGCACCGTCACCCTGCCGCTGATCGAGGCCGCCGCCAGCGACCCCGGAATCCACGCCGTCGACCTGCACGGCCTCGACGCCGCCGGCGCCGAGGCCCTTTGTGACCGGATCGCCAGCACGGGCGCTCTCGAGCGGGTCAGGACCCGCGCCCTGGAGATGGTCGCCGCCGGCAAGAGCGCGTTGGCGGCGGCTGAGTTCGAGCCTGAGCAGCGGCAGTTGCTGGCTCTGGTCGCGGACGGGGTCGTGCAGCGCTACAGCTGAGGTTGGGCAGTGGGGGGAGGAGTGGGTGTCCCTCCGCCTGAGGCCGTCGCGCAGCTGGGTCGAGCTCCGTAGTGCGGAACGCTCGTCCCAAGCCTCATTCGGAGGGACCCAATCCCTCACGTCAAACCTCTCCGCAGCTAACCGACCTGCCCCGTCGGCCGCACCAGCACCTCGTTGATGGCCACGTGCCGCGGCCGCGTAACCACGTAGGCGATCGCGTCCGCGATGTCCTCGGCCTCGAGGCGGTCGATGTCGGAGAAGCGGCTCTTGATCTGCTCCTGGATCTCAGGCCGGTTGTGGTCGACGAGCTCGGTGGCGACGGCTCCTGGCTCGACCAGCGAGATGCGGACGTCGCCTCCGGCGACCTCTTGGCGCAAGGACTCGCTGAAGGCGCCGACCGCGAACTTGGTCGCGTTGTAGACGCCGCTGCCGGAGCGGGCGACGCGGCCGGCGACCGAGGAGATGTTGACCATGTCGGCGACCCGGCGGGGGTCGCCGTCGGCCGCGTCGAGCAGGTGCGGGATCGCCGCCCGGGCCGTGTAGAGCAGGCCGAGCACGTTGACGTCCATCATCTGCTCCCATTCCTCGACCGGTGCACCGACGATCGGCCCCAGCAGCATCACACCGGCGTTGTTGACGAGGATGTCGAGGCGGCCCAGCTTGGAGGCCGCCTGCGCGACGGCCGCCTCGGCCTGCTCGCGATCGGCGACGTCGGCTTCGATCTGCAGCACTCGGCCCCCACCCGACTCGATCGTCCCGGCCAACTGCTCGAGCCGATCGGCGCGGCGGGCGAGGATCGCGACGGCAGCGCCTTCAGCTGCCAAGGTCCGCGCGGTCGCCTCACCGATGCCGCTGGAAGCGCCGGTGACCAGCGCCACGGTGCCATCGAGCTTGCCCATGGACCAAAGCTACCCGACGCCGACTAGGCGAAATCGTCGGCGGCGATCAGGTCGGCGGCGAGGGCGGCTATGAAGGCGTCGGCCATGTCGGCCATGTTGGCGTGCTCGAGCGCCCGCAACTCGTCGGCCAGTTCGTGGGCACCGAGGTCCAGCTGTTCGTCGAAGGCGTCGATCGCGTCCTCGCCGTGGACCCCCTGGCAAAACCACTCGCACTCCGGGCAGCGCCGCCAGACCCGCCAGTGGGCGCGGTCTCCAGCCTGCTCCCAGCAGGTCGGCTGGACCAGGTCCGAGCCGCACTCGGGGCAGATGTGCAGATCCTTGCCCTGCTTGGTCTTGTCGCCGGCCGGCTCTCTCATATCCCTACTCATCGAACACCGATGACGCGGACTTGATCCTCAATCTTTCGACACAACCCCTACAAAACCCCACTACCGAGTATCTAAAAGCTTCCTCGTGGCTGATCCGACCGCCCCTGCGCCCCGTTACCATGGGTCAAATGCCCGGAAACATCGGCCCCCTCGAGATCATCATCGTCCTCATCATCGCCCTGATCGTCTTCGGCCCGAAACGGCTGCCGGAGCTCGGCAGCAGCCTCGGCCGCGGCATCCGCGAGTTCAAAGAGACGATCACCGGCGACAAGCGGGATGACGACGACGATCCCGAGGACGACGTAAAAGCGCTCAGTGCCTCGGCGACGACGAGTCCAGTCGAGCCGGCCGAGTCCGAGGTCGCCCCCGACAAACGCGGCTGAGCGCACGGTATGCCCCGCCGCGTCAGGGCGATCTCACACGAGGACCAGCTCAGCCTGGTCGAGCATCTCGACGAGCTCCGCAGCCGGATCATCCTCTGCGCCGTCGTCTTCGGCGTCGCCCTCGGGCTCTGCTTCTGGCAGAACCAGCTACTGCTCGACATCGCCGGGGGGCCGCTGCCATCCGATCACAAGCAGCTGATCACCTTCGGCGTCACCGAGCCGTTCACGACGACGATCACCGTCGCCGCCTACGGGGCCGTGATCCTGGCGATGCCGGTCCTGCTCTACCAGCTCTACGCCTACGTGCTGCCGGCCTTCAGCGCCTCTGAGCGCAAGACGGTGCTGCCGATCCTGCTGCTCTTCCCGGTCCTCTTCCTCGCGGGAATCGCCTTCTCCTACTTCGTCGTGATGCCGGCCGCGGTCAACTTCCTGCTCAACTTCAACGACAGCCAGTTCAACATCCAGGTCCGGGCCAAGGATTACTACAGCTTCTTCGCGATGACGATGCTGGCGGGCGGCCTCGTATTTCAGATGCCGCTGGCGATCCTGGCGCTGACTACGCTGGGGATCGTCAGGGTCGACCAGATCACCAAGAATCGCCGCTACGCCTACCTGGCGCTGGCGGTCCTCGCCGCCGCCCTGCCCGGCGTCGACCCGATTTCGATGCTGATCGAGCTGGTCCCCCTGCTTGTTCTCTTTGAGTTGAGTATCTTGCTCGCAAAGGTATTCGACCGAAGACGAGCGACGCGTGGAGTGGCTGAGCCCTCCACCTAGGGAGCGATAGGGACAGATGGCGAAGGGGGGGAAAGACGAGCACAGGATGCTCTTCGACATCCGCGGCAAACGGCGGAACGTCGTCAAGGTCGTCTACGGGGTCCTGGCGCTGCTGATGGGCCTGAGCCTGCTCCTCGTCGCCGGCCCGCTCCCCTTCGGCGACATCTTCGGCGCGAAGGACGCGACGGAGGAAGCCCGTGAGCAGTTCGAAGACCAGGCGAAACGGATCGAAGTCAAACTGGCGAAAGATCCACAGAACCCGGATCTGCTGCTCAATCTGACGCGGGCGCACGTCAGCGCCGGCAGCAGCCTCGCCGAAACCAACCCCGAAACCGGCGAAATCGCCCTCACCGTCGATTCGCGCGAGCAGTACGAACAAGCCAGCTCGGTATGGAGCGAATACCTCGAGGCGACCGAAAAGCCGTCCGCGGGTGCCGCTCAGCTGATGTCCAACACGCTCGTTTCGCTCGCTGAAGTCTCGGCCGGGAGCGAAGGCGTGGCAAATATGGCAGCCGCAGCGGAAGCCCAGAAAATCGTTGCCGACCAGCGGCCGAGCATCAACTCGCTCAGCACCCTCGCTCTCTACACCCTGTACACCTTCGACTACGCCAAGGCTGAAAGGGTCCTCGAGGAAGCGAAGAAACTCGCGACCTCCAAGGTCCAACGCGAACAGCTCGATCAACAGTTCGAAGAAGTTCGCAAAATTGCCAAACGCGTCCAAAAAGGCCTGGCAGCGGAAAAAAGCTTCGAAAAAGCCGCTCAGGAAGGCAAAGGCGGCGCCCAGAGCGGCGGCGGCGGCCAACCGCTCGGAAGTCCGTTCGGATCGGGTGTCGGGGGAACCACCCTCAACGAATAGGGCGCACCTCCGAGTGGGCCGCGAAGGACTCGAACCTTCAACCTTGAGCTTAAGAGGCTCCTGCTCTAACCAGTTGAGCTAGCGGCCCAGGTCGCGCAGTATAGGAATCTCAGCCCGCCGGCAGCGCCCGGCAGAACTTTTCGACGGCGCCCTCGATCACGGTCCCGTCTTCGAAGGTGAAGCGGCCGCGGGTGCGCAGAATGCCGTCGCTGCAGCGGGCCGAGACGTAGCTGCGGCTCTTGCCTTCGAAGCGGTAGCGCCTCCCCAGCTCGACTTCGACGAAGGTGAGCGACCCGAGTCCGGCGGCGATCAGCGGTACGTCGAGCGTGGCGCGGTAGCGGTATTCGCCACCGCGCCGCTCGATCGGGACCAAGATCGCGTAGGTCTGGGTGCCGGGCACGGTGGTGCGGGCGTGGAGGACCACGGTCGGGCGGCCGTTCAGGGGCGGCCCGTTGAAGATCGTCAGCGGCGAACCGGTCTCGACCAGGCCGCTCGAAAGCGAGATCACCGCCTCGATCCGGCCGCCGCCGACGATCGCGTTGGCGCAGAGCTGGCGAGCTTCCTCGGTGCTGGCCTGGGCGATCCGCTCGGGCGGGCAGGTCGGCAGCCCGCTGACGCCGAGGCGGCCGTCGTGGTCGAAGTTGACGATCGCCTGACGCAGCGCACTCGGTCGGCTGCCGTCTTTGCTGGCGACCGAGGCGTGCCCTTGAAACTCGATCGGCGTGTAGCGGCTGCGCTGCAGCTGCCGCGGCTGGAAGCTGCCGTCGGCGCGCAGGATCAGGTTGTTGACTTCGACCAGAGCGCCGAAGCCGCTGGCCCCGGCGGCCAGCACGAGCGCGGCCGCTGCGCAGGCGGCAAACGTGCCGCGCTTCAGCCAGGCACGTGACACGGGGAGGTCAGCGTCGCGGGAAAGTAGTCGCCGTTGGTGAACGTGAGGACGCCCTGCACCTGCAGCCTGCCGCCGGCGCAGTAGGCGTTGAGGTAGCCGACCTTCCTGCCGCCGCGGTTGAACGTCCTGCCCACCGTCGCTTCGGCCAGGGTGGGGGCGCCGTAGCCACCGGCAATCGCCGGAAGCTCGACTCGGACCCGGTAGCCGTAGCGGCCCTTGTTCACCTTTTCGATCGCGATCGGGACCAGCAGCGTCTTCTTCGCCGGCACGGTCTCGTACGCATGGGCGATCAGGCTCGGCTGGCCCTTCAGCTTCGGCCCGTTGAAGAGCGAGATCGGCGAGCTGACCCGCATCGAGGGCTGACCCGGGAGATTGACCTCCGCCTTCGCGGTGCCTTCTCCGACCAAAGCGCCGGCGCAGCGTTTGCGCGCTTGGCTCGGCGTCGTCCCCTCCAGCTTGGCGAGGGTGCAGACCGGCACCCCCTTGCTTTCCAGGTAGCCGTGCTCGTCGATCATGAAGTCGAGGCTGCCGAGGACCGGCGGCGGCGAGCCGTCCTTGGTCTTGACCCGGGTGATGCTGCCGAGCGAGACCGGCGCCCCGCCATGCGCCGGTAGCTCACGCGGCAACATCGTCGCCGTCGAGCTGACGTGGGTGTTGCCGATTTCGGCTGTCAGGCCGTAGGCGCTCGCCCCTGCCAGGAGGACGATGCCGATCGCGATCGCAACGGTGCGCCGCAGACGCCTCATTTGCCTTTGCAGGGCCTGAACAGGGTCCCGTTCAGGATCGTGCCGTCTTTGAACTCGAACTCGCCTTTGGCCTGCAGGCGCCCGTCAGGACAGCTGGCGTTGACGTAGCTCAGCCGTTGCCCTTTGTAGTTCCATTCGCGCCCGATCTGAAGGCGGCCGTAGATGGGGGTTCCGAAACCGCCGGCGATTTTGGGGATTTCCGCCACCGTCTTGAATCCGTAGCGACCGTTGTTGACGCGCTGGATCTCGATCGGGACGATGAAGGTCGTCGGCGCCGGGACGGTCAGGTGAGCGTGGGCGAGCACGGTCGGGTTGCCGTTTTTCGGGGCGCCGTTGAAGATCGTCAGTGGCGAGGAGGCCAGGATGTCCGGCTGTTCGGGGTAGCTGACCACGGCTTTGCCGACGCCAGTCCCGACGATCGCCCCGGGACAGAGCTTGCGCGCTTGCGCCGACGTCGTCGCGGCCAGCTTCGCGGGCTTGCAGATAGGCAGCCCACGGGTCTCGACGTCGCCGTTCTTGTCGAACCAGAGCGTGATCAGTTTGAGGATCGGCGGCAGCTCGCCGTCGGTCGTCGAGATTTCGCCGTAGCCGTGAATCTTGATCGGCGCGAATTTGTGCTTCGGCAACGTCGTCGGCGTGAAACCGCCGTCGGTGACGATCACGATGTTTGCGACCTGCAGCCGTAGCGCCACCGCCGAGCCGGCACCGACGAGTAAGACCACTGCCCCGATCGCGAAGATCCTTACCAGACTCTTCCGCATTGTTTCGTTCCCTCCCTTTCCCCTTACCGTCAAAGTACCACGGCTGCTCCAGCCTGGTTCCTATCATTGCGAGCAGGTCGCTCGCCGGCGTCGGCCAGCTGCCTGCCGGTGCCGGTTCGCCCGCGTCCCGCTGGCTGGCTTTGCAAGATCTTCTTAATCCGCCCTGGTCCTGATGGGTCAGAATTAGAGACATGGCAGGGAGGAGGAGGGTACGGCCGGAGCCCGCGCGCTCGGGACCGGTCCGACGACAGTCGCCATTGCTGCGACACCCCCGCACGGTCTTGGCCGTCGCGGCGCTTCTGCTCGTCACCCTCGGCGTCATCGGCACCGGCGTCGAGACCAAGCTCGACCCGACCACCCTGGACGTCCCCGGCACGTCTTCCTCGCGCGCCAACGCGATGCTGCGCGAGCATTTCGGGGACACCGCCCCGTTTGCGATCCTGCTCGAGGGACCCCCGGCGGCGATCGACCGTCAGGGCCCGCGGCTGGTCCGCACCCTGCGGCTCGACCCCCGGGTGCGAACGCTCTCCCCCTGGGACCGCGGCTCGGTCCAGCGGCTGCGCCCGCAGCCGGACCGGGCGCTGATCCTCGCCGACTTCCATGTCGACACCAGAACCGCGGTCAACGACACGGTGCCGCGGCTGAACGAGATCCTCGAGCGGCAGGTCAGGCCGCCGGTGACGGCGACCCAGACCGGCTACGCCAGCCTCTCGCGGGCGATCCAGGACGAGTCGATCGCCGCCTCCGAGCGCGGCGAGCTGATCGCACTGCCGTTCTTGCTGATCGTCCTGCTGCTCGTCTTCCGCTCGCCGATCGCCGCGGCGATCCCGCTCGCCTTCGGCGCGATCACCGTCGTCGCCTCGCGCGGAATCTTGTACTTCTTCACCGGCTGGTTCGACATCGACGCCTTCGCGCTGACCGTGTGCACGATGATGGGCCTGGCGCTGGGAGTCGACTACGCCCTGCTGATGGTCTCTCGCTTCCGCGAGGAGCTGGCCGCCGGGGCGAGCACCGTCGATGCCGCCGCGACGACGCGCCGCGCCGCTGGACGCACGGTGGTCTTCGCGGGCAGCACGCTGCTGCTCTCGATGCTGGTCTCGCTCTTCATTCTGCCCGGCTCGCTGCTGGCCTCGCTGGCGGGAACGGTGATGATGGTCGTGCTGCTCAGCGTCGCCGTGGCGACGATCGTCGGTCCGGCGCTGCTGCTCCTGATCGGACCCAACGTCGACCGCTGGCGGATCGGCTCGGCCCCGAAGGAAGGCAGCTCGCGGTTGATGCGCAGCGTCAACGCAGCGCTGAAGCGGCCCGCGCTCGCGGCCGTCCTGATCGGCGGCGTCCTGCTGTTCCTCGCCGCACCCGCGATCGCGCTCAAGACCGGCCCGCCGAGCCCCGATCAGCTCGCCGAAGACGCCCCCGCCCGGCAGGATGCCGAACGCATCGACGACGCTTTCGGGCCCGGCTGGGACGCTCCGTTCCAGATCGTCGCGGTCAGCGATGACGGGCCGATCACCGACTCGCAGAGCCTCGCCGCGCTCGACGACTTTCAGGAGGAGCTAGCGAAGCTTCCGGGCGTCCAAGCGGTGATCGGACCCGACGAAGTCGCCGAGCGGATCGAGCCGCTGCAGAGAACGGGCAACGCGATCCTCTCCTCCGACGGCAACATCGGCACGGTCAAACAACTTGGCCGACTCGGTCGCAGCCTGCAAACCGCGGCCGGCGGGGTTGGCCAGCTGCGCGATGGGATCGCCGAAGCCAGCGACGGCGCCGGATTGCTCGCGCTCGGCTCCGACCGCGCCGCCGAGGGCGCGCAGCTGATCGCGGTCGGTCTCGGCCGCGCCACCGTCGGCAGCCAACGCGCCGTCGGCGCCCTCGATCGCTTCGCCGACGGCTCGCGGAAACTGGCCGAAGCGCAGGAAGAAGCGGCGCTGGGGGCGCTGGAACTACAGCTCGCTTTGCGGGGCAGCTTCATTCCCAACCTGCGCCAGAACCCGCTGCGGCGGTCGCGGTTGATTCAGAAAAGCCTGAACGAACTCGCGAACGAAAAAACCCCACAGCTGATCGGCCCTGCCCAGGTGGGCGAAGAACAGCTGAAGGCGGCGTTGGCGCTGTTGCAGGGGATGACCAGCGGCCAGGCGGACCCCAACTATGCGCCGACGCTTCTCGCGGTACAGCGCGCGCTTGCTGCCGTCAGCGGCACCGACCCCGTCAGCGGCCAGCCCTATGCGGCTGGCTACGCGGGACTGCCGGCGGAACTGACCTTTCTACAGGGAGAGCTGCTCACCGACTACGAAGAATCGAAGCAGGTGACCGTCTTCCTCAGCTCGACGATCAAGGAACTGAAGCGCCTGACCACTGGCGCGGAACAGCTGACCGGAGGCCTGAACAAACTCAAGCGGGCGGGCAACAAGCTCGCCGACGGTTCCGAACGTCTGGCCGAGGCGGCCGAGAGCCTGGGCAACGGGCTCGACCGGCTCAGCGGCGGTGCGACGGCACTGGTCGGGGGCATCGACCAGCTCGGGGGCGGCGCCGAAGCGTTGGAAGCCGGCCTCGCCGCAGGAGCCGAGGAAGCGGCCCCGCTGGAAACCGGGCTCGAAGAAGCCAGCGTGCGGGTGATCGAGGGCAGGGCCGAGATTCGCCAGCAGGCACGTCGGGTCGCCGCGGCTTCGCCGAACCTCTTCAACTCCGGCTACTTCGTGCTCTCGGCCCTGGACGGCTCGCCGCCGGCGGCTCGCGAGGCGGCAGCCACGGCGATCGACCTGCAGCACGGCGGCCAGGCGGCTTCGATGCTGGTCGTCTCCGACTACAGCTTCAACACCCCCGGCTCGATCGCGCTCAACAAGGTGCTGAACCAGCGGGCGGCGAGGTTGGCGGAGGACGCGGGCCTGCAGACCGGCGTCGCCGGTGGCGCCGCCCAGCTCAACGACTACAGCGACATCACCCGCGAACGGATCCCCTGGATCGTCGCCGCGATCACCATTGTCACCTTCCTCGTCCTCGTCCTCGTCCTGCGGGCGATCCCGCTGGCGGCGATCGCGGTCGGCCTCAACCTGGCCACGGTCGGGGTCGCCTTCGGCATCCTCACCCTGCTCTTCGAGGTGCCGAAGGACTTTCCCCTGGGCGGGCGCACCTACGTCGACGCGGTCGGGGCGGTGATGATCTTCGGCGTCGTCTTCGGGCTCTCGATCGACTACGCGGTCTTCCTGCTGAGCCGCATGCGCGAGCACTACGACCGCAACGGCGACAACGCCGCGGCGATCAACTTCGGCCTCGAAAAGACCGCCCGGGTGATCACCGGCGCCGCCGCGATCATGCTCGCGGTCTTCATCGTCTTCGCCGGCGCGCCGATCGCGACGGTCAGCCAACTCGGGGTCGGCCTGACCGTCGCGGTGATCCTCGACGCCACCGTCGTGCGAATCGTCCTGCTGCCGGCGCTGATGCTGCTGCTGGGCGACCGGGTCTGGTGGCTCCCGCGCCCCCTGGCGCGGGTGCTCCCCAGATTCAACGTCTAGGAGGGGCTTAGGCCCCTCCTAGCGCGGCGCTATTTCTTCTGCTGGCAGGACTGTTTCGAGAAGGCGGTGATCGTTTCGCCGTCTTTGAAGGTGAACGCCCCGCGGGACTTCAGCTTCTTGTTGTTCGGGCATTTGGTGCTGATGAAGCTGCGTTTCTCGCCTTTGTAGAAATATTTCTTGTCGATCTTGACGTTGAATTCGAGCAGCGCCCCGGCACCGCCGGCGAGCAGCGGAACTTCGACGTCCAGGCGCGGTCCGTAGCCTTCCTTGTTGTAGTTCGAGACGATGCCGTTGAGGACGATGGTCGTCTGCACCGGTTTGGTGCCGTACGTGTGCAGGAGCACCGTCGGCTTGCCGCCTTTTGGCACGCCGTTGTAGGCAGTGACGACCTGTTCGACCGGGAAGATTTTGGTCCCGACCGGGAGCAATGCCTGGGCGCTGCCACTGCCGATTTTGGCTTTGCTGCAGGCAAGTTCGGCGACTTCGGTCGTGGTGTTCTGCAGTTTTGCGGCGTCGCAGGTCGGGATTCCCTTGGTGTAGAGCTTCGCGTTCTTGTCGAAGTCGACGACCACGCGAACCGCGGGGCTGGGCACGCCGGTGGGGTTGCTCGTCGTCACCTTGGTCGTGACTTCGAGCGTCGAGGGCGTCAGCACCGTTTTCGAGAGCTTTTTCGGGGCGATCTTGACGTCGATCGACTGCGAGTTTCCGTCGGCACCGGTCACTGGAGCGCCCGCTACGGCGACCGAAGCCACGATTGCGGCGATTGCGGCCACGGCAAGGCCAACGATCAGGGTTGGACGTTTGCGCATTGAGTTTGTCTCCTCGGTTCGAGATTGGCGCGGCGCTTCCCATTCCCCCTAACCGCTTCCCGCAATCAGAGTAGCGCGTTGATTTCCAGTTAAGTCCCAGCTCAGGCGCCACTTGACCGCCAGGCGCTCGGATACGATTCGCGCGTTCGCTCGGCCGGGAAGGAGGGCCGGAGAGTGGACAAGCGACGACCCGTGGCTTCCAATTCCTTAGGCGAGGAGAAAAGCTCGGCTCCGAGCCGGGGGATGACCCCCGCGCGGATTGCGGTGATCGCGGCCCTGGCGGCAGCGGTGATTCTGCTGGCGATCGTCTTCTTTGGCGGCAACGGCGGCCACAAGTACACGCTCGTCTTCCAGAACGCGGGCCAGCTGGTGCCCGACAACCAGGTCCTGATCGGCGGCTCGCCGGTCGGCTCGGTCGACAGCATCGACCTCACCGACGACAACCTCGCCGCGATCCACATCGAAGTCGACCAGCAGCTGCACGAGGGCACGACCGCGGTGATCCGCGCCACCTCGCTCTCCGGCGTCGCCAACCACTACGTCTCGATCAGCCCGGGTCCGAACAGCAACCCCGAGCTCGACGACGATGCCGAGCTCGGTCTCGCCTCGACGACGACGCCGATCGACATCGACCAGCTCTTCAACACCTTCCCGCCCTCGGTGCGCAAGGGCCTGAGCAACTTCATCAAGGGCAACGCCACGATCTACGCTGGTCGTGGCGAGGACGCTAACGAAGCCTTCAAGTACTTCGGCCCGGCGCTGAACCGAACCAGCGCCTTCGTCAGCGAACTCAACGCCGACCAGCGCCTGCTCGAACGCTTCATCGTCAGCTCCGCCGATCTAGCGACGACCGTCGCCGAGCGCGGCGAACAGCTCTCCAGCGCGATCGGCAACGCCAACGCCGCTTTCGGCGCGATCGCCGCCCAGAACGTCGCCTTCGACCAGACCCTGCAGCGGCTGCCGCCGGTGATGCGGCAGTCGAACACGACCCTCGTCAACCTGCGGGCCGCTCTGGACGACCTCGACCCGCTGGTCGAAACGGCGAAGCCGGCGACGAAGAACCTGGCGCCGTTCCTGGCCGAACTGCGGCCGGTCCTGTCGAAATTCATCCCCTTCACGCGCAACCTGCGGCTGACGGTCGCTCGGCCGGGCAAGGCCAACGACGCCGCCGAGCTGCTGGCGGCGCTGCCGACGGTGCAGTCGCGCTCCTCGAGTGCGTTCCCGCACTCCGCCGACGCGATCGCCGCCTTCCAGCCCAACCTCAACTTCGCCCGCTCCTACACGACCGATCTCTTCAACGCGATCGGCAAGCTCGGCACCGCCGCCGGCTACTACGACGGCAACGGCAACTACGTTCGCGCCTCGGCCTCGGCGACGAACATCTTCGCCAACGAAGGCGGGACGTTGAACCCGATTTCCAAGAAAGAACAGTTCAACTTCTTCGGCCCCTCCGCCTCGGTTCGCAAACCCTGCCCCGGTGGCGCAACCCAGAACGCGACCGACGGCTCCAGCCCCTACGTCAACCCGCCGCAGGCCGGGAGCGCCGTCAGCCCCTCGGAATGCGACCCGACCGACGTGCCCCCGGGACCATGATCAGGCGCCTCATACCCGTGCTGTTGCTGGTCGCGGCCGTCGTTGTGGTCATCCTGCTCGCCTCCGGCGGCGGCTCCAGCAACGGCTACGTCGTCCGCGCGATCTTCGACAACGGCTCCTTCATGGTCAACGGCGAGCAGGTGCGGGTGGCCGGCGCCAACGTCGGCGAGATCAAGTCGGTCGACGTGACGATGCCCGGCGACGTCGTCGCCTACCGCGACGGCGAGCCGGTCTCAGTTCCCGGCAAGGCGGTGATCGAGATGGAAATCACCGACCCCGGTTTCCAGGACTTCCGCCAGGACGCCACCTGCCTGATCCGGCCGCAGTCGCTGATCGGGGAGAAGTTCATCGACTGCCGCCCGACCCTGCCGCGGGCGCCCGGATCGCCCCCGCCGCCGCCGCTGAAGAAGATCGAGGACGGGGAAGTCGGCGCCGGCCAGTACCTGCTGCCGCTTGGCAGCAGCGGCGCCAGCGTCGATCCCGACCTGATCAACGACATCCAGTCGCTGCCCTACGCGCAGCGCTTCCGTTTGATCTTCAACGAACTCGGCGCCGGCTTCGCCGGCCGCGGCGGCGACCTCGAGGTCCTCGTCAAGCGCGCCAACCCGGTCTTGCGCGACGTCGACCGCCTCTTCGGGATCCTCTCCGAGCAGCGCGACGAACTCGCCCAACTGGCCAGCGACTCCGACGCGATCCTGGGGCCGCTGGCGCGCGAGCGCCGCCACGTCGCCGGCTTCATCTCCAACGCCGGCGCCGCCGCCGAGGCCAGCTCCGAACGCGGCGCTCAGCTGGAAGAGTCGCTGCAGAAATTCCCCACCTTCCTGCGCGAGTTCCGGACCACGATGACCAACCTGCAGGGCTTCTCCGACGCGGCGGCGCCGGTCTTCGAAAGCCTCGACGAAGCGGGCCCGGCGCTGACCGACGCGACCCGGACCCTGACCCCGTTCTCGCAGGCGACGACGGTGGCGCTGAAGAGCCTCGGCGCCGCCGGCGAAGCCTCGGGCCCGATCTTCCGCGAAGCGGATCCCATCATCCGCAAGACGACCGAACTGGCGAAGTCGGGGGTCAAGTCGACGGGCGAACTGGCGAATCTGACCACCAGTCTCCAGGAGACGGGGGGCTGGGATGGCTTGGTGGAACTGATCTACAACAGCAACGCTTCGCTCAATGCGTTCGACAAATACGGCCATTACGGTCGGACCTTGGCAGCACTCACGAACTGCCTGGAATACGAAGCCAACGTTCGCGGAGCATCCGGTTGCTCAGCTCGTTTCAACGGCGAAAACGCGAGCGAAGGCGGGGCCAGCTCCTCCGGCCTCTACGAGCTTCTCCTGCGTGAACTCACGGGCAGGAACGGCGGCGTGCCGGCCGACGTTCCCGCGGGCGGCCCGACTACCGGCATCGGCCAAGCCGGGGCCACCGAAGCCGAACCGAACGTCGGCAGCGCCTCGCAGACCGCTGGCACCGAACCGCTCCTCGACTACCTCCTGGGCCCATGAGAAACCGCGGCGGAATCTCAGGGCTGGCGAGCAACCCGATCCTGGTCGGGGCGGTGACCGTGCTGGTCGTGATCGTCGCCGTCTTCCTCGCCTACAACGCCAACAACGGCCTCCCGTTCGTCACCACCTACGACCTCAAGGCGCGGGTGCCGAACGCCGACGCCCTGGTCAAAGGCAACGAGGTGCGGATCGGCGGCGTCCGCGTCGGCATCGTCAAGTCGGTGGTCCCGGTCCAGCTCGAGAACGGAGAGGTCGCCGCCGAACTCGATCTCCGCCTCGATCAGAGCGCCGAACCGCTGCCGGTCGACTCGACGATCTCGATCCGGCCGAAGTCGGCGCTCGGCCTCAAGTTCCTGCAGATCGTCCCCGGCGATTCCTCCGAGGGCTTCGAGGCCGGCGAAACGATCCCGACCGCGGCGGCGACCCCCGAACCGGTCGATATCGACGAATTCTTCAGCATGTTCGACAAGCCGACCCGCGACGCGATCCGCCAGAACCTCGCCGGCTTCGGGAACGCCCTCGCCGGGCGCGGCCCGCAGCTGAACGAAGCGATCGGCGCCCTGCGGCGCCTGGTCGTCAACGGCCAGCCGGTGCTGAGGACGATCGTCGCTCCCAGCACCGACTTCGCCGGTTTCTGGCGGGCGCTGGAGGCGCTCTCGGCGACGGTGGCCCCGGTCGCCGAGCAGCAGGCCAGCATGTTCGTCGCCCTCGACCAGACCTTCGCGGCGTTCGCCCGCGTCTCCCGCCCCTACATCCAGGAAACGATCGAGAAAAGCCCACCGACCCTCGACACGGTCAACGCCGACCTGCCGGCACTGAACCCGTTCTTGAAGAGCTCCGAGCGCTTCTTCGCCGCCCTGCAGCCGGGCGCCCGGGCGCTGGGCGAAACCTCGCCGATCATCGCCGCTGCCCTCCACGCCGGGGTCCCGGTCCTCAACGCCTCGCCGGTCCTCAACAACCAGCTGCAACCGACCGCGGAAGCGCTGGTCGACTTCCAGGAAGCGACCGGGGTCTTCAACGGGCTCGACCTCTTGATCGACACCAACCGGATCCTGAAGCCGTCGCTGAGCTACATCGCCCCTGCTCAGACCACCTGCAATTACGCGACCCTGTTTTTCAGGAACTTCGCCGACGCCAACGGCCAGGGAAACGCCGACGGCAATTGGCTCAACTTCATCAGCTATGAGGCACCCGTCGGGGTGAACGCGGAGAGTGGCCCCGCTTCCGCCCCCGCCAACGGTCCTGAGAGCGAAAATCACCTTCACTTCAATCCGTTTCCGCAGACCGCGGCACCAGGTCAGAACGACGTCTGCGAAGCCGGAAACGAGAAGTACATCGCCGGCCAGACGGTCGTAGGGAACGCCCCCAAGCTCTGGGGCACGACGACCCGGGAGACCAAAAAATGAGTCGCATGCCCGAGCGCGACACGCGCCAGAGCGCGCGGAAGGGCCGCTTCAGCTGGCGTCCCAGCAACGCCGCGATCGCGATCATCTTCATCCTCATCTTCACGATCGGGCCCTACCTGGCCTTCACCAAACACGTGCCGTTCACCAGCTATGGCTACGAGGTCCACGCGACCTTCGCCAACTCGGCCAACATCGCCAAAAACTCGCCGGTGCGGATCGCCGGCGTCGAAGTCGGCAAAGTGATCGCCTCCGAACGCGACGGCGACGCGACCAAGGTCACCTTCACCGTCGACGCCTCTGGCCGGCCGATCCACGACGATGCCTTCGCCGCGATCCGGCCGCGGATCTTCCTCGAGGGCAACTTCTTCGTCGAACTGGACCCCGGCAGCCCGAGCGCGCCGGAGATGGACAGCGGCGGCACGATCCCGGTCAGCCGGACCTCGACCGCGGTCCAGATCGACGAAGTCCTCAGCGCCTTGCAGTCGCCCGTCCGCGCCGACCTCAGCCGCCTGCTCGAGGGGATCGGCACCGCCTACACGAACGAGCCGACGGCCGCCGAAGACGAAACCCAGCTGCCGGAGGTAAAAGGAAAAACCGGCGCCGAAGCGCTCAACGGCGCCTTCAAGTACGGCGGCGACGCTGGCCGCTACAGCGCCCAGGTCACCAACGCCCTGCTCGGCACCGAACAGGGCGATCTCGCCCGCCTGGTCGCCGGCGCCGGCCGCACCTTCGGTTCCTTTGCCAGCCGCCGCGCCGACCTGCAGGGGCTGATCGACAACTTCAACGTCTTCACCGGCGCCCTAGCGACCCAGTCGGCGAACCTCTCGACGACGATCAACCTGCTCGCCCCGACCCTGAAGGTGGCCAACACCTCGCTGGTCGCCCTCAACCGCACCCTGCCGCCGCTGCGCACCTACGCGATCGTCTTGACTCCAGCCGTCGCCGAGCTGCCAGGACTCATCAGCGCCTCGAAACCGTGGCTCGAACAGACCCGCCCGTTGCTTTCCGGCAAAGAGGCCGGCGGTGTTGCCAGGCTGCTGCAGGAATCGACCCCGGGGCTGGCGGGCGCCGCCCAGGCGGGACTCTCGTCGGCCCTGCCGCAGCTCAACCGCCTCAGCCTCTGCACGACCCAGGTCCTGGTGCCGACCGCCAACCAGACGATCAACGATCAGTTCAGCACCGGCGGTCCCAACTACCGCGAGTTCCTCTACACCCTCACCAACTTCGCCGGCGCCGCCCAGAACTTCGACGGCAATGGCCCATACGTTCGCGCGCAGCCGGGTGGGGGCAGCGTGATAATTCAGCAGCGGAACCCGGCGGGGCGGCAGGAAATCGACAAAATCCAGGCCGGGAGCATGGCGGCCCCTCCGCTCGGCATTCAACCCCAGCTGGGCGGCATGCCCCCTCTGAAGCCTGGAGTTCGCTGTGACAGCAACCCCGTCCCCGACGTCAACGGGCCGCTCGGCCAGGTTGGCGCCGGCTCCGCGGTGGTGACGAGCGAATGAGCGGACGCGACCCCGGAGTCAGCCGCTGGCGGCACTTCCGCGCCTGGCTTTCACGCCAGTCCCGCGGCCACCGCAAAGACACGATCGCGATCTTCGTCCTCGCGATCGCCGGCATCGTGATGATGCTCGGGATCTTCACCCAGCAGAAGGCGTCGCTGCCCTCGTGGCTGCCGGTGGTCGGCGAAGAATTCGAACAGATCTCCGCCGAGTTCTCGACCGCGCAGGCGGTGACGCCGGGCCAGGGCCAGTCGGTCGACATCGCCGGGATCGAAATCGGCAAGGTCACCTCGGTCAACCTCGAAGACGGCCACGCCGTGGTCGGGATGGACATCCAGCCCAAGTACATGAAGCTGATCCACCCCGACGCCAGTTTCCTCCTGCGACCGAAAACCGGCCTCAACGACATGATCGTCGAGGTCGAACCGGGCAGCGGCGAGGAGTCGATCGAGGACGGCGCCCACTTCACCCTCGCCCAGACCGAACCGAACACCAACCTCGACTCCTTCCTCGCCACCCTCGACACCGACACCCGCCAGTACATCCAGCTGCTTGTCGCCGGCGGTGCCCAGGGGGTAGGCGGCCGCGGCAAGCAGCTCGGCAACGCCTTCCGCCGCTTCCAGCCCTTCGTCCACTACGTCGCCAAGTTGAACAAGGCGGTCGCGTCCCGCCACGTGGCGCTCTCCAACGTGATCAACAACTTCGCCGACCTGACCACCGAGCTCGGCCGCCACGACGCCGAGATCAAGCGTTTCGTCACCTCCTCGGACGCGGCGCTCGGCAACTTCGCCAACCAGCAGCAGTCGATCCAGGAAGCGCTGGTCGAGTTCCCAGGGACGCTGAAAGCGGCGAAGGGTGGCCTGGCGAGTTCGACCCGCTTCTCGCGGGCCGCCTACCCGGCGCTGATCGACCTGATCCCGCAGGCGCAGGCCCTGAAGCCCGCGTTCCAGGCGACGGAAAAGCTCTTCGCCGAGACGACGGCGCCGATCCGCGACCAGATCCGGCCCTTCACCCGGCAGATCCGGCCGGTGCTCACCCATGCCAACGAAGGCTCGCAGCCGCTGAAGAAGACGGTGCAGAGCTTCGGTAACGGGCTCGGCGGCTTCAACAGCTTTCTCAACGAGCTCGCCTACAAGCCGAAAGGCAAGGAAAGCGTCCTCTTCTACCTGCCCTGGCTCAACCACAACTTCAACGCCTCGTTCAACCTCCAGGACGCGGGGGGGCCGATCTTGCGGAGCCTGCTCCTGATCTCCTGCAACGGGGCCTTCCTCAGCTACGGGCTGACCGAAGACAAACCGTATCTGCGGACCCTCCTGCAGGCGGCCGGGGTCCCTCGCGAAGAACAGATCGTGGACCCGAAAAGCCCGTCGGGCAAATGCAACGCGGCGGAAGTGCTGCAAGGGCCATGAGCAAGCGCGCCCCCTCCACCACGCAGCTCCTCGTCATCGTCGGCTTCGCGCTCTCGTGCTTCGGGATCCTGCTCTTCCTCTGGGTCACCTTCGGCGGCCCGACCCCGTTCAGGGCGAAGCCCTACCAGGTGAAAGTCCCGTTCAACGAGGCGACCCAGCTGGCCGAACAGTCCGACGTCCGCATCTCCGGCGTCAACGTCGGCAAAGTGCAGAGCATCGAGCTGGCACCGAACGGGCGCCAGGCTCTGGCCACGGTCGACATCGAAGACAAGTACGGGCCGATACCGGAGTCGACGCGGGCGATCCTCCGCACCAAGACCCTGCTCGGCGAGACCTACATCGAACTTACGCCGGGCTCCAGCGAGGGGCCCGAGATGGAGGACGGGGGCACCCTGCCTGAGGCCAACATCGCCGAATCGGTCCAGCTTGACGAGATCTTCCGTACCTTCGACCCCGAAACGCGCGCCGCCTTCCAGCAGTGGCAGCAGGAAGCCGCGGTCGCGATCAGCGGCCAGGGTCAGGCCCTCTCATACGCGCTCGGACAGTTCGAACCCACCTTCACCGAGTTCGACAAGCTGTTCCGCACGCTCGACAGCCAGCGCCTCGCCGTCGGCCAGCTCTTCAGCAACGGCGCCAAGACCTTCACCGCTCTGCGCGGCCGCAACGGCGAGGTCGCCGACCTGATCCAGAGCTCGAACGCGGTCTTCCAGACCACGGCGCGGCGCGACCAGGACATCGAAGCGCTGTTCCGCGCCTTCCCGACCTTCCTCGACGAGTCGAGGCTGACCGTCAGCCGGCTGCGCACCTTTGCCGAGAACACCGATCCGCTGATGCGTCAACTGGTGCCGGCGGCCGAAGAGCTGTCGCCGACCCTGATCGCCTTCGCAAATCTGGCACCGGAAGCGAAAGGGTTCTTCGAAGGCCTGGGTCCGGTGATCGAACGGGCGCCGCGCGGGCTCGCCGCCGGCCGCAAGCTCTTCCGCGACGACTTCCCGCCGCTGCTACGGGCGGTCGACCCCTTCCTGCGTAACCTCAACCCGCTCTTCACCGGCCTCAACCTCTACAAGAAAGAGGTCACGTCCTTCCTCGCCAACATCGCCGTCGCGACGAACGGGGAACTCACCGAAGAAACCGCCGCCGGGGTGAAGCCGCACTTCCTCCGCATCATGGGGCCGCTCAACCCCGAAACCGTGGCCTCCTACGGCAACCGGCTCGCGATCAACCGCAACAGCGCCTACAGCCCGCCGGAGTGGGTAGCGGGCCTGCTCGCCGGTCTGCCGGGCTTCGACACCCGCCAGTGCTCGAGCGGCATCACCGCCACGCTCAACCCGGAAGCGGTCAAAGCCCCGGGCTTCATCGAACGGACCAGGAAACCGGAGGAAGTCCAGGGCTTCTACGACCGCCTGAAAACGTACGCCTTCGCCGGCCAGGACAGCACGGCCACCGTCCCGGCCCCCGCCTGCACCCAGCAAAGCCCGCTGAAATCGATCTACGGCGCCGGCGGCAGCACGCTCTACCAGCAGACGTTCGAACAGACCGGCAAATAAGAGGGGTCGGCGACCCCGCCAGCCGCAGTCGCGAGTTTCCAGCGCTACCGTGTGGGAATGCAGCGCGACCCTGCCCTCGAGGCTGTGTTCCTGCCGGTGCGACCGCCGAGCACCTTCGAGGAGACGGTCGAGCGGCTGGGGACGGCGATCCGCCTCGGGCTGCTCTCGCCGAGCAGTCAGCTACCGCCCGAGCGCGAGCTGGCGCGGCAGCTGCGGATCTCCCGCTCGACCCTGCGCCAGGCGCTGACGGCGCTGGTTCAGAGCGGCCACCTGGTCTCCCTGCGCGGGCGCAAGGGCGGTACCTTCGTCGCCGAGCAGCCGCCGTTGGCCGAGCAGGCCGGCGACGAGCCGCTCGACCAAGGCGCCTGGGCGGTGCTCGACTACCGGGTCGCGATCGAGACCGGGGCGGTCGTGCTGGCGGCCGAGCGGGTCGACGCGGACGAGCTGCCGCGGCTGGAGGAGATGGTCGAGAAGATGGCCGCCGAGGTCGAGAACTTCGAGGAGTACCGGCGGACCGACATCCGGTTCCACCTCGCGATCGCCGAGGCCGCTCACTCGCCGCGGCTGGTCGGCGCGATGACCGAGGTGCAGGGGCAGATGACCGACCTGATCTCGTTGATCGCGCACCCGCCCGAGGTCCTCACCCGCTCCAACGAGCAGCACCGCCGCCTCGTCAAGGCGATGCGCAAGGGCGACGTCGCGCGCGCCGTCAAGGCGATGCGCGAGCACATCGAGGGCACCGAGCACATCCTCGCGGGGCTGCTGCCCCCTCAGGCGCGAATGCGGCTGCCCTTGGGGTCGAAGAGCGGCTCGCCGCTGACCTCGCCGCCGACCCAGCGGCCGAAGATCTCCACCTCGACGTCGGTACCTACCGCCGCCAATTCCGGCGGTAGGTAGGCGTAGGCGATCGAGCGCCCGACGGTGTAGCCGAAGCCGCCGGTGGTAACGCGGCCGCGGATCTCCCCGCCGACCCGGACCGGCTCGTTGCCGAGCGCGATCGAGTGCGGGTCCGCGAGGGCGAGGCAGCACAGTCGCGTCCGCGGCTCCTCCTCCTTTGCCCTGGCCAGTGCCTCGCGACCGACGAAGCCGCCCTCCTTGTCGAGCTTGACGCAGAACCCGACGCCGCCCTCGAAAGGGGTCTCGTCGGGGGTGATGTCGGCACCCCAGACGCGGTAGCCCTTCTCCAGGCGCAGGCTGTCGATTGCCCGGTAGCCGCCGGCGACGATGCCGTGCTCCTCGCCCGCCTCCCAGAGCGCCTTCCACAGTCCCAGCCCATACTCGGCCGGGCAGTAGAGCTCCCAGCCGAGCTCGCCGACATAGGTCACCCGCAGCGCCCGCACCGGCACGTTGCCGACGGTGATCTCGCGCACGGTCATGTACGGGAAGGCCTCGTTGCCGAGGTCCTGCGGGGTCAGCGGCCCCAGCACCGCGCGCGCCCGGGGGCCCCAGATCCCAAAGCAGGCGAGCTGCGAGGTGACGTCGGCGAGGTGGACGCCACCCCCCGGGGGCAAATGCCGCCGCATCCACTCGCGGTCGTGGTTGCCGAAGGCGGTGCCGGTGACGATCCCGAAGCGCTCCTCGCCGAGCCGAGCGACGGTGAAGTCGCACTCGATGCCGCCGCGCCGGTTCAGCATCTGGGTGTAGGTGATCTGGCCGACGCCGCGGGCGACGCGGTTGTCGCAGAGGCCTTCCAGGTACTCGGCCGCCCCGGGTCCGGAGATCTCCAGCTTCGCGAAGGAGGACTCGTCGAAGATCGCCACCGCCTCGCGCGCGGCTCGGTGCTCGGCGCCGATCGCCGGGGACCAGTTCTCGCCGGCCCAGCCGCGCGGGCGCAGGCCCTCCTCGCCGGCGGCGGCGTTGTGCTCGTACCAGTTGACCCGCTCCCAGCCGGACTTCTCGCCGAAGGCGGCACCCTGCTGGCGGTGCCAGGCGTTGGCCGGGCTGACCCGCAGCGGCCGCCCCGCCTGGCGCTCCTCGCCCGGGTAGTGGATGTCGTAGTAGGTCTCGTAGTTCTCGACCGTGCGGGCGAGCGTGTAGGCGGGCGAGCGGTACTGGGCGCCGAAACGGCGGATGTCCATCTGCCAGAGGTCGAGGCTGGGCTCGCCGTCGGCGATCCACTCGGCCATCGCTTTGCCGATGCCGCCGGCACCGGCGAGGCCGTGGGCGCAGAAGCCGGCGCAGACGAAGAAGCCGGCAACCTCGCTCTCGCCGAGGCAGAACTCGTTGTCTGGGGTGAAGGCCTCGGGGCCGTTGATCAGCTTGGTGACGGTGATCTGCTCCATCGCGGGGACGCGCCGCTTCGAGTTCTCGGTGATCTCCTCGAAGCGCTCCCAGTCCTCTTCCAGCAGCCGCCCGTTGAAGTCCCGCGGGATCCGCTCGACCTTGCCCGGGCCGTCGGCGAGGAAGGCCGCTTCGCTGCGCCGCTCGTATCCCCCCATCACCAACCCGTCGCCGTCCTCCCGGTAGTAGATGAGGAGGTCGGGGTCGCGCAGGGTCGGCAGGCTGCGCCGCTCGCCGCCGGCATTTCGGGCCTCCTTCACCGCGTCGAGCGGCTGGGTGACCAGGTACTGGTGGGACATCGGCACCAGCGGTACGCGGACCTCGGCCAGGCGGGCGATCTCGGCCGCGTACATGCCGCCGGCGTCGACCACGACCTCGGCCTCGACGTCGCCCTTGTCGGTACGGACGCCGCGGACGCGGCCGTCGCGGACGTCGATCCCGGTGACCCGGGTCGAGGTGAAGATCCGACAGCCCCCCTGGCGGGCGCCGTCGGCGAGCGCGTAAGTCAGCTGCGAGGGATCGATGTAGCCGTCGGTCGGCAGCAGGGCCGCGCCGAGCACGCCCTCGGTCGACATCAGCGGGAACAGCTCCTGCGCCTCCTCGGCTGAGATCAGCTCCAGCGGCAGCCCGAAGGTCTTCGCCCAGCCGGCCTGGCGGCGCAGCTCCTCCATCCGCTCCGGGCTCGAGGCGAGGCGGATGCCGCCGCACTCGACCCAGCCGGGGTCGAACTCGGACTCGTCCTTGAGCCGGCGGTAGAGCTCGACCGAGTGCATCATCATCTTCGTCAGCGAGACGCTGCCGCGCAGTTGCCCGACCAGGCCGGCCGAGTGGAAGGTCGAGCCGGAGGTGAGCTGGTCGCGGTCGAGCAGGACCACGTCCTCCCAGCCGAGTTTGGCCAGGTGGTAGGCGAGCGAGGTGCCGCCGACGCCGCCGCCGACGATCACGCAGCGGGCCGACTTGGGAAGCTCAGCCCGCGCCACCGCCAGCCTCCTCCAGCAGCACCGCGAAGTGGGGGTCGGATTCGGCGGCGTGGAGCCGCTCGAAATGCTTCTCGGCGTAGGCGCCGAAATCGAAGTCGAGGTCGGAGAGGGTGCCCTGCAGGACCGCCCACATCGCCTCGCGGAAGTCGGACATGAAGCGCATCAGCCGCAGCGCGGCGAGTTGCCCGGCCCGCGCTGGCTCGCCCAGGTAGGCGCTCAGCAGCGCTTCCTCCTCGTCGGGCCCGAGCTCGTTGTTGACCGCGAAGTTGCCGAGATCGAAGTAGCGGTCTCCCATGCCCGCATACTCCCAGTCGACGATCCGCAGGCCGGCCGGCGAGCGGAGGAAGTTGGCGGCGAGCAGGTCGTCGTGACAGAGCACGTGCTCGTGAGGGCGGCGCCGCAGGGCTGTTTCGATCCCCGCCGCGGCGGGGCGCGAGCGCTCGTAGGCGGCCGGAACCTCGGCACCGCGGGCGCCGGTCTTGGCTGCGTACTCCTCGACGATCCGAAAGGGCGAGAAGCTGGCGGCGATCGGCGGGCAGCCGTGGACCGCCCGCAGCGCCGCGCCGACCTCCGTCAGCGCCGCCGGCTCACGCAGTTCGGCGGCACTCATCTCGCGCCCCTCGACGAAGCGGGTGACCAGGCAGGGCGGGTCGTCGAGCAGCGCCACCACCTCCGGGGCCACCCCGGCGGCGGCGGCGCAGCGGTTGGCCTCGGCCTCGGCCTGGCGGTCGATCCCGAGCAGCGCCGTTTCCTTGCCGGGCATCCGCACGACGACATCGGCGCCGCCGAAGCGGGCCCGGTAGTTGCGGTTGGTGATGCCGCCGTCGAGCGGGGTGGGATCGCCTTCGAGCCTCCCCAGCAGAGAGGTAAGCCGATCCGTGGTTTCCGACAGCAGGGCCAACTGTTTGCGGAGGATTTCTCCAGTTCGGCATTGACGGGGTAACACAGCCGGACTAGGCTCGCCCGGAACCCGCTTAGGTCGGTTCAGCACACCTTTTATCGCAAAGGTTCGACGCGTAGGAAGAGAGGCGCAGATGGAGAGCACTGTTTCGTCCCCGGGGAGTGACGAGAAACGCCTAGCGGAACTCGGCTACAAACAGTCGCTGAACCGAGCCTGGAGCGGCTTCTCCAACTTCGCGATCTCGTTCACGATCATCTCGATCCTCGCCGGCTGCTTCACGACCTACGGGCAGGCCTGGAACAACGGCGGCCCGATCGCGATCTCGATCGGCTGGCCGCTGATCTCGATCCCGATCCTGATCATCGGCTTCTGCATGTCGGAGCTGGTCTCCGCCTACCCGACCGCGGGCGGCATCTACTGGTGGTCGGGGCGCCTCGGCGGCCCGATCTGGGCCTGGTTCACCGGCTGGTTCAACCTGATCGGCCTGGTCGCCGTCCTCGCCTCCGTCGACTACGCCTGCGCGACCTTCCTCAACGTCGTCCTCGGCCTCTATGAAGTGAACATCCTCGGCGTCAATTTCGGCGACGAAGTCCACATCCTCAGCGAGGTCTTCCTGCTCTTCGCGCTGATCCTGATCCTGCACACGATCGTCAACGTGCGACGAACGCACATGCTCTCGCTGGTCAACAGCGTCTCCGTCTGGTGGCACGTGATCGGCGTCGCCGCGATCGTCCTCGTCCTGATCATCGTCCCCGACACCCACCAGAGCCTCAGCTTCGTCTTCGGGCACCGGATCAACAACAGCGGCTTCAGCGACGGGATGTACTGGTTCTACGTGCTGCCGCTCGGGTTCCTGCTGACCCAGTACACGATCACCGGCTTCGACGCCTCGGCTCACATCTCCGAGGAGACGCACGGAGCCTCGACCGCGGCGGCGAAGGGGGTCTGGAGATCGATCTTCTACTCGGCGCTGATCGGCTGGATCGTGCTGCTGGCGATCACCTTCGCGGTCACCAACGTCGACGGCGCCAACGAAGCGCTCGGGTTCGCGCCGACGCTGTTGGTCGAAGCGCTCGGCTCCGGCTGGGGCAAGTTCGTCCTGATCATCTCGGTGATCGGCCAGCTCTTCTGCGGTGCCGCCTGCCTGACCAGCGCCTCGCGCATGTGTTACGCCTTCTCGCGTGATCACGGCTTCGGCAAACGGGCCTCGGCGAGAATCTCCACGATCAACTCCGAGCGGGTGCCGATCTACGCGGTGCTGGTGATGGCGACGGCGGCGCTGATCGTCACCCTGCCGGCGCTGAAGGGGAACGGCGAAAACGTCCCCTTCGCCTTCTTCGCGGTCGTCTCGATCGCGGTGATCGGCCTCTACATCGCCTACGTGATCCCAATCTTCCTGCGCTGGCGCAAAGGCGACGAGTTCCAGGCCGGTCCCTGGAACAACGGCCGAAAGTACAAGTGGATGAACGCGTTCGCGACCTTCTGGGTCGGCCTGATCACGGTCATCTTCTGCCTCCCGTTCACCCCCCTCGCGGTCCCCTGGAACGACGAATTCACCTGGGAGTCGTTCAACTACGCGCCGCTGACCGTCGGCGTGGTGATCCTGCTGGCCTGGATCGGCTGGATGACCACGGCCCGCAAGCACTTCACCGGCCAGGTGCGGGAGACCGATCTCGAGAAAGAGCTCGGGCCCGAGCCCGCGGTCGGCCCGGGCGCGCCGTGAGCGGCGTAACGTTCACGGCGTGACGCTCGACGAGCTGAGGGAGGCGGTCGCGGAGGGGACGGTGGACACCGTCCTGCTCGCGATCGCCGACATGGAGGGGCGGCTGCAGGGCAAGCGGCTGACCGCCTCCCATTTCCTCGACGAGGTCGTCGAGCACGGGGCCGAGGGCTGCAACTACCTGCTCGCGGTTGACGTCGAGATGGAGACGGTCGGCGGCTACGCGATGGCCTCCTGGGACACCGGCTACGGCGATTTCGAGATGGTCCCAGACCTGGAGACGCTGCGGCCCGTGCCGTGGCTGCCGGGGACGGCGCTGGTGATGGCCGACCTGCAGTGGGCCGACGGTCGCGAGGTGCTCGCCTCACCGCGGCAGATCCTGCGGCGGCAGCTCGACCGCCTGGCCGAGCGCGGCTTCAGCGCCAACGCCGCCACCGAGCTCGAGTTCATCGTCTTCCGCGACACCTACGAGGAGGCCTGGACGAAGGGCTTCAAAGAGTTGGAGCCGGCCAACCTCTACAACATCGACTACTCGCTGCTGGGGACCGCGCGGGTCGAGCCGCTGATCCGGCGGATCCGCAACGAGATGGCGGCGGCGGGGATGACGGTCGAGAACTCCAAGGGGGAGTGCAACCTCGGCCAGCACGAGATCAACTTCCGCTACCGCGACGCCCTCGGCTGCGCCGACGAGCACGCGATCTACAAGAACGGGGCCAAGGAGATCGCCTCCCAGGAGGGGCAGGCGATCACCTTCATGGCCAAGTTCAACGAGCGCGAGGGCAACTCGTGCCACATCCACTGCTCGCTGACTGGGGAGGGCGGCGCCAACGCCTTCGCCGCCGAGCAGAAGCTGTTCGAGCACTACCTGGCCGGGCAGCTCGCCTGCATGCGTGAGCTGACCCTGCTCTACGCGCCCCACGTCAACTCCTACAAACGCTTCGCCCTGGGGTCCTTTGCGCCGACCGCGATCGCCTGGGGCCGCGACAACCGCACCTGCTCGCTGCGGGTGGTCGGGCACGGCGAAGGACTGAGGATCGAGAACCGGCTGCCCGGCGCTGACGTCAACCCGTATCTGGCGCTGAGCGCGCTGATCGCCGCTGGCTTGCACGGGATCGAGAACGAGCTGGAGCTGGAGCCGGTCTTCGAGGGCGACGCTTACAAATCGGATAAGCCCCGCGTTCCCCACAACATCTACGAAGCCCGCGACGCCTTCGCCGGGAGCGAGATGGTCGCCGAGGCCTTCGGCCAGGAGGTCGTCGACCACTACCTGAATCGGGCCGGCGTCGAGATCGAGGCCTTCGAGGCGGCCGTCACCGATTGGGAGCGGTATCGGGGTTTCGAGCGGCTGTGAGCGAGGGACGGCAGCGATGATCGCGCCCGCGATCGGCATCTGCGCCGCGATCGAGCGCGTCTCCTGGGGGGTCTGGGACGGCTACGAGGTGACGCTGGCGCCGCGGACCTATGTGACCGCCGTGCAGCGGGCCGGCGGCTTGGGCATCGTGCTGCCTCCCGACGACGCGGTTGCGACCGACCCCGATCTGCTGCTCGATCGGGTCGACGCGCTGATCCTCGCCGGCGGCGCCGACGTCGACCCGACCAGCTACGGGGCGGAGAGGCATCCCGAGACGAAGGGGACCTGGCCCGAGCGCGACCGCTTCGAGATCGCGCTGGTACGTCGGGCGCTGGAGCGGGACATGCCGATGCTGGGGATCTGCCGCGGCATGCAGCTGCTCAACGTCGCACTCGGCGGCACCCTCGACCAGCACCTGCCGGAATCGGTCGGCAACGAAGTCCACCGTGCCGTCGGCGGCACCTTCGGCGAACACCACGTGCGCCTGGCGCCGGGTTCGCTGGCCTGCGCCGCGGCCGGGGTCGAGGGCTTTGTCGTCTGGTCCCACCACCACCAGGGGGTCGAGGCGGTCGGCGAGGGGCTGCGGGTCAGCGGCTGGTCGGTCGATGACGACCTGGTCGAGGCGATCGAGCTCCCCGGCAAGCACTTCGCCCTCGGCGTCGTCTGGCACCCCGAGGAGGACCCCGACTCGCAGCTAATCGCAGCGCTCGTCGACGCGGCGCGTGGCGAGTTACTCACCCACGTGAGTGAGGAAGTCGACACGGCCCACGGGGGAGAGGAGCGATGAGTTCGATCGAGGTGATCGAGCCGGCGACCGAGGGGGTGATGGCGGAGGTGCCGCGGGGCGGGGTGGAGGAGATCGATGCGGCGGTGGCGCGGGCGAGGGCGGCGTTCCCTGGTTGGCGCGACGTCAACCCGGCCGATCGGGCGGCGTTGCTGCGCGGTCTCGCCGATGCGATCGAGGCGCGCTCGGAGGAGCTCGCCGTGCTGGAGGCGCGCAACGCCGGCAAGCCGATCGGCGACGCCCGCGGCGAGATCGGGATGGTCGTCGAAACCTTCCGCTATTACGCCGGCGCCCCGGAGCGGCTGCTCGGCCAAACGATCCCGGTCGCCGGCGGCGTCGATATGACCTTCCGCGAGCCACTTGGCGTCGTCGGCCTGATCGTGCCCTGGAACTTCCCGCTGGCGATCGCCTCCTGGAAGGTCGCGCCGGCGTTGGCCGCTGGCAATTGCGTCGTCCTGAAGCCGGCCGAGCTGACGCCGCTGAGCGCGATCGCCCTGGAGGGGATCGCGCTGGGAGCGGGCCTGCCGGAGGGCGTCCTCAACGTCGTCGCCGGGCCCGGCAGCGTCTGCGGCGCCCGCCTGGTCGAGCATCCCGACGTCGCCAAGATCGCCTTCACCGGCTCGACCGAGGTCGGCCGCGAGATCGCATCCGGCGCCGCGCAGACGATCAAGCGGGTGACCCTGGAGCTCGGCGGAAAGTCGGCCAACGTCGTCTTCGCCGACGCGGATATCGAGGCAGCCGCCACCGCGGCGCCCGCCGCGGTTTTCGGCAACGCCGGCCAGGACTGCTGCGCGCGCTCGCGGATCCTGGTCGAGCGCGCCGCCGTCGACGACTTCCTGGCGGCGCTGCAGGGCGCGGTCGAGTCGATCCGGGTCGGGGACCCGCTCGAGGAGTCGACCGAGATGGGCCCCTTGATCTCCGCCGCCCAGCGCGAGGCGGTTGCTTCCTACCTCCCCGACGACGCCCCCGTGGCAATCCGCGGCAGCGCCCCCGACGGCCCGGGCTACTGGTTCCCGCCGACCGTGCTGGCACCCGTCGCCAACGAAGAGCGCGCCGCCCAGGAGGAGATCTTCGGCCCGGTCGCCTGCGTGATCCCCTTTGTCGACGAGGCGGAGGCGATCGCCGTCGCCAACGACACCATCTACGGCCTCTCGGGATCGGTCTGGACCCGTGACGGGGCAAAGGCGCTGCGGGTCGCCCGGGCGCTGGAGACCGGCGTGCTCTCGATCAACTCGAACAGTTCGGTCCGCGTCTCGACCCCGTTCGGCGGCTTCAAGCAGTCGGGCGTCGGTCGCGAGCTCGGACCGGACGCGCTCGCGCACTACACCGAGGTCAAGAACGTCTACTACGCGACGGAGGGGGACTGAGGAATGCCGGGACGACTCGAGGGCAAGGTCTGTGTGATCACCGGCACCGCCAGCGGCATCGGCGCCGAGTCGGCGCGGCTGTTCGCCGAGCAGGGTGCGCGGGTGGTCGGGATCGACCTCGACAAGGCCCACGCCGAAGGCGAGACGACGATCGAGGCCGACGTCTCCGACGAGGCCCAGGTCGCCGAGGCCTTCGAGTGGATCGGCGAGGAGCTGGGCCGGATCGACGTGTTGATGAACAACGCCGGCATCAACCCCACCGACGACGCCTCCGTGCTCGAGACCGAGCTCGAGGCCTGGCAGCGGGTCCAGGACGTCAACCTGCGCAGCGTCTTCCTCTGCTGCAAGCACGGCATTCCCCACCTCCTGGAGGCCGGCGGTGGCTCGGTGATCAACGTCGCCTCCTTCGTGGCGACGATGGGAGCCGCCATCTCGCAGATCTCCTACACCGCTTCGAAGGGCGCCGTGCTCTCGCTTTCACGCGAGCTCGGCGTCGAGTTCGCCGACCGCGGCGTCCGTGTCAACGCGCTCTGCCCGGGCCCGGTCAACACGCCACTGCTGAAGGAGCTTTTCGCCAAGGATCCCGAGCGGGCGGCGAAGCGACTGGTCCACGTCCCGATGGGCCGCTTCGGCGAGCCTGACGAGATCGCCAAGGCGGCGCTCTTCCTCGCCAGCGACGACTCCTCCTTCGTCACCGCCAGCACCTTCCTGGTCGACGGCGGCCTCTCCGCCGCCTACCTGACCCCGAGCCAGGTCGACTAGCGGGGCAGCGGCTTGCCGCGCTGGTAGAGCCAGCGCCCGAACAGCGGGCCGAGCTCTTCGCCGCTGACCTCCTCGGCGAGGGCGACGAACTGCTTGATGTTGGCGCTGGCGTAAGCGTGGGTGGCCGTCCAGCGGCGCAGGGTCCGCAGCATCGGCTTGGTCCCGATCTTGATCCGCAGCGCCTCCAGCGCCATCGCGCCGCGCACGTAGGTGGAGGTGGCGAAGAGGTTCTTGCCGGTTCCGGGATGGCCGGAGGGGGGTTCCCAGAGTTCGGTGTTGGCGGCCGGCACCCGGTAGAGGGCGCGGAAGATCTGGCGGGCGCTGCGACCGTCGTGGCGCTCGGCGTAGTACCACTGCGCCCAGGTCGCAAAGCCCTCGTTGAGCCAGATGTTGGGCCAGCGCTGGAGGCCGACGGAGTCGCCGAACCACTGGTGGGCGGTCTCGTGGACGACCGTGGTCAGGTCGGGGACGAAGAGGTAGATGGGCCGGCTCTGGGTCTCCAGCGCGTAGCCGACGCCGGGCGCGAAGTCGACGATCGAGCCGGCGGTCTCGAACGGATAGGGGCCGAAGACCCGTTCCTCGAAGCGGATCACCTCGCCGAGCCGCGCCAACACCGGCAGCGAGTACTTCTCCAGGATCGGGTCGATCAGGGTCCAGGAGGGAAGCCCGGCGATCTCGCTCTTGACGAGCCGACCGCGGCCGATGTCGACGACCGCCAGGTAGGGACTCATCGGGGCCGGTTCGCTCCAGACGTAGGTCTTGCGGCCGGAATGCCGGTGAACCGCGACCAGGCGGCCGTTCGAGACCCCCTTCAGCCGCTCGGGGACGGTGAGCGCGATCTCGAAGGAGGCCTTGTCGGCGGGAACGTTGTTGCAGGGCAGCCAGGCGGCGGTGCCGATCGGCTCGCCGACCGCGAGGGCGCCGTCGTTGGTCGGGATCCAGCCCTCCTGGCCGCCGTCGGGGTCGGTCAAGGGTCCAGGCTCGCCGAAGTAGGCGATTTCGACTTCGAACTCGCCGCCGCGGGGGATCGGCCTGCGCGGTTCGATCTTCAGCTTGTCGCGGCCGCGGCTGAACCGGGCCCCCACTTCGTCGATCTTGACCCCCGTCACCTCGAGTCCGACCAGGTCGAGCGAGAAGCGCGAGAGCCGCTGGCTCGCCCGCGCCGTGATCAGCGCCCGCGCGTGGATCGTGCCGCGCCGTGGGCCGAAGGCGAGGTCGACTTCGTAGCGGGAGACGTCGTAGCCGACGTTGCCGGCGCGGGGGAAGAACGGTTCCCGCGGCCGCTCCTCCGAGCCGGCGCCGGCAAGAGACGGCAGCGCCAGGAATAGGCACACGGTGAGGCAGCTGAGGATCGCGCGGCGCAAGGCGGGGATCCTACGCCCGCTCCTGTCCTTCTTAGCCCAGAGGGCGAATAAGGACAGGAGCAGTCCTTGTAAGCCAGGAGGTGACGAAGGGCAGGCTGGTACGTTCGCCCGATGGCGACGCGCAGGGTGGACTACGACGAGCACGGACGCACTTACACGCGCAACCGCCGCGCCGACCCGCGCATCGAAGCGCGGGTGCACGCGGCGCTGGGCGACGCGGCGACGGTTCTGAACGTCGGCGCCGGCACGGGCTCCTACGAGCCGCGCGACCGCTGGTTGCTGGCGGTCGAGCCGAGCACGACGATGCGCGCCAACCGGCCGCTCGGGGCGGCGCCCGCGCTCGACGCCCGCGCCGAGGAACTGCCCTTCGACGACGACAGCTTCGACGCGGCGATGGCCTGCATCACGGTCCACCACTGGCAGCCGCCGGCCGCCGGCCTGGCGGAGATGCGCCGGGTCTCCCGTGGGCCTGTGGTCGTCCTCACCTTCGAGCTCGATGCCCTCGTCCCCTGGCAGCAGCAGCTCCTGCGAGAGGGCCTAAAGATCGAGCGGCCGCGCTTCGGCCCGGCCGAGGACGTCGCCGCCGCCCTCGGCGACCGCACCGGGATCGAGCGCATCCCCACCCCGGCCGACTGCAGCGACGGCTTCTTCGAGGCGTTCTGGAACCGGCCCGAGGCGCTGCTCGACCCCGCGGTCCGCGCCTCGCAGTCGATGTGGGAGCTCCTCGACGACAGCGTCGAGGAGCGGATCGTCGCCCGGCTCGCGGACTCGCTCTCCTCTGGCGAGTGGGACGCCGAGCACGGGCATCTGCGCGCGCAGGAGAGCTTCGACGGTTCCCTGCGCCTGGTCGTCTCCGAGCCCTAGGGGCCTCCTGATCGACCGCGGAGCCGCACGCGCCCGCGGTCAGGAGCCAGCGATGCCGAGCCAGGCTCGGCAGATGTCCCGGCCGAGCTCGTTGAAGGAACCGATCTTGGCCTCGGTCTCCGCTGCCAGCGCCGCCGGGTCGACCCCGATCGCGATCGCGTCCTCGTCGGAGCGGTAGTCCTCGATCCAGCGGCGGGCGTCGCCGGCGCTGACCTCGGGGTGGAACTGCAGCGCCCAGGCGGCGCTGCCGATCCGCGCCGCCTGCAGGCAAACCTCGCTGCGGGCGAGCGCCACCGCGCCGGGCGGCAGCGGGAACTCGTAGCTGTGCCACTGGAAGGCCTCGAACCCGGGCGCCAGGCTTCCGAGCAGCGGGTCCGCGCCCCCCTCCGCGGTGAGCTCGACCCGGTGCCAGCCGATCTCCGGGCGGGCGGCGCGGTGCGCGGGGGCGCCGGCGGCGCCGGCGAGGAGCTGGGCGCCGAGGCAGAGGCCGAGCAGCGGCCGCTCGCGCTCGAGCAGCTCCCGCAGCAGCTCGCGCTCCTGCGCCAGCCAGCCGTGGCGGTCGGTCTGGTCGGCGTGCATGGCGCCGCCGAGGGTGAGGACGGCGTCGTAGCCGAGCGGGTCGGCCGGAGGCTCGGCCTCTGTGGGCAGCAGCCAGGTGTCCAGCTCGGCGCCGGCGGCCAGGATCGCGGCGGCGAAAACGCCGGGCCCGGCGTCCTCCTGGTGGACGATTGCGAGCGCTCGCACGCATCCAGTCTGCCAAGCTGGATGGGTACTCAGGCGAAAGGAAATCGAGATGAACCCGTTCCTGGAAAATGGCCGCGAAGTCGTGATCGTCGAGGCAGTGCGCACCCCGGTCGGTCGCGGCCACCCCGAGAAGGGCTATTACAAGGACCTGCACCCCTCGAACCTGCTCGCCCGCACCTTCACCGAGCTCTTCTCCCGCGCCGACGTCGACCCCGCCGAAGTCGAGGACGTGATCGGCGGTTGCGTGCAGCAGTTCGGCGAGCAGGCCTACAACATCACCCGCAACGCCTGGCTCGAGGCGGGTCTGCCGGAGACGACGCCGGCGACCACGGTCGACCGCCAGTGCGGCTCCGGCCAGCAGTCGGTCAACTTCGCCGCGGCGCTGATCGCCTCCGGCGTCCACGACGTCGCCGTCGGCTGCGGCGTCGAGCACATGGGTCACATCTCCTTCGCCGACGGCTTCCAGGTGATCGCCGAGCACGGCCAGCCGTTCACGCCGGAGCTGCTCGAGCGCTACGCGCTGATCCCGCAGGGCCTCTCCGGCGAGATGATCGCCGAGCAATGGGAGATCCCCCGCTCCGAGCTCGACGAGATCGGGTTGCGCTCCCAGCAGCGCGCCGCCAAGGCGACCGAGGAGGGTCGCTTCGAGCGGGAGATGGTGCCGATCCAGGTCAACGGCGACACGTACATGACCGACCAGGGGATCCGCCCGGAAACGACGCTGGAGGCCTTGGCGGCGCTGAAGCCCGCCTTCAAGGAGGACGGCCGGATCACCGCCGGCAACTCCTCGCAGGTTTCCGACGGGGCCGCCGCGGTGCTGCTGATGACTCGCGAGAAGGCCGAGGCCCTGGGGCTGGCGCCGCGGGCGCGGATCTCAGACCAGACCACGGTCGGCGTCGACCCCGTGATCATGCTGACCGGCCCGATCCCGGCGACCCGCAAGATCCTCGAGCGCAACTCGATGGCGATCGACGACATCGACCTGGTCGAGATCAACGAGGCCTTCGCCTCGGTGCTCGGCGCCTGGCAGCGCGAGCTCGATCCCGACATGGACCGGGTCAACGTCAACGGCGGCGCGATCGCGATCGGCCATCCGCTCGGCTCGACCGGCGCCCGTCTCACCACCACCCTGCTGCACGAGCTCGAGCGCTCCGACAAGCAGACCGGCTTGGTGACGATGTGCTGCGGCGGCGGGCTCGGGACCGGGACCCTCATAGAGAGGATCTAGGAGGGACTGGTCGGCGCGTCATCCGGGCGCGACCCACCAGGCGTCCGCTCCCGCCCGCGGACGCCTGGGGCGCACGGCCTAGGTCAGTACCACTTGCCCTTGGCGAAACCGCCGAAGGCAATCAGGCCGATCAGGGTGATGATCAAGCCGATCCAGAAGCTCCAAACGATCATCAGGACGATGCCGACGATCACCAGGATCCCGCCCAGCGAGATCCCACCGATACCTGCTCCCTCTCTCCTACTGGCCACGGTTCCTCCTCTTCGTTTTTGAGAGGGGACGCCGCGGGGATCGCTCGCAGATCCGCCGTGGCGCCCCTCTCGACAGCACTACCCAGCTGCGGATCGCTCCAAAACCCAGGTAGCGGACCGGCTAGCCTGCCCGCGGTGGAACTGCTCGACTCCAAGAAGGTCCACGAGGGACACTCCGTCGACGTCGCGGTAAAGCGCTACCGGCGCGCCGACGGCACCGAGGTCGAGCGCCAGGTCGTCGAGCACCCGGGCTCGGTCGCGATCCTCGCCTACGACGACGAGGTCGTCTACCTGGTGCGCCAACCGCGCGAGGCGGTCGAGGACGACGGCCTGCTCGAGATCCCGGCGGGGACGCTGGAGCCGGGGGAGGATCCGCTCGCCTGCGGCAAACGCGAGCTGGCCGAGGAGGTTGGGCTGGCGGCCGAGCACTGGCGAGAGCTGAAGCTGGTCCACACCAGCCCCGGCATCCTCAGCGAGCGGGCCTGGATCTTCGCCGCGACCGGCCTCTCGGAGGCCGGCGGCGAGCTCGACGAGGACGAGCAGATCGAGGTGGTGCGGTTGCCGCGCGGCGAGGTCGCCGCGGCTCTCGACGGGATCACCGACGCGACCACGGCGATCGCGCTGCTGATGCTGGAGGCGGAGGCCTGAGCGCCGGCTATTCGGGCGCCGGGACCTGCGCGGCCATCTGCGCGTAGCCGGCGGCGCTGGGGTGGATGCCGGTGTCGCCGCTGATCACCCAGGGCGGCCCGGACGCTGGCCCCGCGCAGAATTCGACCGGGTGCAGACTCTCGAGCTCGTCCTGGGTCGCCGTCGACTGCACGCTCGGACCGTCGACGTGGGAGGTGAAGAAGCGCCCTTCGCATTTGTACTTCGGGGGATAGAAGGGAGCGAGGTCGAGGCCGACGTTGAAGTGGGGTGGGGCGACGACGGTGATTCGTGACG
The DNA here is from genome assembly GCA_963715735.1 of uncultured Thermoleophilia bacterium. GTDB lineage: Bacteria > Actinomycetota > Thermoleophilia > Solirubrobacterales > 70-9 > VAYN01. The sequence continues at coordinate 2,716,242 of OY970268.1, forward strand.
GGCTGACTTCCTCCGCGACCGCGGCGATTTCGCGGTTCATCAGCGCGCCCATCTCGGCAATCTGGTCGACGCTGTAAGCGAGTGCGGTCGAGGGGATCGAGAGGTGGTACTGCATGACGAAGATCTCGGCGTTGGTGCTCTTGACCAGGTTCGAGTAGAGCGTTTTCAGGTTGGCCTGCAGCTTGATTTCCGCGAACGCGGCTTCCAGGCATTCGCGATAGCGGCCGAAGACGTCGGCCCAGATCGCGCAGCCCATGTTGTCGACCCCGAACAGCATGTCCGAGAGCAGCGGGTTGGCGCCCATCGTCAGCAGCACGTAGTCGGGATCTTCGGAGGCGAGCTGCTTGGCGGTTTCGGCGAACTGCCCTTCTCCGAACCAATCGGATGGTTCGGAGCCGCTGACCGCGTAGTTCTTGAAGTTCGTCACCCCGTGCTCGTTCGCCCACTGGGCTGCCCAGGAGACGTTGTTGGCGAGGCCGTAGTCGGCGGCGTATTCGACCTTCTTCACCGTGTTGCTGCGGACCTTGGAGTTGGAGGAGCAGGCGTCGTCGTAGCTGCTTTCGCCCGGCTTGCAGGAGAGCAGGCTGGAGAACGGCATCAGCCTGCCTTCTTCGTAGTAGCCGAAGCCGGCGGTGACCGAGTCGCCGAGGGCGCGGACCACCGGGCTGCCGGCGCTGCTGACGACGATCTGAACCGGGCTGACCGTGTCCACCGGCGTCACCGCCGCCGCCGCGCCGATGCGCTGGCCGGCGAGAGCGATCGAGGCGGTGCCGCGGAACTTCGTTCCCGGGCTGTAGATCAGGCGGTGCCCGCGGATCCTCGCGCTGCCGGCCTCCGGGCGCTCGGCGATCGTCCAGCGGGTGGGCTGGGTGCAGATCGGCAGCGTCGTCACCAGCACCCGCCCGGGCCGCATCCAGCGCTTCGACGGCGTCGAGCAGAGCGCCTCGCCGCCGCTGACAGACGGGACGGCCCGGACGCGGGTCTGGCGCGCGCGCAGCTCGAAGGTGCCGTCGCGGTCAGCGTCGAGGTGGGCGCGCGCGGTCACCCGGGCGGTGCTGCCGGGAAGCAGCTCGGCGTCTGCGCGGTCGAGGTCGATCCGGTGCACGAAGACGAAGCTCTTGCGGCGCTCGGGCGCCCTCAGCGCTCCCGCGTTGGCGACCGGGGACATGCTCCACGCATAGATCATTCTTCCGTCTGACCCGTAGAGGCCCACTGACAGACGGACATGTCGGCCAGCCATCTCGGTTGGGTAGGTGACCGGGATCAGCAGCGAGGGCCGCCCGCCGGGCGCGCTCCCCAGTCGCACCTTGCCGACGCTGACCTGGGCCGGCGTGGCACTGGCGCCCGGTGCGAGGGCGAGGAGGGCGGCGAGGGCCAGCAGCGAGACGGAGATTGCGCGGCGCATCGCGACATTCTTCACCAAAGCGCCTCCGTACCCTTGCTGGATGGGACGGGTGTACGTACTTGAGCGCGCTCAGCGGGTCGACAGCGTCTTCGCTCTCTACGGAGAGGCGCGGAACTCGGAGGCGATCACGCCGCCCTGGCTCGGCTTCGAGGTGACGACGCCGGAATGGTCATGCGCCCGGCGCCCGCATCGAGTATCGGTTGAAGCTGCACGGCGGGCCGGTGTGCTGGCGAACCCGGAGCGACACCTGCGGACCGCCGCACCGCTTCGTCGACGTCCAGACCCAAGGGCCCTCTTCCCTCTGGCGCCACACCCATGAGCTCGAGTCCGTCGGCGCCGGGGCGACGGTCCTGCGCGCCCCCGCCCGCTACGTGCTGCGGTTCGGCCCGCTCGGCGAGCTCGCCCTTCGAGTGCTTGTGTGGCGCGACCTCGAGCGGATCTTCGACCACCGTCGCGACGCGGTAGCGCGGATGCTGTTCCTGAACTGGAATCGTCAGATAGGTAACGAAACACGGGGGTTCTTGCTTGAACGTCCCTGGGGGTGCAAAGTGGAACTGCATTCCTCCCGAACCGAAGGGACTCGTCCGATGGGCCTAAAGAAGCTGGGCATGGTCGTCGTGGCCGCGCTGGCTGTTGGCGCCGTGTTCGCCAACAGCGCGCTGGCTGGCAAACCGGTGACAAGAAAAGCCTCTTGGACAACCGGCACGATCACAAACGCCAACACAATCCCAGAAGGGACGAAAGAAGCGATCAAATGCAAAAAGACAGCAGAATCGCCTGACTTCGTCTTTACCAGTACGGCTGCCGGTTTCCCGGTCAAACTCACCGCGACCGGAGTCGAATGCGTCGAAATGACGCTCTTCAACGTCAACGAAGGTGGCTCGAGCATGGCGAAGGGGACAGGCAAACTCAAATTCACCGGCGTCAGCGTCGTCGAACCGGCGACCTGCATAACGCCGTCCACGATCCAGAGCAACCGCCTGATCGCGGATCTGCAGATGGACGAAACCGTCGGCGCGAAGGCCTTCGTCAGGCTTGAACCCGACGCCGCGGCGGGAGTCACCAACTTGGTGACCCTGAGCCTCGAAGAATGCGCGGCTGAAGGCAAATACCCGGTCAAAGGGTTCACCTATTGCGAGGCGACAAACGCGACAGAAGTGCATGCCACGGCTCAGGAGTGCAATGCCAATGCGACAACGACCGCATTTAGCAGCCTAACCCTGGGCCCCAACTCAGCAACCTTCACCGGCGAGATTACGACCGAACTCAGCTCGGGCGGATTCTTTGGAGCGGAGGAAACGGAGACAAGAAAAGCCTCCTGGACAACCGGCACGACCCCAAACGCCAACACAATCCCGACCGGGAAAGCGAATGCGAAAGCGATCAAATGTCGTAAGACAGCTGCATCGCCCAACTTCACCCTCACCGGCACGTTTGGCGGCTCGTCGGTAAAACTCACCGCGACCGGGGTCTCATGCGAAGCGACCATCTACAACGAAGTCGTCGCTGGCGTCCCCCACGCGAAAGCGACAGGGAAACTCAAATTCACCGGCGTCAGCGTCGTCGAACCGGCAGGCTGCACCCTGCCGGCGGCGGTGGAAACCAACCTGCTCGAGGGCGAAGTGAAGATGGTGGGGGGTGGTACGAAACCGCTCTTCAAAATCGAACCGGATGCAGCGGCTGGGGTGGTGACTTTCATTACCCTGAAAATCGAAAATTGTGCGATTGAAGGCAACTACCCGGCCAAAGGATCCACGTATTGCGAAGGGACAAACGCGACAGAAGTGCATTCCGAAACCCAGGAGTGCGGTACCAATGCGGCAACCGCTGCATTAAGCGCCCTGACCTGGTTCGGGTCCGCGACCTTCAGCGGCGAGATCACGGCCGAACTCGCTGCGGGAGGCTCCTTTGGCGCGGAGGAATTCTAGTTAGCTTGATCAAGACATCGGATCCCCGGTCCGTCTACAGAGGCGGGCCGGGTGAAGCCCGACGAGACGTATTGCGCTGCGACGGTGGCCAGATACGTAACCACACGGGGGTCTTGTGTCTAATGGCCGCGGGCATGCTGAGCCCAACGGCTGTTCGTCCGGGCGGCGCTGGTCGGCCGGGGTCCTCTCCCATTGCGACCGTGGCGTCGCCGTCGCCCATCTCGATCCTCGAAGCAGCGCACCGTCGAGCTACTACGCCCGCTCTGGCTTGCGCACGTCGACGACGCTGCGGCTCCCGCGTGGGCCGGAATCTGGCCGATGTGGCGCGGGCCGCAGGGTTCGAGACAGGATCTTGTTGGCGCCTCAGGTCCTGAGCCGGAGGCGTTAGATAAGTAACAAAACATGGGGGTGCTTGTCTGAACGTCCCTGAGGGTGCAGAGTGGAACCCGCATCCCACTCGAACCGAAGGGACTCGTCTGATGGGCCTGAAGAAGCTCGGCATAGTCGTCGTGGCCGCGCTGGCTGTTGGCGCCCTATTCGCCAGCAGCGCGCTCGCTGGCAAACCGGTGACAAAAAAAGCCTCGTGGACAACCGGCACGACCAAAAGCGCCAACACAATTCCCACTGGCAAGGCCAGTGGGAAAGCGATCAAATGCAAAAAGACAGCAGGATCGCCCAACTTCGCCCTCAAAGGGACCGTCTTCGGAGGGGAAGTCGAACTGACCGCGACCGGCGTCGAATGCGTGAACGCGACCATCTTCAACGAAGCTGTGGGTGGCGTCTCCATGGCGCAAGGGACAGGGAGCCTCAAATTCACCGGGATCAGCGTCGTCAAACCGGTGGGCTGCAAAACGCCGGCCACGAACCAGACCAACCTCCTAATCGCGGATCTGCAGATGGACGAAACCGTCGGCACGAAGACCTTCGTCAGGCTTGAACCTGACGCCGCGGCCGGGGCCACCAGCTTCACCAACGTCAAACTCGAAGAATGCGCGGCCGAAGGGACCTACCCGGTCAAAGGGTTCGCCTACTGCGAAGCGACAAATGCGACAGAAGTGCATTCAGAACAGCAGGAGTGCGATAGCAATACGACAACCGGCGGATTCAGTGGTCTCACCTTCGGTGGCGTCGCAGCGTTTACTGGCGAGATCACCGCCGAACTCAGCTCGGGCGGATCCTTCGGCGCCGAGGAAGCGACTGCCCCCCCGCCGGCAAAACCGGTGACAAAACCCGCCTCATGGACAACCGGCACGACCAAAAACGCCAACACAATCCCGATCGGGACGAAAGAAGCGATCAAATGCAAAAAGACAGCAGCATCGCCTAACTACGTCCTTACCGGCACGGTCGCCGGCACGCCAGCCGAACTCACCGCCACCGGAGTCGAATGCGTCGAAGCGACCATCTTCAACGTGACCGAAAGCGGTTCGGGCATGGCGAAGGCGACAGGCAAGCTCAAATTCACCGGGATCAGCGTCGTCAAACCGGTGGGCTGCAAAACGCCGACGACGCTCCAGACCAACTCCCTGATCGCGGATCTGCAGATGGATGAAGCCGTCGGCACGAAGACCTTCGCCAGGCTTGAACCCGACGCCGCGGCGGGGGCCACCAGTTTTGCGACCGTCAAACTCGAAGAATGCGCGGCCGAAGGCAACTATCCGGTCAAAGGGTTCGCCTACTGCGAAGCGACAAATGCGACAGAAGTGCATGCCACGGTCCAGGAGTGCAACGGCAACGCAACCACGGACGGTGTCAGCAGCCTCACCTGGGGCCCCAGCTCAGCAACCTTCAGCGGCGAGGTCGCGACCGAACTCAGTTCGGGTGGCTCGTTTGGAGCCGAGGAAGCGACCCTCCCGCCGGCAAAACCGGTGACAAAACCCGCCTCCTGGACAACCGGCACGACCAAAAACGCCAACACAATCCCCATCGGGACGAAAGAAGCGATCAAATGCAAAAAGACAGCAGCATCGCCTAACTACGTCCTTACCGGCACGGTCGCTGGAACGCCAACGGAACTCACCGCCACCGGAGTCGAATGCGTCGAAGCGACCATCTTCAACGTGGCCGAAGGTGGCTCGGGCATGGCGAACGCGACAGGCAAGCTCAAATTCACCGGGATCAGCGTCGTCAAACCGGCGGGCTGCAAAACGCCGGCCACGCTCCAGACCAACTCCCTGATCGCGGATCTGCAGGTAGACGAAGCCGTCGGCACGAAGACCTTCGCCAGGCTTGAACCCGACGCCGCGGCGGGGGCCACCAGTTTTGCGACCGTCAAACTCGAAGAATGCGCGGCCGAAGGCAGCTATCCGGTCAAAGGGCTCACCTACTGTGAAGTGACAAACGCGACAGAAGTGCATGCCACGGTCCAGGAGTGCAACGGCAACGCAACCACCAACGGTTTCAGCAGCCTCACCCTGGGCGGTAACCCGGCAACCTTCACCGGCGAGGTCGCGACCGAACTCAGTTCGGGCGGCTCGTTTGGAGCGGAGGAAGCGACAAGAAAAGCCTCCTGGACAACCGGGACGACCAAAAACGCCAACACAATTCCCACCGGCAAAGCGAATGGGAAAGCGATCAAATGTCGTAAGACAGCTGCTTCGCCCAACTTTACCCTCACCATGTCGATCGCCGGCTCGCCAATTGAACTCACCGCCACCGGAGTCGAATGCGTCGAAGCGACCATCTTCAACGAAGTCGTCAATGGCATCCCCCACGCGAAAGCGACAGGGAAAATCAAATTCACGGGCGTCAGCGTCGTGGAACCGGTGGGCTGCAAAACGCCAGCCACGCAGGAAACCAACCTGCTCGAGGGCGAAGTTCTGATGGTGGCGAAAGAAGGAAAACTGAACCCGAAACCGCTCTTCAAATCGCTACCGGATGCGGCGGCCGGGGTGACGAACTTCACTAACCTCAAATTCGAAGGATGCCCGTTTGAAGGAACGTACCCGCTCAAAGGCTTCACGTATTGCGAAGCGACAAACGAAACAGAAGTGCATTCCGAAAGTCAGGAGTGCGGTAGCAATGCGACAACCGCTGCAGACAGCGCCATGACCTTTGGGACGAGCGCTGCGATCCTCAGCGGTGAGATCACGGCCGAACTCACTGCCGGAGGCTCCTTTGGCGCAGAGGAATTCTAGCCAGCTAGCTAGATCAAGACGTTGATCCGATTCGCCTGCAGAAGCGGGCCAGGTGACACCCGACGAGAAGCAATTGTGCTGCGACGGCGGCCAGATAGGTAACAACCCACGCGAGTTCTTGACTGAACGTCTCGGATGGCGGAGGGTGCAACTTCAGCGACTTACCCATGCTCTGGGAGGCGTCAGCTGGCGATACCAGGTGCCGCCCGACCGTGGCATGCGGCGCATTCATACCCGAAAGGACTCGTCCGATGAACCTTAAGAGACTCAGTCTCGCCGTCTTGGTCGTACTGGTGCTTGGTGCGGTTGGCGCCACTAGCGCGCTCGCCGGCACTGCGGTGACAAGAAAAGCCTCATGGACAACCGGCACGACCAAAAACGCCAACACAATTCCCACCGGGAAAGCGAATGCGAAAGCGATCAATTGTCGCAAGACAGCAGGTTCCGAAAACTTCGCTCTCACCGGCACGGTTGCCGGCTCGGAAGCGGAAATCACCGCGTCCGGCATCGAATGCGTTGGGATGAGCATCTTCAATGAGAACGTATCTGGAGTCCCGATGGCGTTTCTGACAGGGAAACTCAAACTTACCGGCGTCAAAGCGGTGAAACCGGCCGGCTGCAAAACGCCGGCGACGCTTGAAACCAAACTCCTCACAGGGGTTGTGCAGATGGACGCCAACGTCACCCAGAAGATTTTTGTGAAGTGGGAACCGGACCCCGTAGCGGGAGAAACCTCCTTCGCCAGTGTCAAAATTGAAGAATGCGCTGCCGAAGGCACCTATCCGGTCAAAGGGGCCTCGTATTGCGAACTAACAAATCAGACAGAAGTGCATGCCACGGTCCAAGAGTGCAATAGCGGCCTCACAACGGCCTTGATGAGCTTCCTGACCTGGGGCCCGTCCCCAGCCAAGCTCGCCGGGGAGATCACGTTTGAACTCACGGCGGGGGGCGCATTTGGACTGGAGGAATTTTAGTAGCTAGCCAACGAACTCAGGCGTCGGACCCGGTTCGCTTAGATGAGCGGGGCCGGGACGCCGCCCCAAACGCAGAGCCACCTCTCCCTCGACTTCCCTCAGTCTTCTACGCTCAGCGCGACGGCAGCGTGAACACCGGCAGCGTCTCGCTGAACGGCTCGCATAGTGCAGCAGGCGCTTCTTCCCGGCTCAGGGTCCGGCGCAGTTGAACGAAGGCGACCGAGCCGAGGATCGCGGGGATGCCCAGCTGCACGACCCGGTAGGCGAGGACCGCCGCGGTCGCCTGCGCGAGCGGGCTGCCGTAGAGGGTGAGGGCGCCGATCAGGCCGCCGTCGATGCCGCCGATCCCACCGGGAAGGGGAATCAGCCCGCCGAGCTGGCCGATCACGTAGGCGAAGAGGAAGGCGGCGAACGACGGCGTGCCGCCGAAGGCCGCGAAGGCGGCGGCGAGGGCGGCGACGTCGAGCGCCATGTAGCCGACGGCGCCGACGATCACGTAAGGCTGGCATTCCCGCAGCAGCGAGGACGCGTCGCCGACACCGCCCTCGACGGTTACGGCGGCCTGGCGGGCGAAGCGCCGAGCCCGCTTGGCGCGGCTCTCGGGCCGGGCGGAACCGGCGTCTCCGGGGCCGACGCGAGCGAGGATTCGGGGCAGCACCGCGACTAGGACGATCGCGGCCAGCGCCAGCAGGCCGAAGGTGGCGGAGACGGCGATCGGGCCGTCGGCGGGCAGCAGGCCCGCCCCGAGCGCGCAGCCGAGCACGGCGGCGCAGACGAAGTTCGGGGTGCTGGTGAGGACGAAGAAGGAGACGCTGCGACGGGCGATCCGCTCGGTGCTCATCCCGCCCTGGCGCAGCGCCCAGGCGCCGAGGGCCAGCCCGCCGACGCCGCCCGCGGGCAGCAGCACGTTGGTCCCCTGCTCGGCCATCCCGATCTCGTAGCTGAAGCGCCAGCTCAGGCGCCGGCAGAAGACACCGCGGAAGGCCATCACATAGGCAAGGCACGATCCGACCTCGAGGAAGAAGAGCGCCACCAGCCAGCCGGGCTGCGCGTTGGCGAATCGCTCCCGCACCTCCCCGAGCCCCGGCAGGGTGCTGATCAGCAGCGCCACGACGAGCGCCACCAGGATGAGACCCGCGGCCCGGCGGGCCAGCCCGCCGACGCCCAGTTCGCGTGGGAGCGGTTCGGGAGTGGGTGAATGCATCCCGGCGATCTTCGCAGGCAGCCGCGCCCGGAATCCCCCGCCGCCTGCTGGCAGCAATCGAGAGGATGGAGGCGGCGGCGCTCGAGTTTGCGGGTCATGGGACGCATGCACGGGGTCGGCGAGGCGCAGGCCCCGGAGGCGGCCGAGCGCTGGATGGAAAGCTGGGAATCGCGGCGCGGGCCGAAAACCGGTCGAGCTGCTCTCGCTTGGAAACCAGCAACGGGTTCAGCCGGGCGGTGACGCTGGTCCACGAACCGATCTGCTGGCAACAGAAGTCATTCCGAAGTTCAGGAGTGCGCTGACAGCGGGTAGCCGCTGAAGTCAGCAAACCGAGCCTCGGCGCAAGCACGGCGGTCTTAAGCGGCGAGGCGTTAAGTCCCGGCCCGTCCCATGAGAGGCAGGCCGAGATATCGCGCCAAAGGGACAATCCTCTACCTGTACGCCACCATCATCTATCGCCCTGCATATGGCATCCGCGCGTTCTGAGGTTGGGGAACATCGCGGTACGTAAATCGCGCATTGGGTCGAGCATGGTCAGTTACGTAACAACACACTCGGGTTCTTGTCTAACGGTGCCCGAGGGCGGAAGCTAGATCCGCAGCTTCTGACTGCTGCACCCGGAGGGTGCGGCGACTGGGCGGGACGCTCGTCCAGTCGCCCTCCCTCATGACATCGCAATCACGAAAGGACTCAGCTCATGAGCCTGAAGAAACTCACCATCGCCATGGTGGCCGCCCTGGCACTTGGGGCCGCATTCGCCAACGGCGCGCTTGCCGGCACCCCGGTGACACGGACCGCCTCGTGGACAACCGGGACGACCCAACACGCGAACACAATTCCCACCGGCAAAGCGAATGGGAAAGCGGTCATCTGTGAAAAGACAGCAGCTTCGGCCAACTTCGTCCTCACCGGGACGGTTGCCGGCGCGCCATTGAAAATCACCGCGACCGGAGTCGAATGCAGCGAAATGATCATCTACAACGAAGTTCAGGGCGGCGGGCCGATGGCGAAGCTGACAGGGAAAATCACAACAACCGGCGTCAGCGTCGTCGAACCATTGGGCTGCAAAACCCCAGCCAAAAACCAATCCAACCTCCTGGAAGGTGATGTCGTGATGGATCAGGCCGTCGGCACGAAGTCGTATATCAAGTTCCAACCGGATGCGGCAGCGGGAGTGACCAACAGCACAACGGTCAGCCTCGAAGAATGCGCCGCGGAAGGCAAATACCCGGTCAAAGGAGTTCAGTACTGCGAATTGACAGATGCAACAGAGGTGCATACAGAAGTTCAGGAGTGCAATAGAAACTCGACAACGGCGGGTATGAGTAGCGAGACCTTGGGCGGCAGCGCAGCCGTCACATCAGGGGAGATCGCGTTCAAACTCGCTAGCGGCGGCGCATTTGGACTGGAGGAATTTTAGTTAGTTGGTTAGTTAGCTACTAATGGCGTCGCACCCCGGTTCGCATAGAGGAGCGGACCGGGGGCGTCGCCGCAAACCGATCGAGGGCGCTCAGGCCGCCCGATCGAGCGCGGTCGCGATCGTCTGCGCACCCTCAGCGGTAAACGGGTGGCCGCGGCGAGCTACATTTCTTCATCCGCTTCGGGTCGGTCGGACCTCGTAGCGGACCTCATGGTCTCGTTTCAGCCGCAGCTCCAGCGGGACCAGGAAGCCTCCGCGAAGTTGCGCAGACGTTTCACCTTGCCCGTCTGCGGCCGGCGCGCCGAAGTAGGCGCGATCGCCGTCGACGGCGAGGTTGACCGGCGTCGCCACCCAGCTGCCGTCGCGCTTGCGGGTCTTCAGCAGGACCGCCCACCGGGTCGAGCAGCGGCTCCAAGAGCTCGGCGGCAGACGCCGCTTCGTCGGGGCGAGCCATCGTCGTCACATCCATCATGCCACCGCCGCGACCGGCCGGGTGATCTCGATCCCGCTGGCGGCGGCCAGGGCCAGGATCTCCCCGACGTCGGCCGCCTTCCGTGTGCCGCCAGTTTGCCGGCGCCGCGGGCGAAGCACTCCATCTCCGCGCCTGGGGAGAGAACGACGAAGGCCCTGGCCTCCGCGCCGGACTCGTTGCGCACCGTGTGCTCGCGGTTGCGCGCGATCGCCACAACGGTGCCGGTGCTCGCCACGGAGCGGTGGGTCAGGCCGCCCTCATCCTCGAGGTAGATGGTTAGCTCGCCGGCCTCAACCGAAACAGCTCGAGGCCGCGTGGCGGTGCAAAATTGGCGGCCCGCCACCGGGGGCGAAGGCCACGTCGTAGGCGGTCAGCGTGCTGCCACTCTCCGCACCGGTCACTCTGAATTCGATCATGTCGCCACCGACGTCGACTCGGTCCTCCATCGGTCTTCCTTTCGCTCGCAAAGAGAGAAAGACAGGCTTCCTGTGGTTCCGGTCGGGTAAGACAGACAGGAACCCTGTCGAAAGTCAAGACGCTTCCCCGACACCCCTGCTGTCAGCACCCCAAGAACATCGGCGTGCTCCTTCGCGAACCCTTTCTGGCGGCTTCCGAGGAGCTGCACCGTCACTTCGCGCAGAGCGGTCATCCCGAGGTGCGACCCCCGCATGGCAACGTCTTCCAGTTCCTCGACGACGCTGGGCCCGTGTCAGCGTCCTCGCCGAGCGCGCCCAGGTCACCAAGCAGTCGATGGCCGAGCTGGTCACCCACCTCGAACGTCACGGCTACGTCGAGCGGAGCGCCGACCCGGACGATCGCCGTGCCAAGCTCGTCCGCCCAACTCCCCGCGGCAACGAGCTCTACGGCCTGGCACGCGACTTCGTCGCCAAGACCGAAGCGACGTGGACTCGCGGGCTCGGGAAAGCGAGGATGAAGCAGCTGCGTCATCTGCTCGAGGAGTTGAACGCGGCGATCTAGCTATTGAGATAGGCGTGATCGGCTGGAGATACGTAACAAAACACGGTGGTTCTTTGAACCACCACACCCGTCGTTCAAGGTTGGACCGTACGCAACCCAACCGAAAGGACTCATCTGATGAGCCTGAAGAATCTCGGCGTCGCCATGATGGCCGTACTGGCACTTGGCGCCGTCTTCGCGACCAGCGCGTTTGCTGGCACGGTGAATACAAACAAAGCGTCGTGGACAACCGGCACGACCCCGAACGCCAACACAATTCCAACCGGGAAAGCGAATGGGCTAGCGATCAAATGTCGTAAGACAGCTGCTTCGCCCACCTTCGTCTTCACCAGCACGGCTGCCGGTTTCCCGGTCAAACTTACAGCGACCGGCGTCGAATGTCCCAGCGCGACCATCTACAACGAAGTTGTCAGTACCGTCCCGCATGCGAAAGCGACAGGGAAAATCAAATTCACCGGCGTCACCGTCGATGAACCGGCAGGCTGCAAAACGCCAGCGACCCAGGAAACCAACCTGCTCGAGGGCGAAGTGCTGATGGTGAACGGTGGTGCGAACCCGTTCTTCAAATTCCAACCGGATACCGGGGTCGCGAACTTCATCACCCTGGCCCTCGAAGAATGCGCGGCTGAAGGAAAATACCCCGTCAAAGGGTACACGTATTGCGAATCGACAAATGCAACAGAAGTGCATTCTGAACAGCAGGAGTGCACCGACAATGCGACAACCGCTGCGCAAAGCGCTCTGACCCTCGGGCCAAACCCGGCGGCCATCAGCGGCGAGATCACGGCTGAACGCACTGCCGGAGGTGCATTCGGCGCGGAGGAAAAATAGTTAGTTAGTTAGTTAGTTGGTACACGATGTCGGATCCCCGGTCCGCCCTCAGGGGCGGCCGGGGATCCCCGGTCTTCCTACAGGGCCCGGGCCGGGGGGACGGTTGTGGCCGCGAACCCCGCCACGCCGCTGACCCCGCATTCGTCGGTCAGCCGGTCATCGGCCCAGACCCCGACAGGAGCCTCGGGTCCAGCATGCCCGTCCCAGGCAGGGATACGTAACAACACACAGTGGTTCTTTGAACCACCACACCCGTCGTTCAAGGTTGGACCGTACGCAACCCAACCGAAAGGACTCATCTGATGAGCCTGAAGAATCTCGGCGTCGCCATGATGGCCGTGCTGGCACTTGGCGCCGTCTTCGCGACCAGCGCGTTTGCCGGCACCCCGACGACAAGAAAATCCTCGTGGACAACCGGAACGACCCCAAACGCCAACACAATTCCCACCGGCAAAGCGAATGGGAAAGCGATCAAATGTCGGAAAACAGCTCAACCAGCAGTCTTCACCCTCACCGGCACGGTTGCCGGCCAGCCAACCAAACTCACAGCGACCGGGGTCGAATGTGTCAACGCGACCATCTACAACGAAGTCGTAGCTACCGTTCCCCATGCCAAAGCGACAGGGAAAATCAAATTCACCGGCGTCACCGTCGATGAACCGGCAGGCTGCACCACGCCAGCGACGCAGGAAACCAACCTGCTCGAAGGCGAAGTGACGATGGTGGAACAGGGTGGAGTAGTGAGCACGAAGCCGTTCTTCAAATTCGAACCGGATGCGACGGCTGGGGCGGTGAACTTCACCACCGTGAAACTCGAAGGCTGTGCGGCCGAAGGCAGCTACCCGGTCAAAGGGTACACGTATTGCGAAGCGACGAATGCAACAGAAGTGCATTCCGAACAGCAGGAGTGCGGAGACAACGCGACAACCGCTGCACAGAGCAAACTGACGCTCGGGCCGAACGCAGCGGCCATCAGCGGCCAGATCACGGCTGAACTCACTGCAGGAGGCTCGTTTGGAGCCGAGGAATTCTAGTTAGCCAGATCAAGGCATCGGATCCCCCGGTCCGCCTTCCGGGCGGGCCGGGGTGACCGGTCGTCGGCCCAGACCAGACAGGCGCCCCGTGTCGTGCATGCCCGTCACAGGCAGGGATACGTAACAACACACAGTGGTTCTTTGAATCACCTCACCCGCAGTTCAAGGTTGGCCCTACGCAACCCAACCCGAAAGGACTCAGCGGATGAGCCTGAAGAACCTCGGCATCGCAATGATGGCCTTGATGGCGCTCGGCGCTGTCGTCGCGACCAGCGCGTTTGCCGGCACCCCGACGACAAGAAAATCCTCGTGGACAACCGGAACGACCCCGAACGGCAACACAATTCCCACCGGCAAAGCGAATGGGAAAGCGATCAAATGCAAAAAAACAGCTCCACTACCAGCCTTCATCTTCACCGGCACGGCTGCTGGCTTCCCGGTCAAACTCACAGCGACCGGCGTCGAATGCGTGAACGCGACCATCTACAACGAAGTCATCAGCTCCGTCCCCCATGCCAAAGCGACAGGGAAAATCAAATTCACTGGCGTCACCGTCGATGAACCGGCGGGCTGCAAAACGCCAGCGACGCAGGAAACCAACCTGCTCGAAGGCGAAGTGACGATGGTGGAAAAAGAAGGGGTAATGAGCACGAAACCGTTCTTCAAATTCGAACCGGATGCGACCGCGGGGGCCGTGAACTTCACCACCGTGAAACTCGAAGGCTGTGCGGCCGAAGGCAACTACCCGGTCAAAGGGTATACGTATTGCGAAGCGGTGAACGCAACAGAAGTGCATTCCGAACAGCAGGAGTGCGGTGACAATACAACAACCGCTCACCAGAGCAAACTGACGCTCGGGCCGTCCGCGGCGGCCATCAGCGGCCAGATCACGACTGAACTCACTGCAGGAGGCTCGTTTGGAGCCGAGGAATTCTAGTTAGCCAGATCAAGGCGTCGGATCCCCGGTCCGCCTTCCGGGCGGGCCGGGGAGACCGGCTTGCGGCCCAGACCGATCCGTGCCATGAGTTGCGCATGCTCATCACGGGCAGGGATACGTAACAACACACAGTGGTTCTTTGAACCACCTCCCGCGCAGGTCAAGGTGGGACCGTACGCAACCCAACCGAAAGGACTCATCGGATGAGCCTGAAGAACCTCGGCGTCGCCATGATGGCCTTGATGGCGCTCGGCGCCGTCTTCGCGCCCAGCGCGTTTGCCGGCACCCCCACGACACGAAAAGCCTCGTGGACAACCGGCACGACCAAAAACGCCAACACAATTCCCACCGGCAAAGCGAATGGGAAAGCGATCAAATGTCGTAAGACAGCCGCTTCGCCAAACTTCACCCTCACCGGCACGGTCGTCGGATTCCCAACCAAACTCACAGCGACCGGGGTTTCATGCGAAGCGACGATCTACAACGAAGTGGTCCCCGGTGTCCCCCACGCGAAAGCGACAGGGAAGATCACGTTCACCGGCGTCAGCGTTGATGAACCTATGGGCTGCAAAACGCCAGCGACGCTGGAAACCAAACTGCTCGAGGGCGAAGTGAAGATGGTGGAAAAAGGGGGAGTAGTGAGCGCGAAACCACTCGTCAAATTCGAACCGGATGCGGTGGCCGGGGAGACGATGCTTGCCAACATCAAAATCGACGAATGCGCGGCTGAAGGAATATACCCGGTCAAAGGATTCACCTATTGCGAAGCGACAAATGCAACAGAAGTGCATTCTGAAATCCAGGAGTGCACCGACAATGCGACAACCGCTGCGCAGAGCGCTCTGACCATCGGGCCGAACCCGGCGGCGCTCACCGGCGAGATCACGGTTGAACTCACTGCCGGTGGCTCGTTTGGAGCCGAGGAATTCTAGTTACCAGATCAAGGCACCGGATCCCCGGTTCGCCTACAGGGGCGGGCCGAGGTGGCCGGTTGCCGCCCAGACCGACAGGAGCCCCGGGCCGAGCATGCCCGTCACAGGCAGAGTCAAGTAACAACACACGGTGGTTCTTTGTACGACCTCACCGGTGGCCCAGCTTGGTCCTACGCAACCCAACCGAAAGGACTCATCTGATGAGCCTGAAGAATCTCGGCGTCGCCATGATGGCCGTACTGGCACTTGGCGCCGTCTTCGCGACCAGCGCGTTTGCTGGCACGCCGAATACAAACAAAGCGTCGTGGACAACCGGCACGACCCCGAACGCCAACACAATTCCAACCGGGAAAGCGAACGGGAAAGCGATCAAATGTCGTAAGACAGCTGCTTCGCCCACTTCGTCTTCACCGGCACGGTAGCCGGCTCCCGGCTCGTACTCACAGCGACCGGGGTCGAATGCGTCAACGTGACCATCTACAACGAAGTTGTCGGTGGCGTCCCCCATGCGAAAGCAACAGGCAAACTCAAATTCACCGGCGTCACTGTTAGTGAGCCGGCAGGCTGCACAACGGCAGTGACGCAGGAAACCAACCTGCTCGAGGGCGAAGTGAAGATGGTGACGGGTGGCGCGAAACCGTTCTTCAAAACCGAACCGGATGCAGCGGCCGGGGTAACGAACCTCGCCACCGTCCACATCGACATGTGCGCGGCTGAAGGAACATACCCCGTCAAAGGATTCCATTTCTGCGAATCGACAAATGCAACAGAAGTGCATTCTGAACAGCAGGAGTGCACCGACAATGCGACAACCGCTGCGCAGAGCGCTCTGACCATCGGGCCGAACCCGGCGGCGTTCAGCGGCGAGATCACTGCTGAACTGACTGCCGGAGGCTCATTTGGAGCGGAGGAAAAATAGCTAGTTAGTTGGAGACGGCTTCGGATCCCCGGTCCGCCTACAGGGGCGGGCCGGGGTGCGGTTGTCCCGGAACGGAGTGGACCAAATCTAGAAGTCACTCCTGGCGACCGGCGCGGCGATCGGCTGGATGTGGGAGGCAAGCTGGCCGTCCGCCAGCACGTGGATGGCGAAGCCGGGCGGGTCGTCGTTCAGCGCCAGGTCGGGTGAGCTGAAGTCGAGGCGCGACTGCCGGTGGGTGCTCGGCGCCGTCACCACGGCACGACCCGCGAGCTCGGCGGCGATCGGGCGGTGGACGTGGCCGGCGACGATTCGCCGCACCTGCGGGTGGTCGTCCAGGACCGCCGCCAGCGCCGCCCGCTCCGCGGCGTCGAGGCAGATCTCGTCGAAGGGCGGGATCGCGGTCACGAGCGGCGGGTGGTGCATGGCCAGGACCACCGGCTGCTCCGGCGCCGCGCCGAGCTCGGCCTCGAGCCAGCCCAGCCGCTCGGCGTCGAGCTGCCCCCGGTCGGCTCCCGGGCGCACGGTGTCCAGCGCGACCAGGCGCAGCGGCCCCAGGTCGACCGAGTACTGGATCGGGTCGGCGCCCTCGCCGGGGAGCCCGAAGCCACTGCGCAGCGCTGCCCGCTCGTCGTGATTCCCGGGCAGGACGAAATAGGGAAGGCCGAGACGCTCGAGCTCGCCGCGCACGAACTCGTAGCTCCGCGGCGAGCCGTCGTCGGTCAGGTCCCCCGAGACCAGGACCGCGTCAGGCCGGTCCGCCAGCGCCGCCGCCGCGTCGACCGCCTCGCGCAGGCACTGGCGTGGGTCGCGCGCGCCGGCGGGCGCGCCGATGTGGAGGTCGCTGAGCTGGAGGAGGAGAAAAGGTGGGGGAGTCACTGCACCGGGCCTAAGGGGCTTCCCGGGGCCCGGAACGCCCCTGTTCCTCGAGGTACTCGCGGTACCCGTCGTGGAACATGCCGACGAAGCACGTCTTGGTGATCAGCTCCGGGAGCGGGCTGCTTTCGCAGACGAGATTGCAGGGGAGTCGCAGCTCGGGATTCGGGTTGGTCCACTCGTCGGCTCTGGTGTCCAGCACTTTCTCGTAGCGCTCGCCGAACAGGGTCAGGTTGGTGGCGGACGCCAGCGCGGCACTTGGAGAGAGGAGCCCCCGGTAGCCCTCCTTGCGCAGCTCCGTCGCCAGCGCCTGGGCCGGGCCGTGGTCGCCGACCGCGAGCCGCGGGTCGAGCCCGCAGGCCTCATAGGAGGCGAAGGTCGAGAGGTCCGCGATGTCGTGCTCGTCGACGAAGATCGACCAGAGGCGGCGGACGTACTTTTCCGAGCGAGCGTTGGCGCGTATGCCCTCGAAGCGGACCAACTCCGCCCAGGCGCCGGATGGCTCCAGCGACATGTACTGCGCGTAGTCTTCGCCTTCCCGGTGCCAGCGGCCGCCGCGCTGGCTGGGCTGGCGCTCGCCGGCGGCATGGAAGAAGGGCGCCGTATCCGGCGCGGTCTGCCGGAATACTCGCCACTCTCCGTCGATTCGATTGGGTTCAGTCAGCCAACTGGCCACGAGATCCCCTGGCCAGAGCCATGAGCAGCTCCCAGGCGTTCGAATCGTCGTCGAGGACCTGCAACGGCGTTCGCCCACCGAGTTGAGCCCGCTCGGAGTCGAACCACATGATCAGGCCATGGGGGGTCATCGAGCTGCGTAGGTAAGTCAGCAGTTGGGCGACCAGAATCGCCCGGCGGCGTTTCGCGGTCTGCCTGATCGGGCTTCCCTGCTTCCACGCCCCAGCGGTCTTCGTGGAGGTTCCGAGCAGTCGCGCGACCTCGCTGATGCTGACGTTGGCGAGGACGCCGAAGATGAACTCGAGGGCCACCCGAGGATCGTCGAGGTGCTGCCGCAGCAGTCGTCTCTGGATCCGCCGGGCGACGTCGGCGGCGCGCATCGTCGCCAGCTCGACCTTGCCTTCGGGGTCGCTGGCCGCCTCGTCGGCAGCCACGAGTTGGCCGAGCTCCACCGTGAACTCGAGCAGTTTGCGGACGTCGTAGTCGCCCATCCCCTCCGGGAAGGAGGCGGATACCTCGAGCACGGCGTTCTCCACCTGGCGCTGCCAGTCCACGCGGCGTTGGGCGGTGTCGGTCGAGGGGCCGCCCGGGGGGAGGTTCTCCTCCAGGGAGTCCTCGACGTGGTCGACCTTCTCGAGCAGCTGAGCGTATGCCGCCGGGGGGGCGGCCACGTCTGGGGGGGGCGGTGGAACACGCATGATTAGCTTCTCTCGTTAGTCTGCATAACTTCCGATTCAGAATGAAGGATAGCGTAGTTACGGGTTCCGCGATCTCGTTTTGCCTGCAAAAACCCTACGCGCCGGTTTGTTATCTATGGAATAGCCTTGAGCGATGGAGACTATTTACGTGGTAATTGCGGCTTCGGCGATTGCGATCGCCTTCCTCGCGGTCCTGCTGCTTCGAACCAGGCTGCAGCGCGACGAGTACGCCGCGCAGGTCGCCCTTTTCAAAGGCCTGAACGTCGTTGCCACGCACAGCATGTCCGCCGTCAGCTCGCCGGTGCCGCGGCGCCCGCGCCGCACCGGGGCCGTGGTCGACCGCGCTCGCGTCGAGGCGCTCGCGGGGATCACGCAGCCCTTCGAATACGAGCGCGCTCGGGATCCCCGCTTCCGGTCGGACGTGAACGATGACACCGCCGACCAGCTCCGCCCCGTGCAGGTCGTCCGGATCAGCAGCGCCTCCGAACGGGACGAGCTCTCGAAGAACATGCCGGCGCACATCCATGCGCTGTTCGTCGAAGCGACGCCCGCGCAGGAGCCGGTGATCAGCGTGCCGATGCCACGGCGCGACCGCCCGGCCGACGCACCAAGTCGCTAACCCGACTCCACGCCGCGATGTCCTCGACCGAATCGATCCGTGGATCCGTGATCCCCCGATCCTCGCCAAAGCTTCCCGACTACCTCTGGCACCACCATGTGCACACGCAGAAGGCGAGGGAGAAGCTCTACTTCTGGCGGATCGGGTTCGACCCCGTCTACGAGCGAGACGTGGTTCGGCACGCGATCCGCGCCGCCTGCGAGAAGCACGGTGCCAGCAGCGTCGTCGTATATGAGCTCCTGGGCGTCTATGACCTGCTGCTGCGAGTCTGGCTTCCAGCCGACTGCGAGTTCGAGGCCTTCAGCAAGACCCTGACCGACGAGCTGATGTCGGCGGGTCTGCAGATGCTGGACCCGTTCAGGGTCGATTACATGATTCGCCACTGGCCGTTCTTCCAGGACGGCGAGCAGCAGGTGCCGCGGGACGCCGCCCTGCACCACCTTCGCCAGAGTGCGATCGATCAAGTCGAGCAGGGCTTCGAGGAGGCCGGCGACGAGCTGATCGAAGAACTCGAAGACCGCAAGCTGTTGGCCTGCACCAACGGGCGCAACGCCGACGACCAGGCCAACTTCGGGATCAAGTTCATGATGACCATCAGGGGCGGTCAGGATCTGACGCCCTTCGAGATGGAGGAACTCGAGGAGCAGGTGACCGCGATCCTCGACCAGGCGGACCTGATCCAACAGCGGTCGCTCTACGCCGGCTCGGGATTCGGCCACTTCCTGATCCTGGGACGGGCGGGCTACGATCACGACGCTTTCCACGCGATCCAAGGTCAGCTGATCAGTCAGCTCAACGCCGCCGACCTGCGCGAGCGGTTCAACGTCCGCACGAGCACCCACATCGGCGGGCAGCGTGGCTACAGCATCGTGACCGAGCAGCTCTCCGGCGGCGCGGCCAAGGCCGGCGTTCCCCTGATGGTCGGTGTAGCGGCGGCGGAGGAAGAGAAGCGGGACGACGAGACGCTCGCCGAGGGCACGATTTACGCCGAGCGCTTCGAAGTGAGGGAGTACCTGGGCGGCGGTGGCTTCGCCGAGGTGTACCGCGTCTTCGACCTCTACGAGAAAGTCGACCGGGCATTGAAGCTGTTCAAGTCCAGTCGCCCGGAGGTGGCACTGCGCGAGATCGACGCACTGCGGAAAGTGATCCATCCAAACGTGGTGAAACTCTATTGGGGCGAACGCCATGGCTCCCGTTGGTTCATGGTCTGCGAATTCATCGAGGGCCGTCCGCTGAGCGAGATCGGCGACGTCAGCCATGAGCAGGCCGTCTCCCTCGTCATCCAGGTGCTGATCGCCCTCGAGGCCGTCCATCCCGACGACGCGAGGATCGCCGAGCTGAAGGAAAAGGACGAGCGGGGCGAGATGACCGCCGCCGACCTCAACGAGTACCAGCGCCTGAAGGAGCAGGGGCTCGTCCACCGTGACATCAAGCCCGAGAACATCATGGTCGGCGATGACGGCAGGGTCGTGCTGGTGGACTTCAACATCGCCTCGCCCGCCCGCGATCCTTCGGAAACGCTCTCGAACACGCCCGAATACTTCGCGCCGGACGCAGGGCTGATCCGCTGGGAGCCGACCGACGATCTCTTCGCCTGCGGCGTGGTTCTCTACCGGCTCCTGACGGGCCAGCATCCATATCCGAATTGCCAGCCCGTCGCGGGGACCAAACCGATCGACCCGCGCACGTTCGAGCCCGGTCTACCCCCCAGCCTGGCCGAGGTCCTGGTGCGAAGCTGTGACCCGATCCGCGCCGGTCGCTATCAGACCGCAAACGAGATGCGCAAAGCGCTCGAAGCCGAGCTCTACATCCTCAAGACCGACGTCGAGACCGGGCGCATCACGAGGAACTTTCGTTCGCGCCGGACGGAGCTCGGGATGTCGGTGGAGGATCTGGCGCGAGAGTCGGGCGTCGATGCCGATCGGATCGAGCGCATGGAGCGTGGCGACACCGAGCCCGGGCCCGCCGACGTCGTGAGGATCTATCGGAGGCTCTTCTCGATCAGGGACAAGCTCGATCACATGCCCCAGGACGGCGACGACCCCTCGGTCGACGGTCTCTCTGAGCCCGACGACGAGTGGGACTAGCCGATTCGCAGAGCTCGGGGCGAGCGCCTCAGGGGCGACCCAGCGCCCGCCGGACGATCGCCGGGTGGCGGGCGACCTTCGGCCCCAGCACCAGCGCGAAGAGGGTCAGCGCCAGCCAGGGCCGCAGGTGCGGGCTGATCCGCTGGATCCGCCCGTCGACTCCCAGCTCGAAGACCATCGCGTCGGTCATCCGGACTCCGGCGACCCTGGCTTCGCCGACGAGGACGCGGTCCTCTCCGGCGCCGGCTTCCTTGGTCCAACGCAGCCCGCTCAAGGTCCCGTAGACGGCGCTCAGCAGGACCCGGACGTCGTCGTGGCCGCGGAAGACCATGCGCCCGGAGATCGGGGAGACGACCTCGACCTCGGGCGCGAGCGTCGCCATGAACCCGTCGACGTGGCCCGCCTCGGTGGCGACCCGATAGCGGGAGACGGCGTCGTCCATGGGCTGATCTTAGGGCTCGCCAGGCGCCGTATGCTCCGCCCACGGTGGCCTCGCACGGCAGTCTCAAACCCGACGCCGACTCCGCACGGCTCGGGGAGCTCGGCTACCGCCAGGAGCTCGAGCGCCGCCTGCACGTCTTCGACAACGTCGCGCTCGGGTTCGCGGCGGTCTCGCCGGTGGTCGGCCTCTACGCGGTCGTCCTGGTCGGCACCACGGTCGCCGGTCCGGCCTGGGTCTGGGTCCTGCCGGTCGCGCTCGCCGGGCAGTGTCTGCTGTTGGCCGTGTACGCGGAGCTGGCCTCCGAGTTCCCGCTCGCCGGCGGCGCCTACCAGTGGCCGCGACGGCTGATCGGCGGCGCCTACGGGTGGTTCACGGGATGGGTCGCGGTCTGCGCCTACGCCGTCGCCAACACGACGATCGCCTACCTCGGCGCCCCCTGGGCGCTGACCCTGCTCGGAATCGCCGTCACCCCGGGGGCGATCGTCGCCGCCGGGATCGCGCTGGCGCTGGTCAGCGCCCTCCCCGGCGCCGCCGGGGTCAACGTGCTCGGCCGCGTGGTGCGGGCCGGGATCGGCGCCGAGATCGTCGCCACGGTCGGGATCGCCGTCGCGTTGTTGTTGGTCTTCCGCGAGCAGGAGCTGTCGATCTTCACCGAGTCGCTCGGCGCCGAGGCGCTCTCGGGCGGCTCGACGCTGGCGGCGATGCTCGCCGCGCTCGCGGTCGGCGGCTGGGTCTTCATCGGCTTCGACGCCTGCGTCGCCGCCGCCGAGGAGACTCGCGACGCGGCCCGCCACGTCCCGCAGGCGATCTGGATCGCGCTGCTCAGCGTCGGCGCGCTGGTGATCCTCAACGCGGTGGCGGTCGGGCTCGCCCACCCCGACCCCGCCGCCGTCGTCGCCGGCGAGGATCTCGACCCGGTCACCACCGCGGTCGTCTCCTCGTTCGGCTCCTGGTCGGCGAAGCCGTTCGCCGCGA
The DNA here is from genome assembly GCA_963715735.1 of uncultured Thermoleophilia bacterium. Taxonomy (GTDB): domain Bacteria; phylum Actinomycetota; class Thermoleophilia; order Solirubrobacterales; family 70-9; genus VAYN01. The sequence goes on from OY970268.1 coordinate 2,738,782, forward strand.
TCGTGCTCGTCGCCTTCCTCGCCTGCGGGATGTCGGCGCAGGCCCTGACCGCGCGGACCATGTATTCGGTCGCCCGCGACGGGGCGCTGCCCGGGTCGCGCTTTCTCTGCAAGGTCGACCACAGGCACACGCCCATCGGCGCGTCGGTCGCGACCACCGCGATCGCCTGCCTGGGCCTGCTGCTCGGCCTGCACTCGGCGGCGGCCGGCAGCCTGATCGCCTTCGGCACCGCGGGGGTCTACGTGACCTTTCTCTTGGTCGCCCTCGCGGCGCTGATCGCGCGCCTGCGCGGGACCTGGGTTCCCGCTGGGCGCTACCGCCTCGGCCGCGCCGGGCTGCCGGTCAACGTGCTGGCGGTCGCCTGGCTGGCCTTCGAGACGGTCAACATCGCCTGGCCGCGAGCATCTCTGGCCCCGCCCGGCGCGCCGAACTACCAGGTCTGGGCGGCGCTGCTGGTGCTGGTGGCGATCGCGGTCACCGGCGCCGTCTACTGGTTCGTGGCCAAGCCGGGGCTCCCGGTCGCGCCGGCGCTGCCGGCGACGACGCCGACGGCCAAATGACCCAGCACCCGAGCTGAGCGGGGGTATCCTCCGGGCCTGTCCTCCCCAGCCCAATCGAGACCACGCCTGCGCTCGCGCACCAGGGACCTGGCCGAGCGCCGCCTCTCGCTGGTCAGGCTGCTGATCGCCCTCTTCGTCGCTCGCATGGTGGTGACGGTGGTGGAGGTGACCGAGCAGAGGTTGAGCTTCTGGTCGATCCTGATCACGGCGGCGATCGGCATCGAGGCCTGGCGCGCCTGGAGCGTTGCCCGCGTCGCCAAGCGCGGGCAGCTCGAACCGGCACCGCTTCCCGACACCGCCTGGGACCGCTTCCTGCGCCCGCTCGAGCGGGTCGGCCCGGCGGTGATCTACGGACTGACCGCGTTGTTCGTCGTCGCGGCCGTCGTCCTGGTCGCGCTCGGCAACCCGCACGACGCCCTGCTCGACATCGCGATCGTCTGCCGTGAGATCACCACCTTCGTCTTCGTCGGCGTGATCCTCGTCGCCTACATGTCGGTGCGGCAGACGCCCGCTCGTCGACCGACCTGAACTGTCGCAACGACGGCTACATCGGGATCGGCCCCGCCATGAGCAGCTCGGGGTCGTGCCCCGGCCTGACCGCGACCCCTTCTTCGCGGAGCGCGAGCAGGCGTTCGGCCGAGGCTGCCTGCGCCTCGAAGTCGTCCGCGAAGATCGGGAAGCGGTGGTCGTCGAGGCCGGCGGCGAAGTGAGTGACGTCGCCGCCGATCACCATGCTCTCGCCGACCCGGACCGATTGGTGCCCCGGCGTGTGTCCGGGGGTGAAGAGCAGATGGATCGAGCCGTCGCCGAGCAGGTCGTGGTCGCCGTCCACGAGCTCGACCCGGTCGCCGACCATGTCGTAGTCGAGCGGCAGGTAGAAGTTCCTTTTCACCGCCTCGCGCTCGTGCGCCGCCTCCCACTCGCGGCGCTGGACGACGATCGGCAACGAGGGCGGCAGCTGCGCGAGCCCGCCGGCGTGGTCGAAGTGCAGGTGGGTGATCACGACCCTGGTGATCGTCTTGAGGTCGACCTGCTCGCCGACCCGCGCCTCGAGCTCGAACCCGAACATTCCGAGCCCCTCGCTTCCGTAGTAGCCCGCTGGATCCTCGACCGCCGCCGGGTTCAGCCCGGTGTCGACCAGGATCCGCTCCTCGCCGATCTCGATCACGTACGCGGGGACCGGGAAGCGAACCCGCCGCTCCATGTCCTCGCCCTGCCGCCAGATCCCGGCCGCCGAGGTGAACCAGCCCGCGTTGAGCATCTCGACCTTCATCTCTCACAATGATTCGTATCGCACCGCCGCAGACTCGACCAAGGAGACCCTGATGTGGGTCCAGCGGGTGATCCGACTCCCCGCGCGGCCGCGCGGCTTTCACCTGGTCACCGCGGAGGTGCTCGACGCCGTGCCCGAGCTGGGAGCGATCTCGGTCGGCATCCTGCACCTGCTGGTCCAGCACACCTCGGCCTCGCTGGCGCTGAGCGAGAACGCATCTCCGGAGGTGCGGCGCGACTTCGAGGCCTGGTTCGACCGCGCGGTCCCCGAACGCGCCCCCTACTGGACCCACACGCTGGAGGGTGACGACGACATGCCCGCCCATGTAAAGGCGGCGCTGCTGGGCCCTTCGCTGACGCTGCCGATCGGCGACGGGCGCCCCGCGCTTGGGACCTGGCAGGGCATCTACCTCTGCGAGCACCGCGACCACGGCGGCCCACGCTCGTTGGTCGCCACCGCCTGGGGCGAGGCGTCCCAGGAATAAAGCCGCGATCGGAGCGGACCGAAGCGGACCCATGACCAACTTCCGCCTCCTCCGCCATCTCTCCTACGCCAACCTGATGGCGAGCATCGCCGTGTTCGTCGCCCTGGGCGGTGTCGGCTACGCCGCGACGTCGATCAACGGCAACGACATCACCAAGCGCACGGTCGGAGCCAACAAGCTCAAGGACGGGACGCTGACGAGCAAGCAGGTCAAGCAGAACGCGTTGAACGGCGGCGTGATCGAAGAGTCTTCGCTGGCCACCGTGCCCTCGGCGCAGACGGCAGTCTTCGCGACGAGCGCGATGAGCGCCAACAACGCCGCCAGCGCCGAACACGCCCTTTCCGCCGACCGCGCCACCGAAGCGACGACCGCCGGCCGGGCCGCGACGGCGGCGGACGCGGAAACTCTCGACGGCCTCACCTCGAAACAGCTGCAGGTCACCTGTCCGGCCGAAACGGACCCGTACGGCGGCATGTGCTGGGACGGCGACGTCCGCCCCGCCGATGACTGGATCGGGGCCTCGGTCGAATGCGGCGACGCCGGCGGCCGGCTGCCGTCCCTCAGCGAGCTGATCGCCTACCTCTTCCAGGATGGAACCCAGGTGACGAGCCAGAACTGGAGCGCCGACGTCTTCGACCTCGTGAGCGGCAAGGAGCACGTGCTCACGAGCGACGAGACGACGACGGGCGCCAGCGAGTCGTCGCCGACCCAGCTCGGCTACCGCTGCCTCTTCTACCGCACGAACTGATCAGGCGGCCGCTGAAGCCGATCTCGTCGGGCTCGAGCCCCTGCCCGCTTATCTCCGTTACGCGGGCGTCGAGGTCGTCGTTGAGACCGTGCGCGCGCCGTCGCTCATCCGGGGTCGTGCACGCACGCCTCAGGTAGAGATACGTAACAACACACGGTGGTTCTTTGACCGTCACCGCCCGTAGTTCAGGTTGGTTAGTACACAACCAACCGAAAGGACTCATCCGATGAGCCTGAAGAACCTCGGCGTCGCCATGATGGCCGTACTGGCACTTGGCGCCGTAGTTGCGACCAGCGCATTTGCCGGCACCCCGACGACAAGAAAATCGTCCTGGACAACCGGGACCACCAAAAACGCGAACACAATTCCGACCGGCAAAGCGAATGCGAAAGCGATCAAATGTCGTAAGACAGCTGCATCGCCCAACTTCGCCTTCACCAGCACGGCAGCCGGCTTCTCGCTGAAACTCACAGCGACCGGGATCGAATGTCCCGGCATGACCATCTACAACGAAACTCCTGCAGGTGGCGTCCCCCATGCGAAAGCAACAGGGAAAATCAAATTCACCGGCGTCACCATCGATGAACCGGTGGGCTGCATGACGCCAGCGAATCAGGAAACCAACCTGCTCGAAGGCGAAGTAAAGATGGTGGAAAGCGGTGGAGTAGTGAGCGCGAAACCGTTCTTCAAATTCGAACCGGATGCGACGGCTGGGGTAACGAACTTCATTACCCTGAAACTCGAAGGGTGCGCGGCTGAAGGCAACTACCCGATCAAAGGCTTCACCTATTGCGAAGCGACAAATGCAACAGAAGTGCATTCTGAACAGCAGGAGTGCGGTGACAATGCGACAACCGCTGCACAGAGCAAAATAACCCTCGGGCCGAACCCGGGGGCCCTCAGCGGCGAGATCACGGCTGAACTCACTGCCGGAGGCTCATTTGGCGCGGAGGAATTCTAGCCAGCCAGATCAAGGAATCGGATCCCCGGTCCGCCTAGGCGGGTGGGCCGGGGTGACCGGTTGCGATCCAGACCCGACTGGAGCCCCGAGCCGCGCCCGCACGCCTCAGGTAGAGATACGTAACAACACACGGTGGTTCTTTGAACCAGCGGTTCCGTCGTTCAAGGTTGGCTCATACGCAACCCAACCGAAAGGACTCATCTGATGAGCCTGAAGAATCTTGGCGTCGCCATGATGGCCGTACTGGCACTTGGCGCCGTCTTCGCGACCAGCGCGTTTGCTGGCACGGTGAATACAAACAAAGCGTCGTGGACAACCGGCACGACCCCGAACGCCAACACAATTCCAACCGGAAAAGCGAATGGGCTAGCGATCAAATGTCGTAAGACAGCTGCTTCGCCCAACTTCGACCTCTCCGGGACGGTCGCCGGCTTCCCTGTCACACTCACAGCGACCGGGGTCGAATGCGTCAATGTGACCATCTACAACGAAGTCGTCAGTGGCGTCCCCCACGCGAAAGCGACAGGGAAACTCAGGTTCACCGGCGTCACCGTCGATGAACCGAAACCCTGCCACACGGCAGCGAACCTGGAAACCAACCTGCTCGAGGGCGAAGTGCTGATGGTGAACGGTAGTACGAAACCGTTCTTCAAATTCGCACCGGATGCAACGGCCGGGGTCGTCAACTTCATCACCGTGCCACTTACAGAATGCGCTGCTGAAGGCAACTACCCGGTCAAAGGCTACACGTATTGCGAAGCGACAAACGCGACAGAAGTGCATTCCGAACAGCAGGAGTGCACTGACACGGCGACAAGCGCTGCGCAGAGCAAACTGACTCTCGGCCCGAACGCTGCGGCCATTTCCGGAGAGATCACGGCTGAACGCACTGCCGGAGGCGCATTCGGCGCGGAGGAAAAATAGTTAGTTAGTCAGTCAGTTGGTACACGATGTCGGATCCCCGGTCCGTCTTCAGGGGCGGGCCGGGGATCCCCGGTCTTCCTACGGGGCCGGCGGAGGTGGCGGTTATGGCCGCGAACCCCGCCACGCCGGTGACGCAGCACTCGGCGGCCGCGCCGGTCATCGCCCAGACCCGACAGAGACCCCGGATGATAGGCAGAGATAAGTAACGACACACGGTGGTTCTTTGTCCGGCCCCATCCGTAGTTCAGGTTGGTTCGTACATAACCAACCGAAAGGACGCATCTGATGAGCCTGAAGAGACTCGGCATCGCCATGATGGCCGTGCTGGCGCTTGGCGCCGTCTTCGCGACCAGCGCGTTTGCCGGCACCCCCACGACAAGAAAAGCCTCGTGGACAACCGGCACGACCAAAAACGCCAACACAATCCCGACCGGGAAAGGGAATGCTAAAGCGATCAAATGTCGTAAGACAGCCGCTTCGCCCAACTTCACCCTCACCGTGACGATCGCCGGTTTGCCGGTGGAATTCACCGCGAGCGGGGTCGAATGCGTCAACGCAACCATCTATAACGAAGTCGTCGGTGGCGTCCCCCATGCCAAAGCGACAGGGAAAGTCAAATTCACCGGCGTCAAAATCGTGAAACCGGAAGGCTGCAAAACGCCGGCGACGGTGGAAACCAACCTGCTCGAGGGCGAAGTGCTGATGGTGGAAAGCGGTGGAGTGGTGAGCCCGAAACCGTTCTTCAAATCCGCACCGGATGCAGCGGCCGGGGTGACGAACTTCACGACGCTGAAAATCGAAGAATGCGTGCTTGAAGGCAACTACCCGATCAAAGGATTCACGTATTGCGAAGGGACAAACGCAACAGAAGTGCATTCCGAACAGCAAGAGTGCACCGACAATGCGACAACCGCTGCGCAGAGTGCCCTGACCCTCGGGCCAAGCCCGGCGGTCTTCAAAGGCGAGATCACGGCTGAACTCACTGCCGGAGGCTCATTTGGAGCGGAGGAATTCTAGCTAGCCAGATCAGGTCGTCGGATCCTCGGTCCGCCTTCAGGGGCGGGCCGGGGTGACGGCTGTGGCCGCGAACCCCGCCACGCCGGCTCGGTCATCGGCCCAGATCCAACAGGAGCCCCGGGGTCGAGCATGTCCGCCGCAGGCAGAGATACGTAACAACACACGGTGGTTCTTTGTCTGAACCCATCCGTAGTTCAGGTTGGTTCATACGCAACCCAAATCGAAAGGACGCATCTGATGAGCCTGAAGAGACTCGGCATCGCCATGATGGCCGTGCTGGCACTTGCCGCCGTCTTCGCCAGCAGCGCGCTGGCGGGCACGCCGAATACAAACAAAGCATCGTGGACAACCGGCACAGTCAAAAATGCCAACACACTTCCCACCGGCAAGGCGAATGGGAAAGCGATCAAATGTAGTAAAACAGCCGCTTCGCCCAACTTCGCCCTCACCGCGACGGTTGCCGGCGCGCCTGCCAAACTCACAGCGACCGGTATCCACTGCGAAGCGACCATCTACAACGAAGTTGTCGCTGGCATCCCCCATGCAAAACTGACAGGAAAAATCACGTACACAAACGTCACCGTCGATGAACCGGCAGGCTGCACGACGCCAGCGACGCAGACGACCAATCTGATCGAAGGCGAAGTGAAGATGGTGACGGGTAGTGCGAAACCGTTTATCAAATTCGAACCGCATGCATCGGCTGGGGTAACGAACTTCACCAACGTCAAACTCGAAGGGTGCGCGGCTGAAGGCAGCTACCCGCTCAAAGGCTTCACGTATTGCGAAATGACAAACGCAACAGAAGTGCATTCCCCGGTCCAGGAGTGCGGTACCAATGCGACAACCGCCGCGCAGAGCAAACTTACCCTCGGGCCAAATGCTGCGGCACTCGGTGGCGAGATCGCGATCGAACTCGTTGACGGAAGCGACTTTGGCGTGGAGGAATTCTAGTTAGCCAGATCACGGTGTCGGATGCCCGGCCCGCCCACGGGGGCGGGCCGGGGGTGATGGTTGTGGCCCCGAACCCGTAGCGCAGATGGACGATGCCGCTTTCGAAGTCGCGCATCGCCGGCGAGCGCCGCGGGCGTCGGGTCGATTTTCGCGTCGCCCGTTCGTCGTCTGGGTAGAGGTGCGGCTAACGGAGGCCGCCGCAGACAAGGAGAAGAACAGATGTCCTCGACCGTGCTCTACATGTCGATGTCCGTCGACGGGTTCATCGCCGGTCCCAACGCGGGACCGGGCAACGGCCTCGGCGACGGCGGGCAGCGCCTGCACGACTGGGCCTTTTCGACGGGTGCCGCCAGCGAGGACTCGGGAGTCCCCGGCCGTCCGGACGGCGCCGACGGCGAGGTCTTCGACGAGATGATGTCCACCGGGGCGGTCGTCGCCGGCCGGGGGACCTTCGAGCCCGCGGGGGGCTGGGACGGTGACCACCACGACGGCGTGCCGATCTTCATCCTCAGCCGCCATCCCGGCGCCGAGGACGCACAATGGCCGCTGGTGACCTACGTGAGCGACGTCGGCACCGCGATGGCCCGCGCCAAGGAGGCCGCCGGCCAGAGGAACGTGCTGGTCCATGGAGCGGGCGTCGCGCAGATGGCGCTCGCCGCCGGCGTCCTCGACGAGATCCAGATCCACCTGATCCCGGTCCTGCTCGGCCAGGGCCGGCGGCTCTTCGACCACTTCGGAGCCGACCAGATCGAGCTCGAGTCGATCCGGATCGTCGACGGCCCCGGCGCCACCCATCTCCGCTACCGCGTCGCTCAGGCCCCCAGCCACAGCCCCCGTTGAGGTCCGAGCTACCGGTGCCTGCCGTCGAGACGCCCGCCCCGGCCTGTAGAAAGCCTGTGAACAGCAGGCCCGACCGGGGCCTGTGCCCCTACAAGGAGACGGGAAATGGCGGTTACGACCAAGGATGAGTTGGCAAAGCAGGTTGCCGAGCGGACCGGCCTTCAGACCGGCCAGGCGAAGCAGGCCGTGGAGGCGACGATCGCGGAGATCACCGCTCAGCTCGCGGCCGGCAACGAGGTCAAATTCACCGGTTTCGGCAAATTCTCCACCGTCGCCCGGCCGGCTCGGGAGGGCCGCAACCCGCGGACCGGAGAGTCGATGCAGATCGCTGCGAAAACGGCGGCGAAGTTCAGCCCCGGAGCGGAGCTGAAGAAGGCCGTCAACGGCTAGGGGGTCCTTCCAGCAGGGCGGCGGCGCAATACGGCAGTTCTGCCGTTGTTCGCCTGTCGTGCGGGGTTCAGGCTCCTTTCATCAAGCAATCCACTGCCCGCCGGGCAAAGATCGAAAGGAGCTGGACAATGGACCTGTACACGATTCGCCGCCGCAGCAACTGGACCGACGCGGCCGAGCTGGAGGCGACGGCCGCGAAATCCTCGGCCGAGGGCGAGAAGATGAGCGACGAGGTGCGCTGGATCCGCAGCTACGTCGTCGAGGAGCCGGATGGCAAGCTGGGGACGGTCTGCGTCTACCAGTCCGTCAGCCCGGAGGCGATCAGCCGCCACGCCGCCAACACCGGCATGTCGGCCGACGAGATCTTCAAGGTCGCCGACACCGTGGTCGTCCGCGAGGATCCGGTCGCCGTCTGAGCGCCGCGTATGGGGCGCCGCCGGCCCAGTGGCCGCGCGGCGCCCCTCGGTGCGGCTCGGGGAGATCGAGAGCGTGGAACCGGATCGGTCCTCATCTACACTCGCGGCGATGGCCGCCGGCGGACTGATCGGCCGTGATCGGGAGCGCGCCCGCTTCGGCGAGCTGCTCGATCGCGCCGTCCTCGGCGAAGGCGGGCTGGTGCTCCTCGCCGGCGAGGCCGGAGTCGGCAAGACCCGACTCCTGGACGAGCTCGCGCTCTCCGCCGTGACGCCGGTGCTGCTCGGCGCCGCCAGCCACGACTCGACGCCGGCCTACGGCCCGGTCGTCGCCGCGCTGCGCTCGCACCTGCGCGCCGAGCCGGATGCCTTCGAGGAGTGCGGGCCGCTCGGGGCGCACCTGGGCCTGCTGCTGCCGGAGCTCGGGCCCGCGCCCGCGGAGGTGGACGCGCGGACCCTGCGGGAGGCCGTCCGCTGCGCGCTCGTCGCCGTCGCGCACGAGCGCGGCGCCCTGTTCGTACTCGACGACCTGCAGTGGTCCGACGCGGCGACCCTGGAGCTGCTCGCCGATATCGGCCCCACCCTCGCCGACACCTCGATCCTGCTGGTCGGCGCCTACCGCTCCGACGAGCTCGCCCGCGAGCACCCGCTCCGACGCCTGCGCGGCGACCTGCGCCGCCGCCGCGCCCTGGACGAGATCGCGCTCGAGTCGCTCGACGAAGCCGGGACCGCGGCCCTGCTCGCCGACCTGCTCGGCGACGCGCCTTCGCGACCGCTGGTGCGCGCCGTCCACGATCGCGCCGAGGGGCTGCCGTTCTTCGTCGAGGAGCTGGCCGGCGCGCTCGAGGGCGAGGGTCGGCTGCAGTCCGGGCCGGCCGGGCTCGAGCTGGCCGAGGGCGGCGAGGTCGCGGTCCCCGAGACCGTGCGCGACGCGGTGCTGCTGCGCTACGGAGACCTCAGCCCCGCGGGCAGGGCCGCGGTCGAGGCGGCGGCGGTCGCCGGCGAGCGCTTCGAGCTCGAGGCGATCTCGGGGCTCGCCGACGAGGACGGGGTGGGGGAGCTGCTGGAGGTCGGCCTGATCCGCGAGGGCGGCGACGGCCGGGCCGCGTTCCGTCACGCCCTCGTTCGTGAGGCGCTGCATCGCGACGTTCCCTGGCTGCGCCGCCGCGAGCTGCACCGCCAGCTCGCCGAGCGGTTGGAGGCGCGCGGCGCACCCGGGGTCGAGGTCGCTCCCCACTGGCTCGGCGCCCACGACGAGGAACGGGCCCGGCGCCAGCTCCTGCGCGCGGCAGACGAGTTCGAGGCGGCGCACGCCTACCGCGACGCGGCCGGCATGGCCCACCACGCGCTCGAGCTGTGGCCGGCGGGCGAGGAGGTCGAGGAGCGGCTGGCCGCGCTCGAACGCCACGGCGCCTGGGCCGAGCTGGCCGGCGAGCTCGCCGACGCGGCCCGCAGTTGGCGCGAGGTCTCCTCGCTGTGCGGCGAGGGGGACGGGCCGGCGCTGGCGGCCGCGCAGCGGCGCCTCGGGCGGATCTGCGCGCTGCAGGGCGACCGCGCCGGCGCGATCGAGGCGCTGACCACGGCCGCCGACGCCTTCGCCGCCGCCGGCGACCCCGCCGCCGCGTCCGGCGACCGGCTCGCCGCCTCGGACTTCCTCCAGTTCGCCGGCCGCCACGGCGCCTCGCTCGAGCTCAGCCGCCGCGCCGGCGAGGAGGCCCGCGCCGCCGAGCGCGTCGACCTGCAGTCGCGGGCGCTGGCCGCCGAGGGGGTGGTGCTGGCCAAGCGCGGCGAGTTCGAGACCGGCATGGAGCTGGTCAAAGAGGCGCTCTCGCTTGCGCTCGACAACAACTTCACGGCGGAGGCGGTCGATGCCTACCAGCGCCTCGGCACGGTCTTCGAGACCGCCGGCGACTACGGCAACGCGCGCGAGGCGCTGACCAGCGCCCTCGACCTCTGCCAGCTGACCGACGACCACGGGCCCGAGGCGGGCTGCGTCGCCTGCATGGCCTACGTGCTGCGCGAGCTGGGGGAGTGGCCGCGGGCGGTCGAGCTCAGCCGCGAGCTGATCGCCGCCCACGAAGGCGACGGCATCCGCACGATCGCCGACGGGGTGCTCGGCCTCATTCGCGGCGTGCGCGGAGAGCTCGGGCCGGCCCGCCGGCTTCTGAGTGCCGGGCTGGAGTCGGCGCGGCGGCTGGACGTCTTCTCGATGCAGGTCGACTGCGCCGCCTCGCTGGCGCTGGTCGCGGACTTCGACAGCAGTCCGGAGGAGGCGCTCGAGCGCTGCGGCTTCGTGCTCTCGCGCTGGGAGCAGAGCGAGGATCACCACTACGCGGTCTGGGGCCTGCGTCTGGCGGCATCGCTGTTCGCGCAGGCCGGCCGGACCGAGGATGCGCACGCCTGCGTCGACGGCCTGACCCGGATCGCGACCAGCTCCGGGCACGGCGACGCGCTGGCGGCGCTCGCGCACGGGCTGGGCGAGATCGCTTTGGCCGAGGGGGAGCCGGAGCTGGCCGCCGAGCAGCTCGGCCGCGCCGTCGAGCTGCACCGCGAGCTGCGGATCCCGGCCGAGCGCATGCAGATCATGCATCGGGCCGGGGTGGCGCTGGCGGCCGCCGGCCAGCGCGAGTTGGCGGTCGAGCGCCAGGCCGAGGCCTACCGGTTGGCGCGCAAGCTGGCCGCGCGTCCGCTCGCCGGCCGCGCCGCCGCGGCTATCGAGGCGCTCGGCGAGTCGGCCGAGCAGCGTCTAGGGCGCGCCGCCGCCGACGGTGAGAGCCTGCTCACCCGGCGCGAGCAGGAGGTCGTGCGACTGGTCGCCGGCGGCCGCACCAACCGCGAGATCGCCGCCGAGCTCTTCCTCAGCCCTCGCACGGTCGACATGCACGTCCGCAACATCCTCGCCAAGCTCGACTGCCGCTCCCGGGTAGAGGCCAGCATCAAGGCCGGCGAGGCCGGCCTGCTCGGCTGATCGCCACCTATTCTTCTTTCCCTCCAAAGGCTTTGCCGGCGTTTTCACCGGACAGTTTGGCCGTGACTTCGCCCGTCACGGAGAGGGGGCTGGTAGCGAGGAAGAGGGAGCTCATCGCGTTGGTTGTCGCGTTGGACACGCCCACCGGGGCTACTTCCTGGGTTCCTGTCCCTTTTACCCCTTCTCCGTATCCGAATCCTTTGATCACGTATTTGCCTTCAATCGCGCATTCTTCAATCGTGATGGTGGTGAAGGTCGTACCGGAGGCCGGCGTGAACAAGCCGAAACCCTTGGTCGTCACGGTTTTATCCATCAGCGTCCGGCCTACCATCGCGACCGTGGTGAAGGTTGACGGCGTGCTGCATCCCAGCGGTTTTTTGACCGTGACCCCAGTCAATTTGGTTTTGCCTGAGCTGACCGCCATGTTCACACCTTCGACCACTTTGGTTTGGATCACTCCTTCGGGACATTCCAGGCCGGTGGCTTGGAGTTCGATTTCCGCGCCGGCGATGGCGCTTTTGAATACGAAGTTGGGCGAGCCGGCCGTCTTTTCGCAGGTGACAGTTTCGGAAGACAAGACTTTTTCCCCAACCACAACGGAAGAGGGTTTTGTCACAGGGGTTCCCGCGAAGGCGCTGCCGGCGGAGACGGCGCCTATGGCCAGGGTGAGCAGGATCGCGATTCCAAGCTTCTTGAGAGTCATCTGACGTCCTTGGGTCGAGGTGGTGAGCCCGAGTTGGCTCGCTCCCCAACCTGCTCTACGACGGTCCGTTAGTCAAAAATCCGGGTGTGTCGTTACCTATCTATTGCAAGCTGGCCGCGCGCCCGCTCACCCGGCGCGAGCAGGAGGTCGTGCGACTGGTCGCCGGCGGCCGCACCAACCGCGAGATCGGCGCTGAGCTCTTCCTCAGCCCGGCCTGCTCGGCTGATCCCCCGGTCCGCACCAGCGGACTGGGGGATCCGGCGCTTCAACTCCCGTTGCCTATTTTTCCTGCCCTCCAAAAGCTTTACCGGCGTTTGCGCCGGACAGACTGGCCGTGGCTTCGCCCGTCACGGTGACGGGGCTGGTACCGAGGGTGAGGGAGCCCATCGCGTTGGTTGTCGCGTTGGACACGCCCACCGGGGCTACTTCCTGGGTTCCTGTCCCTTTTACCCCTTCTCCGTATGCGACTCCTTTGACCGGATAGGTGCCTTCGGCCGCGCATTCTTCGAGTTTGATGCTGGTGAAGGTCGTACCGGAGGCCGGTTCGGCGCGGCCGAAGCCCTTGGTGGTCACGGTTTCATCCATCTGCGTCCGGCCTACGCTTGAGACCGTGGTGTTGGTCGACGGCGTGCTGCATCCCGCCGGTTTTTTGACCGTGACGCCGGTCAGTTTGACTTTGCCTGAACTGACAGCCATGTTCACGCCTTCGATCGATTTGGTTTCGATCACCGCTCCGATGCATTCGACGCCGGTCGCGGTCAGTTCGGTTTCCGCGCCGGCAATGGTCCCTTTGAGAACGAAGTTGGGCGCACCGGCTGGTTTTGCGCAGGTGACCGTTTCGGAAGACAACACTTTTTCCCCAACCACGACGGAGGAGGGTTTTGTCACAGGTTTTCCCGCGAAGGCGCTGGTGGCGGAGACGGCGCCTATGGCCAGGGTGAGCAGGGCCGCGATTCCAAGCTTCTTGAGAGTCATCTGACGTCCTTTAGGTCGAGTTTGGGTGGTGAGCCCGAGAAGGCTCGCTCCCCAACCTGTCCTACGACGATCCATTAGACAAGAACTCGGGTGTGTCGTTTCCTATCTAATGCCCGACGCGAGCCAGTGGCGCTCCTTGGAGCGCATCACCGGCGTGGCGAGGAGGCTGCCGAGTCGGCGCTGGAGGGAGCGGCGCCGCGAGTCGTGGCCGGAGGGCAGCAGCTTGGCCAGCTGTCGGTACTCGCGGGAGACCTGGCTGGTGCGGAAGACGGTGGCGATCGCGGTCAGAAGGTCGCCGGGCTCGGCAACCATGGTCCGCGCGATCTCCTCGCCCTCCACCTCGACCCGCAGCTCCGCGGGATAGCTCCGGGCCGGCGGCGGCTGCTTGGGCCCAGCGAGCGCCGCGGAGATCGCCGCGGCCAGATCCGCGTGGGCCGCGGCCGGCGCGACCGATTTGGCGCGCGCTCGTCCCTGCCCCTCCTTCGTCCTCAGCAGCTGGGCGCTGCCGAGCTCGCCCGCCTCCAGCTCCTCGAGCAGCCAGCGGTCCCCACCGGCGACGAGGATCGGAATCCCCTCGGCGGCGAGGCCCTGCGCGTAGACCTGCACCTCGCTCAGCGAGTGGCCGTCGAGCAGCACCTCCATCTCCCAGACGAAGGTGTGCGAGCAGAACCCCCGGGGGCTCGGGGTCTTGGCGTGGTGGCCGATCATCACCACCGCGTCGAGCGGCCCGCCGTGCGCCTTCGTCATCGAGGGATCCGCCTGCGCCAGGGCGAGGTCGGCGATCGGGCGCACCTCGACGTCCGCTGGCATCCGCTCTCTTTCGACGTTGGTGCCGACCATGTGCCAGTCACCGACCGAGATCCGCTCGGCGCCACCCGCCCGCAGCGCCTCGATCGCCGCCAGCACTTCGTCGGTCATCAGCCGTCGACCGCGCGCGTACGCGCGCGGGTGCGAGGGCAGGCAGTCGCCGGATCCCTCGATACCGGCGACTCCCTCCATGTCGGCCGCGACCAGGACGTTCACGACCGCGAGCCTAACCGTCCTCAGTCGTAGTTCCGAATCATCCGGGATCAGCCGTTGTCGGCGGCGAACTCCGCCGGGCCCTGCTCGACCGCGACCGGGTCCATCCAGCCGACCTCCCAGAGGTGACCGTCGAGGTCGTGGAAGCTGCGCTGGTACATGAAGCCGTAGTCCTGCGGGTCCTTGGCGACGCTCGCACCGGCGGCCAGCGCGGTCCTGGTGAAGTCGTCGACGGCCTCGCGGTCGTTGGCGCTGATCGCGATGGTGAGCGCCGTGGCCTCGGTCGCGTCGGCGACCGGCTTGGCGACGAACTCGGCGAAGCGCTCGCGCTGGAGCAGCATCACGTAGGCATGGTCGCTGACGACCATGCAGAGCGCGCCGTCGTTGCAGAACCTTTCGTTGAACTCGAAGCCGAGCTCGGCGAAGAACTCGCGACTGGCCGGCAGGTCGGCGACGGGCAGATTGAGAAAGAGCAGGCGGGACATCGTTGCCTCCTTGTGGTGGTTTGTCGGAAGCTAGGACGGCGGCCGCGTCGAAAACTCATCGGCGCGGCACCGATGAGTTTCGGCGGCCCGGGTCGTCCTAGCTTCCGAAACCCGAACCAAGGAGGATGAGATGGCCAAGTTGATCGTCAGCGAGTTCGTCAGCCTCAACGGCGTCATGGAGGCGCCCGGCGGCGAGCCGACCCACCCGCACAGTGGCTGGACCTTCAAGTCGATCTACGGCGAGGACCACTACGGCTACAAGCTCGAGGAGGCCGAAGAGGCGGGCTCGCTGCTGCTCGGCCGCAAGACCTACGAGGGCTTCTCCGCCGCCTGGCCGGAGCGTGACGGCCCCTTCGCCGACAAGCTCAACTCGATGCCCAAGTACGTCGTCTCTTCCACCCTCGCCGATCCCGACTGGGAGAACACGACCGTGCTCGCCGGCGATCCCGTCGCGGCGGTGCGGGAGCTGAAGGAGACCGCCCCGGGCCCGATCCTGCTCAACGGCAGCGCCCAGCTCGCCCATGCGCTGGCCGAGGCCGACCTGGTCGACGAGTTCCGCGCGATGGTGCACCCGGTTCTGGTCGCCGACGGGCTGCGGATGTTCCCCGACCCCGCCGCGATGGTGAAGCTGAAGCTGAAGGAGACGATCGCCTACGACTCGGGCGTCGCCCTGCTGATCTACGAGCGGGCCGAGGGCTAGGAGGATCTAGATGAGTCTAGGATCACTCGCGATGTCCCCCGCGGCGAGCAGCGAGCCGATCGAGCAGGACCTCGAGCGTCTGCGCCCGGCGCTGACCGGCTACTGCTACCGGATGCTCGGCTCCGGTTTCGAGGCCGAGGACGCAACCCAGGAGACGCTGGTTCGCGCCTGGCGCCGCGCGGACACCCTGGCCGAGCCCGCCGCGCTCAAGTCCTGGCTGTTTCGGATCGCGACCAACGTCTGCCTCGACCAGATCGAGGGCCGCGAGCGCCGGGCGCGGCCGGTCGACCTCACGGGCGAGGGCGCGGCCGAGTCGCCGCTCGGCGCGCCCCTGCCGGAGTCGAGCTGGATCCTCCCGATCGCCGACAGCCAGGTCGCCGACCCCGATGCGGACCCGGCCACCCAGACCGCCGAGCGCGAGTCGCTGCGGCTCGCCTTCGTCGCCGCGCTCCAGCACCTGCCGGCGCGCCAGCGCGTCGTCCTCGTCCTGCGCGAGGTCCTGCGCTGGAGCGCCCAGGAGGTCGCCGACCTGCTCGAGAGCTCAGTGGCCTCCGTCAACAGCGCCCTGCAGCGCGCCCGCGCGACCCTCGACGAGCTCGCCCTCGAGGACGCCGACACCCCCGCCCGCCCCAGCGACGAGGACGAGCGCCGCCTGCTCGAGCAGTACCTCGACGCCTTCGCCGAGTACGACATCGACCGCATCGTCGCCCTGTTGCGCTACGACGTCGTCTTCGACATGCCCCCGCTGCCACTCTGGGTACGCGGCCCCGAGCAGGTCGGCCGGTTCATGGTCGGCCCGGGCGCCGCCTGCCGCGGCTCGAAGCTGATCGCCCTCGCCGCCAACGGCTGCCCCGCCTTCGCCGCCTACAAGCCCGATCCCGAGTCCGGCGCCTGGCTGCCCTGGTCGCTGACCGTCCTCGAGCCGGAAGCGACGGACGGGAACGCCCCGGCGATCGGCGGCGTCCACAACTTCCTGCAGCCGTTCCTGCCCCCGCTGTTCAGCGCTTTCGGCTTGCCGGAGCGGCGGACGGACGCCGACCCCGCGGTGGCCTGGACCGAAGAGCCCTAAACAGTCACTCCTCGGGAGAGATGGGACCTTCTACCGAGGTCGTTAGTTGCTCGGTAATATCCGAGCTATGGAGGAAACGATCGCATCCCGCTTGCAGGACGTGGGGTTCTCTCTGTACGAGGCGCGGGTCTACGTGGCGCTGCTGCGGAACGGCTCCCAGAACGGGAACGAGGTCGCCAAGCACGCGATGGTCCCCTCCTCCAAGGTGTATGCGGCGCTCGACAAGCTCGCGGCCGCGGGCTTCGTCCAGTCCATTCGCCACGGTCGTTCGCGTCTCTGGGCGGCGTTGCCCCCGGAGGAGCTGGTCGCGCGCCTGCGCAAGCACTACAACGAGCCACTCGACTTCCTCGCCGAGGAGCTGCCCCGGGCCCGGGCGTCGGAACCCTCCGAGCCGTTTCTGACCGTCGCCGGCGTCTCCGCGATGCACGAGGCGGCGATCGCGATCATCGACGACGCCGAGGTGGAGATCCACATCTCGTGCTGGGGGGAAGACCTGGAGGCGTTGCGCCCGTCCTTGACCGCCGCCCACGAACGCGGCGCGCATGTCTTCGGGATGCTCTACGGCGATGCGGAGCCGCCGCCGGGCTCCTGGCTGCGCCATCACTACGAGGACATCGTCGGCAGCCGTGTCGCCGGTCGCCTGCTGGCCCTCGTGATCGACGATCGCGAGGCCCTGATCGCGCGGATGCCCGACGAGGGGGATGCCAACGCGGTGCGCTCCCGGAACCCCGTGATGACCCTGATCGTCAAGGAGTACCTCCATCACGACAGCGTTTTGCAGCGGGCGCAGCTGCAGATCGGCTTCGACGAGTGGGACCGCTGGTGGAAGGCCGACCCGGAGGCCCGGGCCGAGATCCTCGGCGCGATGTCCCTGCCCGCCCGCGAGGCCGCCGAGCCGAGCTGAGCCGGGCCCGCGTCAGGCGCCGGCCGGCGCCCGAGACGCGATCAGCGCCAGGTCCTCCGCGCTCGCGAGGCTGAGCTGAACCAGCTCGACGCGGATTCCGTCCCAGTCGCACATGTAGGCGACCAGCCGCCCTTTGTTGGGGCCGACCGTCGGGACCACCGGCGGGCTGATGAACGTCACCCCGGCGTCGAGCAGGCGGTCGTACATCGACGCCAGCCCGCTAACCAGCAGGCAGATGTGCGCGGTGCCCGGGTTGGCGGTGCAGGTGTCCACCGCGGTGCGCTCGACGTTGCGGTAGTCGAGCAGCTCGAGGTGGTGCTCGGTGCCCGGGATCCGGAGCAGAGCCTGGTGGAGCTCCAGTCCCGGGTAGCCGACCAGGGTCCTGATGTACTCGTCGCTCACCACCCGTCGCCAGACTTCCTCGAGGCCGAGCAGGTCGCGGTAGAAGCTGAGCGAGCGGTCGAGGTCGGCGACCTGGAAGCCGGTGTGCCAGGAGCCGACGATGGCCGAGTCACGCGCGTCCGTCATCGTGACGTTCCGCCCGCTCGGTCGAGCCCCTCGCCAGCGTGGGAGATCCGGCCCGGCGTCGCGCTCATCCGCGGCACCGGCGCGGTCATGAAGACCTGCCCCAGCTCTTCGTCGGGCACCGCTACCACGGTCTCCCGCGCCGCGTAGTGGGGGTCGGCGGCCGCATCGGCCATGTCCATGACGCAGATTCCCGCCGCGTTCGCACTCTCGAAGACTGCTTCGACCTCGGCGAGGTCGCGCGCGGCGATCCACTCGGCGACGATCGCGTCGAGCTCGTCGGCGTTCTCGGCGCGGGCGGCCGGCGTCGCGAAGCGGGGGTCGGCGACGAGCCGATCGCCGCCGACGATGCGCACGACCCGCTCAGCCGCCGACGGCGCGGTCCCGGAGATCGCGAAATGCCGGTCGTCGCGGGTCCGGTAGACGTTGCGCGGCGAGGAGAAGGACAGGCGTGAACCGTGCCGCTGCAGCAGGGTCCCGTTGTGGCGGTAGAGGGTTGGCAGCGGGCCGAGCAGGCTGAGGACCGCCTCGTAGAGCGAGACGTCGATCGTTTGACCGGGTCCATCGTGGACGTCGCGGTGGTAGAGCGCGGCGAGCAGCGCCCAGGTCCCGAACAGGCCTGCCGCCTGGTCGGCGAGGGCGATCGGCGGCAGCAGCGGCGGTCGGTCGGGATAGCCGCTGATCTCGGCCAGCCCCGAGAACGCCTCAGCGAGCGTCCCGAAGCCCGGGCGGTTGGCGTAGGGCCCGGTTTGGCCAAAGGCGGAGATGCGGACGACAACCAGGCTCGGGTTGACCTCGTGCAGGCGCTTCGGTGCCAAGCCGAGGCGCTCGAGGACGCCGGGGCGGAAGCTCTCGACCACCGCGTCCACCTCGGCCGCGAGCTCGAGGAAGCTTTCTCGGTCGGCGTCCTGCTTGAGATCCAGCGCGACGGTCCGCTTGTTGCGGCCGAGGCTCAGCCACCAGGCCGACCGATCGCCGACCGCCTCGCCCATCGCACGCGCCGGGTCGCCTTCGCCCGGCCGCTCGACCTTGATCACCTCCGCGCCGAAGTCGGAGAGGTGGGCGCCGATGCTGGGCCCGGCGACGACGTTCGCCAGCTCGAGGATCCGGATTCCGGCTAGAGGCAGGGGCGTCTGTGGTCCGGCGGTGGACATCCCGGAGAGATCCTACTACCTTAGGAGTCGGATAGTGTGGAGAGCCGAACGGCGGGCGCTCCACCCGCGGATGCAAAATGAAAGGGACCACCGAATGCACGCACCGGCCGCATCGCTCTCCTGGTTCAACGAGGCCCGCTTCGGGATCTTCATCCATTGGGGCCTCTACTCCGTCCATGGGCGCGACGTCTGGGCGATGTACCACGAGCAGACCCCCGACGACGAGTACCGGGCCCTCGCGGACGAGTTCGTCCCGCGCCACTTCGACCCGGACGAGTGGGCGGCGATGGCGAAGGCGGCGGGAGCGCGGTACATGGTCTTCTGCACGCGGCAGCACGACGGGTTCTCCCTGTTCGACAGCGCGGTCTCCGATTTCACCTCGGTGAAATCCCCCGCCGGCCGCGACTTCGTCGCCGAGTACGCGGATGCGGCGCGGCGCGCCGGTCTGGGCGTCGGCTTCTACTACTCGCTGCTCGACTGGCGGTATCCGGCCTACTTCCACGGCCCCGAGAAGGACCCGGAGGGCTGGTCGGCGCTCGTCGACTACGTCCACGCCCAGCTCGAGGAGCTCTGCACGAACTACGGCAAGGTCGACGTCCTCTGGTATGACGGCGTCTGGCCCTACGGCGCCGAGGAGTGGCGCTCGGAGGAGATCAACGCGAAGATCCGCTCGCTGCAGCCGGAGGTCCTCATCAACGATCGCTCCGGGCTGCCCGAGGACTACGACACCCCCGAGCAGCTCTTCCCCGATCCTCCTCCGGCCCGAGCCTGGGAGACCTGCATGACGATGAACGACCAGTGGGGCTACGGGCCCACGGACCTCGCCTGGAAGCCAACTGGCGAGCTGATCGCCGGCCTGGTCAGATGCGCCAGCAGCCGCGGCAACTACCTGCTGAACGTCGGCCCCGATCCCGACGGTGCCTTCCCGCCCGAGGCGGTGGTGCGGCTGAGGGAGATCGGGGCCTGGCTGCGCGGCAACGGTGAGGCGATCTATGACACGGACGACTCGCGCGGCGTCCGCGACAGGATCGAATCCACCGTTTACACCAGCTGCGACCTCCTCCCCGTCGGCATGGTGGACACCTGGCCGACGGTGCGCGGCAACACGCTCTACACCCACGTGCGGAGATGGCCGGGCAAGGAGCTGGTGATCGGCAATCTCCCCAGCCGCGTGATCGGGGCCCGCTTTCTTGACGGCGGCGAGCCGATCGAGTTCGAACAGCAAGGCTCGCGGGTGATCATGTCGGACCTGCCGCAGTACGCCCCCGACCCCTTCGACACCGTGATCGCCCTGGAGTGCGAGGGGCCGCCGGCGACCGCGCCGCGATTCGGCTGAGGGAATGGCGCCGATCTACGCGATGACCCTGCAGCTGCGCGACGGCCCCGGCGTGGTCGAGCGCTACAAAGCCGAGCACGCGGCGGCCTGGCCCGAGGTGATCGCGCGGCTGCGCCGGGCGGGGGTCCTCGAGCTGCGGATCTATCTGCTCGGTCGGCGCTTGTTCATGTACATGCGCGCCGAGGAGGGCTTCGATCCGGCCCGTGACCTCGGCGGGCTCGACGACGACCCGCGCTACCGCGAATGGGACGAGCTGATGCGCTCGCTCCAAGAGCCGGTGCCAGAGGCCCGTCCCGGCGAGTGGTGGGCTTCGATGGAGGAGGTCTTCGACTTGAACTGGCCGCGGTTCGACGATTGAGTGAAGGAGTGGATGCCGTGAGCGCACTGACCTCCCTGCCCAGCCGGGTGCTGGTCACCGGCGCCGCCAGTGGGATCGGCAAGGAGACCGCGCTGCTGATGCGCGGGCTGGACGTCGAGGTGATCGCCACGGACATCTCTGCCGCGGGATTGCCCGACCTCGAGGCGGCCGGTGCCGAGACGGTGGTGGGGGACGTGTGCCAGGCGGAGGATCGCGCCCGGATCATGGCCGCGGCCGGAGACCTGGACGGGTTGGTCAACGCCGCCGGAATCATCCGCCTGAGGTCGCTCGAGGAGGTCGCCGACGAGGACTGGGACCCGATCCTCGCCGTGAACCTCAAAGCGGCGTTCTACCTGGCGCGCGATGCCGGGCAGCGGATGTCGCCGGGTGGCTCGATCGTCAACCTCTCGTCCCTGGCGGCCCGTTACGGGGCGAACGTCGAGGTCCTCTGTTACGCGGCTTCCAAGGCGGCGATCCTCGCGGTCACGCGCAGCCTCGCGCATGCCTTCGGGCCCCGCGGCGTGCGCGTCAACGCCGTTTTGCCGGGGATCATCGAGACGCCGATGCAGGACGGCGTGCTCGAGCGGATCAGCGCGATTCGCGGCGTCACCAAGGCCGAGCTCGAGGCGAGTCGCACCGAGCAGATTCCGCTCGAGCGGCGCGCGGGCACCGCGCGCGAGTGCGCGACGACGATCGCCTTCCTGCTCTCGGGCGCGTCCTCGTACATGACCGGCCAGGCGCTCTCGGTGGACGGCGGCGTCGTCATGCCCTGAGCTGGGGCTCGCTGCGCTCTTGCTCTTGTAAGCTCCTACTACGGTGTTAGTAGGGAAGGGACAACCGGGGAAGGCCGCGGCGTGCGCCGCCGCGCGCGTTCCTCTCGGGCAGACGGCGCTCAGCGTGACTCGGCTCGGGCTCGGCTCGGCGCCGCTCGGGAACCTGTTCGAGCCGGTCGGCGAGGACGACGCCCGCGATACGGTCGCGCGAGCCTGGGAGCTCGGCCTCCGGACCTTCGACACGGCGCCCCTCTACGGCTCCGGCCTCGCGGAGCAGCGGCTCGGCCGCGGCCTCGCCGGCTGTCCACGGGACGAGCTGACGATCGCCACGAAGGTCGGACGCCTACTCCGCGCTGACGCCCCCACCGGCACCGAGCTGGACCGGATCTTCAAGGACACGCCAGCGGTCGACCCGGTCTTCGACTTCAGCTACGACGGCGTGATGCGCTCGCTCGAGGAGAGCCTCGAGCGCCTCGACCTCGACCGCGTCGACATCGTCCACATCCACGATCCCGACGATCACTTCGAGGCGGCGCTGGCCGGTGCCTACCCGGCCCTCGACCGGCTGCGGGCGGAGAAGGTGATCGGGGCCGTGAGCGTGGGCATGAACCAGGTCGGGATGCTCGTCCGCTGGGCCCGCGAGGCTGACTTCGACTGCTTCCTGTTGGCCGGTCGCTACACGCTTCTCGACCACGGCGAGGTGGCGGAGCTGTTGGCGGTATGCGAGGAGCGCGGGGTTGCCCTGCTGGTCGGCGGCGTCTACAACAGTGGCATCCTCGCCGCCCCGGAACCCGGCGCGACTTTCGACTATCTCCCGGCGGCGCCCGAGCTGATCGGGCGGGCGCGCCGACTCGGCGAGGTCTGCGGCCGCTGGGACGTGCCGCTGAAGGCCGCGGCGATTCAGTTTCCGCTCGGACATCCTGCGGTGGGGAGTGTGCTGATCGGCGCTCGTTCGCCCGCCGAGATCGAGGAGAACGCGCGCATGTTCGAGACCCCTGTCCCCAGCGAGCTCTGGGACGAGCTGCGGGCCGAGGGCCTGCTCTCGCCTGAGGTCAGAACGCCGCGGTCTGAGGGGGCGTGACCGTGGCGCCGCGGATCGACGCGCACCAGCACTTCTGGGATCCGGCCGCGGCGGACTACCCGTGGATGACCGACGAGGTCGGCGCCCTGCGCCGGCGCTTCGCGCCAGAGGATCTGCGGGGGGAGCTGTCGGAGGCGGGCGTCGACGCGACGGTCCTCGTACAGGCGCGCTCGAGCCTCGAGGAGAGCCGGGAGCTGCTGAAGATCGCGTCCGAGACGGATTTCGTCGGCGGCGTCGTCGCCTGGGCGGACCTCGCCGATCCGGCGGTCGCCGACCACCTCGCCGAGCTC
The DNA here is from genome assembly GCA_963715735.1 of uncultured Thermoleophilia bacterium. GTDB lineage: Bacteria > Actinomycetota > Thermoleophilia > Solirubrobacterales > 70-9 > VAYN01. The sequence goes on from OY970268.1 coordinate 2,761,687, forward strand.
GGGGAGCACCCGGACGGGCACCTCCTGGTCGGGATCCGCCATCAGGTCCACGATGAGCCCGATCCTGAATGGCTGCTGCGCGACGACGTCCAGCGGGGCCTGTGCGCCGTGGGCGAGGCAGGCCTCGTCTTCGACCTGCTGGTTCGCCCGCGTGAGCTACCGGCCGCGTTCGAGGCGGCTCGCCGCAACCCAGAGACACGCTTCGTGATCGATCACATCGCCAAGCCCGAGATCGCCGTCGGCGAGATCGCCGGGTGGACGCAGCGCCTGTCCCCGTTCGCGGCCCTCGATCACGTCTCCTGCAAGCTCTCCGGAATGGTCACCGAGGCCGACTGGCAGGGCTGGACGACTGCCGATCTGAGCCCATACGTCGAGGTCGTGCTCGACTGCTTTGGCGCGGGGCGGCTGATGTTCGGCTCCGACTGGCCGGTCTGCCTGTTGGCGGCGAGCTACGGTGAGACGCGCGCGGCGGCGGAGCAAGCGCTCGGCGCGATCTCCGCTGACGCGGGCGAGTGGATCTTCGGCGGCACCGCCGCCGCCGTGTACGGAATTCGTCGCCGGGATGACGGCTGAAGGAGCCCCCGATCGAGTTCCTCGTTGAGATAGAGGTGAGCGTGCCGCCCACGCTGGCGGCCGAGGAGCAGTCGCGGCTGGCGGCAGCGGAGGCGCAGCGGGGACGCGAACTGCGGGAAGCGGGGGCGATCGTGCGGATCTGGCGGGTGCCCGGGCGAACGGCCAACGTCGGCATCTGGTCGGCGGTGGATCCCACCGCTCTGCACGAGGAGATAGCGTCGCTGCCGATGTTCCCCTACCTGCGTGCCGAGGTGACGCCCCTGGCGACGCACCCGCTCGAAGCCCGAGGAGCGTCCTGATGGCCGGGGGCGAGCTCGAGGGCAAGGTGGCGGCCGTGACCGGCGCGGGCTCGGGACTCGGACAGGCCGTCGCGCTTGCCTTCGCCGCCGCGGGCGCCGCTGTCGTCGCCAACGACGTCGACCCGACCGGCCTTGCCGAGACGGCGGCGGCGGTCGAGCAGGCTGGCGGGCGGGTGGCCACGAGCGTCGGCGACGTCGGCGTCAGGGCGGACGTCGAGGCGATGGTCGCGACGGCGGCCGCGACCTTCGGCGGCCTCGACGTGATGCACGCCAACGCCGCGGTCAGCATCTACCGGGACCTGGCGGAGCAGCCGGAGGAGGAGCTCGACGCGATCCTCAGGACCAACCTCAAGGGGCCGTTGCTCTGCGCGCAGGCGGCGATCCCGGCGATGAAGGCCCGCGGCGGCGGCAGCATCGTCTTTGTCTCCAGCGTCCAGGGCTACCAGGGGCTGTCGGGGTGCGTCGCCTATGCCGGCGCCAAGGCCGCTCTGGTTGCCGCGGCCCGCACGCTCTCAGTCGAGGTCGGGCGCGACGGGATCCGCGTCAACGCCCTGGTTCCCGGCACGATCGACACGCCGATGCTGCAGCGCGACCTCGGCCCGATGAACGTGGGCGAGCGCGAGGCCTTCCTCGAGCGAGTTCGCTCGGCCAACTCGCTGCACCGCATCGGCCGCCCCGAGGAGATCGCCGCCGCCGCCGTCTTCCTCGCCGGCGACGCTTCCAGCTACGTGAGCGGCTCGGCGATCACGGTCGACGGCGGCTTCCTCGCCGTCAAGTCTTTCTGAGGTCCGCGACCCGCACCCGCCCCGGCGATTCGCGGCCCGCGGCGAACGCCCAGCACTCGATCTCCTGCCCCGTGACCTGGGGAAGCGCGATCGATCGAGTCTCGCCCGGCAGCAGGTCGAACCAGTTGTCGCTCGGGGCCACGGGCTGCGGCGTCGAGATCTGCAGCTGGAACACGTAGCTGTCCGCCTTCAGCTCGACCACCTCGCCGTTGCGAACCACGCTCAGGCTCGGCGCTGGCAGCCGCAGCCGGTTGAACTCGAAGCCAACCAGGGTCTCGCGGGCGCGGCTGACGACGTCGTCGCCGACGTGCAACCGCGCGTAGGCGACGAATCGCTCCGGGTAGGCCCGGACCTCGTAGGGGAGGTCGAGCTCGGCCACCATCGCCGCGGCGCCGGCCCCCGCCGTGACCTGCTCGGTCCGGCTGAGCAGGCGCGAGTCGACCAGGTCGACGAAGCCGAGCTCGAGCGTCGCCTCCTGGGCGGTGGGCAGGTCGTTGACGACCCAGGCCTGGAACCGATCGGGTTGCCGCCGCAGCGAGACATGCAGCGGCTCGAAGGCACGCGTCAGGTGGAAGTAGGAGGCGCGGAGCCGCTCGTAGTAGTCGATCGGCGACCAGCTCGTCGAGGTGCCCCAGCAGTCGACGTACCCCCAGGTGATCGCGCCGCTGGTCAGGAACATCCGCCGCCGCCAGTGGCGGGCGGCTGCGGCCAGGGCCTCAGCCTGGAAGAGCTGCCCCAGCGCCAGGTAGTCGGGCAGCTCGAGCGCGTCCGGTGGGCCCCAGTGGCGCTCGATCACGGCGTCGGTGATCCCCTTCTGGGCGGAGTTGTCGTGGAACTTCCAGCTCGCCGAGCCTGGCTCGAGCTCGTCCTCGGGGAGGAAGCGCCGCAGGGAGGACAGCTCGCTGGGCGCGAGGAAGCCGAACTCGGCGACGAACTTGCTGCGGTCGAGCTCGAGGTCGCCGAGGTTGACGCGGTCCTCGAGCGGCCGCTCGAACTCGTACTCCCAGACGTGGCGGGTGCCTGTCTCATCGGAGTTCGGAAAGCCGCTCTCGCTCCAGGGGGTGCTGGGGATGTAGGGCCGATCGGGATCGAGGCGGGCGCAGGCGTCGGGGAGGATCTTGCGGTAGAAGCGCTCGCCGTAGAGCCGCGGCGCGGCGGTTATCCCGACCTCGTTGTCGGGATCGCCGGCCAGCGCATGGAGCCACTCGATCTCGTTGCTGCCGCACCAGATCGCCAGCGAGGCGTGGTTGCGGAGGCGGCGGATCGCCAGGTCCGCCTCCTCGCGGACCGCGTCGCAGAACGCCTCGTCGTCGTCGGGGAAATAGGCGCAGGTGAAGGGGAAGTCCTGCCAGACGAGGATGCCGTGCTCGTCGCAGAGATCGTAGAAAAGGTCGGACTCGTACGTCCCGCAGCCGTTGACCCTGAGCATGTTCATGTTGGCGGCCGCCGCGAGCTCGACCACGTTGCGCAGCTTCTCGTCCTCGACGCAGCCGAAGAGGTGCTCCGGCGGGTTCCAGCCGGCGCCCTTGCAGAAGATCGGTTGTCCGTTGACGACGAAGGTGAACGACTCGCCCTCCTCGCCGAGGTCGCGTTTCTCCAGCTCGATCGTGCGCAGCCCGTAGCGGAAGGCGCGCTGATCGGACGCCGATGGCGTGCTGGCGGCGACCCGGCAGTCGTAGAGGCTCGGCTCGCCGAGCGGCGCCGGCCACCAGCGGGCGGGCTCGGGGATCTCCAGGGAGACCGATACCTGCTGAACGCCAGCGCTCGGATCGAGTCCAAGCTTGGCCGCGTGCGACCCGGACGGGCCGACGAGCTCCAGCTCGACGGTGCCCGCGGCGCCGTCGCCGAAGCGCTCGACCGTGCAGTCCGCCTCGACCGTGGCGCTGCCGTCGGCGGCGAAGCGCGTCCGCATCCGGACGTCCCGCAGCGCCACCTCGTCGTAGCCGCGCAGCTCGACCGAGCGCCAGATCCCGCAGGTCATCAGGTGCGGGCACCAGTCCCATCTCCACACGTACTGCGGCTTGCGCACCCACATCCGTGGTTCGTCGTGGCAGATCTCCTCCTCGCCGAGGCTCGCGTAGCGGTCGAACTCACGCTCGGCCGCCTGCCGGGTGCCGTCGTCGAGCCGAACCACGAGCTGGTTCTGTCCGGTCTGGATCGCGGCGCTGACGTCGACCGTCCAGGCGACGTGGGCGTTGGCGTGATGCCCGAGGTAGGTCCCGTTCAGCCAGGCGTCGGCCTCCGTGTCGAGGCCCTCGAAGCAGAGCTCCGTGCGCTCGCTCGGCTCGCCGACCTCGAACTCGCGGCGCAGCCACCAGTCTTTGCCCTCGCGCGCCCGGAACCCCCGCGCGTTCTCGCCGACGTTGTAGTCGGGCTCGAGGCCGGCGACGACCAAATCGCGCTGCAGGTGGCCGGGCACGCTCGCGGTCAGCTCGGCCTCGAACTCACCCCGCTCCCAGCCCTCGGCCTCGCCGGCACCGACCTCGCACATCCGCGCCGCCCACTCGCCGTCGAGGCTGAGGGACTTTTCTGCGTCGAGCACTTCGGATCTCCTCTGTTCGGGGCTTATGCCCGGGGTGGCGTTTGGCCGCCGCGCAGCTGCTCGGCGGTGGGGTAGTGCAGGGGCACGCCGCTGACTCCGGCCGGCATGCGGCTGAGGTGCCAGCGTCCGATGTTGGGGACGACGAGCTGATCGCGCTCGGGGCCGGTGAGGACGACGTTGGTCGGCGCCGCGAGGATCGTTCCGCGTGGGTCCTCGGCGAAGGTGCGCAGACCGGCCGCCTCGCTCCAGAGGTAGATCACGTCGGGGCGGTAGCAGGAGATGAACATCGAGCCGTCGGCGGCGAGCGCGACGCCGTCGGGGACGGCCGGATCGAGGTCGAGGAGCACCTCCCGGGCGCCGGCGCGGCCGTCCGCTTCGATCGCAAAGGCGACGAGTGCGCCGGGGTAGCTCTCGAGCACGAAGAGCCGGGTCCCGGTCGGGTCGACCGCCAGCCCGTTGGGGAAGGCGCGGCTCTGCTCCGACCAGATTTCGGCCTCGCCGCCCGGGGGGACCCGCCAGAGGCATCCGTCGCCGGCACCCCAGCCGCCCGAGTCCGAGAGGTAATAGTTCCCGTCGGGACCGAATGCTCCCCAGTTGGGGTTGACGAACGGCCGGCCCGGGGCTCCGGCCGCGAACACGTCGCGCTCGCGACTCGCCGGGTCGATCCGCCAGACGCAGCGGTTGCCGGTGTCGACCGCGTAGATCAGACCCGCCGCGTCGGCGGCGAGGCCGAGCATGAAGCCGTCGGTTCGCAGCAACTCGGTCGGCGTGCCATTCGCCTCGATTCTGTACAGCTGCCCGAGCTCGCCGCCCACGTAGAGGGTGCCGTCGGGCGTCTGGCAGATGCCCTCGGGGTGGTCGAGGCCCTCGGCAAAGGTTTCGACGCGGTCCAGGGGGAGGGGTAGGTCGAGGCTCATCGGGCGAATCTACTACCTGCGTTGTAGTGGAAACGGCTATGCTTCTCAAAATGCACTACTGGGGTAGTATAAGCCAATGAGAACTGAGATCCGGATGGCCAACCTCGGCTTCGACATGGAGTCGGGAGTGGTGGGCAACTGGTTGAAGCAGGTCGGCGACCAGGTCGAGCGCGGCGAGGCGATCGTCGAGGTCGAGACCGAGAAGGCGACGATCGAGATGGAGGCGAGCCAGAGCGGCACCCTGGTCGAGATCGTCGCCGCGGAGGGGCAGGAGGTGCCCGTCGGCGAGGTCATCGCCTACCTCGAGGTCGCTTCCTGATGCGGCCGGCCGAGCTGACGCCGATGCGCCAGGCCGTTGGCCGGCGGATGCTCGCGAGCAAGCGGGAGGCACCGCATTTCTACGTCAGCGCGGAGGTCGAGGTCGACGCCGCCGCCGCCCACGTGGCCGAGCTGCGGGAGAGCTCCGGCGAGCGGGTCAGCTTGACGGCGCTGCTGCTGAGAGCGACGGTCGTCGCGCTCGGCGACCACCCCTCGCTGAACGCCGTCTGGCGCGAGGGTGAGCTGATGCTCGCCGACGACGCCAACGTCGGCGTCGCGATCGCGACCGACGCCGGGCTCGTCGCCCCGGCGGTCTTCGGGCGCGACGCCACCACCGTCCTCGACGCCGCCCGCGCGCTCGACGACCTCGTCGCCCGCGCCCGCGCCGGCAAGCTGCGCGGCGCCGAGATGGTCGAGGCTACCTTCACCCTCAGCAACCTCGGCATGTTCGAGGTGACCTCGTTCATCCCGATCGTGACCCCGCCGCAGGTGGCGATCCTCGGCGTCGGCAAGACGACCCGCCTGCCGCGCTACGAGGCCGAGGAGCTGGTGCCGCGGGCGCTGGTCGAGGTGACCGTCAGCGCCGACCACCGCGCCGTCGACGGCGCCGACGTGGCGCGCTTCCTGGCGACCTTGAAGTCAACGATCGAGGATCCGGAGGGACTGGATGGCTGAAGGCATCGTCACTGCGGTCGAGGTGGCGACGATCCGCTCGCCGCTGCCCGTGAAGATCAATTTCGGACCGTGGGTGATGGAGCACCGCGAGTTCGCTCTCTGCCGGATCGAGGCCGACGACGGGCTCGTCGGTACGGCGTTCGTCTATACCCGCGACGGCCCTCTGGCCGAGTTCGTCCGCCAGAACATCGCCCAGCAGTACGTCGGCCAGCCCTACGACGATCCCGCGGCGCTGCACTGGCGCGCCGCCTGGAGCAACAACGCGGTGCTCGCCAGCGGTCTCGGCACGCGGGCGCTCTCGCTGGTCGACCTCGCCGCCTGGGACCTCGCGGCTCGCGCCGAGAACAAGTCGATCGCGGCCTATCTCGGCGGCGAGCTGCGCCCGCTCCCGGCTACGGCGATCATCGGCTATCCACCGCAACTGAGCGGCGAGGAGGTCGCGGAGCAGGTGGCGACCCTGCACGCGGCGGGCTGGCGTCGGTTCAAGCAGCCGATCGCCGCGACGCCCGACGAGACGCGAGCGCGTCTTCGCGCGGCCCGCGAGGCGATGGGCCCTGACTGCTGGCTCGGCATGGACTGCAACTGGGTCTTCAAGTCGGCAGCCGAGGCGATCGAGTTCGCCCGCACGATCGACGACGTCGACCTCGGCTGGCTGGAGGACATCGTCCCGCCCGGGAACGCGCGGATGGTCGCCGAGATCCGCGCAGGCGCCGGCTTGCCGGTGGCGATGGGCGACGAGCAGGGCGGCTCCTACCACCCGGAGTCGCTGCTCGCGCACCAGGCCGTCGACGTCGCCCGCGTGGACGTGACCACGAACGGCGGCATCACCCGCCTGGCCGGGATCCTCAGCGAGGTCGAGGCGGCTGACACCCAGTTTGCCCCGCACATGTTCGGCCACGTCCACTCGCGCGTCTTCGCCGCGCTCGGCCATGAGGTGCCGATCGAGTGGGGGGTGCCGGGCAGCGGCGTCGACCAGTTCGCCGACTCGCTGCCGCAGCCGGTCGTCCGCGACGGGCTGATGGAGCCGCTCGCCGACGAGCTCGGCCTCGGCCCCCAGGCGAACCCCGCCTGGATCGCCGAGCAGATCGTCGATGACCCCGAACACGTATTGGAGAAGCTATGAGCGACGGAGGAGACGCGCGGCTCGATTGGCTGCGGCGGATGTGGGAGATACGACTCTTCGAGGACAAGGTCCAGGAGCTGTTCATGGAGGGCCTGGTCCAGGGCACGACGCACCTCTGCCAGGGCCAGGAGGCCGTGGCGATGGGGGCGGTCGCGGCGCTGGGTGACGACGACTACCTGACCGTCACCTACCGTGGCCACGGGCACGCGCTCGCCCGCGGGCTCTCGATCGAGTCCTGCTTCGCCGAGCTGATGGGACGGACGAGCGGCTGCTGCAAGGGGGTCGGGGGGTCGATGCACTTCACCGACGTCAACCGCGGCCTGCTCGGTGCCTTCGCGATCGTCGGCGCCGGTTTGCCGGTCGCCGTCGGCGCCGCCCACTCGGCCCGCCTGCAGGGCCGCGACAGCGTCGCGATGACCTTCTTCGGCGACGGGGCCACCAACATCGGCACCTTCCACGAGTCCCTCAACATGGCGGCGACCTGGAAGGTCCCGGTCGTCTTCGTGGTCGAGAACAACCTCTACGGCGAGTACACGCCGATGCGCGACACGACCCCGCTCGATGACCTCGCCGACCGCGCCAAGGCCTACGCGATTCCCGGCGTCGTCGTCGACGGCCAGGACGTCGAGGTTGTCAACGCCGCCGCCGCCGAGGCGGTCGCGCGGGCGCGTGCCGGCGAGGGCCCGACCCTGCTGGAGATGAAGACGTATCGCTTCCGCGGCCACTCGCGCACCGATCCGGCCAAATACCGGCCCGAGGGCGAGCTCGACCGCTGGAAGGAGCGCGACCCGCTGACCCTGCTCGGCGACCGCCTGCTCGCCGAGGGCCTGATCTCGGACGAGCAGCTGGAGGCGTTGCGGACCGAGGTCCAGCAGCAGATCGACGAGCTCGCCGCGAAGGCGGCGCAAGCACCGCACCCGACCCTGGAGGAGACCCGCGCATATGTCTACGCAGCTTGAGACCGCGACGGCCGCGACGGCCGGCGCGACCGAAATGACCTACCGCGAGGCGGTGCGCTCCGCGCTCGCCGATGAGCTGGCCAGCGACCCGCGGGTGATGATGATGGGCGAGGACGTCGCCAGCGCGGGCGGCGTCTTCAAGACCAACGAAGGGCTGCCCGAGGAGTTCCCGGGCCGCGTCGTCAACACGCCGATCTGCGAGAACACCTTCATCGGCCTGGCGGCCGGCATGGCGATGACGGGCATGCGCCCGATCTGCGAGATCATGTTCAGCGACTTCCTGCCGACCGCGGCGGACGCGCTGATCGAGGAGCTGCCGAAGATGCGGTTCATGTCGGGTGGCCAGTGCACGCTGCCGGTGACGATCCGTTCGATGGGGGGCGGTGGCGGCCGCTTCGGGACCCAGCACTCGGCCACCGGCGAGTCCTGGTTCATGGGCCTGCCGGGGCTGAAGGTGGGCACGGCCGGGACCCCGGCGGCGGCCTACGCGATGCTGCGCGCGGCGATCCGCGACGAAGACCCGGTGCTGCTGATCGAGCACAAGTCGCTGTTCATGCGCAAGGGTCTCGTCTCCCGCGGCGAGGACGCGATCGCCGAGGTCGGCAAGGCGGTTGTCGAGCGCGAGGGCGCCGACGTGACGATCGCCTCGACCCTGCTGATGACCGACCGCAGCCTGAAAGCGGCCGAGCTGCTCGCCGCCGACGGCATCGAGGCCGAGGTGATCGACCTGCGCTGGCTGCGCCCGCTCGACTTCGGCGCGGTGCGCGCGAGCGTCGAGAAGACCGGCCGCCTCCTGGTCGCCGAGGAGCAGGTGCACGCCGCCGGCTGGGGCGCGACGCTGATCTCCCGCCTGGCGATGGAGGGCGTGGAGCTCGCCGCGCCCCCGCGTTCGGTCAGCCTGCCCGAAGACAACCTGGTCTCCTACTCGCCGTCGCTCGAGGACGAGATCCTCCCGAGTGCGGAGGGAATCGCCGCGGCGGCGCGGGAGGCCGCGGCGGCGTGACCGTGACGCCTCGGCCGTTCCGGTTCGGCGTCAGCTTCTACGAAGGCTTCGAGGACGCCGAGGGACTGCTGCGTCTGGCCCAGCGGGCGGAGGAGATCGGCTACTCGAGCCTGCTGGTCGGCGACCACTTCGTCGACTACGACCCTCCGCCCCTGCTTGCGCTTGCCTGGGTGGCGGCGCAGACTAGAACGCTGCGGCTCGGCACGCTCGTGCTCGGCAACGATTTCCGGCACCCCGCGGTGCTGGCAAAGGATGCGGCGGCGCTCGACCGCGTCTCCGGCGGCCGCCTCGAGCTCGGCCTCGGGGCCGGCTGGCTGCAGGGTGACTACGACGCCCTCGGCCTGCCCTACGACGAGCCCCGCGTACGGATCGACCGCCTCGAGGAGGCGCTTGCCGTGGTCAAGGCCTGCTGGCGCGGTGAGGCCTTCGACTTCGCCGGCGAGCATTACGAGATCCGCGGCTACGCGGCACGACCACAGCCCGTCCAGCACCCGCGGCCGCCGATTCTCGTCGGCGGCGGCTCGCCGCGGGTCCTGCGCCTGGCGGGCCGGGAGGCCGACATCGTCGGGATCCACCCGAGCGCGGCGAACACCGACTTTCCCCCCGATTCCGACGACGACCTGCGCCGCAAGATCGAGTGGGTGCGGGAAGGAGCGGGGGCGCGCTTCGAGGAGATCGAGCTGATGATCGACGGCGGCACGCTGACCGGGACGGTCGGCGAGATCGGCGAGACCCTGGAGCGGCGGCGCGAGTCGTTTGGACTCTCCTACGTCGTCTTCGGCGCCGCTGAGTTCGAACAGTTCGCGCCGCTGGTAGAACGACTCGCCAACGCCTAATCAGGAGGAAACGATGAGCAAGGTACTGATCACCGGAGCCAGCGGCTTCGTCGGCTCACGGCTCCTTGCCCGGCTGGCGGGAGACCATGACGTGGTGGTCCTCTCGCGCCGGCCGCGGACGGTCGACATCGTCGCCGAACGCGAGCGTGGCGCCGGGGACGGTCCGGCCTACGCCACGGTCCGCGCCGACTTCTCCTCACGCGAGGAGCTGCAGGCGCTCGACGAGCACGAGATCGACGTCGTGGTCCATCTCGCGTCGGAGATCGGTGAGTGCTCAGAGCAGGCCGGGCTCGCGGTCAACGTGCTCGGCACCCGCACCCTGATGCGCTACCTGATCGACCGCGGCTGCAAGCGCTTCGTCGTCGCCAGCTCGATCGCGGCTGTCGGCTCGAGCTCGGAGGACTTCGTCCCGCGCGCCCTGCCGATCCCCGACGACCATCCCTGCGACGCGGTCGATCCGTACGGTCTCTCGAAGGGGCTGATGGAGGACGTCGCCTTCTACTTCGCGCGCCAGAACGAGGAGCTCGAAGTGACGCTGTTCCGGCTCGGCGCCGTGCTCGGCGGCGAGCTGACCGAGGAGTCGACCCCCGACCTCGCCGACTCCGAGCTCCCCTACATCATCGCCGGCGGCATGGTCGATGCGGGCGACACGGTCGAGGCGTTCGCCCGCGCCGTGGAGCGGCCGGCTGGCCCTGGCGCCCGCCGCGTCAACCTCGTGGACGGGTCCTCGATGACCTCGGCTCCGGTGCCGGAAGCGCTGGCCCGCGCCCTGGGCGAGCGGGCGGCCGAGCTGGACCTGAGCTACTTCGAATCGGCCGGGCGGGAGCGCGCCTCCCTGTACTCGACCGATCGCCTGACCGAGCTGTACGACCTGGGAACGAGACGGAGGTAGTCATGGATTCATTTCAGAACAAGCTCGCCGTAGTCACCGGCGGCGGCAGTGGCATGGGCCGCGAGCTGGTGCTGCAGTTGGCCGCCGAGGGATGCTCGGTCGCGGCTTGCGACCTCAACCTCGAGGCGGCTGCCGAGACGGCCGCCCTGGCCACCGACGGGGCCCCGGACGGCGTGCGGGTGACGGCCCATGCCTGCGACGTCTCCGACGAGGCCGCGGTCAACGCCTTCCGCGACGAGGTGCTCGCCCAGCACGACACCGACCACGTCAACCTCCTCTTCAACAACGCCGGCATCGCCGGCGCGGGAAGCTTTCTCGCCGACGATCGCGCCGCCTGGGAGCGGGTCTTCAACGTCTGCTGGAACGGCGTCTACTACTGCACCCGCGCCTTCATGCCGTTGCTCGTCGCCAGCGACGACGGCTACATCGTCAACACCAGCAGCGCCAACGGGTTCTGGGCGACGCACGGCCCCGGCGCGCCGAGCACCGCCTACGCGACCGCGAAGTTCGCGGTCAAGGGCTTCTCCGAGGCGCTGATCGAGGATCTGCGCGCCAACGCCCCGCACGTCAAGGTCACGCTCGTCATGCCCGGCACGATCGGTACTCGGGTCGGCACCAACAGCGCCCGCGCGCTCGCCGGCGACGACGAGGCCGAGGCTCTGCGAGGCGTCCTCGGCGGCTTCGGATTCCCAGTTGGCGACGCGAGCGTCGAGGAGGTTCTGGCGCTGGCCGATGTGATCGACACGACGACCCTGGAGTTCGCCCCGACTACGGCCGTCAGCGCCGCGGAGACGATCCTCGAGGCGGTCAAGGCGGGACGCTGGCGCGTCCTGCTCGGCGCCGACGCCGCAGCTCTCGACGCCGCCGTGCGGGCGGATCCCGAGCGCGCCTACGACCCCGACTTCGTCGGGCTCGGACCCGACTGGACGTTCCCGATGATCATGCTCCTCACCCAGTTCGACTCGGGCGTCGACCCCGGCTTCGAGGGCAATTTCGAGCTGCGCTTCGGCGACGTCCGCAACGCGGTCCGGGTCGCGGGCGGAAGCATCGAGGCGACGAGCGGCGCCCCCGAGGGCCAACCCGAGGCCACCGTCACGGTCCACCCCGACGCCCTCTGCGCAGTGCTCGGCGGCGAAACGACGTTGGCGGAGGCCGAGGCGCGCGGCGAGCTCGAGCTCGCCGGCGACCGCGCGCAGTTCGAGCGCTTGCTTGCCGCGACGGCGGCGAAGGAGGGGAAGGCGTGACCACCGAGATCGAGCTGGGCCAGCTGAGCGAGGTCCTCGACTTCAAGGCTCTCGCCGAGCCGCGAATGCCGGACGACGTGCGCACGATCGTCCAGAACGCGGGCACCGGCAAGGCGCTGGCGGCGAGCGAGGCGGCCTGGGAGCGCTGGGCGCTGCGCCCGAGGGCGCTCGTCGACGTCAGCAGCTGCGACACCTCGACCACCGTGCTCGGGCGGGAGGTCGAGTTCCCGCTGCTGGTCGCGCCCTTCACCTGCCAGTCGATCTGCTGCGAGGAAGGCGAGCTGGCGACGGCGCGAGCCAGCCGGGACGCGGGCACCGCGATGGTCTTGAGCATGGGCGCTACCCATCCTCCCGAGGAGATCGGGCCGCTGGCCGACGGCTTCTGGATGCAGCTCAACTGGGCCCACGACAAAGGCCTGATCGAAGACGTCGTGGCCCGCGCGGCCGCGGCCGGGGCCGGCGCGATCTGCCTGACGATCGACCTGCCCGTCTTTCCCTGGTGGCCGAACTCGATGATCGAGGCGCTCGGTCGCCTCGATCTGAGCTCGTTCGTCGACCAGGGCGGCACGCGCACGATCTGGGACGGCTTCGACGGCCCTGACACGACCGATCGCAGGGGACTGCGCGAAGCGAGCCGCAACGTCGTCACCTGGGATGACCTCGCCTGGCTGCGCGGGCTGAGCTCGCTGCCGCTGGTGTTGAAGGGCGTGATGACCGGCGAGGATGCGCGGCGGGCCGTCGAGCACGGCGCCGACGCGGTCCTCGTCTCCAACCACGGCGGGCATGCGCTCGACCAGTCGCTGGCGACCGCCGACGTGTTGGCCGAGGTGGTCGCGGCCGTCGACGGCCGGGTGGAGGTGTTCGTCGACGGCGGCGTTCGCTCCGCTGCTGACGTCGTCCGCGCGCTGGCGCTCGGCGCCCGCGCGGTGCTGGTCGGTAGGCCGGTCCTCTGGGGGCTGACGGTGGCCGGCTACGACGGCGCCTCCCGCGTCCTCGAGCTCTTCCGCGAAGAGCTCGAGGTCCTGATGGCGATGGTCGGCGCCCGCAACCTCGCCGAGATCGATTCCTCGACGATCGCCCTGCGGGAGCCTTCGCTCAGACCGTGAGGCGGAACACCCGCGCCGCGGTGCCGCTGAACAGAGCTTCCTTTTCCGCCTGTGAGCAACCGGTTGCGATCCGCTTGTAGGCGTTCCAGAGCACCGGGTAGCTGCAGACCCCGGCGGTGTAGGGAAAGTCGCTCTCGAACATCGCCCGCTCGGCGCCGAACGCCTCGATCGACGTCTCGATGTAGGGCTTCCACTCCGCGGCGAGCTGCTCGGAGCTGAACTGCGGCGCCGCCATCCAGGCCGGCGAGCCGGTGAAGGGGATCCCCAGGCCGCCCAGCTGCACCACGACGTTCTCGCATCGCGAGAGCTCTCGGATCTTCTCGCTCCAGACTGCAAAGCGCTGCTCGCGCTGCCCCGCGTAGGCGGCGATCCCTACCGGCCCACCCGCGTGCTCGAGGACGATCGGCAGCTGCGGGTGGGCGCGGGCGATGTCGATGACGTGCTTGAGCTGCGGCTCGAGGACGAAGATGTTCCAGGAGAGGCCGAACTCGGAGAGCAGCTCCAGGCCGGCGCTGAGATCGCTGGAGCCGGGGTCCGCGGGGAGGTCGCAGCGGACGCCGCGGTAGCGCTCGCCGCCGGCCGCGAGGTGCGCTTCGATCACCGGTTTCGCCGCAGCGCCGATCGAGAGGTCGATGTTGCCGATGATCCCGAGCGCGAGCTTCACCTCGCCGAACATGCCGCTGGCGGACATCGCGCCGATCCCGTTGGCGAACTCGACCTCGCCCACCGACCGCATCTCGTCGGGGCCGCTCGCCCGGTACATCGTCAGCGACTCCTCGAAGACCGTCGCGCGGAAGTTGTGGCCGCAGGTGAGATTGGCGAGCAGCTCGTCGAACAGGTAGCGATTGTTCACGCGCAGGAAGGGCAGGATCTGGACGGCCAGCTCGGAGTAGACGGCTTCCTCCGGATCGTCGGTCCGCGGCGGGCTCGCCCACTGCTCCCACACCTCGAGCGAGTCCGCGTTGTGGAACCAGAGGTGGTGGTGGGGGTCGACGATCGGCAGCTCGGGCTCGAGGATCGGCTCGGTGCTGGGCGCGCTGGTCAGGGACATTGAGCGGGTCCTTTCGTGAGGAAGTCGTCGAGGCGCTCGAGCACGCGAACGATCTCGGCTGAGAAGGCGATGTCGCAGGCGCTCGGCGCGCCCGTCTCGATCGTCGCGAGCAGCGCCGAGATCGCGTTCGCGTAGGCTTCCTCGTCGCTGCCAAGCTCGTCCGGGTAGCGGCTCAGGCCGCTCGGCCCCCAGAGCTCGAAGCTGATCCGCTCGGCCCGCTCGGGCACGGTCAGGCTCGTGCTCGCGGCGCTGACGCCACCGCCCTCGTGCCCGAGCGCTATGTGCACCGTCTCGCCGCGGCCACGCACAGCGGTGACGTCGCTGACCGGGCCGAGCGCCGGGAGCATCAGCGAAAGCAGGTGGGGCGCCGCGTCCCAGAGGACGACGCCGTCCCGCTGGCGCCAACGCGAGTCCTTGAACGGGCTGCCCGGGGCGAGGACCGAGGCGAGCAGGTTGAAGGTCCCGCCGTGCCACTCCTCCGCCGTCAGCGAGTCCCGCACCCAGCTTGCACCCGGCTCGATGAAGTGGAAGGCGAAGTAGGTGAGCGTCACCACGCCCGCCCGTTCGACCGCGGCGAGCACTTGCTCGGCCTCCCGCGTCGAGAGCGCCAGCGGCTTCTCGAGCAGGAGGTGGCAGCCGGCCTCGGCGGCGCGTACGGCGAGCTCGGGCTGCGCGGCGGGCGCCACCGCGATCGCCACCGCGTCGACCTCCGCGAGCAGGGCGTCGAGGTCGGCCTCGGCGCGCACTCCGTGGCGCTCGGCGACCGCTGACGCCTTCCCCAGATCGCGTCCCCAGACCCCGACGAGCTCGGTGCCGGGGTGGGACGCGAGGCCGGCGGCGTGGCAGGTGTCGGCCCAGAAGCCGGTGCCGAGGACGCCGAATCGCGTGCTCATACCCCCGTCTCCATCCCGGCGACCTGTTCGCCTAGTCGGCGAAGAAGTCGAGCAGCAGGGCGGCCAATCGCTCTGGCTCTTCCTCGGGGACCCAGTGGCCGACGTCGTCCATCATCACCGCGGTGAGGTCGTCGGAGGCGAATTCCAGCGACTCGGCGATCTCGTTCTCCGTCACCTTTCCGAGGTACCGCATCGGTCCTGCGGCCGCCACCCCGAGAACGGGCATCGGCAGCTTGGCGCCGCGCACGAAGGCGGTGTTGTCGATGAAGTCCTGCGGCAGGGCGCGGTACCACTCGAGGCCCGCGCGCGTCGTCTCCGGCAATCCCCAGGTGCGCATGTACTCGGCCATGTCCTCGTCGGAGATCTCGTAGGAGGGATGGCCGAGCTGCTCAAAGAACCAGCGAATGTAGATTTCCTCGCGGCCCTCGTACAGCTGCTCTGGGAGGTCGGGAACCTGGTGGAACAGGTGCCACCACTCGGGCCGCCAAGGGCAGTCCTCATGGGTCGGCATCGCCTCGATGTTGACCAGCTTGCGGACGTTCTCGGGGTGACCGGCGGCCAGCGAGAAAGCGGTGGGGGCACCCCAGTCACGGCCGGCCAGGTACCAGCTCTCGATCCCGAGCTCCCCGTGGACCAGCTTGAAGACGTCCTCGGAGACCGTCCGCTTGTCGTAGCCGGACTGCGGCCGCGAGGAGTCGCCGAGGCCGCGCAGGTCCGGGACGATCACCTGGTAGCGCTCGGCGAGGATCGGGATCACGTGACGCCACTCGAACCAGGTTTTCGGGTAGCCGTGGAGGAGGACGACCGCGTCGCCGCTACCGGCGGTCACGTAGTGCAGCCTGACGTCGCCGAGGTCCGCCTCGTGGTGTGCG
Organism: uncultured Thermoleophilia bacterium; assembly: GCA_963715735.1. Taxonomy (GTDB): domain Bacteria; phylum Actinomycetota; class Thermoleophilia; order Solirubrobacterales; family 70-9; genus VAYN01. Next base: position 2,777,775 of record OY970268.1, read on the forward strand.
ACCCCACCGGTGGTCGCTCCCTTCGGATCCATCGCTCTGGTCCCCATCGCTCCTCCTTAGTCGACTACTACTTAGGTAGTATATCGACGTGCGACTGCGGTGCGGGCGCTCGGATCAGGCGATCAGGTAGCCGTCGTCGACCGGCAGCGTGTGGCCGGTGACCAGCTCGGAGGCGTCGCTGGCGAGGAAGACCGCGGCGCCGACCACCTGCTGTGGCTGCGCCAAGCCCTCGCGCAGGAAGCGCGCCTCGATGAAGTCGCTGGTGACACTGGAGCGGCGCGCCCCTTGGCTGGTCAGCGGCGTGTCGAAGAGGGTCGGGGCGATGCCGTTTACACGGACCTTGCCGATCCACTCCAGCGCCAGCCCGCGGGTCAGCTGGACGATGGCGCCCTTCGAGGCGAGGTAGGCGGAGGCGTGGGGGTAGGCGACGAAGCCGCCGATCGAGGCGATGTTGACGATGCTGCCCTTGCCCTGGGCGAGCATCTGCCGCCCGAACGCCTGGCAGGGGAGGTAGGTGCCCTTCAGGTTGAGGGCGAGCACGCGGTCGAGCTGCTCCTCGGGGAAGTCCTCGGCGGGGCTGCGGAAGGCGGTGCCGGCGCTGTTGACGAGGACGTCGACGCGGCCGCGATCGGCGACGATCGCCTCGACCGTCGTCGCGACCGAGGCCGAGTCGGTGACGTCGCAACGCAGCGCGAAGGCGTCGCCGCCGGCCGTGACGATCGCGTCGGCGACCTCGGTCGCCTTCTCCGCGTCGATGTCGAGAACGGCGATCGCGGCGCCGGCCTGCGCCAGGCCGGCGCCGATCGCGGCGCCGAGGCCGCTGCCGCCGCCACTGACCGCGGCGACCCGGCCGTCGAGGCTGAAGGCGCCGGCGACGAAGTTCTGGGGAAGGATCTCGGACATCGTTCTCTAGACCTCGGGGATCTCGACTTCGACCTCGTGACCTTCGCGCGCGGAGCGGTAGAGCGCGTCAGCGACCGACTGCACGACCAGCGCCTGGCGGCCGGTGGCGAGGCGCTCGGCGGGCTGGCCGCTACGGACCGACGCGACCACGTCGGCCATCTCGTCGCGCAACGATCCTTCGAAGTCGGGCTCGGTGGACGCGTCCTCGAAGACGCGAACCGGGGCGCCGTCGCGCTCGGTGAACAGCTCGAGCGGCTGCAGGTGGGCCTGCCCGCGGCTGCCGAAGGCGTCGAAGCTGTAGTTCCAGCCGGGGCGGTCGTAGGTCCAGGACCCCTCGATCGTCAGCCAGAAGCCGCCCTCGAAGCGGACGTGGCCGAAAACGAGGTCCTCGACGTCGTAGGCGTCCGCGGCGCCGTCGGGGGCGCCGTGGGCGCGCTTGCGCGGGAACACGGTCGCGGTCGAGGCGGTGGCGGTGAGCGGTCGGGGGTCGCCGGCCAGCCAGATCAGCAGGTCGAGCATGTGCACGGCGGTGGAGTTGAGGGCGCCGCCGCCGGAGACTCCCTGTACGTAGTGCTTGCCCCACCAGGGGACTTCGTCGGCGAGCATGTAGCCGCGGGCGCAGAGGAGGTCGCCGAGCAGGCCCTCTGAGATGAAGCGCCGGACTGCGGTGGTCGCGCCCATGTAACGCATGTTGTAGCCGACGATCAGGAGCCGCTCGGCCCGCTCGGCCGCCGCGACCATCGTCGCCGCCTCGGCGGCGCTGCGCGCCAGCGGCTTCTCGCAGAGCACGTGGGCGCCGCTCTCGAGGGCGCCGGCGACCAGCTCGGGATGGGTGTTGGGCATCGTGCAGACCGTGACCAGGTCCAGCTTCTGGTCGAGCAGGTCGCGGCTGTCGCGATGGCGCCCCTCGATCCCGAAGCGATCGCCGACCGCGGCGAGTCGCTGCTCGTCGAGGTCGGCGATCGCCACCACTTCGACGCCGTCGGTGCCGCAGAGCTCCTGCAGGTGCGCCTGCCCCTGGAAGCCGCAGCCGATGACGCCCACGCGGATCACTCGACGGTGAGGTCGACTCGCTGCGCGTTGAACGAGTAGTAGGGCTGGGAATCGGCTTCTTCGGCGAACGCCGTCGCGGGAATCGAGCCGCCGCTCCTCCTGACCTCGCCCCAGTCGTCGAACCCGAAGCTGGGCTCCTCGCCGACGACCTCGAAGTCGGTCCAGACGAGCCAGAACGACTTGCCGTCTGGCGCGATCCACTTCGGCGAGATCTGCGGCTGGTAGGCGCGCGCGCCGGGCCGTCCGCCAGGGGTCCAGGCGGTCTCCTCGTGGATCTGCGTCCAGGGCCCCCACGGCCGCGGCGCGGTCCAGAAGCCGAGGTAGCTCGGCTTGCCGAACCAGCCGCCGTCCGGCTCGGGGCCAATCCCCCAGTTGGCCATCATGTAGACGCCGAGCGGCTCGTTGTAGACGACGCTCGGCTGCCAGGCGTAGGGATGGGCCGTGACGTTGACCCAGCCCGCGGGGAAGGTGTGGACGACGCCGCGTTGCTCGATCTCCGGCGTCCAGCTCGCCTCGCCGTCTGAGTCGGTGCCGGCGAAGTACTCGTAGGCGCCGCGGTCGAGCAGGCGATCCTTGGGGACCCGGAACATCACCAGCTCGTTCATCGTGCCGTCGGTGTTGCCGTTCGGCGCGTATACGTAGACGTAGCCGTCCCGGTTGGCCTCGTAGTTCCTGCCCATCTGCAGGACGGTCAGCAGCGAGAACGCCTGCTGCGGCTCTTCGAAGAAGACCATGTTCTCCCGCGAGCGGTCCTCCCAGGGCTCCCAGGCCACCGGCGTCGATCCATCCTGGTTGTGCCAGGTGGCGCCGTTGTCGGGAGAGTAGATGAGCTTGGCGCCGACGAAGCGGGGTTCCTTCTCCGTCTCGTCGAATCCGCAATTCGGGGTGCTCATGTACTGGTAGACGTGGCCGTCGAGGGCCAGCGTGCCGAAGCCGTAGTAGCGGGTCCAGGTGGCGGGGTCGTCGAGCTCGAAGCAGAGGTCGGGGAAGCCGGGGAGATCCTCGAACTCGGCCTCCTCGGGGTCGCCGGAGAGAAGGTAGGTCCTCGAGTTGTAGTACTTCTCCCGCTGGCCCCAGCCGAAGCCGTCGTCGAGCACGACGAACTGGCGGTCGTCCTCGGCCCAACTCATGTGCCAGTTGTCGCCGTTGCCGCCCAGCCGCAGGGTCGTCTCCTCGCGGCGTACCGCGCCGCGCACCTTCGAGCCGCGAGCCGCGTCCTGATGATTCTCGCTCATCGATCCTCCTCTATTGTGCCACCCGGTTGACAATCCTACTCCCCCGGGAGTAGGATCAGAAAATGCTACCACCCCAGGGACGGAGGAGAGATGAGGTACAGGTTTAAGTTAGGGCTCACGCTGGCGCTCGTTTGCGCGTTGGCGGTTGGCGTTGCCGCCTGTGGCGGCGGCGGCGACAGCAGCGATTCCGGCTCGACCAGCGCGACCGTCGCGCCGTCGGAATGGAGCGGCACGATCACGGTCTGGGACTTCTCGTCGGGCTCGTTCCCCGACTACGATCCGATCAACGACAAGTTGATCGCCGAATTCGAAGCGAAGTACCCGAAAGTCACGGTGGATCATGTTCCGCAGCCGTTCGAAGGGTTCGAAGCGGTCTACCAGTCGGCCTTCGCCGCGCGTGAAGGGCCCGACGTGATGATGATGCTGACCGCCGCGGCCGGCGCTCTCAGCTTCACGAAAGGACTCGAAGTCCTGAACGACCGGATCCCACCGGAAATGGAAGAACAGATCACCAACTGGGGCACCGTCACCCCCGGCTTCACCGAGGAAGGGGATCACTACGGCGTCCCGATCGGATCCAATGGCCAGATCTTCTACTACAACAAGGCTCTCTTCGAGAAAGCCGGTCTGCCCCGTGAGTTCGAACCGAAAACCTGGGAGGAGGTCAAAGAGGCCGGCGAAAAACTGAAGGCGGCCGGGATCCAGCCGTTCACCGGCGGCGACAAGGAGGGCTACGAAAACCAGTGGTGGTTCGGGGCCGGTTGGCAGACCGAAAACACCGAGGAGGAAGCGATTGAACTCGCCGAAGGCGAAATGCCCTTCACCGACGAGGCTGTCGCCAGGGCGTTCGGTCCGGAGATCATGATGCAGGAAGCCGGTCTCTATAACGAGGACCGCTTCACGACCCCGCTCTTCCCCGACGGCGGGGAAAAGTTCGCCAACGGCGAAGGGGCGATGATCTACAGCCCGCAGGCGCTGATCGGCTACTACGGCGAGTACAACGAAAAACTCGGCGAAAAGAACGTCGGGATGTTCCTGCCCCCGGGCAGCAAATACCTCGGCACCGAGTGCGAATTCTCGTGGTCGATCCCGACCTTCGCCGCGGACAAGGATGAGGCTTGGGCCTTCATCGAATTCATGGCGAGCAAAGACAGCATCGGCGCCTTCGTCGACGCCGAAGTCATGCTGCCGAACCGCAAAGACATCGCCATCCCCGCCGATGCGCCCGAACAGGCGAAGCAGCTGGTCAAATGGAAGGAAGAACTGCCGGTCTTCCCAACCCCACACTCGGTGGTGCCGTCGCAGGTCCTCTTCGGCCCCCTCTCGAGCGAAATGAACGAGGTCCTGCAGGGCCGCACGTCGCTCGAGTCGGCACAAGAAGCGATGCAGGAAACGGCCGAAAAGTCCAGTCGCGGGTAAGTGACCGCCGGTCTGACAAGCGTGGCACGCCGCTTCTCGCGGCGTGCCACGCCCCTGCTCTTCCTGCTGCCGGCGGTGGCCCTGCTCGGCTGGCTGATGCTCTACCCGATGGGGGACGCGGTTCGCCTCTCGCTCTCCAACTGGGACGGCTTCGCCGCCCCTGAATTCATCGGCATCGAGAACTTCGAAGGGCTGCTCCAGGACAATCGCTTCAAGGAAGCGGTCGTCCACAACCTGCTGATCCTGCTGGCGATGCCGGTCTGGATCGCGGTCCCCTACGCGATCGCCTGGGGCCTCTTCTCGCGGATCTGGGGCTGGCGCTTCTTCCGCTTCGCCTTCTTCATCCCGGTCGTGCTGAGTCCGGTGGTGATCGGCATCTACTACGGCATCGTGCTCAAACCCGACGGCCCCTTCAACGAGCTGCTGCGCGCGATCGGGCTCGGCGCCGTCGCCCGGCCCTGGCTCAACGAACCCGACATCGCGCTGCCGGTCGTGATCACGATCATGATCTGGGCGACCTTCGGGATCGGCACCCTGATCTTCCTCTCGGCGCTCTCCAACCTCGACCACGAGCAGATCGACGCCGCCAAAGTCGACGGCGCCTCCCCGTTCCAGGTCCAGCGCCACGTGATCTTCTGGCAGCTGCTGCCGGTGATCGAGTTTTGGGCGGTGCTGATCCTGATCGTCTCCTTCACCGCCTTCTTCCCGCTGATCTACACCCTGACCAGCGGCGGCCCCGGCACCGCCACCTACACCGTCGACTTCGATCTCTACGTCGAAGCGTTCAAAACCGGTGCGCTCGGCTACGCCTCGGCGATCGGGGTGGCGATGCTCGCGATCATGGGGGCGCTCGCCGCCGCCCTCGTCGGTCTCTTGCGCTGGAGGCGGGCGTGAGCGCGCAGAGCGCCTCGCTGGCGCGCCTGCGGCTCGGCACCCGTGCGGGAGAGCGCGGTATCGGTCGCACGCTGAAAGCGGTCGGCCTCTGGCTGATCTTCGCCACGATCGCGCTCTCGACGATCTACCCGCTGCTCTTCCTCACCTCGACGGCGCTGCGCCCGCAGGAGGACTACAACGCCAGTCCCGCCGGACTGCCCGGTTCGCTCACCCTCGACAACGTCAACGGCGCCTTCGAAACCGCCCACATCGGCACCTACGCGGTCAACTCGCTGATCGTCGTCGTCCCCGCGGTCCTCCTGCTCACCCTGCTCGCCACCCTCGCGGCCTACGCCCTCGTCCACTTCGAGTTCCCGCTGCGGAAGACCGCCCTGGTCGTGGTCGTGGCGATGATGGCGCTGCCGCCGACCGTGCTGCTGATCCCGATCTTCAAGGTGGTTCTTGACGCCAATCTCTTGAACCAACCGCTCGGCCTGATCCTCGTCTACGCGGCCCTCAACCTTCCCTTCAGCATCTTCCTGCTGGCTTCGTTCATGCGGGGAATTCCCCGCGAGCTGTTGCTTGCCGCCCAGGTCGACGGCGCCGGCGCGCTGCGCACGCTCTGGTCGGTTGTGATCCCGCTGGTCAAACCGGCGCTGCTGACCCTCGTCACCCTCAACTTCCTCTTCCTCTGGAATGAGCTGCTGTTCTCGCTGGTGCTGCTCCAGGACGAGACGCACCGCACGATCATGGTCGGCATCGCCCAGCTCCAAGGCCAGTATCAGAAGAACCTCGGGGTTGTCTGCGCCGGCCTGCTGCTCTCGATGGTCCCGCCGCTCTTGATCTTCGCCTTCTTCCAGCGCAGCCTCACGCGAGGCCTGACCGCGGGAGCCGTCAAGTGACCCCGCCACACGACAACTTCGAGGAGATCCGATGGGCCAGATTCAGCTGAGCGAAGTCACCAAAACCTTCCCCGGAGGCTCGGCCGACGCGGTCGACAGCGTCTCGCTGGATATCGCCGACGGCGAGTTCCTCGTACTGGTTGGCCCGTCCGGCTGCGGCAAGTCGACGCTGCTGCGGATGATCGCCGGGATCGAGACCGTGAGCGACGGCCGGATCCTGATCGACGGCAACGACGCCACCCACGCCCTTCCCAAGCAGCGCGACATCGCGATGGTCTTCCAAAGCTACGCGCTCTACCCCCATATGACCGTGGCCGAGAACCTCGGCTTCGGGCTCAAATTGCGACGGATGCCGAAAGCGGAGCGCAAGGAGCGGGTGGCGGAAGTGATGAAGCTGCTGCGACTCGAGGAGCTGGAGAAGCGCAAGCCGGGCCAGCTGTCCGGCGGGCAGCGGCAGCGAGTGGCGATGGGCCGGGCGATGGTCAGGGAGCCCACCGCCTTCCTGATGGACGAGCCGCTCTCCAACCTCGACGCGAAGTTGCGGGTGGCGATGCGCTCCGAGCTCGCGCGCCTGCACGAGCGCCTCGGCGTGACCACGATCTACGTCACCCACGACCAGATCGAGGCGATGACCCTCGGCCAGCGGGTCGCCGTCCTCAAGGACGGCGTCCTGCAGCAGGTGGACACCCCCCAGGCGCTCTACCACCGGCCGCGGAACCTCTTCGTCGCCGCCTTCATCGGCTCGCCGACGATCAACCTGGTCGAGGCGCAGCTCGCTGACGGAGCGCTGCACTTCGGCGGCAACCGGCTGCCGGTCTCAATCGACGCCGAGCTCGCCGGCCGCAGAAAAGTGGTCCTCGGGATCCGCCCGAGCGACTTCGCCCTCTCCGAGGGCGCCGATCCGGCGCTGCCGCGGATCACGGTCACGGTCGAGGTGGTGGAGAACCTCGGTGCCGAGATGCACGTGATCTTCCCGGTCGACGCGCCCCGCGTCGACGTCGAGGGTGCCGGCGCCGAGCAGGCCGCCGACGCTTCCGACGAACAGCTGCTCGCCGACGAGCGCTCCTTGTTCACCGCCGCGGTGCCGGCCCGACGGCTGGTCGCGGTGGGGGAGACGGTCGACCTCGCGGTCGACACCTCGCAGCTGAAGCTGTTCGACGCCGAGAGCGGCGAGGCATTGGCGGACGCCCTTGCGCCTGCTGCGACGGCGCTGAACGGAGGCTGACTACCTCGGGCGGGCATTTTGGTATTAAATACAGACCAAGATGCCCGGCCAGCTGACGATCGAGGAGCTTCGCGCGCAGGTATCGGCGGCTGAGGTCGACACCGTCCTCCTCGCCATGGTCGACATGCAGGGGCGGCTGCAGGGCAAGCAGCTGGGCGCGCCGTACTTCGTCGCCGACGTCCTCGACCACGGCGCCGGCGCCTGCAGCTACCTGCTCAGCGTCGACGTGGAGATGTCCCCCCAGGTCGGCCTCTCGACCAGCGACTGGTCCAGCGGTCACGGGGACTTTCAGCTGATTCCCGACCTCGCCACCTTGAGGCGCGCGGCGTGGCGGCCGCGCACGGCGATCTGCCTCGCCGACGCGCAATGGCCCGGCGGCGGGCCGGTGGCGCCGTCCCCGCGCGAGGTCCTGCGCCGCCAGATCGAGCGCCTGGCCGAGCGCGGCTGGACCGCCCGCGCGGCCACCGAGCTCGAGTTCATCGTGCACCGTGAGACCTACGCCGAAGCTTGGGACGCCGGCTACCGCGGCCTCACGCCGGTCGCCCACTACAACATCGACTACTCGCTGTTGGGGATGCGCCAAGCCGGCACGCTGATTGACCGCTTGAGCGCCGAGATGCCGCTGTCGGGGCTCGAGCTGGAGTCGGCGAAGGGGGAGGCGAACCTCGGCCAGATCGAGGTCAACTTCCGCCACGAGGAGCCGCTCGCGGCCGCCGACGGCCACGCGGTCTTCAAGCACGCGGTCAAGGAGATCGCGCTGCAGGAGGAGCTCTCCGCGACCTTCATGGCGAAGTGGGACGAGCGAGAGGGGAACTCCTGCCACATCCACCTCTCCCTCCAGGACGCCGCCGGCCCGCTGTTCGCCCGCGAGGACGGCGTCTTCCAGGGCTTCCTCGCCGGCCAGCTCGCATGCATGGAGGAGCTGACCCTGCTGCTGGCGCCGAACGTCAACTCCTACAAGCGCTTCGCCGGCCACTCCTTCGCTCCCACCGCCATCGCCTGGGGGCGCGACAACCGCACCTGCGCGCTGCGGGTGGTTGGCTCGGGACCCTCGCTGCGGATCGAGCATCGCGCCCCCGGCGGCGACGTCAACCCGTACCTGGCGCTGGCCGCGGTGATCGCAGCCGGCTTGCACGGGATCGACGAGGAGCTGGAGCTGGAGCCGGCGCTGCGGGGGGACGCCTACTCGGCGGATGCACCCCGGCTGCCGGCCCAGTTGCGCGACGCGAGGGACCGGTTCGCGGCAAGCGAGATGGCCGCCGCCGCGTTCGGCGCCGACGTCGTCGCGCACTACGATCGCGCGGCGGAGATCGAGCTCGAGGCCTTCGGCGGGGCCGTCACCGACTGGGAGCGGATCAGGGGCTATGAGCGTCTCTGAGGCGACCGCCCCCTGCGGAATGGAGCCGTTCTCCAACCACCTGCCGGTCCGCATCCGCTTCGGCGAGGGCGTGGCACTGCAGCTGGCCGACGTAGTCGCCGCCGAGGCCGCCCGCACGGCGCTGGTGGTGATCGACTCCGGCTTGGAGGAAGGAAGCGAACCCGTCGCTCGAGCCCTGAGGGCTTTGGAGCGCGAAGGGGTGACCGTCGCGCGCAGCGTCAAGCCCCCCGGCGAGCCCACGAACGAGCTGGTCGACGCCGCGGCGACCGCGCTCGGCGAGTCCGGCGCTGAGCTCCTCATCGCGATCGGCGGCGGCTCGGTGATCGACACCGCCAAGGCCGCCCGCCTCTGCGCTCAGCGCCGGCTCGGCTTCGCCGAGTTCATCGCTTCCGACGCGGCCGTTCCCGCCCCCAGCATCCCCCTGATCGCCGTTCCGACCACCGCCGGCACCGGCTCGGAGGTCTCCGGCGGCGCCGTGATCACGGACACGCGCTCCGGAAGGAAGGCGGGCATCGCCGACCCCAATCTGCGAGCCGACCACGCCCTCGTCGACCCGCTGCTGACCCACACCGTGCCGCCGCAGGTGACCGCCTTCACCGGGATCGACGCTCTGGCGCAGGCGATCGCGGGGATGGTGGCGAAGACCCGGACCCCGATCGGCGACGCGATCGCGCTCGAGGCGATTCGCCTCGCCGGACGCTCGCTGCTCGCCGCCTACCGAGGCGGCGATGACGCCGCCGCGCGCTCCGAGATGGCCTGCGCGAGCCTCCTCGCTGGCCTGACCATGAACATCTCCGACTGCGCTGCTGAGCACTCGCTGGCGCAGGCGATCGGCGGGCGCTTCGACGCGCCCCACGGGCTGACGGTCGGCCTGGTCTTGGCGGAGACGCTCGAGCGCGAGCGCGAGCACGTGCCAGAGCAGCTCGAGCGGGTCGCCGATGCGCTCGGAGTCCCCGCCGACGGAAGTGCCGATGGCTCCCGCGCGGTCGTCGGGGTGAGCGAGCTGCTGCGGGCGCTCGACTTCCCGGTGCTTGGCTCCCTGGGGGTCGAGAAGGGCGACCTCGACGAGCTGACCGAGCTGGCTCACGCCGACTTCTTCATCACGCAATCGCCGCGCCAGTGGTCGAAGGGCGAGGTCCGCGACGCCTTCGCGGCGGCGCTCGCCCTGGCGGCTCGCTGACGGTACGCTCCGGCAGGTGCCCGACCAGATGACGTCGCTCGGTCCAGTCGACGTGCCGAGCACCGCGGACGTCGTCGGCGAGCGGCTGCGGCGGGCGATCCAGATCGGCAGCTTCCTGCCCGGCGACCGCTTGCCGCCCGAGCGGCAGTTCGCGGTCCAGCTGGGGATCTCGCGGGTCGCCCTGCGCGAAGCGCTGCGCTCGCTCGAGGACGCCGGGTTGCTCGAACGCGCCGGCCACGGCTCCGGCGGCGGCGCCCTGGTCGTCGCCGCTCGGGGCCAGGCGGTCTCGACGGGGAAGGAACTGCGGGCGTTGCGCGATCAGCTCGAACGCGTTTTCGAGTTCCGCCTCGCCTGCGAGGGCGCCGCGGCCGAGCTCGCCGCTGCCCGTCGCGACGACGCGGACCTCGAACGCCTCGACCGAGCTATCGAGGCTCTGCACGGCCAGCTCTCCGCTGGCGCTTTCCGCACCGCGGACAATGAGTTCCACCTGGCGGTGGCCGCCGCCGCCCGCAACGAGCTGCTGGAGCAGGCGGTGGAAGACGCTCGGGCGGCGATGTTCACGCCCTTCGACGTGGTCCGATTCGAGGTCGTCCTGCCCAGTACCCGCGAGCACCACGAGCGCATTCGCCGAGAGATCTCCCAGGGACGGGGGGCGGCCGCCCAGCGCGCGATGGTCGAGCACGTCGAGGAGGCCAAGCACGAGATCCTGGCGGCGATCGCAATCGAGCGCCCCGGTCCATGAACCGGGATCCGCTTCCTGTAATGGCCTATATACATTAGACCAGACCTTTTGTTAATCTGACGCCCGTGTCGATTCCCCGGGCCGCAAACGACGTTGGGGGAGTGCCGCTGATCGGCGTCACGACCTACCAGGAGGAGGCCGCCTTCGGCGTCTGGCGCACCGAGTGCGCGGTCCTGCCCGCGGCCTACGTGCGGGCGGTCCAGCGCGCCGGCGGCCGCGCGGTCCTGATTCCTCCCGACCCGAACGGGGCCGAGGCCCTGGTCGAGGCGCTCGACGCGCTGGTGCTGACCGGCGGGGGCGACATCGACCCCTCGCGCTTCGGCGCCACGGCGCACCCGGCTACCGACCAGGTCGACCGGGCCAGGGACGAGGGGGAGCTGGAGCTGCTGAGGGCGGCGCTGACCGCGGACCTGCCGGTGCTGGGGATCTGCCGCGGGATGCAGCTGATCAACGTGGCCCGCGGCGGCAGCCTCGTCCAGCACGTCCCCGAGCTGGTCGGCCACGACGACCACAAGGTCACGCCGGGGGTCTTCCACCAGCATGACGTCGAGTGCGTCGAAGGGACGCGGCTCGCCTCGCTGCTCGGGCCGCGCGCGGTCATCGAGTCCCACCACCACCAGGCGGTCGACCGCCTGGGCGAGGGTCTGATCGCCAGCGCTCGCTCCGAGGACGGGCTGGTGGAGGCGATCGAGCTCCCGGGGCGGTCGTTCTGCCTCGGGGTGCAGTGGCACCCGGAGGAAGGCGAGGACCTTGAATTGCTGCGGGGACTGGTCGAGCAGGCGGGCGCGAAGGCGTGGTCGACGTGAGCACGGTCACCGTCCGCGAACCGGCGACCGAGGAGACGATCGCCGAGCTGCCGAGCGCCGGGGTCGTCGAGCTCGACGCGGCCGTCGCCCGGGCCCGCCAGGCGTTCGACTCCTGGCGCAAGGTCGAGCCGACGGACCGGGCGCGGATCATGCGCTCGATCGCCGCCGGGATCGAAGCCGAGCGGGAGACCCTCGCCGAGACCGAGTCCCGCAACGTCGGCAAGCCGATCCGCGACGCCCGCGGCGAGGTCGCGCTCGTCGCCGAGGTCTTCCACTACTACGCGGGGGCGATCGACAAGGTGGGCGGACGCACCGTTCCCGTCTCCGGCGGCGTCGCGATGACCTTCCGCGAGCCGCTCGGCGTAGTCGGCTTGATCACCCCCTGGAACTTCCCCCTGGCGATCGCCAGCTGGAAGCTGGCGCCGGCGCTCGCCTGCGGCAACACGGTCGTGCTGAAGCCGGCGGAGATGACCCCCCTGACCGCACTGATGCTGGAGAGCATCGCGCTCGAGGCCGGCCTGCCGGAGGGAGTGCTCAACGTCGTCGTCGGTCCCGGCCGCACGGTCGGCCAGCGGCTGGCCGAGCACCCCGAGGTGGCGAAGATCGGCTTCACCGGCTCGACCGAGGTCGGCCGCGGGATCATGGCCGCCGCCGCGGGCACGATCAAGCGGGTCACCCTCGAGCTTGGCGGCAAGTCCCCCAACGTCGTCTTCGCCGACGCCGACCTCGAGGCCGCCGCCGCCGCCGCGCCCGGCGCGGTCTTCGGCAATGCCGGGCAGGACTGCTGCGCGCGCAGCCGCATCCTGGTCGAGCGCTCCGCCTTCGAGCGGTTCGTCGAGCTGTTCATCGCCGCAACCGACCGGATCGTCGTCGGCGATCCGCGCGACGAGGCAACCGAGATGGGCCCGCTGATCTCCGCCGCCCAGCGCAGCAGCGTCGCCGACTTCGTCCCGGCCGACGTCGCCTACTCGATGACCCTCGAGGAGCGGCCCGGCTACTGGTTCCCGCCGACCATCCTGGCCCCGGTCTCGCCCTCGGATCGCGTCGCCTGCGAGGAGATCTTCGGCCCGGTCGCCGCCGTGATCCCGTTCGACGACGAGGAGACGGCGGTGCGGCTCGCCAACGACACGCCCTATGGCCTCTCCGGCTCGATCTGGACCCGTGACGGCGGCCGGGCGCTACGCGTCGCCCGCGGCCTAGAATCGGGTGCGATATCGATCAACTCGAACAGCTCACTGCGGGTCGCGACGCCGTTCGGCGGCTTCAAGCAGTCCGGAGTGGGCCGCGAGCTCGGCCTCGAGGCGATGGAGGCCAACGCCGAGCTGAAGACCGTCTTCTACGCGACCGCTCCCTAGGTCGTTCGCGGGAAGGCGCCGACGGCGCGTGAAGCTCGTCTACGACTTCACCGAGGGCTCGCGCGAGATGCGCGACCTGCTCGGCGGCAAGGGAGCCAACGTCGCTGAGATGACGCGGCTGCTCGGAGCCGCCCGGGTGCCGGCCGGCTTCACGATCACGACCGAGGCCTGCGTCTCCTACCTGCGCGCCGGCGGCACGACGCCGGCGGGCCTCGACGAGCAGGTCGCGGCGGCCCTCGGCCGGCTCGAGGAGCAGGCCGGCAAGCGGCTCGGCGACCCCGCCGACCCGCTGCTCGTCTCGGTTCGCTCCGGCGCCCGTGAGTCGATGCCGGGCATGCTCGACACCGTCCTCAACCTCGGCCTCGGCGAGGCGGCGGTGGCAGGGCTGGCCGCCACGACCGGCGATGAGCGCTTCGCCTGGGACTCCTACCGCCGCTTTGCCCAGATGTTCGGCAACGTCTGCCGGGGGATCCCCGGCGACCGCTACGAGGATTTGATCGCCGCCGCCAAGCGCACGGCGGGGGTCGAGCAGGACGTCGAGCTCAGCGCCGCCGATCTGCGGGCGCTGACCGAGCGCTTCAAGGAGCTCTTCGCCGCCGAGACCGGCGAGCCGTTCCCGCAGGACCCCGGCGAGCAGCTGAAGACGGCGATCGCCGCCGTATTCGAGTCCTGGCGCGGCGAGCGCGCCGTCCACTACCGGCGCCTCAACGGCATTCCCGACGAGTGGGGAACGGCGGTCAACGTCCAGCAGATGGTCTTCGGCAACAAGGGCGAGCGCTCGGCAAGCGGTGTCGCCTTCTCGCGCGACGAGATCACCGGCGCGCCCGAGCCGAGCGGCGACTTCCTTGCCAACGCCCAGGGCGAGGACGTCGTCTCCGGGGTGCGCACCCCGCTCGACCTGGCCGAGCTGGCGCGGACGATGCCGGCCGCCCACGCCGAGCTGCTGGAGATCCTGGACACGCTCGAGCGCCACTACGGCGACATGCAGGACACCGAGTTCACGGTCGAAGAGGACCGTCTCTTCATGCTCCAGACCCGCGCGGCCAAGCGCCCCGCCCAGGCCGCGGTCCGCTTCGCCGTCGACGCCGTCGGCGAGGGGCTGCTCGACGAGCGCGCCGCGCTGGCGACGATCGACGCCGCCGGCCTCGAGTCGCTGCTTCACCCCACACTCGATCCCGACGCCGAGTTCGAGGTCTTCGCCCACGGCGTCGCCGCCTCGCCGGGCGCCGCCCGCGGCGAGATCGTCTTCACGGCGGCCGAGGCCATCGCGGCCGCCGGCGAGGGCCGCGAAGTGATCCTCGTCCGCCCCTTCACCGAGGCCGAGGACGTCGCCGGCTTCGACGCGGCGCGCGGCATCCTCACCTCCGAGGGCGGCAAGGCCTCGCACGCGGCGCTGGTCGCGCGCGGCATGGGCCGGCCCTGCGTCTGCGGCGCCCGCGAGCTGGAGATCGACCTCCAGGCCCGAACGGTGCGCGCCGGCGGGGTCGAGCTCGCGGCCGGCGAGGTGATCACGATCGACGGCTCGGCGGGCATCGTCACGGTCGAGGAGGTGCCGCTGCGCGAAGCGACGATCTCGGCCGAGCTGGAGCGGGTGCTCGGCTGGGCTGACGAGATCCGCCGCCTGCGCGTGCGCGCCAACGCCGACACGCCCGGCGACGCCGCCCGTGCCCGTGAGCTCGGCGCCGAAGGGATCGGGCTCTGCCGCACCGAGCACATGTTCATGGCGCCCGAGCGGGCGCCCTTGATGCGCGAGATGGTGATGGCGGCTGACGAGGAGGAGCGAAGGGAGGCCCTCGCCGAGCTCTTGCCCCTGCAGCAGTCGGACTTCGAGGGGATCTTCGAAGCGATGGCCCCGCTGCCGGTGACGGTGCGCCTGCTCGACCCGCCGCTGCACGAGTTCCTCCCCCGCGGCGCCGACCTGACGCCGGAGATGGCAGAGCGCGCCGAGGCGCTCGCCGAGACCAACCCGATGTTGGGCACCCGCGGGGTTCGCCTCGGCCTGCTGCACCCGGAGATCTACGAGATGCAGGCGCGGGCGATCGTCCGCGCCGCGCGCGCGGTCGGCGAGCGTTCGGGGACGGCGCCGAAGCTCGACGTGATGATTCCGCTGGTCGCCTACGAGCGCGAGCTGCAGATAATGCGCGAGCTGGTCGAGCGGGTCGCCGTCGAGGAGGGCAACGAGGCCGAGCTCAAGGTCGGCACGATGATCGAGCTGCCGCGCGCCTGCTTCGTCGCCGACCGGATCGCCCGGATCGCCGACTTCTTCTCCTTCGGCACCAACGACCTCACGCAGACCGCGCTGGGTTTCTCCCGCGACGACGTCGAGGCGCGGATCCTCGGCCGCTACATGGACGACGGGATCCTCGACCGCAGCCCCTTCGAGACGATCGACGTGCCCGGCGTCGGCTGGCTGGTCCGGCTCGCCGCCTGGGTCGGCCGCGAGGCCCACCCCGGCCTGGAGCTCGGCGTCTGCGGCGAGCACGCCGGCGACCCCGACTCGATCGCCTTCTTCGAACTCGCCGGTCTCGATTACGTCAGCTGCTCGCCCTACCGCGTGCCGATCGCCCGGATCGCGGCCGCGCAGGCGGCGGTGGAGGGGTCGCGGAGGACGTAGCAGCCCTCGGCGACCTCGGGTTCCGTCGCCGGTTTTGACGAGTGGGCTGGGAGCCGCCGAGGTCGGCGCGATCGCTCGCGGGCTCAGCCCGATCAGGCCGCCGGCCGCCGGTGCCCACGATCGCGGCGTCGTTGCGGTTGAAAGTGGGTGGGTTTGTGGTATAGGTTTTTACCTATGACTTATTCACGGAGTTCCATCATGAACGGAAAACGGGCACTCGTCACCGGCGCCGCCGGCGGTATCGGTGCCGCGACCGGGCGCCGCCTTTGCGAGGAGGGCGCCGCGGTCGTTCTCACCGACCTCGACGGGGCGCGTGTCGAGACCCTGGCCGCGAGCCTCGCGGCGGAGGGGTATTCGGCCCACTCGCTGCCGCTCGACGTCAGCTCCGACGGCCAGGTCGCCCTCGCTGTCGATGCCGCGGCGGATCTGCTCGGCGGGCTCGACACCGTGGTCGCCAACGCCGGGGTGCTCACGGTCGCGCCCCTCGACGAGATCTCCCTCGAGAGCTTTCGCCGCAGCCTCGAGATCAACCTGGTCGGCACCTTCTCGACGGTCCGCCACGCCGTCAAGCACCTGCGGGAGGCAGACGGTGCGGCAATCGTCTGCACGGCCTCGCAGGCGGGCATCGAGGGCGCTCCCGAACTGACCGCGTACTGCGCCTCGAAGTTCGGCGTCGTCGGCCTCGTCCAGTCGCTCGCCCGCGAGCTCGGGCCGGAGGGAATCCGGGTCAGCGCCGTCGCTCCCGGTCTGGTCGACACCGAGATGCTGACCGAGTTCTTCAGCCGCCGCGCCGAGTCACGCGGGAGCAGCTTCGACGAGGTGGCCGCGACGGCTCTCGCCGACGTCCCGATCGGGCGCCTGGCGACTCCCACCGAGGTCGCCAACGCGATCGTCTTCCTCGCCTCCGACCTCGCCTCCTACGTGAGCGGGTTCGCCTTGCCGATCCTTGGCGGGGAGCTGAGCGGATGAAGGCGCCGTTCTTCAACCACGTCTCGGTCACCAGCGCCGATTTCGATCGCTCGATGGCCTTCTATCGCGACCTGGTCGGTCTGCCGGTGCTCAGCGAGGGGGAGGTCTCCTCTGACGAACTGCGTCAGATCATCGGTCTCGGCGAGGTGCAGCTGCGCTTCGCGGAGCTCGACCTCGGTGGCGGCACGTTCCTCGAGCTGTTCGAGTACCTGAAGCCACGCGGTGAGGCGGTGCGGTCGCGAACTTGCGACCCCGGCGACGTTCATTTCGCGGTCGTGGTCGAGGACATCGACGAGGTGTACGAGCGGCTGATCGCCGCCGGCGTGCAGACGCGTTCGGCGCCGGTGACGATCGGCCGTGGTGAATGGAACGGGGCGCGGGCCTTCTACTCGCTCGACCCTGACGCGGTCACCGTCGAGTTCATTGAGTTTCCCGAGCCGACGGGCTAAAGTATAGTATTATACCTATTGGGTATCGTCTCTTGGGTTACTACGAGGAGGACATATGAGTTCGGTTGACACCGCCACCCCACCGGACACCCCGGGGGTGGCACCGGCCGAGAGCCGGCTTGCCGCTGGATCGCTGGGAACGATTGCGGTGATCTTCTGCATCGTCACGGGAGCGGCACCGATTGCGGGCCTGCTCTTCAACGGGCCACTCGGAGTCCTCGGCGCGGGCTGGGCGGCCCCAGCCGCGTTCCTGGTCGTCGGGATCGTCCTGACCATCTTCTCGGTCGGGTACGTCCAGATGGCGAAACGGGTCAGCGCCGCCGGTGGCTTCTACACGTTCGTCTCGCACGGGCTGGGGAGGACGGTCGGCCTCGGGGCCGCCGCCTGCGTCGTCTTTGCCTACGTCCTCTTTGCCGCACAGCAGGGGGGCACGGTCGGCTACTTCGTCAGCACCACCCTCGACAGCTGGTTCTCGATCGACATCCCCGGTTGGCCGATTGTCCTCGCCGCTGCCGTGCTGGTCACGGCGATGGCGCAGTTCGACATCAAGATCACCGCCCGGATCCTCGGCGTCGCCCTGGTTGCGGAGGTGATCGCGGTCCTGATTCTCTCCTTCGCGGTCCTCTTCAGCGGCGGCGATTCCGGGATCTCGCTGGCGCCGATCAACCCGGTCGAGCTGTTCTCCGATGGCAACGGCGCCAAGGCGGCGTTCGGCTCGGCGGCGATCGGCATCGCTCTCTTCGGCGCCTACTTTTCCTGGGTTGGCTTCGAGATGGCGCCGAACTACGCCGAGGAGTCGGCGGACCCACGGCGGGTGATGGGGCCGGCGACCTACGCCGCCGTCCTCGGGCTCACGGTCCTCTACGTCTTCTGCATGTGGATGTTCGTCTCCGGCTGGGGCGAGTCCGGGACCACGCACGCCGTCGCCCTGCAGTACGGCCTGGTCGAAGGCCAGACGCTGCCAAACGAATACGGCTCGGCCTTCTTTCCGCTGACCGACCGCTATGTCGGCAACTGGCTCACCTACGTCTTCCAGGCCCTGATCATGACCAGCGCCTTCGCCTGCCAGGTGGCCCTCTACAACACCGCCGCGCGCTACGTCTTCTCGATGTCGCGCGAGCGGCTGCTGCCGCGGAAGCTGGCCACCGTCCACCCCGTGCACAAGACGCCGCAAGCGGCGAACCTGCTGGTCGGCGCGCTGATGTTCGTCTACGCGGCCGTCTTCATCCTCTTCGACAGCTCGACGCTCGCGCAGCTGACGAAGACGGCCACCTATGGAGCTCTGATGGGCGTGTTCGCCCTGCTGGTCGTGCAGATCCTCTGCTCGGTCGCGATCGTCCGCTACTTCCTCACGGTCGCCCGCGACGGCTTCCAGGTCGGGCAGACCCTGATCGCACCGCTGCTCGGCGGCGCCGGGATCGTCGTCGCCGCCTACTTCCTGCTCAAGTACCGGGCAGACCTGGCCGGCGGCGAGCCCCTCTTCATCCAGGTGATTCCCTGGGTGATCGGAGCGGTGCTGGTCGGCGGCATCGTCGCGGCGCTGGTTCTGAAGTCGCGCGCTCCTGATCGCTACGAGCAGATCGGTCGCTACATCGAGGACGAAGTCGATGGTGAGCTGGTGCCGCGCCTTGATGCCAGCGGCGAAGGCGCCCATCACCAGCCCGGGAGCGGCGCGTGAACCGCCTCGCGGGTTCCGCCTCGGTTCCTGAGCTGGAGGCCGCCGCGCTGCGCCTGCGCAAGCGGGTCGTGCGGATGGCCTCGGGCAAGGGAGAGGGCTACGTCGGCCAAGGCCTGCAGTCCGCCGACCTGCTCGCCGTCCTCTTCGGCTCGGAGCTGCGTTGGCAGCCCGAGCCGGGCGAGGACCCCGAGGTCGACCGCTTCGTCCTCTCGACCGGTCACTACTCGATCGCGCTCTGGGCGGTCCTCGCCGAGCTCGGCATCCTCCCCGAGGAGGAGCTGGATCGTTATGGGGACGACGGCCACCGAGTCGCGATGTCGACCGAGCGGGCCGGCGGCGTGCCCGGGGTCGAGCTGACCGGCGGCTCGCTCGGCCACGGCCTTGGCGTCGGCACCGGGATCGCGATCGGCCGCCAGAAACTCGGTCACAGCGGTCGCACCTTCGTCTACCTCACCGACGGCGAGCTGCAGGAGGGCTCGACCTGGGAGAGCGCGATGTTCGCCGGCGACAAGGCCCTCGAGGGGCTGGTCGCGGTGATCGACGTCAATCGCACCCAGGCCGACGGGCCACTCGTGCTCGAGGTCGAGCCGGTTGCCGAGAAGCTCCGCGCGTTCGGCTGGTGGGCGGAGGACGTGAACGGCAACGACGTCGGCGAGCTGTTGGCGGGCTTCGCGGCCGCGCGAGAGGTCAGCGGCCAGCCCAAGGCCCTCGTCTGCCAGACGCGGATCGGCTTCGGGGTGCCGCTGATCATGGCGCGGGAAAAGAACCATTTCATTCGGGTGTCCCCCCACGAGTGGGACACCGTCATCGAGGAGCTGGAGGCACAGTGACGCAACAGGTAGACAGCCTCGCCCCGCGCGGAGCGGCGGCGAGCATGGGAGAGACGATCAAGGCTGGGCCGTTCGGGCGGGCACTGGTCGAGTGCGCGGCCGAGCGGGAGGACCTGATCGCCGTCACCGCCGACCTCGCCAAGTACACGGACATGCTCGCCTTCCGCGAGCGCTTTCCAGATCGATTCATCGACGCCGGGATGGCCGAGCAGAGCCTCGTCAGCGTCGCGGCCGGTCTGGAGATGGCGGGGTTCGCACCGGTGGCGACGACCTTCGCCGTCTTCCTCACCCGGCGCGCCTTCGACTTCGTCGCGATGCAGATCGCCCTGCACGAGGCGAACGTGACGCTGGTCGGCGGTCTCGCCGGGATCTGCTCGACCTTTGGTCCCAGCCACCAGGGGATCGACGACATCGCCCACATGCGACCGCTACCGAACATCACCGTGATCGATCCCTGCGACCCGGTCGAGATGGAGCAGGCGACCCGGGCCGCGATCGAGCACCCGGGGCCGGTCTACCTGCGCCAGTTGCTCGGCAAGGAGCCGGTTGTGCTCGATCCCGAGCGGCACGCGTTCAAGATCGGCCCCGCCACGCTCCTGCGCGAGGGTTCCGACGTCGGCATCGTCGCCAGCTCGATCATGGTCAAGCACGCGCTCGAGGCCGCCGAGCAGCTGGCGCAGGAAGGCGTCTCGGCCGCGGTCCTCAAGATTTCGACGGTGAAGCCCTTCGACGGGGACGCCGTCGCCGAGCTGGCGGCCGCGACCGGGAAGCTGGTCACGGCGGAGAACCACCTGGTTACGGGCGGGCTCTTCTCGTGCGTGGCCGAGGCGCTGGCGCTACGGGACGTCGCAGCGCGGGTGGTCCCGGTCGGCATGAAAGACGAGTTCGGCTCGTTCGGGACGCTGGAGCACAACAAGGCGACGCACGGCCTCGATACCGAGACCGTCGTGCGGGCGGTGCGGAAGGTTGGCGAGCGTGATGACTGAAGTCCCGGTGTCCCCGTCGGCCCTGGTCACCGGCGGGGGCACCGGGATCGGTCGCGCTACCGCGATCGAGCTGGCGCGGCGCGGCGCGCGGGTGATGGTCTGCGGCCGCCGCCGCGAGCCGCTGGAGGGAGTCGCCGCCGAGATCGGCTGCGAGCTGGTGGTTGCGGATCTCGGCGAGGCCGACGGCCCCGCGGCGGCGGTATCGGCCTGCGTCGAGGCTCTTGGCTCGATCGACGTCCTCGTCAATAACGCCAGCATCGTGCGCGCCACTCCGCTCGCCGAGAGCAGCCCCGGTGAATGGCGCGAGGTCATCGACGTCTGCCTGCGCGGCGCGGCGCTCTGCACCACCGCCGCCGTTCCCTCGATGAAGGCGGCTGGCGGTGGGCGGGTGGTCAACGTCGCCAGCATCAACGCCGCTGTCAGCGAGCCCGAATCGGCCGCCTACAGCGCCGCCAAGGCCGGCATCGTCTCCCTCACGCGCTCCAGCGCGGTCGATCTGGCCGCCGACGGAATCCGCGCCAACTGCGTCGGTCCCGGCTGGGTGCGGGCCCCGATGAGCGAGCCCTTCCTGGCGGAGACGACGCCGGAGTCCCTGCGTCGGCTGAATCCGCTGGGCCGGGTCGGCATGCCGGAGGAGATTGCCGAGGTGATCGCCTTCCTCGCGCTCGAGTCCCCCGATTACCTGACCGGCCAGACGATCTACGTCGACGGCGGCCAGACCGCGGCAGCCCCGCTGCCATGAGAGGAGAGAGGATGACCAAGACCGAGGTGAACGGAAGCGCGGGGAGGGAGCTGGACCCCCTGGCCCTCGAGGCTCTCGGCCGCTGGCCGGCGCAGAAGCTGACGCTGGGCGAGCTCGAGAAGGAAGTCGAGGCGGGCGAGATCGAGGCGGTGATCGTCGCGACGCCCGACATCCAGGGCAAGCTCTACGGCAAGAGCATGCCGGCGCAGCTGTTCCTCGCGGAGGGCGGCCTCGAGCTCTCCTCCGGGCCGCTCACCTACGACAATGACTGGGGGATCCTCGAGGGCAAGTTCCCCAACATCGGCGAAGTCACCGGCTGGGCCGACATGCACATGAAGCCCGACCTGCGCTCGCTGCGCCGGCTGGCCAATGTCGCCCGCACCGCGATCGTTGTCGCCGACGGCAGCTGGGCGGACGGCGGCCCGGTCGAAGAGTTGCCGCGCCGTGTCCTCAGCCGGCAGATCGAACGCTACGCGGAGCGCGGCCTGGCTGTCGTTTGTGCGGTCGAGACCGAGTTCTACGTCTTCGACGAGGACTACAACTCGGCCCGCGAGAAGAACTACTGGAACCTCGACCGGGTCGGGGGCGGAGCCGCCGACTACTCCGTCCTCCACCTCAGTCTGCTCGACCCCATGCTGTCCGAGTTGCGTGAGCAATGCATCGCCTCGGGAATTCCGATCGAGACGATCAAGCACGAGTGGGGGCGCGTCCAGCTCGAGCTGACGCTGACCTATTGCGACGCGATGGAGGCGGCGGACCGCATCGCCCTCTTCAAGCTGATCACCAAGGAGGTCGCGCATCGTCACGGCATGGCCGCGACCTTCATGGCCCGCTACTCACACGAAGAAGCCGGTTCCTCGGGCCACGTCCACCTCAGCGTCTGGGACCCCGCGAGTGGTCGCAGCCTGATGGCGGACTCCGAGGACCCGGGCGCGCTCGCCCCGCTCGGCCGCCAATGGCTGGGCGGGCAGATGGCCCTCGCCAACGAGCTGATGCCGCTCTACTGCCCGAACGTCAACTCCTACAAGCGGCTCGACGTCGCTGCTTTCGGACCGGCCACGAACGCCTGGAGCATCGACGTGCGCACGGTTCCCTTCCGCGTCATCGGCAGTGGCCCCTCGCTGCACGTCGAGCACCGCATCCCCGGTGCCGACGCGAACTTCTACCTCGCCCTCGCCGGCATGCTCGCGGCCGGGCTGCACGGGCTCGATCGCGGTTTGGAGCCGATCGGCGATCCGGTCACCCATGGCGAGGCGCCCGGAGAGAAGCTGCCGCGCTCGCTTGCCGACGCGCTGGCCCGGTTTCGGGTCAGCGAGCCCGCCCGCGAGGCCTTCGGCGACCCGGTGGTCGATCACCTCGTCGCGACCGCCGAACACGAGCTCGCGGTCTTCGACCGCGAGGTGACCGACGTCGAGCGCCGCCGTTCGTTCGAGTGCTCATAGGAGGAGTGAGATGACCCAGCAATTCGAATTCCACGACCGGCGGATCCTCGTCACCGGGGGAGCAAGCGGCATCGGCAGGGCGACCGCCCTGCGTCTTGGCTCCCTCGGCGCGAAGGTGATCGTCGCCGATCGCGACGGTGGCCAGGCCGAAGCGGTCGCGGCGGAGGCGGGCGGCGAGGCGATCGTCGTCGACTTCTCCGACATCGAGACCGCGATCGAGACCGTGCTGGCCGATTGCGGCGAGCTGGACGGCCTCGTCAACGGTGCCGCGATCGCCGCCCACACGGTCTTCCCCGAAGCGGACCCCGAGGAGTGGGAGCGGGTGATCGCACTCGACTTGACCGCTCCCTTCCGGCTCACCCAGGCCTTGGTCGACCGCTTCGTCGCGCCGGGAGCTTCGATCGTCAACATCACCAGCGCCGCGGCGATGCGGGTCCTCGCCAGCACTGGCGAGATCACCCCCGCGTATACCGCGGCCAAGGCCGGGCTGCGCCTCGTTTCCGACTCGCTGGCGGCGGCACTCGGGCCGCGCGGGATCCGGGTCAACGCGGTCGCGCCAGGGTTCATCGAAACGCCGATGACCGATCCCGACGCCCCCGGCTCCAAGGACTGGCTGTCGGCCCGAATCCCCTTACGCCGGTGGGGGCGGCCGGAGGAGGTGGCGGGTCCCATTTCATTCCTGCTCAGCGACGCCGCCAGCTACGTCTCGGGCGTGACGCTGATCGTCGACGGCGCGCTTCTGGTGGGGGTTCTGCGGGAGGCTGACGCTTGATCAAAGGCATTTGGCTAGGCTCTAGTCCATGCCGGACACCGAGCCTTCCGACAGTGGCGACGCGCAGTTGGAGTTGGTGCTGCGGCCGATCCGGTCGCGCAACCTCTTCGAGGAGACGATCGGTCGGCTCGGCCAGGCGATCCAGCTTGGAGTCGTCAAGCCCGGCGAGCGGTTCCCGCCGGAGCGAGAACTGGCGGAGATGTTGGGGGTCAGCCGGGTGGTCGTACGGGAAGCGCTGCGCGCGCTGGAGCAGACCGGCAGGATTGAGATCCGTCGCGGTCGCCAGGGCGGCACCTTCGTAACCAAGCCACGGGCCAGCCCGCGCTCAGACGCCAGCGCCCGCCGGATCGTGCGCCAATTGGGACAGTCACTCAACGACCTCTTCGAGTACCGCTGGGCGATCGAGCCGGCCGCCGCCAGCATCGCGGCGGAGAAGGCGGTCGAGTCCGACGTCGCCCACTTGCGGCAGGTCTTCGAGGCATCGACCGAGACGACCCCGGAGGGCTTTCGGGCCGCCGACGTGAGGATCCACCTCGTGATCGCCGAGATCGCCCAGTCGACGCTGGTCGCCAGCGCGGTCGCCGAAGTCCAGGCTCGCTTCAGCGAGCTTTTCCTGGCGATCCCGATCCTCGACGGGTCGATCCGTCACTCCCACGATCAGCACCGGGCCGTGATCGACGCGATCGCCGCCGGTGACCGCGAGGGCGCTCGGGAGGCGATGGAAGAGCACGTCGTCGCCTCCGAGGAGCTGATTCGGGCCCTCGCCTGATCTGGTCAGGGTTTGAGCCCGGTTTGTAGACCATTGGACCGAACGGCCTGTACCATGCGGGCATGGGGCAAGGGGAGGTGATCAGTTTCGCCGAGGACAGTTTCGGCATCAGCCCGGTCAAGCCGCCGGCGGCCTATGAGCTGGTGGTGGACCAGATCCGGCGGGCGCTCGCGCTGGGCCGGTTCAACCCCGGTGACATGCTTCCCTCCGAGCGCGGCCTGGCGCAGCAGCTCGGGGTCTCCCGCACGGTCGTGCGGGAGGCGATTCGCGTGCTCGAGGGCCAGGGACTGCTGGAGGTGACTCGCGGCGCCACCGGCGGCAGCCGCGTGCTCCCGGCCGCCGGTGACCAGCGCCTCTCCGCCGAGGAGCTACGCCGCCAGGGCGAGGAGATCGAGCAGATCACCGACTTCCGCCTGGCGGCCGAATGCGCCGCGGCACGCGGCGCCGCGCTGCAGCGAACCGACGAGGAGTCCGAGCGCCTGCAGCAGCTGGTCACCCTGCAGGAGGAGCTGCTCGATGCGGCGGCGGCGACCGACGACGAGCTGGAGCGGACTCGCCTCACCTCGCGCTTCATCGAAGTCGACAACCGCTTTCACCTCTCGGTCGCGGCCGCCAGCCACAACCATTACCTGGCCGATGCGGTCGAGACCGCCCGCGTCAACATGCGCCGGCCGATCGGGGCGATCTTTGCCACCACCACCGAGGACGTCAACTTCCAGCACCGCGAGATCACCGCCGCGATCGCCGGCCATGACCCGGAAGCCGCCGAGGCGGCGATGGCCAACCACATCCGCTCGACCCGGGCGACCCTGCTCGAGCACCTGGCCAGCAACGCGGCCAGCCGCTGAGGAGCTCCTCAGCCCGCGCCGGCGCGGGGGATCAGGCGCCGGTCGACTCGCGCAGGATGCCGACGGTGAGGCCGCCGTCGACGACCAGCGTGGTCCCGGTCACGTAGGCGGCGGCGTCGCTGAGCAGGAAGGCGATCGCCGAGGCGAGCTCCTCCGGCTTCGCCCAGCGGCCGAGCGGGATGCGGGACGAAAGCCATTCACGCGCCTCCGACTGTTCGTGCGTCGTCATCGGGGTTTCGACGAAGCCGGGGGCGACCGCGTTGACGCGGATGTTGTGCTTCCCGAGAGCGGCCGCGAGCGAGTCGGAGGCCATCGCCAGGCCAGCCTTGGCGGCGCCGTAGGCGGGAGTGATCTGGCCGGTCGAGGCGAGCACCGTGCGGCCGGCGACGCTGGTGATGTTGACGACCGCGGCGCCGGCCGGGTCGAAATCGTCGAGCAGCGCCTGGGTGAGCAGGAACGGCGCCGTCAGGTCGAGCTCGACGACCCGGTTCCAGTCCTCGGCCGAGATCTGGGGAAAGTCCGTCCGCGGGGTCACGGCGGCGCCGTTGACGAGGCCGTGCAGCGTCCCGCAGGAGGCCCGGATCGTCGCGATCGCCGCTTCGATATCGGCGAAGTCGACCGTGATCGCCTCGCCTCCCACCTCGGCTGCGACGGACTCGGCTCCCGCGGCGTCGCGGTCGACGACCAGCACCTCAGCGCCCCGGGCCCCGAGGTAACGGGCGGTGGCGCCGCCGATGCCGCCGGCGCCACCGGTGACGACGATGCGCCGGCCCTCGAACTCCATGCCCCCGCTCACGCGCACTCGAAGGAGCGGCGGCGCTCGATGTCGGAGACCTGCCGCTCATAGACCGCGAGTTCGCTCTCGGCGACGGCGACGAGGTGGTCGACGGCTTCGTCGCCGAAGATCTCGCGGGCGGGCTCGCTGTTGCGGAGCCCCTCCAGCGCCGTCGGCAGGGTGCGCGGCAGCGCCTCGCCCGGGAAGCCGGCTTCGGTGATCGGCTCGCCGATCGGTTCGAGGTCGTGGTCCATCCCGTAGAGGCCGGCGCCGACAACCGCGGCCACCGCCAGATAGAAGTTGGCGTCGGCGCCGGGGATCCGGTTCTCGACGTGCAACGAGGGGCCCCTGCCGATCTGGCGAAACGGAACGCTGCGGACGTCCAGGCTCCAGGCGTTGGTGGTCGGCGCGAAGGTCTCGGGGTCGAGGCGCTTGTAGGAGTTGAGGTTGGGACAGAAGAACGGCATCAGGTCTGGGGCCAGGGCCATCATGCCGCCGAGCCAGTTGCGCCCGGTCTTGCTGAGGCGGGCCGGGTCTTCGTCGTCGGCCATCACGCTCTTGCCCGTCTCCAGGTCCCAGAGGCTGGAGTGGACGTGCCCGGAGGAGGAGCCCTCCTCCTCGGAGTAGCGCGCCATGAACGTCGCGGCGACCCCGTGCTTGACGCAGACCTGCTTGGTGATCAGCTTGAAGAGGGCGATGCGGTCGGTGGCCTCCATCGCGTCGGAGTAGGTGAGCGTGAGCTCGAGCTGGGCCTTGCCCCACTCGTGCTTGATCGACTCGATCGGAACCCCCGAATCAATACAGGCCTGGCGGATCTCCGAGATCAATGGATCGATCAGGCCCATATGGAGGATCGAGTAGTCGCTGGCGGTTTCGCCGAGGCGGTCCAGATTGGTGAAGTTCTTGGCCCTGGCCGAGGCGTAGGTCTCGGCGAAGACGAAGAACTCGGTCTCGATCGCGCAGACCACGCCGAGCCCGAGCTCCGCCGCGCGCGCAAGCTGGCGGGAGAGCAACCGGCGCGGCAGCTCTTCGGCCGACTCGCCGCCGACCCAGGAACCCTCGGCAAGCACGATCGCCGTTTTCTCGAAGGTGGCGAGGCGCCGTAGCGAACGCCAGTCGGTCTTCATGTGCATGTCGGCCCAGCCGTTGGCCGAGCCGATGTTGGGCCCCTCGAGGAAGGTGTAGTCGTTGTCGTAGACCAGAGCCCCGGAGGAGAACTCCATGCCTTCCTCGGCGAGGAACAGCTCCGCCGGCATGCTCTTGCCGAAGAGTTTGCCCTGCATGTCCGGGGTGGCCAGGATCACCGCCTCGATCTCGCCCGACGCCGCGAGCTGGACGAGCTCCTCCCGGGTCAGCCTCTGCGCCGGCCAGCGCGCCAGCGCGTCGAGTGCCCGTGGATCTACCTCTGGAGGGCGTTCGTGGTTCACCTCGACACTTCCCATGCGTCTCTCCTCTCGCCTCCGAGTATCGGAAACTCAGAATTGGGTTCGAAGTATACCAATGACCCAATGGCTCTGCCAGAGGGAATGCGCACCCTGCCTCCTATCTGCGTAGATCGGCCAGGAACGCGTCGTAGAGCCGCCAGGCGCGCTGTTTCGCCGCCCCGGCTTCGGTTTCGAGGTTGTGGCGCATTCGCGCCCGGGTCTCCTCGTCGAGGTCGCCCCCGGCGCTGAGGATCCAGCTCTCCAGCGCCTCCGCGTGGATCTCCGGATGGAACTGGATCCCCCAGTCCTTCCCGGACCGAAACAGGGCCGGCCCGCGCGGCGTGCTGGCCAGCAGCTCGGCGCCGGGGGGGATGTCGAATTGGTCTTCGTGCCAGAAGAACCAGGGGCCTGCCGGAAGCTCGAGGTCGGTGCTGAGCTCGAGCTCGTACCAGCCGATCTCGGGTTCCTCGGCGAGTCGCGTCTCGGCGCCGAGCGAGCGGGCGAGCGCCTGCGAGCCGAAGCAGATCCCGCAGACCGGCGTCCCCGACTCGCGGGCGGCGGCGAGGACGTCGAGCTCGCGGGCCAGCCAGGGAAGGCCGTCGTCGTAGCTGTGGTCGGGCGACCCCAGCGGAGCGACGAAAGCGACGTCCGCGAGGTCAGGGACCTCCCAGGGGTCCGCGGCCATCAGCACCTCGAGCTCGAAACCGCGGGCCTCCGCCCACTCGCCGAAGTTGCCCGCCGGCGCGTTCGGCTCGTGTTGGAGGACGAGCGCCCGCTCAGGCATAGCCGTCCGCGAATTCGATGAACTCGACCGTGACCCCGTCGGGGTCGGACGCGTAGAAGGCCTTCGCTCCAGTCCACTCGCCGCGGGTCAGGGTCGCGGGCTGCGACCGCGTCGGCACGCCGGCCTCGGTGAGGCGCTGGTGCAGCCCCTCGATATCGCCGTCGACCGTGAGCGCGAAATGGACGTCGCCGGGGTCGCAGGTGCGCGAGGAGACCGCCTGCCCGCGCGGCTCGAGGTACTCGAACAGCTCCAGGAAAGCGTGCTCCCCGAGCGCGATCTCGGCGAACCGCAGGCGCACCTCGCCGAGCCCGATGATCTGCGCGTGGGCGGGGGACTCCCGCGAGCCGAGTTCGCCCTGGTCGAGCACCGGCAGCCTGAGCAGGTCGCGGTAGAAGCCGAGCGAGCGGTCGAAGTCGGCGCAGGTGACCGAGACGTGGTTGAGCCGGGGCGCGCTCACCGGCTCACCTGCCCGCCGATGACCGGCAGCGTCGTGCCGCTGACGTAGGAGGCGGCGTCGGAGGCGAGGAAGGCGATCGCGTCGGCGACCTCGCTCGGCGCCGCCAGTCGGCCGATCGGGTACTCGTCGATCGCCCG
Source organism: uncultured Thermoleophilia bacterium (assembly GCA_963715735.1). Lineage (GTDB taxonomy): Bacteria > Actinomycetota > Thermoleophilia > Solirubrobacterales > 70-9 > VAYN01. Next base: position 2,806,522 of record OY970268.1, read on the forward strand.
CTGCATCCGCTCGTCGGCGTCGCCGCCGTGCAGCTCGGCCCGGCGCTCGTAGAAGTGGGCGAGCATCGGCGTGTCGACGAGCCCCGGGGCGACCGCGTTCACCCGGATCCCGTCGCCGGTCAGCTCGCGGGCCAGCGACTGGACGACGCCGACGACACCGAACTTGGACGCGCAGTAGGCGCTGGCCTCGGGGACCCCCTCGATCCCCGACTGGGAGGCGACGCAGACGATCGCGCCGCCGCCGGCCTCGCGCAGCCGCGGCACCGCGTGGCGGATCGGCAGGAAGGTGCCGACCAGGTTTACCTCGAGCGTGCGGCGGAACGCCTCCGGGGTCAGCTCGTCGATCGGCGCGACGGTGAGGATGCCGGCGTTGGCGACGAGGCTGTCGAGGCCGCCCAGCAGCCGGGCCGCCTCGCCGACCTTTGCGGCGACGTCGTCATCGTCGGTCACGTCGAGGGCCAGGGCGTGGGCGGTGTAACCGGCATCGCCGAGCTCGGCGGCCAGGCCCACGACCGGCGCGGGATCGAGGTCGGTGACGACCACCGCCGCACCCGCTTCGCAGAACCGCCGCGCCACCGCCGCGCCGATCCCGCCCGCTGCACCGGTGATCAGGCAGCGTCGTCCGCTCAGTCCGTTGCTCGAAAGGATCACTCGCTTCTCCCCTCTGCGCGAGGTCGCGCCTCGCTATTTGGCATGTACTCATACCTTATTTCATGAAGGACCTTGACAGGCTCTTTGGGAGGATGGTAGAAAGGTCTACAAAGAGGTCCAAGGACCGAAAATCATGCTCCGAGTGGGATCGGAGGAGGGGAGAATGTCTGTGACGCCACCGAGTTCACCTAAACAGGAACACCTCGAGCGCAATGCGCTCGGCGTGCCCAGCGTCGTATTTCTGGTGCTTGCCGCCGCCGCGCCCCTGGGCGCGATGCTCGGCTCGGCACCGTTCGCGATGGCGTTCGGAAACGGTCCGGGCGTTCCCGGGACGTTCGTCCTCGCCGCCCTCGCCCTTGCCTGCTTCGCCGCCGGCTACGCGGCGATGAGCCGGCGGATCACCAACGCCGGGGCCTTCTACGCCTACATCGGCCGCGGCCTCGGCCGCACCACCGGCGTCGCCGCCGCGCACGTCGCCTGGATCTCCTACCTGGCGGTGGCGATCGGCGTGTTCGCGATCTTCGGGATCTTCGCCGAGTCGATCTTCAACGAACGGTTCGGGATCGAGATGGAATGGTACGTCTGGGCTCTGATCGCGATCGCCGTCGTCGGCCTGCTCGCCTACCGCCGGATCGAGCTGAGCGCCAGGGTGCTCGGGGTCTGCCTGGTCGCCGAGGCGCTGCTGCTGCTGGTGATGGACGTCGCCGTCCTCAGCGACAAAGGCCTCTCGGCCTTCTCCCTTTCCTCGTTCTCGCCGGAGGTGATCTTCTCCGGCTCGGCCGGCGTCGCCATCCTCTTCGTCTTCACCTGCTTCATCGGCTTCGAGGGGACGGCGATCTACGCCGAGGAGACCAAGGAACCGAAGCGAACCGTCTCCAGGGCGACCTTCATCACGATCGGGATCATCGGCGTCTTCTACGCGATCACCTCCTGGTCGGTGGTCAGCTACTACGGCAACGCGGCGCTGCAGGGGGTCGCCGAAAAGGACACCGAAGGCTTCATCTTCGCGATCGCCGATCAGACGCTCGGCACCTTCGCCTTCGACCTGATGCAGATCCTGCTGTGCATCAGCTTCTTCGCCTCGGCGCTGGGGATCCTCAACAGCGCCGCCCGTTACCTGTTCGCGCTCGGTCGCGAGGGGATCCTGCCGCACGCGCTCAGCAAAGCCCATCCTCGCCACGAATCGCCCTACATCGCGGTGGTCGTCGCGATCTCGATCTCCGCGGCCTTCGTCCTCGTGCAGGTGCTGGGCGGCGGCGACCCCTATCTCACCCTGGCCGCGGCGATGCTCGCCTTCGGAACCGTGGGGATCGTCGCCCTGCAAGGCGTCACCGCGCTCTCCGCGGCGGTCTTCTTCCTGCGCGAAAAGGACCCGCACCTGCTCACCCGCGTCGTCCTGCCGCTGATCGGAGCCGCCGCCCTGCTGGCCGCCTGCTACCTGGGGATCGACCAGTACGCCCTGCTCACCGGAACCGAAACGGGCTGGCAGAACCAGCTCCCGTGGGTGCTCGTCGCGGCGGCCCTGTTCGGCGTCGGCCAGGGACTCTGGTTGCGGCGCAACCGCCCGCAGGAGTTCGAAGACCTGGCCGAGTCGGTCGACGACGAACCCGAGGGCGGGGCGGAACTGGCCCCCGAGCCGAGCGGGGCGGGCTGAGCCGTCTCGACCGCGACAGCGTCGGCGCGCGACCGCGTCCAGCGATTCCGATTCGCTGGGCGCGGTCGCCGGCGTTCAGGGTGCCAGCAAACTCTCCACCCGCTTGCCCTCCGGCAGGTTCTGGTCGGCGTGGTAGCTGGAGCGCACCAGCGGCCCCGCCGCGACCGACTCGAAGCCCAGCTCATAGGCCGCCCGCTCCAGCGCCTCGAACTCCTCCGGGTGCCAGTAGCGCACCACCGGCAGGTGGTTCTCAGTCGGGCGCAGGTACTGACCGACGGTCAGTACCTGGACCTTGTGCTCGCGCAGCAGGCCGAAGGTCTCGACCATCTCCTCAAAGCTCTCGCCGAGCCCGACCATCAGCCCCGACTTGGTGACGACCTCGGGCCCGCCCATCTCCTTGGCCATACGCAGTACCCGGGCCGAGCGCAGAAACCGCGAGCCGCGCCGCGCCATCGGGTAGAGCCTTGGCACCGTCTCGACGTTGTGGTTGAAGACGTCGGGGCGCTCGTGGACGACCTTGGCCAGCGGCATCTCCTGGCCGCGGAAGTCGGGGGTCAGGACCTCGACCTTGCAGCCGGGCGCCTGCATCCGGATCGAGCGGATCACGCCGACGAAGGCAGAAGCGCCGTAGTCGGGCAGATCGTCCCTATCCACCGAGGTGACGACGGCGTGGCGCAGGCCCATCCGCTTGACCTGGTTGGCGACCCGCGCCGGCTCCAGCGGGTCGTTCCAGGTCGGCTTGCCGGTCTGCACGTTGCAAAAGCCGCAGCGGCGGGTGCAGACGTCGCCCAAGATCATGAAGGTCGCGGTGCCGCGCTCCCAGCACTCGCCGACGTTGGGGCAGTTGGCCTCCTCGCAGACGGTGTGGAGGTTGTCGGAGCCGATCGTCGCCTTCAGGCGGCGGTAGTTGGGCCCGCCCGGCGCCGGCACCTTCAGCCACGGCGGCTTGCGGGCGCGCTTGAAGGGGACGGTGCCCTCGGCCGCGGCGGCGCTGCCGCCGGGCTTGGCGCGGGAGCGGGTTACGTGGAGGCGGGGGGCGGGATCGGTCATCTTGCGGAGTCTAGAGAAAAAGAGTATAAACCAGACCTAATGTCTAACTATGCGAAGGGGGAGAGCTGAATGGAGGAGCGGGAGCGCCTGATCGGGCAGCGCGGCTCTGAGTGGATGCAGGCCCTGACCGACGTCAGGGTCTTCGAGCAGCAGCTGGCCGAGATGCACAAGGCCGGCAGCGCTGTGCTCGGCGCCGTGCACCTCGGGATCGGCCAGGAGGCGGTCGCCGTCGGCGTCTGCCACCAACTCGTTCCCGGCGATCAGATCACCGTCTCGCACCGCGGCCACGGCCCGATGCTCGCCCGCGGCCTCGACCCCGAGCGCATGTACGCGGAGATCCTCGGCCGCGCCAGCGGCTACTGCGGCGGCAAGGGCGGCTCGATGCACATCGCCTGCCCCGAGCTCGGCGTCGCCGGTGCCAACGGCATCGTCGGCGGCGGGATTCCGATGGCGCTCGGCATCGCCAAAGCCGCGCAGGAGCTGGGAACCGGCAGCGTCGGCGTGCCGATCTTTGGCGACGGCGCCTCCAACACCGGCAGCTTCGCCGAGACGCTGAACCTTGCCGCGGTCTGGAAGGCGCCGGTCGTCTTCGTCTGCGAAAACAACGGCTACACCGAGTTCACGGCGACCGAGGAGGTGACCGCCGGCCCCGGCATCTTCACCCGCGGCGAGGGCTACGGCGTCCCCGGTGTGCTGGTCGACGGCGAGGACGTGGTCGCCGTCCACGTCGAGATGGCAGCCGCCCTGGCCCGGGCCAGGGCGGGCGAGGGACCGACCCTGCTCGAGTGCCGGACCGTGCGCTGGCACGGCCATCACGAGGGAGATGAGCGCTACGCCGGCGAATACCGGCCCGAGCCGGTCCGCGACGGCGACCCGATCTCCCGCCTCGCCCGCGAAATGGACGAGCTGGACATGGACGGCAGCGCCGCGCGCGAGCGGGCCGAGGGCGACGCGCGCCAACGACTTGGAGCCGCGCTGGAGGCCGCCCTGGAGGCGCCCGAGCCGGAACTGGAGACCGCACTCACGGGGGTATACGTCTGATGAACGCAGTTGAGCAAAGCACCGTCTCGGCCGCCAACCGTCTCGGCCCGGCGATCGCCGACGCGATCGCCCAGGAGATGCGCTCCGACCAGCGGGTCCTGCTCTGGGGCGAGGACGTCCGCACCGGGGTGATGAGCACCACCCAGGGTCTGGCCAAGGAGTTCGGGCCCGAGCGGGTGATCGACACGCCGATCTCGGAGGCCGGCTTCCTCGGCGCCGCCCTCGGCGCGGCGATCAGCGGGCTGCGGCCGGTCGTCGACATCATGTACGCGAGCTTCACCTACGTCGCCTACGACCAGCTGGTCAACCAGATCGGGCGCATCCGCTACATGACCGACCGCCAGGTCGAGGTGCCGCTGACGCTGATCGCGGCGTGCGGCGCCAGCGGCTTCGCCGCCCAGCACTCCGACGTTTCCTACCCGATGCTGATGAACGCCGGCGGCTTGCGCATCGTCGTCCCCTCGACCGCCAACCAGGCGTTCTGGCTGACCCGCGCGGCGGTGCGCAGCGACGACCCGGTGGTCGTCCTCTACCAGCCGGCGCTGGCCGGGGCCAAAGGCGAGATCGGCCCCGAGCCGCTGGCGCTGGGCGACGTCGAGGTGAGCGGCCACGGCGAGGACGTCTCCGTGTTCGCGATCGGGCTGATGGCGGTGCGCGCCCGCAAGGTCGCCAAGCGGCTGGCCGAGGAGGGGATCGGCGTCGAGGTGGTCGACCTCTGCAGCCTCAACCCGTTCCCGGCCGAGGCGATCCTCGCCTCGGTGCGGAAGACCGGCCGGGCGGTGATCGCCGACGAGGCGCGCCTCGCCTGCTCGGCCGCCTCGGAGGTCGCCGCGACGATCGCCGAAGCGGCCCACGACTCGCTGCGGGCGCCGCTGGTCCGGGTCGCGGTGCCGAACGTGCCGATCCCCTACGCGCCGAAGCTGGAGTCGTTCGTGGTCCCGCAGGAAGACGACATCGAGGCGGCAATCAGAAAGGTGCTCTCATGAACTCCAAACGCGAGCCGGTGATCCTCCCCAAGTGGGGCCAGAACATGGTTGAGGCGACCGTTGCGGAATGGCTGAAGAAGGAGGGCGAGCGCGTCAGCGCCGGCGAGGAGATCGCCGAGATCGCCACCGACAAGCTCGATTCCGCGCTCGAGGCCCCGCACAGCGGGACCCTGGTCGAGATCGTCGTCAAAGAAGGAGAGGACGCCGAGGTCGGAGACGTGCTCGCCTACATCGAGGTCGCGGCGGATTGATGCCGGCGTTCGTCGGCGCGGCGGTCGAATAGCTCTCGCTGACGAGCGGCCTGCCACTCGCAGACCCCCGCCAACAGCGTCGGGAGGGCGGCGATGTCCGCGGTCAAGGGCTGGTAGGGCGGCGGGCAGTACTCCGGCGTCAGGGTGCTGCGCTCGAACCCGGCGGCGGCTTGACTGTCCCAGACGATCTCCCACCAGCTCTCGAAGCTCGCCAGCTCATGAGCGACCCGCGGATCGGCGGGGTCGGCCACCTGGGGTGCCTGGGTGGTGCCGACCCGCGCGTGCAGGTGCAGGGCACGGCGCGCGGCCGCCGTCACCGCCTTGGCCTGGTCCTCGAGCAGGCGTTCGCAGACCAGGACCCAATGGCTGAAGTCGCAGCAGAGCCAGAGGTCGGGAACGGCGTCGAGGATCGCGGCCGTCGTCCAGGGGAATCCCAGCGGCCGGCAGCGATGGGTCTCATGCGCGCAGCGCGCTCCCAGCTCCGCTTCGATCTCGACGATTCGCTCGTACGTGGCGATCGCCTCAGCCAGCGGCCAGTGGTCCCGGCCCGAGTGGACGACGATGCGATCGGGGCGGTGCGGGAGGATCTCCTCGAGCTGGGCCCGGAAGCGGCGCAACTGATCTGCCGGGGTCTCGCCTTCGACGAGGACGAGTGGGGCGAGCTTCAGCCCCTCCGATCTGGTCGCCTCGACTAGGGCGGTTTGCTCGGTCTCCGCATCGGGCCAGATGGCTTCGAGCCCGTCGTAGCCGGCGGCGGCGATCGATCGCGCGGCGTGCGCGGGGGTGCCGGGATAGACCCAGAGGGAGCAGTAGACGTCGAGCTTCATCGCGCCGGCAGCATCCCGTGCGGGTCGATCACATACTTCCTGGCGGCACCGGAGTCGAAGTCCTCGTAGCCGAGCGGAGCCTGGGCCAGCGAGATCACCGTCGCGTTCACCGCCTTGGCGATCTGCGCCTTGTCGGCGAGGATCATCTGCATCAGGCCGTGGTGGTAGCGCATCACCGGGCACTGGCCGGTGGCGAAGCTGTGCGACTTCGCCCAGCCGAGGCCGATCCGGATCGAGAGCGAGCCTTCCTTTGCGGCCTCGTCGACTGCGCCAGGGTCGCCGGTCACGTAGAGGCCCGGGATGCCGAGCCGCCCGGCCGCCCGGGTCACGTCCATGATCGAGTTGAGCACGGTCGCGGGCGCCTCGTGTGAGGCGTCGGAGCCGTGCCCACGCGCCTCGAAGCCGACCGCGTCGATCGCCGCGTCGACCTCGGGCACGCCGAGGACCTGCTCGATCTGGTCCCTGGGGTCGCCCTCGGAGACGTCGATCGTCTCGCAGCCGAAGCTGCGGGCCTGGGCGAGGCGCTCGGGGAGCAGGTCGCCGACGATCACCACCGCGGCCCCGAGCAGCTGGGCGGAGTGGGCGGCGGCGAGGCCGACCGGGCCGGCGCCGGCGACGTAGACGGTCGAGCCCGAGGTGACCCCGGCCGTGTAGGCGCCGTGGTAGCCGGTCGGGAAGATGTCGGAGAGCATCGTCAGGTCGAGGATCTTCTCCAGCGCTTGCTCGGGGTCGGGGAACTTGAGCAGGTTCCAGTCGGCGTAGGGCACGAGCGCGTACTCGGCCTGGCCGCCGACCCAGCCGCCCATGTCGACGTAGCCGTAGGCGGAGCCGGGGCGGTCGGGGTTGACGTTGAGGCAGACGCCGGTGTCCTGGGTCTTGCAGCGCCGGCAGCGCCCGCAGGCGATGTTGAACGGGACCGAGACCAGGTCGCCGACCTCGATGAACTCGACCCCCGGCCCGACCTCCACCACTTCGCCGGTGATCTCGTGTCCGAGGACGAGGCCTTCGGGGGCGGTGGTGCGGCCGCGGACCATGTGCTGGTCGGAGCCGCAGATGTTGGTCGTCACGCATTTGACGATCGCCGCGTGGGGCAGCTGGCGGCCGACGTTGGCCGGGTTGACGCCGGGGCCGTCCTTCAGCTCGAAGGTCGGGAAGTCGATCGACTGGACTTCTACCTTCCCAGGTTCGATGTAGGCGACGCCTCTGTTGTCGGGCATCAGGCGACCGTCTCCTCAGTCAGGAGGGCCCGGCGTCCGGCGGGCGCGCCTTTCGTGGACGAGTTCATTCCCTCTCCTCTCCAGTTCGTGCGAGGACCATGTGTTAATAGTCTAATATGAGACCATAATGGGTATCGCAGAGAGAATGCAAGGGAGGAACCGAGATGGAGAACGGCGGCGCGAGCAAGACGGACGGGACGATCCAGGTAATCGTCGACCTCAACCTCTGCCAGAGCCACGGGGAGTGCGTGTTCGCCGCGGCGGACGTGTTCGAGCTCGGTGACGACGATCGGCTGCGTTGGCAGGAGGAGGTGGACGGGTCGAAGCGCGCCGAGCTCGAAGAGGCCGTGAACGTCTGCCCGATGGCGGCGATCAGGCTCGACGGCTGAGGTGCCGGCGCTGGTCGTCATCGGTGCTTCGCTGGCCGGCCTGCGCGCGGCCCAGGGGGCGCGGAACGGTGGCTGGGACGGCGAGATCGTCGTCGTCGGCGAGGAGCCCCACATGCCCTACACGCGCCCGCCACTCTCCAAGGAGCTGCTGACTACTCCTGCCCAGGATGTCGCCGACCATCTGCTGCCGGCAGAGCTGGAGGCGACCTGGCTGCTCGCCGAGCGGGCGAGCGGGCTCGACCGCGCCGCCCACCGCGTCGCCCTCGCCAGCGGCGAGCAGGTCGCTTACGAGCGACTGGTGATCGCTACCGGCTGCGATCCACGGCGCTGGGCCGGCCCCGGCGCGGAGCTTGACGGCCTGCACGTGATCCGGCGCGCGGAGGACGCCCTGGCGCTCCGGGCCGCGCTTGCCGGCGCCGAGCGGGTGGCGATCGTCGGCGCCGGCTTCATCGGGTGCGAGGTCGCCGCCTCGGCCCGCGCGCTCGGCCTCGAGGTCAGCTTGATCGAGCTCGCGCCGACCCCGATGCCCGTCCTCGGCCGGGCGCTGGGCGAGCGCTGCGCGGACCTGCACCGCGCCCACGGCGTCGACCTGCGCCTCGGGGTTGGCATCGCCGCCCTGCGCGGGGACGGCGGGCGCGTCGCCGCCGTCGAGCTCGCCGACGGGGGTTGGATCGAGGCCGACCTCGTCGTCGTCGCCCTCGGCGCGGTGCCCAGCACCGGGTGGCTCGCCGACAGCGGCCTGGCCCTCGAGCCCGGGGTCCGCTGCGACGCGACGCTGACGAGCGCCGTCGATCCCGACGTCCTGGCGGCCGGCGACGTGGCCGCCTGGCCCTACCCGCTTGCCGGAGCCGCTCCGATCCGGGTCGAGCACTGGACCAACGCCGCCGAGCAGGGCGCGCTCGCCGGACGCAACGCGGCACGCGCCCCGGCCGAGCGCGACGCCTATGCCGGCGTGCCCTCGTTCTGGTCGGACCAGTACGGGGTGCGGATCCAAGCCGTCGGTCTGCCGGGCCTGGCGCGGCGCATGCACCTGGTCGAGGAGACCGCTGACGGGAGCCGCCTGCTCGCCGCCGGCGAGCGCGACGGCCGCCTCGTCGCCGCCGTCGCCTTCGACGGCGCCCGCAGGCTGCCGCCGTACCGGCGCCTGATCGGCGAGGCGCTCGACCTCGACGCGCTGCGCACCGCGATCGCCGACGACCCCCACGCGCTTCAGAACAGACCGACCACAGCGACCGGAAGGACGAGATGACCGATTCAACCGCCTTTGCCGAGATCGACCTTGCCGATCCGGACACGTTCGTGGACGCCGTCCCGCACGACGCCTTCGCCTGGCTGCGCCGCGAGGACCCCGTCCACTTCAATCCGGAGGCCGACGGCCCCGGTTTTTGGGTCGTCACGCGCTATGAGGACATTCGGACCGTCCACCGCGACGTCGAGACCTTTTCCTCGGAGCTCGGCGGGATCTTCATCGGGGATCTCGAGCCCGATCAGCTCGCCGCGCGGAAATCGATCATCGATTCCGATCCGCCGCGGCACGACGAGCTGCGGGCTCCCCTCAACCCCCGTTTCACGCCGCGGGCGGTGACCTCCCTGGAGCAGCGGATGCGGACGATCACCGCGGACGTGCTCGATCGGGCGCTGCCGCTCGGGGAGTTCGATTTCGTCGAGCACGTCTCCTCGGAAATCCCGATGCAGGTCTTCGCCGAGTTGATGGGCATCCCGGAGGAGGAGCGGCGCCACGTGGTCGAGCTCGGCAACCAGCTGATCGGCGGCCAGGATCCCGAGTTCGACGAGCCCGACGAGGAGTCCCGGCTGCTGCCTTTGGGGCATCCGGCCTCACGCGAGGTGATCGAGCTCGGCCGCAAGCTCGCCGCCGCCCGCCGCGCCGAACCGGGCGAAGACCTCGTCTCCCTGCTCGTCTTCGAGGGCCTGACCCAGCAGGAGTACGACGTCAACTTCCTCCTGCTCGCCGTCGCCGGGAACGAGACGACGCGGCACACGATCACCCACGGCATGCTGGCGCTGCTCGAAAACCCCGACCAGCTCGAGCGCCTGCGCGCCGACCCGGAGCTGTTCCGGTTCGCGGGCGAGGAGATGCTGCGCTGGGCAACGCCCATCCACTATCAGCGGCGCACCGCCAGCCGCGACACGGAGCTGGGCGGCACCGCGATCGCCGCCGGCGAGAAGGTCACGACCTGGCTCGGCTCCGGCAACCGCGACGAGGCCTATTTCCCCGATCCCGACATGTTCGACGTGGGCCGCACGCCCAATCGACAGATGGCCTTCGGTCCCGGCGGCATCCACCATTGCCTGGGAGCCCCGCTGGCCCGGTTGGAGGTACGGGTCGTCTTCGAAGAGCTGTTGGGCCGCGCGTTCGAGCTGGAGCTGGCGGGGCCGCCGGAGCGGCTGCGCTCGAATGCCTTCAACGGGATCAAGCGGCTTCCGGTCCGGGTTGCCTAGGCCCGGAAGCGTCCGCATTCGATATTGGTCAGAATCTTGTCCGAAGGGACCAGGCCCCATGACAAGCTTGGTACCGCGTGCCGCGACCGATCGACCCGATCCACTACAAGTCTTCTTACACGCTTGCGGCGGAACGAATCCGCCGCGCGATCGAGCTCGGAACCTACCTGCCCGGCGACCAGCTGCCGCCCAGTCGCGAGTTCGCCTATCAGCTGGGTATCTCCGTGGCCACGCTGCGCGAGGCGGTTCGCGGCTTGATCGACGCGGGCTTCCTGGAAATGCGCCGCGGCTCCCAGGGCGGCCTCGTGGTCCTGCCGCAGAAGCGCGACGGTCGCCAGAAGGTGACCAAGGCGGCGCTGTTCGAACTCGAGCAACTGATCGAGCTGCGGCGGGCCGTCGAGGGCGAGTCCGCACGGCTCGCCGCCGAACGCCGCTCCGATGCCGACCTGGCGCGCATCGAGGGAGCCTTCGAGACGATGAGCGCCCTGCTCGACGAACCCGACGACGACGGGCTGCGGTTGGCGCGATTCACCCGCGCCGACAGCGAGTTCCACGGCCACGTCGCCCGCGCCTCCGGCAACGAACTGCTGCTGCCGGTGATCGAAGACACGCGGGCGCGCTTGTTCATCGCGCTCGGTCTCGCCGTCCGCGAGCTCACGCCCGACCTCCATCGCGGCCACAAGGAGATCCTCAGCGAGATCCGACGCGGACGCGCCGAGGCAGCCTCGAAGGCCATGCGCCGTCATCTCGAGATAGCGCGCGAGTACGGCGTCAAGCTCGTCTCGCCCGCTGCCGACGCTCCGACCCTCCGCCGAAAGGGATAGGCCGGCTGCGAGGACATAAGATGAGCAGCGCGATCCCGCCACCGGGATCGCTGCAGAGCGGGGAATAGCACTGGCAGAGAAGACGCCCACCGAGTCGCAGCCGCCCTCAGCCGAGGAGGTCTATCGACTGCCGCCCGAGCTGGTCTTCCGCTCGATCCGCTCGCGCAACCTGTTCGAGGAGACCGTCGCCCGGCTCGGCCAGGCGATCAAGCTCGGCGTCGTCCCGCGCGGCGAGCGCTTCCCGACCGAGCGTGAGCTGGCCGAGCAGCTGCACGTCAGCCGCGTCACCGTGCGCGAGGCACTCCGGGCCCTGGAGCAGGCGGGCCTCGTCGAGATTCGCCGTGGCCGCCACGGCGGCGCCTACGTGTTGCAGAGCGACCGGCGCCAGTCCAAACAGCGGGTCCGCAAATTGGTGCGCGAAATGGGGCCCGGGCTCGACGACGCGATCGACTTCCGCCACGCGATCGAGCCGGAGATCGTCGAACTTGCGGCGGCCCGCCGTACCGAGGAGCAGGTCGAGCTCGCCACCGGCCTGCTGGAGGAGTCCAAGGAGGTGCCGGGGACCGGATTTCGCGGCGCCGACTCGCGCTTCCACTTGGCGCTCGCGGCAATGGCGAACTCCCCCAGCCTCTCCGCGGCGGCGACCGACGTGCAGGTGCGCTTCAGCGAGATCCTCACCTCGATGCCGATCCTCGCCGAGTCGATCCGCCACTCCCACGCTCAGCACCGCAAGATCCTCGCGCGGATCGAGGCCGGCGATGGCCCCGGCGCCCGCGTCGCGATGGTCGAGCACATCGACGCCACCGCGGCCCTCCTCCACGGCCTCGTCTAGCGCGCCGGAGGTTCCTCGCGGCGCGTAGTGGCACGCCGCGGGGGTGGATGGGGAGTGATAAGATCATAAACCAGACCTTTTATGATCGGAGGAGAGAGAATGGCCGCTGTCGTCCCCCTGTCCCGGATGCGCAAGGCGATCGCCAAGACGATGTCGGTGAGCGCGACGATCCCGCAGTTCGGGGTCGAGATGGGCGTCGACGTGAGGCCCCTGGCCGCCGTCCGCGAGCGGGTGCCCGCGGACCGTCGCCCCTCGGTGATCGACGCGCTCGTCGCCTCCTGCGCGGCCGCTCTCCGCGACCAGCCCCACATCAACTGCTCGTTCGCTGACGAGGGGATCGTCCTGCACGAGGACGTCAACGTGGCCCTCGCCCTCGCCCTCGAGGGCGGCTTGATCAGCCCCGCGATCGCGCGCGCGGACACGCTCTCGATCGAGCAGCTGAGCGCCGAGCGTCAGCGCCTCTCCGAGGCCGCCAAGGCCGGCACCCTGACGCCCGAAGAGATCCTCTCCGCCACCTTCACGATCTCCAACCTCGGCCCGTTGGGGGTGCGGCGCTTCAACGCCCTGATCGTGCCGCCCCAGGCGGCGATCCTCGCGGTTGGCGGGATCGAGGACGAGAAGCTGTCGCTGACCCTGACCGTCGACCACCGGCCGATCGACGGGGCACCGGCGGCCGAATTCCTCGCCCAGGTTCGCTCTCAGCTGGAGGACGAGGCTTGGCTGGAGGCCCTCTTCGCCCCCGTGCTCCCGTCCTGACCCTTCCAGCCCGTGCCCTGGAGAACGACGTGCAGCTCTTGTCGCGTCGTGCTAAAAAGAACTGATCTTTTTCCAAATCCTCCCATCCACCAGAGGCGTTGCGGCGATAGGTACCGCGCTCCGCCCGACCTGAGCCATTGAGTTGGGCTACGTCTTCCTCTCGATCGCAATTGCCTGCGAGATCGTCGCGACCCTCTGCCTGCGCGCCTCGGAAGGCTTCTCGAAGCCGCTGTTCACGGTCATCCTCGCGATCGGGTACCTACTGGCGTTCGTCTTCCTCGCGCTCGCCCTCGACCGCGGCCTCCCGATCAACGTCGCCTACGCGATCTGGGCCGCCGCCGGCGTTGCGGCGATCGCCATCCTCAGCGTGCCGATCTTCGGCGAGAGCCTCTCGATGGTCCAGGCGGCAGGCATCGCGCTGGTCGTCGGCGGCGTGGTAGCGATCGAGCTGGGCAGCTCCGCTCACTGAGAGCCCAGCAGTCCCGATGTGGCGGTTGCGCGCTTGCGTTTGCATACCGATGAGTATTTGCATACCATCCGGTATGTGAACGCCACGACCGCGCCCCTGCACACGTTCCTGTTCATGGACCTGGTTGGGTTCACCGCGCTCACGGCCGAGCGCGGCGACGGCGACGCGGCCGACGTCGCTCACCGGTTCTACGACCAGGTTCGCGGTCTGCTGGCCCGTAACCGGGCCGAGGAGATCAAGACGATCGGCGACGCGATGATGCTGCGTTGCGACGAGCCGCGACGGGGAATCGAGCTCGGTGTCCAGCTGGTCGAGCGCCTCGGTGCGGCTCCCGACATTCCGCCGGTCCGCGTTTCCGTTCACACGGGCACGGCGGTGCATCGCGAGGGCGATTGGTACGGAAACGCGGTCAACGTCGCGGCGCGGCTCTGCTCCGCCGCCGGCGGCGGCGAGGTTCTCGTCTCAGACGACGCCCGCGCCGCGACGGGCACGCTCGATGGCGTGGAGCTGGGAGAGCGTCAGTTGCACTGGCTGAAGAACGTCCCGGAGCCGGTGGTCGCTTGGTCGGCCTCCGCCGCCGACCCGCCCCTGTCCAAGCGCCCCTGGGCCCGGTTCTCACCGAGATTGCCCGCCTGGTCGGTTGGCTGCCTTCGCCACAGCCAGGTGCCGGCCTGATGCCGAAGCGGCTCACCCATAAGGAGCGGCGCGCCGAGACCCGCCGCTGCCTGATGGCCGCGGCGGCGCGGGCCTTCGTGAAACGGGGGCTCGACGGAACCTCGATCGACCGAGTGGCCGAGGACGCCGGCTACACGAAGGGCGCCTTCTACGCCAACTTCAAGAACAAGCAGGAGCTGTTCCTGGCGATGCTCGACGAGCGCTTCGGCGAGCGGATGGAGGAGATCGAGCGTGTGATCGCCGGCGAGGGCGCGCCCGCCGAGAAGGCCTCCCGCGCGGGTGACGTCTTTGCCGCGATGCTCGCGGCCGATCCCGATTGGCATCGTCTCTTCTTCGAGTTCCACGCCTATGCCGGCCGCGACGAGGACTTCCGCGAAGAGCTGGTCACGCGGTATCGCTGGATGCGCGAGCGCCTCGCCGCGGCACTGCAGGCTCACGCCGAGGAGCTCCCGATCCCCCCCGCGATCAGCGCCGAGCAGCTGGCGACGATGACGATCGCGATGGCGAACGGCTTCGCGCTGGAGACGCTGCTCGAGCCCGAGGCGGCGCCCCAGGAGACGCTCGGAACGATGCTGACGCTCTTCTTCGCCGGAGCCGCGGCGACGGCATGACCCGCGAACCCGACACGGACCACCCTGGGGCGGAGGCCGAGTCCTCGCCTCCGCTGCGGATCCGCGTCGCCGGTCGCGTCCTCACCGAGGCGGTCGCTCGAGTGCCGGGCGCCTGGCGACTGGCCCGCGGTCCCATGCGCCGCTTCTTCGCGGGCGCCGCGGCCGGGTGGGACGAGCGGGTACGGCCGGACCAAAGCGATCACCTGGCTCCCCTCGTCGCCGCCGTCGAGCGGCTCGACCTGTCGGCGCGGCGGATCCTCGACGTCGGCACCGGAACCGGCGCGGGGGCGCTGTGGCTGGCGGGCCGCTTCGAGCAGGCGGAGGTGCTCGGCATCGACGTGGTGCCGGAGATGATCGACCTGGCGCGGGCAAAGGCGGGTGAGCGCGCGCGCTTCGAGGTCGCCGAGCCGAGGGAGGCGGCCTCCTCCCATGGTCCCTTCGACCTGATCGTGCATCTCAACTGCCCGGTCCTGTTCGACGACGTGGCGGCGGCGCTGGACGCCGATGGAACCGTCCTCGTGGCCGCGAGCTACGGCCCGAGGACCCCGTTCTACACCTCGCATTCCGCGCTGCGGCGCGGCTTCCGGCGCGCCGGCTTGACGGTGCGCGGCGAAGGACGGGCCGGTGCGGGGACGTGGTTTGTGGCGACCCGAGCCAGGGCCGTCTGAGCAGATGACCGCTCGTTCGGAGAACGAGATGTCCCGGATGGCGCGCCTGCGCCTGGGCTTGCGCCTCTATGGAGCGCTCTGGACGGTGTACTTCGTGTTCATGGGACTGACCGAGTTCGTCGACGTGATTGCCCACGACAGCACGCTCGGATCGTTGCTCATGTGGGGCCACGGCCAGCAGGGCGTGGTGCTGATGTTGGTGGCGATCAACCTCGTGATCGGCATCACCCTCCTTCGCGGCGCCGACGATCCACCATCGCACCGCTCGGCGATCGACCTCGCCCTCGCGATCAACACCGTCCACCTGGCGACGATGTTCGTACTCGCCTTTACCGAGCCTCACGCGCACATCCACCTGGTCGGCGACGTACCGGCCGGACTGATCCCGACCCTTGTCTTGTGGGCTCTGTGGCTGCCGGTTCGCAACCAGAGCTCCTGGCCAGAGTCGCCGCGTTCGAGGATGCCATTCGCAGTACCGTCAGCTCGATGCGGATCGCCACCTGGAACGTGAACTCGGTCAAGCAGCGGCTGCCGCGATTGCTGCCCTGGTTGGACGAGCGGAATCCGGACGTGGTCTGCCTGCAGGAGACGAAGCTCGCCGACGGCGCCCTGCTCGATCTGCTCGGAGACGAGCTGGCGGACCGCGGCTACGAGGTCGCGGTGCACGGTGAGGCGAGCTGGAACGGCGTCGCGATCTTCTCGCGCGTCGGCAACGAGGACGTCGTTCCGGGCCTCGCCGGCGCCCCCGGCTTCCCACATCCGGAGGCACGGGCGCTGTCCGCCACCTGCGGCGGGATCCGCGTGCACTCGGTCTATGTGCCGAACGGGCGCGAGCCGGGTTCGGAGCACTACGAGTACAAGCTCGCCTGGCTGGCCGCGCTGCGCGACGCGGTGGCCGCGGGACCCGAGGCGACGGTCGTCTGCGGCGACGTGAACATCGCCCCGGCCGACGAGGACGTCTTCGACCCTGAGGCCTACGTCGGGCAGACGCACGTGACGGCGCCCGAGCGCGCCGCGCTGGCGGAGCTCCAGGCCCTGGGACTGCGCGACGTCATCCGCGACCGCTGGCCGGGCGAGCGGGTCTTCAGCTACTGGGACTACCGGGCCGGGATGTTCCACCGGGACCTGGGCATGCGGATCGACCTGATCCTCGCCGGCGCGCCGGTGGCCGCTCGGGTTCGGGCGGCGTGGGTCGACCGGCTGGCGCGAAAAGGGAAAGGCCCGAGCGACCACGCGCCGGTGATCGTCGACCTCGACGAGGCCCCGGACGGGGACATCGGACCCGTCGTGCCGCCGCCGTCGGCGCCGGTCACGAAGCGGGGCGCGGCCAAGCTGCCGCAGTCGCGCTAGTCGGCGCCGCGCTCGAAGGCCACGTAAGCCTGCAACGCTCGGGGTCCTGCCGGACATCTTGGGAGTAATGCAGGGGATGACGAGCGATAACCGCGACACCCTCGATCGTCGGCTGGCGGAGGAACGCTTCCGCCACCTCTACGGCGCTCACGTGCGCGAGGTGCTGGCCTATGCCCTGCGGCGAACCGCCGACGCCGAAGATGCTGCCGACGCGGTCGCCGAGACCTTCCTCGTCGCCTGGCGGCGCCTGCCAGAGGTGCCCCCTGGGGAGGAGGCTCGCCCCTGGCTCTACGGAGTGGCGCGCCGCACCCTCGCCAACCAGCGTCGCGGCGAACATCGCCGCCACCGCTTGGCGGAGCGCCTTCGCGGCGACCTGGCCGCGGTTGCCGCGCGCTCGAGCGCCGAGGACCACGACGAGCGATTCGACTCCGCGCTCGAGAGCCTGCACCCCGACGATCGCGAGATCCTGCGCCTCAGCGCCTGGGAGGAGCTGAGCCCCTCCGAGGCCGCCCGCGTCCTCGGGATCTCCGCGATCGCGGCGCGCAGCCGCCTCCACCGCGCTCGCCGCCGACTTGGACGCGCGCTCGCCGAGCGGGGCCCGGACCTTTCCACGAAGACCAATCTGAAGCTGAAGGAGGAACGATGAGATCGAAAGACGCGCAGAAGGAGATGGCCGCCGCCAACCCCGTCGATCGCGAGCGGGCGGCCAGCCTCCCGCTCTCGCCCGCCGAGGACGAGCTGCTCGATGCTCTCCTCGCCGAGCCGCTGCCGGCTCGGCCCCTGGCGAGGGCGGAGACCGACAAGCCGGCCTGGCGGCGCGGCCCGCGCCTGGCCATGGGCGGTGGCGTCGCCCTCGCCGCCGTCGCGGCGGCGCTGGTCGTCAGCGCCGGCGGCGACAACGCTCCCGCCGCTTTCGCGGTCGAACCGCAGGAGGGCGGCGGGGTGAAGATCGAGATCTACAGCCTCGGCGACCCCGAGGGCGTCGAACAGGCCCTGGAGGAAGCCGGCATCGCCTCCCAGGTCACCTTCCTGGAGGCCGGGATGACCTGTCGCGAACCGCACTACCAGCCGTCGATGGCGCTGCTCCGGACGCTCCAAGTAGGCCAGCCCCAACCCCAACCCTGGGCCGGCTTCGACTACGAAAGCATCGACGGTCCCCTGACCATCGCCGTCGGCGACTATCAGCAAAGGCGGGAAATGGACGAAGACATACGAGAGGCCTACCGCCAGGGCGACCGAACCTTGGCCAGCTGGCCCAGCTTCGTGGTCGATCCCACCGGCCTCAGGCCCGACCAAACGCTGATCATGTCCAGCTCGCCCACCCCCCCTGGCTACCAGCAACCGGTTCCCCCCAACAGCCTGGGAACCGAAAGCCTGGGGCAGGCGCAAATCGACACCGTGGGGCAGGTGCGAGTCGCCGAAGGCGAGGTCGGCCCCTGCGAGCCGGTCCCGGCCTCGGAAGGCATAGCTCCGGTCAGGGCCCCGCAGGGCGGCTGGGATTTCAGTGACGCCAAATACGCCGGCTGGGGCTTCGGCTTCGGTTTGGGAGGCGCCAGATAGGTCAGGGTGGCAGCGGCCGTGGCAAGGGGCTGAGTCGCTGGCGAAGGATCGAGGGTCGGCGGGGCGAGCGCCCCGGCCGACCCTCCAGATGACCTCGGAGCCCTCAGGGCTCGCCTCGAACAACCGGACGACCGCCGGATGCGACGCGGGAACACATTCCAAACCGCTTGTCGATCACCTCGTGATCATCGGGACATCAGGCGGGCTGATGCTCGAAGATCCTCGAAGTTCTTCCTCGACCAATCGGGCATCCGACGCCTCACCAGACCCGGTATCGCGCTCGTACGGTAGGAAGGACCACGTGACTCACGTGCCGCCCTGTCACGGGGAGTGGACGCGGCACTCGTCGAATCACGTCGGCCTCGCGCTCGCCGAGAACGGTTCGCAGACAGCGGTTCACCTCGGCATGGATGGGTTGGCCAGGATGCCTCTTGCGCGGAATAGCACCACTTCGTTAGCCGCAAACACATAGTCTTGTCTCTGTGCCTGGAGATATGCAATCGGAGACAGATGATCAGGAGCCCGCCGAGACCGAGGAGGGCGACGAGGTTACGAGTGGCGCCAATGTGGAGTCGGTTGAGATCCATAGCGTTACTGAGTTTGTCGGCGCACTTTTTGGCCGGCCCGAGGAGGAGACCGTTTGGTACCGCGGGCACAGCAAGCTTGCTCACGAGCTGATTCCTTCATTGGCGCGTCCGCCCCGTAAGGTCGAGGCGGAGGAGACGCTGATCAAACGGTTCAAGCAGAACGCGTATCCCTTTCTGAAAACGATTCCAGAAAGGGAGTGGGAGTGGCTATTCCTCATGCAGCATCATGAAGTGCCGACGCGGCTCCTCGACTGGTCCGATAGTCCCCTTGTCGCTCTCTGGTTCGCGATGCAGAGAAGCGCGGACCCCGAAGACAAGGATGACGCTGACGCGTGCGTGTGGGCCTTGCTTCCGCTCGAGCTCAATGTGCTGGCCAATCTTGCTCCTGAGTTTCCTGCGGACATTCCACTCTTCGGGCAAGACGACGTCCTCGATGGTTACCTTCCCTCCAAGGTGGCAAACGCCAGAGTCGCAAAGCTGAAACCGGCGGCGGGTATAGCTCCGCGTCAGTTCAGCCGTGTCGTGGCGCAAATGGGCTCCTTCACCATTACCCACAAAAAGCAACACCCACTAGAGAGAGTGGCGTCGTCGTGCCTAACGCGCTACGTAGTACCGGCCGCTAATAAGACAGACGTGCGGCGAGAGCTGCGCCATTTGCGGATGACGAGACTTTCGGTCTTCCCTGAGCTGGCGAACGTCTCGGAGCTGACGCAGGAGGGCCTCTGGTCATGAACTATCAGATCAACAGACTCGACGACGCGACCGTCTTTAACCTCTATTTGGATCGGGAGGAGCTCTGGCTTGACCCGCCGTACCAGCGCGCCGCTGACATCTGGCCACTCGATAAGAAGCAACTCCTCGTCGATTCGATTTTGAATGGCTTCGACATACCGAAGTTCTACTTTCACGACTTCTACCCAGGTAAGAAGATCGGGGGCAAGAACTATCGCTACGCGATCATCGATGGGAAGCAGCGGCTTGACGCGATATGGGGGTTTATCGACAACGATTATCCACTCAGTCACGACATCGAGTTGGTCAATCAACCGGACATCGACGTTACGGGTCTGACCTACTCAGAGCTAGCCGAACAGCACCCCCGTCTGAAGGCCCGCTTCGACTCGCGTGCTCTCGCGGTAATCACGATTCAGACCGATGACACCGAGCTGATCGAGGAGATGTTTTCACGCTTGAACGAGGCCGTGCCGCTCAGCGCAGCCGAGAAACGAAACGCATTTCGCGGGCCGATTCCCCCCGTCATCCGGAAACTTGCTGACCACCAGTTCTTCACCAAGAAGGTCCCCTTTTCGAACTCGCGCTACCGCCACTACGATCTGATCTGCAAGTTTCTCTTGCTGGCTGATTCGGACGATGTCGTCGACCTGAAGAAGGCCTACCTCGACGGCTTCGTCATCGAATTTCGCGACTATGAAAAGAAGGTGGAGGCGAAAGCTGCGGAGAAACGCGTCCGGGGCGTGCTCGACCGCATGGCCGAAGCCTTCGTGGACAGCGACGAGCTGCTTCGCTCCCTTGGTACGGTCACTCTCTACTTCATCCTCTACGCGGGTATTAACAGCAAGAGCTGGACGAAGAGCGTCCCGCGCTCTCATCTCGAGAAATTTGAGGAGGCTCGTCGCGAAAACCGCGAGGTCGCCGAGGCCGATGTAGCTAAAGCGAGCTATGAGCTCCTTGAGTTCGACCGTTGGGCTCAGAGCCCGAACGACTCAGTGGCGTTGGGCTACCGATTCAAAGTCCTGCGGAAGTGGCTTTCGCGCCGCATACGGAGGTAGGCGGGAGTCTCCGCCGAGTCGCGACTGGCGAAACGCGTAGCCTTCCGCGAATCGCCGAGACCAACTCCTTCATCCCCGTCTCCTTCAATCCCTTAGATCGGGTCGAGCTCGGCCGGAGCGTCGGTCGCGCGCTTCTGCGGAAGCCTTGCGAGCCCCTGCCGCCGCTTGAGACGTTCGCCGGCGCCGGCCTTTATGCGATCTATTATCAGGGCGATTTTGAGCCGTACGCCCCCGTCGCTTTTCCTGACTGCGCATGGCCTATATACGTGGGGAAGGCCGCGCCGCCCGGGGGCCGGGGAGGGCTGGTTGGGCTTGATGCTTCGCCCGGGCCAAAGCTCTTCCGCCGCCTCCGCGAGCACGAGCGATCGCTTGAGGCCGTCAACAATCTAGACCCCGCCGATTTCCGGTGCCGCTACTTGGTCGTGGATGACATATGGATCCCACTCGCGGAGCGACTCCTAATCGGCCACTATCAACCGCTCTGGAATGGGGTTGTCAAGGGATTCGGCAATCACCCACCTGGGGGTGAGCCTGGGGGCGGCACTAGCCGCGGTGACCAGATGAAATCCTTATGGGACATCCTGCACCCAGGCAGGCCCTGGGCGAAAGGCAGAAAAAGCGGCCTACAAAAAGCGACCCTCCTCAAGAGCGTCCGCGCGCATTTGGAAGAGCGCCCGCCAATTCGTGAGGACGCGCCGGTGCTCGGCGAGGACCCAACGTCCGTCCTTGAGTCCGAACTGGACTGAGCCCGTTTTCCTGCCGTGC